>NZ_JBWJIF010000001.1:0-2207533 GCF_056490665.1 Pedobacter folensis
CTACAACGGTAACCCGGCTACCTTAAATGAGGTGAAATTAAGTCAGGTTTCCACCACGAATCCAAATGTTACTCTAGATGTGACAACCGGAAAAGTTAATGTTGCACCAAATACGCCGGCAGGAACTTATACTTTGGTTTACCAGATCGAAGATAAACTGAACCCAGGTCAGACGAAAACGGCTACAGTAACCATCACAGTTGCTGCACCTGCTTTGGCTGCCACAAACGATAGCGGAAATGCAAATGGCTTCACTGGCGGAACTGCAGTTGAAAATGTATTGCTTAACGATACCTACAACGGTAATCCGGCTACCTTAAATGAGGTGAAATTAAGTCAGGTTTCGACCACCAATCCGAATGTTACTTTAGATGTGACAACCGGAAAGGTGAATGTTGCACCAAACACGCCGGCAGGAACTTATACTTTGGTTTACCAGATCGAAGATAAACTGAACCCAGGCCAGACGAAAACAGCTACGGTAACCATCACGGTTGGTACCAGTACCATTCTGGCCAAAGACGATACCGGAACAGCAAATGGTTTTACAGGTGGCACAGCTGTTGAAAATATCCTGGTTAACGATAAGTATAATGATGTTTCACCTGCAACAACCGCTACGGTTACCATCAATCAGATTTCAACTTCAAATCCAAAAATTAACATCGTTGCGGCAAGCGGAAAAGTAAATGTTGCAGCAGGAACGCTTCCTGGAGTTTATACCTTGACTTATCAGATTACCGATAAACTGGATGTGGCAAAAACTTCAACAGCAATCGTTACGGTAAACATCCCGAACTGGATAACTGATCTTCAGGTAAGCAAAACCGCCAATGTAACTGGTGTTGAAACCAATGGCGATATCAGTTATACGATCATCATCAAAAACAACGGACCAGCAACGGTATTAAGTGGTGAATCCATTGCATTGATAGAAAATCTTCCGGCAGGTTTAGAAAATATAACCTATAACACAACGGGAGGAACATACAGTTCGTCAGGCAATGCCTTTACCCTAACTGCAGATTTACTGGTAGGTGAACAGGTAAGTTTAACGGTTAACGGACATGTTGCAGCAGGATTTACCGGTGTAAATTTAGTCAATAGTGTTTCCCTAAATCCAACAGGTAAAACAACAGATCCTGAAAATGTAAACAACCAATCAACCGTTACCACACCGATCATGAAAGGCAAAGTAACATTGGTTAAAACAGCTGTGCTAAGTGCAGATGGTAACAGCATTACTTACACGTTCAACATCACCAATATGGGCGAGGTAGCCTTAAATCATGTGGTGTTAACTGATCAGAAATTAGCTTTAAATCAAACATTTCCAACAGCATTAGCCGTAGGAGCGAGTTTTACCTACAATCAGGTTTATATTCTTTCACAAAGTGATAAAGATGCCGGATCAGTAAGTAACAGCGCTTCGGTAAGTGCCAAAACACCAGCAGGAAATACGGTTACAGATATTTCCGGAACTGCAGCTGGAAACGATATTCCTACGGAAACACCAGTTTTGAATACATCTTCACTAACTTTTACGAAAGTAGCCAGTGCTGTAGGAACGAAAATTGGCGAATCGATCGATTATAACTTTACCATTACCAATACCGGAAGTGTTACGCTAAGTAATTTAAGCGTGAGCGATGCTGCGGTTGATGCAGGATCGATCAAACCAGCAAGCATTTCAACTTTGGCACCTGGCGCAAGTGTTAATGTTACGGCAAAACACACCTTAACACAAAACGACATTAATCAGGGATCGTTTACTAACCAGGCATCCATAAAATTAACCGATAATAAAGGAAATACAATTAATCAGTTATCCGACGATCCATCTACGCCGGCACCAAATGATGCTACAGTAACCAAATTAACGCCGTCGCCAGCTTTCACCTTAACCAAAGCTGCCACAAACGTTGCAACCAAGGCTGGTGATGTAATCAATTACAGCATTATATTCAAAAATACAGGAAATGTAACCTTAACCGATATTACATTAGTTGACGCCAATGCCGATGCGGGTAGTTTAATACCGGCGAATATCACTTCGGTATTGCCAGGCGCTACCGTTAATATTACAGCTAAACATACCGTAAAACAAAGTGATGTAAACGCTGCTGGTTTCAGTAATCAGGTAAGTGCAAACGTAAAAGACCCGAAAGGAAATACGATTGTAAAAGTATCCGACGATCCATCAACGCCTGCAGCAGATGATGCCACCTTTACCGCAATTGTGGCCAATCCATCGGTTAGGTTTACTAAAATATTTGCCAATAGTGCGGGTGTGGTTAAAGTAATTGAGTACAACATTCAGGTAACCAATACCGGAAATGTTACCTTAACCAATATTGTGGTAACTGATGAGGGCGCCGATCCGGGAAGTATTACGCCTGCTACCATCAGTAAATTAGAACCTGCAGAAACTGCATTGATTTTAGCACGACACACCTTAACGCAACCAGAAATTGATCATGGCAAGTTTGTAAATCAGGCGGGTTTGGTTGCCAACTATTCGGGCGCTAATAAACTGAGTAAACTTTCAGATGATCCGAGAACCCTGGCACCTGATGATCCTACGGTATTCCCGATCAAAGAAACACCAGGCCTTACTTTGGTTAAAACAGGTGTTTTAAGTGCTGATGGAAATTCGGTTACCTATACTTTTACGGCAAAAAATACCGGGAATGTGACGTTAAACAATTTCAGTTTGCTTGATCCAAAAATTTCATCAACGCTTACGTTCACACCTGCAAGTATCGCACCTGATCAAACGGCAGTGGCCACAGCCATTTATGCCATTACGCAGGCAGAGAAAAATGCAAGTTCGGTAAGAAACACAGCTACACTAACGGCCACCACACCAGCAGGAACTTCAGTTTCGGATATTTCGGGAACCGAGGAAGACAATGATTATCCTACTATTTTAGAATTGCCAAAAATCGTAAGTTCAAAAACCGTTACCGATGCCAATAATAACGGAAAGGCCGAGGCAAATGAGGTTTTAACTTATCGCATTATCGTTAAAAACAACGGAAATACAGCCAGAACAGGTGTGAAGATTACCGATGCCATTCCGGCTAATACGACTTATGTAAGCGCCAGTGCAGATAATGGCGGATCGTTAACCGGCAATATATTAAACTGGAATAATTTGACTATTCCTGCCAACGGACAGGTGCAGGTAAGCTTTAAGGTAACGGTTAATGCTATCATTCCTTCGGGTGTGTTAAGCGTGAACAACACGGCTACCGTAACCGATCCTGGAAATGCCTCAACACCATTAAGCCCAACGGTATCCATCCCTACAGAAGGAATGCTGGAAGGTAGTAAATCGGTTGCTGACAATAAAGGCAATAAAGATGGCAAAGCACAGGCCAATGAAATTTTGACTTATTCGCTTCAGGTAAGAAATACAGGCGGATCGGCATTAAATGGCGTAACCATAACGGATGAACTTCCTGCAGGCTTAACCTATATTCCGAACTCGGTTTCAGGTTACGGTACGGTTATGGGCAACACTTTGAAATGGACGATTAATATGCAGGCCAATTCGAGTACTGTATTAACTTTTGATGCGAAAGTTGCACCAGATGTAAATAGCTACAATACCATAAAAAATCTGGCCATCATGACGAGTCCAGCAGGAACAAGCATTAAACCGGAAGCACTTGTAGCTGTAGATAAATCGGCTGATTTAATGGTGACAAAGGAATTGCTAACCAAAGGCGATATCAAAACAGGTGCGGATGTAACCTATAAAATTACGGTAACCAATAAAGGGCCAAACAGGGCAACAGGCGTTACGGTTACCGATAAGCTTGCCACCATTATCGATGCGCCTAAAGAAATTACGGTTACCATTGGTACAACAACTTATACCACCACCAGCAGAGATTTAGTATGGTTAGTTGGCAGTTTAGATTTAAATCAGAGTGCCACATTAACCTTTAAAGCAAGAACCTTAGCTGCGGGTGTATTAAATAATTCGGCAACAGTAAAAGCAGATCAGCCAGATCCGGTATTGAACAATAACATGGTTCAGGCAGATGCAGCCATTATCACAGGCGATGATTTATTGATCCCGAACCTGTTTACACCTAATGGCGATGGTATAAATGATACTTTCGAGATTAACGGCCTGGCCCAATTTGCTGAAAACGAAATCACCATTGTTAACCGCTGGGGTAACGAAGTATTCCGCGCTAAAGCTTACCAGAATAACTGGACGGGCGAAGGCTTGAATGAGGGAACTTATTATTACCTGCTACGTGTTAAAAAAGCGGGCAATAATGAGTGGAAAGTATTTAAAGGTTATATCACCCTGATCAGGGCATTTAAAAACTAATTGGGGAGGAAGATACGATGAAGAAACTAATAGGATTAATAGCAGGTTTGCTTTTGTGGCTTTCGCAGCCGGTATCTGCGCAGCAGGATGCCCAGTATAGCCAGTATATGTTCAACGGGATTTATATCAATCCCGCCTACGCCGGATATAAAGAGGTGCTGAATGTGCATAGCTTTTACCGTAGCCAGTGGACAGGGATTACCGGAGCACCAAGAAGCATGTCGCTGGCCGTAGATGCCATTGCAAACAGCGGTAACGTTGGTTTGGCCCTTCAGGTGGCAAGCGATAAACTGGGTGCACAGACCAACCTGAGTATTTACGGCAACTACGCCTACCGCATCAGAATGAATGATGATGGTAGCTCGAGATTGGCGCTGGGCTTGGGTGTGGGCATGGTACAGCTGGGTATAGACGGCTCCATGCTGAACCCAAACAATCCGGAGCCTAACCAGCCAGTAGGCGTGCAGAGTACCATTGTGCCCGATGCAAGGGCAGGGGTTTACTTTGCCAACGACAGGTTTTATGCAGGTTTCTCAGCCGATAACCTGATTGCCACTTACATCGATATCGACCGTTATGCTTTTATCCCACAGCCAAAACCGCATTATTACCTGACCGCGGGCGCATTGTTTCCGCTTTCAGAAGATTTTCAGGTTAAACCTTCCTTCCTCTTAAAAGATGATCGGGGGGGACCAACGAGTTTAGATGTGAATGCATTTTTGATGATCAAAGATTTTATCTGGGTAGGCGGTTCGTACCGGACGGGAGTAAAGCTGTATGATAAAAACTATTTGCAACGTGATCTTACACCCAGGAACTCTGCCGTAGCAGCGATACAAATTTTTCCGTCAGAAAAACTCAGGATCGGTTATGGTTACGATTTTTCAATCGGCCCATTACAAGGCTATAGCGGCAGAACACACGAGATTTCATTGTCCTATTCGTTCATTAAGCAAAACATCAGATTGGCAACCCCACGGGTGTTTTAAACAAAACTGTAAACTTGTGTATAATAATATTTACACATTTAAACGAAAAATTAACTACAATTGCGTACAAAAAAATAACTTTTTATTAACTTGCAGAATATTCTTAAAATAATGAAAACAAAAAATGCCGTAAGTACTTTTACTGTGCTCATCGCTGATGATCATGAGATCATCCGTCGTGGATTAAAAGGTTTAATATCAGACTTTTGGCCTGGTGTTGAAATCATTCATGCATCTACCTTAGAGCAGGCGCTTGTCGAAACAGAAAAATCGCCAAGTTTAATCATCATCGATGTAAACTTGCCGGGAGGTAATAACCTGAAGGTAATCGATCAGATTAAACTGGTTCAGCCAAACGCAAAAATTTTGGTATTTTCATCTTTGAATGAGAATATTTATGCCGTTCCATATTTAAAATCTGGCGCATCTGGTTACTTAACTAAAAATGCAGAAGAATCGGAAATTGTAACCGCCATTACTACAATTTTAGCTGGCAGTCGCTATTCGAGCAGAAATGTGAAGGAAAATATGTTCAACAGTATATTGGGTAACGATGCGGATAATCCTTTTACCAAACTTTCGGGCAGGGAATTAGAAGTAGCAGAATTACTAACAAAGGGGATAGGTGTATTAGAAATTTCTAATCAGCTGAATCTTCAAATGGGTACAGTAAGTACTTATAAACTGAGACTTTTCCAAAAGCTGAAAATAAAAAGCATTATAGAACTGGCTGAAAAGATGAGTATCTATGAAAGATAAAAAGAGTATTTACTCTTTTTATCTTTTCTAAGCCTTTTTGTTTTTATCTACAGTACCTGGCCCGCCCGTTCCTGATTCGTTAGGTGTGGAGCCTGCCTGTCCAAATTTATCTGAAGAACCCTTTCCGTTTTGATCGAAGGAGGCCTTTTCCTTTGCGCTTCCTTTACTTTTACTCCCTTTTTCCGCTGCGTGTTGATTGTCTTTAGTTTTCATAAGATACCTAATTGATTACCATCTCAACATTTTAAAACAATCAAAGTTTTATTTAATTCTTTTGTGTTAACGTTTAGATTCCAGAGAAAATGATTTTGGCTAATCGAAATGAATAGCGCATTCAAGAGTTGTTACCTGACCTAAGTATAAGCCTTAAACGAATATAGCTAAAAGTTGTATTTATTTAGTTGATCAGGATCAATATATGTGGCACACAGGCTCTGGTAAAAACATGCAAATTTATGCTTTAAGCAGTCGTTTTTTTTGATAAAAATCAAATTGATGTTTTTGTGTATAATTAATTATACGTATTTTAGGTTTGCGGTAAAAATATTGATACTTAATAATATATCTTTGTATACTTTGATGAACAGAATGAACGGCTTAAATTAATTGCTCATAAAATTTTCAATTTTTAAAACCACAGGTTTTAAGATTACGTAAATATTTCTTGAAATAAAAACAGCTTTTTTAGAACGATATCATTCTTAATGATACAGGTACCTATCATCCCAGCGTATGAATAAAAATTTACACTCTCTATCCCGCTATTCGCATATATTTTTTGGTGAGAAAATTAATTTAACAAAACAATTTGGTAGCTCTTTTGCTCGCTGGGTGGTTTTTTTATTCGCTATTGTTATTTTCAACTTTGGAGCGGCGTTTGGGCAGACTTATAAAACCCATTACATTGCACCAGCACCCTGGCAATATTGGAGTCAGGCAAACGAGTTAATTGTGACCACCAATACAGCTGGAACTACGGTTAACGTAAAAAAGAGCGATGGAACATTGGTTACCACGCTTACACCAACACCAGCAGCACCGGCAGTTTATCGTTTTGTGGGGAATCCTAATACAATCTCGGCTAACGCTATAAATACGATACTTAATGATCGCGGGATCATTGTAGAGGGTAATAATCCAATTACGGTTAACATCCGCAATGTGGCTTCTGATGCCTATACGGATGCAAATATAAAGGGAAATTCGGCATTATTCAGTTTTGGCGATGCCGCTATAGGAACTTCTTTTAGGGTAGGTTATTACAGGGATGGATTGAGTAATGTGGTGTACAGTGTAATGGCGCTTGAAAACAACACCACTATTAAGTTAAATGGAACGGCAATAACAACTTTAAATACGGGCCAAAGTTATATTTTTCAAACCGCAATTGGCGGTTTGGTCGAAAGTTCGGCACCAGTTGTGATGAATTCGGGGTCTAATTTAGATTCTCCTGCAGGTTGTGGCGATGGGGTGTTTAATCCTGTTCCTCCTGTTACTTCCCTAGGTAGTGAATACCTGATTATCAGAAGTGCGGGTAACTCTACTGCTGAGCAAACCACCATTGTGGCTACGCAGGCCAATACAACACTTACAATTACCAATTACAATACTAATGGTTCGCTGGCTTCAACCAATTCTTATACATTGGTGGCTGCAGGTAGTTTCGTTACCATACCAAATGGGGTAGTAGGTAGTCAATATAGTTCATCGAGGGTATTATCTACAAAAAATGTTGTGGCCTATTCAGGTACTGCAACCAGTTGTGAAGTAGATATGCTTACCCTGGCACCGGTGGCTACCTGTGGTGGAAGTTTGGTCGCCAAAACATATAAATTCAGGAACAGTTCCGGGGGAGATTTAACCTATTTTGGTTACATCACCACGAAAAGTGCAACCGATAAAGTTTTGTTAACCACTACGGGGAGCAGTACAACCAACTATACCAATACCGATATAGAAACGATTGCTGGTGTGGGGGTAAGGAGACAGTTGGGAAGTACAGGGAACTATATTATCGATTTTACGAATGCCAATATCAATTCACCCGCTACACTAACCTTTACCAGCGGTACGCGGATGAATATTGCCATGGTGCAAACGGGTGGTGGTTATTCCATGTCTAATTTTATTACACCATTACCAGAACAAGCCTTAAAACCGATATTATCGCAAACGGCCTGCAGCAGTGCTACCTTAAGCGCAGATCCAACTGGTGTTGCCCCTTTTCAGTGGTATTTTAATGGTGTGGCTATACCAGGAGCGACTGGTATGACCTATGCGCCAACTGAATCGGGAACTTATACCATTACTTCTAAATTAGATTGCGGTATCAGTGCGCAATCATTGCCTATTACCGTAGCCTTATGTAATGTAGACCGTGCGATCACCAAAACGGTAGATAATGCGACCCCTGCTGTAAACGGATCGGTAAAATTCACATTAACAGCTAGTAATATTGGTGTAGGTACGGCTTTGGGCGTTTCGGTTACTGATCTGTTAAAATCTGGTTATACCTACGTAAGCCATACGGCATCTACCGGAACATCTTATGTAAATACTACAGGCGTTTGGAACATCGGTTCGCTGGGGCCTAATGCATCAGCTACGCTGGTTATTACAGCCAAGGTAAATGCTTCCGGCGATTATAGCAACTCGGCAACCATTACAGGTACTCAATCAGACCCAAATACAGCCAATGATGCCGTTACGATAAGTACTACGCCCATTACGGCAATATCATTAACTTCACCATCATCGCCTCCATCAGATGCGCAAACAGTATGTATTGGTACCGCCATTACTAACATTACTTATTCAATTGGAGGAACGGCAACAGGAGCCAATGTTGTAGGTCTGCCAGCGGGTATTACCCAAAATTATAATTCAAGCACAAAAATACTAACCATATCCGGCACACCAACTACGGCCACAAGCGGCGCTCAAAGTTATACGGTAACCACAACTGGAGGAAGCCCGAATGTATCGGCTTCGGGAACCATACGGGTAAACGGTATAGTGGGTACTCCGGTATTTGCTGCCGGAAGCACATCTACCAGGTGCCAGGGAGCGGGTACGCAAACCTATACGGCCACGGCTGCGAACACCACCGGAATAACCTACAGCATCAACACAACCGGTTCGGAAGCTGTTATTAATGCTACTACCGGCGAGGTTACTTTTTCACCGCTATTTAATGGAACTGCAATTGTTACCGCTTCTGCAGCAGGGTGTACACCTAAAACGGCTACCCATACCATTACCGTTACCTCTACAGGAACAATCACGGGTGCATCGCCTGTTTGTAGTGGCAGCAACGGCACTTTAACCTTGGCTAATACAACTGCTACACCGGTTAGATGGGAGTTTTCTACTGATAATGGTACCACCTGGAGTACTTATCTGCCTAATACAACTTCTACAACTTTAAACTATACCAACCTTAATGTAACCACATCTTTTAGGGCCATAGTAAGTGGAGGAGGTTGTACTAATGCACCGTCAACACCAGTAACCATAAGTGTAACCACAAGGCCCAGCATTTCAAATCAAAATTATAACCTGTGTGTATCGGGTTCTTTCAATTTTGCACCAGTTGAAGCACCAGCAGGTACAACTTATACCTGGTCTGCTCCTGTTATTAGCGGTGGCACGGTAACAGGTGCAACTACCGGAACAAATGCTTCCTCGGTTGCACAAACCTTAACCAATACCGGCACAACCACAGCTAACGTTGTTTATACGGTTACACCAACTAATGCGGGTTGTAGTGGTAGTACATTTACCATTACCACAGTAATTGGACCGAATATTTCAGCATCAGCTGGTAACCCGGCAACGCTTTGTAGCAACGGAACTTTCTCTGTTAGTCCAACATCGAGCAACGCAAATGTAAAATATACCTGGACAGCCAGTTTAATCAGCGGTAGCAACGTTACCGGATTTAGCGATGCGACTACAGCTGTTAGCGCGCCAATTAGCCAAACTTTGGTGAATAACTCAGCTGCCAGTGCAACTGTAAGGTATACGGTAACTCCGGTTTTAGACAACTGCAGCGGCAACACCTTTACATTTGATGTTACCGTACAGAGTGCGGTTACCCCTGGCACTATTGCCGCGAACCAAACCATTTGTGCCAATACCACACCAGCACCCATCAGCTCTACAGCTAACGGTACAGGAGCAGGCACCATAACTTACACCTGGGAAAATTCTACCAATGGCACTACCTGGAATGTAATTTCAGGCGCAACATCGGCTACGTATGCGCCGGGAGCTTTAACCCAAACTACCCAATACCGCAGAACAACAGTATCTACCCTAAACGGAACGGTATGCCAATCGGCAACCACAAGTCCGGTTGTAATTACTGTAGGTACGGCAAGTACAATTACCACACAGCCAGTTAACCAAAATGTTAGGGCTTTATCTAATGTTACTTTAAATGTAGCCACTACTGGTGGCAGTGGTACCAGCCAATATCAATGGCAGCTTAGTACCAACAACGGAACTAGTTTTACCAATATTAGCAATGGTGGTCTATACAGTGGAGCAACCACCAATACCCTCACCATTACCGGAGTTAACAGTACCATGGAAGGTTACAAATACCGGGTGCTGGTGACGCAAACCGATAATGCTTGTGCAAGTGTTATTTCTAATGTAGTCAATCTTACGATAGATTCGGATCGCGATGGTGTACCGGATAGCATTGATCAGGATGATGATAATGA
This sequence comes from Pedobacter folensis, assembly GCF_056490665.1. Taxonomy (NCBI): domain Bacteria; kingdom Pseudomonadati; phylum Bacteroidota; class Sphingobacteriia; order Sphingobacteriales; family Sphingobacteriaceae; genus Pedobacter; species Pedobacter folensis. Next base: position 10,830 of record NZ_JBWJIF010000001.1, read on the forward strand.
TGGCATTCCGGATACTGTTGAAGGAATCAGTGATTTTGATAACGACGGAATTCCCAATTACCTGGATGTAGATTCTGATAACGATGGTATTGTAGATGCAATTGAATCGAACGGAAACCCAAATAACGATCCGGATAATGATGGTCGCTTTGGTATTGGTGCTTTTGTGGATACAGATGGCGACGGATTGGCCAATGCCGTTGATCCCAATAACGGGGGAACACCTTTGGTTATTCAGGATAAAGACAAAGATGGCAAGCCAAACTACCTGGATCTCGATGCCGATGGCGATGGAATACCAGATACTTATGAAGCGGCTTTTTATATTATAGATAGCGAAAACGATGGTATTATTGGTACGGGACCAATCGTTGATGCCGATAAAGATGGTCTTTCAGATTTGAACGACCCGGATTTTGTAACGATTAGTACATTGTTTAACCAGGACAGGGATTTTGATGGCCTTTCAAACTACCTGGATATCGATGCCGACAATGATGGCATTATTGATATTGTTGAAGGTTTACCAACCACTTTATATGTAGCGCCTAAAGGCCTGGATACGGATGGCGATGGGATAGATGATGCCTATGATGTAAATAATGGCGGAGCTATTTCTGGTTATTCTAATGCCGATGGAGGTAGTGCGCCAGATTATGTTGATACGGATGCTGAAAACGATGGATTTAGAGACTGGCTTGAAAATACAGTAACCAGTCCATTAGAAGTCGACGTTAAAAATAATCAGACAGGTGCATCCACTCCGGATGGAATTATGGATTTGCTGCCTGATGCTGATGGTGATGGATTAGCTGATATTTATGATAACGATAATGGCAATACCAGTCCGATAGGTTATGCAACCAACGGCGGGCAAACGCCGCTTTCGATGCCAGATGTTCAGGTGCCTGGAGGAGAAAGAGATTGGAGAAGCTCATCAGATTATGATAAAGATGGCGTGCCGGATGGGATTGATCTGGATGACGATAACGATGGTATTTTAGATACCGTAGATGGCATGACAGACACTGGAGGAAGGGATGGTTTACCAAATTACCATGACCTGGACTCTGATGGTGACGGTGTGCCGGATGTAATAGAAGCGGGTGGTTCTGATCCTGATAACAATGGTTTACCAGGCATTGGTTTAATCGGACCTGCTAATGTAGATGCCAATGGTGTTCCATTAGCTGCTAACGGAGGTTATACGCCGCCAGATAAAGATGGTGATGGTGTGCCTAATTTCCTTGATCTTGATTCGGATAATGACGGTATTAACGATGTAATAGAAAATGGCGGACCAGATGTAGATGGCGATGGAAAAGTGGGTACAGGTTTAACCAACGATTTTGATAATGATGGTATTGTTGATATTGCCGATGACTACAATAACATTACGGGTACTTTAACTGGCGATCCTTCAGGTACTCCAGTAACAGTTAAAGATAATGATGGAGACGGTATTCCAAATTACCTCGATCTTGATTCGGATGGTGATGGTATTAAAGATTCGGTTGAAGGCGTAACCGATACGGATGGCGATGGCATTCCGAATTTCTTAGACCTTGATTCAGATGGAGATGGTATTCCCGATAATATCGAAGCACAAAGCACTGCTGGTTATCTTCCGCCTTCTGGTGTTGATGCCAATAACGATGGCTTAGATGATGCTTATGGAGCAGGTATTGTACCTGTAAATACAGATGGTGCAGATCAGGCAGATTACCTCGACTTAGATTCGGATAATGATGGCGATAGTGATACCGTTGAAGCATATGATACCGATAATAATGGTATTGCTAATGTAGTGGCATTGGGTACCGATGCAGATAAAGATGGCCTGGATGATGCTTTTGATAATAATGATGCGGCCAATAATCCAACAAATGGCCAGAACCCTAATTCATTCCCTAATTTAGATACTCCGGCAACTGCAGAACGCGATTGGAGAGAAGATTACAATATTGCGCCAATTGCAACAGTGACGGCTTCAATTTCAGTTGTTGAGGATACACCGAAGACCATAAGCGGAATCAGCTTTTCAGATGCCGATGCAGGCAACCTGAACGTTGTCGTTACATTGAGCGTTCCATCAGGCCAGGGTACGATAAGCGCCACCAGCGAAGCGGGCATAGCCATTGCCGGAACAGGTACCAATGCAATCACAATTACCGGAAGCATAAGCGCTATCAATACTTTTATTGCAGCCAATAAAGTAACCTATGCACCTTTAGCAAACGCAAATGGCAATGTTACCTTAACTGTAAATATTAACGATCAGGGCAATACAGGAGGGCCGGCTTTAACCGATACCAAAACGGTAACATTAAGTATTCAGCCGGTTAACGATATTCCTTCAGTAGCCAATGTGGCTAAAAATGGAACAGAAGATACCAATGTGGTTTTCACAGGTGCTGATTTTACTAATCAGTTTACCGATGTAGATGGTACATTGGCCAAAATACAGGTATTGAGTTTACCTCCGGCCGCACAGGGAGTCCTTAAATTAAATGGTGTTGATGTAACAATCGGACAAGAAATTACAACCGCAAATTTAGCTAATCTTGTTTTCGTGCCTGCACCTAACTTTAATGGTAATGTATCGTTTAGTTACAATGGCAGCGATGGACTTGCTTATGCAAATGCGCCGGCAAATGTGAACATTACTATTGCTGCGGTTAATGATAATCCGGTAATCGCTGCAGTATCCAAAGCAGGTGCGGAAGATGTAACATTAAACTTTACAGCAAGCGATTTTACAGGCAACTTCACTGATGCAGATGGCGATGCACTAAATAAAATTCAGGTGGTAACCTTACCTCCAGCCAGCCAGGGGGTATTAAAACTGAACGGAACTAATATTGTTGCCGGACAAGAAATAGCGGCGGCAGATTTGGCCAACATAACGTTTGTTCCTGCGCCAAACTTTAACGGTACAGTTACCTTTAAATGGAACGGTAGCGATGGCACAGCATACGCAACTGTACAAAATGATGTCAACATTATTATTGCACCAGTTAACGATTTGCCAACCATAGGCAATATTAACTTAACGACCGTAGAAGATGTTAACCTGCCATTTACCTTGGGGAATTTTACCAGCAATTTTAATGATGTAGAAGGTGATGCCTTATCAAAAATTCAGTTGTCAAACCTTCCTCCAATTGCACAAGGTACCATATTGCTCAATGGCTCGGCAGTATCGGCAGGTCAGGAGATACTGGCTTCTGAAATTCCCAATTTAGTTTTTGTTCCAGGCTTAAACTTTAATGGAAATGTTAGCTTTAACTGGGCCGGAAACGACGGCACATCATACTCCGCAATTGCAGCGGTTAATATATTGGTAACTCCAGTAAATGATGCACCGGTTGTTGATGATTTTGGTAAATCAGGAGATGAAGATACCGTTATTCCTTTTATAATAACCGATTTTACCACCCGTTTCACCGATGTGGAGAATAGTGCATTAAGCAAAATTCAGGTTGTAAGTCTTCCAGCCAACGGTACACTTAAATTAAATGGTTTAAATATTACTGCAGGGCAGGAAATTAATAATGCTGACTTAGATAAAATCACGTTCGTACCTAATGCCAATTTTAATGGCTCAACAAGCTTTAGCTGGAACGGATCTGATGGAACAGTTTACGCCAATGTGGCTAAAAATGTTAACATAACGATCAATCCAATAAACGATGCACCTTCATTTACAAAAGGCGCAGACCAGCTAATCAATGCGAATGCAGGAGCACAAACCATCAACAATTGGGCTACAGCTGTTGTGGCTGGTCCGGCCGATGAGCTTGCAAGCCAAATGCTAAACTTTGTAGTCACCAATAACAGCAACACTTCGTTTACGGTACAGCCTGCTATAGATGCTTCAGGAAACTTAACTTATACACCTTCAGGAAACTTTGCGGGCAAGGTTACTGTAACGGTGGTGTTAAATGATAACGGAGGTACCGCAAATGGTGGTGTAGACCAAAGCGCAGCACAAACTTTTATCATTTCAATTAAACCTGTAGGGCTAACCGATAACGCAAATACCTTAGTAAACACACCGGTTACTACCGATGTTAAAGCCAATGATGGTGCAACTGCCACCAACACTACGGTATTAGCAGGAAATGGTGCACATGGTACAACTTCAATAGATGCAAGCGGAAAAGTAACCTATACACCAAATGCAGGTTATACCGGAACGGATAGTTATACTTATACCTTAACAACAGCCGATGGGGTAGTGAGCGATCCGGTTACGGTTAATGTGAGCATTTATCCAACTGTGGTATTGTCAGGACCTGCATCCGTTAACGAAAATGCAGGTGCGGTTAATTATACCGTTACCCTAACCGGAACAGCAGGAACAACCCTGGCATCGCCGGTAACGGTGCAAACCGGAATCACGCCGAATACCACAAATGCTGCGGATTATGACTTTAGCAGCTCTACCGTTACTTTCCCAGCAGGATCGGTTGTTGGCGCAGCAAGTGGTACCATCACTTTCCCTGTTACGATAATTGATGATAATATACTGGAAAATACAGAAGATTACAGTGTTTCTATCGGATCGCTTACTGGTCCGGCATCTTTAGGCAATGCTAGTGTAAGCACCTCAATTGTGGATAACGATAATGCATCTGTTGCCATTAACAATATTTCTGTTGCAGAAGATATAACGGGTGGTTTAGCTACCTTCACAGTAACCTTAACAGGAGCCGTACAAAACAGTTTCACCGTTAATTTTGCTACTGCCGATGGTACTGCGGTTCAACCGGGCGATTATACCGCAACTACCGGAACCGTTACATTCCCGGCAGGGTCGGTAAATGGCGCTACCCAAACTTTTACCGTTCCGGTAATTAACGATAACATTACCGAAACCAGTGAAACCTTTACAGCTACACTTTCGGGAATAACCGGGCCGGCTACTATTGCTACAGCAACCGGAACAGCTACCATTACTGATAACGATGCCGCTACGGTAAGTATTTCGGCAACACCCGTTAGTTATGACGAAGCTGCCGGAACCGCTACATTTACGGTAACCTTAAACAATGCCATCCAAAATGCATTTACGGTTGATTATGCGACTGTAGATGGTACAGCCACAGCTGGGACAGATTATACCGCTAAAAACGGAACCATTACATTTGCGGCCGGATCAGCTGCAGGCGCAACCCAAACCTTTACTGTTGCCATTACGAACGATAATCTGGTTGAGCTAGGTGAAACTTTCGCTGCAACATTAAGCAATGTAACAGGCGGTTTGGTCACTATTGCTACCGGAACAGCTAATGCAACCATTACTGATAATGATAGTTCGGTTGCAAGCATTACTGCCGGAACTACAGGGAATGAGAATGGCCCTGTAAACGGAACCTTTACGGTAAACTTAAGTAATCCATCTTCTACAGATACGGAGATTACCTATACTTTGGGTGGGACAGCAACAGAAGGTGCAGATTACGATAACATTGTAACCAAAAAGATTATTATTCCTGCAGGCCAGACCAGCGGCACAATTACCATACCTGTTAAAACAGATTTGGCAGCAGAAGGAACAGAAACAGTTATTGCCACTCTTCTGGCTTCAAATAGTGCGCTGGTAAGTATCACCACTACACCAGCAGATAAAACGGCAAGCATTAACATCCTGGATAACAACACGGCAACGGTTAGTATTTCGACTAGTCCAACCAGTATCGATGAGGCTGCCGGAACGGCTACATTTACGGTAACGCTTAACAGTGCCGTTCAGGGCGCATTTGATGTTACCTATGCCACCACAAATGGAACAGCCATTGCCGGACTTGATTATACCGCTACCAGCGGAACCTTAAACTTCCCGGCAAATTCTGCTGCGGGTGCTACCTTAACATTTACCGTTCCAATAAATAACGATAATCTGGTTGAACCAGGCGAAACCTTCAATGGAACCTTAACCGGTGTAACAGGTGGACTGGTAACCATCGGTACTGCAATTGCGCCGGTAACCATTACAGATAACGATACTTCCGTTGCGACTATTGCAGCAGGTGTAAACGGTAACGAAACCGGGCCAATAAAAGGAACCTTTGTGGTCACCTTAAGCAATCCGGCATCAACCGATACACAATTAACCTATACTTTAGGCGGAACAGCAACCGAAGGAAGCGATTACTCAACAGTGGTCACCAAAACCATTACCATTCCTGCTGGTCAAACTACAGGAACCATTACGCTTGATGTTCAGCCTGATGCGGTTACCGAAAGTACAGAAACGATAACGGCTACTTTAGCCACTTCGAACAATGCCGTAACCGTAAATACGACACCGGCCAGTATCAATATTATTGATGCCAATACGGCGAGTATCAGTATTTCTACTACGCCTACCATCAATGAAACTGCGGGAACGGCAACTTTTACTGTTACCCTGAACAATGCGGTTCAAAACCCGTTCAGTGTAAATTACAGCACAGCTGACGGTACTGCATTGGCAGGATTAGATTATACCGCTACCAGCGGAACATTAAACTTCCCGGCAAATGCTGCTGCAGGAAGTACATTAACTTTTACGGTTCCGATAAACAACGATGTTATTGCTGAAGCATCCGAAACCTTTACCGCTACCTTAAGCGGAGTTACAGGAGGAGTGGTAATTATCAGCAATGCTACCGCCACGGCAACCATCGTTGATAACGATGCGGCAACGGTATCCATCACTGCAGGAACATCAGGAAACGAAAACGGACCTGTAAACGGAACCTTTACGGTAAGCTTAACTAATCCATCTTCAACGGATACCGAAATTACCTATACTTTAGGTGGTACTGCAACAGAGGGAAGTGATTACTCAACAATAACCAAAACCATTATTATCCCGGCAGGGCAAACTACCGGAACGATCACAATTCCGGTTCAAACCGATTTACTGGTTGAAGGAACAGAAACGGTGGTGGCCACCCTGGTATCTACAACCAGTGCATTGGTAAACGTTTCACCAATTCCTGCTGATAAAACGGCAACAATTAATATTACCAATAATACAACTGCAAGCATAACCGTAGCGGCAACCAATGATGGTGCTGAACCAGGTACGCCAGGTTTGTTCACCTTCACCTTAAGTAATGCTGCCACCACCGATACACAGGTTACTTTTGCAGTAAGCGGAACAGCAAGTAGTGGAACAGATTATACTTCGCTGGGTACAACAGTAATCATCCCGGCTGGACAAACCAGCAAAACCGTACAGGTATTGGTGCAGGACGATGCTTTTGTGGAGCCAGGAGAAACCGTTATTTTAACCATGACGGCCGCAACCAGCAATCCGGCCATTACGGCAAGTACCATTCCTGCAACGGTAAATATTGCAGATAACGATCAGGCAACGGTAGCAATCAACAATGTATCGTTAGTGGAAAATGCCGGTAATGCCACCTTTACGGTAACCTTAACCGGTAATGTTCAGGATGCATTTACTGTAAATTATTCAACGGCCAACGGAACGGCAATTGCGGGCTCCGATTATACGGCAACAACGGGTAGTGTAACTTTCCCTGCGGGTTCTGTTTCAGGTGCGACGCAAACTTTCAATATTCCGGTGATTAATGATGCCATTACCGAAAGTGCCGAAAACTTCACCGTAACCTTAAATAGTATTAGTGCCGGATCGGCAGTAATGATTCCTGCGGCAGGAGCAACAGGAACAGCCAGTATTACCGACGATGATGCAGCAAGTGTAGCCATTAACAGTGTTTCTGCTTTAGAAAACGTTGGCAGCATGGCCTTCACGGTAACATTGACCGGAAATATACAGGATGCACTTTCAGTTAATTATACCACTGCTGACAATTCAGCAATTGCAGGGTCTGATTATACCGCTCAAACAGGTGTAGTTACTTTCCCTGCGGGTTCTGTTTCAGGTGCTACGCAAACTATTCTTATTCCGGTAACAAACGATAACATCACTGAAAGTATTGAAACCTTCAAAGTAACCTTAAGTGGTGCCACTGCTCCGCTTAGCATTACGCAGGCCGAAGGAATTGGAACCATTAATGACAATGATGTGGCGACAGTGAGTATCTCTGCCACGCCAGCCAGTATCGATGAAGCAGCAGGAACAGCGACCTATACCGTAACTTTAAGTAATGCCGTTCAGGCAGGTTTTAGTGTCGATTATGGTACTTCGAACGGTACGGCTATTTCGGGTAGCGATTATACTGCTGCAACCGGTACCTTAAACTTCCCTGCGGGATCGTTGGCAGGTGCTACTTTAACCTTTACTGTTCCGATTACGAACGATAATATAGTTGAGCCGAACGAAACCATTAATGCTACCATTAGTAATGTGACAGGTGGTTTGGTAACCATTGCAACCAGTACGGCTACAGTTACCATTACCGATAATGATACTTCGGTAGCCACCATTAGCGCAGCTACCAATGGAAATGAAAACGGACCGGTAAACGGAACCTATACCGTAACCTTAAGTAATCCATCGGCAACCGATACCCAGCTGACCTATAGCTTAAGCGGATCAGCCAGCGAAGGAGCAGATTACAGTAATATGGTGACCAAAACCATCACTATTCCTGCAGGTCAAACTACGGGTACGATCACCATTCCGGTATTAACCGATGCCTTGGTGGAGGGTACCGAAACTGTAGTGGCCACATTAACTGCCAGTAATAATACCGCTGTTACGGTAAGCAATACCCCGGCAAGCATTAATATTGCTGATAATACAACGGCTACAGTAACCGTTGCGGCGAGTGCTGATGGTGCCGAGCCAGGCACACCTGGTCAGTTTACCTTTACCTTAAGTAATGTGTCTGCAACGGATACGCAGATTACCTATTCGGTGAGTGGAACAGCGAGTAGCGGGGCCGATTATACTTCGATTGGTACTACGGTAACCATTCCGGCCGGACAAACAACGGCAACCGTATCAGTTCCTGTATTGGATGATAATATTGCAGAAGGTAGCGAAACGGTAATCTTAACCATGACTGCTGCCACAAGTAATGCTGCTATTACAGCAAGTATAACACCAGCTACTGTTAATATTACTGATAATGATAGCTCAGTTGCAACCATTACAGCAGGCATCGCAGGAAATGAAAACGGACCAGTGAACGGTACCTTTACGGTAACCTTAAGCAATCCATCTTCAACCGATACACAGCTCACCTATACTTTAAACGGAACAGCAACCGAAGGCAGTGATTATACTGCAATCGTAACGAAAACCATTACCATTCCTGCGGGTTCAACTACCGGAACGATTACCATTCCGGTGTTAAGCGATGCAATAGTGGAAGGAACGGAAACTGTGGTTGCGGCATTAGCTACATCCGGAAATCCGTTGGTAACCATAAATAATACAGCTGCAAGCATTAATATTAACGACAATAATGCCGCTACATTAAGTATTTCTGCTACACCAGCCAGTATAAACGAAGCTGATGGAACAGCAATATTCACAGTTACTTTAAGTGCAGCTGTTCAGAACGCATTTACAGTTGATTATGCAACCAACAATGGCACTGCAATAGCCGGAGTAGGCTTAGACTATACTGCCACAAGCGGAACATTAACTTTCCCTGCCGGATCTCCTGCCGGGGCAACTTTAACCTTTAGCGTTCCGGTTAATAACGATAACCTTCTTGAACCAAATGAAACGTTCAACGCGACAATCAGTAATGTAACAGGTGGTTTGGTAAGCATTGCAACCAATACTGCTACGGTAACCATGACCGATAATGATACTTCGATAGCAACCATTACTGCAGGTTTAAACGGAGATGAAACTGGTCCGGTAAACGGAACATTCACTGTAACCTTAAGTAATCCAGCTTCAACTGATACACAGCTGACCTATAATTTAGGTGGATCAGCAACTGAAGGAAGCGATTATTCGGCCATTGTAACCAAAACCATTACCATTCCAGCAGGTCAGACTACAGGAACGATCACCATCCCGGTGTTAGCAGATGCTGTGAGCGAAAGTATTGAAACCGTTATCGGAACTTTAGCCAGCTCAAGCAATCCATCGGTAAACATCAGCGCAACAGCTGCATCAATCAATATCCTTGATGCCAATACTGCGAGTGTAAGTATTTCGACTACACCTACGGTAAATGAAGCCGATGGAACAGTAACCTTTACTGTAACTTTAAACAATGCGGTTCAAAATGCATTTACTGTAGATTATACAACAACCAACGGGACTGCAATTGCTGGGGCAGATTATACCACGCAGACCGGAACTTTAAGCTTCCCGGCAAATGCTGCGGCTGGAGATAAGTTAACTTTTATCGTTCCGATCAATAACGATAATATTGCCGAGTCAGCTGAAACTTTTAGCGCAACATTAAGCAATATTACAGGTGGTGTGGTATTAATCAGCAATGCCACCGCAACAGCAACTATTGTTGATAATGATGTTTCAGAAGCCACGATTACTGCGGGAATACCTGGCGATGAGAATGGACCTGTAAACGGAACCTTTACGGTAACCTTAAGCAATCCATCATCGGCAGATACACAGCTTACCTATACTATAGCTGGAACTGCAACTGAGGGAAGTGATTTCAGCACCATAACCAAAACCATTATTATCCCTGCGGGAGAAACCACAGGAACCATTACGATTCCGGTATTAACCGATGCCATAGTAGAAGGAACAGAAACCGTAACAGCTACGTTAACCACCTCTGGAAATCCATTGGTAACGATCAGCAATAGCCCTGCAACTATAAATATAGCCGACAACACTACAGCCACAGTAACGGTATCGGCAACCAATGATGGAGCAGAGCCAACTACACCAGGTTTATTTACGTTTACCTTAAGTAATGTCTCAACTACAGATACACAGATTACCTATAGTGTGGGTGGAAGCGCAATAAGCGGATTAGATTATACTGCAATAGGATCTACAGTTACTATCCCTGCCGGACAAACCACGGCAACGGTAAGTGTACCGGTATTGAACGATAACATTGCAGAAGGTACGGAAACCGTTATTTTGACGATGGCACCTGCGACCAGCAACGCTTCAGTTACGGCCAGCACAACTCCTGCAACCGTTAATATTACGGATAATGATACTTCAGTAGCCACCATTACTGCAGGTACACCAGGTAATGAAAATGGACCTTCAGATGGTACATTTACGGTTACGTTAAGTAATCCATCTGCGCAGCCAACTACTTTAACTTACATTTTAAGTGGAACAGCTACTGAAGGCAGCGATTACAGTACCGTTGTAACGAAAACCATTACCATCCCGGCCGGACAAACTACGGGTGCCATTACCATTCCGGTATTAAGCGATAATATTGTCGAGGATACAGAAACCGTAATTGCAACTTTAACCAACTCGGGCAATCCGCTGGTAACTGTAAGCAATACGCCTGCAAGCATTAACATTAGCGATAATACCACAGCAACCGTAACCGTAGCTGCGACAACGAATGGGGCAGAACCTGCAACACCAGGTTTATTTACCTTTACCTTAAGCAATGTAGCGACCACTGATACACAGATTAGCTATACGGTAACCGGAACGGCTACAAGCACTAGCGATTATACCGGTATCGGAACTACGGTAACCATCCCTGCCGGACAAACCACCGCAACGGTAAGTGTACCGGTATTGGATGATAATATTGCAGAAGGTATAGAAACCGTTATTTTAACCATGACCGCTGCAACCAATAATGCTTCGGTTACGGCAAGTACAATACCGGCTACTGTTAACATTACAGATAATGATACGGCCATAGCCAGCATTGCTGCAGGAACAGATGGTGCTGAAAACGGCCCTGTAAATGGAACATTTGTGGTTACCTTAAGCAACCCTTCTTCGCAGCCAACCACCATTACCTATACTATTGGCGGAACAGCAACAGAGGGTAGCGATTACAGTCCGATTGTAACTCAGAGCATCACGATCCCAGCCGGACAAACTACAGGTACCATTACCATTCCGGTATTAAGCGATAATATTGTAGAAGGACCAGAAACCGTGGTGGTTACCTTAACCAATTCGGGTAATCCATTGGTAACCGTAAGCAATACACCTGCAAGCATCAGTATTGCTGATCAAACTACCGCTACCGTAACAGTAACCGCTACTGCAAATGGGGCAGAGCCAGCTACTGCAGGCCAGTTTACATTCACCTTAAGCAACGTTTCTACAACGGATACGCAGATTACCTATTCGGTAGGTGGAACCGCTACAAGTGGAAGCGATTATACAGCTATCGGTACAACGGTAACTATTCCGGCCGGACAAACTACTGCTACGGTGAGCGTACCGGTATTGAACGACGACCTGGTAGAAGGAAACGAAACGGTGCTATTAACCATGTCTGCTACGACAAATAATAGTGCTATTACAGCAAGTACCACACCAGCAACGGTTAACATTACAGATAACGATACCGCAATTGCCACCATTACCGCCGGAACAAGTGGTAATGAGAACGGCCCGGTAAACGGCACATTTACGGTAACTTTAAATCATCCATCAGCAACTGATACACAGCTTAGTTATACCGTAGGAGGAACTGCAACAGAAGGTGGTGATTATAGCCCAATTGTGAAAACCATCACCATTCCTGCTGGTCAAACTACCGGAACCATTACTATTCCGGTATTGACAGATGCGGTTGTAGAAGGCGCAGAAACAGTTGTTGTAACTTTGGGTACTTCAAACAACCCATTGGTTAGCGTAAATAATAACCCTGCCACTATTAATATTCTGGATAACAACACGGCTAGTGTAAGCATTTCTACCACACCAACGATAAATGAGGCAGCTGGAACGGCAACATTCACCGTTACTTTAAGTACAGCAGTACAAAACTCATTCAGTGTTGATTATAAAACGGTAGATGGAACTGCTACAGCCGGTTTAGATTATACCGCAACAACAGGTACATTGATGTTCCCTGCAAATTCGCCGGCAGGTGCAACATTAACGTTCACCGTTCCGGTTAATGATGATAATCTGGTTGAGCCATCAGAAACTCTGAGCGCTGTACTAAGCAATATTCAAGGTGGATTGGTAACCATCGGGACATCAACAGCATCGGTTACCATTACCGATAACGATACCGCTGTGGCCAGCATTGCTCCAGGTACCAATGGTAGCGAAACGGGTCCGGTTAGCGGAACATTTATCGTAACCATAAGTAATCCATCGGCTACCGATACGCAGATTACCTATACTTTGGGCGGATCTGCAACAGAGGGCATCGATTACACGACCATCGTAACCAAAACGATTACGATCCCTGCAGGTCAGACTAGCGGAACAATCAGTATTCCTGTAATTGTTGATGCCGTGGCAGAAAGCACCGAAACGGTTATTGCGACTTTGGGTACTTCGAACAACCCTGCCATTACGGTAAATACTGTGCCTTCGAGTATCAATATTCTCGATGCCAATACAGCCAACGTAAGTATCTCGATCAACGCGGCCAGCATTGGCGAAGCAGTTGGTACAGTAACTTTATCGGTTACCTTAAATATTGCGGTTCAAAATAGCTTTACTGTTGATTATAAAACAGCGAATGGCACGGCCTTATCGGGATTAGATTATACTGCAACCAGTGGAACCATAACCTTCCCGCCAAATTCGCCGGCAGGTACAGTATTCGATGTCGTTATTCCGATAATTGATGATCACCTGATCGAAAATTCAGAAGCATTTACTGTTGGATTAAGTAATGTGGTAGGGGCAGACGTTGCCATTGGCGCAAGTCCGGCGACTGTAAATATTGCTGATAATGATAGTGCTGTAGCCACCATCACTGCTGGTACCAATGCCAACGAAAATGGTTTGGTAAACGGGCTGTTTAACGTTACGCTAAGCAATCCGTCAGCCACACCAACAACCTTAACTTTCAGCTTAACCGGATCAGCAACAGAAAGTGCCGATTATGGTGCCATTACGAAAACAATCATCATTCCTGCAGGTGAAACCACCGGAAGCATTTCTATTCCGGTAATGAAAGATGTATTGGCGGAAGGTACTGAAACGGTAATTGCAACCTTAACAGCTTCGAGCAATCCGGTAATTACAGTGAATAACACACCTGCAACAATAAATATCATTGATGAAGATGTGGCCAAAGTAAGCATATCTGCTACACCAGTAATTAACGAAAATGCAGGTACGGCAACCTTCACCGTAACCTTAAATACGGCCGTGCAGAATAGCTTTAGCGTAAATTATGCTACAGCCAACGGTACTGCGATATCAGGTGCCGATTATACGGCTACCAGCGGAACTTTAACTTTCCCTGCAAATTCAGTAGCGGGTGCAACCTTAACGTTTACGGTTCCGGTTAATGATGATAATCTGGTTGAACCATCAGAAAACTTAAGTGCCACACTCAGCAATGTTACAGGTGGCGTAGTTACCCTCGGTACATCATCAGCAACTGTAACCATTACGGATAATGATACTTCGGTCGCAAGCATCATTGCAGGTACAAACGGAAACGAGAACGGACCTGTAAACGGATCATATACCGTAACCTTAAGTAACCCATCATCTACCGATACACAGATTACTTTCACTGTTGGCGGAACTGCTACAGAAGGCAATGATTATACTGCGATTACCAGAACAATTACCATCCCAGCAGGTCAAACTGCAGGAACAATAACGGTTCCTGTGGTCACTGATTTAGTTGTAGAAGGAAATGAAACCGTGATCATTACCTTAACGAGTACCAATAATCCTTTGGTAAGCGTAAGCAATACACCTGCAACCATTAATATTCTGGATAACAACTCGGTAGCGGCTAGTATATCGCTGTTCCAAAGTAATGTAGATGAAGCGTCGGGCACTGCAACCTTTACCGTAACCTTAAGCGGGGCAGTACAGAATGCATTTAGCGTTGATTATAATACTTCGAACGGAACGGCCATCGCTGGTTTAGATTATGTGGCAACCAGCGGAACATTAACGTTCCCTGCAGGTTCGGCAGCAGGTTCGAGCTTAACCTTTACCGTACCGGTTATTGATGATAATCTGGTAGAACCAAGTGAAACTTTCAATGGAATAATCAGTAACGTAACGGGTGGATTGGTTACTATTGCAGACGGTTCGGCTACAGTAACCATTACCGATAATGATTCGTCAGTAGCAAGCATTACGCCAGGTACTACAGGAAATGAGAACGGACCAGTAAACGGAACATTTACCATTACCTTAAGCAAACCGGCATCTACTGATACACAGATTACTTATACTTTAAGTGGAACGGCAACTGAAGGAAGTGATTACGCTACGGTAACCAAAACCATCACCATTCCTGCTGGTCAAACTACTGGAACGATTATCATTCCGGTGTTGGCTGATGCAATTGTTGAAGGAACTGAAACGGTTCTGGCAACACTAACGGCCTCTGGAAATCCATTGGTAACCGTAAGCAACACCTCAGCAACGATTAACATCTTAGATAATACAGATGCGGTAGTAACGGTAGCTGCAACAGCAGATGGTGCCGAGCCTGCTACGCCGGGTCAGTTTACCTTTACGCTAAGCCGTGTATCAGCAACGGATACCAAAATTACCTATTCGCTAAGTGGAACGGCAATCAGCGGAACCGATTATACTGCTATTGGTAATACGGTGACCATTCCTGCCGGACAAACGACGGCGACTGTATCGGTACCAGTATTAAATGATAATATTGTGGAAGGAACCGAAACGGTGGTATTAACCATGAATGCTACCACCAACAACGGTTCGATCCTTGCAAGCACAACGCCTGCAACCGTGAATATTACCGATAGTGGTTCTTCAATTGCTTCTATAACAGCCGGTACAAATGGTAACGAAAATGGTCCGGTTAACGGAACATTCACCGTTACCTTGAATAATCCTTCAGCTACCGATACCCAGATTACCTATACCTTAACAGGAACGGCTACCGAAGGCAGTGATTATGCTACAATTGTAACCAAAACCATTACCATCCCTGCAGGTCAAACCAGCGGAACGATTACCATTCCGGTATTAAGCGATGCATTGGCAGAAGGTACGGAGAACGTGATTGCTACATTACTAACTTCTGGTAACCCTTTAATTACTGTAAGTAATGTTCCAGCAAGCATTAATATTATTGATAACAATGCTGCAACAGTGAGCATCTCAACTGATCCATCTATCAATGAATCAGCAGGTACAGCTACATTTACAGTAACACTAAATGCTGCTGTTCAAAATGCGTTTACGGTAGGCTACACCACAAGCGATGGAAATGCAACTGCCGGTTTCGATTATACAACAACCAGCGGAACCTTAACTTTCCCTGCGGGTGCTGCGGCGGGCACAAGCCTGACATTTACCGTTCCAGTTAACGACGACAATATTGTTGAACCGAACGAAACGTTTAGCGGTACAATTAATAATGTATCAGGCGGAGTGGTAAACATTGGTACAAATACAGCAACCGCTACCATTATCGATAACGATACTGCAGTGGCTACCATAACGGCAGGTATTGACGGTAACGAAAATGGCCCTGCAAATGGAACGTTTATAGTAACATTGAGCAAACCATCAGCTACCGATATTCAGCTTACCTATACTTTAGGTGGTACAGCAACCGAGGCTAGTGATTATACTGCGATTACCAAAACGATTACCATTCCTGCTGGTCAAACCACCGGAACCATTAATATTCCGGTATTAACCGATGCCGTTGTAGAAGGTACTGAAAATGTTATTGCTACTTTAACGGCTTCAGGAAATCCACAGGTAACCGTTAGCAATGTTGCGGCAACCATTAACATTGCCGATAACAATAATGCAACGGTAAGTATTTCTACAAGTCCAACAGTTAACGAAGCAGCAAGTACAGCTACCTTTACCGTAACCTTAAATGCAGCTGTTCAAAATTCATTTACAGTTGATTATGCTACTGGTAATGGAACGGCACAGGCAGGATTAGACTACACCAGCACAAACGGAACATTAACCTTCCCTGCAGGTGCTGCGGCAGGTGCTACCTTAACGTTTACCGTTCTGGTTAACGATGATGATATTGTTGAAACGAACGAAACATTTAGCGCAAGCATTAGCAATATAACTGGTGGATTGGTAACTATTGCGACAAATACGGCAAGCACAACCATTATCGATAACGATGCTTCTGTCGCGACAATTACAGCCGGAATAAACGGTAACGAAACTGGTCCTGTAAACGGAACCTTTACCATAACGTTAAGCAAAGCATCTGCTACAGATACACAGCTTACTTATACCTTAGGTGGTACAGCAACAGAAGGTGGTGACTATAGTCCGGTTGTAACTAAAACTGTAACGATTCCTGCTGGTCAGACGACTGCAACCATTACGATTCCGGTATTGGGCGATGCGCTTGTGGAAGGAGCAGAAACCGTAATTGCTACCTTAACCGGTTCGGGTAACCCGGCGGTAACGGTAAACAATGTTCCGGCAACAATTAATATTCTCGACGGATCAAATACAACAGTTACTGTAAGCGCAACTGCCGATGGAGCTGAACCTTCAACACCTGGTCAGTTTACCTTTACTTTAAGTAATGTATCAACAACCGATACTCAGATTACTTATACCGTAACGGGTACGGCAACAAGTGGTGCAGATTATACTTCTATTGGTACAACAGTAACCATACCTGCCGGACAAAAAACAGTAACCGTTGCTGTTCCGGTTCTTGATGATAATCTTAACGAAGGAAACGAAACGGTCATCTTAACGATGAATGCAATAACCAATAATGCATTAATCACCGCTAGTACCATACCTGCTACCGTTAACATTAGAGATAACCGTGCACCTGTTGCAACCGCACCAGTCATCACGACTCCTGAAGACAGCCCGGTTAACGGAACAATTACCGCTACTGATGCTGATGGCGATCCACTTACTTTCACGGTAAGCACGCCTCCTGCACACGGAACGGTAGTGGTAAATGCGGATGGTACCTACACTTATACGCCAGCCACAAACTATAACGGTACGGATACATTCACGGTAACCGTTAGTGATGGCAAAGGTGGTACCACTACAGTAACGGTATCGGTAACCGTAAATCCGGTTAATGATGTACCTGTTGCAACTGCACCGGCCATCATCACCAATAAGAATACGCCATTTAACGGTACCATTACAGCTAGTGATGTAGATGGCGATCCGTTAAGCTTCACCGTCACTACGCCTCCGGCACACGGTACTGTCGTGGTAAATCCAGATGGAACATATACTTACACACCAGCCAATAATTACAGTGGTACCGATGTATTTACCGTAACGATAAGCGATGGCAAAGGTGGAACCATTACCGTAACAATCAACGTAACGGTTAACCCAACCAATGTTGCACCAGTTGCAACTGCACCAACGGTTATCACCAACGAAGATGCTTCAGTTAATGGAACGATTACCGCTACAGATGCCGATGGCGATCCACTTACTTTCACGGTAAGCACGCCTCCGGCACATGGAACGGTAGTGGTAAATCCTGATGGTACATACACTTATACGCCAGCCACAAACTATAACGGTACGGATACATTCACGGTAACCGTTAGTGATGGCAAAGGTGGTACCACTACAGTAACGGTATCGGTAACCGTAAATCCGGTTAATGATGCACCTGTTGCAACTGCACCGGCCATCATCACCAATAAAAATACGCCATTTAACGGTACCATTACAGCTAGTGATGTAGATGGCGATCCGTTAAGCTTCACCGTCACTACGCCTCCGGCACACGGTACTGTCGTGGTAAATCCAGATGGAACATATACTTACACACCAGCCAATAATTACAGTGGTACCGATGTATTTACCGTAACGATAAGCGATGGCAAAGGTGGAACCATTACCGTAACAATCAACGTAACGGTTAACCCAACCAATGTTGCACCAGTTGCAACTGCACCAACGGTTATCACCAACGAAGATGCTTCAGTTAATGGAACGATAACCGCTACTGATGCCGATGGCGATCCACTTACTTTCACGGTAAGCACGCCTCCTGCGCATGGAACAGTAGTGGTAAATCCTGATGGTACATATACTTATACACCTGCCACAAACTATAACGGTACGGATTCGTTCACGGTAACCGTTAGTGATGGCAAAGGCGGTACCACTACGGTAACGGTATCGGTAACTGTAAATCCGGTTAATGATGCACCTGTTGCAACTGCAGCAACCATTACTACACCGCAAAATACAGCAAGCAACGGAACAATAACCGCAAGCGACGTAGATGGCGATCCACTTACTTTCACGGTAAGCACGCCTCCTGCACATGGTACAGTAGTGGTAAATACCGATGGTACTTATACTTATACACCAACTCCGGGTTATGTCGGTAATGATACTTTCACCATAACGGTAAGTGATGGCAAAGGTGGTACCACAACCGTAACTGTTCCGGTAACAGTAACGTTGGTACCAGCTCCGGCAATGAGTTTAACCAAAGCAGCTACCAATACGGTGAGCAAAGTTGGCGATGTAATTAATTACAACATTGTGGTAACCAACACGGGTAATGTAACCTTAACCAATGTGGCGGTTTCAGATGCTGGTGCCGATGCGGGATCAATTATTCCGCTTAGTATTGCCAGCCTGGCGCCAGGTGTAAGTGTTACGGTAACTGCAAGGCACACCCTTACCTTAACCGAGGTGAATGCAGGTTCATTTAGCAATCAGGCTTCAGCAACTGCACAAACGCCTGGTGGTGGTACTATAAACAAACCACGGTCTGATGATCCGGGTACGCTGGCTGCAGATGATGCTACAGTTACCGTAATTGCTCCGGCTTCTACCATTACCCTGGTTAAAACAGGAACGTTAAGTGCCGATGGAAATAGTATCACTTATAATTTCAGTGTTAAAAACACCGGAAATGTAACCTTACACATTATTACGCTGGTCGATGCTAAACTTGGACTGAACAGGGTAATCCCAGGTACGCTTGCTCCGGGTGCTACTGTAACCGACAGTTATGTTTATCAGTTAACACAAGCAGATAAAGATGCCGCAAGCGTAACCAATAGTGCAACCATCACTGGTCAAACACCGGCAAATGTTTCGGTTACCGATATCTCGGGTACAGCCGAAAATAACAATACGCCAACTGTAACACAGATTCCGGTTATGGGCGCTATCGCTTTGGTTAAAACAGCGGCATTTAGTGGTAATCAGGTAACCTATACCTTTACCATCAAGAACACCGGAACCAATACTTTAAATACCATAACCTTAACCGATGCAAAACTTGGCTTAAGCAATAAGGTAATTGCAGTATCTGGTGGTTTAGCCCCTGGAACCGCTATAACCAATGTGGAAGTATACACTTTAACACAGGCGGATAAAGACCTGGGAACAGTAACCAATACGGCTACGGTAAATGCCAAAACGCTTGGTGGTGTGAATGTATCCGATGCTTCGGGAACTTCCGAAAATAACAATACCGCAACCGTTATCACATTCCCTAAATCGCCGAAAGCGGTTGATGATGTGGGCGGTACGGTAGCAAATAAATCGGTTACCATTAATGTATTGGCAAATGACGATCCTGGAAATTCTACACTTGATAAATTAACGGTAGAAATTGTAGGTCAGCCTCAGCATGGTAAAGTAACGGTGAACGCTGATGGTACCATTACCTATACCCCTGATCCAGGTTACACCGGTGATGATACTTTTACCTACAGAGTGAAAGATGCCTTTGGCTATTACACCAATGTGGCAGCAGTGACTTTAACGGCTAACTTCGCCGGCCTTACCATACCTAACCTGTTTACGCCAAATGGTGATGGTATAAATGATACCTTCGAAATCCTGGGCATCAACCAGTATCAGGTTAATGAACTGCAGATTGTTAACCGTTGGGGTAATGAGGTATTCCGTGCCAAAGGCTATCAGAATAACTGGACAGGAGAGGGCTTGAATGAAGGCACTTATTACTACTTACTGCGTGTTAAAAAAGCAGGAAGCGATCAGTACGAAGTGTTTAAAGGTTATATTACATTAATCAGAGCGTTTAAAAAATAAGATATGAGGCTTTGTATAGTCTGGTTTTAAAATCAGACTATACTTTAAGATATTAAGAAGATGAAGAAATTAATATGGTTAATAGCAGGTTTGTTTTTGTTGCTTTCGCGGCCGGTATCTGCGCAGCAGGATGCCCAGTATAGCCAGTACATGTTCAACGGGATTTATATCAATCCTGCCTACGCCGGATATAAAGAGGTGCTGAATGTGCATAGCTTTTACCGTAGCCAGTGGACGGGTATTACCGGAGCACCAAGAAGCATGTCGCTGGCCGTAGATGCCATTGCAAACAGCGGTAACGTTGGTTTGGCGCTTCAGGTGGCAAGCGATAAACTGGGTGCACAGACCAACCTGAGCATTTATGGCAACTATGCCTACCGCATCAGGATGAATGATGATGGTAGTTCGAGATTAGCGCTGGGCTTGGGTGTGGGCATGGTACAGTTGGGTATAGACGGATCACTGCTGAACCCGAACAATCCGGAACCAAATCAGCCAGTAGGCATGCAGAGTACAATAGTGCCCGATGCAAGGGCAGGGGTTTACTTTGCCAACGATAGGTTTTATGCAGGTTTCTCAGCCGATAACCTGATTGCCACTTACATCGATATCGACCGATATGCTTTTATCCCACAGCCAAAACCACATTATTACCTGACCGCGGGCGCATTGTTTCCACTTTCAGAAGATTTTCAGGTTAAGCCATCGTTCCTGTTAAAAGACGACCGCGGAGGACCAACAAGTTTAGATGTGAATGCATTTTTGATGATCAAAGATTTTATTTGGGTAGGCGGTTCGTACCGGACGGGCGTAAAGCTGTATGATAAAAGCTATTTGCAGCGTGATCTTACGCCCAGGAATTCTGCCGTAGCAGCGATACAGATTTTTCCATCAGAAAAACTCCGGATCGGTTATGGTTACGATTTCTCAATCGGCCCGTTACAAGGTTACAGCAGCGGAACACATGAGATTTCCATCGCTTATTCTTTTATCAGACAAAACATCAGATTGGCAACCCCAAGGGTATTTTAAACTAACTATATTCAGTATTTTTGACCAACTATCCCAACAACATAATGAAGAAAATTTTAATAGGTACCTGCCTTTCTGCATATTGTTTATTCGCATTCAGTTTTTCGGCAAATGCACAGTATGCATTAAAGGATGCCGATAAACAGTATGAGCTGTTTAACTTCAGCAAGGCAATAGATTTATACGAACAAGCCTATAAAAAGAAACAAACCTTACATGCTGCAGAGCGTTTAGCAAATGCTTATGCACTTGTTTATAACTACAAGCAGGCCGAAAGCTGGTATGCTATTGCAGCTAAAATGCCAGGCAGTAGTCCGGAGAATATTTTGGGTTATGCCAAAGCTTTACAGGGCAATTCGAAATACAGTGAAGCAAAAGCCCAATACCTGAATTACATTGATAAAAAGAAAGGTGTATCAGAAAAGCAGCAGGCTGTTTGGCTTGCCTCTTGCGATTCGGCTTTGAAATGGATCAGAAACCCGAAGAAAATCGAACTGATCAATCAACAAGCTTTAAATAGTATACAGTCTGATTGGGGTGCTGTTAATTACCAGGGTGGAGTTGTATTCACTTCCGACAGATCAAACAGCAAGTTAAACACGCCCGAAAGCAAACCGTTTTTAAGATTCGACGGCTCAAAAGAACCCGATAAAAAAGTATATGGCTGGACGGGTAACGGATACCTGAAATTATACATCAAACCGTCGGCAAACGATAGTCTTCAGTTGTTTCCTATAAAAACAGGTACCAGGTATCACGTCGGTTCGGCAAGCTTTACAGCGGATGGAAAAACCATGTATTTTACGCTCACCCGCATTACCGATGAACTGGAACGCTTAAAAAAACAACCAACAACCGTTAACGTAGAAATTTTTAGCAGTACAAAAGGTGCAGATGGTATTTGGGGCGAACCCGTTTCATTTGCTTATAATAATGTAAACAGTTATTCTGTTGGCGATCCTTTTATCACTACGGATGGAGATAGCCTTTATTTCGTATCGAACATGCCAGGGGGACAGGGCGGTACTGATATTTATGTTTGCCTAAAAACAGATGCTGGTGCATGGGGCAAGCCCATTAACCTGAAAGAAGTAAATACCGAAGGCAACGAACGCAGTCCGGTTTTTGATGAAAAGGATAACTTTTATTTTTCCAGCGATGGTAGAGTTGGAATGGGCGGATTAGACGTTTACCAGGCTTTAAGAGAAAAGGGTAATATTGGCCAGATCGAAAATATGGGTTATCCTTTCAATTCTCCCCAGGATGATTTTGGCTTTAGTTTAAACGAAAAAGGTGGTATCGTTTACCTTTCTTCCAATCGTGAAGGTGGTTTAGGTAGCGATGATATTTATGCTATTGATCAGAAAATGATCCTGGCTTTTAAATTAGAAGGCAGGGTATTTGATAAAAACAGCAACCAGCCAATTGCAGGTGCATTGGTAACCTTGGCAAAAGTAAACGGTGCTGTATTAAAAACTGAAACGGATGAGAATGGCGGGTATCGATTTAATTTAGCCAAAGAATCTGAATACAATGTTACGGGAGAGAAAACAAACTACAGGTCTGATGTAGAAAACCTGGCAACGATTGGCTTAACAACTTCAAGCGTACTGACGCAAAACCTGTATTTAGAAGCTGTTGTAATTAACAAAGCAATTAAGCTGGAAAATATCTATTACGATTTCGATAAATGGAACATCCGCCCGGATGCTGCAGTAGAGCTGGATAAACTGGTTAAAATTATGACTGATAACCCAACCATCTGGATCGAATTAGGTTCACATACCGATAGCAGGGGCAAGGATGCTTACAACCTAAGCCTATCACAAAAAAGGGCTGAATCGGCTGTAGCATATATCATTTCGAGGGGCATCGATAAAAACCGCATTACCGCACAGGGATACGGCGAAACACAGTTGTTAAACAAATGCAGCAACGGAGTAGAATGTAGCGAAGAAGCACACCAGTTAAACAGAAGAACAGAATTCAAAATCGTAAAACAATAAGCACAATTAAGATTTACAATATATTTTAATTTTTTAGTAGATGCCTCTGATGAAAATCGGGGGCATTTTTTATTCCCAGTGTTGGCGACCAACAAGCCTTTCTTCATCATATAAGAAATATAAGCGCATATAAGCTTATATTTTCTTCCATGCCTTATATGGTTAATTGGCCTAAAATTTTATCCATTAATTG
Source organism: Pedobacter folensis (assembly GCF_056490665.1). Classification (NCBI taxonomy): domain Bacteria; kingdom Pseudomonadati; phylum Bacteroidota; class Sphingobacteriia; order Sphingobacteriales; family Sphingobacteriaceae; genus Pedobacter; species Pedobacter folensis. Next base: position 35,125 of record NZ_JBWJIF010000001.1, read on the forward strand.
ATACATATCGACTTGTCTAACTATAATAGAAGATCCTATAAATAATAAAGTCATTAACCAGATATCAGATCAGTTCCGTGTCTCCGTGGCAGAAAAAAGCTTAATTATAACCGTTATTTTTTGGCTAAAATTGTTAGTATTTTGTTTAAAACTAATTCAGTTTAATTTTTTATAAAACTAAAAATATTAGTATTTTTGATCTCAATCATCCCTATAATACGAGAATGGATAAAGAAAGGCAGATTATTCATATGGATCAGGATGCATTTTTTGTGTCGGTAGAAATCAGAAAAAATCCTAAGTTGTCGGGCAAACCCGTAATTATCGGTGGCGGTGGCGACAGGGGTGTGGTCGCTTCCTGCAGCTACGAGGCACGCCAGTACGGCATCCATTCTGCAATGCCCGGCAGGACGGCAAAATTGCTGTGCCCTCAGGCTATATTTTTAAAAGGCGATATGGAAGAATATTCCAAAGCTTCACACGAGATTACCGAGGTTATTGCCGATAAAGTTCCCCTTTTCGAAAAAGCCAGTATCGACGAACATTATATCGATATGACGGGTATGGACCGCTTTTTTGGCTGTATGAAATTTGCATCAGAACTGAGGCAGACCATTATCAGGGAAATGGGTTTGCCAATTTCCTTTGGTTTATCGATCAATAAAACCGTCGCCAAAATAGCCACGAACGAATCTAAGCCAAGTGGTGAGATGCAGGTTACCTTCCCCCAGTTGCGGCCCTTTCTCGATCCTTTGGCTATCCACAAAATTCCGGGTATTGGTCATGCTACCTATAAAAAACTGAGCGAAATGGGTGTTCGCGAAATCCTTACGCTTACGCAGATCCCGCAACAGCTCATGTTCAAAATACTGGGGCAGCATGGCCTGAGTTTATGGCAAAAAGCAAATGGGATCGATCTTTCGCCCGTGGTGCCTTACCGCGAAAGAAAATCAATCGGTACACAGGCCACTTTCGAAAGTGATACCATGGATATGGCCAAACTAAAAGCCATTATCACAGGGATGGTTACCGGCTTAACCTTCCAGCTGCGTAACCAGAAAAAACTAACCGCTTGTATTACCGTAACTGTACGTTATACCAATTTCGAAACCGTTACCCAGCAGGAACGCATTCCTTATACCTCGCTCGATTCATTTCTGATCAGTAAGGCACACAGCCTCTTCGAGAAAGTATATGCCAAACGGATGCTGCTTCGGCTGGTAGGCGTAAAACTTTCGCATTTGGTAAGCGGTTATGAGCAAATTGGCTTATATAATGTCGCAGAGGAAGAGTATAGTCTTTACCAGGCCATGGATAAAGTACGCAATCATTATGGTGCCGAAGCGGTGGTAAAAGCCTGTATTGTTACACAACCGCCCCGCGATGAAACAGGAAAAGTAATCAAGTACAATCCCCGCAAAAAGAAAATACTGATCAAAAATCAGGATAAAGAAACAGAAGAACAACCAGAAGTAAAGAAACGCTCAAAAATCAGAAGTTTTATGAGTGAAAAAGGAACAATAGGGACTAAATCTTATGATTAGCGATGTTTTTAAATGTGCATTCTTCTTATAGCCTGAAATATGGTACACTGAACATCGAGCAGTTGATTGCCACTGCCCGGAATTTGGGTATCCATCAAATGGTACTCACCGATATCAATAATTCAACCGGTGCGGTAGAGTTTATCCGCGAGTGTTATAAACAGGGCATTGCCAAAGAGGCCGACGAGATCCATAAAGGCAATATTCCCTATCAGATCAAACCGGTAGCAGGGATCGAGTTTCGGGTCGATCATAAATTGTTGTATGTAGGCATTGCTAAGAATAAAGAGGGAATGCGCGAGCTGAATGAGTTTTTAAGCCACCATAACATCAACCATATTCCCTTGCCGCAAATTCCGCCTGAAATGGAAAATGTGTATATCATTTATCCCTTTCAAAAATCGTTTAACACTGTACTAAAAGCTAATGAATTTATAGGCATCCGTGCCAAACAGCTCAACCTTTTATATAAACATCCACTTTTAAAACAAAAGGAAAAACTGCTGGTTTGGCATCCTGTTACCATAAGTGATAAGATCACCTACCGTTTGCACCAATACCTTAGGGCAATTGAACTCAATACACTTTTAAGTAAGGTACCCGATGAACAGAAATGTGATCCAGATGAATTCCTGATTCCGGAAGTGGAATTAACCCAGCAATTTGAACAGTACCCTTTCATTGTTCAGAATACCCAGCGTTTGTTGAACAGTTGCGATTTAAGTGTTTATTTTGAGGATGGCCCTGCACCTGTTTCTAAAAACAAGTTCTTTTATACCGGGGATTTTGAAGGAGATAAAAAAATGCTTCGGGAGCTGGCCGAAGGAGGACTCAGGTACCGTTATGGCGAAAATAATACAGAAGCCATTAAGCGTTTGGAAAAAGAACTGCGCATCATCGAACTTAAAAATTTCTGTGCCTATTTCCTCATCACCTATGATATTGTACGGTATGCGATGACCGAATGCGGTTTCTACCATGTTGGCCGTGGCTCGGGTGCCAACAGTATTGTAGCCTATTGTTTGCGCATTACCGATGTAGATCCGATTGATCTCGACCTGTATTTCGAACGTTTCCTGCACGAAAAACGGACCAGCCCGCCAGATTTTGATATCGATTTCTCCTGGGATGAAAGGGAGGTGATACAACGGTATATCTTTGAACGCTATCCTAAATGGCACGTTGCTTTTTTGGGTACCATGAGTACTTTTAAAGACCGGGCAATTATTAGGGAAATCGGTAAGGTTTTGGGTTTGCCCAAAGGGGAAATAGATAGTTTTACCGATCCCACCAAAGAACGCGAAAACTTACTCAATGCCACTTACCAAAAGTTATTGGCGGTGTATCAATACATGAAGGGGATGCCCAACCAGCGCTCTATCCATGCCGGGGGGATATTAATTTCCGAAGAGCCGATTACCTATTATACCGCATTGGATATGCCGCCAAAAGGTTTTCCAACCGTGCAATGGGATATGTACGAAGCCGAAGCCATTGGTTACGAAAAATTCGATATTTTAAGTCAGCGGGGTATCGGGCACATCCGCGAAGCTGTGCAGCTCATTAAGAAAAATAAAGGTAAGGAGATCGATATCCACGATTTTAAGACTTTTAAACAAGATCAGAAATTGAATGGCATTCTTAAAGAGGGGCAGCCCATCGGTTGTTTTTATATCGAATCGCCAGCCATGCGGCAATTGCTCAAAAAACTGAAATGTGATAATTACCTTACCCTGGTGGCTGCCAGTTCTATTATCCGTCCGGGGGTGGCCAGCTCAGGCATGATGAAAGCCTATATCGAACGCTATCATGCACCCGAAAAAGTAGTTTACCTCTGCGAAGTGATGAAACAGCGGCTTAGCGAAACTTATGGGGTAATGGTTTACCAGGAAGATGTAATCAAAGTATGCCATTATTTTGCAGGCCTTGATCTGGCCGATGCCGATGTCCTCCGTAAAGCCATGAGTGGAAAATACCGTTCGAAACTGGCTTTTGATGAATTGGTAAATAAATTTTTTGCCTCAGCCAGAAAGGAAGGCCATTCAGAAGAACTCATTACCGAAGTTTGGCGACAGATATCCTCTTTTGCCGGCTACAGCTTTTCTAAAGCCCATTCTGCTTCTTTTGCGGTAGAAAGTTATCAGAGTTTATACCTCAAAACCTATTACCCCATGGAATTTATGGTCGCCGTACTGAATAACTATGGTGGCTTTTACAGTCGATGGGTTTATGTGCATGAGTTACAAAAAACCGGGGCACGCGTGCATTTGCCTTGTGTGAACCACAGTGATGACGTAGTGAATATAAAAGGCGAAGATGCTTACCTGGGTTTTATTGCTGTTCAGGGTTTAGAAGAAAAAAACATCAAAATTATTCCTGCAGAACGTCATGCAAATGGTTTGTATATCGATCTCGAAGATTTTGTAAAACGGACCTGTATCTCATTAGAACAGGCTATTATTTTAATTCGGCTGGGTGCTTTACGATTTACCGGAAAAGATCGGAAAACCCTGCTTTGGGATGTACACAACTACCTTGGCTTTAAGCAGAAGAAAGTGAACCATGCCGAACTTTTTAAGCTGAGTTATAAAACTTACCAGCTGCCGGAACTGGCTGATTCGGAACTGGAAAATGCTTATACAGAGTTAGAGTTATTGGGTTATCCGCTTAATTACGATATGTTCGATTTTTTGAAAACGCCTTACCGTGGCGATACCATGGCCGCTGATATGCATAAACATTTGGGTAAAACGGTAAGGATGGTAGGGAACTATGTCTGCGAAAAAACGGTACACACTATTAAAAATACCAAAATGTGGTTCGGTACTTTTTTAGATGTCAACGGCGATTTTTTCGATACCACCCATTTTCCCAATACCACACCCATGTATCCTTTTAAAGGAAAGGGCTGTTACCTGATTTTGGGCAAGGTGGTTGAAGATTTTGGTTTTCAAAGTATAGAGGTTTTAAAATTTGCCAAATTGGATATTCAAATGAACCCGGTAGCAATTGATTAAAATAAATTGATATGGATTTAAAATTGAAAAAAGACAGGTATTCAATAGTTGTTCACCCTCACCAAGAAGCTATTAATGATGTTAAAGTTTTGAAAGATATACTCTGGTTTAAAATTGGCTGGTATAACAGTAGAAATTCTGAGGCGCACATCACGATTATGATGTTTTGGGCAGACCAATATGAGTTGGAATGTTGCAAAAAGCGCATTGAGAAAATTTGTCGCTCACAAAGGCCGAAAGAAGTAATTTTTGATTCTTTAAGTGTATCAAAATTTAGCCATGCTGTTGTTTTACTTCCCAATGATTCATCCAAACCATACTTAAATGATCTTTTGAAAATCTTTCGAAAGGGACTTAAAACTAATTATGCTGTAAATGGGGCTAACGCGCATATATCAATAGGACGTGAACTGAGCTCGGCTCAAATTGATCAGGCAGCGCATTTGTATGGCAACATCAACTTAGAATTTAACTGTGATACAATTGCCATTCGTAAATTTGATAAAGTTAAACAACAATTTGTGGTAATTAATGAGTTTAAATTGTTGGGTAGCCCTTTAAATCATCATCAATATTCTTTGTTATAACTAGTTTATTTTGGTCATGAGCCGATTAATCTTGTTAATCTGCTCATGATTTGGCTTGTTTTTGAGCCGATTAATGCTTTTTTATAAGATCGTCATTCCCAACTTGATTGGGAATCTAAAGTTTATTGCATTAAGATTAGCTTCGCTGAGCACTGCGTGGTTCCCGCCTGCGCGGGAATGACGATCAATTATAGTTTGCGCTTGTTTCTAACGAGTATATCAGTAGCCTAGCGATTTAATCGTTTACTTGTTAAAACATAATTTTTATATTTAAACCATGATCCACTTTAAAGCAGAGATAGAACGTTTCGAAACCATGGGCGAAAAAACCGGCTGGAGTTATGTGTTTATTCCGTCAGCTTTGGCTAATGAAATTAAGCCCGATTGTAAAAGGAGTTTCAGGGTAAAAGGAAAGATAGATCAGCTGGAGATTAATGGAATGGCAACCATCCCAATGGGAGAGGGCGATTTTATTATTGCCCTGAAAGGCGAAGTCCGTAAACAATTAAGAAAAGAAGCTGGAGCAAGCGTCGAACTTTATTTAGAAGAAGATAAAGATTTTAAGATTGAAATGCCTGAGGATCTGGAAATCTGCTTGTCAGAAGAGGAACATTTAATCCGAAACTTTCTAAAACAGCCTAAATCGCATCAAAACTATTACATCAACTGGATCAACCAGGCTAAAACCGAGCCCACACGCACCAAACGGATCGTAATGACGGTTAAAGCAATGGATAAAGGACAGGATTTTGGCGCAATGATCAGAGAATCGCAAGGTAAGGCTTAGTTTAAGTCTGTAGTCCTCAGTCCTTAGTCATGAGTCTGGGAGATTGGTTAATAGCAAAATAGCCAGTCATACAGGCCGATGAGATTTGTTAATCAGCAATATGGAATCAAATTATAACGATGGACTATTAACTATATGCCATGGACTAAAGACTCTAGACTCCCGACTTCGGACTCCCAACTTCGGACTTCGGACTCCCAATTTCAGCCTTCCGACTATAATTTCTAAACCAGCTCCACACCTTCATTTGTATTACACCTAAAAAAGCTTCCCTGAAAATTCGGGTGCTCATTTTTGATGTGCCTTCGGTACGGTCGGTGAAGATGATTGGAACTTCGACCACTTTGAAGCCAAATTTAATGGCAGTAAATTTCATTTCGATCTGAAAGGCATAACCAACAAATTTGATTTTATTTAATGGAATGGTTTCCAGCACAATTTTGCGGTAACATTTAAAGCCGGCAGTCGCATCCTGAATGTTGATCCGGGTAATCATGCGCACATACATTGAAGCAAAATACGACATTAAAACCCTGCCCATTGGCCAGTTTACCACATTTACGCCCTTAACATACCTGGAACCAATGGCTACATCTGCGCCATTTACACAAGCTTCGCGTAAGCGCGATAAGTCATCAGGATTGTGCGAGAAATCGGCATCCATTTCGAAAATGTAGGCATAATCGTGTTGTAAGGCCCAGTTAAAGCCGTAAATATAAGCCGTACCCAAACCTTGTTTACCCGCACGTTCTTCAATAAATAAATGCCCTTCGTATTCGTCTTGTAGTGATTTTACAATTTCAGCAGTTCCATCCGGAGAACCATCATCAATAATTAAAACATGAAAAGGCTGTGTTAAAGAAAAAACCTTTCTAATGATTTTTTCGATGTTTTCCTTCTCGTTGTAGGTGGGAATGATGACTAAACTATCTGACACGTTTGTTGTGGTTTTTAATAATGTAAGCTTCTTGTGTTTATATGATGTGCTACAATTGCTTTTAAACTGCGAAAGTAAATATTTAATGTGAAACCTTTATGAATTTTCATTAATAACCCGCGATTCAGCTCTTATTTTATTCGTAATTTTTAGGGTATGGTCAGTATGAGCGTAGTCTAAGACTTTAGCCCAGGATTTCCCGCTGATTTTGCAGATCAGCGCAGAATAGCTTTCAAGATACAGGACCACTGTTCCTAAACCCGATCGGCGTGTAAAGCCCGCAGACCCGAAGTATGAGGGCGAGGACTTGGAACAAAGAGCGGGGCGGCAGGCTTCCAAGAACCACTGCCCGTTCCTTTTCAAATCTTGTTGAATACGCTCGCTTTTTTTATATCTTTTTTACCCTTACCTCACCTCCTGCATTAACTTTTTAACCAGCTGCGAAAAGAGAATCAGTGCCAAACCTGCAATTAGTGAATATAAAGCCAATGTTTTATAACCTTCGGTATAGGCCATTAATTTAGCCGATAACGATGCATCATCAATACTCGACATTTCTGCACCGAGTTTTCCGGCAGCCAATTGGCCAAAGGCACTTGATAAAAACCAAAGCCCCATCATCATTCCGAACATTTTCTTTGGCGAAAGTTTAGTAATGATCGACATGCCTATTGGTCCCAAACAAAGTTCGCCTAACGTTAATAATAAATAGGCTAAGGTAAATACATTTAACGAGCTAATGCCCTGTACATTGGCGAAGAACCTGGTGGCGTAAAAAACATAAAAACTTAAGGCCAATAAAAGGAAGCCGATCCCGAATTTTACCACGGTATTGGGTTCAATTTTGCGTTTGTATAAGCCCAGCCATAAAATACCCACAATCGGACTAAAAACAATCACAAAAAACGAGTTAGCGCTGTTGTTCACCACATTCGGATCGATATTGAAAAAGAGGATTTTATGGTCCAGATTGTCCTTCGCAAATAACGATAGTGAACCACCACTCTGCTCGGATATGGCCATGAAAATGAAATAACAGAAGATAAAAACGAAAGCTGCCAATAGTTTATATTGTGCTTTTTGATCTTTTATCTTAAACGTTTCATACAGGAAATAAACCAAAGCAATAATGCCTATGGTGTACATGAAATAATCGGTAAAGGCTGTGTTTCTTACCATGATATAAATCAGTGGGATACACAAAATAGAACCTACATAAACAGCTATTTCCAAAAATTGCTGTTTAGATTTTTTAAGGTGCAGTAAAGGCGAATTCCCAATCGGGCCTAAATGTTTTTTGGTGAAAATGAATGTACCTAAACCAAACATCATTACCAGCGCTGCAGAGAGGAAACACAAATGCCAGTTGTAATATTTACCGAGATAAATACACATGGCACCACCCAACAAGCCGCCAACATTGATACCGGCATAAAAAAGTCCATAACCGGCATCTCTGCGATTATCTTTCTCATGGTATAATTCGCCCACCATTGATGAAACATTGGGTTTGAAAAAACCTGTTCCAATAATAGATAAGGTAATTCCTACATAAAATAAATCATGAGGGGAGAAGGCCAGGATTAAGTTCCCGATAATCATTAAAGCCCCGCCCCAAAAGAGCGATTTTCTGAACCCTAAAATTTTATCGGCAAAAATACCACCTATAAAAGTAAAGGCATAAACAAAGGCTTGTATCGCACCATACTGCAGGTTCGATTTTTGATCGCTCAAACCCAGTTGTTCGACCATAAAGAAGGCCAGTACCCCACGCATGCCGTAAAAACAGAAACGTTCCCACATTTCTACCAACGATAAATGCCAGAGTTGTTTCGGGTATTTACCTTCAAAATTCTGAATATCTTCTATTGAAACTGTTTTTTCCATTAAATAGGTTTAAAAATTAAAAGCCCGACGGAGATCGGGCTTTAGGTTAAAGGATGTTATAAGTTTAGTCAAGAATATCCTGATGCATCATTTTTTGTAATTTCTTGGTAATTGCAAATAAAATCAAAGATGCAATTCCGGCCATCACCACAAACATCATGAAAAACTCGTATAACGAATTAATCTGGATGCCTACGATCGACTGATATTCGAAAGGAATTTTTAAGTCTTTTAATTTGGCCAGTTCTGCCGCGGTTGGCGTCACCGTTTTAGATAAAATGGGCTGTAAGTTAATGCCAGCTCCGGCAGCTTGTTTAATTTCGGCTACACCCGGAGGGTATAAACCACTTAAAATACCAGCAAACTTATTGGCTGCTGCGTTGGCTAAAAACCAAACAGCCATTAATAGTGAACCGAATTTTAAGGGTGCCAGTTTGTTTACCAAAGATAAACCGATTGGAGATAAACAAAGTTCTCCGCAGGTATGTAAAGCATACATACCAATTAACCACATCATGCTCACTTTAATGGATGAAGACACGTCTTTTACCCCAAAAGCAATCCACAGGTAACCAAGGGCCAGTAACAATAAACCAATAGCCATTTTAGTTGGCGATGAAGGTTCTTTTTTACCTAGCTTAATCCATAACCAGGCAAATAAAGGAGCAAAGGCTACTACAAATATCGAGTTTAAGGAGGCAAAGATACTTGCCGGTACTTTTAAGAAACCTAAATCCCGCTGGGTTTGCTCTTCTGCAAAGAAAGTTAAAGAGGCACCTGCCTGTTCGAAGGCACTCCAGAAAAATATAACGAAAAAGGCAACGATGAAAATTACACCAATCCGCTGTTTTTCAATTTTACTTAATGATTTATCAGAGAAAATAACAAAGGCAATAAATAATACCGATGCGATTAATAAGTAAGTTAAAAAGCTGAATACTTTTGCATCGATGTAAAATAATCCGATCATTAAAGCCGAAAATGCAGCTAAGCCAAAACCAATTACGGCAGGGTTTAATGTACTTTTTGGTGCACCAGCCGGGATTGTTCCCAATTCTTTTCCATCAGGTGCAATTACATATTTCTTCTGATACATGATTTGCACCAAAACACCTAATAACATCGCTATACCGCCAGCTAAGAATGCCCATTTAAAATCCAAAGGATTTCCGGTATCGCCTAAAAAGCCACACACAATAGGACCTAAAGCACCACCCACGTTTATACCCATGTAAAAAATAGTATAAGCAGCGTCACTTCTTTTATCGCCTTTCGGATACAACTGTCCAACCAATGAGGAAATATTTGGTTTGAAAAAACCGTTTCCGGCAATCATAAAGCCAAGTCCGGTAAAAAACAAAAAGGTGGATAGTTGTTCATTACTTTGGTATAACATGGCACAGAAAAACAGGATAAATTCTCCCAGCGCCATCATTAATCCGCCTGTTATAATCGATTTTTTATTTCCCCAGAAACGATCGGCTACATAGCCGCCGATTAGTGGTGTTAAATAAACCAATCCGGTGTAACTACCATAAAGGTTAGAAGCGAATGCTTTATCAAATAATAAGGCCTTTGTCATAAATAAAACAAGGATTGCCCTCATTCCATAGTAGTTGAAACGCTCCCACATTTCTGTGGCAAATAACACGTATAACCCCTTTGGATGACCTTTAGATTGATTTGGTGTTGATGTCATATTCAGTATTTAAGTTTGTTTGTTTTTTTGTTAATGCAGTAAAAAATTATTTGATGCCGTATTCTTTCATAATATTGTTTAGCCATTTTAATAAAGCAAAACCGATTATGGCCGAACCCATCAATAAGGAGAAGTTTACCCAAAAGAAATTGGATTTATCTTCATAAGTATCCCATAAGGTTGCCAGTACGCCCGAAAGTTTATTGCCTATTGAGGTAGATACGAACCATCCGCCCATCATTAAAGAAGTTATCCTTACCGGACTTAATTTTGATACCAGCGATAAGCCCATCGGACTTAGAAATAATTCGCCAATGGTAATTACGCCATAAGTTCCCATTAGCCAAAGAACAGATACTTTTTCTGCTCCGTTTTTCCCAATATACACTGCGGTAACCATCACCAATACCGATATAGCCGAGATGAATATCCCGAATATAATTTTAGTCGCGGTACTCGGCTCTTTACCGCGGCGCCTTAACCATGTAAAAAAGGATACAATTAACGGGGTTAACAGAATTACCCATGCCGGATTGATCGACTGGCTTAAGTTTGTTGCCCATAATTCTACTGTGCCACCTTCCTGAGGCAATTCGGCGGCTGGTACATTTTTGAAATAGGTTGGGTAGTTGTATTCTTTCTGCACCACACCATCAACTTTCTGGAGGCGGAATGCATTGTCGTATAAGGCTACACTATCTTTTTTATAGGTGATATTTTGTGATAAGCTAAACTTAGAAAAAGTGTTTTTTGCGGTGGTATTGGTTAGGCTTCTATCGGTATACCGATCGGCCCAGGTGGTTAGCGCTGTGCCGTTTTGTTTAAAAACCGCCCAGAACAAAATTACAACTACAAATATGGTAAGTAATGCGGCAATAGGCCTTTTTTCTTCTTTACTGGCTTTAAAAAATAAGGTGCTGTAAAAGTAAATCACAGGGAAACAGGCAAATATAAAGGCATCTGTACTGGTAGATCCTACCAGCGGGTGGCCGATTAATTTAGTTGGCACTATCCAGCCAATCACACCAGCAACTACCGAAGGTAAAAGTATCAGTAAGCAGATTTTTAGAAATGACATGTCGCCATCCACAATACCCTTTTTAACATCGAAAGCCCGGTAATGTTTAAGGCCGATAATAAATACGGCTACACCAATAAACATACCTACGCCTGCTGCAAAGAAGGCATATTCCCAACCCAGCATAATATATAAGGCAGCGCCAAAAAAGTTGCAGATAAAGGCCCCAACATTAATACCCATGTAAAAAATATTGTAACCATCGTCTTTTTTTGCCACGTACTCTGGCGTAGAGTAAATATTGCCCAATAGGGTAGAAATATTGGGTTTAAAAAAGCCATTACCAAAAATAACCAGGGTCATGGCCAAATAAAGCATCGGTAAACTATGAACCCCCATTAAGCAGTATCCCACACCCATCATGATGCCGCCTATAATGATAGACTTGGCGTAACCCAGGTACCGGTCGGCAATTAAGCCGCCTAAAAAAGGGGTTAAAAATACTAAAGCTATAAATGTTCCGTATAAATCGGCAGATTCTGCCTCCGTCATGGCAAAACCTGTTTTTACATCTTTTAAATAAAGCGTAAAAATGCCTATCATTAAATAATAACCAAAACGTTCCCACATTTCAGATAAAAAAAGAAATTTTAAGCCTTTGGGATGTTTAGTTTGGTTTGTTGTGGGCATTTATTGAAGATTTTTAAAGCGCAATATAGCGAGTGGAGGCCATTCTCACAAATTTTTGCACCTGGAGTAAGGTAAATGATTTGTTAAGGTTTGTTAAGAATTAAAACTTTCTGATGGGTTTAACATTTTTTTTGGGGTCGGCATAGAGCTCGTCACTCGAATTCGGATCGTTGTTAAGTGTGATATCTTCCTGCAGCTTTAGCCTTCCACCTATGATTTTAAAACCATAAAAAGTGCCGTCTGATCCGTAATATTCAAATTTTCCCTTTATTTCAGGATCGAATGAAGCAAGGTGGTCGAACACAATCATTCCTGCTTTCAGATCGGTTTTTAAGGTCATGGCGTTTGATTTGGCATATTCGAATATGATCCTGTTTTTTCCTTTTAACTCTTTTCCATCGAAAACCGGAGCACCGAATGTAAGATTGTCCTTTTCGAAAGAAAGGATATCGATTACCTTTTTAGTGGTGGCCTGCGTATTTCCTTTCCAGCCTAAAAGCACATAATAAGGCAGGCGGTTCCCACTGGTTACCGGAACAATTTCATAATATCTGGCACCAAACCATTTCTGATTATTGGTAATGCTATTGGGATCGGCTAAATTTTCGGTCTGATCGATTAAGGGATAAAGTTTCAATGGCCCGCTTTTGGTGTTCATCTGGATGGCCCCATAATAGCGGTATGAACCGTTTTCGAGCAGAACATACCAGCTCAAAATCCTAAAAGCCTGATCGGATGATTTAATTACGGAAACGTTTTTAAGCGAATCGAATGAGTAAGAAAAAGAATTAGGCGTTTTTAAAGCCTCAACCAATGTTTTTACGAAACTACCGTTCACTTCGAGTTTTTGCGCATCGCTTTGCGCAGCAATAACCCTTGCCGATATTTTAATCAGTGTATCCTGGAAAACGTTTAATTGGTTTGGTGCCTGTTGCGCTTTTAAACTAAAACTAAGCGTTCCAAAAATTAAAAGGATATAAAATCTGATAAGTTTCATATGATCAAATGCCGAAAAATCCTGCAAAACCCAAAATTACAATTTCCCGATAACTAATGCGCTTGCGCCACCGCCTCCGTTACAAATTCCGGCAACACCGATTTTTCCGTCGTTTTGTGCCAGTACCGAAAGTAAGGTAACCACAATCCGGGCACCAGATGCACCAAGCGGGTGACCCAATGAAACCGCGCCGCCATTAACATTAACCTGATTGTCGTTTAATGCTAAAAGTTGATTGTTCGCGATAGAAACCACAGCAAAAGCTTCGTTGATCTCGAAAAAATCTACATCATTGATATTTACATTGGCTTTGTGTAAAGCCAGTGGAATTGCTTTTGAAGGGGCAGTTGTAAACCATTCGGGCGCCTGTTGTGCATCAGCATAGCCTAAAATTTTAGCCAGAGGTGTTAAACCGAGTTCTTTTGCCTTATCGGCGCTCATTAAAACTAATGCCGCTGCGCCATCATTTAAGGTAGATGCATTTGCAGCAGTTACGGTTCCATCTTTTTTGAAAACAGGTTTTAGTGAAGGTATTTTATCAAATTTAACGGCTGTTGGCTCATCATCGGTGTCAACCAAAGTAATGTCGCCTTTACGGTCTTTAACTTCAATGGCCACAATTTCATTGGCAAATTTACCAGAAGTTTGTGCCGCTTGCGCTCTTTTGTAAGAGCTTATGGCGAAATTGTCTTGTGCCTCGCGGCTGATATTACATTCGGTAGCACAAAGCTCTGCCGCTGAACCCATGTGGTAATCGTTATACACATCCCACAGACCGTCTTTTACTAAACCATCTGTAATCTGTCCATGCCCCAGGCGATAGCCGTTTCTGGCTTTGTCGAGGTAATAGGGAACATTACTCATGCTTTCCATTCCGCCGGCAACTATAATTTCGTTGTCGCCATTTGCAATACTTTGTGCCGCAAGCATAATTGCTTTAGTGCCCGAAGCGCATACTTTATTTATGGTAGTGGCAGGTAAATCTGGTAAACCGGCAAATTTAGCGGCTTGTGTTGCGGGTGCTTGTCCTAAGTTTGCAGATAAAACATTACCCATGTATACTTCCTGGATCTGTTCTGGTTTTAATCCGGCTTTTTCAATGGCTGCTTTAATGGCAAAACCACCAAGCTGGGTAGCAGAAAATTGAGCTAATGAGCCTCCAAAACTGCCAATAGGCGTTCGCACAGCTGATACAATTACAACTTCTTTCATGTAAACTAAATTTTATGAATTTTTTGGTTAGGCCGCTAAGTTAGTCAAACCTCGCAGGTTTCCAAAACCTGCGAGGTTTAAAAATAACGTTTAGAAAATGATTTTAGCCTATTTGAAAATAATTGGTTTTTAATAGCTTTTTTGGAAAGGTGCTTGAGTAGTGCTTGGGGTAGCTCAGTCCTGCTGTTCGCTATAGCCCTCATACTTCGGGGCTGTCGCTGCCATCAGGTTTAAATTACTTGAGGCGGTGGTGCTTGGGGATCAGTTAATTTAAAGCTGTGGGTTTTGCGTTAGGGATTGTAAGGGTTCAGTACCGATTTTTCATCGGTACCGGAGCGCAGCGCAGCCCTGCAAAGCCCGACCCTTTCCCGAATTCTCGGGATTGGGGAACGCCCAAAGCATTTAACAATTGGTAGTTAACAATTTGCAGCTCTATTCTTCCTTAGCTTTGCCTTTTTTTCTGGATTTTATCGCCTGCGTGAGCAGAAACTCGATCTGCCCGTTCGTACTTCTAAACTCGTCAGCAGCCCAGGTTTCTACTTCTTTTAATAAAGCAGGACTAATTCTTAATACAAAAGCTTTTTTATCTTTCTCCGCCATTCTTATTGTATTGCTTGTATATTATACCTCGTTTTTAAATTTAGAAGGAACATTTCGAGTTCCTCTATTTTATTGGAGCTGAACAAAAGTTTTTTGCCGTTTTTAAACTCCAGCTGCAAGCCCCTGTTTTTATCGTTTAAAAGGTAAGCTTTGTCTTTAAATTTAAACCAAAGGCGGTTTTTTACGCCATAACCACCATATTCGGAAAATGCATCGTACTTTCTGATATAAGCTTTTTCGATACTTACCCAGCGGAAACGACTTGGTGTAAAGTGAAAGGGGGGATATCGGAAAGATACACCTTCAGCCGTTATTTTTAAGGTGAGTTTACTCTGCTGCACTAAAAAAATGATTAAAAACGGAGATAGGATCGCTAAAACCGGAGCGAAGTACATCGCTTTAAGCTCAGCATAACTCAGGCCCTTATTCTGAAAAATAAGCAGGGCTGCTGTTGGGAATATAGTTACTGCTATTACCAGGTATAGCCACCAGATCTTTAAACCATGTTTTTCCTCAAACTCCATTGCACTTAATTATATAAGGTTCCGGTATTTACCACAGGCTGTACATGGCGATCGCCACAAAGCACGACCAGTAAATTACTCACCATGGCGGCTTTGCGTTCTTCATCCAGCTCAACAATTCCTTTTTGTGATAATTTCTCTAAGGCCATTTCTACCATGCCTACAGCACCTTCTACTATTAATTTACGGGCTGCAATAACCGCTGTAGCCTGCTGACGCTGTAACATGGCGCTGGCAATTTCTGGTGCATAAGCCAAATGCGAAATCCTGGCTTCTAAAACTTCGATACCTGCTCTCGATAATCGTTCGTTCAGTTCGTTTTCTAACAGTTCACTCACTTTATCCGCACCATCTTTTAAAGTGATGCTGGTTTCTTCGCCCTCAGCATGATCATAAGGGAAAATGTTGGCCAGGTGCCTTACAGCGGCTTCACTTTGTATGTTTACGTATTGCATGTAATTTTCAACAGAAAACACAGCCTTAGCTGTTTCATTTACTTTCCAAACCACCACAGCGGCAATTTCGATCGGGTTGCCCAGTTTATCGTTAACTTTTAACTGCTGTCCGTTTAAATTGTTGGCTTTTAATGATAAACGTCTTTTAGCGGTTAGGGGATTTACCCAGAAAAATCCATCAGCTTTTACCGTACCGATATACTTTCCGAACAGCGTAAGTACCATCGATTGATTGGGGTTGATGATTAAAAAGCCCGGGAAGATTAAAAATATATCTATGGCCAGTAAAATCCCTCCCCAGAGAAAGATTTCTGAAACAAAGCAAAAAATGGAAGCGCCCAGCAATGCGATGCATAGTGCGAATGTTAGATAGCCTGATGGCGGATTGATAATTTTTTCCTGATACATAATTGATATTAATTTGATATCATAAAGTAAAATATAAAATCTGGTAATTGCAAACAAAAGCCGTAAAATGTATATTAGATAAAAATGCTATTTTTGACAATACAATAATTACATCGTTTTGGCCAAAATCAAGAGAAATTCCCACAAAATCCTTTACCGGAAGTATTCATCAAACCTGAAATATGTGATGATGATATTTACCGTTTTCATTATTACGCTATTTCTACCCAAACAACCCCGGTTTAGATATGAGTTTGAAAAAAATGCAGTATGGAAAAATAAGGACCTGATTTCGCCCTTCAGTTTTGCTATTTTAAAAACCAACCCGCAGGTTAGTGCCGATAAAAAGAATGCCTTAAAAGATATTTTACCGGTTTACCAATTGGATAGGGGCATTACCGCAAATGCTTTGGAGGAGTTTGCCAACGAATTTGATGTGAAATGGAAATCGAAGCAACTGAACGAAAAAGACAGGGATGCCTATAAAAGTGCTTCTTACAAACTGCTCCAGAATATTTACCAGAAAGGCATTATTGGTTTAAATGTAAAACATCAGGCAGGAGGGAAGAACTACGACTTTTCTTTGCTTGAAAACAATGAGGCCCAGGAGAAAAATACACAGGATGTTTTTACTGCAGAGTCGGCCTTGAATTTTTTTAAAGATCATTTTAAAGCCCCCAACCAGGTGATGGGCGATCTGGTTGCCAACCTGGCCATTGATCATATTACCCCGAACATTGTATTTGATGAGCGACTGACGCAAACAATACAGGATAATACGATTAACAATATTTCTACTACCAAGGGCATGGTGCAAAAGGGAGAACTGATTGTAGCGAAGAACGATGTTATTGATGAAGAAATTTATCAGAAACTCGAATCTTACAAAGCAACCTACGATGCACAAACCAAAACAATTGGCAGCAGGGCATTGGTTTATCTGGGACAGGTGGTATTGGTTGGCTTTATACTCGCCATTTTAATGTCGTTCCTTTTTCTTTTCCGGAAGGATATTTTTGCCGATAACCGTCAGCTTTCTTTAATCCTGATTGTGACCACGGGCATGTTACTTGCCTTAACCTGGGCTATTAAGATGGAGATCCCAAGTTTGTACTACATTCCGTTCTGTGTGGTACCTATTATCATCAGGATTCTGTTTGATACGCGTTTGGCACTTTACCTCCATATGCTGGTGATTTTAATTGCCGGTTTCTTTGTAGCCAATAGTTTCGAATTTGTGTTTTATCAGGTTACGGCGGGCATGGTTGCTATATTTAGTATCAAAAATTTTGTGAAGCGTGAAAGATTCCTGGTTTCGGCCTTATTTATTCTTCTGGCTTATTTGGTTTCTTTTATCGGTATAGCCCTGCTCCGCGAAGGATCTTTCCGCGAAATAGAATGGATGAATTTTATTCCTTTTGTTTTTAGCGTACTCTTATCGCTCTTAGCTTACCCTTTAATTTATCTGTTCGAACGTATTTTTGGTATCACATCAGACGTGGCCCTGATTGAGCTGACCAATACCAATAATAAACTGTTAAGAGAACTTGCTTTTAAAGCGCCTGGAACATTTCAGCACTCTTTACAGGTGGCTAACCTTGCCGAAGCTGCAATATTTAAAATTGGAGGTAATTCTGTGCTGGTAAGGGCAGGTGCCTTATATCATGATATTGGTAAAGTTGATAACCCGCAATATTTTATTGAAAATCAAAATACAGCTGTTAGTCCGCACGATAAATTGCCTTATGAGCAAAGTGCGCAGATTATTATTCAGCATGTGCACAAAGGAATTGAGATTTTAAGAAAGAACCAGATTCCTGAAGCGATTATTGATTTTATCAGAACCCACCATGGTAATACCCGGGTTGATTATTTTTATCAGTCATTTTTGAAAAATACACCTGAAAAATTTGTCGACGAAAACATTTTCCGTTACCCCGGACCCATACCTTTTAGCAAAGAAACTGGTGTGTTAATGCTCGCCGATTCGGTCGAAGCGGCCTCAAGAAGTCTGAAAAATCCCGATGCGCAGAACATAAATGACATCGTTGAACGGATAATTAACTACAAATTGGAGCAAAATCAGTTAGATGACTGCGATTTGACGTTAAAAGATATTGAGACTATCAAATTGATATTCAAGACGATGCTTATGAGTATCTATCATGTGCGTATAGATTATCAACAAATTTTGTAATTTTTTTTTGTTGGATAACTTGTTTTACTATATTTGCAGACCTCAAAACAACGCCGGTAGGGCGGAAAACAGAGGATAAGGAGAGGTGCCTGAGTGGCCGAAAGGAACAGTTTGCTAAACTGTCGTACTGGTAACGGTACCGCGGGTTCGAATCCCGCCCTCTCCGCAGAAAATAAAAATTTGCAAATAAAAATGGAATTATCAATTTAAAACCGTTTCTTTGCAATCCCTTCGAAAAAGGGAAATAAAAAAAGAAGATACCAAGTTCGGGATGTAGCGTAGCCCGGTATCGCGCCTGCTTTGGGAGCAGGAGGTCGTAGGTTCGAATCCTGCCATCCCGACAAAAAGTTGATCCACTTTTAAAACAGGATTAAAAGATCGATACCAAGTTCGGGATGTAGCGTAGCCCGGTATCGCGCCTGCTTTGGGAGCAGGAGGTCGTAGGTTCGAATCCTGCCATCCCGACTACAAAAATCGGATGCAAAATCTGACGAAAACCCTCTAATCAGTTGATTTAGAGGGTTTTTTGCTTTTATTTCATATCAGTGAAGTGTGTAAATAGCCGATATATTTAGCACCTATTTCAGCACCTAAATCTTATCTCTATCATTGTAAAATTCCAAGTCGCATTTTTTTTTTAATTACTAAAAACTATTTTGCATCATGTAGCTATCACCTGTGTTTTACTGTTTTCCAGGTGCTAGAATAGGTGCACAGCTTAGGAGGAAATTTTATGAAATCCCAGCACACTTTTGCCCTCTCATTCTATTTAAAGAGGGAAAGCGAGGTAAATGGCAAAGCTCCAATTTACGCGAAAATTACAGTCGATGGTAGGTACATAAGGCTGTCACTAAAGAGGTCTGTTGAACCCAAATTCTGGGATCAGAAAAAACAGAGGTTTTTGGGGAATACGAACGAAATTATTTTACTGAGGGAAAAGCTCAGAAAGGTGACAAATGAGATTAATGGTGCTTATGATGAGCTAAGGTACCAGAAGAAAGCGATCACAGCTCAAGCGATCAAATCGAAGGTCGAGGGTGATGAAGAAAGAAAAAGCCTTTTGTATTTGATCAAGTATCATTATGAACATCAGGGCTCACTTCTAGCTCCCGGAACAATTAAGAACTATTACTCGACCGAACGGTTTCTGAAAGAATTCCTTACCCGAAAAAAGTTGACCGATATCCAGCTTGTAGATGTGGATTTTCGGTTTATTACTGAATTTGCAGTTTATTTGAGAAAAAAAGAACCAGACAGATTCCAGCGTCCCTGCACCAATAACACTGTCATGAAGCATATGGAAAGACTTCAGAAGCTTACGGGGATCGCCTTGAAATTCGGCTGGATAACTACAGATCCATTCATTAACTATAAGCGGCATATGATCAAGAAAGATCGGGAATGCCTCAATATGGACGAAATTTCGGTATTATGGGAACTGGAAGTGTATGATAGAGCGATAATGGTTGTGAAAGATATGTTTCTGTTTAGTTGTTACACTGGTCTTTCTTACAATGAAATCAGTAGACTCACGAGTGATTTTATCATAAAGGAGAGTGACGGAAGTATCTGGATTGAAATGGTTAGGCAAAAAACATTGAATACAAGTGAATTAAAATTTCATGTGCCAATCCTTCCCGAGGCGTTGGGGCTTATTGAAAAGTATGAACATTCAGCCGACTCGCTATATAAGGGAACTATTTTTCCATGTCCGACCAATCAGTACATGAATCGCTGCCTGAAACAGATTTCCAGGTCGGCTGGGATTAGTAAAAACTTGACCTTTCATATGGCACGGCATACCTTTGCAACGACAATAACCTTGGAAAATGGCGTGTCGATCGAAAGTGTGGCACACATGCTCGGGCACAGCAGTACCAGGACAACCCAGATTTATTCAAAGGTTAAGAAAAAGAAAGTTGCCAATGAAATGAACTTGGTAAAACTAAGGTTAAATCCCATTATCAGAAAGGTAGTTTAAAATTGCCCAATCACTTATCAATTTTTTATTTTATTAAATACTAGGGTAATGACGTTAATTTACCTCATTTCCCCTAGCTATTTTAAGAACTTCATTTTTATACAACAGAAAATTACCATGGCAACATTAGAATTTATTACCAAGGAAGATCTTGAACAATTCAAGCAGGAACTTTTTGCAGAGCTACGAAGACCAACCTTCAGGGCTCCAAATAGCAAGGAAAAGCAAAAGCCTTTTATCAAGAGTTATGAGGTTAGACAATTGTTAGGGATTTCAGCCGGAACGTTGCACCAACTTCGAGTAAACGGTGAAATAAAGTTCACCAGGATTGGCGGCTCAATGTATTACAAATACGATGATATTGAAGCGATGATGAACGGCAAGGTTTAGGAGTGATTGCACACTGACCAGAAAAGAAAACTCAGCCTATCACAGCCAGGCTGTGTGACATATAATAAATCTATCTAACGGCCTTAATCTTTTAAATGCCGTTAGATAGGTAACTAATAGATCGGTGGATTGTGATTCTTTCTATCACATCGTTAGCTCTTCCTCATGCGCCGGAATCAATGGATCTGCGATCCTGTCAAATTTACCAGAAAGATATTTCTGTTACTAAAATTTGCCCTTATGCTCAGCGAGGATATTTTCTTTCCAGCAGGATTTGGATCCGAAGTTTATATTTGTTCAGAGAGAAAGGAACTAGATGCGCATCATCCGGTAATCAAATTGGTGGCCAGTTTGGCCGGAAATAGAGGGGTCACTTTCACGGTTCTTCGTCACTTTTGGTGAAAATCTATAGAATGACTAGCGGTACGTGAATTGGGTAGCACCAAGTCGTCGGAGAGAATAAGATTCCTGTCTAGGAAATAATTATTTTTATGTGGTTTCACCAAAAGTGACCAAGAACCACTTGGAGCGAAAGATGTGGTCACTTTTGGGATATTCCCCATCTTGCCTATCAAATATATTTTCAACTACGCTCTAGTATAACATTTACACAAAAAAGCTAACCGTTAATTTCGTTGTAAATATCTGGCGGATTGCATTTCAATATACAAGGTTCGTAGTCTTAAAAAAGCCGTCCTTAATTCACTATAGTCTTTTTTGTCTTTCTGGTAAAAGTCAACGCTAAAGCTGTTATGAGTACTACCTTTACGCTTAACACCATTCAGACTTCCTTCTGCCTTTATAGCTTGTTTATCAAATACGACAGAAAAATATCCCATTCCATATTTGTTCGGCTTCTCTGAAATTAAAGCGATGCCTGTAATTTCGGATGGATCAAAATGTTGCCTAGACACAGATATGTTTTTCTCGCCGTATGTCATTTCCTTTGTTGTCTCAAAAAGGACAGTGTAAGCAGTATCTATACTTAATTTGACAGATTTGATTTTAGTTTTAAAGTCATCACTTGACGTGTAAGTTTCTAAATCCAGAGATTTTTGTAATTTCTTATTGATAAAAGCAATGGTTTCTTCTTTTGTCTGGGCATTAACGGCCAAAGTACCAATTACAAATAATAGTAGGAGCAATAATTTTTTCATGATTCAAATTTACTATTCACTCTATATATCACAATACCCAAAACTGGGTAAATTAGTGAGAATTCATAATTGCTAGAACTGACTCAACAAACTTTTCACATGATGCTCCAGTACATTAGTATCGAATGATTTTTCAATAAATGCATCGCAGCAAGCTTGGTCTTGAGATGTTAGATGTACCTCATCTACGACCGCTGAGACTAAAATGATTTTAAAATGCGATATTGACCCATCTGGTTTTATTTTTCGAGCAAGATCTCGAGCATCAACATTTCCAAACTTTATGTCAAGAATCAGAAGATCAGGACTATATTCAGAGACTTTATCGAAAAGTGATCAGCCGAATACAGATTTCTGACCTCATAATTAGCGTCGATCAGAACCAACGAAATCACATCGGCATTAACTAATGAATCGTCAACAACTAGTATTCTCTTCCTGCCTGTGTATTTCAGTGAAAGGAGCTTTTCGTCTCTTTGGTGAAAATCTATAGAATGACTATCGGTACATGAATTGGGTAGTACCAAGTCGTCGGAGAGAATAAGATTCCTGTCTAGGAAATAATTAGGTTGGCCCTAATTGGTGACTCCCTGTCTTGCTTACCTGTTTCAAATGTAAGTAAGTCCCCCGGATTTACCTTTTTACATCTCAAGTTGCCCCTAGTTTTATTTCCAAATAAAAATATTTGGATATGGGAAAAAGTGGAGTGATCAAGCTCAGCAAGATTGGTAGGCCGCTGTATCACCAATATGGTAACAAAGAGGCCATTGTAGAAGGCAAAGATCGTCATGTACTGCGTAGTGCAAATTACGAATAAGGGAAAAACCAGATGAAATTATACCAAAATGGGAAAGAAAAAGGAAATCACCCATGCCCATCAGTATTTCAATCCAAAGCGAAAACTGCAGGGAACAAAGGTCGGGATGAGGTTAAGGATCAGAAAATTGCTCCATTCATTTTCATCGGTAGAGAATCGTAATAAAGAGGGGAATAAACACTAGCCTAATGGAAGGACTCTGCCCGCCCGTGCACGCAGCAAGATGTACGTTTGTAGACAAACGAATCTTGCCATCCTTACGGCTGGGGAACCGCGGCGGGACTTGCGGTTCCAAAATCATTCATTAGCTAAAAATGGCAGGTAAGAAAAAGCAACACCGGGAAAAGCTGCTGGTCCATGTTTTAAGGATCAGGATAGACCAGCAAACTTATGACAAGCTCCAAAACTTGGTAAGCACAAGTGATTGCAGGAGCCCTTGCGCTGTAGCCCGGAAAATCATTACCGGGGCAAGGATCAATGTATTCCATTATGATGATACCATGGGGCCTGTAATGGAAGAACTCTCCAGGATCAGAAAGGAAATCCGGTCGATTGGGATCAACATTAATCAGCAGACCCATCATTTCCACCAGTCCAAAAGCAGCAGTGAGAAATGGTTCTATGCCAACCGTACACTCCAGGAGTACAAAAAAACAGATCATAAAATCGATAGGCTTTTATTTATCGTCAATCAACTGGCAAAAAAATGGTTGTCAAAATCAGAACCGGAAAAAAGATAGCTGGCGTGGTGTATTATAACGAAGATAAAGTGTCGGAAGGGAAAGCGGTTTTGCTTGCGGCCAACTGTTTTGCTGCAGATCCACAGGAGCTCACCACAAGTATGAAGATCAACCGGTTTTATCAGCTCACCAAGTTGAATGAAAGAGCCAAAACTAATGCGCTCCACATCAGCCTTAATTTCCATAAAAAGGATGAATTGGATGAGGAAAAGATGGTTGGGGTTGCCCGGAAATACATGGAAGGTATTGGATTTGGTGATCAGCCTTATCTGTTATATGGCCATAGCGATGCCCACCATCCGCATCTGCATATTGCGACAACGAACATCCAGGCTGACGGATCGCGGATCAGCCTGCATAATATCGGCAAAAAAGTATCAGAATCTACGCGCAAAGCTATTGAGCTCCAGTATGGGCTAATCGTAGCGGAAGGCCGGAGAGTCATCTCAAAAATTGATAAAGTACCGGCACCTAAACCTTTGGAATATGGTGAAAAAGCATTTAAAAAATCATTATCTGGCCTCATCAGAGCGATACGGGAACAATATGGCTATGCTAGTCTAAACGAATTTAATGCGATTTTGAAAACCTATAATGCTATTGCTGTACCGGGAACACCCGGGTCCAGAATGGAGGAGAATAAAGGTTTGCTATATGCGGTATTGGATGAGAACGGGAAAACGATTGGTGTACCACTAAAAGCTAGTTCACTTTCAGGGAATCCCATCTTGGCTAATCTGGAGCAGGATTTTATTCAGAAAGCCAGCGTAAAAGCAGAGCGAAAGCCATTAATAAAAAACAAACTTGATTGGTTACTGGCTAAAGGAGTGGGCTCTGTGGCAGATTTCCAGCATAGACTTTCTAAAATGAATATTGACCTGATTTTAAACCGGACAACTGATGGAAAAGTTTTTGGTATGAGCTATATCGACCATGATTGCAAGGCTGTCTTTAAAGGGAGTGAACTGGGGAAAGCCTATAGTGCAATGGGAATTGCCTCCAGACTCCGGCCGGGCCAAATTCTGGCTCAAAACAGTTCGGTGGCATTGGGGGATGGAGATCCGGTTATCCCACGATCAGTACAGGAGCAAATCGGTCTTGATATCAGCCCTTTATATCAGGCGGACTATGGGCAACCTGTTAGTCCGCTGCTGAAACGCAGGAAGAAAAAGAAACGTTTTATGGGAAGGGATCTACAGCGATGAACACCGGCGAAGATACCAATGGCCTGCGGAAGATTATTGATCTGACACGCTGGATCAGCCTTTTCATACTGGGACTCCATTTTTACTTGTGCTGTTACGCGTTTTTCAGGTCAATTGGACTTCATTCAGTGCTCAGCGACAGGATGCTGACAGGTATAAGCCGGAGTGTATTGTTCCAGGACCTTTATTTCGCCAAGGTGGCCAGTCTTATCTTTTTAGTGATATCGCTGCTCGGCGTGAAAGGGGGAAAGGATGAAAAGATTATGCTGCGGCCGCTGATTCTGCAGTTTAGTGCCGGTATGATTCTCTTTTTTACAAGTGTGTTTTTTTTGCACCTTGTCGATTTCCTGGCTATGAAGACAGTTTGTTATACGGGATTCACGATCATAGGATACCTTTTGATGATGGGAAGCGGTGCAAAGCTTTCCAGGATTGTCAAAGATAGTCTGACGCCTGATATTTTCAACCGGGATAATGAGACTTTTCCGCAGGAAGAGCGGTTGCTTGAGAACGAGTTTTCAGTCAACTTACCGGCGATATACAACTATAAGGGAACAAATAGAAGAAGCTGGATTAACCTGGTGAACATGTTCCGGGGCCTGCTGGTTGTGGGAACGCCGGGTGCAGGCAAGAGTTATTTTGTCATCCGGCATATTATCGCCCAGCACATCAAAAAAGGCTTTAGCATGTTTATCTACGATTTTAAGTATGATGATCTTAGCCGTATCGCCTGGAATATGTTAAACAGATATGCCGCCCATTACGCGGTCAGGCCAAAGTTTTTTGTAATCAATTTTGACTATCCCCTTCACCGCTGTAATCCGCTGGACCCAGGTGGGATGGAAGACATCACCGATGCGACCGAAGCAAGCCGGACGATTATGCTCGGGCTGAACAGGGACTGGATCAAAAAACAGGGCGACTTTTTCGTAGAAAGCCCGATCAATTTCGTGACGGCAATGATCTGGTACCTGAGGAAATATAAAGATGGGATGTATTGCACCTTACCACATGTGATCGAACTGATGCAGGCAGATTATGACCAGCTTTTCACCCTGCTGGAAAAGCAGGAAGAGATCAAGGTACTGATCAACCCCTTTATCACGGCCTGGAAAAACAACGCGGTACAGCAGCTTGAGGGACAGATCGCTTCGGCTAAAATCTGCCTGGCCAGGCTTTCCAGTCCACAGCTTTATTATGTGCTGAGCGGGAATGATTTTACCATGGACCTGAATAATCCTGAGGATCCAAAGATCATCTGTGTGGGAAACAATCCACTGAAAATCCAGATTTATGGCGCTGTGCTCTCCCTTTACGTCTCGCGAATGATCAAACTTGTCAATCAGAAAGGTAAAGTTAAAAGCAGCCTGATCTTTGATGAATTCCCCACCATTTATTTCAATAATATGGATAGCCTGATTGCCACCGCAAGGAGTAATAAAGTAGCGACAACGCTTGCCATACAGGATTTCAGCCAGCTAAAGAAAGACTATGGACAGGAGCAGGCCGATGTGATCACCGGCATTGTGGGCAATATCATCAGCGGGCAGGTGACGGGCGATACCGCAAAGAAGCTCAGTGAGCTCTTTGGCAAGATCATGCAGGACCGGCAGAGCAAGAGTATCAACAGTTCGGATGTGTCGATCAGTAAATCCACGCAGCTGGAAATGGCCATACCGGCCTCTAAAATTGCATCCCTTTCCTCGGGGGAATTTGTGGGCATGGTTGCCGACAACCCTCAGGAAAAGATATCGCTCAAAATGTTCCATTGCGAAATCCAGAATGACCATGCTAAAATCGCTGCGGAAGATGCAGCCTTTGAAGATATACCAGATGTGGCATGCGTAACGGATTCCGATATACGCATCGCTTATGAGCGTATCAAAGCCGAAGTAGCGCAGATCATTGCCGCTGAAGGTCAGCAGGAAGAGGCCGGAGAGGAAGCGGGAGATAAGAAGAAAAAAAAGAAGAGCAAGGGGAATGACAGACGCTCTACTGGGGTATCTAATACCTTATCTACCTGAATCCAATACCATTTTTTTATTTGCCGGGGCAGTTGCTGGGAATCAATTTACAGAATATGATTTTATGTCCATGCGGTTATATAGCCCGATTTACTTTTCTGCTTGCTTTACTGTTGCATTTGGAAGGAACTTTTCAATTTTACGGCCACCTAACCAGCACTTTGCGATCCGATCCGCAGAGTATAAACAGATTTATGAGCAAGAACCCGGGAATGAAATCCCTGCGCATCGAAGTGTCTTTTACCACACGTGAATTTCATTCACTTAACCTTTATTTTGCTGATCTGGCAAAGATCGATCTGCTTAGTGAAGAGGAAGAGGTTTTGCTGTGTAAGCGTATCAGGGAAGGGGATCGTTCCGCGGTAGAGCGGCTGGTAAGGGGAAACCTGAGATTCGTGGTGAGTTGTGCTAAAAAGTACGAACATATAGGACTGCCTTTAGGGGATTTGATCAATGAAGGGAACTTGGGATTGATTACCGCTGCCGGAAAGTTTGATGAAACCTTAGGTTTTAAATTCATCAGTTATGCGGTATACTGGATCAGACAGGCCATGTTGCTCGCGCTTGGTGAGTATTCCAGGATGGTGCGCCTTCCGATGAACCAGGTGCGCAATATCACTGTAGCCCAGCAGAAGATGGGCGAGCTGGAGCAGTACCTGGAACGCGCTGCAACAGTTGAAGAACTGGCAGATGCCGCTGGTGTTCCCGCGCATCAGTTGGCTGAGCAGTTGAATTTGGACCGTATACCACTCTCCATCTACCAACCCCATGGCATGGATATGGGTGAGCGGCAACTTTGTGATATTATTGAGGATGAAAGCGTAATGCCCACGGATTACCTTTCGGATATCAGTGATCGTGCAATGTTGACAGGAAGGCTGCTTGCTACCCTAAATAGCAAGGAAAGGAAGGTGATCGAAGGACTTTATGGGATCAACTGCCCGATGGAATCCAGTTACGGGGTTATCGCCGGCGACTGCGGGCTTACAACGGAAAGGATCAAGCAGATCGAGAAAGGGGCGATCAATAAATTAAGGGTGCTGGTCAGAGGAAGCAGGATCATGAATGGCTGATGTATGGGACGTGGCCCTGGACAGCGTCCTTATTCTTGCGCTGTTTTTCTGGGTTAGGTTGCTTCCCTCAGAGGCCTTTTTTTTGGGAGTATGCACCAGGCAGACATCAGACATTCGAAAAGAAATGGAACATGAAAATCACAATTCAGATTTTGGGATTGAAACTTAGCTATTTATGGTTAGCGTTTTTCACCAAATGTAAAAGCAATATAAAACAGCAATAAAATAATGACTAATGACATCATGGTCCATGGCGGGGTGATCTTCGTTCTGGCGCTATCGGCAGGGCTCATTCTGCGAAAAAAGAGATTGCCTAAAGGGAAAGTTGAACTGCAGGATGATGATGTACACTGGTTATAGGATGATATGAAAAAGACTAAGATATTATTGATCGGTGCCTGCGGGCAGATCGGATCAGAGCTTACCGGCGCATTAAGGGCGAAATATGGGCGTGACCAGGTGATGGCTGCAGATATCAGGGAGCGTACAAAGGTCGCCGGGGAAATGCACCCTTATGTGAAACTCGATGTGCTTAACAAATCCGCGTTATTGATGCTCTGCAGGGAAGAAGGCATCACCCAAATCTATTTGCTTGCAGCTATGCTTTCGGCTAGTGGCGAGAAAGAACCAGCTGTAGCCTGGCAGCTGAATATGGACGGCCTGCTAAACGTGTTAGATGTTGCAGTGAAATGTGACATGCAAAAAGTATTCTGGCCAAGCAGTATTGCGGTATTTGGCCCCAATGCGCCAAAGCAGCTCAGCCCCCAGGCCAATGCCAGCACGCCATCAACGGTATATGGGATCAGCAAGGCAGCAGGGGAATATTGGTGCCAGTATTATTTTGATAAATTTGGACTGGATGTCAGGAGCCTGCGATACCCCGGGTTGATCAGTTATAAATCGCCCCCAGGTGGCGGGACTACGGATTATGCCGTGGATATCTTTCACAAGGCGCTTAGCGAGCGGAATTACCTTTGTTTTTTGAAGCCGGGAACAGCCCTGCCAATGATGTATATGTCGGATGCAATCAGGGCAACCCTGGAGCTGATGGATGCTCCTGCAGAAGATATAAAGGTGAGGACATCCTATAATCTTTCAGCAGTGAGCTTTACGCCCGAGGCGCTGGGCGAGGAAATCGGGAAACATATCGAAGGGTTCAGGTTGGACTATCTACCGGATTTCAGGCAGCAGATTGCAGACAGTTGGCCGGATTCGATCGATGATCACAACGCAAGAGCTGATTGGGGATGGAAGGCGAGATTTGATCTGGAGGATATGGTAGAAGATATGCTGGAGAATTTGGCCAGACGGAGCTTGAATGCTACCATTTAGTCTGTTTTTCTTTTCTGGCCGGGTTTGTTCCTGGTTGAAAAGGAAATGAAGGGGTTTATTGGTATTCGATCATTCTTTCTTACAGGTTAAATCGCCAGGTTTTGCCTGGTCAAACCCGAATGTTAATTATTGGATATGGATCTTATCACCTTGGCCCTGAATTTTCCTGTGCCGTTATAAACAATGGTGTCGCCCAGTTCGTTTCGTTCAACGGCTTTAAAATCAATGTATCCATATAAACTGTCGCCAACTTTGTACCTGTTCCGGTCCAGGATAAGTTTCTGGTGTAGCACCCAATGCTGCGGCTTGTCCAGATTTCCCTGATACACTACATCTGAATACTGGTAGCCTTCTGTATAGAAGTGTTTATTGTGGTAGCAGATGTTAAAACCATGTCCACCCAATGGGCCGCGCAACCCGATGTCGATGTGCATGGTATCTGATTTAGAGAAATAGGCTGTGCAGGTATTGTAATTTGAATTTAAAGAATCCTGTCTGGTATGTTTTTTTCCGATCAGGAATGAGACCAGACTACTCCTTTTCAATGTGGAGTCCTGACTACGAAAATTCATCAGTTCCTTTTTTGTGTCCATTAGGGTGAAAGTGCTGTCTTTTGACAGCGCCGGATTAATCGTGGCAATGTCCCAACGTTTTTGCCGGGCATTTTTGCAGCTGGAAAATATAGCCGTAGATAGGAAGATGGGAAGGATTAGTTTGGCGGTTATCATTTGGCTTTTAGAATGGGATGCATGTGTGCCGCGCTTTCCATAAATGATTGCCGGGTGGATGATTAGATTTGGTCCAACGTTTCGATTTCGTGATCTGATTGTAGTTCCCGGATAAATTTGCTCGGGCTGCGCTTATTGTACATCAGGTAAACCTTGTGACGCGCCCTGGTCAGTGCTACATAAAAAAGCCTGCGCTCTTCTGCATTGTCATAGCTGCCGCTGTCTTCCAGCAATGAATCCAGTACAGGATCATCGGCGATTTCTGAAGGAAATCCAAAGATTCCAGAATCAAGCCCTAAAAGGATTGCGTAGTCGCAGGTCAGGCCCTTACTGCCGTGTGCGGTATGAAAAGAAATGCGCAGATGCGGGTGTTTTTTTCTCAGTTCAGCAAGGTCAGTAGGTATATTGTGGTTGTAGCGGCCGATCAGGAATACATTAGCTTTTTGGCCAATCCTCTTAAGCACCTGGTTGATCCTGTCAAATATGCATAGATCTATCTCCGCTTTTTTCATCTTGCCCAAAACAATCGGAACCAGTGCGAAGGCAGGAAAGCTCGCATCAAAGGGGGAGGATAGTTTCTTTCGGAGCTGGCCAGGGTTTTTCTGGATGAAGGTACTGCTTACCTGCAGGATTTCGGTGTTGAAACGGTAGGTCTGCAAAATCTGGTTATCTGCTGTGGCACCAAAATAATCGCTGAAACGGTTGATAATTGACACATCGCTACCGTTGAAGCGGTAAACTGATTGCCAGTCATCGCCTACCGCGTAGAGTTTGGCCGAAGGGTTGGCTTTTTTCAGCGCGTCCAGCAAGGCATATCTACCCTTGGACATATCCTGGAATTCATCGACCAAGATGTACTTATAGGATTTACGGTACTTTCCCTGCTGAATATAGCTGGTAGCATGGTTGACCATATCGTTGAAGTCGATGCTGCCCGTATCCTTTAGTTTTTTTTCATAAGCGTGGAAAAGCGGTGTAAACACGCCCAGGAATACCGAAAATCTTTGTTCCATACCTTCAGTCCTCAATTGAGCGGGCGTGGTCCCGCTGGACTTCATCAGGTTCAGGAAAGTATAGATTAGTCCAATGAACCCTTCAAAATTTTCTGTTTTTTTCAGCCTGGCAATAACTTCTTCCGGGTTCCTTTTCCGGAGCAATACGCCAAAGGCGCTGAGCTGCGATTTTAAGGATCGGAGCATCGACCCTTCAAGGCTCTGGTAAGAATAGGTTTTGATGAGCCTGGTGCCATACCTTTCATGGATGTGCTGTTTCCAATTCATGCCATGGTGGTAATACTCCCTTGCTGTTTTAAATGGCGGCTTTGCCGCAAACCAGTTTGGTACATCGCCATTCCTGTCAATGCCATAATGTTCATGGTAAATATCATATCCCGGAAGGTAAAAATCCGGTGCATAGGCTTTGAACTGCGGATTGCGGTCCTCGCGTTCCATAGGAAAGAGCGATTCATATTCGAAATCAACCTGGTGCAGGTATAGGAAATTCGCGATCTGGAGTTCTTCCATGCTTTTGACCTCAATGCCGTTCAGGCTGATGCAGCGCTGGGACTGCTGGTGCCTTTTGAATTCCTCGGCAGAGTTAAACTCAAATTCATCTTTTACCGGACGGTTAAAAAAAGCCAGGAAATTGATGGCTTTGGATTGGAAGTCCTCATCGCTTTTGAAAAGCAGGTCAAAATGTTGCTGCAGGAAGGCTTTTGCTTTATAGTCCTTACCCTCAAAGGCAATGTCCTTCGGGTGGGGATTACAGTACCTGACCACCTGGTTGCCGAAAGAATTGAAAGTACGGAAGGTCACCTGTTCTACGCCGGAATCCTTTCCGCAGAAGCGTAAGGTTCGCTCGAACATTTCTTCGACCGCTGCATTGGTGAAAGAGATGACCAGCAGCTCTTCGGGCCCAGCCAGCTTTTTATTCAAAAGGTATGCGATCTTGGCGCTGATTGTGGTGGTTTTTCCGGTTCCCGCGCCTGCGATGATCAGGTTATTGTCTTCCTCACTGACCACTGCGCGCATCTGTTCATCAGAGAGGGGATACTTTTCAAGGTTTGAAAAAAATGATCTGTAACGGTCTATTTCTGAGTTGATAAATGCCCGGTTATAGTTTGATCTATGTTCCGCAATTTTATTGTGAAGACTGGCAAAGCGGTCAACGGTTTTAAATTCCTGTTCTGTGAGCTTATAGCTGGGATAGTCCCTGGGTATGCGCGATAGAAGGGAAGCATGCCTGGATCTTAGCTGAAGGTAATCGTGATGGGCGAAATATTTCTTTCCTGAGAAATAGGGATTGAACTCAGTAGTCGCGCTTTCGATCTGTGGCAGCATGGCGATCAGTTCCTGTTTGTTTTTCTGCGCTTTCCTCCGGCGGTCATACAGGTACCAGATGCCCAGGCTCAGGATAACAAGGATAATCTTGACCAGAAGGCTTGGGCCGCGCTGTTTGTTCATGGATGGGATTTTGTTGCTGGAGCTGTTTATTAAACTGCAATGATAAGCAAAATTGGTAAGGTGATGGGAATATTTCTGGTCTGGAAGTGGGTGTATGGAGGTGTTTTGATGTACAGTGTTTCCTGGTCAGGTTTTAATTCTTTTGCCTGGTGAGGGCTCGGCTTCTGGTCCTAAGCAGTTGGTTTAGCTATTAAATGTTATTCCGGTGAAGGCAAAAAATAAGCCTGGCAAATGGTGGGACATGCGTTAAAAAAAGGAGCCGGGCAAAGACCGGCTCCAACTAATTATAACTACTCTTACTAAACTAAAACCTGGCTGCTTCTACCCAGCCAAAATCTTTATCCGGGCTTTATGGCTACAGCCTTATGGATTGTTCTCTGGTGCAAATCTGGGGAGTTTTGAGTAGCAAAAAATATAGATGTTGATCTTTGGTAAATCGGGCTGGGTTGTGGTGTTGTTTCAGAATAAAATTTTGTGGCTGAATTCAACTATTAAGTGAATTGAAATTAAATTTTACGTGACCTGGCTTTACCTGGCGTAATGGCCGGACAGGATTTGCAAATGAGGGATGGAATGCAATATATTTGCTGCTCATTATAACGGATGAACATGTTTATTAATTTAACTAGCCAAATCAGCTATAATGGAATCCTATTATCCAGACCAAACCGACCTTGCCATATTAAAGCTCCTGCAGAAGGAAGCAAGACTGACCTATAATGAAATCGGCAGACGCCTGCACAAAAGTAAATCGCCCATCATCGAGCGGATCAAAAGGCTCGAGCGGCTTGGCTATATCCGCGGTTATGTAGCCCTGCTGGATTATGAACTGCTGCGGGATTGTATGATGGCCTATGTCCATATCCGTTTACTTGACCATTCCGGGGTAGCTTTGGAAGAATTTCAGGCGGCGGTTGCCTCGTATCCCGAGGTATTGGAATGTTGCCATACCACAGGTGAAAATGATTTTATATTGAAGGTGGTGACCAGCAGCCTGCAGAGTTACAATACCTTTTTGAGGCAGAAGCTGGACAGGTTGCCCAATATCGGGCAGGTGAGCTCTTCGATGGTACTCGCCCAGGCCAAGCATTCCACGGCCGTGCCGTTTTGATCCTAAGATGATCATGTATATTTTTTCTTTTGCCTGGTTGGTGCCTGGATGCTGACGCATGGTTTTGACGTCAATGATGTCAAGCTCCCACAGCATAATGAAGCGTAGGACTATCGACTACTTCAACAATGGAAAAGATATCGGTAAATTTAGATTTTATAATTAACCCATGGAACTGCTAATAAACAGCTTAAAGGTGATGCCGGTCAGTTAAGCAGGTTTGCTTTATGACAAAGCGCTGGATACCAGCTGCGTTTATCGTTTTTGGATAGGTTGCTAAAAAAAAAACTGGTTTACAGTTTTGCACATTTTTATACATGTTGCTTTACAATCTGGCTTTATGGACAATAAATAAATGAATTTTTAAGAAATTTAACATAAGTAAGATTAAATCAACGGGACGATTTAGGAAAACGCATTGGCCTCTCTTCATGGGAGGCCTTTTTTGTGCATATTTTTTTACGGACATCGGTTGGGTACGTGCTGTCTCTAGTCGCCAGACAGAATTTTCAGGAAGACCCTGCGGCTTAAAATGGGCAATACCAGATTATTCATTGGTGAAATCCGGCCATAACAGCCCGATTTACTGATCTTGTTGCTTCATTAGAGAGGAATCCATCAAAAATCGGAATATTGCAATCTGATGTTTTGGCGAGCCAAAACCAGACAGCTGGTTCCGGCAAAATGTGTTTCATCGTATTTGTTTTATTCGCAGGCCGGAACCTTTGGGAACTGAACGTCCCGTCAGTGGTTTTAACGGGTACAGGTAACCCTTTATTGGGACCTGTGCCTTTTTAGCTTATTGCCGGGGCAGGGTGGATTTAATTTGATTTTTTGCTCCAGGTATCGGCCTGGCTAATATAAGAGGCTATATTTTCTTCATAGGTAGCAATTTAGTTTAGGTGGCGCGAGGCCATTTTGGTTTAAGGTACAGGGGTTTAGTGACGCCCTGTACCATTATTGGAACTGGATTGTGCCAGGTGGGAATGAAGAACTTTTCATAGAAAGAGGATTAGTTATGATCGGCAGGGCAGGCTTTGGATAAAGGTGCCCTGCTTTCTTGTCGTCGCAAGCTGTTTCATATATGATGTTTATCTTTTCTTTTCTGCCTGGCGTTTTTACCGGGGTCCTGTTTTTTGCCCCCAGTTGGTAGTTTTTTTATGTTTATGCCAGCTATTACCTACTATCCCATGCTGTTTCTCAAAGTTTAGGACAATTCTGTGAACCTATTTTACATGATATTGAAAGCTTGGTTATCGCTGAGGTATTACTTTGGAAGTTGAGAAATTATTGTTTAGTTATTAACCGATTCTTTCCAACTTTCGTTCTTATCCGCCGGGGAAACCGGGATACAGAAAAGGGAACTTTAACGGTTCCCTTTTTCGGGGCACAGTTGGAGAGGGTTTTTATGGTTCCGGAGAACCGACATCTACCGATCTATGCTCTCCAACGAATATTATCAGCACATGCTTGACAGGATGTTGCACTTTCATGCGATATCGCCCGGTTTTATTACTTTGATGAAGCCGCTATTAGGGTTTATCCATGCAGAAAAGGGGAAATTGTTATTATCTAGGGGACAGAAGCCGACCAGGGTATGGTATATTTTAAAGGGTTTTGTAAAGGAAACCAGTTATGATTGCGGGATAGGAAGGACGAGCTGGTTCTGGGGGGAAGGTGATTTTGTATATGCTTATCCGGGATTTTTCTCGCAAGGAACTGCAATTAACGATATCGAGGTAATTGATGATGCGGCGCTGTTCGAGATCAGTTATGAAAAATTTATGGAACTGAGGAACGGGTTTGAGGAAGTACCGGTGCTGGTGGAAAAGATCAGGGATTATTATGATGGATTGAGACTAGCCCATGCCTCTGATTTGCTGCGTTTGAAGGCAGCTGAGCGGTTTAGAAAGTTTTTAACAGAAAGCAAAGGTTTGTTTGGTGTTGCTAAAAGGAGGGATATTGCCAGTTTTTTAGGGATCAAGGATGATAGTCTCAGGAGGTATGGGTAGGAGGCTTCAGTAGATTTTTGACCAAGATTTTAGCTTCGCTCCCTCTCGATATACTACTTGGGGTTGTGCATAAATAAATAGTTTCTCGTTTCCAGCGAGTTAACTTGCCGGGCTTTGTAAATGTATTATAAGGTGATAGTTTTGTGTGATGAGGGTTACGGTAGTTGCTATTTTAGAGACAGAGTTTAGGCAAGAGCCGGCGCTTGCAAAAATCATGAACAATAGATTGCTAACAGTGGCAAAAGAACTTCAGGATCTTCATCTGATCAGTCTCCGTGGAATAAGATCGCCAGTACATTCGCTCACTATTTACTTAAGTTATAACCAGAAATATAAAATCCGTTACCGGATGACGGATGGGGTGCCGGCGGATGTCGCATACCTGGTGGCTGAAAGGTGTGGTCGCTTAGGGTACATGCCTGATAAGGATAGGGTAATAGCACCGGACAAGGCAATCTGGTGAGGCTTTTGGGGAATGTGAAGATTGAGACTGTTTATGCCTCAAGGATTCTATCTGTTTTGTATATGCCTTTAAATCCAATTGCAGGCCATTTTGTCTTCCTGCCCAAGACAACTGAAAGAATAGTTGTTTTAACCTGTTCGATTATCAAAATAGATTACTTTAGTTATATAGACTTGCTTTGGCAATAAAAATTTTGTTAAAAAAATTTTGACAATAAAAATTTTGTCATATATTTGACAATGAAATTTTTGTTAAGTTAGTATGTTGGAACAAACATTATATAATCCTGCAAATCAGAGCAAGGATTCGTTAATTGAGAACTTCGTCGTTAGAACTAAGGTTTTTGAGGAGGTTTTCAGTGATATCAATTCGACTAGCATGGATTTACCTGAGGTTCATTACTTGCTGCAAGGTCAACGTGGGATGGGTAAGACGACTCTTTTACTCCGGCTGAAATATGAGGTAGAAAACTCCAGTTCACTAAAGGATTGGTTGTTGCCTGTCTTTTTTAACGAAGAATCTTATGATCTCACATCTCTTTCGAGTCTTTGGGAAAAATTGCTCAAATATTTGGATGAATATTGGGATAATGGTGGAGAATATTATGGGCATACAGAAGAGTTTGTTGATCAAGAGGGATATGAGAAAAAATGTTTTGATTACTTGATGGAGGTGTTGATTTTCAGAAAGAAAAAACTGATTATATTCTTTGATAATTTTACGCAGTTATTTATCGAGAATCTTAAGGATAGGGAGAAGAGGAGGTTAGAGGAAATATTGTCAACCTGCAATATGATCCGAATAATAGCAGCATCTGCGATCGTTATAGCGGATACAAGGGATCAATGCGAACCGTTATTCCGATATTTTAAAGTCGTCCCACTACATGGATTGAGTAAAGATGAAACACTGGGGCTTTTGATGAAGTTGTCAATCAAAGGACATGTTAAGATTGATTTCGACAAGAATAAAGGAAAATTGGAAACCCTAGCGGTTTTAACTGGCGGTGTAATCCGTACTTTGATGTTGGTATATGAGGTTATTCTTGCTGATCAAGACGGTTCTGCATTGACTGATCTGCAATTGGTGTTGGATAGAGTTACCCCGTTATATAAACATCGTATAGAAGATCTTCCGGTACAACAGCGTAGGATTATTGACGTAGTAGCAAAACAATGGGATGCGATGAGTACTAAGGATATTGCCGCTCATCTTCGCGACGATGGTAAACCAATTTCCACTAAGCTGATCTCAGCACAACTTCAACAGTTAGAAAAAAATAATGTAATAGACAAAAAAGAGACTTCCACTAAGAATAATCTTTATCAGTTGAAGGAGCGCTTTTTTAATATCTGGTATCTCATGCGTCACGGTGATCGAAAGGATCGCCGAAAAGTAATCTGGCTTACTAGGTTCTTGGAGCTTTGGTATGAGGATGAAAAGGGTTTCGACGAGTTTCTAAAAAGACATCTCATACTGTTAAAGAGTGGTAAATATCATGCTAAGTCGGCGATTTTGTTGACAGAGGCGCTCGCTGGTTCAAGTCATTTGGACATTCAGCGCCTTAATAAACTTTATGCAGCTACCTCTGCAATTCTAACTGAGGAGCAGAGGAAACAATTGCCGGACCTGAGCGATAAGCAGTTGATGGGAGCAATTAAGCTCTTCACTGATAAGGATTATAAAGGTGCTATCAATTTGTTGGTCAATATGGATCATAAGGATGTTACACGTGACTTACTTATGGCTTGGAATTATTATTCTTTGGGTGAGCATGATAAAGCTTTTGCGTTGGTGGATGGACTTGATATCACAGAGGTTACTGATATTGTGATACTCAGCACATTCTATGTTATGGCAAAAGATGATGCAAGAGCTCTCGAAGGTGTAAACAGATTAGATCATACAGAAGGGGGATGGTTAGCAAAGCTAAAAGGTGATTTCTATGTTGGGTTGGGTGAGAAGGATAATGCAAAAAAAATGTATGCATTTGGTGCTGAAACAAAGGATAGTGAATCGGTAGCTGCATTGGTGGATATGTATCTTATGGAGGATGAATATGATCTTGCTGAGATGTTTTTGCTAAAAGGGATTGAATTTCAAAAAGAGTTTTACAAGCCTCTATTGGATATTTATATTATAAAGAATAATACGAACGAAAATAAGTTGAAGGCAATTAAGATTCTTGATGAACTACAAGTTGATATGCAAAAGGACCCTGAACTTTTGGTTTATAAAGGACTTTCACGGATTTTTTGTAATAATGAGGATGAGGAATATCTTGGAGCCGATTTCGATGAAATGCAGATATTCGATCAGGCCAGAAAGCTCTTTGTAAAAGAAGAGGTCAAGGATTACGAGTACTATATGATGTACTATTTTCTTCTGATGATATTCACCACGATTCGATTTAACAAAAAGAAAGCCCTCAAGTTAATCAGTGAAATCGAGGATTTGGATAGAAATACTTATTTCAAGCTAAAGCATGCCTT
Organism: Pedobacter folensis; assembly: GCF_056490665.1. Taxonomy (NCBI): domain Bacteria; kingdom Pseudomonadati; phylum Bacteroidota; class Sphingobacteriia; order Sphingobacteriales; family Sphingobacteriaceae; genus Pedobacter; species Pedobacter folensis. Next base: position 73,671 of record NZ_JBWJIF010000001.1, read on the forward strand.
TGTTCTAGTGTGGAATGAAGATTACATATCAGCAGTAGATATATTTATGAGGAATGTTAAAACCTTTAAGCCCGAGGATTCCTTTGATCAAAGATTGATTAGCGAGGTGATTATGCTATTGATAGCGCGAAAGCGCTATATGGAGGTCTCCAAAATATTTGATTCATTTGAGAATCTTAAGGATATCATAAAGCCTCTTTATTTTGCATTTTTAGAGGAAATGGACGAGAAGGATTCTAATGAATACCTGAAAATGGGCAAGGAATTGGAGCAGCCTGTAAAAGATGTTATAATCGAAATAGGAAAAATGGCAAAACGGTACAAATAGAATCAAAAAATAGCGAGATTGTTGTGGATAACTCGCTAATACTAAGCAATTAGGAATGTTTAATTTTGCTTAGATAATAGGGATGGTTGATTAAAGACCTGAGTGCGACCAAACAACTCAGGCCTTTATAATATCATTCGCGCCAAAAGGGCTGGCTAGAATGGAGTTGTTGTATTAATACGTGCAAAATTATAAAAAGTTGTCTTGCACACAAATATTAATTCATTTTTCTTTTCTTCCCTTTTGGAGCCATGAGGTTTCCATTCATGCTATGCTATTGGAAAATAACTAACCCCTAACCAACTTGGGTAAGGGTATTTATTTACTAAATTTTTAAAAGATGGCAAAAAAAGCATCTAAAAAGCTAGGATACTATATTGTATCCAGGCAACAACTCTGTTATGGAATGTTAAGCCCGAGTGGCAAGGCTTGCAAATTCTGGTCAAATCAATTATGCAAAAACAAAAAAAAAGGAGGAGAGTAAAATGGCAATTTTTACTATTTCATTGAACCAGTTTATAGAAGCTGGACAAGCAACCCCAAGGGGGAAAGCTAGAATCGTTGAGCAGCAGCTTAATGTGAACAAGTTACTGACACCTTGGTACCAACTGGCAAAGAATCGAATGAAGGTTTATTTCCGGGATGTGGCTAAGACAGGGGTTTTGAGGCAGGCACTGGATGACTTGAAAAATAAAGTCCCAAAAGATGATAAGGCAAAAAATAATATCAATGTATCCGTCGAGGCAATTCATAAGGTAATTGCAATGGGATTTGAGCATATCTTGGTGAATGGGTATGAGGTCATTTTGCCAGAGCAAAAGAACATCGAAATAGAGGGAATCAATATAAACGTAAATCCAGAATTGGTCTATCGTTATGTGGAAGATGGTTTTGTGAAAATTGGAGCGCTTAAGTTTCATGTTTCTAAATCTAAACCTTTCGGGCTGCAGCAATCAAAACACATTGCGAACATCCTTCGTATTTATTTACAGGAAAAAGTAGTGCAACCTGGTGAGATCGTTGATTCTACCTTATGTTGGGCATACGACGTTTTTGGTGAACGATTGGTTCATGCTGATGACAATGTAATGGTTACAGCGGCAGAAGCCAAGGAGTTGTGCCAGGAATTAGCGAAGATTTATCATGAAATATAGGTTTTTGTTATGGGTAGAATCATTAATGCAGAAAGCCATCTAAGAGATTTGCTTTCTAATGGACAAGATTATTATATCGGTTTTGGGATTGACCAAATTACAGAAACTGGGAAGGCTCACCTTGACCTTAACGATTTGATTAACGGTAAAACAGGTAGTTTTACTGTCTCGGGTAAAAAAGGCCCCTTAAAGGAAAACGTCAAAGGAAAATTTGTGCGCAAGCAACCTGAGCGAAAGGAGAAGATAGAAAAGCACATTGAATATTATAGTAACTATCACGGAAGAATTATAGAATATGACCGTGAATTCAATATTTGGGAAAAGGAGATTGCTCATCGGTTTGAACTAAAGCTCTATCGGCATGTATCACCTCAGAAAGAGATGATAATTCATTTTCCACTATTTAAAATGGTTGACGATGATTTGCATTTTCTCCGGGCGAAAGCTGCTATGAATATCTGTGTCATATTTGGCGGCTATTATATGCTTTATGATTGTAATTTCGAACCTGTGCTAAGGATTACCCAACATTTAGGTAGGAAAGTACTTCAATCTGGAATTGGCACAATGGCTGAAAAGATGGAGGAAATAAAAGAACGTCTTACTAGGGGAGATTATGGTTCTGATAATGGAGGTAATAGCTATAGGTTTGCGGTTCTTGAGGATTATAGTGCATCTGATATCGCTGACGGCCTTGGAGGGTTCAACGAATATCTACGCTTTGAGTTTGAGCAGGATGATGTTGTTATTCTTGAAAATCTTAGGAGCGGTAATGCAACTTATATTTTTAGAATGTCAACTTTTGAAAGAGACTCAGTACTTGATAAACAGACAGCTAAAAAACATATGTCTTTTCTCGATAGGGTAGTTCACCACAATGTTAGCGAATGGGAACGGATGATTGGCGTTTATCTCAAAAGAAAAGCAGCGTAAATTCATGTAAAAAGGGCACTCCACATGTCCTTTTTGCTTTATCTATTGTAGGTCTTTTTTTGATGTTCAGTCATTGAACAAATGCAAAGATTAGACAGTTGTCTGGGCATTTCGGCAATAATGGCTAGTCGTTCCGCATTTAAGCTGTCACGCTATTCCGCTCGGGAAAATAGTCATAACCTTATGTTATTTGCGGATGTGGGTTTGATCGCGGATCAGGTTAAGTTCGTATTGATGGCCTAATTTGACGTTATTTCTCCAATACGCTTGCGGCTTATCGGCTCCGCCCGAAAGGTGATTTTTTGCTTCTACCCGAGAAAGAATGTTGTGGTTATTTTTGCACTCTACTACGAGTGGTGAAAACAGTGCTAATCTGACAGCATTTTTCCATTGCTTTATCTGCTAACCAAATACTCATTTTTGCGTATCGGACTTTTTTTATTTTTCAACATCTGTCGGCAAATCCCCGCTTCCTTCTCCAAAGATTTGTATCAGGAAGAGATAGTTCGACTACCAACAAGGCAAGTTTATCCACTTTCCCTAAAGGCATGATTTAGGTATGACAAAACTAATTTGTGTGGCACTATCTTTCCTGTCAACATAGGGAAATATATAATAATATTACCCCAATTGGTTTTTTCAAGGGCAATGCCAACCTCCCATCAACCTTCAGAACGCTTGTTCGTATTCGCATATTCAATCAAATCTCATTTGGAGAACTTAACCTTTTTCCGGTATGCTTTTTTGATTTCTATTAATACCACCCCATTAGCACCTTTTGATCCATAAAGCGCCGTAGCCTTTGCATCCTTTAAAATTTCAATCTTGTCGATCCAGTCGGGGGATAACTCTCCCAGCTGCGAGGCCCTGATGGTGCAGCTTTTATTTCCTGCAATGACCAGGTAAAGTGGCGACCTGTCCAGGGAGACCGTTGAAATGCCGCCGAGCATGATCCGGTGCTGCGCGCTCAAATGTATTACCATGCCGCTGGCGGGATAGGCTTCTTTGCGAGTATAGCCAGATAGCTCAAAACTGAATTTGGATAAGCTGTCATGATCGTTGACCTCCAGTTCAAAGTGGCCAAGGGTATCAGTTACGGCCAGCACATTTCCCTCCCCTAAGCGCTTCACTTTTACATTAGCAAGTACCTTGCCGCTTTCCTGGTCAATAACAGTTCCTTTAATGGTGATAGGCGAGGCGGAAAGGGTAGTGGATGTTTCAGTGGTATCCCTGCTGGGTTTGTCTGCCCTGTCGTGTTGTACAACAGCGGGAGCGGGGATTTGCGCCTGGACGCTGGTGATAACCAGTGTGCTGAGTGCCAATGGTAGCAGCCACTGCAGGCCAGGCCCCTTGCGATGTGGTATCAGGTTGCGGTTAAGCTGGCTGTCGAGCAAGCGGCCACATACGTTTGTGTTTTTGTGTTTGAAGAAGTCCAGGAGTTGCTGGTCGGATTTGGTGGTCAGGTCTACGATGTGTTTTTCACATTTATGGCAATAGTGCATGCCATCCGGGCGCTCAATGTCTGCCCATTGCTGCGTGCAGGGGCTGGTGAGGATGAGTTGGAGTTTTTTCATGGGCTAAGGTTTGTTATAGGATGCAAAGCAGGGCGGGATTCCATTGATGAGAGGATTTTTGTTGGGTGATGGTGATTGTCGCAGTATAGGATTAGATTGATTATTCATTCTGGTGAGCGGAGATAGTTTTGTAATTAGGAGATGTCGAATTATTTTCTTTCCAATTGTTTTTATTTGGGCGTGCCCCTAAAGGGTCTGCGTCTTCCGCTGTATCTTTTGTTCCAAAAGGATGCCGCTACACCCGCTCACGCGTCGTCTACCGGGAGCATAGAATCTTTAAGGTCTGAGGGTTTATAAACAGTAGCCTGATAAATGATTGCCTCACTCTAGCAGTCGTGGCTCAAATTGTCAGGATTGACCCACCACACATTTGCAGCCCATCGGTTCTGCCCGGAAAGTGAATTTTTTGCTTCCATCTCCGGGGCCCGATTGCAGGGAGCATATTCCCGGGCGAGCTAATTTGTTTTTAGTCCTTTCCCTTTTGGGGCAAGGGTGCCGATAGGCGGATAGGGGTTAATGGTATAAACAAAAAGCCGCAGATCATAAATCTGCGGCTCTGTTGGGTTGTCATGCTGAACTTGTATGTTATCTAGTGAATTAAGATCCCCACCTGCGCGGGGGTGACGACCTTTTTTTGTAAAGCAAAAATTATCGTTTTTTGCCAATATTCACACGGATATTCACTTCGAAATCGCCGTCGGTATAGCCACTGATGGCGGAGGTTGCGGTATTGTAATAAGCCATGAAATATAAGGTCGATTTGTAGTTCATGCCGAAACCAACGGTTGCATTTTGCGTGTTGTGGTACATGGCCATGACGTACAGTTTATCGTTGGCAAAATTTGCATTTAAACCGGCATCCCATAAATTTTCGTAATTTTTGATGCCCCTGAAAACACCTTTAGGCTCGAGGCTGATGCCATTAATGCCCGATCCCAGCATGAACTTATAACTCACCGCCGAATAAAAGGTGGGTTTATCGGCAAAGTTTAAATCGTCTTTTCTGAACACCGAACGCATATTGGGAATGGCGCCTTCTACGGTTAAGCCTTTAGAGGTGTAAGAGATCCCGAAATCGCCGTCTAAATAATAACCCCGGTCGTTAAAACGGGCGATGGACGGATCGTTAATATCGCTGTTTCTTACACTACTTAAATCGAGTTTATCCTGACTGGCGCCAAAAGAAATCCCGAAGTTTAGTTTCTGGTCGTCGCTGTTTAAAGGAAGGTGGTAGGCAAAAGTTCCTACGGCTTTGGTGCGCTGTATACCGCCCGATTTCTCGTTGTAAATGTTCACGCCCCAGCCCACTTTACTCACCTGCTGATCTAAAGTTACACTTTGGTTAATGGGTGCGCCCGGAATGTTCGACCATTGTTTACGGAAACTGCCGTTGATGTTAAAACCTTCGGTAATACCTGCCATGGATGGATTAACCAGGTAACGGTTCTGGAAATACTGTGCATTGAGCGGAAGGATCTGTGCCTTCGCGGTATTTAAAAATAATGTGCCGGCCGCAACTAGAAACGTTACGCGACGCATTTGCTTTATGTTTTTGATAATTGCTTTCATGTCTGTAATTAGTCTCTAATGATGTTGATAAAACCTTTGAATGTGCCGATGCCCTTACCGAGATCGATGATGTAGTAGTAGGTGCCTTCACTTAAAGGGCTGCCGTTTATCGTTCCATCCCAATCGTTGGCATAAGTTTGTCTGGTATATAAAACCCGCCCGGCCTTATCGAATATCTTCAGGGTATTGTTTGGGTAATAATCGATGTTTTTGACGATAAACTTGTCATTATAACCATCGCCATTTGGTGTAACTACGGTACTGGCCTCTAACTTATAATCTTCGGTGACGCTTATCGAAATCGTTTGATCGCTTATACAACCACTGGCATTGGTTACCGTTACTTTATAGGTGCCGCTTTGTTTCGGCCGGACGGTTACCGCTGCCGCATTTTGTCCGCTGGTGATTTCAGGACCTGTCCAGCTGTATTGTGCGCCACCCGTTGCCGTTAAAATCAGGGCATCGCCTTTAGAGATCGTTAGCCCTTTATTACTGCTAATGGACACTACCGGTAAAGCATTTACGGTTACGGTGGCTGTTCCGGTTTGCAGCTGACTGGCATAAGCATCGGCCACGCTCACCAGCGTATAGGTAAAGGTACCCGGTGTATTGGTCGGGGCACTCACTGTAACCGTGGTTGAATTGGTGGTTACCGTACGGTTACTACCGCCATTTATCGTATACGTAAAGGTATAAGGCGTGGTACCTGCGGAGCCGGTAAAGGTAATGTTTGGCGAGCTGCCGAAGTTACATACAGAGGTTGTACCTGCAATGCTGGCTACCGGTAAAGGGCGTATCAGCACCGTTGCCGAACCCGTTTGTGCTTGGCTACAGTTTACATCGGCCACGCTGACTAAATTGTAAACAAATGTGCCTACAGTTGTTGTTGGTGCGGCCACTGTTGCCGTGTTTCCGGTTGAGCTAATCGTTTGGTTTGTGCCACCATTAATGTTGTAGGTGAAGGTGTACGGTGCCGTTCCGTTTGCACCGGTAAAGGTAATATTAGGTGCAGCAGCTAAGTTCGGTACGGCAGTTGAACCCGAAATGCTGGCTGTTGCCAGGGTCCTCACCGTGATGGTTGCCGTTCCGCTTTGTGGCTGACCACAGTTTGCATCTTTAACGCTGACTAAGTTATAGGCAAAAGTACCCGCAACGTTAGCTGGGGCCGAAACCGTTATCGAAGCGCTTGTGCCTATAGTGTTTACAGTTTGATTTGTTCCGCCGTTAATGTTATAGGTAAAGGTATAAGGGGCAGTTCCGTTTGCGCCGGTAAAGGTAATGGTTTGGGCAACGCCATTTAAACACACTGCAGCAGTACCTGTAACGGTTGCCGTAGCGGTTGAGCTAACCGTTAATTTAAAGGTTTTAGTGGTTTTATTTACCCCTCCAAAATCTGTCCCGCCGTTATCCATTACCGTAACGGTAATATTGGCTACACCACTTACATTGTTTTTTAAATGATAGGTGATGGTGCCTTTGTCAGCGCCGTTTGCGGCCACTGTTAATACATCAAACAGGTTGGCGTTATCAGCACTAACCGAAAGTGTAGTGCTTTGTGCCGTTTCAGGACCGGCAGAAATTCCGGTTAAAGCCAGGGTTTGATTGGCTGAGCTATAACAAACAGCCTGGTTGGCCACCGCATCGAGGGTAGGCGCACCATTGCCGAATAAATACCTCGTTTTAATCGGATAGTGATCGGTGGTGGTAGAGCTGTAATTGGTCACCAGGTTTTTAACGGCATCTAAAACCTCGGCTGAGGCCGGGATATAGTTAAGGTTAAGGCTTTTGGTGATGATGACGTTATCAATTACGGTATTAAATCCGGCTGTAGATTGTTTTCCTGCTAAACTTAAAGGTAAGGTTACCGGGAAATAATTAGCCACATCCTGGGTGAAATCTGAATAGGACGTTCCGGTGCCTGGCATTGGTGCAATGGTTTTATCCGCATCCAGTACGTCGTTAAAATCGCCGAGAATAATTACCTTTTTACCGGCAAGGTTAGCGTCTAACCAGTCTTTCATTTGTTTATTGCCACCTTTTCTGCGGTTATAGGCATCAATCTGATCGGCTGTGGTACCGGTGTTTGCTTTGGCATGGATCTCGACGAAATAAACCGTATCCAATTTATTGTTGATTTTCACCTGCGCCTGCATCAGGTAAGGGAAACGGCCCGACGACCAGTTTTTGTAAGGGGTGCCATCGGCACTGGTGGCCGGTACGGCAGGGTTATAGGTATCTCTTAAAATGCCCAAAGTTGAAATCGGTTTAATCAGATCCGTGCGGTACATAAAAGCCAGTTTCTGCGCCAGCGGATAATCGGCATCGGCTTTATCATCGGCATAGGATCCGAACTCGCTGAATAAAACATTGTATCCGGCCGGTAAAACGGTATTTCTAAACAAAGTGGTATCTACCACCTCTGCAAAACCATAAATATCCGCATTGAGGTTGTTCACGATGGTTTTAACATTGGCGGCCTGCTGTACATCGTTTGATGGATCCTGAGCAGGGCTGCCAAACCATTCGATGTTCCAGTTGACCACTTCTAAGGTATTGGCGATATCGAAAGTATTTCCGCTAAAGGCAACGGTTTTATTTGCCGAGCCGGCAGTGGCAATGCTTACATTTCCGGTATAACTCGTATTCACCACCGTTGGCGAAAATTTAGCATAAACGGTTGGCGAAGTATTGTTGATATCGGCTTTCGGATAAGTGATGGTACTGCTGTAGGTTCCGGTACTGGTTTTGCATAAGGTGAAGTTAGCCGGAGCGGTTAAGGTTACATCGCCCGTCAAGTTACCTGCAGAGAAACCAAAGGTACTGGCTGCTGAAGTGGTATTGGCTGCCTGGAAACCAAAACTGACGCTAGACGGCGAAGTGCTGATATCAACTGCTGGTGGCGTGCTGGAATTGGTTACGGCGAAATCATCAACGGTCCAGCGGCTGGCCGATGAGGTGTTCGAGTTATATACAATAGCCACATAAACTGGTGTTGCTTTATAGGCGGATAAATCTATATTATCCGATTTGGTCCATTTATCGGTACCCGTTTCAGGGAATTTACCATCTAAGCTGGTCCAGGTGGCCAGTGCAGGATTGCCTGAACCGGTATAATTTGTTGAGATTTTGAGTTGTAATTTATCTCCTGCGAAAGCAGATCTTGTCCAGAAAGATAAAATGGCATAGTTAAATGAAGAGATATTTAAAGCTGGTGAGATTAACCAATCTTCGTTCAAAATATTACCACCCGAATAACCATTAATCTGCAGGGCATTTCCTGCGCTTGCCACACCTGTAGGGTCGGTGGCATCATGTCCGAAAGTAGTGGTACAGCCCCAGGTTTGTGCGCCGGTTACGCTGTATTGATAAAAGCCATCGGATAAGGCTCCGCTACCCACCGTGGTACAGTTTTCGAAGTTGAAAGCCGTTTGGTTAGGATCAACCGCCGGACCGCTTAACGAAAGGGAAACCGAAGTTGCGCCTGCGCTGGCATGTAAAACAGCACCGGTTGAATTGCCCACCGCCGTTGGACTGAATTTTACATACACCGTTTGGTTGGTGGCCAAATCTGCCACACTATAACTTAATGTGGTAGAAAAGGTTACGTTATCTTTCGAGATAGCATAAGGTGCCGCTGTAGTTAAAGTAGTGGCATTGGTTAAGTTACCGGCAGATAAGACATAAGTTTTGGCTGCCGAAGTGGTGTTGATGGCCTGATTGCTGAAGGCTAAAGTTTTTGGCGTGACCACCAAATAAGGACCAGACATTGAAGCGGGTTCGGTTACCGAAGTGTTTTGCGGATTTGGAGTCCTCAATACAAAATCTAACGAATTCTCATCGCTATCGTATCCATTACCGGCAAACTCTTCTGTACCGCCAATGCCCATAGTAGTGGCATCAGAGATTGAACTCGCTTTTCTTTCTATTGATGAGGTATTGGTTGTAGCAGGAGCCGGGGCAGTACCCTCAAAACCATTTGCTGTTCCGAAACCAACTTTATCAATAATATTTGCACTAACCGGGTTAGCGCCGGTTTGAGGGGTAACCGAATTGCTTAACAATACTTTTCCGGCTGTACCCGATAAATTAAGAGTACCAATCTTATCAGGCGTTGGTAAATCCAATGTACCACCTGTACCTGCAGACTGTTGGATGAGGTAAAAACCTTTCGGCGCAATAGAACCCGATAAGGTGGTGGCTGTCCAGCTGCCAGTACCTGTAGCACTTGCATATTGCACGCTCCAGCCTGTTAAATCGACAGCACTAAGTGTTGGGTTATATAATTCAATAAAGTCGTTTTTATAGGTAGCGCCGGTATTACCACCACCGCCATAAACTTCAGAAATGACCACATGGTTGGCACCAGTTGGTTCTTTTACGGTGCTGTTTTGAGGATTTGGGGCAGTAACTACAAAATCGTTGAAGTTGTTATCGGTATCGTAACCGTTTCCATTAAACTCTTCAGCACCACCTACGGCTAAAGTAGCCGCGGTTGAAGTTGCACTGGCTTTACGTTCAATAGAAGTGGTATTGGAAATTACTGGCGTAGGTAAGCCTTCAAAACCTGTGGCCGTTGGACCAAAGCCTACTTTATCGATGACTACGGCCGTCGCCGGGTTAGCGCCGCTTAAAATTACATTTGAGCTACTCAAGATTACTTTTCCGGTGGTACCCGAAAGGGCTAAAATTCCGGTGGCATCGGGTGTAGGTAAATTAACCGTTCCGCCTGCTCCAACAGCTTCCTGAACCAGATAGAAACTTTTAGCCGGTATACTGCCGGTTAAATCTGTTTTGGCCCATGCTCCGGTTCCGGCAGCATTTAAATACTGTACAGTCCAGCCGGTTAAATCAACCGCGGTGTTACCCGGGTTATATAATTCGATAAAGTCGTTTTTGTAGGTTGCACCTGTGTTTCCGCCGCCGCCATATACTTCTGATATGACAATATGCGTTGGCGCTGCAGGTGGTGTTGTGCCTACACCTGCGGTAGTGATGTTCTGTGTGGCTGCACCAGTGCTCGAGATACTGATATTACCCGATGCTGCGGAAGCTGTTGTCGGGCTAAAACGAGCCGAAACCGTTTTGCTTGTAGCCAGCTCAGCCGCTGTGTATACTAAGGAAGTGTTATAGGTAACATTATCTTTCGAAAGATAAAAAGGCGCTGTTGTGGTAATATTTACGACGTCAGTTAAGCCTGTTGCGGATAGGGTAAAACTTTGTGCGGTAGAATTGGTACCTGTATTTTGCGAACCAAAATCGAAAGCCGTTTGGTTTACCGTTAAAATGGTTGATAAGCCGTTTCCGCTTACCGCAACATTAACAGGGGTAGCGCCAGTGCTGGTGTGGGTAACATTACCGCTGGCATTGCCGGCAGCTGTTGGACTGAAACGTACATATACCAATGGTGATGCGGCAACTTCGCCTGTAGTATAACTGATGGAACTGCTGAAGGTAGTATTGTCTTTTGAAACAAAGAAAGGTGCTGTCGCATTTACCGAAACACCTGCCGTTAAATTGGCTCCACCCAAGGTATAACTTTGTGCGGTAGAATTTGAATTGATGTTCTGATCGCCAAAAACTAATGTTGTATTTGACGCTGATATCACCGGTGTAGCGCTAACACTGCCTTTTGGCGTGATGCTAAAATCGTCGATCGTGTAAATACCATCGCTTCCTAAATCGTCAGTATCTGTCCAGCGGATATAAAGTGTGGCCCCATTTGCCCAGCTAATTGCAGTGATGCTTGCTGAAATAGCGGTTTGATTTGCCGCTAAGTTGCCGTCAATGCCAGCAGCCGCGGTAGTTGCGGTTAACTTTTCGTTAAGGTCCATGCCGCTAAGCGGTAGCCAGGTGGCTGCTGCATCGGCAATACTGGTGGCATTAAAACTGTATTCGAAATTTAGTTTTTCGTTAACGGTAGCTGTTGAACCGCTTCTCCACTGTTCCATCACACCCGATAAATCGATTGAAGTTACGGTTGCACCAGTGTTATTCTGGAATCCGGCACCAAATCTTGGTGCCAGGGCACCAGAGGCCAGGCTTCCTAATGAACGGTCCGCCACTCCGGCTGTTCCTGCGTTGTAGGCAGCGCCGGCATTCGACGAAGTGCTGTAAACAGCTAAGGTTAAGGCTGAACCAACGGCGGCAGCGCTTGTGCCACTGGCTTTAACGGCGCTCCACCCGGCAACTAATGAAGTCCCTGTTGCGGTCATGCCGTCAAAATTTTCTGATTTAGCCGTATTGATTGCCGTTAATGAAACCTGGGCAAATAAATAATTGGAGAAAACCAGAAAAAATAAAATGAGAAGTAAAGGTCTTTTCATATAATAAGTTTTGTTTACAACAAATGTATATGCAAATGCCTAATTATCAGATTAACTTAATGTTAATTCGGTGAAATGTGGAAAAATAAATATAATATAAGGTAATTTTTCGTTTATACAGACGTTGCTATGCTTTTTTGGGAAAGTTTTTTGCAGAAAAAGGAGTTGATGTGATGAATTTTAGTAGCGGGTTCGCCATTGCGAGGAGGCTTTTTCAGACGACAGCCTGTCCCGACCTTTCGGGGAAGCAATCTTATACGATTGCTATTCTTTGTGTCTCTAATTTCGGTTTTACCTCGGTTACCGATGTAAAATCGGTACAGGTCAAACAATCAAGGCTTGGATCTGATGATGTAGGATAATTCGTCAAAGCTTCTTTGGTCGCTAGCACAAGATCCGATCAAGAATCGGGGAGGTCGTGCTGTCTCGGGGGTAGAAGTCAATTATCGAACCTTTCGCGCCACTTAGACTAAAAAGTTTACCAATAAACATGCTCTTTCCATAGCCGGGATCCGCGATAATAAAGCTCAATTTCCAGTCATTGATTTCCTCGTCTGTATATTCTTTGCCCCGGTCGTGCAAAAACGGGTTGAAAAATAATTCATCATCTTTTAAAGCGGCCGCCAGGTTTGAGCTCACTGTCAGTTCGGGCGCAATGTAGATATCTTTATATGTTTTTTCCTTTGTGGCTGTTGGGTGGACATGATGCGGGCGTTTCTTCAATCAGTTAGATAATGATTGGTTTTGTTAAGAAGGAATGATAAGGCCTTATTGAAATTTTGGCTGAAAGAGGCTTAATAAGAATTATCGTCGGTTTTTATCAAGCTTTCTGTAAATTGTTTTGTTCGAAAAATAGTCCGATTGTTACTTACGAACAAATAGCGGGGTTTTGGTCTTCACCCTGATATAACGTACTTTTTCCATTGGATAAGCCGTGGTATAACCGGATTTGGTATCTGCGATAAAAAAATAACCAGAAAGCTTTCCTACGTAAAGTAGATCTGGCGATTTTGTGGTGTCAATGATCAGCCCATCCTCCAGACAAATTTCTGCTTTATCGGGCACAGTATATCTGGCGATAGCAAGCCCTGTGACTAAAGGGACGATGATGATAAATAGATAGAAGGCTGCTATTAGGTTAAACCATGCCCGTAACGTGATATCTGACAGCTCCTTAGTGCCTTTGATAAACTGATAACCTACAACAGCAATAACATAAGTAGCCAAAATGGCTAGGCCGGTACCAAGGCCAGCAAGAACAATATTAAGTGCTTTAAAGTAAAAACACACAATAAAAAGCACAGTAATTCCACTTAACAGAATAAACCACCTTATCCATTTTTTATGTGAGTCTGTTCTGTTATTGAACCCGGGAATTGATGATCTGCTGAGTTTAAGAAGTATATTAAACATAACCCAAAGGAAAAGGGTCAACACCATTACCTGCTTGGAAAATATCATGATGAGATCCTTCGCATCCAGATAGGTACTTACATCAATATTGTACCAAGTATAGTATCCGTAGGCTCCAAAATAGGAGGCCACCAGCGAGAGGGTAAAACAGAGAAGAGCATTCTCTTTGAGTTTATCGATCATGAGCATTAATTTTAGGTAAAAATAAGTTTATTTGTGTAAGTGGCAAATTGGCTTTTTATTATGATAGCGATAAAGTTATAAGGCTTGTCTGCAATGTTTTATTGGAAACTACATAGTGTCAAATAAAAAAAAACGCTTTAAAATTTGATATAAGTTCAACCTGTCCGTTATTTCGCCTTTCGCACCCTGCGGCCTGCCGGCTCCGCCCATCTTTTTTCATCTACCCGCAATGGATTTTTGCAGGATACCAGGTGACTATGTTATAAGTGGCACGGAAGGTATATCTCCAACAACCATTTTTTTTAAATCTTTGAAGTTGCTTCTTCGGATTCGCGTGGACTTCGGGAGTATGAAGCGGCTAACAGACTTAGGGAGTTTGCGGCAAATAAACACAAACTTTTCAGGCAACCATAGTGGGGGATATCGCGCGTTTTGTCTTGGCATGGGATAATTAACTGACAAAGTAATTAATTTACCACTCACAATTAAGGGTGGCGATTGGGGGCTGCACATATTATTAAAATACTATGTATCCACAATTAATATTAATACATTGCATCCAATTAAACATCAACAATTAATGTGCTCATCATCCTTCATCCTGCCTCATGGCAACGTATGTATAGTCTTTCAGCGACTCACTAATGAGGCACGCGGAATCAAACAGGTAAAATAAATTTAAAACCGGTTTTTTATTTAACAGTTCAAATCCTATACTCATGGAAAAAGAAAAGTGTATCGAAAAATTAGAGCATTTACTGCAACAAACTATACTCACACCCTCCGCTGACGGCGATAGGCTACTGGGTATGCTCGATGAATATATCAACTTGGCAAATGCATCAGGACAATGCTATGCAGATGACCAGACTGATGGCATCACGCTTGACCTCCAAAAAACATCATCTAAAAAGGAAGGAAAGAACTCGCTGATTGAAAACATAGAAACATTGATTGAAAGGATGAACACAGCGGAATAGTCTTTATCTAGTTTTGTCGGATTGTACTTAACGAATTCGTTCGCCGCCTAAGACAAACGTTTTAAAACAAAAGGAATCAAAATGATACAAATTACAGAAACAGAGGGATCCGCGGAAGTTCAAAATCAGGGGATTGACTGGAAATCCTATTCGGAGGGATTTGGGGATATCCGTTGGTTCAGATGCTTCCTTCTTTTTCTTGTATTGGCGTTTTCTTTCGATATCTGTATTAAATTGGAGAGTGGGGAAACTTGGCTATCTGCAATATTTTACTACTTTCCCAATGGTGGTGTTGCAAATTTAGGGGTACTTTGTTTTCTGACCCTATCATTTTACTATACTAGTAGGCACATCAAAAACAACCTGTTGCCGACGCCGAAATCGGTAACCTATATTGTAATGGTGCTTGTTTTTTACATTATCTTTATAAGAGCCTCAGCAGCATTTAAACTAGATTCTTTTTTGTCTTTTGGCTTTCCAAAGGTCTACTTTTTAGACCTAGTCATCATTGGTTGCTGCCTTTTCTTTTCCAGGTATCAGGGATATAGCCTGCCGTTGCATATTGACCGCCCACAGCTGATCGAGGATCATACAGGGAGCGGTACGGTTGATGAGTTCCATCGGGGCGATTATGCAAGGTCGATAGCAGATAACATAATCGGAACCTCCAACCAATCGGCGTTTAATATCGGCGTATTTGCGGAATGGGGTGCAGGGAAGACAGATTTTTTGATACGTTTGAAAGAGGTGCTGAAAGAGCACAATAAAAAACTGGATAAAAATATCATCGTAGATTTTAACCCATGGCTTTCTGGGAAAACGGATATCCTGATTGAGGATTTTTTTCAGACTTTGTCCGATGCTCTCAAGCCCTATAGTCACAGCATCGCAAGCAAGATCAACAATTATTCCAGCCAGATATTTAAACCCGCCAAGGAAATCCAGTTCCGGATGCTCGACTCGCTTATCGGCGAGCTTTCGGGTGAGGCTTCGATCAGATCGAGGTTCAATGAGATCAATCAGCTCATATTAAGGACAGGAAAAAGGATTATTGTCTTTATTGATGACATCGACCGCCTTTCTGGGTCAGAAGTTTTTCAGGTCCTTAAGATTATCCGTAACACCGCAAATTTTTCCAATACATTTTTTATCGTAGCCCTGGACGAACAGTATGTTGTCAAAGCCCTGAAAAACGATGGCTCAATTAATAACGAAAGCGAATACCTTAAAAAGATCTTCCAGCTGTCGATCACCCTTCCTGTAATTGACAAAAATATTTTCCCCAGGAAGATCATGGAGTATTTGGGGTATGATGGAATGGCATCGGAAGATAAATATCTTATTGACCTTATGCTGAACCAGCTTGAACGGTTCAAGGGGCTTTCTGAAATAGTATTCGAAAACCTTCGAGATGTCAAACGGTTCTGCAATACCTTTAAGATCAGTTTTGAACTGTTGAAAAACGAGACCGATGTAAGGGATCTGGCAGTATTGGAACTGTTAAAGCTCAATTATATGGGGATATATCATGAACTTGCTTCCAGACGACTGATGAATGGGGGATGGATGGAAACAAAAAACGAACTGGATACCAACCGTCTGCAGGCTTATTGCAAAATGCAGGATATTGATCCTGTGCGGCCTGAACGCTTGCTTAAAGAACTTTTCACTCCAGTAAACAAAAATAACAGGGCTTTTGCCCACCAAGTCAACTTTTACATCTATTTCTCCTACCAGCTATTTTCATTGATACCGTTAAAAGCATTTAATAAAATTATCACTGGGCCAGCAGAAGAGATTATTAAAGCTTTTAGGTTATGGATTTCACAAGGCAAGATTATTGATCTCGAACGCATTATGGAGCAGTATCCAATAGCTGCTGATTTAGATCATTTGGAACGTTTTACCGAAGTTTTTTTGGCAATCGGCGATGTATTTATGTTCCAGTTGGAGAAGGTGTTGGTCGGTTCAGCCAGCAATACTCAAAAATACTTTGGCAAAAGCAGCAAGGGGTATAAGGATTTCATACTTAAATTCCTTGATAGAATAACCTTGCCATGTTACAGCCGTGCAATCCTTGCCAGTGCTTTCCTAAAAAAAGCAAAATATAACCGGGGATTTAAGTTATTTTCCATCCAGGAGCTCGCAAACAAGATCGCGGCACTTTTCGAAGTGTATCTCTTAAATAATCCAGGTTATACTATTGAAGTAGAGTCTTTTTACAGACTTAATGATGATTTCGGTAATAGTCAAAACCGGGCAATTATTCACGAAAAACAGAATGAGGTTTTGCGGAATTACCTTTTGAAAGATGAAAATGCCTTTTTAGAATTCGTAAGGCTTTGTGTAAGGAGTTACACGAATCCAAATATCGATAACGAATTCATACTCAACCCATTTTTGTTCCAGATTTTCCCAGAAGTATCCATTTTTACAGAACATCTAAAAAAAATGGATCTGGTACCCGCTGACCAACGTTTTAAACGCCTGATATTGGACAATATTGGTGCAAGGGAAAAGGACAAATCTGTAAAGTTCAAACTTAGCGACAGTGACAAAATAGGAGTATTGAATCATCTCGCTAGTCTTGGCCTGTACCAATTACATGCCCAAAACGACATTGACCTTGGGTTTTAAATGCAGCCCCGGATTAGTAACGATTTGTTATTAAATGAATTTTGGGCCTTTCATCCATAGCGATAATGTTTGCTATCAGTCTGCAGGATCCGACCGTAGATTTTTTTATACACATCAGAAATTATTTCGCTCTATCTGAGACTAAGCAACCTGACCTGTTTCCTTCGTATAATATTGCCAAATAATCATTGATATCAGCTTTTTTCATTGCCGACATTTGTCAGAAAATCCCGCATTCTTCGCCGCAGATTTGTATCAGGAAGATAGGGCGACTATCAATAACGCAAGTTTATTTCCTTTCGCTAAGAGCATTCATTTAGGCGCGATAAAGCTAATTTCGACTAGTACTAGGTTTCCTGTCAACATGGGAAAGTACATAATAAATATCACCCCGATTGGTTTTTTCAAGGGCAATGCCGACTGAAATCCTCTTTTTGCCAACTTCCCATGTGCAAGATTCAGACAGCATCCCGTTTAACATTTTTTCCTGGGCAGGATAACCCCGATCTTTTTTTGGCTCCCCATAGGTGTTGGTGAAATACCCCTTGATCAGATCCATCCTTTCAAATAGCCTGTTATCAAATTTTTGGTTATCAAAAGTCGCTTTATCGATCATGTATACCTTGCTTAGCCCTCCGGTTTTATCAAAATAAGCGCTAACGATGTATTTATTGCCGTCCAGGTCAACCAGGGAATCCGGGAACAGCAGATTAAAAGCTTTTTCTGATATCCCGAACTGGGCCTTGCCGATGGCGATGTTTTCTGTCGCCTTGATCAGACTGTCTGTCAATACTTTATTTCCATGGTTATTTGATCGCAAACAAGAAGACAAACCTGCTAGCATGCAGATCAGTACCAGTATAAAAATGGGTCTGTTTTTCATTTGCCTAAAGATATGATGCAAGAATAAACATTTCACCATTCCCGCCATTCTTCGGTGATGTCCTCATCCATCGTATTATAGCCTTTGCGGCTAGCGGCCAGAATGATGATTTCCGCTATCTGTTCACGTTCGCTTGTTTCAATCAGGTTTCCCTCCGTTTTGCCGTTTAACGCATTCAGCTTGATTACTGTCGTTTTGACTATTTCCATGCCCTGTTCTTTGGTTTTGGAAACATTTATAGCTGAGAGGTAATCTTTGAGTATCTTTTCACAGCTATCGATATCATCCATCTTATATGGAGGCTCCGCGCTTTTTATATAGGAGATCATTGATTCCTTTAACCCGCTGAGCATCTTATCAACGTTCTTTTCTGCGGACTTTGCAGCAGCTTTTGGGGAGGTTTGGGTACTGTCCATGGATGTTGGTCTTTCTTGCTTCTGGGTGTTTTTTTTGTGCTGCTGCGCGCAGGCTGGTAAGGCTAAAGCTGAACCGATCAGCAGATAGAAAAAGTAATGTAGAGGGGGGGGGGTTCATATGCGAAGATAACCATTTACTAAAGATTAGAAATGCTGGATTTTTATATGTTAAATGGCATATAGTTCTATAAATTAAGATATTTTAACATGTTGAATTGCCTATAGTCTTATTGATTTATTGCCCAAGATCTTTTAGCACATTGAATCGCCGAGAGCCTTATTCGTTTATGAATGAGGAATGTTGAAGGGGTTGTTTGTTTTAATCGTTTTGGGCGTGCCCCTAAAGGGTCGCGTCTTCCACTATATCTTTTGTTCCAAAAGGATGCCGCTGCACCCGCTCACGCGATGTTGATAAGGCCTATAATTAAATCACATGATAATTTTGATATGCCCGGTATTCAGCAAGGTCTTTCCCTCCACACATTTACGCAATATCGGCTCCGCATAAGAATTAATCCGCGTTTGAATCCGTATTTTGAAAAGCAGCGAAAGTTTTTTATCCTGAATAATTACCGAGAACTAAGTTGGTACGCTTATTTTTTAGCATTTTGGAGGCCGCCGGGATGACTTGCTAGTCTGCAAGGGTAACTGTTGATAAATTTCAGTAAATAGATAGCTGTTTTGTAATCCGGTTATTTTTCGCAATTTTGATCTATTCTGAGTGCCGTTATCATTTACCCGGTAAATTTAGAGTCAACCCCTTACCAACTTTTTACCCTCATTTCCACAACTTGCAGATCATTATTTTTGAGATTTTTAATACACGGGAGCTCGCTTACCTGATTTGGGGCACTGTCGTTTTTTGTGTTTTTTTATTTGTAAAAAGTTTGAGAAAGGACTTTTTACCAGTACTTAAATCCCTGGTGGACCGGCATTTCCTCCGCGTTTATTTTTTTACCATCCTATACATTTCACTTTGCTGTTTTACCATTTCCCGTATCGGTCTGTGGGATTCTGGCATGATCAAGGATACAATAGTCTGGGGTATTTTTGCTGCACTTCCAATGATGTACAACATTATGCAGGCCAAAAATCTGAAGCGGTATTTCGGATCAACGCTCAAAGACCTTTTTCAGATTACCATTGTGCTGGAATTTGTACTTGGGCTTTATACTTTCAGCCTTTGGGCCGAACTTTTGATTGTGCCGGTCACCCTGATGCTTGGTACACTGATCGCTTTTAGCGGACAGGACGAGAAAAACCACAAAGTAACCAAACTATTCAAGTGGATCAGTGCTGCTTCGGGCCTATTTTTGATCGCCGAGGTGATCGGGCATATTATCGGGCATTTTACCGAATATTGGCGTATCAGTTATTTCAAACAGTTTCTTTTGCCGCTAACCCTCGCTGTGATGTTCGTGCCCTTTTTGTATCTGTTAGTCTGTTTTGCCCGTTTCGAGGAAACATTTGCTGTTTTGAAGATCCGGATAAAATCACCTAAACTTTTACGGTACACCAAAAGAATACTTTTTTTCGGATTTTTCAATAACATCGAAGGGCTTAACCGTTGGAGGCAGCACGTATTTCGGGGGAAATATCAGGACAGGCCCGCTATCCGGCAATCTGTCCGGGAAATCAAAGAGGCCCAGAAAAGAGAGAAGAATCCAGCCCTCGTTCCTATTGAGGATGGATGGTCACCTTACCTTGCGAAGGATTTTCTGGAGGGGGAAGGAATGGCGATGGCATTTTATTCCGACCTTGGGGGAGGGGAATGGGGAGTGATTTCTACCGCAAAGCGCATTGGTGGCTCAGGTTGGGGGACCAGTTCGACCTATAGTGTTTTTGGGACTAAACTTGTAGCTACCTCACTGAAACTGAGGTTGGAGGTTACAGATGAATCCGCTGTGGGAGATGCTGAGGTACTATTTGCGAGCTTGGCGGAAATCTTATATTTCAGAGTTTTTGGGCGGGACCTATCGGTGGATATTTATTCTAATCTTATCCTTCACGAAGCATCTGAATTTCAGGAGGGTTTTGCCAAGGTGATCATTGGCATTTCCCATTATGGCAACCATTTAAACGGGTATAGCCTGAAATTTACGATTGAACATGTTAAGCACGTGGAGTTGTATTAGGCAGAAGCGGGCCGGGCATTAATCATTGTGTAATAGTTCTTTATTTTTTGTTGCTCTGCTTTTTTCTGTTCCAGTCTGCTTCTGGATTTTTTCTTAGTCCTTACCGTTTTGCTGCCCTAGATTTCCGGAAGCGGGTGCCTGGTTATATTCAAAGTTTCCTGGAACTGCGGGCTCTTTTGGGATAATGTTTATATCGGGTTGTATTTCGTTAGCAATGATGTGACTGTCAAGTGGCGTCGGGTGTTGGTTTTATATTTTTTTCGGGACTCATCGTATTGGTTTTATGTCTTAAAGCTAAGGATTAAATAGATAGAATATTGTGGTGAGTATCAGAACGGATGTTTTTATTGAGCTTTCCAAGAATTCAGACTTCCGCTGGAAAATGGCACCCAGAAAGCTAATTAGTTGTTTTACGCATCAGATCAACATCAAAATACTTAGTCATTACCTGAGTCTTCGGCCATCGGGTTTCTGGTAGAAGACATCGTAAAACTTTGTTGTATCTGCCTTTGCTTCAATCCCAAAATAAGTTTTGTTCAATTTTTTAACCACCCTAGAGATATCTGATTTATTGTTGCCATATTTCATCAGAAATGATTGCAAATCGCTAAGGTTAATATTAGTCGATTCCATTCCAGCGGCTTTTACAATATCTGGAATCGTAATGCCCAAATCTTTCAGATCCTTTAGGTAAGCTTCCCAGCCCAAAAAAGATGCCCTCATGATATAAGAGATGTAATAATTGAATTTATCTGCGTGAAGAAAAATTTCCTGTCCATATCTAGAACTGAACACCTGGTGAAAACAATTTGTCCCTTTACCTGAGACGATAATCTCTTCAATCAGTTCAAGATGCCCAACAGGCGTTAAAGTCCTGTCCAAGTTCTTCAATAAAAAAACGTAATCATCATCGACACTTATCCCTTTTGCGTTCACGACTTCACTGAATATGCTATTCCTAGAGGACTGAAAATATTCGTACGCAAAAATGGATATATCTCGTCGAGTAAATCTACCACTATCAACTATTTCTTCAAAAGATGATTTCAATGCATCTGCAAATCTATCCGACTTGGAAAGAGTTAAAAGATTGTCAAATAAAATTTTCCGATAAGCTGTTTCAGCGTGTGAGCCACCAATGGTTACCAGACATAAATGAATACCATTTTCAATAAGTCTTCGCACCATTTTTGGGGTAATATTGCGAATGAATCTTAAATCCGCATTGGTAGGATTTTATGCGCTGTTAAAGGCTACAAGTGATACGCCTACACTGGAAAAGAAGTTCCAGGGCTTCTTAAAGGAAAATAGCTGGATATTTTCAACGCTCTTTGCCCAGCCGGTAATCCTCCATCAGGATGAAGCTTATGTAGGCGGAAAGAATTACAAAAACAAGAATGGCAAGTACAGTGATTTTTTGATCAAGAATGGCCTGAGCGATAATGTTTCATTTGTTGAGATCAAGACCCATTTGACCGAACTGGTGGATAAAAAGCCCTACAGGGGTGATGATGTGTTTGCGCTTTCCAAGGAGCTTATGGGCTGCATTTCCCAAGTGCTCAACCAGCGTGACCACTTTCAAAAGGAGTTTTATGCCCACGCTTACAAAACAAAAGATGTAGAAACATTTAATTCAAAAGCCCTGATCATTATTGGCAGGCTGTCGGCACTTTCTGATAAGCAGCTACATGCTTTTGAGATGTTCAGGAACAATTGCAAGGATGTGGAGATCATTACTTTTGATGAACTGTATAGGAAAATCGAAAGTTTGCTCAAGATCATGACGGGCAAGGTTTAGGTCGCTGCGCTGTTAGCTGCACTCAGGTAAGAGTAAGACTGCCGATTGCAGGCCACCTCCAGGCACATCCATTAAACTTTTGATTAATGTCAAAAATTAAAAAAAAAATAAGGTCAATAAGCCTTTTACGAATAATATATTTGAAAATCTAAAAATCTAAAATCCCGAAGCGCTCCACTCCAAGGATTTTCAGGAAAACTTATAATGGCCACAACGTGGCTCCTGGATATCTTTTGTAGTAGCTGCCCGGTAAATCCAAGTAGATGGGAAAAGCAGTAAAAGTAACTAAGAAAACAGATGACAACAGCGAAGAGATTGCTGTGGTGACGACAATGGCCGATCCCAGATTGGTCAAGTTAATTGTCAAGAACTTTAGGTGTATCGGATCCGAAGCTGTTCAGATTGATCTGGATGACATTGTGGTACTCGTAGGTCCAAACAATGCAGGTAAAAGTTCGCTGCTCCGTGCTTATGAACTGGTGATGTCTGAGGGGTCGAAAGCCGCCGATATCAAGTTAGAAGATTTTCCAAACAACAAGATCGATCCGGATAATCTGCCAGAAATTGAACTTCATACCATTGTATATGAAGCGGGTATTGGGGAGATGTGGGTGGACAAAAATGAGAAAGGTGAGCTCTTGGTACGGGAGCGCTGGACCTGGCGTGGTACTGGAAAGCCTGATAGAAGGGGCTGGGATGTCCATAAAAAGGAATGGCATGCTACAAAAGCCCCATTTGGACCACCCAATATTGCCAATTCGCGTAGGCCAGAACCACACAAGGTCGATGCTTTCAGTAAACCCGAGGATCAGGCAGATGCCATTAAAAAGTTATTGCTTGCCGCGATCCAGGAAAAGGTTAATCTGATGCGTACCGCAGAGGAAAAAAATCAATATCATGCTATGGTAGATAGTATTCTCAATGTTCAGCTGGACATTATTACCCAGACCAGGGGCCAAATTGATACTGCAAATAAAGAATTAACAAACCTCATTGGTATGGTGTTCCCAAATTACCATGTGAACTTCGATGCGCAGCCAGAAAGTAATCCAGCAGCGGATATTTTTAAATGGAATTCGGAACTACTGATGGGGCCGGTTGACGGTTTTATGAGCACAGTAGACCGTCAGGGAAGTGGGGCAAGGCGGACGCTTTTATGGACGGCACTTAAATATATTTCAGAAACCAATCGCATTGATAAAGGCAATGAGGTACAACTCAGGCCGCATATCCTTTTGATAGATGAACCTGAAATCTGTTTACATCCAAATGCCATAAGGGAGGCTTGTAAAGTTCTTTATGACCTTCCCTCAAGCGGACGTTGGCAAGTCATGGTCACTACACATTCCCCGATATTTATAGATTTTTCGCGCAATAACACCACTATCGTGAGGGTAGAACGGAATAATAAGGGAGATGTAGAGGGAACGACAATTTTTCGCCCTGATAAGGTTAAACTGGATGGCGATGATAAGGTTAATCTAAAATTGCTTAATATCTGTGACCCCTATGTGGCCGAATTTCTCTTCGGTGGTAAAGTGATTGTGGTAGAAGGGGATACCGAATATACCGCTTTTAACTATGTCCGTTCGGTATATCCAGAGGAATACCGGGATGTGCATATCATCAGGGCGCGGGGAAAAGCAACCATTGTATCTCTGGTCAAGATCTTGAACCATTTCGGTGCAAGTTATTCCGTGCTGCATGACAGTGATACGCCGATGACCAAAAAGGGGGATAAAAAGAATCCGGCCTGGGGAAACAATCCGAATATATTAGAATCCGTAAATGCAAGGCCTGATGGAGTTCGCGTGCGTTTACTGGCTTCACTTCCAAACTTTGAAGAGGCTTATTTTGATATGGAAGTCTCTAAGGAAAAACCATATAACGCGATTAGCACCTTGAAGGATGATCCGGCTAAGCTAGCAACGGTAAAAACACTGCTGGATGCATTGCTTGACCATAGTAATCCGTTGCCGGGTAGGTGTAGTGAGTGGAAGGATTTATCCGAACTTGAAGCTCAATTAAATACAATATTGGCATAAGATTGATGAATATATTATTTATTGGGCAAGTTGCGATTGCTTTGAATAGCAATCTTCCAAAAACATAACAAATGGCTGAAAAAACAAGACTTATTGAAATCTCAGATAATGAAAACGAATTAGGGGTGTTATTAACTGAGAATATCTCGGAGACGGCATTCGAACTTGCTATCCCTTCTTTTGAAGAATCATGGGAAATACAGTTCAGGTTTCTTGAAGATATAGAGGAGATGCCCGGCGTAACGAAGTACTCATTGATAGGCTCTAAGGGAAAGATAATTATGGAGAAAAAAATGCGGGGACAGACGAACCAGATATTGGTGTCTGAAAATCATCCTACATTGGCTTCAAGAGTTCTTTTACACACAGAAATCAGCCGAGGAAGGGGATTATCTATTTATATGCAAGCTTTGAGAGCCACCGGTGAAATTGCGATACGGATCAGCAACGGGCAGGACAGGGAAAAAATTGCCCAGTTTTATCATCCATATACTAACAGTTCTGTATATGTATCTGGCGTAAAGCATGATCAGAATGGGCCTATTATGGGGGAAGTTAACCTTTCCAATATTGGCGATATGGATAAGGATATTCTGTCCTTTAAGGTAGGTAATATAGTCTTCCGTTGCGGTGATATGTTTAATATTCACCCCATGAAGTATTGCAATTTAGTGCTGCTTCCGGCTGCAAGTAATGGTAATGTAAATTACCATATTGCAAATAGGGCAGCAGAACTTGGGATCCCTCCAGCCTCAAAGAAACCTGCCGGGATAATTTCAACATTTAAGCTTAATAATCAAACTGATATTATCGCAGGTTATGCCTATTCAGTTAAAGAGGATAATTCCTCTGTGGAGATAATTGACGCGATCTGCAACCGACTATTGGAATTGATAGATGACGATAGGAGCATTCTGGGAGTTAATATCCCATTATTTGGGACTGGGGCAGGCAAGCTTGCTCCTGTTAAAGTGGCGGTTATTTATGATGCAGTGCTAAATCAGGAGACATTGGAGATACCGATTATTGTGAGTATCGGCAGTGAGGAGTATTTCAGCTCAGTCAAAAGACACTTTTCCGGGCGATACGTGCCAGTTTCACTGGATAAAAAAGAGGAAAAACCGACGTTAATCCTTCAGCTTGAAAAGGATTTGGGCCAGTCCATAAATCCATCTGATTTTGAAATAAATACTGGTGGGCAGATAATAGGTTTAAACCTAAGCAACAATACTATTTCTGACGGTACGCTGCTTGCCCCCTTTGAACACCTGATTTCACTAAACCTGAATGGGCAGTCCGTGAAGGATTTCAGTTTCTTGGGTAAAAGAAAGGATCTTGCAGCATTGTATCTTGCAGATACAGGATTCGTCGATTTATCTTTTCTCAAGACAATGCATGCGCTGACCAGCCTTGATTTAAGTGGAAACGAACATCGAAATTTTGAAGCACTCAGCGGGCTGAAGAAATTAAGGTACCTGCACCTCGCTGGAAACAGGATAACAGGTACCGGTTTTTTGGCTCAGCTAAAAAAGCTGGAATATCTGGACCTTAGTGGAAATGAGATCTCAGATATCAGTGGGCTTTCTGGTTTGAAGAACCTCGCCACCCTAAACCTGGGTAAAAATAGGATAAGGAACATTGCCGGCCTTGGAGTAATGACGAAACTTCACAGCCTGAATTTTAGTGATAACCGGATTAGCGATGCCAGTGTGGTAGCGAAACTGAAGAACTTACGCTTCCTGCGTGCAGACAACAACCCATTTGTTAAACTCTATGACCTCAGCCTGGATGAAAGCGACAGCCATCATTTCACATTGAAAAATTATCTTTCCATGCAGGCTGAAGCTGATCTGGGGGATTTGGAGCTTCCGGCCAAAGTGATTTTGTTGGGTAACCACGCCAGCGGAAAATCTTCACTCTTGTCTTATCTGATCGATGGTGAGTTTAATGAGGAGGTTGACAGTACACACATCATCCGGATAGAAAAACTGTATAAGCAAGATCAAAGTATGCCTGAAGCGATTTTTTTCGACTTTGGGGGGCAGGATTTTTATCATGGCATTTATAAAACCTTTCTTACCGGAGGAGCGGTCTATCTTGTTTTATGGAATCCCAGATTTAACATCAATAGAAGACGGGCCGATATCAAAGGTCGAGATAATCAGGATTTCAGCCTCAGCTACTGGTTTGGTCAGAAGAATTACCTGGAGAATGAAATCTTTGACGGGGAAACCGATCCTGTATTACTTATACAGAGTCACAGGGACGAATCTAAAATCCAGAACCATAACTGCCTGTTTTCATCTGATATGGTACTAGGTGAATTTCACCTGACACTGAAGAACAATGTTGGCGAAGTAAACGATCTTGGGTTAAGATACCTGGAAAGTTCTATTCTGGAGCTGGTTTCTGAGTCGAAGGTGAAAAAGAAAGTGCCACAGTGGTATATTGATTTTATCAACTTTATCCTAGATAAGGGTAAATACAGTGACTTTAGAAGCTTTGATGTAGAAAGGGATATCCTCCCGATGTACAAAAGAGATATTGGTAATAGGCTGGAATACCTTCGTGATGATCTCCATCAACTCCATTCACAGGGGTTAGTGTTGTACTATAAAAAGGCATTGCCAGATAAGGTTTGGCTTAATCCCATGGCATTGGTAACCTATATACATGAGTTCATTTTAGATAAGGGAACGTTGGAACGCCATGGGGTTATTGCCTGGGAAAATTTGGATGATGCTGCCTATCTGGAAATTACCGATCTGCTTATCTTGCAAAAAATCGTATTTCATGATGAACATCAGGGAAGGTTCATTGTACCTAACTTTCTGCCACTTGCAGGGCAGGATGCTGATAATTTTGATCTTTTTTCTTTTGGGCTGGATAAACCCATCTTTGTCTTGAAATTCGAAGATTTCCTGCCTTTCGGAATGATAAATGACATCATACATTTCTTTGGTAAAAACCATAGGCCGAATAAATTCTGGAGGAATCAGGGACTATTTAAGTTTGAGGATAAGGCCAAGGTAATGTTTAAGCTGGATTTTGAGCAGCTTGAAATAGCAGTATATTGCGGTTTTAAAAACCGGGAGGCAGAAAAAGAACGTCAGGAGATTGTATCCTATCTCTTTTACGCGGTAGTGAGCCTATACTGGAATATGGAACCCTTTGATTACTCTCAGTTTGGCCTTTACAAACGGAAGGTACTAATGTTAGGGAATTATGTTCCAGGTGACGAGCTTTACACCAAGATTTATAACGCAGATAGGTTATATAATGTGGAGGAGTGCCGTCCCGATGATATGCTGATATCGGTTGATGGAAGAAAGTTTGCTTCATATAGAGAAATTTGCTCGCGAAATGCCGGTACAATGATCAAGGTCTGTTTGGCCGATGAGGACGGGAAACTGAATGGAGAAACGGTGATTGTTCCGATATACCCTTTCCAGCCATTTACGCCTAATGATCTGAAAAGAAAGAAAAAGGTGGTGGTTTCATATTCCAAATATGATTTAGCGTTGGTGAACAGGTTCTTGAGTCACATCACCCCGCTGGTTGACGATGAGATTATCGAAAAACCTTGGTTATGCGCGGAACTTATAGCTGCATCGGAATGGGACGAGGAAATCACCAGGCGTTTTGCGCAGGCGGATATTATATTTTTCATGATTAGCGACCATCTTATGCAGGTGGATTATGTAAAGGAATTCGAAATCAGGAATGCGATAGACCGCTATAACAAGGATGGATCACCTAAAATTATCCCCATTATTCTCTCTCCTTATCTTTGGCAGAGGAATGGACATTATAATCTTGGAAAATTTTCGGCATTGCCTTTCAAGGCTGTTGCGGTTACCAGTTTTCCCGATCAGAATGATGCATGGAAGTTCATCGTACAGGCCGTGAAGCTTATGATACTTGAAAATGTGCAGCCGACGGAAGAAGGGATGCGGATGAATGATGAAATGCGCAAGATTTGCGAACGGATTATGGAATGTAACAAGATTCATTACCAGAAAGAATAATTAAATGAAAAGTAGATAAATATGTTTAGTTTCTCGATAGGTGAAGATGGTTCTGCTTTATCGTTGGTAACTCTCTTATGTTTTGGAAGTATCTTGCAATATACCCTAGAATAGCGGTAGCCAACTAATTTATTTCTACCGATACCATAAGTTAAGTTTATTTAGAGTATTGTACATCAATTCATTACATGAATAGTTTTAAGCACATTATAGTTTAATGGAAATCATCATAAACAAAGGAAGAAATATTTCACGACACGCTGAATTAACTTTTTGGCAAAGGTTGGCAAAGTCTATATTATGGATAACCATTTAGCTGCCTTTTATTGCTGGACTAAAGCGCTTGATCCAATGAACGAATATGCCTTGTTGCATATAGATAGGCACCATGATCTGGGGGTTGGAGTGGTGAAGCCAGCTTTTCATCAATATAAAAACATTGATTTTAAGTCTCTGTGTATCGATGAAATGATAAGTTTAAAGAGTGGTGAATTCCAGGTACTGATGTGGGATAATTTTATTGAGTTATATAAAACATTTAATCCCCTAACAATCTCCGGGATGGAATTTTTTTGTGACCAACGGTTACCAAATTATTACCAGCATTGTAAAGCTGAACCACTGGAATCCTGGGTTAAACGGGAATTAGACCTAAGGGAGGAAGTTGATCTAGTTACCCCTACTGGAGAACTTAAAATACTCGATCTAGATATTGATGTTTTATTTAAAAAGATTTCTGAAAATAAATATAAAGAGCTGTTGGCTGAGGATGAACTTAAGGAATTCGCCAGAAGACTGAAAAGCTTGATTGATGGTGCAGTTGTTGTGACAATCGCATTAAGCCCGGAGTGTTGTGGTGGTTGGGATAACGCGATTTCAATGTTCAATAGACTGAATGCTTACCTTGGGATTGAGTGCGGTGTGCTTGATATTCAACCAGGGACAAGGTTAGCGAAGTAAATGTTGCACCAGTATAAATGATAAGAAAATTGAAGAATTTACCAATAAGGGACAGGAACAGTGAGCTGGAGAAGCTATCTGAAATGCATTTTACCAATTGCCTGCCGGTATCATGGGTCGTAAATGTCCTTAGGGTAGATTACGGTACAGATTTGAATTGTGAAATAACCATTGACAGGCAGGTGACCGGAAAGAATTTTTCGGTACAACTTAAAGGGAAGGAGCGGGCTAAAAATAATTTAGCGGTTGAGGTGGTTTTAAAACGTTCAACGATCAACCGCTGGTTCAATAAACTTGAACCAACAATGCTGGTAGTCTACCTTGCGGATGAAAAAGAAGCCTACTGGCGGTGGTTTGAACATGATGCTGTTGATCTGACAAGTAAGAATGAAACTTTTACGGTGAAAGTATCCAGGACAAATAAGCTGAGCGATACTGACTGGGATAGTGTATCGGATTATGTATCGGGGATTTTTAGCAGGAAACACTTATTATATGCCTTGCCGGAAACATCCGTAGAGAGTAAAACGGCCTGGGAGTTATTTTTTAAACAAGAGTATTTGCAGGCGCTCCCGGAACTTCAGGCGCTGTTAAAACAAAATTCTGATGATGCAAGTATATTGGAAGCAATAGCTGTATGTGAGTATCAGTTGCATAACTATCAGAAAGCGCTTGTGTATATCAATAAAGCACTGGCGATAACACAAAATGACAGCCTGTATAGTAATAAGGCAGCTATTATAACAGAACAAGGATTTTTGACGAATGATGATGGTAAAATCTATGAAGCGATTGAGCTCTATAACAAGGTAGTGCATTCTGCTGTGACCTATCATAACATTGGTTCAGCTTTTACTAAGCTCGGCGGCTATCGGGAAGCCATAGCCTATTTTGAAAAATCGATAGCACTTAATCCCAATAATGCTGAGGTATGGAATAACCTGGGGAATGCGTACCTGAATTTGAATATGCACAATAAAGAAATGGACTGCTATGACCGGGCGTTGGCCATTAATCCGGAACTGCCGGAAGCACTGTTCAGTAAAGGGTCGACTCTTTTCCGGTATTTTGGTAAGCTGGAAAAGGGGCTTAAGCTGATGTTAAGGGCATCTTCCCTGACCGATAGGTATGAGCTGGATAACCCGTATGTTTTCTTCTGGATAGCTGAAGCTTATCTAGCTAAGGGAGATCCTACCAAAGCGCTGGAATGGAATGGAAAGGGCCTCCTTCATTTTTCAGCAGATAACTACCTTATGGATCAAAAGCAGCGGATAGGTTAAATGTTGTTGCAATCATAATTACTGTTGAATTTATTAATTATCAAATCAGTCTCCTATGGGGAGTGACGAGCTGTTGTTGGAATACCAGTTAATTATCGGGAAGCAGGTTGCTGAACTGGCTGAAACAGTGGCTTGCCAATAACGCTCCCCTGTTAAATGAGAAAAAGGCGAGGAGCCGGCCTGCATTCTACTGGGTTCAGAGCGGTGCTTATGGCATTTTAAGGGCGTCAAGGCAATATAGACTGGCTGCACAGCACGGGATAGATCCTGTATCCGCTATTAATTTGCCTTAGCTGCGATTGCTATTTGATCGTGCTCAATTTTGTATTAGAGGGGTATTTAAACAAGTAGTTAATTACTTTCGTTGGCCTTTTGGAAATTGACATTTGCATTGTCGTAATCTCTCAGTTCGTAATACATGCTGCCAATTTTTGTGAAAGCTTCCTTTTTTCTCGTTCCACCTGCGAGTATGTAGTTTTGAAGGTCATCGATGGCGTAATCGAGTTGCTGGTTTTGGGCGAAAGACAGGCCTCTCAGACGGTAGAGTTCAGGGTATTCTCTGGTTTGGATACCTTTTTTCATCGCCTGGTTGAAGTTGTCAATGGCCAATAGATAGTTTCCCATCATGTACCTGCATTCCCCGGCATAAAAGTAATTGACAGGATTTGTTTTGTTTTTCCCAATGGCATATTTATAGAAACCTATCGCATCGTGATACTGCTTCTGCTGATAGCTACAGCGCCCAAGATAAAAGTAGGTGAGTTCATCAATGGTATCGAGCCGCTTATTTCTGGCTTTCCAAAGTTCGCTGGCAGCTTGGGTATAATCTGAAAGGTGAAAATAGGCAATACCCATTCCACGGTGGCTTTTCCATCCTGAACTGTCAGCGTCCAGAAAAGAATAAAAATTCAGGCTTGAGGTGTAGTGATCTTTTGCTTCGCTGTACTTTCGAATGTTGTTGCAGGAGTCGCCAAGTCCGGCATAATAAACGGCGAGTCTACGCTTGACTTCGAGAGGATCCAGACCAATGGTATCGCCAATCCTAGAGTCCCTGGGAATTTTTGTACTGATCGTGTCTGCCGGTTTGCTTAATGAATCAGTTGAGGATTGGGCATCGGGAGTGGCTTTGTTAAGGGATAAGAACTCAGAATAGATCGTGTACGCTGCAATACCAATGGTAATCATTAGTAAGATTTTCAGCGCCTCTGGCCATCGTGTTTTTTTGTTTATCTGTTGGTCATTTTTTTTATCTCCCTTGACCTCGGTATTTTTTTTTGCTGTGGTTTTGGGCGCTTCTTCGGCCTTACTTTCTTTGGTCTTTTTGATGATAAAACCCGGCACATTTCCTTTTGTAGGGTCGATTGGTCCATAAAAGTAGTTTTTATGGTCAATAAAACGCTCAAAGGAGGATGAAGAAGGTTTTTGCGCGGGGCTTTGGTCATTGGCATTCTTGATGTCCGGGGATGCTGGAATGTCGACTTCGCTTGGTACTGGGGGGATGGGGTCCAAAACAGGATTATTTGCAGTTTCAACTGCAGGTATCTGCTTTGCTCTTAGTTCCTTTTGGGGTGTTGGTTTTGACTTGGGTTGGGATAATTTTTCCAGTAGCTCGCAGGCTTCAGTAGTGTATGTGCCATTGGGATAATTGGAAATATAATCCTGGTATGCGCGTTCTGTAGAAAGTGCAACAGCATTTTCCCACTGTTCCTCCTCAGTGTTGCTATCATCGACAGCTTCTTCATCCAACAGGTGCTGGAGTGCTTTTTTTGCACTGGCAGCGTATTCCCCTCTGGCAAATTTCAGCAGAAAATTATGATAGCCTGATATGGTATCGATTTTTTTGGTTTTTAGCCAATATGATCTTTCCTCTATCGAAAATATCCGGTTTTGGGCTTCCTCTGCAAACTCCCCGTATGGATATTTTTCGATAAAACCTGAATAGGCGTTGATGGAATTTTGCTTTTGTGCCTGCAACCAGGCAATTTGCTCTTTGTTGGGCAAAGGGAATTGCCTGTTTTTGAAAAAATACAACTGGTCAGCCTGGTCGTAGCTGGATTGCAAGGGCAGCGGGCGTCCGGCTTTGTCCAGATCACTCTTCAATTGTGCGAAGACATCCCGGAAGCTACAGTATTCCTGGTCTAATTCGATACCGCTGTTGATGATATCCAGTAAAGCACCTGTAAAATAAGTGGGTTGATCAGATTCTTCCGGAAACCTGGAAGATTCTTTTGACGAACAGGAAGCCATTACATAAGTTCCCTCAAAATCCGTCATGTTTTTTTGTATGACACCTTCAGTGTTATCCATAATTTTAATCATGGCACCACTATGGCAGCAATCCAGGAGAACTATTTTCCTTGCTGCCTGACATCTGCGGATGTATTCCCGGAATAAGTCTATATCGATTGCATCAATAAGATCTTCACAGTTGGTTTCGATTGTACTTAAATTTAGCCGTAGGTTTTCTGAGCTAAGTATACCGTGTCCGGAGTAGTAAACGATTAATGTGTTTTTCTTATGGTTAGCCAGTTTGCAAACTTGACTCAATTTTTTTAAGGTCGTGCCCCTGGTTTCATTTGATGATTCCAAAATCTGCTCGGCAGGGATCCCGATAAGCTGCCGGTCGAGTAAACTATCCCGCATCCTGCTAATGTTTATGCGCACATTAGGTATTTCGATTAAACTTGGATCTTGGGGAAACTCACTGACACCAATCAATAGTACCCAGGTATTGTTATGGTCCATTTCAATCGGTTTTTTTTTCTCCGTTCAGTAGGCGGGCTAAAAGGCTTTCCAACTCTTCAGCGGTCATGCTCCTTCCGTGGGAGATCTCAACATTGCCATTTTTGGTTGGTATGGTGATGGATGTTCTATAGTTATCAACGTAATGCTGCAGGCATTTGACCAGTTCGACCAGAGGTTTATTGATGGAATCCAGAACGATCTTTACCCCACCCAGTAATCCCCCTGCACTCATGCTTCCTGGCTGTATTGCCTCTCGTGCGATGCTCACCTCTTTGAGTCCCTCAATTTCTGCATCGTCAATAAATTCCTTGATGTTGACAATTGTTTGTTCAACAGCATTTGCCGTTGGCCACACGATAATTTCCATAGTCTGTCGTTAAGTTAAATCAGTTTTTTGCCTTGCTGCAGTGAGAACAGGTAACTTCGATCTTTGGTAGGTATGGCTAATGAAATGCAGCGCCGTATGTGTAAATATACTTATTGTGAGCGTGGCTGTGTTTGAAAAATGAGGATTGTACGAAATCTGTGAAGTTTGTGAAGAGCCTTTGTGAAATCTTGCCGGGGATTTATCCATGTAAAATGGTAACGGGTCATTCTCTACCGCCATGTCAAAAGGCTCCTGCAGGAGAAAGAGCAGCAGTGGTCGGTTAACCTGTTAGAAATTCACCCGGCATAGCCTGTTCTGCGAAATTAATCTATTGGTACTTGGCGCTAAGGTGATTACAGCGCATTTCACCTGGAATTCCGGCAAGTTTGGCCTGATGGATGATCACTGGTAATTGATCCATATAATTTATATCTTCATTTTTAATTTATCAGAAGTTATAACATACGCCAAGGATCCGGCCAGCAGGGGACCGCGTGGAGAATATATTGCGGCCGGATATTGAGGTGGATACCGACCTGCAGCCACAGCAGTTGATTGATTCGGTACTAGGCTTGGAGTAGGACTAGCTTGCCTTTAAGCGCTGAGTGGACATGGTTTAACCAGGCGAATTTTCCCTTTGAGAAGCTTTTCTTGCTTTCGGTACCATTTATTTATCAATGCCGGATATTTCAAATGGTTTTCGTGCTGGCAGATTCGCACGCTATGGTTCACCTTTTCATTTGCCAGTCCTTTACTTTTCACCCAGCCATTTTATGGCAGCTTTTAATACCTCATCCCCGTCCCCGGAAGGCTTGATGAGCACATCGGGCTCGATCTTTCCGAAGTATTCTTTTTTGTTGCGGTCTGCGGTATAGCTGGAAGCCAGGTACAGATAAGAACCGTCCGATAACTTGAAGCCCTGGTTTGCTGTCGTGTAGCCACCTGTCGGCTCCCCGAAGAGTTTGGTGTTCGATTTGCCGATAAAGGATATGGTAGTCATCTCGCCACTGCTGGAAGTACGGGGACCAATCAATACGGCGACCTTACTGTCCTTGTTGTTGATCTGGTAAGGTTTGCTGATGGTGATGCCCATGGTTGAGGTGGGTTGGGCTGAGGAGGTGTAGGTCCATGCGGTATATTTTGCTTTTTTTCCTTCGGGGTGGACAAAATACCCGAGTTCCCCAGTACTGATCAGCGGACCAAGCCCTGCAATCATGGGGTACATGTTGCCACCTGTATTTTTTCTCAGGTCGACAATCCAGCCCTGGATCTGGCTTGCACTGTCAAGCCTTGCAATCTGTTGCTGGATATCGTTGGCAAACCCATCCATTGTATTTTTATCCAGTGAACCAAAACCGGGAACCTGGATATAGCCGATATTGTTTTCAAGTAGTTTAGAGGTAGTCTTTTCGGGGTTGGTGTTCCCCGAGGCATATTTCTGGGCATTTACCCTGGTCTGGAAGAAGGAGTGATTGTCGCCGGCTTTTCTTAATGCTGAAAGGATGTAACTGTTGATTTTGCCTACCTCAGTTATGGTTTTCAGGCCTGATGAAAAGAATTTAATGCCTTCGTCCAGATCTGTCCAGTTGAGGGAATCCTTGTAAATCGAATTTTGCTTTATTATTTTTCTGACCTCACTCGTGTAGCGAACTATTTCCTCACTGGGCGGCGAGTATGGGGCGGTAATTTTCTCTATGGTAAAATCATCTATCCAGGCTGTTCCTTTTCCCATCAGGTAGACCCCGAAATAAAGTTTTTTGGTTTCTTTCGGGAGGCTGAGCTTGAGGGAATATTGTTTCCAGTCACTGCTTCCTTTCAGTACTGGCTGTTGCGAGCTGATATTTTCGAATCCGATCATTTTATTGTCCTTATCCCAGACCTGGCACCAGAATGCCACACTTTGTTCCACTCCCTGGAGTTTTACATATCCTGAAAGCTGGACCTGTTCAAAGCCATTTGTTTCATAGTTAATGAGCTGGGAGATATTCTGAAAGGTGTTTTCTTTGATCTGGCTGGTGCCTGTCAGTCTAAAGGAAGATTTTCCGAAATGTGACAGGGAGTCATCTGTCTGTCCTGTATAGCCGGGTATAGCGGTAAAGTTCCAATCTGATGGGTAGAGGGAATGATCTTTTTTGTTTTCAAAACTTTCATTTTTTAACTGGCTGAAACCAGGGAGACTTAAAGCGATTGCCAGTAAGGCTAGGAATATTTTTTTCATGAGGCGTATCTATGGATGCTGGATATAGATCCAAATATAACAATCTTTGTTGCTTGTCAGCAATCTGCTTTTTGTGAAAACAGCCGGCATAAAAAAAAGCTGCATCCCTGCAGCTTCATTTATTTCCTTTATTATCGGTGTTCCGGTTGAAACCTGTCAAAGAGCGATCCGCCGGTTTTTTTTGGTGGAAGGCACCTGATAGGTTTTTATTGATTGTTACTGGCTTTTCCGGTTTTTTGTGCAGGAAGCATTGGCAATTCATAGCGTTCGTGGTGGGTAATAAACTGCCACCATTCCCAGAACTTTAAGGGATTGATGCGGAAAGTGCGGTATAAGGTTTTGTTTGGGTTGCGTGGATGTGCACTTTTAAAACGTTCCCATCTCCTTATCCCCACTTGAAAGTCCAGGCCTTTTCCCGGGAATTCGGTGTAGGTAAAGCTGGCGTCGGCGTTTTGATAATGGTAACTGTCAAGGGTAAAAAACTGGATAGGCGGCGTATTGCTGATGCCGATCAGGCAGAGTAGCATGATCATGATGTTGCGTATGGTGCGATGTTTCTTTTGCTGGTTTTTCATGGCTGGTCGATTGATATTATTTACAGGGTCCTTTACTTGGTGCTACTTTTCCGCCGCCCTGGTTTAAGTCCATGGCCGGGTTTTTTGATTTTTGTTCCCGCAGGGCTGCAGCCATACCTGCCGGCGTATCGGCATATCCCGCGCCTCCGGGGCCTGAAATGCCGACAGGGGTGATGGGGTTGGGAATGGGGATGCCTGCTGCCTGTCCGGCCTGGTATACGTAAGAGGCACAGTTGAAATCGGTGAAGTGATAGTCTTTCCTGGGGCCGGAAAGGTAGGTGATGAGCTTACCAAATGTTTCGCTGTTGACGTTATAGGTTGCTCCAAGATCGTAGGTCATATCGCCGTTGTCGAGTATCTGACCACGGGATTCCAGTTTAGCAAGGCCGGTTCCGGTAGGATATAGGCCCATGGTCTGGGTGATGGTCTGGCCGTTCCCGGTTTTACTGAGCTGGATGGCCACATGGCCAAAACTGTTCGGGCCGACATTGAAGCTGGTTCCGGCAAAAGGTTCCAATACCAGTACGCGGACGGTGAAAGCCGCGTTTGTGGTGCTGATGGTAGAAAAACAGTCTGTCATCTCTTTGGCGTTTACCGGTTTTGCATCCTCCATGGGCAGGTTGGAGGGTTCGGGAACGGCAGGGTCTGCAGGGCCTGTGCTGCCGGATCCTTCGGAGCCATATTCGTAATAATATTCGCTATCGCCACCCCCGCCCCCAAACTCATCGGAGATGCTCCAGATCATGTCCTGGTAAAAGGAGGAAGAACAACTGGTGTAACTGTGGATGGTAAGGCTACCTTCGCTATCCATGTACCATTCCTGGCTCCAGCCGCAGGATTCGATGATGAGCATGAGCGGGTCTTTGGGGCTGGAGCCTTTGGATAAAGTGTTTTTAGCTGAAAGCAGGTTTGGAGTGGGGGCAGGTCCAGGACGGATTTCGCCGATGGTTTTTCCTAAAGACAGGATGGAACCGCCTTTGAAATGATAAGCCAGGTCATAACGGTATAGTTTTCCACTAAAGCTTTGCTCGCTTTTGATCTTTCCGAGCTGCAGGGCGAGGGGATCAGGTAATACCTCGATGATCTCGGCGGAAACTTGTCCCGTGGCGCTGTCGCGGAAGATGCGCATTTTTCGGTAGCCGAGCTTTTGGCCGTGATAGCTTGGGGATCCTTTGAGGATGAGGTTCCAGGAACCTGTATTGGAGTTCCTTCTGTGGTAGAGTTTGGTGTAGTCGGGGTTTAGTTTTGCGAGGAAGTGTTTAGTGGTATCTGAAGGGTTTGCTTTTGCAGCGGTGATGCTGCGTTGTAAAAACTGGATAGCCTCTTCTTTGGAGAGTGTTAATTGTTCCTGTTTTTCCTGATCAGGTAATAGGCCGGGTGCTGTCTTTTTGCAGGAAGCCAGGAATATCACCTGGCATAAAAGGAACAGGCATAATGGAAATAGAAAACGGGGGATCAGTAGTTGTCCCTTGTAGAGATTAAAATTTTTCATGATGGTTTTTGATTTGGTTAGTATGAATTGTTTTTTTTTAGATGGGTTGTTTTTATGGTTTAATGATGCTCCTGCCCGGGGCTGTTTTTGTGCCTGGGATCACTTTTTAATTTTTGGACGGTTAACCTGTTGAGTGTTTCGCGGCCTATACCGAGGTAGGAGGCGATGTTGATCTGGGTGGTTTGCTGGGTAATGTCGGGGTGGGCTTTGAGCAGCTGCTCGTAGCGTTCGGAGGGCGTTTTACAGCGCAGGAATATCGCCCGTTCTTCACTTAATATATAGTAGCGTTCCATCATGGCCCTGCCAATGAGGTTGCCTTCCCGGAAGTCGGCATAATAGCTTTGGAGCTGGAGGTAACTGATGGACTGCAAGGTGCTTTCTTGAAGGACTTCAATGTATTCGTATGCCGGTCTTTGGGTGAAAAAGCTATATACCGATATCATCAGGTCATATTTTCCCATAAACCAGGTGGTACATTCGCGTCCTTCCCGGTCCAGAAAGTAAGCACGCAGAAATCCTTCTTTGATGAAGTAGATGTTCCTTGCGATCTCTCCCGGCCTGAGCAGGATGTGGCGGCGGGGAAACTTCTGAGTCAGTAACTGCTCGCAGAGCCGCTGTTGGAAGGGCTGTGAGATAGGGGTGATTCGTGAAAACACGGCAAGTAGTTCGGTGGCCTGGTCAGCGTTGTTTTCCATGTGGTTCGATTGTGCTTCAAACCAACTTTTTTCTTAACTGCAGGAAATAGATTTGTCTTGTAAGACGGGGATACAGAAAGTGAATATCGGAAAATTATTGCAAAGCTTTTGCATTCATTTTTGATTTCCTGTCTGAACGCCAGGGACGGTCTCCGGCGCTTTTTGTTCACTAAGTATTTATCCTATGATCAAAGAATTTTCAGTGCGCTCTTTGGCGCAGCTTATGGATGAACTCCAATCCATCGACTACCAGTTGAGCGACCCGCTCGAAAAAATGAAATCCTCGCTGAAGCCTATCCGGGCAGCTATAGCCAGGCTTCGCGTGTTATGCGCCGAGCAGGGTTTTAGCTCGCCCGAAGAAGAAGTGTATTTCTTTAAACACATCAAGCCTGACTTTTACGCTCAGCAGGTGTTTGTCATCGAGCGGTATACGTTGGAGCGGAACATGCCTTGCCGGGATGCAGAAGCTCAGCGGCTATATTTACTCGCGGAGCTGGCATATGTGGAGCGCTTTTTTTTGTCGCACCCTTTTGCCTATGAATATTACCGGATCGGTGCAACAGAATTGGATTCCCAGTATTTCCTGCGGTCTTCGGATGCCGAGGGGCAGCTGTTTGCAGAAGGGCCAGGCCATGACAGGAGTTTTTCGACACCTGCAGATTACCTGTTTTCCCAGTTCAGGGCTTATGGCCAGTTGAAAGAATGGATTTTTGAAAGGTTAGACTATTTGACACGAAATCCTATGGTGGCGTATGTGCCGGGGTCGGAGGCAGGGGAGCTCAGGTGGACGGGAGACTCGGTTAACTTGGCGGAACTTGGTTATGCACTGGTCTTAAGCGGGCAGTTCAATAACGGGCAGGCAGGGCTGGCGCAGGTATTCCGGTGGCTGGAGGAAAAGTTATCGGTGGCCATTGGCGTGCCTGCAAGACGGCTCGCTTCGATCCGCTCTAGGAAAAGATTGAGCAGGACAAAATTTTTGGATGAGCTTAAAGATGCTCTGGAGCGTAAAATGGACCAGGATGACGGGCGGTGAGCATAGGCTTGAAAATGCTTTGTTAGCATAGTTTAGCGGATTTATAATAAATTCTCAGAGGTTTCGTACGGTGGTTGGGGAGTGACAAGGGAACATGCCAAAGATAACTGCCTATAGTCTGTGCAATACCGGACCTTGCGGAAAAATTGGTTTGCGAAGACCTGGTGTACACCAATGTTATGAGGTGGCGGGGTGAAAATGGCTAAGTTTTATTATCTTTAGATCAATATGATACAGCTCTCAATTGCACAGATCAGGAATCTGTACGGCGCGCTTAGCGACAACTTATTTTATGTCACCGATGAAAACAAACAGGGGGAATGGTTTTATGACCCCTTGGATCTCACCAGTGAGGACAATGGAGGAACGGTGCTACTTACCCTTGATTACAAACGAATCAAAAGAATTGTAAGTGGGGCAATTAATATAAAATGGTTTTTAAATGCCGGTGACACCTATGCTACCCAGGGTATTCAAAAAGCGATAGATTTCTGCGATGGGATCCCGTTGTATTTCCCTCCGGGGGTATATGAGATCAATGATACGCTAAATTTTTCGAAAGAGACTAGGATTAGTGGGGCAGGCCGGAATGTGGTTACCCTGAAAAACCATAACCATGACGTATATGCATTCAGGTGGCAATCAGAACTTGCACCCCCGTTTCAGAGCTATGATATACTTTCATCATTTCAGTTTTCAGATTTTACACTCGAATCCAAGTTCGGTATAAAGATCAATGACGATAACCTTGATTTTGATAATTTTTGGCGTCGTCAGGCCGCAATCAAAGGAGGAACGGTTTCCCGGATGCTTTTTAAGGGAGACGGCAGCGCATTTACCGATCCTGACCTGGATACGGCGATTATGCCCGATCAATCCGCCCTGGAAGGTTATGGGATCGCAATTTGTTACTCCAAGTTGTTCGATTCAGTAATTGCGGACAACGAGCTGAGTGCCTTTGGTTGTGCAATCAAGCTGGATGGTTGTGATATTAATGTTATCACCAACAATAGGGCTAATGCTAATTCAAGGCATATCTACTGTTTAGGCCACGACAACTT
Organism: Pedobacter folensis; assembly: GCF_056490665.1. Classification (NCBI taxonomy): domain Bacteria; kingdom Pseudomonadati; phylum Bacteroidota; class Sphingobacteriia; order Sphingobacteriales; family Sphingobacteriaceae; genus Pedobacter; species Pedobacter folensis. Next base: position 114,496 of record NZ_JBWJIF010000001.1, read on the forward strand.
TGGTAGCCAGAACAAAATCGATTACAACGACTTGCTGAATAACAGACGGGCCGGTGCGCTTAGTCTGGATAATTCAAGATGGCATACGGTTCGTGATAACTATTTTGAATGCTACCAGCAGTGTGCAACCTTTATTTATTCCGATAATGACCTGGGGACATTATATGTTGAAAACAGGTTTGATAGTCCTGGAAGAGACGACCTTTTTTTTATTTCAGTTGCCCCGCAATTGACCAGTGTGTTTTCCAAAAACCGGTTTAATAAAACCGTGACCAATCCGCAGATGGAGGTCAGGGATACCTATCAGGGAGCTATAAATAATATCCTGGCGGTTTTTAGCGACAACCTTCCCGATTTTCCGGTTCCAGATGTACCCTATATTCGCGATCGGCCCTATCAGCCGGGTATATTCAATTACAAAAACTTTTATTCCCTTTCCGGGGTGGCGGGTACAAGGCCATTCGTTAAATCTGCTGTCACCCAAAGGTGGGTGTGCAAGACCGTTGATGCAACCCTGCTGGAGAATTTTCCTTTGTCGGGATCACCGTTCCAGTTTGTAAATACCTTTAAACTTTATGTTGTAGGAAGGGCAATCAATTCCAGTGATACCGGATATATGGTTGTTAGTTACAAAGAAGCCGGCGTTACCACTGAACTGTTCCGTGGAAACCTGGGTTTCGTGGACCAATCAAAGTCGCAAAGCAGGATGTTCAATCTCTCGATGCCATCAGCGGCCACGGGAACAGGTTATTTATATTATGAAATTGTGAATACGAGCTTTGAATTTGAAGCCACCTACCTTGCCACGGTGTAGCCACATTGAACCTCTATGGACCTCCGTTGCATTTTGGGGAAGGCTGGATTAGCATTTCTGTGATCAGATGTTGGCGATTATCGGGTGGCCGGCGAGGAGGATGGCTTAAATCATGAAGAAGAAAGCGAAGTTTATCGTCCATGCCTGTAAGGCCGCGGGCAAATAACGATCTGTTATATCCAAATACCATAATACGAAACGCATCCCCTTATTCAACCGTGAAAATAGGGTAAGGAAGTTATGCTAAGTGCTATGGAAGTCAGACTTTTGTTTGGTATGCGAGTATCGGCATACTGTCACGTCTCCCTTAGGCATGTGGATAGAGAAAAGCCTGGGGTATACAGCATTAGCTTCCCCCTCAGCCGGATACTTGTGCTATGGATGGTTGTTAGGTTTATCCCTGGGTACATAATCCCGGTATTTTACAGCCTGATAAACATTCTCCAGATAGGCCAGCGAAGGTTCTGGTGATGTGGTCAGATAATCGATCGCCCATTTGATAAAATTCTTGTTCTCATCAGTCAGGCCATCACTGTCCAGGTATTTTTTCATATCGATTACGTGGCGCTGGTTATCACCGTTCCTGATAAATTTACTTTGGGTGGAAGTTAGGGAAAGGTTGTTTAGCAGAAACCTGGAGGCAATCTTAAAGTCGCCCACTTTGGCCTTATCGTATTTGTTGTAATTCTTTTGGTCTACAACGGGCAGGTTCCTGAAGTTTTCCGGTAAAATACTGTCTTTGTTTTTGAACAGGCTATAGCGGATGACGCGGTAGAGGTCGATTTTTTTGATCAGGTGCTGGCGCAGGCTGATATTGGCCTCGGTGACCGTTAAATGCTTGTAGGGAAGAGACGCTGCGGATAAGCTGAGCCTGTCTTTTTTTACTGCTCTTTTTAGCGCTTTGAGGTATCCCTTGCCTGGCTCTTTTATTTTGTCGACCGCTGACCTGTACTGTTTTAGCGCAGCATCCCTTTTGATATCGTTTCCCCTGGAGCTTTCATAAGCTATCTTTAGGGTGATGAGTTTCTGGACATCAGCATCAAGCTGATCCTGCAGGGTCTGGCTATAGGCCAGACCCTGCAGGATCATTATGAAGAAAAAGGTGAGATATATTTTTTTCATTTTCACAAATCTACTTTTTTCTCCAGTAAATACGGGAGGGATGGGTTCCCGAGCCTACTGCAAATGTCGGAGAGGGGCTGCCGTAAGATGCTGGGATGTCCCTGGGATGATGTTCTATGATCTGATAGGTTCCCATTTTGCTGCTTACTTTGGTCGCGTAACCATCTGCATCAACTTCAATCACCACGGCTGAATGTGTCCAGCCGACATTTCCGTTATGCTCCTTATAGTACATTACCCTGTCGCCGACCTTGATGTTCCCGCTTACCTGCTCCCAGTCTTTTGATTTTAAGGATACCGAATTGACCCATTTGGGGTTTTCATCGTCAACTTCGCTTGCATACTGCAGTCCAAAGGCATGGTAGTGGCAGTTAAATGCATCCAGGTTTATCGTTTTTACCCCATTTGGATAAGTATAACGTGGTGTAGTTTCTGTCAGGCTGCTGAAATTATCACTGCCATCGCTATTGGTTAATATCGGTCTCCAGTGGTAGCTGGCAGGTTCCCGGTCACGTGGGGTGGTGTTCTGATACCTGATCGCATCGTATATGTTGTCCAGAAGTTCAAGCGAAGTATTGGGCGCGGTAATCAGGTAGTTGACCGACCACCTCAGGAACGCCACATTTTCCTGTGTATTGCCACCGTTATTTTCAAGATAAGCAACCATTTTATCGACCATAGGCTCATTTAACGAATTATCGATAAAAGACCTCAAAGCAGTCTCGAAAGGCTGCAAACCCAGGGCGAGCGTCAAAAATTGTGAAGAGGAAAGTACCGGTGTAGGTCCAGGTGTTGGACAATTCCCACATGTAGGTACAGGGATATCACTGCATGCAGGAACACTCATCGATCCGTCAGGGTTCACGATATGCGGGTCGACATAGTTTGGGTCGGGATTACAGTTCAAGGGGACATAATCATTAGGGTTGGGCGTACCTCCGCCACCGATACCGTTACCTGGACTAGGGCTTTCGCCACCACCTCCTTGCGTAGGCGGTTTGTCCGGTCCGTCAGGGAATTTGTCGTCAATTACCCATACCGTCAGGTTTTTGCCACAGGAGGTGACCCCACAGACATTGCAGGTCATCCAGTCGCACGGGCCCGAGGTGCAGGTACATACCCCAGTCTTATACCTGATGCATATTGATATGTTCCCGCCAGGGACCAGGATCGGCTCCTCTGCCACCGACATTAATTTCCCGTGTGATCCGCCAGATGATTTTGAAGATCTGTTTAGGGAAGACTGGCGGGGAAAAGAGAGTTTTTTGATGGGTTTACCATTCCAGTCGCTTACGTAGACTTCACCATGATAGGTATCCCGCGCCCCGTAAAGCCAGGATGAGTCGGGTTTGAGAAATACCCATTCGGCATGTATACGCTGGAGGCTATCCCGGTACATGAGCAGGTAGTTTAGCGAACTCATCGGCATTACATCTTTTTTGGAGCCCACAACTGCAAGGGCCTGGTCGAAGTCGATCGGGATTTTTACTGATGTCCCGCTGGAGATCATCATCTGGTATGCCTTTTCCCAGATGGGCTGTTTGTTGTGCTTGACATCCTCAAGCGTAGCTATTTGTTGTCCTGATGTCCCAGGGGTGGTACCCATCAGTTTTTTTGATTTCGCGAGCTGCTTGAGGTTGGCATCGAAATACTGTTTCGCCTCGGCAATGGATAGCGGGTTTTCCAGCACACCGGCGTTTGGTTGTAAGATATCCTTTTTACAGCCTGGTCCAAAGAGCAGGCACAGCAGGATCAGGCCGGCCATAGCCGCGCCTAGCGAGAGCGTTAATCTGTTTCTCATAAGTTGTTTTTGTTTTTTCGGTTAAAGTCTGAACTGGTTAACCGCTTGTCAATCAGTTCAGATCGTTAATCAAAGCTAATAAAAAGAATAACATATGCAAATTTTAGATTACATGGCTGTAGCCATTGGTATAACTGAACTGTACTTTGAAATCGTCAAAGATATTGCTATTTCTTCTATTCAACATTCACCGGGCCTGATCACCCAGGCATTATTTCGCCGGTTTTTCGCCAGATTAAATTACCTTTACAGGAACCCTTTTGTTGGGACAGCCGGATTGCGGGACTGTTCGAAAGGATGATGAGTTCCGGGTGAGAAATACCGGAATCTTTGTCCGTCGACAGATGGCTCTTTGCGAAGCCGGGATTTTATAAACGACTTGTCTGCCATAAAAATGAATAAAAATATACCTCAACTTACCGTAATTGATATCGAGCAGGAAACAGCCGGTATCAGCAGCTATAAAAATATCCCGCTATCCTTCTTTAATGACCACGTGGTAAGAGTTGGAGTAATGACGGACTCTTTCTACTGGCACTATCATCCCAATAGTGATGAAACCTTTATGGCCATAGAAGGTAACTTGTTAATTGATCTGGAAGACCGCGCGGTTGAGCTGAAGCCGGGGCAACTATTTACCATTCCTGCAATGGTTAAGCACCGTACCAGACCAGTCGGAGTGCGTTCGGTGAACCTTACCTTTGAGCTTGCAGCGATGGAAACGGTCAAATGTGATATCACCTGATCATATGGTTTTTGCATGATTATATACCAGGCCTGACCAAGATACCGGCAAATAATTTTGAGTAATTAAATGAAATATATCTTTCGTAATCTATTTTTTATCTAACCCGCTCAAGTAAACATGACAGGAACGCTGGCCCGGCTTATCGCTTCGAATTTGAAGACCAATAAGTCCCGCTTCGAAATGACAATATATCGTCAGCACTTTACAGCGCAATCAACAATATCATTGTTGCCGTACTCAACGCTTAAAAACAAATGACAAGACCAGAATTACACCAGAGGCTAACAGTCCGGGGACTGGGCGGAGAGTTGGAAAAACTCTTACAATATTCCAGGGACTGCATCAGGTTATATCCAAAATCAGTGGCGGAAGCGGATATCGCTTTAGGTTCTACCAAGATCGGCGGGATGCCAGACCTTCCCCCGGGGCTTGAGTGGCCGATTGAAATGATTACCACGACTACTACTGAGAAAAGATTCCTTTTCCTGAACAGAAAAAAAAAGATTGAGACCCCGAGATCCCTATCTTTTATCGCCCAGATCAATTTTGCTGAGCTTTGTGGTTTTGATACGGGCAGCACGCTCCCAGATAATGGAATACTATATTTTTTCTATTGCCAGGACCAGATGGCCTGGGGATTCGACCCGGCTGACCAGAACAGGTTTAGGGTGTTCTATCATAAGGGAGATCTTTCTTTGTTAGAGAGAAGGAGTTTTCCACGCGATATTGATGCAGATGCAAAGTTAATTGCCTGCGGAATAGGAGCACGGTCGGAAATCAGCCTGCCACCTTATTATCATCATGTTTATGATGAGATGGGTAAGGACAGCGCCGAACAGATCATGGATAGCCTCGAAGGACAGAACCTTAATAAGTTGCTGGGACAGCCTGATGTGATACAGAACGAGATGGAGCTGGAATGTGAGCTGGTGACCAATGGGCTTTTCTGTGGTGACCCCTCAGGCTATAACGATCCAAGAGCTGCCCGGCTGGAACCCAATGCCAAAGACTGGCGGCTGTTGCTCCAGATCGATAGCAATGAGCAAAATGATTATATGTGGGGAGATAGTGGGAGACTATATTTCTGGATCAAGGAAGCAGATCTCGAGGCAAGACGCTTTGAGAAAACATGGTGTATACTGCAATGCTATTAACATAAAATAAAATATAAAAACCGTGAAACAGATACTATACATTATTGCAATAAGTTTTTTTCCAGCGCTGCTGAAGGCGCAGAGCCTTTACCCCGAAAAGTTTGAAGATTGCAAACTGTCTGAATTCTGCCTGGACTGCGGAACTCCCCAGGCGCAGCCACCTAAGACTGTATTTCAGAATATCCTGCGTGGGATCGGCGAGAAAAACCTTGCCACGCTTAAAGGAACCATAGAAATGCAGATCCTAATCGACCAGCAAGGCAAGCCCTGCCTGCTGAGCATCGATAACAAGACCAATCTGGGTTCAGCTGAACTCGGCATCAAACAATCGGTCAATGCTACTGAAAACTGGACACCTGCAATAGATGGCTTAAAAAAGCAGAATAGTTCTGTATCACTCATCATGGAATTCGAGGGAGGGAAATTCCGTGCGAAACGCCGGACATTTAACTTCACCAACCAGTCCAATATGAAAGCTGCCGGCACTCCGGACCGGAAGGGAAGCGAGCGGGGTGAGCTGAGTGAGCGTTGGAAGGTATTTACCCAAAGCAACTCAGAACTGCCATGGGATATGAGCAGGGCTGTGGCCACCGATTTGAAGGGTGATGTCTGGATCGGAACTGATAACGGGGTAGTGAAAATATCGGGCAGTAAATGGCAGCACTTTAATTCTAGGAATACCATTATTTCGGCAACGCAATACAATAAGGCCCAGACTGAATCGGTTAGGGATATGGTGGTTGATCAAAAGGATAACAAATGGTTTGTGATCGGGTATGATGTTTACCGCTATGATAACCGTACCTGGACCAGATTTGATTCGCTGAATTCACCCATTAACTGGGCAAGAAAGATCGTAATTGATCCTAAGGGGAATATTTTGTTTACTTCATGGGAGGGGGTAGCCAGGTTTGACGGCAGCAAATGGAGTGTGATGAACAAGAAGAACTCGAAGTTGCCATCTGACAGGGTTCTGGGAGTGTTTGTGGACAGTAAGGACCGCACCTGGATCGGTACTTTTGAAGGTAACGTCGTTATTGAAAAAGGTAAGACCACAGCATTAAACGATAAATCCTCACCGCTATCGAAGGCTTATATATCCAAGATGTGGGAAGATAAAAAAGGTAATCGCTGGTTCTCGTTGTATAATGAAAAAGGTACAGGGGCAGGAATGTATATGCTTTCGCCAGATGGAAAATGGGAACGTTTGTGGAAGGATAACCCTACAATGTTTGCCGGAAATAGCATCAACGATTTTTTTCTGGATGAAGAAAAAAATATATTATGGCTTAGTCAGAATAACGTTGGCATTATCCGATATGATATTGAAAGCAAAAAGACTGAAATTTACACCACCGAAAATTCCAATGTTCCCAGTGTCAATATTGAGCAGATCACAAAGGACCGAGAAGGAGCCATCTGGGCGGCAACTTTTGCCGGCATAATCAAAACAGATTTAAAATAAGGCAAAAAGACACCGTTATTTTGCCAGGCAAAAGTTTAGCTTTATCGGCAGTTTAGGTTTTTCAAGGCCTCAAACAAAATAAATAACATTTCTTGACAGCAAAATGCCACCCATAGCGGTGGTTTTTTTATGTCCGAAATTTCCAGTCATTGGTAAGAGGGGAATGTTATTAGCGCATGGAAATATTTTCGTTAGCTCCAGTTTCCTTCGATCCGGTGTCTTTTTAGGTAAAAAGGTGGTTTTGCCGGGCCAATCTATATATCCGGCAAGAGCTTCTTTGCTCAATTAAGGCTGAAAGAAAAATATGTGAGGGTACTAACCTTTTTATACCTGTTAAGCCTCAGTATCTGGGCCAATTTTGTTCTGTCGGAAGGGCAATGGAGCCAGACCCGTCAAAACAATTCAAAACTATGTTGGGGCAATTTACATGGGGACAGTTTTTATGCTGTTACGGGGCAGTAAGCCTGCTGTGGTATCTGGGACTATTGTTTACCGCATACCGAAAGGAAGCCCTTGGACTTTTGGGTATGGGGGAGGATCTTGATCGAAAAGATGGACTTCTAAAATTTAAGTCCGAAAATGATCAGATGCCTGGTGATAAACCTGGTTCCAGTCAGGCGCAAAGCAGAAATTTTAATACGGAAACCATAAGCTTGGCTGGTGATGGTAGCGCGGAGCGTGTGTCAGATGCTGACCAGAAACCAGGATTAAACCCGGTCAAAAATAATCAACATGATAAAAGTGCTCCAGAAAATCATGACCTGATGGGGAGGGTTAAACCCCAGCAGGGAATGGAAAGGGTAGAAAGCGGGAAGCTGGCTTTTGCGCCTGTTGCGAAAGCTGATGATGCAGGTAATCAGGTGTCTGGCAGCGGAGCTGATAATGGGGGCCTTTATGAGGACCTCACTTCAGGCATCAGGGAGATTTATGGGATACTGGCCGCTCATGATGGCAATAAGCAGGATTTTTTTGGAATGGTCTCAGAGTTAAAGGCTCAGTTTGGTCCGGTAGGTTCAAGTCCTTGTATCACAAGGGTAAATGCATTTATCAGAGAGAGTGCGCCATTTGCAATCAGTCAGGATGAACTGGAAAGCCTGTGGGATTAAAATCAATTACTCTTTTCTATTGCCTGCATTTTTTGCGACCAGGATTATGCCGGGCATGAATCAATAGTTGAAATGCTTTTGGGGTGCAGGCTTGAACCTGGTTCTTTTGGGTTAGCAGTTGAGAACAGGTTCATGCCGGGCAATAAATAAGGGTAATGTTTTAAGGATTATTGCTTGAATGGAAACTGGATTATTCCTGGTAAAAGAAGTATCGGATAGGTAAAAGTTGATAAAAAATTAGGGGAAATTATTTGATGGGTTTAGGGTATGGGATTTAGATACAAAGTGAAAAGGAAAGAAAAGCGCGGATATTTTTTAAGGGTAATCTACATTTTTTCGATGCTACTGTTGGTATTGGCAATAGGGGTAAGGGCGCAGGATGGCAATGCCGGAATACAGGAAGCGGCAAATAAGGTGAAGGGGTATTTTGATACGGGCTGCGATCTGATGTATGCTATCGGTGCAGTGGTGGGCATCATAGGCGCGGTCAAGGTCTTCAACAAGTGGAATGCGGGAGAACCCGATACGAATAAAGTGGCCGCGGCATGGTTTGGGAGCTGTATATTTTTGGTGGTCGTGGCCACTGTTTTGAAATCATTTTTCGGGATTTAGGGATGGCAAGGGTATTCCAGATCAATAAGGGCGTGTCGAGGCCGATCGTTTTTAAGGGATTAAAAGCGCAGTATATCGCTTATCTGGCCGTTGGGCTTGTGGGTTTGCTGATCACCTTTGCGGTGCTTTACATTTTGGGCTTGTCGCTATTTGTGGTGTTGCCGGTGATATTGGGCTTGGGTACACTCCTGTTTTATGGGGTGTTTGCCTTGAGCAGGCGTTTCGGGCAGTACGGGCTAATGAAGTACCTGGCGAGGAGGTCGCTGCCTAAAGTGATTGTTTTCCGATCGAGGAGGGCTTTTACTTCGCTAAAAGTGAAGATATGAGCTGCATAAATTTTCTTCTGAATGCCTAAAAGATAGTTTTTTTGGACTGGGTTCAAACCTGGTTCTGACCCATAGCGAAATAAAAGCTTGGGATGTCAAATGATTCTGCGTGGGTTTAACACCGGGTTATGGCCTGGCAAATAGAAATGATATTCAGATAAGGGTTGGGGATGTGGAGTTGGCTAAGAGCCGGATACAACCTGGTCAAAAAAAATAAATGATAAATAATTAAGGTTTAAGTATCCATTTTATGATCGAATCAGCGAACATATTTCCCATCTATAAGATAGAAAACGGCTGCATCCTTTCGCGTAAAGGGGATATCACCTATGCCTATGAGCTAAGGCTGCCGGAGATATTTTCCCTGTCGGCTAGTGACTATGAAGCCTTCCATGAGGTGTGGGTGCGTGCGATCAGGATATTGCCGGCTTATTCAGTGTTACACAAACAGGACTGGTTCATGAGGGAAAAGGTGAAAGCGGATTTTGAGGCTTGCGGTGATGCATTTTTATCCAGGTCTTCAGAGCGGTATTTTGCCGAGCGGGAATATCTTGAGCATAGCTGTTTTTTGATGCTGAGCAAACGTCCTTCCGGGAAAAAGCTTTCCAGTTCTGCTTACAGCAATATCCTGCGCAAGAGTTTGGTTCCGGTGCAGGCAGTGGAAACTAGAGCGATAGAAGATTTCAGGGACAGGTGCAACCAGTTCTGCCAGATTCTGGTGGATAGTGGTTTTATAAGGCTTGAGGCTTTGGGTGATGATGCACTGGCCGGAACCGCTGTAAAGCCTGGCCTGATCGAAAAATACTGCTTTTTGTTGGGCCAGAATGAGATGAGCGTGGTGCGGGACATCAGGGTGAAGGATGGCCTGGAGGTAGGGGATTTGCCTTTGGAATTATATACGCTGGGCGAGGTGGAATGCTTGCCGGCTATCTGCGGGAGCAGGATCGACTACGATGTTTATTCGACCGATAAAAGCAGGTTTTCGATCGGTTTTGCAGCGCCTTTGGGGCAGCTATTGGATTGTGAGCATATCTGTAACCAATATGTCTTTGTGGGTGACGCGCAGGAAACGATCAAGAGGCTCGAAGCTAAAAAACTGCGTCTAGGTTCGCTGGCAGGTTATTCAAGGGAGAATGCGGTAGCTAGGGATGCGGTAAATGATTACCTGTCGGAGGCTGTGGCGATGTCGAGGATTCCGGTAAAGGCACACTTTAATGTGCTGGCCTGGTCAAGGGATATATCGGTGAGAAGGGAGATCAGGAACAAGGTGGCATCGGCCATGTCGAGCATGGATGCGGTAGCAAAGCAGGAAAGTGACGGGGCGGCGCAGATCTGGTTTGCAGGGATACCTGGGAATGGAGCGGATTTTCCGATGAATGACAGCTTTGATACTTTTCCAGAGCAGGCAGCCTGCTTTTTTAACCTGGAGGGTAATTGCCGCTCGTCGCTTTCCAGCTTTGGTATCCGCATGGGCGACCGGTTGTCTGGAAGGCCTTTGCATGTCGACCTTTCTGATGAGCCGATGAGAAAGGGATGGATTACCAATAGAAACAAGTTCGTTATTGGTGGCAGTGGCAGTGGGAAGAGCTTTTTTACCAACCACCTGGTGCGCAGTTATTTTGAGCAGGGCACACATATGCTGATCGTTGATGTGGGCCATAGTTACCGCGGTTTATGTGAGCTGGTGGGCGGCTATTACTTTACATACGGTGAATCTGATCCCATAGCCTTTAATCCTTTCTTTTTGGGAAAGGGGGAAGTGTTGGATACCGAGAAGAAGGAAAGCCTGAAAACGCTTTTGCTTTCGCTATGGAAGAAAGAAGATGAGGCATATAGGCGGTCAGAATATGTTGGTTTAAGCAATGCGCTGACGATGTATTTTGAGCACTTGTCCGTTTCTGCTGACATATTTCCTTGTTTCAATAGCTTTTATGAGTTTTTAGGTTCTCTCTATTCTGAGGCCTTAAAAGATAAGGGTGTGAGTAGCCGTGATTTTGATATCCAGAACTTCTTGTATGTGCTTGGGCCGTATTATCGGGGTGGAGAGTTCGATTATCTGCTTAATGCCCGGGAGAATCTGGACCTGCTGCATCAGCCTTTTATCGTTTTTGAGCTCGATGAGATCAAGGACCATCCCATACTCTTTCCGGTAGTGACGCTGATCATTATGGAGTCTTTTATTTCCAAGATGAGAAAGCTAAAAGGTGTGCGTAAGATGATCTTGATCGAGGAATGCTGGAAAGCGATCGCGAAAGAGGGTATGGCGGAATACATTAAATACTTATTTAAAACTGTCAGGAAGTTCTTTGGAGAGGCGGTGGTGGTGACGCAAGAGATCGAAGATATTATTTCCTCTCCAATCGTTAAACAGGCCATTATCAATAATGCTGACTGTAAGATACTGCTTGATCAGAGCAAATACCAGAACAGGTTTGAGCAGATTCAGGCGCTGCTGGGATTGTCGGACAAGGATAAATCATTGATCCTTTCGATGAATAGGGCTAATGAGCCCGGCAGGAAGTATAAAGAGGTGGCTTTTGTGCTTGGTAACCATTCGCAGGTATATAGGACGGAAGTATCGCTAGAGGAGTATTTGACCTATACCACGGAAGAGTCGGAGAAACTGAAAGTTTATGAATATGCGCAGCGGTATGGATCTATACGTAAGGGGATAGAAAAACTAGCGGCAGAGATGCGGGAGGAGAGCCTGAAGGGAAAGCCATCATGATGCCGATAATGGACGACAGTTATTTTTTGACCAGGTGTGGGCTGGGTTCCTTTCTGGTGGGATTAAACTAAGATCGTTCTGGCGGGAAAAATAGGTGTTGAATGATTTTTTGCCAGGAAAGAGCAGGGCTTCTTTAAGACGGATGTTGGAACCAGGTTTAAGCCTTGTAAATGATAAATCATATGTGCTGGCTTTCCTTCTGATGGGGATAGCATCAAGATCGTTCTGGCAGGAAAAGACAGCTGTATTATGATTTTTTGCCCGGAAATAGTAGGGTTCCTTTAAAGCGCATGGTATTGCCAGGTTTAAACCCGGTGAAAAAAATATAGGTAAGTGATAATTGGTAATTGAAAGATATGAAAAAGAACTTTTTAAAGCTCGGTTTGATGCTGGCTTTGCTTCTGGCGGCCTGTAATGTGATGACAGGTGAAAGATCCATTGAAGGAAAGTACGTGAACCATAGCGAAGGAAAATACAGCATTGCAGATGATACGCTGGTGGTAGAACTGGGTGAGAGCAATATGGTGCATATTCATCGCAGGACAGGATTTAGAAGGTTGACCAGTGGCAGGCCGGGCAAAAAAGAATATGCATTGGAAGAATGGAAAGCGATCTGGAACAGGGATGAAGGAACATTGAAGGAGTTGCGAAAGGGACGGTTATTATATCTCGATCAGGATTCAGCCCGGCTCATATTGGGAAAACGGGTGTACGAAAAGGTAATTGTGTAATTAAGCAGATGGTATAACATGAATTGGATCAGGAAGATGAAAAAGTATATGGTGATCCTGCCGGTGAGCGCGATGACGCTGTTTGTGGCGGTGCCCAAAGGTGCAAGTGCACAGATTGCGGTGCTCGAGGTGATCAAGGCAGGGGTGAAGAAAGTGATCAAAGCGGTGGACCTGAAGGTGCAGCGCTTGCAGAATGAAACGATCTGGCTACAGAATGCGCAGAAGGTACTGGAAAACCAGTTATCCAAGCTCAAGCTGACCGAGATCGCGGATTGGACGGAGCGGCAGCGGAAACTTTATGCGGAGTATTACGAGGAGTTATGGAAAGTGAAAGCGGCGATCAGTTATTACCGGCAAGTGAAATTATTGACCGATAAGCAGGTGGCCATAGTCGATGAATATAAGTGGGCCTGGGGGCTGTTTTCCAAAGACAAACATTTTAGTGTGGAGGAGCTGGAGAAAATGGGACAAGTGTACTCGGTGATACTCGAAGAGAGCCTGAAAAACCTCGATCAGATCCTGCTGGTGGTGAATGCTTTTAAAACGCAGATGAGTGATGGGGCGAGGCTCGAGATTATTTATAAAGCTGGTGAACAGCTGGAAGATAACCTGCGTGACTTAAAGCAGTTCAATACCCGTAACGCATTGCTGAGTATAGACCGCGCGACATCAGCTGATGAGGTGGTGGTGCTGAAGGAACTGTATGGGGTAAAGTAAGGTGTGGGGGATTCTCCTAAAAATATTGATGATATGCCTGGTGGATCTGGGTTTGTTTTCCGGCACAGTACAAGCGATAGGATGGTCCGCGTGCGGTTTACAAGCCCAGTGAAATCCAGGTCAATGCTGGGGGATGTTATCCGGCTTTTTGCTGGTATAGGTCTTATGTCTTTTTTTTTCGATATGCCGGGAGAAATACCTGGCCAGTCAAGATAAGGCGCATATTGAATGCCTGGTTAGTAGATGTTAGGCTATGTTTTTTATGCCAGGATAAAATACCTAGCCAGTAATCATAAAGCGCATGTTGAATGCATGGCTAGCAAATGTTAAGTAAAGTTTTTTTATGCCAGGAAGTAGGACCTGGTTCTCGAAAAGTGGAAATAATATGTCAGGAAGAACAGGGTTGGGTCAGAAACCGGGATTAAGACCTGGTCAAAAAATAAGGGCAATAGGCGTTTGCTTCATGCTATTCATAGTATTTGGCATGGGTAGCTGGGCTAATGGTCAGACGTTTGGTGAATTTTTTAACCAGAAGAAAACGCAGCGTAAATACTTCATCGAACAGCTGGCTGCGCTGAAACTATATGCCGGCTATCTGCAAAAGGGTTACCAGATCGGAAGGGATGGGATACAGGCCGTGCGGGATATCTCGAATGGTGAGTTTGGGCTGCATAGCGCTTTTATCTCATCATTATCCAGGGTAAGCCCGGTGATTTCCCGGCACAAAAAGGTAGCGGAAGTGATTGCCATGCAGCTGGAGATGGTATCGGTGTTTAAGGCTTTGGCCAGGATGGATCATCTGGAGCCTATGGCGCTGGCCTATATCGCTTCCGTAGGGGGCGAAATACTGGAGGCATCCCTAGCTGATGTGGAGGTGTTGATGATGATTATTAGCTCAAATAGGCTGGAGCTGGATGAGCAGGAGCGGCTCAGGAGGTTAACAGAACTGCATGCTTCTGTTGAAGAGAAATACCGCTTTGCTCGATGGTTTAGGGGCGAGGTGATCTTGTTTAATAAACAGAGAGATAAGGTGTTGAATGATCTGAACGGAATAGGAGGTTTATATGGGAATTGAGGTATGGGTTTGGTTTGAGGTGTCTTATCGCTGGGTGGGCTGGTTACCTGCCTGGCATAAGATTAAGGGATCGGTGCTGTCTTTTGTTATGCCTGTTTTGCTGTTGTGTTTTCTTGCGCCAGGTAAGGTAAGGGCGCAAAGCGTGGAGGTTGAGCAGCTACTGATCAATGTGGAGAAACTGACCCAGTTCAAGAACATCCTGGAAGATATGAAGAAAGGATATGAGGTGGTATCGAAAGGTTATCAGGCCGTTCGGAATATCTCACAGGGGAATTTTTCGCTGCATGAAGTCTTTCTGGATGGGTTGATGCTGGTCAGTCCGGAGGTCAGGAAATACCATAAAGTGGCCCGGATTATTACTGTGCAGGGAAGGATTGTCTCTGAATATAAGGCAGCCCTGAAAGGCTTCAGGTTATCCGGCGTCTTTAAAGATGGGGAACTGGATTATTTTTCCAGGGTTTACGCAGAGCTGTTTCAGCAGAGTTTGTCCAACCTGGATGCGCTGACTACGGTATTGACGGCATCAGAACTGAGGATGAGTGATGATGAGAGGTTGAAGGTGATCGACAGGCTGTTTTCAGCGGTGGAGGATCAACTGGGTTTCCTGAGGAGTTTTAATGGTGAGGTGGTGCAGCTGAAAGTGCAGCGGGAGCGGGCAAGAACATCGATTACCGGCATGCAATCGCTGTATAAGCAGTAAGCTTGTTTGTTATCATTTTCCTTTAATTTTTCTTTTCTGCCTGGTTTGGACCAGGTTCCGTATGGCGGGTAAAAGAACCAGGTGAGAACCTGGGAACAGAGATAAAGTATTAAAAAATGGCAGATGATGATATTATACCTGGATGAGCGGGGTTTGGTTTTGGCGTTAAACTGGAACCAGGTTTATAATCGGGCGTAATATTAAAATGTTCAAAAATGGTAGATGATAACTTTATGCCTGGAAGAGTAGGGTTTTGTTTTGGAATTATGTGGGAACCGGGTTTATAACCGGCTATAAAAAAGATAATAAGTAGAGGTAGAAAAGATGAGAAAGAAGAACTATAACCCTGGAAGGTACGGGCTCATGGCCATTGTGTTCGTATTAGTGATGTTGGGCAGCCCTGCCATGGCGCAGGGCGTAGCGGGAACCATCAAAGGCATGCAGCCGGTACTGGACAGGGTTTATGCAGAGATGCTGCCGATGTGTTCCAGGTTGATCGGTGTGGCTAGGGGCCTGGCCGGCTTTGGGGCGATGTGGTATATCGCGCACCGGGTGTGGCGGAATATCGCATCAGCCGAGCCAGTGGATTTTTATCCGCTGCTGCGTCCTTTTGGTTTGGGGATGTGTATCATGATGTTTCCTGCCGTGATCGGGATCATGAACGGGGTCTTGCAGCCAACGGTGTCGGCAACGGGGCAGATGGTATCCGACAGCAATGCTGCGATTGAAAGGCTATTGAAAGCTAAAGAAGAGGCCATCAAAAAAAGTAAATACTGGCAGATGTATGTCGGGGAAAGTGGGATGGGTGATAGCGATAAGTGGTACAAGTATACCCATCCTAAAGACCCCGGTCGTGATGAGGAGACTTTCCTGGATGGGCTCGGGAATGACCTGCAGTTCTGGATGGAAAAACAGAGTTACAATTTCCGCAACTCGGTGAAGACTTGGCTGAGTGAGGTACTCGAGGTACTTTATGCGGCGGCAGCGCTGTGCATTAATACCATCAGGACGTTTTTTCTAATCGTGCTGGCCATCCTCGGGCCACTGGTATTTGGTTTTGCAGTTTTTGACGGATTCCAGCAGACCCTTACCATCTGGCTGGCACGGTATATCAATATCTTTTTGTGGCTGCCGGTGGCCAATATTTTTGGGAGTATCCTTGGCAAGATCCAGCAGAATATGTTAAAGCTTGACCTCTCGCAGATCCAGGCGCAGGGTGATACTTTTTTTTCTTCAGCCGATACCGCGTACATGGTCTTTTTGATTATTGGTATAGCGGGGTATTTCTCTGTGCCGAGCGTAGCGAGTTTCATTGTGAATGCCGGTGGCGGTAATGCGATGTTGAGCAAGGTGAATTCAGTCGTTAGCGGGACGGTATCTAGTGGAACCAGGATCGTCAGCAGTGCTGGCGGGATGGCGATGGATGCTTATGGGGATATGGCCAGAAGGCAGGCAGGGGGCTATGCTTCAGATGCATCCGGAGATTACTTTAAAGATGGTGATGGGGGATCTGCGCAGCAGAAAAGGATTTCAGGTAAAAGTTAAAATCGGGGGAGAAGCTTATGTTCATGCAGCTAAAAAATATAGATACTGCCTTTAAACATGTAAAGGTGTTAAGCGTAGGTTTTATGATGGTTAATTTTCTGTGTATGGTGTTCTGTATCTACCAGAGTTACCATATGGTGGGGCTTTCCCAGAAGCGGGTTTATGTGCTCCATAACGGGAAGGTACTGGAGGCATTGGCAGAAGATCGGCGTGCAAACCTGCCGGTAGAATTGCGGGACCATATCCGCACCTTTCACGATTATTTTTTCTCGGTCAGTCCTGATGACGGCGCGATCAAAAGGGATATGGATAAGGCACTTTATTTAGCCGATGAATCAGCGAAAAAAGAGTATGATAACCTGCGCGAATCGGGCTTTTATAACCGCATGATCGCAGCCAATATTTCCCAGGAAATCGAGGTGGACAGCATCAGTTTATCGCTGGATAATTACCCCTATAAATTCACCTGTTTTGCCACTGAAAAACTGGTGCGCAGCAGTGGCATTTCTTATCGCAAACTGGTGACGGCAGGAGAGGTCAGGACGCTGGAAGATAGAAGTGATGAGAACCCGCATGGCTTTTTAATCCAGAAGTGGCAGACGCTGGAAAACCTGGATTCGGTCGTGAAATAGCATGTCAATCTATGTAGGATGTTGTCATTGTCAAATTGCCTGAAGTACATAAAGTATTTAATAGCAATGCTTTATATTAAATAATATTGTTTTAGGTAGCAGTAACTCATTACAAGTGGCTGTATAAAAGTTGATTATATAATATAGTTCTTGTTTTTGTGACCAGGTGAGATCCTAGCTTAAAAAGAGATGGTTTGGTACTATTAGGTTATAAGAACAAGTAGTAAAATATTTTATGGAGTTTATATAAACTGATCATTGATGATGAAATTTTTTCAATCACGGCCGGGTGACGACCAGGTCAAGCACAAGCCGGTCAGCAAGGTGGTTGATCAACTTTCAAGAATAGAAAGGCGGATGGCGGACTGGTTAAACCGGAAGGCGAAAGACATTTCGGGGAGGATATTGCTCGCAGCACTGGTGATATTCTGTTGTCTTGGAACGCTGGTTTGCTTGGCGTTGATACTGGGAAAAATCAAATAAAAAAATGGATATGGAAACAGTAAAAAGGAGGGATGCCAGGCAGATATTACTGGTGCTCCCAATGATGGCTTTGCCCTTTGTCGCGCTGGGCTTTTATGCGCTTGGTGGAGGCCAGGAAAACGGGGAAATGATGGCGACTGCAAAAGGGATCAATACCACCCTTCCCGATGCTAAATTAAATGAGAAAGAGCCCTCGGGTAAGATGGATTTTTATGCAGTGATGCAGGCAGATTCTGCAAAAAAGGCAAGGTCTGAAAATTATGTCTCAGCGGTTAGAGGAAGCAGTCATGGGGATGAGCAGGCAAAGGAACTTGAAACCAAATTATCGCTCTTGCAAAAGACACTGGCCTCCCCGCAGGAGGATCTAAAAAGCCCGGACCGCTCAAGGGTTTTACAGGTGCCGGGAATGGAAAAGGATGTGGACCGGCTGGAACTGCTGATGAAAAGTATGCAGGAAAATAAGTCCGAGGATCCGGAAGTGGCGCAGCTGAATTCGATGCTTGAAAAGATCATTGAAATCCAGAATCCGGGAAAGGTAAAAGACCAGGCATTACCAGGTGCAGAAAAAGAAAGCATGTTCGCTGCAATTCCGGCTTTGATCCCGGAAAAACAGAAGGTGAGGGAAGGCGGGGTGCTTCATTTGATTTTAGCGGATAGTACTGTCCTGAGCGGGGTAATGGTGCCAGCCGGCCATGAATTGTATGGGATCTGTAAGTTTACCAGCCAGCGACTTCTCATCGATATCAAAACCGTGCGGATGGGAAAACTGATCCTACCGGTAGACCTGAGCGTTTACGGGATGGACGGGATAAGGGGGATTGAGACTGCTGAGGCGGTGGTGGGAAATGCGGCTTCGGGCGGAGCTGATGAGGCGGTACGCGGGTTACAGCTGACCAGTTTTGATCAGTCTTTAGGGACGCAACTGGCTGGAGCCGGGATTGATGCCGCCAAGGGACTTTTTTCAAAAAAGGTGAGAAGTATTAAAGTGCGTGTGCAGGGAGGGATCCAGGTACTGCTCCGGGATAATGGCAAAAAATAAACGGTAAAATTTCTAACCAAAACAAAAGATGATGAACGAGAACAACATTAAGGGCCTGCGGGAGGAACTCGCAGGACTTGGTTTCAGTCAGGCAACAGCGGACAGGATGCATGAGAGCATCGCGCTGGGCATGACCGCTTTTAGCCTTCGCGAACAGGTGAAAGGTTTGAAAGACCCTTTCGAGGTGGACCTGTATTTCAGGCAATCCAATAAGTCGGAATATTATTATTTCAATAAGTTTGAGGTGACGCAGACCAAGGGCTGGAGCCTGGAAGAGGGAGATCAGTATTTTGTGCTCATCCCTTCAGCTGAAGGCAAGCTGGAACTTAAAGTGCAGACGCCCAGGGTAGCGGAAGCGCTGGATGAATTTAAAAAGCCCCACCAGACCGCAAAACTTGGTTTTGGCAGGTCGCTGGAAGATGCCCAGTTGATTGTGGAGAAAGTGGATGGAAAACTCTCACAGATTCCCAGCGCCTTTATTGCTACCTACCGTAACCCGCCAATGGCGCAGACGATGTGGGTGGATCGGGGGCGTGGGTTCAGTGTTTCACAGGCGGTGAACCTGATGGAAGGCCGGAGCGTTTACCGTGATGATTTGATGAGCCAGGCCGGTACGCCCTATAAAGCCTGGGTGAAGCTGGATATGGATGCAGAAAGGGACAGGTATCAGAATTATACCTTAAACACTTACAATGATCCTTCCTATGGCTTTGACTTAAGGAGCCTGCTTGGCAGCTATGCGATCAACGGGATGGAAAACCGTACCATCTCCGAGGGGATCGTTGCTGCATTGCAGAATGGTGACCGCGCCCTGGTGTCCATTGAAAAAGGTGGTAAACTTATGCCTGTTTATCTGGAAGCAACGCCCCGTTTCCTTCAACTGAACCTTTATGATAAAGAGGGTAAATCACTAAAACGCGAGGATTACCAGAAACAACTGGTACACAAGACAGGAAAAGAAAAGACCAAACAACAGAAGCAGACGGTTAACCGGCAGATGGGAATTTAACGGAATTTATTACTTTAGCCTGCTGGTTTCAAACAGATCAGCCTATTACAGGATATTTAATCAAAATCAAAAATGGAAAAATTCGGAAAAGTTAAGGAGCTGGTGGCTTCAGTTGAGGCAGATGCGGTGAAGTTTTATGAAAACGGGAACGGTGCTGCAGGTACACGTTTGAGAAAAGGCATGCAGGACCTTAAAACCCTAGCGCAGGAAATCCGTGCAGAGGTAACAGAGAAAAAGAACGCAAAATAAACATGAACTGTTTTGGGGAAATGCCCTGGCCAATCTTTGGCCGGGGCATTTTTGTTTTACAGGGAAGAAAGATGATATAGCCACAGGTTTTACAGCCGCCTAAAATTATTTACACTCATTTTCAGTGTATTGGACGAGCAGGCTTGCAGAAGTCAGGGAGGCTGATATATTTGCGGGATGACGGTAACCGTATTAGCGATACTAGAAACTGATTTCGTGCCTGCAAAGAACCTGGCCAGGGTGATGAACGACCGTCTGGAAAGGGCGGCGAGGGAATTAAGGGACAGCCACCTCAAGGCACTTTATGGACGCGGGTTCTCCTGCGAA
Organism: Pedobacter folensis; assembly: GCF_056490665.1. NCBI lineage: Bacteria > Pseudomonadati > Bacteroidota > Sphingobacteriia > Sphingobacteriales > Sphingobacteriaceae > Pedobacter > Pedobacter folensis. The sequence continues at coordinate 134,879 of NZ_JBWJIF010000001.1, forward strand.
GACCTGGTCATTTATATCAGCTACAACAGTAAGTACAAAATCCGCTACCGGATTGTAAATGATGTTCCGGCAGATATCGAGTATTTTGTGGCCGAAACCTGCGGCAGGCTGGGATATATGCTTTGGAGGACCGTTCCGATCGAGGTGTTGGACAGATAAGCAATCAGCCTGGATTACAGGTGAGCGCAGGGTAGCCTTGCAGCCATCCTGAATCCATGCTGTAGAAAAAGCTAGCCATTGGCTACAGTCGTGGAAGCTTTTGGTGACATATGATCCAATTTGTATTGGCTAGCTTAGCCATTTTCTTTTAATATAACAGATCGTAATCTTGTTTCATTATCATCGCCCCACTGACCCAGTGCAGCAATTATGGGAATTAGCGTTTTTCCAAAATCACTAAGGCTATATTCGACTTTTGGAGGAACCACTGCATAGATAACTTTTGTAATCAATTCGTGCTGTTCGAGTTCCTTTAACTGCATATTCAAAACCCTTCTTGAGGCATCCTGTATTTTACGTTGCAATTCGCTGGGACGTTTATGCCCCTCATTTATAAACCATAACAAACGAACTTTCCATTTTCCATAAAGAACTTCGCCAATAAGGTCAAGTCCGCAATTCAGGTTCAAAGGTATTTTTCTCTCGTACATTCAGCAAAGCTAATCCAATGTTCCAAATTGCACAATAGGGGATAAAATTATCCCTATGCAATTCGATTTTCCCTCATTGTCAAAAGGTTGCATACTTTCTAGATTTGTACCAAAATAAAAGATGATGAAACAGATATCCAACTTTAACAATTATTTAACAGGCGAAAATGCCTTGAAAACCGGAGGTTCAAATGGAACAAACTTTTAATTACAACAATGAGTTATCGGGCAGGATTGCCCTGGTAACTGGAGGTACAAAAGGTGCCGGCAAAGCTATAGCGGAGAGACTTTTAGGGGCTGGCGCAACGGTCATTATTTCTGCAAGAAATCAGGCGGAAACAGAAAACAGCAAACTACATTTCATTGCTGCAGATTTAAGTACGGCGGAAGGTTCAAACCAATTGGTAAGCCAGGTGCTTTCGGCTTATGGAAGGCTGGATATATTAGTTAACAACCTGGGTTCATCGACAACCCCTGCTGGTGGATTTAATGCACTAAATGATAGGGATTGGGAATCAACATTACAGGCAAACTTACTTGCTCCGGTTCGTTTGGACAGGGGGTTTTTACCACAGATGATTGATCGTAAAGACGGCGTTATCATTCATATCGCCTCAATCCAGGGCAAATTACCACTCTACGATTCTACTTTGCCATATGCAGCTTCAAAAGCAGCGTTGCTTAACTACAGCAAAAGTTTATCAAATGAGGTTACACCAAAGGGCGTACGTGTACTGGCTGTGTCACCGGGATGGATAAATACCTCAGCATCTGTGGCCTGGCTGGGTGAAATTGCCAGAAACTCAAAAATTTCTGTTGAACAGGCTCAACAGGGCGTGATGGACGCCTTGGGAGGAATTCCATATGGAAGACCCGCAGAGCCTTCGGAAGTTGCGGAATTGGTTGGCTTTTTGGTTTCACCAAGAGCAAGCTATCTTACCGGGACAAATTATATAATCGACGGTGGAACTGTACCCACTATTTGATCACCTTAAAATATAAAAAGACGAAATTACCAAAGATCCTATCTGAACTAGTAAGGACACAAAACAATTTCGATAGTGTCGCTTACGCAAATTGTTTTTCCCAAACTGCAGTTGTCCATGATGATGGCAAAACACATAAGGGAAAGAAAGAGATAGAAGAGTGGATTGCAGATGCCAACGAAAAATATAGCGCTACAATGGAGCCGCTCGACTTTCAGGAAAATGGTTCAAAAGCCATACTTAAAGTGCAGGTTGAGGGAAACTTTGAGGGAAGCCCGATTGTATTAAACTATCACTTAGAAATTTCTGATGGTTTAATACAGTCAGTAAACGTAACTGGCTAAGCAGCAATGGCTGCCAGGACTGGCTATTTCGGCAAAATTGTACGTCCATTCCCCATTTAGGCTGACAACTTTTTTCGCTTGCAAAGTGAGGGTCTGTTCCGGGCCAGACTGTACGCACTGGTAAGTATCAGGCTTTTCTTTGTAAATTACTGCTTTTGATTTGTTAGGTTCAGGCCAGAATAGAGGCTCACGCGTTGCGGTATTGGATGGGATTTGACTCTCTTAGCGGTGGACTGGACCACGAGCCGCAAAATAGACAATGGTTACTTTTTAGTTGAAGGATCCAAAGACCAGGTAAACTTTTACACAATAGATTCTATCGCTGCTAAGCGTGTAAACGGCACAAATAATAATAAAATTGCCTATTCTAGCAGAAAAAATGAAATCTCCCGCAATACCCCGCTGCAGATGGGATTGTCATTAATAATGGGGGGTATTATGGTATTGTTAGGACTTGCCGTCATCAAAAACAAACATCAATTCAGCATGATCATCTTGCTACCGGGCATCGCGCTTTTAGCAGCGATCTCGGGCTGTAAAAAACAAGAAAACTTAGAGCAGCTGAACAACCGCGAAACCCTATACGTAAGGGTCGTACATGTAGATGATATTGGAAATAAAACTTTTAGTCCCGTTGTAACCCTTCAAAATAAGTAAAACTGTATGCCTATCAGCGAAAGCTGGTAGGCATTTTTTACTTACGGCCTGCATCATCCTTTGGCTATGTCGAAAAAAAATATTTTTATCATCAGAGATAATTGATCATCAGTTAAAAATTCTGCTTTCTGAAATGGCTGATGCAGTGTACTCTTTCCTGAGGTACTATTATTTTTTGATATATCGTTATTGATATTTGCCTTTTTAACATCTGGTGGTTGCCTCTTTTTTATCAGGCCAATGATAATGGATCGATATTTCCATTTTCCAGATGGGCAATTCGGAAAATCTCCCTGGAAATAATAGCAATGTTTTCCTTGAGTTCAACCAGGCAGCAGTTGATTATACCTATGGGAACAGGCAATCCCAAAATTTCTTCCATGAATTCTATTTTTAAAGCATATCCAGGAATATCTTCGGGGCTTCCTTTTAAGATTGAAAAAATTTCATTTGCTACCTTTCTGTCGCTTCCAAGTGAAAATTTACCATAAACGATTTTTCCGGATGGACCTGCAAGGCTAAGGTTGAGGGTAAATCGGGTATCCATAATGCTTTATTTAGAAATTAGTTCGTAATGACTCGTAATGACATATAGATAATAAAAAGTGCCGCGTTTAGCGGTACTTTTAGGACTATTGTATTTCGATCTGTCTGGAGACGGCTTTGGCTTCCTCCTTTTTAGGAAGGTGGAGTTTGAGTATGCCATCTGTATAACTGGCCTGGATACGCTCAACTTCCGCGCTTTCCGGAAGGGTGAATGATCTGGTAAATGCCGAGTAGCTATATTCCCTTCTGTTATAAGTTCTGCCTTCGTTATTGTTTCCAGAGAGCTGTTCAGTGGAAATCGTTAGTATGTCCCTGTCTACGGATACCTTAAAATCTTCTTTCTTTAAACCCGGGGCTGCAAGTTCGATGTGGTAGGATTCATTTGACTCTGAAATGTTGACAGCTGGCACGCTGCTTAAACGGCGATCGGTAAAAAAGGTGTCGCCTAGTACAGATTCGAAAATATCATTAAAGCCTGGCAATAATGAACTGTTCTTTTTTTCTGGATTGAATTTAACCAATGTCATAGTGTTTTTTCCTTTTAATGTTTTAATAATAAATGGACTATAAATCAATTAAGTTATCGCTTTAACCTTCTTTTTGAAAGGTTACAATGTGTGGTTATCAAGTGCTGTGCCAAGGCTCTCCGCTGGGATGTTGAAGCATTTTTGCTGAAATATTTTCTTTTTTTCTGAAATTTTTTCAGTGCTGGTGCTGAAATTTTTTCAGTTTTTGAACATCATCAATGATTTATGGAAGTTGTGCTAAGGTAGCAAGGTGGTGTTTTTATGCTTTGGGGTGCACCAGTCGTTGGAAATAGACAATGCGTTCTGAGTGATGGAAGATTAACATATCGATCTGGCCCAATAAAGTGGGATAACAACATCCGGAATTCTATAGGGTGGAACTTTTAAACTAAAGTAAAAGCAGTAGGTGGTTTCCAGATACAAATTTTGCCTATTGTTCATAAAATAAGCTGAAAACTATTTACCCAACAATTTAGTGTTTCTTGGTGTTTTGCTAATAAGCAATGGACAAAAAAACAGAAGGTTATTATTCGGGTACCAGTGGACTGCTATTACCGGTACCCAATAAATTGCACTATCCTGAGGAATTCAGGGAGCGATCAAGACTATGCTATTACGGCTCGCTGATGAACAGCATCGAAATCAACAGCTCTTTTTATAAAATCCCGATGGCGTCCACCGTGAAAAAGTGGCGTGAAGAGGTTCCAGGTGATTTCCGATTTACCTTTAAACTTTTCAAGGGCATTACCCATTCACCAAAATTGGCATTTGATCCTTTGGATATCATCCGCTTTATGGAAGTAATCGCCAATGCCCAGGATAAGAAGGGATGTGTCCTTGTCCAGTTTCCACCGAGTATAAGGATAGGGGATTTCGCCCAACTTTCCAGATTGATGTTTAGTCTCCGTGAGTGTGATCCGGAAAATCAATGGAAGATTGCATTTGAATTCAGGCATGCTTCACTTTATGTGGAAGAGGTGATGGAGTTATTGGCGGAAAATGGCCTTGGCATTGTCACTCACGATAAGAGATCTGCTGCGAGTCCACTGGATGACTCCGATTGTAGCTTCCGTTATCTGAGGTTTCATGGACCTGGAGGCAACTATAGGGGCAGTTATAGCGAAGATGTGCTGGCGGAATATGCCAGTTATATTGTTGAATGGCTATTAGAAAAAAAGGACGTCTTTGTTTATTTTAATAACACGATGGGGGATGCTTATGGAAATCTTAAAACCCTAAGAAGATTTGTTAGTGATCTTATTTAGTTTTTTTAATCCGCTCAAGCTTTTTTTGTACTACTGGCAATCTTTTTTGCCATCTCTTGATGATCTCATTTTCAACGATTGGAAGTCCTTTTTTGCCGAGTAGTCCAAGGCTCACTGCAAGTTCCCTTGTGTCTCTGGCTTTTTCAGGGTTTTCGTCAATATAATGTTGTTGCCGGGTTTCAATTTCCTGCTGGAGGGCGTTGCTTGCATTTTCAATCAATGAAATTTCTTTTGAATATTCGTGCAGTTTTCGATAAGTCATGATCAGACGATTATTCGCTTCGATGTGGGCGGGGTTGCCCTTTAGCAAAAGCAGGTATTGCTTAACAGCCTCTTTTAGCTGGCCATCTTTTTCTGCCTGTCTGCCCAATTCAAAATATTTCGCTTCCCGGATTCTTTTACTGCTCATCAGATTAAGATATTCTACCAGTAATAACAGTTGATTGCAGAAAGATGTTTGAGGATGATATATTCACGATTATTTGCACGCTTAAGGCGGTATTTTATATGTTTTGGATGCCGTCTGGGCGAATCGACTGGAAATAAAACCCGGCTATTGATCTATCCTGACTTTTTATGTTTTTATTATTTTCACTGGTTTTCCTGTTTTAGCGGATTTATAGATCGCTTCCATAATGACATGATCACGTAGGCCTTCTTCAGCTGGGGTTTTGGGATCTTGTTTGGTCAAAATACACTCCGAGAAATGGTCCATTTCCGCTCCGAACTGGTTTGGCTCAGGCACACTAATGGTTTCCTCTATTTCCTCTTCGCCTTCGGCCCTTGAGGTTTTCAGTTGTTGGCCTTTGTAGGCAAAGGCCCTGTCCATAAACATCCAGCCCCTTTCGGCATGTATACGCATGGTTTTTACCTCCCTTATTTTGTAATGTGCCATGCAGCTTGCGATCAATCCTTCATCAAATTTCATCTGCCAGGAGATTAGCTCCTCTGTGTCTTTGAATAGGGGATCCTTTGGGGTGGAATATTGATAGGCAAATACTTCTATTGGTTCCTTTCCAAGGATAAACCGTGTGGTGTTTAAACAGTAGATTCCTATATCCGGCAGCGCACCTCCACCGGCCAGTTTGGCTTTATGCCTCCAGTGGTCCGGGTTAGCACTGCTCTGCCCATTTACTGTTTCAACATACCTCACCCGGCCAAAGCGTTCCTTACTGACCATTTCTTTTAATTTTAGGGTATGGGGCTGGAACTGCATTCTGTAGGCGATCATCAGTTTTACCTTTGCTTTATTACAGGCTGCTATCATCTTGCGGCACTCGGCCGATGAATTAGCCATCGGTTTTTCACAAAGGATATGTTTTCCCGCCCGGGCGCCGCGGACTGTAAACTCCATATGCATACTATTAGGCAGGATGATATAGATTACCGAAACATCCGGATTGTTTTTTATTTCATCGAAACGCTCATAGCTATAGCAGGCAGCCGGGCTTACACCATATTGCAGCGCCACCTTTTCCATCTTTTTATGATCGCCACTGACCAGCGCGGCAAGACGGCTAAACTTACAGCCTGATAAGGCAGGAAGGACTTCTTCAAGTGCGAGGTGGCCAAGGCCAACCACGGCATATCCTATCCGCTGGTTTTCAGGTATTGGGGCAGGGGGTGGAGGAGTTGATTTATCTGCACTGGATTTCCATTTTTCAAGCTTAACTGGTTTATCTGCATTTTTTGCTTTATCCATGAGTGTTGGTATATTTGTCGTTTTATTACAACCATTAAGTTTGGATAAGGTTTGCCGTTTTCTGTTAGCGGGGGATAATCCAAACAGGGTTTGCCTTGCAACACAGGGAGGGAATTGGCTATTGCTTTGTATCCACTGCTATATCATTATCGATGCTTTCTACCTATTTTGTTTTAGCCGGTGAAAATTTTGAACGCTGCGGGATAGTTTTGTAGCCACTTTTGAAAATATCCACTTTATTTAAATCTTTCTTTAATAGATAATGTTATTTAATCGCTACTCGATTGCAAAATGGGCTAATTGAACTAACCATGAAGAGGAACGGGCAGGATTTAGGATAGGCTTTGGATTAAAACAAGTTAAGGATGGAAAAATTAAAAAGTTTATTGGCAGGGCTAGGTGGAGCTGTAGTGCTCAATGTCCTGCATGAGGGTTTGAAAGGTCGTGATGATAATATGCCCAGGATTGATTTGCTGGGTGAAGAAGCACTTAATAAAGGATTGGGCTGGCTTGGCTCGGGTATTGAAGATCCTGACAAACTTTATCAGGCCACACTGGCAGGGGATATAGCTGGAAATGCTTTATATTACAGCTTGATCGGCACTGGGGGCAATAAATATGTCTGGCCTAAAGCCATTCTTTCCGGACTTGCTGCAGGATTGGGCGCGATCGCTTTGCCGGCACCAATGGGACTTGATGAGCGCCCTGTAGCGCGGAATACAAAAGTAAAGCTGCTCACCATCGGGTATTATTTAGCAGGGGCATTAGTTACTGCGTTTATACTGTCCAGGACAAAAAAGGCTGATCCAGTTATTTAAACTATAGTAATTTTAACCGGTGCAAATGAGATTGATATCCGCTGGCAAAGCCAGCCATTAAGCTTGATTACCTTGCGGGGCGAGCTGCATAGCGGAAGGGTTTATTTCATAAAAGTCCTGAAATATATCAAATTGGCCTTGATAGGTAAATTTTGCATTTATAAGCACTTTTGTTGCGGCTGTGTTTTTTCTGTGGACAACCGCACCGATATGACTGATTCCCTGATCAGAAAGACATTCTATAACCACGGGCAATAGCTCAGTCATGATATAACAACCCGTAGCCGAGGAAGAAAGGTAAAATTCTATAAAATAGGGATAGGCTTTAAGTTGATAATGTTCCATTGCTAAATCCGGGCTGATGAGTTCAATGATGCCGATGACCTTTTTTGCAGATTTACTGGTAATGAAATGAAAGAAATTCTTTCCGCTGTAGTGGCTTAGCAACCTGGATTTTAAAAAACCTTCAGCCTGGGGAATACTTTCAAGCCGTTTCTTAGGGATAAACTTTAGCGTGAGCTCATCAGAAAGGATTTCGAAAACATCATTTGACAGCTCAGCTAGCCTGTCCATTTCCTCGGGCCGGAATGGATGGATAATAAGGTGCTCATTTTCAAAACTTATTGGTGACAACATAGACAGCGCCAAAAATAGTAATTTATGGATGAGCTGCAAGTATTTGGATTCCCCCGCTACGCTTTTCGATATGTCTTGCTAAGCTTAGGCCAACCAATGATCTACAGTGGTAGGGATAAGTAAAGGCAATCTGCTTAATATTCCTGCCGGTTGTGTTTTAAATAAGCTCCTGATTTTAAATGCTAAAAATTTTAGTATAATTTTGTAGTGCATTAAGGCAATGGGTTTATGATCAGGTCGTTTGAGAAAAGAGCAGAGCAGAAAATTTCGGGATTCCAGTCTCCGGCGGCAGACTATCTGGAAGGCAGGTTGGATATTACAGAAAAGTTAGTCGTTGATCCGCATTCTACCTTTTACTTTCAGATGCAGGGTAATGCAATGTCTGCCTATGGGATAAATGATGGAGATATATTGGTGATCGATAAGTCCCTTAAAGCCCTTGAGGGTGCTGTTGTGGTTGCTTTCATTAGTGGAAACTTTTCATGCCGCTTATACCTGATCGAAGAAAATGTCCCTATGCTCATTAACGGCCTGGATTCAGTTAAGGAAACAGAAATAGGGCTGCTGCAAATCTGGGGCGTTGTTTCGGCAATCTGCAGGAATGTATTACCAAAAACATTAAGGGTAGGGAGGTACAATCATGTTTGCGCTTTGTGACTGTAATAACTTTTACGCTTCGGCCGAAAGGCTTTTCCGCCCCGAACTTAACGGTAAACCAGTTGTTGTGCTAAGCAATAATGATGGATGCGTGATTGCCCGGAGTGAAGAGGCTAAACAATGTGGCATCAAAATGGGCGATCCTGAGTTTTTGGTCAGGGACCTGATCAAAAAGTTTGATATCCAGGTATTCTCAAGCAATTATGTTTTGTACGGCGATATGAGTGAGCGGGTGATGAACCATCTTGGCAGGTGGTTTCCACGCCTGGATGTCTATAGCATAGATGAGGCTTTTGGCTGGCTTGGCGGGGTGGCTGACCTGGAACGCTATGCGCCCGAAATCAGGAAATCTGTTATCCACAATACAGGGATCCCGGTATCGATTGGGGTGGCGCCAACTAAAACACTGGCCAAACTGGCCAATAAACTGGCCAAAAAGAACAATGGCGTTATGGTTTTGGACAGTGAGGAGAAGATAAACCATGCAGTGATGGATTTTCCGGTGCATGAACTTTGGGGAGTAGGGAGACAATATTATAAGAAATTCGAGGAGCTAAAAATAAAAACGGTAGCCCAGCTGCGGGATATGCCCGAGATGTGGTTCAAGCAGCACATGACTGTAATGGGGCAACGGATGTGGAATGAACTCTGGGGGAAGCCAGCCATTCCTTTAGAGGAGGTCAGAGAAGCCAAAAAAGGAATTACTGTCAGCCGCTCTTTCAGGAACTATATTGAGCAGCCGGATGTCCTTGCCGAGGCGGTCACGCTGTATGCCTCACGCCTGGCTGAAAAGCTGCGGGCCCATAAGCTCCGCTGTCTATATCTGCAGGTTTTTCTCTATACCAATAAGAATAGGGAAGATCATCCCCAGCATTTTCCGGTGCACACCCATAAATTGCTGGTGGCTAGTAATAATACTTCAGATCTGGTCAAAATTGCGGTCACTGTAGCAAAAAAACTCTTCCAGTATGGCAATAAATACAGAAAGGCCGGGGTAATTGCTACTGGCTTGGTTCCCGAAAGCGAGCTCCAGCTGAATATGTTTTCAGATCATGATGGTGGAAAGAAAGACTCGGTATCGGCGGTGCTTGACAGGCTGAACCTTGCCTACGGCCGCGGGACCATACGCATGGCCACTGAAGGATATGAGAAAAAGTGGCGTTTAAAGCATGAGTACCTTTCAAAAGGGTATACTACGCGCTGGACTGACATTATAAAAGTGAAATAAAAAAGAAAGGAAAGATATGTGTGGAAGGACACTGATTGGGGAGAGCATGACAATGGCTGCAAAAGCCGGGGTAATCCTGGGTGGTGAATCGAAAGAAAAAGATACCAATCGTCCCCCTGGGACAGATATGCCGGTGATACTGGATGCCAGGCCAGGAAAACTGCATTACGTAAAATGGGGACTTATTCCAGCTGATTCGAAAGAGGTACCTAAATTCAGTACGACTTACTGCCGGATTGAGACCATGTTTGCCCTTCCAAGTTACCGTACGCTGATTGGCAGGAGGCATTGCGTGTTTGTGGTGGAAGGCTTTTATGAATGGGACCGCAATAGTAAGGTTAAACAGCCCTATTTCTTTGAACGTGAAGACCGTGAGGTATTATTGCTGGCGGGCTATTGGGACAGCTGGAAAGATCCTAAGACAGGCATTGTTATTCCATCCTGCACGATGATTATGCAACCTGCAAATGAATTTATAGCCAAAATCCATGACCGTATGCCCTGTATCCTATCACAAGCGGAAAGCGCAATGTGGCTTGACCGGGAACTTCCGGTAGCGGAGCGTCTAAAGGCGTTGCACCCGGTAAGTAATGAGCTTTTAAGGGGATGGCAGGTTGATCCCAAAATCAATAATGCAAGAAATAAGGATGAAGATAACAATAGGCGATCTGGGCCTGACCTGACACTTTTTGATTAACCATGGCTAACATACCGGCAATATCGGGCCTTGATCATGGCTGTGATCGCTGATGATCTTCTCATTAGATATTATCGCAGGAACGGTGTTGGATGTTTGAACTCCGCGCCGTTCCTCTAAGACCAGCACCTGCTGCATTTACGTGTAGGGATGGAGCAGGTGTTATGAATTGAAGCGGTTATCGCTACTCTATTTCACCATCTGCCAGCCCATCCAGAAACCAGCCCGATCGATATTCAAATTTCGCAGACGCAGATTTTGATTCATTGGTGACTTTGCCGGTGAAATCGTGTGCAATATCGCCTTCGCTTTCCAGTATCTGTTTCGCGGCCAGTGCGTATTCATTTAGATCCAGTCCATCTTTGATGATATACGTTAATTCTCCATTTTCACTCCACACAGATTCTATTATCCCATCTTCGAACTTTTGCTTTAGCGCCTGTAAATCTTCTTTGGTTATGTTCTTTGGTCGTTGTTCCATGTTGATACTTTAAAATATAACCTAAAAACAAATAATTGCGGCTTTGGTTCGGATTATTTTTTCAGCTCGTCAACTATCAGGAATTAAATTAAAGGCCGTTATGGCGAACAGCCCTATTTCTTTAAAATGTGAAATTGACTAAACTATAGCTGATTTTTTATTGTTGCTTCTTTAAGGCCGAAGGTGGTTATCAAGGCTTAACAATAAAGCGTATCTAAAATCAAGACTATGAAAGCAGCAGTATTTCACAAACCTGGAGATATCCGGGTGGACAATGTACCTGATCCGAAAATTCTGGATCCCCGGGATGTAATTTTGAAAGTCACCTCAACTGCGATCTGCGGGTCGGACCTTCATATCCTGAGCGGCGCAGTACCACAGAAAGACCCATTGATTATGGGACATGAATTTATGGGGATAGTAGAAGAAGTAGGCGCTTCGATCACCAATCTTAAGCGTGGAGACCGCGTCGTAGTTCCGTTTCCTATCTCATGCGGTAAGTGTTTTTTCTGTACCCATGAGGCATCTCCGGCTTGCGAGAATTCGAATTTTAAAAACTACGGTCCCAATGGCGATATGATGAGCCAGAAAGGTGCCGCGCTATTTGGATATACTGATCTGTATGGCGGCTATTCAGGTGGACAGGCACAATATGTCCGCGTTCCTTATGCCGACATCAGTCCGCGGATTGTTCCAGAGCATCTTAGTGATGAGCAGGCATTGTTCCTAACGGACATTTTTCCTACAGGTTGGTCGGCCATTGATTGGGCTCAGCTTAAGGGAGGAGAGGTGGTTGCCATTTTTGGATCAGGACCTGTTGGTCTGATGGCCCAAAAGGCTGCATGGATAAATGGTGCCAGCAGGGTAATTGCCATTGATCCCCTGGATTACAGGTTGGAAAAAGCTAAGGCAGTAAATAATGTCGATATCCTCAATCCACATAAAGTCGACGTAATAGAGGCCATAAGGGAAATGACTGGTGGCCGGGGAGCTGACCTCTGCGTAGATGCCGTTGGCTTTGAACCGGAACGTAATTTTTTCGATAAGGTGAAAGCGACGGTACATTTTGAAAAAGGATCGATTAAAGTGCTGGAAATGTGTTTTGAGGCTGTCCGCAGGATGGGAACAGTATCAATTATGGGCGTCTATGGTTCTCCTTATGACAATTTCCCGCTTTTCAGGATTTTTGATAAGGGAATTACCATTAAACAGGGACAGGCACCAGTACTGAATTATATTGATAAGCTTATCGGACTGGTGAACGAGGGGAAAGTGGTGCTTGATGACATCATTACCCACACACTTCCGCTCGAAGATGCTGCACACGGCTATAAGATTTTTGATAATAAAGAAGAGGACTGCGTTAAGGTCGTTTTAAAGCCTTAATTTAATGGAATTTAGCCTGGCAACAAGCCAGGTTAAATTTTATATCCTCTTAGTTAAACTTCGCCTTTGCCTGCCCTTTTCCGGTTTCTTAGCAACGTATTTTTAGTCAGAAGATAAAAGGCTTTTGCGGATAAAACAGACCACTATGGATACTCAATATTCATTTCAAACCAACCTTTTCTCGTTCAACTACAGGGGCATAATGCAGGCATTTTTCTGCTGCTGGTTGCTTTGTACATCCTGCCATAAGGAGGATGCTGGGGAATACGCGTTCAGCGCTGAAGCCTTCTATGCAATGGCGGTTTCTGAACAGAAGTACCAGCAGCTTTTAAATGAGGAGCTTTCCAAAATTACCAGTGATGTGCGTTTTCCTGAAATAGCAAAACAAAGGACAGAACAGTCAAAAAAATATATGTCTGAGCTGAATTCGCTTGTCGGGGTATTAGCCGAAGATTCATCCACGGCCATCGGTGATGAAAATCTGGAAAGACTGATCAGATTGAAAAAATTGGCAGGGGATAATTTTAAGAAGGAACTGGTGAGGATGACCATTGAATCGGATCAGCAACTCATCTCGATTCATGTAAGGGCCATTTCCCCAACAGGCGCCAAAGACCCCAGGTTAAGGGACTGGGCAGAACAAAAGATGCCCACGCTGACCGAAAACCTTGCAGGGATACAATTGCTTAGATAGATTAATATATCCAGTGTCTTCATGTCCCGCTATGATTTTAGCGGGTAAGCTATTCGCCAAAAGTTAATTTTCCCGGTCTGTTGAACGACAGTAAGTGGTCCAGATGGCATATTAAAGCATATAAATTATTTTATTAATAAAAAGGCAGGTGCTGTGGCACCGGATCAGTGGTTTGAATGCAGAGATAAATACATCGTTTGAACTTGATTCTTACCGATAAATTTTTAGCGTTTTTTTAAGTTCAAGCCTCGCCTGGTGGATATGTGTTTTTACTGTTCCCAGTGGTATTCCCAGTTCATCGGCAATTTCGTGGTATTTATAACCTTCAACATATCTCACAAATGGCAAACGGTATGCTTCGGGTAGGCGGTGGAGCGCATTGTTAATATCCTGCATGGCGAACTTATGTTCAGCTCCGTTACGTGACGCGTTGCCCGCAAGTTGTGCGCTACTGAGTTCTTCCTCGATGGTAATGATTGAATTTTTCTTTGCTTTTTTACGGTAATCGTTGATGAAGGTATTCCGCATGATCACAAATAGCCATCCTTTAAAATTGGATCCCTGCTCAAATCCCTCTTTAAACCTTAAAGCCTTGATCAATGTATCCTGAACAAGGTCGTTGGCATCTTCTGTGTCCCTTGTGAAATTCATGGCGTGGGCGTAGAGTTGATCGGTATGGGCGGTAACCATGTTGCTGAATGTTGTGGTCTTCATAGATATTTGGTTTTATAGGTTTATAGATAACTGTTTATTTTTAGAATAGTTTTAGCTGATGCTAATTTTAAAATGATTTCTTTGTTTAATCTGGCGAGAAAGCATTGTTTTTCTGTAGCTGCTAAAGGGGATTATGCTCTTTAAGCTTTTCTTAAGAATGTTATCCTGAAGTGTATAGCAGCGTTTTTACTGTTTTGATCAGCTTCAGATAGTCGAAGGGTTTGAGCATGATGGCGTCCGGCAAGCATGGAATGCGCGGGATTTCTGATTCAAGCATAGCGGTGATGAGTAATATGGGAATGTGACTTGTGTGTGGGTTTTCTTTGATGGAATTACAAAATAGCCTTCCGTCGCCAGTAGCAAGTAAAATGTCCATTACGATCAGGTCGGGAGAAAAGCGTTTTATAGACTGATCAATAAGAGCGGGTTTGTTGATGCTCTCCACCTCAAAATCTTCCGATTCAAGCATCTGCTGGATAACGTCGGCATTGCTGAGGTCATCTTCGATGATCAGGATTTTAAACATGTTCATTTCTGGTCTTGTATCCTAAGTTAGCGGGATTATTGCAAAAAAAACAGCGGAAATAATTTTAGGTATTTATTCTGCGGTAATCCGTATTCATTTCTAGTCTGGCAGAGCCCGGTGAAAATCCTATAAGTTTTGGGTTTAGCCTGTTTAAGTGCATTACATCCATTTGGCTGCAAATTGATAAAATTCAATTTTCATTTCCCTGAAAAGGCTTTCCTCATTCAGAAACTGTTCATTCAAACGGTAATTTTCCGATATCAGTGATTCATCTAAGAAACCTGAATTTGCACTGACCTTGCCTGAAATGGCATGCAGATTGTCGTTGAGTAAACTTCTGATCCCGCTGATCTGTTCCTTATGGATAATAATCAGGTTCTGAAAATGCTCTACCTGAATAGAGACTTCTAGACCTGTATTTGCAGATCCGATTTCTTCAAGGCGTTCCTGGAAAATGTTTAATTCTTCACTATATAATGCAAGTGCCCGTAGTGCATCACTGTGGACATTGGAAATATGCTTAATGCTGATCTGTTTCATGTTGACAATATCGAAACGGATTTGGAATGGAAGAATGATTTGCATCATCAGGATTTATGATTTAAATGTTTTTCTTATACGATAAAAAGTGCAGATCTGATTACCAATCCGTGTATTTCGGTTAATGCGTCATTGAAGACTTGAAATTGTGTGTCTGTTGATACTGAATAGCTTCTTTATTGCTAAGTCTAACCCAGGTAAAAGAATACACCATCGGCAAAGATAATGCTCTTGTGATCATGGGGGCAGGGCAGTCAGGGGTGTTTTCGCATGTGCTCCTTGGGAATGATGTGCGTGCATTTATTCAAGATTCAAGCATTCCGGTGTTGATTCATACCCCAGACGGGGGAGTATAAAAGTAAATGAGAAAGTTATATTCGCAACCGATTTTAATAACAATGACCTTGCTGGCTGCAGCTATCTCTGTTTTCTATTTAACGGGCGGTAATGTATTTGGACTGTTGGAGCAATGGAGCAAAATTCCAAAAGCGGGCTGGATCGCCCTTTTTGAACACCATAGACCGGTATTTGTTTCCATTTTTAAAAAGAACACTTTAAAGGCCGCCATCTCTGAACAAAAAATGCCGCTGTTGATATTCCCGGAAAACTTTCAAAAAGGTGATATTTTCTTTAAGCAGTAAATGACCGGTTAAAAAGTAGTTTTTTTATTGTGGGCCTCGTAAATGGCCTGTGCCAAAAGAAGGCTAATAATCTTCCGTTTTTTATCCTAATTATCATTGCCGGGCATGACAGCGGTCATTACTTTTCATTCTTGCGGAGTCTATCTTTAATCAAAAATATAAGAGGTATGAAAAGAATTGCTGCTGTTTTTGATGGTTTGGACTTTGCAGGATCAACCATGGACTTCGCTATCGGATATTGTAAGAAATCGGACGCGCACCTGGTGGGTATTTTTCCGGAATCTTTTCTTTATCACGAGTATGACTTTGCTGAATTGCTTGGGAAGAACGGCATTTCCGCAGTGAAAATCAGGCATGCAGTTATGAAGGAGAGCGAAAAAAGGGCCAGGTCACGAAAGCTGTTTGCCGATGGATGTAAAAAGGCAAAGATAAGTTATTCCATTAGCCACCCCGAGGGTATTACTATTGACGAGGTGCTAAAGGAAAGTACTTTTGCCGATATGATCCTCATCGCTAAGAGCGAAAGGTTCAGCACCATAGGGACACAGCTGCCTTCAACCTTTACCAGACAATTGCTTTCAGATTCCAGATGTCCCGTACTGCTCCTTGATGATCGCACTGAAAATCCCAGTCGCGTTGTACTTCTCTACGACGGCAAACCCGGATCGGTATATGCCATCAAATTGTTTTTTTCACTTTTCGCCGCAGGGCAGGATACATCTACAGAACTCCTATATGTCACAAGTTCAGATCCGAAGGCGGAAATTCCGGATTTTGAAAAAATAAAAGCCCTGGTAGAATGTCATCGCCCGGGTGCAATTTATACCTGCATATCCGGGCCGGAGAAGCAGTCAGTCATTGATTACGTGCAGGGACTTGGTCCGGGGACGCTGACTGTGGCGGGCGCATATGGCAGGGGAAGTACATCCCGTTGGTTTATACCCAGTATAGCAGATGGCCTGATTGCCCAATGCAAATGTTCGCTGCTGGTTGCGCACAACCGATAAAGGGAGAGGATGCTCCGATGATTCGGAAGATCTGCTACACAATAAGAACCTTTAGAGATGAAAAACTCCGGATACTCATTCTTTTTAATTTTGATTCTTGCCCTATCACCACCCTCTGCCGCCAGAGCGCAGCAGGACAGTAGCAGGCAAAACCCTGGATACATTCACTTAGGGGCCCATTTGGCATTGCCTTTAGGCAATATGATAGGGGAGTATAAACTTCTTTTAGGGGGCGCTATCCAGATTGATTTTCCAGTTAAGCAAAGGGTTGTCTTTTTGACCGTAAATGCAGCCTACCAGGAGCTTATCCGGGAAAACAAAGCATCTTCAACCTTAAAAAATCCAAAGATCCTGCCGCTGAAGGTGGGCTTAAAATTTTTGCCTGTTGAACAGATCTATTTACAGACTGACTTAGGGGCCTCCCTTGTACTTAATAAAACGCTTACCTCTTTTGACAGAACGGCGGTACTGGTCTTCTCTAATGAACTGGGTTACCGTATAGCTATTCCAGGAGGGAATGTTGCAGAAGTAGGGCTGGTATTTCATAGAAACGCTGCCTTTATTGTTGATGGGACTTCACATAGTTTTTTTGGGATAAAGCTGTCATTCGGCCTTGCCTATTAATTTATATCAGGTATTGATCAGATTGCCTTTGGTGGTTATAGGGATATCTTGATCTGAAAATTGCTCAATTAGCTGTTCTCAAAGCGGCCGCTTTTCATGACAAGAACAATTTTATAGAAAATGAGCTGCAGATGCAAACCCAGGTCTTCCGCTCTTCCAGTGAGCCCATGCGAAGTGTGATCAGGGCCGGGCGCTGAAAAAGGGCGGATACGCGCTTTCAATGCTTCCATGCAATTACCCTTTTCCTCCATGTCGGAAATCTCCTCAAAACGTCCCCATGCAATCACACTCTGCCAATTGAAAATGTTTGTGATCTGGTCAACCTGAAAGCATACCACAGGATTTTTGCGCATGATGGAAATCTTTTTCCCCTCTACACTATGGGCAATGATTTTCTCTCCATCGTAATAATAGTTTATCGGGACAATATACGGAACGCCGTCATTACTGCATGCAATCCTGCCGGTAACCTGACTGCTCAAAAGGTTTTCGATCTGCTCGTCGTTTAGTTCTCCTAACATCGTGTTTTGACTTTCTGGGTAAATAACATCTTCTCAATAAGGCTTTCAGTGTACAGCTACAATTATTCATGCTTGGCAAAAACCAATAAAGGCATCCTTGCATAGAATGAATACTGTCCGGCATTGGAGGGAAACAGGAGTTTGTCAAATCCGGAGCGCTCGTGATGGGAGAAAAGCGCAAGAATGGAGCTATGCCCTTTGTTTATGGTCTGATGGATATCTTCTATTACCGACCTTTCTATGTTGCGGTTAACCTGGATGAATGTTATTGGATAACTATATTTTTCTCTCACCCTCAACTCAAGTTCCGCAGGGCTGCTCATCCCTTCAAACGGTAGTTTCATATACAGCATCTGGATTTCTGCACCTAGGGGAGATGCAAAATCAACCAGATCCGGCAGCTCGCGCTCAATATCCTGAAGGTCGGTTGCATAGATGAGGTTTTTTATTTTCCTGTGGCGGTATCTGCTGGGCACTACGATCACCGGGATTTTGGAACTGGCCAATAGTCTGCTGGTGTGGGTGCCGAAAAGTTTTTTTACCGTGCCCGCTCCCCGGGTAGCAATCAGGATATACTCGAACTTCTCTGTCCGTGCATAATCACTTAGGGCGTCAACTACCTCCGCTGAATTAAGTACCACAGATTTGAACCTGAAAGGTTCCAGATCGATGGAACGGCAGATTGCAGAAACAAAGGCGCCGAGTTCTCCGGTGAGCTTATCCATGCTCTTTTTTAAAAACCTGCCGTAAGCCTCCTGCGTCCAGCTAAAAGGTTTGGGGATATGATTTACCTGTACCACACTTAAGGCACAGCCTTTAAGTTTGGCCAACCGCAGTGCCATACGCACAGCTGACTTTGAATTGTCAGATAAATCAGTGGTTACCATAATTTTTTTCATCTTTTTTTTCTGGTTTTTAACGGCAGCTTCTTTCTCCCTTTTAAAGTGCCCCGGATCAACATCAATTTCAGAAGTTTATCCCTATACTTTGATGATTTATATCACTTCCCTCAATGATCCTGATCTGAAGGGATATGCGCAAAAATCATCACATGGCCAATCTTGGTTTTAACTCCAAAGCCTTAAAAGAGATGATATTTTGCAGTATATGCGATAGCGGGTTTTTCATCGGATTATAGAATGGACATCCTTTAGTTGCCCTTGCCGGAAAATCTGCAGGTAGCATCGCGGCCGATGAGCAAACTCATAGCAGATAATGACGGGTATCAATTAAACCCGGTTTCAGGGAGGGTAACTTTATATAAAAAAAGCTATGTCAGTCACAGAAAATTTAAACAAAAAAGAGATAGGCTCTATGGTACAGGATTTTTGGGATCCTGAATTCTTTGATGAGCCTGCTGAGCCAAAGAAGGCCGTAAATGTTATAGAAAGGGATACCAAATTTAAAGTCGAGGTGCTCGCACCAGGGTTTCGAAAAAAAGATTTCTCTGTGAATGTTGAGAACGGGGTACTCAATATCCTTGCCGAACACGAAGCAGGCGATGAGGAAAATTATCTGAGAAGAGAATTCTCACGCTCTTCTTTCTGCGGGGCGTTCAGCCTTCCTGAAAATGTTTCTCCCGAACATATAAGCGCCAAATACAGGGATGGTATTCTCTCTTTGACACTCAGAAAGACCGGCAAACTGTCTTCAGTGAAAAAGCATGTGAAGATTTCCTGAACAGGCAATAATTTTAAGCCGGGGTTACGATAGGATAGTCCCTTGACCCCTGGCTTATGTTTCCCTCATTCGCATCATTAAAGCACATGAGGGAAATCATCGTATAAGTGTACCGGATTTTGGATTTTGGCATCAAAATGTAAAACATGGAAAAGCCGATAGATTCTTTTACCGAACGTAAATCCTTTGAAGAACTGCTGCTGGCAGAAGTCAAGGCCCTAAAAAGTATGGCCAGGCACTTTGTCAGTGAGCAAGATGAAATGGAGGATTTAGTTCAGGATACCCTGCTCAAGGCATTGCGATTCTATAAGAAGTTCTGTATAGGCACAGATATCCGCAAATGGCTGTATACCATCATGAGAAACACCTTTATTAACAGGGTCAACAGAACTTCCAGAGTGATGGAACACCATACGCAGATTGAAATAGCTTCCAGAAACAGCTGTTCGGTAAGCACTGTCTTCTCGAAATTTATCTCCGATGACCTCCATCGGGTGATCAACAGTCTTCCTTATCCGCTCAGACAGGCGATAACCATGTACAATGCAGGCTATAAATACCGTGAGATTTCCCTGGCAACTACCCAGCCCATCGGAACAGTAAAGACCAGGGTCAGAACTGCACGTCTGATCCTTGAAAAGAAATTTTCCTTCACTGCCCTTTGAATTTGTAGACCCACGGATTTTGGTTACCTATCCTTCCATCCCGCTAATGAATATCATCGGCTTTACTGAGCAGGGTTCTTGAAGGCTTAGCGTATAATCGCTCTCTTTGGATATTCAAATTAAACAGTACACTTTATTTTAAAAGTTATGAAAACAGACAATCAGATTCAAAAAGATGTTCTCGATGAGCTCAAATGGGAACCTTTATTAAATGCAGCCGAAATTGGTGTTTCCGTGAAAGACGGCATCGTCACATTATCGGGGGAGGTAGATAGCTATTCCAAAAAGCTTGCTGCTGAGCATGCAGCAAAAAGGATTTCTGGTGTGAAGGCAATAGCCGAAGATATTCAGGTCGGTTTGGCTCCGATTTATCGTAAAACAGATGCTGAGATCGCCTCAGCAGTGGTAAATGCACTAAAATGGCATACTGCAGTGCAACAGGAAAAAATCAAGATCAAAGTGGAAGACGGTGTGGTGCGACTGGAGGGACAAGTGGACTGGGAGTTTCAGAAAAACAGTGCCCGTACGGCTATTGAACATTTACTGGGCGTAAAATCAGTAATCAATCTGATCACTTTGAAACCCAGGGTTACCTCCTCGGAGATCAGTCGTCAGATTTCTTCTGCCTTTACCAGAAATGCCATTTTGGATGCGGCAAACCTTAAGATTTCCATTCAGGGTGATAAAGTGGTACTCACCGGTACTGTAAACTCCTTTGCCGAAAAAGACCAGGCAGAACATGCCGCATGGTCTGCCCCCGGGGTAATGCGCGTGGAGAGCCACTTAAAAGTGGTGGAGCCGGAATTTGCCTTCTGACTTCGTGCCGCTTATTCCGGTAACTCAGAGCGGATGACAGGTAAGTTTTCCGCTATCAACAATTTTTATCCCTGCTGGCAATCAGCCGGCGGGTTTTAACAAAAAAATAAAACATATCGTCATGACAACATTAACAAAATCAACACTATATCCAGTTGTACAATCTTTAATGGATGAATTTTTGAATCCACATATGTTTACCGGGGCTTTGGGCGCAGGGTGGAGCGTTCCGGCAGTCAATATCAGCAACACCAAAACAGGTTTCCGTTTGGAGCTGGCAGCACCCGGATTTGATAAAAAGGATTTCAAGATCGAAACCCAGGGTGAGTTGTTGATGATCAGCGCGGAAAAAGAATCGGAAAAGGTAAAAGATGAAGATAACTATACACGCAAAGAATTCTCTATGTCCTCCTTCAAGAGAACATTTAATCTGCCCGCAGATATACTGCTGGAAGAGGTAAAGGCCAGTTACAAGGATGGCCTGTTGGTACTTGAACTCACGTCAGGTGGTAAAAAGCTTCAGGATAAAAGGCAGATAGCCATTGAATGATGGTTATAATACAGCTATGATTTCCAGATACCCAAAATAAACAATCAGCGCAGCTTCCGGTCTTCCGGTAGCTGCTTATTCCGGGAATTGTCTGTTAGCTTTGTAAAGATTTTTTTTCACTGCGAATAAATAACGGGCAAATAGGCAAAAGAGGTGTTTAAGGTATCTTTATTGCTGCATCATGCCTGGCTAAAGATCAGTTGTGCATATGTCTTAGTTTATCGATCTGTTCAATATGGATGACACTATCGGTAATGCTAATGAGTCGTTCATCCTTGAACTCACCAAGCATTCTGATCATCGACTCCTTGGCCACACCTGCGATAGCAGCCAGATTCTCCCTTGTCAGGTCAATTTCGAAGGTTTGCTGCTGTTGAGGATTGTATTTTTCGTAAAGGGTGATGAGTGTATCTGCAACCTTTTTGCGCAGGGAGTTATATGCAGTGGCCAGTAGATGTTCCTCACGTTCAATCAGGTTTTTTGCAAGAACGGAAATGAATTTTTTCATCACCTGGGGGTTACTGCCCATCAGTTGCTCAAACTCCGCACGGGGAATCACCGCAAGCTCGGTATCTTCTAAAGCCTCGGCAGATTCGCGGTAATTCCTCCCTTCAAGCAAAGGCAGATAGCCAAAAAAATCGCCTTGGTTGTAAAGCCCTATGATAAGCTCCTTCCCATCCTGGTTCCGTTTGTAGGTCTTGACCTTTCCTTTGGTCAGATAAAATAACTTGGAAGGAAGGTTTCCTTCAGTATAAATAATCTGTTTTTTCTTGTACTGGTTCTGGCTGCGGTTTTCTTTGAGCAGATCAAGATGGTCTTTCCCGCCGTTAAGGGTGAGAAGTCTGTCCATGCCGTTTATCCCTGTGGCCATCTCTTCCCTTAGAGACGCCGCCCTACGCAACCGCCCGTCTATGGCATTGATTACATCGGTTCCGTCGAAAGGCTTTATGATATAATCATCTGCACCCATTTCCATGCCTTTTCTCACCTCAATACGTTCAGACTTTGCTGTAAGGAAAATAAAAGGGATGTTCGCAGTTGCCTGGTTTTTTTGAAGCATGAGCAGTACGCCATAGCCATCCAGAATGGGCATCATGATATCGCAAAGTATTAGATCGGGTCTTCGCTGAAGCGCGATTTCTACACCCTGCTTTCCGTTTTCAGCCTGGTCGACTTTATAGTTGGCCAGCTCAAGGATCTCTGAAAGGTTCTCCCTGATGTCCTGATTATCCTCGATAACTAAAATCCTCTTCATAATTCGGTCTGTTTTGTTTTTACAAATTCTATAGTAAATTCCGTTCCCGATCCCAGTTCACTTTTACAGGAAATTTTTCCGCCCATTAAATCAACATATCTTGAGACAATATGCAGTCCCAGGCCCGTCCCCTGGATATTGTTGGCATTGCTTCCGCGAAAAAACCTTTCAAAGAGATGATGCATATCCCGCTCAGGGATGCCCAATCCCTTGTCACTAATTTTAATGGTTATCTGGTTTTGGTCAACTGAACTGCATATATCAATGTAGCTGTCTTCAGGGGAGAACTTGATGGCATTGGAAAGAAGATTGATGATGATGTGCTTGAGCATGACCTGATCTAAATACACACGAGTCTCTCCCTGATGAGAAAACCGGATGAGATGGCCTTTCTTTTTCAGGGTCTCAATTTCAGTAATCACGGTTTTAATATAATCAGCTAGCTCAAAACTACTGTAATGCGGTTCTGCCTTGTTTTCCTCAATTTTCTCTAGGGATAGAAAGTCGTTTAATATATCCGTCAAAGACTGTACCGTGGAGGCTATGCGGTTAACGTGGCTTTCCCGCTTTTGCTGCTGATTTTCAGTGGTATATTTTGATATCAGATAGGCAGAAGAGAGTATAGTACTCAAAGGGGTCCGGAATTCATGGGAGGCCATTGAGACAAACCTGGACTTGAACTCACTCATCTCCCTTTCCTTTTTCAGGCTCTGGAGAATTTCTTCTTCAGCTTCTTTCCGCTTGGAAATGTTCATCGCAATGCCTAGATAACCCTCGATATCCCCGGTTGCGGCATGCATCGCTGTAATGGTAAGTGAGGCCGGAAAACGGCTTCCATCTTTTCTAAGGTATTCAATTTCACGTTCATTGGCCAATCCCAGGTCAGTTTTTATTTTTAGTGCCTCAAAGTCGGCAGCAACTGTTAACTTAAGTGATTTTGTAAGTTCGTCCGCACTTTGCTGAAGTGTTTGGACAGAATGAAAGACTGAGGGACTAAGTTTATCGATGATTTCTTCGGCAACATATCCCAGCTCCCTCTCGGCAGCCGGATTGAACATTTTTATCATTCCAGCTGAATCGGTAACATATAGGATTACCTCTGCGTGGCCCCAGATACTCCTCAAAAAAGTGTTTGCCCTGTTGAGCTCCACATCCTTCAGCTCGGTTTCGGTGATCAGCTCTGCTAACTGCTTTACCGTGCTTGTCAGTGAGCGCGTCCTGCTTAACACTTTGGCCTCCAGCTGTTCGTTTAAGAGTTTAAGTTCCAGCTCCGCTTTTTTTCTTGCTGAGATATCACTTATAAACCCGATGACAAATTTTCCCTGATCTGTCTGGTAGCTGCTCAGGCTAACCTCGACGGGAAATTCCGTTCCATCTTTTCTAAGTCCGAAAAGATCAAGCCCCTGTCCCATAGGCCGTGACCTGGGCTGCTTGATATAGCCCTCAACATGATGTTGGTGCCTGTCTGTAAACCTGGTCGGAATAAGATCTTCAATCGCCTTGCCGCTAAGCTCCTGCGGACCATAGCCGAACTGTTTTTCTAAAAATGGATTGGTAATCACGATACGCCCGCTGTCATTGGCAACAATAATACCCATAGAGGCATTGTCAAATAAGGGGTCGAAACCAATTCCCGTAGTTTTGTTCATCTTTTGGTTGAAAGACATATTAGCCTACTTCATAAATATACAAAAATTAATCACCGGGATTCCTGTGAGGTGTAAATCGTCCGCTCATACACAGTTTTTATTCAACTGATGATATGCAGATAGCTACTGATAGCTAAAATTGTTTCTTTTTTTTACACTTATTAATGACCGGGATCATTCGGGCCAATGATGATCGTCATATTGTTTTAAAAGATGTGATTTAAGCGGACCATCACCAGCGCTTATGTTTTTTTTCGGGATGTACGGAGCCAAGGTTTTATAGGCTGCGAAATTGCCAATGCAGGATCAAGCCAGCAGGTTTAAAACTGTTTCTATGCTCCTGCGCCTGTACGCGGCCGCCATGCCGGTTTCCAATGTTCAGGCAAGACCAGGATGGCCCCACGGTGCTTTTTAATAATTGCATAGCAGTGAGAGGAATGAAAAATCTCATGGAGCACCCCATGGGTCCTGTTCACAAGAAGTAAAAGATTATCTTTAGATGGAGGAAACATACGGTCGATTTCACGGGTGATCGAAGGAGATTTTAAAAGATGAAAGGGGATATCGCTGAATTTACCTTTCCGCAACGCGCGCTGAAAAGATGCTATACGTTCTTCTTCATTAAAATCAGCAATTAACCCTGGACTGCCCATTACGTAGCTGAGCGACAGGCTAGCTTTAAATCTTTTGCGGACCTTATCAATGGATTCAAGCAGAACGATGTCCTTTTCATTGAGGTTGGAAGCGAAGTTTATCCTGCATCTGTCCGGAAGGAATTCACTGGATGATAATATAAGCAGCGGACAATCGCTGTTTCGCATGGCAATGTGGATATGGTTTGCAAAAAGAAAATTATTTTTATGCCTTTTGTGCCTACCCATCACAGCAAGGATGATTTTTTCGCCCTGCTGGATGTCGTACAGTATCTCAGATATCGGGGCAATGGTGTTTATCGTGTGGATTCTGGTTTGCCTTTGTCTGGTTTTTATTAGCTTTAAAAGTCTTTCCTTTTCTTTTTCAAGCGAAACTGCAGCATACTCCTCAATTTCCTTATAGTCCATTTTTAAAGGTTCAGCGAGAATAATCTGGGGCAGGTGATAGCTGTGCAGCAGCAGTAGCTCAGCCCCAAAATGTTCGGCAATGTTTAGCGCAGTTTGAGCAGCATTTTTCGCAGCCCTGGAAAAATCGGTCATGACCAATATTGTTTTCATCTGGCTAAACTATGCGAAAGGCTTTAGTTTTTGGATGACCACGGTCAGCTCCGGTAATAATCCTGCCCATGGCTTCTGTTGTTTTATTTCCAGTATCATCGGTACCGCTGATTTCCCTCACCTGCTCCCAAATTTGGTTTTATCAGATTTATATCTTCAAAATAGAATAGTTGTTATGTATAAAATATTGATTGCCACAGATTTTTCCAAGGCAGCAGCTTCTGCGGCAGATTATGCGCTACGGATGGCATGCTCATGCGGAATGAACCTTTCCATAGTCCACATCTACTCGGTTGGCTTAGCAATGGTAGCAGAGGGGACCATGGTTTCCCAGGACAGCTTATATGACCTTGCCGAAAAGGATTCATTGGAGAGATTGTCTTCACTGGAGGCAAAACTTAACCAGGATGCAGACCAGTTGTGCAATGATGGCTTTAAGCCGCTCATTGAGGTTTTCTCAACAATTGGTGTTCCTGCGGCCGGGATAAAATCCTTTTTCAACCGCAAGGATATGGGTATGATTGTCATGGGAATCAAGCCTGAGGAAAGATATTTGGGAACTTTGCCCGGAAGTACGATCCGTAAGCTGATCAAATGGACCAGTGTGCCCGTGCTGCTTGTTCCCGCGGACTTTCCTCCTGTACCGATCCGGCAGATTGTTTTCGCTACTGACTTTGGGGATAGTGAGGTCACAGCACTTGATTTTTTAGCTCAAATCGCGTCTGCTTATCATTCAGATCTAGTTATTTTTCATAACAGGGTATCTGTTGAGAGGGGACGACAGTTCCTGCAGAAAGAGAAAAAATTTCTCGACAAGGTAGCCCGGGAAATTGACTACCCAAAGGTTTTTTACAGGTACAAACAAAAGGATAGCCTTGAGGAGGCATTAGCGATATTGGATAAAAACGCTGAAGCAGATATGCTGGCAATGGTACACAAAAAGCACAGTATGATAGAAGAACTCTTCGGGGGAGATAAAACCTTAAGAATGATTTCCAGGACCCGGGTGCCCTTGATTATCTTTCCCCTGGGCTTCGCTACCAGCCCCGGTCCCGCCAGCTCAGGCGAAAGGCAATTGCATAATTAAACTTTCCGGAGAATTTTAGTCAATTACCGGCAAATGCCTTCCTGCCGGGCTGATCGGCTTTGAGGTATAAGCAACGAAGGCGTTTTTTATGGGGCAGCTATTGAATGAATTTGATATCCGTTCATTCTACAGTACCAGATTTTTTCTTTATCAAGCAAGATTTCAAGATAATAAATAGATCAATCATACAGGGGCATTTGTTGAATGGAATGATCATCGTGATCCTTTATAGATCACGGAAACGCCAGAGTTCCACGCAAAGACCTTTCAGATCAACCGAGGCACAGGCGATGCAGGAGTCTGCAGCTCCGTAATAAATGTAGAGCCTTCCGGAAAATACCGCCGCGCCGGAAGGAAAACAGACATCATTGACCTCGCCATTACATTCCCAGTTCTTTTCAGGATAAAACAGCGGATAAGGCAGACGGGAGATTTCCCGCTCGGGATTGTCCAGCTCGAGTAGTGCAGCGCAGGCGCTGTACCGGTAGCCATCGGGTGTATCACATACGCCATGATAGATCACCAGCCACCCCCATTCGGTTTCGATCGGCGGGCATCCGCCACCAATGTAGCTTACCTCGTGAGCGAACCTGGGACGTAGCAGGATATGTGTCTGAAAGTGTTTCAGGTGATCTTCCCAAAAAGGCTTGTCAAAATCCGAAAGATTGACCCCACTGGCCAGTTGTATGTCCGGTTTTATCCTGTGCATGAGATATATTTTACCATTAATCCTTCTTGGAAAGAAAACCAGGTCTTTATCCCAGACCAGTAGAGGCCTGCTGCCCTTGGACAAGGTTTTGTCGTGAGCATACCTGGCATATTTTGGATTCAATGCGCCTGATTGTTCCGCAAGCATTCTAAAAGCCGGAAAAACAATTTTTGGGACAATAATGCCGTAACGCACAAAAGTCTCCAGATCTGAAGATACCGCAACTGCACCAAGTGCATTCATTCCGTCAAAAGCGGTATAGCTTAGAAGATATGTGCCGTCTATTTTTACCAGCCTGGGATCTTCAATTCCCGCGCTTTCTTCTTCTCCTAAAGGAGTTATAAGTGGTGCTTTGTCTCTTTGGGTGACTTTGAGCGGGCCTTTCAACATACATTTGCCAATCGTTGAAATCCCGGATGCATTAACGGCCCGGTATAGCATCACCATGTTCTCTCCTTCCTGGAGAACTGCAGGGTTAAGTACTGCCCTGGATTCAAAGGGCTTGTCTGTAGGGTAGAGTAGGATGCCTTCCTTTCTGATCTTGATCATCGTTTTTTTAGATATGGGAATTTCTAGAGGCTATAACCATATTCATAAAGATATTCCCTCAGGGATGTCCTTTCAATGAGCATAGTTAGGGTAGAGACTGATCCAAATCACTTCTAATGGCTCGGTCAGCTTTTTTTTAAATTTCCCCGTCTTCCTAAAAGTAATCCGTGTGTTAGTGGGATACAAGTGATCGGGGGCCTTGTTTAGGTTTTTCTTGCCTGGATGTCTTTAATCATCCTTTTAACTAATTAAGATCATCTCCCGGTATTCCCCTTAGGTATTAACTTTGGGAAAGCCCTGCATGATGGTAAATAAAGCGATGGAAAATAAATGGACCATGACAGATGAGCTTAAATGCGGTTTTTAGTAAAAAAAACAATAAGAAATGAAAAAAATCCTTGTTCCGACCGACTTTTCGGCCCCCGCTGAAAATGCGGCAAAATATGCCATTTCCATGGCGAAGGTGTTAGATGCACGGGTAACTATCGTCAATGCTTTTGTCCTTCCCGTACCTGTTTCTGTAAGCGGTCTTTGGCCGGTTATGGATACTGCGGACCTTGAGGGGAGTATTGGCGGTGAACTCGATCTCATGGTGAAAAAACTACTCGATGATTCCTGCTCGGATGAACCGGCCAGTTGTCCTATGGTAGACTACCGTTGCGCTGAAGGCCCGGTACTTGCTGTGATAGGACAGATTTCCGGACAGATTGATACTGACCTGGTCGTAATGGGGCTGTCCGGAGCGGGCGGGCTTGTAAATTTTATCTTGGGCAGTAACAGCATGGCGATTATAGAAAAAGGTGATCGTCCAGTACTTCTTATCCCTTTCGGTGCCCGATACCACGGGATAAAGAAAATAGTCTATGCCGGGTCACTCACGCCGCAAGATATAAAGCCATTGGAATACCTTTGTAAACTTGCATCATGGTTTAAAGCTGAACTCTGCGTGCTGCACATCATTGAGATGAGAAAGGATCTGGGCACCGGTATGCAGGCAATCTGTGAGGATTTTATCGGCCAGATGAGAATACTTACAGGCTACAATAAAATCCGTTATGAACCGGTCTGGAACAGCGATATCGATCAGGGGCTAGAATGGATAGCGGAACAGGAAGATATTGACATTGTCTCGATGCTCCACAGGAAGCATAACATACTCGATAAAATATTCAGCGGAAGCAGAACCAAACGTTTTGCCAGGTATACCACCACACCCTTATTGGTATTTCCTCCAGACTATATTGAAAAAAAAGCGTGATAAAATTACGCCCAACCTTAAAAATACAAACCATGAAGATAAAATATCCTTACCTGCTCATCCTCTCTCTTCCGGTTTTGATGATGTGCCGCAATAGCCCGGAAAATAAAAATATCGAAAAACTCGTACAATCACCGCCCAGCTGGGACTGTTTTATGGCAGTGGATGGCAAAGATTCAGCTTTTTTAAAAATCAGTACCTCAGGAAAAAATGTGGTAAGCGGGCACCTTTGGATTCTCTATTCCAACCACAAAAAAAATGAGGGTAGAGTTACCGGTAGCTACCAGGGGGATACGCTTTTTGTTACCTACAGGTTTCGCTCGGACGAACCTGCAGATGCCGTTTTTACCAATCCGCTGGCACTGTTGAAGAAAGGGGATTCACTGATCCTGGGAACGGGTAAAATCATGAAAAACCTCGGGCGCGTTTATCTGGACAAAAAACAGGGCATAGATTTTAAGCGCGGCAAGTTCCGCTTTTATAGTGTCAGCTGCAATGAAAATTTAGGTAACCTTTCCCAAAGGTGATCTGATTTGAATGCCCTGTGTGTTTTTTAGATTCGTATGATCCTTTTGACTCTTTTGTATCAGGTCAGACAGGGATTACAAAAATGCCGGACTTTTTCCTCTCCCTGGAGCTTAAAATATTCTTTGAAACCCCGATAGGGATTTTTCATGATAAAAGCGGCAGGCAGTTGTTGATTTCTACAACTGCCTGCCGCTTTTTTATAAATGCTATTCACCCCAGACCCAACCGGCGATTTCGGGCATATCTTTTCCGTATCTCTGCACGTAATGTTTGTGTTCCAGGAGCTTATCCTGGAGCTGCTGTTTGAGATAATCACCTTTGCTTCCCAGGTTTCCCAACCTGTCAATTGCCTCGATGACCAGGTGGAAGCGGTCAATCTTGTTCTGTACCCTGAGATCAAAGGGGGTGGTTATGGTTCCTTCTTCAATGTATCCCCTAACGTGAAGGTTCCTGTTTGCCCTTTTGTAGCTCAGGCGGTGCACCAGCCACGGATAACCATGAAAGTTGAATATGATATGTTTATCTAAGGTAAATATCGAATCATAGTCAGCATCGCTAAGTCCGTGCGGATGCTCAAGCTCAGACTGCATTTTCATCAGATCAACTACATTTACCACACGGACCTTCAGTTCCGGAAAATGCTTTCTAAGAATGGAAACTGCTGCGAGCAGCTCCAGTGTTACCGTATCCCCGCAGCTTGCCATCACGATATCGGGACCTGATTGCTGGTCATTGCTGGCCCACTGCCATATGCCAATGCCTTGTGCACAATGTATTTCCGCCTCCCTTATCCCCAGCCACTGGGGCAGGGGGTGCTTGCCCGCAACAACGACATTTACGTAGTTTTTGCTGCCAAGGCAATGGTGCATCACACTCAGCAGGCAGTTTGCATCAGGAGGAAGATACAGTCTGACCACGTCTGCTTTCTTACTGGCCACATGGTCCAAAAAACCGGGGTCCTGGTGGGTAAAGCCGTTGTGGTCCTGCTGCCAGACATGTGAGGCCAGCAGGTAATTTAGTGAGGCGATATCCCTTCGCCAGGGAAGTTCCCGGGCTACCTTCAGCCATTTGGCGTGCTGGCTGAACATCGAATCCACAATCCTAATGAAGGCTTCATAGCTGTTGAACATGCCGTGTCTGCCCGTAAGCAAATATCCTTCAAGCCATCCCTGGCACTGGTGCTCACTGAGCTGGGCATCCAGAACGCGGCCGGAAGGGGACAGAAATTCATCCTCCTCCATCGACAGCGCGTCCCACTGGCGGTCGCTGACCTCGAAGACCGCACCTAACAGATTTGATAGGGTCTCATCGGGGCCGAATATCCTGAAATTCTTTTCATTAAGTTTGATAAGGGCGGATAAATAGTTGCCCAATGTTACAGTTCCCTGTCCCTGGACGCTGCCCGGGGAAGAGACTTGCAATGCAAACTCCCTAAAATCCGGTAACCTGATTTCCCTGAGCAGCAGCCCTCCGTTGGCATGGGGATTGGCGCCCATTCGTTTATCGCCTTTTGGACAGAGTTCTGCCAGTTCCGAAATAAGCTTTCCGTTTTGATCAAAAAGTTCCTCTGCACGGTAGCTTTTCATCCACTGTTCTAAAAGTTCCACATTGCCGGCATGTGCCTGGTCAATGGGTATGGGGACCTGATGGGAGCGAAAGGTTCCTTCATTTTTTTTTCCCCCTACTGATTTTGGTCCTGTCCATCCTTTTGGCGAGCGAAGGATGATCATCGGCCACAAAGGCCTTTTATGATCTCCTTTCTCTCTGGCATTTTTCTGAAATGTCCTGATCTCGTTGATGGCCTGTTCCATAGCCAATGCCATTTTGCGGTGCATGTCCGCAGCTTCGTATCCTTCAACAAAATAGGGCTTCCATCCACAGCCGCGAAAGAACTGTTCGAGCTCTTCATGCGGAATGCGTGCGAGCAGGGTGGGATTGCTGATCTTATAACCGTTTAAATGCAGAATGGGCAATACCGCCCCGTCACTTTTTGCATTAAGAAACTTATTGGAATGCCAGGCTGTAGCCAGGGGTCCGGTCTCCGCTTCTCCATCCCCGACAACACATGTGGCGATCAGGTCCGGATTATCAAAAACCGCCCCGAAAGCGTGGCTCAGCGAATAGCCAAGCTCTCCACCCTCGTGTATCGATCCTGGCGTACTGGGCGCAACATGGCTGGAGACGCCTCCGGGAAAGGAAAATTGGGTAAAGAGCTTTTTCATTCCCTGCTCATCCTCGCTGATGTCGGGATAGACTTCACTATAGCTTCCCTCCAGGTAGGTATTGGCAACAAGTGCAGGTCCGCCATGTCCGGGACCGGATATGTAGATCATGTTTAGATTGAGTTTCTTGATCACCCGATTTAGATGCACGTAGATAAAGTTCTGGCCGGGGGAGGTTCCCCAGTGTCCCACCACCATCGGTTTTACGTGAGACAACTTCAGGGGTTCTTTGAGTAGCGGATTATCATAAAGATAGATTTGTCCCACAGAGAGGTAATTCGCTGCACGCCAGTACGCATCCATTTTCTCCAAGAGTTCATCGCTTAGCACAAAAGTGCTTTGGCTGGTCTGTATTTCCATTTTGTTTTTATTTTTTATAGTGTGGTTTTCGATCCGGTAATATCTTATCTGCTCTGGTCCTTATTTAAATAGTCTATTCTTTTTTTTAGGCTGAGTGCCGGGCGTATCAAATAACTTGATTTTTTCCCCCTCCCTGCTAATACGGGCCTCAAAGCCCAGTGTAACCCTTATCTTAACCCTCAAGGATTCCTGGGCTCCGGGTTCGCCGTGGACCAGAAAGACCTGGGTTTCTTTTTTTGATGATGATTTCAGCCATTCAATAAGTTCATGCTGATCGGCATGTGCGGAAAGGTTGTTCAGCGAAACCGTCCTTGCTCTTACCGGAAAATATTGGCCGTCTATGCGTATCTCATGGGTTTTTTCCAGCAGTGCCCGCCCGCGGGTACCCTCAGCCTGAAAGCCCGAAAGGATAAGGCAGTTACGCTTATCTCCGGCATAATGTTTTAGGTATTCCAGGATCCTGCCGCCCGAGAGCATGCCGCTGCCAGCAATGATTATCTTGCTTTTTTTGTTTTTGATGATGCCGATCGTGTTTTCATGTTTCTCATTGATGATGAGACCTTTCATCATCATCCTGCACTCATTTTCACTTAAGGTACTCCACTGCGGATAACGCAATAAGATATCGGATGCTGCTGCAGCCATAGGACTGTCCAGGTAAACCGGGAGGGACTGCGGAATTTTGCCTGCCTGTTTGAGCAAATATAAAATCCTGATGATTTCCTGCGCCCTGCCGACTGCAAAGCAAGGCATCATCACATTGCCGCCCATTTCAAGGGTGCTGTTGATGGCATCCTCCAGTTCGCTTTCAGCTGATTGCGTTCCATGGAGCCTGTCCCCATAAGTGGATTCCATAATAACCGCGTCCGCGGGCGCTCCGTGCTGGGGAGCATCCAGAAAACCCGAGTGTGTGCGTCCAATATCGCCTGAAAAAAGCACTTTCTTATCTGATACGGTAAATTCTATGGAGCATGCCCCGGGAATATGGCCCGATAGCTGGTACTCCATATTCACCTGTCCTGCAATATTGATCTCTACCCCAGGCTCAACAGTTACAAACTGGTGTAGGCAGCGTTCGACATCGGTGAGCGTGTATAGCGGTTTTGCAGGATGGTGTTTTGAATAGCCGTGACGGTTAGCCTTCCATGCATCTTCTTCCTGGATTTTTGCACTATCTCTTAAAATAAGTTCAGCAAGCTCCCGGGTGGGAGCGGTCATGTAAATCTTCCCGCTGTATCCTGCCCCCACCAGTCTTGGGATATAACCGCAATGATCCAGATGGGCGTGGGTAAGGCATAAGGCTCCAATGCGTTCGATATCAAAACCCGGCGCTTCCCAGTTTTTTATCCTTAGCGACTTGATCCCCTGGAAAAGTCCGCAATCAATGAGAATGTCCACCTCAGGGGTATAAAGGATATGTTTCGACCCGGTCACGGTCTGTGCCGCACCGAAGGATGCAAGGTAGACAGCGGTACTGTTATCAGTTGAACCGTCCCGCTTGGATTTGAATGTATGTTGCATTGGCTTAATATGAGTATACTCCTAAAGTTAGTAATGCCGGTCTTTCGCTCAGCTGATTGGGATCATTGGTATCAATGATTAGCGTCAGCTGAAGTCTTCAGTTCTCTCCATAACCTTTTTTTGATAGATCAACAATCATCATCACC
The DNA here is from genome assembly GCF_056490665.1 of Pedobacter folensis. Lineage (NCBI taxonomy): Bacteria > Pseudomonadati > Bacteroidota > Sphingobacteriia > Sphingobacteriales > Sphingobacteriaceae > Pedobacter > Pedobacter folensis. Next base: position 168,932 of record NZ_JBWJIF010000001.1, read on the forward strand.
CATGACCTGGCTCATTTTAGCTTTACGTATTTTTAGTGAATTTGGTGATCAAAAGAATAGGGGTTTTCATATTGTTTATTGAAATCCGCTGCAGACCTTGATTTAGCTTAGTGTTAAGCAAATAGAATTCCTGAAGTAATGATAAAGTATATTGGAAAAATTAGGACGATGGAAATGAAAACAAATATGGGACTATTAGATAGGGCGGTAAGGACGCTGCTGGCAATTGCAATATTGCCGGCATACATTTTTGGTATTATTAATGCAAGTGCCGAGTTGGCGCTGATCAGTATTGCAGGTATGCTGTTGTGGACCGGAATCTTCGGGTTTTGCCCCTTGTACATGGCCCTTGACATCCGGACCAATAGGCACAGGTAGACAATTTTCGGTCGATGTTACTTGCATTTAAATCGTAGGCAATTAAATGATTCTGATCGGGGCACTGCAAAAATATACACCGCTTGTTCTAAAAATTTTCTCTCTACACTTATCTCCATAATTTCAGGCAGTTCAGCGGATAACCTGTACCATGTTTAATAGAATTGACCACCTTTCATTTAACCAAAAATATGAACAGTAAATCCGAGATTGAATTTCTGGAAGGTCCGCATTCCAGAATAAAGGAATTTATCTTTGTCATCAGGACAATGGTCGATCTGGTGAGAGGGTTTAGGGGACTTCATTTTGTTGGTCCCTGTATTACCTTCTTTGGTTCGGCACGTTTTTCCCAGGATCATCCGTACTACCAATTTGCCAGAGAGGCAGCCTCTGTTTTTGCAAAGCTTGGTTTTACCATCATGACTGGAGGTGGACCGGGGCTGATGGAGGCCGCAAACCGGGGCGCAAAAGACGTAGCTGGGCGCTCGGTGGGTTGCAATATCTCTCTTTCAAGGGAACAGAAACCCAATGTTTACCTGGATAGGTGGGTCAACATGAATCATTTCTTTACCCGTAAAGTGCTTCTTGTAAAGTACTCCTTTGCTTTTGTTGTCCTTCCCGGCGGATATGGGACACTTGATGAGTGCTTCGAGGCCCTTACCTTAATCCAGACCCGCAAAATCCATGATTTCCCGGTAATCATATTCGGAAAAGAGTTTCACAAAAACCTATTTGGCCATATTGCTCAAATGCGTGAGAATGGGACAATAAGTGAAGCCGACCTCAGTCTTTTTCTAATCACCGACGATATTTCACAGGCCGAGGAGTTCATCAAGCTGCACAGCATCAAAAAATTCGGCTTGCAAAAAGTAAAAAAACTCCGTCCCTTTAGCTGGCTGTTTGAGCGGCAGTGACCCTGAGTGTCGATAATCAGTGCCCGTAATGATCCCGATCATTATTTATAACGCGGATTCTTGGGAGCTTTACCAGATAAGACAGTTCATTATGAAAACTCAGAACTTTTATTTCCTGGAAAATATGTTAAGGAGAAAAATTATCTCCTGTGCACTTTTATGCGGCTTTTCAGCTTCAGTGGTTGCATCCGTGCCATCGGTAAGGAATACCAATCACTCAAAAGCTGAAATAGCCCTGGCTGATTCCACTTATGTTAAAACTGCACTTTCTCAAATATCGCCCCAGCTGAACTATCCAAAACTGGTTGGGCAGTTCTACAAAAACCAGAGATTCTCAATTATATGGGTCAAACCGGATACGGTGAAGTCGGAGATTTACAAATCGATGCTTCTGATGGACTGTGTACTCCAGTTTGGATTGAACAGAGATGATTTTCATCCCGGTAAACTGACCTATGATCTTTTAAAGCCATTGGTGCAGGTACGCTCAAATCCACAGGAGAAGGGGAATTTTGATGTTTATTTAACCGATGCGCTCATTACCCTGGTCATCCACCTGCACTATGGCAAGTTTAATCCCGTGTACACCTCGGAGGTCCTGGAAGGGGGAAAGCAGAGTGGCTTTGATCCGGTGGCACATTTAACCGCTGCCCTTCATGCAAGGGACTTCATGGAAACGGTAGTCTCGGCGCAGCCAAAAATGCAGATGTACAGGCTCCTGCAGGATTATCTCCATCTGGTGAAAGGACAGTATATCGAGGATTGCTACGAATTTCCTGAAGGTGATGCCAGGAAAATGGCGATCAACATGGAAAGGATGCGCTGGATAAATTCCGGCGAGGATTATTATATCCATATTAATATCCCATCATATTCACTTAAACTTCTGCGGGGGGATAGCATCATACTTTTCAAGACCGTAGTAGGAAAACCTTCCACCCCAACACCGGAGCTTGAAAGCCAGGTTAACTACATGACCACGGCACCTGAATGGAAAGTTCCCCAGAAGATTTTTGCAAACGAACTGTTGCCTAAAGCGTTAAAGGATTCCAGTTACCTGAACAACAACCACTATGGGATTTATGATCTAAAAGGTAATTATATTGTCATTACCCGGAAAAAACTGCAGGAGATATCCGCACACCCCGGTCTTTACCTTGCAAGGCAGTCACCGGGATGTGATAACGCACTGGGAAAAATTGTCTTTAGATTTCCAAACCGTTTTGATATTTACCTGCACGATACACCGGAACAAAAACTTTTCAAAAAAGAGTCAAGATCTTTCAGTCACGGCTGTGTCCGGGTAGAAAATGCAGACCGGCTGGCCAAGTTACTTCTGGAGTATGATGGACCGGCCGGTAGGATTCCGAAAATGAACGAATCACTGGAGAAAATGCAAAGAAGAAATTTCGCTTTAACTCATCCGGTACCTATAAAGATCACTTATTTTACCTGTGAGATCGATGATGGCCTATTTAGGTCTTACCCTGATATTTATAAAAGGGACGCCGCCCTGGAACAAATGATGTTTCCCTCAAAGGTTCAGCTTGCGGGAACCAAAAAATAGCGCAGGCGGATCCAGAAGAGATGTGATCGGTGAGGCTGACGCAGAAAAAATGGACCTTGTTGTTTGGGTATGACCACGGTGCCGAGTGTCAATAGGATAATCGGCGGGAGTATGGTAAGATCAGCGATAGAAATTTGTGAACTTCCGCTGCTTATCCGCGGATTGTCCAAATACCGGGGTTTTAAAACTCTCCTGGCCTCAGATCTTCATGCGGGGGACATTGCCTATATTGCTGTACGGCAGAAATGAACCGGCCTTGATGCTGATATGCTGTTCTTGCATAGTAAAGCTCCCAGAGAACCCGACCCGCAACATGACTGGGAAATCAATGGCGCTTTAAGCCAGCGCTCGGCGGCCTGCAAATTGCAGCGGGAAACATCAGTTTTGAATTCTTATTATGCGTGGACAGCGGATTATTCAGTGACTATGCCGTTAAGGGTGCCTTAAATTTCTCACTCCACCGGGATTTAAATCTCCAGGCCCATCTTTTCGGGAATGATGAGTACCGGACGATGTGTTTTATAAAGTATCTCGTCTATTTCTGTGCAGAACAGGTAGTCATTGTCCCTGGCAGGACGTCCCCCCATGACGATCATAACGATATCTTCTTTTTCAAGTATTCCGCAAACGTTGTCCGACAAACTGCCCTCACCCGAACAGCTTTTGATCACGGGCTGGAAAATGCCCCCTTGATTTATTTTTAATAGCTCCAGCAGCCTTTCCTTTTCACTTTCAAAATACCTGTCGATCTCTGATAGGTATTTAGTGTTCTCCATCTGGGCATTTGACTGCTCATTGCCCGTTATGGGGTAGGCGTGCAAAAGCATCAGGTTCAGCCCAAGTTTCGCAGCCAGTTTTAGTGCTGCATCTGTAGCGTTTTTATCCCTGTTGCTGAATTCTGTAAGCATTAGGATCATTTTTGTGGATGCTTTTTTCCTGGTGTTCATGATTTTCCGTTTTATATATTAAATATGGCTAAAAACAATGTGGCAAATGCTGACTGGTATCATCCTGCTGATTGATCAGAATCATAGCTGGTTCGGGGAAGATGCATTAATTTCGTATACGGTTCAGGATTTATGCAGAAAACCCCGGTAAATTCATTATGACCAGTTAAAGCTTTATTTACGATAATTATTTTGACTGTCTTTCTGGATTTTTTTCAATAGTCAATTTTGGCAAAAACTTAGTATATACCCTAGCTCCCATATGCATATTTCTTAGGCGCCAGGGGCTTAAAGTTTATAATATATGAAAAACGAACATTCAGCAAGGGGCATAATGCCAATTCTTCCGATGATGTTGATTTCAGGGATATTGATGGTGATGATAGGTATTTATATACTCATAAGTCCCTCGGAGGCATACTTTTCATTAAGCCTGATATTGGCCACGGGCTTAGGTTTATCTGGTTTTTTTCATTTATATCTGGCATTTATATTTCGCAGAAGGGTTTCCGGTTGGTTATGGCTGCTGAGCGGGGCAATCATAGATATTGCATTAGCAGTTTACCTGTTTTATTTCCCTATGCTGACCATGATCCTCTTACCAGTATTGATTGGGATCTGGATGTTATCGAATGGTTTTATGGAGATCGGAAGGTCCCTGAATACCACAACCTATTCAGGACGGCATTGGTTTGTTTTCCTATTGCCTGGCCTTATCATCCTCGTTTTCTCTTTTTTAATCCTTGATAATCCGCTTATGGGCATGATCAACATTGTCTCCTGGATGGCCCTTTTATTCATTAGCTCGGGTCTGTTGAGAATCTTTTTTTCGTTTAAGTTATTCAACGCTGCAAATGCACTTCGCTAATTTTTTAAATCTGAAGTAACGTGTAGACTTTAAATTAAGCTAAAACAACTTGTGTCAATAATCACCGCTTTTGTGTAACTGATCTGGTGGGTTGAGCTTTTGACATCAAAATCATCTATGACAATGACTTAGGTCATCCTTTCCTTTTTAGCCAAGCGATAAATTTGAAATGACATACCTTTTGTTATGGTTTAAGGCAGCTAAATCAAACTTCGATAATTATGGCCAAAAATTACGGGGCTCTGCTGGAACGGAGTGTACGCAGGAGCGGTTTTGGGATATCTGAACTGGCGCGCAGGTTAAATGTATCCCGGCCAACGGTATATCAATGGTTCAGGGAAGAAAATCTTGATGCCTTGACCATCCTAAAGATTGAAAATACCATTGGCGTAAATTCTGTTATGGCTTTAGAGGAAATATACGGGTTTTCAGTGCGATCTATTGAACCCGAATTAGATATATGTACTTCACTGGTCGCAGAAGATAAGGAAGTCAGATACTGGGTAGAGCGCTACATCGGATTATTGGAAAAATACAACGGAGTGTTAATGCGTAAAAAAATACAAAATAAATGTGCCAGGGTTTGGTGAATATCCCCTGTGACGCCTGTTTTTTCAAAGTCATCATGCTTAGTCTGGCTTTACTTTAGTATCGCTTGTTCCGTTTCTTTAAACCCAGCAGATAGCTGAAAAGCGGCAAGGTAAAGCCGATCATGGCGTTTTTAATCTGAATTAAAATAGTGTTATAAAACCTTGCAAAAATGATCCACCGATAATGAAGATGAATACTTTTGGGCTTAGCGGTTTGAGCGATAATCAGGTGAATGCCTCCCGGGAAAATTACGGCACAAATATCTTGTCTTATAAAAAGGAAAATGCCTTCTTGGATGCCCTGAAAAGAATTATAAAAGAGCCAATGGTTATCTTGCTGTTGGCCGCTTCCCTGATTTATTTTCTCACCGGGAAACCTGGTGATGGTATCTTTCTTTCCCTTGCCGTAGTGGTTGTGGCAACCATCTCGCTCTATCAGGATTCGCGGAGCCGAAATGCCCTGGAAAAATTACAGGATTTTTCGCAGCCCAAATGTAGTGTGATCAGAAACGGGACGGTGATGGAGATCAGTTCAGCAGACCTGGTCATCGGGGATTTCCTGATGGTTGAAGAAGGGAAATCAATAACGGCTGACGCAGTGATTGTTCATTCCAATGATTTCTCTGTCAATGAAAGCGTACTCACCGGTGAGTCCCTTCCCGTGTACAAAGACGGTTCATCAGAGGAAAATTTAATTTTTCACGGGACCACCGTCGCAAGCGGCCTTGCTATTGCCACAGTACAGGCAATAGGAAATAAAACCCGCCTGGGCGTGATCGGGGAAAGCCTGGAGTCGATAAAAGATGAAAAAACACCACTTGAGCTACAGATTAATAGTTTTGTTAAAAAAATGGTAATGGTTGGCGGGGTTGTATTCCTCGCTGTGTGGTTAATAAACTACCTCCGCTTTCCACATATTCTGGACAGCCTGATTAAGGCCCTGACACTGGCAATGAGCATTTTGCCGGAAGAAATCCCTGTAGCATTTACAACCTTTATGGCACTGGGCGCCTGGCGCATGATGAACATGGGGATCATTGTCAAACAGATGAAAACCGTGGAGACCCTTGGCAGTGCCTCGGTGATCTGTACCGATAAAACCGGAACCCTGACCGAGAACAGGATGAGCCTGACAAAAATATATGCACTGCAGACCAATCAAATCTTTGATATCGAAGATCATCTTTTAGATTCGGCCACCCGGGAAGTCTTAACCCTGGGCATGTGGGCCAGCGAACCCATACCCTTCGATCCAATGGAAGTCGCCCTACATGATGCCTACCTTAAAAATTCGGCAAAAGATGAGCGCGCTGAGTTCCATATGGTTCATGAGTATCCGCTGGGAGGGAAGCCACCAATGATGACCCACCTGTTTGAAAACTCCCATGGGCAGCGGATTATCTCAGCAAAAGGCGCGCCGGAGGCGCTTATGATGGTAAGTCATCTCAGCGGGATTCAAAAACAAAACGTCAACGAAGCGATTTTTTCTTTAGCTAAACAGGGGTACCGCGTTTTGGCGGTAGCACAGGCAAGCTTCGAAGGAGATAATTTTCCAAAAAACCAGCAGGAATATGAGTTTTCATTTAAAGGTCTCCTTGCCTTCTATGATCCACCAAAGAAAAATATCAGCACTGTGCTGGACGCCTTTTACGCAGCGGGTATCGCTGTTAAGATTATTACGGGGGACAATGCACAAACCACAGGCGCCATCGCAAGGCAAATTGGTTTCAGGGGGGCTGAAGATTGCCTGGGCGGTGATGAGCTGATGCCCCTGTCTTTAGCGCAGCTCGGTAATAAAGTCAAATCTGTAAATGTTTTCACCCGGATGTTTCCGGAGGCCAAGCTAAAGATCATCAATGCCATCAAGGACAATAAAGAAATAGTTGCCATGACCGGGGATGGGGTGAATGACGGACCAGCATTGAAAGCTGCGCATATCGGTATCGCAATGGGTAAAAAAGGAACTGAAATTGCCAAGCAGGCAGCCTCGTTGATTTTGCTCGAGGATGATTTATCCAAGATGGTTGATGCGGTGGCGATGGGCAGGCGCATTTACGCCAATCTGAAAAAGGCTATACAGTACATTATATCCATTCATATTCCCATTGTACTAACTGTGTTTATTCCATTGGCAATGGGATGGATTTATCCCAATATCTTTTCACCTGTTCATATCATCTTTTTGGAGCTGATTATGGGCCCAACCTGTTCGATAATCTATGAGAATGAGCCGATCGAGAAAAATACAATGCTGCAAAAACCCAGGCTCCTGACGGCAACCTTTTTTAGCTGGAAAGAATTATCTACAAGCATGATTCAGGGCCTGTTCATTACTGCCGGAACCCTTGCGGCCTATCAGTATGCGGTAAATGATGGGGCGGATGAGCTCATCACCCGAACCATGGTGTTCAGCTGCCTGATATCCGCAAATATATTACTCACGCTGGTCAACCGCTCTTTTTTCTACTCGCTTTTTACTACCATCAGGTACAAGAACAACCTAGTTCCCATCATGATAGCCACTACCGTTGCTATATCAGGTGCGTTGATTTACGTGCCCCTCCTGGCATCGTTTTTTGGATTCCAATCCCTTAGTTTATCGAGACTCTTAATCAGCATTGCCCTGGGATTTGTTTCTGTCGCATGGTTTGAACTTGTCAAATGGAGAAATAGGGCATCTGAGCAACAAAAATAAAAAGCCTGGGTTTAGTCCGCCGGAAGCTCCCATCATCCCTCTTGCTTTTTTTGGATGATAGAAAAAAGCGACGAGCGGCAGCCTGCATGTTGAGCAGACTTTTAGTGAAGGTAATGAGATATATCGGTCTTGAATCTGCTCCACTGATCAAAAACATATTCAGATATGATAAATATCATCACTGGAAAAAAGGCAAATTCTGAACTTGGGAGCATATCGCTGGCCGGGGAGTTGCCCGGCCAGCGAAAAACTGATAAATATCCAGACCATGAAAACAATACTTGCTTTGACCGATTTTTCGGAATCCGCTGAAAATGCTTCACGCTATGCATTTGAACTCGCAAAAAGGGTTAAGGCCAACCTGATACTGTGCAATGCCATTACCGTTCCACTCTCACAACCCATCCCTGGCGGTATGGTCTGGCCGATGGATTATGATTCGGTCATTAGCCAGAGCAAAAGAGCGCTGAAGGACTTTGCCAATCTGATCGCTGAAACCAACGGCCTTCCCGGTAAAGCTTTTCCCAAAATTTCTGTGAAAGCAGCGGTCGGTGATCTCTCGGATTTAGTGCGTGAAGCAGTTCTGAACGGTAGGGTTAATCTGGCAGTGATGGGGCTTTCCGGTTCCGGGGATATGAGGAGGTTTTTTTTGGGCAGCAGTACCAGGGACATGATAGATGCCGCGCAGCTACCCTTGATGCTCATACCGAAAAATGTAAAATTTAGCCCTTTTACCAAGATCGCCTTGGCAACTGATCTGAGCACAGCGGACTTTGAGGCTATTCAATCCCTTTCGGGGCTGGCGGCAGCATTCAATGCAGAGCTGCTTATTGTCCACGTTGTCGAGAATGGGGCAGGGCCCGAACGAACAGGAAAGATCAATGACTTTATCGCACAGCTTAGGACGGACATCAACTACGATAAGATCTATTATAAAAATGTATATAATAAGGATGTCGAGGGAGGGTTGGAATGGCTCAACGGATATGGACATGTGGATTGTCTGGCCATGATCCACCGTCCGCACGATTTTCTGGACGGAGTGCTAAAGGGGAGTCATAGCCAAAAAATGGCCAGGCTTACCGAACTCCCGCTGCTCGTATTTCCCCAGGGGCATAAGGCCGTTGTCTGGTAAAAATCTCTAGACTAAATATATCCGAAATGATTCCAAAAACAATGAAAGCCGCCGTGATCCACAGCTTTGGATCACCCCTGCAGATTGAGCAGGTCAAGGTCAAAGAACCCGGAGAATATCAGATATTGGTGAAAGTGCTTGCCTGCGGGGTTTGCCATACCGATCTCCATGCCTGTAGCGGCGACTGGCCCGTCAAGTCCAAGATACCGCTTATTCCCGGGCATGAGGCCATCGGAGTCGTAGCAGCTCTTGGGCATGGAGTAAAGAATATGAAAGAAGGCGATGTTGTGGGCGTACCATGGCTTTATAGTGCATGCGGATGCTGCGAATTCTGCATAACTGGCTGGGAAACCCTTTGTGATGACCAGCAGAACGGCGGCTACAGTGTCGACGGAGGCTTTGCCGAATATGTGGTCGCAGATAGCCGATATGTAGCCAGGTTTCCTTCCTATGTTAATTTCTCTGAAATGGCTCCCATCATCTGTGCGGGGGTAACGGTCTATAAGGGCCTGAAGGAAACCGATGCCAAACCAGGGGAATGGGTTGCAATCTCAGGGATCGGCGGGCTTGGACATCTTGCCGTTCAATACGCCAAGGCAATGGGTTTTCAGGTCGCAGCAATCGATGTTGCGGATGACAAGCTGGAACTGGCGAGAAAGCTTGGTGCCGATCTCACCGTCAACGCCAGCGAAGAGGATCCTGGTGCAGTTCTGCAGAAGCAGACAGGAGGCATGCATGGCGTGCTTGTTACCGCAGTATCTCCTATCGCTTTTTCACAGGGTCTTTCCGCGCTTAGAAAAAAAGGAACCCTTTCGCTTAACGGGCTTCCGCCTGGTAGCTTTGATCTTCCCATCTTTGAAACGGTTCTGAAAAGACTCACAGTCAGGGGATCTATTGTGGGTACCCGGAAAGACATGCAGGAAGCCATTGATTTTGCCGTAGACGGAAAAGTCCATGCATGTATCCATACCGCAAAATTGGAAGACATCAATCAGGTATTTGATAATATGAAAAAGGGAGATATCAGTGGACGGATTGTACTGGAAATAGCGAAAGAATAGACTTGTATGGTCGTGGGATTTATGGCTTAAATATTTTCATTACAGCGTACCCGTTTACCGGAAACTGGTAATGGAAAAGTACACTAGAAACGGACGTTTTATAAATCATGAACCGCCCGTTTTTTTTTTATGCCTTTTTTTATTGAAATTTTCTATTGCTGACTACCGGAAAAAAAATTGGAACGCCAAAACTTTACCCACCCATTATCATTGAAGTTAATTTTCGCAGGGCATGGGGATAATTTCGGACAACTTCAAAGTGTCTTTAGATTTGTTGGCTATTATTACTGCGTTTAAAGAAGGAACACATTATGGAAGAGCTGATAGAAAAGGTAAGTACTTACATTGAGAAATTATTTGCGGACAGTCTTCCAAAGACCATGTATTTCCATAACCTGGAGCATACCATCAGGACACTAAAGGCTGTCAGGGAGATCGGAAGCCAAAGCGGGCTTAATGATCAGGAAAAACATATACTGGAACTTTCCGCACTGTTTCATGACGCTGGTTACACGAGAAAGTATATCGGACACGAAGAGGAAAGCGTGCGGATTGCGGCTGATTTTTTAAAACAGGAAAATGTCGGTCAGGAAATCATTGATTGGGTCTGCAACTGTATTCTCGCAACCAGATTTCCACAATTGCCAGGCGAAAAACTGGGCATGATCCTATGCGATGCTGATCTCTATCATTTTTCACTCGATGATTACCTTCTTTTTGCAGAAAATCTAAAAAGGGAATGGGAGGTTATGCTGAAACGCTCCTATGATAAACAGCAATGGGATGCGCTAAATCTTAATCTACTGTACAACCATGAATATTTTTCCCCCTATTCCAAAAATAAGTTTCAAGCGGGAAAAGAACTTAATATTGATAGGTTATCTGCTCTCTGAACGCTTTTAATATAGTTTTGGCCTGTTTTTTTTGTCCAACTTCAAGATCTCTTCAGTATCTTATACCATATTTGCCCATTATGAAAATTCTCATCATCGAAGACGAGCTGGACCTTCAGCGCAACATCAGCCAATATCTAATGGCTGAGGGTAATCTTTGCAGCATGGCTTCAACCTATCTTGAGGCACTTGAGCGGCTGGGTTCATATGAGTATGATTGCATACTGCTGGATCTGACCCTTCCCGATGGCGAGGGACTTCAGATCTTAAACTATCTAAAGAGGATGGACAGAAAAGAAGGGGTAATTATTGTCTCTGCGAGAAATTCCATCGACCAGAAAATTGAGGGACTTAGCCTTGGTGCTGATGATTACCTGATCAAGCCCTTTCATCTCTCGGAACTTAACGCCAGGATCCTCGCTGTGGTGCGACGGAAGAGTGCACATGGTGAGCGCCATATTGAATTTAATGAAATACGGATTGACCTTGACGCTAAAGAGGTGCATGTAAAGGGCAAGCTAGTCTATATGACAAAAAAAGAATTTGACCTTCTGATTTATTTTGTTTCCAATAAAGGTAAGGTTATTTCTAAATCTGCTGCGGTAGAGCATATTTGGGGAGATGATTCCGATATGGCCGACAGTTTTGATTTCATTTATACCCATATTAAGAACATCAGGAAGAAACTGACCGATGCCGGGAGCATGGATTACTTTCAGTCGGTATATGGCGTTGGATATAAATTTACGCAAGGATGAAGCTATTTACCAGATACAACAGGATACTGATGATCATCAGTCTTTTCGGACTGCTGCTGATCGGATTTCTTTTTTACAAGATGCTGGCCTACTATCTCGATCAGCAGATAGACCATGACCTGGCCGAAGAGGTAATGGAGGTAAAAGAATATTCAGCAGAAGGCAATTTTTATCAGCCACATGAATTTGAGGATCTTATCGTTCAGTACAAAAAGATAGAAAAAGCTAGGCCTTCCAGCAGTTATGCCGATACGCTATTTTACAATCCGGTAAAGCACCGGCGAGAAACCGCAAGATACCTTAAAACCGAACTCGAACTCATCGGGCAGCCCTATCAGGTTTTAGTCATCGCCTCAAAATCCGAGCGGCAGGAGCAGATCAGGAGCATCTGTTTGATTATCCTCATACCGGTTTTGCTACTTTTTGCCCTGGTGTTATTAGTGAACAGGATTTTGCTGAAAAAAATCTGGACGCCTTTTGAGCAGCTCTTAAAAAATATTATGGCATTCAATATTAATCATGAAAGACCCTACCAACCCGTTGAAATGCCCGTTGCTGAATTCAGGCAGCTTAACCAGGTATTGGTCGAGCTTTCGGGGAAGGTGAAGTCTGATTACAAGGAGATTAAGCTGTTTACAGAAAATGCTTCCCACGAAATGATGACGCCCCTGGCCGTGATCAATTCGAAGCTTGATAATATGCTTCAGTCTAATGTTTTGGGAAAAGAAGACGGAGAAACACTGATTGAGCTTTACAAGGCAACCTCTCGATTAACAAAACTTAACCAGTCGCTGCTGCTTTTGGTTAAAATTGATAACAATTTATTGCAGGATGAGGAAAAGATTAACTTAAAATCGCTTATTGAGGAAAAGCAGATTTACTTTCAGGAACTAATTACCGGGCGTAATATTTCTGTAGAAACCAACTTAGCCGATGTAAGCATTTATACTAGCCGGCAGCTGCTTGAAATATTGATCAATAATTTATTTAGCAATGTGATCAGGCATAATTACGATGGTGGGAAAATCGAGATTAGTTTGGACGGGGAAAAAATAATATTTGCCAATACAGGTCACAATAAGGCACTTGACCCTGAAAAAATATTCGACCGGTTTTATAGGGATAACGCCTCAGAAGGAACTGGTTTGGGGCTAGCTATCCTGAAACAGATCTGCAACCGGCAACATTATCAGCTTGATTATTCCTATCATCAGGACCTGCACACCTTCACCATAATATTTAACCCACAATAAAATTATATGGCCATTATAGCACCCACGAACAAAGAGATTGGCGAAACCGGAACAGCTAAGAAATATGCTGCCTCAATAAGGTTCTGGCACTGGGTAAATTTTGTCATCATTACAGGATCCCTGCTCACGGTGCTGGTCAGCTCCACGCTTTTCGACCGCGCTCAGGGAGATTTTGTTAAAGGTGAGCTGATGAATGCAGGAGCTTCTATCAGCGATAAGCAAGCCGGTGTGGTAACGCATGGCCTTGAAGATCAGGTGTGGCGCATACATATCTATTTTGGCTATGCCCTTGCTGCTTTTTTTCTTTTCAGAGTAATTGCCGAATTCTTTCTGCCTACTGCGGAAAGAATTCTTCCCAAGATCAAAAAAGCTTGCCAGGCTTATTTCATGCTAAAAAAAGAACGCGAGGCAGCAAAGCATGAGCTAGTGGTAAAAGGACTTTACATCGTTTTTTATCTCTTGTTGCTGATCATGGTCATTACCGGCTTATTGCTTGCTTTGGAGGATTATAGCGGCATCCCGGAAAATATTAACCATGGCATAAAAGAATTTCATGGCTTCTGCATGTATATGATACTCGGTTTCATTGTCCTTCATCTAGCGGGCGTATTCTTAGCTGAGCATAAAGATGGGAAAGGAATTGTTTCTGATATGATCAACGGGGGTGAACAGAAATAGCATAATGAATTATTGTCGTAAAAATATGTAATTAAAAATGAGTGGGTACCCTTAAGAAAACTGTTTGAATGCTTCTTAAGTTATTTATTAACAAATATTTAACAGCTTTTATTCAAAAACTTCAGAATGTCTTCAGATTTAGTCTATAGTTTTGTTATAAAAGATCAGATCTTCGCCCAGAGGTGCTGCTGGAAGTCAAGATTTATAAGGAATAGGAAAGGTAATAACTTTTTATAGATAGAATTTTACAAATATTTTTTTTCGGCCATTGCTGCTGGTTATCAGATGGTTATCTGTAGATGTGCTGGCTAAGAATTTTAATGTATTGCTCATATTTTCTATAAAAAGATCATGAATAGAAAAATTTTTTTGAATAGTATCGGTATAAATGCTATTCCCGCTACACTGATTAACTGCCTCAACCATGGAATGCCTTTGACTGAAAATGGAGAATTACCAGCAAAACAAGCGTCCCGTTCATTAAGCCTTTGTGTTGCCAGCTAACAGAAACTATTTAAATATTTATTCTTAGTTATGAAATTACTTCTTGTTGCCCTTTTTGGGCTGTTCGCTGTCCCGGCATTGTGGATGGGGAATTTTTCAGAGGCACAAAAACAAGCAAAAATTACACATAAACAAATCCTGATCAATTTTTCAGGTTCTGATTGGTGCGGCCCATGCATCCGTTTACGCAAGGAGATTTTAGAATCTGAAAGTTTTGAGCAGTATGCCGCGACTAATCTTGTATTGGTGAGGGCAGATTTTCCCCGGCAGAAGAAAAACCAGCTTACAAAAGAACAGATTAGACTTAACGAAGCACTGGCTGAGTTGTACAATAAAGATGGTAAGTTTCCTTTCACGGTTCTGGTGGATGAAAATGGGAAGGTGCTGAAAAGCTGGGACGGATTTCCTGAGGAGAGCGCCCGGGATTTCGTTTCTGAAATCGATAAACTTAAAAAATAATTTGAGCATGGCTAAACCAGTTTCTGTTAACCGGGTACTCAAGCTGATGGGAAACCGCTTTGAGTTTACGGTGATTGCTGAAAACGAGCAGGCGGGGAACCTTGCTATAGACGCTGCCATTGCGGAAGTGAGGAGGATAGAATATCTGTTGACCACTTTCAGTGATCAGAGTCAAACCAGTCTGATCAATGAAAACGCAGGTTTAGCGCCCGTAAAAGTAGATGTTGAAGTGATAACGCTTATAGAAAGGTCGATCAGGATATCAGAAATTACCGATGGTGCTTTCGATATTACCTACGGGTCGATAGATAAAAGGCTTTGGAATTTCGATCAAAATATGACCAGTTTACCCGATGAACAGACAGCTCTGGCATCCGTTGGGTTAATAGATTACCGCAATGTGATTCTTGACAAAAAAAACGCTACTGTTCTGCTTAGAAATAAAGGTATGCGTATTGGTTTCGGTGGGATAGGAAAAGGTTATGCTGCTGATAAAGCTAAACTCATTCTTCAGCAGATGGGCATAAAGAGCGGAATTGTGAATGCTGCAGGTGATCTGGTTACCTGGGGGACACAGCTTAGTGGCCATCCATGGACGGTAGGTATCGCAGATCCCGAACAGACCGATAGGCCATTTTCCGCTCTTAAGATCAGTAACATGGCTATTGCCACCTCGGGTAGTTATGAAAAATATGTCACTATAGCCGGGAAACGTTACTCGCATACAATCGACCCGAAGACAGGGCTTCCGGTAAGTGGAGTGAAGAGCGTGAGTATTATTTGCCCCAGTGCTGAACTGGCTGATGCCCTGGCCACACCTGTTGTGGTAATGGGTGTAAAAGTAGGCCTCGAGCTGATTAACCAGATTAAACAAGTGGCCTGTATTGTTATCGACGATAATGACAGGGTTTTTACCTCAAACAATATTAATGTGATATAAATATGAAAAGTTCCAGAACATTTTTTCTCCTGGCAATCACCGCATTTTCGATGACCAGTTTTTTTAGCGCCTGCAGTAGTGTAAAACCCTATCAAAAAAGTAAGCTCAACGACGCCGATATGATTCTTTCGGCCCGTAAAGCACAAAAGTTTGAACAGAGTTTTCAGCTTTACCGCGAGGGCGCCTCAGGTGCCAACGGCGGCAAAAGTGGTGGTGGTTGTGGTTGTAACTAACAACAGGATTAGATAATGAGAAAAATATATCTTCACGTGCTTTTTATGTACTTCGGTATATTAAGCACTTATGCACAAACCAGGCCTGAGCCTGCAAAAGCAGACAGTAGCAAATATCAGTCGCGGAAGTTGAAAGTTGATGAGATCAATCTGGTTTCTGCCTATTATCATCAGGATGGTAATAATTCGGCAGTAACAGGTGGTATTGGTACAGAAAAACTCAGTGATTTCGCCAATACCATCGATCTTCAGATGTCCAGGTTTAATAAAAGAGGTAAAAAAAATACCTTTCTTTTCGAACTGGGTGTAGACCATTATACTTCAGCTTCTTCTGATAAGATCGATCCAAGCACCATTTCTTCAGCTTCTTCGGCCGATACCCGTATTTATCCCTCACTAAACTGGACCCACTCTAATGAGGAAACAGGTAATTCCTTTGGGTTTACAGGATCATATTCAACAGAGTTCGATTACCAGTCGATGGGCGCTGCCTTTAATTTAACCCGGTTATCGAAAGACAAAAATACCCAGTTTGATTTTAAACTTCAGGCATTTTTGGATCAATGGACGGTCATCTTACCAATAGAACTTCGAACTGGAGATACCGGTAGGGGGCACGAGGAATATGATACCGCACCAAGGAATTCGTTCAGTGCATCCTTCTCCCTCTCGCAGGTGATCAACCAGAAATTTCAGGTTTCTTTAATTTTGGAACCATCTTATCAAAAAGGATTGTTGGCCACCAGGTATCAACGTGATTATTTTACAGATGGTTCGATGCGCGCAGAAACCCTGCCCGATAAGCGTTATAAGTTACCAATCGGTTTGCGGATGAACTACTTTTTGGACGACGGTTTTGTCGTTCGTACATTTTACCGATATTATGTGGATAACTGGGGCATAAGGGCACATACTGCAGAACTTGAAATCCCCGTTAAGATCAGTTCCTTCTTTTCTATAAGTCCTTTCTATCGTTACAACAACCAGGTGGGGACGAAATACTTTGCAGCTTATGGTCAGCATTTGCCATCTGAGCAATACTTTACCAGTGATTATGACCTATCAACACTAAGCAGTAATTTTTATGGTGCAGGTATCCGTTTTGCTCCACCAAAAGGCGTTTTCGGTTGGCAGAGATTGAATATGCTTGAATTGCGATATGGTCATTATTCCCGGTCAACAAGCCTGGTTTCCAATATCGTATCGTTAAATTTAAAGTTTAAGTAAGCAGGTTTATCTAAACTGGCCTTTTTCCAATAGCGAAATTGTACTGAGATGAACCTTATTTAACCTTTCCTGAAGTTCGAGGGCTTTGCTCTTTTCAGTGAGCAAAGCCTTTAACCGCTCAACCTCAGCTGCCAGACGCTTTTTTTCCTGAAGCTCGATCTTGGAGAAAACCTTTCCACTTTCGTAATAACTGAAAAAATTGTAATTCAGGAATTCACTCACGCGGACCAGCGTCAGGATATCGATCGTGGCGGCATTCAGCATTTCCTGTGCCTTTGTTTTGCTGATCTCAAGCGCGGCAGCAATGTCTGAAACAGAGATATCTTTCTGCTTCATTTCCTTCCAGATCATTAAGCCTATATGCACACTCATTTTGTATAAGGGATAATTTTAAAGCATTGAAATTACGGAAAGCATGATGATTTACTTTTTTTTTGTGGTAATGATAATTAGTCTAAATATCTTTTTGTGTCAGATTGTTTAAAGCGAATATTTCAATCTGCCTGCTTATCAATGCTAATGGTGGTGAAAGAATATTGATTGGTTTAGAGCTGTTTTTTAGAGCAAGAATCTTGTAGCAAAAATCGCGGTAGCATATGATACTCTTCCAACAGATCAGCAAACAATTTCTTTAAATAGAGATCAGTGTTAGCGGAGAATGAAATGTTGTTGAGAGTCGTCCGACCCAAAAGAAATTGAAAGTTATGTCAAAAGCAAAAAGAAGAAGGTTTAAAATATTTCCCGGCCCTTTTTGATTTTTATAAAACAATTGAGCGGGAAATCTGTCTTTATAGCACATTTACCAGAATGAAAAACAATGATCTGAGAAGGTCAAGGCGGAAGTCCAAAAGGACCTCCGCCTTTTTTAATTCCATTCTTCAAACTTTCCGCTGATCAGTAATGTTGAATTATAAATACGAAAGATTATGCCATGGTACAATGGGGATTATCCGCCATCCTATAAAAACCAGCCTGAAGCTTTAAGGGAGAAAGCTGTTGAGATAGCCAATGCACTTTTAGCGCAGGGAATGGAAGAAGGAGCGGCAATTGCAGCCGGTCTCAAAAGGGCGCGGAATTACCTTCAGGAAGGTCAGCTGGGCGAATCGGATGGGCAGCATGAAATAGAAGAAGACAGAGATGAGCTTGAAGCGGGAGATTTTGCATCCAGCGAGGGAAGCATCGATAGCGCAGATCCCAAGCAGTTAGCTTACTGGGCAGAACAATTTCAGATTAGCACCGAGGAACTTAAGGCAGCCGTTGTACTCATGGGCAGCGATCTTTCAGAAATCAAAAAATACCTAAAATCCTAATCCTTATGGCTGAACTCCCTGATCTTGAAGTCTTCTCGCGCATCCTTACCCGCAGGTATGGTGGAAAGGTACTGAAAAACATCGATGTAGAAGTGGCCGGCAAGCTTAACGTTTCTGCTAAGGAATTAAAAGGCCTACTGGAAGGACATAAGCTAAACGCTGTAAAACGCTCCGGCAAAACTTTGCAGTTTCATTTTGGAGCAGGACGCGTACTGGGCTTACACCTGATGCTTCGAGGGGAACTAGTGGCACTCGAAGATAAACCACCGAGGTTCCCGATACTGCTCTTTACTTTCAAGGGAGGTGAGGGTTTCGCCGTAACAGATATGCAGAAACAAGCAACCCCGACACTCAATCCAGCTGAAAATGATGTGCCCGATGCACTTGAACTGGATTATAGTTCATTAAAGAAAATCCTGAGTGGAAAAAAAACACTGATCAAAACGCTTTTGATGGACCAGAAAAAGGTGCGGGGTATCGGGAATTCCTATGGCGATGAAATCCTTTACCATGCCGGGATCTCGCCTTTCTCTGTTGCGGGATCAATTCCGGAACAGGATGTGAAGCGGTTACATGAGTGTATACATTCGGTCTTGAAGGAGGCAATCAACAAAATCGCGAAAGAAAATGGTGATGAACTGCGCGGTGAGCTCAGGGATTTTATGGAAGTGCACGGAGCGAAGATAAAGGAGACCAAAAAGGGAGAAGAGGTTTTTTCAGAGAAAATTGGTGGAAGGACCAGTTATTATACCAGCTCTCAGAAACTTTTCGGATGATCCAGGGCCAGATTTATTTGACCATTTGAAATTTAAGGCTTCCTGAGTTTGTAACAATAGGTCATAAAAATCATCTATAATTCGCACCGCAATAAAAGGTGCTCAATGATACAATAACCCGATCACTGCTGCCCATATATGGAACAACTTAAACCCTATCAGAACATTTCAGAAGCAATAAATCATCTAGACAATGGCGGACATTTTTTTAATCTATTTACCAAAGCGGATGATGGAGAAATAAATGTCGGTGAATTAGCAAAGGTTGGCGGGATTTTTAATGAGCGACAACGCCTGATCCTGTTTTTAGAATTTTCCATTTCTAAACTTTCCAAGAAAGATCAGGTGGAGATCATTTCAAAATTGGATGATCGGCTAAGGAGTGCGTTCTTAAAGCATAAAGCGCAGGAACTAATGCCTGCTGAGGCAGAAAAATTGGGCCTGCTAGGCGCGAATGCGATTATAACAGGCGTTGCTAAGCTAAAAGAATCTAAATCAGAATTTCAGGGTTTGATATTGGTTCCGATTTCGACAGGGAAAGCAGTGACATTTGTTCCCATACCCATCAGGGACCAATATGATATTTATGAGATCCGCGAGGATCAACAGTCTGAAGCGTTCTTAATTGCCCATTATCGTGGAAAATCAACGTTACCCGCAGAAAAAATAAAAGTGGCCGGTGTGTTTAAACAAGTTGAGGTCACTGTTGATGGGATCAAACGCAATCAAAAGTTCCTCGAGTTAAACTATTATGCTACATCAGATTAGAAACGAACTATCACCATATTGGAAAATTATGCTTGCTATTTTCTAATCATTAATATTGGCAGAGGGTTTGGGATTAAAAATGGCATATCTATTGGGGATAACTTTAATTAACCGGGAAGCCTTTGATAGGCTTTGTGAGGTCCGGGAGGATAAAAATTAATATAATGAGGATAGATTTAAGGGGTAAAACGGCATTAGTAGGAGCCAGTTCTCAAGGGCTTGGTTTTGCCAGTGCGGTCTCACTTGCCAGGTGTGGTGCAAGTGTTTTTCTAATGGCCAGAAACGAAGAAAAACTTAAAATTTCGCTATCAAGCCTCCCTGTAGCGTATGCGGAGCAAAAGCATGGATACCTGGTTGTTGATTTTTCTGACTTTTCATCATTCAAAAACACGGTCAGGATTTTTTTTGAGAACCATAAAATTGATATCCTGGTTAATAATACCAATGGCCCAAAGTCGATGACTGCTGCTGATGCAGACCTGGATGCCTATCAAGCTGCTTTTGACCTGCTGTTTAAAACGGTGGTCGAAACAACGATGCTGGCTGTTCCGCAGATGATCAGTGCTGGAACAGGCCGGATCATTAATGTCGCCTCCACATCAGTGGTTGAGGCCATTGCCAATCTTGTACTTTCAAATTCCATCAGAAGTGCCACCGCTGCCTGGGCGAAAACCCTTTCAAATGAACTTGGTCAATACAATATCACGGTAAATAATATTTTGACTGGAAATTTTGACACGCAAAGAATTGAAAAACTCATGGACGAGCAGGCCGCTGAAAAGGGCATTTCAATTTCACAGATCCGAAGTCAAAGAGCTGCTGTGATACCGATGAAAAGATTTGGAAAACCAGAAGAGTTTGGGAACCTGGTCGCTTTTTTGGCTTCTGATCTGGCCTCTTATATCACCGGTACCGATATACCAATAGATGGAGGCCTTCTTAAATCGCATTAATATTGATCATCAGCAAATATTGGCGCCATGGTGAATGTCACGAAATCCGGAAACTTCATTTTTTTGTTATTGATATATTTAAATCAGGCCGGCAATAAAAAACAGTGACTTATCTTTCCTGAAAATTGAAGGGCAGGGAAAAAAAAGATAAGTTTGCGCAATGAGCAATTTAAACAGTCAGGATAATCTACAGGAACTTTACGGGAATATCGATATATATCTTTTTGATCAGTTACTGAAAGGTACTTATAAGGGCTGTGCACGAATTTTGGATGCTGGCTGCGGTAGCGGGAGAAACGTTCAATTTTTCTTGAAGCAGGGTTTCGAGGTATTTGGTGTGGATAAAGATCCGCAGGCAATTGCTGCGCTTCAGCAGCTTGCCTCGGGGTTTGGGCAGGGTTTGCAGGCAGATCATTTTATGGTGGCAGAAGTGGATGAGTTGCCTTTTGGTGAGAGTAGTTTTGATCTGGTCATCAGCAGCGCGGTTCTGCACTTTGCCAAAAACCTGGATCATTTCGAGGCGATGTTAAGCTCAATGTGGCGGGTACTGAAAAAGGATGGTTATTTTTTCTGCAGGCTGGCCTCCGATATCGGGATTGAATCTTCGCTCCACTTTGTGGGCAACGGGCGGTATATTTTGCCGGATGGTTCGGAACGTTTTCTGGTCAATCAGGAAATGCTGCTCAGATTGACCAGAAAACTTGGTGGCACGCTTCATGAGCCCATTAAGACCACTGTGGTGCAGAACATGAGGAGCATGACCACCTGGTGCCTGAGAAAATAAGATTTTCTAATGTGATGGTTTCGCTTCCTGATTCTATGTTGTGGCGTGAATCATCTGAATTGCTTGTAGTTAGCTCATGCTTACTTAAAGTTCCTGCCTCCTGGAATAGCTGATGTTGTTTGGGTGTTCTTTTCCGGGCGATCCTTTTGGCCAGTGGGATAAGGGGCAGTTCTTTCATCTGACCTTGAAAAAGCTACGGCTGGAAAATCATTCTGATCAGCCCTGTCGATCGAGCGAAGTAGCCTGGTGAGGTCAAAGCACCGTTTAACAATCACGTGGATCACTTCGCCTTCAATCTGCAGTTTGCCTTCGACCATCAGTAGTCTGGACTGGATGATTTCTTTACGGAACTTTTCAAACAGGTTTTCAAATACCACCAGGTTGGTAAATCCGGTTTCATCTTCTATGGTAATAAAACATACGCCTTTGGCTGTTCCGGGGCGCTGCCGGACCAGCACCAGACCTGCTACTTTGACGCTCTGGCCGTCTTTTGCTGATGCCAACGATTTGGTCGGGAGGACATGGAGAAGACTTAGCTGTTCGCGCACAAAGCTTACCGGATGTGCTTTTAATGAAAGGGAAGTGGAGGCATAGTCCTGTATCACGTGTTCGCCTTTGCTCATTAGTGGCAGGGTGGCCTGTGTTTCCAGACTGCTTTCAGAGGGCTGGTTTTCAAAGAGTGCCACGGGGCGATCGGCCATGGCGGATACTTCCCAAAGGGCAGCCCTTCTGTCCAGGCCTATGGAACCGAAAGCATCAGCATCGGCAAGCCTTTCCAGCGCAGACAGGCTAACGCCTGCATCCATCAGCTGGTGGATGTGGCCATATCCTTTTTTTCTGCCTTTATCCAGTAATTCGATATCTTCAGCTTTCATGCCTTTGATCTGCCTAAACCCTAATCTGACGGCATGGTATTTCCCGGATTTCTCTTCCAGCAGATTATCCCAGGCGGAATAATTGATGTCAATGGGCCTGATTTCCACGCCATGTTTTTTGGCATCGATGACGATCTGTGCAGGTTGGTAAAAACCCATGGGCATGCTGTTAAGCAGGGCTGTTGCAAATACATCGGGATAATAACATTTTAGCCAGCAGGAAACATAGACCAGCAGGGCAAAACTGGCGGCATGGCTTTCGGGGAAACCGTAACTGCCGAATCCTTCGAGCTGTTTGAATACCCGTTTGGCAAAGTCCTCGGTATAACCTTTGCCGGTCATGCCGCTGATGAGTTTTTGCTCAAACTTGGTGACCATGCCTTTGGCTTTAAAAGTGGCCATGCTTCGGCGGAGTTCATCGGCTTCAGCAGGGGTAAAGCCTGCGGCAACAATGGCAATTTTCATGGCCTGTTCCTGAAAGAGTGGGACCCCGAGCGTGCGGTGCAGGATCTCCTTTAGTTCTTCAGAAGGGTAATCTACCTTTTCTTCACCGTTACGTCTTTTTAGGTAAGGATGGACCATGTCTCCCTGAATGGGACCGGGACGGACAATGGCCACTTCGATCACCAGGTCATAAAATTTTTTTGGCCTCAGGCGTGGAAGCATCGACATCTGGGCACGGCTTTCAATCTGGAAAACGCCTAGGGTGTCGGCATGACTGATCATTTCATAAACCTTTGGATCTTCTACTTCGTTGATCTTGCCCATGGTTAGCTCCAGGTTATAATGCGCTTTGGCCAGATCAAAACCTTTTCTGATGCAGGTGAGCATGCCCAGGGCAAGTACATCGATTTTGAGGAAGCCGAGTGTATCGATATCATCTTTGTTCCACTCTATATTGGTCCGGTCTTCCATTCTGGCGTTCAGGATGGGGCAAAGGTCAGTTAGTTTTCCGCGGGTGATCACAAAGCCGCCGGTATGCTGGCCCAATTGTCTCGGAAAGCCCATCATCTGGGCGGTGAGGCTCAGGACTTTCCGAAGCAGCGGATCATTGGGGTTGAGGCCCTGCTCGGTCAGTTTTCCGCCTTCAAACCATTCATCGGTAAACTCCCATATGGAGCTTGAAAGGCGGTTAATGGTATATACCGATAAGCCCATTACTTTGCCCACATCACGGATAGCCCCTTTTTGTCTTTGCTGGGTGACTGTGGCCACAATGGCGGCCCGGTCGCGTCCGTATTTCTGATAAATATACTGGATTACTTCTTCCCTTCGTTCATGCTCGAAATCCACATCGATATCGGGCGGTTCGTTACGGGCAGAAGAAATAAAGCGCTCAAAGAGCAGATCAAATTTGGTGGGATCGACCGAGGTAATGCCTAGGCAGTAGCAGATGGTGGAATTGGCAGCTGAGCCGCGGCCCTGGCACAAGATGTGCTGGCTCCTTGCAAAACGCACGATGTCATAAACGGTGAGGAAATAAGACGCGTAGTTCATTTCCTCCACGAATTTCATCTCATGGCTGATGTTATCGGTTACTTTTTTTGGTAGTTCGTCGCCGAAAAGCTCATGTGCGCCTTTCATGGTCAGGTACTGGAGTTCCTGTTGTGGAGTCCTGCCTTCTGAGGTAATTTCTTCGGGGTAAATGTATTTTAAGCTATCCAGGCTGAAGGTGCATTTTTGTGAGATTTTTACGGTATTTTCAAGTGCCTGCGGATATTGACGGAAAAGCCTTTTCATTTCCGCTTCGGGTTTTAAATGCCGCTCGGCGTTTTGGAAAAGCAGGTAGCCAGCGTTATGGATGGTGCATTTTTCCCTTACGCAGCTCAGCACATCCTGCAGTTCGCGTCTGTTTGGGCTGTGGTAATAGACATCATTGGTCGCGGCCAGTGGAATGCCTGTTTTTTGAGAGAGTTCTGCCAGGCGGAACATTCTCTTCTGGTCTTCGCCCTGATAAGTCCTGTTTATGGCCAGGTAAAGATTTTCTTTTAAGGCATTTTGATAGCTTTGAAGGTCTGCATAAAAGTTCAACTGGAAATCAAAGCCTTCTGAGAGATGCTCGGGCGGAATGGCAATAAAAATAATGCCTTGGGCATATTCAAACACATCTTTTTTATAGAGTTCGCAGCTGCCTTTTTCGGTGCGCAGGTTACCCAGGCTAAGTAAGGCAGACAGCCTGCCATAGCTTTCAGTGTCTGTGGGATAGGCAAGCAGGGATGCACCGTCCACCAGGTTTAGCCTGCAGGCCGGGATAATTTCTATGTTATGTTTTCTGGCCTGGGCATGTGCACGCACGATTCCAGCGAGGGTGTTATGATCGGTGATGGCGATTTTTTTATAACCCATTTTTGCGGCCTCTTCTACGAGTTCTTCCGGGTGGGAGGCGCCGCGAAGGAAGCTGAAATTGCTGGTAACCTGGAGTTCGGTGTATTCCATTGTTCTTTTTAGTTTCTAAGCAAAAAATCCATGTATAAACCAGGCCGAGTTTTCGGCTGCATAGTGGCCTGAACGGAAGAGCCAATAACGGTTCCCTTTGTCATCTTCTACAGTATAATAATCGCGGTGTTCCCCTTCTTCCAGCCACCAGGCGCGTTCCAGTCTTTCCGGGCCATCTGCTTTTTTAATGCTGTGGCGCTCACCATTGTAGATGAATAGCATTGGGGGGTAATCGGGTATGGGTGCAGTAACCTCGATCCGCTCAGGCCTGGAAAGTAGCTGTATGGGACGGTTCAGTGGGTTGTGGAAGCTAATTTCATTCATCTCAGTTAAATCTTTAGCCTGTTTAGCCGCTCTTTCCGGCCAGTAGTCTGCCCTTGGCAGGTATCGGCGGATGGCATTGTTGCCCACTTTCCCAGCCACGCGGTCTAGTAACTCGGCCAGTGGCTGGCTGTCAAGACCTGCCTGCCCGGCCCAGATCTTTTCCTGCTGGCGTTCCATCTTTTCGGTTTTTTCGGCGCTAAGGGAGAAAAGTTCGATACCCATGCCGGGCGCAATGCCGGAAATGTTCAGTGCAAAAAGTTTCATCAGGTGGATGGGATCATCACTGGGCCTGCTGGTGCCTATAGCTGTGGAAATTGTTTTTCCATCTATCCGGTAACCTTTTAGTTCTGCTTTTCTAAGTCCCAGTCCTTCATTTTTAAGTCTTAGGCAAAGTTTTTCCAGTAGTTTTTCGATGGCAATTTCGATGGCTTTGGCGGTGCGGATGGGTTCCAGGCAAGCCAGCCGCTCTTCATATTCCTGGATCAAGGTAATCGGGCTGAAGGCCTCGGGCTCATCACCCATGGCCTGAGAGATCCGAAGTAGCAGGTTCTCACCAAACCTGCGCCGAAGGACGCTGCGTTGCATTTTAATGAATCGCTCAATCTTACTGAGTCCCAGTTTATGTAGCTTTCCCGTGGTTTCAGCAGCGATCCTGAGTGCTGCTGGGGGAAGGGGTAGTAAAGCAAAATGCTGCTGGTATTGATCTACGATTTCAGCGCCATTTCCATAACGGGACAGTGCCCAGGCCGCACCAATGGTATCTGCGATCGCAGCTTTTACGGTGTAACCTGCTGACTGGAGTCTGGCGGTGATGTGTTTTAGGTAGGCTTCTTCTCCGCCCCATAAATGGCAGCATCCGGTGATATCAAGCAGGATACCCTCTGCATCGGTAGAGGATAGCGGGGTATAGCGGATGGCCCATCTGGCCAGGCCTTCGAGCAGTTTCTGCTGCCTTGTAGGCTTTTCATCAAAGACTTCGAGTTCATGCACAATGGCCCGGGCATCGGCTAGGGGAATTCCTTTATAAATGCCCTGGGTATTTGCATTTTGGTTTGCGGCGACAACCATCATACGCCCATGGCTGGCACCTGCGCAGACCATCGCCCGCGTTTTCCATTCGGGGCGGCGGATAGCCATCCAATCCGTTAGCAAAAACGGAAACCATATACTTAAAAACCGCTTTGCCATCTTTATCCTGCCTGTAGTTCATGGAGTGGTAAAACCCGGGTGTTTTCGTTTTGTAGATTTTTAAATGTGCTGCCTGACCAGCAGATCTCAAAAGTGCCGCCCTGCCCGTTACGCACTTTGAGCAATTCTGCCCTCCAGCTGGGCTGGCCGACACCGGGCATACCCTGGGGTAATATGCTGGGCAATGGGCTGATTTTCCAGCGGGCAAGACAGGTGGTATTCGAAAGTATTCTGGGGTTTTCCCTTAAAAATAGGGCGGTTACCTTGCTTTTTTCAATCACCAGCTGGAATCTTCTTGATGTCGCAAAATTTAAGTCCGGGATTTCGGAAACCACGGCTGCCAGTCCTTCACATTTTAAGGCTTCTTCGGTCACCCACAACAGTTCTTTTTCGTTCTGGAGGTCAATGAAGATAATGGAGGCAGCGTTTAGCGAAAACCTTTGTACTGCGGGAGGAAAGAATTTCCTGGAGGCACTGATCCAGATGCAGGGACTACCGTCTTGCATCAGCGGGGAAAGTATGCCACTGATAAAGCCATTACTGGCGGCAGTCTGCTCAGGGCTTTCACAGATGAATTCATGGATGCCTTGCAAGGGAAAGATGTGGCCGGGGAAAGCCGGTGCAAAAAGCTCGAAACCGCTGATGTTTTGTTGGTTACCGGATGCGGATTTAAAGCCCTGCATGGAAAGGATTTGTTCCCTTAAGTCCTCAATGAGCTGTTTTTTTGCTGCCTGTTCCATGATCAACCTCTTTTTTTGTGTTTACATGGACAAATATAATACTAAAAATATTAGTATTTTGAAATTATTTTGCACATTTGTATTGGATATGGAACAGTTGAGTTTTTTCAGGGAATCGGGGCAGAGCCCGGGGCTGCCAAAGGATGTGCTGGAGTATATTCCCGGATTTATTGATATAACTGAGGCAAACCTTTTGCTTTCAGGCTTTATTTCAGACACGCCATGGATACAGAAAAAAGTGAAGATGTATGATAAGGAAGTGATTACCCCAAGGCTTTCTGCCTGGTATGGTAATCCCGATGGCACAGATTATAATGCCCTGGGGAAATCAGTTCCACTGCCATGGACAGCTGAACTTCTGAAACTAAAATTTTTGGTGGAAAGCGCTTCAGGGATTAGTTTTAACAGTGTGCTGCTGAATTATTACCGGGATGGGCAGGATTCTGTGGCCTGGCATAGTGATAACGAGACGGTAATGGGGTCGCATCTTGTTATTGCATCGGTTTCTTTTGGGCAGGTGAGGGCTTTTGATATCCGGCGAAAAACTGACCACAGCGAAAAATATACCGTGCGATTGGAGCATGGTTCGCTGCTGCTGATGAAGGGGGATCTCCAGACTAAGTGGGACCATAGGATCGCAAAATCAACTAAGGTAATGGGACCAAGGGTCAATCTGACTTTTAGAAAAATTGTCGGGACTTAAAATTCATTTATGCCTGCATGATTTTAACGATGGATTAATCAATCAAGCTTCTAAAACATCGGTTCTATTAATAGTGGAGAGTAAAATCTGGTTTAACATGCAAGCTCATAATGTTAATCCCCAGAAGGCCTGTATTCATGGTTTTTCTCGTATAACCGATTGTTTTTTACGCAGGCATATACCCTTGATGCCATTTTGAAGCGGATGGCATTCAACACCGACATTTTGTGTTTTCCTTCTATATCCGTTTTACGGTGATAATATGCTTTAATATCCGGGACAAACCTTCCGGCAAGAACTGCGGAGGTATGTAAAAGCGCTTTCATTTTTTTATTGGCAATCTTTGATACACGGGTTTTCTTACTGACCGTGGTTCCTGATTTATAGGGGAATGGTGCTATTCCGGCATAGGATGCAAACTCTTTAATGGTTCTAACATTTTTAAATTCATTGGTGCAGATCAGGATTTCCAGGGCGACCACTGGTCCGACACAGGGGACTGATTGCATTAAGGTCATCAGGCGGTTTGTTTCTTCATCTGATTTCCATGTCGCTTCAATTGAATCTTCAACATCTTTGATATCCAGACTAATCGCATCGATACTCCTGTAACAAAGTCTGTTACGCTCTTCAATTAATCCTTTTTTTACAAAATCTGCATGCTCTTTTAAGGGAACCCTTATTGCGATGTAAAGGGATTGTAGCCGCTTTCTCAAAGTGGATAAGCCGGCCAGTTGCTCGAGGATTGGCCGCCTGGGTATCCTTAATCTTAATACGTCCCTGGATTTGTAGAGGTAGAGGGCAATTCTTTCAGCATCTTTTTTATCAGTTTTACCTCTTACTGTACCCATGGAATTTTTAATATGAAGAGGTGAGTCTACGACGGTGTCGATTTTAAGTGCCTGCAGTTTTTTTATCAGATGGTTAGTATATATACCGGTATTTTCCATTCCCACTACAACGTTTCGGGTCGTAAACTTCAATAATGCTTTCAAGTGCGCCAAATGATCTTTGATCGATTGTAGTTCGTTAGGTATGGTATCGTGCAACAAAATAGTTCCATGGACCATGACGGCAATATCCAGGGTTTCTTTTGATATGTCAATCCCGATGAAATAGACATACTTTTTTGTTTTATTCAATGCATTCATAGGCTGGTTCGCTTATGGCCCCATATTGAACGGTCAGGGATTTATAGTACGCTAGGTCTTACCTTTAGTAATTTTTCTGTGTCACCTGACCGGTCCTTTTAATTTGTTTTGATCATTAATTTATCGGGTCTCTTACTCAATTATTGGTCTTTCCTAAAAATATATATAAGTCTTCTCCCGATAATCATGGCAAATCAGTTAAAAGTTCAATGGGGTGTTATTTGTATCTGAATTATTCCATGCGGCCTTCATGTCGCTTTAAAACAAATTTATCGATCAATGCTGATTTAATCAATGATTTTTTCTGGTATTATTTTTTCTGGTCCCTGGGTGGGGATTAATAAAAAGAGAGAAGGCTGTAGCCGATTTTTAAGGATTCAGCCAATAGCTTGGCATCGTTAAGTGCCCCGGTAATATGGAAAGTTTAATCGCTTTCAAAACCATATGGAATTGTGGCTTGTTCTTTTTCATGTAGTTGCCAGCTCATATGCTTTTGTAGCTCATATTAATTCATTTATTGATGCAGGACTTTAAAACTTTCGATTTTCACAGGATCTTTTTTGGTGATCTACCTTATGGTTTCCTTCTGGAGATCATTTTCCGTACAGCGGTAATGTATGCCTATACGATATTGCTGCTGCGTTTTCTTGGTAAGCGGAGCATGGGGCAGTTATCCACCCTTGAGCTGGCCATCATCATCTGTTTTGGTTCTGCGGTAGGAGATCCAATGATGGGTAAGGACGTGCCTATCCTTCATGGTATTCTGGTGATTACCACCGTAGCGGTGCTGCAAACTGTGGCGGAGTGGACAATCAACAGAAATAAACGTCTTGAGGTCTTTATGGAAGGCCGTGCGGACTGTCTGGTAGAGGACGGACTGATCGTGACCAGTTCACTTGACCGGAACAACCTGAGCCATGAAGATCTTTTCCGGTTTTTGAGAAGTAAGGATGTCGAGCAGCTTGGGCAGGTAAAACGGGCTTTTTTTGAGACTTCAGGACTGGTTTCGGTCTGGTGTTTTCCTAAACCCGAAATTGTCCCGGGGCTTGGGATTCAGCCGATGGATTACCGGCCCGATGGGCACACGGTAACCTGCGGTGATAGGGTAGAGAAAAGAGGCTATTATAGTTGCAGGTATTGTGGCTTTACGCTATTAATGCAGCAGGGGACAAGGTTTACACCCTGCGTGAAATGCAATGAAAAAGATTGGAGCAGCTCTATTCGGCCTGAAGTAAATTTGGCATAGGGAATTGCGAAATGCTAGAGGCTCATGTGGCTTGCAAGCGAGCAAAAAAGTACAGTGTTGAGGTGCGGCTATCGATGACTGGTTGAGCTGATGAGAGGCGAGCAATATCTGCAGGGCTCATATTTGGTGAAGGAAAGCAGGTCTCGTAACGAGATCCACCTAATTTTGTTATCTTTTGGGAATTTCCGATGGGATCTGCGGCGTACATCAGAATTGATTCGATATCTAATGGCGTACCAATAGTTGTATAACTTGTTGCCGAAACCTTATTATGGTTGTATGCACCACTTGGATCAATATTATCATAATTCACAATGATATAATCACAGTGGTTTTTTGCGAAATTTTTATTTTTGTATTGGTTAAATTTAAGGCATGAAAACATATTTATTTTGTTTTATTATCATATTATCCCTGGCTTCCTGCATTAAGGACGCCCCGAAAAATCCTGAAGCTGATATTGTTTCGTTTATCCTCGATCCAAAAGAGCTCACCGGAAATACTTTTATTGACCAGGCAAACAGAAAAATTTTGCTCTTCCTGACAAAGGAAGCATTTGAACAAGGTGTGATGCCAACTATTAAGGTGTCGGATAATGCGACAATTAGCCCCCTCTCAGGAGCAAAAATAAATTTCAGTGCTTCTGGACAGGTAACCTATACGGTTACGGCAGAACGCTCAGAGAATAAAAAAACCTATACCGTCCAGGTAATCAATGTGGGTGATTGGAATTTTGAATTTGAAAAATGGGGACAAAACAGTGATGATAAATGGGAATATCCTTTAGAGGATAACCTTACAACGATTTGGAGCTCCGGGAATGAGGGGGTAGCAATATCCGGGGTCGCCAAAGATCCGCTTGCTTACCCGACAAGGTCTACGAATTTTGGTTATCAGGGAAGCCGGGCAGCGGAAATGGTGACGATAAAAGGAACTTCACTTTCTGCCTTCGTAGGGATATATCTTTACGCAGGTTCTTTGTTTATCGGTAACTTTGACCCTTCATCAGTATTAATACAGCCCCTTGCCGCAACAGAATTTGGAGAACCCTATGTTGGTCTACCTGACCGGTTTACAGGGTATTATAAATATAGCCCTGGGGTCAGTTTTCAGGATGAAAATCAGAATATTGTTCAGGGTAAAACGGATGAGTGTTCGATATATGCCGTATTATTTGAAGGTACTGAACGGCTGGATGGTACCAATATACTGACTTCCGACCGTGTTGTCGCCCGGGCGGTCCTAAGCGATGGCTCAGCGAAGACAGATTTTACCAAATTTGATATCCCCTTCATATATAAACAGGGGTGGGCCGCTCAACCCGGAGCTAAACTGATGATGACCATCGTTGCATCATCGAGTAAAGAAGGTGACCGGTACCGAGGCGCATTAGGTAGCAGGTTAGTTGTCGATAATTTAGCGGTAATCCCAAAATAATAAGAATATGCGCAAATTTTTAATTATAGTGATTATCAGCTTTAGGATAAATATGGCTTTCGCACAAGAAAGCAGTGGAGATAAGGTCGCCAGATTCAGCCATAGCGTGTTCATCGGTTATAATTTTGGTGGACTGGCACCGGTATCTTTCCCGGAAAACATCAGGGCAATAGACAGTTATTCACCAGGCTTTTCTCCTGCTGTTGGTTATGAGATTGTCCTCAGGATGAGTGACCATTGGGGCATTGGAACTGGTCTGCGTTTGGATCGCAAAGGGATGAGCGTAAAGGATAGTGTCCAATATTTTCATACCGAGGTTTCCGTAGACGATGCGTCTGTGGAAGGGGATTTTAGTGGGACAAATACCACTAGTGTTAAAAATATGTATTTGTCGCTTCCAATCTATGCAGTTTACAATACCAGTAATAATTGGAAAATCAAGTTGGGATTCTATACAGCCAGACTGCTAAAATCATCATTTTCCGGAAGCGTTTCGGATGGTTACTTGAGGAAAGGGGATTCGCTGGGGGAAAAGATTACCATTACCAGTGCAAGCTTCAACTTTGATGATAAACAACGGAGAGTCGATTTTGGGCTTTTTGCCGGGGGTGAAAAATTAGTTTACAAAGATTTCTCTGTTAAAGCGGACCTTCAGTGGGGATTAAGGCCCATCTTTGCTGATTCATTCAGTGGTATCTCATTTAATATGTACAATATATACGCAACATTTGGCATATCCTATCAATTCTAGATAACAGTATAGTGTTATTCCAGATCACCTAACCACTATTTTGCGCTTAGGTTTAAAGCGATGTTTAAAGCGCGGGCTTTCTTGACAACTTAGCTAAAGTTGGGGTGAAATAATTTCCTATGTGATCAAAAAATCTGATATTGCGCAAATCATCCGCTCCGGCGGGCGGATCGAACTTTTCCGCGAAATACTTAACCAGCTGAGACCAGACAAAAAGATCAGGTTGCGATGAGGGCAACTCCGGCAGACCATTATAATGAAATAACAATACTACCTTTTACCTTCCTGATGGATAATCAACCGGGAGCTGAAGCCATTGGTCTCACTGGAACCGTTGGGGGAAACATTGCGCTGTTATAAAGTGAATCCAGGGATAATCCGCAGTTTAGCTTTAATTCCCGATGTCCTCTGCAGTTTAAGCTGTTACCAGAACAAAGGTTTTGGTTCAGTTTTCCAAAAAAGTATCCTGAATTCCTCCAAATGGTTGCCGTTTCCCAGGGTATGGCTGTCCTGTCCCTTACCTAGGCTGAGCTTGTGGAGCATTCCGGAATAGGAACCCACCCAAAGCGTCTGTTCGTCATTGGAAATGGCCATCCCGCTAATGCTGGATCCCAAATGATGCCTCCATAAAGACTTTCCAGCATTGTCAATTGCCCTGATATAACCATGGGCGTCACCAAGTATGTAATATCCTGAAGCTGCCACTCCCGAATAAACACGCATCTGGTCATCCAGGAGAATAAAATCCCCATTTTCTTCATAAGGAGGTACAAAGATTCCGTTCAATTTATCAGTATCTACGCCAATGCTGATCCCGTTGTAGAAATGGCAGGAATTGGTCAGCAGCTGGTTACCCTCTTTGGAAAACAGACAGTAGTGCGGGTAGGAGGATTGTGGGCCGATTGTCCCAATCTGCTTTCCTGCGGAATCGAGGATGCGGTAGTCGCTACATTGATCGGCTACTACGATGAACTGGTTGTCATCAGACAGGGTGGCATTTTCCATATCAATGTTCGGGCTCCATTCCTCATCATCCTCATCCATTACCGGATGGATCATTTGTTCACTTTTATCAGAGAGGATAAAAATGCCTTCAGCGGTTGTAAGCAGGATTTTTTTGCCATCGTTGAATGGGACCAATTCGGTAATGCCGTGAGCGGAATCCTCGCTGAGCGTAAATTCTGTAATGATTTCGCCCTGCCAGCCTTGGGTGGTTGTAATCTTGTTTTTTACAGCAATGGCAAATACTTCTCCTGCTTTGGATTTTCCGACGGCGCGGATATTTTCATCCAGTTCCAGGAGCTCGTCGCCATTTAGCAAAAAGGCTTGCCGCTGCTGATAGGGGGACCCGGTGAGAAAAATGATCTTTTGCCCTTCGATGAATTGAAGTTGACAGATGCTTTGTGAATTATTATCCATCAGGCCGATCAGGGGAGCATGCGCGGGTGGGAAATCCTGTCTGAATTTCTGGGTTTCACCCTTTTCATTAGCTTCTTTTAGTAAGGCCAGTATCTCCTGGGCAAGGTGTTCCCTGCCATCGCTCGGATCTTTGCCTTTCCAGTTATCCCAGCCATGTTCTTCCGCAAAGCGGACCATTTCGTTTACGGCGCTGGCATATTCAGCCCCCTTTGTTTGCCATTCCTGTTGAATGTTGCTTTTTTTTCTCTTGAAAAGATTAAACACGGTATTGTTTTTAGTTTTTCTGATATAGAAATTATGTACTAAGGTAAAGTATTTTATGCTGATGAACTGGTTCGTAAAATTAATACTGAAATTAGTTTCCTTTATAATGAGGATGATAAATGATGGGTTGTTTTAGCAGTTGTTTGAGTTGTTGTTATTTGATATTTTTTAGGATGGGGGTTGTTTGTTTTATCGGCCGTTCCCTGCGCGCCGGGCCATATGGGTCTTTTGGTTCGCAATGATGCCACATATGTCCTGACAGCAAGGTTCTCTGTTAACCGGGATTAACTTGATAAAGGTAAGACAAATTAAAAGTAGGCTTAGTTTCTGCGTGGTTTGTCAAACGATTGCGTAGTAGATTTATTGGTGAATGGTAGAATATTAGCTCCTGATTGGCTATAATTGGCCTCATTTGAAATCCTTTTTCCAAAAGTGACTACTGATTTATGCGCTATTTAATATTAAAGAATTTTTGCCTGGTCCTTTTTTTTATCTTTCAAATTGCTGGCTTAAAAGCTCAGCAGTCCCTCACCGATAGTTTGTCGGTTACATACGCCCGGATGCCTAAAGAAGATGAGCATTTTCTGCTTAAAGCCGCAAAAGGAAAGGAAGCGATGCTGGTATTCAATAATGGGGATCAAAAAAGGTATGACTTTGTTATCGAATTTGATGTATTACCAAAAAATTCGGGTTCTAAATTTGGCGTAATCAGTAGATACCTGAACAACGCGCAGTGGGACTATACGGGCTGCGAGCTGACTTCAGATATTTTGACGAATTCTCATTGGTATGTAAGAACGCCCTTGCAAAAAAAGGAAATAGCTATTGAAATATCCAAGTTCTATAAAGATTACAAAAGGCATGTGCTGATTGAATATATCGGGAAAACTGTGGCCGTTTATCTGGACGGGGAACAGATCGCGCGCAGCACGGTTTCAATCATGGGCGATCAAGCTGGTTATACAGGTTTTAGTGCCCATGATGGCGCGGAGATAGAGGTGAGCAAGGTAAGGATCTCGCCTGTTAAAAAATTGAATGTAAAACAAGCACAGCCTTCTTCGATAAAACTGGAATCGGATAAAATGGAAGTTATTTTTTCAAATGCTTATCCAGTTGCCTATCAATACCGGATAAAAGATGGCAATGTCCGTTTACCTGGAGCAAAAAAGATATCCAATGGTTTGGTGATCAACGGAAAAAGATATGCTGCCAGAACCAGGGTCATTAAATACCAGGGGAGGGTGGTTTATCTGTCGGAAATACCGCAGATAAATGTAGGATTGACCACAGAGTTTACTCTTCATGGGACGATCCTTGAAATGAAAGTGACCCGGATCGAGGAACGAGGTCAGGTGAAGGTGAAAACGATCGCTTTTCCAGACCATGATATTGTTTCGATGAGTACGAAAGACCAGGGTGGAATACTCTCCATTGCCCATGATGTGCATAACGATGAGTTCATACCGCTAAAGAGTCGTGTCACTGATACTACCGCAATGTATGCCTCAATCGCAATACTGAACAATGAGAAGGTTGCAGTTACAATTGACAATAATTCAATTTATAACGCCAAGCAGATCATGTACCGTACGGCGAAAGAAGGGAGCGATTATTTTACCTCTCTTTTTAGTAATGAATGGATCTATAGGGGCATCAATAATGAGCTCCTATCGCTACCAGAAATGAAAATTATTTTTTCTGGGGATAGCAATGGCGATGGGAAGGTGGACTGGCAGGATGGGGCTTATGCCCTTGCCAAAGTATATCCCGAACCTTATGGGGCAGCGTTGGTCAGGAATTCTTATGCGACCATTACCATGAATTTTGCCAGCGGCGGGCAATATCCCTTTTTGCGACAGTTAGATAATATCAAAAAGTTCAATCTGGCCACTGATGGTTTTGGGCAGATGCTGGAACTTAAAGGCTACCAGTCGGAAGGACACGACAGCGGCCATCCGGATTATGCAGGTAATTATAACCGCAGGGCCGGAGGGCTTTCGGATTTACAGTATCTGACTGCACAAGCTAAAGGCTACAATGCCAATATCGGGGTCCATATCAACCACAGCGAAGCCTATCCGGAAGCTAAAGCCTATGACCATGAAATTATCACGGACATCCCGGGCTGGTCATGGCTGGACCAGGCTTATCTGATTAATAAAGAGGCCGACATCAAACGGGGCACTTTTGTACAGCGGATCGATCAGCTAAAAAAGGACTTGCCCGATCTGGCTTTTGTTTATATCGATACCTACCGAGAGCATCGCTCAATTGCAGATTTTACAGCGCGGCATTTCAATAGAAATGGCTGGCCGATCTGGACGGAGGATCCCGAAATATTCTATCGGGAAGCAATATGGACACATTATCCCCCTGAATCGAAAAGCCTGATCTCCCGTTTCGTTCAGCATAAGTTTCGTGATGGCTATGCCGCCCATCCTTTGTTGCTCGGTGGATATTCGCGGGGTGCCGAAATCGGCTTTATGGGCTGGCAAAAAGGAAGAGACTTCAATCAGGTACTTTACAATTTCTTTATCCAGCAGCTTCCTTACCGTTTTCTGATGTATCATGACCTGAAAAGTATCGGTGAGGGAAAGGCGGTATTTGAGGATAACCTGGTTTCCCAGACGGAAAACGACGTAAATAAACTCTTCCAGGATGGACATTTAATAAAAGATGGTGATAAAGTATTTATTCCATGGAATC
This sequence comes from Pedobacter folensis, assembly GCF_056490665.1. Lineage (NCBI taxonomy): Bacteria > Pseudomonadati > Bacteroidota > Sphingobacteriia > Sphingobacteriales > Sphingobacteriaceae > Pedobacter > Pedobacter folensis. The sequence continues at coordinate 205,863 of NZ_JBWJIF010000001.1, forward strand.
CGAATACAAAGGAAAAAATCTACCACTACAATACCAAGGGTGGGATATCTACCTGGACACTGCCTGACAGTTGGGAATCGCAGCCTACGGTTAGTCTATATAAACTTACTGCACAGGGGCGTGAATGGATTGCAGACCTGCCTGTAAATGCGCAGCGGGAGGTTACCATAACGGCTTTGCCTGCGCAGGGTTATGTGGTTTATAGAAAAAAAGTAGCAACTGCCTACCTAATGAGTTGGGGAGAAGGTGGGCCAATTTCGAATCCAGGGTTTGATGGTGGTTTATCAGGCTGGTCAATCCAGGGCAAAGCGGTACAGGTGGTGAAAACACCATATGGGCAGGATGTCATGCAGCTTAAGGGAACGGGTAATGCAGGCCAGTTTTTGAAACTCGAAAAAGGAAATTCTTACATGTTGTCGGTCTGGTGCAGGGTAGAAGGAAAGGGGAATGCTGCGCTTTCCATCGGAGATAATTCCTATTCTATAAATGAAAGTGCAGTAATAAACTTTACCGATAATACTGACAGGTACGGAACAAAATTCCAGCGTATCAAAATTCCTTTCCTTTACCATGGAGGAGAGGCTAATGTAAAACTTTCCTTTAAAGAACATACTGCGGGTTCGCTGGTACAGTTTGATGATGTAAGGATTGTAAAAACGGCAGGGATAAAAAAAACGGAACATGATTTTTATGAAGATTTTGAGCATGTTGACGAGGGCTGGGGGCCATTCATTGCCAGTAACCCCAGTGCCTATAAAACGCATTTATCAGCGTATCATAAGGGCTATACCGAGGATACCATTGATGGCAATTATTCATTAAAAACCTGGCAAGAGGGAAATGGGGAGGTTTACCGTACCTCACCATCAATGGTGCGTTTTAAACCCAACAATTCTTACAAAGTCAAATTTGCTTATAAAGCAACAGAAAATGGAGTTTATAAAATTATCGTCCGTTCGGTAAAAGATAATAGGGAGCTAATCAATGCCGCCCTTGATGGTGCCACCGTATTTTCAGGAGAATTTACCACAACAGGCCAGGATGACTACTATATCGCCATCACCAAAAAAGGTAATGGGATCCTGGTCATGGATAATTTTTCAATTGATGGAGATCTTGACCACTAGAAAATATTTGATCTGTTCTGGGAAGGTGCTATAATGACCTTCCCAGTTTAAGGTGTTGTATCGTTTTTACCACAAGAAAACTTCTAATTGATATTATAAGTGGAAATCACCCAAATACTTTCTATTTTTACACTGAAAGCAATTTTATGGTGAGCTATACTTCTTATAATGATGAAGAACTTCTAAACTTATTAAGGTTGCAAGATAAGTCTGCCTATTCCGAAATCTATAAACGGTACTGGCCGATTCTTTTCAGGCACTCACGCAAGCTTCTCCAGAATGAGGAGGAATCCAAGGATGTTGTTCAGGATACCTTCATCAGTTTATGGTCTGCAGCTCCTGCATTGCCTGCCTATGCAGTTCTGGCACCTTACCTATACTCAACGGTCAAAAACAAGATCCTCAACATATTCCGGCATAGAAAAATACAGGATGCCCATATTGAGCAGCTCGGATTTTTTGTTGGTTCGAATTCAAATATTACCGACCATCTGGTGAGGGAAAAACTGCTTGCAAAACTTATTGAAGAGGAGATAGAAAGGCTTCCAGCCCGTATGCGTGAGGTTTTTGAGCTTAAAAGAAAAGCAAACCTGTCTTACAAGGAGATTGCCCAAACAATGGATATATCTGAACTTACCGTAAAAACGCAGATGAACAAAGCCATTACAGCTTTACGTGCCAAATTTGGTGATAGCCTCTCGGCATTCCTTCCGTTTCTCTAGCGGTTAGGGAATTTACATAGAATTAATTTTTTTTTAACATGCTTATACAACATTGGCTTTTGCCGGGTGTAATACCATTATACTGCCTATAGAATTTTAAAGATGAAAGATTTTAATCCGCAACAACTCATTGGAAAATACCTCGAGGGGAAGTGCTCGGAAGAGGAGAAAGCTGCCCTGGATACCTGGTACCTTAGTCTAACGGAAAACCGTACCGATAACCTGACTGAGCCCGGGTATGAACATTTAGAAACTGAAATGTGGAATGTAATAGAAAAAGCGGCTCATCCTCATCAGCAAACCAAATACCTGAAACTTGGTCAGTACAACTGGATAAGGTATGTGGCAGCAGCAATCGTGCTCTGTATAGTGGGCGTTGGAATCTTTTTATACTACAAAGAGAATCAAATGGCTGACGTAGAGGCTACGGGATTTGCCAATGATATAAAACCGGGAAAGGACAGGGCCTATCTGACGCTTGCAGACGGAAAAAGAATAGATCTCAGCGGAGCAAGTGCCGGGCAGTTAGCTGAGCAGGCCGGTATAGTGGTTAAAAAATCAGCTGACGGCCAGTTAGTTTATACTGTAGCCGATCAGAAATTAGCTTCAGTTCAACAGTTCAACACCATTGAAACGCCAAGGGGAGGGAAATACCAGGTTAATCTTCCCGATGGGACAAGGATCTGGCTGAATTCTGCCTCATCCCTTAAATATCCGGTATCATTTGCTCACCTGAAGGAAAGGAAGGTTGAGTTGAGCGGTGAGGGTTATTTTGAAGTTGCCAAAAATAAGGATCAACCATTCAGGGTGATCAGCGGCAAACAGGAAGTAGAAGTGCTTGGGACTCATTTTAATATCAATAGTTATAGCGATGAGCCTACAATACGTACAACACTTCTTGAGGGAAGCGTAAGGGTTACCCCAAAGGGCAGCACCGGAGCAAAAGTAATTAAGCCTGGAGAGCAGGCTTCCTCAGATGGGAGTTCAATTATCGTGTCCCAGGCTGATATTGAAGCAGATACAGATTGGAAGAACGGTGATTTTATATTCAGGGATGAAAATATCCAAAGCGTAATGAGGAAAATTTCCAGGTGGTATGATGTAGAGGTGATCTATGATGATAACATCGGTCAGAGCAGTTTTGGTGGAACCATTTCCAGATCAAAAAATATTGCCGCCGTTCTTCATGTGCTGGAAGAAACCGGTGGCGTTCACTTCAAGCTTCAGGGAAGGAGGATCACCGTGATGAAATAATTACCAGAACGGATGGCCATAAAAAAACCAGGAGTGTTCCACCACCCCCGGTAAGATCTTGGTCTATTCTTTGAAAAAAGTGCTAACTATCAATCAACTATAAACCAAACTCTCCACTGCCTAAAAGCAATGGAGCCAAACAAATGTATGAATTTTTACATGCTATTTAAGCGGATATTTTCCGCTAGGGACAAAATATTAATTCTCCGGACCATGAAGTTAACTATACTTCTTTTAACCGTATTCTTATTACAGATAAAGGCGGCAACTTTTGCACAGAAGATCAGCTTCAGTGGAAAAAACGTTGCTTTAACTGAAGTATTCAAAGTGATCCGGGCGCAAAGTGGTTATGATTTTGTATATACCACGCAGCAGATTAGGCTGGCAAAAAAAGTAAACATCGACTTGCAGTCGGCTTCATTAACCGAGATTCTCGACAAATGCTTCGAAAACCAGCCTTTAACCTATTCTATCTCAGAAAAAACGGTCATTGTGAAACCTAAAGCTGAAGTGCCGAAGATCTTTCCCGGTATTACTAATCCCTTTCAGGTAATCAGGGGAACGATAAGAGATAAAAGTGGCAAAGCCCTGTCAAATGTGAACGTTTACCTTATTGGTACATCTACTGTTGTAGTTACCAATGAACAGGGCGAATTTTCCATCAATGCGGGTAGCGGATCGAAACTCAGAATTCTCTTAACGGGCTACCAGCAGTTAGATATTAATATTACCGATCAGCTGACCCTAAACCTGACACTGCAAGAACTTGATATGAACCTGTCTGATATTGTGGTAGTGGGCTATGGACAAACCAAAAGAGAAAACCTTACTACGGCTGTGACAACCATCTCTGCAGATCAGATCACCCAGATGCCGGTAACCAATCTCTCTCAGGTATTTGCCGGTCGTCTTCCGGGCTTATTGTCCCGCTCAAGTTCTGGCGTGCCGGGAGGTGATCAGGCCAGCCTACTCATCAGAACCACAAACGGTTCTGAAGCGCCATTACTTGTGATAGATGGGGTACCCAGGTTTTCGACAACGAACAGCTCTGGTCAGGTGGGACTCTCTGATATCGATCCAAACGAGGTGGAAAGCATCAGTATCCTCAAAGATAATGCAGCTACTGCCGTTTATGGGGCCAGGGGTGCAAATGGAGTAATTATCGTCAGCACCAAAAGGGGAAAAAATGCGAAGCCAGTATTTTCATACGCAGGCAATTATACTTTCAGTTCACCAGGAAAGATGATCACTAACTTAGACAGTTATGGTTATGCGATAGCGCAAAATGAATATTTTGTAAATAGTGGACTTGCTGCGCCATATTCACCAGCTATTCTGGAAACCATTAAAAATCAAAGTAACCCTTATGTGTATGCCAATACAGACTGGGTAAAATTATTAACAGAAAGAAAAGCATTTGTACAGAACCACAGCCTTAACCTGACAGGGGGAACTGAGGGAGTGAAGTATTTCATTAGCGGTAATTATAGCGATCAGGACGGGATGTACAAAATTAGCAACTATAAGCGTTACACGCTTCAAAATAATCTTGACATTACCATCAATAAAAATTTCAAGGCACAGGTAAATTTAGGTTTCCGTAACGCTACCCAAACCACCCCTAGTGGAGGCGATCCAATGAACATTGCGATAAATGCGTCACCGTTGGCTCCTGCGAGGAATGAAAACGGGAGTTACGGCAGTGCACCAAGCGGTGGCGCGGTAAATCCTTTAGCTGCAATTTCAGAGGAAGCAGGTTATGCCAAAAATACACTCAGTTACTTAACTGCCAATGGGAAGCTGACTTACCAACCTACTTATTTTCCCGGGTTCTCTGCCTACGCAAACTTCTATGTGGAAAAAGGGTTTACCAGGGGCAAAACTTATGTGGTGCCGGTACCTTTGTACAGACTGGATCCGACCTCACCAACAGGTTACCTGCAAACCGGTGGTTCGGGATTGCCCAGTGTAGCTGATGCAACTTCGGATCAAAATACCTATAGCACTGATCTTGCCTTAAATTACCAGAAAACTTTTGGAAAGCACAGCATAGATTTTCTGACCTTATACAATGTGAGCGAAAGTAGTGCTAATTCAAATACGGATAAAAGGTTAAACCTGGTTGCACCTGGTTTGGATATCTTAAATCTAGGCTCAACCATTGGAGAGACCACTTCTGGAACCCGCAATCAATTCGCGCGTCAAGGGGTTGTAGGTAAATTGGATTATGATTTTGATAAGAAAATATTGTTGCAGGCCAGTTTCCGCTTAGACGGATCCACACGGTTTGCGCCAGGCCATCGCTGGGGATTTTTTCCTGGTGGATCTGCCGCATGGGTGATCTCTAAGGAGGATTTTTTTAAGCCACTTCTTTCGACAGTATCTTCACTGAAACTAAGGGCTTCCTATGGCTTAACCGGGGATGACAATGTTGGGGCTAATACCTATTATTATACCTATAGGGTAGCCAATACAGGTACGAGTAATACATATGGCTATGTATTTGGCACTGCTTTCACACCAACATTTGTGTTAAACAACTCCACTTTGCCAAACGAAAACATTACCTGGGCTAAAAACAGACAGGTCAATTTTGGGCTCGATGCCAGTCTTTGGCATGGGCGGTTGGGTGTCATGTTTGACATATACCAAAAAGACCGCTATGATATCCTGATGTCCCAAACCTATAACCTGCCCAGTACTTTTGGGATCAATGGCCCGATCCAGAATTTTGCAAAGTTAAGAAACAGGGGGCTGGATGTTGAATTAAGTAGCCAGAACCACCTCAATGAAGATTGGACTATCGGGGCAAATTTGAACTTTACCTATGTACAGACCACTGTCCTGGATTATGGAACAAAAGACTTGCCTGATTACCAGCGGCAGGAAGGCTATTCGACCAATACACAGGTCGGCTATGATGCGGTTGGGATTTTCCAGAATACCCAGGAGATTGCCGCATGGTTTGACCAGGATGGGTTAAAAAATGCAACCATCAAACCTGGAGATATCAAATATGCCGACCGTGATGGCGACGGTAAATTGACGCCAGCTGATCAGATCCGGATTAACAATTACGGATTCCCGCCGATCAATTTTGGCTTTGGCTTTAATGTAAACTATAAAAACTTATCGTTAAGTACGTTTTTCAATGGTGCATTGGGCGGATATATCAAATATGCCCAGGCCTTAAACTGGCAATTTACCTATGACAACGCCTGGAGACCGGGTAATGAATCTGCCATCTATCCAAGACTGGCCAGTTCGGCAAATAATTCCCTAAGCAGCAACGCTACATTAATAAAGGATGATTTCTTAAGATTAAGGGACCTCAGGTTGGGGTATTCCTTACCGGCCAGATGGCTTAAGGCGGTTAATATTAAAAGTGTGAAAGTTTTTGCAGAAGCAACTAACCTCATCACATGGACTACAGTACTGGGCGGGATTGATCCGGAAACACCAAATTTGGGTTCCCAAGGTGCATCGGGAGGATTTTATCCCAATCAAAAAAATATAGGCTTTGGCTTAAACGTAAATTTTTAAGGATATAATAATATTATCATGAAAAATAAGTGCATATTGATCGGGTTTCTTTTCATTGCAGTAGGCATATTTTCCTGCAAAAAGGACGTATTGGATATTAAACCAACTGATCAGATTAACGACATTCTGCTCTGGAGCAGCCAGAACATGGTTTTGACCTATACTGCGAACTTCTATTCACAGCTTAATTCCGGCTTTAAAAATATATATCCAAATGGGCCTATTCTAACCGGGCAAATGCTGGCAGATTTTACAGACGAGGCAACAGTGAACAATACTGTGCTAGCTAGCTTTTGGAATGGAGCTTACACTTCAAATACCTCTCCTGTAAATACCTTATGGACCAGTACAACAAACGGGCGTTGGTTATTTATCCGTAGGGCAAATATATTCTTGTCTAAAATAGATGCCGTTCCTGGAGATGCTGCGTTAAACCAGCGCATGAAAGGCGAGATCAAATTTTTAAGGGCTTATTATTATTTCGACTTAATGAACTGGTTCGGCACTGTAGCCATCCTCACTACCGCACAAAATGAGATAGATGATTCGGCATTCATGAAACAGAACACTAAAGAGGAATGCACTGACTTTCTGGTTAAGGAATTGACTGAAGCCGCAGATTTATTGCCGGTAAGTTATCCCGCGGCCGATTTTGGCCGGATCACCAAAGGCGCTGCCCAGGCTCTTCTATGCAGGGCGCAGCTTTATGCAGGTAGGTGGAAAGATGCGGCCGCTACAGCGAAAACTATTATGGATGCCAATACCTATTCCCTTGTAACTAGTTATGCAGATATCTTCTCAAAAACAAATAAAACGAATAAGGAGGTGATCCTTTCGGTGCAGGCGAATGCCAATTCAGCGGAGTTTTCCCATTCATTCGATTTGTTTAATCAACCACCTACTTTCGGCGGGAGGGCAGGTACCTTGCCTACTCAGAATTTAGTGGATGATTATGAAATGCAGGCTACAGGTTTGCCGATCACCAATGCAGCATCTGGTTATAACCCGCAAAATCCTTATGCTGGTCGCGATCCACGTTTCGCCGCAAGCATCCTGTATGATGGGGCTACTTTTCGCGGCCGTGCAATGGAGATGTTTACAGGAGGTACAGATGTTAACCCTGCAAATGCCCAGGTAGCAAGCTGGATTACCAATACAGGTTATTATTTAAGGAAATTTGTAGATGAATCCCTGGTTCTAACCGATGCTAACGCAGTAAGCAGCCAGAATTGGGTCATGTTCCGTTATGCTGAAGTATTGCTGAACTATGCTGAGGCACAAAATGAAGCCACAGGCCCCGATCAAAGTGTATATGATGCGGTGAACGCGGTTAGGAAACGATCCAATATGCCTGTTCTGGCTACTGGCTTAACGCAAGAAACCATGCGTACAGCTATCCGACATGAGAGAAGAATAGAACTGGCTTTTGAAGATGCGCGCTACTGGGACGTTAAACGTTGGAAACTGGCCACCACGTTATTTAATTCGGCGACCAATCCCTTAAGGGCGATAACCATAACTAAAAATGCAGCAACAGGGGTTAAAACCTACACCCAGAGAAATTTGACCACAGTACGGATCTTTCAGGACAAGCATTACCTGTTTCCTTATCCATTAACCGAAATGACCAAGCCAGGTAATTTGATGACACAAAATACCGGCTGGTAAATGCAGGTTTAGCAGTAGCTAAATGTGGTTTTAAAAGGCCATGTTCAGCTACTGCTTTATCCAAAAATTATTAATCAACGTAAATAACCATAAGATCATGATCAAAAAGATATCGCTATGCATACTATTTGTAACCCTCTCTCTTGCTGTTTTAGCCCTAAAGCCCGTTAGGATTGCCGGCTTGTTAAAAAATACCAATTACCTGCCTGTAAAACTATATGCGGTGGTAGATGGACGGAATGTGGAGATTGCAACCGCAAAACCCACCACAACAGGTAATTTCGGTTTTCAGTTTTATCCTGAATACGAAGGCCTGTATAGCATCGGTACAGGGACCGGGCTGCGTCCGGATCACATCAATAAATTCTATTTCAAACCTGGTGATGAACTCAGTGTAGAAATAAACGATTCTACTTATGTGCTGACCGGAAAAACCAACAGCAAGGAGAATGTGATTCTAACGCAGTGGCACGACCAGAGTTATCAGGTTGAAAAGAACGCAATGACAACTTTTCGTCAAACTTTTGTGACGTTTTTTCCAAAACTGGAAGCATTGAACAAGCAGTCAAAAGTCTTTTTAGATGGCAAATATTCTGGCAACCCCAGGTTTGATAAACGGATTAAACAGATTGTAGAGACAGATATGGCGCTTTACGCCAGCAATTTTTTAAACACCCCTAGGACAGCTCATCCGTCTCCGGAAGAGTATAGTCCAATATATACTGGTTTGAAAGTGAAAAATTTTGCTGCCAATACGCAAACCTTATATTCTTATCCATTCGGGATCAGGTTGCTTGAGAGCTTAATTGCTTTAGAGATGCGTGTAAAGGGAACAACCAGGAAACAAGGTTTAGATGGGCTGGAGCAGACCTTAAGCCTGGTTCCCAATGATACCTTAAAGGGTGAACTGGTATTGACGAATGCTGGCTATATAAAAAATTTTGATGCTTACAGTGCATTAATGGCTTCAGCGGGTAAATACATTTTAACCGCTAACCAAAAAGCTAAAGACCATGGATTTATTGCGCCACTGGCTAGCCTAAAAAAAGGTGATGCAGGCCTGGATTTCTCTTATGCCGATAACAAAGGCAAGACAGTTAAGATGAGTGATTTGAAAGGCAAAGTTGTGTTGGTCGATGTTTGGGCTACCTGGTGCGGGCCTTGTAAAGCCGAAATTCCTTCGTTAAAAAAACTAGAGGAAGAAATGAAAGGAAAAGATGTTCAGATTGTGAGCGTTTCTGTCGATGAATTAAAGGATAAAGGGAAATGGGAAAAGATGATTGTCGATGAAAAACTGGGCGGTTTGCAATTGTTTGCCGGAGGCAGCGGCAACGATTTATCAAAATATTATAAGGTGAATACCATTCCACGTTTTTTGGTATTCGATAAGAACGGAAAGATTGTTAGCGTAGATGCACCAAGGCCGTCTGATCCAGCATTAAAAGGTCTGTTGGAATCTGAATTGACGAAATAAACCACTAAAAAATCAGCAAGAAATTAAAATAGAACAACGATGAAAAAAATATTTGCCCTATCAGTATTGCTATTGATAGCATTACAGCATTACGCTCAGGTAAGCCAGGTCTCAGGATTGGTGAGGCCAGGTTCCAGCAGTTACAAGGAAATCGCTTTGATGAAAATTGAAAACGGCGATGTGAAAGTTATATCTACCACGACACTGGGCGAAGATGGATTCTTCGGATTTGCTTTTAAGCCAACCTATGAAGGCTTATATGCAGTTGGCTCTCCTGAAATTTTAAAAGGACAGTTTCCGCTTTACCTAAAGCCGGGTGATAATGCATCCGTAGCAATTGACAAGTATAGCTACACTTTTACCGGACAAACTACACCCGAAAACCAGGTACTTGGACGCTGGGAAATTCTTACGCAGGATGTTAAAAGGATGTCGGTTTATTTTAATTCCGGTAACAGTTCATATGTTCACTTTTTTCCTGAGCTGACGAAAGTGGCTGGCGAACGTGATGCATTTCTCAAAAGTATCAAAACAAAAAATGTAAAATTTAACAGCTTTATGCAGCAGTTAACCGGTTTTGACCTTGATTTTTACGCCGTTAATCTGTTAAGGACCCCTCGTACCGCCCATCCGGTAAAAGACGAGTATCCAGCCTATTACAGTACGATTGTCGTGCCCAGTAAGTTTAAAAATGATGATGTGCTGGACATCTTATATGGCAAAAGGTTTATGGGCATGTATGCAGAATTTGCTGCCGGGCCGAAGTCTACCATAACGGATCGGCTGGCGGTATTGGGTACTGACAGGCAAAGGGGAGAATATGTCCTTAGCACTGAAGGAAATGGATTAAGAACGTTTGAGAAGTACCAGGCGATGGTTGATTCCTATGGGAAATACATGGTTACCTCAGATCTCAAAAAAAGGATTGGAGAGCTAAGCGAAAAATTATATACTTCTAAGGCTGGCGGAGATGCCTCAGACTTTGCATATCCTGATAAAGATGGTAAAGTGGTGTCATTAAGCAGTTTAAAAGGCAAAGTGGTACTGGTAGACGTTTGGGCAACCTGGTGCGGGCCATGTAAAAAAGAAATACCATCACTAAAGGCCATGGAAAAGGAAATGCACGATAAAAATGTGGTATTTATGAGCGTCTCTGTAGATGAGGATAAAGATAAGGCAAAATGGCTCCAAATGATAAAAGATGAGCAATTGGCAGGTGTGCAATTATTTGCCAGTGGTTGGAGCAAAATCACTAAGGACTATAAAATAACCGGGATACCAAGATTTATGGTATTCGGTAAGGACGGTAAAGTGGTAACTGTTGATGCACCAAGACCATCCGATCCAAAGTTAAAGGCCTTACTAGAATCTGAATTAAGCAAATAAGTAAAAATGAGAAAATACATCCTGCTGCTGCTGGCAGCGCCAACGCTTTTGTTACCGGTTATCGTTCAGGCGCAGGCAAGAAGCATCTCGGAAGATTACATCAAAAGGGCCTCTGTCTTCAGGTGGGCCGATGACAGCCATTATTTCACATTCAAATCAGCAAAAGCTGGGGAAATAGATCAGCAGGTTAATATTGATGTTTTAACTGGGGAAGAGAAAATCGCTGCGGCTAAGTCGGCGCCCAAAATGTTGTTTTTCAACAATAAGAAAAAGGGCGAGGTAACTGTTAAGTTTAGAAGCGGTGAGGTCGATACCCTTAAGGGCATCAAAAATCCTACGCTTTCACCCGATTCAAATTTGATAGCCTTTACCAAAGACAACGACCTGTATATACTCAACTTAAACTCCAAAGCGAAATGGAGGGTTACAACAGATGGTTCTCGAACAGTTTATAATGGCTATTCATCGTGGGTATATAACGAAGAAATATTGGGTCGGGGAATGGATTACCGTGCATTTTGGTGGAGCCCTGATAGCAAAAAAATAGGATTTATGCGTTTTGATGATACCAAGGTCCCACTTCATTATTTGACTGATGATTCTGGTATCCACGAAAAGCAGATCCAGCAACGTTATCCTTTGCCTGGCGATACCAATCCGGAGGTTAAAATCGGCATCGCAGCAGTTGACAATCAACAGCTGGTTTGGGCAGATTATGATGCCAAAAAGGATCAATACTTTGGGGCACCGGTGTGGACGCCAAAAAGTGATGCCCTTTGGGTACAATGGATGAACCGCGGCCAGGATACACTAAAGGTTGAAGCGGTAAATGTTCAGAGCGGTAAGCGGAACCTTATTTATACAGAAACCCAGAAAACCTGGATCTCTATTGATGATGAAATGCGCATTACCTTCATCCCAAATAAGAATGTGTTCTTACTGATGAGCGATAAAGACGGCTGGATGCACCTGTACGCAAACAGTATTGATGGAAAAACATCCAAGCAGATTACCAAAGGGAACTGGACTGTCACCGAGATTAATTATATCAACCCAAAAACAGGAACGGTGTTTTTTACTGCTAAAAAGGAAAATTCAACACGTTTGGACTTATATAGGGTTAATTTGGATGGAACTAATTTTAAGCGGCTAACTTTTGGAGCATACATGCACCGTTTCGAACTTTCTCCAAATGCTAAATATTTTATTACCACCTATGGTAACGCCACAACGCCTACAAGGGTTGCATTGCTGGACGATAACGGCAAGATGATACGCGAGCTTTTTAATAGTAAGGGAAAAGATTATGATAAGATAGCGGCGGCCATGCCAAAATCCGAAATCATTAGGGTGAAGAGTGCCGATGGATTATTTGATCTGCCTGTAAGGATTACCTTTCCTGCAAAATTTGACCCTGGCCAAAAATACGCTTTGATGGCAAATGTTTACGGTGGCCCCAATTCCGCTTTTGTGAGGGATGGTTTCACCGGCGGGTTCTATACCGCACAAGATACTGTAAAGAAAAATATAATCCGCATCCAGATGGATCACAGAGGTTCCGGACAGTTTGGTAAAGTTGGCCAGAATTATATGTTCAGGGATCTTGGTCATTGGGAAATAGAAGATTTTAAAGCGGTGATCAATTACCTGAAAATTAAATATCCATGCATCGATACCACCAGGGTAGGTATTCAGGGCTTCAGTTATGGTGGTTATATATCTGCAATGGCATTGCTAAAGGCGCCTGAGGTTTTCACTGTTGCACTCGCCGGCGGCAGTGTTACAGACTGGCATCTTTATGATAGTGTTTATACCGAACGTTACATGGATAAGCCATCTGAAAATTCCAACGGCTATGAAAGCTCAAGTCTTTTCACTTATGTGAAAAACCTGAAAGGACACCTTAGCCTTGCACAGGGAACAATGGATGATAATGTGCATATGCGTAATACCATAAAATTGATGGATGCGCTTCAGGAAGCAAGAAAACAGTTTGAGGTAATGTTTTATCCTGGCGCTGCCCATGGCTGGTATTATTTGCAGAATAAAGCCGCACAATACAATCAGATGAATAATGACTTTATTGAAAAATACCTTTTGTCTCAACCTTAATGAGTAGAAATAAATTCCCGGAAGATTAGCGCTTAAACTTTCGGGATTTTTTTACTTACAATACAAAAAAACACCATGATTAAAATCAACATTTGGATCGCTTTTACATTTTTCTGTTTTATTTTGTGTCCTATAATAAACTTTGCCCAGATTGAAACACAAAGTTCGGGCACTAGCGAATCTAGGCTTGTTGCGCAGATTCCTTTTGAATTAGTAAATGGTTCTATCATACTTACTTTAAAAATAAATAAATGCGAGAGGCCCTTAAAAATGCTTTTTGACACTGGTGCCAATGGGATGGCAATGAGCCAGTCTTTGGCCGACTCTATTGGGCTTCAAAGTTCTTTCACAAAGGATGCCTCGGTTGTTGGCGGCACGGCAAAAATTGAAATTTCCACTGGAAATAGTGTTTACCTTGATACGATGACTTTGTTTAACCAGAATATAGCCATTTTTAAAACAGTAAAAAGAGGAACTGATGGGATTATCGGTCATTCTCTTGTGAAAAAATATATCACACACGTCGATTTCGATAGAAAACTGCTTTCACTATATACTTTCGGTAATTTTAAGCCATACAAAAACGGTAGGGTGGTACCACTGACGTACCGGTCATCTGCTCTGTTGGTTCAGGGGAACCTGAGTATCACAAAAGAAAAACCGGTTTCTGGTTTTTTTGTGTTCGATACTGGTGCATCATATCAACTCATCTGCTTTAGGCCATTCGTAATAAAAAATCGTTTACTAACCAATGGTTTTATTCCTCAATCTCAGAGTAGCACGGTTAGCATGGGTGTTGCGACGCCGACTTTTTCCGGTAGTGCCTATTGCTTCTCACTTAACGGTATGGATGATGTGAGGAATATAAATGTTGAGCTTATGGCTGGAGGAAATCCTGATGCTGCATCCGGGAATGTTCCAGATGGATCCTTAGGGATTCGGTTCATTTCAAAATATAACTTCACCATCGACATTTCCAAAAATGCGGTTATCCTTTATCCCCGTAGTTAACCCACTTTAAATTTAATGAAATTGTATCATAAAATCTCTGTTGACGCCGTTTGCTTCGCTGATGTAGATGCATTTCAAAAAGTATTTAGTAATATCCAAGAGATCGAAGCATGCAGGCGCTCGTATCCTTCTCTCGAAAAACGTGTAGATTTTATGGCTATCGGAGAAATGCTTGCCTCTTTTAGATATTACTATGCGGTTTATATGGAGATAGCTGATTTCTACATGAAGCTGACTGACCATAAAAAAACAATCAGTTTGTTGAAATGCAGGGAGCTGATCGAGGAATTTAATAGGGTGCATAGTGACTTGTCAAATTTAGTAAGATACATGAAACGCCTCCCTGTGGATGACCACTATAGATTGCAAAAAGTTAGGCTTTGGTTAAAAAATATTTCATTAAATGCTATTAGCGCTGCAGAGGTTAAGGCTGTTTTCGACAAACGGTTAGCTGCTATACCAGACGAGCGTCGACTCCGGTTTACCTTTCTGGAGCAGCTTGAAAGGAGTTTAAGCTTATCGATTGAAAAGCATTTACGTGAATTTTTACAGCTATTCCCCTTTGGTTTGAATATACTTAGCCTTTGCATTTCGGAATTGCAGGGCTATTTATCGACGATAATGGAAGAATTCTTTGTGATAAATAAGATTGAGCCATCACCTGAGTTAAGCTAAATGTTACGCTCAATTGAAACCGTATTCGTCTTTTATAGCCAAAAAATTGTTGATGTTTATCGCATTGATTTATGAGGATTCAGACCTTCGTGAGCGGTAGTAATTTGCTGGTTTGATAAAATCACCATTATTATCTACCTTAACTTTCTCTAATAATAAATATGTCCCAGCGTTACAATGCACTTTCAAATCAGGAACTGATTTTGATGATCCAGAAGGATGACTATCATGCATTTGACGTAATATACAGCCGTCACTGGCCAAAAATATATGTATCCAGTTTTAACATTTGCCGGGACAAGGACATGGCAGCTGAAGTTTGCCAGGAAGTATTTATATGGTTGTGGGAGCATCGAAACAAGATTAATATTGTTTCAACGTTAGAGGGGTATCTTTTTGCGGCAGTCAAGTTTAAAATTATTAGTCAGGTCAGAAAGGGTGTGGTAAGAAAAGATTTTCTTGATAAAATATCTAACGTCCAGAGAGAATACCGTATTGATGATGAAATAGAAGTAAGAGAACTGAATACCTTCATTCAGCACTTCACCAATACCCTTCCTGAAAGATGCGCCCAAATCTTTAAAATGAGTCGATATGAGTTCATGAGTAATAAAGAAATCGCAATCAAACTTGGGGTCTCTGAGAAAACAGTCGAAAACCAGATTACCATTGCATTAAGGAAACTTAAAGTCAGTCTTGGACGGCTCAGTTGCTGGTTCCCCTTACTATAATTTTCATTGAGATTTTTTTTCAACATCGTTTGGGGGCTAGGCCGCTATCAAACGCCATACATATATCAAGCCAGATATTATGGACAATGAAGAATTTTTAAGCTTACTAGATAAAATCAGATCGGGATCAGCAAATCAGGATGAGATCCGACTATATCACCGCTTTTTTATGAGCTTTCAGGAGAATATTTCCTGGAGGGAAGAAGAAATGGGCGATAAGGATGCTATCGAGAAAAAGATGCGCCACAATATTCTTAGCGCAGTAAAAAGACCGGTGTGGAGATTGAAGTTGCCGCTAATGATAAAGTTTGCTGCTGCGGCTGTATTGCTGCTTACGGTGATTTCAATTCTGGTAAGGGTTATTCCAATAAAAAATAATGCTCAAAATCAATCAGTAGCCTATAAAGGCAATGAAAGGACCAACAAGAATAAAAATGTAACGCTTGAGCTTGGTGATGGCCGGATAATAGATCTGGATACTTTTAACACTGGTAAGATTTTAAAGGAAGCCGGGGTACAGATCAAGAAAGCCGCAGACGGACAGATTGTATATCAGGTATTACCTGCTCAATCTTCAAAACAAGCTGGTATAAAAAATATCATCTCAACCTCAAGGGGAAAACAATATCAGATCAATCTGCCCGATGGAACAATTGTCTGGTTAAACGCCGAATCGTCTCTGAGTTATCCAACTGCTTTTGCGGCCAACCAAAGGGTGGTAGAACTGAAAGGAGAGGCATTTTTTAAGGTTGCAAAAAATAAGAAACAGCCATTTATTGTAAATAGCAAGGGTCAGGAGGTTAAGGTTTTTGGAACGCAATTCAATTTAAGTGCTTATCCTGAAGATGACAGGATCACAACAACATTGCTTGAAGGTAGTGTGCAGGTAAGGGATAAGATAAATAAAAGCGGCGTGATGCTTGTTCCCGGAGATCAATCTTTCTTTTGGGATCATCGAAAAGAGATTCCGGTCAGCCATTTGAACCCTGAAGCACTTGAAAATGCTATTGCCTGGAAAAGTGATTATTTCAGCTTTGATAATGAGGATATATTGTCCATCAGTAAAAAACTTGCCAGGTGGTACGATGTAGACTTTATATTTAAAGGGAAGGTGACAGAAGAAGAATTTAACGGTACCATATCACGCAGTAAAAATCTTATTCAGGTTCTTGATATGCTTCAGAATACTGGAGAAGTTCGTTTTGAAATTCAGGGAAGGAGGGTCTTTGTAATGCAGTAGATCTACATCAAGGCCTAAAAAAGCCAGGAAGCCCGAAAGCTCCTGGCAAAGGATTGGGCCAATAAAAAAATAATTTATTCATCAAGCACTAGTCAGCATCTGGACAATGGGAGACTATGCTTAAGCCAAACCAAACAAATGTACAATATTTACAAATCAAACTCGCACCCTTTGATCAAGGAGGGAGCGAAATTTATATTGGTTATGAAGTTGACCACTTTATTGCTTGTTGTAACAATCTTACAGGTAAGCGCCACCTCTTTTGGGCAGAATGTTACTTTGAAAGAAGTAAATAGCCCTATCAGGAAAGTTTTTGAAAAAATCAGGGCACAAACAGGATATGACTTTCTTGCAACAAAATCTGTTTTGCGCAGCTCAAGTCCTGTAAGCATCAACGTAGCGGATAAACAGCTTTTAAATGTATTGAACGAGATATTTCAGTATCAGAATCTAGATTATAAAATTAAAGACAGATCGATCATCATCACCAGGAAAAAGGCATTAGCGCTTTTGCCGACCGAAAGATCGACATTCTTTGCTGATTTTTCGGGTAAGGTTGTCGGAGAAGATGGGCAACCGATTGTTGGAGCAACAATAATGGTCAAAGGTACCGCAATAGGGGTCGTCTCGGACAAGGACGGTAAGTTTACCATAAGAAATATAGATCTAAAATCTATGCTTATTGTTTCTTTTATTGGTTATGCCAGCAGGGAAATTCCCGCGGCATCACTTTCGCAGAAACCGATCCGTCTTACTGCGGTAACGAGCAATCTGAACGATATCGCAATAGTGGGTTACGGAACACAAAAGAAGGCAAATTTAACCGGGGCTGTTAGTTCAGTAAAAATGGAAGAGGTTTTGGGAAACCGGCCTGTAAGTACCACTGCTTCACTTTTGCAGGGAACAGTTCCTGGCCTGAGGATAAATATTGGCTCGGGAGAACCTGGTGCGGGTTCAAGTTTCAACGTTCGGGGCGCAACGGATATTGGCACCTCAGGTAATACCATCAATTCTGGAAGCCCTTTGATATTGGTCGATAACGTTCCTTTTAATGGGAGTTTAAATCTATTGGACCCAAACGACATCGAATCTGTGACAGTGCTTAAAGATGCTGGTGCTGCGGCCATTTATGGAGGTCGATCTGCTTATGGAGTGATCTTGATCACAAGTAAAAAGGGATTGAAAAACCAAAAAGTTCAGGTGAGCTACAATAACAATATTACTTTCGTATCACCCCAGAACCTTCCCAAAAAGCCAACTCCTTTGCAAACGGTACAATCTTACAAGGATATGGGCACAACAGGCTATTGGTCTGGGCAAAATGTGGACACCTGGCTGAATTTATTAAAAGATTATCAGGCTAATCCAAATAAATATGCCGATGGCTTTGCTTATGTAAATGGCATCCGTTATCCCCTTGCCCAAACAGATGTGCTGGATGATTTACTGGGCAATTCTGCGGTACAGCAGATGCATAACATCTCCATAACCGGGGGTAGTGAAAGGAGTTCCTATAGAATTTCGGCAGGTCTGACCGATGAACCGGGTATTCTTGCGCCGGAGGCAAAACAGGATAGCTACAAGAGGTATAATATTAAGTCTTTTATTTCCTCAGATATTGCAAGCTGGTTAACCGCGCAGCTTGATGCAGGATACGCAAAATCAACAAAAACATTTCCAAGCTCGGTAGACCAGTTCGGTCAGGCAGCTAACCTGCCATCATATGTTGCGGTGAAAGACACCGTTACAGCAACCAATGGAACCAGGGGCGTAAATGGTACACCCCGGCAATTGGTTGGGCTTGGATCGCCTACGGTTACCGGTCTTAATGATTTAAGGCTTACGGCAAGGGCAATAGCAAAGCCAATTGCCGGGCTTACTTTAACCGGAGAATATACCTATGAGAATTTAACCCCAAATGAGACCTTCTACAATAAGACCTATTCATTTGTCAATACAAGCAACTTTCAGCTATCTAATGGTGGGACAGGAGTGTATCGTCTGACTAATGGAGTTACCGATTACAGGGCACTGAATATCTTCGGTAATTATAGCAAATCTCTAGGTAATCACAACTTTGAACTCATACTGGGTTTTAATCAGGAAAATAATGCCACCACGCAGGTTAGTGTTCAGAGAGACGGAATGATCGCGGGGGAATTACCCTCCCTTACCCAGGCAACAGGACCAACGATTGCGAACAATTCAGAAAGTGCATATAGTTTGAGGGGGTATTTCGGCCGTTTTAATTATAATTATAAGGGTAGGTATCTGTTAGAACTTAATAGCAGGTACGATGGGTCTTCAAAATTTCCTTCTGGGCATCGCTGGGGTTTTTTCCCCTCTGCTTCTGCAGGATGGAAGATTTCTGAAGAATCTTTTATGCAAAACTTAAAACCTATTCTTAATGAGTTTAAGTTAAGAGGCTCTTTTGGCGAGGTAGGAAACCAGAACATTGATCCCTATCAGTTTGTGGCTGTGCTCTCTGGGTACAATCCAGAGTGGCTAAATGGAACTTCCTCATTGCTTAATTCTTTAAATCCGCCCGGACTGATCAGTTCTAACTTTACCTGGGCAAAAGTACGAACCCTCAATCTGGGTATCGACTTTGGTTTGCTTGATAATAAGCTTACAGGCTCTTTTGATTGGTATCAACGAGATACCAGAGACATTCTGGCGCCGGGAGAAATCCCATTGCCGGCGGTGCTGGGTACTGGTGCTCCCTTACAGAATACAGCCGCAGTTCGCTCAAAAGGTTATGAGATCCAGGTCAACTGGAAAGATAAAATTGGTTCGGTCAGTTATAGGGTAGGATTAAACCTTTATGATTCTCAGGGTGAGGTAACCAAATTCGATGGTAATTCTTCGAATTTGCTAAGTAAATATTATGTCGGTCAAAAAACCGGCGAGATATGGGGATATACTTCTGACAGGCTTTATACTTCAGACGATTTTGTCAGTGGAACCCTTAACGCAAACCTGACCGGCGGAACACTTAAGCCTGGTGTAGTAAAGTTTCAGGGGCAGAATCCCAATCCGGGAGATATGATGTACAAAGATCTGGATAATAATGGAATCATCTTTTCGGGCAACGGTACCCTTTCAAATCCAGGCGACAGAAGTATAATCGGAAACAGCACCCCACGTTATCAGTATGGTATACTTGGGGGACTAAACTGGAGGAATTTCGATTTTTCATTTGCAATTGCAGGTGTAGGAAAACAGGATTTATGGCTTGCAAATCCTTTGACCCTTCCAAATCAGTATGCTTTCGGGACAATATATGCCCATCAGCTGGATTATTGGACACCAAATCGGCAGGACGCCTTTTTCGGGCGGATTTATGATCAGGCTGCAGGCAATCAGGGCTTCAACCAACAGTTGCAGACCAGATATTTACTTAATGGTGCTTATCTGAGGATTAAGAACTTAAGCCTTTCTTATTCGGTATCCCAGGAACTGATCAAGAGAATACATTTGAGCAAGCTTTCCGTATTCTGCAGCGTAGAAAATCCCTTCACTTTTCAACACCTTCCAAAAGGATTGGATCCCGCTTTAGATGGAAAACAATACGGACTTGGTTATCCTTTCATGAGGATGACCTCTATCGGATTGAATCTCTCATTCTAGTGGTAAAACTGAACTTATTTAAATCTTTAAAGATGAAAAAATATAAAATAATATTCATGTTGCTGGTTCTTGTGACAGCAGCCTGTAAAAAAGATTTTCTTGATAAACTTCCGACCATAGCGCTCACCTCTGAAACCGCTCTGGTAACGGATGAGAATTTTAAGACTTACTCATGGGGGTTATACGACTATTTTCAGGGTTATGGCAATTCTGGTGCCGATTATCCGCCAGCGCTAGTGAGCCAGGAATTTAATTCTGACAATCTGAGTAAAACCTTATCAGGGAATATGTCCCCGTACGCATATCAGACCAAAATTGTGCCTACCAGCAATGATGCAACAACCTGTCAGGTAATCTCACAATGGAATTTTTCTTATATCCGTAGAGTGAACGTCATGTTGGATAAAATTGATGGTTCTACCATGACCCAGCAGAACAAGGATCACTGGAGAAGCGTAGGTTATTTCTTCCGTGCTCTAAGATATTATGATCTGATTGCTGCCTATGGCGATGTGCCCTGGATTGAAAATGCGCTAAGTGATACCACTACCAGTGTACTCTTCTCCGCCAGAACACCACGTGACCAGGTAGCGAAGAATATGTTAGATAATCTGATCTGGGCTGAATCGCACATCCGGCTTTCGACTGCCTCTGGTGCAGAAAAAAATACCATTAACGAAAATGTGGTAAGGGCTTTGATTTCCAGGTTTGGGCTTTTTGAGGGCACCTGGAGGAAATATCATGGGCTCGGGAATGCGGATGTTTACCTGCAGGCCTGTAAGCTCTACTCAGAAAAGTTGATGACTACCTTTCCATCGATCATCTCAAGTTATGATGATGTTTATAACTCAGAAGACCTCTCTGGAAAGCCCGGGATAATACTCTTTAGGCAATATGCAGCCAACTTAAGGGGGCATGCAAACCCGAGGTTTGCCGGCAGTACCTCATGGTATGCAGATGTTTCCAAGGATGCAGTGGAGAGTTATTTGTGTGTCGACGGCAGGCCAATTTCAACCAGTGCTGTATATTCAGGAGACAAAACCATGTATGACAGTTTTAGGAATCGGGATAGAAGACTTTACTTTACCGTGGTACCACCATATAAAGTGAATGCCACTGGAGCTGTTTTCACGGCAACAGCCAATCCTGCAGATGCTGAATATATTAATCTTGTCAATAATATACCCGGAAATACCAATAAAAGACTGCCGCAATTAGCGCAAAGCCCTACCTGGACTACTGGAAATGTGATTGGCTCCTCGCCACACTTCAGGAATTTTAATGGTGGTCAACCACAATGCGTTGGCGAACTTGGCTATTATTATTGGAAAGTATCCAATAAAATACCTTTTGACAATTCTACCAATTCTACAAATGACTGTCCGCTGTTCCGTATTGAGGAAACCATGTTAAACTACGCAGAGGCTATGTATGAACTGGGTTTATTCGATCAGGTGGTCGCAAATAATACCCTGAATAAACTGCGTGCAAGGGCGAATGTAGCAAGTATGAACGTTCAATTGATAAATGCTGGTTTTGACCTGAACAGAGATCCTTCTGTTGACCCGGTGTTATGGGAGATTAGAAGAGAGCGCAGGGTTGAGCTTATGGGCGATGGTTTTCGGTTCAATGATCTGAAAAGATGGAAAAAAGGGACCTATCTCAATAAGCAGGCACTTGGGATATGGGCTAAAAACGCTGATTTTGGTAATAAATTGATTATTAATGGCGGGGCTGCTGAGGGCTATGTGAAATTTTACGACGTGCCATTGGGTTGGTTGGAAAAATACTATCTAGAGCCTATTCCCCTTCAGGAGATTACACTCAATCCACAATTAAAGCAAACTAAAGATTGGTAACAAATGCGCCGGATACTCCGGCGTATTTTAATTTGAACGAGCATATGAAATTGTTTAATGTGGTTGCAAAGCTGTGTTTAATCGGTGTGTTATATTTACCATTTGCAGGAGATGCACAATTGAAAAGATCAGAAAAGAGAAAACCAAATGTAATTTACATTTATCTCGATGACATGGGGTATGGGGAGCTGGGTTGTTACGGGCAAAAGAAAATCAGGACCCCAAATATTGACCTTTTGGCAAAAGAAGGTATGAGGTTTACCCAGCACTATACTGGCGCACCGGTTTGTGCACCCGCCCGGGGAATGCTCATGACTGGTAAACATTCCGGGCATGCCTATATCAGAGGGAATTATGAATTGGGCGGCTTTGAAGACGATAAAGAAGGCGGGCAGATGCCACTTCCGGAGGGGACATTTACCATTGCCAAGCTGATGAAAAAGGCGGGTTATACTACCGGAGCGATTGGTAAATGGGGATTGGGAATGAACAATACCAGTGGAAATCCGAACGATCAGGGATTTGATTATTTTTATGGCTATCTGGATCAGAAACAGGCGCACAATTTCTATCCTACCCATTTGTGGGAAAACGGTAAATCTGTTCCGCTAAACAATCCTTACCTATATGTTCATCAGGCAATTCCTCAAAACTCAGGCGATGAGGCGTTTGAAAAATATAAGGGTAACGAATATTCAGTGACAAAAATGAGTGAAAAGGCACTTTCATTTATCAATAGGAATAGACAAAAGCCCTTTTTTCTATATCTGCCCTTTACTGGTCCGCATGTATCCCTTCAAGCACCCGATGAAGCTGTTAGCGAGTACCTGGGGCTATTTGAGGAGGCGCCCTATTACGGTCAGGGCGGATATGCGCCTGCGAAATATCCCCGCGCTACCTATGCAGCAATGATAAGCTACTGCGACAAACAGATTGGAAAGATAATGGCCCAATTGAAAGCGCTAGGATTAGATGAAAATACCCTGGTGATGTTCTCAAGCGATAATGGAGCAACCTTTGATGTCGGCGGGGTAGATACTGAATTCTTTAATAGTGTGGATGGGTTAAGGGGCCGTAAACAGGATTTATATGAGGGTGGAATCAGGATGCCTTTTATTGCAAGATGGCCAGGCAGGATCAAGGCAGGTAAAGTTTCTGGGCTTATTTCAGCCCAATTCGATATCATGGCCACTTTATCTGAATTGACTGGTACCCCCGCTCTATCAAACGACGGTATCTCGATTTTACCTGAGATGACAGGAAGAACTGGTCAGCAGCGGCACCCTTATCTTTATTTCGAATATCCGGAAAAGGGTGGCCAGCTCGCCATTCGCCTTGGAGACTGGAAAGGCGTAAAGAGCAATATGATCATCGATAAAAGTGCCAGGTGGGAGCTCTATAATTTGAAAGAAGACCGTGCCGAAAAGTATGATCGTTCAAGCGAACATCCAGAACTGATAGCCCGGTTAGATGCAATTGTAACGAAGGAACATTTAAATGCTCATATCAGAGAATGGGAATTTGTGAACCCAAAATTCCAGAAAAAATAACTCAGCACGTCGTCGCTGAGCTGAACCGATTAAAAATTAACATGCGAAAATATTATAAGATTTTAGTGGTTTGCTGTATTGCCCTTACGATGAAGAATGTAGCAAGAGCAGGGAGTGGCCTGGGGATACAGGGAATTATTAACCGCCAGTTTCCGTTTTTAAAAAATAAAGTTTTCATAAAGGTAAACAGCGATGGCCAAAGTGAGCTGAATGACAGTTTTAACCTGTCTACCAGAAACAATTCTCTTTACATTAAAGCAAATTCTTTATCAGCAGCCTCCTGCGCACTTAATTATTACCTCGAAAATTATTGCCATATGAGTATTTCCCATAACGGCGATAACCTTGCCAGGATAAAAAAACTTCCAGTAGTCGAGGGAGACATTAAGGTGGTTTCCAGATTCAAGTACCGCTACGCATTGAATTATTGTACCTATAATTATTCCTACAGTTTTTATAGCTGGAAAGATTGGGAAAGAGAGCTCGACTGGATGGCTTTGCGCGGCGTGAATTTAATGTTGACCCCAATGGGTACCGAGTTGATATGGAAAAATGTATTAGCTTCTAACGGATTCAGTGAGAAGGAAATTTCTGATTTTATACCTGGGCCTGCATTCAATGCCTGGTGGCTGATGGGGAACCTTGAAGGTTGGGGCGGGCCGGTAAGTGATCGCATGATCACGCAATGGTCGGTTATGCAGCAAAAGATACTGGCTAGGTTAGGTGAACTTGGCATAAATCCGATTCTACCTGCCTTTACAGGGATTGTGCCCCATTTGTTAAGGAAGAAATTTCCGAATGCCAAGATTATAGAACAAGGTAGATGGGCAGGTGGTTTCCAGCGTCCCGATTTTCTTTCACCTGAGGATAGCTTGTTTGGAAAGATGGCAAAGGAATATTACCTCGAAATGAAGAGGTACTATGGAAGGCATATTCGCTTTCTAAGTGGTGATCTTTTTCATGAAGGAGGAATTTCTAATGGAATAAATGTGTCGAAAGTGGCTGGAATGATACAACAAAACATGCAGTTGTATTACCCTGAAAGCCATTGGGTACTACAGGGATGGCAAAGTAATCCAAGTTCGGAACTACTTAGCGGACTGGATAGGAGTAAGACTTTAATCATTGACCTCATGGGTGAAATGACCAATAATTGGGAGAAAACCGACGGTTATCATCAATTTCCATGGATATGGTGTTCAATAAATAACTGGGGCGGGAAAACAGGAATGGGCGCTATGCTCGAACGTATATTGGAAGAACCTACGCGGGCCCAGTCAAGTCCTCAGGGAAAAAATATGTATGGAATTGGTATAATCCCGGAAGGCATTAGCAACAATCCGATCACCTACCAATGGGCGCTCAATGCTGCCTGGGAAAATCAAAGTAATCAAGATATTCTGTTAAATAAATATATCCTTTCACGCTATGGTAAATATGACCCTGATGTATTTGAAGGTTGGAAGTTACTGTTGAAATCACTCTATGGTAATTATGCAGATCTCCAAAAAGGAGCTACTGAATCTATTTTTTGTGCCCGTCCGGCATTGAACATTACCAATGTATCTACCTGGGGCCCGGGAGATGTCCAGTATGATACAAGATTACCTGAGCAGGCCCTAATATTGTTTCATAAAGCATACCCAAAATTTTCATCCTGCCCATCCTTTAGGTACGATATTACTGATCTGGCAAGACAGGTTATCTCCAATCGCGGACGTACTGCTTACAAGAAAGTGATGAATGGAATTGTTGCCAAGAATGCAGATTCTTTAGCTTATTACAGCGAACAGTTTATTATGCTGTTGAAGATGCAGGATAGAATATTGGCGACACACAAGGATTTCATGTTGGGCTCCTGGTTGAAAAAGGCCCGTGATTATGGTATTTCACCAGAAGAGAAAAATCTATGTGAACAAAATGCCAGGACACAGATTACCTATTGGGGAGCGGACAACTCTGGTACAAATTTACACGAATATGCGCATAAAGAATGGAGTGGACTACTCTCAGACTTTTACCTTCCACGCTGGAAACTTTTTTTTGAGCAGCAGAAAGAATTGCTTTCTGGTCGATCAGCCAGTCAAATAGACTATTTCCCCATGGAAGCTGAATGGACCAGGAAGCATAACAAATTTCCAGTTAATCCCATAGGGGATATTGATGAGCAGATTGGTGGTTTAATAGTCGATTTCAATATTAAATGATAGCTGAAGATCTTGTAATACCTGAAATTAGCGAGATCGCTCCGCATATTGTCGACTAAATCCCCGAAAAGAAAGTCTTGCGCAAATCTTGTGATTCTGCTCAATTAGAAGATGACTAACAAAAGCTTCTTTTCATAATTCCTTAAAGTTATAAAAACGATATCCATAAAATGATTATCAAAACCCATCACAGTACATCACCTCGGGATCGGAGCCCGAAAATGGCATGAGGTCAAAACCCGCAACACTAAAGACAATTGCCGAGCTATTGGGTATATCTGCTACCACCGTCTCCAGGTCCCTTATTGACCATCCTTCAATTTCTGCCACAACCAGGATAAGGGTGAAGGAACTCGCTATGGAGATGGACTATAAGCCAAGCCGAAAGGCTCTTGCATTTAGAAACGGACGCTCTTTTACGATCGGGATTATCGTTCCTAACCTTGGAGAATATTTTTTTTCGAAGGCTGTTACAGCCATTCAGGATGTTGCATTCGAGAATGATTATATGGTCTTTGTTGGACAATCGCATGATTGCGAGGAAAAGGAGGTACAACTGATCGAACGAATGAAAAAACTTGGGGTAGATGGTCTGTTGGTAGCCCTGTCAAAGAATACATCGGGATTTGGTCATTTTACAGAAACAATGGGATACGGTACCCCAATTGTTTTCTTTGATAGGGTTCCGCCTTTGTTTAATATTCATTCTGTTTGCTGTGATATTGAAACGGTCACTTCTGATGTTGTAAAGTTCCTGGCCAAACGTGGGCATCACCGGATTGGCATGATCAATGGACCAGAGAATATGCTCTCAAGTCTGGAAAGGAGAAAGGGTTTCCTTAAGGCTATTGATGAGTTAGGGCTTTCTTTTAATTCATCGCTCTATACAGAATGTGACCTTAGTGAGGAAGGCGCTGAAAAATGCATCACAAAATTAATGGGTATGTCCCGCGGGCCATCTGCTGTCATTGCATTTAATGACTATGTAGCGTTATATGCAATAAGAAAAATAAGGTCGACAAGCAGGTATGCTAAACCCATAGATTTCGTAAGCTTTTCAAACCTGCCATTACTCGCCCATGTCGATCATGGACCTATCGCAAGCATAGAACAATTTCCTGAAGAACAGGGGAAGATCGCAATGCAGCTGCTTATAGATTTGATTGATGGTAAAAGTGGCATCGCAGGTCAGAAAAAAGAGTATAAGAATATTGTAATTCCGGCAATGCTGATGTTAAATGATAACTAGTAATTATATTCCTGGAAAATTCAAAGCTCTTGATCTTTATAGCACAGCCGTAAGGAGACCATTTAATCTTCAGGCTGCGAGTATCGAAATTTTTAAATCAGGCTGTCTCTTGAGGGTGGGGCAGTCCGCTGTATCTTCTGTTCCAAAAGGAGGCCGCTTCTATCCCTGCCAAGGAGATTATACCCAAGTTAAAACGGTGGGGTGGATATTTTATTTCTGGATTTCAGATATATGATTTTTTGAATGCGGATGGTAATGCTATTTTTGTGCTGCAAACCTACTGGTCTGCACTTTTTATCTAAACTAGCGCTTTCAGGATTGAAGCGCTTTTTTCTTAAGTAGCACTGGTTGCATCATTGACTACCAATAATGCCACATCCATTTCAGCTCAAAGTGCGGGTAAGAGAATTGTCGAGTAAATACAATATTGTTGCTTTCTCCGCTGAACAAATACAAATAACTACTGCCAGCGGCTTTCTAGACTCAACGATTTACCAAATAAGCCATCATAGAACTCAAAATGGCACAAACCAGAACTTTTAGGCAATTCAACTTGCGGAATTCAAAAAAATCGACATAAACAGCTCAAATCGAGAATTACTTATTTATGCAATGTTCTAAAAAAAATATAGCTGAGAAAACCAATACGGCCATTTTGTTCCGTAATCGAGCGTCAGTTTGAAGCAGAATGCGGTGTCACCTAGAAATACCAACGAGCAATTTCCCCTGAAATACCCATGGCAGGAACGACTGTTTATCTGCCATACCCGCATGATCACTGGAAACAAGCGGGGCTTACCACTTCATTGGTTTGTGCCCTGTAATCGTCCCTGTAAAATCTTTCACCCTTTACGCAGGCAAATATCCTCAAGACGAGTTTAAACCGTAGCGCATTGATAACCAGCATGCCGTTTTTGCCGTCGGTTTCTGTTTTTCTTTTGAAATAGGCCTGTAGTTCTTTATTGGACCTCAATGATCCCATCGCGCATAAATGAAGCAGGGATTTCATCTTAGTGTCAGACAGGCGTGAAACCCTGGATCTTTGTTTGACGCTCTTTCCTGATTCGTAGGGAAAAGGGGCAATACCCGCAAAACATGCAAATTTCTTTGGGTGGCTGATATCCCTGAATTCATTGGTTTTAATAATGATCTGCAGCGCTGTTTTTTCCCCAACATTTGGAACAGAGGTAATCCATTGCATCAACCTGGAGATCCGTTCATCACCTTGGATGAGACACCGGATCGTATTGTCAATTTCCTCAATGTCTTTATTCATGGCAAGAATAGTCCCGGCACAATTCTTTGAGCGTAAAAGTGATGTTTTTTTGTCCAGAAAGGAGCTGATCTCTTTTTCTGTTTGCCTGAGCGCCCTGATCTGGGAGCCAAGTTTGTTTCTTAAGGAATCCAGTACGCTTAACTTCCCAATAATATCTCTTTTGGATTGCCACAGGCTCAATTGATCCCTGCATTTGTAAAGATAGCCTGCTATCCGGGCTGAATCAACCTTATCATTTTTTCCCCTGATCAGTCCAAGCGAGTTGCGGATCACCAGGGAGTTTTCATGAACAATACTGGCCTTTTTTTTCTCAAGGGTTGTTAGCAAGAGATTGCAATAAATACCGGTATGCTCCATGCCAAACACACAAAAGCATAACCTAAATGCTTTGATGGTCTTAAGTTCTGATAGGAAACTTTTGATTGCGGTTACGGAATTTTCTATCCTGTGATGTGTTATGACCTCTTTCCCATGCATTACTGTTGCATCAAAAAAATCCCGGGATACATCTATCCCTACAAAGAACCTGAACTTTTTTTCAGTAGTCGTTTTCATAAATTCAATTGTTTTCTATTTACGATGATCACAAAATGATCCGGAGCGTTTAAAAATCATACGGTTTTATCGGTGTGTAGTGCTTAGGGGCATGTGGTTCTTTTGATATTTATCGCCGGGAACATAAATTGTTGCTCTAGCGTTGAGGCTAAAAAGCCTACACTGTACCAACTATTTCCAGGCTGCCGGGAACTTGAATGTGCCATTAGGTTATTAACCTGGATTTTCGCCTAAGTCATCCCGGCAGCAACAACTAAACCGGTTTTTTATTGCAGACAATTGGGTAAGCAATTCATTAGCTGATTTTAATAACCCCTGGTTTAGAAATAAGGAAATATGGATGTATAAAGACGGCGATTCTATTTTTACCTGTATAAGAAATTACGGATGTATTTTCCTTGCGATCGGGAACCTGAAGATCCAATTAGGTCATTAACCTGCACGATGTCCTGGGCCATCCCGATCGCCTCTAAAGAAGATTCCTTTATTGCGGGTAATTGTCAGGTTTTGAACAATTATCCGATTTTAAGCATCCCTTTTTAGAATAAGAAAATACCTATTTAAGTTGTTTCGCTGATGGGTGTCCGGATGTTTTTAAGATAAAAATAACCGGCAATCCCTGCAATGACTGATGCGGCTAATATGGCAAGTTTTGCTTCCAGAACGTGATTCTCATCATCAAAGGATAGTGTGGTGATAAATATGGACATGGTAAATCCGATTCCGGCAATCATTCCAAGGCCAATAATATGTTTCCAGCCTGCACCGGTCGGCAAGTTTGCCCATTTTAATTTTACGGCCATCCAGCTGAAAAGGCTCACTCCAATGGTTTTTCCCACAAACAGACCCAGTATGATACCAAGTCCAAGAGGCGAAACCAGACCTGTGAGCATTTCTGTTTTGAATGTGATATTGGTATTGGCTAAAGCAAAAATTGGCATGATCAGGTAATTTACAGGCAGGGTCAGGCTATGTTCCAGTTTTTCCAGTGGAGAGGAATCTGCACTGCCCTTGGCTGGGATGGTTAAAGCCAGCAATACCCCGGCAATAGTAGCATGGATACCAGAGTGATGGATCAGGTACCAGAGCAATATGCCTGGTATTATATAAAAGATGAGGCTTTTTACTTTAAAATAATTCATTAGGGCAAGTATAATCACTATGCCCATAGCCATGGCCAGATACTCAAAATGAATTTGTTTGGTGTAAAAAACAGCTATTACCAGTATTGCCCCCAAATCGTCCACAATAGCCAGGGCAGCCAGAAAGATTTTTACGCTGGCTGGAATGCGTTTACCTAAAATGGCAATAATGGCAAGTGCGAATGCAATGTCCGTGGCCATGGGAATGCCCCATCCACCTGAAGTTTCAGCCCCTGCATTAAAGGCGATGTAGATCAGCGAGGGCACCAACATGCCGCCTACGGCTGCGATTACCGGCAGGGACGCGCTTTTAAGCGATGATAGTTCCCCGCTGATGAGTTCGCGTTTGATTTCCAAACCAACAAGTAAGAAAAATATGGCCATCAGGCCATCATTCACCCAGGTCAGTATGCTATATTCGACAGGGCCGAATCCGGCTTCTGTTTTCAGAAGGGCAGTAAAAACTTCACCTGAACCGGTGTTGGCAATGGTAAGGGATATGCAAACACATATTAATAACAGTAGGCCGCCAACTTTCCCTGAGCGAAAAAAACGTTGGAATACATCAAGGACTTTAAGTTTTGGCATGGGCTAAAAATAAGAAAAACATGGGTCAATATTCATTATATTTATGGTGGTCAGCCGATATTTAAATGGTATCGGGTGTTTGATCCTTTCGGAATCAATCGGTTAAATCAATTCTTGCTAGCAGATTTCATATCCATTACTGGTTAACTTTCTGGGAGCTGTTGCAAATATGGCGATATATAAAATCATGATGAAGTAAACCAGGCATTTCAGTAGAACGAACTGTATGAGGAGAATTCCACGGAACTTAATTTTGATCCGGTAGTTTGCCTGCGAGGTTAATCCCTTACTAAAGCCATTTTTTTACGGGGGCTCCATCAATCAATGATCATCAGAAAATGAAGGGTGCCGCAAAGCCCAAAGCACAGATCAGCCCTTTAACGAGGGCTTTTTTGTTGGGTATATTATTACAGTATTCTAACTCTGGGAGGTCAATTTTACGGCAGCCTCAAAAATACTTAGAGGTTAATTTGCCTTTCATTTTTGACGAGCAGGATTTTTCCGTTTTCTACCTCGAGCCAGCCATAATCATAGCAGAACCGGTAGATGTTCATTTCTTTGCTGAACACGCTGGTGCAGTATCCAAAATGTAAACCCGCCTCGATCAGGTCAGCCTTGCTGATGATGAGCTTGCTTTCATCTCCCATCCTTTCCTTTAATATCTGCCTGTTGTGGCGGAGGATGCGGTGGATCTTTTCGACAAAAGCGGGTTCCTGCCAGCCGCTTATCCGCTGTACCTGTCTTTTGTTTGCGTTCCTGCAGGCATCACTGCAGAAGCGTTTATCTGCACGGCCTTCAAATGAGAGCCCACAGACCTCGCATTTGCGGTAATTATTTTCTGGGCTCCTTTTTTCCTGTGTCTGGTCAATCATGCATTATCCGGTTTTTATCCGGTAACCCCGCCTGTTACGGCTGGCAACCGGATATTGGTATGTTCCATTCCCAACTTTGCCCTGCACTAAAGCATAAAGTTATGAAAAATAGAATGATCGCAACCGAGTCATTCCGTTCAGGAAAGGACATTTACTTTTTTGATTATCTGGAAGCAGTGAACGGGAGGCATTACCTGCGTATTGCCAGGATGGAGAACTGCGCTGATGGAGCCACTAAGCGGAGCAAGGTGGTGATTTTTGAGGAGGTGATACAGCCGATGATTTCGGCCTTTGCTTACCTGCTCCATGTCGTGAGACATGCTGATAACCAGGACGAGGGTCCAAGGGAGATGTGCGAAAAGGCAAAGCAAATCAGGGCGCTGCGTGAAAGCATGGATCCTGATATGCCACTGCGCGAGCGGCTCGGGCTGTTTGGGGCGGGCACACTCAGTGAACATGAACTGGTTTCGCTGCTTGTTGGCCTTGGAACTACATCGATCGATGCCGAGCACATGGCGGATGAACTGCTGGGCCACCTTGGCGGCAATATCGCAAAGCTGGCAGGCATGACCCAGTCAGATCTTTGCAGGATGCCGGGGATCGGGATGGCAAAATGTTCGGTGATCCTCGCTGCAATGGAACTGGGCAGGCGTTCCTTTCTTGCCGCGCCCATCACTGCTAGCCCGATTGGGATCCGGTATTTCCGGGACTGATTTTTCGTCGCTGCAAACCTTGCTTTTTTTTAAATGGAGGATTTGCTGCCTAAAGGAAAACAAAATAAAAGTATGCGAATATCGTGACCTCCGCCCGGCTGCGCACGCATAATGTTCACGGTTGCACCATGAACACCCTGCGGGACTTATAGTGCTGCGCTGGGCTTATAAGGTCACCGCGGACATCTGGCATTCTTTTATCCCGTTTTCCATCAGGAGAACAAATTTTTGGGGACGGGATCAAGGGATGAATTAATCAATTTTTAATTAAAAAACTTTAATCATGGAGATTACAGGAAGATTGACCGCTGATGCCGTAACAAGGACGGTTCGTGGTGACAAGGTAGTGGTTGGCTTTAGATTGGCCATCAATGATAGTTATGTTTCAAACAATGAAAAAGTAGAGGTGACCACGTATGTGGATTGTTCGTACTGGCTCGGTAGTGGGATTGCACCTTATCTTAAAAAAGGCGGGATCCTGCAGGTTTGCGGCCGTATAGGAGTGAATGCGTGGATTTCAAACGATGGGGAGGCCAAGGGCAGCATCACCATGTTTGTATCGGACATCAAAATGTTTTCTGCTTCTGCTCCTTCAAATGCTGCTGCACCTGCCAGTAATTCCCGGCCTTTGATGGTTGCGGATAAAGGGGATGAAAACGGGGATTTACCATTTTAAATTTTAGATAGGATAGGGATGGAAAATCTGGAAAGGGAAATCGGGGAATTTAGGGAGGCTTTCTGTCCCTATGGATACCTTGATGTAAAAATGGCTGTAGAGGCGGCGCTCGAATCAGGGCATGACGGGGATTGGGCATTTGAGCAGATCGAAAAATTTTCGCAGGAATGCTGTGCCAAAATCACCGATATAGACCCCTGTTACGTGGTATTGGATGCCATTATGCAGGAAGCTAGGGCAGAAATCGAAGATCTGACGGGCTTTGATATCATCAGCGATGCATCATTTGAGGTGTACGGAAACTATATGTGTTCGGGTTATGACTGGAAAATCGAAG
This sequence comes from Pedobacter folensis, assembly GCF_056490665.1. Taxonomy (NCBI): domain Bacteria; kingdom Pseudomonadati; phylum Bacteroidota; class Sphingobacteriia; order Sphingobacteriales; family Sphingobacteriaceae; genus Pedobacter; species Pedobacter folensis. The sequence goes on from NZ_JBWJIF010000001.1 coordinate 239,460, forward strand.
ATATCGATGCGTTAAAGGATGTTTTAAAAGAAAGCGAAATCGCTGCGGATGACCTCTCCGATGCAGCCATTTACTGGCTGAAAATGGTAGAAGTAAGTTTAGAGGAAATATAGCAGTAGAAACCGGGGGCAGCACGCTGCCCCCTTTAAAGAAATAAAATCATGGGAATTATAGCAGAAAAAACAGAGCGGCAGGTGCTGCTCGAAATGGCAAGGACACTGCGTTTTTTTGGCCGTTTAGGGTTATTGAAAATCTCGGCAGGGGATGATGTACGCCTTGAACATGCCGAACGGATTATCAGGGACGTAATCCACCGCAACGGCTACGGGGTGAAATTTGCCGGAAACAGGGGAATAAAGATCATTAAACTATTTACAAAGTCATGAGTGGTTTTTTTACTAGCATCAAAAGCCTGCCGAGCACGGGCGGATGGAAAATTAACATTGCCTTTGATGACAATGAAAAAATGGTGGTATCTGTGTTATTGGAAACAGACGGTAAAGGTAAACCTTTACCGCCCATGCTGTTAAGGGGTACTGCCGAGGAACTGGATCGGGCATTTTTCGAGGTAGTGGCCACGCCTGTCGCCAGTACGGCCGAACTCTTTTTAAGCCGTGAAGCTTATAACAGGGAACTGGAAAAGGCAAAAGAAGAGCTAAAGAAGAAGCCGCAGGAATCCAAGACCACCAAAGCGGCAAACAATGGAAAAGCGGACGAGGCAGCAGAGCCAAAGATCAAATTTGACGAGGTGATCAAAAAGGTCACCGAATTGAATGCGGTCTGTAAATATGCCGAGGCTTTAGAAGTGCTGCCCCCAAATTCCGAATTCCCCGAGAAAAAAGAGGAACTCGAAAAGCTGCGCAGGGAACTGGAATGGAAACGGAATCAATTGACATTACTGTAAAAAAGGAGGGATTATGTTACAACATAGTATACTGCCAAGGGCATTTTATTTTAAGCATGGCGGGGAGGAAATCCGTTTATCTGACCCCAGTCCCGATTGGACGGTGGAGCAGGTGATGGGCTTTTATTCGGGGACTTATCCCATCCTCACTAACGCCAAACAGGAGGGACCAGAGATCAAGGGGGATGAACTCCGTTATGAGTTTTTGACCACACTAGGGACAAAGGGATGAAAAAACAAAGACAGGTGCGGAAAATCCGCACCGCAAAAACCAAAGAATATTCTAACGCATGGCACTTACATCAACGTATCGGTCAATTTGCGCAAGGCCTTGGCAGAAGAAAAGACCTCGCAGAAATCAGGGCGGACAGGCAGGGGACTGCACCGGTCACGCTATTGGAACTCCTTTTTTAGCATGTCGGCATCTACCGCTTTTTAAAGGCAGCAGAGAAGCAGGCCAAGGTCAAAGGGAAACGCAAAGGGTATTTTACCATGCTATGGGAAACCTTTGCAGTTTATATGGTTTCAAGAGACACCGCAGTAGGGATATGCCTTATCCGCTCAATATTATACAGGATTTTAACAGGCTGAAAAAACAACTCGAAAGCAGGGATGCGGCATTGGAACTGGTATTTATGCAAGAGGAGGAACGCAGGCGCTTAGTCACGGTAAAAACTTTCGATACAGGCAGAACGCTTTTTTACCTACCTGTTGCCCCACTTTACGACCTGCTGAAATCCCGTAAACAAAAGGCTTTTGCAGACCTGCTGCTTTCCGTTATGGCCTACCTGTATCAGATTACAGGTATACCGCATTTTAGAGAGGATTATGTGTATCTCGAAAGTATTTACGCCATGATCGGGGAATGGGTGAGCGATGGTGACTACTGCGAGGATAAGCAGGAACGTCAGTTGATGACCGATCATTTTGAAATGATGTACGCTAAGGGGGATTATACTTTAGCAAGGATGTCGGCAAAAAAAGAGGTAATGGAATTGGAAGGGCGTGCATGCCGTTTCAAGGTAAAAAATGAAACCGAAACTGAACTTTTAGATTGTGCCAATCAACTTGTGGCCTTGCAAAGGGATTATCCTGATCGGTCGGTTATGGAGGGGATGCGGCCGCCCACAGAGACTGATTACGATGATGGGTATATCAGGGCAGAGCAGTACCTCTGTTTTTACTGGAGCGGTGTGGACTGTTTGCAGGATCAGCTGTTCGATACGGTAAATGCCGAACTCAACGAATATGGGGCAATTGAAGAGCCTGTTACCATCCAGTATTTTGAGAGCAGGCAGGAATGCACCTTGCACGATATGGATTTTGAACGCAGGCTTTTTGAAATCCTGCATGGATTGAGTGATATATTATATGATTTGGAACATGGAGAACTTAATGGATAAAATAAGTGACCTTTATGTGCCCTTTAAGGCACTAATGGTTTACAGGGCAGAAAGCGATAACAGCTATTATGTAGAAAGCCACGATCTTGATCATAAGGGAATGGCCATAAATGCGCATCCGCTTTCGCTAAAAGAAAGCCAGTCAATGGCATCAGCACTCGATTCCGCGCAGGTGAAAGGGGAAAGCTTTTTATACCATCGTGGGCTTCTGCCGTCTTGCGTGCTGCATTTGAGAACCGGTAAGGATGGAACTGCGGTATGGCATACACCGATGATAAAAAAAGAATTGCATTTTATAAAGGGGCTTCATATTTCTGATGGTATGGCCTATGTTCCCCCGATGTTATGGAAAGCGGACAGAAAACAGCTATCGGTATGGGCATTGGCAGATAACAAAAGACCAAAGGAAAAAACTGCGCTGTATCATGCCCCTTTTTTCAATGTATATGAAAATGCTTCGGTGTGCTTCGGAAATGTGAAGATCGAAATCCCTGCCGATTGCAACCTGACTACATTTTTGAAAATGTGGGAACACTATTTCTTTGATAGCACCTTTAGCCACCTGATCGGTGGTGGTGCTTTCAAGGGGGATCTGGTCAGGCTTTGGAAAGAACAAACCGCGACTGGGCGGAAATTCCCGGTAGATGAGATGAACAGGACAGCAAAAACTTTAATGGAAGTACTGAAATGAAAACGGAAAAAAACATAGATAAAGAAAATATACACATTGTACCACATTATTTTCTGCATCCCACTAACCCCCTTTCGGTCAACCTGATCGGTGTGGGCGGTACAGGAAGTGTACTATTAACGGCACTGGCAAGGATCAACCATGCGCTTATGCAGCTCGGCCATGCAGGGCTGATGGTCAGGGCATTTGACCCCGATAGCGTCGAAGAACCAAATTTGGGCAGACAGCTTTTTTCGCATCACGAAATTGGAATGAACAAAGCCGTTGCGCTGATCAATCGGGTAAACCGTTTTTTCGGCACTGCGTGGGAAGCATTTGATTGTACTTATTGCGGGCAATTGGATAATGCTCAATCCGAACCGATAGCCAATATCACCTTATCCTGCGTAGATACGCTAGCAGCTAGGTTAGCTATTGCTGATCTGCTTGCTAAAACAGCATTGAAAGGGCAACACAGGGATAATCCGATGTACTGGATGGATTTTGGTAACAGCAGGGATTCGGGGCAGGTACTGCTTTCTACCCTTGGTGAGATTAAACAGCCCGAATCCAAAAAGTTCCGGACTGTCGGCACACTTCCGACAATTATTGAAGAATATGGTAATATATTGGAAACCTCAGGGGAAGATGAGCTGCCAAGCTGCTCCCTGGCACAGGCTTTGGGCAGGCAAGACCTCTTCATCAATTCAAGTTTGGCAGATTTGGCGGCATCGCTTTTGTGGACGATGTTCCGTACAGGTATGCTCTGCTACAGGGGATTCTTTTTGAACCTTTCAGGTTTTAGGGTAATGCCAATAAAAATTTGAGGGTAAGATATGCTTCATGCAGCGAGGTCATCGTTTTTAACTAAACCTTGCTTTAAATCATGCGGCGGCCGTCCTTCGGACGGCCCGAAGGCCTCGCGTCCTATCGTACGCTCGGCCGGTCTGGATCAGGTGAAACCATAGAAGAAAACGGAGTTAGTTTATAGTACTGAAGGTCATCTCCATACAAATTCAGGTTTGTCCAGGATCGGATAATCTAACCTGTAATTGCTCTTTGTGAGGAGGGATATGAAACCTTGAGTTCAAAAAAAGCCAGACATGTGCGCCGGCTTTTATCATCAAGAATTCTTTGAGATTTACACTTTAAAAAATATTATGTTTGGTAAGCGCAATCGTTTTTGCCTGTTTATCACCTGGGCAGTTCAAACCAAAAGGTACTGCCTTTACCTTGAATGCTTTCCGCGCCAATTTCCCCCTCATGTTTTTTTATGATTTCCGAACAGATGAACAGTCCCAGCCCCAGACCGGTATACTTTACCCCTTTATTGTCTACCTGGTAATAGCGGTCAAAAAGGAAAGGGATTTTTTCAGGTGGAATACCTGGCCCATAATCAGTAACTTCAATTCGTACACCGGCGGGTAGGCTGCTTATCTTAATCTCAATTTTTTTGCTGTCAGGTGCATACTTGATCGCATTGCTAATGAAATTTATGACAACCTGCTCGATGCGTCCTTCGTCGGCAAACACACTGGCACCTTCATAACCTGTAGTCAAGATTTGATACTGGTTTTCCATGCGGATGTGGTGCACACAATCCCCGATGAGTTGGGAAAGATTGATTTGAACTTTATTGAGTTGCAGCTGGCCTTGTGCTAATTGGCTGGCATTGAGGAGGTCATCCACAAGGGTGTTGACCTTATTGAGGTTCTTATTCGCTTTTTCAACCAGGCTGGGAATCATCTTATTGCCGGGATCTGCTTTAACGCGGTCGAGTAACTGCAGTATAGCCTTAAGACTGGTAATGGGCGTTTTCAACTCGTGACTGGCGATGTCAATAAACTCATCTTTCTTCTTTAAAGCATTAACGTGCTCATTTATATTTGCGCAGGATCCAAACCATGCAGTAAGCTTCCCGCTTTCGGATATGAATCGTGCCGCCCTTAACCGGTGCCATTCATACTCATCTGAAGGATTTTTAAGACGGATATCCAGTTGTAGGTCTTTGGCCTGGTTGAGGCTATCCTGCCATGTGCTGAGCAGTTTTTTGAGGTCTTCGGGATGGAATTTTGAAAGTATAAAAGTGGTGGCAGGAATTTGGGTGCCACAATTGAAATATTCAAAGAACCTTGCGTTTAGGTAATCTATTTTTCCTGCGTCGGTCATTGTCCAGATGATTTCGGGAACCAGGTCGGCCATGAACTGAAGGCGCTTTCGCTCACTTTCTGCGGTTTTTTTGGATTTAATCAGCTCTTTTTCATACTGCCTTCTTTCCGAATTGTCGGTAATTACGGTATTGATAGCGGTGATTTTTCTATCGCTGTCCAGTTTGACCGATGCATTGAGTAGTACCGGAAGGGTTGCGCCATCTTTGCAGGTAACCTCGTAGCTCATCTCCCTGACCGAATGCTCAATGGCGGCGAGTGGCAAAAAAAACATCTCAAAATGCATCTGTCCGCCTTTGGAAAGAAGCATCGAAAATTTCTTCCCGGTGATTTCTTCTTCTTTATAGCCCAGCCAGGTTAATAGGGTATGGTTTATCTTGATGATAGTCCCGTCTGTCGAAATAGAGCAATAGCCACATGGTGCATTGTTGTAGAGTTCAGCGACATCGATGAGCGAGGAAAGGAATTCTTGGTGCCCATAAGCTGAGGGTTCGTTCATTAGTTTTTAACTAGGTAACGTTTAATAGCAGCAATTGTTTCTTCAGGTTCACTAATGTGAGGACAATGGCCTCTGGCGTTGAGCTGTACGAAGTCATTTCCAGGTGTATTTTCATGAACATATCTTCCTACTGCAGTAGGGGCGATGATGTCGTCTGTACATTGAAGGGTTAAACTTTTTACTTTTGAATTTTGTAAGTCAGCCCGGTTGTCGGAGAAGAAAGTGACCCTGGCAAAGTCACGCGCAACTTCGGGGTCGGTGGCACAGAAACTTCCAGTCAGGAATTCGCCCAGTGCCGGCCGGTCAGGATTTCCCATGATTGCAGGCGCAAGGGTGCTTGACCATCCAAGGTAATTGCTGTCCATAAAATCGAATAAATCGTCCAAATCTTTTCTTTCAAATCCCCCGGTATAATGCCCCTCGTTCAAATAATAGGGAGAGGGACCTATAAAAATTAGTTTGGAGAAATATTCTGGATGGCGGTTTGCTGCGAGCAGGCCCACCATACTGCTTACCGAATGGCCCACAAAAATAACATCTCTCAGAGAAAGTGATTCGCAGACGTCCAACAGGTCCTGCACATAACCCTCAAGCGTACTGTATTTCCCCGGGTCGTATTGGGTAATGTCCGAACTGCCAGAACCGGTGTAATCAAAGAGCACTATCTTATAATCTTCCAAAAAGGCATCAATGATAAACTTCCATGCATTCTGGTCACAGCCAAAACCATGGGCAAACAACATGACTTGTTGGCCATTTCCGATTACATTAACATGATTACGCTTGATAACCTCTTTAGACATTCACACGGGATTCGTTCAGTTAAAGGTAGAAAAAATCCGTTAAATGACTGCACATCGCATTAGCCGATTTAGTCCAGGTCTTGCAAGACAAAGGTTAACTCACACTATAGAAATTATATGGAAAATGATGTTTCTGATTTCTTAAACCCCTCACCTTGGTACCTGTGAAAATAGGCAGTCCCTGTATTGAAAAATTGTGATTTATTTTGTTGTGAAAAAAAACAATTTTGATTAATTTTACGTCAGTTTAAACAGTTTTAGACTTGGGGAAATACCAGGTTAGAAGTGTGATTTTATCAGCTAAAAAATGGGCTAAAAAAGGCGATCCCTTATTCTAGCACCGGTTTAAAATACGAGTATAAAGCATTGAAAATCAATATATTATAGAGGGGTATTTCGTCCTGCCATCCCGACACAAAACAAAAAGCCTTTAGATCATAAGATTTAAAGGCTTTTTTGTTTATAAATTATTCTGCGGCGAGCTGTAAATCAGTATTGTGTTGGATTGAATCTGGCATTTCTACTGATCAGATCAGCAAATCGAGTGATTTTTCGCTTTAGAAGATAAAAAACTGGATCAATAATCGCTAATTTCAAACATATCGTCAGAATTAATGTTGATTAAATCTAAGCAAGTCTAATGAATCTAAAAATAAATTTACTTTTTAGGAGTGCCGCCATACCTTTTGTTAAAGCGGTACTATGGAACTGAACAATAAAACCAATCTCTTCGAGGGCTATTTAAAGGGTGGCGGCGAAATGGGGGAACTGACCAGAAATTTTGATTGGGCAGGGACTGAACTTGGGCCTCCTGAAACCTGGCAGGTAAACCTGTTGACTTCTGTAAGTATCTTGTTAAATTCCAGGTTTCCAATGTTCCTTTGGTGGGGAGAAAACCTGATACAATTTTATAATGATGCCTATCGCCCCAGCCTGGGCGATCAGGGCAAACACCCGGGAGCACTGGGGGCAAAAGCTGTTGATTATTGGGAGGAAATCTGGAGTGTAATTTCTCCGCTGATCCATCAGGTTATGAATACCGGTGAACCAACATGGAGCGAAGATCAGCTGATTCCGATTTACCGTAACGGTAAACTTGAAAATGTTTACTGGACTTTTGGCTACAGCAGTGTAAACGATGAGCATGGAAATGTATGTGGTGTAATGGTAATCTGTAATGAGACAACAGAAAAGGTAGAGGCGCTTCTTTCGCTGACTCATGCCAAGAATGCGCTGGAGAAAAGCAAACGTGATGCAGAAAATCAGCGTGACCGGTTAAAACAGTTTCTGATGCAGGCACCCGCTGGGATATGTATTCTGGAAGGGCAAGATTTGGTGTATGATTTTGTAAATCCAGGCTATCAGCAGTTTTTTCCGGGCAGAAGTTTGATTGGAAGGCAGCTATTGGAGGCAGTTCCCGAAATCCGAGATCAGGAAATACACGATATATTAAATCGCGTTCTGGCAACAGGGGTGACCTATACCGGTGAATCGCAGTTGATTCCGCTGGCTTATACCGATAGCGGTCCGGTTGTCGATCGTTATTTCAATTTTGTTTATCAGGCAAAATACGGGGACAAAGGTGAAGTTGATGGAATTATTGTTTTTGCATTTGAGGTAACCGCTATGGTTGAAGTGACTCGAGAACTGGAAAAAGCAGAGGATAAACTAAATCTGGCAATCGAGGCGGCTATGATTGGCACCTGGACGGTAGATTTAAATAAAATGACCCTAAACATCTCTTCACGCACAGCTGAACTTTTTGGCTTTGAGGAACGGAATAACATTTCGATGGAAAAAGTAGGCGAAATTATCATTCCCGAAGACAGGGAAAGGATCTTATTGGCCAGGAAACTCGCATTGGAGAATGGTAGTGATTACTGTGAAGAATATAGCATCATCGCCCTGGGTGCTACGGCTCCAAAATGGATTCGTTCTATGGGTAAAACTTATTACGATGCGGGTGGAAATGCGCTTTATATGACCGGGGCTATTCTGGATATTTCAGAACAAAAATTGAATGAAAACAGGAAGAATGATTTTATCAGTATGGTGAGCCATGAAATGAAAACCCCCTTAACTTCCATTAGTCTTTACCTCCAGCTTTTGGGTACCAAGGCAAAGGTGATGGAAAATCCGGTTACCGCATCGCTACTGGATAAGGTTAATGGTCAGCTCAAAAAAATGGAGGGGCTTATTAATGGTTTTTTAAACATCTCAAGGCTTGAGTCGAACAAGATTTACCTCGATAAGGAACGCTTTGATCTTGATATGCTGATTAGCGAATCTCTTGCAGAATTTAAGCTGGTGGCAAAGGATTTTAATATTGATTTTCAGCAGTCCTGTGTGGTTTCAGTTCTAGCCGATCGCTATAAAATCAGTTCGGTGCTTTCCAATCTGCTTAATAATGCCATGAAATATTCGCCTAGGGGTAGGAAAATAAGCGTAAAATGTGGTGTTTATGGCAATAACGTGCGGGTAAGTGTAGCAGATGAAGGAATGGGGATAAAACAATCTGAAATTCCCAAACTTTTTGAAAGGTTCTATCGTGTAGAGACGCTCCACACGACTACGATTTCAGGCTTTGGCATTGGCCTTTACCTAAGCGCAGAGATTGTACAGCTTCACGGCGGCAGGATCTGGGTAGATAGTGAGATCGGTATAGGTTCCGTATTTCATTTTGAGCTACCGGTTTAGCGGCTTTGAAGGCATATTCTCAGGCCACTAATTTTAAATTCGGGGACGAGTCAACATAGTTGTCCTTATTGCACACATTTTTGTAAACGGGATTTCCAATTATGGTTAAACAGGTTCTTTTTAATATAAAACATGTGTATGGGGTTACAGATTGGTATACATTGCATTAATTGAAGTTTTAAATTGCCTGGTAGTCAATAACTTTAGGTAAAAAACCTATGAAAAAGTTATTTATTCTACTCGCGCTCACGCAGATTATTATAATTTGTTCTTGCCGAAAAATTCTGGAGGGCCACGGCGGTCAGCCAGGAGGCACCACACACCAGATTACCTTTCAGTTTTCGGGACTTAATCACACCGTCGGGCAGCCTAATGTGGGGATGCAGTCTGAACCATTACAAAATTACATTAGCCAGCTCAGTGTGATTGCTTACAATGCCAAGACAGGTTCTGAAGTTAAACGGCTGACACAGTTTTCTACACAGTCAGGTTTTGGACAGGTGGTATTTAATCTTGATCCGGCACAGTACAATTTTGTGGCCGTTGGATCTCAGTCGGCATTTGGCATTAATCAGTTTTATAAACTCGATACTATTCCGGTATACCTTCCTTACACGCAAGCTACTATCGAATATATACAGGATGGTCCGGATCCCTATTGGAGGCACTACCAAACTGGTGACACCTTTTTATCCCGAAAAACAGTTAATGTAAATAATAATCAAACCGTTGAGATGGTTATGGAACGTATTGTAGGCAAACTCGAATTTGAAGTGAATGACGCTCCTAACTTCAAGGTATCTGAAATTTATGATGAAAAAACGGCGTTTAAGGTATCTGCTGATTCATTACTTCACCGGGTTAAGACCTACAGTTTTCCTGAATACACTGCTGTAAATGGTAAAATCAGTCTTTATATGCTTAATACCACCGGAAATCTGGCCATCGAATCGGGTGTATGGTTACACCCACTTTATATTCAGGATATACGGGTATACAAAAATAAAACAACCCTGGTTAAAGCGAAGGTGTTGACCGGAGAATATACGATAACGGTTCAATAAGCTGTGAATCTAACAAGCATAGTATTTCCGCTAAAGGATAGGAGATCGATGTTAATGTGCTATTTAATTTTACAGACCAATACCAAATCTGTAATGACCAGATCACCCTGGCCAGGAGAATCATAGCGTTTGAGGAGGAGCGTTTCAAAGTTGTTCTGCTCAAGGGCTGCAGATAAGTAATCTTCGCTATGGTAATTTACGTACACTTTGTCGCCGGTGCTGGATATTTGATACCTCGATTTATTATTTTCGTCTTCTTCCATGGTACTCAAATAAAAAACACCACCTGGTTTTAACAACTTAGAAACATTTGAAATTAGTTTAATGGTTTCCTGCTGTGTTAAATAGGGCAGGCAAAAGCCACAGGTAATCCCGTTAAATTTCTCTTTGATGGTGTCAATCTCACGGCAATCCATAAGTTGAAATTGAGCCTTAGGATTATTGGCCTGGGCAAGGCCGAGCATTTTTGATGACAGATCGATTCCTAAAACCTGGTAACCTGGTTGCTTATCCAATAGGTATTTGGTGATGTTTCCAGGACCGCAGGCAATATCCAAAACACGGGCATCATCTGCTGCTATATTATCAAAAAAGACCTTGAAGGGTTCAGCATATAAACTAACATCCATGAATTTTTCCTGGTATATTTTTGCCGATTTGTCAAATGCGTCAGCAGCCTTTAATATTTTCATGCCTTCTTCAAGATAAATGGTAAACAATTAAATTAAATATACGCAAAAGCAGTCTTATGTTTTTTTGTTTTCGCTTGATCGGATCCTGCTGAGCGTTTCCAGTCGTAGTCCGATAAATGATGCGACGTATCGGAGCGGCACACGGTCAATCATCCAGGGAAAGGCTTGAAGCAGGTGTTTATAACGCCCCGTAGCAGATGGGATCTGGCAGATAAAACCCCTGTCGTAGGCCCCTCTGTAATGAAGCTCCATAATCTTTCTCCCAATAATGTTTGCCTCTGGAAAATTTTTATAAAGCATAGTAGTGAGCTCATGAGGTATGGCAATCAGCTCTACATCTTCTATGGCCTGCAGGTATTCGTCTGATTCTTCAGCAGTCCATAGATTGCGGATGGTTCCTACAATTTCATATTCCTGGCATATCCACGAAGTAATTTCAGTTCCCGAATCCTTGTAGAATCCCCTCACTACTCCTTTTAAAATCAGGTAAAGATATCTGTTGCGGTCTATCGGCGAAATAATGTATCTGTTTTTACGAAAGCTTACCGGAAAGGTGAGGGAATCGATTAGTGCCTCCATTTCTACAGTTAAGGGATGAAAGCTATTGTATAGGGCAATAAGTGGGGAAGCTCCGTTATAGGAGTCCCATTTGCTGTTTTCCTGTGCACCGGCCATGATTCTTTAGTTTAGCTTTTCGGATGATGATAAAAGTAATTAAAAGCCTAAACTTTTCAAATTTTCGTTATGACGGATTAAGTACATAACTGAGGGAGTTGCCATGATCTAAGCTTAATAACACGTTCAATATAGATAATATTATTGTTAAAGCTATCCTGCCCAGGAATTCCCTTTTGGTTGGAAATCGTTGGCACAAGCAAATGTTGAAGATAGGGTATATGCTTTTATGGTAACTTATTTTTAGCATTTAACGATGTACGTAAAGGGGCAGACAAGGCGAGCATTTCGCATACTTTATCATTCCAGTCTATCAGTGCATCTTCTGGAGAAGTGCCAAGGCCTGAAACATCGTGTTCCTCTTCAAAGGATAATACCGCATAATAGCAATCGCCATCCTGATAAACGGAGGGTTTAAATTGCATGACAAAGGTTGGCAGCCGGTACCTGTTGTAATCAAAATCTACAAGTTTTCCGGGGATCGTTCGGGTCTGCGGTTTCATAGCTTTCTGTTTTATTGAAACATGTTATTTACCTGTTTTCTGCTTAGAGCATACAAACGCATTTCTAATTTAGCCCATCTAAGTTTCCTTAAGGTTAGCAGCTTGTTGTTTATTTGTTAAGCGTTTAGTGGGGGATGTGTTTTTTTTAAAATGTTAAGTAGGGTGTAGCTAGCCATTCATATAGTAATTTAGTATCCAGTAACACTGAAATATAATAAATGCTGATACGGTAATCAGATGCACCCATTTATTGTTTGTTCTTGCAGCGTTAAGGCAAGCAATAATGTGAATAAACTCTCTGATGGGATAAACTTTTAACATTTCTGTATGATAACCAGGACCTTTTAAATAAGTATCTACAGCATCAAATAAAAAGAGTACAGCCAGGATAGAATAAAACCACTTTTTCCGCGACAAAAAATAGGTTTTATAATCTTTGTAATCCCTCATATCTTCAGGAAACAGCAAGGCAGCTAAGGTGTAGTAAGTGATCACATAAATCACCAAAAACAGGTATTTTAGAAAATCCCAATGTTTTATTTCGGTTAAGTGAACCTCAAACCACCAAAAGTACACCGTACTTAAAAACATATAAAAAGCCCACAATAGGTGTATGGTGTATGGTTTTAACCGGTCAGGGTGCTCAATGATTTTAACTACACCTTTTAATGAGTGCGTGATGCTTAGCCCCAGAATAATACCGAGAACAGTTTTGATGTGGGTGAAGGTCTCCATAGATACAGATTAATGAATTGCTTGATTACCAGAGATAAGCGGTGAGGCTCAATCCAAAGGCTAGGTTGTCAAATTTAACTTTTTCCATCCCATAGTCTTTGAAACGATAAGTACCATCCTGGTCGATCTCTTCTATTATATCAAGTTTGAAGTCGTTATCTGAATTAAAATAATTAACATAGGCTTTGATCCCAATATTTCTTTTGATCTGTTTCTGGATCCCTGCACCTGCTGACCAGCTGAACGAACTTTCTGGTTTGTATCTGAAATAAGGTAATTCTGCTGTACCGAAAAGCCGCTGGAAATCTTCCCTTAGGTTCAGGATAATTTCACCTTGTGCGCCTACAGCTGTTCCGGCACCTAGTTTTCCGGTTATAAACCAGTTTCTGGCGAGCGGAATATTAAAATACGGACCTGCATGAATATAACGGATACCCATTGGCTGGGTATAATGCCCTTCGCTAACTATTGGGATATCTATGTCGTTGAATTTGAGGTTGTCGTCGTTTATTGGGAAACTTGAAAAAGCGAACTCTCCGCCAATCCCGAAATTCTGGCTAAAAAACCAGGCGCCATCTATACCAAAATTAAAACCACCTCTTGCAAAAAGATCTTCAGATCGTGCGGTAAGGTCTTTACTCAAAGCTTGGGCATAGCCTAATTTAAGCTCGATGAAACTCGGTTTAAGACGTACAGGAACATGATTATTCTTTAACTTGATATGTGTGCCGTTTTCTTTAAAAATTTTATCGGCAACAATATAACCAAGTTCTGTTGATAGAATGCCAATTCCGGCACCTGCCAGCACATCAGAGATCCAATGGCGGTTGTTCAATTCCCTGCCCACTGCAGTAGCCGTAGCAGCGGTGTAGGCACCTACACTATATAGCGGAGAACGGTATTGGCCATATTCCTTATGCAGAAATGTAGCATTCATAAAAGAATTGGCCGTGTGCCCTGATGGATATGAATTTTTTGAACTTCCGTCTGGCCGCTCAACTTTTGCCGTATATTTTACTGTATTCACTACCGAAGCCATAATTACTGCGGAGAAAGCATAGGAAACAAGTGCTCTACCCATTTTATGCTTTCCTTTCACTCCTGCAGCATTCAACCCTAATACGGTTACCACAGGGGCATACTGCAAATAGTCGTCATAATGGTATCGGAAGGTCGGCAAGTAGCGGTTGCGAAAACTGCGCACATCTTTTCTTATTCCCCATGTGGCTGCACTTCCTGCCAGCAATAGGGCTGGAACAGCAGAAACCCTAACCGGCTTTGAATTCCAAAAGCTATTTTTCATGCGAACAGAGTCTGTAACATGATTTAACTGAGCGTAAGAACTTTGGCAAATCAATATCATATTCAAAAAGACAAGGAAGGTAGTGAGTCCGTTTTTAGCTCGAAAAAGGGTAGTTGATTGCATATTAATTTATTTGAGTGGTTAAAGCGTTATGTATTTAAAGCATTTAAATCATTCAGCACAAATAACAGTTCTTAGTCTTCTTTACTAAGATAATCATTTTTGGCATTTTCCATTTTTTATAAGGAACATTGTAGAGGGTTTCCGCAAGCTGTAGTGGTATGGCAAAATACTTTAGCCCTGCTTTTGAAAATATTTATGAAGACCTGATTTTAGGTCTCATTAGTTGAAACAATTTAACTAAATAATGAATTGTTTTTTACAAGGCTTTATATCATCTTTGTTAAAGCTAAATAATGTTTTCATGCTCCAAAAATCTCTCTGTCATCTGCTAATTGTATCTGAATGTAATCAGAGTACATTTGCCCAAACCATAAATAAGTTACTCGATTCTTCTACCAGCAAAACAAGTTCATTTAAAATACTCATTTCAGTGGCTTTGCCATAAATGTGATCACTTGAGTCTTATAGCTGGGTATTAAAAAAAATATCATTTTATATTTCCGGAAAAGAAGAACTGGACATGAAACTCTTAAATCTATATTTAACCAACCTTAAAAAATGAAATCAATTAAATTGTTAGCAGCATCTCTGATGCTATCAGCCACTGTATTTGGCCAATCAATCAAGTTTCCCTTTGTAAATAGTTCTGAAGATCAGAAAACCATTATTACAGCAGTAGAAACCAATAATCAAAATACGATAGTTTCTTTTCAATATACCAGTGCTGCCGAAGGTGATTGGGTGCAGTTGAACAAAAGTATGTATCTGCAGGATGCCAATGGCGAAGAACGATATAATTATGTCAAGTCAGAGGGAATTCCATTAAGACCATCACGTTTCGAAGCTAAAGAAGCAGGTCAGAAAGTAAATTTTAAAGTATATTTTGAAAAATTAAAACCAGGTACTAAAAATATCAATGTTATCGAAAGAGCGAGATCAATAGCCGAAATGGATAATGGTATTACCTTTCTAAATTATTTTAATGTTGATTTAAATAGATCGCAGCCAGAAGAGCGTAATGGAAATACCGCATTCGATGTGGTTTTATCACCTCCATCACCATTAAAAGATAATATCAACATGGTACCAAACATTGGAGATATGGCCAACCTCGGTTCAATGGTAAACAACATGTATTCAGGAATGCTTACTGCACAATTAAATACATTGAGTAAACCTGAGGTAATAAATCAAGTTGCCAAGATTACAAAAGATTTTTATGATGCGCTAATTAAAGCAGGTTTTCCTGCTGATGCGGCTTTGAAGATTGTAATTGCCAAACCCTTGATTTCAACTGATACGGGGGCAAAATAACAGGTTCTGGATATTGGACAAGGTTTTTTTATGAGTCTATATCTCCTGGTTTTTAATAAATTAGGAGATATTTTTTTATTAAAGAAGAAAGCATATCAATAAGTACTTCGCAATGTCTCTACTTTACCGTTTATAACCCAATGTACTAATAGGGACGCCTTCTGTCCTCAGCTCCAAAGCCCGTTTGGTGAGCTTGGTTATGCGGTATTTTAAAACTTTTTTATCATCTAGATAGAAATAAAGTTCATTTCCGTTTTTGATCTCCCACATGGCCTTCCTTTTTTCTGGAAGGTCTGACAATAGCGCCACGCTTTTTTTGAAACTGATCTGTAAAAAGAACAATGGTGCTTCCCATTTGCCATGGAAGTGTGAAGTGTCTACTACAGCAATGGTATCGTAGCTTATGTCGTATTTCCATTTCCCAAGGATCAATTTTTCAGGAGGAAGTTGCTGCTGAGCTTTTATTTGCAGAACACCAAGCAATAGAATAATGGTAAGCAGGTATTTTAACATAAATGTTTTGAGCGTTATGACCAACAATTAAATATAAAAATTTTTCTGCAGTTAATCTTTTTGGCAGAGATATAGTCAAATCAACACCTATACCATGATAACAATGAAGGTGGAAAAGAAAACTTTAAATACATCAGATAAAACCGAGAATGAGGTGCCTGAAAGCGTCTTCCCTAAAAGGATGATACTTTTTATCCTGGTACTAAGTGCGCTACTTATGATCCTAGTTTTATTTAGAAATTGAGTTGTATAGATATTCATTCAGGCTTACTGCTGTTTAGACTGGTTTTTCAGGATTCGAAGCATGGCCGGTTGATCTTCCAGATAAAAGACCAATTTGCCGCCCTGAATCAGCGATTGATGTGTAATCTGGTTTTTTGTAAAAATCTTTCCATTTAAAGTGATTTTTGAGCTATAAATAGATTTTTTACTCTTTTTAATGGCTATAATGGTTAATTTTTTGCCGTTATTAAAAGAAATGGTGGTTTGCTTAAACAAGGGGCTGGTGAGTTGGTAGTTTCCTGAAACAGGATCTACCGGATAAAAGCCGAGTGCTGCAAAAACATACCATGCCGACATCTGTCCGGCATCGTCGTTTCCACTTAAACCACCAGCACCTTCACCATACTCTTCTGCCAGAATGCGCGATACCTGCAGCTGGGTTTTCCAGGGTGAAGCGGTATAATTATATAAAAAGGGGATCTGGTGACCAGGTTCGTTCCCATGCCAGTATTCCTTCTTGTCGAAAAGAGCATCCAGTTCATTTTCGAGTTTTTTGCTTCCGCCCATTAATTTAATCAATCCGGGCATATCATGAGGTACGTAAAAAGTATACTGTCTTGGGGTTCCTTCCGTAATATAGGCTTCACGGTGATCGGGATAAAAAGGATTATACCAGTTCCCGTTAGAAAAACGCCCCCGAACCATTCCCACCTTTGGATCAAAAACGTTCCGGTAGTTAAATGATCGTTTCAACAGTTGCTGGTAATCGGCTTCTTTGCCCAAATCTTTAGCTACGCTGGCAAGGGCATAATCATCATAAGCATATTCTAAAGTCCGGCTCACCTGTTCCCTTTTATGAAAAGCATCAGGGATACTGTCTTCCATTGGGATATAGCCGTATTTTAAGTAACTGTTAATGCCACGCCTGCCTTTTCCATTCAAATAATCAACAGAATCGGGCATTTGAAAGGCATTCTGTCGCATCAGCCGGTAGGCTTCATTAATATCGTAATTACGGATGCCTTTATTGTAAGCCGAGGCGATAAAGGCGGTAGTGTGATCGCCAATCATAGCGGCAGTATAATTGTTCCAGCAGGGGAAAATGGGCATCCAGCCACCTTGCTGGCCTTTTAAGATCATTGAATGAACAAAGCTATTTGCTAAATCGGGTTTCAGTAATTCAATTAAGGGCAGTTGTGCGCGGTAAATATCCCACATCGAAAAATCATCATAATAATCGCCTTTATTTATGGTTTTGTTCTGATATTTCCCATCAAACTGTGGATATTTCCCATCTACATCATTGTATAACCTGGGATGTTGCATGGCATGATAAAGGGCCGTGTAAAAGATTTTTTTTCCTTTTTCATTGGTATCTGTAATGTTTACCTGTGATAACGATTTTTCCCAAATCTGTTTCGTTCGTGCCAACACCTTATCGAAGGTATCATGTTTAATTTCACTTTCCAGGTTGGCCCTGGCTGCATCGATACTGGTAAAAGAAGTACCTGAATACACGATGAGTTGCGCTCCCTTTTGCAGTTTAAAGCCTGCAAAAGCACCAATGTCTTTTTTGTTGCTGATGCTTTGCTGATTGAAAATATGGCCCTCGCTATAAACCCCTGCTGAAGTAAAGACTTTTTTAAAACGGATGAAGAAATAACCACTAAAGCCCGCAGGTGTTCCCCATCCCTGATAAATCCGGTGAACAGGATTATAACCGGAAATTTCACCTTTTTCTGCATCAATTTGAATAAAACCCTTGTTTTGATCGCTGTTGGGTGTAACCAGGATATAAACGCTATCTGTTTTTAGCGCGGTGATTCGCATTACACCGCTTCTAAGACTGGCTGTAATTTCTGTTAACAGTTGATGACGAGCTAATTTTAGCTTATAATAGGATGGGGTAGAAACTTCGTTTTCGTGTATATAATCTTCTGCATATTGAGCTGATTGGGTTTTAAGCTGGCCAGAAATGGGCATTATGGTAAAGCTTCCGTAATCCTGCGTACATGAACCGCTAATCCAGTGCGTTGCCCTAAAGCCATAAAACTTTTTGTTGTTATAATAATAAGGGGCAAGGCATTTTTTTTCAGTCAGTTGTGTTTGTGGCGTCCACTGGGTCATGCTGAATGGTGGCGCAACCGCCGGGATGGTATTGGCCAAACGCTCTGTTTTATCTTCGATGTGCTGACTTGCCAGTGTAGTGCTAGCCGAAGTACCCGAAAAGGGTTGAACATAAGGAATTAAATGCTGCTGCTGTGCATATGTAACATCGGTATAAGTGCTAGCTGCAGCTAAAAGGAACAGCAATTGTAGTCTCTTTTTATAATTTGATGTTATCTTTTTTAAATCAGTTAGCAACATATAGAAATAATGGATATAAAAATCAATATTACGGAAGTTCTTTTATCGTTTATTAATGCCTAGTGGTAATCTGGTGTTTTTAATAGAAAATTGCTCGTTAAATTTTTAAGAACCATTTTCTAACATAAAGAAATTTCAATATCGCAAGCTGGATCAACAATACACCAGTCCATAATCCTGCCTGCTGCCAGATTAAAGGTAGTTTAGTTATAATTCCACCAAAGAGGAATTGCGAAGTAGATTCGAAATTGAAAAGCCCATGCGCACAAACATAAATTAAAATAGAATTGGTGCCTATCCAGATGAAGGGCGTGCTCCATTTTTGATGACCGCTAATGTCAATAATGTAATAGAACAACGCCAATAAAATAACACTAAAGCCGCCAGTCAGCAGTACAAAAGAACTCGTCCACATGTTTTTATTGATCGGAAAAAAGATATTCCAGAATAATCCGGCTAAAATGAGCACCAATCCTGCTGTAAGGAGTAAAATAACTTTTTTATTCGGAGTAAAGCGGTTATTTTTTGAATGAAGAAATGACCCTGTAAATACGCCCAGTAGCGCTGTTGCGATTGCAGGAATGGTGCTGAGTAATCCTTCGGGATCGTAAACGCTTCGATGAAGTTTCCCGGGTAACCACAAACGGTCGATATAGGCGGCGAGGTTCCCTTCGGGTGTTAATACCGCATTTCCGAAACCCGGTACGGGTATCATGATCATAAAAATATAGTAACCCACCAAAATACCTGCCAGCCAGATGATCTGTTGGTTTCGTGAAAAATTAAGGTAAATCAAGGCCGCAAAAAAAGTAGAAAGGGCAATACGACCGAGCACACTGGCAAAACGGGTCGCTTCGTAACCCTGCCATTTTAATAAACCGTTTACCACCATTCCAAGTATAATTAAAATCAAAGTTCTTCTGATCAGGGCGGTATAAATGTTTTTTGCCGAATTTTGATTGTCGTGTTTTGTGCTTAAATGTTTCTCATACGAAAAAGGCATAGCAACACCCGATATGAAGATGAAGAGGGGAAAAATCAGATCATAGAAAGTAAAACCATTCCATGGACTGTGGTGCAGCTGATTACTGATGCCAATTAATAGCTCCTCGAAAAATGATAGACTCTTATTGGTTGCAATCTTCCAATTGCTGGGATCCCTGATTAAAGCATGTTCTTTCATTACGCCGCTAGCCAGTCCATGAAAGATGCCTTCACCGCTAATGATCCAGAACATATCAAAGCCGCGAAGCGCATCTAGCGAAAGTAGCCTTTTCTTATTTGGAGTGTGTATATTCTGTTGTATGGTTTCAGTATCGGGCATGTTATCGCGGTAATCTATTTGACTGCAATGCTTGATTTTGTTTCTTAATCATGAAGCAATGGTTTCCTGCTGACAATAAATTTAAGATTTTTGAAGGATTTTAATGGATCATGTGTTTAGCATGATTGGAAAAGAAATTTCTCCGGCTTAAAAGCCAGAGAAATTTCCGGTAAAGTGCAGGTTAGTTGTAACCAGGGTTTTGAACCAGTTTATTGTTTGTTGCTATAGCTGTGCTAGGAATTGGAAATATACGGCGATAAGTGTCGGTATTTGTTTTAGACAAACCATAACTATTCTCAAATTTCCCGAATCTGATCATATCGTTGCGGTGCCAGGTTTCCCAGGCAAATTCTTTTGAACGTTCGTTGTAAAGTACATCCAAAGTTAATGCACCTAATGCTGCCGAAGTTGTCCGGTTACTTCTTACGTTATTTACCAGGCCTAATGCAGTTGCACCAAGTGTTGGGCTTCCACCTCTGAATATGGCTTCTGCTTTCATTAAAATAATATCCGAATAGCGGAATAAAGGCATGTCGTTATTTTGGTTCCGGTTGGTTGGATTGGTATAATCCGCTATAAATTTAATGTTGCGGTAACCGGTATTCCAGGCAATTTCATCTTTTCCCAAATCGTAAGCATTTGCACCTAAACGTGAACTGCTCAACGGGCTTAAGTTCAGCTGATAAGTTAAAGCGCCGGCAGGCGTACCACCTGTGTAAAACTGATCGTACCCTAAATTTGTAGTGCTCACCATTATGGGGCTTCCATCTGGCCAGTACTGCGGGCCGGCCAGCCATTGTTTATTTCTGATATCGTTAGCGTCGGTAAAATTTGCATAGAACTCAGTTGTGGTCATTCTTGGTCCGCTTGGTTTATTATTTGCTAAACCGCCGCCACTACTTTGGTTCATTACCGGGTTGGTAAATGAGCCAGCTGTTGAGCCAGAGTACTGGTAGCGTATGCCCAGGTTCCGGTTCAGATCGTAACGGGCCATAAACATGTTACCAGTAGTGGTCGATGCATCAAAGGGGATTGCAAAAATAAACTCTTTCTGCGATGGCCCATTGGTTGGATAAAACATCTGCAGATAAGTAGACATCGGTTCTATACTATATAAACCTGAATTTATAATCTGGTCGCAGGCCGCTATACAATCATCGTAACGAGCAGTGCCGGTATATACGGCGGCGTTCAGGTACATTTTTGCCAATATCGAATAAGCCAGGTATTTGGTCGGTAGACCATAAGTTGATATACCGGTGGTCGATTTTAAATAAGGTATTGCTGCTTTAAGCTCACTTTCAACATAGTTGAATACCTGTGCACGTGGTGTATTTGTTTTTAAATCTGTAACGCCGTATAAAGTATCTAAAGGTACATTGCCATACATATCCATCATCATAAAATAGGAGAGGGCACGCATGGTTTTTAACTCCGCCAAACTAGTGTTTTTTTGTGCCCCGGCAGGTGCCGATTGGCCGATAATCGAAATGGTCTGATTGGCGGTGCCAATAATATTGGTTAAATATGCCCAGCCTGCAGCAACCCAGGCATTGTCTTTATTCCAGGTATGGCGGTGTAGTTCGAGGTATTTATTGCCATCGATCCAATCAGAAGCAAAAATTGGCAAGACTGACTCATCTGTCGAGCTGCTCTGTAAAAAGAAGTAAGTGGTGGCATAATCGCTTCTTAGATTGATGTATACCGGCCCCGATGCCGAAGTTAACTGGGCAGCGGTTTGCGGATAAGATTCTGGGGTAAGCTCAGATGTAATGGGTACCTCAAGTTTTTGGCAAGAGGTGAATATTAGTGTCCCGGTTAGTGCACACAATATTCCAAATAATATCTTTTTCATGTTTTTGAAATTTATTTTTAAAACGATGCGTTTAGGCCTAATAAAAATGTACGTGTTTTAGGATAGAAATTATTATAATCTATACCTGGTGCAACGCCTCCCTGGTTAATTTCGGGGTCGATACCTTTATAACCCGTAATGGTAAACAAGTTGTTGGTTGATAAATAAAGCCTGATATTGTTTACATATTTAACAGGGTTTTTAAAATTATAACCCAGGGTGGCATTATCTAAGCGCACATAAGAACCATTTTCGATATACCGGTCTGAATAGAAGGAGTTTCTAGTGTCCGTTATTTTATCATCAGCGGCACTGTTTAGTATATTGTTAACCGTTGCGCCCGCCGTGTACGATAAATCGGCGCGTGTTGCATTAAATATCTTATTTCCGAAGGTTCCCCTTAAAAAGATATTCAGCTCCAGATCTTTATATTTGAAGGTGTTGCTCCAGCCCATTAATACTTTTGGCTGTGCACTGCCGAGGTAAAAATAATCGGTACCTATACCTGGGGTAGTGGTGGTAGAACCATCGCGTTTATAAAACAACGAGTTGCCATTTGAATCTTTACCTGCATATTTCAGCGAGAAAAACTGACCAAGTGGATAACCTACCTTAAGGATCTGCAGGGTAGCATTCGTTTGGCCCGGTCCTTCTGGATCTGAATAACGGACAGAATCGCCATTAGCGTAAGGTCCCTGTAAACTGGTAATTTTGTTCTTGTTGTAAGCCATATTGATGGTGCTTAACCAGGAAAAGCTTTTGGTTGTAACAGGAGAAGTAGTTAAGCTAACTTCGATCCCTTTATTGTTAATACTTCCTCCGTTAGCCCATATTGCGCCTCCCGGAACAAGCGATGCAGGTACATTGTATTTGAAAAGCATATCGGTTGTGTTTTTATCGTACACATCTACACTTCCGGTAACTTTGTTATTGAAGATACCGAAATCGAGTCCGATGTTTTTTGTTGCCGTTCTTTCCCATTTCAAATCGGGATTTGATCCCTGAATTGGTGCATAGGCGGCCGCCTGAACGCCATTGTTATAATATGTGCCGCTAATGCCATAAATTAACTGGCCGGTGTAAGCACCGATACCTGAAGAGTTTCCGGTTACACCATAGCTCAAACGGAGTTTTAAATCACTGATGACGGACTGACCTTTCATAAATTCTTCTTCACTCACTCTCCATGCTAAACCAGCAGATGGAAAATAACCCCACTGGTTGTTTTTTCCGAAAACTGAACTTCCGTCACGTCTGATAGATCCTTGAAAAAGATATTTGTTTTTATAGTTGTAATTTACCCGCAAAAAGTCTGAAATCATGAGTATTCTGCCATAAGTAAGGTCGTTCCCTAAATTAATACGGTAAGAAGAGATCGCGTAAGGATTACCCAGGGATAGATTGGAGAAACCAATGTAATCGGTAGGGAAATTAGTGCTGGAAGTTTGAAAACCATCTCCATAAACATTATCCTGATAAGTATAACCCAATACCGCATTTATGGTATGATCACCGATTTTTTTATCCCAGGTTAAAAATGTTTCGAGGGTTTTATTGGTGTTTTCGTAATTGCTTCTTAAGGCTGAGCCATTGGTGCCAAACAATCCCCCAATCAGGGTGTGGGCGATGCCAATACCAGGATCGGGGTTGTTGTAAAAGTTTGATGTTGGATACTTTCCAAAGTAACTGCTATAAAACTCACCATGTGAAGCGGTTGTTTTCTGGTAATATAAATTGATATTGTAGGTAAAACCGAACGGCAGTTTTACCTCCGTATTAAAGCCTCCCAGCAACACATTGTATTTGGTTTCATCCTGTGCATTATCTGATATGGCAATCGGATTAAAGTAGCCGGTATTATTCAGGTTTTCAAAATAGCTTCCATCTGCATTATAGATGGGCGAAACCGGTAAACGTTTGGCTGCCTGTAATAAAACGATGTTCTGCAAAGGTTCATTAATCGATTTGCTGCTCGAATTGGATAGGTTTAGGCTAAATTTTACCTTATCGTTAAAAGCGTATTGATCAACATTCAATCGGCCGATAATGCGGTCTAATGAACTTTTGGCCAAAATACCCTCTTTGGTGAAGTAGTTCAAACTTGCACTGTAGTTGCTATGTTCAGCACCACCACTAAAAGAAAGATTGTGATTCTGCGAAAAAGCGGTAGATCGTTCAATGGCTTTCATCCAATTCACATTTTCGCCTTTATCATCATTTGGCGAAAAGGCTACTTTATTCGTTGTCAGAAATGACCTTAACTGATCAGCACTCATCAGATCAAGCTGGCTGCTTACTTTTTCTGCTGCAGCATAACCGCTATAGTTTAACTGCGGTTTCCCCGATTTGCCCCGTTTGGTGGTTACCATGATTACGCCGCTCGCCGCACGGTTACCGTAAATAGCTGTTGCAGCGGCATCTTTCAGTACATCAATTGATTCAATATCGGCAGGTGCAATTGCCGCGATATCTGCCCCAGGTATACCATCGATCACGTAAAAAGGAGCCCCGGGACTATTCACAGTAGAGGCGCCACGTAATATAACGGCTGCGGGTTTGTTCGGGTCGCCACTGGCCGTAATATTCATCCCCGCTACCTTACCCTGTAGCAATTGTCCAACATCTGCAATGGCACCTTTATTCAATTCTTCAGGTTTTACCGAGGTGATTGCACTTGATAAAGTTTTGCGCGAGCTTTTTCCATACCCCACTACAACCACATCTGTTAACGATGCTGTCGCTTCTTTTAGGGTTACTTTATAGCTTGAAGCAGCCCCAATGGTAATCTCTTTGGGCTCGTAACCCATAAAAGTAAACACCAGTTTGTCGCCGCTTTTGGCCGGGATGCTAAAAGCACCATTATCGCCGGTTACCGTTACTTTGCTAGTGCCCTTAACCGAAACGGAGGCGCCAATAACGGGCTTATTTTCGGTATCTATTAAGTTTCCGGTAATTTTTCGTTCAGTTTGCGCAAAGGCTGTATTGAACGACTGGCTGATGAGTAAAAGCAGCAAAAAGATGCTGCCATACTTTAAGCTTGTACATTTAAATCTCATGATTTTTGTAGATTTAGGTTCATAAATGGTTTGTTTTATTTGGTTATATGGTTTTGAGATAGCATGTTAAAACTTAATGGTAGCCGGTAGATATTTGGCCACAAGCGCTTTATAATAAGGCTGCAGCTCTGCCCAGCTTTTTTGATTGGGGTTTTTAGAGTACAGATCGTAGGGATTAAACAGGTTTACCCATTTAAACATTTCGTGGTCTTTCTCGCTCATCAGGTGATCATATGCATTTTCCCGGTGCTGCGAATAAAAAGAATGGTAACGCAGCATGTATAATCCTGGCTCCGGAATGTATGGCTTCATCATGTGGTACACATACTCATCATGTCCCCACGACATGTCTACATGATCCAAACCGCAATTTTGGGTATAAACACCCAATTTGGTCTGATAGGTTTCGTTATGGAAATCGGGGTTTTGGCTGAAAAATTCAGGATAAACAATTTTATCTGAATAGGCACAGCCTACCGGAAAAGTATCGCCTACTACCGCCCATTGTGGCTCTCCGAATAAACAAAGCACCTTACCCATATCGTGGATCAAACCCACCAATACCATCCAATCGGGATGACCGTCGTTTCTGATGGCTTCTGATGTTTGCAACAGGTGCTGCATCTGGTCCAGGTCGGTATCAGGGTCAGAATCATCCACTAACTTGTTCAGAAAATCAAATGCACTCCAGATAGGCATCTCCTGTTTGTCGAACTTTAAATAATCTGCTTTTTTCTGTTTTACGAAATCATAAGTTTGATAGGTATGGTTAAGCCTGTAAAATTCTTTTACGCTATCCTTTTCTGTTTCATCATAATTTCTAAACTGCTCTTCTTTTTTTTCAGCATTGATGTTTTTCGGATCAGGGTAGCGGATCAATATATCCTCTTCCCATTGATCAAGATTTTGCAATGGATTTTGATTATCCTTTGAAGCTTCGCTTTGGTTTCTCATAAGGCCAGAAATTGATTTGGTTAAAAAATTTTCTTTGATTTTATAAGTTAAAGTTGAGTTTTTGAAAGCTTAAACTTTTATATTCTGCCTATTTTATTTACGTAAACGATTAAGTAAAATTTTATTTTTTACATCTATTTTTTGTTTAACTATTTTAAAATCAGGTATTTAATTTGTGTTGCTGCACCCGTAGGTATATTTTTAGGTCAGGTGCATTCGGAGGGGAGATACGTTAAATAATAAAAAATAAACGTTGTTGTTACGATTATTTCTTATTTTCGTTTATAAGCAAGGTATCTTTTCTTAGTCGTAAGAGATATCGGCTTGCTAAACCAAATAATTGTTATGAACATCAACTTCACCCGGCCCGATCTGTGTTGCCAGCAGCTGTTTGTTTTTTAAGATTTTGGTAAAAAAGAGGAAGCGCCAGAGCTATTGTTTCAATAATTTTTACTGCTAAAAACAGCCGTTTTCTCAATAAAATAACTAACAAAACAAATTTTAATAACATGGCGGAAGCAGTAAATATTAAGCGGTTGGCTCAGGAGTTGAATATTTCAATAGCAACCGTTTCTAAAGCACTTAATGACAGCTACGAGATTAGTTTAAAAACCAAGAACAGGGTATGGACTTTGGCTAAGGAACTAAATTATACGCCCAATCCGGCAGCCAGCAACCTGCGGAGCCATAAAACGAAAACGGTAGCCGTGGTTATTCCCTGTGTAGCCAATAATTTTTTCTCACTGGCTATAAAAGGAATTGAGGAGATTGCCAGGCAATACGGTTATCATGTACTGATTTACCAAACCCATGAAAATATAGAAGCAGAAGTTGCCTTTACCAATAGCCTGTTAAATGGTCGTGTAGATGGCATTCTTACCTCAGTATCGAGCAGTGAATATAACAGCGAATATTATACTAATCTGGTGAAGAAAATTCCTTTGGTATTTTTCGATCGTGTTTATGAAAATCTGGATGCGGTAAAAGTAACCACCGATGATTACGAGATAGCTTTTCAGGCGACTGAACATTTAATTGAATGTGGCTGCACCAAAATTGCGTATTTATATGGATTGGAAAACCTTCCTGCGGGTAAAGCGAGGTTTGCCGGTTATCTTGATGCATTGAAAACACATGGGATAGATGCTGCGGAACAACTTGTTGTTAAATACCATGATGACGAAGAATTAAACCTGCAGCATATTAAGGAGTTGCTTGCGAAAGATAAACCAGATGCACTTTTTTCTTCCATCGAAGAATTTATCATTCCTGCTTATTGCGCTTGCAGGGAATCAGATCTTAAAATTCCTGATGATGTTAAAATAATCAGTTTTTCGAACCTGAATACCGCCAGACTGCTGAGCCCTTCGCTTACTACAATCACACAGCCAGCGTTCGAAATCGGGCGTGAAGCGGCAAAATGCCTGTTCAAAATTCTCAATAATAAACAACTCGATGATGAACAGAATATCATCCTGAAATCGGTGCTGATCAAACGCGAATCGACGGGCTGTTAATGGGAATAAATCCATGTTATTGCTGTCTGCTACGCGAAAACGTTTACGTAATTAAATAATCCAATTAAGCCGCCAACATTGGGATTTTTTCTGATTTTTAAAAAAAAACCAAATATAAAAAGCCCTTATGAACCACTTGTCTGCATTCGATTATGCTGTTTTTTTGATGTATTTTGTTATTGTTTCGGCTTACGGCTATTGGGTTTATCGGAGCAAGAAGAAAAAACGTACCGATACCAAAGATTATTTTCTGGCAGAAGGTTCGCTCACCTGGTGGGCCATTGGTGCATCAATTATTGCTTCTAATATTTCTGCCGAACATTTTATTGGCATGTCGGGTTCGGGTTTTGCTATGGGCCTTGCCATTGCCAGTTACGAGTGGATGGCCGCCGCTACGCTCATTATTGTAGCCATATTCTTTCTGCCCATTTACATCAAGAATAAAATTTACACGATGCCGCAGTTTCTGTCTAACCGCTATAATAATACGGTAAGTACGCTAATGGCTGTTTTTTGGCTGCTCGTTTATGTGTTTGTAAACTTAACTTCCATTTTCTTTCTTGGTGCTATTGCCATCGAAACCATTACGGGCGTTCCTTTTAATATCTGCATCATTTTTCTGGCCATTTTTTCTGCCATTATTACTTTGGGAGGGATGAAGGTAATTGGTTATACCGATGTAATACAGGTTTTTGTTTTAGTGGCAGGCGGACTGATTACCTGTTATATGGCGCTTAAACTGGTGTCCGAAAAATTAGATGCCCCCAGTGTTTTAGCCTCACTTCCTTTATTACGCAGTGAAGCATCCGATCATTTTCATATGATATTTTCGAAAGGAGATAAATTTTATAATGAACTGCCTGGTATTGCGGTGCTGATAGGTGGTTTGTGGATCAATAATTTAAATTACTGGGGCTGTAATCAGTATATCGTTCAAAGGGCATTGGGCGCTGATTTAAAAACCGGACGTAATGGATTAATATTTGCGGCATTTTTAAAATTACTTATTCCGGTAATTGTGGTTATCCCGGGTATTGCGGCCTATGTACTTTATCAACGTGGTTATTTCCATTCCGAAATGCTCGATGCTGCGGGAGTGGTTAAACCCGATCATGCTTATCCGGTACTGATGAACTTATTGCCTGCAGGGATAAAAGGACTGGCTTTTGCTGCGCTTACTGCCGCTATTGTAGCCTCTCTTGCCGGAAAATGTAATAGCATAGCCACCATTTTTACACTCGATATTTATAAAAAGTTTATCAAACCCGAAGCTTCAGAAACGCGCCTGGTTTCAGTTGGCCGCTGGTCTGTGGTTATTGCATCATTAATTGCGATCATCATTGCTCCCGCATTGCGTAGTTTCGATCAGGTTTATCAGTTTATTCAGGAATATGTCGGCTTTATTTCGCCGGGTGTTTTTGCTATCTTTTTACTGGGCTTTTTCTGGAAGAAAACCACTTCGCGTGCGGCACTTACCGCTGCATTATTAACCATTCCCTTATCTACATTATTTAAATTCCTGCCTGCAGTTACCAATGGAGCTATTGCACCGATTCCTTTCTTAAACAGAATGTCGTGGGTGTTTATGATTATCATAGGATTAATGATTGTGGTAACCTTAACCGATCCGAAAAGTAAAGATAACCCGCAGGGACTTGAAATTGACAGCAGCATGTTTAAGGTTACTCCTGCATTTACCATTGCCTCAGTGATTATCTGTGGTATCCTTGCCGCACTTTATACTGTTTTTTGGTAAGCAAAGCTTTAAATAGCTGATTTATTTATTTCTAACGTATTGATTATGAAGATTAAAACCTTATTCTTTTTGGTATTGCTGATTTCTTTTAGCGCAGTGGCTCAAAATAAATTATACAACATTAAAACCTATGGTGCGGTTGGCGATGGCAAAACCAACGATGCCGTTGCTATTCAGAAAACTATCGATGCCTGTGCAGCGGCTGGCGGCGGACAGGTAATTGTACCCGCTGGTCATGTGTTTTTAACCGGTCCTTTTAACCTAAAATCCTTCGTTAATTTAAGGGTAGAAGGTGGCGCTAAACTTTTGGCTAGTCCTGATGAAAAACTGTATACCCAAAGCGCTTTTAGAGAAAATAAAGGCGAAGGCACCATCTGGATCGGCGGAGAAAAGCTCGAACAGGTGAGCATTAGCGGAACAGGTGTGATTGATGGAAATGGGATTTCCTTTATGGGGGAGGAGCTTAACGACTCGTATGTCTTAAAACCTTTTAATATTGTTGATCCGCGACCGCATTTGCTTACTCTGATCGGATGTAATAAACTGAATATAGAGGGGGTAACTTTTCAGAATTCAGCCTACTGGACAGTTCATTTGGTGGGTTGCAATGATGTATCGATATCGAATATCACCTTGCTGAACAGCATTAAGATCCGTAACAGCGATGGCATTGATCTGGATCACAGTAAAAATGTGAGAATTACGAACTGTTTTATCGAATCGGGTGATGATTGTATCTGCTTGAAAAACAGACGGGAGTTTGAAGAATATGGTGCCTGCGAAAACATCGTGATCAGCAACTGCACCATGACTTCCAGCTCATGCGCCATCAAAATAGGTTCTGAAAATATGGACCGGATTAGCAATGTCCTCATCAATAATTGTAATATCAGGAAGAGCAACCGCGGCATTGGCATTCAAAACCGCGATGAGGGTACAGTAGATAATGTGATTTTCTCCAACCTCTTTATCGAATCGAAGCTTTTTTCGGATGTATGGTGGGGCAAGGCAGAGCCGATTTACATTACGGCTTACCCCAGGGCAAGCAGCAACAATAAAGATGCCGGTTGGCGTTTGCCAAAGGGACAAAGTAAAGGCAGGGTTGGGGCGGTCGAAAATATTTATTTCAGTAATATCCGGTGTACCGGAGAAAGTGGTGTGTACATCAGTGGCGAAAGTCCAGATAAAATTTCGGGGATCTACTTTGATCAGGTTACTGTATACCTCGATAAAACAACAAAGCAAGAAGGCGGCGTATACGATCGTAGGCCAAGCAATGTGGAGGGACTGGTTAAAAGTGCAATTGCAGGGTTTTATTTCGAAAATACCGGATACATCAGCCTGCTGAACAGCAATGTGGTATGGGGTGTAAATAAACCCGGCTATGCCGGAAAAGCCCTGGAACAAAAGAATGTAAGTCAGCTCAAAACAGTGAACTTTAGCGAAAGTACCGCAGACAAATAATTAAGGGTTCCCCTAAACAGTAAACCTTTGGCTGTACTTCGGTTAGTCAGGCGCTGTTATGCCCTCACGTGTCTGTTTAAGGCTTTTCTACTTAAACGTTTACGCAAATAAATACGTCTAAATCCAATTAAAGGCCTGCTTTTTTTAACAACTTCGTTATACCATAATTACTACGAAGGCAATAAGCCGGAAAATAGTAACACTGGTGAGCGGAAAGGAATATATGTTAAAAACGATAAACGTATTGGTTGATTTACCCGATTTTGGTATTGTAGAATTACCGCTGGTTTATGTTATGGAAGGCGATAAGACAGGCGTTTGTTTAGTAAACTGTAAGGTGATGTTGAGTGCCGAAAATCAGCCCGAATGGCTATTAACAACAGCTTTTAATATTGTTTATACCCACGCTGAGGCGGATAACGCAAACATTGTTTCGGTAAGTACCGGTAAGGGAACCACAAACCGTTATCATGAAATTATGCTGAGCATTGTATCGTCATACATTAAGCTCAAAGAAGATCGCATTGATTCAAATCAGTCCTTAACAACGACTTCAAGTGTAGTTGAATAAGTTATTGTAATTCAGGCTGCTGTTCTCTTTGTGTAATTTCAGTCATTGCAACAGCGATTTCGTTAAGGGTTTTGACGCTGAAAACATGTCTGCCGGTTAACCACCTTTTGATTTCATCAGGATTAATATCCAGTATAGTCGCAAGATCGTTTTCTGTTGAACTCTTTTCTGCAAGTATGTCTCTGGTTTTATGGGCAACTTCCAGGTTTAGCTGCGTGAGTTGCTCAATTGCAGGATTTCCGGTTTCTTCCAGCCAGATCGAAACAAAATCGTTTTCTTCCATTTTATTCTTTTTTTACGGTTTAGAACAACAATGTACTTAACCATCAACTGTTCATTTGGGCGGCAAATTTAGTGATTAGCCCCATTATTGCAAACCAGAATTAAAAGAAAAGCAATCAGCCGGTGATTAGTCTGCCTGTAGGTTTAATTTAATGGTTGATTGTGCTTATCTTAGTGCAGTTGACTAAATTTGATCTTATATGCACTTAAAAGCTGCTTTTTGATTATTCTTCAACCTTACTCATATTCCAATTAGATCAAATTACAAATGGCATCAGACCAGAAATTCGTAGACTTTATAATAGATCAGATAGATTATTCCGAACAGGTTAGCTATAAAAAAATGTTTGGCGAATACGGCTTGTATTTTGATGGTAAGTTGTTTGCCCTGGTGTGCGACAATAAGCTGTTTATCAAACCAACTTTATCTGGAAAGGCCTATATAAAAGATGTGGTGGAAGCACCGCCTTATCCCGGCGCAAAAAATCAGTTTCTAATCGAAGCACAATTAGAAGATCGCGATTGGCTGAAAAAACTGGTAAGCATCACTGTAGCCGAACTGCCTGAACCCAAACCCAAAAAAAAGAAATAAGAATAGAATTTTGCTTGATTATAAGTAGACGATTTCTCAAAGATGGCATAAGAAAACCGTATAACCTGGTTGATGTATTAGGTATGATGGAAGTATTTTTTGACAAGTCAGGAAAATCTCTATTTTTATTCCCTGAATCAAACCAATGACAAACCGACTGCCCAAACCTATACTCATCTTCAGTGTGCTGCTGCATTTAAGCTTGTTATGCTTGATGAAACCGGTATTTGGACAACTTTCTTTCGATCACCTATCGGTAAACAACGGGTTGTCGCAAAGTACAGTGCTTTCCATTTGTAAAGATAGCCGTGGTTATATGTGGTTTGGTACACGCGATTGTTTGAACAGATATGATGGGAAGAGTGTTAAGATTTACCGCACAGATCCAGACAATCCAGCCTCTATCAGTACCGAAGATTATATTTATGCCTTGGAGGAAGACCGGCAAAAAAACCTCTGGATAGGAACACAAAACGGGCTAAACCGTTACATTCCCGAAAAAGATGCTTTTGAAAGGATTGCTTTTGATCCAAAAAATGCAAACAGCATTAGCGATAAGATTATTCTTTCTATCTACGCCGATAGGAGCGGGAAAGTATGGTTTGGTACAAACCAGGGCCTTAGCATGCTCGAGAATGGGAGCTCCCGAAAATTCAAAAAGATCTACCAAAAAGACGGTCTTGCCGGAAACTCGGTGTACACCATTTTTGAAGACAGTAAGGGGAATATCTGGGTGGGTACCACCACAGGCCTGAGCCGGTTATCGTTTAAGGGGGGTAAATACCATATCCAGTCCTTTTATCACCGGGCAGGAGATCCCGGTAGTATCAGTGGTAATTCCATCCGCACTATTGCAGAAGATGGAAAAGGACGGATCTGGATTGGGTCAGAATCTGAAGGGTTAAATCTTTTTCTTCCTGAATCGCATTCATTTAAAAGGTTTAGGTACAGTGCACTACAGCCAAATGCTTTAAGTAACGATATTGTCCGGAAAATTATGCCCGATGGAAAGGGTAATTTATGGATAGCCACCATGAATGGCCTCAACATTCTTGATACACAAACCCTGGGTTTTACTACCTATAAACATGACGCCGATAACCGGAAAAGTTTAAGTGATAACTCTATTAAAGAGATTTTTCAGGATGATCAGGGGTCCATTTGGATAGGGACGATGTTTGGTGGGGTAAATGTAGCCCATCGCAATACAATTCCATTTACCGTATTCAAATACAGTAAGTACCGCAACAGCATCAGTAGCGATATTAGTAGTGTAATAGCGGCTGATAATGATCAGAATTTATGGATCGGGACAGAGGGGCAGGGATTGAATTTCTACAATGTTAAAACCGGACTATTCAAAAAATATATAAACGATCCCCGCGATCCGGGCAGCCTGAGCAATAACACCATAAAAGCTATTTTTAATGATCGTAAGGGCCGGATATGGATCGGACTTTATCAAGGGGGATTAGAACTTTTTATTCCCTCAACAGGTAAGTTTAAACATTATCCGCCTGGCAGAAACGGACTGAGTCAGGGTTACCTCAGCAGCATTAGTGAAGACGACCAGGGAAGGTTATTGCTGGGCACCTCTTCAAAAGGGCTGAATATTTTCGATCCTGAAAAAGAAAGCTTCCAGGTCATTGATGATCAACCTGGTCATGGCTTAAAACTAAGCAGCAGTTATATCAGGTTTGCCTATCAGGATACCAAAAAGAATCTTTGGGTGGGTACACCAAGAGGTTTGAACTTTTTACCACCCGGAGCAAATCGTTTTAGCGTTTTTTCTAAGGATGATAAAACTAAAGGAAGTCTTAAATCCAGTCAGATTACCTGTTTATGGGAAGATCGCCTGGGACACATCTGGGTGGGTACCATGCGTGGGGGGCTGAGTTTATATCATCCCGACTCCAATTCGTTTAGTACTTACACCAGGGCCGAGGGGCTGGCCAGCGATAATATCATCGATGTTTTAGACGATAATGATGGAAATCTGTGGATCAGTACCGATCGGGGCCTTAGTAAGTTCGATTATAAGCGCGGTGTATTTAAAAATTATAATACGGGAGATGGTCTTCCAACCAACGAGTTCAATGTAAATTCAGCCTACAGAGATATTCATGGTAAGCTTTATTTCGGGAGTTATGATGGATTGGTGGTGTTTACGCCAAGAGAAATAACCGAGAATACACTTATACCCCGCACTGTTTTTTCAGGATTGAAACTTTTTAATAAACCGGTAGGCATCAATGAGGATAACGGCCTTTTGAAACAGGACATCAGTTTTACCAAAGGGATTACTTTTACCGCCGAACAAAACATCTTTAGTTTAGAGTTTGTATCGTTAAATTACGTGCAGCCACAACGTAATCGTTATGCTTACAAATTAGAAGGCTTTGAAAAAGACTGGAATTATGTAACTATCCCATCAGCAAGTTATACCAATCTTCCATCAGGTAATTATAAGTTATTGGTAAAGGGAAGCAACAATGATGGCTTATGGAGTAAAGCGCCCGTAGTAATGGAAATTCGGGTACTTCCGCCACTTTGGCAAACCTGGTGGGCTTATACCTTGTATTTTATTGCAGGCGGTCTGCTGCTTTATTTTGTGCTCCGATTTACCAGAAGGCAGCAAAAACTGAAAACAGAGTTGTATTACGAACACCTTAACAGTGAACGCCAGAGCGAACTTTACCAGATGAAACTGGATTTCTTTACCCGTATTTCTCATGAGATCCGTACACCTTTAACCTTAATTTTTGCACCCTTAGAAAAACTGATCAAAATAACCGCTGAAAACGGTGCCGTTAACCTCCAGTTGCAAAATATAAAAAGAAATACCGACCGTTTGGTGCGGCTCATTAGCGAGCTTCTTGATTTTAGAAAAATAGAAAGTGGAAATTTGAGCTTGAAAGTTTCAGAAAACGATCTGGTTAGCTTTTGTCGCCAGATCTATGAGTCTTATCTCGGCCTTGCAGAAATTAAGAATATAGATTATCGTTTCGAATGCGAAGCAGAATCGATGTCGGTTTACTACGATCCGGCACAAATGGAGAAAGTATTTTATAATATCCTTTCCAATGCTTTTAAATTTACACCTGATAATGGAAAAATAACCTTTAGCCTTAAGCAATCAGATGGGCTTGCCAAAATAGCCATAACAGATACTGGAATTGGCATACCTGCCGACCTGCAGGATAAGATATTTACAAATTTTTTTCAGGTAAAAAACGGAGCTGCTGCGACCGAAGGCTGGGGTATTGGCCTGGCATTGGCTAAGAATATTTTAGACCTTCATAAAGGAGAGGTTAATGTATACAGTGAGCCTGCTAACAATAAACAACAGGGCATTACCATTCTTCACGTGAGCTTGCTTTTAGGTAAAAATCATTTTAGTGATGAACAAATTGTATCAAATCCGATCGTGACAGACAAGCCTGCAGTGGTTGGCTCATTAGATCATGAATTGACTAAAATACAACAGGTCGCGCCCGAGGATAAAAAACGATATACAGTGCTGGTTGTTGAGGATAATGATGAACTCCGTGACTTTATTGTACAATCGTTAAAGCATACCTACCATATTTTAGAAGGCAAAAATGGTTTAGTGGGCTGGGAAGTGGCTACGGAACATGTGCCCGATATTGTGGTAAGCGATGTAACCATGCCTGAATTGAATGGCTTTGAACTTTGCCAGAGATTAAAGCAGGAAGAGACAACCAATCATATTCCGGTGATTATGCTAACGGCAATGGCCTCACACGTTCATCAGATAGATGGCCTGGAGGCAGGTGCAGACGTATACATTACGAAACCTTTTAGTATTCAGGTACTCGAACTGAGTATCCGCAATTTGTTACAGGGGCGTGAGGAGCTCAGGCAGAAATACATCAAGCAGATTATGCTTAATCCACGGAAATTGGAAACCGCTTCGCCAGAGGAGAAGTTTTTAAACCGGCTGATGCAGTTGATCGAAGATGGGATGGAAGACCCCGAATTTAATGTGGGCGGCCTGGTTGATCAGATCGGCATGAGCCAAACCGTATTGTATAAAAAAATAAAGGCCTTAACCGGATTATCTATTTCAGATTTTATTAAATCGCAACGACTAAAAAGGGCGGCACAATTACTAAACGATCATAAAATGAATATTGCTGAAGTAGCCTATTCGGTTGGCTTTAACGATAGGAAGTATTTTAGTAAGGAATTTAGGAAGCAATTTGGAGTGGCGCCATCAGAATACCAGCAAAAAACAGATTAATCACCCTTTTTAAACCGATTTTTCCTCCTTTTTTTATCCGTTAAATTCAATATTTGATCTAAATGAAATATAAGTTCACAAAAGATTAAATATGAAAGACCTTTTCATTGCCTTCTCAAAGGCTTGTAGCAGAATATTGATTAATTCTTTTCGAATATTATTAAACTTTTGCGGTACGGGCAAAAGCTTACATGCGCTTAATACTACTTTTATAAAATGTAAGCGTAGCTATGCCCTTATTGTACCGGTTCTATTCGTGACATCAGTACAATGTATTGCGCAAGTAGCCCGTCCTGATAAACCCAATGTTATTCTAATTGTAAGCGACGATGCAGGTTATGCAGATTTTGGTTGTTATGGCGGAAAGGAAATACCGACTCCGAATATCGATGCTATTGCCCGTCACGGTGTTCGTTTTACCAGTGCTTATGTTTCAGCTTCAGTATGTGCACCCTCCAGGGCAGGCCTTTTAACTGGTCGTTATCAGCAGCGCTTTGGCTTCGAGCACAATACCTCAACATTGGTTTCGCCTGGCTATACCCTGGCCGATGTAGGAATGGACCCAAGTGAGCGAACCATTGGCAACGAGATGCAGGCCAACGGATATCGGACAATTGCTATAGGTAAATGGCATCA
Source organism: Pedobacter folensis (assembly GCF_056490665.1). Classification (NCBI taxonomy): domain Bacteria; kingdom Pseudomonadati; phylum Bacteroidota; class Sphingobacteriia; order Sphingobacteriales; family Sphingobacteriaceae; genus Pedobacter; species Pedobacter folensis. Next base: position 276,386 of record NZ_JBWJIF010000001.1, read on the forward strand.
GGGGGATGAAGAACAGCATTTTCCATTAAAACGGGGATTCGATGAATTTTATGGTTTTACCGGTGGTCAGAGGAGTTTTTTCGCTTATAAGGCAAAGCCTGCCCGGGAGAATTTGCTCTACGATAACCATGAACCTATTCCTGAAAGTAAGATTAGTTATCTAACGGATATGCTAACTGACAGGGCGACAAGGTTTATTGAGGAAAATAAAGATCGGCCATTTTTTATGTACCTGGCGTATAATGCCGTGCATAGCCCAATGAATGCCCGAAAAGACCTGATGGCCCGTTATGCCAATATTCCTGATAGCGGACGTAGAGCTTACGCTGCCATGATGACTTCTCTTGATGATGGCATAGGCAAGCTCATGGCAAGTCTAAAAGCGCAAGGACTAGAGAAAAATACCCTTTTAATCTTTATTAATGATAATGGTGGGGCGACCAACAATTCATCCGATAATGGTGTGTTAAGGGGAATGAAAGGATCGAAATGGGAAGGCGGTATCCGTGTGGCGATGATGATGAAGTGGCCCGATCACCTTGCAGCAGGTAATATTTATGCCAAGCCCGTAAGCGCATTAGATATTTTGCCAACAGCTATTGCCGCTGGTCATGGCACTCAAAAAGGCATAAAGAAACTTGATGGCGTAAACCTGATTCCTTATTTAAAGGCAGGTAATCAAAATACACCACACCAGGCCCTTTTCTGGCGAAGGGGAATCGCAGCCGCCATGCGAACTGGCAACTGGAAATTGATCCGCGTTAGGGAAAACAGCAAACTCGAGCATGTATTACTATTCAATCTCACTAACGACCTCTCCGAAAGCACCGATTTAGCAGCTAAGTATCCAAAACAGGTTAAACTGATGTTGCATAGTCTCGAACGGTGGGAAAAAGACCTGGATACGCCTCACTGGGGCAGTTCTTATGGTGGCAAGAACCAGATTATGAAACACCGCATGGAAACAAAAGGCAGGGCTATGGAAAGGCTGTATCCTTAATCAATCATAAAATAATACCAACTAACCAACCACAAAACCAAAATGAATAAATTATTGAATACCGGTCTGCTTTTTTTATGGATGTGTTTGCCAAATGTAATCAGGGCACAGCAAACGGAAACGACCAAATTAATCATGGACAGGATAATAAACGATCTTAAAAGACCGGCAAAATCTGTTGATGTCGCAGCTGCTGTAAGTTTGAAGACGATACAAGCTGACGGAAGCTGGAAAGATATTCCCTATCAGGATAAGGAGATTACCAAATGGCAACCTGCCAGGCACCTGGTTAACCTTGAAAACCTGATACAGGCTTATGTTGGAAAAGAAAGTCGCTACTTTGAAGATGAAAAAGTATTTGATGGCATTGGTAAGTCATTTCAATATTGGTACGATCACGATCCCAAAAGCAGCAACTGGTGGCACAATGAAATAGCTACGCCACAGGCCTTGGGCGAAATGCTCATTATGATGCGTTATGGAAAGGAACATTTGGATGTGAACCTCGAAAATAAACTGATTGAGCGGATGAAACGTGGAGATATTGAAAAGCAGACCGGAGCCAACAAAACAGATGTAGCTTTACATTATTTTTATCGCGCACTGTTAACTAATAACCAGGATTTACTTCGTTTTTCTACCGCTCAGCTTTTCGAGCCTATCCAGTTGGTATACCGTAAAGAAGGTCTTCAGTACGATTATTCCTATCTGCAGCACGGGCCACAGCTCCAGATATCCAGTTATGGTTCTGTATTTATCACCGGAGTATTAAAACTGGCTAATTATGTAAGGGGAACCGAGTACGCCCTGAACGGTGAAAAACTGGATCTGTTCTCGAAATATTACCGCAATAGTTATTTAAAAGCAATACGCGGAAGTTATATCGATTTTAATGTAGAAGGCAGGGGAGTAAGCAGGCCTAACATCCTGGATAAAAGCAACGAACGAAACAGGCTTCTGGTTGCACAGTTACTGGATTTTAAAAATACCAGCGATTGGAATGCAGCCATTGCAAGGACCGAAAATAAAGAAACGCCTGATTACAAAATACAACCTTATCACCAACAGTTCTGGAACGGAGATTACGTTCAGCACGGCAGGAGTACTTATGCCTTTAATGTAAGGATGGTTAGTAAGCGCACTAAACGAAGCGAATCGGGCAATAAGGAAAATCTTCTAGGCCGATACCTATCTGATGGAGCCACCAATATGCAATTGCGGGGCCCCGAGTATTATAATATTATGCCCGTATGGGAGTGGGACAAAATACCGGGTGTTACCAGTAGAGATTATCTGGTAGATCGGCCGTTAACCCAATTCTGGGGAGAACAGGGTAGCAATGATTTTGCGGGTGGTGTATCTGATGGTGTATATGGTGCCAGTGGGTATATGCTGGATTACGATAGTTTACAGGCAAAAAAATCATGGTTCTTTTTTGATAAAGAGATTGTTTGTCTTGGTGCAGGCATAAACAGTAATGCGCCAGAATCGGTTACGACGACCGTTAACCAATGTTGGTTGAATGGAGAGGTGCTAAGTGCTGATCATGGGCGGATTGTTGGCGGGAAGGTTGCTGTATTTAACGATAAGCACCCCAGCTGGTTGCTGCACGATGGAGTTGGTTATTATTTCCCTGAGCAAAACAACCTTACTTTGAGTACCGAAACCCAAAAGGGGAATTGGTACCACATTAATAATGCCCATGCTAAAAGCGATGTTTCGGGACAGGTTTTTAAATTATGGATAAATCATGGCGCTAAACCTGTCGATGCCAAATATTCTTATGTCATTTTACCCGGCATAACTAAAGCAGGAGAACTCAAAAACTTTAAAGCCAGTGATCTGATCATTGTAGCCAATACTGAAAAAATACAAGCAGTTTACCATAAAGCCTTAGACATGTTCCAGGTTATATTTTATCAGGCAGGCACCATAACTTTGGCGGGAATGGAAATCAGTACAGATAAAGCCTGTGCGCTAATGGTTAATCATGTTAATGGAAACCAGGTATGGTCAGTTGCTGATCCTTTGCAAAAAGAACTTTTGATTAATATGAGTTGTAAAGATGTTAAAACGGGAAAGACAAAAAAACTAAGCGCTGAACTTCCACAGCGGGAACTTGCTGGCTCAACAGTTTTATTACACTAAGACTTTTTCCGAAAAAATCGGTTAATAATGCGCATTAGCCACATGTTAACTTATTATTACCCTTATATAAATTAATTTATACCCCTCGTTTCAGTCGGTTGCTTTGCAAATTTGATGGATTAATCCGCGGATTGATGATGAGAAAACCAAATTTAAACAAATGAAATATGAGAAAGATTTACCTCTTTTTAATGTGTATGATCTATGCCCTCGGAGCCTTTTCGCAAACCCGAAAGGTGGAAGGAACGGTGACCGAGCAGGGATCGGGGATAGCCCTTGTTGGGGTGAGTGTATCGGTAAAAGGAACCAAAACCGGGGCCTCTACCGATAAGGACGGTCATTATGCCATTCAAGTCCCCACTAAGGAGAAAAGCACGCTTGTTTTTAGCTATGTAGGCTATCTTCAAAGAGAAATGCCGGTGGGCGATAAGGGCGTAATCAACCTGAGCCTTGCCTCTGACGAAAAAGCACTGGGCGATGTAGTGGTGGTTGGTTATGGAACAAGTAAAAAGGGCGATTTAGTAAGTTCAGTCGGGCAGGTCGATATGAATGATATGGCCAAAGCGCCTGTTCGTTCTATTGATGAATCGCTTGCAGGGCGTGTAGCTGGCGTGCAGGTTAATTCTTCTGACGGCCAGCCCGGATCATCCGTAAATATAGTAATCAGGGGTGCGAACTCCATTACCCAGAACAATAGTCCGCTTTACGTGGTTGATGGTTTCCCGATTGAAGGCTTTAACCTGAATGTATTCGATCCACAGGAAGTAGAATCTATTGATGTGTTAAAAGATGCCTCAGCCACGGCTATTTATGGGGCAAGGGGTGCTAATGGCGTAATTATGATCACCACCAAAAAAGGAAAGATGGGTGCACCAGTTATCTCTTTCAGTCCAACGGTAAGTTTTGATAACAATATTAAAACCATGGAGCTGATGAACAGTTACGATTTTGCCAAAATGCAGCTCGAGCTGGTTCCAGGTGCACCAGGTTCTGCAAATGATCCCACACCGATTTATATCTTACTTACCAGACCCGGTAAAACCCTTGAGGATTATAGAAATGCACCGGCAACCGATTGGCAGTCGCCTTTTTTTCAAACCGGTTTAAGGCAAGATTATTCGCTTGCACTTAGAGGAGGAACTGATAAAACCATTTATGCTTTATCTGGTAACCTGAACGATCAAAAAGGTACCATTATCAATACCGCCTACAAAAGATATCAGGGGAGGATAACCCTCGATCAAACCTTAAGTAAAAAAATAAAAGTGGGTGTAAATGCCAACTATGCTTATTTACTTCGTTCAGGAAATTCGGCTGCGCAAGGCACTGGTGGCAGCGGAACAACCAATATTTTATACAGTGTATGGGGTTATAGTCCGTTAAGTGAGCTCACCGAAGATGAAGCTATTGATGAAACCACTGCCAGCGGTGTAGATTATAAGTTCAACCCGATCATGAACCAGAACAACCTGCTTCGGAACAATAAAACACATAACTTAAATGTAAGCGGGTATTTTGATTATGCAATAACCAATAATTTAAAGCTGAAAATAACTGGTGGGATCAATAATACCAGGGTAATTAGCGAAGAATTCAATAATTCTAAAACTTATCCCGGAAGCCCCAATACCACACCCGGCAGAACCAGCGGTGTAAATGGATCTATTGCCGAAGCCAATACAAACAACTGGTCGAATGAAAATACCTTAACCTGGACCAAAACCTATAATAAAAGCCATAACCTGAATATTTTAGGCGGTTTTTCTACACAGGGCAACACCAGTAACGCTTTTGGTTTCGGGGCTACATTTTTGCCAAACGAAAAATTAGGTCTTAGTGGTTTAAACGAGGGGATTCTAAATCCGGTAACGATAGCAACCAGCTCATTATGGACTTTATCTTCTTTTTTTGGAAGGATTAAGTATAATTTTAAATCTAAATATTACCTCGAAGCCTCTTATCGCGCTGATGGTTCTTCTAAATTTGCCGATGGCAATAAATGGAGTTATTTTCCTTCAATCGGTAGCTCATGGCGTTTTATTAAAGAAGATTTCCTTAAAAATAACAAAGTATTATCAGAAGGTAAATTACGTGCCAGTTTCGGAAAAACAGGTAACAATAGGGTAAATGATTTTGCTTACCTCTCTTCTAATGATGTAGTGCCTGGAAACTCTTACCCATGGAACAACAGTTATGTAAGCAGTATTATTCCTACCTCACTGGGCAACCCCAAAGTAAAGTGGGAAACTACCGATCAGTACGATGCGGGCGTTGACCTTGGTTTTCTGAAAAACAGAATTTCCTTAACTGCTGATGTATACAAGAAAAACACCAAAGATCTTTTGCTAAGGGCAACATTGCCTACCTCATCAGGTTATACAAGTGCATTTAAAAATGTAGGTGCTGTTGCTAACCGCGGTCTAGAAATTAGCCTGAGTACAATAAATATCAGCAACAAGAATTTTCAATGGAACAGCAGTTTTAATATCTCCTTTAATAGAAATAAGGTTTTGGCACTTGCCGAAGATCAGCAAACTTTACTTTCGACCACAAATTGGGATAACGCTTATACCAATATCCCTTCTTACATTGCGAAAATCGGCGAGCCTTTGGGGCTGATGTACGGGTTTATATGGGATGGCGTATACCAGTACAGCGATTTTAACCGGACCTCTACAGGAGAGTACCTGTTAAAAGACAATGTGCCCGCTAATGGCAGTGCCCGTCAAAACATTCAGCCCGGAGATATCAGGTACAGAGATCTTAACGGCGATGGGAATGTAAATGCCTCCGATTATGCTGTTATTGGCAATAGTTTGCCGTTGCACACCGGTGGTTTTAGCAATAATTTTACCTATAAACAATTCGACCTGAATGTTTTCTTTCAATGGTCGTACGGTAATGATATTCAGAATATTAACCGGCAGGTTTTTGAAGGGAATGCACTCGGTAAAAGATTTCTGCAGCAATATTCAAGCTATACAGACCGGTGGTCGCCAGAAAATCAGGCTTCATCTAATTACCGGACCGGTGGTTTCTCTGTTGCAGGTTATTCATCCAGAACCATTGAAGACGGATCGTTTCTCCGTTTAAAAACGGTTTCACTAGGTTATAATATTCCTAAACCGTTGTTAGATAGGGTGAAAATCAAAACTGCACGTATTTTCGTATCGGGGCAAAACCTCTACACCTGGACTAAATATACAGGATTAGACCCTGAGGTGAGTACTTACAGCTCGGTGCTTACCGGTGGCTTTGATTATAGTGCCTATCCAAGGGCCAGAACCATCGCTTTTGGCGCTAATGTAACTTTTTAAGAACGGAAGACATTCACAGAAATTCAATTGACATGAAAAAGATATTATATTTTCTCCTCATTATATCTACAGGTTTAGGCTCCTGTAAAAAGTTTTTAGCTACGGTACCGACCGATAATCTTTTGCCGGAAGAATACTACGATTCGGAAGCGAAGTTACTTAATGCGCTGGCTGGCGTGTATTATCCATTGGAAACCTCAGCGTTGTATGGGAATTTCCTTAGCAGCGATTATAATATTTCTGATGAAGCATTTTATCAGCGAAGTGCGCAAACTACTGGTGTATCGGTTTATAATTTCGACTATTCTGATGCCAGCGTTGCCGCCTTGTGGCAGCAGTGTTATGTTGGTATTGAACGGGCAAACATGCTTATTGCCAATATCAATGTGGCCAATATTGCAGAGAACAAACGTGCGCCGATTTTAGGAGAAGCGCTCTTTTTAAGGGGCTATTATTATTTCTTACTGGCCAGTAACTATGGCGATGTTCCCCTTAAAACAGTACCTACAAAATCGCCCTCAGCAGAAGATGTACAGGTTCCGCGTACCCCATTAAAACAGGTATATGCACAGATACTTGAAGATATGACCAAAGCCGAAGGATTGACGAGTAAAATAACTGATCTGGGCTTTAGCGGCAGGGTAAGCAAAACCACTGTTGAAGGTATATTGGCCAGGGTTTGTCTGACTATGGCTGGTGCTCCGCTTAAAGACGAATCTAAATATGCTGATGCCAAAGCCTGGGCTTTAAAAGTGAAAGAATCAGGCGAACACCGTTTAAATCCAAGTTATAAACAGCTTTTTGTAAACATGCATCAAGACTTGTACGACATTAAAGATAGTATGTGGGAAGTAGAATTCAAAGGTAATGGTGCTGATGGATTGGGCTCCAATGGCCGGGTAGGCAGTTTAGGCGGTATTCAAATGCAGGTTGCAACTGGTATAGGGCTGAAAATCGGGTACAGTTATGGCTTTTTGCATACTACCGCAAAACTCTTTAACCTTTTTCAGCCGGGAGATTTAAGAAGAGATTGGAACCTTGCACAGTTCAATTATATTGCCACTTATCCCGATCGATACTACTATAACTATTACACGGCTGCCCAGATATACAACCGCGACGCCGCTAAATTTAGAAGAGAAGCTTATGTGCTGGACAACAAAAACCAGAATACCACACCGATCAATTATCCTTTATTGCGGTATTCGGATGTATTGTTAATGCTTGCTGAAGCAGAAAATCACCTTAATGGACCAACAGCCTTAGCCTACGATGCCATTAACCAGGTTCGAAGAAGGGGATATGGAGTAGATGCGGCAACTGCTGGCGCAACCGTTTCGGTAGTAAACAGTATTACATTAGCTACTGCAGGAAATACCGGATACCTCACCACGGTAAATAATATTCCTGTAACGCTATCAGGCGGTGGTGGGACAGGTGCAACTGCCGATGCAACGGTTTCGGCCAGTACAGGTAAAGTAATCGCTCTTGCTGTACTTAATCCAGGCAAAGGTTATACTGCTGCTCCAACGGTAACCATTGGCATGCAATGGTTAAGCAATACAGATTATGCGGTGGGTATACAAATCTTCAACGGCAACAATGTTTATACGGTTACAACGGCTGGTAAATCTACTGCGACGGCACCGGTACAAACTTCAGGGGCTTCTGCTGCGGCAACAACCGGAGCGGTATTTACCTGGGCTGGTACACGGGCTACTGCTACGGCTACTATCGCAACAACAGCGGTTGATCTGAGCGGATTAAGCCAAAGCAGCTTTCAGCAGGCCATTGAAGATGAACGTTCGAGAGAATTGTGTTTTGAGGCACTGAGAAAACCCGATCTCATTAGATGGGGTAAGTGGGTTGAAACGATGAATAGCATTGGCGCTGAGATTAGAGCAAACGCTGGTGCTACTTTTTCTTACGGTGGCCTGGCCGGTTCAAACGTATTATCCAAACATCAACTGTTCCCGATTCCGGCAGCAGAAATTACGGTAAATAAGCAGGCTACCCAAAATCCAGGTTGGTAAATTTAAATAGAAAAGATCATGAAATTATTAAATATCATCATGTTAGCAGGGGTACTAACTTTGGCCGCATGCGAAAAAACGATTGAGTCAAAACCAGTTGTTTTTGATGTATTCAGTACAAAAACTAACGGCCAGTCTACCGCTACATTTAAAACAACAGACACCATTGTTTATCAGTTGAGTGGAAATGCCGATATCATCACCTTCTATTCCGGAGCAATTGGTCAGCGATATACGTTTAGGAACAGGACCACAGCAAATGGTACGCCTCAGCTTCAATTCAGTTCGCTGAGGGCTAATGGTACACAAGCAAATTCTATACAGTTACTTATCTCTTCTGATTTTAAAGGTGTGGTAGCCAAATCGCAGACCATTACAGGTGTGATTACCCGGGATACAGCGGCAACTAATGCAAATATTGCGGCTGGAGGCTGGACAGATATTTCGGCCCGGGCAACATGGTCAGCAGGAGGAACAACAGCAACGCCATCTGGTATCATCAACCTGTCTGATTACGCCAAACAGGAAAAACCAGTGTTTATCGCTTTTAAGTACAATGCTGCTGCAGGTAGTATCCAGAATAAATGGACGATTACCAATTTTTCACTAAATAATCTTTTGGAAGACAATACCATTTATACACAGGCTAATTTTGCCGCTTCCAATCAGTCTATCACTAATTATGGTGTAAATACCCCGGGTTTAGGCTGGCTTAGCATACTCGACGAAAAAGTGAATGCAAACAAGTACGCCTGGATATATACTACCGGTGTTGGAACGGCTGGTTCGTTGGTCATTACAGGTGCTTCAACGGTGGCTACGGCAACGGCTTCTGCCGAAGCATGGGCCATAGTTGGTCCGATCGACCTGCGAAAAGTAACGCCTGATGCAGGGGTGGGAATCAAAGATATTACGGCTAAGGTAACGAGTTATACTGCTGCAACTGTATATCCAGTAGGTAATTACAAGCCAACTTTTGTAGCGACTAATAGCACCGTTGATGGAACTTCAGCTGTTGTAAAAGAAATCCCTTTAACAATCATCGCTCCCTAGTCCAATATCGTCATAATCCTTTTTTGAAATTTAAAAATATTACATCTATGAAAAAAAAATATTTTAATAACAGGCAATTGGCTTTTTTCCTTAGCCTGTTGTTAATGGTTGCAGTTAGCGCCTCAGCATTTTTATCGCTGTCGCCAAAAGAAGAATTGATCAGGAAAGATTTTACCGTAGCCGAAGAGCAGTATAAAACCTTACTTAAAACCTCTACCGATCTGACCAGTTTTCCGAGGACAACCAAAAAAGATGGAACGGTTAAAGGAACCGATGTTTGGGATTGGACAGGCGGCTTTTTCCCGGGCGGTTTATGGTATATTTATGAGTATACCAAAAAGCCAGAATGGAAAGCTGCTGCTACAAAATGGACCGAAGCATTAGCACAGGGACAATTTATAACCAAACATCATGATGTAGGTTTTGTAATGTATTGTTCTTACGGGAATGCCATGCGTTTAGAAAAAGATCCGCAAAAATTAGAAAAATACCGTAAGATCCTGATCCAGTCGGCCGAATCTGCACTTACACGTTTCGATCCTAAAGTTGGACTGATCAAATCCTGGCAAGCTAAAAAATCATGGGACAATAAAACCACCTGGCAATATCCGGTAATTATTGATAATATGATGAACCTGGAAATGTTGTGTTATGTTTCGAAAATTACAGGTAACCCTAAGTACAAAGATGTGGCCGTAAGCCATGCATTAAATACGATGAAAAACCACTTTCGTCCTGATTTTAGCACTTATCATGTGGTCGATTATGGTATCGGAGGTAAGGTGCTGCATCAACAAACTAATCAGGGTTATTCAGATAATTCTACCTGGTCTAGAGGTCAGGGATGGGCCATATATGGCTTTACCATGATGTATAGGGAAACAAAGGATAAACGCTTTTTACAGGCGGCAGAAAAAGCTGCCAATTTTTATCTGGGTCATCCTAACCTGCCAAAAGATAAGGTTCCGTACTGGGATTTTAATGTTGGCGAGAAAGGTTATACACCAGATTGGGATTATGCCTCACGTAAGCTCTCATATATCCCACGTGATGCCTCAGCTGGCGCTTTGGTAAGTTCGGCCTTGTTAGAATTGAGCACATTTTCTGCACAGGGGAGCAGGTATTTTAAATCTGCAGAGCAGATGCTCGAATCGCTTTCAGGAAATGAGTATTTGGCAAAACCAGGTGCTAATTCGGGCTTTATTTTAAAACATAGTGTGGGTAGTTTCCCTCACAACTCCGAAATCGATGTTCCGCTTATTTATGCTGATTATTATTTTCTGGAGGCCTTATTGAGGTACCAAAAACTGAAAGGACAATCGCCCGCACTTAGCGAAACCGGAAAGGCAATCAACTCATCCAATAAATACCAGAAGTAGGTTAGTAGCTATAGTCACTTCATCACTTTAAAAGATAGCAGTCATTAAAAATGGCTGCTATCTTTTTTTTATTTAATAATTGCCAGATTGGTTAATGCCTGCTTTAAGGTTCAGTATACCGTAATCATTGGTGTAAACTCCTCCATTTGCGGCATTAAAATTAGCAACATTAAGGTTATTCCCGGTAAAACTAATGGTTCCATTCGTTACCAGGTTCCCTTCAATGCGGAAAGAATATTCAGTGCCTGTGGTATTGTCGCGGTAGTAACCTATTCCATGATAAATATCATTAACATTAGTGCCAATATTAATGGTATTATTGAGTACAATAACATTGTTTAAATACGGATAGGCAGGCGTATTCGCGTATTCATAAAGCAGGATCCCTGAGGTATTAAAAGTATTGCCAGAGATGGTAACCTGTTGTCCGTTTCTTGCTTTTACCGCACCACCATCGGCGTTTGGCGGCCACCCTGAAATCGTATTGCCGCTTATCGTTAAACCATTAAAGCTATGGGCGTAGATGCCGTGGTCGGTTTGTGCTAAATCCGTGTTTAAAGCGGGATTTCTATTGGCTACATTGTTGCTGATCAGGCTATTGCTTTCGCTGTTGTCGTTAATTGCAGTAACAAAATAACCCGTTGTGCCGCCATTGCCAAAGGTGCAATTTAAAATTTTACTGTTTGTGGTGCTTTTTAGCCAGATCCCTCTTCCACTATTATTCTCCCTTCGTGAAAAAGTACAGGTATTGATCAATGAAGAATCGGTATCACTGAATTGAAGGTAAGCATCCGAATAATAGCTTTCAGTGGTTCCAGCCTTTCTTCTTCCATAATCAAAAATGCAGTACTTAAAGGTTACTTTAGCCGCATTAGCTATTACAAACCTGTAATTCCAAAAAGTGATCCCCGAAAAAACACAGTTGCTTAATTCTGTTCCATAACTTGCAGCGAGCAGGTCGGTAGTGGTTGCTGTAGCATCAAAAATAGGGTTAGTGGCCGTTTTTTTTGCCAATATTACGCCAGCTTTCATTACCACTTTACCGGTAATAGCATAGGTGCCGGCTTCCACCCAAACCGTATCTCCGGCTACTGCAGCGGCAATTACCTGATTAATCTGCGCAAGGGTCATTCCGGTGTTAATGGTTAAATCGCTCACCGAACTTGCCTGACTTTCCATCATCGCTGGCTTTTTTGCATCGAAGGTTGTGGCCTGCTCCTCATTTTCTTTTTTGCAGGATAATAACAGAAGGCTTAAAGCCAGGCATAGAAATTGGGTTTTTCTTTTCATTGTTTTTTGAGATTAGTATTTGGTTAAGTTTTAATTGGTTGCGTATGGATGGTACACAATGGTTGTGGCTGGCAACCAGGGTGATATACTAATTTCAATGAAAAGACAAAATGGATAGGGTCAGGAATCGGTTTAATAAGGGGGATAAATCATCACCATGCGCGAAAGGGTAATGTGCTGGTGAAGATGCATGTGTAATGATAATTTGCCTGCATAGCACTTAAATTTGTAACAAGCTTGTTTTAATGTGCTGAATTAAGGAATGCGGTTTGAGTATAGTACAGCTATGGTTCATATTTTGGCTATATTGGAGCTATGAAAAATTTAGCCCTGTTTCTGCTATTATCACTCTCTATTCAGTCTTTATTTGCACAACAAACGCAAAAGCCAATGCTTTACGGCAACAGTTGGATGGCCATTACCGGAAAGCCGATGGCCGCAACAGCAGGATCGATGATCTTTCAGCAGGGTGGGAATGCCGTTGATGCAGCATGTGCCATGCTGGCTGCCACTTGCACCATGTGGGATACCCTGAGCTGGGGAGGAGAAACACAGGCGCTGATCTATAACCCGAACACAAAAAAAGTAATCGCCATTAATGCCATGGGTGTTGCGCCAACAGGTGCAACTGTAGCCTTTTTTAAAGCGAAAGGTTATAACTTTCCACCGGAATATGGGCCTTTAGCCGCAACTACTCCAGGTACACCCGGCGGACTGATCTACATGCTCAGTAAATATGGCAGCATGAGCCTGGGGCAGGTGCTGGCACCTGCCATGCATATGGCTGCAGGTTATGCCATAGAAGCACAGGCGGCAAACAGTATGGAGCGTGATAAAGAACTGATTAAAACCTGGCCTTACAGTAAAAAAGTGCTGTTGCCGCATTTGGGCGACAAACGTGAAGCCCCAGAAGCGGGAGAGGTTTTTATTCAAAAAGATTTGTTGGCCACGCTAACCAAAATGGTTGAAGCAGAGCAGGCAGCGCTGAAGAAAGGCCGTTCGCGACAAGAGGCTTTAATGGCTGCTTATGATCGTTTTTATAAAGGCGATATTGCACAGGAGTTTGTTCGTGGAAGTAAAGAACAAGGCGGTTTAATCACCATGGATGACCTGGCTAAATGGAAACCAGTTGAAGAAGAAGCACTAAGTACCGATTATAAAGGCATTAAAGTATATAAATTAAAACAGTGGACACAGGGACCGGTTTTACTTCAGGCTTTGAATATATTAGAGAACTTTGACCTAAAAGCAATGGGTTACAATAGCTCAAAATATATCCATACGGTTTATCAGGCCATGAACCTGTCTTTCGCTGACCGTGATTTTTATTATGGCGATCCAAACCAAAATCCTGCTGAGCCGATAAAAGGCCTGTTGAGTAAGGATTACGCAAAACAACGGGCATCGCTTATTCAGGCTGATAAAAATGATGCAAACATTGGCCCCGGCGATCCTTACCCATATGAGGGCAGGAAAAACCCGTACTTAAATCTGTTAAAAAGCAGAGGTTTTAATCCCGATACAGCCAAACGGAACTTTGCACCGAAACACGACCTGGGTAACCATACACCAAAAGAAATTTATGAAGACCGTTTATGGCGGGGAACAACATCGATAGAAGCTGCCGATAAAGCAGGTTGGGTAGTATCGGTTACGCCAAGCGGAGGCTGGCTTCCGGCCTGTATTGCCGGCAATACAGGCATTGGGATGAGTCAGCGCATGCAAAGTTTTGTGCTCGATTCTGCCTTAAATCCCTTTAATGTTGTTGCACCGGGCAAACGGCCAAGGGTAACCTTGTCGCCCTCATTGTTTATCAAAGACGGCAAACCTTTTGTATCGGCCGCAGTTCAGGGCGGAGATACCCAGGACCAGAATTTGCTGCAGTTCTTTTTAAACATGGCTGAGTTTGGTATGAATGTTCAAAGGGCAACCGAAGCAGCTAATTTCAATACCAATCAGCTGTGGCTTTCACTGGGTGGTACTAAAACGAGCGACAGGGAACCAAAGCCCGGTCAGATCTTGTTAAATACCAATACTAAAGAGGAGGTACGCAGTGAACTGAAAAAAATGGGTTATTCGCTTAGTTTTTCAGAGCGCACCAGCGGACCCATTAATGCCATTTATTTTGACTGGAAGCACAATAGTTTGCAAGGCGGATCGAGTAACCATGGCGAAGATTATGGTATTGCATGGTAGGGGATTGATTTAATAAATAATCTGTATCCCGCTTTCATTAAGCGCTAAAAATAACACTTTGGTCTTCGGCTCTTTTTGGTTTCGATGTAATAACCAACTGAGATTTCGTGCGATCCATAATCATAATTGCTCAGTTTGTTGAGGCTGTAATCATAGCCATAGCCAATGCGTAAATTAGATCTGATGAATAATTCGCTGATGAAACCAACGGCAGCTCTGCTGGTTAATCCGCGCTGCAGGTTCTCTTTCGGGTAAATTTTTACCGAAGTGCGATAAACTGCACCTAGCCAGAAACGCTCTTTTACCAGTAAAAAGGCATTTAAATCTAACGAAGTTGGTCCGTGTAAATCGTCTTTAATTAAAAAGGTTGGTTTAAAAACAAAATCATCATTTACCGGTAAGGCCACTCCAGCACTGAGGTAAAAATGCGGTTGAATTTTTACGTTAAGTGAATTGTAATCGCCAAATACCGATAAGGGTTTTGATAAGAGGTTATTTGCCGAAAAGCCGATAAAAAACTTCTCATTTGAATAATGTATGCCAGCGCGTATATCAGGCATGGTCTGGCTTATTGATCCTGTTGGGATGCGGTTATCGCCCATTTCAATAGGATCTAACATACTGCCGTTTAAGGAGGCTTGTATTACGCCTACGCCTAAACCGAAAGCAAGGATGTTGGTTTCAGTACGATCGAGTTTTATCCGGTAAGCAAAGTTTGCTGATGCATTCAGCGTATTTTGTGCCCCTATTTTATCTTTGGTTACAATCATCCCAATGCCAAGGCTTTCATCATTTACAGCTTCATCAGCCGATATAGAAAGCGTTTGTGGTGCACCCCGAACACCAGTCCATTGTGCTCTGGCAAAAGCCTGCAGGTAAAGCTCTTCCTTGTAGCCCGTGTAGGCAGGATTGATGTACATGCCATTAAAAATATATTGCCCAAACTGGGCATCTTGCTGCGCAAAAACCTTAACAGCTGATATCGTAATGATCAAAACAAAAAATATCCTTTTCAAAATGTTCATGTCTGTATTTCGTTTTATTTACCTGATTACGGTTACATAACCTTTGTAATCTTGCCAGGTGGCTGTTCCATTTCTAACCTTAACCACGTAGAAGTAAGTTCCGTCTGTTAGCCCCGGAGCGGTCCAGTCGTTCTGGTAGTGATTGGATTGATAAACCGTACTTCCCCAACGATTGATGATCGTTACTTCGTTCGATTCAAAAGATTCCAGGTGTTCAATATAAAAAGTGTCGTTCTTGCCGTCCCCATTGGGCGTGAAAACATTTGGTATTCTTAAACCTGAAATCTCTTTTTTATCGGTTGATGTATTGTTAGCCAGATTAGGATCAAATTCTGTTGCCGTTACAGTGGCGGTATTACTCACCATCCCTGATTGTTTAGATTTTACCCTGATAATCAGTTCGGCAAACTTACCATTGGCCAGTAACGGGATGTTCCAGTTAATGGTTCGGTTTAGCTGATCGTAGGTAGCAACTCCATCTGTGGGCTGGGCCAGGTTTTCTAAAGAAAGGTTATCCGGAAGTGCATCTTTTATCACAAGCTGGGTGGCATCATCTGTGCCATTATTTCTAACATTCAGGTAATACTCAAAAACCTGATCGCTCACGACAATCTTTGATTCTGATCGCTTTGTTATGGCTACATCTGCAATAAGCTGTGGCAATACCATCACTTCTATTTCATCTGAGATATCGGAGGTACAACCAAATTTATTTACTGTAGCAACTTTATAAATACCAGCGGTTGCCGTAATAAGTGTTGCTTTATTCTGGCCGTTCACTAACACATCATCCTTGTACCATATATACGAAGCAGCCCCAACCGAATTTGCGCGCAAAACCACTGACGACCCTTGCCTGATCGTAATGCTTTGCCGCCCTTTGGGAGCAATCTGGCTTATCGCTGTTTGAATAAAAAACAACATCAAAGCCAATGACAGAAAGGAGATTATCCTTAGCTTCATTGATACAATAATCTTCAGAAAACGAACGAAACTTTAACCTAGAAAGTAACTGCTGTTGCTGTACCAGTGATGGTTCCTGGCGTAATGGTTGGTTTTACAGGTTTAGCCGTTACCGTAACATCATGATCGGCCATCTGTGGACAATATTTATTGCCATTGATTACATAACCTACTTTTAAGCGATGCGTTTTTGTTCCAACTGTTGCCGGCGCCGATGGTGTATAATCTTTTGTTGTAGCACCTGATATAGCCGTTTCTACCCCTCCGGTTACCGTATACCATTGATAAGCCAATGAGGTAATCGTTGGATCTTCAGGATTGGTAACTGTACCAACCTGGGCTAATGGACTTTCAAGACAGAAATTAGCTGGCGTAAAATCAACCACCAAAGGTTTAAGCACATACACCGGAATTTCCTGTAATTCTGACTCGCAGGATCCTGGTGTGGTTGATTTAGAACTTAAATAATAATAACCTGTGTTTAAATCGGCTGCCGCAATTTTATTTCCCGAAGCTAAAGTAATACCGGTACTGGGCGTGGTGGTTTGCGTTGCGCTGTATTTAACAATCCAGTTTTCTCCGGATGGTGCAGCAGGTAAAGTAAGGTCAGACCCTTTACAAAATAAACTTACGCCACTTGTGGTGGGTAATACCTGGGCCGATACTGTTGAAAATGTGCAGATTAACAGAAAGGTAATCGCTAAAATTGTTTTTGTAATTGAATTGTTCATGGGGACGATTTTTTTGTTTGTTTAATTAATATTGTGATGAAGTGGGCACCAACACATGTGGTGCTGATGGTTTTGGATTTATTTTAATGTTAAAATTAATTTGAGTACTGCAGCCCGCCGGATTTTTAATGGTCAATATGCCAGAATGAATCCCTAATGCCGCATTTGCAGGGATGCTAATCGGAATGTTTCCTGCAGGTAAAGACTGGTTGTTAACCGGATCAAAACCTGCCGTATTCCAGCTAATGTTATAGGTTGTCGGGTTGTTTAAAGCATTGGTGTAACTGAGCGATGAAGTGGTAAAACCCTGGCATATTTCAGGATCATTGCCTAATGTTAAGTTGGGTAGTGCACTTACGGTGACGATAAAATCGGTTGTTTTCTCCGCGCAGCCTTTTGCGGTAGCCGTTATGGTGGCTGTCCCTGTAAATGTATTATCCCAGGTTACTTTTCCACTGTTTGCATCTATAATACCTGCAGCTAAAGGCAATATGGAATAAACGATGCTCGTGGCATTTGTTGCCGTTGCAACATAAGTATCAGTTCCGCTACCCGTACAACGTTTATCCGTTAATCCATTATTAAAAACCGGACTGCTTACATTTCCGTTTACGGTTATCTTTCCCGTTGTAGTGAATGGAGTTCCTGTAGTGTTGGAAACCGTATAAGTCATTGCCGGACCTGCTGTAGTTGGCGTGCCTGAAATGGTGACTTTTTTAGGAGATGAACTATAGCTCGACGTTATTCCGGTTGGTAAACCTGTAACTTGAATACCGTTTGAGCCTGATGGAATATTGATGATGATATCATCTATGGCTGTACCCACACAAACTTCTCTATCTTTAGAGCCAGTTATGGTACTCACTGAGCTCTGATCATTATTGGTTACCTGATCGGGTTGCGAGCCAGTAATCGTTGCTGTATTAATATTAGTTCCTGTCGTTACAACTTTTGCGGTGATGCTTAAGGAAATACTGGCATTACTGGCCAAATCGCCAATGGTCCATATCCCTGAAATAGGATCGTAACTCGTGCCTGATGGCGCTACGCTCGATACATAAGTAAAACCGCTGGGAAGCAGGTCGTTAACCGATACCCCAACCGCATTGCCATTACCTAAATTTTCGGCCTTAAGGGTAAATACCACATTACTGTTCAATTCAGGATAAGCTACATCAACCGTTTTAGTAATAGCGCGGTCGATATTACAAAGGGAAACCTTTAAGGGTAGAGATGGTGCACTGAGTCCGCAATCCAAACTATAACTAACCGAATAATTACCCGAAGCACTAGCTACATAAGTATTGGAGTTTGCTCCATTTATCGGGCTTTCGTTAAGGTACCACTGATAATTGGAAGCATTGGGATTTGCTATAAGAGTTGCTGATGCGCAATTGGTTTGAGATACCAGTGGTTGATCGCCCTTTTCAGGGAAACGGGAAATAAAGTTCGACATCGAGAATCCATCACCTTGTTGCACCATCGAAACCGTGAGCCGCTCTGCACTGGTAATGGTGATTGCCTTTGGTGAGCCAATATCCGCTTTTGTAAAACTGATTAAATATAAGCCCGAAGTTCCCAGTGTTTTACGGTTGCCTATACCTGCTATACTTTCAATATCAGTATTGGTATAATTGGTTGTACCAAACTGGGTTGTGAGGTAGATTTTGGCCGTGCTTTTTGTAATGATGTAACCAAAATAAGATAAATCACTATTGTTATAATCGGTAAACTTATTGGTTTCAACTTTTTTAGATCCCGAACAGCTGGATATTGGTACCAAAGTAGCAACATCTACCTCGCAACCACCGCCGCCAGAAATACCAGCTGTACCTGAAAATACACCCACATTTTTAGTGGCTTCAATTCTTGAAGATGAATACCTCCCTGTATTTATGCCCGGCGGATTTGCCGCGCTATAGGTTCCGGAAACAAAACCATGCTCGAATGTTTTAAAATCGCCAGCTTGTGCCAGTGTAAAGTTAGTGGTAGTTTTCTGAGTACCGTTAAGGTCAAAACTGGTAACCGTAACCACGGTGTTAGCCTCTGTTGCAATCACTGTTGTTTGCTCGGCAGTTGAATTACCCTCGCCTCTAACCACTACATACTCCCGGCCTAGTGATGCTATTGGTGGAATTGGATTGTATGCACCATCTCCACAGCCTCCGGGAGCATCCAGATCTGCAGCGGTATTCATTACAGCAGCCCCTGAAGATTCTACCAAAGTTCCCATAGGCGCAGTAAATAAATAACTCTGTCCGGCATTTAATGTTGCCTTTGCTACACCAGCTATTTTAACAATGGTGTTATTTTCGGTAGCCATAATACTATAGATTGGTGGATGTGTACTGGCAAGATTACCATTCCTATAGTAACCTACCCGGAAAGAGGTTCCAATTGCGGCATCACCAAAGCTGAAAAGAGAGGCATTACCCTTAATATCTGTATCTGTACCGTTAGTTCCTAAATCATCTGATGCTACATTTCTTAAATTCACTGAAATAGATCCGGTAGCTTCTACTATTAATCCGGCTCCGCTTAGTACAGTGTTAAGTTGGTGCGCAGGTACATCTTTAGGTAGTCCGGTAAAGCGATAAACAAAAGGCGTTCCCTGCACACAGGTAAAAGTGGTAACAACAGTACCGTCGCTTTTATATATTGTTCCGGTAACGGTTCCGATATCTGATGTAATCACAATTTCATTGGCCTTACTCCAATATTGCCAGGGGGCAGGCGCAATATAATGTTTGGCGTAACTAATTGCAGGTAAGTTTTTTATGGTTCTGGCACTGGCTTTTGAAGGAGAAGGGATTGGTAAATTGCTAAAGCCCGCGTTGGTTACGCTTTTAATTTCATGGCGCGCAAATGCAATATTTGCTGAGCAGAGCAATATTAATCCCAGTAACCCGTTAAATAAAAACAGCAGAAAAGCCTTAATCATAAATAACCTGTTGTTAAACCCATATGTTGCTTAACATGGACCTAATCATTCATTAAAGGCTGAGGGCGTTTTAATAAATTTTAGCATAATAAATCACTTGCCTATGTAGGTTAGGTTTGATTTATTGTGTAGTTCGAATGTGTCAGTTTGTTGGGTTCTTTGGTCGAAAGTAATTAAAAAAATGCACTAAAAATTACCCTCAATATTAATTTTTAATGCACTTTAAAGCTGTTTAAAGGCGTTTTTTGCATAAATTTAAGCACCTGTATTTCTACTGATACACCTTTAATTAAAAACCGATTATCTTCTTTTAGATTATTAGAATTTGATTGATGGGTAACTGATTTGTAGTCAATTAATTATGATGCTATAGCAAGTTTAAAACTACTGCGTAAAGCGTTTGTATGAGAAAAAATGAATTTTTTTTATAAAAACTGGAAAATTATAAGAAAATAATGAGCTCATTTTTCGAGCCCAGATTGTTAATTTTCATTTCGAATAAACCAAAGGTTTATAATGATCTTGTGTTGGCAGTTGATCAGTTTTGCTTAGTTCGCGCTAAAAAGTCAAACCGAAACTTCTTGATGTAACAAGGTCTAACTCACCCCAGTTTCATTGAAGATTAATTTTAGTTGGTATTTTCCGGCTCAGGCTTATTGGGCGTTTCATCTAAGGCTTCTATTCCGCAAGCTGCCCAGATAAATTTAAAAATATTTAGGAATTCACATTGGATATCCCTGTCAGATTGTATTTCGTTTTCCATGTTGTGCCGCTTTAATCTTTATCGAAACAAAGAAAGGCTGGTTTTGTGTTAACGAAGGTAATCCTTTAATGTAAGTTTACTGTTGTCTAAATGTTAAGGATCATGTTTTTAACCATTAACTGTTTCAGTGTAATATTGATTTAACTGGCTGACCTTATTCCGGAAAACCTACTGGTAGTGTGCATTAGCATTTCTTCCGAATGTCTTGGTAAAAATGTCAGCAATAATATTGGTATCAAAATTCCATGCATAGAATTAATACCCAGTAGCGGGTATTGGAATCTATCAGCTGTTCCGTTATATTTACGTATTCGATGACTGTACTCTTTTAATGTAAAAGCGTCACGTTATCTGCCGTTTAAGTGCTGTATATTTTTCTTTTGAATTAATCATTACCAGTATATCCCCAAGCGGATTTGTGCGGTGCCTTAGGGCGTATTTCATCTAAAACCTTTCAGCTCATGAATATCTCCATTGCAGATTTACATTGCCATCCTTCGATGAAACCATACGGACGTAGCTTTCCCGATAGGATACCTGGTGCAGACCCCCTGGTAAAAGACTGCATATATTACTATGGCAACCCGCCCTTTGTTAAAAAGATTCTCAATAAAATTTTAGGTATCACCAGCTTTCCCCAGGCAGGTATTCAGGCACTTGAAAAAGGAGGCGTCGGACTTGTTTTCTGTTCCCTTTATCCTTTCGAAAAAGGATTTGTGCGGAAAAACGCCTTGCCTGGTGATTTGGTTACAGATAGTGTAAATCTGGTTACTGGCATTGGAAAAGAACGCATACATTATATTCAGGATCAAAACAATGGGTATTTTACCGACCTCGAAAATGAATATGCTTTTTTAAAGGCTTTAGATGGAAGGGTATTCACCTTTGGATCGAAGAAACTTAGGTATGTATTATTAATTGATTTCCAGCATATCGCCCAGAGCACCGATGATGAGGTGTATACCGTGTACATTGGATTATCTTTTGAAGGGATGCATGCGCTTTACAATCGATTTGAGGATGTGGGAAGCGATGATCCTTTGGTAAAACAAAGTTTAATGGATAACCTGGCTAAGGTAAAAGCATGGCCGCACTGCCCTTTGTTTGTTACTTTTGCCCATCATTTTTATAATGGTTTATGCGGGCATGCAGCTAGTTTAACCGATTTTTCTGTGAAACTGATCACCAATCAAAGTGTGATGCTTGGAACAGGTCTCAATGCATTGGGCAAGGATATGATCAGGGCTTTGTTGGCCAAAACAAACGGTAAGCGAATTCTTATCGACATTAAACATATGAGCGTTGCGGCCAGGAAAGAGTATTTTGAGCTTTTAGACGAGGAATATAAAAATGAGCAAATACCCATAATCGTTAGCCATGGTGCAATATGTGGCGACGAATATGCTTACAATTGGTTTTTAAGTGCTGATATCAATTTTTCTGATCGCGAAATTGTACGTATCGGGCAAAGTGAAGGGCTGTTTGGGATACAGTTAGATGAACGGCGTATTGCTAGTAGTCATGAAATTGCTCTCTTTAGAAAGCACCTTGGGACAGAGGCTATCTTGCTCCATGCGGCACTATTTGTGTGGCGGCAGATCCGTTATATGGCGGTGCTGCTTGATATCAATAGACTTCCGGCCTGGGATATCCAATGTTTGGGGAGCGATAATGATGGTATTGTTAATCCTATTGATGGGATATGGACTTCTGCTGACTTTGGATTGCTCAAAGACAGACTTCTTGTTCATGCAAATGCCTTTGTTGAAAATCCAGATTACAGCATGTCGATGCCAGGCAACCTCATATCAGGAGCGGAAATTGTAGAGAAGTTTATGAGCAGGAATATGCTCAGCTTTATGGAGAAAAATTTCAGGTAATCACACATTAACCTAAAGAAAATGATATGAACAACGATCTTGAAACCATGGACCCTAAGATAAAAAAAGAGCTTATCGGTAAACTGCTCAATAACAAAATTTCGGTTAGCGAACTCATTAAACTGCGGCCTGAAATTAATGAGTTTGATCTCTCTGAAATTATTCAACATATCTACGACCTTAATCTGGAGCAGGTACGGAAAATAGCGGCACTGGAACCTGTTATGGCTAAAGTAGATGCATTGAAAAACAGTCAGCGTAATACCCGTTTTATCAAAAAGGTAAAAAATAACTTTCGTAAACATACGGCCAAGCATAATGGACTTAAAAACAGGGTGGTGGTAGTAGAGGGCGATTCTTGGTTTAATTACCCCATTCTTTTAAGCGATGTGATCGACTGGGTTTCTATGGAAGAGAATATGGCGGTTTATAGCCTGGCCTCAGGAGGCGATTGGCTGATGAATATGGTAAGTGCCAAAAAATATGTCGAACAGCTTTCTACGCTGCAACCTGATGTATTTATCATTAGCGGGGGAGGAAACGACCTGGTTGGAAACCGGAGGATAGCAGCCATGGTTACCCATAAAGGAGATTCTAATGAATTTGAAAATAGTGAATTTGCGAAATATCTGTATCAGAACGCAGCTCAGGCGCCCGATAATCCAGCAGATTTTAAGCGGGGTACCCAGTTCATATCTAAAGATTTTTATGCTTTGCTGGCTTTTTTTCAGCTTCAGTATTACTTTATTATAAATGGAATTCTCACCGGAGGTAAAGGCAAAGGTGAAAACGGGAAATTCCCGGGCATACAGATTATTACACAAGGTTACGATTACGCCATTCCCAGTGATAAAAAGATCGCCGGATATAATCCACTCAAATGGTACCGGTTGTTTGCACGAACTTTTCTCGGTCATGGCGGATGGCTAAAAACACCCTTACAACTCCGGGGGATTTACGATCCGGAAGATCAGCGAAAGATTGTTTATGCCATGATTTATCTCTTTAACGAAATGATGATCGATATCGGTCGCGTTTTTAGTCAAATGTTAGGGGAGAATCGGGTATTCCATATCGATTCAAGGGGATCAGTTGGTCAAAACGGTTGGACAGATGAATTGCATCCATTGCCCGCTCACTTTAAAAAAACAGCAGCAGCCTTTATCCATTGTATAAATTATCCGAATAAAAGCGGAAGTGCAGTTATAGAGGTTATAAAACAGGAAGGAGGCCAGCGATGAAAAAGATATTGATTTTAGTATTGATCATCGTTTGTGCTGTGATGTCCTTTCAGGGAAGCATTCTTCAGCGCTTCAGTGGAAAGGGAATTGTCAGCTTAGAGCTTGCCAATAAAGATACAGGAGTAGAAATTATTGGGCTTTGGAGTGATACGCTTTATGGCGACCAGACACTTTTAAGCCTGGCTCAAAAGAATACACACCTAGATTTTCTGTTTATTTTGGTATATGTGCTGCTGATCATGACTTTATCCAATGCGCAGATGCAAAGAGAAAAAACAAGCTGGCTAAATGAATTGCTGCGGCTTAATTTATTCCTGGCATTTTTGATTGGCGCACTTGATGTTATTGAGAACATCAGGTTACTCCACAGTTTTCATCACCCGGGAAATCTGGATGAATTTTGGCAAACAGATTTTATCGCATGGCCTAAATTTGTGATGGCTGGCTGGGTAATTCTGGTCTATCTTTTGTCGATAATTAAGGGCTACTTGCGTAAGTGATTTTGGTTGTTTGTGGATCATTAAGAAATTAAGGTCATTAAGGCATAGACTATTGTAAAATAGCCTGGGTGTTTACACGCGCTGTGCTCAATAAATCCTTCTCCTTCGCTACAATCGACTGATTCCAAATCGATGATCATTTCCGTGCTTCCGTGGCAAAAAACTCAGCTCCGCAATTAAGCTTATGTTAATTTACGGTCAATAAATCCATTTTGGTTATGATCTGAAAATATCTTCGCACGATACAAATTGAAGTCTTAAGTGTCAGAAATCATATTTCGCCATTCAAATTCACCCGATTTTCATTATTCGGTAAGAAAATGTTCTTAATTAATTGGTTTATAGCTTAAAAACGTTCATTTTCATTTTAAAACACAATTTCGCTCATCCAAACCAGAAGTTCAACTTCATTATAACTTCATAAATCTGTATTTATTTCGCTTTCGAATTAAATCATTGCGTAACCATAATTTATTGAAGTCAATTGAGTATCTGCACATCGGTTGTAGGCTACTTTTCATCATAAATTGGTTGCCAAGGGAAACTAATTAGAAAAAAAATAAATCAGATTAAAACCATTCAACAAAAAAAGATGAAAAGAGTTGTCATGTGCTTAGGCTTATGTACTTTGCTTTACGTAACAGGTTGTACCTCGAAGAAAGAAGAAAAAGAAGAAGTAGCTACTTATGCGGTAACCACGCCGTTAAAAATGGATACTTCGTTTACCAAAGAATATGTTTCGCAGATTAAATCTGTTCGGAATATCGAAGTTAGGGCCCAGGAAAAGGGTTATCTCCAAAATATTTATGTAGATGAAGGTCAGCATGTAAAAGCAGGCCAGCTGTTGTTTAAGATTATGCCTAAAGCAGCACTATCTGAATTGTTAAAAGCACAGGCAGAAACAAAATCAGCAGAAATTGAATTAGAAAACACGAAACTACTGTCTGATAAAAACATCGTTTCTAAAAATGAACTGGCTATGGCTAAAGCCAAGCTGCAATCGGCAAATGCCGAAACTTCGTTGGCCAAATTTCATTTATCCAATACCGAAATCAGGGCACCTTTTGAGGGTACCATCGATCGTATTCCATTAAAACTAGGTAGCCTGGTTGATGAAGGTGCATTATTGACCAGTCTTTCAGATAACAGTCAGGTTTTTGCCTATTTTAATGTTTCAGAGCCAGAATACCTGAACTACCAAAGTACAGCAAAAGCAAAAGGGCAGCAGGAAGTTAGCCTGTTATTGGCGAATAATGAGTTGTTGAAATCGAAAGGTAAAGTTGAAGTAATCGAAAGCGAATTTGATAACGAGACAGGAAACATCGCTTTCAGGGCCAGGTTTAACAATTCTGATAACCTATTGAGAAACGGTGAAACGGGCAAGATCCAAATGGTAGTGCCTTTAAAAAATGCCTTGGTAATTCCACAAAAGGCTACTTACGATATTCAGGATAAAACTTATGTTTTTGTGATTGATAAAAACAATAAAGTACATTCAAGAGCAATCACCATCGCAGGCGATCTTCCTGATTTATACATTGTAGGTGATGGCATCACAACCGGCGATAAAATATTGCTTGAAGGTGTGCAGAAAGTTAAAGATGATGATAAAATCGCTTTCAAATTCCAGCAGCCTCAGGAAGTGATGAAACAATTAAGATTGAAAACAGAATAATCCAGCACCCTCCATACTTATTTTATGTTTAGTAAATTCATACAAAGGCCCGTCCTTTCTATTGTCATATCGCTTATCATTGTGTTTCTTGGGGTGCTGGCCATCAGCTACCTGCCTGTTACACAATTCCCTTCTATTTCGCCGCCTAAGGTTAATATTACGGCAGAGTACCCGGGGGCAAATAACGAATTGTTAATCAAATCGGTGGTTATTCCGCTCGAACGTGCACTTAACGGTGTACCGGGCATGAAATATATCGCTTCCGATGCCGGTAACGATGGTGAAGCCTCTATTCAGGTGGTATTTAACTTAGGTACCGATCCGAATCAGGCTTCGCTTAACGTGCAGAACCGTGTAGCGGCTGTTACCAATAAACTTCCTCCTTTAGTGGTTCGTGAGGGGGTAAAAATCACCCGCGAGGAGTCTAACATGTTAATGTACATCAATTTGTACAGTAAAGATCCTAAAATGAACCAGAATTTCCTGTACAATTATGCTGATATCAACTTGCTTTCTGAGTTGAAAAGGGTTGATGGTGTAGGTTTTGCCGATATTCTGGGTGATAGGGATTACGCCATGCGGATCTGGCTTAAACCAGATCGTATGCAGGCCTATAAAATCTCTGTGGATGAAGTGATGAAAGCACTGGATGAGCAAAGTTTAGAAGCTTCTCCGGGTAAAACCGGCGAGAGTTCTGGTAAACGCTCTCAGGCTTTTGAATATGTGTTAAAATATTCCGGACGTTTTAGTACCAAAGAAGGATACGAAAATGTGGTGCTAAGGGCAAGTGCCAATGGCGAATTACTGCGTTTAAAAGATGTTGCAGATGTAGATTTTAGTGCCTCTGCTTACAATTTATATTCTACCTTAAACGGAAAGGCTTCAGCAGCTATTGTACTGAAACAATCTTATGGTAGTAACGCCAGTCAGGTAATTAAAGATGTGAAAGCGAAAATGGCCGAGATCAAATCGAGCTCTTTTCCTAAAGGTTTAGATTATGAAGTAAGTTACGACGTTTCCAAATTCCTGGATGCCTCCATTGAAAAAGTGATTCACACCCTGGTTGAAGCCTTTATTTTGGTGGGTTTGGTGGTGTTCCTCTTTCTTGGCGACTGGCGTTCAACGCTCATTCCGGCTATCGCTGTTCCGGTATCCTTAATCGGAACCTTTGTTTTCATGCAGTTCTTCGGTATTACACTCAACCTGATTACCTTGTTCGCCTTAGTATTGGCCATTGGGGTAGTGGTAGATGATGCCATTGTGGTAATTGAAGCGGTGCATGCCAAGATGGAACACAACAGGAAACTCTCCGTGCTAAAAGCCACGCAACAGGCCATGAAAGAAATTGGCGGGGCAATTATCGCCATTACCTTTTTAATGGCATCGGTATTTATCCCGGTTGCTTTTATGTCGGGTCCGGTAGGTATTTTCTACCGTCAGTTCTCGATCACCATGGCAACGGCAATTATCCTTTCGGGTATTGTAGCTTTAACGCTAACACCGGCATTGTGTGCCATTATGTTGAAGAATAATCATGGATCGAAGAAAAAGAAAACGATTATCGATCGCTTTTTAGACAGTTTCAACAATGGTTTTGCCAAACTTTCGGGTAAATATGAACTGGTATTAACCAAGGTAGTAAGCCGCAGGATCTTAACTTTTGGAATCCTCGTAGCCTTTTGTTTAGGTGTATGGGGATTAAGTGGAAGTGTGCCATCAGGTTTTATTCCGAATGAGGATCAGGGAATGGTGTACGCCATTATCCAAACCCCTCCGGGATCTACGTTAGAACGTACCGATCAGATTTCAGAGAAACTGCAGAAAATGTGCGAAGATATTGATGGCGTAAAATCCGTTTCATCTCTTGCCGGATATGAAATTCTGACAGAAGGTACCGGATCGAACTCGGGTACCTGTTTAATCAACCTTAAAGATTGGAGCGAGCGTAAACACTCGGCCGTAGAGATTATTGAGGAGCTTGAAGAGAAATCGAAATCTATTCCGGGTGCAACCATCGAATTTTTCCAGCCACCAGCTGTTCCGGGTTATGGTGCTGCGGGCGGTTTCGAGCTACGTTTACTCGACAAAGCAGGTAGCGGCGATTATAAAAAAATGGAAACTGTTGCCAACGATTTTGTAAAAGAGTTGAATAAACGTAAAGAACTATCATCGGTATTTACTTTCTACAGTGCAAGTTTCCCTCAGTACATGTTAGATGTCGACAACGATATTGCGCAGCAAAAAGGGGTGAGTATTGATAATGCCATGAATACGCTATCAACTTTTGTAGGCAGTAATTACGAAACCAGTTTTATTAAATACGATCACCAGTATAAAGTAATTGTACAGGCATTACCTCAGTACAGGGCTTTACCAGAGGATATTTTAAAACTTTCGGTTAAAAACGACCGGGATGAAATGGTGCCTTTCTCGGCTTTTATCAAAATGCGGAAAGTATACGGTTTATCTGAGATTACGAGACACAACATGTATAATGCGTCGGAAATCAGCGGACAATCTGCTCCTGGTTACAGTTCTGGTGAAGCCATCAAAGCCATTACTGAAGTTGCCAAGAAGTCACTGCCAAGAGGATTTGGTATCGACTGGGCGGGTATTTCAAAAGATGAAGTATCAAGAGGCAACGAAGCCATTTATATCTTCCTGATTTGTTTAGGCTTCGTTTACCTGGTGCTCGCAGCCCAATACGAAAGTTTTATCCTGCCACTTTCTGTGATCCTTTCTTTACCTGCTGGTATTTTTGGCGCTTTCTTGTTCCTGAAATTATTGGGATTGGAAAACAACATTTATGCGCAGGTAGCGATGGTGATGTTGATTGGTTTACTTGGTAAAAACGCCGTATTAATTGTGGAGTTTGCTGCACAACGGCATGCCCAGGGTGCATCAGTATTAAAAGCAGCCATGGAAGGTGCAAGCGTCCGTTTTCGCCCGATTTTAATGACCTCTTTTGCCTTTATTGCAGGTTTAATTCCTTTAATGATTGCTTCCGGACCAGGGAAAATCGGTAACAGAACGATTGGCTCGGCTGCTGCCGGTGGTATGCTTTTCGGTACCATTTTCGGCGTGGTGATTATTCCGGGATTGTATTATGTATTTGGAACAATAGCAGCCAGGCACAAGCTGATCAAAATTGAAGAAGAACATCCATTAACTGAAGAAGTAGAAGATAATGTTTAAGAATAATATTTATAAAGGCCTTGGTTTAGTGCTGATATGCGCCGCATATACTGCCTGTAAATTACCAGAAGTGGCCCAGCGCACCGAAAATAAAAATGTTCCTGCAGCCTTTAGTGCTGCACAAGACACCGTAAGTACAGCCAGTATACAATGGCGTAAGTTTTTCACTGATCCAAATCTGGTCAACCTGATCGATACAGCATTGAAAAATAACCAGGAGCTGAATATTACGCTACAGGATATCGAAATTGCGAAAAACGAAATCAAAGCGAAAAAAGGAGAGCTCTTGCCAAGTGTAAACTACCGTGTTGGCGCTGGCCTGGATAAAGTTGGCCGTTACACCAGTTCGGGTGCCGGCGATGCTTCAACAGAAATTACACCGGGCAAAGAAGTTCCTGAAATATTGCCCGATTATACTTTTGGTTTGCAAGCCAATTGGGAAGCCGACATCTGGCACAAATTACGCAATGCTAAAAAAGGAGCTATAAGTCATTATTTAGCGACAGTAGAAGGCAAAAATTTCGTGGTAACTAATTTAATTGCGGAGGTGGCAAATTCATATTACGAACTGCTGGCTGCCGATAATCAGTTAGAGACGGTGAAAAAGAACATTGAGCTGCAGAAAAATGCCTTAGAACTGATGAAAATCCAGAAACAGGCCAGTAGGGTTAACGAACTTGCCGTGCGTAAATTTGAGGCTGAAGTGTTAAGCTCTAAGAGCCTGGAATTCGATATTCAACAGAACATTACCGAAACGGAGAATAAAATTAATTTCCTGCTGGGCCGTTTTCCTCAGCCCATTATAAGGGATAAATCGAGTTTTACTGATCTGGTACCACCAACCGTTCAAACAGGTTTACCTTCACAATTATTAGCCAACCGACCTGATATTAAACAAGCGGAGTTAGAACTCGCTGCGGCTAAATTAGATGTTAAAGTGGCTAAAGCTCAGTTTTATCCTTCATTGGGTATTTCTGCCACGATTGGTTATCAGGCTTTTAATCCATCTTATTTATTGAGAACGCCAGAATCTTTAATCTATTCATTAGCAGGAGATTTGGCTGGACCGCTAATTAACCGAAATGCCATTAAAGCAGAATATTTAACCGCAAATGCAAAACAATTGCAGGCCGTTTACGATTACGAAAAAACGATTCTGAACGGTTATATAGAAGTGGCCAACCAGATGTCGAAGATCAGTAACCTGCAAAAAAGCTACGATCTAAAATCGAAACAGGTCACTGCACTAACCCAGTCGATCGATATTTCTAACGATTTGTTTAAATCGGCAAGGGCCGATTATTTTGAGGTATTGATGACCCAGCGCGATGCTTTGCAATCGAAGTTAGAGCTGATCGAAACCAAAAAACAGCAGTTAAATGCTGTAGTCGATATTTATCACGCCCTTGGTGGAGGATGGAATTAGGTAAAGAATAACCACACTTCATACTATCGTTATATTTCTGTTAAGGCTGCTTCAGATTATTGAAGCAGCTTTTTTTTGTTTTAACACAGGGCACATTGGTGCTATGGATAAAACTTTGTCACCCTGAGCGGTCAGTTTTAGAAAAAAAACAAAGCACTTGGATGACAGGTTAAGATAAATCGTCATCTCGACCGCAGTGGAGAGATCTTTTAGCAGAGACCAGAGATCTCTCCACTGCGCGTTGCTTCGGTCGAGATGACGACCGATTTTTTAAACCTGTCACTGGTAGCATAGTCGAAGGGCTCTTACCGATTATCTATGTTAACCCTTATTTCAGAAGATCGCAAACTAAACGCGTTGATTTTTTCTTCTCGCAGCGTCTTCCTGAACTTGTTTCAGGATCTTTCCAACTCTGGCATTAAACACAAAACCACATTTGTGTATATCTTTTTGATTCGGACAGGTTGCAGTTAATATGCTATCCCAAAGCAAAGAATGTTTAACTTTTATTAAAATTATTCCTTTATAAATTTGATATTTAAACATGAAAAAAATCTTCCTGTTTACCATCATCTTATTTTCTATCACTTTTCAGAAAGCCATGGCGCAAAATAAAAACGAAAATTTACCTGCTGTTTTAAATCATATTGCAGTTTACGTGGCTGATTTGATTAAAGCAACCACTTTTTACGAAAGTGTGTTCAACCTTAAAATCATTCCTGAACCTTTTAAAGATAACCGCCATACCTGGTTTAGTTTGGGGTCTGCCGGACAATTACATTTAATCCAGGGTGCAAAAGGAAATGAAGTTTTCGATAAAAACGGACATTTATGTTTCAGTGTTCCATCTGTTGACGATTTTGTAAAGAAACTGAATGCCAAAAATATCAGCTTTGAGGATTGGGCCGGGAAAGAGAAGGGAATTACATTACGCGTAGACGGCGTAAAGCAGATTTATTTTAAAGATCCCGATGGACATTGGCTGGAAGTAAACGATGCCAAATAAATTTCCGGTAGCACAGCGCTTTGTTTTAGCACCTCATTTCTATTTATTTCTTATCCCATAAGCCTATGAAACTTAAATATTTTTATGTCTTTATCCTGATCGTTGGTTTAATCACGCAATCAAAAGCGCAAAATGAAAAAGCTGAAGTTGATTTCAGGCAAATCATGGAGAAATTTAGTGCGGTGGGAGCTGCTGTGGCCGTGGTTAAAGATGGCAAGATCATTTATACCCATGCTTTTGGCTTAAAAGATTTAGAAGATAAAAAGCCTTTAACCGAGCAGGATATTTTCAGGATCGCTTCGATCTCTAAATCTTTCTCGGCAACATCCATTATGCAACTGGTAGAAGCAGGTAAAATTTCTTTAGAGGATGATTTTGGTGATCTGGTGGGATTTAAAATCAGGAACCCAAAATTCCCTGAGCAGAAGATCACATTAAAAATGGCATTGTCGCATACTTCAAGCTTAAACGATTCGCAGGGTTATTTAAACCTGGATGTGATCAATCCGGATAAAAATCCAAACTGGGCCAAATGTTATAACGATTATGCCCCTGGAAGCAAATTTGATTATTGCAACCTGAATTTTAACCTGATTGGCACCATCATCGAAAAGAAATCTGGTGAACGCTTTGATAATTATGTGAAAAACCACGTATTGAAACCTTTAGGACTTTACGCCGGTTATTGCGTCGACTCTTTAGATAGTACCCGTTTTGTTAATTTATATGAGTATCATGCTGATACGAAGAATTATACGCCCTCACCATCGGCATATGCGCCACGAAGGGCAGAAATTGCAAATTATATTAGGGGTTATAGCACACCTGTTTTTTCACCCACAGGTGGCATGAAGATTTCGGCAACTGATTTAGCTAAATACATGATCATGCACATGAATTATGGCCGGTCAAATGGTGTGCAGATCATTAGTAAAAAGAGCGCAAAAAAGATGCAGACTGCCTTAACTAATGATGAAGGTTATGGCCTGGCGATCAGGACCGCCGACCAGCTTATTCCAGGCGTAAAACTGAAAGGACATACAGGTTCAGCTTATGGCCTGTTCAGCACCATGTTTTTTAATCCGAAAGAAAAGTTTGGCTTCGTTATCATTACAAACGGTATAAACGCCACTTATACCGATGGCTTCCCTGATTTTAGCAGGGCGGCTATCAATAGTTTATATCAGGCCTTTATTAATTAAACTGAAATTAATTTTAAACCTATGAAGGGTTAAGAAAACGTTGATAAGCATTTCCGGATTTAATTTTTTCCATTGTTAAATATTCTTTTACAATAGAAAATTCCATGCTCTGGATCGCTTTAACTACCGATTTTAGTTTTTCAGCTGTAATGCCTAATCTGGCTGCCCAATAATTGCGATCCTGCTCATCAGCGATCTCAATAAACTCTTTTCTGGCATTCATCGAATTAATTTGATATTCCATCTTTTACCGATTTTTTGGTTAGTTAATATGTGATTACAAACACCGCTAATTCTGATTTGGTTTTGGAGTTTTGCCAAAAGATTGTCAAATATAAAGCTACAAAGGCTTTAATGCTTAACGATTTGGATCGAAATCGCCCATTTAACTTAAACCAATTGCCAAACTGTTCTTGAAAATCGATTTAGGCGTGTCATTTAAAGCAGATATTTTTACCCTTAAAAAGAGTAACATTTTCCTTACAAAAACACTTGGTTTTGTCATTTAACATATTTATTATTGTATTGTAATATAATTTTTACAAATGTTAAACCATCCCATAACTGACACTCCCGGTCTATCTCCACGTCAAAAATTTTATCAGGACAATCGTTTTGTATTATTCCTTTGGGTACTCATCACACTTATTTTTGTGATCGATTCGTGGGCAACACACAGGTATAATAACTACCTCATTTTTGAGAATACCTTCAGGAATCTTCTCCAGGAAAAATCTCTTTACGCCCCTTATCCGGCTTATCACGAAGATGCCAATCATTACGGCCCCGTTTTCAGTATTTTAATGGCGCCCTTTGCTTTAATGCATAACTGGGTTGGCTTACTCTTTTGGAACCTGTTTAATTGTTTCCTGCTCTTTAAAGCTGTTCAAACTTTACCTTTAAGCGAGGATAAAAAAGTTATTATCGGTTATATTGCCATTCCCTGTTTAATAGAATCGATGCTGAATCAGCAGTTTAATGCAGGTGCCGCGGCCTTAATGATACTAAGTTATACGCAAATAAATAAAGATAAAGGAATATGGTCTGCCCTTTGTATTGTGCTGGGTACATTTATTAAACTTTATGGTATTGTAGGTTTAGTATTCTTCTTTTTTGCGAAGAAAAAGCCGGTTTTTGTTTTGTGGTTAGTTATGTGGTCGATGGTGATATTCTTACTGCCGATGTTATTGGCCGATCCGGATTTTGTTGTACAAAGTTATATCGATTGGAAAAACTCGCTGATCGGGAAAAATATGCTTAATGTTTCAGGTGAAGGAATAGATATTTCGATTATGGGTTTCTTTAGGCAGCTTTTTGATCAGCCGGGGATATCCAATTCTCTCTTTTTAATCATCGGTTCTTTGATATTTATGCTGCCTTTTAGTCGTACAACAAGTTTTTCGAAAGCTAAGTTTCAATTCATGATCCTGTCCTCAGTCATGCTGTTTCCTGTATTATTTAGTACCGGAGCTGAAGATTGTACTTTTATTATTTCAGTAATAGGCGTGGGCATCTGGTATGTTAAAGAAAATAATAAGGCCATGAAAAAAGTCTTGTTACCCGTTTTACTCGTCATTACCTGCAATTTCCCCTTATTGCTGTTTCCATCCTTTGCAAAAGCCCATCCCTTATCGCTCGCGATCATTAGCTTTCCTTATTTTTTGGTGTGGTTAAGGGTCATTAATATGGCCACCATGAATAAGTTCGCCTATGAAGAAGAAACCAAACCAGAGATGGTTACTGCGTTTGTAGATTAATATCTGAATTTTATTTTTTTAAGGTTTTAATATCCGTTTGTAAAAAATGGCTGTTAAAACCTTTTTTGTTATTGGGCTGTTTTATAACCGTCTAATCAAAATAATTATGGATGATAAACTAAAAAACGGTAGTGCTGATCGGGCTAAGATCAACATTAACGAAGGTTATGAGCTGGATTATTGGTCTAACAAATTTGGGGTGAGCAAAGATAAACTGAAAGCCGTGGTGCAAACAGTTGGTACCTCTGCCCGTGAAGTGGAAAATTATTTAAAAAAGTAAAACCTGGGTTATGAGTCTGAAAAAGTATGTTGCCAAACGCGATTTCTCCAAAACTACCGAACCAAAATCGGGCAAAAGCAGCGATCGGAATAAATTACATTTTGTAATCCAAAAACATGATGCTTCGCGGCTGCATTACGATTTCAGACTCGAAATGGAAGGAGTGCTAAAAAGCTGGGCCGTACCGAAAGGCCCCTCAACCGATCCAAAAACCAAACGTCTGGCCATGATGGTAGAGGATCATCCATACGATTATAAAGATTTTGAAGGCATTATCCCACAAGGCGAATACGGTGGCGGAACCGTTATTGTATGGGATGAAGGAACTTATGAGCCTATAGAAACGATTAAAGGTAAAAAAGCACAGGAAAAACATCTATTAGGCCAGTTAAAAGATGGTTCTTTAAAAATCAAGCTCAACGGAGAAAAACTTCATGGCGAGTTTGCACTTGTGAAAACCCATGGGATGGGCGAAAACGGCTGGCTGTTAATCAAACATAAAGATGATTATGCTTCTGTAAAAGACATTACCAAAGAAGATAAATCGGTGCTTTCTGGAAAAACAATCGAAAAGATGGAAAAAACATCCGATAAGGTTTGGAAAGAAGGGAAGGAGCAGGATTTAAAAACTGAAAAAAAAAGCCCGAAAGGAAAAGTAAAGAAAGAAACCAAAGCAGTGGGCGATGACGTCGTGGTAGATGTAAAAGCCATACTGAAGAAAGCCCCTAAAACCGCTATTCCAAAAGGCATAAAACCCATGCTGGCCACCCTGGTTGACGAACCTTTCGACGATCCTGATTGGCAGTATGAGGTAAAATGGGATGGTTACCGTGCCCTGGCCTTTGTCAATAAAGGAAAGGTTGATCTGTTATCAAGAAATAATAAATCCTTTAACGAAAAATTTTATCCCATTTACGATCTGCTTTTGGGCTGGAAAATGAATGCGGTATTGGATGGTGAGATTTTGGTCTTAAATAGCAAAGGTGTGTCTAATTTTGGCTCGCTACAGAACTGGCGAAGCGAAGCTGACGGAGAACTTGTTTTTTATGTGTTCGATATCCTCTGGTACGATGGTAAAAACCTGATGGAAATGCCACTTTACCAGCGACAAGCCATATTGAACGAGGTACTGCCAACTGATGATGACCGTGTGCGCCTTGGGAAAGTTTTTAAAGCCAGTGGAGTAGACTTTTTTGATGCGGCCAGCAGAATGGGCTTGGAAGGCATTATTGCCAAAAAAACGGATAGTATTTATGCAACAGACCGGAGATCGAAAGAATGGCTGAAAATTAAGGTACAGAAGCGACAGGAAGTGGTTATAGCCGGTTTCACCAAAAACGCCGATACTGCTAAATCTTTCAGCTCTTTACTGTTAGGCGTGTATGAAAAGGGAAAACTACAATATGTGGGCAAAGTAGGGACTGGCTTTTCAGATAAACTTCAGAAAACCATGATGGAGCAGTTTAAACCGATTATTGTCGACAAAAGCCCCTTCGAAAGTATTCCTGATGTAAATAAACCCTCCCGCTTCAGGCCAAATCCACCAAAAGCACAAGCCACCTGGTTAAAGCCAGAATTGGTATGCGAGGTTGCTTTTACTGAAGTAACGGAAGATGGTGTTTTCCGTCACCCGTCTTTCCAGGGCATGCGTGAAGATAAAAAAGCCAAAGAAGTGGTAAGGGAAGCCGAAATGCCTACAGAACAAATTGTCGACGACACTAAAGAGAAAAGTCCCCATGCGGCGGCAATAAAAGCTCCAAAAGGTAAAGAACCTAAAACTTTGTTAAATCCGAAAGATGAAACACAGGTCAGGAAAGTTAAAGGCCACGAACTTAAATTTACCAACTTAAGTAAAGTATATTGGCCCGAAGATAAGGTAACCAAAAGAGATATGTTTAACTACTATTACCAGGTTGCTGAATATATAATGCCTTACCTGAAAGACCGTCCACAATCGCTTAATCGCTTTCCGGGCGGAATACATGGTCCGAGTTTTTACCAGAAAGATGTAAAAGGAAAAGCACCAGACTGGGCTGAAACTTTTCCTTATGAAAATGGTGAAGGCGAAAAAAAGGAATACCTGGTGGGAACAGATGAAGCTTCCTTACTCTGGATGGCCAGTTTAGGCTGTATTGAAATGAATCCCTGGTTTAGCCGGGTGCAAAGTCCCGATAATCCAGATTATTGTGTAATTGATTTAGATCCCGATAAACATACTTTTGATCAGGTGGTACAGGCCGCTCTGGAAACTAAAAAAGTATTGGATGCCATAAACGTTCCTGGTTATTGTAAAACCTCAGGTTCAACTGGAATGCATATTTACATTCCCTTAAATGCCAAATATACTTATGAGCAAAGTCAGATGTTTGCTAAAATAGTGGTCAACCTGGTGCACAATCAAATCCCTGAATATACTTCGCTCGAGCGGATGGTGGCCGCCAGAAAAGGTAAAATGTATTTAGATTTTTTGCAGAATAGGCCAGGGGCAACCATTGCCGGACCCTATTCATTGCGCCCGAAAATTGGTGCAACCGTATCAATGCCTCTGCATTGGGATGAAGTTAAACCTGGCTTGAAAATGAAAGATTTTAATATTTTTAATACCATCGATCGCTTAAAGGTGGAGGGAGATCTGTTTAAAGGTGTACTGGGCAAGGGAATTGATTTAATGAAGGCCATTGATAAAGCCAAAAGTGTTTTTGGATAAAACTTATGATCTTTTACGGCTTTCCTTATATTTGGAAAAAATTAAAAAATGATCGCACACCACGTTTTATTCTGGCTAAAAGCCGATACCACCGATGAGCAGAAAATTGCTTTCCGCAATAGCTTACAAACATTAGAGAACATTGAAGTTGTAAAAACTTTTCACATTGGCGTACCGGCACCGATTGAGCGTGCTGTGGTAGATACCACTTATACCTTTAGCCTCATTCTGTTCTTCGAGGATTTGGCTGCACATGATGTTTATCAGGTACACCCATTACATAAGGCTTTCCTGGATGAATTCAGGGTTTATTTCGAAAAGGTTGTCATTTACGACGCAGCATAATAGAAAATACCTCCGATGAAAATCGGAGGTATTTTTTTTGGTCTTTATTTATAAATTGAATTTATTATTTGGAATTATTCTAAATAATAAGATATTTGTTAAATCTATCGATCAATTTTTAAATGTAAAGCCCATGTGTAAAACAACTGTACTTGCTCAAAACGAAAATATCACCATCGCACAATGCAATAATTGTAAAGTTTTAAATATATGGCGCTCGGGTGTTTTAATGAATTTTTCTTTTGATCAGTTTGATGCTTTTTATGTGGCTACCAAAAAACTCGATTTCGATGATTATTTAGAGAACAGGCCAGATGGGAGGCAGGTTGTGATTTTATCGACACCTTTCCCTGACATCAGTTTAGTCTTTACGCGGGAAGAATGGTATGAGTTTTTTACCAAGATAGACGAAGCTTTATACATGAAAAGAGTTTATGAGATTGTGTATTGCTAATTAACACTACAATTTTGTATGTTTGATACTTATTGGTAGGTAATTTATGAAACTACAAAACCTAATGGTTTTTAGTTACGTAAATACTTCAAACTGCAATCTTATGGAAAAAACAGCTACATTAATTAAAAGAGCATCCCTTAACGTAAATCAGTTAGATAACATTAAAATTGGCGATTTATTAGCTGATGAGTATGGCAAATCGGGTAAGGTATGCGAAATCGAAAAAGTCAACCGCCACGGTGAATATCACTACTATTTTAAACTGCTGAAGTCAGGCACCATCCTGATTATTCTTTAATCCTTTTTTAGCTTAACAAATGGATTGTGTGGTTATGAAGATATGCCTTGTACCATTGGCTTTGCTTTGCCCATTAGTGAGGTCATTGTAGCATAAACTCTGCCATCGAAGAACAACTACCAGCAATGGCTATTTGAGTAAATAGGCCAACCACGTAAAAAGCAAAAAGCTCCAGATCAACCGACCTGGAGCTTTTTGTTTAATTTATGATATTGACTAGAACTTATAAGATAAGGTAGTCATGAATTGACGCGGTGGAATTGGATTCACACTGTAGTTCTCATGTACGAAATAGTTTAACTCATTCGTAATGTTTGCAACTTTAGCCAATAATGAAATTTTTCTCCAGTTATAACCAGCAGATAAATCGAAAGTGGTAAATGCACTTAATGGAATTAATCTGCTATATGCTTGTGTTTTAGAGTCGTTATATCCTCCGTTACGAGCGCCAGTGTAGTACGCTGATGCACCAAGCTTTAAACCTTTAACGCTTCCTTCCTGGAAAGTATAAAATAAAGTTCCGTTAGCTGTATTTTTAGTAGTACCTACCAATCTTTGGCCTTCTATAATTCCACCAACAATAACGTCTCTAGTTGCATTAGGGTTAGTAGGAGTTGGCGCTGCCACTTTTAAAACTGTTCTATCGCGGGTTTCGGTATAGCGGATATAGTTATAGCTATAGCCAGCAATAAAGTTTAAGCCCTTTACTATTGTACCTGTAATATCAAGTTCTAAGCCATCACTTAACGATTTTCCATTAAGTTCTTTAATGTTAGCATCGCCATTTGGTACACCTTGTGCATTAATTAGTGCCTGTTGTGCAAATTTATCATTGGCAATCCT
Organism: Pedobacter folensis; assembly: GCF_056490665.1. Lineage (NCBI taxonomy): Bacteria > Pseudomonadati > Bacteroidota > Sphingobacteriia > Sphingobacteriales > Sphingobacteriaceae > Pedobacter > Pedobacter folensis. The sequence continues at coordinate 316,037 of NZ_JBWJIF010000001.1, forward strand.
GTACCAGGTTAAGTTAACAGATAATCTGCCTTTGAATAAATCGTTTTTAACACCAGCTTCATATTGTTGCAATGTTGAAGGATCTAATGGAGCTAAATTAATATCAGTTCCTGTATTCTGAACAAAATTGCTCGAATAACTGGCATAAACTGATGTTGTTTTTAACGGTTGGTAAATTAAACCAAATTTTGGCGTAAAGGCACTTTCTACTTTTGATTTATCTAAACTGTTTACACTTAAGGTTTGTACGCCAGTAGCTAAGTTTGTGGTAACGGTTCTTGGTGTTTTTTGGAAAGTATAACGAACACCGGCAAGTACTTTAAATTTGTCGGTAATCGAAACCAAATCCTGTACAAATGTACCCATGCGGTATAGAGGCGCAAAGGTCTCTGAAACTACATTTACGGTTGGTTCAATACCCGACCCAAAATAAGTTGATGGATCAAGTAAGTTTACGTTGCCATAGTTAAAAGCAGTCAGGTTGTTGTTGAAGGTAAAACCACCGCTGGTTGTGCGCGATTGATCTGCATCAGCACCAACCAATAAAGTGTGACTTATACTTCCAGTTTTAAAATAACCATTTAAGTTAATCTGCTCATTGTAAGTAAATTCTTTTGTTTTAGAGCGGGTAACATTTCTTGCAGCAATACCATAAGGAAGTGGGTTATTTGCTACTTTGGTATCTGCGAATGGGCGTTCTGCACTAAAATAGTTGCGGTTGTAAGCTTGTACGTTAGCCAGTACATTCAACTTCCAGTTGTCGTTAAATTTATGGTTAATGTTTAATTGTGTTGTAGCTGTATTCGTTTTGTTGTATGCCCAAGGTGCATTTACAAAAGCATTACGGCCTATATCTACAATTTGATTTTCAACAGTACCAACACCAAAATCTGGCGTCATGTTACTTTTCAAATAATCACCTTGTAATAAAATATCTGTTTTCTCGCTTATTTTATAAAGTAAAGATGGATTTACATAAACCCTGTTCGAGTTGACACTGTTTCTGAAACTTGCAGCATCTTCATAAGTGCCAATTAAACGAAAGGCTAAATTCTTTGTAATCGGGCCATAAATATCTCCTGTTGGTTTGTACATATCATAACTACCACCACGCATAGAAACTTCACCACCGTATTCGAATTTAGGTTTTTTGGTTACCAGGTTCACTACAGCTCCACCACTTACACCACCATAAAGCAAAGCGGCACTTCCTTTTAAAATCTCAACTGATTCCAATGTACTGGTTTCAGGCATACCACCGCTTGTAGCCCGCGATCCATTTTTGAAAACATTATTGGCACCTAAATTATAACCACGTGCAAAAAAGGTTTCGCCACTTACGCCACCTCTGTTTTCGCCAAAAGCAACACCATTTACGTTTTTGAGCACATCGCTTAAACGGTTAGCTTGTATATCAGTAATTACCTGGTTGCCGATAATTTGAACCGCCTGTGGAAGATCCATTGGCGCAATAGCGATTTTACCCAGGTTAACAGGCTTTCTGTTAGGTGTTTTGTAACCGTTAATGGCTACTTCGTCCAGTTGCGATGAAGATTCTGCAATGGTGAAATCAGCATTTGCAGTCGCACCAGCAACAACCGTAACTGATTTTTCCTGCGCAGCTACACCTATAGCTGATGTTTTAATGGTATAAGTGCCTGGTATTACATTTTTGATCGTGAAATTACCTTTCTCATCAGTTTGTGTCGTTTTACCGGTATTTTTTAAACCCACACTTACATAACTTGCCGGATTGCCATCACTGGTTTTAACCGAACCTGAAACAGATCCGTTTTTGCTTTGTGCCATTGTATTTCCTGCTAAAAGCAGAAAAAAAGCTATAATATTTAAAAAAAAAGTAAATTTTTTATTCATTTTTATTTAGATTAATTCTTAGTTGGCGCAAAGGAAGGGTTTTTGCTTCTAAATAGCAAAATTATTTTTATTTGTTCTAAATAAGATTTGTTATTAGTCTCCTGATTAGAAAACTTAAATTTTTCTAATGCGTATATTAGAGCTGTTCCATATTCAATTATGTCAAATAACGAAGATCATTTCTATTCCAATCTGCCCGTTCATAAAATGCCTTTGCATCAGTTATTGATTCAAAATCGATTATTTGAAAAAGTGGTTGCAAGCTGGTATGTCATCATCACTGATATCAAAAGTTCAACAGCTGCAGTCAATCTGGGACTGCATGAAAATGTAAATCTGGTGGCAACGGGTAGTATTGTTGCCGTGCTTAATATTGCGTTTAAAGCAAATATTTCCGTGCCATTCTTCTTTGGTGGCGATGGCGCCACTTTTATTGTTCCGCCCGGTATTGTGGATGATGTGATGAAATCGCTGCTGAAATACAAAGACAATACCTTGCAAAATTTTAACCTCGAATTAAGAACTGGTATTATACCTGTTGCCGAAATTTATAAAGAAGGCCATAGCCTTAACATTTGTAGATTTAGTAGTGCTGAAACGTTTTCCATACCCATTGTTTTAGGCGATGGTCTGGCCTATGCAGAACAGGTTATCAAGGGAGAGCATTACCTGCTAGCCGGCCATGATACCGCAAGCGATGAAATCGATTTAAGTGGTATGCAATGCCGCTGGGACAAGATCGAACCACCCGAAAACAGTGATGAAGTAGTTACGTTGATCGTTATAGCTTCAGAAACGGAGCAACAGGCCAGCGTTTTCAGCAAAGTGATCCATCACCTCGATCAAATTTATGGCAGCCCGGAAAAGCGTCAGCCTATTTCTGTTTCTAAATTGATTTTCAAAACGAGCTTTAATAGTTTAGGGAAGGAGATGAAACACCGGCTTGGAAAAATTAAGTTTTTTGAACTCCTAAAATCGTGGTTCATTAATATTTACGGATATATCTATTTCCGGACAGCGCGTGGTAAAAAATACCTTAAACAGCTTGTAGAAATGTCGGATACGCTGGTGATAGACGGAAGGATAAATACGGTCATTACCGGAACTGCACAGCAGCGCCTGGCATTACAGAAGGAGCTTAACCAGCTCGAAAAGGATAATAAAATTTTATATGCCCTTTACGTCAGCGGCGAATCGATTATGTCTTGTTATGTTAGGGACCTGGAGGATGACCACATCCATTTTGTTGATGGCGCAGATGGCGGATATACCCAGGCCGCAGGCATACTTAAACAGAAAATACGCGATAAATTAAGTGCCGGCCAATAAAATTTAATAATAAAACGGGACTAACCAAACATTTGTAGGGCCAACTTGTATGATAAGGAGTACGATTTCATTTTAATCAAAAAATATCAGCATAGTCGGGTTTTAATTTTAAAATATAAATGGGAAGTTATTCAAAGGTTTTAAATAATAATCAACTTTTAGAGGTGCTTTCCTTATCAAAAGATGCTACAGCCATATACACATCAGAGCAAATTGTAATTGAAATGGCCAACGATGCGATGATTGCTTTTTGGGGTAAAGACCGCTCGGTAATCGGTAAACCTTTAGAAGATGCCGTGCCTGAGTTAAAGGGGCAACCTTTTATCAATATGCTGAAAAATGTGTTGCTAACTGGGATTACAGATAAAGGTGATGCTATTCCGGCTGAAACAATAAGAAACGGGACGTTACACACCGCTTACTATGCCTACGAATACCGGGCCATTAAGGATGAAACCGGACTGCCTTATTGTATTCTTCATACCGCAAGTGATGTGACCGATATGGTTAAGGCTAAAAATGCCATTAGAGAGACTGAATTACAGCGGGAGGCACTAGATCAGGAACAGGTTTTAATCAGCATAAAGGAAGAGCGGCAAAAGAATGATTTTATCAGCATGATAAGCCATGAGTTAAAAACACCCATAACCTCTATTAGTGCTTATGTTCAATTAATGCAGAACCGAAGTTTAAACGATCTTTTTATTGTAAATACTTTAGATAAGGTCCAAAAGCAGATCCGGAAAATGAGCACCATGATCAGTTCTTTTTTAAACGTATCCCGTTTAGAATTTGGAAAAATCCATTTGAACCTATCCGATTTTGATCTCAGTAAACTGATTTTTGAGGTTGTAGAAGATTTGGGATTGATCCATTCCACTAATCAGATTACTTTTGTAGCAGGAGCGCCTAAATTGATTAATGCTGACAGAGATAAAATAGGTTCAGTGATTTCAAATTTGATTAGTAATGCCGTAAAATATTCAGATCATGGCAGTACTATTTTGGTCAAATCAGAAGTCATAGGAGATAAAATGCATGTTTCTGTAACCGATAACGGTATAGGTATTCAGTCTCATGAGCTGGACAAACTTTTTGACCGGTTTTACCGGGTAGAAAACCAGCAAACTAAAACCATTTCGGGCTTTGGGATAGGCTTATACCTGAGTGCAGAGATTATAAATTTGCACAATGGTAAAATCTGGGCAGAAAGTGATTATGGTACTGGTTCAACCTTTCACTTTTCGCTACCTGTAGGTCAGTGACAAGTGATTTTTAAAATCGTCATCCTCAATAGCTTTGAGAATGACGATTAGTTTTTTTAACTTAAAATTTCATCAATCAGTTTTACTTCCGCATCACTAAATTCGATATTATCTAAAGCTTTAATTGAATCCGTAATCTGTTCTGGTTTACTGGCACCTATTAAAACCGTGGTAATTCTATTGTCTTTTAATATCCACGATAAAGCCATATGTGCTAATTTTTGTCCGCGTGATTTGGCCACGTCGTTTAGTTTGGCAATGACAGCTAATTTTTCGGGTGTGATGTTGCTTTCTTTTAGGAAGATACCACTGGTTGCCACTCTCGAATCAGAAGGAATACCGTGTAAATATTTATCGGTAAGTAAACCTTGTGCCAATGGTGAAAATGGAATACAACCTACGCCATTTTGGGCTAAAACATCAAGCAAACCGTCTTCAACCCAACGTTCAAACATCGAGTATTTAGGCTGGTGGATTAAACAGGGCGTGCCGTTATCTTTTAAAATTTTAATTGCTTTTGCAGCTTCTTCTGCCTTATAATTCGAAATACCAACATACAAAGCTTTTCCTTGCTGAACCAGGAGACTTAAGGCCCCCATGGTTTCTTCAAGCGGAGTTTCAGGATCAGGACGGTGGTGGTAAAAAATATCAACATAATCCAGTTTCATGCGTTTTAAGCTTTGATCTAAACTGGAAACCAGGTATTTTTTCGAACCCCAGTCGCCATAAGGACCATCCCACATGGTATATCCGGCTTTGCTTGAGATAATCATTTCATCACGATAGCCTTTAAAATCTTCGTGAAGGATTTTTCCGAAAACTTCTTCAGCCGACCCGGGAGGGGGACCATAGTTATTGGCTAAATCGAAATGGGTAATGCCATTGTTAAAAGCGGTATAAATTAGGTTTTTGCTGTTTTCAAAAACGTTTACATGTCCGAAATTATGCCATAAACCCAACGATATTGCGGGCAATTTTATGCCGCTGTTTCCACAACGGCGATATAACATTTTGTCGTAACGATCTGTTGAAATGTTTTGATTCATATTTGGGATTTGATAGCCGCAATAATAATCAGTTTTAGCGGATTTTAATTGATATTGGTTAATATATTATCTTCAGAGCAGTAAAAATTCAGAAAGTTTAATTCAAACATATGATCATCGTCATGTTGAACCTTTCATTATCTTTTCCTCATCTTCTTAAGAAAACTGAAATAAATCCGATCAGGATATAAATAAATCAAAGACTATTAATCATTCTACATTTTGTTATCACCATTTCTACAAATTGTATCATGATGGGTGTGTAAAATAAATTATTATCCAGATTGTGCGTTTGGATTCTTCTAAATCGTTTTATTTATCAAGTTTAGTGCTATCTTTATATTTAAAACTTAATTAAAAAATCTAAACCAAGTATCCATTTTATGAAATTACAATCATTCACCAGCCTCGGTGTACTGGCTGCAATAGGCTTTGCATCTTGCCAATCCGGAACCCAAAAAACTTCATCGACAGATAGCTTAAAAAGCGACTCGGTAGCAGTTGTAAAACTTGTGGCCGATTCGTTTAAAAAGGAAATTGATGGTAAGCAAACCGCATTGTACACCTTAAAAAATAAGAATAATGCGGAAGCTATTTTTACCAATTACGGTGGGCGCCTGGTTAGCTTATGGGTACCTGATAAAGCTGGTAAGTTAGTTGATGTGGTGGTGGGTTTTAAAAGTGTTACTGATTACGAAAAATCAACCGAGCCGTATTTTGGGGCAACTATTGGTCGCTACGGTAACCGCATAGCAAAGGGTAAGTTTACGCTTGAAGGTAAAAGCTACTCATTATTCACCAATAACGGGCAGAATACCCTTCATGGTGGAAAAAAAGGTTATCAATATGTAGTTTGGGACGCCAGTCAGCCCAATGACCACACTTTGGTGCTTCATTATTTATCAAAAGATGGTGATGAAAATTTTCCCGGTAATTTAGATGTTAAGGTAACTTATACTTTAACGGATGATAATGAGTTGAAAATGGACTATGAGGCTAAAACCGATAAAACCACTATCGTAAATTTAACCAACCACGCATTCTTTAATTTAAATGGCGATGGAAGCGGTGAGATTTTGAACCACAAGGTGCAGATTTATGCTGATGAATATACACCGGTTGATTCTACCTTGATCCCGACAGGAAAAATTGAAAAGGTTAAGGGAACGCCGTTCGATTTCACCACAGAAACGACTATTGGTGCGCGCATAAATGATAAAAACGAACAGTTAACTTTTGGGAAAGGTTATGATCATAACTATGTGCTGAATAAAACCAAGGCAATGGGCATGTTTCATGCAGCTACTGTCAAAGGAGATCAGTCGGGCATCGTGATGGATATTTATACACAGGAGCCAGGCTTGCAATTTTACAGCGGAAACTTTATGCAAAGTAAAAATACCTTTAAAACCGGTGCTAAAGATGATTTTAGAACAGCAATTGCATTAGAAACACAACATTTTCCGGATTCACCAAATCAGCCAAACTTCCCCTCAACGGTTTTAAAAGCCGGACAGTTATACAAAACAAGCTCGGTATATAAATTTACCAAATAATTGTTTTGGTGATCACGATATTCCAACAATGAAAAAATAAAAACGGCCTGTAGAAATGCAGGCCGTTTTTATTTAGAAAAGTTCCTGTAAAACAGGATCTGTATAATCATCTATAAAAGCTACAATGTTCGTGTACGCTGCAAATTCTTCTTTGGTGTGCATGGTTGTCAGTGCAACACACCTCATTCCGGCATGCAGTGCTGCTTCAACACCTTTTGGTGCATCTTCAAAAACAATACATTCGCTGGCTGCAACACCTAAAATTTCAGCCCCTTTGCTAAAGGTTTCAGGATCTGGTTTACTATTTACCACATCTTCTGCGCTTACTATAGCTTTAAAATAGGAGCGGATATTTAAATTATCGAGTACGAAATTGATATTGAAGGGAATAGCTGCCGAACCAATTGCCATTTGAACGCCTGACTGTTTTGCTTTTTCTAAAAAATCGCCCAGCCCTGCTATTAACGTTAAATGTTTTTTATACGCAGCCTGATACCTGTGTTCTTTTTCGATAGAAATCTGATCAATCTGTTCCTGTGAGAAATGACCAACACCAAAAACACGTTCCAACAAATCCTGGTTTTTACCATACATCTGTTTTTTAACGGCATCGAAGCTTATGCTTGCACCTAAATCCTGTGTAAGGATATTATGCCAGGCGTGGTTGTGGAAAGCCATATCATCAATCATGGTTCCATTCAGATCGAAAAGGAAAGCTTTGGGTTTATTGTTCGTCATGGCGGCAAAATTATCAGATTTTTTTTAGGATTAAGTCAAAATACCGTGATCAAAACGAAAATTTAATGAATAATTTATTCCTTAAAGTGGTGCCAAAAACAAATGATGTGGAAAATAAATTTTCCACAACTGTAATTTTTAGGTTGTTATACTCGTTTTCATATTTGGAAATCCGGTATTCAAGTAATAGCTTGCATAGTTTTAAAACCCGGGATAAATATTATGACCGCTGCCCATCATGAAAGTGATCCGCTTATCAAGTATTTAAATGAGTTGCAGCCATTAAAAAAAGAAATAATAGAGCGGGTAAAAACCGAAACATTTAAAATCTCTGTTCGCAAAAACGAGGTTTTGCCTAACCTGAGCAATATCAGTGGCGATTGTTTATTCTTTATTGTTAAAGGGCTGGTACGGGCTTTTGTGCTTGATGAAGGGAAAGATATTACCGCATGGTTAACCGACGAAAACCATCTGATTGGCAGTATTCGAAATCCAGGGACACTTACGCCAACTTACCAGGAAGAATATCAGGCACTGGAAGATTCGGAATTGCTTATACTTCCATATCGTTTTATTGATGATATGTACGCACAATTTCCTGAAACGAACATTTTAGCTAGAAAATTATTGGCTATACATTACCATATGTCGCAAGAGCGATCTATCTTATCCCGAATCCCTTCAGCAGAAATTAGGTACAAACAATTTAAGATCGGATATCCTACGATAAAGTCAAGGGTTCCGTTAAAATTTTTGGCCAGCTATCTGGGAATGCGGATCGAAACTTTAAGCAGGATCAGAAAGAAAGAAAAACTGGAAGAAAAGCGTTAATCTGTTTTCTTCTTGAAGTAAAAATAACAAAGCGGGAAAAGGCAAATTAAACCCAGCAGAAAACCACCAACGGTATCTGTAAACCAATGTGCACCTAAATAAATTCTGGATGGGGCAATGGTAATCATCAAAAATGCTGATAAATAAGTCACGATATTTCTGGTGAGCTTAGGCGTATTTTTCAGCGTATTCATCAAAATAATTAAGAAGCCAAAAAAGAGCGTATAAGAAAGTACATGTCCACTGGGATAGCTCTGAAACCGGTTTACCTCCACCAATCGTACATAAAATGCAGTGGGACGTGGACGATTAATTACATTTTTAATCCCCAGGATAATTAATCCGGATAGTAAAACCGTTGAAATGAATAAACCTTCGCGTTTATATTTCTGCTGATAGAATATAACAGCCACCACTACTACTGAAAGTAATGAATAGGGGAGTTCGCCAAAAAAACTGATGGCCAACATTAATTTATCCAACCAATCTGCATGGTATTGCTGAATAAATAATGATGTTTTAATGTCAAAATCAAATAGGGGGTGCTGCGCAATAAAAAAACTTAAATAAGTAAAAGCAGCAACCAGTATGATGAGTATAAAAATGAGCGTATTTCGTTTTAAAAGCATAGGTATAGGTTGATGAAAAACCAAAACTATGGATTTTATGGCAATAGATGCAAAATTTTCAGCTTTTTAGCAATGGTACGATTTGCGCATCTAATTCATGGAAGGGTGACTTTGAGTATAAGAAAAACTACAAGACCAAAAATATTCATCAAGGAAATAAAACGATTCATCAAGGAAATATGCCTATCTGTATAATCTGTTATGATATGTAAAAATGATTTTTAATCTTCGAATCAGATAATAAGGATATCTATGCTTACGAGGTTGGCAGGATTAATTTCCTGCCGACTGAAGAGGCACTCCATTCGAAAATTTAAACATAAATTATACTTTTTGTATTAACGCTCCAGCCGAAGCCTACCTCCTTTCAATGAGGAGGTGCTTAGGTTGATTCATATGGTGCCCTTTCTACCACCAATTTTCGGCAATTGATGCTGTGTTTTTCTGAGGTACGGAGCTTAGACAATATAAAGATGAGCGATTAAAGCCGCGCGGAGGAAAATGTGCTGGTTTTTACGCCACAGCACTAGAAATTATATGATGGTTTAATTATTTTACAATAATCTGCTTCGGATCGGTAACTAAAATCTGTTTTTTGCCCTTGTAGTCAGATACGATTCCGGTAACACAAATTTTATTTCCCATAAACATGCTTGAAGGTTCTGAAGGGAATTTACCCAGGTCTTCTTTATTGATCACTACAGTAATTAGCTCTTTTGGATAGGCTCCACCTAAATTAATTAAGGTTAATTTATCTAAAGCCTTTGCACTATATACCGAATCGCAAATGGTTACATTTTTACCGATATATTGAGCGGCGTCTTTGGCTAATACCAGCGTTTGACTCTTTGCATAAAATGCTGTCGCCATTAGCAAAAGAAGGAGAGATAATTTTTTCATAGATGGGATGATTTAAATGAAAATTTAATAACGCCAAAAGCATGAGTTTAGCCTTTCAAAGGTAAGGTGAATTTGACAGAAATCAATAACTAAAACCAAACAAGCACAAATATTACAAGAATTAGATTTTAGGTTGACCTGAAAATTTTCTAAATTGTAAAGTTAATACCGCTGGCCAAATATTTTTTTGTTGATATGAAAGTAGACTACATCGCCTTATCTGTACCGGTTTTTTTTATACTGATCGGGATAGAATTGGCTTATAATTTTTATAAAAAACTAAATTATTACCGGCTTAATGACAGTATTGCGAATTTAAGTCAGGGTATAGGGCAGCAGCTCACCGGGATTTTTATGAAAACCGCATTGTTTTTTGGCTACAAATATATTTTTGAACACTGGCGTTTATTTGAATTGCCCAAAACAATATGGGTTTGGATACTGCTGTTTATTGGAGTCGATTTTTTCTATTATTGGTTTCACCGGATGAGCCACGAAGTAAATGCTTTATGGGCAGCGCATATTGTACATCACCAATCAGAAGAATATAATTTAACCGTGGCTTTGCGTCAAAGCTGGTTTCAGGGCTGGTTTAGCTGGGTATTTTACCTGCCATTGGCATTTATTGGTTTTGATCCGATCATGTTTTTAACCTTAAGTTCTTTCAATACGTTATATCAGTTCTGGATTCATACCAGAGCCATTAAAAGTATGGGCTTTTTAGAATATATTTTAAATACCCCTTCACATCATCGCGTACACCATGGTTCTAATCCGAAATATATTGATAAAAACCATGCCGGTACTTTAATTATCTGGGATCGCTTTTTTGGAACTTTCCAGAAAGAAGAAGAAGAGGTTTATTACGGAATCACCAAACCGCTGGCCAGTTGGAATCCACTTTGGGCAAATCTTCATTATTGGGATGATCTGGTTAAAACAGCAAAGCAATCGCCAAAGTTCAGCGATAAAATTAAAGTTTTTCTTAAACCTCCGGGCTGGTTTCCTTCACACCTGGGTGGATTTCAATCTGCACCTGAAATAAATGTGGAAACCTATAAAAAATATAATCCAGTATATCAATCCAAGCTTACAGCTTATGTTTTAATGCAATTTTTGATTGCTTTAACTGCAGGCGCTGCGATATTGTTTGCTTACCATAAAATGGAAACCATTACTTTGGTATCTGGAGCTGTTTTTACCATATTTACTTTAATTACCTGTGGTGCTTTATTAGAACAAAAAGTGTGGCAAATCAGGTTTGAGTATTTTAGGTTATTGTTTGGTGTTTTGCTGGTTTTGTTTTTGAAATTTCCAGTCGGATATCAAGTAATTTTTGTGGCTATCCAGTTAATATCCGTAATTTGGTTTTTTAATTTGCAAAAGGCAAATCCCGACCCTGATGAAGACTAAGTTATTTTCATTTATATTTTTCCTTGTATTTGTAATTCAGCTATATGCGGAATATGCCAATAACATCGAATTACGTAATTTCTCCAAGCCACTAATTGTTGTAGTGCTTTTGGTATGGCTTTACCTCAGCACAAATTTGAAGGGGCGTTTCCACAAAAGAATTTTTACAGGATTAATTTTTGCAGGAGTTGGCGATATTTTGCTGATGCTTCAAAGCGGTAAACCAGGTTTTTTTATTTACGGGTTAATTGCCTTTCTAGTCTGCCATATTTTTTACATCAGGGCATTTACACTCGATCATAAATCCAATCCCAGTCACAAAACACCTTATTTTTTATGGGCAGTTGGGGCCTTTGCTATTTTCTGCTCAGGCTTATTTTTTTACCTCCAGCCAAAATTAGGTGCACTACAGTTTCCGGTGCTGATGTATGCGATCATTATTTGTGTAATGGCACTTATGGCGGTTAACCGTTACGGGAAAGTGAATATTTTTAGTTTTAAACTGATTCTCTATGGTGCACTGTTTTTCTTATTGTCTGATAGTGCATTAGCAGTGAATAAATTCGCTCAACCCATCCCCCAGAGCGGCGCTTTAATTATGGCCACTTACATGATTGCGCAGTACCTGATTGTTTATGGAACAATTTCTCGGCAGCTGGTGGTTAAAAGAACCGAAATTTAGTTTCGCTCATTATCCGTTTGTTTTGTAATTTGTTGATAATTAATGATATAGTTAGTTTTAATCATTCTTGAGTAGTATTTCTAATACGTGCGATATCTTTTTTGTTTCAGTTTAAGTAAGTTTTATTCGCTCAATTTTGTAATTGGTAAAAGCATTGAAGCTCTTTTGCCTTCAAAAAGTATTTATTCCTAAGCGTTGTTTTTAACAAATTGATTTTCAGTGTGTTAAAAACTTACTTCTTAGTGAGTTTATTTTTCATAAAAATTACGTCTGCGTCTTCCAATCGCCACTTTTCAGTTAGCGAATCTGTTAATAACTTTTTTTTGTAATTGTTAATAACTATCGGTGTTTTCCTATCTAAGTTTATGTTAATCCTTTGAATACCAATAGTTCCAAAACGAATTTTTATCTATGATTAACGCAGCATTAGATTTTTTTTCGAAAGAAATTAATGGCTATCTAAACAATATCGCCAACACCACAGGTGAAGATTATATCGTGGTGAGCAGTGTGGTTTCGGAAGGAAAACTTGCTATACCCGAAAAAACGATGGGCATCACTTTGATGAACATTGAAGAAGACAGGGTTGTTAAAGATCAGCGCGTTACGGTCAAAAATATGCTCGGTGATATTGAAACAAGAAACCCCGATATCTACCTCAACCTTTACGTGCTCATTTCAGCAAATTTTAACCATGCTGATACCGAATCACCAACCCTCGATTATTTGGAAGGTTTAAAGAAACTTTCACAGGTAATTGCTTTTTTTCAGGGTAAAAATGTATTTACACAGGCCAATTCGCCTTTGCTGGCCACTATTGATAAAAATATTGAACGTTTAAGTATCGAGCTTTTCAGTTTTAATTTTGAACAGATGAACCACTTTTGGAGCATTATTGGTCACAGTTACCTGCCATCGGTGTTGTATAAAATCAGGATGATTACCGTGCAGGAAAATGTACAGCTGGCACCAGATGGATTAGTTGAAAACATTTTGTTAAACACAAGAACCAAGTTATGAGTGCCTACCGTAAATTATTTTCTGTTGGTGTAAACCACAATTATTATGAGGATAACCTTTGCGATGATTTTGGATTTATGCCCACCAGCGCCTCAATAGCTACCATGCGCAATCAGCGCTGGTTATTTAAAACATTTGGCTCGGGGTTTAGCATGATTACAGAAATAGGCGCCGACTTAAAAAATAAGATCGATCTTTTAGATACCACCCTGCATTTTGGTATCAACTTAAATAATGCCGCCAAATTTTTAGCTGTTACGCAGTTAAATGAGATCGCACCGAATAAGGATTTTTTGAGTAATAAAAAGGTTTATTTTTCTAATAATGCGTTAAATCCGAATCTTGGATACCAGATTATTGACAGCATTGTTAGCGACCTGATGAATCTGAACTTTACACTTCCACCTGTAAATACAGAAGTAATGTTAAGGGTAAACTCACCAACTGAAAATAACCTAATAGTGGATTTCGACAGCGAGGGACTACCTGTTAACGGTCCTTATAAAATTAAACTTAACAGCAGTAAGGTTTTCGAAAAACTGATCAATTTTAGCAAGTTACCCGACGGACTTTACCATATATCCATCAAAAATGCAGCCGATACCGGTAACGATCTGTTGAGTTATAAAATTTTTAAAAGCAACGAATTAAGTGCACAGTCTATTTTTGGTGTACTGGAAATTGAAATGCCTGCAAGCAATGCCGTAGTTACCGAAACCAGGTTTTTGATCAGTTTTTCAAGGAAATCAACCATCTGGAAATATTATATCATTAACCAGAGCGGTATCGATTTGGATGATTTTGATTTGTTTGTAAAAGATAAGAGTCAGGATGGAACACCAAGCGGAAATCCGGTTTATGCCAAATATACCTTTACCGGAAATCCCGTGCCTGCCAACGATCCCGACCCGATAAATAAAATTGCCGATGCCGATATACTGCTTTTTAAAAGCAATGTAAAGATCCCTTTTTTTCAAAAAGTAAAACTGGGTATAGAGCTGAGTAAAAAAGACACCGGAGCAGAGGTGGTACTAACCAGGAATTTGCCCAATCCGGTACCCGAAAAGCAAGCAGGTGATGAGAGTAAAATATATGTATATGTTTAAAAAATAATTAATCATGATATGGCGCTAACATATAAACATCCAGGGGTTTACGTTGAGGAGATTTCGACTATCCCGCCTTCTATTGCACAGGTAGATACGGCCATCCCCGGCTTTATCGGTTATACTGCAAAACGGGAGAAGAACGGTGTAGCCTTTGCTGCTAATACACCGGTTCGCATTACCTCATTATTAGAATTTGAGGTTTTCTTTGGCGCTGCCTTCCCTGAAGTACTCGAAGTAACCATCAATGAACCAGAAAAAGGTAAATTGACACCAAAAATTGATGTAAGCGCCGCAACAACAGTTACGGGTGTTTCGGGCTATATTTTGTACTATCATGTAAAAATGTTTTACGAAAACGGCGGCGGTCCATGTTGGATAATTTCTGCAGGTACATACAATAGCACGCCGGCAATAACCAAGGCTGCTTTAAAACTCGGTTTGCAGGCCTGCGAAAGGGAGGATGAAATTACCCTGCTGCTCATCCCCGAAATTACAGCATTAAGTTCTGCTGCTGATATTAAAGAATTAAACGATGGCATGCTCGCGCAATGCGCCAAACTGCAAGATCGTTTTACCATTATAGATGCCCCACAGGTCAATTTATCAACAACCTATGTGGATGCCGATAAATTCAGGAACGACCTGGTAAGTGCCGATAACCTTAAGTATGGCGCCGCATATTATCCGCAGGTACAAACCGGTGCAAGTTATGGCCGGGTAGCCAATGAAGATATTAAAATAGCGGCCGATAACCGAACAGGTGCCAATAATGGAATTTATAAAAAAGTTGGCTCTACTAAAAAAGCAATTACAAAAATTACCGATAAATCTGTAGCGGCTGTAAAAGCTTCGGCAACCATCACCTTTGATGGTTTAGCCATAACGGGCCATTCGATTTCCATAGCAGGCTTTAGCTTTACTTTTGGTCCGACTGGAATTGCAATCGGTGCAAGCACAAGTATAACGGCGACGGCTTTAAAAACGGCAATTGATGGCAATACAGAACTGGCTGCGCTGGTAGAAACTTCGGTAACAACATCGGTATTAACTGTAAATGCTAAAACTGCAGGTAACGAAGGCAATGCAATTTCCATTGTTTACGATCCAAAAGGAACTACGCCTCAGATTACCTTAAGCAGTTCATTTCTCACCGGAGGCTTTGATAGCACAGACTTTGGCTTGTTTAATCAGATCCAGGCAGCGCTTGATGCTTATACCGTTCCGCTTTATCCTTCGGGCATTATAGCAGGGGTTATGGCACGTGTTGATAGCGACCGTGGGGTGTGGAAAGCGCCCGCCAATGTAAGTTTATTAACCGTTGATAAACCTTTACTTACCGTAAGCGATGAGGAGCAGGATTATCTTAATGTAGATGCCACATCGGGCAAAAGCATCAACGTAATCAGGAAATTTGCTGGCCGGGGAACTTTGGTTTGGGGAGCCAGAACATTGGCTGGTAACGATAACGAATGGCGTTATGTTCCTGTAAGGCGTTTTTTTATCATGGTAGAAGAATCGATCAAAAAAGCAACGGAGTTTGTTGTTTTCGAACCAAATGATGCCAGAACATGGATGCGCGTAAAAAACATGTGCCAAAATTACCTCACTGTATTATGGAGGCAGGGTGCATTGGCCGGAGCCAAAGCCGAAGATGCATTTTTTGTCAATGTGGGTTTGGGCATCACCATGACCTCGCTCGACATTCTGGAAGGACGCCTGATCATAGAAATTGGAATGGCCGCCGTTAGACCAGCAGAGTTTATTGTCCTTAAATTTTCTCACCTATTAGCAAAATCTTAAATTATGGCAACCAATTATAAAACCCCTGGCGTTTACATAGAGGAAATAAGTAAACTGCCGGCATCAATAGCAGCAGTTGAAACGGCTATTCCTGCGTTTATCGGCCGTACCGAATTTGCCAAAGATGAAAATGGGAACGATGTTTTACCTGCTGCGCCAACGAAGTTGCCAACCCCCATCCGGATTACTTCGTTTCTTGATTATCAAAAATATTTTGGCGGTGCCAATTCAGAAACAACGGTTTTCGAAACCAGTGGTATACCCACTATAACCGACACTGAAGTTGACGGTAAAATAGTAAAACGGGTAATAAGCTGTGATGCCAAAAAAAGCGAGACGAGTGGTAAATACATGTATTATGCGATACAAATGTTCTATGCAAATGGTGGCGGAGCCTGTTATATTGTTTCGAGCGGAAGTTACACTACCGATTTAACCACAGATGCTGCCAAAGCGGGTTTAGATGCAATTGCAAAAGTTGATGAACCAACGATGCTGGTATTTACCGATAAGCATAAATTGTTAAATAGCACCAAATCAGGCTATAAAGATGTTTATGATTATGCACTAATGCAATGTGCGAAACTGCAAGACCGTATTGCCATTTTTGATGCCTGGGTATTATCCGATTCTCCCTATGCCGATGCCGGTATTGTGCGGAACGATATTGGTACAGCAAATTTAAAATATGGTGCCGCTTATTATCCCTGGCTGCAAAGTACATTAAGTTATGCCTATAACGAACAGGTAAAAGTAAAACACCAGGTAAATGCCGGTAACGGACCTTATAACGATCTAACCTTAGCTGACATTAAAGCCCTGGATTTAAGTACCTATCGTGCACTGGTAAACGAAATGGATAAAAATGTAATCGATTTGCCGCCTTCGGGTGCAGTAGCAGGTATAATGGCAAGAGTTGATAACAACCGTGGCGTTTGGAAAGCACCGGCTAACGAGAGCGTAAACCTGGTTACTGGCCCCTCATTAAAAGTTACTGCACAACAGCAGGAAACACTTAATATAGACCCAACTACGGGTAAATCAATCAACGTAATCCGCTTTTTTACAGGCAAGGGAACTTTGGTTTGGGGAGCACGTACCCTGGCGGGAAACGATAACGAATGGCGGTACATTTCGGTAAGGCGTTTTTATAATTTTGTTGAAGAGAGCGTTAAAAAAGCCACTGAATTTGTGGTTTTCGAACCCAATGATGCCAATACCTGGCTGCGCGTAAAAACCATGTGCGAGAATTTCTTAAACCAGCTCTGGCGTCAGGGGGCATTACAGGGCGCAAAACCCGACGACGCCTATTTCGTGCGCATTGGTTTGGGGGTAACCATGACCTCGCTTGATATCCTCGAAGGCAGAATGAATGTAGAAATCGGCATGGCAGCCGTGCGCCCGGCAGAATTTATCATCTTAAAATTCTCACATAAATTACAAGAATAATTCATCATAAATTATAAAAATTATGGCAAATACTTATCCATTGCCGGTGTTTCACTTTCAGGTGGAATGGGGCGGTTCGCGAATTGGTTTTACAGAGGTTAGCGGTTTAACCGTTGAAACCCAGTCTATTGATTATCGCGAAGGAAACTCGCCAGAATACCATGTTACCAAAATGCCCGGAATGCAGCAATATACTGCCATTTCGATGAAAAGAGGCATAACAAAAGGCGATAACGAACTTTTTCAATGGTTTAATACCGTGAGTTTGAATAAAATCGAACGCAGGGATTTAACAATCAGCTTGCTTAACGAAAGTCACGAACCGGTGGTGGTTTGGAAAGTTAGGGGCGCATGGCCTTCAAAAGTAGACGGGCCAACATTAAACTCTACCGGTAACGAAGTCGCCATAGAAACGGTCGAACTGGCACACGAAGGTTTAAGTATTGAGTTTACCTAGCTGTTATGAAGATTGTAAATCCTCCTGTTGGTTTCCATTTTTTGCTCCGCATAGAAGGTTTATCTCCACAATATGATGGTTTGCCCGATATTGGTTTTACGGATGCAACGGGTTTTGAGGCAAATATTGCGACAGAAGAATATAAAGAAGGAGGAGAAAACCGCTTTGCACATAAATTGCCAACTGCGGTAACTTACAGCAACCTTACATTAAAAAGGGGATTGTTGATTGGCTCGGCAGCAATGAAATGGTTTAAAGAATCGGTAGAGGCGTTTACATTCAACCCTAAAGATATTACCCTGATTTTGCTGAACGATGCACATGTTCCCCTGCAGGCCTGGAATTTTGTAAATGCTTATCCTGTAAAGTGGTCGGTAGAGGGATTTAATGCACAGCAGAACGGCCTGGTAATAGAAAGTATAGAGTTTGCACACCAGTATTTTAGAAGGATCGAAATTTTTTAACCACAAGTACACATGCCAGTAGAAATTAGGGAACTGAATATTACAGCAACCGTAACCAACAATGTTGCCGGATCTGCGCCACCAAGTGCAACCGGACAAACGGCTACGGATAAGAAATTAAAGAAGGCATTGGAGGAGTTGAGATTACAGATCAAAAATAAGAATGAGAGGTAACTATGGCTTTAAGTCAACTGCATGATCGATTGGGCAATCTGGAAAAACTCGTCATAGATGTTTATTCTGATAACAATTTTTCGGGTTCACCCATCGAAACTTTTAAGGTGTTGTACAATCCCAATACTTATTTTATCGATTATAAAAACGAACTCGATCACGATGCACCGGTAAATGCTGCCGATGGGGTTGGGGAGTTTAAATCGTCGAGGGGTAAAGAGCTTAATTTAGACTTGCTTTGGGATGCCACATCTGCTTCTTATTCGGGCAGTTCAACCTTTCAGGCCGATGTGCAAAATGATAAAACCGTACATAAGGTGATCGAGCATTTTATCGATAGCTGTTTTAAGATCAAGGAAGACACGCATCAGCCAAACTTTTTAAAAATACACTGGGGCGAGCTTACTTTTCAGGGTATGCTTACCGCGGTTAAAGTTACCTACACGCTGTTCGATAATAGCGGAAAACCACTTAGGGCAAAAACCGATTGCACTTTTACCAGTTATACCTCACTCACCGAACAATCGAACGAACAACGACGCAGTTCACCCGATTTAACACATTACAGAAATGTAGAGGGCAATAATTCGCTCCCTTTAATGACATATAATATTTATAAAAACGACAGGTATTATTTAGAAGTGGCTAAGGCCAACAGTCTGAATAATTTTAGAAAATTAAAACAGGGAGCGCGTATTACGTTCCCTCCAATCGAAAAATAATTTACCATGCCAGCTAATTCAGGTGCTCAGAGTTTTAGTATTAAAGTAAACGGACAGGTTTTGTCCGATGCGGTTGGTATTTTGGAAATTGTGGTTACCAACCTGGTTAATGCCATACCAAAGGCCAGGGTGGTGGTGATGGATGGTAGTGCAGCAGCCCAGAATTTTGAATTGAGCAATGGCACAGATTTTATACCCGGAGCCGAAATTGAGATTGCCGCTGGTTATAATGGCGAAAACGAAGTGATATTTTCAGGTTTAATCATCAGTCAAACCATTAAAGCCAACGAAAGTGGCAGTCAGATGGAAATAGAGTGCCGGGATAAAGCCGTTAAACTTACCGCAGGACGTAAAAATAAAATTTGGGAAAATACCAGTGATGCTGATGCCATTACCGATTTGGCTGGGCAAAATGGCCTTACAGCAGATATAGATGGATTGGATCTACAGCACAAGCAACTGGTGCAGTTTAATTGCAGCAATTGGGATTTTATTGTTACCCGTGCCGAATTAAATAGTGCTTTAATCATAACTGAGGCAGGAAAACTAAACATTGCCTCGCCCGATGCAGGGCAGGAGATTACGGCTACCTATACTTATGGCTCCGAAATTTACGATTTCGAAGCCCAGATGGACGCCCGTACGCAATATCCTCAGGTGATTACTAAAAACTGGAATTATACCAGCCAGGAAGTAAAAGAAGAAACATCAACAGCAAAATCGTTGCCCCAACAGGGAAATATTTCGGGCGATGATTTGTCAGGCGTACTCGGATGGGAAGATAACAGTCTTTATCATTCGGGCAATGTTGCCGAACAAGAATCGGCCGAATGGGCAAGTGCACAACTGTTCAGGAGCAGGTTAAACAGGCTTATCGGCAATTTCAGGGTGCAAGGCGATCAAAAGTTGAAACCTGGAATTATTGTGGAACTGTTGGGCATAGGTGAACGTTTTAGCGGTAAATGCTGGGTAACCGGTGTAATCCATTCCTATTCAGGCGAAGCAGCGTGGTACAGTCATGTCCAGTTTGGACTTGATAAAAACCTCCACAGCTACAGTTTCGATGATATTGTAGAAAAACCTGCTACCGGAATCATCCCGCCGGTAAATGGATTGCAGATCGGTATCGTTACCCAGCTGGAAAGTGATCCCGATGGTGAAAACCGGATCAGGGTGCGTTTGCCTACCGTTGAAAAGGAAGGTGATGGGATTTGGGTCAGATTGGCGGCCGTAGATGCCGGGAAAGACCATGGATGGGTTTGGAATCCCGAAATAGACGATGAAGTAATTGTAGGTTTCATAAACGACGATCCGAGGGATGCCGTGATTTTGGGACGATTATATAGCAGTTCATTTCCACCTCATGTAGAGGCTAAAGACGATAATTACCTGAAGGGATTATCCACAAAATCGAAACTGCAGTTATCGTTTGATGATGAAAAGAAAATAATCAAAATAGAAACACCGGGAGGTCATTCCATAACGCTCGATGAAGATCAGAAACAAATCGCTATTCAGGATATGAATGGCAACAAAATAGAAATGGGAGAGGACGGGATCAAGATTGAAAGTATTAAAGACATTACGCTAAAAGCATCAGGCGATTTAAAAATCGATGGAACAAACATTACGACCAACGCCAATGCACAATTAAAACTAAGCGGAAGCGGAGGCACCGAGTTAAGTTCGTCGGCAATTACAAAAGTGAAGGGAAGCATGGTTCAAATTAATTAAAAATGGCAAACGCAGCAAGAGTAACCGATACCACTAACCACGGTGGAACTATAATTGGCCCTGGGGTACCTACGGTTTTAATAGGGGGCATGCCTGCCTGCGTGGTTGGCGATAACCATGTTTGTGTATTGCCGCCAAATAGTCATCAGCCAACCGTAAGCCCTTTTCCGGCCGGTAGTGCAACGGTATTTATTGGTGGTTTGCCTGCAGTAAGAACCGGCGATAGCTGTATTTGTGGGGCAAGTGCCGTAGTGGGCTGCCCAACTGTAACAATAGGATAAAATGGATACTGAAAATAACTTTTTAGGCAAGGGCTGGACTTTTCCGCCAGTAATTACCAAATATGAAGGTACCGATCGCTTTGCAACCGGCATGGTAAGCGACGTGATTGATATTAACCAGAGCCTCGAAATCCTTTTTGGTACGGCAGTGGGCGAAAGGGTAATGCAGGCCGAATATGGTTGCAATGTGGAAGATATGATTTTCGAGCCCATTAATGTTACGCTGGTGACCAGGATCACCGAAAGGATAAGAAGGGCCATTATTTATTACGAGCCACGCATTAAACTCGATAAACTGGATGTTTTTAAAAATGAAGAAAACGGAATCATCAACCTGGTAATAGAATACACCGTCAGGAGTACCAATACCCGGAACAATATTGTTTACCCTTATTATTTAACCGAAGGCACAAATATTTAAGAAATGAGTACCAACTGCAATAAAAATAATGACCCAAGAAACGGAACCAACCGTTTAAACCGCTTGCCCAAAGCCTTGGATGCATCTTTTATTGCTATTGATGAAAGAGATAAAAAAAGCCTTTATCAGTTTTGCGATAACCTTGCAGCCTATATCAATTACTATTATTATGATGGGCTGGAGAAAAAAACCGACTGGCAAAGTGTTTTCAATATAGATGAATTAAAAAAAGATGGTACTTCCGAACCCCATCTGGCGCTTTTCGATTCTTTCCTCGAATTATATGCCATTGCTCAAAAAGACCTTAACCAGTTTACCGGCAAACATCTGGATTATTTCTTCGAAACCATTTTGGGTTTTGAAAAAAAGGCTGCCGCCCCCGATAAAGTATACCTCATTGTAGAGCTGGCCAAACACATATCGCAATATGTTTTAAACGATAAAACCGAATTCAGGGCGGGTAAAAACAGTAAAAAACAGGAGCAATTTTATAAACTCCTGTCTGATTTTAGCTTTAGTCATGCACAGGTGGCGAATATTAAATCCATTTTGGTTGATCAGACGGAAAAGTCCAGGATTAAAGCTTCGCCGGTTGCAAATTCGGGCGATGGCATTGGTGCAGAAGTGGTAAACCAGGATGGTAGCTGGGATACATTTGGTAACGAAACGCGGCCTCCCGCCAATATCGGTTTTGCCATCAGTTCTCCTTTATTCAGGATGGCCGAAGGAAAACGTAAAATAACCCTGTCATTTAGCTATCATGCACCTTATCTGGTAGCGCCGGTAATTAAACCCGAAAATTTTAAGGCCAGTATTACTGCAGAAAAAGGATGGACAACAGTAGAAATTACTTCGGTAACATTTCCCAATCCTGGCTTGCTCGAAATGGTACTCTTCGCCGACGAAAGCATACCTAAATTAGTCAATTATAGTCAAAAACTTCATGTAGAGGATTTCAGGACCGATTTTCCGGTATTAAAAATGGAATTACTACCGGCACCAAACCTTTATGCCGGTTTAACCTTTGCTTCAATTGATAGCGTAGCTATTAAAACGGATGTTCAGGGCGTAAAAAACCTGTTCGTACAAAACAGTTTGGGTAAGCTGGATGCCGCTAAACCCATGGAGATTTTTGGTCCGGTACCAGGTGCAGGTGCCAATTTTTATGTAGGCAGCAACGAGGTTTTTCAGCATAACCTCAGCAGTTTAAGGTTGAATTTCGAATATTTAGGTTTACCTGCCGTTACTTTTGCCACATACTACGATCTCTATGTTAATCTCGCTAACGACAGTAATGGACGTGATAAATCCACTTACGTCAAAAACAGCGATTTTAAAGCCGAAGTTTCCTTTCTCTTACACCGCAATTGGATCAATTCGACAGCGCCAGAGGTTGCACTTTTTACTGCAGCAGATGGCGATGCACCCAATGCATTGTTTTCAACAGATTTAAGTATACCAGCTGATTTTGAAGCAGATTATAACACCAAAGTAAACGATGCTTATAACCTCGAAACCGAGCGCGGTTATTTAAAACTTAAATTCACCAAAGGTACATTTGGTCAGGCTGATTATCAGCTGGTGTTCAGTACAGCTGTTATAGGCAAAACCACGGTGCCTAAATTGCCCAATCCACCCTATTTGCCGCTCATTCAGAATTTAACGATCGATTATAGCTGTGCAGCAACAATAGATCTTTCGGTAAGTGCTGATGTTAAATCAACTTATGATAACCGCATACACCGGTTTTATTTTATCGAACCTTTTGGCCTAGCCGAAGCGCATCCGTTTACCCATGGTGCCGTACAGTTGCTTCCTGTTAAACCTAATGAAGGTGAACTTTATTTGGGGTTAAGTGATGCCGTTGTACCGCAGAATTTAAGTTTGCTGTTTCAGGTAAGCGAGGGTAGTGCCAATCCTGATTTTGATAAGGCGATAATCAAATGGGCCTATCTTCAGCATAATATCTGGATAGAATTTGAAAAAATAAATATTTTAAGAGAACAAACCAACGGACTTTTAACCACAGGCATTGTTACCTTAAATATTCCTAAAACGGTAAATACCGATAATACACTCCTGGCAAATGGCCTGTTATGGATCAGGGCTGCGGTAACTGCAAATGCCGCTGCTGTATGCGATATTATTTCCATCACAGCCCAGGCTGCAGAAGCCGAATTTGAAGTTTACGATGACGTGGTGCCTGAAAAAATTGCCATCGAAGCAGGCGTGATTTCAAAATTAAAAGACCCTGATAACGCTGTAAAAAAAGTAATGCAGCCCTATGGTTCTTTTGATGGAAAAGGAACCGAAAATGCCAACGATTATCATTTGCGTGTGAGCGAAATATTAAGGCATAAAAGAAGGGCCATCACCCAGTGGGATTACGAACGCCTTATTTTGGCACAATTTCCCAATGTGTATACCACCAAATGCATTAACCATACTTTTTACAACGGTAACGTGAGCAGCTACAACGCTTTGTCGCCGGGCGATGTAACCATTATTGCCGTACCTGATATAGCCATCAGCAATGCGCCAAACCCGTTAAAACCAAAGGTTTCTAAAAATACTTTGGAAATGATTAAAGCATACCTGGCCAAAACCAATTCGGCATTTGCGAGGCTGAATGTTCAGAACCCAATTTTTGAAGAAATAAAGCTGCATTTCCATGTAAAACTGAGAGACGGTTACGAGGAAAATATTTACCTCCCACAACTTAAAAACCAGATCCGTTTGCTTTTGGCCCCCTGGACAGGCAATGCTTCCATTCAAATGGAATTTGGTGGTAAAATAGAAAAATCGACCATCATCTATCAGCTGGAGAAGTTGGCTTATGTAGATTATATTACCTGTTTTAAATTGTACCTCTACCGGCCTGCCGGATTGGAAGATATCTCGTCGAAAGATTTGGAAACAGCAGAAACAGCTACAGCAGCAAGTATTTTAACTGCTTATCCCGATCACTCCATTATCAACATCAACGACATTGCCGGAATCAGCAATCCCGATTGCGATTGTGTGGATTGCAATGATAATACCATTATAGCAAAAGGTGAATTTGTTCCCGTTAACGAATGCGGTTGTAATTAAATGAGCGATTTAAAAACCATATCGAAAAACAGTCCTCAACAGGAAAGCATGCAGTTTGATAAACTGCGGGAAATGGGTATTAACCGGATACAGGCTTTGAGCCAGCAAAACTGGACTGATTATAACCTGCACGATCCGGGTATCACTACGCTTGAAGCACTGTGTTATGCCATAACCGACCTGGGTTACCGTTTAACTTTCGATATGCAGGATCTGCTGGCCAATAATCCCAATATTGACCAGGTCGATTTTCATAACTTTTTTACCGCAAGGCAGATTCTGCATAATGCGCCGGTTACCATTAAAGATTTTAGGAAACTGTTAATGGATGTGGCCGTACAGGTTGATCAGGAAACTTTGGGCATCAAAAACGCCTGGGTGATTCCTGCTGAGGATGCCGAAATGAAAATTTATGTAAACCAGGCACAACAAAAACTGGAGTATTTCCCTACCGCAACAGATGGGACAGGTTATTTTGTAAAGGGCCTGTATAATTTCCTGATCGAGTTTGATCAATCCATTATTTATGGCGATTTAAACTCCAATGCCATGGAAGGAACCTATATCATTAATAATTTTAGTAGTGATTTATGGTTGGAAGGTGTAGAAATTAATGTAACCATCCATTTTCCCCGCTGGGATGATCTTACTATAGATTTTAATAGTGATACAAACATTATCAATAACATTAAAAGTCTTAAAATCAAGGCTGAGAAACTTCCGACAGGATATGAATTGATTGATAGTAACGATCTGGATCATACGGTTACACTTGCAGGAACCAAGAAAGTGGCTGGGGTACCTGTAGCCATTACCGGTTTGAGCGAAATAGATACTGAACTGAATCATTTCATTTTTGATGCGCCAAATGGACTGTTACAAAGTTATAAACGCAAAATAGCCATCATTAAAAACATCATTAAAAAGGCAGAAGACAGGTTAAATGATAACAGACCGCTATGCGAGGATTATTTCCAAACCCGGGCTTTAAAAGTGGAAGAAATAGCAATATGCGGCGATATTGAGATCGATCCTTTTGTTGATGCTGCTACCGTTGCTGCCGAAATCTATTTTCAGCTGGCCCAGTTTCTTTCTCCGGATGTATATTTCTACAGTTTGCCTGATATGAAAAATAAAGGCAAAACTACTGAAGATATTTTCGACGGACCTGCTTTAACACATGGTTTTATCGATGATGACGAGTTAAATGCTTCCGAACAGCAATGCACCATTCATGTAAGTGATTTGATCAGGATTATTATGGATGTTAAAATTGATGGTAAACAGGTGGTTCAATCCGTTAGTGGTTTGCAGCTGGCTAATTTCCCTGAAGATAATGGCAGTAATGATATTACCCACAAAAGTGTAAAATGGTGCCTTTCCTTAGCCATCGATAAATTTTATGTGCCAAGGTTATCAACCGAGCTTTCCAATTTGTCGTTTTTCAAACACAAACTTCCTTTTGCTTTCGATCAGCATGAAATGGAAGCCAGATACAGGGGACTTTTCGCAACCGCAAGAAAACGTTATCCCGAAAATCCAATTCTGGATAGGGCTTTGCCCATCGGGAACTGGCGTGAAATAACTGATTACACCTCTGTACAGGAAGATTTTCCTTTAATATATGGTGTAGGCAGCGAGGGTATTCCTAATTTACCAACTGTAGATGATGAAAGAAACCTGCGATTGGCACAGGCCAAGCAGTTTAAAGGTTTCCTTTCTTTTTTCGATCAGTTATTGTACAATTACCTGCAGCAGATAAACGGTTTAAAAGCCTTGTTTAGCCTGAACCAGGAACTTGATGAATTTGGTCAGCCTTTGCTGAATAAAACTTACTTCAGTGAATCTTTAATAAAAACAGCCGAGCATGCCGATATCGTGCCCCATGCTATAGATCAAAAGATTTTCGTAAATGATTACGCAACCAGGCTACAGGGCATTACCGAAAGCAAAAGCGTTTACGAAAAGCGTAAAAACCGGTTTCTCGATCACCTTTTAGCGCGTTTTTGTGAACAGTTTAGCGATTATGCACTCATTGCTTATACCAACGAGGGACAAAAAGCAGGGGCGGAACTGATTAAAGATAAACTTTCATTTTTAAATGCCTATCCCGAAATCAGCAGTAATCGCGGGAAGGCTTTTAATTACAAAAATGAACTGAACTGGTTTTATCAAAATGTTTCAGGTTACGAAAAACGTGTGGGTATGCTCCTTGGGATTGATGCTAAAAAAACTGATGATTTACATTTTTCTAATGCTTTCAGGATCCTGCCTGTAAGCAATAAATGGAGCATCGATACCAAAGTATCTACAAAAATCCTTTTCGAAGGCATCAATAGTTTTAATGATCAGTTATTGGCAAAAGCCGCAATGGAAGAACTGATCAGTGCTGCCGTACACATCAATAATTATAAGATAATCGCAGGAACTGCTGCGGGCAAATTCCAGGTTTTGCTTTATGCCGATTTAATTGAACAAAAAGTTATCGCAAAAAGTAAAAATACCGCATTAACTAAAGCCGATAGCAATACGTTAATTAATAGTCATAGTGATCTATGTACTAAAGAATTATGTGGTAATATTTTAAGCAATCGTAAAAATTTAGCTGCGCCCATATTTAATTATTTCGAGGTTACTTCTCACACCGTAGATGGCACTACAACGCCGCCATTGCATACGATTAAATATGAACTGTTCGATTTGCCAACAGAAGATGCAGGTAGAAAAGTAATCATCACCGGAGAGGTTGAAGGCCCGGAAGTAAAAGGTGCTGATGCTGCGGAAACCACCAGTAATACCATTGCAAATTTACTTTGGAAATTTATCCGTTTCGCTTCAGATGAAGATTATTATCGTTTTGTGCCCGAAAATGTAACAGTGTACGATCCAAATTACCATTTCGAAATATTCGATATTTACGGCGAAACATTGGGCAAACATAAAGGCAAGAATTATAACCATCAGCTGGCTGAAATTATTGAAGACAGCACAGCCTCTCCAGTAGTTAATATTGTTGATTCTCTATCCAATAATGGCACTTATACCGTGAAAAATACGGTGGCCCTTGGGCCAAATATTAAAGTAGAAATTAATGAAACACTACCAAATAATTATCCTGATGGTAAATTAAGCTTCAGCGAAACATTTAACGCTTATATATTCGAAAATGGCCGCAAGCTTACTGTTACCGGCAGCGATTTAACCAACAGGCTGCGCATAGGTGATAAAATGAATTTCATTATACCTTCAGCAGAGAGAACTGAATTCGAAATATTGAACATCAGTTTTGCCAATAATAAGACCACTATTATTTCGGATATCCTGCTCGATTTTGTGGTAGCGCCAAAATTGAGCTACACTAAATTGTTCGAAATCAAAAATGTAACACCTAAAACCATTATCATCAGGGCCGGTATGGAAAAATTGGCCAGACTGGATATGGTAAATTTCTTTAACAGGATATTTATCGATCGTGAAGGACTGCATTTGATCGAACATCTACTGTTAAGACCTAAAAAACGTGATTTTGATACTTTATTGGATATCCACACAGATGTAGATTGTATGCAATGCAAAATTGCCGATACCTATAGTTTCGTGATGACCGCGGTATTACCTTATTGGCCAAACCGTTTCAGGGAACGGAATTTCAGAACATTTATTGAAAAAACGCTGAGAGAAGAATGCCCGGCCCATGTAGTGCTCAATGTATGCTGGGTAAATCCCTTACAGATGAACCAGTTAGAAACCGCCTATAAAAACTGGCTGATCCAGATCAATACCAGCAGTCCAGGTGACGCAGAAAGGGTAAAAGCGCTGAAAAACTTTATAGAAGCAATTCAGGGTTTAAGAAGCGTTTATCCATCCGGCAAACTGCATAGCTGTAACGAAAACGAAGTGCAGAAAAATCCATTAATCCTAAATCAAACTAACATTGGTATTTTTTAACTAATCTAGCTATGGAACTCATTAATAAAACAACGGTTTTTGAAGAAAATCAGGTACTAACAGCAGGTCAGCTGAATAATACACAGCAGTTTTTGTTTCAGGAAAGCAGGTTAACTAGGATTAGATTGATCGGCAGGGGGATCGTTTGTGGTCTACATGCAAGCTACGGCGAAAATGCCGTACATATATCGAAAGGGCTCGGGGTAACTTCATGGGGTTTCCTCATTACACTTGGCGATTGCGATTTAACACACTATAAACCTTATACCTTAGCCGATGGCTTAGATTATAAATATTTTAATGATGCCCCGCTTTTAGAATTGGTTACCGCAGAAAATGCAGCTGCCATAGGGGCCGGCCCCATTACTGGTGCATTGGTTTTGAGCGATTATGTGGTGGTTTTATTTTTGGAATCGGCAGCCCGCGACCTTAAAAGCTGTTTGGGCAAAAGCTGCGATGACCTGGGTAAAGAAAATACCTTTACTATCCGCAAATTGCTGATCAAAAGAACCGATCTGATCAATATTAATACCTCAAATAAAAATAAAGGCGGCGCTATGTATCCTGCTCTGTATGAGTTGGAAACGATCGATTATCCAAGGGCTTTAATTACACCAATTGCTGCGGCTAATTACCCTGCTTTAGTCAATACTTATTTAAGTCCGGTTGCGGCCATATTAGAGAAGCTCACCAAACAACTGGCGATTATTTATAGTGAACTGCCGGCACTGGCTCGCCATTTTCCTAATTACGATTTTGATAGCATACGCGCCACATGGGAGGCAAAACTGATCGAACTTTCTGCGCAGTACCTAAGCGGTAAGGCTTATGGATTTCAATACGTGTACGATGCCTTTGAAGATATTATAAAATCGTACGAAGAGTTGCGCTGCATCGCCATGCACCTCAATAGTGTTTGTTTGCCCGATGAAGATGCTTTCCCTATGCATTTAATGTTGGGTAGCGATACCTGTCCGCCATCTGTTTTCCGTCAGGAGTTTGAATACTCGCCGTTATTTAATGAATATAAAGACTGGAGCAAAAAACTGGTTACGGTTTTCGGAAGAACCCTGAATATGTTAACAGGTTTTTACGATAGCCAGAACGAAAAAAACGACCGCGGTATTTTGGCTACCCCAAGTAAAGAAAAGTGGCAAAATATAGGCAAAAGGGCTTTGCCGATTTACTTCGACCCCAGTATTGCCGATTTTGAAACTTACTGGAACGAATCTTTATGCCATGGCTGCGATAATGGCAAACCGCTCAGCTATCATTATCAACTGCCCTTAAATTTACAGACTTACGGTAAAAGCAAACTGGAGGCACCATTGCTTTACAATTTTTCTGACACCACATTTTTCAGGATGGAAGGCCATTTGGCCATTGAAGAAGATGTGGCTGTTAAACAGTATAAAAGACTACAGCGCAACCTGAACCTTCCTTTTAAGGTACGTTCCATCTTTATGGGCGAAGGCGGAACAACAAAAACTGTTTGCCGTTATCCCGATCTCGATTCGCAGTACCTGGTTTGGCGGAATGTAATGCTGTATTATCTCAATAACCTGATCAAATACAGTACCCTGGCCGAAAAGATGATCGCAAGGTTTGATGATGTAAAAGATGCGGCAAAAGATGCGGTTGTTGGTGTAAATACCAAAAAAGAAACCCGTTTTAATGCAAAAGCTGGCGGAAACGAAACTTTTAACGATACAAACGGCCAGACAGAAAAAACATCTACTTTCGGTAACATCAACAATGTTTTTATTAAAGCCGGCATGGTTAACGAAAGGATAAACCAGGCCAATTATTCTAAAATAAATAACAGTAAGGGAAGACTGGAAGAAACGCCCGACGACCTGCAGCGTGATGCATTGAATATGGTTGCCCAGTTTAACGATAACATTGAAGAATTGATTGCCACCCTCACCCTGGAGTTTTCCGACTTTGACGAAAACCGTTTCAAATCGGTATATACAGGTTTAATTTCGCTTTATGTAAAGGGAATGAAACTCATGGTCAAAATTATCAATAACGAGGGCAATGTAGAACTGATGGCTTATCTCATGGCGGCAACCATTGTGCACAGGGCGCTAAATTTATTTATGATCAGGCCTTATATCAATATTGGTACTTTAACCGATATCAGGTCGCAGCGGAACAAAAGCCTCGGTACAAATATTTCGTTTTATGATTATATCAGGAGGGCAGGTGCGGTAGAACATTTGGCTGGGGTAAATAAGGGCAATACGCTGTTATTGCTATACCATACAGGTCGTGAAATCGAATACCAAACTATTGGCAAAGCACCAGCGGCCGTGCCAGTTACGCATAAAGAGACTGAAATAGCAGAAATCACGAAGGCTGAAAAAACGGTGAAGGCAAATTATGAAACCCGGTCCGCTGAAATAAAAGCACGCATAGAGGAACATGAAAACGAACTTGTCCAGGTTAAAATCCAGTATAAAGAAGCTTTAGCAGGCAGGATCGAGGAAATTAATAAGCGTAAAGTGTTTACAGCTGATGAAATCAAGAAGGAAGAATTAGCCATAAAAAGCGAGCTTGAAAAGAAAATAAGAAATTTAAAATCTACAGGCGAAGATGCTGTTAAAACTGAAGCACTCGAAAAAGAATACAAAGAAAGAATTGTCTTGTTAAGGAAAAATACAGAAGCCGATAAAGCAAAAGAGCTGAAGGAACTTACCGGGGCTATGGAATCAGAGCTGGCGGAAAAACTTAAAGTCAGCGAAGAAGTGATCGAAAAGGCCAGAAAAGAGGAGGCCGAGGCTTTAAAAGAATACGAAGGTCATTTAAAAGTGCTTACAGAAAAACATAAAGCTGTAGAAAAAGGCAGGGAAAAAGAGCTTGAAGAAATCATTGTTACGGGAAAGCGAAAAAGAGGAGATTATTTAAGCAAGTTCGAAGCCAGTTTTAACGAACAGTATGATAAACTGGTAGAAGAAATAGGCAAGGAAGGACTGCCAAACATTGCCGGTAACGTGATTGCCGATTTTACACTTTACGAAGATGATGGCTGCTGCGAATGTGATGCAAAAGATTACCGCAATAAAGAACTTACACCCTTGGTAGCGCCTATTTCGCGTTTTGTGGTCTATACGCCAAGCAGAATCAATACCGCTAAAATACAGGTACTCAATAATCTTTACCATCCCGGCGATTATAAGGTTATTGTTAAAAACGGCCCCAATTTGGGATCGGTAAAATTTGAGGAAGAAGTTTATGAACCTAAACCAAACCTGAATAAACAGATTTTGGTATATACCCTCGACCCGGAAAAGGTTGCAAAAGATAGCCGTGCCAGAAGATCGGTAGTTGCTGTAGATGAATTGGAGTATGCCGTTATCGAAAGAGAAACCGGTAATGAGGTAGGTACAGCCCTGATTACTTTCTTTATTGGCGTTGGACGTATTGGTCAGGATACTTACGAATTAAGTGGTAACGTGGCTTATGCTAAACAGTTTAAAATTACAATCACAGATGCTGCTGGCGCACCGATACAGCAGGGTGAGTTTACAGGAAACAAATACAGTTTTAACTTAAATCCAGGTAAATACCATATTGTAATGGAAGGAATTGCACCTCAGGGAAGACAAGAAAGAGATACTGAAATTGTTGACGAAGATGTTGTTGAAAATTTTGATTTAGGAAAAAAATAATGTGATGAATAAACACCTCATCCAATCGCAAAAAATGTTGCTCACTGTTGCCAGTCAACAGGATTGGGAAAAGGTGCAGGCAGAAATCGGCGATTTTTGTAAAACAAGATTGCCTGATATTTTCAATTCCATCTTTGATGAATTTGCATTCAACCAAACCATTCGCATCGATCAGTTAAATATAGACCTGGGAAATTTATCTTTAGATAAACTGATTCAAGATATTGAAGAACAGATTGTTATTCAGGTATATGCTTATTTTAGAAACCAGAATTATCATAAAGAAGTTAATATTGATATTCTTGGACCCGAGGTTCAGGCATTTATAAGGCACTTAGCACATCAAGAGAATGTTTTTGCAAAAGATCAATCTGTTTTACCTGATCGCGCAGCAGAGGCCGATAATTATGAATCCTTAGCCTTTTATTGTCAAACCGGTTTAAAACCCTGGTGGCTGCCTGATGAAACAACATTTAAGCCTGCTGCGGTTTTAATCAAACTTTTTAATAACGATCGACAAATTTTCAGCCAGTTTACCCAGCTCATAAAACGTAATACCCTTAGTTATAAAAGATTAATGCAGCTGGTAAACAGGCACTTGTTTTTTTACCAGCTTCATAATTTTAAAACAGATATTTCAATTTTAAAATATTTAGAACCAAATATTAATGCTCATTTATATCATGTAATACTTGAAGTCTGGTTTGGTGCTTTAGAAGAAGAAAAAAAAAGTATTGAAATCGATAATTTTGGCCTGTGGCTTTTTAACCTGGTTCAGGAAAATCCGGCATTAAAAGCTAAATTAATAACAAGTTTAAAATTGGCAGTTACCGCTGCCGTGCTTAAAAATGAGGCTATAACAATAATCGAACGGTTTAATAATTTAATCGCTGCCATTCACAAGCAGAAGGCTGTAACAGCAATTAAACCAAAATTTAAAGAAAAGGAAGACTTAGTCAATCCGAAAAAAACTGGTGAAATTAAAAAGGAAGCTTCGGTTTTAATCGAAAATGCAGGTTTGGTTTTGCTTTATCCATATTTTAAAAACCTGTTCAATTTTCTGCAGTTGTTAAATGGCCATGCATTTATTGATGAAAAGTCTATGAATAAAGCCATTGTATACTTGCATTATTTAATTTACAACGAAATGCCCGAAGACGAAACGCTGTTGGTTTTTAATAAAATATTGTGTGGTGCTGATCCTGAAACGGTAATCAATCTACACGAGATCACCTTTACGGATGAAGAACTCGCAGAAGCCAACGAATTAAAAAGGACAGTAATTCAACATTGGTCGAAACTTGGATCAACAACGGTACAGGGTTTTACCGACACCTTTTTAAAACGTAACGGAAGTTTAATTTTCCGTACCGGTGATTACCATTTATATGTAGAAAAAAAGGGTTTTGATGTTTTATTAGACACTTTGCCCTGGCCGATATCAATAATACGCTTACCATGGAACAACTATTTAATCAACCTGAACTGGTAAAGAATAACCTGCAGGCAAATGCAGATGCACTTTTAGCCGAATTAAACTGGTTTGAAAAAGTGTTGCAGTTGCGTAGCGCCATTAATGCCGGTAATGTGGCTGCTGGTACCCGTATTTTTGATGCCCACCCGCCCGATTTAAGCAATTTCGATAGTAGTTATGCGAGGTTTCTGGCTAAGTATCAGTTTAAATTTGCCGAGCGTTTTTTGCTTTTCCTTTCCATGGTGAGTCAGATAAAACCACAATGCCTGGATATTTTCCTGGTGAACAATCCACAAACCGGGCAGATATTTACGGAATTTGGCGGTAAAAAAGGAAACGTTTTTAGTGGTTTTTTACCCACAGCCGAAACTTTTTTGTTTTTGCTTGCTTCCGATAATTTAATGCTGCGCTTTGATCTGATGAAATTATTTGATGCCCGAAATCCGCTTTTCGCCTTAAATGTACTGGAGTATGAGCCGCTTCCACCTGGTGAACCTATTTCGAGTATCCCATTACACATTAGTAAAAACTGGTTCGAAGAGTTTACCACAGGCGAAAGAAGCAAACCCCGTTTTTCAACTGATTTTCCGGCACACCTGATCGAAACCAATATGGAATATGCCGATCTGGTTTTGCCCGAGCATACCCGCGAACACCTGGAGCTGTTAAATGCGTGGTTACAGCATAGCCCGACTATGATGAACGATCTGGGGCTGAAACATAAGATAAAACCTGGTTTCAGAACGTTATTTTACGGTCAGCCCGGCACTGGGAAATCTTTAGCCGCCGCTGTTTTGGGTAAAAAGCATAATTTACCGGTTTATCGCATCGATTTAAGCAGGATCGTAAGCAAATATATTGGCGAAACCGGTAAAAACCTGGCCAAGGTATTTGATGCTGCCGAAAATCAGGGTTGGATATTGTTTTTTGATGAAGCTGATGCGCTTTTTGGAAAACGTAGCAATGTAAGCGATGCAAGGGATAAATATGCAAATCAGGAAACCAGTTACCTGCTCCAACGGATTGAAGACCACAATGGCCTGGTTATTCTCGCCAGTAATTTTAAACAAAATATCGATCAGGCATTTTTGCGCCGTTTTCAATCGGTAATCGAATTTCCGATGCCAGAGGCCAGTCAGCGGGCCTTGCTCTGGGAACAGGGCTTTTCGCCATTTACAAAAATGGAAGCAAAGATAAACCTCGATGAGATTGCCCAGAAATTTGAACTTACCGGTGGTGTGATTATTAACGTGGTGCAGTACGCCACCATGCAGATGCTTAAAGAAGGCGGAAAAGAAATCAGGCAAAAAGATATTATTGAGGGCGTTAAACGCGAATTAAAAAAATCAGGGCGAACATTATAGGTATGAGCAGCACATTGGCATATCGCAATTCTCCATCCAGGTCTGTAACACACAGCAGGCCAGGGAATAGTGCTATCCAAACCAAGCTGAAAGTTGGGGCGGTAAACGATCCGCAGGAGAAAGAAGCCGATCAGGTTGCAGAAAGGGTCATGCGGATGCCATCGAATGCGGACTTTGCCATGGCTGGTGCCGGTGGTTCGTTATCTGCTATGCAGGTACAACGAAAATGCCCGGGTTGTGAGCAGGAACAAAAAGTTTCCCGTAAGGAAAACAGCATCACGAGGTTGGCTGCCAGGCCTGCTGTACAGCGTAAATGTGCAACCTGTGCAGATAAAGAAAAAGCATCTCGTAAAGAAAAAACTAAGCTCCAGCGTAAATGCGCCAGTTGTGCAGAGAAAGAAAAAGTATCGAAAAAGGTGAAGGTAACACCAGAAAATAAACTTCAGCGCAAATGTAGTTGTGAGCACGAAGAAGAAGTATCGCGTAAACCAGAAGAGTTAAAGGATATAGATCAACCCGAGGTATTACAGGCCAAATCAGAATCGGCTTCTGCGGCAGGAGGAATTGCGCCGTCGGGTGTACAATCGGGTATTAACGCAACGAAAGGTGCCGGTACCACCTTACCCGGACATGTGAGCCGCGATTTGGGCAGTAAAATGGGAGGTGATTTTTCGGGTGTGAGGATTCATGATACTTCTTACTCCGCCAAATTGAACGATAGTTTAAATGCCAGGGCATTTACCGTTGGCAATAATATTTATTTTAACAAAGGCGAGTATAATCCAAATTCGCAAAGCGGAAGGTTTTTACTGGCACATGAGTTAACGCATACGATGCAGCAAGGGGCTTCGCCCGATATACAGCGCTACAGTTGGGATGAATTTACAGGGGATGTTGCCGGCGGTGTTGATGCCGTAGGAGAAGGACTGAGCGATGCAGCTGGTGCTGTTGCCGATACGGCCAGTGCAGCTGCAGGAGCTGTAGCAGATGCCGCCGGAACGGTTTATGATGCAGGCGTAGAAGCAATAGACTGGTTGGCAACCGAAGCCGGACAGGCTGCCCAGGCCTTGGCCGATGCTTTGGGTGTTGGGGTAAGAATAACAGCCAGTGGTTTGGAAATCGACATTCCGGGAGGTTGCCCGCTTGATGGCCACAGCCAGCAGTTTACCCTTGAAACCATGGATAAGGATTTCATGATCCCGATTTTTGCCATGCCAATCGCTCCTGATGTATTTATTTCGGGCGAAGTCGGCATTACAGGTAGCATTACACCAGAAGTTCAGGTACAGATAGGACCAATTTGTTTCGACCCGACACATATTTTAATCAATCCTTTAACCAGTAACTACAGCATCAGCGGTGGTATCAGCATTACCAGTGCTTTATCATTAGGTGCAGAATTGCGGGGAGGAATAAAAGGTGAGCTTAGTTTAAGTGGAATTATACCAGTTGGGCCAGTGCCTGTACCGGTAAGTATTCCGCTTTTAAGTGCCGAAGGTGGCCCGGCTGTATTCGTAAGGGCTATTGGCATGCAAACCACACACATTGGTGGTTCATTATCATATGGCGGAGGTACCATTACCGCGAGTCCGGATTTGGATATCGATCTGGGGGTTGCAGCCGATTTATTTGCAGGTGCTTATGCGCAGTTAAGTGTGCTCGGTTTTAACCTCTGCCGCATTTACTGGCAGCCTTACGAATGGCATGGCGATGCAGCAGTTTCGCTTGGTTTATCTGGTTCCATTAGTGGAGTGCCAGGGCATGGAATTACAGGAGTCAGCGTAGCTACACCAACTTTCACGGGCATTCCTTTTGATAATATCGGACTGGCTATAGATCGAAGTGAGGGCTTTACCGACGATTGTCCGCTGATATCCGGTTTATGTACGATTTTAAGGGCTTTACATTACCTGCCATCACAAAACGGAGGCAGTTGGGATCCGACCGGCACAGGCCATGGGCGCAGGTTTGGCCCGGGGCCAAGACTTCCGGGACCAGTAGACGCTTATCAGAAAAATCCAGGCATAACCAGCGGGGCCGAATGTAGAGGAGCCTGCGGGGTAAACTGCGATACCTGTGCGCATTTAGGAACGAAACGCATTCTTGATCCAATGACCGGAGTAACCTGGATATATACTGATTTTCAGGATTGTAACACACATGATGGTTGTAGGGAGCATGATGCCGGTTTTGATTGGGCTGCTGATGTTAAAGGAGAAACAGGCACCTGGGCCATGATTTTACCATGGCACATGGCTGCAAATATCGAATGTGCATGTAATAACCTGGCAGGAAACTGTCCGGCATGGGCGTTTGGTTTGCCACCTTATGATGGAAAAATGTACTTTGCCGCTTCTGCGGTGCCGGCACCAGCACCACCGGTGCCACCAATAATGACAGGTGAGGAACCTATCGGCGAGGTTGGCCCTGATTTTTACCATTACAGTGCAAGAAAACCTTCGGGTAATTTCTCGGCAGGAGTAGAACGCTGGACAGACTACAGAACAAATTGCGCGGCAGAAGCAAGGGCGGCAACTGGTGTGCCTGATGATTTTAAATATATTTCTACTTTATCATCAACGGTTTCTGATTCGTATATCGATCGTGATCAGTATAGTACGAGGTACGCTACTTCCATTATTTATGGCATTCCATACCCCTATAATCACTATACCAATCATACCGAGATCCCAACTAATGATTATTCAACAGCATCATTAACGATATTTTCTGCCAATTGCAGGTCGGCAAGTACTTTCGGAACACCTACCGGTAATGAAGAACAGGATCTGGCGAGCTGCGACCGTAATGAACTTCCACCTGATTATTGCGAAGAATTACGCAACAGGGTGATTGACCGCTTTGGAGGCAGGGAAAGGGATTTGAATTTTGATCCGGATACCGATATCAATGAAGACCGTAGAAGGGTTGATGACACACCTACCTCGACCGAATTCAGACGGCTTTATAACCGTTTGGATAGCTGGGATTATTTCATTGCCCGCAGGCATAGCGAATGGTATGATGAATTTGATACCAACTTTCATGTAACAAGAGACAGAAAAGCATGGATGGATGAATTAAAAGCCAGGACCGAGGAATTTAAGGCTCAGTTTCGGGACCTGCAACGTCAAGACACCCAGGAGCTGGTTGATAATTTTGAAAGGGATGTATTGCATGAAATAGAAGGACGGATAGCGCAAAGGGTGCGGGATATAGCAACCTGGTATAAACAAAAAACTGGTTCAACCGAAAGTTTGGAAGAATTGACCGAAAGAATCCATGCCGAAGGTACCGAGTTATGGCGTGATGACTGGAGGGCTGCAATACTTGCGGTTAACCGTGTTTTATCACGTTTGTGGCCGCCCGCTAAAAACCAGATTATTACCTGGGTAGCTGCTCAAAGGGCAGTACATCCTGATGTAGACTTTAGCGGACCAATAGGTGATATTGATTATGTAGGTAGCCTGGCTACCGGTTATAAGGGTGTACCTAAACAATTTGTGCGGTTTAATCCACGGAGTTTTGATGTGGATGCCAATGTGGTCGCACCACCGTTAGAGCGATATGCAGTAGATGTAAAACACATTACACCAAAACATAATCGTATTTTTGCAATCGGACATGGAACGGATATAACGCCTTTGATTACCTTTTGCCATGAAGCACACCGTGAAATGACCCCGATACCAGGTTATGATGCCAGTGAACAGTTTGATGTGGTAATTGCTGCATCTGCAACTCCTGGTCAGGATAGGACTAATAATGGTATTAACCGGGTTTACGACTTGCGTGATACGCTGGAGCCAGAACGTTATACTGCAATGGTAAATGAATTAAGGGCAGCAGGATTATTGGTAGATGAAGATGCAGGCTGGCGGTTAAAACCAGAACTCTCTGAAGAAGAAATGAATACGTTTAACCAGATATTGGCCAGATACGAATAAAAAAGAAACATGACCGACACAAAGATCTTGTACCATTATCTGCTGAATTATATCGAAGCCGATAAAATTGATCATCTCGCTAATGGGGATTTAATCAAAGCCATTGTAAGCTCCGGACCATCTAATGAAGCATGGAATGCATTGATCGAGCTTTTTTTTGCCTGGCCTATCGGTCAAGCCAGAATTGATGCGATCAAATTGGCTAATGATCTTATGGTAGACTGGCCTATATCACAAAGGCGGGTAAATAGCGCATGGGGTAGGGTAATTAATAACCAAAAACTTACCGATGTAACATTGCTCGCCCGTAGCATAGCAATAAATAGAAATGAAGGCATCGGCGGTAATGAGTTAGCCATTATTGCTTCATCTGCTTATGCCATAAATTTGGCCGAAATCAATATTGATAGAAGCCACATTAGTATAGAAGCGTTGCTTGAGTTAACCCATTCAAAGTTTTTGAATACGTTAAGTACACTTCATATGAACGGGCTTACGCTTTCTGATGAAAAATTGAAAACTTTATTTAACCCAGAAACATTGCCAGCGCTTAAATCGTTAACACTAAGAAACTGCGGGATAAGTGGAAAAAGAAGTCAAATTATTACAGAATCTAAGCTTTTTAAACAAGTAGAAAATATTAACCTATCGATGAATACGATTAGTGATGAGGGTGTTCGCTTTATCGTCGAAGCAGGTACAATACCTCAACTCAAACATTTAGATTTAAGTGAAAATTACATCAGCGACGAAGCGGTCATTTTGTTGTTGAATTCGGGTAATATGCCTAATTTGGCGAAACTAATTCTAACTAAAAACAGTATAAAAAAACCTGAAGTATTATTCGAAACAGCAGAAAGGAATAATATTAGCGTTGTAATTTAAAATGATGTATTAATTCAAAAAATCCTTCTTTACCCATTTGTTATCGCTACTTATTTTACACCAGCCATTATTTTCTTCAACGATAAAAACCTCCTGATTTTTTGTAAGTGCAGAAACTTTTGGAAAGTTGGTGCCTGGTCCGCTTCTTACATTTAAGGTAGTAGCATTTACAGTTGCCCTGGTCACATTTTTGGTGAAACTTCCATTAACCCAATGCTGTTGTGATGCCGATATTTTATACCAGCCGTTTTTCGCTCCATATACCCGCAGAATAGCCCCTAATGTGGCTGGCTCAACTCCTGTAACTTTTTTACTTTGGGCATTCGCGTCCTCCCTAATATTTAAGCTATCGGCGGTAACAGCAACATATTTTATAATATTTTGCGCAGGTTGAGGAACGGTACCATTTAAAGCTGCACTTACCAGTGGCAGGAAATTTTGATTGCAATTTTCAACTTTGTTACCGCCAAAAAAATTAGTACCCGGGCAGGTTTTATTATTGCCTGTTCCATTGTTTCTGACCCCGGTGGTTAAATTAAACCAATGGTGATAAACTACATTGTTGCTGTTAACTGCAATACCGAATTTTTTACACAGGGCTGCCGTTATCCTTATAATCGTATTTTTGTGCTCAGCGGTCATTGCATCTTTTCCTATGTCGAAATCCCCAAGATTTTCAATGCAAATGGCATTCGTATTAAAGCCCAAAATACAAGCGGGTGTATTTTCAAGGCTTCTACCCGTTAAAATTGTACCATCGGGAAAAGTGGTAAAATGTTGACCGATATCCATCCAGCCATTATGGCTTACATGGTAACTTTTCATTCCCTGCTGTAAATCAAAGTGATTATTGCCCTTAAAATTGATGTAACTGGGGCTCCAGGTATGATGCTCCTGAATGTGTATGATGGTACGGGCAACTCTTAAATTTGAAATCCACGTTTCAAATTCATTGATATCCATTTTGGTAAAACCGAATTTACTAGTCATAACAACATTGGTTAAGGTAAAACTTAATTGTTAGAAGGATGAAAATTTTGAAATTCTAAATGTTCTACTAAATATACTTAAAGTTTTATAATCTCTTTAATATCAGTTTGTTATGTTTTTTATTTTTCGGTTAAATTGCCTTTATCTGTTGTTTTTCTCTTTATCCAAAACGGTAAAAGTTTGTACCAGTCTTTCGCCGTTTTCATCCACTAAGGTTAAAGTATGTTTACCTGGCGGCGGACTAATAGCCAATTGATGAAAATTAGTGGTGGTGCTTACATATTCATTATCGATATGCCAATATATTTTAGCACCCGGATTTCTGTGCGCTGCATTAATCACAATTTTGCCTCTGGTTCCATCCAGTTCCAAGGGAATATAAACTATGGCGTTATTTTTAGGGTAAATTACTTCCATTACGCTATTACCGCCTGAAA
This sequence comes from Pedobacter folensis, assembly GCF_056490665.1. Classification (NCBI taxonomy): domain Bacteria; kingdom Pseudomonadati; phylum Bacteroidota; class Sphingobacteriia; order Sphingobacteriales; family Sphingobacteriaceae; genus Pedobacter; species Pedobacter folensis. Next base: position 357,744 of record NZ_JBWJIF010000001.1, read on the forward strand.
GGTCACAGCCATCTTTAAAAGGAGGGAGGGATTTGTAATCGCTATTTTTTATTTTGTAGTAATATTCCATTGCTGGTGGTAAAATAAACCAGCTTTTGTGTTGCATATGGGTAATACTTTCACATTGATCGGTAACCCGGTAAGTACCGGTATGGTCTAAATGAACCAGTTTATGAAAGGGACAAACTGCCGTTTTTTCTCCTGATACAGGCACTAATTCTTCTACAACCTGTGTACAGTATTCTCCAGCTTTATAACCACTCTGCTTGCAGATTTTTATCTTTTTTAATTTGGTGGTTGGTGTTTCAAACCATTTTCCATTGGGCAATAACCTGAAAATATCGAATAGGACCGGAGCAGCGGCTTCAATCCCTACCAGGCCAGGTCTTCCTTCGCCATCGGCATTGCCTACCCAAACACAAACCACATAATTGGGCGTTAAGCCAACGGCCCAGGCATCGCGAAAACCAAAACTCGTCCCTGTTTTCCAGGCTACTCTTTGCGATGAAGAAAATTGTTCCCATAAGCCTTCATCACCTGGACGCATTACCTCTTCCATCGCATTAAAAGTTGCCCAAATGGAGCCGTGGTCTAAAAAGGATGTACGTTGATAATCTTTTTCATCTTTACCGTCGTTATTGAAATAGCTTGCAGGTTTATAATCTTCAGGATTATACAAGCCTTTATAGGTGTTAAAATGATTCAGGGTACGTACCATTCCCATATAGGTATTCGCCAGGTCCCACATCGTCACTTCGCTACCGCCTAAAATTAACGATAAACCATAATGATCTGCCGGCTGGTTCAGCGTTCCTATGCCCAGTTTTTTGAGTTTATCATAAAAACGTTCATACTTGTATTGTTGCAGCATTTTTACCGCAGGGATGTTTAGCGAACGGCTCAGCGCTTTATCGGCGGCAATGGCACCATCATAACCCAAATCGTAATTTTGTGGCGAATAACCTGCTATTTGAGTCGGGATATCAGGAATTAAAGTGTGCGGCAATATGAAGCCGTCATTCAGCATGCTGGCATAAAGCAGGGGTTTTAAGGTGCTGCCAGGACTGCGTGGTGCTTTAATCATGTCAACATGACTTTGTAGGTCGGCATTTTCCGGTTGGTAGATATTGCCTACGTAACTTACCACCCGGCCAGTTCTGGCATCGAGTACCAGGGCCGAAATATTGTTAATGTCGTTTGCCCGGTAGCGGTTATTGTATCGTTTTAATATGGCATTGACTTTAAGTTGTATATTTTCATCTAAGGTAGATGTGATTCTGGTGGAAGGGATTTTAAGACTTGCCCGTTCTACTTTAAAGCGGTTTAATAAATGCGGCGCATTTTGTGGCAAGGGCATAGGCTTGCCCGGAACAGGTTCCAGCTTAGCTAAGTTCGCCGTTGCCTGATCGATGTATTTTAGTTTGGCCAGCTTATCTAATAAATCGTTTCTTTTTTTAATTAATCTTGTCGAGTTTTTACCAGGATGAACCAATGAAGGACTATTTGGGAGTACCGCTAATGTTGCCATTTCGCCCCACGAAAGGGTTTTGGCATTGCGACCATAATAGCGCCAGCTTGCTGCTTCTAAACCGACAACATTACTTCCAAATGGGGCATTAGCGGCATACAAACCAATAATTTCTTCTTTCGAATACCTTATTTCTAAGCGTAGGGCTAAAATCACCTCCAAAAATTTCTGCCAAAGCGTTCGGTCTTGTTTTCGCGATAAACGGACTACCTGCATGGTTAATGTGCTGCCGCCACTGACCACACCCTTTGCCTTCCAATTTTGCCGCATCGCCCTGCTCATGGCCAAAAAATCGATGCCGAAGTGGCTATAAAACCGCTTATCCTCGAAAGCAATAATGCAATCCTTAAATTTTACCGGCACACTGTCTGCAACAGGGAAGCGCCATTGTCCATCGCTGGCAATGGCTGCACTTAATAAATTGCCATTGCTGGCTTCAATTACAAAGGAAGTAGGCGTTTTGAATAATTTTGAGGGCAGCGAAAAAAGAAATGCCAAAAGCAGGGCAAAGCAGAAAAGATCGGAAATGAGGAAAGCTTTTGGGATTTTGTTCATTTAATTTTTAACGCTTGTTTTATCGCCTCGTTAAACGTTTATTATCTTTTTATTTTCGAAAGTCGTAGCGCGACGCTACGACTAGATACTAGTCTTAAAATATTTGATCTCGATTTGTTAAGCTTAGGCGCTTGAAAAATTTATTTATCAAGTGCCTTATTTAATATGGCTTCAAAAACAGGCTGAAAATGGATTAAAACTTTATCGTTTATTAGTTTAAAGTTTTCTTTATCAAAAACCACATCATCGAATTTTTGATTTTTGTAACCAGGCTCCAGGAGTACTTTAAAATCATTACTTCCTTTTAAATACCTGATGATCGAAAAATTATAGAACAACATCGGTCGTTTATCATACATGCTCAATGTTGCAATGCCAAAATCGTGATCGAAACCAAAAAACATTTGCATTGGATCTGTTAAGGTGTAGGCATTTTTTGTTCTGATAATGATAATCTGATCCAGGTTATTTTTAATACAGAAATCTTCAGCATAGGCAACCATTTTTTTGTATTTATATCGCTGAGAAAAATACTCAAGTTCTTTAAAATCAAAATTTTCTAATTCCTTATTTTCAATATTTTTTTTATTCAAATAAGTAGTCAAATAAGTTAATAGATTAAAATTTAGGTCATTTTCGGCAAGTACTTTTGGTTTAAACGCTCCTTTAAGGTAAACATATCCCATCTGGTAGTTACTGTCGGATACGATTGCGGTTTTTTGTGCAATTGAATACAAGGGAATAAAAAAAACAAGAATTGTAAATATAATTTTCATTTGGGCTGATTTCTGTTTTGCTATTGCAATGGTTTGTGTCTAACTCTAGTTGTAGCGTCTCGCTACGACATAATTATTTCGTAATACTAGTTATTCAATAATAATAATATCAATTTGTCCTTTTCTTATCTCATGATAATCGCCGGCACTACTATTAATCCAATCTTCTTCATTTTCTACATACCCAGCCTTAACAGGGTTTTGGTGAATATAATTCAAACGCTGATCTAAAAGATAATTAGTATCTAGCTCTATCGGGTGGTTATGTTGTTGCCAAAATTGAAAGTCCTTGTTTCTTTTATTTTTAGCTCCAGAGTTCTTCATAATTTCTAGCATCCATAGTTTTCGACTTTCAATATTGCTATTTTCGATAGCCTTTCTGATGTGTCTTGAGGTAAAACTTTTAAGATCTCTAACAATATCAGATAGCACTCCATTTTCTGTCCCAATAATTAAATGAATATGATTTGTCATAATGCAATAGGCATATAAATCCAATCCTTTTTCTTTTTGGGAAAACTTCAAGCTATCATAAATGATTTCTACATATTCTTGTTTCGTAAATACGTCAATCCAATCTACAACGGTAAAAGTCACAAAATAGAGTTTAGTATTATCGTGAAATTTATACTTTCTACCCATTTCTTTTATAAAAAACCTTAGTCTTAGCGTCACGCTAAGATTAATAGTTTACTTTTTATTAGAATCAATTCATTGTTGATTTTTTAGGTCGTAGCGAGACGCTACGACCAGATTTTGTTTCCGACTTCAATGTAATTCTTTCTTCTGGCTTCAAATAATTTATCCATTGTCATTAAATTTCGGTTTACGGAGATACAATGTGGACTGGCTGTGTTTTTTCAAGTTTCGGTTCGTGGAGACACGAACCGAGGCTTTAGAAATATATTAAAACTTTATGCCATGGTTCGTGTCTCCACGAACCATTAGCAATTTATATTAATCTTCTTACTTCACCACTTGCACCCATTTACCCGCTTCTGTGGCCGAGATATCATTATTGTACATCGCTTCGCATTGAACGGCTGATAAATAGTATTTCCCTAAATAAGAAGCATTAAGCAGTACTTTATACACCAGGCTTTCACCTTCTCTTACATTAAAATAGGTGAAAACACGGTCATCTCTGATATCCTGATAAGTAAACGGCGAAGAAGCTAAAATACTTTGGTTATCGTTAACGCGGGTATTGATGATTTCCCAGCCTGAAGGGAAAATCTGCGTCAGCGCCATTTGTTCGTAATAACCCATTCTGCCAGGATTTTTTACGGTTACTTCTGCATAGAAATCAGTTCCCTGTTTTAAAGTAGTAGGATCCAGTACCTTACCATTTAAACGTTTGTAAGTGACGTTCATATCCAATACCTCCGGACGGTTTGGTAAAAAATTATTCTGACCGGCAATTGGTTGTCCTTCTAAAACCAAACGAACAAACAATACATTATTGCCGTTATTGGAAACCGAAGCCGTGTTGCCTTTAAAGTTTATTGGTGTACTGTTGAGGTATTGGTTCGAGTTTACAGGTACCGATTTTCCATCCAGCACATACTGATATTGCAGTTTATTTGCCGATTGGTTTGAACCACAGAATTTGGCAATGGCCAATAAACTATAAGCGGTTGTTTGTGTACTATACCAGGTATTTTCGCCCAGTTTAGCCGCTAAAGGCTGTAATAAACTGGCGGCTTTTGCTTTCTGACCAAGTAGGGTTAGGGTTTCTAAAATCATGGCCTGATCACGTACGTCAGATCCATAAGTTCCACCCAATTGTTTATAAGCCTGGATGGAGGTATCTAAACCTCTGATCATATTTTGGGCTACATCATTTTGTCCGGCCAGTTTATAGGCCGCTGCCAATCGCCATTTTGCAGCGATTGATAAGTATTCAAAAGCTTTTAAACGGTTCATTGCCGCCATTTCAGGTTTTTTAGCTAAGGCAAGCATGTACAAACGATAAGCCTGAGACAAATCACCTCCATAAAAATTATTACTGTTTGGTGCCCAGTTTGCTGCTTTTGATTTTTGAAAGCGTAATAGTTCATCCAACAGACCAACAGGCAGGGTATAACCGGCATTTTGTGCTTCCACTAGGAAATGACCGGCATAATTACTTCCCCATTCATCAGAAGTACCTTCGCCAGGCCAGTAAGACAAACCGCCATCTGTAGTCTGGAAACCTTTGATTCGGTTTATTCCGGCTTTAATGTTTTTCTCGGTTGTTGCTTTTTGCTGTTCGTTTAATGGACTCAACCTATCTAAAAATAGTTGAGGGAATATACCCGAAGTCGTCTGCTCAATACAGCCATGTGGATACTGAATGAGGTAACCTAATCTTTTACCAAGGTTGATTGCTGGGATAGAAGAGACCTCTAGTGAGCCTGAATTTGTTCCCGTCATGCCGATTGGTAAATAATTTACAGCCCATTTGGTATGAGGCTGAACAGCTGCCGACACCACATTGGTTACGTAAGGATTTGGATTTCTAATATCCATTTCCACATCGTAAACCGTTTTTTCAGCTCCGCTTTGTGCAACCACTTTTACTTTGGCGATACCCACTGTGTTTGGCGCTTTAACTTCAAAATAGGTCATCTGTTCGCCTGTTTGTTTGTAGTAAAGCTGTTGTTTGTTGCTGCCCTGAACAATTAAATTACTCGCCTGGAGTTGTACGGATACATTTTTAAGGTTATTCTCTGTGGCAAAAACGGTTACCGGTAAAGTAAAACTCTCTCCCGGACCGATAACCCTTGGTAAAGTAGCCAAAACCATTAACGGCTTTTTAACCTGAACCGATTTTTCGGTAAAACCATAGGCGGCATCCTGCCCGGCAACGACCATTGCCCTTACCGCACCGATGTATTGTGGCAATTTAAATTTGTGTGTTTTACTTTCGCCTTTACCAATAGTAAATGGTCCCATAAATTTAACCACTGCTTTAAAACGGTTGGCTTTTGCAGGATTTAAGTTTTTGTTGATGCTGCCATCACCACCAATACTTAAAATGCGTTCCAGATTTCCTCCCCATGCACCTAATACATAGTCGAATAAATCCCAGGTTTTAACGCCCAAACCTTCGCGGGCATAAAATGCACTGTGTGGATCTGGTGTTTTAAAACGGGTTAAGTCCAGCAAACCTTCGTCTACCAAAGCAATGGTATAGGTCATCGCTTTACCATTCTGCTCGCCGACAGTGATGCTGTTTTCAGTTTCCGGTTTGATTTTATCGGCCATTTTAATGGTCGGTTTTAGAATAGTTTGGGGATCTTCTACCGAAAGTGGGATAGCACCATACATCCTGATCGGTAAATCGTTTACCGTTTGGGCATGAGGTTGTAGTAAAGTGATATTGGCAAAAACGTTAGGTGCCATTTCTTTCTCTGCCTTAAATTTAAATTGCGTTTGTCCGGCTTTGGTATCTACCCAGAAGGTTTTTAATACGCGGCTTCCATTTTCAATAGAAATTAATGCCCTTCCATTTTTACCCGTTGGGATAGTTAACGTAATATCTTCTCCAACGGTGAATTTTTCTTTGTTGGCCGTGAATGATAACATAGAGGCTTCTGTTGGATTGCTGCCTTGCTCACGCTGTGCCCAGCCCGGCCAATCTACATAAACAGATTTCCCCGTAACATGTCCACCATTGACATCGCGTACTAAAATTAAATAACGTCCCCATTCTGGTTCATCAACGCGTAAATTCCAGCTTCCTTTTCCATTAAATAAGTTTACCTGATGCGTTTCTACTAATTTATTAAACTGGTTTTGGGTAAAGTTGGCATAAGTGTACTGGTCATCTTGTTCCCACCACCAGCGCCATTGTGTTTTATATAATTCAACCTGGACAGTTTTAGTACCGCTTAACAGTTTTCCGTCGGTATTTACGTTTACAATTTCTATTTTATGCTCTTTGCCTGTAACCAGCATTCCGCTTAAACGATCACCTTTCTCCGGACGGATGCCTAAATAACTGCTGTATACATGATAAGGGATGCTGAAATTATCGATGCTGAAATTGCCGCCCGGTTCGAAAACTTTCGTGGTAAAATTCGCCCTCAACACGCCTGGTGCCGTATTGTTTTCGTTTAAATTGGTGTTAATCTGTGCTGTTCCAGTTGCATTTAATGTGCCTTCGAAAATGGTTTTAACCTGTGATTCGAAGTTAACCGTAGGATTATCGAAGCTAAAACCCTCAAAGCCCTTAAATTTGGTTTCCGTAGTGTTTAAGTTTACATCAACCTTGGCTTTTAAATTCTGTGCAACGGCACCAAACAGCCATTTGGCCGATAGGGTAGCGGCTGATGTTCCTGCGCTTAAATATGTTCTATTGCCCACGTTGAAATCAATTTTCAAGCGGTTTGGCATAACAGTTTCAATTTTTAAGGTTTTGGTAAATGTAGCGCCACCGGCTTTAACTTTCGCCATCCAGTTACCAGTAGGTGCTGTACTTTCGGTAGCGGTTTTGAATATATAGAATCCATTTAAGGGTTTGCCATTAATCAATCTTTTGTAAAGCTGACCTTTAGGGTTATAGAACTCCATGGTTACCGGATAATTGGCGGGAAGTTTTTTGAGTTTGTCTTCCAGAACGAAAGAAACAAATAAACTGTCGCCTGGTCGCCAAACGCCACGTTCGCCATAAATAAAACCTTTTAAGCCACTTTGGACTATGTCGCCGCCCACATCGAACCTGCTTAAAGGAAGTGAGCTCCCGTCGTCTAATTTAAGGTAACCGCGCTCAGAGCCATTTTTAGCAATCAATAAAAAAGGTTGGCGTTTTAGGTCAAAACTTGCAAAACCGTCACCATCTGTTTTAGTGGTGAAAATGATCTGTTTCTGGTAATCCATTAATTCCAGGTTTACGCCACTTAATGGTTTTGCTGTTAATAAATCTGTAGCAACAATGAGCATACTGTTATCGTTACCGCGTTTGGCTACTAAACCAATATTCGAAGCAATTAAGTTTCTGCTTGCCCAGCGCTGGTTGGTGTAAAATGATGGTGTACATGGATTGTCTTTATCATTCCATCTGTAATTTGAGGGGTAATAATTGTTGAATCGCTGCCAAAAATCATCATCTTCATCAATTTTTTCGCCATAACCTTCGTCATCTCCGTATTCACTTTCTTCTTCACCATCACCAACTTTTTCTTCTCCTGTTTTACAATTGTAGGCATTGTATTCCTGTCTGAAAGCAATGGTAACCCTGTACATGGCACCTGGCTCGGTACGGATCATCTTGTCAAGGTCGAGGGTAAAACGGTTCTTTTTATGGAGGTTAAGCGCTTTATCTTCATCTAATCGTATCGTTTTTTGCAAAATAGGTTTTGCCACCCTTCGCAATTCGTTACCATCTTTATAACTATTGGTTTGAAAAAACTGCGGGATGTTGTTTTCGTAAATTTTGATGACGGTAACATCAACAGCCTTTAAATTAATCGCTTCGAAAGGTAGAACCAGCTTTCCGGAGTTGGGTAAAATCGTACCCGCACCAGCAATGGTAACTGCCGGTAATTTATCTTCGAAAACAAGATTGGCCATTTTGCCATTAGCCAGTTTCTTCGCATTGATATTCTCGATCCCCGCATTTACATTCAGGCCATAATTTCCTTTAAGTTCTTCTGCGGCATAAACTTTAACCTGACTGGCATCGATGGTATATCTTAAGTCACTCAGATTGCCGAGTGTGATCATGCCTGTTAAATCTTGTCCAACACCAACTGGTTCCGAAAACTGTACCAATGCATAATCTTCTTCGCCCTGAATGGCCTTCATGTCCAGAATTTCGAATTTATTTATGGCCGGAACGCGGATGTCTACTTCTCCCTTTTGTTCGGCATCAATAGCGTCGCCATCCCAATCTATCTTTAAAGTTTGGTCGCTGCCAGTCTTTTTGATGCTGTCGATGGTAAATTTTGAGGTGTTTTTCGCGGGATTGTGCTGCCATTTGATTTTTAATTTTTGGTCAAAATCCAATGAAACCGTTTTCTCTATTTTGCTCGTTTCTTCCTCGTCAGCAGTGGCCACTTCGCCGGTTAATTTCATGTAATCGAGCGCCGTATTGTTCTGCGAAACCAATCCGTTTTGAGAGAGCATCATGCCGGGGGTAATTACTTTAAACTCAAAGTCGAAATCTTCCAACCCTTTTTCTGTAGCAGAAACTTCTGATAGTTTAAAAGTAGCTTCGTAGTTTTTACCCGGTTTAAGATTGTCATCAGGTCTAAATTCGACAGTCTGTGGATCTATCCAATAGGTTTTGCCTGAGATAGAAGGGGAGAAGTCGAAAAGCTCCCGTGTATCTGCTTTACCCAGGTCCTGCATGCCTGTTGCCGCATTGGCCAGGTGAACCCTGATAAAACTCTTTTTAGAAATGGTTCCAGAGGTATAGGCTTCGATATATTTTGCATAAGCCTGATTTTCTTCATGGTTTTTTTTCTTTCTATTAAAATAGATAAATACAATTGCCGCTATGGAAACAGCAAGTAATCCGATGAAGATAAATTTCTTTTTGGAGGATGACTGGTAGGTGGATGGTTGTTCCATGTTTGAAATTCGCTAAGATAAATGGGAATATAATGTTCCGGTAAAAGCAATTGATGTGCCGCAATTTTCCTTTGTAACTAACAATATTATATTCCATCCGAAAATTAACTAAAATTCACGTTAAAATAAATTATGTTGAAAATTAACGTTTATGGTTTGTTCCTTTGCATGGTTTTGGATAAGTTTACAGCATCAACCTCAATACAACCAGATATGATAAAGAAACTCTTGATTTTTTCGGGCTTATTAATTTCCACCAGCTTTTGTTTTGCTCAAAAAACAGCAGTAGAAGATGCGGTAACCAAATTAACCAAATTAATGGTTAGCCCTGATAGTTTGGCGCTTGATAAAATAATTTTGAATAACCTAAGTTACGGCCATTCGAGTGGAAAGATTCAAACCAAACAAGAGTTTATGCACTCATTGCTTTCGGGCGAATCTGATTTTGTGGATATTAATTTAACCGATCAGACGGTTATTGTTCAAAATAAAACAGCTTTGGTACGTCATACGCTAAATGCCAAAACAAATGATAAAAATGTTCCCGGAAATGTGAAATTGTATATTCTTTTAATCTGGAACAAAGAAAAATCAGGATGGAAATTAATTGGCAGACAGGCTGTTAAGGTGCCTTAGTTGAGTCCCTGGTCTTGAGTCCTAAGTCGGTAGTCAAAGACTCATGACTGAGGACTTAAGGCTCATGACTATTTAATCATCACCCCGGGCCGGTTTACCAATGGGATTTTGATCAGATTGGAATCGATGATGCTTTCGGGTAAGAAAATAAACTTTTTATCGTAAATGGTGTCGCCAATGTAATAGCTTAGCCAGTATTCGTTAGTTAAGCCAAATACTTCAGGATCGATGGCTTCCACACCTGCAAATGAATTGGCTTCCATGTCGCCTACAAAATGTCTTAAAACAGAAGTTTTTACCTGCTTACCGTCTTTTTCACCATAACCTTTAGAGCTGATCAAAACATTGGTTATGGGCTCGTTTTTTAAATTAACGAGATAAACCGTCCAGCTTTTTACTTCTGGTGTTTCGCCCATTAATACAACGGCCATCGCAATATCTTCAACTGTATTTTCTGGTAAATCTGCTTTCATAACCATTATTTGTCGTCATGCTGTCCCGAATTTTTGGGCTCAGCATCTCTCGCAAACAGAGACCCTGAAACAAGTTCAGGGTGACGCGCTGTTAATTACTTTTTCTTCGCTACAGCCTTTTTAGCGGGAGCTTTTTTCTTCGCCGGTGCTTTTTTCTTCGTTTCGAAGGCGTTTGGCACCTGCTCTACAATCATCTTTTTAACTACTTCCAGATCAATATCCACCAATTCTTCTGGTGTATACTTCTGTTTGGTTGCCTCGTTGTTTCTTAATTTAAGCATCAGTTTGCCAAAACGGATAAACGGTCCCCAACGGCCATTTTCGATAGAAATTTTTTCAGCATCCCAGGTTTTAATGTACCTGTTGGCCTCTTTTTCTACTTTTTTGCCAATTAAGGTGTTGATATCTTCCTGTGTTAAATTATCGAAATCGTATCCTTTTGCAGGAATATTGATAAACAGATCGTTCCATTTAATAAACGGACCAAAGCGGCCTTTGCCTTTAGTTACACCCAAACCTTCGTAAAAAGCAATAGGGGCATCGGCATCCATTTTCTCTCTGATAATTTCAACTGCTCTTTCATAAGTTACCGATAAAGGCTCCTCATTTTTAGGCAGCGAAATAAAACTTTCACCCCATTTTACATATGGACCAAAACGGCCAACCCCAATCATCACTTCTTTACCTTCAAAATCAGGAAGCGGGAAAGGGAGTTTAAATAGCTCCAGGGCATCATCTAAAGTAATGGTTGCAACAGATTGTGTACGCATTAAGCTGGCATATCGGGGTTTTTCCTCTTCGTCAAGCTCTCCAATTTGAACCAATGGTCCGAATTTACCAACCTTGGTGTATACATTTTTACCAGTTGCCGGATCTAAGCCCAACAGGCGCTCGCCAGTGGCACGTTCTGCCGTTTCAAGTGTCGTTTCTACTTCAGAATGAAATGGATTATAGAACGAATGCAGCATTTTGGTCCACTCTTGCAAACCCTGTGCAATTTCATCAAATTCTTTCTCCACCTTGGCGGTGAAGTTAAAATCGACGATTCCTTTGAAATGTTCGACCAGGAAATCGTTTACCACCTCGCCAATATCAGTAGGGAAGAGTTTTGATTTCTCTGCACCGGTAATTTCCGATTTTGTTTCTTTTTTTACCTGCCCATCAGCCAAAATGATAGAAGTAAACTTACGTTGTTTACCATCTCTATCTTCTTTAACCACATAACCACGGTTTTGTACTGTAGAAATGGTGGGTGCATAAGTAGACGGGCGGCCAATGCCCAGTTCTTCTAGTTTTTTAACTAAACTGGCCTCTGTATATCTTGCCGGCGGGCGCGAATAACGCTCGGTTGCCTGCATTTCTTTTAAAAATAGTTCTTGTCCTTTGCTTAGAGGAGGTAAAATTGCGCCACCTTCTTTTTCTTCGTTTTCTTCATCGTCAGTCGATTCCAGATAAACTTTTAAGAAACCATCGAATTTTAATACTTCACCTTCGGCCACTAAATATTCTTTTCGGGTGGAGGCCGTAATCTGAGCGGTTGTTTTTTCGAATAAGGCCTCACTCATTTGCGAAGCTATTGAACGTTTCCAGATTAAATCGTATAAACGTTTTTCTGAAATATCTCCATCTACACTATGTCTGTCAAAATAGGTTGGACGGATGGCTTCGTGAGCTTCTTGCGCACCAGCCGATTTTGTTTTGTAAACGCGTTGTTGGTGGTATTTATCGCCATAAGCAGATTTAATCTCTGCAGCAGCTGCATTTAATGCCGTTTCTGATAAGTTTACAGAGTCTGTTCTCATGTAGGTAATCTTACCCGCTTCGTACAGTCTTTGTGCAACCTGCATGGTTCTGGCTACCGAAAAACCTAATTTTCTGGAAGCTTCCTGTTGTAAGGTTGAGGTGGTAAATGGCGCTGCCGGATTACGTTTTGCAGGCCTTGTTTCTAAACTCGTAATGTCGAACCTGGCATTTACACAGTCCTGAAGAAATTTTTCAGCATCAGCCTCATTTTCGAAACGTTGTGGCAATTCTGCTTTTACCAGCTCTCTTCCTTTACCGGTAGAAAACTGAGCCGTGATTTTATAGGCTGCAGCGGCATTAAAATTTAAAACTTCTCTTTCTCTGTCAACAATTAAACGTACGGCCACTGATTGTACACGGCCTGCAGATAGTGATGGTTTTACTTTTTTCCATAATACCGGAGAAAGTTCGAAACCCACCAAACGATCTAATACACGGCGTGCCTGTTGGGCATTTACCAGATTATAATCGATGCCACGCGGACTTTCTATAGCTTTTAAAATGGCTGGTTTGGTGATTTCATGAAAAACGATGCGTTTTGTTTTCTCCACTTTTAGGCCTAAAGTTTCGAATAAGTGCCAGGAAATAGCTTCCCCCTCGCGGTCCTCATCGGATGCCAGCCATACCATTTCGGCTTCCTTGGCTAGTTTTTTTAATTCGGCGACCACATTTTTCTTGTCGGCAGGTACCTCGTAGGTTTGGGCAAAATTATTCTTGATATCAATCGCCATATCGCCTTTAACTAAATCCCGGATATGGCCATAGCTAGATTTCACCAGGAAATCTTTACCTAAATAGCCTTCTATAGTTTTAGCTTTTGCGGGTGACTCGACGATTAATAAATTTTTGGCCATGAAATACGTTTTTGTGCAAATAAAGCTATAATTAAAGCATAAATCAAAACATGGATAGAATTAAATACATTTTTTTTATTAAATGCCGGGGAAATATGTTGGTTTACAGGTTGATTTTAATGCGGTTTTAATCTTTTTTTTGGAAAGCAATATTAGTAATTTATAGGTAAGGCTTTGTCCCGCCCTTTGCTACAAATCCTTAACCTCGTTCCTCGGTCTGCGGGTTTTTCGCTTCGGTCAGGTTTAGGTGGCCTGTGTAGTACTGCTATTTAGGTTTTAATGGCGTGGTGCCAAGTGAAAGGTATAAAAAGGCTTCAAGCTTTGTTAATTAAACCAGATAGAGCGGAATAGCCCACAGCGTAGCGAGGACTATAAGCGATAGCGGGGCCGTAACCGCCAAGAACCACTGCCTTCAATTTCCTAATCAAAAAAACTTTTCATTTGTGCGATGAAATCCTGCTTTCATTTTCAAACTCAAAACCCTAAGCGCTTTAATTATCCATATCACATAATTTACAACAACGTTACGCTAACGCAACCTATTTGTAACTATATTCGTATATAAAATAAAACAACGATGATCAGCACAATTTTAATTCTATTAAACTTATTGGTGTCGCCACCAAAAAATGTTTACGATTTCAGCTTTAAAACCATTGATGGTAAAGAAATTAAGCTATCGCAATTTAAAGGCAAAAAAATCTTGATTGTTAACACGGCTTCTAAATGTGGTTTCACTCCACAATATGAGGATTTAGAAAAACTCCAAAAGCAATACGGTAAAAAAGTAGTATTAATTGGCTTCCCTGCAGGTAACTTTGGTGGTCAGGAGTTTTCTACCAACGCAGAAATTAAAGAATTTTGTACCGGAAAGTATAACGTTTCCTTTTTGCTTGCAGAGAAAAGCAGTGTTAAAGGTGATGATATCAGTCCTTTATTCAAGTATTTAACTTCTCAGACCAACACCGAAGAGCAGGGTGATATTAAATGGAACTTTGAGAAATTTTTGATCAACGAAAAAGGAGAATTGGTACACCGTTTCCGTTCAAAAACAAAACCTACAGACGAAGCGATTGTAAAGAACCTGTAGTAGGTAAAATGTGTGATGGAAAATGGAATGATTTTCAATTGCATTAAATAAAAGGGAAGATGTGATAAGTGAGCTAAACACCATGCTCCATATCACATCTTCCCTTTTCCATTTAACCTAGCTTTTCTCCAGTACCGTTTTCCAAACTAAAGCACTTAGTGCTGCACCAATAACCGGTGCTACAATAAAGAGCCATACCTGGCTTAATGCCTGTCCGCCAACCAATAGGGCAGGGCCGATACTTCTGGCAGGATTTACCGATACTCCTGTTACCGGGATGCCAACAATATGAATGAGTGTTAAACTTAAGCCAATTGCCAGTCCCGCAAAGCCTCCGTTGATGTTTTTAGTAGAGGTGGAGCCGAAAATTACCAATAAGAAAATAAAGGTGAGTACAATTTCAGCAATGAAACCAGCCTGTAGGCTATAATGTTGTGGAGATAGTGCGGCAAAACCATTTTGCCCTAATCCATTTGTTGTTAAAGAATATTCTGGTTTTCCTGAGGCAATTTGTAGCAAAATAAATGCCCCTACAATACCACCCAGTACCTGCGCCACAATATAATAGGCTGCTTCTCCAATTTTCATGCGACCTGCTATTACCATTCCGATTGAAATGGCCGGATTAATGTGACAGCCTGAAATGTGGCCTATGGCATAAGCCATTGCGGTAACGGATAAGCCGAAGGCAAAAGATATGCCTAATAAGCCTACACCTGTGGTTCCGTTTGCTCCTGCTATAACTGCACTACCACAACCCATCAAAACCAACACGAGCGTGCCCAGGAACTCGGCACTGAATTTAGAAAGTTTACTTGTCTCCATATCATTTATTATTTAAAGGTTTAAATGTGATATCAGGATGATTGTCAATCGAATATAACTAAAAAATTAGAATATCAAATGGATAAAATGTTGTTGGTTTGACCTTAATTGTTGCGAAATTTCAGGCAAGAGAAAGGGGCTTAAATCCATAAGCCCCAATAAACCAAACAAACTATTTATGAAGTTTATATATAACTCCTGTTTAAATAAAATGTTTTTGTAAAAATTAAATTATTTGTACCTCATTCTGGATTTGCTGGTTTAATTGCAGTTTACTGCCCAAAATGCATATGAATGTAACTGAATTGATAGAAAACAGCGATTTATTTTAGCTTTAATACCCTAAAACAGGTTAAGTTGTTCCGGTTGGTATAAGTTAGGATCGAAACTGTAAGTTTCAGGTATATTTTGAGTATTAGCTACATAAAAAAGCTCGGTTTCTTCATATCTCGAAGCAACTTTAACAAAAGTATTGCCGGCAACATTTTTAAAAAGATTTTCAACCAACTGTGGGTCGTTGTTATCCTTTGATAAGTGGCTCAATAATAAATGACTCATGTATGGGGCTTTATGGTTGGTGAAAAGCTCCAAAGCCTGTGCATTACTCAAGTGACCACGCCCGCTCATAATTCTTCTTTTCAAAAAATAGGGGTATCTGCCATTTTCCAGCATCTGCGTATCGTAGTTCGCCTCTAAGAAAGCAGCATGGCAGTTTTTGAAATGTGAGATTAAACGGTCGCATACAGAGCCTATATCGGTAAAAACACCAACTCTTACGTTGTTGCATTCAACGGTAAAGCTGTAAGGATCTGCTGCATCGTGGAATTTAGAAAAGGCAGAAATTTTTAAACCGCCAATCTGAATGTGCTGTAAGTGATTTAATGAAAAGGTATTGTTTGCATCCAATAATAACCGGCTGCTTTTTAAGGTCGCAGTACTAATGTAAACCGGGAGTTTATGTTTTTTAGCAAAAACGGAAAGCCCCTTAATGTGGTCGCTGTGTTCGTGTGAGATAAAAATGGCTTTTACTTTACTGATTGGTAAACCCAAACGGTTCATCCGGGTTTCAACCTCTTTGCAGGTTAGGCCAACATCAACCAAAACAGCTTCATTATCATTACCTACATAGTAACAATTGCCATTACTGCCCGAATTAATTGATGTAAAATATAGTGCCATTTTCAGCCTGCAAGATAAGGCTTATTTGGTGAAGGAAAAAGGAAAACTATACTCTTGTGCCATTGTGTTCTACCAGGCGTGAAAGAAGGGGCAGGAAGGCCTGAATCAGGTTGATTTCTTCCGAAGAAAAGATTTTTTCCATGGTTTGTACCAGCCATTCTTCTTTTATTTTTCTGCTGGCAATAATGTGTTTTTCGCCCAGTTTGGTTAAGCCGATAAAAACCTTTCGTTTATCCGCTTCGCTTGGAAAGCGCTCTACACATTTGGCATCGAACAGGCGGTTAATGATTTGCGAAATAGCTTGTTTTGATACCCTTTCCATATCTGCCAGCTCGGTAGATAACATTTTGCCGTGTTGTTCGAGCAGCGACATGGTTAATAGTTCGGCGTTGCTAAAGTCTGAACTTACATTCTGCTTGCGTAACTGTCGGGTTAAGCGGGTAACGGTGCTTCTGAGCTTTGCGGCAATCTCTTGTGTTTGAGTAGGCATCTTAATGGTAAATAAACTTTACAAATATAAGCTTTTAATTTTGTGGATGAACTAATATTGTTTTTTGTTTAGTGTGAATTATGATTATATCGTGATAAAACTGCTTATTTTTCGTTTTATGGTTTGATTATAATTTTTTACTTTTGTAAAGTTACTTTACTATTTTAAACATGAGTATTTTTCGTTCATTAAGGCATTACAATTACAGGTTATTTTTTACAGGTCAGGCCATTTCATTAATTGGTACATGGATGCAGCGCGTGGCCATTAGCTGGCTGGTTTACCGTTTAACCGGATCAGCTTTTTTGTTGGGATTGATTACTTTTTTAAGTTTAATTCCTTCGCTGGTGCTGGCACCATATGCGGGGAGTTATGTAGACAGGCATAATAAATATAAAATATTGGTCATTACCCAGGTGATCCTGATGTTGCAGGCCGGTGCCCTGGCTTTGATGATTTGGTTTAAGGTGTACGATATGGTCTGGATTGCAGCCCTTTCGCTGGTTCAGGGTTTGGTAAATGCTTTTGATGTTACTGCCCGCCAATCGTTAATGGTAAATTTAATTGATGATAAAGAAGATTTACCAAATGCCATTGCACTCAACTCTTCTATGTTTAATGCGGCCAGGCTAATCGGGCCGGCCTTGGCAGGGGTGATTTTGAGTACCCTGGGTGAAGATATCTGTTTCCTGATCAATTTTGTAAGCTTTATTGCGGTATTGGGTTGTATGGTCATGATGAAACTTAAACTCACTGGACATCAAAAATCGAAGGAAAATATCTGGATCGACCTGAAAAAAGGTTACGATTATCTTAAATCATCTCCGGATTTGGCCTCGATGGTATTAATGATGGCTGCATCGAGTTTATTGGTAATTCCTTTTACTACTTTATTACCTGTTTTTGCCAAAGATATTTTTAACGGAAATGCCACCACATTTGGCTGGTTTGAAAGTGCCGCAGGATTTGGGGCCTTCTTTGGTGCCATTTATATGGCTACTTTAAAGGTGAACCAGAATCTGCAAAAAATTGTGATGATGTCGGGTATTTTGCTGGCCATTTCGGTTGTCGCGCTGGCTATATCACCATCACTTATCCTGGCTTTAATTTGTACTGGTTTAGCTGCTCTGGGTTTAATGGCGCAAACCTCGTCAATCAATACTTATTTGCAAACGCATGCCGATGATGTAATGAGGGGCAGAACCTTAAGTTACTATATCATGGCCTACCAGGGTGTATTGCCAATAGGGAGTTTATTAATGGGTTATTTGGCACATCTTTTTGGGACGCAGGTAGTCGTTGCTTTTGAAGGTATAGCTGGTTTGTTGATTGTTGCGGCCTTCGTATACAACGAAAATCATCGTAATCAATTGAAGAATAAGTTTTCTCTTTTTGGAAGTTAGCTCATCATATTCTCTTAACTACCTTAACTTCTTAATGGTGTGCGCTATAGAGAAGGTTTTTTACCATTAAGGAATTAAGAACATTAAGGTTTGGAGCAAAGGTTTCCCGCAGATTAAACAGATAAGGGCCGCAGATTTTAGAATTGGTTAAAACGCCAAACGCCTTTCGCCAAACGCTTACCCGTGTCCAATTTGTATATCACGAAAACCATCGTAACCAGTTAAGAATAAGTTTTCTCTTTTTGGAAGTTAGCTCATCATATTCTCTTAACTACCTTAACTTCTTAATGGTGTGCGCTATAGAGAAGGTTTTTTACCATTAAGGAATTAAGAACATTAAGGTTTGGAGCAAAGGGGTTTCCCGCAGATTAAACAGATAAGGCCGCAGATTTTGGAACTGGTTAAAACGCCAAACGCCTCTCGCTAGGCGCTTAACCCTGTATAATTTGTATATAAAGAAAACCATCATAACCAGTTAATGAATAAGTTTTCTCATTTTGGAAGGTAGCTCATCATATTCCCTTAACTTCTTAATGGTGTGCGATATGGTGAAGGTTTTTACTATTAAGGAATTAAGAACATTAAGGTTTGGAGCAAAGGGTTTCCCGCAGATTAAACAGATAAGGCCGCAGATTTTGGAACTGGTTAAAACGCCAAACGCCTCTCGCCAAACGCTTACCTCTGTACAATTTGTATATAACATAGGTTAAAACGCCAAACGCCTCTCTCCAAACGCCTACTCGTGTACAATCAACTTACAATCGACCATTATTTTTTGGTAATGCTGGATATCGATTTCTTTGTTGATTAATTGTATCAATAGTTTAATTGCATTTTCTCCTACCGATTCAGGATTTTCTTCGATAGAGGCAATAGGTGGTGAATCGAGATAACCGATGAAAGAAGTATTCCCAAATCCTATACACTCAATTTCGTCAAATTTGGGGTGGTTTATCGACCTCAGGTATTTTATCGCATCGAAAAGGATCGGTTCTTTAAAAGCCACTAGTGCAGTAGGCATATTGTCTGGATTGGCAAATAAGTTTTTAATTGCTGAAATTGTATTTTCTTTATCAAAATCGGTATAAGCAACCAAATCTGATGAAAAAGGTACTTGATTGTCTTTTAAAGCATTGATGTAACCATTAAAACGATCGTGCGTAAAATTAATCATTTTTGGGCCGCCTAAATAAGCAATCTTTTGATGCCCCCTGTCTATTAAAAACTTTGTAGCCTGATAACAGCCCTGAAAGGTATTGCCCAGTACTTTATGGCAGTTTAAGTTAAAACTCGGGTTTCGGGTATAATATACCACCGGAATGCCCATGTTCTCGAACTGGTCTAAATGCCCAAAATCTTGTGTATGTTTTGAAATAGCTACAATTAAACCATCAACCCGGCTCCGCAACAACATATTAGCAGATTGGATCTCTTTTTCCAGCTCATCGTGAGATTGACTGATGATCACATTGTATCCGTTTTGCGTAGCAAACTGTTCCACACCATAAATACTTCTGGTGAAAAAGTGATCTAAAAGATTGGGTAAGATAATACCAATAATGTGCGATTTCTTTTCCTTTAAATTAATGGCTGATTTATTGGGCGTAAAATGCAAATCGCGAGCCATTTCCTGAACACGCTGTTTGGTGTATTCGTTTATGGTTGGGTAGTTGTTAAGGGCTTTTGATACTGTTGATACTGACATCTTTAACTTTTCAGCCAAGAATTTTAGTGTAACAGGGGTATTGTTCATCATCTTTTCCAATCTCAATGCATAGTTAAGAAAAAAAACGCAATTATTTCAAACGTTTGAAATGTAGTTTCAGTGGATTTTATTGCGTTTTGGCCTATTTTAAAACGTTTTAATCTTTTAAGCTTTTCTAAATTCGTTATCACTAAACACAAACTAACCAAATAAACATGATGAAATCATCCCGTACTTACTTCAGTTTTAAAAGGGCATTTACTGAAGGATCAAGTTTAGTTGTTAAAACTAACTACATTTTGTCGCAAAGATATTACGAATTAAAGACAAAATCATACAATTCCCAAGACGCTTAACCGCAAAATTCAAACATTTTCCTGATCGCTTCTCTTGCAGCTGCTGAGCGACATTTTAAATTAAATTAATTGGATCTGTACAGTTACAAATCTACTTAATATGGGCTAGCTACGCATTAAATTTTAACAAAATAAATTTAGTATTTATTATAATTATGGATAGACTTTACAATTTTAGAAGCATTTTACCATCTGTTGGGTTTGAGAAAATCCACTGGCTAAAGGTGCTCCATACTTTGGCTTTTATTTTACTCATTTCCTTTACTGCATTTGCGCAGGGTACGGTAACCGGTACGGTAAAAGATAACAAAGGAGTTACCTTGCCAGGTGTTAGTGTTAGGGTAAAGGGGACCACCGTAGGGGCGGTAACTGATAACGATGGTAAATTTTCGATTAAAGCGGCTGACAATGCGACTTTAACCTTTACTTACATTGGCTATATCAACAAAGAGGTTACTGTAAACAGCAAAAGCAGTATAACCATTGTATTGGAAGACAATTCTCAGGGTTTGGATGAAGTGGTTGTGATTGGTTACGGTGCGCAGAAAAAATCTACCTTAACCGGAGCCATTGCGCAAATCAGTTCTGAAGAGATCATGAAATCTCCAACGCCAAACCCAACCAATAGTTTAATTGGTCGTTTGCCAGGCTTATTGGCCGTACAAACGAGTGGCCAGCCAGGTGCAGACGGTGCACAACTAAAGGTGAGAGGTGTGGCGACATATGGTGCCAATAACGCCGCTATTGTGGTGGTTGATGGGGTAGAACGTCCGAGTTTTTCAGATGTTGATGCAAATGAAATCGAAACCATTACCGTGTTAAAGGATGCTGCTTCAACCGCTATTTATGGTATCCGCGGGGCGAACGGTATCATTGTAATTACAACAAAACAGGGTAAAATTGGCGCGCCAAAGGTTACTTATACCGGAAATTATGCCTTACAAACTTATACAGGCTTAGCGGTGGGGCTTCCTGCATTCGAGAATGCTTCTTTGTTGAATCAGGCTTATAAAAATGATAGTTATGGCTTGTCAGTGCCGTTAACGCCGCCATTTTCTGATGCTGCGCTGCAAAAATTCAAAGATGGGTCTGATCCAATTGGTTATCCTGATGTACAATGGTTCGACTATTTAACCAAAAAGTATTATTCTCAAACGCAGCATAATATTAATATTAATGGCGGAACAAAAGTTGCCAAATACTTTGTATCAGCTGGTTATGCTTTTCAGGATGGTATTTTCAAAAAGTTCGATTCACCCTATGGAATTAACACGGTGCCAAATTATAACCGTTACAATTTCCGGTCAAATGTAGATTTAACTTTAAACAAAGATTTTACTGTAGGCATTAAATTAGGCGGCCGTTTTGCCGATCGGTACCAGCCTGCCGGTTTAAGGTCTTCATCTGCTTTTTCATATGATACGATTGAGGGGATGATCTCACGTATTTTACAGGTACCTGCTTATGCTTATCCGGTTACCTTACCCGACGGAAGAATAACCGCCAACCCGAATGTGGGTACAAACATCTGGAATCCTTATGCCGTTTTAACCCGTTTTGGAACGCGTAATGATGATAACAACACGATCGAAAGCACATTCAATCTAAATTACAAACTCGGTTTCATCACCAAAGGCCTGGGCTTTAAAACAGTATTTGGCTACGACTCTTACTACAACAATATCGAAAGAAGAAACGCGAACTGGGCAGCTTATGTGTACAATCCCATTACTAAAGAGGTTACCTTATCAACCGATACCCGTAACCGCGATGAGCCTTTAGGTGCTGTACAAGATGGTGGTGTTACTGAAGGAAGTACAAACATGAACATACAGTCGGGTTTTGATTATAACCGCGATTTTGGTAAGCACAGTATTGGCGCTTTATTGCTGGGAACAAGGCAGTTAATTAAATCAACAGGTAGTACAGCGTTTACTGCGCCTCCAAGAGCATCACAGGGTATAGCCAGCCGTGTTACTTATAACTATGATGAGCGTTATTTTGCTGAATTTAATGCTTCATACAACGGATCGGAGAATTTTGCCCAAGGCTTACGTTACGGTTTCTTCCCGGCAGTATCGGCAGGATGGACATTAACGAACGAGTCATTCTGGAAAAAGAACGATATTTTAACTTATTTAAAAATTAGAGGTAGTTATGGTTTAGTGGGTAACGACCGTATTTCGGATAGCCGCTTCCTGTTTTTAACCAGCTATTCTACTTATACTACAACCACAGCTGGTGGCCAGGTAGCGCCATTTGGAAACCCAAACTCGATTACCAATTATCCAACCATTCTGATCAGGGATCCTCAGTTTTTCGGTGCTACCGGAAATGATTTAGGGAATGAACTGGTTACCTGGGAAACGGGTACAAAACGTAATATTGGTTTTGAAGCCCGGATGTTAAAAGATAATTTAAAGGTAACTGTCGATTTATTTGATGAAACCAGAAGAGACATTCTAACACCATCTTTGAGTGGATCAGCGCTTTTTGGGCACACTTATCCAAACTTTAACCGGGGGATTGTGTACAATAAAGGTTATGAAGTTGAACTCGATTATCAGAAGCAGATCGGAGCAATAACGCTTGGGCTAAACGCGCAGATCAGCTATGCTAAAAATAGAATCATAGAAAACGACGAACCAGATGGATTGCCTTTTTCAGTAGCCAGAAAGGGAACAAGTGTTGGGCAATTTTTTGGCTATAGAACAGATGGTTTCTTTCAGTCAGCAGCAGATATTGCCGCCTCACCAAAATTACAGGGTTATTCGCCAATTCCAGGTGATATAAAATTTAAAGATTTAGATGGCGATGGTATCATCACCAGTTTAGATCAGGACAAAATCGGGTATACCAATACACCTGAATATGTGTATAGTTTTAGTCCCCGCATTTTATACAAAGGATTTTCACTTTCCGCCTTATTCCAGGGGGTTGCGCATGTAAGCTCAAATGTTATTTTGAACGAGCAGAATAATGGCCAGCAGATGTATCCCTTTATGCTCGATGCCTGGACACCCGAAAATGCAGCTAGCGCAACATGGCCGGCTTTACATGCCAGGGGAACAGCATCGCTCAATTACGCTTTAAACGATTTTACCTTGCAGAATTCGGCTTATTTAAAAATCAGGAATATAGAATTTGCGTGGAATTTACCAAAGGAATGGGCTACCGCTTTAAAACTAAGCAATGTAAGGTTTTTCTTACAAGGTCAGAATCTATATACCTGGACAAAGTACAGGTTTTATGTAGATCCTGAAAATGTGAACACCATCAATACGGCTTTCCCTTTACAAGCGCTTTATCCAACATCTAAGGTTTACAATTTTGGTTTAAACGTTCAATTCTAAAGAAAATGAAAAATTATAAAATATTTACGGCAGTTCTTTTATTTACGCTCTTCTCCATTTCTTGTAAAAAAGACTATTTAGAGCGTACACCGGGTGTTGCCATCAGTGAGGATGATATTTTTGCCGATCCGGCATTGGCTGCCAGATTTGCTGATAACGCCTATAATTATCTGATTACCAAATATGTTCGTTTTAACGATCACCGTGGTTGTACAGCGCAAGCTTCTGATGAGGCCGTTTCTGGTAACTCAGAGGGCTCAGTAACCTCTTTAAACAGAGGTTTATATCACGATCATTCAAACGGACCATCTTTAAATGATATTTACGGCGTTTGGAAATTGATGTACGCGGGTATTGCTGTCCAGAATAAAATGCTGGCGAGGATAGGTGAGGTGCCACTTCCACCAAATGCTTCAGTTCCGGTTTTTGATGCTAAACGTGTAGAAGGGGAAATGCGTTTCTTACGCGCCTTATCTTATTTCGAATTAACTAAAAGATTTGGTGGTGTACCCATTGTAGATAAAGTTTATGGGGTTTACGATGATATCAATTTACCGCGTAGCACCTTCGCTCAGGTAACCGCTTTTATTCTTAAAGATTTAGAGGTGGCGATTACTAAATTAGGTAACGATACCGAATATGGACCTTCCAATTATGGTCGCCCAACTATCGGCGCCGCATTGGCTTTAAAGGCAAGGGTTTTATTGTATGCCGCCAGTCCGCTAAACAATCCCGGTAACGACAAAAGCAAATGGCAGGCAGCTGCTGATGCGGCTGCTGAAGTAATGAAAGGCGCAAACGGATTGGCCAGGCAAACTTATGGGTTGCAGGCTACTTATGGAGATCTGTTAAATCTTCCCAATTCAACAGAATACATCATGATCAGGATAAAGGGGCCAACGCCTCTGGCTGGCGAAATGATGCAGGATTTTTCGATGTCGCCAGCTTCTGGCGGTGCACAAGGCCAAATGAATCCTACACAAAACCACGTAGATATGTACGAAATGGCCAATGGTAAATCCATTACCGATCCAACATCTGGTTACGATCCGCAAAAGCCTTATTTAAACCGTGAGCCACGCTTTTACAATAACATTATCTATAACGACTTGGCCTGGCAAGGTCGAAAAATCGAAATGTGGACCACCAAGGATGCCGACAACAATACCATATTCGGTAGGGATTATAGTACCACCATTACTTATACGGCCACACGTTACTATTGCAAAAAATACTGGCCTGAGGTTTACAGGACTGTGGGTGGAAGTACCACCTTATTAAACTACATCTATTTCCGTTATGCAGAAATGATGTTAAACTATGCTGAGGCACAGAATGAAGCAAACTATACGGTTAATGATGCTTCGGTTTACAACGTACTCGTTGATATCCGCAAACGCGCCGGTATTGCTAAAGGTACAGGTACTTATGGTTATGGCCTTAAGGATAACATGACGCAAGATGAAATGCGCACCGTAATCAGGCACGAACGCGCCATCGAACTGGCCTTTGAAGATCACCGCTGGTACGATATTATGCGTTGGAAAATTGGTGCACAAACCATTGCCGTTCCAATGAAGGGTATGGATGTAGTTAAAAACAGCAATGGAACTTTTACCTATACGCCAATTGTGTTAGGCCCAACCTTCCAAAAAACCTGGACAGAGGCACAAAATCTTTATCCAATTCCCAGAGCAGAAGTTTATAAAAGTAAAGGGGTATTGACCCAAAATCCGGGTTGGGAATAGTAGGTTAAATTAATATAACGCTAAAAAGATTTTTCAATATGAAATTTATACAATCAAAATATATCATTTGTCTCTTATTCATGATGGCGGGAATGCTGAATGTTTATGGGCAAAAACCTGATGAGAAATTAACCGTAACCGGAAAGGTTGTAGATCAGGATAAAAAACCGCTGCCTGGCGTAACCATTTCCATTCAGGAAGATAAAAGCAATAAAGCGGTTTCTACCGGAACAGATGGTAGCTTTTCTATGGAGGTAAGCAGCAGCGATGTGCTGGTATTTAAATATGTTGGATTTGGGACTATTTTAAAACCGGCAAGCGAAGTGAACAAGGGAGATGTAATCTTAACCAGGTCTTTAATTGATGCCGGTGATGATGACAATGTATATATCCCTTTTGGGGTAAGAAAGAGAAGAGCGGTTACGGCAACCATTAGTACCATTCGTGCGGAAGACCTTCCTCAGATCCCTTCATCTTCATTAACCAATGTTTTTACGGGCAGATTAGCCGGGCTGGCCGTGTATCCGAGTGGCTCGCAGCAACCGGGCTACGATGCCTCCAGTTTTCTGGTAAGGGGACGCTCATCTTACAATAGTAACCAGGAGCCTTTGGTTTTGGTTGATGGCATTGAAAGAGATTTTACTTCAATGGACTTAAGTGAAATTGAGAGTGTAAGTGTATTAAAAGATGCAGCCACTTTGGCCTGGTATGGTATGTATGGCGGTAATGGCGTAATTTATGTAAAAACCCGTCGCGGTAGTGCCACTTCTACAAAAGTAAGTTTCGACGCACAGGCCGGGCTTCAGGCTCCGCTGCAGATTACCGCTCCTTTAGATGCCTATTCATACGCTACACTCTATAACGAGGCATCCATCAACAGTGGAGGTGCAAGCGTTTATGGTCCCGCGGCATTACAGGCCTATCAGGATGGCTCAGATCCTATAAAATACCCAAATAATAATTTTGTAAGGGATTTTACCAAAAGAGTAGCGCCAACGCAACGTTATGTAGCTTCGGTAACAGGTGGTAATGCTTTTATCAAATACTACACAGTTTTAAGTGCTTACCAGCAAGGTGGTTTTTACAAAGGTGGCAATAACGAAACTTATGATGCCAATACCGATTTTAACCGTTATAACCTGCGCACCAATTTAGATCTGCATGTGAACAAAAACTTAGATGTTGCCTTAGATATTGGTGGCAGGATCACCAATCTTACTTTCCCGAATGCAGGTACAGGTGCTTTTTTAACTACAGTATATTCCACACCGGCAAATGCCTTTCCTATTTTAAATCCTAACGGATCTTATGGTGGTACATCAGTTTATCAGCAAAGTAACCCATTGGCGATGATGCAGGCCAGGGGAGCCAGTACCGATTTAATGCGGAATATGATTGCAACCATTAGTGCCCGTCAGAAAATGGATGGTATTTTAAAAGGATTATCGGCCGAAGTGTTTTATGCTTATGACATTGCGGGCTTATACCGCTCTGGCTTTGCCGAAACCTATGCAACAGCCGTACTTAATGCCGATGGCTCTTATTCGCCATTTGGCACGGCCAGTAAAGTGAATTATCAGGGCAATGTGTTCTCTGGCAACGTGAAAAAAAGTGAGTTTTGGGCTGGTTTAGATTATAACAGAACATTTGGTAAACATGATATTAAATTTTCTACCAGGGTTTCGAGAGCAAATTTATCTTCTTTCGGGAATTTAGATGTACGCAGAGAGGGCTGGTCTAACCGTTTATCGTACAATTTTATCCAGCGTTATTTTGTAGATGTAACAGCCAATTATTCTGGCTCTGAAAATTTTGCGCCTGGAAAAAGATATGGTTTTTTCCCGGCAGCATCTGCCGGATGGATTATTTCTGATGAGAATTTTATGAAAGGATCTACTGGTTTTCTTGATCTGCTAAAAATCAGGGGATCTTATGGCCTGGTAGGTAATGATGCCATTGGTTCGGCCAGAAGGTTTGCTTTTAACGATTTCTTTAGCAGAAGTACCACGGGTTATAACTTCGGGACCGCTTTTGCAGGTGTTGGCGGTACAGGTCAATTGGCATTGGCCAATCCTGATTTAACCTGGGAAAAAGCATATAAAACCAGTGTTGGTTTTGATGCGAAAATGTTTAAACAATCATTAGCCATCAGCGCTGATTATTTTTATGAAAACAGAAAAGACTTAACTACTGCTTCTTTATTGCCAAGTTTGCTCGGACAAGGGTTGATTTATGTGAATGAGGGCGAAGCAGAGTACAAAGGCTTTGAAACTAGTATTAATTACAATAAAAAATTAGGCGGCGTTGATTTAAACGTTTTTGGAAACTTTACCTATAACGTAAGTGAAATCCTGGCCATTAATGAGGCAGCTGGCTTACCGGCTTATCAAAAAGCATTGGGACATCCCATTTCGAGTGTAATTTCGCCTGCTGCAACCGCAACTACTCCTGCCGGATATATCTCTACCATGCTAATATCTGACGGTATTTTCCAGTCGCAGGCGCAGATTGATGCTTCACCAAAACAAATTCTGTCAAGAGAGGTAAAACCAGGCGATATTAAATATGTTGATCAAAACGGAGATGGAATCATTAACGATCTGGACAGAATAAGGACCGATTTCAACTTTGTGCCTAAAGCTTTCTTCGGTTTTGGTGCTTCGGTTTCTGTTAAAAACTTCGATATCAATTTCCTATTTCAAGGTACCAGTGGCAGGTCAATTACCATTCAAAATCTGGTTAATTCGGGTAATGCCAACAATGGTTACCTCAGTCAGTTCAGCGTAGACCGGTGGACACCACAGAATCCGGGTGCTGCTTACCCACGACTATTATTAACCGATAGGGGGAACAATACCGCAAACTCCGATTTTTGGATCCGTTCTGGCGATTACATCAGGCTGAAAAACGTAGAACTTGGTTATTCTCTGCCATCGTCATTTACCAGAAAGTTAAGAATCTCACAGCTTCGTTTTTATGTGGGTGGATTAAACCTGTTAACCTTTGATAAACTTGGCGATTTACCCATCGATCCGGAGTTGCCAGAATCGGGATACAATGCCTCATATCCTTACATGAAAATTTATTCATTAGGGATGAACTTGAAATTTTAAAAGATAAGACAATGAAACCATCATGATTTTACAAACTTATAATAAGATACATTAAAATCATGATCGCTTCATCACCATTGAAATAAATAAAAAAAGATGAAAAAAAATATATTTTATCTAATCCTTGCCTTTGTAGCTTTAGCGCTAGCTGGATGTAAAAAATCTGACTTTCTTCAAGATGGTTCTTTTAGTGGAGGTAACGATATTACGGAAGCGCAGTTATGGGCCAACCCTGATTATGCCAGAAATTTTCTGAACAATGTATATGCTGTTCTTTCCGATCGCTATAACCTCGGTGATGGCTCCTTACTGGCCTCAGGAAGCGACGAAGCGGTAAATTCCAATCAGAATTCATCAATTTCTACACTTAACAATGGTACTTGGAGCCCGGTTAGAACCTTTGATGATGTTTATGCCGATATGTATGTAGGCATCAGAAAAGCAAACATGTTCCTTGAAAAAGTGGATGGCAGTGCAATTGTTCCAATTGATGAAGTATTGCCGGCAAACGTAGCCGAAAACCAGACTTATGCCGCGCAAATAGAGCGTTTAAAAGGACAGGCTTATTTTTTAAGGGCATTTTTTCAATTCGAACTGCTTAAACGTTATGGAAGTTTTCCAATTGTAACCAAAACACTAACCATTAACGATAATCTGGACTTACCCAGAAATACCTTCGATCAATGTGTGGCGCAGATTTCGGCAGACTGTGATGCTGCGATAGCCAGATTGCCAATTTCGCCGGCAGATTGGAACAATGTAAATCGTGGAAGAGCCGCACAAACCTCAGCGATGGCGCTAAAGGCCAGGATGTTGTTATATGCGGCCAGTCCTCAATATAACCCAACAGGCGATGCTGCCAAATGGCAAGCTGCTGCAGATGCAGCAAAACGTATAATAGATACGGGCAAACATGGTATTTTTGCTGCATATCAAAATATATGGTTGTGGAATGCAACTAACGCAGCCTATAATAATGAAGTTATTTTTGCCACGCAAACACTCAATACGAACACCATCGAATCAAGCAATGCACCGGTTAGTTATGATGGCGCAACAGGCCGTACTAACCCGACACAGGAAATGGTTGATGCTTTTGAAATGAAAACGACTGGCAAAGCAATTACCGATGCAAACTCGGGTTATGTGGCCACCAATCCTTATGCAAACCGCGATCCCAGGCTGGCTTTTGCTATAATGTTTAATACAGCTTCAGTTCAACCGGTTGTAGCGGCCAATAATTTTAAAGGTAAACCAGTTGAAACTTTTGTTGGAGGTAAAGATGGGTTAAACTTAAACGTTAATGCGACCAAAACAGGTTACTACATGCGTAAGTATCTGAGTGAAAATGCCGTTTGGACGGGTACCGCAACTAACGTTCGCCGTCCTTGGATATTCTTCAGGTATGCAGAGGTACTGTTAAATTATGCTGAAGCACTTAACGAGGCACAGGGACCAGCTGCTTTAACCGAAATCCTAAAATCAGTAAATGCCGTTCGCCAACGAAAAAATACAGCTACGCCTGCACAGAGTGTTGATATGCCAGCTTTACAAACCACTAATCCATCAGCTGCGGGTTATGTCGCCCCAACCAAAGAAGAATTACGCAAGCGGATCCACAATGAGCGACGGGTAGAACTTTGCTTCGAAGAACAACGTTTTTACGATGTACGCCGATGGAAAGAAGGAGAGATCACGTTTAACAAGCCTGTTACAGGCATGAGAATCGTTCAGCTTACACCAACAACGTTTAGCTATACACCATTTACAGTAGAAAACAGGGTGTTTACAGCTAAAAACTATTTATATCCAATTGCTCAAAATGAATTAAATAAAGCCCCTGGCTTGGGGCAAAACCCTGGTTATTAACGAAAAACTGAATTTTGCTCAAATTTAGGCGGGCGGTGGAAACACCGTCCGTTAATTAATTGTTAGTTTTGAAACGATCAATTAATTAATATTAAAACTTAAGTTATGCTAAAAACAACCTATAGCGTATTTTTAATCTGCTTTTCGCTCCTTTCATCAGTTAGTTACGGTCAGGTTACCGCTATACAGAACATTCAGGCCCGGAAAATCCAGAGCCTTAATGGTAAATGGAATTATATTGTCGATCCTTACGAAAACGGTTATTACGATTACCGCCATGAACCATTCGATCAGTCGAAAACCGGAACCGGAGGTTATTTTGACGATAAAGTGCAGAAAGATAAGTCGGAACTGATCGAATATGATTTCGATCATTCGCCTCAAATGAATGTTCCAGGCGACTGGAACTCGCAATCAGAAAAATTAGAACTTTACGAAGGCAATGTTTGGCTGCGCAAAAAGTTTGATGCAAAACCCGAAAAAGGAAAAAAGTACTTCGTATACTTCGGTGCAGTAAACTATGAGGCCCATGTTTACCTCAACGGTAAAAAACTGGGTGTACACAAAGGCGGTTTTACGCCTTTCCAGTTCGATGTAACCAGCAATTTAAAAGTTGGCGAAAACTCCATTGTGCTTAAAGTTGATAATATCCGTAAACAGGATGAAATTCCTACCGTAAATACCGATTGGTGGAATTATGGAGGGATTACCCGTGATGTTTTTTTAGCCGAATTTCCTGAACATTTTATCAGTGATTACAAACTTCAGCTCGTTAAAGGAAACAATAACCTGTTAAATTTTTCGGTTAAACTTGCTGATGCAACCGCCGGACAGGAAATTACACTCTCTATTCCTGAATTAAAGCTGGAAAAGAAGTATAAAACAGATGGTGAAGGTAAAATTGCAGATGAATTTACCTGGAACAATTTAAGTTTATGGTCGCCGGAAACACCAAAATTATATGCCGTAAATATTAAAACCGATAAAGAAAATATTAACGATAAAATCGGTTTCAGGACCATCCAGGTTGAAGGTGATAGCATCCTGTTGAACGGTAAATCTGTTTTTTTAAGGGGAATATCGCTACACGATGAAAATCCGCTTTTAGCTGGTCGTTTACGCTCGGAAGGTGACATGCGCATGATGTTGCAATGGGCCAAAGATATGAACTGTAACTATGTTCGCCTGGCGCATTACCCCCATAATGAAGAAATGATTCGCCTTGCTGACGAAATGGGACTATTGGTTTGGGCTGAAGTTCCGGTTTATTGGACCATTAGCTGGACCAACCCGGCAACTTATGCCAATGCAAAAAAACAATTGACTGATTTAATCGTACGCGATAAAAACAGGGCAAGTGTGATCGTTTGGTCAATTGGTAATGAAACTCCGCTTAGTGATGCCCGTTTAAGTTTTATGAGTAATCTGGCAGAAACTGCCCGCTCTTTAGATGATACCCGTTTGGTGGCTGCGGCCCTGGAGGTACACCGTGAAGGAAATAACATCATTTTAAACGATCCCCTGGGCGAAAAAATCGACCTGGTAAGTTTTAATGAGTACGCTGGCTGGTACTGGGGAGGTAATCCATCCGAAATTACCAAATACAATTTCGATATCAAATACAAAAAACCGGTGGTGATTACGGAGTTTGGTGGCGATGCGCTGGGCGGTTTCCATGCGGATGAAAATACCCGTTGGAGCGAAGAATACCAGGAAGCATTATACAAAAACCAGATTGCCATGTTAAGCAAAATTAGTGCTTTACGCGGAATGACACCATGGATTTTAACCGATTTCAGATCACCAAGAAGACAACATCCTATTTATCAGAATTTCTGGAACCGTAAAGGTTTGATCAGCGAAACAGGCAAGAAAAAGAAAGCCTTTTTTGTGCTCAAAGATTTTTACGACCAGATGCAGGTCAAATACAAATAAAACATGAACAGATTACAGAAAATTAGTTTCGCTTCGAAAATCATGATTTCGATGTCGCTGTTAACCCTCTCTTGTGCCAAATACAAGAGCACCAGCATTGATCCAGGGATTTTAATACAGCCACATCAAAAAGAAGAAATCAGCTTACAAAAAAATATGCCTTTCCCAATGGGGGCCGCTGTTAATGTAAGTTTTTTAAAAAGCAACGCGAATTACCGTAATCTGGTCGTTAAAGAATTTAATAGTGTTACGGCAGAAAATGCCATGAAATTTGCATCCCTACATCCCTCAAAAGATACCTACAACTGGAGCGATGCAGATTACCTGGTCGATTTTGCCGTAGCCAATGGAAAAAGGGTACATGGCCATACCTTAAACTGGTACAAATCACTTCCCGATTGGGTGAATAACTTTCAGGGCAATACCGCCGAGTGGGAAAACCTGTTAAAGACACATATCCAGACCGTTGTGGGCCACTTTAAGGGGAAAGTAGTT
This sequence comes from Pedobacter folensis, assembly GCF_056490665.1. Taxonomy (NCBI): domain Bacteria; kingdom Pseudomonadati; phylum Bacteroidota; class Sphingobacteriia; order Sphingobacteriales; family Sphingobacteriaceae; genus Pedobacter; species Pedobacter folensis. The sequence goes on from NZ_JBWJIF010000001.1 coordinate 390,488, forward strand.
TCATGGGATGTGGTAAACGAAGCCGTTAATGAAGACGGTACCATGCGCAACAGCATCTGGGTACAGAAATTAGGGGTAGATTATATTGGCAGGGCATTTCAATATGCACATGAAGCCGATCCAAACGCTTTACTTTTTTACAATGATTATGGTCATGAATTTGGCCCTACAAAACGTACAGCAATATTAAACCTCGTGATAGGCTTAAAAAACAAGGGAATTCCGATTGATGGAATTGGCATCCAGATGCATACCCGCGTTACGCAGACTGATGCAAATTTAACAGCTGCCATTACCACTGCGGCAGCAACAGGTCTAAAAATCCACATTTCTGAAATAGATATAGCACTTAATCCCGATAATGTGCAGTCGATGACATACAGCACGACTTTGGGCGAGCAACAGGCAGCAAAATATAAAACCATTGTGCAGGCGTATAATGCCATTCCGAAAAGCCAGCAATTCGGGATCACGCAGTGGAATGTTACCGATGCCGACAGTTGGATACCATCCAATTATAGCCGCCCCGACTGGCCTTTGCCTTTCGATGCACAATACCAGCGAAAAGCAGCTTATCAGGGAATTTTAGACGGAGTTAAATAGCCATAATTAATGAGAAGATATTTACCATTAGCCTTAATCTTAGGGGTGTCCCTTTCCGCAGTTGCGCAGGATAAAAAGATCGAAAAGAGAATTGATTCAGTTTTAAAACTGATGACGCTGGATGAGAAAATCGGCCAGTTAAATCAATATACGGGTGATCGGGATGCAACAGGACCGATTACGAATAATCCCAATAAGTTAAAAGATATCCGCGACGGCAAATTAGGTTCCATGCTCAATGTGCGTGGTGCCAAAGAAACCCGCGAAGTGCAGGAAGTAGCCATGCAATCGAGAATGAAAATTCCCTTGATTTTCGGTTTGGATGTCATTCATGGGTATCGGGTTACCTTCCCAATTCCACTGGCCGAGGCCGCAAGCTGGGATTTGGCAGAAATGGAAAATGCCGCAAGGGTGGCTGCACGGGAAACGGCTGCATCTGGGGTACACTGGACATTCGCACCCATGGTTGATATTGCCCGCGATCCACGCTGGGGAAGGGTAATGGAAGGGGCAGGAGAAGATACTTACCTGGGTTCTAAAATTGCTTTTGCCCGTGTAAAAGGTTTTCAGGGCAAAGGTTTAGGTAACCTCGACGCCATTATGGCCTGTGCAAAACACTTTGCCGCTTATGGTGCGGCCATTGCCGGTAGAGATTACAATGCGGTTGATATGAGCGAACATACTTTATGGGAAACGTATTTGCCGCCATTTAAAGCTGCGGTTGATGCTGGTGCAGCTACTTTTATGAACTCTTTTAATACCCTGAACGGCATTCCAGCCACTGGAAACGCTTACCTGCAACGCGATATTTTAAAAGGACAATGGAAATACCAGGGTTTTGTGGTAAGCGACTGGGGATCGATTGGAGAGATGATTGCTCATGGTTACGCTAAAGATAAAGAACAAGCCGCAGAACTGGCCCTAAAAGCAGGTAGCGATATGGATATGGAAAGCAGAAGTTATCTGCCAAGTCTGGCCAAACTGCTTGCCGATAAAAAAGTGTCAGTTGCTTTGATTGATGATGCCGTAAGAAGGATTTTACGCAAGAAATTCGAATTGGGTTTGTTTGATGACCCATACCGTTTCAGCAACGAAAGCCGTCAGGAAAAAGAGCTGAATTCTGCTGAAAACAGAAAAGCTTCCTTAAGAATGGCCGAGAAAAGTATCGTGCTCTTGAAAAATGAGAATCAGGTTTTACCACTATCTAAAAACTTAAAAAAAATCGCGGTGATTGGTCCTTTGGGTAAATCTGAAAAAGATATGCAGGGGTTCTGGTCTATTGCCTGGGAGAAAGATAACCTGGTTTCCTTATACCAGGGATTAAAAAATAAGGTCGGCAATCAAACCGAACTATTATATGCCAAAGGCTGTGAGGTAGCCGATTCTTCAAAAGCTGGCTTTGCCGAAGCTGTAGCAGTGGCTAAACAAGCTGATGTGGTGATTATGGCCGTTGGCGAAACTTTAGATATGAGCGGTGAGGCAAAAAGTAAAGCCAATATCCATATGCCTGGTGTACAGGAAGATTTAATTAAAGCCATCCAGGCTACAGGCAAACCTGTGGTGGTTTTGGTCATGGCTGGTCGACCGTTAATTTTCAACTGGACAGCCGATCACGTTCCGGCCATTATGTATACCTGGTGGTTAGGCAGTGAGGCAGGTAATGCCATGGCCAATGTGCTTTATGGTGATTACAACCCGGCGGGCAAATTACCGATGACTTTCCCACGCGATGAAGGACAGATCCCTTTGTATTATAACTACCTAAGCACGGGCCGTCCGGCTAAAAATGATAAGGATACCCGTTACCGTTCTGCGTATTTAGACATGCCAAACAGCCCGAAATTTGCTTTCGGATACGGTTTGAGTTATACCACTTTCGATTATACCGATTTAACGCTGAGCAAAACACAAATCAAACAGGACGAAAAAATTACGGTAAGTTTTACTTTAAAAAATACTGGTAAATATGCCGGAGAAGAGGTTGTTCAACTTTATCTGCAGGATAAATTTGCTTCCGTAGTACGTCCGGTTAAAGAATTGAAAGATTTTCAGAAAGTAATGTTAAAAGCAGGAGAGCGCAAAACCATCACTTTCACTATCGATAAAGAGAAACTTTCTTTTTATAACCAACAACTAAAATGGGCTGCCGAAGCCGGCGATTTTAAATTAATGATCGGAACCGCTTCGAATAATATTAAACTGGAAAAGGATTTTACACTATTAAACTAGATTGGCCACGGAGACACAGAAACACGGAAGATTGTGTTAACCAGCTTTGTGAACTTAGTGCCTTAGTGGTTTAAAAAAAAAATATACAATTCGTGGCGACACGAATGACAGGGGGAAGGAGTTGAAAACAAAGTTTTCCGCGCCTCTGTGGCAAAAATAATTACGAAGATATAACATGAAGAAATCATCCCTACGATCGAAATCACTTTTATTATTACTTATTGCCGCAATTACCGGTCTAAGCACTTATGCCCAGGATGCAGACCGGAAAACCATCAGCTTAAACGATCAATGGGAATTTAACAAAGAAAACGGACCAGTTGAAAAAGTGAATATTCCACATACCTGGAACGATAAAGATGTTTTGGATGATGCACCAGGTTATTACCGCGGATTAGGAATTTACAAACGTAAACTCAAACTCGATGAAAGCGTAAAAGGTAAAGCTATTTTCCTGGTGTTTAACGGCGTAGCACAGGAAGCAGAAGTATTGGTTAATGGTAAAACTGCCGGCAAACATATTGGCAGTTATACCCGTTTTATCGTCCCGATTTCTTCATTTTTGAACTTTAAAGATGATGTAATCGAAGTTAGGGCAAACAACAGATTTAACGAAGATATTCCACCACTCACCGCCGATTTTACTTTTTTTGGTGGTTTGTATCGCAATGTTACCCTGTTGATGACCAATCCGGTGCACTTTTCGCAGAAAGAAAATGGCAGTTCAGGTGTTTTTATCACTACGCCGCAGGTTTCAGCGTCAACCGCAAGTGTACAGGTAAAAAGTTCAGTTGATAATACAGCCACCACCAGCCAAAAAGTACAGGTGATGACTACCATTTTCGATGCAAATGGAAAAATGGTAACCAGTCAAAATACTACGGCGAATGTAAACAAAGGCGGAAATACGGTGGTCATTCAGGATATCAAAGCGATTCAGAAACCTCAGTTATGGTCACCTGAAAATCCTTATCTGTACCGGGTGGTGACTAAGATTATCGATCCTAAGACCAAATCAGTGATCGATCAGGTCTCCAATCCATTAGGTTTCCGCTGGTTTAAGTTCGATGCCGAAAAAGGATTTTTCTTAAACGATCAGCCTGTAAAAATTATTGGTGCGAGTCGTCATCAGGATTACGAAAACAGGGGTAATGCCACACCCGATGCCTTACAGATTAAAGATATCGAACTACTTAAGGCAATGGGGGGTAACTTTTTAAGGGTAGCGCATTATCCGCAGGATCCACAGATTTTAGAAGCCTGTGATCGTTTGGGTATTCTGGCTTCGGTGGAAATCCCGGTGGTCAACACCATTACCGAATCGGAGGCTTTCACCACTAATTGTTTGAACATGCAGACGGAAATGATTAAACAAAATTTCAATCACCCAAGTATCATCATTTGGGCTTATATGAACGAAATTTTATTGCGTTTAAAGTTTTCCAACGATAAACCCCGTCAGCAAATCTATTTTGACCACGTTCGCGGACTAGCCCAAAAATTAGACAGTTTAACCCGTAAACTCGATCCCGCCCGATATACCCTTTTGGTCAACCATGGTGCCTGGGATATCTACAATAAAGTTGGTTTGACTAAAATCCCGATGATTGTAGGCTGGAACTTATATTCAGGCTGGTACTCTGGTGTACCCGAAGATTTCGCTAAATTTTTAGACCGTCACCATAAAGATTTACCCCATACACCTTTTATGGTTACCGAGTTTGGGGCCGATGCTGATCCAAGGATCCGTTCTTTTTCGCCTATCCGTTTCGATAAAAGTGTTGAATATGGCATTAAGTTTAACCAGGTTTACCTGAATGCCATGCTCAGCAGGCCATTTGTAGCCGGTGGCCAGGCCTGGAATTTAGCCGATTTCAATTCTGAAACCCGTGAGGAAACCATGCCGCACATCAACAACAAAGGGCTCTTAACCATTGGCCGTGAGCCAAAAGATACCTATTTCCTGTATCAGGCTTATTTGTTGGGAAAACCCTTTATAAAAATTACTTCAGCACAATGGAAAGATAGAACAGGTATTGCTGATTCTGCCACTTTAACCAGTACACAACCCATTCAGGTAGCCACTAACCTTAAATCGGCAGAACTTTTTTTGAACGGCAAAAGTTTAGGTTTAAAAGAGGCGGTAGATCATATTATCGACTGGCAAGTGCCCTTTGTTAACGGTAAAAACCAGTTGCGTGTCGTTGCTGGCGATCAAAATGATCAGGCTGATATTCAATTCCAGTTACAGCCATTCAAGTTTAATGATGTCAATATTCCTTTTAAAAATATCAATATTCTTTTGGGATCAAAACGTTTTTATATCGACGAAAAGGAACAGCAGATCTGGATGCCCGATCAGCCCTACAAAACCGGTGCCTGGGGTTGGATTGGCGGCGAACCTTACAAGGGAACCAATAACCGCATCACTTACGGCAGCGATAAGAATATTTTAGGTACCGATAACGATCCGGTTTACCAGACGCAGCAGGTAGGCATTAAACAGTTTAGATTCGATGTGCCAGATGGCGAGTACGAGTTGGCACTGCATTTTGCCGAACTCGTAGGTGGCGAAACCAAAGAAGCTTTAGCTTATAACTTAGACAATAACCATAAAAAAGAAATAGAAGAGCAGCGCATTTTTGATGTTTCGGTTAATGGAACACTATTGATGTCTAAAGTAAATCTGGCTGCCAATTTCGGTTATACTACAGCGGTAAAGAAAACAACCAGAATTACGGTACAGAATGGGAAGGGCATTTTAATTGAATTTAAAGCCATAGAGGGGAAAGCTGTTTTAAACGCTGTTCAACTTAGAAAAATCTACTAATCCATCAGATAAAATGAACCAACTGCCACTCCGGATTTTATCAATCGACGTTTTAAGGGCCATCACCATGTTACTGATGATCTTTGTAAACGATGTTGCCGGTGTTTCAAATATTCCGCAATGGATTGAGCATACGCCTGCAGCGGTAGACGGAATGGGTTTTTCAGATCTCATTTTTCCGGCTTTTCTTTTTATCGTTGGCCTTTCATTGCCATTTGCCATCCAAAGCAGAAAAGATAAAGGCGCAGGGCTGTTTTCGATTTCAGCTTACATTGCCTTAAGAGCACTGGCTTTAATCGTAATGGGCTTTTTTCATGTTAACTTAGAAAATTACGATCGCCATTCCGTTTTGTTGCCTTATCCGGTTTATACCATTCTCATCACCATGGCCTTCTTTTTAATCTGGCTGGATTATCCTGCAGAACTCTCGAAAGTTAAAAAGAACGGATTGATCGGCTTAGGTATTTTGCTCCTTATCGTGCTGGCATTGCTGTATAAAGGTGGCTCAGCTACGCATCCTGAAGGCCTAAAACCGCATTGGTGGGGCATTTTGGGGATCATCGGCTGGGCTTATCTAGTTTCGGCATTTGTTTATCTTTTCGCTAAAGGTAATTTGTTGCTGCTCATGATCGCTTTTGTGGCCTTTGCAGCCATTAACATCACGACCCATTTAGGTATTTTTAAACATCATTTATGGATTATTGGCGATGCTTCGTCAATTGTGTTGATGTTAGGCGGTGCATTGATTACTTCGATGTATAAAAAACTGATCGGGGTTAAAAAATACCTCGATTTCTGGATTCTGATTAGTTTTTATGGTTTATTGTCCTTCACTTTTGGTATGTTCATCAGGCCGTATGCAGGCGGAATTTCTAAAATTTATGCCACACCAGCCTGGGTATTTGTATGCATGGGCATTACCATTCTGGTTTTCGAATTATTGATCTACCTGGTAGATGTTAAACAGAAAAAAGGTTGGTTTAAGCTCATTAAACCTGCCGGTACCAGTACCTTAACCTGTTACCTCATTCCTTATTTGTTGTACGCGCTTTTGAGTTTGGTCCATTTTCACTTTCCGCATTTCATGAGTTCGGGTATTGGAGGGATTTTCAGGTCGTTTTTGATGGCATTTTTAGTGATCGGTATAGTGTACTTTTTAGAGAAGAAAAAATTGCGTTTAAAAGTTTAATATTCAAAAATTTATGTTGAAGTTATTTAGATATATAGTCTTATTTATTTCCTTGTTTAACAGTCAGTTATCGTTTGCGCAGCGATCTGTCCGCTTAAATAATAATTGGGAATTTTTAAAGCAAGATTTAGGAGGCATATGGGAGGCTGTACGCCCGGTTGGTGTAGGTAATCCGGAAGCTGTACCGCTGTGGCAGAAAGTGAGTTTGCCGCATTGCGTTAACGCTGAAGATGCGGTAGATCCTGATGTAAATTATTATCAGGGCCCCGCCTGGTACCGTACCCAGCTTAACATCGAAAACCCTTATCAAAATGGCAGAACAATCCTGCATTTCGAAGGTGCGGGACAAAAAACAGAAGTTTATGTGTACACGACCAAGGTAGGCGTGCATGTGGGTGGTTACGATGAATGGACGGTTGATATTACCGATGCTGTTGCCGCTTTCCAAAAAACAGCTGTTTATCAAAAACAGTTTAAGGGTAAAGTTCCTGTTTCAGTACGGACGGATAATTCAAGAGATCTCGAAATGATCCCTTCTGATTTGTCAGATTTTAACGTTTACGGCGGTATTTACCGCTACCTGAATTTGGTTTATACACCTTCGTTATCCGTTGATAAAATGTTTGCTAAAGCTGAGGTAGATGCGCAGGGTAAATTGGGTAAATTGTCTGTCAAGGCACGTTTGTACAATCCTGTCGGACTTAAAGAAGCGACTATTCAGTTGAAATTGATTGATGCCGCCGGAAAAATCGTGAGCAAAACAGAGAAAAAACTTAACGATTTATCTGCTGATGTTGATTTATGGTCGTTAGAAATCAAGAAACCACAATTATGGTCAACGGAGAAACCTGTGCAATATCGTTTGCAATATGAAGTTATTTCTGCAGCAGGGAATTATAAAGGAGAAGAGAAAATTGGTTTCCGGCATATCGAATTTGTAGAAAAAGGACCATTTAACCTCAATGGGAAACGTTTATTGTTGCGCGGAACCCACCGGCATGAAGACCATGCAGGTGTAGCTGCAGCAATGACCGAAGACATGATCCGCGAGGAAATGCAGATGATGAAAGATATGGGGGTTAACTTTATCCGCTTAGGGCATTATCAGCAATCGCGCATTGTTTTAAACCTTTGCGATAGTTTAGGGATTATGGTGTGGGAAGAAATTCCATGGTGCCGCGGAGGTTTAGGAGGCGAAGTATACAAACAGCAGGCCCGTAGAATGCTCACCAACATGGTTGAGCAACATTTTAATCATCCGGCCATTATCATCTGGGGGATGGGTAACGAAAACGACTGGCCGGGCGATTTCCCTGAATTTGATAAAGAAAAGATCAGGACTTTCATGAAAGAGCTCAACGATCTCTCGCATAAACTGGATAAATCGCGTTATACTGCCATTCGCCGCTGCGATTTCTGTAGCGATATTGTAGATGTATATTCTCCTTCTATTTGGGCAGGCTGGTACCGTGGCGCATATACCGATTACAAAAAAGCGTCAGAAGATGAATTTGCGAAGGTAAAACGCTTTTTACATGTAGAATGGGGGGGCGATAGCCATGCACTACGTCACTCAGAAAACCCGGATAAAGCTTTAAGTAAGATTAAAACAGGTGGCAGTGCCGATGAAAGGGCAGGTGACGCTTCGTTATACGGTGGTGCGGCAAGGATTTCTAAAGATGGCGACTGGAGCGAATCGTACATCACCAACTTAATCGACTGGCATTTAAAAGAGCAGGAAACCATGCCCTGGTTAAGTGGTACGGCTTACTGGCCATTCAAAGATTTTTCAACCCCTGTTCGTCCCGATAATCCGGTGCCATACATGAACCAGAAAGGGGTGATAGAAAGAGATTTTACCAAAAAAGAAGCTTATTATGTTTTTCAGTCTTATTGGACGGAAAAACCGATGGTGCATATTTACGGACATACCTGGCCAATCCGTTGGGGCGACGAAGGCGAAGAGAAAATGGTTAAAGTTTATTCGAACTGTACCGATGCTGAAATTTTCCTTAACGGCAAAAGTTTTGGTAGTAAAAAACGCAATAGTCAGGATTACCCTGCAGCGGGTTTACGCTGGAACCTTCCCTTTGTAAAGGGCGAAAACACGGTTAAGGTAATAGCCAGAAAAGGGAAAGAGACCATAACCGATGAAATTAAATTTACTTATCAAACCGAAAAATGGACAAAGCCAGTTAAAATGGAACTGAAAAAAATCAGTCAGCAAGATGATGTGGCCACCCTAGAAGTAAAGCTTTTTGATGCGAAGGGTGTTCCATGTTTAGACGCCATTAATTGGATAACTTTTGGTTTAACTGGTGATGGTAAATTAATTGATAATCAAGGTACTTCATCAGGATCGCGTAAAGTACAGGCCTATAACGGCAGGGCCATTATTAAAGTTAAATTAAACAAGGGTCAGAGTGCTGTATCCGTTGTTTCTGAAGGTTTAAAAACAGTTTTTAGCACATTATAACATCCAGACCAAATATATAACCAATGAAAAAATTCATCCCCTATGCATTATTAGTGCTGCTCTGTTTTACCGGGACAGCATTTGCTTCCCTGAAACCCGATCCGAAAGGAACGGATTTAAAAAAACAGGCAGCGGCTTTATTAAAAAAACAGATTTTGGCCGGGGCAGCCTGGGCCATGCAACAAAAACCCATTACCGTTACGGCATCATCTTCGCCAAGAAGTGCTGGAGGGAAACATGATTTCTTCTCCGAAGCCGATTATTTCTGGCCCGATCCGCAAAACCCGGATGGCCCTTACATCAACAGAGATGGACTCACCAACCCCGATAACTTCCTCGACCATCGTAAAGCAATGGTCCGTTTTAGTAAAATCATTGGTGCACTGGCCTCTGCCTATAAAATTACCGGCGATGAAAAGTATGTTAAACAAGCTGTTAAACATTTTCAGGCCTGGTTTATCAATGCGGAAAGCTTGATGAATCCGAATCTGCTTTTTGCGCAGGCCGTAAAAGGCAAATTTACAGGCCGTAATTATGGTATTATCGATACCATTCATTTAATGGAAGTGGCTCAAGGCGCATTGGTGATGGAAAAAGCCAAAGCATTTGATAAGGAAACTTTAAAGGGTGTGAAAAAATGGTTTGCCGATTATACTTTATGGTTAAATACCAGCAAACCCGGCATTCAAGAGAAAACCGTAAAAAATAACCACGCCACTTGTTGGGCCATGCAAGTGGCTTCATTTGCCAGATTATGTGGTGATGAAAACATGCTCGATTCGCTGCGTAGCAGTTTTAAAACCATTCTGTTGCCAAACCAGATGGCTACTGACGGCAGTTTTCCTTTAGAAATGGCCAGAACAAAACCTTACGGTTATTCGATCTTTAATCTTGACGCGATGACCATGCTTTGCCAGATCTTGTCCACACCAAAAGATAACCTCTGGACTTTTGAAACAACTGATGGCAAATCCATTAAAAAAGGGCTGAACTATTTATATCCATTTATCGCCGATAAAAACAAGTGGACCTTAAAACCCGATGTAATGTATTGGGATAACTGGCCGGTAGCGCAACCTTTTTTGCTGTTTGGTGCAGTACAATATGATCAGGCCAATTGGTATCAAACCTGGGCAAAATTAGACCATCAGCCTCAAGTAGAAGAAGTAATTAGAAATTTACCTATCCGTAACCCATTAATCTGGTTATAATATGAACTTAAAAATAACAATAACTGCGCTAAGTGTATTGTCTTTCAGTATAGTAAAGGCGCAAAAAACAGATGTAAAAAAAGCTTTTGCATCAGCAGCGAAACAAACAGAAGTATTGATTAAAAATGTTGATTCGGCCAGAAAAGTGAAACCTAATCTGGTTTCGCCACGGACTGTAGAAAACGGCCAGTTTAAAATGGTGGTTTCGAAAGACTGGACCAGTGGATTTTTTCCTGCAGAATTATGGTATTTCTATCAATATACCAATGATAAGAAATGGCTCGATCTGGCTAAGAAATATACAGAGGATATTAAAAAGGAACAATTTAACAAAGGAACTCACGATTTGGGTTTTATGATTTATTGCCCATTTGGAAATGGATACCGCCTGACAAAGGATCCGGCTTATAAAGACGTAATTATTCAGGCGGCAAAATCATTGTCTACCAGATTTAACGCTAAAGCAGGGGTGTTAAAATCGTGGGATCACAATGGCGATAAGTGGAAGTATCCGGTAATTATTGATAACATGATGAACCTTGAACTGTTATTCGAAACCACCAAATTAACAGGCGATTCATCATTCTATAAAATAGCGGTAACACATGCCAATACCACCATAAAAAATCATTTCCGACCTGATTTCAGTTCTTATCATGTGATCGATTATGATACTTTAACAGGCAATGTGCGCCAGAAAGTAACCGCACAAGGTTATGCGAATGAATCGGCATGGGCACGTGGACAAGCCTGGGCGCTGTATGGATATACCATGTGTTACCGTGAAACTAAAAACAAAGCATATTTGGCTCAGGCCGATGGTGTTGCGGGTTTTATCTTGAATAATAAAATTACCCCTGCTGACGGCATTCCATATTGGGATTATAATGATCCAAAGATTCCTGAAGTATCCAGAGATGCATCTGCTGCATCAATTACAGCTTCTGCACTTTACGAGTTGGCAAAGTACAGCAGCAATGGTAAAAAATATAAAGCTGCTGCCGATAAAATTTTAAATTCACTCAGCACAAAGTACACCAGTAAGATAGGCGCAAACTATGGCTTTATTTTAGAACACAGCACAGGGCATCGTCCGGCGAAATCTGAAATTGATGTGCCGATCAATTATGCCGATTATTATTATTTGGAAGCTTTGCTAAGAAGTAAAAATTAAAAATGAAGCGCACATTAAAGTTATTCATCGGCGCAATCCTCGCCGCTGGTGTGCTGTTAAGCATGCAGCCAGACCATTCAGCCCAAAAGAAAGTGGTTATTGGTTATGTTGGCGGTTATAGGGGTTTGGTTGATGTGCAGAAAATTGCTGCAGAGAAACTTACCCATATCAATTATGCCTTTGTTGATGTAAAAAACAACCGTGCTTTTTTACATCGTGAAGCGACTGATACCGTTAATTTTCGGCAGTTAAATCAACTTAAACTTAAAAATCCTGACCTTAAAATTCTGATTTCTATTGGTGGATGGGCCTGGAGTGAAAACTTTTCGGATGCTGCACTTAGCGATACTTCACGTAAAGCTTTTGCCGAAAGTGCTGTTAAAATTATAGAAAAGTTTAAGCTGGATGGAGTAGATATTGATTGGGAATATCCTGGCATTGCGGGCGAGGAAGGTAATGTTTTCAGACCGGAGGATAAGCAGAATTTTACTTTGATGTTGAAAGAACTCCGTTTAGAACTGGATACTTTGGAAAAGAAATATCAGTCTAAAAAACTGTTGACTATTGCTGTTGGTGGTTTTAGCAATTTCATTCGCCATACAGAGATGGATAAAGTACAGCAATACCTGGATTTTGTAAACCTGATGACCTACGATTTCTATAATGGCGATTTCGCAGGACATCATACCAATCTTTATAACTCAAAAAGCCACCCGGCAGAAAATTATGCTGACAAAACCTTCCGTGAGTTTGCCGCTGCCGGTGTTCCTGCCGAAAAGCTGGTGATGGGAATTGCTTTTTACAGTCGTTCTTTCACCCTTAAAGAAAGCGCTAAAAATGGTTTAGGCGATTCTGTTTTAAAAAGCAGGTATGGAAAAGGATATACTTTTTTAAAAGATAGCCTGATCAATCAGAAAGGCTTTAAAAAATATTACGATAAAGATGCTAAAGCTTCTTACCTCTATAACGCAGCAAGCCGTGAATATATGACTTACGATGACGAAAGATCGGTAAAGGCAAAATGCGAATATGTATTGAAAAATAACATGGGTGGAGTGATGTTTTGGGAGTACGATTCTGATTTAAATGGCTATTTGCTCAATCAGATCAATAAAAGTTTAAAATAATTCAGGCAATCTGAGGTAGAAAATAAATAATATAATCATGAAACAGAATCTAAGCATCCTATTGATTTTGGCAACGGCATTTAATGTGGCTGCTCAGAATAAAAAAGGGGTTAAGCCAGTACAAACTTATACTGTTGCCAACAAAAAGGTAACGGTTTACACGACGGCAGAGAAATCTGAATATCGCATCAGTAAAACCGAAACATTAAGTTTTGCGGTGAATAAGCAACCTTTTGAAACAGAGCCCTGTATTTTTGTCGATCCAACGGTAAAATACCAAACCATGGTGGGCATTGGAGGTGCTTTAACCGATGCTTCGGCAGAAACATTTGCAAAGCTGTCCAAAAAAAATCAACAGGAACTTTTAACGGCCTATTATAGTCAGGATAAAGGGATTGGTTATACGTTGGCACGTACCAACATTGCCAGTTGCGATTTTTCGAGTGGAAGTTATACCTATGTGCAGGACAATGATCAGGCGCTTAAAACTTTTAGTGTGGCACACGATGAGCAATTTAAAATTCCTTTGATTAAACAGGCTATCGCTGCATCAGGAGGTAAATTACCTTTGTTTGTAAGCCCCTGGTCGCCACCGGCATGGATGAAAGATAATAACAGTTTAATCCAGGGCGGACATTTATTGCCTGCTTACCGTCAAAGCTGGGCCAATCACTATGTGAAATTTATCAAAACCTACGAGGCTATGGGCATTCCGGTTTGGGGTTTAAGTGTTCAGAATGAGCCTATGGCCAAACAGAAATGGGAATCTTGTGTATTCACAGCCGAAGAAGAACGCGATTTTATTAAAAACTTCTTAGGTCCAACCTTACAGCAATCAGGTCTTGCCTCAAAAAAACTCATAGCCTGGGACCATAACCGCGATCAGATTTTCCAAAGGGCCAGCACCATTTTAAATGATAAAGATGCGGCTAAATATGTTTGGGGTATCGGTTTTCACTGGTACGAAACCTGGACAGGCAGCGGAATGCAGTTTGGTAATGTGAAACAAACACACGAAGCTTACCCGGATAAAGCGCTGATTTTTACCGAAGGATGTAAAGAAAAATACGATGTAAATAAACTCGATGACTGGACTTTAGGCGAGCGTTACGGTTACTCGATGATTAACGATTTTAATGCCGGAACAGCCGCCTGGACTGATTGGAACATTCTTTTAGATGAAAAGGGTGGACCAAACCACGTTGGTAATTTCTGTTTTGCTCCCGTACATGCCGATACAAAGAATGATAAATTGATTTATACCAATGCCTATTATTACATGGGACATTTTTCTAAATTTATCCGTCCGGGAGCCAGGAGGGTTGGGACAGCATCAAGTCGTGATAAATTACAATCAACAGCGTTTTTAAATACCGACGGCAAATTGGTGGTAGTGGTGATGAATCAATCAGATGACAAATTAAAATATAGTTTATGGATTAAAGGTGAAGCGGCAACAACAAGCAGTTTACCACACTCCATCACAACTTTAGTAGTAGAATAAACTTAAAAAGAACTAAACAAATGGTAAAAGAAGTAGAAAGCCTGTTTTCCCTAAAAAACAAGGTTGTAGTGGTTACCGGTGCTACAGGCGTTTTGGGTGAGGCTTTTATTAACGGTTTGTGCGCCGCGGGTGCTGCAATCGTTGTAATTGGAAGAAACGAAGAAATCGCTAAGCAAAGGGCAGAAGATGTAATTAAAGCGGGTGGTAAAGCCATTTACATTATTGCCGATGTACTGAACGAGCAGAATTTAATCGATGCAAATGTAACCATCATTAAAGAATTTGGGCGCATTGATGCCCTGGTGAATGCAGCCGGAGGCAATGTGGCTGAGGCCGTAATTCAGCCCGGTAGTGATGTTTTCGATCTTAATGTGCCGGCTTTAAAGCAGGCTTTCGATTTAAACCTGTTCGGCACGATTATGCCAACGCAGATTTTTGGTAAAGAAATAGCCAAAAACGGCGGGAGCATCGTGAATATATCGTCTGTTTCGGCCACTCAGGCACTTACCCGTGTATTGGGTTATTCGCTCGCTAAAGCAGCTATTGATAGTTATACCAAATGGATGGCTGTTGAACTGGCCAACCGTTATCAGGATAAAATCAGGATGAATGCCATTGTACCTGGTTTTTTTATTACGAACCAGAACCGGGCATTGTTAACCAACGAAGATGGTTCTTTAACCGCAAGGGGACAGGCCATCATTTCTAAAACCCCCTTCAAAAGGTTTGGAGCCCCGGAGGAATTAATTGGCGCTTTAGTATATTTGCTCAGCGATGCCTCTAAATTTGTAAATGGCGAGAATGTTAAAGTGGATGGAGGATTTACAGCATTTTCAGGCGTTTAGCGATCAATATAATCAGTGTAATCTTAAAATCTGTGTAATCATATACAATGAAATATAAAAAATTAGAACAAACCTGGCGTTGGTATGGTCCGAACGATCCGGTTAGCTTACAAGATGTTAAACAGGCAGGCGCTACAGGTATTGTAACCGCACTGCATCATATTCCACATGGCGAAGTCTGGCCATTAACTGATATTCAGGAAAGAAAAGCCATTATCGAGGCCGCCGGTTTAACCTGGTCGGTAGTAGAAAGTGTTCCAGTACACGAAGCGATAAAAACGCGCAGGGCAGATGCCGCACAGTATATCGAAAATTATAAAACCTCTTTGCGTAACCTGTCGGCCTGCGGAATTAAGATCGTATGTTACAATTTTATGCCGGTTTTAGACTGGACCCGTACGCAACTGGACCTGGAAATGACCGACGGTTCGAAAGCCCTTTATTTTAACTGGATTGATCTGGCCATTTTTGACCTCTATATTTTGAAGCGGGAAGGTGCGGAAGCAGATTACTCGAAATCTATTTTAGATAGAGCTGAAGCTAAATATTCGACTTTAACAGAACAGGATTTAGCTAATCTTCGTGTTAATGTGTTAATGGGGATCCCAAATGAAAAAGAAATCGAACTGGAGACCTTGCGCAACAGTATTAACGAATATAAAGCCATTGGAACACAGGGCTTAAAAGAAAATTTGAAGTTTTTCCTGTCATCTATCGCAGAGGTTTGTACAACAGAAGGTATTAAGATGACCATCCATCCTGACGATCCTCCTTATGCTATTTTAGGTTTACCAAGGATTGCAAGTACACTCGAAGATTTTAATTATATCATTAAAGAAGTAGACCAGGCTTTTAACGGCGTTTGTTTCTGTACAGGCTCATTGGGTGCCGGAATGGGAAATAATGCTTTAGAAATCTTTAATGCGGTGAAAGAGCGTGTTTATTTTGCGCATTTGCGTAACGTTAAAAAAGATGAAGATGGTAGTTTTTACGAAGCAGACCATTTAGGTGGTGATGTAAACATGTACGAAATCATGAAGGCCTTATCAGAAGAAAATGCACTACGTGATAAATCAATTCCTTTCCGCCCGGATCATGGTCACCAAATGCTGGATGATTTGGCCAAAGTAACCAATCCGGGTTATTCAGCTATAGGCAGATTAAGAGGTTTAGCCGAATTAAGAGGCTTAGAAATTGGCGTAACAGGCAATTATTAACCCAGCATATAGAAATTAAATAACCGGCCGTCACCCTGAATTCATTTCAGGGTCTTTCCAAAATGCGCACAGATAAACCCTGATTTATTTGTGCGCATTTTTTTATTGTCCACCTTTCGCCAACCGTTATTCTTCACAAATACACCGCAATTGCCGAAATTTTAACTCACCTTTGCTTGTGGCTTGAAATTTGAGTCTCTTAAAATTATGGAAAACAGCAATAATCCCATGAAGAAGATTTTAACACCTTCTGTTGTACACGATGATTTACCAGAGGTTAAAAAGCCTGAGCATTTGAGGAAAGTGTCTCCTGATCACGACAGTACTTTGCCCGAAAACCCGGAAAGAAATTATCACCACGAAGAATTAAAAAGTATAACCTCCAGTCATGATGAAATTCGGCATGCCGATGATGACATTTGGAACGGAGAAGACGCTTAATTAAGCATTGATTTGATTTTTAGCGTAGCTGCTCTGTATTAATGATGCAGAATTGGGTGAGAAATAACGTTTTTTACAGGCTGAAATCGAATTTATTTAGCGTGGATTTAATTTTAATTGCTTCGTTCTTAAATACTTATTTGAAATGCGAAAAGTAGCTTTTAAATAGTTTAAAATATATTTTTACATATTAAATAGAACTTCTATATTTGCAGCTCATTAAAAAATGAGCCTCGGTAGCTCAGTTGGATAGAGCAACGGTTTTCTAAACCGTGGGTCAGGGGTTCGAATCCCTTCCGGGGTACATTTAAAAGCTTCTAGTTAAAAACTGGGAGCTTTTTTTATTTCTGGCGTAAAATTGACGAAGAACCGCTATGCCTGAGAAGCATTCTCACTTTGGAATAATCCTCGAGATATGAGCATTTATAGCTAAATTATTGAATTAGAAATGGATAATAGATTTGCTGACAGCAAACAAATTGCGGTGGTATCCACTTTTTCTCAGCTATTGGATACAGATTTTTATGGAGATCAAAACGCCGTTTGCTGGAAGCGGGAGCTGGTTGGCGATTTTAAAGAAATTGTATCCAAATTAGAGTTGAAAGATAACCTGACGGAAGTTTCCATGGAAGACCTACATGCGCTCAGCCTGTCAGAGGCAGGTTGTCTGGCCAGAACAGTGATCTTAAGTGATTTTCAGTTGTTGGCAGATTCAGGCGCATCACCTTCGCTTAATTTAATCAAGAGTTACGATCGGGATGAAGAACTGGATTTTATTTCGACAGATGTATATTCTTTTCATGTAGACCGATCGCCCATTGGCACCGATACTTTTTTATGTACCTATTATGGTGCTGCCAGTGAAATTATAGCCAATCATCAGGCCGAACAAAAAATACTGGTCCCGGAAATCCGGCAAAAGCTTAAAGAACTGCATGAAGGTCCGGATGCTGAATTTCAAAATTTTTTGATGGAACATTATTTTGACCTGCATTACCAGGCTAAAGCTGGTGCAACTCCTGTAAACCTGGGATTGGGCCATCTGTGGAGACTGGCAGTAGATCATCCTGAAAAACAGTGTTTACCTTGTATCCACCGGGCACCGATTGAAAAAGAAGGGGAGTTTAGGCTGCTACTAATTTGCTAAAACGGGCTGGTTAATATGCTCAGGCAATTTTTAATCAATAGTCACCTCGTAATAATTCCCATGTGCTGTTTCTTAAGCAGAATTCAAATATATTTGCGATATGTTCAATAGCGGCATCTTGTTGCCAATCATCATTATTGCTGGCATTGCTTATGGCATCTTGGCCAAAAAACTGACCATTTTGGCTGCTTTTACAGGTGGAATTCTGGCCTGTGTTATTTTCATTGCGGCTGGTTATACCGGCGTTGCCATGATGAGCACCTTTTTTATCCTGGGTTCTGCGGCAACTTCCTGGCAGCAGCATAAAAAGCAGGCTTTTGCCGTTAAAGTGGAAAGTAAAAAAGGCCGTAATACCGCTCAGGTCCTGGCCAATGCCGGTGTTTCAGCTATTGCGGGGGTCGTAATGATAGGTTACCCACAGCTGACTGATTTAATGTTGCCTGCAATGGCAGCTGCTTTTGCCTCGGCTACTGCTGATACCCTGTCTTCTGAACTGGGGATGGTTTACGGGAGACGGTTTTTTAATATAATCACCCTCAAACCTGATCGTTGCGGAATGGATGGGGTGATCAGTCTGGAAGGAACTTCGATCGGTATTGCCGGAAGCTGCATGATTGCAGTCGTTTATGCATTGGGTTTCGGGTGGAACATCAGCTTTTTCTATATCGTTCTGGCAGGTACGTTCGGAAATCTTACCGATTCTGTATTGGGGGCTTTGTTTGAGCGAAAGGAAATCATCGGGAATAACATGGTCAATTTTTTAAATACATTGATTGCGGCATTGATGATGTTGTTGATACAATAAGGCAGCAACCTGAAATAGCCAGATCAAAGTACTTCATTAAAACTCACGTACTGCACAAATCTGGGTAAATCAGAATGATTGGGACTTGCAGCATGCGGAAGTGACTGCAGCCAAACAATTAAATCACCTTTTTTACCTTCAACCGGAATTTCTAAACCTTTATTGCGCAAAGCCGAAATGGCCGCTTCGGGATCGCCATAATGACTCAGGTATTCATCAATCTGGTGGTGGAAGCCTGGAATAACAGTAAAGGCGCCCCGGTTAGCAGGAACATCGTTTAAATACAATAAGCCCTGAATGTAATACCTCGGACCTGTTTGAAAATCGATATCCCAATGTAGCGGACTTCCTTTAAAAGAAAAATATTGATTCACAGGCGGATTATAACTCACTTTCTCTGCATTGGCGAAGATGTTATGATGCTTGTACAAGCTGCTGAAAACTTGCTTAATCTGTGGATGGTTACGAATGTGGGCAATAGCTTCATCCTGATATTTTTGCAACATTAATCCTTGCAATAACTCGTGTTGCGGGTACCAGGTTTGGGGATCAGTTAAATCAATGTTTAAGGTTTTACAGATGAGTTCGCATACTGCATTGCAATCAGACTCATTCACTAATCCTTCTATTTTAAGGTAACCATGCGTATTCCAAAAAGCATGTTGCCCGGCAGTTAAAACATTCAGGAAATCGGTTTTATGAGGATTGTTAGTGAGGTGCTGCTGTTCATCGAACTGGACTGAAGCGGTATTAAAAAAGTCTTGCCCTTTAAGGTCGATAATCCAATGCTTAAAATGGTCCGTATCTATGCATTTGGTATATAAAAAATCGTAAACTTCAAATAAACCCAGTTGAAATATATTTAAAAAAATCTGCTCTGCTTTGATAAAAGATTCATCCTGTTGTTTTTGTGGGTGTTTAGGGTGATGGTGTAACCGGTAAATTTCAAGAAAAGCAGAAATAGAAATTAAAGAGTCGTGCATAAAGATTGAATCAAAGGAAATCAGGTAATACTAAGATTAAAATTACAACTTTAGAAATGGCTTTAAAATAAATCCAATGAAAGATGCGGCGTAAAGTCCGATAAAAAGCAGATTAAATATTTGCGCAATAAAAAACACTTAGCTAATATTACAGAAACATTTCAGCTTTGCTAAAGTACATTCAATTTAACCAGGCCTATAACATTCAGCTGCTCAAAAACGAGCTCGCAATTGCATTACAGCAAGAGTGGGTTGATCATTTCAACAGGAAGGATTACGAAGGGAACTGGCAAAGTATTGCACTCCGCTCTGGCAGTGGAAAGGAAAATGATATTTTAGCCAACTATGGGGTAGATCAGTATCGGGATACGCCTTTGTTAAATCAACTTCCTTATATTAAATCAATCATCGAGGAGTGGAAGTGCCCCAAAGAAACCATTCGTTTGCTCGCATTACATCCCGGAGCGGAAATTAAGCCCCACAGAGACCGTGGCTGTAACTACGAAGCAGGAGTGTTAAGGATACATATTCCCATTCAAACCAATAATCGGTTAAAGTTTATCGTGGGCGAAGAGCAGTTGAAATTAGCAGAAGGTTCTTGTTGGTACATCGATTTCAATCAAACCCACAGTATCATCAATGATGGCGAAAACGTTCGGGTTCATTTGGTTATAGATGCCTTAAGAAATGAATGGACTGATTCTTTGTTTGAAGCCAATGGTTATAAACTAGCTGAAGAAAATCAAGGTCAGCCCTTAGATCCGGCTACCACCTTAAAAATGATTGCAGAATTGGAACAAATGGATACGCAGGTGGCTAGAGACCTGGTTGTGCAATTGAAAAAAAGCCTGGAATGAGCGCATTAATCAACTGGATTCCGTATCAACTTCTTTATAAGGAAAATGACTGGCAGCTTTTGTGGCTTGATTTGCAGGAAAAGCATATTGAAGAACCTTTTTTTGATGAGACGATAAATCTTTGCCGCTTTCGGATGAAAGAGCGATCGGCTTATTTGCCAGCAAGTAACCTGGGGTTTTTGGAAGAAGCAGCGAAGCAGATCGATTCGATAACACCAGATGCATTTATCTTTCATGTTTCGCGATGTGGCTCCACTTTATTATCGCAGGCTTTGGCTACAGCCGAAACAAATATCGTTTACGCAGAAGCTCCTTTGTTAGATGAGCTCTTAAGAATGAATGAACAAGATCCTTCGGTAAAAGAAGCACAGCAAGAATTTTGGTTTAAGTCAGCAATTACCCTGATGGGCCAAAAGCGTAAAGCGCAGTACACCAAATTATTTGTGAAACTAGACAGCTGGCATATTCACTTTTATTCCTTGTTAAGAAAATGGTATCCAGATACGCCATTTTTTTTCCTTTCCAGAGAACCCGATGCGGTTATTGCCTCACACTGCAAAAGGAGAGGCATACATGCTGTTCCGGGTATGGTTAATCCTGGAATTTTAAAGGTTAGGATACAAGAAAAGCATTACCAGGACTTTAATTTATTTACAGCAGAAGTACTGGCTAATTATTATAAAGCTTTAGCGGAGATTCTGTTGGTCAATCACCCCAAAAATACTTTTTATGATTATGACTGGGGCGTAAACCAGATGTTATCGCACTTTTTGAAAGTAATGCAGTTGGATGATGCTGCCTGTGAAAAAATGAAAACGAGGTTAAATTATCATAGCAAAAATCCTGATGAAAAGTTTAACGGAGATCGTAAACCAACAATGGCCAGTTATTCAGATGCCAGCACTGCTTACGGAAATCTTTTTAAACAATTAATAAAGCCTGATGATCAATAAAGAAAACCAAATCACGCCGGTCAATTTTAAATATGGTCGAATCTAATTTGATCAATTGTGTAAACCCATTTACACACTTACTAGTAGTATGCCAAAATGTTTTTTTTGTAGTATTTTGTGTACTCACTTATGTGGCTGGACATGGGAGAAAATGACATATTTTCTATGTTTTTGCAGTTATTGACATATGTCAATAGTTAAAAAATGCCGTTTTTCGTCTACTAAAAGAGGGGTTTGGTATACTATTTTAATTGTTTTGTCTACTGAATGACGGAGGAGTGTATAAATCTAAGCTTGTAGTATTTGTACTATAAGTAAAATAGTCTCATCTTTATAGTAACAAACATCCCATTACTCAATTTTTATGAATACCAATAGACGCTCTTTTCTAAAGAGGAACGTCTTGTTAAGCAGTAGTCTTTTATTGGCCGGACCAATTGATTCGCTCGCTAAAGCAAGCCGTTCTATCTATACCAAATCTGTAAACCAAAAACAGCTTAATATCATGTATAGCAATGATATTTGCGGCGCTGTTGATTCAACTGCTCAGGGATTTGGCGGCTTAAAGTCCTTACAAACTACCATCAATAACGAACTGGTTTCTACTTTATTGTTAGATGCTGGAGGATTTTTAAATTTTAATCGAAATAACCATGCCGAAACCCTTCAGTGGATGAATAAGGTAGGTTACCATGCGGTGAATCTTAGTGCTGCAGATTTAAAACAAGGGATTGATGCTTTTGCCGATTTACTTCCGCACATGGCTTTCGATTTGTTAAGCTGCAATTATCATTTCGAACACCCGAAATTGCAAAAAGCGGTAAAAAGCTACCAGGTAATTACCTATGGCAAATATAGAGTAGGGGTTACAGGTGTCGGAGAATCGGTTAACATCACCGGTTTAAAAGTGTCTGATCCAACCGCTGCATTAAATAAGATGGCCAGATTCTTAAAGGAAAACGAAGCATGTGATTTAGTGGTTTGCTTATCTCATTTGGGTTTTGATTCAAAGACAAAACAGAGCAACAGGCAACTTGCTGCTGATACCAGTTTGGTAGATCTCATTATCGGAGGAAATGTTTCAGCAGGTAAAAATCAACTTTATGTACTTCGCAATAAAGAAAAGAATGAAGTGCTGTTGGGTACAAGTCATAAAGGATTACAGTCGGTGGCTCAATTATCCTTTGATTTTGCTGAAGAAAAAGCCAGTAGCAGTTTAGCCTTTAAAAGACATATTCCAGGTATCTCAAACAGAGAAGAAATGCATGTTGTTTTTTCCGACCTGAAAAAAATAGAGAAATCTGTATAAAAATATTAAATCTTAATTAATCAAATCTTTACCAAAAAACAAATACCATGGATCCACCATTTTTAGGAATTATTGCCCTATTCGGGTTTAGTTTTGCCCCAAGAGGATGGGCATTTTGTTCAGGGCAGCTTATGGCTATTGCTTCAAATCAAGCTCTTTTTTCATTGTTAGGCACAACTTATGGAGGGAATGGGCAGAATACTTTTGCTTTACCAGATTTAAGAGGCAGGGTAGCTATGGGGACAGGGCAAGGACCTGGTCTTAGTCCACGTACACTTGGTGAAATGGCAGGGGTAGAAACTGTAACCCTAATCAGCACTCAAATACCACAGCATACTCATACCGTTGCTGAACCAGCAGTTACTTCTTCAGGAACATTAGATGTACCTTCGGCAAGTGTAATTCTTTCTGCTTCTCCGAAAACAGGATCAGGCCCTAATGCAGTATCTCTTAAAACCTATTCAGATGTGGCTGCTAATGCTACACTTAAACCATTTAATACAGGGATTGCAGGAGGTAGCCAGCCACATGAAAATATGCAGCCTTATTTGGTTTTGAATTATAGTATTGCGACCGAAGGTATTTTTCCATCCCGAAACTAAATGAACAAACCACTTAAAATTGGTTTTTTGATGCCTTATTCAGGAGTCTATCCGTTTTATGCACAGCATATTACGGCCGGATTTCTGTGTGCGGCAAGTAAAATGTCTTATGGCATTGCTGATTTTGCCTTTATGCCAACCTATGTTGGCCAGGGCGGAAATAAAGCCATTTTAGAAGCGGCACAAAAACTTGTCTTTTTTGACGGGGTAGATGTGCTTATGGGGATGATCAGCCCTAAAATATATCCTGAGCTGAAACCGATATTAGAAAATCATAATAAACTGGGTTTATTCTTTGATTTCGGAGAATCAGTGCCAGCCTCAGAAGGATATGGCACGAATATCTCCAGTCTTTCAATGGGGCTCTGGCAAAGTGAATATGTGCTCGGGCAATGGGCCACTAAAGAATTTGGACCAAGAGGCCTGATGATATCACCACTTTACGAAAGTGGTTTTAATTTAGGAGCATCTTTTTTAAGCGGAGTTGGTTCTGCCGGGGCAGATCAACTTAGAAGTACTGTGCTTCCCGAAAATCAAGCCAATAAAAACAATCTGGATTTAAGCCATTTTTTTAATGAAATAGATGTAAATACACCAGATTATGTACATGCCATTTTTGTTGGACAAATCGGAAACGAATTCCTTAAACAATGGAAATCCAGCAAGTTTAATAATGTAATTCCTTTAGTCACCGTAGAAAACATGGCCTACCCCGATATGCTGGAAGATATAGGTCACCTTGGATTAAACTTTTACAGTGCTTCTTCCTGGAGTAAGGAACATAGAACAGGAACTAATCCGGCCTTTGTGCGGGATTTCGAAAATTTTGGCAAACAACAAGCCAACCTGTTTGGGATGCTTGGCTACGAAGCAGGCTTAATGCTAAGCCGAATGAAAGCACAGCTAACCATCGGCAATGCTTCAACAGCGGTAATCGAATTTAATCAAAGTGGAACAATAGGACCAAGAGGGTTACTTCATTTCGGCAGCCAGGAACAACAAAGTTTTCCATTGATCGATATTGTGAAAATCAATACGACCAATAAAAAAAATAACGCAACTATAATTTCTCAGGGTACCGCTTTGGGATACGATATATCAACTGTTTACAGCGAAACTGAAAGCGGTTGGGAAAATCCATATTTATCAGTCTAATTAACGCTTATGAAGAGATTTTTTACTAAAGTAGCTTTTACAGTTTCAGTAATCGTGCTTTTTCTGGCGCTTGCTCCCGCATCTGCCCAGTATACTAAAACTCAGTTGCATTCCGGAGGATTGTATGCGGCTTTGGCTAAAGATGCCAGTGGTAATGTTTATGTTACCAAGGCCTCTGGCCCTGGGGTTTATCATGTAGCCAAGTATATTGGCGGTACAGGTAGTCCCACCATTATTTATAGTGGTTTAACCTCTCAATCGGGAGAATATCCATGGGGTTTAACTGTAGCGAGCAACGGTGATGTTTATCTGAGTACCGATTTTACATCGAATAATGGTGCAATTATCAGGTTAAATGCAGCATCGAGTTATGCGGCAACTACAGTGCAAACAGGAAGATATTTTACCGGATTAACTTTTGATGCGGCAGGAAATTTATATGCTTTGGAGTATAATGTTACCAATACAGATTATGCTGTGGTTAAATATACCGATCCATCCACGATAAACTCTACCAGTAAAACAATGATCTATCATGGTCTTATTTCGGGAAGCGGAATGAGTTATCCTACTGGAATTGCTGTTGCAACCAACGGTGATGTTTTTGTAACCAAAACTTATAATGGAACTACGCAAACCGGTGGTATTTTAAAAATAAATGCCCCTACTTACGCAACTACAACAAGTATTGCAACAGGTACCTATGCTACAACATTAACACTTGATGAATTCGGTAACTTATATGCTTCTGAAACCAGCGGAGGAAATACTTATTCGTTAAATAAATATACTGCTGCTACCGGCTCGCCAGCTGCTTTTTACTCAGGTTTGCATGGGACAGGTACGTTTTTACCTTATGGGGTAGCTTTTATTGGTACAACAGGATATATTGCTGACGGAGATGATGGCGCATTGGGTGGTGAATTAATTAAACTGGCTCCAACTGATGTTACACTTCCAACTGTTCCAACCGGTTTGGCCGCAAGCGCAGGAAGCTCGCAAAACACGCTAACCTGGAACACCAATGCAGATGTCGATTTATTAGGTTATAAAGTATATGGTGGTACTACAGCGGCGCCAACGACTTTACTGGCTGCTATTCCAAAAGGAACCACAACCTATACGCATACGGGGCTTACCAATGGAACGCCATATTTCTATCGCATTTCAGCAGAAGACAATTACTTTAATGAAAGTGCTAAAACTGCTGATGTATCCGCTACACCTACACCACCAGCCATCGCTTCAGCTACTTACAACGCTTCAACAGGAGCATTAACCGTAACAGGATCGGCGTTTCCGGCTTTTGCAGGTGCAACCAATGATATTGTAACGAATAAATTAACCCTAACCGGAGAGGGAGGAACAAATTATGTGCTTACTTCAGCTAATGTAGAAATCACTTCATCAACAGCTTTCACTATTACGCTAAATACGGCTGATAGAAATGCCGTAGAAATGATGTTCAATAAAAATGGAACAGCTTCTACCAGCGGAACAGCTTATAATTTAGCAGCGGCCGAAGATTGGGCAGCAGGAGAAAATCCCGCATCAGTTATTGCAGATGCTACTAATTCGGTTACGGTATCCAATGTTGCCGTTCCTGCCATTACCAGTGCAACTTATAATGCATCAACCGGGGCTTTAGTCGTAACAGGAACAGGTTTTTTATCGCTCAATGGTGCAACAAATGATATCATCGCCAATAAGTTTACCCTGACCGGAGAAGGCGGTAGTACTTATACGCTAACGACTACACCAAACGTAGAAATCACTTCGAGAACTGCATTTACTTTAACATTAGATGCTGCAGATCGGGCAGGCGTAAACCAGGTGATCAATAAAAACGGAACAAGTTCAACAGGTGCAACTGTATATAACCTGGCAGCAGCTGAAGATTGGGCCGCCGGAGCAGATGCAGCAGTTGTTGTAGCAGATTTAACCGGTAATGGAATCACAGCAAGTAATGTTGCTGTTCCTGTTATCACTTCAGCTACTTACGATGCTGCCACTGGCCTTGTTGTCGTAACTGGTTCAGGCTTTTTCTCCAAAACAGGAGCGGCAAATGATATTGTCGCCAACAAATTTACGGTTACCGGTGAAGGAGGATCAACCTATACTTTAACCGATACCCCAAATCCCGAAATCAGCTCTTCAACGGCGTTTACGCTGGTATTGAGTGCTACAGATTTGCCTAGAGTTAGCCAGATTATCAACAAAAACGGAACATCCTCAACAGGAGGAACCACGTATAACCTGGCAGCTGCCGAAGATTGGGCCGCCGGAGCAGATGCCGCAGTGGTGGTGGCCGATTTAACTGGCAACGGAATTACGGCAAGTAATGTTGCCGTTCCAACCATTACATCAGCAACCTATAACAGCAGTACAAATACGCTAGTCGTAACCGGAACCGGATTTACCAAATTAAATGGCGCAGCAAATGATATCGTAGCGAATAAACTAACCATTACCGGAGAGGGCGGTGCAACCCTTACGATAAATGCAGGTTCATCAGCTGAAATAATAAACGCCACCACTTTTTCTATTATCCTAGGCCCGGCAGATCAAACTTCCATTAAAGAAATACTTAATAAAAACGGAACAAGTTCAACAGGAGGAACAACGTATAACCTGGCAGCAGCAGAAGATTGGGCGGCTGGGGCAGATGCAGCAGTAGTTGTTGCAGATTTAACGGGTAATGGAATTACAGTTTCAAACGTGCCTGTTCCTACCATTAGCAGTGCCACCTATAACGCTTCATCAGGAATATTGGATGTTTCCGGATCAGGCTTTAGCAAAATAGGTGGGGCATCTAATGATATTGTCGCCAATAAATTTACAATTACCGGAGAGGGTGGAGTAACTTACACCTTAACGAATACACCAAACGTTGAGATTAATTTTACTGGATTATTTTCATTAACCCTAAGTCCGGAAGATAAAGCAGCTGTCAATCAAATCATCAATAAAGACGGAACAGCTTCAACAGGCGGAACAACGTATAACCTGGCAGCAGCTGAAGATTGGGCGGCAGGAGCAGATGCAGCCATTGTTGTAGCAGATTTAACCGGAAACGGCATTACGGTAAATAGTGTGGCTGTACCAGCCATTACAGCTGCAACGTACGATGCCACTACTGGCGTACTTAGCGTATCAGGAACAGGATTTTTAAAATTAAATGGCGCTGCAAATGATATTGTGGCCAATAAATTAACTTTTAAGGGACAAGCAGCTGCAACCTATACACTTACCGACTCGCCAAATGCGGAGGTTACGAGTGGAACCTCGTTCAGCATAACGGTTAGTACAACAGATAAAGCTGGTTTGGCTTTACTCATGAATAAAGATGGTCTTTCAGCAGCGGATGCAACCGTATATAACCTGGCAGCAGCCGAAGACTGGAATGCAGGAGCAGCGGCAGCGGTTACCATTGCAGATGCAACTAACCCTGTAACGGTTTCAGGAGCAAAATCCAGAAATGCCGATCTGGCTTCTTTAACCACCAATGCCGGAACGTTTACACCAACTTTTGCTGCAGGTACTACAGCTTACAGCATCAATGTACCGTATACCACCACTACGGCAACCGTTACCGCTACAAGAGCTGAAAGCCATGCAACATTAACATCGAGTTTAGGCGCAGGCGCATATACGGCACTTACGGATGGAGTTGCTTCTTCAGCATATACACTGAATAATGGTGCTAACTTAATTAATGTAAAAGTTACGGCAGAAGAAACGACAGTAACCAAAACCTATACCCTGACCGTTAATAAACAGGAAGCGGCTTCAATTGGCGATTTCGTTTGGTTAGATTATAATCAAAATGGTGTACAGGATGGCGGCGAGCCAGGCGTAGCGGGCGCGACGGTTACCTTAACAGGAACTGATATCTTTGCGAATGTGGTAAATTTAACGACCACAACAAATGCATCGGGCAATTATACCTTCAGTAATTTAAATCCTTCAAGTGCCTATAAAGTAGTGGTGTCGGGTTATCCGGCACGTTACACCAGTACTTATGATCTGGATGGGATTGGAACAAATGGTGCAACCTTCGTACTTGCTTCGGGACAAAATAGAACGGATGTAGATTTTGGTTTATATGACCCTTATTATGCTAATGCCGATTTATCAGCATTAAGTACCACAGCAGGCTTAACGCCAGTTTTTGCAGCGGGAACCACTACCTATACTGCCAGTGTTTTAACCGCAACCAATGTAGTAAAGTTAACAGCTACTGCACTTGCGGCAGGGTCAACACTTCAAATTAATGCAAACGGAGCGGGTTATGTAACGCTAACCAGTGCGGTAGAAACAGCAGATTTGGCCTTAAACTTTGGTAACAATACTTTTGATATTAAAGTAACGGCTCAAAATGGAACTACTACTAAAACTTATACCGTAACGGTTAACAGGCCAAACGCCAATCAATCCATTACCTTTGCAGGCACCGCGTCAACTACTTATGGTAATGCCGATTTTGATCCTGGGGCAACCAGCGCAACTTCTGCAATTAATACCATAACTTATAGCAGTGATAACTTAGCGGTGGCTACAATCGTAGCGGGTAAAATTCACGTTGTTTCGGCCGGATCAGCAGTAATTACAGCAAAACAAGCTGCAAGTACCGGTTATAATGCCGCAACCGACGTAACACAAACTTTAACGGTGAATGCAAAAAGCCTTACAGGTAACTTCACTGCCGATAATAAAGTTTATAATGGAAACAATACCGCAAACATCTTAACCAGAACCCTTAGCGGTGTAGTAACCGGAGATGAGTTAGCAGTAAGCTTAACAGGAGGTACTGCCACTTTCGATAATGCCAATGTAGCCAATGGTAAAACCGTAACTTCAGCAGGTATGACGCTTGGCGGAGTAAAAGCGGCTAACTATACTTTATCATCCGTAAATACAACAACAGCTAACATTACCGCTAAAGATATCAGCGGTAACTTTACCGCCAGCAATAAGGTTTATGATGGTAATAATACGGCCAATATTTTAACCAGAACTTTATCTGGTGTAGTGGCCGGAGAAGAAGCAGACGTAACCTTAACAGGTGGAACCGCAACTTTTGCCAATGCATTGGCCGCTACAGGTAAAACGGTTACGGCAACAGGCTTAAGCCTCACCGGAACCAAAGCCGCCAACTATAACTTAACAGGCGTAGCTACTACCACAGCCGATATTACAGGTTTAGCTTTAACCGGCGCATTTACTGCAGATAATAAAGTTTACGATGGAAATACTACGGCAAGCGTATTAACCAGAACCCTAACAGGCGTATTAGCTGCTGATGCCGCTGACGTAACTTTAACAGGTGGCACAGCTTCATTTGCCAATGCCAGTGTAGGTGCAGGCAAAACGGTTACTGCTGCAGGTATGACATTAACTGGAGCTAAAGCAAGTAACTATAGCTTAAGTAGTGTGGCTACTACCACCGCGAATATCACTGGTTTAGCCTTAACGGGTAGCTTTACCGTCGATAATAAAGTGTACGATGGCAATAATAGTTCAACCATATTAACCAGAACTTTAGCAGGCGTACTGGCAGCTGATGTTGCCGATGTAACCTTAACAGGCGGAACCGCTACTTTTGGTGGGATCAATACCGGAAATGGTAAAGAAGTTACCTCAACCGGAATGGTATTAACAGGTGCTAAAGCAGGTAACTACACCTTATTTGCCGTAAATACCACAACAGCCAATATTACACCAAAAGATATCAGCGGAAACTTTACCGCCAGTAACAAAGCCTACGATGGTAATAATACAGCAACGATATTAGTCAGAAGCTTAACCGGAGTAGTTCCAGCTGATGTAGCTGATGTAAACTTAACAGGTGGAACAGCAACTTTTGCCAACGCCAACATTGGTACAGGTAAAATAGTTACTGCTGCGGGTATGAGCCTTACCGGAACCAAAGCCGACAACTATAATTTAACGGGAGTGGCCACTACTACAGCCAATATAACAGGTCTGGGCTTAACCGGTAATTTTACTGCAGCTAATAAAGTTTACGATGGCAATACAACGGCAAGCATATTAACCAGGACTTTAACAGGTGTATTGCCAGCCGATGTAGCCGACGTTATCTTAACAGGTGGGGCAGCCAGTTTTGCTGATGCCGGTAAAGGTGCAGGTAAAACAGTTACTGCAACAGGTATGACCATTACCGGTGCCAAAGCGGCTAACTATACTTTGGCTTCGGTAGCCACTACAACGGCTGATATTACCGCCAAAGATTTAAGTGCTGGCTTTACTGCCGATAGTAAAACTTATGATGGCAACACAACCGCGGTCATTTTATCAAGAACCCTAACCGGTGTACTGGTTGCTGATGTGGCCGATGTAACGGTGAGCGGAGGCACGGCAACATTCAACAATGAAAATGTAGGCACAGGTAAATCTGTAAATGCATCAGGTTTTGTATTAGCCGGAGCCAAAGCAGCTAACTATAACATCACCACAGTCGATGCAACTACAGCAAACATTACTGCTAAAAATATCAGCGGAAACTTTACTGCCGATAATAAAGTGTACGATGGTAATACTACCGCAGGTATTTTAACCAGAACCTTAACCGGTGTATTAGCTGCTGATGCTGCTGATGTTAACCTAACAGGTGGTACAGCAAGTTTTGCAACAGCAAGTGCAGGTACAGGTAAAACGGTTACCGCTACAGGCATGACCATAACAGGAGCAAAAGCTGCCAACTACAGTTTAACCGGAGTAGCCACGACTACCGCAAATATTACAGGTTTGGCTATTACTGGTAATATCACAGCTAGCAATAAGGTATACAATGGTAATAACATTGCTAGCATTTCGGGTAGGAGTTTAACAGGCGTATTAACCGCTGATGTAGCCGATGTAACACTAACCGGCGGTACAGCAACTTTTGCCGACGCCAATAAAGGTACTGGTAAAACCGTTACCGCCACAGGCTTAACCCTGGCCGGTACTAAGGCTGCTAATTATACATTAGCCTCGATAGGTACAACAACCGCCGATATTACTGCAAAAGATATCTCAGGTAATTTTACTGCAGATAATAAGGTATACGATGGAAATACCACGGCAAACATTTTAACCAGAACCTTAGCAGGTGTACTGGCCGGAGATGTAGCTGATGTGAATTTGACAGGCGGAACGGCCAATTTCGACAATGCCAACATGGGTACCGGAAAAACCGTTACCGCAACAGGCATGAGCCTGGCAGGTACCAAAGCTGGTAACTATAACTTAACGGGCGTAGCCACTACTACCGCTAACATTACGGGTTTAACACTTACCGGTAACTTTACCGCTGGTAATAAAGTGTACGATGGTAATGCAACTGCAAGTATATTAACCAGAACATTAACCGGCGTATTAGCCGCTGATCTTGCCGACGTTACTTTAACAGGCGGTTCAGCCAGTTTTGCCAATGCCAGTAAAGGCACAGGTAAAACCGTTACCGCAACAGGTATGACCATCACTGGTGCGAAAGCCGCGAACTATACTTTGGCTTCAATAACCACTGCAACAGCCGATATTAGCGCGAAGGATATCAGCGGAAACTTTACCGCCGACAATAAGGTTTACGATGGTAACGCTACTGCCAATATTTTAACCAGAACCTTAACCGGTGTACTGGCAGGCGATGTTGCCGATGTGAATTTAACAGGCGGAACAGGAAGCTTTGCCAATGCTAACGTAGGCACAGCAAAAACGGTATCGGCGGCTGGCCTAACTTTAACAGGAAGCAAATCGGCCAATTACAATTTAACAGGTGTAGCCACTACAATAGCCAACATTACAGCAAAAAATATCACAGGAGCATTCACGGCTGATAATAAGGCTTATGATGGCAATACAACAGCAACCGTGTTAACCAGAACGTTAACAGGTGTAATTACAGCTGATGCAGCGGATGTAAACTTAACTGGTGGAACAGCAAGTTTCGCCGATGCCAATATTGGTACAGGTAAAACGGTAACTTCAGCAGGTATGACTTTAGCAGGTTCAAAATCTGCTAATTATAACTTAACAGGAGTGGCTACCACCACGGCTAATATTGGAGTTAGAAATATCACCGGATCATTTACCGCAAGCAACAAGGTTTATGATGGCAATGCTAGCGCTACGGTGTTAACCAGAACCTTAACAGGAGTTTTAACTGCAGATGCTGCAGATGTAAACTTAAACGGCGGAACAGCCAGTTTTGCTGACGCCAATGTGGCTACCGGTAAAACGGTTACGGCTGCAGGCATGGTACTGGCTGGTACAAAAGCTGCTAATTACAATTTAACCAGTGTAGCGACTACTACAGCTGCTATTACTGCAAAAACGGTTAACGGAAGCATTACCGCAAGTAATAAGGTTTACGATGGAAATACTACAGCTACCATTTCGGGAAGAAGCCTAACCGGTGTACTCGTGGCTGATGCTGCCGATGTAACCTTAACAGGTGGCACAGCAACCTTTGCCGATAAAAACGTAGGTACTGCGAAAGTGGTAACAGGGGCAGGTTTGCTGTTATCGGGCGCCAAAGCAGCTAATTATGCTTTAGCTAGCGTGGCAACTACCACTGCTAACATCAGCGCTAAACCAATTGTGCTTACGGCCGATGCGAAAACAAAAGTGTATGGCAGTGCCGATGTCGCATTAACTTATACACTTTCTACAGGTGCATTAGCCACGGGCGATGTCATTACAGGTAGTTTAAGCCGCGCAGCCGGAGAGAATATAGGCAACTATGCCATTGCGCAGAACACCATCTCAGCCGGAACAAACTATATTATTACCTATACGCCGGCCGATCTGGTCATTACCAGAAAAACATTGGTCATCACGGCCGATAATAAAAATAAAAACTTTGGTGATGCCAATCCGGCGCTTACGGCAAGTTATAATGGTTTCGCAGGTACTGAAACAGCAGCTGTATTAACCAGTCCGGTAGCATTAAGTACTACGGCTATTACAACATCGCCAGCTGGCAATTACCCAATTACGGCAAGTGGTGCTGCAGCAGCAAATTACAGCATTTCTTATGTTGCGGGTACGCTTACCGTTAACCCAGCCGCACAAACCATTACATTTGCAGCTTTAGCCAATAAATTAGATACCGATGGTACCTTTACCTTAACGGCAACAGCAAGCTCTGGTTTAACCGTAACCTATACGAGCAGCAATCCGGCTGTAGCCAGGATTATTAATGGTAATCAGGTAGAAATCTTGAAAGCAGGTGTGATCAACATTACTGCCAGTCAGGCCGGAAACGCCAATTACCAGGCAGCAACTAATGTAGTACAGCCGTTTACAGTAATCGAAAATCCGCCACCGGTAATTACCATTACCAGCAATAAAGGTAATAGCATTAGTAAGGGCGAAACGGCAATACTTACTGCAACGGGTGCATTAACTTATCAATGGACAAATGCAAACGGAATTATTAGTGGCCAAAACACTGCCGTATTAACCGTTAGGCCATCTCAAAATACGACTTATACCGTTACCGGGTTTAACCAGTACGGAAGAAGCAGTACCAAAACCTTTAATCTCGAGGTGAGGGCCGATTACCAGGTGCTGAATATCATGAACGTACTTACACCTAACGGTGATGGTAAAAATGATACATGGGTTGTCGAAAATATCGATATGTATCCAAACAATACGGTACGCATTTTCGACCGTGCCGGTAAGTCGATATTTGAAATGAAAGGATATGACAACAGCTGGGGTGGTACCTTAAAAGGATCTTTAGTTCCTGAAGGCGCCTACTACTATATCATCGACTTTGGTCCAGGTATAGGGGTAAGAAAAGGCTATATCACAATTGTAGGTAATAACTAAGATTTAACCTGCCATAACCAGTTTAAAATACTGGTTATGGCATAAAAAGTATAAAGATGAAAACAAGGAAAATGCTTATCACATTGGTGATGTTCAGTATCTGCATCCCAGCCTTTGCTCAGCTCAACCCTATGGGCAGTATGTATTACCAGAACCTTTATCTCAGCAATCCGGCCATGGCAGGTATTGAGAAGGGTTGGGAGGCTGCTGCAGCTTATAAGGCTCAGTGGACAGCAATAGAAGGCGCACCAGCTATGCAATCCGTAACGGCAGCTTATGGTGCCAACAACAATAAAGTTGGCGTAGGTGCCTCTTTTTACAATGAAAATATAGGGGTAATTCAGCGCACCAGTTTCAAAGGTACCTATGCTTACCACTTGCCGCTCAATAATGGTTCTGATTATCTTGATTTTGGTCTTTCAGCAGGTATCATGAACGAATGGATCGATCTGACAAAAATTAAGGGAAGCCAGAATGATATTTCCTTAACGAACTTTAACCAGCGTAAACTGTATTTTGATGGCGATTTTGGTATGGCTTACCGTAGTCAGCATTTTAATATTCAGGGATCAGTATTAAACCTCAAGCGGTTTTTGAAACGTGATGATGAAAGAACGGTGGTCGACCGCGCTTCTTATTTTGCATCAGTAAGCTATAAATTTATTAATCCCGATAAGGTGCTGAATGTGATTGAACCCAAATTAAGTTATAGAGGCATTGATAATTACCGCGATATTGTTGATCTCGGATTAAATGCGCAGTTCTGGGGTAATAAACTGTTGTTTACCGGCATTTATCACACGAGTAACAGTTTCACTGCCGGGGTGGGCACAACTTATCAAAACCGCTTGTCAATATTGGCCATGTATACTACCAATACTTCTGATATACAAAATTATGCAAACGGAGAATTTGAAGTCGGCTTAAAATACAATTTTAGGTAATAACCGCGATAACAGTCTTGCTGTTATCTTCCATAATAGCTGATTAACTTACCAGCTCAAACTCAAGCGATCCTTTCTTTATTAGAGAGGATCGCTTGAGTTTATAA
Organism: Pedobacter folensis; assembly: GCF_056490665.1. Classification (NCBI taxonomy): domain Bacteria; kingdom Pseudomonadati; phylum Bacteroidota; class Sphingobacteriia; order Sphingobacteriales; family Sphingobacteriaceae; genus Pedobacter; species Pedobacter folensis. The sequence goes on from NZ_JBWJIF010000001.1 coordinate 426,039, forward strand.
GCTTTCCGAAAGTACGAACCTTGTCTATGCTGCGCCGACTTAAGGTATGTGAAATCGTAAAAGAAATACTAAAATCGATTAAGGAATCTATTGGTGTAGAGAATATGCTTATTTTTGATTTCACATTTTTATATGAAAGATCACCTGCGCGACCAGTTTGGAAATATCGACATCTACTTATTTGATCAGCTTTTAAAGGGAACCTACAACGATTGCCGGTCTGTTCTGGATGCCGGATGCGGAACGGGAAGGAACGCAGATTACTTTATCCGCAAAGGGTACCAGGTATATGGCGTCGACTCTTCAGCGCACCATATTGAAAAGATTAAACAATTGGCTGCGCCATTTTCTGAAACTTCTCCTGCAGAAAATTTCAGGGTTGGATTAGTCGAAGACCTTCCTTTTAACGATGAAACATTTGATCTGGTGATCAGTAATGCCGTACTTCATTTTGCAAACAATATGAAACACTTTGAGGAGATGTTAAACTCCATGTGGCGGGTATTACGTCCCGGCGGCTACCTGTTCTGTCGTTTAGCATCCGATATCGGTATCGAAAACATGGTTCACTCAATCGGTAACGGAAAGTATATTTTGCCTGATCAATCAGAACGTTTTTTGGTTAATCAAGACAGGTTACTGCATTTTACAGCAAAACTTGCAGCTACATTACATGAGCCCATCAAAACTACCAATGTGCAGAACCTTCGGTCAATGACCACCTGGTGCCTGAAGAAATAAAAGATTTGAGGTGGGGGATACATTTGTCGTATAAGAGTTTAAGGGTGCTCCTGAACATTAAGACTAAAAATTGCTTGGTTTCGATAAATTCTTTTTTGTTAATAGCAGGTTAAACTCAAAGGTTGGATTGACCTAAAAAATCTAAACTTGCCATCAAACCCTGATGCTTGCATGCTGTTTTTTAAAAATAGTTATCTTTGTAACGATCCCTAAGCGTTCACGTTAGTTTAACGTGCGTGCGGTTTAAGTCGTCCAATTTCTATGAGAATAAAAAAGATCTTCATCATTTTGATGCTTGCTTCTTCATGCGTGCTATTTAACAACTGCTTTGCACAGCCAACCGTATATCCTCCTTTCGGCTGTAAATCATCATCCACCGATATCGTATATTATGACTGGCTGGGTACAAGTGATAACGGTAAATATGTATTCAAGGGCTATCCCAGCTATTCAATAGCTCCTTATACCTGGAATGCGTCAGCTATGGCAACCTATCCCTGTTACCGTTGGATAACCTACGAAACACCTATGGGCTGCAAGATCCAGACTAGTACTTCCCCCGTGGCGTATGAGGCTGGAGAAAGGGGCTACTTCGACGAAAATACGGCCTATTGTCCGTTAGACGATTATCTGCCCTACCTCATTTTGCCTTTACTGCTTTTTGGGTTTTTCTATGTCAGAAATAATGGGTTGAAAGCCACCATGATTTTTTAAAACGGTTTAACGACAAGTAATTTTAAGACGAAGATTCATATTGCTATTTGGAGAGAAATGCCTTTACCCATAAGTCAGGGCATTTCTCTTTAATTTCCATCTTTAGGCTGCTAAAGTTGCTTTTACCCAAATATTTTTTGAACGGCCAGCTGAACCTTAGCGGCATCATTTTCGATCGTTTTTTTGATGGACTCATCAAATGAAGGAGAGAAGCCTGCTGTAACAGAGATAAGTGGTGTTTGGTTAATCACGGTCAGTTCAAAGGAATGACTTCCAAATTTAAAGCTGCTTTTTATTTTATCGGTTTGTTTTTCAATTGCCTTAAAAAATTCATAGCTGTTGCTGATCTCATCGAAATGATCCTTTACCGCCTGAAAAATCAGCTGTGTTTCTACATCTAAATCATTGATGATCACTCTGGCATTCAATAATGCTTCTGCTGTTTTTCCTTCAGCTCCTTCCTGTAGGTTCTTCAAAGAGGGGAGCAGGTCTTCACTGAAGATGATATCTTTAGGATCATTGATAAAAATCGTTGAAGGATTGCCATTTTCATCCGATCGCTGTTGGAGGTATATCGTGTCATTACCATCCTTAAGTTCTACACTGGCTGGGGCAATATATTCTGTTTTGATGTCGGTGATGGTGTTTTTAATCAGCTTAACAACATAGGCTAAGACAGGGTAATCTGTAATATCGTTCATTGTGTTTTTTTTACAAATGTACAGCTTCGTTGAAGGGATATAAAGCGCCGAAGCAAAACCAATGGATGGTTTTAGGATAAAGAGATCAACAAGAGCGAGTTAATTTTTTTCTTTGATGAGGCGCTGATGGCCATCATCCATTTTACATCACCCATTAATCCATAAATTGGTCATTGAATTGAATGGGACTGCCCGAAAGATTATTTTTATGGCGATCATAAGGGAAAGACCTAAAGTGGTCTTCGTCTACAATAATACTGGGTATGGTACCCGAAAACTGTTTAAAATCGCGGATGAGGTGCATGTGATCGAAATAACCACAGTGAAAAGCAATCTTGTTCCATGACAGGTGCGGATGCTGTTCTTTAAGTTTATAGGTATTGGAAAATCTAATCAGCCGGCCAAACATTCTTGGCGAAACCCCAATTTTATGGTTACAGAGCCTTTCAAACTGCCGCAGGCTTAAACAGGCAAGGGAGGCTGTTTGCTCTATCGTCAGGTTACCACCCGAGCGGATAAAAACATCAATTGCCCGGTCAAAGGGAGAGGCCGTTGCTAAGCTATTCAGTTTTTCCTTCAGAAAAGATTGAATGATGTAGTTTTGTGCCAGGGCCGAGCTTGCTTCTGCCAATTGTTCACTTAATATAGCTGCATAGTTTCCCAAAAATAATTTTGCATCGTAACAGGTGTTCAACACCTCGTTCTGAGGTACATTTTTCATTAAACTGTTCCAGCCAATTGGTTTAAATTGTACACATACCGCACGGTGTTTTTTGCCCAGGTTCATAATCGTAGAAAACAAATGGAAGCCGGCCAGAATTACATTTTCTCTTTCCACCAATTGCCCGTTTTCATAAGCACTGATTTTATCTTCGAGTATAAAACACAAGCAAGACCTGTAATCAGGAACGATTGTGATTTCTTTCATGAAATCTTCGTTGAAATTGAGTTCGATAACAATAACGTTTTCCACGTATTGTGCCAAACTTGGTTCAGGCAAAAAATAGGTAAAACCCATAATATTTTGACCTTTTAAGGTGAGAGGTAATATTTACGGTATCCAAGTTAGGTATTTATATCAGAATTTTAAACTTCTCTTTAAATAATCTGCATTTGGTTAAGGTTGTCGTGTTTGTACTATGTGCCGACGCTTATTCTGAGATAAATTTGATCCGTGATCATTTAGATTACAAATGCCAGGCAAACCTTTTACAGAACATTTAGTCCCGTTCATCGATTAGGTTTCAAATTGTTACGCCTGGAGCAATACCTCAACCAATCAAAATTATCCTTATGAAAAATTTTTACTTTTTTTTAATGATCTGTTTTATAACTGTACTATCCAATTCTTGTTCCGAGACAGGATTGGAGGGGCCTGAAGGCCCTGCCGGACCACAAGGCGTAGCAGGAAATGCAGGTGCAGTAGGCGCCGCAGGTAAAGATGGTAGTATCATTTATAGCGGAACAGGAACGCCTCCGGCAGCACTGGCTGCAAACGGCGATTATTATTTAGACCGTTCTACAGGAAATCTTTACGGCCCAAAAACAGCGAACGGCTGGGGTACAGCACTTACTCTAATGGGGGCTGCAGGAACCAATGGTACAAATGGTACTAATGGTTCAAACGGTACCAACGGAAGCAATGGAACAAATGGCAGCACTACACTAAGCGGAAATGGTATTCCATCTGCAGCAGCGGGTATTGCAGGCGATTATTACCTGGATAAAAGCAATTATCAATTATATGGCCCAAAAACAGCCGCTGGCTGGGGTATCCCTATTTTATTGCGCGGTGCAGATGGTGCACAGGGACCAACTGGCGCTGCTGGTAAAGATGGTAGCATTATTTACAGTGGCACAGGTATTCCTGTCGCTACAATTGGCGCAAATGGAGATTATTACCTGGACAAAACAACTGGTAATTTATATGGCCCAAAAACTGCTGGTGCCTGGGCCACACCAATCGTGCTGAAGGGAACTAACGGCACAAACGGTACCAACGGAACCAATGGTACTAATGGAGCGAATGGTTCAAATGGTAGTACAACCCTAAGCGGTAATGGTGCACCTTTACCAGCGACTGGTGTAATTGGCGATTATTATTTAGACAAAACCAATTATCTGTTATATGGCCCTAAAGATAATACAGGTTGGGGCGTTCCTATTCTTTTGCGTGGGGCAGCTGGAGCACAGGGGCCGACTGGCCCTGCAGGTGCCGATGGTACGATCATTTATAGTGGAGAAACTGCTCCAGACCCAGGTTTAGGTAAAATAGGAGACTTCTATATCTCCAGGCTACCGGTTATGATTTATGGTCCTAAAACAGCAATTTTTGGCTGGGGCGTTGGTACCAATTTAAAAGGTGCCGATGGAACGAATGGAACAAACGGTACAAATGGAACTAATGGTACCAATGGAAATAAAATTTTAAGCGGAGGTGGAGCTCCGCAAAATACAATAGGTAACGATGGTGATTTTTACCTAGACTTAACCAGTTATGTGATGTATGGCCCTAAAACAGGGGGCGCCTGGCCTTTTCCGGGAACATCTTTAAAAGGTGCTAATGGTGCAGATGGAAATTCAAATGTAATTTCTTTAGAAACCCCAGATAATGTAACCTTTACCTGGAATGGTGAAGGCGCTAATTTTAATACCTATGCTTTAAAGAAACATGGACTTTCATTCAACGATACTACATCGGTATTTAATATCCCAGCCATACATTTAGCTGCTGTAAGTCAAGGTATTGTAATGGTGTATATGCGCAAAACAGAAGCGCCGGGTGTTTATAGCTGGAAGCAGTTGAACTATACCGATTTAAGTCAAAGCCCAAATCAAAATTTAATTTATAGCTATTCTTTGAGGGTTGATGCAACTACCGCAAAAGTTAGAATTTCATTTTATAATGGGTTTGGTTCAACCTTTACGGCCTACCCTGTAGATAAAGTGAGAATTGTTATCGTTCCACAAAGCAGCACGGGCGTATTAAGCATCAAGCCCAATAATACACCATTGCTGCAGGCCATGCATCAGCTTAATTTAAAAGATAGTGATTTTAAAATATTAAAGTGATGTTATTAGGGCTGTAGTTACACATATGGCCCATAATTCCCATTCTAACAAACGTAGAATCTATGAAACGCATATCACTTTTTGTGTTGTTTTTGTGTGCTGCTTTTTTGGCCAGATCGCAAGACCTGGGCCAGATCACAAAACAAAAACCAGTTGTATTTAACGGTACCATAGGTCTGGGACTTGGTACCTATAATGTAAAGGGGATCCCAGCCAGGCAGCGCGATTTTTCTTATATTTTTAACGGCGCACCAACTTTAACCATTTACGGGGTTACTTTACCCTTTTCGGTCGTGGTGAGCGATCAGGAAAGAAGTTACACGCAGCCCTTCAATCAATACGGAATCAGTCCAACCTATAAATGGGCTACTTTTCATGCTGGCTGGCAGAGTTTAGAATTTTCGCCTTTTACTTTGGCCGGGCATAATTTTTTGGGTGGAGGCGTAGAACTCAATCCGGGCAAACTCAGGTTTGGTTTTGTTTACGGCCGTTTTAACAAAGCGATAGAAGAAGATCTCAATCAGCCATTGGCCCTGGCGCAACAAGCTGCTTACAAGAGGACGGGATATAGCACCAAATTGGGTTGGGGTACCGAACGAAACCATGTTGATATCATTTTTCTGAATGCGAAAGACCATGTAGGTTCTTTAAGTGCTACCCCGGTTTCTACAGAACTGAGCCCTGCGGAAAATATGGTGCTGGGTTTATCATCCAGATTCAGCTTCTTAAAACATTTTGTTTTTGATATAGACGTTTCAGGAAGTATTTATACCCGGAATGTACTGTCAGATACGGTCGAAAACTTAAAACTGGGCAAGGTTGGTTTTATTAAAGACCTGATTACCCTTAATGCTTCAACCCAATTGTTAACCGCCGCACAAACCAGTATTGGTTACAGTGCCAGCAGCTACGATGTAAGGTTCAAATATCGGAGGGTAGACCCCGATTATAAAAGTATGGGAGCCTACTATTTTGAAACCGATGTGCAAAATTATACCGTTGAAGGTATGCTTCGTTTAATGAAGGGACAACTGCAGCTGGGTGGCAGTTTTGGACTACAGAATGACAATATCCTGCACGATAAAGCAGTACGCTCTAACCGGAAAATTGGGGCCGCCAATATTTCGTTTAATAAAGCAGATTATGGTTTCGATTTAAGGTACACCAATTTTGGAATTACCCAGGATAGGGGATTAAACCCCATTATAGATATGTTTCGTGTGGCCAGAACCAATCATAACCTGAGCACTGTTTTAAGGTATAATATTACTGATGAAAAGTTTAGTCATGGTTTTGTTCTGGTCGGTAACCTGCAATCGCTGGTAGATTTAAATGAGTTAACCAAACCTAACAGTAAATCGAACAGTAAAACCATCAACCTTTCTTACCAGCTCGGTATGCCAAAAAAATCCTTTGGTGTTAATGCTAATCTAAGTTATACCGTTGCAGAGGTTGCCTTTGGCAAGACCATTTTTTATGGTCCAACTTTAGGCCTTAACCAAACCTTAAATAAGGGTAATCTGGGCCTTAATGCTTCTGTTAGCTATCAGCTCCAGCGCAATAACAGCATTGATGCGGGTAATATATTCAATGCAAACTTTAATGGTTCGTACCGTCTTGGCAAACGTGATGCGGCCAATTTATCACTTAACTACCTGAAAAGTAACTCGAAAGATGTTACGCTTCCTTCTTTTAACGAATTGAGGTCGAATCTTGGTTTAACGCATTCCTTTTAAAATTTAATACCATTCAGCATGAGAAATTACGATCATTTTATAAAAGGTTTTAAATGTGTACCGATTTTGTTCTTATTCGTGATGCTTTCGCTCTATTGTAACATTACAATGGCCCAAAGTGTTAATATCAGCACGACTATTATACCCCCATATTCTCCGTTTTATGCCGATTATGCAGGAACAAATGCTTCAAAAGTTTTATTAACCATTACCAATTTAACCGCCCTGCAAAAGAGAATAAAGTTAGTGGGGCAGCTTCAGGGTGATAATGGTATAAAAATCACCACGAAATCCAATTATGTTCCTTTACAGCCTGTTATTTTGAATCCAAATGAAACCAAACAGCTAAACGGACTGGCCTTAAAGGATATTTTCGATTTAAATTCCTTAAATGTATACGGCATTGATAAAGTAAGATTGGTGCAAACCTCACGCTTACCCGAAGGAAACTATGTTTTCTGCATTCAGGCGGTAGATATGAATACCAATCAGGTTATTTCAGCCACTGCACCTTTGGGCTGTACAAACATTAATATCGCTTACCCCGATGCTCCGGTACTCATTAATCCATTGAGCAACTTAACGCTATTTGCTACCAATCCGCAAAGCCTGGTTTTTAACTGGATAAATGCCGGTTTTGTACCAATGGGTACCCAGTATATATTACAGGTTGCCGAAATGCCATTGGTCAGCTCAAATCCAAACCAGGTTTTAAATTCCGCATCTTTTCCACTGATCAATAAGACGATGAACAGCATGTCTTACAGCTTATCGCCCTCAGACCCGCCCTTAAAAACAGGGAAAAGTTATGCCTGGCGTATAAAAGCTTTCGATCCGACAGGAAAGACAGTTTTTAAAAATAACGGAACGAGTCAGGCCAATGTTTTTACTTACTCGGTACCACAACTTACTTTGGCTGCGCCAGTAATCACTTCACCTACAAATAAGGTAGAATTTACAGAAGTGCGAAATGCTTATAATATTTTAAATCAGCCCAATATAGATATTAGCTGGAATGGTACGGGTGCAAGTAATGCCCAGATCAGATACATCATCAAGATAGCAAAGGTTGGCGCGAATGATCAGGCAGAAAATGTGTTGGCTACTAATAGCGGACTAATTGTAAACGATGAAATTAGCACCACAACTTATACGCTGAAAGCACTTCCGGCAGCAGGCAAACTACCATTCGACAATCCCAATAAAGAAATCACAGGTTCGTCAGGAAAAGCAGCTTTAGAACCCGGTGCCACTTATGCCATCCAGATTATGGCAAAAGGAGTAGATGCATATGGTAAAAACATCAACTTCACTAATTTGGGTAATAGCGAAATCGTATTGTTTAAATACAATGGTGCGCCAAAATTACCTCCGGTAGTAGATAATATGGTTACCATAACTGGCAGATTATTATACCGCTATAAAAAAGAAAATGAACAAGCCAACAACAGCAGCTTTAATTTTCCACCGGCATATGTGACCAAAAAAGCTGGGAACTTTAGCATGCTTGTGCTTAACGATGCACCTTTGCCTGATTTTATCTGTAATGGAATGTTTAACCAGGATAATGAAACCAGGCCAGTAAAAAATACTAAGATAAAATTTGTTTATGCACGGTTTACATCCGAAGCGAAAACACCAACCCAGTATAACGACTTAAAAACTAGTGACCTTGAAAACGCACCATGGACTACACCTCCAGGTTCATCTGGTTACGTTGACCCTGAAAGAACACAAGATAAAATATTGGCTACAGTTACCACAGATGAAAATGGTAATTTTTCGGTTTCTTTTTTAAACAATATGAAAACGGGTATGGATGAAAGAGCAGACAAGTCGATTGAGTACGGGGCGCTCCGTATTGCAATGGGGGAAGATAAATACACTAATTCTGATCTGATTATTTTTCCGAAAAATGGTAAAACCATTCATCTGCCTGATGAAGTTGTGTTTGCAAGTTCTTATAATCTAAAAATAAAGGTAAAGACGGATGATGAAATTGCAGATCAGGCATTAAAGACAAGTGCAGTTGTTGCAGGTTACCCGGTACAGCTGGCTGTGCTTAAAAGCGATTATAGAACTGATCCATCGTACCCGGTAGAATCGAATATAGAAGTGTACAAAGATCTGAAAGCAACTATTTTGAACGAGCCAGCAACTGTATTAGACTTAGGTAAAACAGACGCAAATGGGGAAATAATATTTAAAAGACTGCTGTCCAATAGTTATTATACTACTAAGTCATCGGATAGAAAGTATACCTTAGCGCTGGAAAATAAATTGGAAGGCAATTTTGCTTACGAAACGCAAACCAAAGTGATCCAATCCGACGCTTGTAACAATTGTCCGTTTCATGATGTAAACTATAAACTGAGCAAAAGAAGTTCGGTACATAAAGTTGGTTCTATTGCACGCGAAATTATTATTTCACCCAAAAACCCAGAGATCTACCTCCGGGTAATGACGATGCAGAATAACATGCCTAAAGCAATTGCCAATGCTACCGTTACCGTTTACGAATATGCTACAGATAAATCTTTTTTTCCAAGTTCAAAAGACTATACCACAGATATAAATGGTTATCTGCATTTGAAAGATTTAGCGATAACAACGGAAAAGCAAGGCAATTTAACAAAAGTGATCGGACCATTGCGCAGCATTGTGATTTCAAAACCTGGTTATGCGAGTTTAACCATAGCGAGCAAACAGAAATTGTCTTTTGGAGAACGTTTTCCTGCCCAGGTAGAGCAATATATGAAGGGTGGTGGCGAGCTGGTGGGACATGTAGTGAACGAAAAGGGAGAGCCAGTTATCTGTAATATCCGCATCGCTGGTGGTCCGTTTGTAAAAACTGCAGATAACGGATGGTTCGATATTAAAAACACCGCAAGTGGTAATTTTACCCTGATAGAAGTGGTACCGGTTGTTGATAATTATTTCCCTGAAGCACTTCGTAAGAATATTAATGCAGGAGATTATACACTGGTGAGTAATGTAAATGATCCTACTGGGAAGATAGTGGTAAAAGAAAAACTGCACCGCGTGCGGTTTAAAATAGTGGATGAAAATAATAATCCTGTTGCCGAAAGCTGCACCTCTGTTGGCCAAAGTTTAAACGTCTGTTATCCCAGCGACAGTAAAACTGGATTGACCAACGAAATAGCTGTGGCAAGTCCTGATAACGAATTCCATATCCGTGTAGTTGCCTATGGCTATGTTACGTATGATAGTTACAAAAATATACCAATCAGCAAAACATCGGAGGTAATTCCCATCAAGCTGGTCCGGGCAAAAACGATCGTAGGTTATGTGCTTGATGAAAAGACAAATAAACCGATCAAAAATGCAAGGGTATACACCATTAGTGGTACCAATCAGGATGGTCAGGTACAGAATGAAACCTATACTGATGATAAGGGCTACTATATACTTCCGGGTGCCGTTAACCAATCGATGTTTTTTGATTATAACTCTGGGCTCAATATCCAGAGTCCGATGGATGTGTACGCGGTAAAAAGTGGCGATGAAGGTTATCAAAGCCAAAAACAGACGGTGCTTTTTGGTTATGGCGTGGGACCAAATACGGTGAGTAATGTTGTTTTTAAACTAACAAGCCTGAACATGAAGGCCGAAATTTGGGGAATCCCGATCGAGGTCAATACTGTAGAAGAAGGTTCATCACCTTTTGCCTTAAAAATTAGCGGTGCATTTGTTAAAATACCTGATAATGCTACGTTTAAAACGGCTTTAAGTAATGCAAGGTTACCATTTAAAAATTTGCAGGTATACATCGACAAAAAAACAAATCCAAATGGTACGCCTAATTATATTTTTGTGCCCACAGCCAACGAAATAACAGTACAAACCAATGCGTTTAAGGTTATGGCCTTTAATAAATTCTCTTGCGAGGTATTGGGCAGCGATCAGTTTTTTCAATATCCGTTGTTAAAGATTAGCAAAGGCAAAAACGGTTTGGGTGTGTTGAGCGGTTTTGTAACCTCCGAACTGGCCTCCTTTAACTTTAGTTACGATTATAATGGCAGATTTTTGTTTGATCATGATAAATCCCAGTTTTTTAATCAGGCACTTCCATCTGCCCCGATAGATGTTCTGGGTGCAGCAAATAGTTTTACACCACTTTCTAAATATAACCTTAAAGCATTATATGGGGTAAGCAGCTTCAAAGTGCATGATTTTGAAGCCACTATGCTCAAGGGATCGTATGTAAATACCGATGTTTTCGCCATAAATACGGCCATAAAAATGCAAATCCCTTTAGTGGGTATCAGCAGTTTACAGGCGGGTACGGTAAAGGTCTCTCAAAATGACATTAGCTGGCAGGATTATGTTGGAGATATAACCATTCCTTTAGAAAAATGGACCATTAGGGGCAAAGGTTTGCAATACGAACTGAATAAAGGTGGCTTTAAAATTATTGGCGGGCAGTTGCAAACCGACCTGCCGAATGTTCCGTTGAACGAAATGTTGATTATGCCAACAGCGATTGATCTGGGTACAAATAACCTTAGCGGCAACGAAGTTTTAACCCTGGGTAATGTTACCCCGCTAAAATTGGTGGGCGGTGCAAAACTGACCTTAAATTACGATGCAGCAGCGCCTTTTGATCAGAAACCGCATTACCGGATAAATTTGTCGGGCGGTAATTACCAGCGGGTGGCTTATATTGCAAATATCCCCGGTATCTCGGTATTGGATAAAATAGATATCGAAATCATGAGCGCCTATAGTGATGGGATACATAGAACCGTAAATGTCACACCCGTTAAACATCCGTTTTTTAATGTGATCTCGCAAACGATTAGCGGTATAGAGGTTGGTAAGGATTATTTTACCCTTATTGGCAATACCAGTCTCGATATCCCCGGGGCAAACAACAATGTTACGGGTAGATTTAAATATTATAAAGATCAAAACGGCAGCATACAGCAGGTAACCGAAAAACTGCAGACTGATATAGAGCTGCCTGGTAAAGTAAAGTTTAATGGAACCAGCTTTAGCCTATCGAATGGTGTTTTTAAAGCTACAGGTGATCTGCTGATCTACAAAAATACACTTGCAGATGCCATACCCTTACACGGAACAATTACTAAAACTCCTGCAGGTACGCAAATGGATATCCTGCCCAATGACAAAATAAAAATGGGCGCTGATGGCAGCAGGTTTATGACGATTTTGAATGGCGGTAGTAAGGTTAATGGCAATACCTGGAACCTGGTAAAATTTACGGCTAAACCTGAAAACTTTTTAGCAGACGGCAAAGAAATCCTGGTAAAAGGGCAGGATGAGATTGATTTTATTGTAAACGGAGCGATAGAAAATGATAAAAAATCAGGCAAACAAATAAAAGTAGAAAATGTGGAAACACCTTTCGGCGGGCTGGATATTTCTTTCGATTTTGATAAAAAAATATTAGCAGGTTCTTTAAAATTTTCAGGCCAAAATATTCCTGTTGGGCCTGTTAATCTGCATGATGGTAAGATTAATATGCAGATAGATGGTAATGGTTTTATTCTTTGCGGTATCATATCTAACGCTTCGCTTACACCGCTGCCTATTCTCAATGGCTTTAAAAGTGGCGTAGCCATTGGCTTTTATAACGGCCCGTTGCCAGCTTATATGAAACAGGATCTATTGAATGTGACGCTATACAACCAACTGCCCGATTTGGAACAGCGTTTAACAGGTGTTTATGTAAACGTAATGAAATCATTGGGCAAAGCCGATTTGCCAAAGCTGCCAGGACCTAGCTTAGATGATATCCCAGGGATGAGTGCATTTGTTCCAACTTTCGATTTTTCGGCTGGGATAGACCTCCGCATTATGGTCAATTTAAAAAGCGGTGTAACCATAGGAGGGAAAGCAATTGCGAATGCCTCTTGCCTGTACAATTTTTCTGTTTGCAAAATCGGTTTAACCGGTAGTGCCAATGGCGAATTTGGCCTTACTTATAATGGCGGGCTGGGCGGTTACCTGCAATTTGGTGTTAAGGGCGGACTTGTTTATTGTGTAGGGTCTAAAGAACTGGGCCTGTTACTGAGATTAGATAAGCCGCCAGGTGGTGGATTCAGCCCTTCGGTAAAACTCAACTAAAAATATTTCTATGAAACCTATACTTATTGCAATACTGTTCTGCTGCTGGGCTACTGACCTGGTATTTGCGCAACAAAACCCTGAAACCAAATTATTGGCAAAATACGATGGTGGAGATATTCTGCTTAGTTATCAGTTGCCCGCTCTTAATGGTGCTGATAGTCTCTCCCTGGCCATTTACCGGACAGGGAGACAAGGCGCCGAGGTTTTAATAAAGCAAAACCTGAAGGCGGCTGTCAATACCAGATTTTTATATGCCGATACCACACTCAGAAAAAATCCCGGAATTTATCAATACCGTTTACAAATCAGTGTAGCGCAGGCGGTATTAAAGGATGAAAAAGTGCTGGCTTATGCTTTCGCTCCCGACGAAATACCTGTGGCTGTTGATTTTGATGCAAAAAATACCAGAGGAACTAAAAATATAAACCTGAATTGGAGAATTGCCAATAACTACCTGCTCAATAGCATCATCATTGAACGTAGCCGTAAGCAGGATGTCTCATTTGCACCCATAGCAACATTAAATCAAAATGACAGCGTTTTTGTAGATCAGGTTTCTGATGCCAATGAACCTTATTTTTACCGTCTGGCGATGGAAAATATTGTTAATGGTAAAATATATTACGCAGCTGTTGCTCAGGTTATTCCACAGTTTGCTATTGTGCCTTTAAGTGTAACCCATGTAAAAGCAGCACAACTGAGGGAGAAGATTGCGCTAAGCTGGGAAAATCAAGATGAAAAAGCCAATGGATTTTACATTCTGAAAAAGTCAGGTAAACAAGATACCTTTTTGCTGGCTTCAGCTAAAATAATGAAAAATAGCACCGATAAATATCAATGGATAGATAGTGCAAGCACTTTGGTTAATCATGAAATGTATCAGTATAGTATTGTGGCAGAAAGTAACTCCTTTGATAGAAGTAAACCTTCTGATACGGTAACCGTAGCATTCAGCAGAAGTTTTCCGGCACTTTCGCCACCACAACATTTACAGGTTATCACCGCAAACGATACTACTTACAACCTGGTTTGGCAGGTAGATAGCTTGCGGCAGCATGAAATTGCCGGCTATGCTGTTTTTATAAAAAATGCAGGAGGCACAGCATTTCGGGCTTTGGCTGGTGGTGTGGTTACTTCAAACATGAACTACCTAGCCATACCGAGGCCGAAAAATGGCGATACCTATCAGGTAAGAGCCGTAAATGGAACCAAACAGAGTGCGCCAAGCATCGCTTATACCTATACTAATGCTTTTGAAAAAGAATTTGGTCCAAAATATTTAAAAGCAGCGGTTATTGATCATATGTTAAAAATTAAATGGTCGAAACCAGAAGATGTTGAAGTAAAAGCTTATAAATTATATAAATGGAATGGAAAAGGCTTTGACTTGATCGAGACCATACCGTCAGATCAGGATACCGTTACCACCAAAAAATACCTTGCAGGCGAACTCAATATGTACCAGTTAAAAACGGTAAATGCACAAGGGATTGAAAGTAAGGGCAGCAAGATGCTGCAGGTGAATTGATCCGCTCATCAAGTCATTTTGGTTAAGTATTGAGTAATTAATGAACCAGTTAAACCAGATTATCGGGAGAAAATATCAGTGGAAAAAACTGCCCTTCCATTTTATGTCCCGCCCTAATGGGTGTCACGCCTTTAAGCAAAGCTTCGTCGGTATTAGATTCAGTACCGTCAGTAAATACATTTAAAACGAAAGCACTTCTTGAACGTGGCGATTTATTGGGGAACGAACCATGAACCATTAAGGGATGGTGAAACGTAGCATATCCCTTTTTAAGTTCGATGGGAACAGGATGAAATTCGGCCTTCTGCTCTTCTGTTAAATATTGCATCAGGCCCTCCATATCACCAGCTAAATCTGGTTTATCCAGCAAGCCCCAGTGATGGCTTTTAGGTACATAATATAGACAACCGTTTTCAGTGGTAGCATCATCCAATCCAACCCAGCAGGTTAAATGTTGCATGGGCCCCGTACGTGTCCAGTAAGAATAGTCCTGGTGCCAGGCCACAACGCCTCCGTGTTTTGCGGGTTTACAGAACAACTGATCGTGCCAGAAACGTACGCCTTTATTGCCTAAAATTTGACTGGCAGCCATCGCAAAAGCCGGATTCCATATTACATCATGAAAACCTTCTGTAATCCGCCAGGCACCTAATGCATGAAATAAAACGGAGTTAGGGTCTGCAGATTCATTGCTGTGAAACTCGTGAAACAGCCCATTTAACGGGTGTGCGGGATCAACAATTTCTGCTAATTCTTTGTTCAGCCGGTCTACCTGCCACTCGTCCAGTAATTTCACATCACTAACGTATCCATAGGTTTTAAAAAAATCAAGTTGCTCGCTGCTAAGCTTGTACTGTTCCCAGTCAGAAGCTTTTGCAGGCCATTTAAACAGATCCGAAATGAGTTGATGTTTTTTTGAAAGGTCTTGCTGGATGGGCATTGTCATCAGTTCTATGCGTTTTATGGTTAGAAATTACTCGTTTATTTAAAGGTAATAAAAGATTTTCCTTCATAGAACAGGCAAAGCAAATTTGAAGCTGATTATTTTATAATAGGTTGCCCTGGTTAATTAAGCGTTATTTAATACTTTGAGTTAATGTAGTGCCGCCAATTTTAGATAATACGTGATAAATATTTAACACTGAATTAATAATCGGTCCTTAGTTTTGCGGTATAAATATTTGGTTAGTATTTATAAGTTTAGGTTAGTTGATTATAAAAGCCCAGATGGATATCGGGGCTTTTTATATTTTAACCCATGCGATAGAAAAACTCATCGGCAACGATTTTTCCGTCTTTAACCTCATAAACACAAATTTCACTCATCGCCATTCTTCCATGCGATTTATAAGTGGCATCAATGTTCATTACAATTGAAAAATGATTGTCTGCAACAATCGGTTCGGAGCAAGAAGCGCTATGTATTTCTTCAACACTTTCTTCCCATTGTATGGTTTTGTTTTTAACAGCATCCTTGCCTTCTGTTAATTCCATTGGCGAGCCTTTTGGCTCTTTACTCACTACGTTGTCGGCGTAAAGTTCATCAATGGCTTGTTCGTGTTTGCCTTCACGGCAAAGCTGTACCAATTTGTCAGCTACTTCCTGAGTATTCATATGCTTATATTTAAGTTATGACCTAAGTTATCTAAAAATAAACGTTTTAGCGGTTTAAAAGGTTTTAAGTTTAGGTTAACTTGCTGAGGCGAGACAATAGGATGTAACCTTAGCTTATGGTACAGCCTCTTTTTTATTTTGCCTCAACATTAACTTTTTTTTGTTGTAGCGATTTAATAACCTTACTCGTTTCTGTGTCAAAATTAATGCTATGAAAATATGTTTAAAGGTTTTTAGCCTGATCCTGTTCTGTACGATGGCTTTAACCGCCTGTAAAAAAGATAAACCTGCACAAGCAGAACTTTTGCCACTTGTGGGCAGCTGGACCGAGACACCTGTTTCACCGGATTACCAACGTAAGCTGTTCTTTAGTGCAGACGGAACCTTTACCATGCACTTTACCTATTATGGATTGCAAGGAGGTGTTACATCTACCGGAACCTATTCGGTAAGTGGAAACAAGTTAACCGCTATTATCAAAAGCCAGGTATTCCTCGAGCCGAAAAGACAACCTGAAATTAGGGCGGTTGAACAGTCGCTTTTTGATAGCGGTACTTTTAGTATCACCGGCAATGTGCTTACTGTTAACTTTTTGAGTTATCCGGCCGATGGCCCAGAACCCACTACAATTAAGTTTCTGAAGAACTAAGTATGAATGGCGTATTTTAACTAGCTAGTTTAGCAGAGAGGTTCAAATCATTATTTTTGTAAAACCCTGTACAGGTTTAATGGGCTGTTTTAAGACTGAACGAAAATGTTGATCCCACACCGAGCTTACTTTCAACACTGATAGATGAACCATGTAAGGAAATAATAGAGCTGGATAGGTATAAGCCAATGCCAAAGCCACTGATATTACGGGTTTTTTCAGATCTGATGCGGTAAAACTTCTGGAACATATTTTTTTGGTCTTCAGAAGAGATGCCAATGCCCTGATCTTTTACGCTAATGATGAGGTTTTGATCACTGCGTTTGCAAGAAACAGTAATAATCCCTCCATCAGGCGAATATTTTTGGGCATTGCTCAGGAGATTGGTCATCACCAGGGAGATTTTTTCGGCATCACCGATAACCATCGCCTCATTTTCTCCCTCATAAACCAGTTGATGTTTTTCGCTACTTGCCTCCGCATCTTCAATGCATGACCGGATGGTGGCAACAAGGTCAAAGCGGGCGCTTTCAAACTTTAACTGCCCACCCTCCAGCCTGGAGATGTGTAAGAAGTCGGTAATCATATTCTCCATCTTCTTGGTCTGCTGTTCGGCTTTTGTAAGGGCATGGGCGATAAAGTCATTGCCATTTAACTTAAGCTTATGCAGCGCGATTTGTATATAAGAACGCAGTGAAGTTAGTGGCGTTTTTAGTTCATGACTAACAAAACTAATAAACTCATCTTTTTTTTTCTCCACCAGTTTTTTTTCAGTGATGTCCCTCGCGATCTTGGATAGTCCAATTACCTGTCCACTGCTGTCTTTAATGGGGGAGATGGTGAGTGATACATGGATGAGCGTTCCATCTTTTTTTCTGCGGATGGTTTCAAAATGGTCAACCCGGTCGCCCTTGCGTAACTGCGAAAGGATCTTGGGCTCTTCCTCATGCCGATCGATTGGAATGACTTTCAGGATGGAACTACCGATCATTTCTTCGGCAGTATAACCAAATATCCGGGCAGCAGCATTATTCCAGCTGGTCACTATTCCATTAAGATCCTTTGAAACAATGGCGTCGTCAGATGAACTGATAATAGAAGTGAGTATGGCACTTTTTTCTTCGGCAAGTCGCAAGGCATCATTAAGCCGACGGAGTTGCTCATTATCAAGCCTTAAGTCCAGTTCCCTCTTCTCGTAATCTTTAATGAGTTCAATGATTTCGCTAGTGTCTTTCATATCTTTTTCTCCGAACACAAGATAGGAATAATTAACGGCCTATTTCAGCCGATTTTTACCAACTAAGATCAGGAAATACTTTTCCATTTATTCAGAAAGCAGCGTAAAAGAAATCATTTACGATTGACAGAAGATACTGGTTGATGGTGATAATTTTTAAATATTAAGGCTTCTGGCCTAATGCCAAAAGCCTTTCATCTTTGATCCTAATCGTTGAGCTTCCGTATGAGTTTGTCATTAATGTTGGAAGGCTATTCGGAGTAATGATTTAGTTCTGCTTGGTTACCATGGCCAGGATATCCATTAGATTGTCTATTACGGCGTCAGGTTCTGCTTCTTCTAATTGTTTTTGTGTATGCGCTCCGGTGGTAATGCCGATGCTTAAACCGCAACCTGCATTTTTGCCTTCTTCAATATCAATACTGGAATCACCCACTTTAACAACCGATTTACCATCGGTAAGGCCATGGTGTCTCATTGCCAACAAAATCATATCTGGTTCTGGTCTGTTCTGACCCACTTCCGAAGCAGTAACCAATGTATCGAAGTCGGCACCAACTTTCCATCCAAGTCTGTTCAGGATAGCTTCTGCAGTAACCCGGTCATAACCAGTATTGAGTACCGAAATGATTCCTTTTTGTCGAAGTTTCTCAAAAAGTTCAATCGAACCTGGCTGCGGTAAAATTTCCTCAGTTTCGTAAGCCAGTTTCAGTTTACCAATAAATTCTTCGTATATATTGAAGACCACTTCTTCATCAAAAGAACCTTCGTAAGTTTTAAGTACCGACCTGATTGCTTCTTTCTTTTCCTTTCCGGCTGCAACAGCAAGAACCTGATCAAGGGTATAAGAAAAACCAGCGGCATTTATTGCATTCATTAGAGTTTTGTAAACTAGGTTGTTTTCGTTCACTGTGGTGCCAGCCATATCGAATACTACCATTTTAATTTCAGGGTACATTTGCTTTCTATTAAATTAGATAAATTAATTTTTTGAACTTTCGTCGTCAAATATACTATCAGTAATTTTACTAAACAAATGTTTAGTAATAGTTAACATTTATATTAACATTTGTTTACTTTAGCTAAACATTAAAAGTTCATTTTTGTCTTATTGTTTCGGCATTAAGAAGTATGAACCAGAATAACCAGATAATCAAATAAAAGAAAAAGATAAATATGAAAAATGCAACCCTCGTTGTTTTTAATGGATCAGGAAAGGCGCTGGAGGAAATAGAAACAACTATTCCTGTACTTAATCCAGGTGAAATTTTGGTCAAAAACTTATATACTACAATTTGTGGAAGCGATCTGCATACCTTTTGTGGCTTGCGTAATGAAGCTGTTCCTACCGTTTTAGGACATGAAATTGTAGGCGAAGTACTGGCTTTTCATCCAGAACACAATCAAAAAGATTATTTAGGAAACCAGCTTGAAATAGGAGATAGGGTAACCTGGAGCATATTTGCTTCCAATGCAGATTCAGTAAGGGCGAAAGAAGGTATGCCGCAAAAGGCTGATGGTCTTTTTAAATATGGGCATGCAAAGGTTACCGATACGGACGCCCTTCACGGAGGACTTTCAACCCACTGTGTATTAAAGCAGGGTACAACTGTACTTAAAATCAGTAAAGAAATTTCACTTAAAGTTGCCGCAACCATTAACTGCGCAGTGGCGACGGTTGCAGGTGCTGTCCGTCTTTCAGGTAGCCTTCAAGGAAAAAAGGTATTAATTTCTGGTGTTGGTTTGCTGGGTTTGGTATGTGCAGCAATGTGCAGTGCCGATGGCGCAAAAGAAATCCATGTAGCCGATGTAAATGACGGACGTTTAAAGTTAGCCGAAGCATTCGGAGCCAATGTGCAGCACCTTTTAGGTCAGGATGCAGATCTTCCAACAGATATTGATGTGGCTTTTGATATGAGTGGTTCGCCAGATGCCATGGAAATGGGGCTTAACACACTTACGGTTGGCGGAACAGCGGTTTGGATTGGCGCGGTTTTTAAAACAAGAGAAGTTCAGGTTAATGCGGAGCGTATTGTTCGTAACCTCATTACCATCAAAGGCCTTCACAATTATAACTACGAAGACTTTGTACAAGCGGTAAAGTTTATAGAAACGAATCATACAAAGTTTCCGTTTGAAAAACTGGTTTCAGCAGAGTTTTCTTTAGCAGATGCAGAATCAGCCTTTAATTATGCCGTGGCTGATAAGCCTATCCGTGTAGGGATCAACGTTGCCAAAAATAATCATAATGAACAGTAATAGCGCGGGCAAACAGAAGTGGAAGATGTTACTGGTAACCATGTTGTGTTACCTCTTCTTTTACACCGGCAGGCACAACTTTGGATGGGCGGTGAAAGGCATGGTTGCTTCGTTGAATATACCGTATAGCACCATTGGCTGGATCAGCTTTTGTATGTTAATCGGTTATGCCATAGGTCAGTTTATCAATGGTAACCTTGCAGATAAATTGAGTCCTAAACTGATGGTGGTAACCGGCGCTTATTTATCAATCATGACCAATATTGCGATAAGCTTTTCAAATACGGCTACCATGATCATGATCCTTTGGGGCCTCAATGGGTTTTTTCAGTCTATGGCCTGGGCGCCAGGTGCAAAACTGATCAATAATTGGTGGGATGAACATGAGCGGGGCAAAGCATTCGGGTTTTATACCATGGCCGCCGGATTATCTTCTGCAGTAACCTACCTGATTTCTATTGTCCTGTTGCAGCAGGGAATTGAATGGCGAATGCTGTTCCGCCTACCGGTACTGTTGCTGTTGGTTACGGCAACCATATTTTTAATTATTGCTAAAGACCGGCCTGATGTTGAAGAGCACAATGGTCGTCAGCCCCTGGCCGAAGATAAATCAGATTGGCTCGACCGTTATAAGGAAGCCTTCAGGAATAAAAGATTTTTGCTTACTTCTTTATCTTTTGGTTTTGAGAGCATGGCCCGCTACGGACTGATATTTTGGGTTCCGGTTCATTTTTTAGGTAAAAACTGGAAAGATAACCCTGGGAATATTTGGGTTACATTTTTACTCCCGGTAGGTATGGCCATTGGCGCATTATGCTTTGGTGTTTTATCTGATACCTTTTTTAAAGGAAACCGTCTAAAAGCCATCGTGGTCGGCATGTCGGCTAGTGCAATTCTCTCCCTGCTTATCTTTATTGTTCCAACGCAACAAATCATACTCAGCAGTATTTTGATGCTGTTAACTGGTTTCTTTGTTTACGGGCCCCAGGCTTGTTACTGGCCCTTGAGTCCGGACATGTTGGGTAATAGGCTTACCGGTACAGGTATAGGGATTATGAACATGTGCGGTTACCTGTTTGCCGCCATTGGTGAGCCCTTTTTGGGCTATGTAATCGATATTACGGGCGATAGCAACAATATTTTTATTGTAACGGCTTTAGCTTGTGTGTTATCTGCTTTGATTGCTTTTTTCGTTTCCAGGTCTAAGCCAGTTAAAGTGAACTAATATTTTAACTTAAAGGGCACAACAATGCGGTTGTTGCCCATATAAAGCAAGTAATTGATTACTGCCGGAATAATTTAAAGTTTTTTTAATAATAATTTATGAGTTTGAAGGGGATAAGTAAGACTACAGTAGGAAATTTGATCGGTCTTCTTGATCAGCTTGAAGAACTGGAAAGGATAATGGGAACCGACCCAGGTGAATGCGATGAAGTCAAAAAACTTAAACAGGAATTAATCAAAACCTACCAGAAATATGAAGGGATGCTGCGGGAGATAACGGAGCAAATAGGTGTTTATCAGGATCTTTATGGTAAGATCCGGTTTCGCTTTGTGCCCGAAAAACTAAAATCGTTAAGGCGGATTATTCCGCAGGATAGTTACGAATTTACTTTGCTTAAAGAAAGCATTCAGAAAAGCCATTTAACTTAAATAGCTAGTGGCAGTATGATGATTTGCCACCGAATCATCTGGCTTTTTCGGGCAAGTTTCAGGTAAAAATTTATAAAATACTACATTCCCACATAAAATGGACAAGATCTCTACTACTCCCTTTTCAGTAAACGGCAAAACTTATTCTCCTCCTGTAAAACCGGTTGTTGTAATCTGCATGGATGGCTCTGCAGCTGAATATCTTGATTGTTCAATGGCTAACGACCGAATGCCCAACTTAAAAAAAATGGCAATGAAGGGTTATAGAGGTATGGTACGTGGGGCATTACCTTCTTTTACGAACGTGAACAATTCTTCCATTGTAACGGGGGTTAGTCCGGCGGTACACGGCATATGCGGAAATTTTTTTTATGATACTGAAAAAGATCAGGAGGTAATGATGAATTCCTCAGCATATTTACGTGCCGATACTTTACTGGCTGCGGCTGCAAATGCAGGTCGTAAGGTTGCGGTTGTTACCGCAAAAGAAAAATTACGTGATATCCTTTCTTATAAACTGAAAGGTATTGCTTTTTCAGCCGAAAAGGCCGATCAGACGACACTGGAAACGCATGGAATTGAAAATGTAGAAACACTTATTGGCCATAAAACGCCTGCTATATACAGTTCCGATGCGAGCTTGTTTGTCCTACGTGCAGGTGTGGCCCTCATTAAAAATGGAATGGCCGACTTCCTTTATTTATCATTAACCGATTACATGCAACATACTTATGCACCAGAAACTGAAGAGTCGCTGGCTTTTTATGAAGCCCAGGATGTCGAAATTGGAAAAATGCTCGGGCTGGGTGCAATAATTGGCGCTACTGCCGATCACGGTATGAATGCTAAAATTAAAGCTGATGGATCGCCCAATGTGTTATATATTGAAACAATGCTTACCGCGAAATTTGGAAATGGCTTTAGGGTAATCTGCCCCATTACCGATCCGTATGTAAAACACCATGGTGCTTTAGGTTCTTATGTGGTTGTACATGTAGAAGACCAGTCAAAAATAAATGAGATAAAAAACTGGCTGATCTTGCAAGATGGGATCACCGAGGTATATGACAAAGAATTGGGTTGCCGCATACTGGAACAACCGGCTGATCGTAGCGGAGATCTTTTTGTATTATCGGCACGTGATGTTGTTCTCGGAAAAACCGCGGCTCATCACGAACTAAAAGCTTTAGATGGCACCTTGCGTTCACATGGTGGCAGATATGAAGAAATGGTACCCATGGTTATTTCTCATCCTTTAAACACCATATATAAAATAAAAGCTCAAGGTGATCCCCGTAATTTTGATATTTTCGATTTTACAATTAACGGTACCTTAAAGAATTGACTTTTTTAAAAAATCTTCTTCAATATTCGTTGTCCCACTGATAATCATTTTGCCTGATATCAAAATTCCCGGTATGAAAACCAGTGGTAATTACGTCGCCAGGTTGAATGATACTATATAAAATGATACAAGAATACCACATCACCTACATAGGCTGGTTTGGGTTGATCTTTAATCACAAGTGTAGCTTGAATCGTAACCTTAGTTATTCCCCTCAAATTGCTAATGCAATTTAATTTAGCTTTTAACTGCACTTCGCTATCCACTAAAACTGCCTGACCGAATTTAAAGCGTTCAATACCGTAATTAATTTCCATTTTAATATTGCGTACATCTGCAATCTGTTTCCACAAATAAGGAATTAACGACAAGGTTAAATAGCCATGTGCGATGGTTGCCTTAAACGGGCCTTCGTTTTTAGCTTTTTCCGGATCGGTGTGTATCCATTGATGATCCAGGGTGGCATCGGCAAATTTATTGATCTGCTCCTGGTCTATAGTATGCCATTGCGAAACACCTAGTTCTTTACCTAGATGCGATTCATACTCTTCAAAATTATTGATCACCAACATTATATTCTATTTATCGGGTTAAGTACTGTTTTAACAACTCCTTTAGGTACAGTCTTCCTTCGGGTATATAGTTGGATTCCACTCTTCTGTTCCCAATTATAATAATAATAACTGTGCCTTTAACAGTATACGTACAAATATATTTTAAAGATTTTCTTGGCTTATTTCTATTCGGTCGATAATATATTAATATACAGAGGGTTTGTGCCTAAGTTCGGATACACCAACCCGATCCAATAAAAATGATTTAGAATCATAACAGGCTGTCCGATTATGTACATATTTGTTCATTAATGAACAAATATGATTTATAAAATAATGATATATGCCCTTTAAAATGCTTTCCGTGAGCTTGCTTATATTTGGCATAGGAATGGCGTGCTCCATAGAAATTTAGATTTATGTTCAAATTAAACCTGAAGATCGCTTTTAGAAACTTGTTGAGGAACAGATCATACGCATTGATCAATATCCTAGGCCTTTCTATCGGAATGACCAGTTGCATTTTGATCTTTATTTTTATCCAGTTTCAGCTGAGTTACGATACACATTTTAAGGATAGCGAGCGGATATTCAGGTTTGTAACTGATTGGAAATACAACAGTTTTGACGATTATTCTGCAGGAGTGCCTTTACCTTTTGGCCCTGCAGCTAAAGAAGAACTGGTTGGTATTGAGAAACTGGCCAGGATTTCGCGCAGCAGCGGAGTGGTGTTGGTACGCAATGGAGACGGAACCGAGCATTTTAAAGCCGTGAAAGATGTATACTTTACAGAAGCCGATTTATTCGATATCCTGCAGGTGAAATGGCTTTTCGGAAAACCCACACAATTGCTTTCAGAACCCAATACTGTAGTGATTTCGGAAAGAACCGCTAAAATTTTCTTTGGTTCGGCTCAACAGGCTATAGGTAAAAACTTCACCTTTTGGAATTCCATCCGCTTAAGGGTAGTTGGTGTAATCGCCAATTTGCCAAGTAGCAGTAGTATTCCCATGGAAATTATGATTAGTTACCCTACTTTTTATGGTGTTAATAATCAAGATTGGGATTCGGTAAGTACTTATAACGAATGTTTTATGCTGCTCAAAACTGGTGCTTCATTGGCGGCACTAGAGCAATCATTAGAAAGGATGAACGATAAGTACTTAAAACAAAAAAAACTTGCGGGCAATCAGCGTAGCCATTTACAGGCTTTATCTGATATTCACTTTAGCGAGCGTTACAATAATTTTGCTGAAACAGCCATTACGAAAAAGGAGGTATACGGACTGGCCATTATTGGTCTTTTTTTGATGGTAACAGCCTGCATTAATTTTATCAACCTGGCTACAGCCCAGTCGGTTAACCGCTCAAAAGAGGTTGGGGTGCGGAAGGTTATGGGCGCTATGCGTAGGCAACTTGTGCTGCAGTTTTTGGCCGAAACCACAACCATAGTAGTAGTTTCTATGCTATTGGCCTGTATTTTCTCTGAATTATTACTGCCACTGTTATCACATCTTTTTAAAGGGCAGGTTTCATTATCGCTCTTTACAAACCCTTCAGTTTTTGTTTTTCTGTTTCTTCTGGTTACGCTGGTTAGTTTTTTGGCTGGTTTTTATCCTGCAATGATTATTTCAGGCTTTAGTCCTGCTTTGGCCATCAAAAACAAGGTGCGTATCCAAACAGGGAATTTAAGTTTGCGCATGGTATTGATCATCATGCAGTTCACCATTACTATTGTGCTCATTATTGCAACGCTGGTGGTGATCAAACAAATGCAATATGTAAGAGAAAAACCTCTTGGTTTCAAAAAGGATGCTGTGGTTATGATTGGTTTTCCGGGTGATAGCGCAAGTTTAAGCCGTCAGCAGTCGTTCAGGGAAAAGCTGCTTCATATACCAGGAGTGGAGAAACAAACTTATTTTGTTAGGCCACCTCTTTCAGGTATCATGAACACTACAAATTTTTATGTTGATGGCAAGGAAAATAAAGACTTTGAGGTTCGGTTAAGCCCCGTCGATGAGCATTATTTTGATCTGTTTGGACTGCAGTTTGTGTCAGGTAAGGTATATCCAAAAAGCGATACGGCCAATGCTTACATCGCGAATGAAACTTTTGTAAAGAAAATAGGTATCTCTAATCCCCAGTTGGCACTTGGGAAAGTCATCGCACAAAATGGAAGGACAGGGCCGATTGTTGGTGTGGTGAAAGATTTTAATGATCAATCACTCAAAGAAAAAATATCTCCAATGGTTTTTTACCAGGAAAAAAGGCAATATTATAACATGGCGGTGAAATTGGATGCTGAAAAAATTATGCCGGCCATGAAAACAATAGAAAATATCTGGAAAAGTAATTTCCCTAACGAGGTATACAAAGCAGAATTCATGGATGATGACATCAATAATTACTATGAGTCAGAACGTATTACTGGTCTCTTGTTCAGGATATTTGCCGGTGTAATTATGTTTATTTCTTTTATCGGTATTTTTGGATTAATCTCTTTTGTTGCTGCTCAGCGTACACGAGAAATGGCCATCAGAAAAGTACTCGGTGCTTCAACAGCCGAGCTGGTTAAAATGCTGAATAGTGCTTTTATCAGGATGGTTTTTGTGGCCAATCTCATAGCCTGGCCATTGGCCTACATTTTGGCGAGCAAATGGTTATCAGGTTTTGCATATCGGGTGCCGCTTGGTATTTGGCCTTTTGTATTGGCCATGGCCGCATCAATGGTGCTCACCTTAATTACGGTAAGTTTCAGGTCGTACCGTGCGGCAAAAGCAAATGCTGTAGATGCGTTAAAATATGAGTAGGTATTGAGTTATATAAATCGTTGAAAATGATTTGTTATATTGATTATGATTTTAGAAATCATCCAAATTTTGTCACGCGAAGCGTATCCACTTCCGCGTAAATCCGCTTTGTTAACGGGTGATATACACTATAGTTGCCAGCTTATAAAAAAAAACGCATAACGCTTGTCATTTCAAAATCCCTTGTCCCTTTAAAAGCGCCTTCCGCTTAGCGCCAAACGCTACCCTTAATTGTCTTGATTTTAAGCATGTTAAATATTATCTAAATATTTAATTTGATATATTTAAATTAAAATTTAGATTTGTCTAAAGTTATATTTAGATAAATCATTTTGTATTCATGAAATCCCTGTTATTATATTGCTTCTGTCTTTTTTTATCACTAAATGCCATTGCCCAAAAGGTGATGATTAAGGGATTAGTAACCTCTCAAAACGAACCTGTAGAAAATATTACCATTAAAATTTTAGGCACTAACGGATCAACAAAATCGGGTAGTTCAGGCCTATATCAATTAAATGGAGTCCCTGCCGGAAATTGCGATCTCATTTTTTCAGGTATTGGTTATCAGTCAAAAAGAATTAAAGTCATCTTAAAAGGGGATACAGCCCTGGTTAATGCCGACTTATTAAGTTTAGCATCAGATTTAAATGATGTGGTAATTACCGGCGTAAACCGGGCCACACAATTGCGTAAAAGCCCTGTGCCTATTGCCGTCCTCTCTAAAAAGTCAATGGATCAAAACGTCAATACGAACTTGATCGAAGCCATTGTTAAAGGAGTACCGGGCATTACCGCTGTTACCACCGGTCCGAATGTTTCTAAACCTTTTATTAGGGGTTTGGGCTATAACCGTGTATTAACTTTGTATGATGGTTTAAGGCAGGAGGGACAACAATGGGGCGATGAACATGGGATTGAGGTGGACGAATATGGCATTACCAGAGCCGAAGTAGTAAAGGGCCCTGCGAGTTTAACCTACGGTTCTGATGCCCTGGCTGGGGTAATTAATATGATTCCTTATAGTCCAAACTTTGAAACCGGAAAGTTGAAAGGGGATTTTACCGCAAATTACCAGAGTAATAATGGTATGATCGGTTCTTCGCTCGGCCTGGCCTACATTAAAAACGATTGGAAATATACGTTTAGGGCAACCGGGAAAACAGCACATAATTACGAAAATAAAATTGATGGACTGGTTTATGGTACAGCTTTTAGAGAATACAATTTATCGGCCAGTGCAAGGGTAGATAAAGCCTGGGGTTTTTCTAAAACGGCCATTACCTATTATGATAATTTAATGGAAATTCCTGATGGTAGCAGAGATTCTCTCTCGAGAAGATTTACCAGACAGGTTTTGGATGACGGAGACGATATTAAAAACAGACCTGTTGTACCTGAAAGTGATCTGAATACTTATTCCATTAATCCCTTGCATCAGCATATTCAACATTATCGCTTTTATAATACCAGTCAGTTTAAATTTGGAACGAGTGATTTAAATTTATTGATTGGCGGACAACAAAGTGTAAGAAGGGAATATAACCACCCTACATTACCAGGCCAGGCTGGACTTTACGTCGTGTTAAACACTTTTAATTACGATCTTAAATATAATCTGCCCGATTTTGCTGGTATAGAAAGTACCATTGGGATAAATGGGATGTACCAGGGGAACAGGAGTAAGGCTGCTACCGATTTTCCCATTCCGGATTATGACCTTTTCGATATCGGTGCTTTTTATTTCGCAAAAAAATCGATGGGTAAAGTCGATGTTTCCGGAGGGATCAGGATCGACAGAAGAAATATAAACTGGGGTGATTTTTATGTAGGTACCGATGCTCAATCTGGTTTCGGGAAACAAGTAAGCGCAAACGACCCAACCGGGAAACTGCAGTTTCCTTCATTTAATAAAAACTACTATGGTTTATCAGGAAGTTTGGGTTTAACTTACAATATTTCGGAAAGGCTTTTAATTAAAGCCAATATGGCACGAGGATACAGGGCGCCAAACATTACGGAAATCGGTTCTA
Organism: Pedobacter folensis; assembly: GCF_056490665.1. Taxonomy (NCBI): domain Bacteria; kingdom Pseudomonadati; phylum Bacteroidota; class Sphingobacteriia; order Sphingobacteriales; family Sphingobacteriaceae; genus Pedobacter; species Pedobacter folensis. The sequence goes on from NZ_JBWJIF010000001.1 coordinate 454,799, forward strand.
ACGGATTAGATCCAGGTGCACATATTGTGTATTTGGGTAACAGGACCTTTAAACCAGAGTTTAACCTTCAGGAAGATGTTGGCATTATTGCCTATTTGAAAGATGCCGATATAAGCCTGGAACTATTTAACAACAATATTCAGAACTATATTTATCAGTCGCGTTTGACCGATGCCAACGGAAATCCCGTAGTTATTGTGCCTGGTAATTTAACCTATCAGTATCAGCAATCAAAAGCCAGATTATATGGCGCAGAAATTTCGATAAATCTACATCCTACTGGTTTAAAATGGTTAAGTTTCAATAATAGCCTGGCATATGTGGTTGGCCTGAACCAGAACCAGGAACTCCTGAATAAACATGGCAGAGCGGCTAAATACCTTCCTTTTATTCCGCCATTGCAAGTGAGGACGGAGATCAAAGCGACTGCACAAAAACCTATAGGTATTTTTGATAAACCCTATATTAAAATTGATGCTGCTTTTTTCGCTGATCAGGATAAATTTTATGCTTTAGATGATACCGAAAGCTTTACCGCAGGTTATACATTAATTAACGGCGGCATAGGATCGGCATTAAAAACGAAAAAAGGAAAAACTTTGTGTGATATTTTTCTTCAGGCCGATAATATTTTCAACATCGCCTATCAATCAAATTTAAACAGGTTGAAGTATTTCGAATATTACAACCGTTCGCCCAATGGCCGGTCAGGAATTTACAATATGGGCAGGAACTTAAGTTTTAAAGTGATTATTCCGATTTAAGGATGGGAGAGGGAGGATGGAAAATGGAAGATGCAAGATGTAGGACGGGAGATGGAAGATGTAAGATGTAAAATGGAATAGGTAAGATGGCTTTAATATGGATTTCCCCATGATACATCTTAAATAATTGCATCTGCCATATTGTTTTTGTTTCGTTTAGGAAATGGGAGGTATTGATATCTTCCATTTTCTTTTTATATCGAATAAACCTTTTTGCTGCCAACCCTTCCACCTTATGGACTACGGACTACGGACTACGGACTATGGACTTGAACTATGAACTATCTCCCATTTTTCCTACTTTTAACGCATTCATCTTACCTCATAACATTTTACATCTTATGGAACCTTCCTTAAGCGAACAGCGTTTAACTTTTTTACGACAATCCATTGGCAAGGTAATTACCAATTCGCCATCTAACTTTATGAATTGGCTGGCTCCGGTTTTAATTAAAGCAGAGCATGGGATATTGGTTTGCCAGTATACCATCCGTAAAGAAATGACCAATCCTTATCAAATTTTACACGGTGGTGTAACAGCAGGTATAATTGATGATTTAATTGGTGCCACTGTTTTTACCATGGGATTAAACGAACGTTATACCACTGTAAATAATTATATCGATTATTTTGCTATGGCAAGTGAAGGTGACGAAGTTATTGCAGAAACCTCGATTGTAAAAAGAGGACGCACGATATTAAATCTGCAATGTGAGATATTTTTACCCTCAAAAAAGCGTTTAATAGCTAAAGGCTATTCGAACATGTTAAACATAGGTTAAGTTTTTTCTGGTAGCTTAAGAATTAATTGTTAATTCCTTTAAATTAACGAAACATTCTCATTTATAATTTGTTGTAGATTAACCTAAAATATAATGAGCCATGTTAGAAAATTATTCCACCCTGCAATTCATCGTGAGAGGCAAAATTTTTAAGGGATTTTGCATGCGTATTCAAGATGATTTTCACGAAACTTATGCTGTTGTTTTAGATGGTTACCATTCTTTTTGTATCTGGTTAGATAATAAAACAGAAAAGTGGTGTGCTTCCAAAAACGTAGCCATTGATCCTGATGCTATAGATGAAATCATTCACAGGATTTCTATTCCCCAACCATCTTGCTAAAATTGCGTAATAAAAATGTTGCAGCATAAATTCTGCCATTGATCTGCAGGATTTTGCTGTTTTATGCGGTATTTATCCTTTTTTACTTTTCTACTTCCTGCAAAACCAGGTTCATAATGGGTTTTGGTGGGTTAAATTGTGTATTTTAACAACAACTTAACTAATCAATTAACCTAAATCTTTCATTATGAACAAAAAATTACTAATGCTATTAGGAATTTTAGCGTGTTACGTAGTTTCCTATGCCCAAACCACTGTAAAGGGCAAGGTAACAGACGAGAGCAACGTTGGCATTCCGGGCGTAAGTGTACTGGTTAAAGGCAGTACAACCGGCGCTTCTACAGGCGGTGATGGTTCTTACAGCATTACTGTTACATCAAATAATGTTACACTGGTTTTTAAATCAATAGGCTTTGTTAGCCAAGAGGTAGCTGTTGGTGGCCGAACACAGGTTGATGTCAAACTCTTATCCGATTCTAAAGAACTTTCCGAAGTGGTTGTAACAGCTTTGGGCATTAAGAGATCTGAAAAATCCATTGGTTATGCCACTCAAAAGGTCGATGGTGATGCGTTAACCATGACCAAAGAAACCAATGTAATTGGTTCGCTGGCTGGTAAAGTAGCTGGTATTCAGGTAACTGGTTCGTCGGGCGCAAGTTTAGGCGGAACACAAAAAATTAAAATCAGGAGTGTAAATTCATTAACCGGTGGAGGATCGCCTTTAATGGTGTTGGATGGTACGCCCATTACACAGAACAATTTTGGAGGTTCGGAGAATGGTGTGGATTATGGAAATACCTCTCAGGATATTAACCCTGATGATATCGAATCAATCAATGTTTTAAAAGGACCGGCAGCATCTGCGTTATATGGGATTAGAGGACAATATGGCGTGTTATTAATTACCACTAAAAAAGGAGGTAAGGGTGCCAAAATGCAGATTGATATCAGCTCTGCTTATACCATCGATAAAATTGGGAATTTTTTACCATTACAGAACATTTACGGCGTAGGTAACAGTCAGGTTTTTTCCAAACTAACCAACGGACAAAACTATGTAAATGGAAACGATGAAAGCTGGGGCCCAAAAATGGATGGTACACCAATCAGGAAAATCAATAGCTTTTATCCACAGGATCCGGAGTACGGCCAGCTAAGTCCGTTTGAACCGCAACCCAATAATATTAAAGATTTTTTTGAGACAGGCCAAAATGTAAATAATGGAATATTTCTTACCGGTGGTTCAGAAAATTCTACTTTTAAAATCGGTTATACCAATGCTTATACAAAGGGTACTATTCCAAATACCTGGTTAAAAAGAAATAATTTAAGTTTAAGCACCACTTTCGATTTAACTAAAAAGCTCACCATAGGCGCCAATGTAAACTATGCGAATAATTCAGGACAGAGGCCAACACAAGGTTATCAAGGCTCATTTACTGGTGCTGTACAATGGTTTCAACGTAACCTGGATGTAAATACACTGAGAAATTACAAGTATGCGGATGGTACTATTTTGAATTGGAATGTAAATCCAAATACAGCAGGGGTAATTACCACCAATAAACCCAGTGATTGGAACAATCCATTTTTTGATGCTTATGAAGTATTAAACAATGATGATCGTAACCGTTTATTCGGCGATGTAAATCTGAGTTATCAGCTACTGCCTGAATTGAAAATCAGTGGTTTTGTACGTTCAGATATGTTTAGTCAGAATATTACGCACAAAGAGCCTCTTGGTGGTCGGAATTTAGATAACTATGCCATTACCAAAGCAGATGGAATAGATAATAATTATGAATTTTTAGCACAGTTCAATAAGACTATTAACGATTTCTCTGTTAATATAAATGCAGGAGCGAATCTTTACACAACCAAATTTACCCAAACGTCGCAATCAACAGTTGGCGGTTTATCCAGTCCAAACACGTATACCATTGCGGCTTCTGTAGATCGGCCAAACAGTAGTTCTTATCTGCGTCAAAAACAGGTTAGAAGTATTTATGCCATGGGCTCATTTGGTTATAAGGATACGTATTTTCTTGATGCATCAATTCGTAATGATATCTCATCAGCTTTACCTGCTGCTAATAACTCTTATTGGTATCCATCTGTTTCAGGAAGCTTTTTATTTAGTAACCTGATCAAATCAAAAGTACTGAGCTATGGTAAATTGAGAGCGAGTTATGCCATTGCCGGTTCTGATTTCGATCCTTTCCAAACGGCCATAACTTATGCTTTTGGTAGTCCATATCCAGCCACCAGTGGAACAATCAGTTCTTTAACGGTGCCGGATATTTTGAAAAATCCTGATCTAAAACCTTCTTTTGCTAATTCTTACGAGGCAGGTGTAGATTTAAGGTTTTTAAACAACAGGGTAGGACTTGATTTCACTCTATATCAGCAGCGTAATAAAAATCAGGTAATCAATTTATCGGTGTCTGGTGCAAGCGGGTACGATACTTACGTGGTTAATGCTGGTTTGATTGAGAATAAAGGATTAGAACTTACCTTATTTGGCCAGCCCGTTAAATCGAAGTTTTTTACGTGGGATATCAGCATAAATTATGCAAAGAATAAAAACACCATTAAGGAATTATATCCGGGTATAAATGTTTATCAGTTAGACCAGAATACCTATTCAAGTCAAATTATCTTTCTAAATTCTTCTATAAACCAATCCTTCGGAAATTTAGTTGGACCGGGATATAAACGTGATCCTGCTACAGGTGAAATACTTTTAGGAGCAGATAATATGCCTATTTCTGTAAACGGGGTCGACTTCGGCAGTGTGGTGCCAAATTATACAGGTGGAATTACCAACAATTTTAAAATCTGGAAATTCGATCTTGGCGCAGCATTCAGTTTCCAGAGCGGTGGCAAGTTTTTTAGCTGGAGTCAAATGTTAGCGGCAAAATCGGGACAATCAGAAATTACTGCTGCACTAAATGATAAAGGAGTGAACGTTCGTGAACCCATAGCGAATGGTGGTGGTGTGAAAGTTTCGGGGATCTCTTCTGTAACCGGGCAGCCTGTTACGGCTTATGTAGATGCCAGAACATATTATAGAACAAATTTAGGAACCAAGTTTTACGATGAGTGGGTTTATGATGCTTCTTACATCAAAATCCGCGAGTTAAGTTTAGGTTATAACTTCGATACGAAGCTTTTAAGTAAAACACCGTTTAAAGCCGTTAAACTTTCGGCAGTGGCGCGTAACCCGGTAATGATCTGGCAAAAGGCACCAAAAGGAGTTGATCCTTCAGAACTATCTTCGGGAAGCTCGGCCATTAGCTGGATCGAAAAAGGAGAACTGCAAACGGTACGTTCTTTTGGTTTAACCCTAAATGTTAAATTTTAAATCTTAAGACCATGAAAAAATTAAATCAATCAATATACTATTGCTTAGTGGTTTTAACCTTATCGAGCAGTTGTAGTAAATTTAAGGATTCGATCAATACCGATCCAAATAACCCTACGAAGGCTAGCGGCACACAATTAATAGCAAATTCAGAGCAGTTTTTGCCTACACTTAGTTCTTCTCCTTATGGTGTTCATTATCCGCAATACTTATCCAATACTTCATTCCCTGACAACTCCAGGTATGTAACCACAAATTTCGATTTTTATGGTTTATATAAAGGGCCAATGATCAACCTGCAAAATGTAATTACCAATTCTGCGCTCGATGCAAGTGAAGGGCCAATTGTCAACCAGATTGCAGTGGCGAAAATATTAAAGGCTTATTTTATGTGGCATGCCACTGATCGGTGGGGGCCGCTGCCTTATACCGATGCGTTAAAAGGGAAGGATAATTTTACGCCTAAGTACGATACACAACAAAGTATCTACAACAGCCTTTTCGCACTGCTTGACGAGGCAAATGCAAGTTTTGTTACGGGTAACTTAAAAAACGATATTGTTTATGGAGGTGACGTAGCTAAATGGAAACGTCTGGGTAATACTATTCATTTATTAATGGCATTGCGTTTAAGTAAAGTCGATCCAACTAAAGGAACTGCAGAATTTAATAAAGCCATTGCCAATGGGATTATGACCGCAAATACCGATAATTTGGCCTATCCTCATTTGGCTGTTACTGCTCAGGAGAATTATTGGTATAACTCGTTCACCGTACTCAGCAGAAATTGGTTTGCAGTGAGTAAACCGGTTGTAGATTTTATGCAGCCTTTAAACGACCCGCGACTGCCTGTTTTTGCAGCAAAAAATACCGCAGGGAATTATGTGGGTTTAGACTACGGCTTATCTACTACAGTTACACCAGGTAATTATTCGTTATTGGGAACAGCAATACGTCAACAGAATTCTCCCGTTTATTTAGTTACTTATGCACAAGCCTTGTTTGCTTTGGCAGAGGCTGCTAAAATGGGTTGGATAACGGGAGGAGATGCAGTTGCCAAGACCAATTATGATCTGGCCATTGAACAATCGATCCGTCAATGGAATAATAATGATATTAGTGGGCTAGCGGCTTATAAATTAAATGCTTCTGTAATATATAACCCGCTTACTGCATTCGAACAGATTGGCAATCAGCGTTGGGTGCATTTATTTATGCATGGATATGAGGGCTGGGCCGAATGGCGCAGAACTGGTTTTCCCAGCTTTTTGGCTCCTGCACCAAACAACAGTAACAAACCCATTCCGAGAAGAGAAGGTTACCCTACTCAAGAACAGGCTAACAATACGGAGAATTATAAAGCTGCAATTGCGGCCTTTCCTTATCTTGGAAGCGATGATCTGAATGCCCGAGTTTGGTGGGATAAACCTTAAAAAATTAACTTCTTAAGGTTAAATTATGGCTCTTGTTTTATTAAAATCCCTGTCAGATAATTTTCTGACAGGGGTTTTTTGTAGCTGTTCAACGCTTTCTTGGTTATTCTGAATGCAACAGGTGAATCAGTCTCGCAATAACGATAGATCGATCAATACACCAATGACTAATGAACCAATGACCAATAAACCAATGAACTACTATTTATGCAAAAAACATATAACTGAGTGCAATGGCCGTACAAACGCCAACCAAATCAGCCAGTAACATTGAGCCAATGGCATAACGTGTATTCTTTATTCCAACAGATCCAAAGTATACCGCTACTACATAAAAAGTAGTATCAGAAGCACCCTGGAAAACACCCGATAATTTACTGGCAAATGAATCAGGTCCGCTTGAAATCATGGTACTTACCATCATTCCACGGGCAGCGCCACCACTTAAAGGCCTGATTAAAGCTGTTGGTAGTGCATCAACAAATTTGGTGTCGGCTCCAAAAAATACAAACACGTTTTTAATGCCGCTCATCACCACATCAAAAGTCCCGCTGGTTCTCAGCATACTTACCGCAACTAAAATCCCAACTAAATAAGGAACGATTTTCAGTGCCGTTTCAAATCCACCTTTGGCACCATCAATAAACGCATCAAAAACATCTATTTTTTTATATAAGGCACCCAATACAATCAATAAAAAGATCAATAAGATTATTCCACCACTTAATAAGCCTGAAAATGATTTTATGCTTTCTGCATTTAACTTGCTTACATACCAAACCAGTAAACCAACCACTGCTGAGATACTTAATACCCAGGTAATGATAACCGGTTGAAGCAAGTTTATTTTTTGTTTAAAGGATACAATAAGCATCGCGGCCATGGTGCCGACAAAAGTGACGATTAAACAAGGAATGAAAATATCGGTTGGGTCTTGCGCATTTTGAGTTGACCTAATGGCAATTACACTTACGGGAATTAAACATAAACCTGCAGCGTGTAAACATAAAAACATAATCTGCGAATTGCTGGCAACATCTTTATTTGGATTGAGTTCTTGCAAACTTTCCATGGCCTTGATACCAAATGGCGTGGCTGCATTATCTAAGCCTAATAAATTGGCTGAGAAATTCATGATCATATGTCCCATAGAGGGGTGCCCTTTTGGGATCTCAGGAAAGAGTTTCGAAAAGAATGGACCAATAATTCTGGATAATAAACGGATGCCACCTGCTTTTTCAGCAATGCTCATTAAGCCCATAAATAAGGCCAGTGTTCCGATTAATTTAATGCAAAGGTCAACCGCGATCCAGCAGGTTTCGATAATACCATCTAATTTTAAGGGATTCAAAGGATCGGATGATTTACCAATTACCATCCAGTTAAAAATATCGCTATGTCCGAAAAAGAAACATTTAATACTTGCTACTACAATAGCCACGATAATAAATGCTGACCAGATTCTGCTTAATGCCATTAGGGTTGTTTAGTTTTATTTGAAGGGGTTAAAATACCTTTTTTAGTCGAAAGTTCATAGAAGAGAGTTTGGAGTTGGGAGGCTTTAGTCCGAAGTTAGGTTTGTGCCTATCAAATGATATATCTTTTCAGTTTATGGTTCATGGTCAAATAGTTGATAGACTGATCACATAGGAATTTTTGACCATTAGCCATTAACTATCAACCGAAAAAGTCCATGACCAATAGATATACTATCAACCATGGACTTTTTTGACTTTGGACTCAGGACTTCTGACTCCCGACTAACTAAGGTTTATCATCTGTTAACTCAAAACCCCAGGTTTTTCCTTTTTCAGTAGCAGGAATTCCACTGGTCATCCAGGCCGGAGCCTTTGCACCTTTTAAATAATAGTCGAAAAACTGTTGTTCGCGGATTTGAATATCCTTACGGTTCTGGCGTTGGACCAAATTGTGTGCTTCACCATTGTAGTTAAGCATCCAGACTGGTTTACCTAAGCGACGCAAGCCTGTAAACATCTCAATCCCTTGATACCATGGCACAGCACCGTCTGCATCGTTCGCCATTACCACAACTGGTGTATTTACTTTCGGAAACATAAACAATGGTGAGTTCTCGATATATAACTCAGGTTTTTCCCAAAGGGTTGCACCGATACGGCTTTGTGTTTTCTCATATTGGAACTGACGGTTCATGCCCGTTTCCCAGCGGATACCACCATAAGCAGAAGTCATATTGGCTACAGGTGCACCAGCCCAAGCTGCAGCATACATGTTATTTTGTGTAATAAGGTATGCTACCTGATAACCGCCCCAGCTTTGTCCCTGAATACCAATTTTACTTCCATCAACCCAGCTATTTTTCTTCAGACTTTCTACACCTGAATTGATAAATTCAACTGCCGATTTGCCTGGATGACCAGTTTCGTAACTAATATCAGGTGCAAAAACCAGGTATCCGTTACTCACGAAATAAGAAATATTTAAACGTGATGGCGTAGGAGCCGGCGCCTGATAGGTATATAAACCATCCGTTAATTTTTCGTAGAAATAAGCAATCATCGGATATTTCTTATTTGGATCGAAGTTTTCAGGTTTGTAAAGGATGCCTTCAGCCTTATAGCCTTTTGGCGTGGTCCATTTCACCAGCTCAGCCGTACCCCAGTTGTAGTTTTTTTGTTGAGGATTGGTATTGCTTAATTTGGTTTCCGTTTTGAAATCTGTAGTAATGTAAACATTTGGCGATTCTACGTAATTGGCTTTATCGTAAATGTAAACATCGGCATCTTTAGCTTTTACCAGGTTTGAATATTTAAACTTAGCCATTACCACCAATTCTGGTGCTTTAGCCGAACCAACGTTGGTGCGGTAAAAACCATTTTCTTTAGTGAGGTTGTTAAAGCCGTCTAACCAAACCGTTTCGTTCGCTTTTACAAATTTGCTATCTGCATTGCGCTCAAATCTGTTGTCTTGTTGTACTCTTTCGTAACGGAAAGTAATGTTGTTTGCTCTTCCAAAACCGGCAGTAATATTCTTTGGTGCCAATTTTCCGTCTGGTGAGAATGACCAGATATCATATTTATCGTTAATTAAAACAGCTTTATCACCTTCAGTCCAGGTAGCTAAGCCATAAGCAGAAGGTAAGTCTGGCACATCATTCTCTTCATCAACAAATTTTTCACTTAAACCTGCCGTTAAAACGGTAACCTTTGCTGTGGTTACATTGTAGGTATTCCAACTGCCCGATTTTCGATCGAAGTATAAAACATAATTTCCTGCCGGTGAAGCCAATGCATAACCATTGAGGTTCTCGATGATTTTCTTTTTCTGGCCATTTTTAGTGTCAACCAAATAGTAATCTTTTGAAGTTGAACCGCTCCATTGCGATTCTATCCTGCGACCGTAATCTGTAGAAGCTAAAACCTGCCCGGCATCACCTTCCGCTATGATATTTGCATCAGGTAATTTTAAATCGGTAAGCGGAATTACTTTTGGGTCACTGCTGTAAACATCAATCACCGATAAATAACTTTTTTTGCTGTCTCTTTCTGCGTTTTTTAGTTGCATAGGCTGCAAATAATCGTCTTTGTAATTCCAGACATCAACTTTCGCCACTTCGAAGTCTACGATAGTGGTATCTTTTGGTTTTTTGATAGGAGAGATGCCGAAAAACAATTTCTTGCCATCTTTACTAAAAGTGATTTTACCATCGCCATTAACCGACCATTTTGCGGGTAGGCCAGGCATATCAAAATCAACCAATATCTGTGCAGTATCAAGCGTTAAAGAGTTGTAATAAATATTGTAATCTTTTATTTCCTGTTTCTCCGGGCTTTGCTCGCCTACAAAAGCCACATGCTCGCTTTCCTCATCAAAGGTGAAATTTTTGAAACTTCCTTTGCCCTTAATCAGGGTTTTAAGTGTACCTTTTTCTGTATTTAACAAAAATACTCCTTGTGGAGCAGTTTTGTCCTTTTTAGAGCCACTGCAGGCAAAAACCAATTGTTTTCCATCTTTACTGAAGTAATAGTCGGTAACGAATTTATAGGTTTTATCTGTACCTGTTAAAAGGTTTTTTACCACTAAATCGGTTCCTTCTTCAGTTTTACCTTTAGCCGCAGGCTCATCATCAGCAAAATCTGTTTCGCCATCTTTTTTATCAGCTGGTTTTACTGTTTTTTTTGCTGTATCTGGTTTTTCAGTTAAGTAAGCCATCACACCCGCACCTTCTTCAGGAAATTTGAAAGATTTTACCCTGGCCACTTTAGTAACGGCATTGGTAGTAAGGTTAGCAATACCCAACGAATCTTTTGGCAATTCATCAGCTTTTTTCTTTTTTATTTTAGCCTGACGTAAATCTTTATTTAAAGGGCGGATGTTAAAAGCCGCGAATTTGGAATCGTTACTAAACTGCGAGTTCATTCCTCTTGGGATGTTCATCTTCGCATTGGTTTTAATATTGGTCAGGTACAGCTGTGCATCTCCTTCTTGCTGTAAGATGCTGTACATCGCCCATTGACCATTATTTGATAATTGCTTTGTTCCTACTGATTCCCAGGTATCGTATACCGAATGATCTAAGGGTTTCTTTTGTGCGTAGGCAAAGCTGACAACGAAAAACAGAATAATAGTTAGTCTCTTTTGCATTTTTAAAAGTTAAGTAATTTGTTGGTTGAGATTTAATCTTCTAAAATTGGAATTTTTTAGCTTATTAAGAAACTTGTATGTCAAATATTACAATTAAAAGCCATAAAGGCTGAAGGTTGGAAGGTCCGAAGATATATTGTGTAAAACTCCTTGCTGGGCGTTCTCCGCTAAACGCTTCACGCCATACGCCTTACGCTTCACACCATCCGCTCCGCCCAAAACAAAAATCCCCGATCACTTTGAAGTAATCGGGGATTCCGTATAATTTAAAAGTAAGATTACTTTTTAGCTTGTTGTTGCTGACGCATATAGTCATCCAAACGTTGCTGGAATTTAGACTTTTTCTTTTTCTCATCAGCTGGTCTGGCTTTGTTTTGCTGAATCAAAGCATGGATTTTATCATCATCAACCATTTTACGAATTAAGAACTGCTGTCCGAAAGTCATTAAGTTGGCTAAGAAATAATAATAGTTTAATCCGGCAGGGTAGCTATTTAACACACCTAAGAAAATAACCGGCATGATGTAACCGATGTACTTCATTTGACCTGTTGCTCCAGAAACCTGATTGTTGAAATAAGTCATAATCAATGTAGAGATGGTCATCAATACACACATTAAACTTAAGTGATCGCCGATGAAAGGAATTTTTACACCGAATTTGATAAACTCATCATAAGTTGATAAATCTTTCATCCACAAGAAACTCTCGCCACGTAACTCAAACAAGTTAGGGAAGAAGAAGAAGAAGGCCATTACCAAAGGCAATTGTAATACCATAGGTAAACATCCGCCCAGCGGATTTACACCGGCTTTCTTATAGAGTTTTAAATATTCCTGTTGAACCAATGTTGGGTTATCTTCGCCTACTTTAGCTTTAATTTCGTCCATTTCCGGCTTCAATACCCTCATTTTAGCCATTGAAAGATAAGACTTATAAGTAAGTGGCGATAAAGCAACTTTTAATAAAATGGTTAATACCAAAATGATTAATCCATAGTTCCAGCCAAAGCTGTTTAAAAAGTTAAATACAGGTAGTACAATGAAACGGTTAATGTATTTCAATGGCCAGTAGCCCATATCAACCTGTTGCTCTAAATCGTAACCTTGTGCTTTTAGCGCCGAGAATTTGTTGGTTCCAAAATAGAATTCCATTTCATAAACCTGGTTAGCCGTATGTGCATATGGCAATTGCATATTGGCATCATAAAACTTCACCAAACCTGGAGCTGTTGGAATTTTAACTTCTAAACTTCCTTTTTCGAAAGCCTGTTTAGAGATTAAAGAAGCTGAGAAAAAGTGTTGTTTGAAAGAGAACCACTGGATTTTACCTTTCGATAAATCTTCTTTCTCATCTTTCGAAACACTTAGGTGGTCTACATCGCCATCTAAATATTTGTAGTATGGTGCAGAGTAACGGTGCTCACTTTCGATCGATTTTTCTTGCTGTAATAAAGTAGTCTGCCAGTTTAAACCAATGTTATTACCTGCAATTACTTGTTGTAAGCCAACTAAATTGATGTTGAAAGCAACTTTATTACTTGACGCTTTTAAATCGTATACATATTCTACATATGCGTTAGCGCCATAATTGGCACGCATGGTAACTGTATTTCCGGTTTTTGTTGGAGTAAAGTATAAATCGTTGGTGTTAATTACTTTACCAGCAGCATTAAGATTTAAACCAAACTTGTTCTGATTTCCATCAAATAAAATCAGCGGTTTGCCAGTAAAGGTTTTCTGGCCTTTAATTTCAACCGAAGTAATTTTACCGCCTTTATTGCTTAAAGTAATTAATAAGTTCTCGTTTTCTAACACGGTATTGGCTTCTGTACCGGTTATCGCGGTACCAAAAGGACCTTTTAACGCTAAAGAATCTACAGCCGGGTTAGCAATTGCAGCTGTTTTAGTGGTATCTTTTTGTACTGGTGTAACGCCAGCTTTTTTCAAAGAATCTAAATGCTCTGTTTCTTTGGCTTTTTTCATTTCAGCCTCGTTCGGCCTCAAAAAATAGAATGATCCTGCCAAAATGATCATAATCAGGAACAGTCCTGTAAAGGTATTTCTATCCATTATTTACGTATATACTGCTTTTAATTCGTTTTCTTTTTTGCAAACTCCATCGCAGCGGCGACAAATTTAACAAAAAGTGGGTGAGGATTAGCAACTGTTGATTTTAATTCCGGGTGAAACTGTCCGCCAACGAAAAAGGGATGATTTTTAAGCTCCACAATTTCAACTAAATTGGTTTGCGGATTCATACCTGATGCAATCATTCCTGCATCTTCGTATTGTTTTAAATAATCATTATTAAATTCGTAACGGTGACGGTGACGCTCATTAATGTGCGATTTACCGTATATAGAAAAAGCTTTTGTTCCTTTTTTAATATCGCAAGGGTAAGAGCCTAAACGCATTGTTCCACCTTTGTTTGTTATTTTTTTCTGCTCTTCCATCATGTTAATTACAGGATTTGCAGCATTTTCTTCAATTTCTGTCGTATGTGCATCTTTCAAACCTAAAACGTTACGGCCAAATTCGATCACAGCACATTGCATACCCAGGCAGATGCCGAAGAAAGGAACATTGTTCTCACGAACATATTTTATGGCATCAATTTTACCCTCAATACCGCGGCTACCAAAACCTGGCGCCACTAAAACACCTTGTAAGTGACCTAATTTATCTTTTACATTATCAGGGAAAATTCCTTCTGAGTGAATATATTCTACCTTCACCTTACATTCATTTTTCGAACCTGCGTGTACAAAAGATTCGATAATTGATTTATAAGCATCAGGTAATTCTACATATTTACCAATCAAACCAATTCTAACCTCTGCCGTAGGATTTTTTAAACGGCCTAAGAAATCTTTCCAGCTTTCCATATCCGGATCGCTTTTGGTCGGTAATTTTAATTTCGATAAAACAGTTTTATCCAATTGTTCTTTTAACATCAACAATGGCACATCATAAATAGTAGATGCATCCATCGATTCGACTACCGCATTGATGTTAACGTTACAAAATAAAGCAATTTTTTTTCTGATCTCAGGACTAATGTGGTGCTCGGTTCTGCAAACCAGTATATCCGGCTGTATTCCGTATTCCAGTAAAGCTTTAACAGAGTGTTGTGTTGGTTTCGTTTTTAACTCGCCGGCAGCAGCTAAATAAGGTACCAGGGTTAAGTGGATAACAATAGCATTGGTACTGCCTTCTTCCCATTTAAACTGACGAACAGCCTCAATAAAGGGTAGAGATTCAATATCACCAACAGTTCCGCCAAGTTCAGTAATCACAATATCGTATTCACCGCTATCGCCTAAAATACGCATGTTGCGTTTAATTTCGTCTGTAATATGAGGTACAACCTGAACTGTTTTACCCAGGTACTCACCTTTACGTTCTTTGTTAATGACGTTCTGATAAATACGGCCGGTAGTAATGTTGTTTGCCTGCGATGTTGGAACGTTAAGGAAACGCTCATAATGACCAAGATCCAGGTCGGTTTCAGCACCATCTTCGGTTACAAAGCATTCGCCATGTTCGTATGGATTTAAAGTTCCCGGATCGATATTGATGTACGGATCGAATTTTTGAATGGTTACACGGTAGCCACGTGCCTGTAAAAGTTTAGCTAAAGATGCGGAAATGATGCCCTTACCTAAAGAGGAAGTAACACCGCCCGTAACAAAAATATACTTTGTCATGATTGATAATTTGTGGAATTAACCAGGTGTTTTGAGCCTGTTTAATTGTTTTTGTACGGGATACAAAGGTACAAAAAATTATCGCTCGATTAGATACTTGCCAGATTATTTTTTCATCATATTATATCTCTGATAGTGACTGTTTTAGCTTAGGCGCCAACTTAAAGTATCAGCTTGTAAAGTTCTTTTTTAATATCTTCTATCTTTCTGGGGTTCTTTTTATCATCATAACGGGTATAGAGGTCGATCATTTTTTTGAAATCTTTTTCAGTATCCGTCCTTTTTCCTTTTGAAGGTGGAACAATGTTTAAGATGGGAACGTTTTTGGCCTCAACCTTGGTGGCAAACCAGGTGGTGTTGTATCGTGGTATGGCCAGGCCCAATATCATTCCAGGCAAACCCGTAAATCCTTCTGGACCGCCTTTTAATAAAATTTCTTCACTATAGAAAGCCACTACGGTAACGGAATCGTTTATTACTGCGGTCGCTTTACGACATTCGTAACCGGCAATTTGGCGTACATCGTGCATGATTTTCCAGTTGAGATGGGGGATAGTGTCTTTTAAAATAAAATCTTCGCCATTTATTGGTTTTCTGATTACCCTTGCCTTTTTACTAAAGTCGGTGTACATTTCATTTGTATTCTCCCCGGCAATAAAGAAGAAATTATTATCGTTTAAGGTTTCTTTTGGTTTAAGCTTATAAATAGAGCAGCTATCGTTAAAGCTGTAATCCCAATTGGAAATCCTGTACTTGCTCATTTTATCCCTGGCATCGTCAGATATCCAGGAGTTTGAAGCCAGTTGCTGTTTTTGGTTGATTTTTTTCTCGAAAGTTATTTTAGCACTCTTGATGAAAACGGTTTGTGCTTTAATTATCGTCACTGCAAAAAACAGCATCATTGTTAATCCTAAGTGTTTCATCTTATGTTATTTTTTGTCTTGTTTAATGAAGTTTCCGGTTAAATTATAGGTAACGCCAATCAGTACGTACCTCGGAATAAAGCTGTTGGTGTATTCGCTGATGCTATTGCCTCCAACATAACGGTTATAGCCAATTTTCTCTGCCAGAATATCAGAAATGGATACTTTTACTTCTAACTCTTGTGATTTAAGCATTTTCTTTGATAAATAAGCGTTCCATAATGCAATATTTACGGGTGTGCTAAATGAGGAATTGGCCGGTTGATAAGATAATGATATGGTGGTGTTAAACTCGGTATTATACGGGAGCTGGATGTTCCCTGAAATATCATGATTGTGGATAAAGCTTTTCCCATTATTTATCGAACCGATGGATGACCGGCTGTTCGAAAACGTAAAGGAAGGATTGTACTGCAGCTGAACTTTATTGCCATAATAACTAAAGCGTGGACGGAAACTCAGGCTGTTGTTTATATTTTCATTCAGTTTATTGTTTAAAATGGAAACGGATGTCGAATGGTTAAAACTGGCATTAAAGCCGGTATTAAAATGAATTTTACTAAAACTTTTATTAAAGCTTGCACCTCCGTAAAAATTATTATTCCCATCTAAATTGATATAACTGCTGATGGTTTTGTTTACCTCATCAACTGTTCTCGTACTCACAACAGCATTTTTGGTAAAGCTATAGCCGCCGTATACGTAGGCGTACATCTGCGATTTTTGCTGGTAAATATTAAAATTAAAGCCAAAATTATTGTTGAACGATGGTTTTAAATCTGGATTACCTCTTATTTCATAAAGTGGATTGTTGATTTGTCTGATGGGCTGTAATTGATCCAGACTAGGCTGTCGGGTATTTCCGTTGTAGCTTAATGATACACTGGTACTTTTGCCCAGTTTATAGTTGAAGTTACTCTGTGGGGCCCAGTTTAAATAGTTCCGGTTAAATTTGTTGTTCCGGTCTAAATCATTCAGCTCAAATGTGGTTTCGGTAGCCTCTGCACCACCAGATAAGGTGAACTTCTTCGATCTGTATTGCAATACCACTTTACCAATGTTCGAAAAATTATTGAAATCGAAATTGTTGCTCAGCGAATCGATACGTTTATTATTTAATGATTTATCGAACACCAGTTTATGGCTATTTGATGCCACTGTTTTAAAGCTGTAGGCTGTTTGTAATGAAAATTGTTTGCCCAAAGGTTCTGTATACGATATTCTGGTGCCGAGAGAGCTTTCAGTGCCCGAATTATCGTTCAGGAAATTCTGGTTAACCGTTCTGTTAATTGTTCCACTGCCATCGTAATAATTGGTTACACTTAAACTGGTACCCAGGCTGGTGCTGCTTTTGGTTTCAGGTTGTATATCAATGGAAAGTGTTCTTCCTTTTTTTACAAACTTTTTCGAGTAATTGATATTTCCGTTAAACAAATCATTGTCGCCATTGCTGTCGTTAAACTGATCACTGTTGTTAACAAATATCCCGGCGTCATTTTTGGTTTCGTTGGCGCTTATATACTGGCTGCTGTTTTTTCGTTTACTGCCTGCAAACGATATTTTTAAGGTAGAAAGTGAATCTATTTTAACATCAACGCTACCTTTTAAACTTTGCCCGGTGTTTCTGGTTTCGCTGTTTGATCTGCCTTCGCTAAAAAAATTCGTTCCATTAGGCAATAACGACTGGTTTTTATAGGTGGTTCTGTCCAATATATTTCTTTCACTGCCTTTATAATTCAGTTTTAAGCCAATTTTGTTTTCATTCCATTTGTCGGAAAAATGGGCACCATACCCGGTTACATCAGGCAGGCCACTGGATGGTGAAAAATCATCTTCATCACGGCCGCCGCCATAGCTGATCATCACCGTACTGCCGTCATCGCCCACTTCAATTACATCGTAATCATTACCTTTTAACTTGCTCATGGCGGCACTTGCTTTCGAATCCTGATTGGTATTGGAATTGGATCCAAATACAGCAGCTTTTAATTTGTTTTTATAAATGCCCGCCATACCACCGATATTTTTATAGTGCTTGAGGTCGCTATTGGCATCCAGGGTACTGAGATACCCGTTTTTGGCGTTTTCCTTGAGCTTGATGTTCATGACTTTCTCTTTGGCATCGCCTTCTTTTATGCCTGATAATTCTTCTTCTTTGGTTTTTTTATCGTAAACCTGAACTTCGCTAACTGCATTGGCTTTCAGGTATTTTTGTGCCAGAAGCGGATCGTCGCCAAAAAATTCCTCGCCATCAACCAAAAGCGTGTTTACATCTTTTCCGCCAGCTTTTATGGCGCCATCTTTATCAACCTCAATTCCTGGTAAGCGCCTTAATAAATCCTGTAGATTGGCATGTGGTTTTACTGCAAAACTATCTGCCTGATAAGTTATCGTATCGCCTTTCATGCTAATGGCCTGTTTTTGAGCCTTAATTACCACTTCATTTAAGAGCGTGGCTTTGCTATCCATCGCAATATTACCCAGGTTGAATTTGGATGAATCAGACAACTGGATGTCTCTGATATAATCGGCCATTTTAGGGAAGGTAACCACCAGGGTATAATTTCCTTTTTTTAAATTCGAAAACTCGAATGCACCGTTGGCCTTAGTGCGTGCATCTTTAATTAAAATAGAATCTTTGCTTGATATCAGCAGGATAGCACTATTTTGTAATTTTGTTTTTTCAACTGTATCAACTACAACACCTTTGATGCTTGCGTTTTGTGCCAGTGCGGGTAAAAATAGTAATGAAAAAATAAGAGCCGAGAAGAGTTGCTTGAGCATGGAGGATCTGGAGAAACGTTAAATAATTTATGTTTGGTTAAGTGCACTAAACTACAACTATTTATTTAGTTTAAAAATAAATATTAAAATATTTTTTCGTAAAGAAAAGTTGGAGGGATAGCTTAACACAGGGAATGATGGCATTTTATTTTTCTGCTGCCAAGATCAATTTTTTGATGAGTACAATTTGTCCAAAATGGTAATAGCTATGCTCAATTACGCCTTCTATATTGCGCAGATAGGTGCCATACTTTTCATTTACAAATATTTCATCTAATTTTTCATCAGGAATTTGTGCTACTTCATCAGCGAAAGCTGCCGAATTTGCCAAAAACGCTTCCACCAGTTTTTTCCAATCCGCTTCTGATTGTATTGGCGGAAGGTCGAAACTATATTGATCTTTAATTTCGAGCAAGCCGCCTTTAAATACATTTAAAATGCCAAGCAGGTAATAATTAATGTGAAAGGTTAAAGCCGCAATGGTGTTTAAATCTGCTATCTGATGTGTAGCCTGTTGCCAGGTAATACTTAATAACTGGTCCTTGTAGTTGGTATTGGCAATCCAATATCCGTTTAATAAAACTTCTCTCAGGCGGTTTGCAATAAACTCAGATCTTTTCATTGGTCTCATTTCTTAGTTGAAACTATGGACTTTTAGTGCAAGACTTACTTTTCTACAAATTTTTATTTTTTGCCACAGATTCACAGATTAGATACAATCTGCGAATCTGTGGCTTTTTTTAACAACGAATTGGATTCTAATTTCCTGACATTGATTTATAGCTATTAACAACAGTTGTAGTAAATTTTTACTTTCTGCTCTTTTTCGCTCCAGGCAATGTAAATGTTATTCTCTTTCCCTAAACGATATTTGAAACCGTTTAATCCCGATTTCTTTAATTCTTCGTAAAGGGCTTTGTCGGGCGTGTAATTATCGGCCTTATCTTCCGGCATTACAGCAGGTTCGAGAAAATTATCATCACTAAAAAAATCATCGGCAATGGTTTTTAAAAATATAACCTGGTCTTTTTCCTTGGAGAGATCAACATTTGGATCAGTACTGCCCAATAATTCAGTTCCTTTGATTTTGGTATTGTAAATTTCTTTTCCATCGGCATTTTTAATCGTAAAGTTCAAAACCATTTCTTCAGGTTTTCTGCCGGTGAGTTCGATTTTAAAAGTATCCAAACGTTTTAAATCGGAGAATGACTTAGCGAGGCTTTGGTTAACGTTTTTAAATTCTATGGCATTGTTTACCTTTTTGTTGTCCGAATTACAGGCAAAAAAAACGATAGTTAACAGGAGTAATGTGATGGATTTTCTTTTCATATTGGTAAATCGATCTAAAATAGTAAAAATTTAAATTGAATGATTTACAGATCAAAAATTTGTGATCAATAATTAAGTTTTTATATTTGCGTAACTGATTACGTAATTAATTATTGTTATGAATTTTTTTGAACAGGTAGGTAAGGTCGCTATAGGAAGCAGATTAAGGATGTTAACCGATAAAGTGACAGAAGATGGTGCTCAGATCTATCAATTGTATGATATTGATATGCAGCCCAAGTGGTTTCCGGTATTTTATGCTTTAACCAATGACAAGGAAAAAACCATAACCGAACTCGCTAAAGAAATCGGTCATTCGCACCCTTCAGTAAGTAAAATTATCAGCGAAATGCTGAGAAAAGGTTATGTTAAAGAAAGTAAAGATAAAGCCGACGGACGTAGAAATGTGGTGAGTCTTTCAGAAATGGGGATGGAGATTTCGGCAAAAATAGAAGATCAATTAATTGATGTAAATGCAGCCGTTGAAGAAATTTCCGCTCAATCGCAAAATAACCTTTGGGAAGCCATAGGCGAGTGGGAGTTTTTATTGGAACAAAAAACTTTACTAAGAAGGGTAATGGAAAAGAAAAAAGAGCGTGATAGCTTAAAAGTCGAAATTGTCGATTACCAGCCCAAATACCAGGACATATTCAGGTCGCTCAATGTGGAATGGATTTCACAGTATTTTACCATGGAAGATTCTGATTATAAAGCGCTGGACAATCCGCAGGGTTATATTTTAGATAAAGGAGGTTTTATACTCATTGCACTTTACGAAGGTGAGCCCCTGGGCGTTTGTGCATTAATTAAAATGAATGACGGCGAATACGATTTTGAACTGGCCAAGATGGCCGTATCACCAAAAGCACAGGGTAAAAATGTTGGCTTTTTATTGGCAAATGCCATTGTAGAAAAAGCCAGATCGTTAGGCGCATCTAAAATTTATTTAGAAAGCAATACCATTTTAAAACCGGCAATAAATTTATATCACAAGTTAGGTTTTCAAAAAGTGGCAGGTAAACCAACGCCGTATACGCGTTGCAATATCCAGATGGAGCTGGTGATTAGGTAAATGAATGGTTAGCGCAGGGCGTTTAGGGTTTAGGGAGTAGTAATAACCGCTAAGCCCTAAACTTATAACCAATTATTCCAGTTTCAACGCCTTAAGTAATTTATTTAGTTTCAATAAATCTTCTGGGGTGTCTATTGCAACTGTTTCTAAGTCAGTTACTTTAGTCTGAATGTAAAATCCGTTTTCAATCCAGCGAAGCTGCTCTAAACTTTCGGCAATTTCTAAAGAGGATGGAGGCAATTTGGTAATGGCTTTCAACGATTCTGTCCGGTAACCATAAATACCAATATGTTTATAAAACTGATGTTTTTCTGCCCATACACCTGGTTCACCATTTCTGATAAAAGGAATTGGACTCCGGCTAAAATACATGGCACGACCGTTTACATCGATCACCACTTTAGGGCTATTGGGATTGTATACACTTTCCTGGCTTTGGATCGATTTGATTAACGTTGCCAGTTGTACTTTTTCTTCGGTAAAGCAGCTTGCCAATAATTCAATCTGGGCAGGTTCGATAAATGGTTCATCGCCTTGTATGTTGATCACAATATCGTAGCCGGGTAAAGTTTCAATCACTTCAGCGCATCTGTCGGTTCCGCTTTGGTGATCAGATGAGGTGAAGATAAATTCTCCACCAAACCGTTTTACTTCATCGGCAATCCGTTCATCATCGGTGGCAATGACTACTTTCGATAAGCTTTTGGCTTTCGATGCCTGTTCGTAAACCCTTTGGATCATGCTTTTTCCAGCAATATCTACTAACGGCTTTCCCGGAAAACGGGTAGAGGCATATCGTGCAGGAATAATTCCGATAATTTTTGGATTTCCTAACGTGGAGCTTAAATTTCTATCACTCATATATTATTTCGATAGAATTGATAAAAAACAAATATGAAGATCAATGCGATGATAATATAAGATATCGGATGTGCAAAATTGAATGTCCAACCAAGCAATTTTACACGTTTCGGAACAATTAATCTCGAATCTTTTTTATTGAAATAAAAAGTACCCCATTTCCAGTTCTCCGGATTATCGTGTTCGAAATCTTTTTCCATATTTATCACATTAAATATTTAAACCATTTAGGGGCAGGAGTGTTAAAATAAACCGTTAATCTCCGCTTCTATAGATTGGATTACCGTACCTAAATCTTCAGGGTTGTTGGTGAAATCTAATTTATCTTTATCTAAAATCAATAATTTTCCCAGGTTATAACCTTTAATCCAGGCTTCGTATTTTTCGTTCAGTTTAGACAAGTAATCAATACGGATGCCCGCTTCGTACTCACGGCCACGACGCTGGATATTATTCACCAATGTAGGTACCGATGCACGCAGGTAAACCAATAAATCTGGCGGTTTAATAAAAGAGGTAATATTGTCAAAAATAGCCCGGTAGTTATCATGATCACGGGTGGTCATTAAAGCCATATCATGCAGGTTTTCGGCAAAAATATGTGCATCCTCATAAATAGTCCTATCCTGGATTACGTTACGTTTATTAACCTCAATATCGGTAATTTGCTGAAAACGGCTATTCAGGAAATAAATCTGCAGGTTAAAGCTCCATCGTTTCATGTCGCTGTAAAAATCTTCCAGATAAGGGTTATTGTCCACAGCTTCGTATAAAGCTTCCCATCCATAATTCTTGGCCAATAAGCCTGTTAAGGTAGTTTTACCGGCACCTATATTTCCTACAATTGCTATGTGCATATTTTCTTGCGTTTTGCGGTGAGCGTTTTGCGTCAGGCGATTATAGCGCCAACCGCGATCCGCTTACCACAATATTAATTAAAAACTTTTAAACCCGATTAAACTGCGAACTTCTCTGATGGTTTTTTGTGCGCTTTCACGGGCCTTTAATGCGCCGTGTTTAGCAACTTGTCTTAGGTAAGCATCATCTTTGGCAATATCCAAAATACGCTCACGCATAGGTGCAGTCGTAATAATCATATCTTCTGCCAGTTGTTTTTTGAAATCACCATAGCGGATCTGCATTTTGCTGTACAAATCTTCAAAATGTGCAAGGGTATCAGCACTCGATACCACTTTCATTAAATCAAAAAGATTCTGGATCGGCTCAGGTTTAGGTTGGTTTTCTTCTGTTGGACCACCGTCGCTAACCGCTTTCATTACTTTTTTGCGGATGGTTTCAGGATCATCAGATAGATAAACGGCATTGGCTTCACCTTCTGATTTACCCATTTTGCCTTTACCATCTAAACCAGGTACTTTAACCAGTTTGTCAGAGTAGCTAAAAGCATAAGGTTCAGGGAAATATTCTGTATTGTATAACCTGTTGAAACGGTTTCCGAAAGTACGGGCCATCTCCAAATGTTGCTCCTGATCTTTTCCAACAGGTACTTTTGTAGCTTTATGGATTAAAATATCGGCCGCCATTAGTACCGGATAGGTTAATAAACCTGCGTTTACGTTATCAGGGTTGGCACGCACTTTATCTTTAAAAGAAGTACTGCGCTCCAGTTCACCCATATACGCGTTCATATTTAGATATAGGTATAACTCTGCAATTTCGGGAACATCACTTTGTATGTAAATGGTGCTGTTTTCTGGATCAATTCCACTGGCCAGGTATTCAACCAAAACATGTTTAATGTTTCCATGTAAATCGGCTGGAGTAGGATGTGTAGTTAACGAGTGTAAATCGGCAATAAAAAAGTAGCAATTATAGTCGTTCTGCATTTGAACGAAGTTTTTAACCGCACCATAATAATTACCCAAATGTAATTTTCCTGTTGAGCGAATGCCGCTCACCACTGTTTCTTTCATAATGGCACGAAATTAAAAATAAAATACAAGCAAATCATAAATCGCTTCATTTTTAATGGTAAGATTTTTTAGAACACTCGTCATCTCGACCGGAGTACACATACAGCGCTCGTCATCTCGACCGGAGTGCAACGTAGTGGAGAGATCTTTCTAGTGGCTGGTTTCGCACTAACCATAATTAACATGCCCATAATTTGAAAATGAAAGCCAGCATTTCATCGGGAGTTTCAGTCCTTCTTTCCGTTGCATTCTTCGCTGCGCTGTGGGCTTTCCACTTCAATAAGGTTTATAGTTTGTGGTTTTTGCAAGGATGGAACTCTACGATCATCATCTCGGGCGCAGTGGAGAGATCTTATCTCAATACAATCACTTGCTTAAAATATCAAACTATTTTATATTTTTGGTTATCTATGATTTATTTTCTAAGACAAGTACACCGGATATGGTTTCTATTCTGGATACTGTTTTTTTTCGCTCTGTTCTATCCTTTATATTACGTTACTTCGCGTAATGAGAAATATTACAGCATCCTGAATTTTTTCAGAAAAGCCAATAGTTTTTTGTGCAGTCTGTTTTCAGGTGTTTTTTTTCGTTTCCAGTATGAAGAAAAGCTGAATCGTAAACAAACCTATATCTATTGCGCCAACCACACCTCTAACCTGGATATCATGATTTTCTGTATTATGGGGCATGGTAAATTCCATTTTATGGGAAAGGATGAACTGCTGAATAATCCGGTATTGGGCATTTTTTTTAAAACCATCGATATTTCAGTAAACCGCGACAGTAAGATTTCGGCCTTTAAAGCATTTAAAAAAGCTGGCGAGAACCTGGAAAAAGGAATGAGTCTGATTATCTTTCCCGAAGGTAAAATTGATGATCATTACCCACCAAAGTTAGGCGAATTTAAAAATGGTCCCTTCCGTTTGGCCATTGATAAAAATATCCCGCTGGTACCCGTAAGTATTACTGATGTTTGGAAAATTAATTGGGACGACGGCGCAAAGTATGGAAGTAAGCCAGGAATTTGCGATATTTACGTCCACAAACCCATAAATACATCAACTTTGGCCGATGTTGATGCTGATGTATTGAAAGAAAAGGTTTATACATTGATTGATAGTAAGTTAGTATAGATATGAATTTAGACGCAAAAACCATCCATAAAATAGCCGATCTGGCCAGAATTCATATTGATGATAAACAGGTGGATACACTCATTCCTGAAATGAACAAAATTTTGTCATTCATGGAAAAATTAAATGAATTGGATACTTCAAATGTAAAACCGCTGGTTTATATGAACGAATCGGTAAATGTTTGGAGAGAAGATATAGTGAAACAGGAAATAGCTACGGCTGATGGCTTGAAAAATGCAGCAAAGCATAGCGACCAGTTTTTCATGGTGCCAAAAATTATTGAAAAATAATAGATCTTTCGTCATGCTGATCTGAATCTGATAGTTATCGGATCAACATCATGAGTTTTATTAATTTTTAATCCGCTTGTAACATCTTACCTGCTACGCTTGTCTAAAAAAGAAAAAACATGGAGAAACCACTCATCACGATAAAAGAAATTGGCCGTAAATATGTTATTGGATCTGAAGTGATTCACGCTTTAAAATCAGTTTCTTTAGATATTAATAAAGGCGAATTTGTAGCATTGATGGGGCCATCTGGTTCTGGTAAATCAACCCTAATGAATATTTTAGGGTGTTTGGATACACCTTCAAGCGGAACCTATGTTTTAAATGGAACCAATGTGAGTCACATGAGTGATGATGCCCTGGCAGAAGTGCGTAATCAGGAAATCGGTTTCGTTTTTCAAACCTTTAACTTATTGCCACGCTCAACATCTTTAGATAATGTAGCCTTACCTTTAATTTATGCCGGAACAAGCAAAAAGGACAGGGATGCAAGAGCCGCTAGAGCATTAGAAAATGTAGGCTTAGGTAATCGCATGGATCATAAACCAAATGAATTATCGGGCGGTCAGCGTCAGCGTGTGGCTGTGGCCAGGGCTTTGATCAATAACCCTTCTATTATTTTAGCAGATGAGCCAACCGGTAACTTAGATACCAAAACATCAATTGAAATAATGGGTTTACTGGAAGAAATCCACAGCAAAGGCAATACCATCATTTTAGTAACACACGAAGAAGATATTGCACAGCACGCCCACCGGATTGTACGTATGCGTGATGGTTTGATTGAAAACGATTATTTAAATACCGACATTAAAAATGTATCTCCACGTTTGCAGGCTTTGAAAGATAATGGCAGCGATTGGGAGAAAATCAATTAAGGTTGATGGCATAAGGTGTAGGGCCTAAGGCTTTGAAAACCCTAAACCTTAAACCTTTCACCTTAAACCATTCCAGCATGAAAATCTACACGAAAACAGGCGATAAGGGGCAAACATCACTCATTGGTGGTACCCGTGTGCCTAAATATCATTTGCGTATCGAAACTTATGGAACTGTTGACGAATTAAATTCGTACATCGGCTTAATCATGTGTCAGGATATTGAAACGCAGGACCAGAAACTACTAAAGGAAATTCAGGACAGGTTATTTACCATTGGTTCATCGCTTGCGGCCGATCCTGAAACGTCCAGAATGAAGATCCCTGATCTGCACGATGCCGATATTACTTTGCTGGAAAATGAGATGGACCTGATGAACGAAAAGTTACCCGCTTTAAAACATTTTGTTTTGCCTGGCGGAAACACTGTAGTTTCTTACTGCCATATTGCGCGATGTGTGTGCAGAAGGGCCGAACGGCTGACCGTGGCACTTGCAGAAAATAGCTTTGTAGATGAGCGTGTAAGCATTTATTTGAATCGTTTAAGCGATTATTTATTCGTTTTGGCACGAAAACTGACCATGTATTTTAAGGCGGAAGAAAACATTTGGATTCCGCGGGTTTAATAGTGGAAAAATAAGTTTGTTTTGCTCAAAAATTTTAATATACTTTGCGCAATAATAAGAACAAGAATTTAATTGAATTGACGATATGTATTGGACATTAGAATTAGCATCGCACTTGGAAGACGCACCATGGCCTGCAACTAAAGACGAATTAATTGATTATGGTATCCGCTCTGGTGCCCCGGTAGAAGTAATTGAAAACTTACAGGCATTAGAAGATGATGGCGAACCTTATGAAACCATTGAGGAAATTTGGCCTGATTATCCAACTAAAGAAGATTTCTTCTTTAATGAGGATGAATACTAAACATCAGAAACTACAAAAAAAACCTTCCAGCTAAACTGGGAGGTTTTTTTATGCCTTCATCTCTTCATTTTTATTTCCTATATGTGAGCGCACCAATAAAATAATTACATTTTTTAAACAAAACGGAAAAGCTGAGTGTTAATACTCCAAATAATAACATTACTAAAAAATTAACACTATGGGAAATTTATTGTATTTAGTCGCAGTAGTATTGGTAATACTATGGGTGATCGGATTTATATTTCACGGCTTCGGCGACGTTGGCGGTATAATCCACGTTTTATTGGTAATCGCAGTTATTGCAATTCTGCTTAAAGTAATTGGCCGGGCTGCGTAAAAAATATATCGCACCGATATCCATGAGTTTAAATTAATACTTTAAAGTAAGTGGATTAAAAAAGGAGTTTCATTTTTGAAACTCCTTTTTTGTATTTTAATTTTTCAGCAACAATTCGGCAAGCTCCAGATCGATGGGGTAGGTGATTTTAATGTTTCCTCTTTCTCCTTCGATGATATTAATCCCGTAGCCTACAGATTCTACTACACTTGCATCATCGGTAAAATGAGCATTGAATTCCTGGTTATAAGCTTCCTTAAGAATGTTAAGGCTAAAAGTTTGTGGTGTTTGCACTAAATAAATTTCATCACGTTTTAATGCCGTTGTTTTATCGTCTCTAAGCAAGCGTACACTGTCGCTTGATTGTACTGCTGTGATCACGTTTCCCTGAAGCTCAGCTGCTTTAAAACAATTGTCGATAAGAGATTTGGAAACCAGTGGACGAACAGCATCGTGAATGGCCACATAACTTTCCTCTTCGATGGCATGGATTGCATTTTTTACCGAATGAAAACGCTCCGTGCCGCCATCAATAACCTGATGTGGCACATGGAAATTAAATTCTTCACATAACCTAAACCAGTAAGCCTGTTGATCTTTGTTGAGTACCAGTAAAATTTTAGGTTGGGTATCGCTTTGTGCAAAAGCTTTGATGGTATGCATTAAAACCGGAAGGTTTTTGAGCAGTAGAAATTGTTTTGGGGTTTCCGTTTGCATCCGATTTCCAGAACCGCCTGCTACAATTATAGCGTAGTATTTCATAGTTGAGCGTTTAGGGTAAAGCGTTTAGGGCACAAAACCCCAAACGCCAACCGCAAAACTTATATAATTAGCATGGCATCGCCATAGCTGTAAAATTTATATTTTTCTTTTACTGCAACTTCGTAGGCATTCATTACGTTTTCGTATCCGCCAAATGCACTTACCATCATCAATAAAGTAGATTCTGGTGTGTGGAAATTGGTGATCATTGAATTTGCAATGCTGAAATCGTAAGGAGGGAAGATAAACTTGCTCGTCCAGTCGTTAGCTGCTTTTAATGTTCTGTTTGCAGAAACAGCCGATTCGATCGCACGCATTGAAGTGGTACCCACCGCGCAGATTTTTCTTTTTTCCTCTAAAGCTTTGT
The DNA here is from genome assembly GCF_056490665.1 of Pedobacter folensis. Taxonomy (NCBI): domain Bacteria; kingdom Pseudomonadati; phylum Bacteroidota; class Sphingobacteriia; order Sphingobacteriales; family Sphingobacteriaceae; genus Pedobacter; species Pedobacter folensis. The sequence continues at coordinate 483,426 of NZ_JBWJIF010000001.1, forward strand.
TTACAATGTTCGCATCTTTTTGCTCGATGATAAACTGCTCAGAATCCATCTTGTGTTTGGTTAAATCTTCAACCTCAACCGTTCTGAAAGTTCCTAAGCCTACGTGTAACGTTACTTCTGCAAATTCTACACCTTTAAGTTCAAGACGTTTCATCAACTCACGACTAAAGTGTAAACCTGCGGTTGGAGCAGCTACCGCACCTTCGTGTTTAGCGAAAATGGTTTGATAACGTTCTTTATCTTCAGCAGTAGCTTTACGTTTAATGTATTTAGGAAGTGGAGTTTCACCTAAAATTTCAACGTTTTTTCTGAATTCTTCATCAGTACCTTCAAATAAGAAACGGATGGTACGGCCACGTGATGTGGTATTATCTACAACCTCAGCAACCAATAAATCGTCGTCGCCAAAGTATAATTTATTGCCTACGCGGATTTTACGTGCCGGATCTACCAAAACATCCCATAAACGTAATTCCTTGTTTAATTCACGTAGCAAGAAAACCTCGATGGTTGCACCGGTTTTCTCTTTATTGCCATATAAACGGGCAGGGAAAACCTTAGTGTTATTTAATATCATTACGTCTTTGTCATCGAAATAACCTAAAACGTCTTTGAAAATTTTATGTTCAATTTTACCGCTGTCTTTATGTAAAACCATTAGGCGAGCTTCGTCGCGTTGTTCTGCCGGATTATTGGCTACTAATGATTCAGGTAAGTTGAATTTGAATTGTGATAATTTCATTCTTGATGAATTTTTTGAGGTGCAAAAATACGAATTTAATTTTTCTTTTTCGTATTTTATCAAACGCATTTTATGTATATTATGTTTTAATCATTTTAAATCAAATAATACAGGTCGATTAATGCATTGTAGACATAAAATTAATTAGTTTTGAAGATAAGCTGTAACCTTTTGAAAAGCTTTGCATCTAACCTTTAATTATGATAATCTTTAGGCTAATAGGCGAGAGTTTCCGTTTTGCATTTGATGCGTTGCGCCAGAATAAATTACGCACCATGTTATCGCTTCTGGCGATAACAATCGGTATTTTTACCATTATTGCTGTATTCTCTGCAGTAGATACCTTTCGCGGTAAATTGCAGGCCAGTGTAGATAAACTGGGCTCAAATACGATTTATATTCAAAAATGGCCCTGGAGTTTTGGCGATAATTATCCCTGGTGGAAATACATGAACCGTCCTCAGCCTTCATTACGTGATTTTGAAGCGCTCCGCGAGCGAATTGAACATGCGCAAGGTGTTACCTTCGAAATATCGACTAACGACAGGACAATCAAATACAGAAGTAACTCGGTAGAAGGCATTTCGGTATGGGCTGCCTCACACGATTTTAATAAAACCTGGAATTTCGAGCTTCAGGACGGCCGGTATTTTACTGAAAATGAGAGTAAAAATGGTACACCTGTTTGTATTTTAGGCTCTGATATTGCCGATGGGCTTTTTGATGGCGATGCACCAGTGGGTAAACAAGTGCAGATTTTGGGCAGAAGATTAACAGTTGTTGGTGTTTTCAAAAAAGAAGGAGAAGATATGTTAGGTACTTCTCTTGATAAAAACGTAAATATTCCAATTGCCTTTGCAAAAGGCGTTTTAGATATCCAAAATGAACGTTACGGACCACAAATAACTGTCCGGGGTAAAGATAACGTAAGCCTGGAGGAAGTAGAAAGCGAATTGAAAGGTTTAATGCGCTCGATCCACAGAATCAGGCCAGGCCAGGAAGAAGATTTTGCGTTAAACAAAACCACCATTATTTCTAACCAGTTAGATTCGATGTTCAAAATGGTAAATATTGCCGGCTGGGTAATTGGTGGATTCTCGATCCTGGTTGGCGGTTTCAGTATTGCCAATATCATGTTTGTATCGGTTAAAGAGCGTACCAATATTATCGGTATCCAAAAATCGTTGGGCGCGAAAAATTATTTCATCCTGCTTCAATTTATATTTGAATCAATTTCGCTTTGTATTTTAGGTGGTTTGCTGGGCTTATTACTGGTCTTTCTGCTCGCCCTGGGGATAGGTGCGGCCACAGATTTTCACATTATCCTGGGTTTGAATAATATTGCTTTAGGTATCGGAATATCAATTATTATCGGCACGATTTCTGGCTTTTGGCCAGCTTATTCTGCATCAAGGTTAGATCCGGTAGAGGCAATCAGGAGCTAATTTTTAGTTTCCAGTTGGCAGTTGACGGTTTTCAGTTTGCAAATTCAGTAAAGTTTTATAGTCCTCGTTTGTAACGAGGATTTGTGAGATTCACATTTGTAATGTGAACACGCAGCATCAAAAAAGATACTTTCGGCGATAAAATCGCCCTTCACGTGCATCCTCGTTGCAAACGAGGACGATGATAGTCTTTATAGTCCTTGTTTGTAACGAGGACTTTTGAGAATCACATTTGTAATGTGAACATGCGTATCAAGAAAAGATACTTTCAGTGATAAAACCGCCTTTCGCATGCACCCTTATGCAAAACGATGACGATTAAGTAATCAATAGTTATTTGTTTTCAGTTGCAATGCCTTGGTTCATAAACCTTATTGAAGTGGAAAGCCCGCAAGCCCGATCCTTTATCGGGCGAGGACTTGTAACGGAAAGAAGGACTTGATGCTTTGATGAAACGCTGGCTTTCATTTTCCAAACACCATATCGTCATTTCGAGCGGAGTGCAACGTAGTCGAGAACCACGTAGTGCTCAGCGAAGCTAAATCTGTTGCTATAGATCTCTCTCCCGAACGTTCGGGACTGAGCTTCAGTCGAGATGACGAACCTTTTTTCTTGAGATAACGGTGATATAAATATAAAACCCATGTTAACTTAATTAACATGGGTTTTTATGATGATGTTGCTAACTGAAAACCGTTAACTGAAAACTGATTAGGCTAATTTACCTAAAGCTTCTTTTATTCTTCTTAATGCTTGAACTAAACTTTCGTCAGATGCTGCGTACGATAAACGGATGTAGTTGTTGTTACCAAACGAATCGCCACCAACGGTTGCTACGTGACCAACGTTTAATAAATACAAAGCCAGATCAGATGAATCTTTAATTACATTTCCATCAGCATCTTTTTTACCGAAGAAAGAACTGATTTCAGGGAAAAAGTAAAAAGCACCATCAGGAAGATTTGTTTTTACACCTGGAATTTCGTTTAATAAATTGTAAACCAGTTCTCTGCGGCGTAAAAATGCTTCTTTCATTTCTAAAACGCTGGCTAAACCTTGCTCGTAAGCAACAATTCCAGCTCTTTGCGCGATAGAACAGGTTCCAGAAGTTGTTTGTCCCTGTAATTTATCGTTAGCGGCTGCTATTTCTTTATTAGCGGCAATGTAACCTAATCTCCAGCCGGTCATGGCGAAAGCTTTAGAGAAACCGTTTACAATGATTACGCGGTCTTTAATGCTGTCGAATTGCGCAATAGACTCATGTTTATCAACGAAATTAATGTGCTCATAAATCTCATCCGATAAAATATAGATATTTGGGTGTTTTTCGAAAACGGCAACCAGGGCTGCTAATTCTTCTTTACTGTAAACCGAACCTGTTGGGTTACAAGGTGAAGAAAACATAAATAATTTCGATTTCGGTGTAATAGCCGCTTCTAACTGTGCAGGTGTGATTTTGAAATCGCTTTCGATGTCTGTATCGATAAAAACAGATTTGCCTTCGGCCAACGTTACCATTTCTGAGTATGAAACCCAATAAGGTGTTGGGATGATCACTTCATCATCAGGATCGATCAAAGTTAAAATAACATTCGATAACGATTGTTTTGCACCTGTTGAAACAACGATCTGAGAAATATCATAATCCAGATTGTTTTCTGTTTTTAGCTTGTTTACGATCGCCTGGCGCAGATCTGGATAGCCCGGTACCGGCGAATAACGTGTATAATTTTCGTCTAATGCTTTTTTAGCTGCATTTTTTACGTGATCGGGTGTATTGAAATCGGGTTCGCCAACGCTTAAACTAATGATGTTAATGCCTTTAGACGCTAATTCGCGGCCAAGTTTGGTCATTTTAAGGGTTGCAGATTCAGATAGACTGTTGATTCTTTTGGATAAGGTGCTCATGGTTAATTACTTTGAGCGCAAATATATAAACCAAATATTATTCTGCACTAAAAAAGACATAGTTTTTCTCATTTAATTTATTCGATAAGCGTATTTTTGGAAAAAATATACTTGTGTCGGTAAAAAAGAAAGCAATAATAATTTCTCTGGTGGTGAGTGTGGTGCTGATGTTGGCCAAGTTTGTCGCGTATTTTATTACGGGTTCAAATGCGATCTTAACAGATGCAGCAGAGAGTATTGTAAACGTAATAGCAGGCAGTTTTGCCTTTTATAGCATTTATCTCAGTACACAACCCCGCGACGAAAATCACCCTTATGGACATGGAAAAGTTGAGTTTTTCTCGGCCTTTGTTGAAGGGATATTGATTCTGATTGCAGGGGTGGTTATTATTTTCAAATCATCTTACAACCTGATCTATCCTCACGTGGTAGGGGAGTTATTGACCGGAACACTAATTATTGGTATTACCGGTTTGATCAATCTGATTGTTGGCTTGTACCTCATTAACGTCGGTAAAGATGAGCATTCGATTACCTTACAAGCTGATGGCAAACATTTATTAACCGATACCTATACCAGTGGCGCGATTGTTATTGGCTTAATATTAATTCAGCTGACAAATATTATTTGGCTGGATAGCTTACTCTCCTTTTTAGTAGGCTTTTACATTGTTTATTCCGGCTATAAGCTTACCCGTGGTTCGGTGGGGGGCTTAATGGACGAAAGCGATTTTACACTTGTTGAAGAAGTGGTGGATGTTTTACAAAAGAACAGGCATAATCCCTGGATCGATGTGCATAACCTGCGTACGCAGCAATATGGCCCTGAATTTCACATCGATTGCCATGTAACATTACCCTACTATTTTGATTTAAATAAAGTTCATCGCGAAATTTCGCAGATTGATGAACTGATCAACAAAAATGGCTTCCGTAAAGCAGAGCTATTTATTCATGCAGACCCCTGTTTGCCTGAGTGTTGTCATTATTGCCATATGAGCGAATGCCCGGTTAGGGCTGAAGCTTTTAGAAAAGAAATTGTCTGGACACCTGAAATAGTAATCAAAAATAAAAAGCACTTCGAAAATGAGCTACTTTAATGTTAGGGTTTATGGATTGTTAATTAACCAGAATAATGAGGTTTTGGTGAGTGATGAGGAAGAATATGGTTTCCGTTTCAGTAAGTTTCCTGGTGGTGGACTAGAACTTGGTGAGGGCTTAATTGATGGCTTAAAACGTGAGTTTGTAGAAGAGTGTGCTGCAGAAATTGAGGTGTTATCTCATTTTTATACTACAGATTTTTTTGAGAAATCATCATTTAACGATAGCCAGGTCATCAGCGTGTATTATCTGGTAAAAGAAAAAGCACCTTTACAGCTGGCTTTTAAGGATACCATTTATGATTTCGATGGGGAAGGTGAAATTCTTCAGGCGTTTAGGTGGGTGAAAATTGAGGATTTAAGTATTGAAGATATCACCTTTAAAACAGATAAAACCGTAGGCCAGCTTTTAAAAGATCAATATTCAGTTGAACAGTAATAATTTTTATGTCAGATTTCTCCAAACCCCAAACGCCGGACTCCAAGCTTAATTTAACTGAACGCGATCAAAAGGTAATCTGGCATCCTTACACGCAAATGAAGAATGCGTTGCCCCACATCCCCATTGTTAGGGGAGAAGGTGTTTATGTTTTTGATGAAAGCGGAAAAAGATATATCGATGCAGTTTCCTCCTGGTGGGTTAATATTCATGGCCATTCACACCCTTATATTGCACTAAAAGTAGCAGAACAGCTTAATGTGCTGGAGCACGTGATTTTTGCAGGTTTTACGCATGAACCCGCTGTATTATTGGCAGAAAGGCTGTTGCCTATATTACCGGGTAAACAGGATAAAGTTTTTTATACAGATAACGGATCAACAGCGGTAGAGGTGGCCTTAAAAATGTGCCTGCAGTACTGGGACAATAAAGGCAAGTCAAAAACGAAGATTTTAGCTTTTAAGAACGCCTATCATGGCGATACTTTTGGCGCCATGTCGGTTAGCGGTCGCAGTATTTTTACGGATGCTTTTAATAGTTTGTTATTCGATGTCGAGTTTATCGATCTCCCTAACGAATACAATATCTCACATCTCACATCTCATCTCTCAAATCTTACCGATACCGCTTGTTTTATCTTCGAACCACTCATCCTGGGATCTGGCGGAATGCTCATGTACGAAGCTAAATATTTAGATCAACTTTTATCCGCCTGCAAAGAAGCAGGGATTTTAACTATTGCTGATGAGGTAATGACAGGTTTTGGCAGAACAGGAACTTACTTTGCCTGCGAGAAACTAATTAACAAACCTGATATTATTTGTTTAAGCAAAGGTTTAACCGGCGGTACAATGCCTTTAGGTGTAACCACCTGTACTAATGAGATTTTTGAAGCATTTTTAAGTGATGATAAATTAAAAACGCTTTACCACGGACACTCTTTTACGGCGAACCCGATTGCTTGTGTTGCTTCGCTGGCGAGTTTAGATATCTTGTTAAAAAGTGAAACGCTTCAGAATATCAAACGGGTAGAAGCCAAACATGCTGTTTTTCTGGAAGAGATTAAAACACATGTTAAAGTTAAAGCCATCAGACAAACGGGAACCATTATTGCCATTGAGTGGGAAACTGGAAATGAAACTTCTTATTTAAGTAATCTGCGTAATTTATTGTATGCGTACTTTTTAGATAAGGGGATAATATTAAGACCATTAGGCAATATCATCTATATCCTGCCTCCATATGTCATCAGTGATGAAGACCTGGATTATATTTATGCAACGATAAAATTAGCACTGGAAGAGATATAGGTAGCTATTAAGAAAGTTTAAGTTGTCAAAGAAACTTTAAGGTCGTAGCGAGACGCTACGACCAGTATTTTGACGAAACAAAAGAAATCACGCTGCTGGTTCTAAATAATTTTTAAGCGCATCATTAACAAAATAAGTCCAGCCACCGTTGAAACTGGTTTTGGCAAAATCAGGCCCGTTCTCAGCAAAACTTTCTATTCCACTGTGTGTTAATTTCAATCTGGTTTGCTCGCCTTGCTCGAATAACTCCCAACTAACAACCGAATTGCCTGGATAGCCATCATATCGCCAGGTGTAAGCCAGTTTCCTGCCCTCAACAATTTCTGTTATTTCGCAACGATGTAAATATTGTGGCCCATCATCGGGTCCGCCAGAAAACTCAAATTTAAAACCCACTTCAGGTTTAAAGTTTTCCAACTGAAAATACCATTGTTTAATTTCGTTATTATCGGTTAAAGCTTTCCAAACTTTTTCGATAGGAGCGTTGTACACCCGCTCTACAATAACTGGTTCGTTTTTCATCTTTATGTTGATTTAGTTTCTTTTGATAAGTGTATTTCTAAAGCATCTAATTTGCCTGTCCAAAAAGTTCGGTATTGTTCTATCCACTTAGCTACTTCTGCAAGTTTTTGAAATTTTATGTTACAATATCGGTCACGACCTTGTTGCGTAATTTCTACTAAACCGCATTCTGTTAAAACTTTAATGTGTTGCGAAATGGCCGGCCGGCTCATGTCGAAATTTTCGGCAATTGCATTTAGATTTAAGGTGTTATGCGCAATCAGATTGATGATTTCTCTTCGTGTAGGATCGGCAATGGCTTGAAATACATCTCTTCTCATAAATTAATTGCGTAAGTGATTGCTTACGAATATACATGTAAGTAATCACTTACGCAAATTTTAACTGATGTTTTTAGTAATAAAAAACTAACCTAAAGGCATTTTGCTCATATCCATATAAAGAATGCTCCACCTTTGTCCGTCCAGGTCAACAAAACCACAACCATACATCCAGCCATCTTTGTAGCCTGGCTCGCCATAAAGCGTACCACCGGCCGCTATCACTTTTTGCGCAAGGTCATCTACCTCTTCCGGACTTTCTGCATCAAAGGAGAACAATACTTCAGCACCATCGCGTTTATCGGCAATGTTGGTTCCTGCAAAGCCCTCATACAAAGCTTCTTCAAAAAGCATAATGGCCAAATTGCTTTCTCCTACTAAAAAGCAGGCAGAATCTTCGCGGGCGCCGTACTGTAAGTTAAGGGTGAAACCGAGTTGCGTGAAGAATGCTTTAGACTTATTAATGTCTTTTACCGGAAGATTTATCCAAAGTGATTTTATCATAACGTTTTATATTTTGATGTAAGTAAAGATAGGTAAGCGGCAATAGACTTATCCTTGGCAAAAAAGAAAATTTACAGGGCTGTTTGAGACAATCAGTCTCTGCTATATTTTTCAGAAAGCTTTTTAGGTGCCACGTTACAATAAGAAAGTGTAAGCGCATCGATGATCATTTCATCTGGTAATGTTGTTAGCTCAAAAATAGTCCAGCCTTGTTTACCCCAGGCTCCGGTAGCCGGGCGTATTTGATTTGAATCATAATCGCAGAAAACAGACTGATCAATTGCTGATAATTTGAATGTCGCCTGCATTTTTTGAAGATTTAATGTTGCAAAGATCTTTTTATTTACACGAAAAGAAGTTTTTTCGAAATGCGGCAGTTCCATGACTTCATCAAAAGATAGGCAATGTGCTATAAAGGTTAGATTATCCATAAGAGTTATTACTGGATGAAGGAGACTTGATTACTATTGAAAATCTGCTCAGGAAATCGGTCGTTGATTAGTAAGGTTAATGTTTTGGCCGGTTTTTGATTCTTATCGATGAAATAAAGCGTATTAGCCTTTAATTTAACAGGTAGTTCATCAGGCATATCGAAATGATACTGCGCCTTGAATTTTATATCTGCATTATAGAATATAAGTCTACTATGACCATGATATACTATTGCAGCTTTAATTCTACTAAATTCTTTAACTACATAAAACTTAACTTTTCCATTTTTATCTGTTATTTTCCCCAGATAGATTGATCTTAAATCGCCGTTTTTTGTTTTTTGAAATATATTTTTACCAATATTTTTCTGGGCTAAATCTATGTTTGGATCATCAATATTTTGACCTGAACACCAGGCATATGAAATTAATAACAACAGGATAATTGAGAGGCTCTTGGGCAGCATTTGATTAAATTTCCTACAATTTATACAATTTCTGTGGATGTTGTTCTGCGTAATTGAGAATTAAATTTAAAATATAACTGTTGGATGGATAGATAGATAAATCATTTTTGATGGGGGCCAGGCCATCCGATAAGTAATTTCTGTCTGTAAAATAACCCATCCCATAAAACTTTCCCTTTTCCACCACCAGGCAGCTAAATTCTTCCTCTTTTCTGCCTTCATCTACCAATGCAAAACTGGGTTGCTGGTTTTGAATATCGCTTAATGCCGCATTTAGTTTTTTGTTGTAAACGGCTACGGTTTCTATGCCACTGCATGCACCAAAACATTGGCCATTTTCATGGGCATAACATTTGGTTGCCGTTTTTTGTAAATAACACAGCTTTGCGCAAAGCTGGTACTTATCAACCAGTTGGTTTAAAAAATTATAGCCTTCCAACAAGCTATTGAAACTCTGTAGGGCGTTATTGTTCTTTTTATGTTTATCGATGGCTAAACGTAAATAACCGTTTTGATCTTCGAAAACATATAAATCATATTTATGCTCATAACGTTTCATGGCGCGGTTATTTTCCGGCCAGAGGCGTTTAATTTCATTGGCTTCTAAAATTAAAGCCATCAGTTCGGTACCACAAATTACATAATCTACATGATGAATAGTGCGTAAAAAATCCTGGCGCTGCCGGTTAGGTGTGTTACCAGTAAAGTGACTGGTTACACGTTTCTTCAGGTTTTTCGCTTTTCCAACATAAATAATTTTGCCCTTACTATCTTTAAAATAATATACACCAGGCTGATTGGGCAACCTCAAAATACAGGCTTTATCTAAGTGAGGCGGTAAAACCTGTTCTTTAGATGTTTTCTTCAGCATTTCTGCTATGGTACCTTCCTGATCGTGTTCCAGTAGTAAATTGAAAAGAATACTTGTTGCATCTGCATCTCCTGCTGCCCGGTGCCGGTTTTGAATCGGAATCTGCAAAGCTGTACAGAGTTTACCCAGGCTATACGAAGATTTTCCAGGTATTAGTTTTCTGCTCAACCGTACTGTACACAGTTTTTTACACTGTAAATCGTATCCTGCGGCTGCCAGATGATGCTTTAGAAAGGAATAATCGAAATTTACATTGTGAGCTACAAAAATCTTATCATTTAACAGTTGATAAATCTGTAATGCCACGTCATCAAAAGTTGGGGCATCCATTAACATGAGATCATCAATACCGGTAAGTGCCGTAATGTAAGCGGGTATCGGCTGCTTAGGATTAATCAGGGTAGTGTATGACTCAACTATTTGATTGCCATCATGGATGTTAATGGCAACCTCGGTAATACCATTTGCTGAGGCATGGCCACCAGTGGTTTCAATATCTACAACTGCGTATAACATTAAATTAATTTGAAATACAAATCTATGCTAAAATAATTAGTATGAAAATAATTTTGATTATTTCTTTAGCATAAAAAAAGCGGTTACCTATTTAACGTAACCGCTCCTGTATTTTGTATGTAGATGTTATTTAAGTTTACTGAGCAGTTTACTTAAATTAGGTTTAATGCCCAAAGAAATTGGTACCGTGTTAAAAGCCCGGTTCTGGATTTTGCTAAAACCGTACATGTAACTGGCCTCCACAAATAAATTAGCACCGCCAATATTGTATTCTATACCGGCACCACCTTCTGCAATGCCTAAACTATTCGATTTATTATCCTGGGTAACCTGCAAAGTTGAGGTATTAACCCCCGCCTGTGGCGTAAGGATAATGCCACCGCCGGCACCGGCAAAACCATAAAATGCCCATTTATTGACAATTTTACGGTAACCTAATGCCACATTTAATAAATAAGTGGTTGCTCTTCCTTTTTGTAGCGTGTAGGTATATCCTGCATCAGGGGTAATCTGGTTAAAGGTGAAAGCATGTAAACTTACTTTCGGATAAAGAAACAAACCGCCATCGCCTAAACCTAAATTTAAACCTAAGGATGTTGAAAATTTAGGCTTAAAATAATCCGAAGTTTCACCCATGGGGAATGCAAAGCCAATTCCACTCATCGAATAAAGTTTATCTGGTCTGCTTTGCGCTTTTACCTGGATGGATACTACTGTACATAACAATAGAAGAGATGTTAATAATTTTAATTTCATATCTGATTTTTTAATTTTCGGTTAAAGCATTTACTTTTTGGAGTAAATCTGCTATGTTAAAGGGTTTTTCTAAATAATCGTCGGGATGATATTTTTGTGATGTGATATAATTTTCATCATACCTGGCCGATGCCATAATTATAGGGATGTGCGCTGTTTCAGGATTCAACCTTAACTCTTTAAACACCGCACGCCCATCCATTCCATTCAACATAATGTCTAGAATAATCAGATCGGGATTAAAATCTCTTATGGTTTTAAAAATATACCGTGGCGATAGTAGCGGATAAACTTTATAATGTTCAGTTTCTAATATATCCTGGAAAACTTCTAATACATCTGGATCATCATCCACAATCAACACTCTTTTCAAAACAGATCAATTAATTAATAATAGTCTATCCTAATACAAAGTTTTGAAGGTAATGTTTTGATTAAACGTTAAAAACTGATTGGAGATGATGAGGGGCGGTTATTAAAGACTACATTATAGCACCGGGACGGGGTTTTTCCTGGAGTAAATTGTTCTTAATGAAATTTGCGAAAAGTTCGATGTATGTGCCTGAAACGGTAAAAGATGTTTCGCCCGAAAGCAGTATTTTATTTCCAAGTACACTCTTGATGTGCTGTTTGGCGATTACAACAGTAGGATTGATCTGGATAAATGCAGAATGTTTTTTTAACATTTTCAAAGTCTTGATGAAATTAGATTTCGAACTTAAAAAAGCATTTTTTGTCGTTTTAAACTGAATATCTTCTCCCATTTCTTCTACCGCAATTAACTCATTCAAATCTATTCTAACCAGGTCACCATTTTCACCCTGTAAAGGGATGTAAAAAAAATGATCGTCGAAAATAGATAAAGCATGTTGTACTTTTTTCCCGGTTGGGTAAAGGTTGTTTATTGTTTTAGCAAAATGCAAAATAGAATAAGGCTTAAGTAAATAAGCATCCGCGTCAACCTTAAAGGCATCAATGGCATACCTTGGGTGTGCGGTGGTGAAAACCAGGTGTTTTGTTTTTTGCCTCAACAGGCTTGCCAGTTCGATTCCGGATAGTGAGGGCATTTCGACATCCATAAAAATAATGTCGACAGGGTTAGCTACCGATATTTCTGCGAGGGCCTGGAGCGGTTCAGTAAAAGTTTGGATAAGTTTCAAATCAGGCAGCTTATCCATATATGCTATTAAGCTCTCCAGAGAATGAGGATCGTCATCAATAGCGATACAACTTATTGACATTTTTTATAGGTTTAGTTGATGCAAATTACAATTTCAGCCAGTAAAATGAAAAAAAAACACATTCGAAACGGATTTTTACGTATTCGGCAAGGAAAATCAGCTTTTCTTTTGAGATTATTGCTTAATCTGAAATTTTAGATTAAAATTATTAAATGAGGTATTGCTGATTATAATTTAATGGTTAGCATTACCTTAAAATAGTGGTTTGAATCAGCAAAGTAATTGAATTCGGCACTTTTGCCATAGGTGTAAGCTAAACGTTTCCTGATGTTTTCCATTCCTGAACTTAAACCTGAATTATCTTTAACTGCCCTGATTAAGTTTGAGGTTTCTATTATAAGCTGATCATGTTCAGTCCTCAGGCTCACTTCGGCAGGATGTGATGCGGTAAGCAGCTCGCCATGTTTAAACATGTTTTCTACCAAAGTGGTTAACACTAAAGGAATGATTTTAATGTTACGTATTTCGTCGTCATACCAGAAACGGAGCTGTACGTGGTGATCTTTACGCAGCTGATGCAGGTTGATGAGGTTTTCGACCTGATTGATCTCCTCATCGAGCAAAATAAATTCCCTGTCCTTATTGCTGTCGACCGAATAGCGCATCATCTCTGAAAGAGAATGGATGGCTTCTGCGGCAACCGGAGAAGAATCTTTAGCATTTTGATAAATAAAATCGAGCGTATTAAACAACAGATGAGGCTGTATTTGCGCCTTTAAAAAGGCATTTTCTGATTTAGCGATTTGGATAATATTATTTAAACGTTGTTTTTCCAGATCTTCGATCTTCTTTCGCTCTTCGAGAAAATTAAGGAGAAAATAATAACTGGTAGCAAAACACATAAAATATATGGCGCGATAAATCGGCGCAGCAAAAAAAGCCGCGTTAAATATTAGTTTAATGGGCCCGTTATAGTCGGTATAATTAATTACAATATAATCTAAACAAACCGTTAGGATTAAATAAGCAGCCAGTTCGAGTAAAATGAATAAGGGTAATTTCCACCACCTTTCGTTAAGTTTTTTTAGGGCAAAAGCCAAAACAACGTGAGCATGAAAATAAAAGGTAGCGATGTTTAAACTATAAAAAATAACATAAGTACTCAGTGTAGAGAATCTGCCGGCAAAGATGCCGATGATGATGGCTTCGTAGAATATGAATATGGTCCAAACTAAAATGTGCAGTTTTTTGTCGGAAAACCAGTTTAGAATTTGGTTAAAATTATTCTTTTTAGGGGTAGGCGTCATTTGGCTAGTTAATTGGGGAACGGCTATATATGCTAAACAATAAACCGTCAGCGTTTAATTGTTTAGATAACGAAAATACTAAAAAATTAGTTTACGATCGGTTAGTTTTAATCGTTTTCTCTTTGATGTAGTCCTGTATGCTCTCACGGTAACTATTTCCAATGTTGATGGTGAGGTCGTTAATCATTTTTAAGGTATGACCTTCTACTTTCTCAATGTAGTTTTTAGCGATAATAAACGAGCGGTGTGCCTGGGCAAAATTCTGATAATCTTTTAAAATGATTTTTATCTCTGATAATGCAATGTAGGATACAATCGTTTCGTTTAAGGTAAAAATCCGGACATAGTTTTGCAGACTTTCTATCGCCACGATATCGGTATACCTTACCTTAATCAAATTGTTCTTTTCATTTTTATTCCTTACAAAGAAATAGTCATCCTCTTGCTTAATATTAACATTTGGTAAACTGGGACTGAGGGGAAATAACCTGTTGATGGTTTCCGCAAAACGGGCAAAGGTATAGGGTTTTAATAAATAAGCGCTTGCATTCATTTCAAAAGCTTCATAAGCATATTTGGAATGCGAGGTAGTAAATATTAATTTATCTGTTTTATGTCTGATGGCTTTTGATAATTCTAATCCCGAAATCATAGGCATATCAACATCTATAAAAACAATGTCAACACGATCTCCTGCCGTAATTTCATTTAATGCCTGTAACGGATCTGTATACGATTTTATTAAATGAATATTTGTGAGATTATTGATGTATGATTTTATACCGTTGACGGCGTGAATGTCGTCATCAATTACGATACATGTTAATTTCATTAGGTGTGTTTTAAGGTTAAGCGAAATTATAGCTTGCGTTTTAAATAAAGAAATTATTTTGGACCTGTAATCATGTTTAGTTGGTTTTTGTAGTAAATATGATACGTATATGTTTTTTCCTGCAAGAATTAAAGTCTATAAAATCCCATGACGGCACTTTTTATAAAATGAATAAAACAAATTGATTTAATTGCTTGTATAACAATATATTGTATTTTGAAACGTAGTTATTAATGGATATATTTATTAACCAAAATAATCATCCCTAATTATCTAAAACAATATCCCATGAAAAATAGAATTCGCACCACCAATAGATTAAACGTGTCTATAACTAAAAAGGTTATTGAGCTGCAGGAGCAGGGTTACGACTGCGATTTTCTGCTGCTGGCCAACGGCAGTTTGCAATGCATGCAAACTAACTTAAATTACCCGCTAAGTACGGTGGCGATTAAACAAAGGGAGCATGGTTACGATTTCTTCAGCCATTCGTACAAACACGTACATACCATAGAAACAGGTAACGGGGAAAGGGGAGTATTACTTACCGAAAAAGCATTTTAACTGATTGCTTTATGCGGCTGATCTATAATTAAATTTACCAGGTTTAATAGTAAGTATTTTTTGATCTATGCGCAATTCCAATAGGAATAGCAGGCAATGCATTTAGGGTATTTAGTGAAAAAAACTTTTTCATTTTCTTTTTGTTTAGATTTTATTGAATATATTTAAACAAAATAATGAATTACTCCATTTCAGATCTTGAACAGCTTTCGGGCATTCATTCTCATACCATCAGGATCTGGGAGCAACGATACAATGCGCTGAGTCCGATGCGATCTCAGGGCAATACACGTTTTTATGATGATAAACAGCTCAGAAAGCTATTAAACATCGTTAGTTTAAATAAAAGCGGCTTAAAAATTTCTAAAATCTGCAGTCTCTCTGATGCGGAGATGGATCAACTTATCGATCAACAGTTTTCCTATTCAGCTGATGATGAGCAGGCCGATCATTATGTTTCTCAGCTGATCAGTCATGGTTTAGCCTTTGATGAGCGCGCCTTTAATCAATTAATAGATCAAGGCATTGATCAGTTAGGACTTTCAGGCTGCTACCGGAAAATTATGTATCCATTGCTGGTGCGGTTGGGATTAATGTGGCAAAAAGATGATATTTGCCCTGCTCACGAGCATTTTTTATCCAATATTATCCGTCAAAAAATATTTAGCCATATCAATAATCTTCCCTTAACAAGGCATTCCGGTGAAAGCTGGCTTCTTTTTTTACCGGAAGACGAAGATCATGATATCGGGCTGCTTTTTGCCAGTTATATGCTGAGGCTGCATCACCATCAGGTTATTTTTTTAGGTAGTAAAGTTCCGTTGGATTCGATCAAGCGCGTATTTTCTACCTTAAATGTAGGTCATGTGTTGCTTTTTATGATAAAATCCAGATTAGCGCCTGCGGCTCAAAAATATATAGATCAATTGTCTGAAATATGCTTATCCACTAAAATCCATCTTGCAGGAAACAGTCAGGTTATCGGTAAACTCAAGAATATCGATCACATCAACTGGTTTAAAACACTCGATGAATTTGAAAAAACAATACAATATCCCGTTTTACATGAAAGAAATTTTTGATCAACTATCTGCCGATTGTAGCCGGCTTACCACTAAGTTATATAGTACCAGTTTTTCTTATGGTATTTATTTTCTAGGTAAAGAACTGCGCCAACCCATACACGCTATTTACGGGTTTGTACGTTTAGCTGATGAAATTGTAGATAGTTTCCATCATTATGACAAGAAATTTTTATTAGATAAATTTAAACTCGATACTTTCGAAGCCCTCAACCTGGGCATTAGTTTAAACCCCATCTTAAATTCATTTCAAAAGGTTGTCAATCAATACCAGATAGATCAGGAACTGATTGTTCTTTTTCTTAAGAGTATGGAGATGGATCTTTCGACACTAAAATATACTCCTGATCTTTACAACGAATATATCCTCGGCTCTGCAGAAGTGGTAGGCTTGATGTGTTTAAAGGTTTTTACCCATGGTAGCAGTGCAGATTACGAACAGTTGAAACCTTATGCCATGAAATTGGGTTCCGCATTCCAAAAGGTTAATTTTTTGAGGGATGTTAAGGCTGATCATCAAACACTTAGCCGGAATTATTTCCCTAACGTTAATTTAGCCCTTTTCTGTGATCATCAAAAAAAACAAATTGAAGAAGAAATTGAAGCAGAATTTGCAATTGCGTTAACCGGTATTAAGCTGTTGCCCACAGCTTCCAGAAATGGCGTATATTTGTCCTATATCTATTACAAAAAATTATTCGCGAAGATAAAGCGTTTAAGTGCTGAAAAAATTATGACTGAAAGGATCAGGATTTCGAACACACATAAAGTTGGTTTGATGTTTGATTCGATTATTCGTAATAAGTTAAATGTAATTTAAATGGAAGAGCAAGTTATTCTGGTTGATGAGGAGGATGTGCCGAAAGGGCAGATGGATAAAATGGAAGCACACGAAAAAGGCATATTACACCGTGCCTTTTCTGTTTTTATTTTTAATTCTAAACGCGAACTGTTGCTGCAACAAAGGGCAATGAGTAAATACCATTCTGCAGGTTTATGGACGAATACCTGCTGCAGCCATCCGCGGATTGGAGAAAGTAATATCCATGCAGCAAGAAGAAGGTTGATGGAAGAAATGGGAATGGATTGCGAATTGAATTACCTGTTTAAATTTACCTACAAGGCCCTATTTGAAGATGGCTTAACGGAACATGAGGTAGACCATGTTTTTTTTGGCATGAGTGATGAATTGCCAGTGATAAACCGCGATGAAGTAGAAACTTTTAAGTATATGGATTTAGAGGCTTTGGCACAAGATATTGCCGTTAATCCGGGCGCTTACACGCCATGGTTAAGGATCTGTTTAGATAAAGTGGTCACACACGCATCAACGGCTAAAACAAAAAACGGGCATACAGCCTAAGCCATATACCCGTATCTAAATTAACGCTCTCGAGGACAAATATAGGACTAGTTTGCAAAATTCCTAAACGTTTAACATTTCTTTTACTTTAAGATTATAGTTCGCAGTTTGGATTGGTGTCGGCCTGTAAATTAAGGCATTAATATCTAGCTATTTATAAGTTTGGACGAAATAAATGCCGGAAAATATTTTTTTTCTCTAAGTCAATTTGTTTTTGATATTTCATCTGGTTGTATTTTGTCGACCTGTTTTAAGCGCCTCTTTTTTTATCGTTCTGGCCATATCGCTGTGATATTATTCTTCCCCGAGTTTCTGAAATTCAAATTTATCTTTAATGTGCCTGTTAAAATATCTCCCTTTCGATCCCGAAGCCTTTAACATTTTATAAACGCGTTCAGGAACATTTTGATACAGATAAATCATATCGGTTACAAAGAGGATTTTCAATGTTGCTGTAGCCGCATCATAACTAAAATATTTGATCACTGACGATGGCATAATATCAGGTTATACCTTAAAAACAGCTACACTTACAAATGGTTTCACTCATTTTTGAGTGCTGATTCTTCTTTCTGAACTTTAATCTTTTCCTTTTTCAGATCGATACGGATGAGGTTGTACAGGCTCATATAAACGTTTGCAACCCATACTATCGAAAAGAAGGAAATAATGTAACCCCGCCAATCAGGATAAATTAAAGTGAATTTTGTAATCAAAAGCAGGATTATGGTTACATAATGACTAAAACAGTATTCACATGTAAATACATAAAAAAACTTTCTTTTCGCCAGTTGGTTGCAGTTTTTAGAGCGGTTTACACAGAATTCACGCGCCTCTTTAAAAATTTCTTCCTTGGTAACTGTCCAGGCTATGCAAGCTACTGGTATGGCCATAATAAAGAGGTAATAGATATGTGTTTCCATAATAATCAAATCGGGGTATAAATACAACCTTAAACCCTTGAAAATGTTTACCTAAGCGATAAACATTTTGATTATATTTATGTTAATCATTATCTAATTATTTATTTTATGGAAAGATCAGAAATCATATCTCTACTTGAGGTAATCAATCAACAGGTGAGTTCTTCGGTTTTAGGTGGGATGGAAGAAGAGTACGAAGAATTAGAAAGCATGGGGCTGATTAAAATTAACCGTGAATCGGTACAATGGTCATCGGCTATGACGCCCGCCGGAAATGCTTATCTGGGGCACGATTAGTTAGGTTAAAAAATGCATTAACATAATGCCATTTCTGTAATCGTTGATCGGCTATGGAATATAGACTTCTGACGATGATTCGGAAAACAGGTTCCGGTTATTATCGGTTCAGGAAGTTCTGCACTTCACTTTATGCTAAAGAAAATTCGGGATGATCAGGTTATTCAATCTGAGGTAGTGCTGCTATTTGAGGTTTAATAGGGAGTGCATTTATGCGAGAGATTTTCCGTGCGCGCTGTGCTTCCATGGCAAAATAAAAACAGCTAGCGGAGACACTAACGTGTTGACCTCCATTAGAATCTTTACGACTAAACTTTGACCAACTTATTGTTGGAATTCTGCTAAATTTGCAGCAAGTTTAGAATTGTGCCTAAATAAAATAAACGGCCCTTCTATCTGCAGATATGAACGATTTACAACTTAGAACGGTAAATGTAACCAGATATGTTACGCCTTTACGCGAGGGTGGCTCTATGCCCGCCATTGCTGAAGCTGACGATAACTTTTTATATGTACTGAAATTTAGAGGTGCAGGACAAGGTACCCGTGCTTTAATTGCTGAGCTCATTGGTGGTGAAATAGCCCGCTATTTGGGTTTACGTGTACCTGAATTGGTTTTTGCCAATTTAGATGAAGCTTTTGGAAGAACAGAACCCGATGAAGAAATCCAGGATTTGCTAAAAGCCAGTGTGGGCTTAAACTTGGCCTTACACTATTTATCTGGTGCGATAACATTCGATCCAACCGTAACTACAGTTGATGCTAAACTAGCCTCGCAAATTGTATGGCTTGATTGTTTTTTAACCAACATGGACCGTACCTGCAGAAATACCAATATGTTGCTGTGGCATAAGGAACTTTGGTTAATCGATCATGGTGCTGCCTTATATTTTCATCATTCATGGCAAAATTGGGAAGAACAGGCCATTAAACCATTCTTTTTGGTCAAAGACCATGTCTTATTACCATGGGCCACTGAACTGGAGCTTGTAAATGAAGCGTTTACTAAACTACTTAGTCCCGAAAAGATAAAAGCGGTAATTGATTTAATTCCCGACGACTGGCTGGAAGGTGAAACGAATTTCGAAAGTAAAGCAGCGCACCGCAATGCCTATACGCATTTCCTTACGACCAGATTATCTCATTCAACTATATTTTTAAAA
Organism: Pedobacter folensis; assembly: GCF_056490665.1. Lineage (NCBI taxonomy): Bacteria > Pseudomonadati > Bacteroidota > Sphingobacteriia > Sphingobacteriales > Sphingobacteriaceae > Pedobacter > Pedobacter folensis. The sequence continues at coordinate 503,469 of NZ_JBWJIF010000001.1, forward strand.
GAAGCACAGCATGCAAGGGAAATTCTTATTTGAGTACGCTGTGATTCGCGTAATGCCCAGGGTAGAACGGGAAGAATTTATTAATGTGGGTATTATTTTGTTTTGTGCCAGGCAAAAATTTTTAAAGAGCATTTTTGCACTGGATGAGAAAAGAATAATGGCTTTTTCTGCTGATGTAGATTTAGAAGAGCTGAAAGAGAACTTGTGCGCTTTTGAAAGAATAAGTACAGCAGCAAAAGGATCAGGTCCCATTGGTTTATACGATCAGGCCTCTCGTTTCAGGTGGCTTACCGCAACCAGAAGTACGGTAGTGCAATGCTCGAAAGTGCACCCTGGCTTTTGTGATGATGCCGAAGCGACTTTGTTAAGGTTGCATCAGGAGCTGGTTTTATAGCGCGATACGCGTGGCGTTAAGCGTTTGATTTACTCAATAGAAGAGTCAATCAATTTAACTTCCAGCAATTAACCGATTAACCAATTTAAACAATTAACCCATCTAGCCTTGCCAAAAGAATATTTCAAAAAACTTCAGGATTTGCTCGATACCGAGCGCAATGAAGATTTACAATCGTATTTAAAACTTACTGAAAATACTTCGGCAGTCGATAGGAGGGCCCTGGGTTTAACCTGGTACCCCATTGCCATCAGGAATACCGAAATAGGTCGTGGTGATTACTTAACCGTAGAGCTGGAAAGAACTACGCATCAGGATTTTTCTCATCAGTTCCGTTTTGGTTCTGCTGTGGTATTGTTTTCCAATCACGATGCCAAAGAAGACCGTTTAGAAGGGATTATTACGCATCAAAGCGGTAGCCGGATGAAAATCAGTTTCCGGGTGGATGAATTGCCAGACTGGACAAGAGATGGCAAACTCGGTGTAGACTTACTTTTTGATAATAATAGTTACGATGAAATGCAGAGTGCGCTTAAACAGGCTACGCATTTAGCAGAAAATGAATCAGAAAATAAACTGATCCGTATTTTAACGAAAGGAGAAAAACCATCATTTCAGGGAGAAGAGAAATTTATTATCCCAAATACACTAAACGATTCACAGCAATTAGCGGTCAATAAAATTATTGCAGCCGATCATTTGGCTGTGGTTCATGGTCCGCCGGGTACCGGAAAAACCACAACGCTCGTGCATGCCATAAAATCGTTGGCTAAACACAGCGATCAGAAAATCCTGGTGGTCGCACCAAGTAATACTGCTGTTGATTTACTTACCGAAAAGTTAGCTGCTGAAGGCTTAAAAGTAATCCGTGTGGGTAATCCGGCAAGGGTTTCAGAAAGGTTGCTTGCCGCTACTCTTGATCATCAAATGGCCGATCATCCGGAGATGAAAACAATCAAGGCTTTAAAAAAACAAGCCAGTGAGTATAAAAACATGGCCCATAAATACAAACGCAGTTTTGGTAAAGCAGAACGCGACCAGCGTAAGGCATTGTTTGATGAAGCCCATAAAATTGGAAAAGAAGTAGAAAAAACCGAGCAATACATCATGGATAATCTGTTTACTAAAGCACAGATTATTACGGCCACACTGGTCGGCGCAAACCACTATACCGTTCGGAATTTAAAGTATAATACCATAGTAATTGATGAGGCTGGCCAGGCTTTAGAACCAGCTTGCTGGATACCAATTTTAAAGGCGCAGAAAGTCGTATTGGCTGGCGATCATTTTCAGCTTTCACCAACCATAAAATCAAATGAAGCAGCCAGAAATGGCTTAAGTAATACCTTATTAGAGAAAACGGTAAAGCTTCATCCAGAGTCGGTTGTGTTGTTGAAAGAACAGTACAGGATGAATAAAGATATCATGGGTTATTCTGCTCAGGTTTTTTATCATAATGAATTAAAAGCCCATCACTCTGTAGCCGGTCATTTATTATTTCCCGGCGATCAACCGATTCAGTTTATTGATACGGCAGGTTGTAGTTTCGACGAAAAATTAGATGGAACAAGTACAACCAATCCTGATGAGGCCGCGTTTTTGATCAAACATTTAACCCACCTGGTAGCTAATTTAGCTGCTAATCCTGCCACAGATGGCTTTCCATCCATTGCAATTGTTTCGCCTTATAAACAACAGGTTCAGATTTTAAATGCCCTGGTTCAGGAAAATGAAATTTTAAATCCTTATCGTAATCACATTGCAGTAAATACCATTGATAGCTTTCAGGGGCAGGAGCGTGATGTAGTTTATATTAGTTTAACCAGAAGTAACAGCGATGGAAGCATAGGCTTTTTATCAGATACGAGGAGAATGAATGTTGCCATGACGAGGGCCAGGAAAAAACTCGTAATTATCGGAGATAGTTCAACCTTATCGAAATCTGATTTTTATGCTGACTTTATTCAATACGCAGAACAACTGGATGCCTACCACAGCGCCTGGGAATTTATGGAGCTTTAGCCATAAAACTGTTACTTATGATATTAAAAATAATAAATAAAATTATTATTTTTACATTAATCATCTCACATTAATGGTAAAATTCGGTGTTATTGTCAACCTGGATAGCACTTCTTTAAGAATGTTTAAACCGATAATAGATTAGATGGCTTGGTTTCAAATTTAACTTTACCATTTAGATGATTGAAAATATCAAAATTCTTATTGCCGATGACAGCGAATTGATGAGGCTTTTAATGAGACGTTTTTTTAGCAAATGCCTCATCTCACCCGATATCTCAGAAACCAAAGATTTACCAGATACCATTAATTACCTCAGGAAAGAAGTGATCGATTTTCTCCTGCTGGACATTAATATGCCACAAGGTGATAGCAATCCGGATACCATAAGGGAAATCCTGGCCATCCAGCCGGATATTAAAATCTGTATGTTTAGCGGAAATGACCGAACTACACTGGAGCAGGGGTATTTAGATGCCGGGGCTGTAGGTTTTATCCAAAAAGATGAAAATATGGGCTCCTCACTCGAAAAAGTAATTAAAGGCGTTTATTGCTAAACTTTTTCCAGTTTCTTTTCTTCTTCCAGTTTACCCGAGATACTTGCTCCTGCAATGAGCAGCTCGTGCGTAATGGTTTTGGTATATTCTGTAATTTCTGATTTAAAATCTTTTACCGATGAGCCGGAACGTATTTCCTCCAACCTTTTTTCCCACTGTCCGGTAAGCTCAGCCTGCGCAATCTGTTTATCTTTAACCACTTCATAAACAGCCAGGCCTTTATTGGTTGGTACAAGATTTCTCTTTTCCCTTGTAATATATTCCCGGGTGATTAAGGTTTCGATAATGGATGCACGCGTTGCGGGCGTACCTAAGCCACTATCTTTCATGGCATAGCGTAATTCTTCATCTTCGATCTCTTTGCCGCATGTTTCGAGTGCTTTTAATAGCGAGGCCTCGTTGTACATGGGCTTAGGTTTGGTCTGCTTTTCTAAAAGAGATTTTTCAGTTATAGCCAATTGTTCTCCAACGGCAACCTTCGGTAAGGCTGCGTTGTCTTCATCCTTTTTATCGTCTTCGGGGTCGTTAAATACCGCCCGCCAGCCCGCAGAGCGGATGACCGTTCCATTGGCTACAAAAGTAACGCCTGATTGAATGGTTATTTTGGTTAATTCTTTAAGGCATTCCTGGTGAAAAGCCTCAATCATACGACCAACAACCATATCGTACACCGCTTGTTTATCTGCACTTAGTCCATAAGCCTGTTCTCCGGTAGGTAAAACAGCGTGGTGATCGGTCACTTTTTTTGCATTAACACTTCGCTTATTTAAAGTAATGCTTTGCAGAAATTGTGCTTGTTTTCCAAAATCGGGATGATCGGTAAATTTCGCAATCAAATCTGGAACGCCGGCAAAAACATCATCGCCAATATAACGCGATCCGGTACGGGGATAAGAAACCAGTTTACTCTCGTACAGGTTTTGCAAAATATTAAGTGTTTGATCGGCAGTATAGCCCTTTTTCTTATTGGCTTCCTGTTGCAAACTGCTTAAATCGTGCAATAGTGGAGGTGGTTCTTTTCTCGGTTTAGCTTCTACAGCGGTAATGTTACCACCTGTTGGAAAACCAGAAGCCACATCCTCTACAAGTGCAAACAACTTTTCTACTTCTTCCTTTTCTTTGTAATTCGAAGTGGAAATGGCCTTAAAAACCTGCTCATCTTTAGAAAGTAAAATACTGATCTGATAATAGGTTTGCGGTACGAAGTTTTTGATTTCTAAAAAACGGGCGCAGATCATGGCCAGGGTGGGCGTTTGTACCCGTCCCAACGAAAGCACTGTTCTGTTGCCTGCTGAAATGCTGAGTGCCTGTGTTGCATTCATTCCCACCAGCCAATCAGATTCTGAGCGGCAATGAGCCGAATTAAACAAGGTATCGTAATCTGTTCCGGGTTTTAAATTTCTGAATCCATCTTTTATCGCTTCATCAGTTTGCGAAGAGATCCAGAGGCGTTTGAAAGGTTTTTTGCATTTCAGGTAATAATAAATATACCTGAAAATTAATTCACCCTCACGCCCGGCATCCGTTGCCACAATGATTTCGCTCGCCTCATCGAAGAGCTTTTTAATGGTGTCTAATTGTTTCCGAACAGCCGGATCTTCTACAAAACCATCTTTTGTTTTAATCTTCCTGACAGCAAGTTTAAACTTTTGCGGAAGCATGGGTAAATGTTGCTTCCTCCAGCCAATAAAACCATAATCCTGAGGAGGAGCCAATTGTAATAAATGCCCGAATGCCCAGGTAAAAGAATATCCTTTACCTTCAATGTATCCATCTTTTCTGGTGGTTGCTCCGAAAACTTTAGCAAGTTCACGACCAACAGAGGGCTTTTCTGCAATTACAATCTTCATGAATGGGCTTATCTTTTCAAGCCCAAAGATGATTAAAATATCGGCAACAGCTTAAAAAAATTACTCACAATAGTACTTAACACTCGTTTTGGCAAACAATTATCAGATAACTTTGTCCAACATTTGGATCCGGAATTTTTATATCGAATTGATTAACAATCCGGTAATATCTCGATCTAACAGCTACACTTGATTTTTAATGAATGGATAAAGTTTACGAATTAGAAGGGAATAAAATTAAAGTCGGGCTCGAGCCTCAATTAATCCGTGTGTACAGTAATGCAGAACTTTGGGCTTATCTCGATGGAAAAGCAGATGCCAGATTTGAGCTAATGGCCAATACCATTAAAGCCGATTATGAACAGCATTTTGGCAAGAAACTGGCTATCTCTAACGCTTCGCTCATTGTAGAAATCCTCGTACACGTGTACTGCGATTACCTGGGTTTATCCTTCAACCGCATGGTACAAATAAAATGGACCCAGGCTTTGGTTAAAAAACTGCTCAAGCGTGCTGAGGTTGTTGATTGCGGCGAAAAAGGGGTAGACAGTAACCGTTGGGTTTGGGATTTACTCGCCAGTTATAAATCAATTTTTACCAGAATCCTACCTAAAAACCTAAATGCCAAAAATATTAAGCACTATTAATCCATTTGAGCGCTTAAAATCTGTTCCTGATTTAAAACAACACTTGCAGCCAGTGTTTCATTTAAAAATGATGAATTGTATTGCTGGTCTGAATTATTGATAAACAGCACCGTTCGGTCTGAAATGGTGTTAATCACCTGATCGGCCAGCTTAGCCGGAACAGCCGGACAACCCTGGCTTCTGCCCAGTCTACCCAACTGATCAATGCTTTTTTGGCTTACATAACTGGCTCCGTGTACCACGATAGACCTTTCGCGTGCATTACTGTTAAAACCCTGGTCCATACCGTCTAGTTTTAGCGAACGGCCATGTTTTCCATAATAGATTTCGCCAGTTAAATAAAAGCCTAAACTGCTCTGATTGGAATTGATCTGGTTTGAAAAATAGGATGGTTTATCGCCACCACTGTTTTGCCCGTGCGCTACCCAGGTATTTAAGATTAGTTTTTTGCTTGCAAGATCGATAATGTATAAGCGTTTTTTACAGCTTTCCTGATCGAAATCGGCAATGGTTAAAATAGATTTGGCGTGTAATAGACCAGAATATTTTAAATTATAAAATCCGGTCAAGGCCTTTTCGAAAACCTGTTCACTTAATCCGGCAGAATCTAAATGAACCTGGTGATAAATATTCGAGATGTATTGATTGTATAAACTATCTGCAGCGACATGTTTAACTATTTCTTGTTGTGTGTGGGGAAGCTCCACTGCTTTCCAACTTGTTCCGACAATGCTCATACCCACTAAAAAAATCGTAGCAATGTCCAGGATGTATTTCTTCATTCAGTATGGTTTAGTTTGATATTGAGCTATTTATACGGTTGTTTTATTCAAATGTTGCCCTAAATCATTTTGTAGTGTTTAAAATACAATTGGTTTTACATTGTTGTGACTTAAGGAAGGTGGATATAGCTTTTAAGAATGTGAATTTAATTTCTTGGAAATGAATCTTGCTAACAATCGTTTTCATTTAGTGTTATGTAATAAACCTGTACAGCATGAAAATTTTATTAACCGGAGCAAACGGTTATATTGGCACCCGACTACTCCCGCTATTACTAGAAGAAAAGCACGAAATCGTTTGTATGGTTAGGGATAAGCGCAGGTTTATTTCTGAGTCTGATTTAAGTGATCAGGTTAAGATTATCACAGGCGATTTACTCGATGCAGAAAGTTTAAACGAAATTCCGAAAGATATTGATGCCGCATATTACCTGGTTCATTCCATGTCTTCAAGCCAGACCGGTTTTTCAGATATGGAAAAGGCTTCGTCCGAAAACTTTTCAGCGGCCATCAGCAAAACCAATTGCAGGCAGATTATTTATTTAACCGGCATTGCCAATGATGAACATTTATCTAAACACCTGGGGTCGAGGTTAGCGGTGGAAGAAGAACTTAAATCATCGGGTAAAGCCTGTACCATTTTACGGGCAGCCATTATTATTGGATCAGGAAGTGCATCCTTCGAAATTATAAGAGATTTAACTGAAAAAATTCCCTTCATGATTACGCCCAAATGGGTAGAAACACGCTGCCAGCCAATTGGTATTCGCGATGTATTGGCTTATCTGCTTGGTGTTTTACAGCGTGAGCAAGCGTTTAATCAAACATTCGATATTGGTGGTCCTGATGTGCTAACCTATCGCGAAATGCTTTTAGGCTATGCTAAAGAACGCGGATTAAAACGATGGATCATTACGGTTCCGGTACTCACACCCCGATTATCGTCTTTATGGTTGAATATGATTACACCCGTACCTTATTCGTTAGCCCGTAGTTTGGTAGATAGTATGAAAAATGAAGTAATATGTAAAGATCACCGCATTCAGGAAGTTGTACCACGAAAATGTTTAAGTTACTCCGAATCTTTACACTTAGCCTTCGAAAAGATCGATCAGAATTCTATTGTTTCAAGCTGGAAAGATGCCCTGAACCGTGGTTATTTAAATTCGAATTTTATGGATCAGATTAAGGTTCCGCAGAATGGAACCTTAGCGTATAAAGTTAAAATGCCCTTTGAACGCAAGGCGGAAGAAGTTTTTGAAAACATCTGGAGCATTGGTGGCAATAGAGGCTGGTATTTTATGGACTGGCTCTGGCATTTACGCGGCTTTTTAGATAAAATGTTTGGTGGGGTAGGTACCAGAAGAGGAAGAACCAGTAATATTGATCTCCAGGCCGGAGATGTGCTCGATTTCTGGCGTGTATTGCTTGCCGACAGAAAGAGTAAAAGATTGTTATTATATGCCGAGATGAAAGTACCTGGTGAGGCATGGCTCGAACTGAAACTGGTAGAGTTTCATGGAAAAGCATTTTTATCGCAGATCGCTACCTTTAGGCCTAAAGGTTTGTGGGGCAGGATATATTGGTATGCCATGTGGCCATTTCATATTATCCTCTTTAAAGGCATGGCGCGGGAGATTACCACATATAAACCCAATAATTAAATCTATTTCCCTATTTTTGTCACATAACGAATCTAAAATGCCAAACGAAGAAAATGATTACACTTTCTGGACCAAATACAAGAAATTTGCTTCAACAGAGATTTTGATGTACTTAATTATGATTATTGGTATCGGTCTTGGAATTATTTTTTTAAGCTAAGGGCTAACTTTAAATAATCCGCAGAATTTACATCATTAATAAATTTCGAGAACTCGTTATACTGCGCTGCAGGGAACGTACCATCATTTAGTATAAATTTCCGGTAATAGGTCAGTTTATTGCCCGCTAAACTTGCCTTACATACATATTCCCCAAAAGGACTTTTAAATGCTTTGTTTTGTGCAGTAATCAATTCTGTATTGACATTGTCTGGTAAGGTATAAACTATGGTATCTTCATCGGTATAACCACGGTTAATATAAACGGGCAGGGTTCTATTCTTTATTTCGGGAATCGATCTCCTCAGATTAAATGCATTAAGCTGCAAAAACATTTTATTTCCATTTACGGGGGCGTAATTTCTGATATTAATGCTTATCTCTTCCGTTAATTTGGGTGATATATCTTTTTTCTGCGCAAAGGAAACCGCCTCGAAATCGATATTGTCGATGTTGTAAGTTTCTTTTAATAATTTATGCTGTTCGGTTATCGATTTGCCAATCAGTGATTCCTGATTTTCATATTGCGAGCCGGCATAAACGGTATTCATCCTGCCCGATACACTTCCGTCTAACTGAATGGTTAAATCGGCCTTACGGACCTGCAGGTTCTCAGCGGTTGTTAGTTTTGGTGTATGCAATAATTTTCCTCCTTCGGGGGTACAGGCTAGCACTAACCGGTCATCCGTAAAATCGCTTAAAAAACCAAAAGGGATTTTTTGGCTGGTGCACTCTAACCAGGTCGTATCACCCTGTAATGGCATACACAGGATAATATGATTGCCTTGTACCATGCTGGCATACTTTGGATCCATGCTTTTCTTTTCAGAACCGGCCGATACGACACAGTAATAAGAATCTATATTTGCCGCACTAAGCAGGCTTTGCATGTAGTTTACTAAAGCTTTACAGTCGCCATATCCTAAACGGTCTACTTCACTGGCTGCAATGGGCTGAAAACCTCCAATGCCAATTTGTACACTGATATACCTTGTTTTATCCTGTAAATACTGATAAATTTTGCGTGCTTTATCTTTCTCTGTTTTTTCGTTTTTTACCAGATCCTTTACCATTTCAATGGTGGCAGGCGGCAGGGCTTTGCGATCTGCCAGCAAATCATCATAAATCCATTTGCCTAGCTCTGGCCAGTTGGTGTAACTGCCTTTATGGTTGTAATAATAAAACGCTTGAGGAGCAATCTGGATGTTGGTTGCGTAAGTTTCGTGTGCCGGACTATAGGGCTCAGTTCTAACAGCCAGGATATTATTGGCTTTCCAGATTGTTTTTTTCTGCTTTTCGTCTGTTAGTACTTCTGGCGTTCCACTATAATTCTGGGTTTTTATCCTGACCTGGTCTGTTGGTTTACAAATAAAGGTATAAGTGCTTTTCTCTACCGAAACATCATCGGCTGGTTTCGGATTCCAGTCAGGTATAATCAGGTTTTGCTTGTTTCTAATTTCATAATTATAAACCAGGGTGTAAGGATACTGGTTAACCGATGGTAAATAATGTTTTATGCGGCTATCAACAAACAGCGAGAAGCCATCGGCTGCGCTCATATCAGCAAAATCGTTCTGAGAAAACTTACTGATAAGTTTGCCAACGCTATTGTAAACTTCTCCTTTGATACCTTTAATTGAGATGTTTTTATCGTAATAGATTACCAAACGTGCTTCATCCTCTCCATTTTGGTTAAATACTGTAATGGCTTTTTTAACATTGAGCATGACATTGTCGGGCGAGCGCATATCAACGGTAGTTTCTTCATTTCTGATACAGGCGTTTGCCCGGTTGCGCAGATTGGCAGGAATTAAATCTACATCATAATTATCTTGTGCAAAGCCAGTAACCGAAAGTAAAAGCAGGAAGCACACCGTGAATAAAAACCTCATTTAGTTTGCTTTTTTTAATAAAAATTCTGTTTTCTGGTTCTGGATAATCTTACTGTAGAATTCCTTTAAGAAAAGATATTCTTCTGGCTGATAAATAGCATTGTTAAACTGCAAAATTTGGTTTACCGAAATGGTGTCTCCATCTAAACCCGTTTGCAATAAATATTTTCCACCGGCATTGGGCAAAGCTATGGCCATGTCTTTTGGTTTCTCCAGCAATTGGTATTGCGCTGGTAAGGTTACGCTAATGATAACGCGCTCATCAGATGCTGCACCCAAATCAACAGGGTAGGTGCGCTCGTTTAAATTAAAGGGATTTTTCGAGATGGTATTAATAAAAAACGGGCTGAAATAGAACTGCTCTTTATTGGTGCCATCGTTTATGGTAAACTCGACCTCGTATTTTTCTATTAAAGCATTTTCTACACTATCCAGGTTCTCGATTTTATGATCCTGGATTTTAATTCTGGTTAGCCTTTCATCAAGTTTCTCTACATACTCATCTGGAGAATTGTACCGAAGAATATCTTTACGCTTGCCCAATGCAGCATAACCCATGGTATGGGTGGTTAAAGTGCCAACAATTTTTCCATCGGTAGTCATTTTTCCCACCAGGATATAACTGGTAGTCGTTTTTTGGCTGGCCTTTAAATCGATCCAGTAAGATGGTTTTTTTAAATTAATTACCCTTCCCTGGTCGTTAATGCACCGGAGCGGTAATAAACCGAAGGGGAGAAGTGGTTCGGTAGCATCTAATAAATAACTTTTATCGGCAATATTTACTTTGGCAACCAGGTAATTAAAATCGCTCATTACCGGATAAAGCTTATTTACAGTACCGTTATCGCGGGTAGAAAGGATAACGGCCTCCGCATCTAAACCTGCTGCAGAAAGTGCAGCAATTAGGCTCAGGTTCACATCTGCCACATTACCTGATCTGTTTTCTAGTGCCTTTTTAATGTTATCCTCTGAATATTTCCCATAATAATTATTCCACTTGATCTGTTTTTTGATGTAATTATAAACGGCTTTTGCTTTATCCAGATCAGTTGTACTCCCTTTTGTGATTTCGGGAATAAGATCTTTAAAAACATCTTTCCTTTTCATCTGATCGCCCAAAGTTTTATAAGACGATAACTCATAATCAACATCTTTCCAGGTTTTGGTGTAAGATGTTTTACCACCATTTAAATTCTGAACATCAGAAAGCTCAAAATAAATCGCCGATTTGAAATTACTAGGCGCCGTCATGTTATCTTCCTCAATAAATGCCGGAATATTTTTCATCATGTAGTTGATTTTTGAACAATCGATCGCTACACCCGAAAGCCTTAAACATTCTTTGTTCAGCTCAACTTTTTGATCAGTTAGTTTTTGAAAACCACGCAAAGAAACATTGTAATTGTAAATGCCCGGAATATAAACCAAATACTCGCTGATTACCTTAGGAATGCTGCTTTGAAACTCCCATGTTTTGAAATTAAATAAGTTAGGCGATTTTAACCTATAACTGTATTCGATAATCGAGCCTTCTTTGAGGTTTGGAAGCGTAAACTTGGTCAGCCTGGTATATTTCGACCTGTTTTCGACGAAAATGGCCTTTTTATCCATAACCGTTTCCACAAAATTATTGTCAACATAATTGAAGGTAGAAGCTTTTAACTCGCTGATTGTTTCTTCGCGAGTTTCATCTTTATAGGTTGGAATAACAATATTGGCTTCCTTAAAGCCATCTTTATTATATATTTTGATTTTTACATGGTGTTCAAAAATCAACTCTAAACTGCCGGTATTATCGTCGCGTTGAATAGATGCCGTACCAAATTCTTTTAAAACAATAGCATTGGCATTGCTGTCTAATTTTTTTCTGTCGAATTCGTAATCGTCGTAGGTAATGGCTCCAAAGTTAAAGTTTTGAGCCTGAGTGGTTAGTGATAAAAAGAGGAGGAATAGTATGGCTAATGTCTTATTCATTTGAGCGTATATAAATTGCCGCAATTTAAACCTACAAACTAACATTCTAAAATAATTTGACAATTAAATTTATAAATTAATAAAGCTGTTTTACAGAACTAATGAAACCTTTTTAGCACTTTTGAAAAAAAGAATTTGACATTCCGATTCAAATCTAATGTCGCCAATCTCACATCATAAGAAATGAAATTAAATTTAAAGCGCCCTTTAGCATTTTTTGATTTAGAAGCTACTGGAGTTAATGTTGGAGCTGACAGGATCGTTGAAATAGCGATTTTAAAAGCCATGCCAGATGGTTCTGAACTTGTTAAAACCTGGCGTGTAAATCCAGAAATGCCGATCCCGTTGCAAACTTCGTTAATACATGGTATTTATGATGAAGATATTGCAAATGAGCCTACCTTTAAGACTTTGGCTGCAGAAATTGCTGAGTTTATTGGAGAAAGTGATCTGGCGGGATACAATTCGAATAAATTTGATATTCCAATGCTTTTAGAAGAATTTTTAAGGGCAGAAGTTGATTTCGACATGAGCAACCGCAAATTTGTGGATGTACAGAATATATTCCACCAAATGGAGCAACGTACATTAAAAGCGGCTTATAAATTCTATTGTCAGGAAGATTTAATTAATGCACACGCTGCAGAAGCGGATGTAATTGCGACCTATAAAGTTTTACTTGGACAGTTAGAAATGTACAAGGAAACCGAGTTCGAAAGCAAACAGGGTGTAAAAAGTATTCCGGTTGTAAATGATGTGGATGCGTTGCATATCTTTACCAATATTAATAAACCTGTAGATTTTGCCGGCCGTTTGGTTTACAATGATAACGATGAGGTATGTTTTAACTTTGGAAAACACAAGGGCAAAACCACCGCTCAGGTATTTTCTGTAGAGCCCAGCTATTATGCCTGGATGAAACAGGGTGATTTCCCTTTGTATACCAAGAAGAAATTAGATGAGGAGTGGGCAAAATTTAATGCCAAGAAAAATGAGAACAGGACTCCCAGACCTCAAAATAATACATCGGCAAACAAACCCCAATATCAGCAAAAGCCTCAACCTAAGCCAGAAAAACCTGCACAGCCGATTAATACGGATATGTTGGAGCAATTGAAAATGAAGTTCGGTAAATAGCTGTTTTTTTGACCACAGATAAAAAGGATAAACACAGATCATTAAGTTTAATGTGGAAGAACTTAATTCTATAACTGAAAAAATAATTGGAGCTGCTTACGTGGTTTCAAACACGCTAGGTTGTGGTTTCCTGGAAAAGGTTTATGAGAATGCAATGTTCCTGGAAATACTAAAATCCAATTTATGTGTAATAAAACAACAGCCATTACATGTTTTTTATGATGATCAAGTTGTTGGTGAATACTTTGCGGACTTGTTGGTTGAAAATGAAGTTATAGTCGAAATTAAAGCAATAAAAGAGCTGAACGAAGTTCATCAGGCACAGCTGATGAACTATTTGGTTGCTTGCAATAAAAGATGTGGACTGTTAATCAATTTTGGGAAACCAAGAGTAGAGATTAAGAGAATGCTAAATGGATATTAAACACTTGTTTAAGATCCGTGTTTATCTGTGTCCATCTGTGGTTAAAAATTATGCATATGAAATCTATAAAAATATTTTGCCTTTTATGGTGTACGGCATTTTATGCCAGCGCACAGATATCCTTGCCTATAGAACCTGTATTTCAGAAAGCCTATCAAAAGGAAACCAGAAATACGAACGGTAAGCCTGGTAAAAACTATTGGCAAAATACTTCAAAATACGATTTGAACGTAGATTTTAATCCTGTCAGCAGGTTTTTAAAAGGTAAGGTTCAGGTAACTTATACCAATAACAGTCCTGATACACTGAAGGAAATCTGGTTTAAGCTTTATCCAAATCTGTACAAAAAGGGAACGCCAAGAAAATCAAAACTGGCAGAATCTGATCTTGGTGATGGAGTTGCGATAGAAAAACTGGCAGCGAACGGAAAATCAATCACTGATTTTAAAATAGATGGAACCAACATGACTGTTAATGTCCCATCTGTGTTGCCTGGCAAAACCATTAGTTTTAGTATTGATTATAGCTACACTTTAAATAAAGGCTCGCATATGCGTACAGGTCAGGTAGATGAGGGCTCACATTTTGTGGCTTACTTTTTTCCGCGCATTGCGGTTTATGATGATGTAGATGGCTGGAATAAATTCCCATATACCGGAGCTGAAGAGTTTTATAACGACTTTGACCAGTTTAATGCTTCGATTACGGTGCCGGGAGGGTATGGTGTTTGGGCAACCGGCGATTTGAAAAATCCTTCGGAGGTTTTCCAGAAAGATATTGTTTCGAGAATGTTATCTGCAGAAAAAAACGATGCTGTAATTGATGTAATTACGGATAAAGATTTAGCCGGTAAAAAAGTAACACAACCTAATGCTTATAACACTTTTAAGTTCGAAGCTAAAAACGTGACCGATTTTGCATTTGCTTTGAGTGATCATTACTTATGGAAATCGAGCAGTTTAGTGGTTGATCCCAAAACGAAAAGAAGAACACGTGTTGATGCTGTTTTTAACCCGAAGCACAAAGATTATTACGAAGTGATCGATTTTGCCCGTAAAACGGTAGAATCAATGAGTTATACTTTCCCGAAATGGCCTTTTCCTTATAACCATGAAACCATATTTGATGGTTTAGATCAGATGGAATATCCAATGATGGTAAATGATAATCCGGTTGACAATCGTACAGATGCTATTACCTTGACTGACCATGAAATTTTTCACACCATGTTTCCGTTTTATATGGGCATCAACGAAACCAAGTATGGCTGGATGGATGAAGGCTGGGCCACCATAGGCGAGTGGTTGATTTCTCCGATGATTGATTCTACGATTGTTGATGAATACGGCGTTCAGCCTACTGCTTCCTCTTCGGGCGGGAAAGACGATACCCCAATTATGACCTTAACGCCTGATTTAAAAGGATCCGGATCATTTACCAACTCTTATCCTAAACCTGGTTTAGCTTATTTGTATGTAAAAGATTACCTGGGCGATGCATTGTTTACCAAAGCTTTACACACCTACATCCAAAACTGGAATGGCAAACACCCAATGCCCTACGATTTTTTTAATAGCATGAATGAAGGTAGTGGTAAAAATTTAAACTGGTTTTGGAAGGCCTGGTTTTTTGATGATGGTGTTACCGATATGGCTATAAGGGCAGTGGATAAAACTTCAGGCGGATACACCATTGTTGTGGAGAATAAAAGTGTTAAAGCTATGCCAGTAGATTTAACCTTAACTTATGAAGATGGTTCTGTTGAAAAGAATCACAGTACAATCGGCATTTGGGAAAAAGGCGACAAACAGGTTAAAATCAATATCACAACCACTAAAAAGTTAACTAAAGTAGTGATGGGAAATCCACATACACCAGATAAGGTTAAAAGTGATAATAGCTTTTCAGTGAATTAGATGGATATTAAGGGAGTTAAGTTTTTGGACGATTTGCTAAGTCAAATTTGACTTCCTTAATGATTTAGTTATAAGATATATTTCTGGCTATCGTCATCCTGAACTTGTTTCAGGATCTATTTAACTTAATTCTTAATGATAGATGCTGAAATAAATTCAGCATGACGACCCTTTCAACCTTCAATCGGATCGTTAAAATTATCCTTCATACTGATTAAACCTTTTTCTAACCCAGCAGTTCTCTTTTGAGATTTATCATCCGACTTCTCTTTAATCATTAGAGTATCAATATAATCTGATACCCTTTTTTTTAATTCGGTAGGTAAGTCAGCAAGCTTTGTATATAATTGAATATCAGTCATCATATCAAATATAATAAAGATTTGTAATTATTCAGGTTTAAGAAAATCGATATTTCTTTTTAGTCCGGTAAATTTGGTACGTTTAACCGCCGATCCCTTAAAAACCCTTTTAAAAACATCATCTGTAATTTCGGTCAGGTCTTTTGCATTCAAATCCAGTAATCCGTCCGCAGGTTTAAAAGCTTCTTCATGGTGTGCTTTAGAGAAGCGGTTCCAGGGGCAAACATCCTGACAGATATCGCAGCCAAACATCCAATTGCTCATTTTATCTTTAAACTCATTGGGGATCTCATTTTTGAGCTCAATGGTGAGGTAGGATATACATTTCGTTCCATCTACCACCTGTGGCGCAATAATGGCATCAGTGGGGCAGGCATCCAAACAGCGGGTGCAAGTTCCACAGTAGTCGGCCTGATATGGATGATCGTAATCCAATTCCAGATCAACAATCAGTTCGGCAAGGAAGAAAAAAGAACCATCGGTTTTGCTGATTAGATTAGAATTTTTACCGATCCATCCAATGCCCGATTTTTTGGCCCAGGCACGGTCTAAAACCGGAGCAGAGTCTACAAACGCCCTTCCGGAAACTTCTCCAATATTTTCTTCTATAAAATGAGTGAGTTCTTTTAGTTTATCTTTTATTACAGTATGGTAATCCTGTCCGTAAGCATATTTAGAAATTTTCGGCGCATTGGGGTCTGACTGTTTTTCTTCGGTATAATAGTTTAGCGACAAGGAAATTACCGATTTGGCACCATCAACCAGTAATCTGGGATCGAGGCGTTTATCGAAATAATTTTCCATGTATTTCATTTCTCCATGACGGTTCTGGTTCAGCCAGTTTTCCAATCTGGGTGCTTCTTCTTCCAGAAATTCAGCTTTGGAAATGCCACAGGCCATAAAGCCCAGGCGCAAGGCTTCATCTTTGATCAGCTGGCTATATTTTGCATGATTGTTGTACACCGATCTGCAAAGATAAGGCTTAAGATTTAAAACATTTTCATTAATCACTTGTTCTCCATACAGAAACTAAATTAATTGATTATGGTTCATCCCGATTGGAGTAATAACCAGCGGGAGAGCTTTTAGAGTATTAGCCATGGAAAATATAGATCCACAACATACGGAATCAGGAGCAGCTCCGAAACCGATTGAAAAAGATTACGAAAGTCACAAAGAAGATCCGGGACCAGCAAAACCAGCCGTTACTGAAAAAGACGAAAACGGAGGTGGACAAGCCTTAAAATGGGTGTTACCGCTGGCTGTAATTATTGGTCTGATTATATGGTTTGTGATGAGAAAATAATTAGCTTTAGATTAAAAATGAAAATGCCGGTACATTAATTTGACCGGCATTTTTTATGGGTATTTATTTTAACAATTTAACCTGATAAAGATCTTTCCGTCTGTCTTTTAACACCTTTACCGTTCCATAATGGTGCAGCTCGTCTAGCAAATGCAAGTCAACATCGACTACCAACACCATTTCGGTATTTGGTGTGGCTTCTGCTTTGATGGCATTGGTTGGAAATGCGAAATCGGATGGCGTAAAAACTGCTGATTGGGCAAACTGGATGTCCATATTATTTACCTTAGGTAAATTGCCCACACAACCTGCAATGGCTACATAACATTCGTTTTCTATCGCCCGTGCCTGCGCGCAATGACGAACGCGTGTATAACCATTTTGGGTATCGGTTAGGAATGGCACAAATAAAATCTGCATCCCCTGATCGGCATAAATGCGGCTCAATTCAGGGAACTCTACATCATAACAAATCAAAATGCCGACTTTACCACAATCGGTATCAAAAACCTGCACCTTATCGCCACCAATCATGCCATAATATTTTTGCTCGTTTGGTGTGATGTGGATTTTTCTATACTCATCTATTTTACCCGTGCGGTGACAAAGGTAAGTGGCATTGTAAAGTTTACCATCCTCAATGAGTGGCATACTGCCTGTAATGATGTTGGTATTGTAGCTCAGCGAATATTCATGCATTTTTTGTACAATCTCTTCTGTTTTTTCAGCAAGCTTGCGCATGGCTTCAATTTCTGGCAAGTGATTGTATGGTTGCAGCAGGGGGGTATTGAATAGCTCAGGGAACATCACAAAATCTGATTTGTAACCACTCAAAGCATCCACAAAAAATTCTACCTGCTCGTAAAACGCATCCATATTGGGGAATAAACGCATTTCCCATTGTACTAAACCTAAACGGATGGTCATCGCAGAACGGGCTGAAGCATCAATACCCTGGTAATAAATGTTATTCCACTCGATTAAGGTGGCATATTCTTTCGATTCTTTATCGCCTGGTAAGTAATTCTTTAATACTTTTCTGACGTGAAAATCATTCGAAATCTGAAAAGTAAGTGTGGGGTCGTAAATTTCTTTAGCTTTTACCTTGTCTATGTATTGCCTCGGACTCAGTTGCTCTGCATATTGGTGATAACCAGGAATTCTACCACCGGCAATAATACTTTTGAGGTTAAGGCTTTCGCAAAGTTCCTTCCTGGCCTCGTATAACCTTCTTCCTAAACGTAGTCCGCGATAATCGGGGTGAACGAAAATTTCGATACCGTACAGGGTATCGCCATTAGGGTCGTGTGTAGTAAAAGAATAATCACCAGTAATTAATTTATAGGTGTGCCGATCGCCGTATTCATCGTATTCTACAATAATGGCGAGTGAGCAGGCTACCACTTTATCATCAACGGCGATACAAAGCTGTCCTTCGGGGAAAATATTTAAAAGTTTTGCAATACTTGATTTCGGCCAGATGGAACCACCCATACTGTCGTAGGCCTGTAGCATTGATTCTTTAAGATCGGCGTAATCTTCGAGCGTTAGTTTACGTAATTCAATATTCATACTGTTTGATTTGTACATTAATGAACACAGAAAGGACTTAAATGTTCAGATGGATTTTATTTTTTCGGCAGATCGTCATTGCGAACTGAAGAAGTAGGACAGTGGGTTGTGTGAAGCAATCTATAATAACAAGTCATTAGATTGCTTCGGCTCGCTCAATCCCTGCCTCGCAATGACGAAAAAACGTAAGGTTGCACGAAACAATCTTACACTAAAACAACTTCCCCGTTTGCCCGGGATAATTCTTTTTTAAATGTTTGTAAGCGGCTTCGGTCACCTCGCGGCCGCGTGAAGTACGCATAATATAGCCTTCCTGGATTAAAAAAGGTTCATAAACTTCTTCAATGGTGCCTTCATCTTCTCCAACAGCAGTGGCAATGGTTTTTAAACCGACCGGGCCGCCCTTAAATTTATCGATAATGGTCACCAGAATCCTGTTATCCATTTCATCTAAACCATGCTCATCTACATTAAGTGCATTTAAGGCATAGCGGGCTATTTCCGTATCGATATTTCCGTTTCCTTTAATCTGTGCAAAATCTCTGGTTCTCCGTAAAAGTGCATTGGCAATACGGGGTGTGCCGCGACTACGGCGGGCAATTTCGTAAGCACCTTCATCACTGATTGGTGTTTTTAGGATGTCGGATGAGCGTAACACAATTGTAGTAAGCAATTTGGCATCATAATAAGCCAAACGGGCGTTAATTCCGAAACGGGCTCTTAAAGGCGCAGTTAACAATCCGGAACGGGTCGTGGCTCCAACCAGTGTAAAAGGATTAAGCGATATCTGTACTGAACGGGCATTCGGGCCGGTCTCGAGCATAATATCGATTTTAAAATCCTCCATGGCAGAATACAAGTACTCTTCCACAAGGGGGGATAAACGGTGGATTTCATCAATAAAAAGGATATCACCTTCATCCAGACCAGTTAACAAACCAGCTAAATCGCCGGGTTTATCTAAAACCGGACCAGAAGTTACTTTGATACCAGTGGCCATTTCATTGGCAATGATATGAGAAAGGGTGGTTTTGCCTAATCCCGGAGGGCCGTGCAAAAGAACATGGTCTAAAGCCTCACCACGGAGTTTTGCTGCCTGAACAAAAATCTTCAGGTTTTCCATCACTTTTTCCTGTCCCGTAAAATCTTCAAAAGCTTGTGGCCTTAAAACCCTTTCAATATCGCGATCGGTAGGGCTTAGGTTGCTTGCTTCAGGATCCAGATTCTCATTCATACAGCAAATATAAAATTAAATGCTAAAAAAATTAGGATTTTTTAAATTTATCAGCAACCACAAGATCTTTTGATCCCGCAGTGTATTTATAAAAACCTTCGCCGGTTTTAACACCTTTTTTACCTGCTGCAACCATGTTTACCAATAACGGACAAGGTGCGTATTTAGGATTGCCAAAACCATCGTTTAATACTTTTAAGATAGCCAAACAAACATCCAGACCAATAAAATCAGTTAATTGTAAAGGACCCATCGGGTGTGCCATTCCGAGTTTCATCACCGTATCGATTTCGTAAACACCCGCAACGCCTTCATATAAAGTATAAATGGCTTCGTTAATCATGGGCATTAAAATGCGGTTGGCCACAAAACCAGGATAATCATTTACCTCAACCGGAACTTTTTCCAAACTTTGAGATAGCGACATAATGGTATTGGTTGTTTCATCACTGGTGGCATAACCCCTGATTACTTCTACCAGTTTCATTATCGGAACGGGGTTCATGAAATGCATCCCGATTACCTTATCGCCCCTGTTGGTTACAGCTGCAATCTGGGTAATGGAAATAGAGGAGGTGTTGGAAGCGAGAATAGCATGTGCCGGAGCATACTCATCTAAATCCCTGAAAATCTTCAGTTTTAAGTCTACATTTTCTGTAGCGGCTTCTACAATTAAATCAGCCTGCTGTACGCCATCCTTTGTTGAAGTATAGGTCGTAATGTTATTAAGCGTGGTCGCTTTCTGATCTGCTGTTAATGTTCCTTTGGCGACCTGTCTGTCTAGATTTTTGGTAATGGTTTGTATGGCCTTATCCAATGCATCCTGATTGATGTCGATCAGGTTGACCTGATAATTAAATTGCGCAAAGGTGTGGGCGATGCCATTTCCCATTGTGCCAGATCCTATAACTGCGATTTGTTTCATTTTTTTAAGGGATTCTAAAAGGCGAATTTACAAGTAAAAGATTAGTTAAAATAGAGATTTTGCCGGATAGCCAATCTCTATTTTTTATAGACAACCTTATGGTGCCAACCTGGTTTTGGTCCAGATTCCTTTAACCTTTTCGAAATTTATTCTGTCGTGCAACCTGTTGCTTCTTCCTTGCCAAAACTCAATTCTGGTCGGTTTTACGATATAACCACCCCAGTGTGCAGGTTTAGCTACACCTTTATCGGCACTTTTAGCTTTTAATTCTTCAACTTTCTCTTCCAGAAAAGCCCTGTTAGGAATAATCTGGCTTTGAGGAGAAGCTACCGCGCCAATCTGACTGTCAACCGGTCTGGTATTGAAATATTCCTCTGAAGTTTCTTTGTCTAGTTTTTCTACTGTTCCTTCAATTCTAACCTGTCTTTCCAGTTCAGGCCAGAAAAATACCAACGCCGCATATGGATTTCGTTTCAGCTCTTTTCCTTTTGCACTCAGGTAATTGGTAAAGAACCTAAATCCATCCGTATCAACACCTTTAAGTAAAACGATACGGGCATCTGGCCGGCCAGCTTTATCGGCCGTCGCTAAGGTCATTACATTGGGTTCGTATAACTGGGCATCAACTGCGTGCTGAAACCACTTTTTAAACTGGATAATTGGGTCTTGATCAACGTCAGATTCGTCTAGCGAAGCGCTTTTGTAATCTTGGCGCAGGTTTTGTAGAAATTCATTTGTAACTTGCATTTAACAAAAATAGGCATCTTTTACGGTGTAACAAATGATTATCATCATGCTGAACAATATAAAACCAAAAACAGGCCGCTTGCTCATCTCAGAACCTTTTATGGCCGATCCGAATTTTAAAAGATCTGTGGTACTGTTAACCGAACATGGCGATGATGGCACTGTGGGTTATATCCTTAATCAGGTAGGAAATCTGATGCTGAACGATGTGATCCAGGATTTGTGGGATGCGAAAAATTACATTTATTTTGGCGGACCTGTTGCTGCAGATACTTTACATTTTATCCATAGGAGTTATGATAAATTGCAGAGTGGCGAACCCATCGGGAATGGATTGTATTGGGGCGGGAATTTTGAAACCCTTAAAATCCTCCTAAATACCAATGCCATAAGCGCTGATGAAGTGAAATTTTTTATGGGTTATTCTGGTTGGGATAATGGACAGCTTGATCGCGAATTAGAGCAGAATGCCTGGATGGTGAGCGATATCTTTAATCCTGATCTCATTTTTAGTAACGATGATGAAAAGCTTTGGCGCGATGTAGTGGTAAACTTAGGCCCGAAATATGCACACATCAGTAATTTCCCTGCAGACCCGAGTTTGAACTAGTCAGTTTTCAGTTTGCAATTTTCAGTTAATAATTAAATAAATGCCAGAATTTATTTAAAATAAAACGATAAATATTTATTGTTTTATTTTAAATTATGTTATATGTTTGTTTCATATTTAAATTTATTAACTATGAAACTCTCAGAAAGTAAGGTCATTAAAGCGCTGAATGGTTTTGCCAGTTTTGCCTTGGTTTTATATATCATTATTTTAATCGTTTCTGTATTCAATTCTGGAGTGCCAAGTGCTACTAAAGGAATAAAATGGTACACTGTATTCAATGTAAAGGCAGAAAAAAAGGTTGAAAAGGGGACAGTCTCTGTTGACGACAGTTTAAATAATTGGTTTAATAGGGGATTCCTTGTAAGCGAAACAAAAATGTCATCAATATCTTTGCGTTTTAAATCTTATTCCGACTTATTTTCATTTTCGGCCATCATTTTTCAATTAGTTTATCTCTGCTATTTCTTGTGTATAGGCTTTTTAATCCTGCTGCTTAAGTGGTTTTTTAAATCACTTACCAAAGATGAGGTTTTTACCAGAAAGAATGTTTCAATTATAATATACAGCGGCGTTGTATTGATGTTATTACCCTTTTTACGATGGATTACACAAGAACTTTTAATTAATTGTATCAACAGATTAAAACTTAATGATTCGGGTTACGATATTAGTAATGGTGTAGGTTTTTTTGGCACCGAAACACTTATTGGACTGGTATTATTGGCTTTTGGCCTTGCTTTCAAAGTTGGCGTTGATATCAAACAAGAAAACGAATCATTCGTATAAACCTAAATTATGCCAATAATTATAAATTTAGATGTGATGCTGGCCAAACGAAAAATGTCGTTAACTGAGCTCTCGGAGAAGGTAGGTTTAACGATTGTAAACCTCTCCATATTAAAAACGGGTAAGGCAAAAGGTGTGAGGTTTGATACGCTGGAAGCAATTTGTAAAGTTTTAGATTGCAAACCAGGCGATATTATTGATATGGAATAAAAAGCAAGGGATGTAAGTTATATTAAGCCGTCATCTCGACTGAAGTGCAACTAAACGGAGAGATCTATCTGGAATATCTCTCTAGTTAGATTTCTCGACTCCGTTGCACTCCGCTCGAAATGACGAACTCTTGAGTTTAGTTATTGCCGTTTAGGACTCCAGACTATCTGCACTTTCTTCAACTTTTCTTCTTAACTCATCTTTATAAGCCTGCATTTTAACGGTTAAAGATTCATCAGCAGTAGCTAAAATCTGCGTAGCTAATAGCCCCGCGTTTTTAGCAGCGTTTAAAGCTACTGTAGCCACTGGAATACCATTTGGCATTTGTAAGATAGATAAAATACTATCCCAGCCATCAATAGAATTTGATGATTTAACCGGAACACCGATTACCGGTAATGTGGTGATAGAAGCGACCATGCCCGGCAAGTGAGCAGCACCACCGGCACCGGCTATAATTACCTTTAGGCCACGGCCTTGTGCTTCTTTAGCATAGTTAAACATACGTTCTGGTGTTCTGTGGGCAGAAACAACCGTAATTTCATAGTTTATTCCAAATTCTTTTAATACATCAGCAGCATCTTGCATAACAGGTAAATCTGATTTGCTTCCCATGATAATTCCTACCAATGCTGAATTTGAATTTCCTTGACTCATATTTATTTTATTTCTTTTTAACTTCTTTTAAATTTAGTACTTCCACCTCGCGATTAGTTCCCCTTCAGGAGGCTAGGGGGCTTATGCAATTACTTTTAATGTTTTTTGTACAAACCGTGCTTTTTCAATGGCTTTGTCCCTGTCAATATCTACTATGGTGACGTGTCCCATCTTGCGGAAAGGTTTAGTGTATTTTTTGCCGTATAAATGAACATAAACGCCATCAATGCCTAATGTTTTCTCCAGATTTTCATATTTAGCTACACCTTCAAAACCTTTTTCACCAAGAAGATTGATCATAATGGCATTGGTAATGCTGCTGGTGTCGCCCAGTGGTAAGTTATAAATAGATCGTAAATGTTGTTCGAACTGAGAAACATAATTGCCTTCTATGGTTTGATGACCGCTATTGTGCGGGCGGGGAGCAACCTCGTTAACCAATAATTCGCCATCTTTACATACAAACATTTCTACCGCTAAAATTCCGGTAATGTTCATCGCCGAAGCAATATTTTTGGCAATGTTTTCGGCTTTTTGCTGTAAGCTTTCGGCAAAAGTAGATGGCGAAATCAGAAACTCCACCAAATTGGCTTCCGGATTGAATTCCATTTCTACCATTGGGAAAGTTTTTACATCACCATTGGCGTTACGGGCAACAATTACCGCAACTTCTTTTTCAAAATCGACCAGTTTTTCAATAATACAAGGTGCATCAAAAGCTTTGTCCAAATCTGCGGCACTGTTGATTTTCATTACCCCCTTGCCATCGTAACCATCTTTCCGCAGTTTCAAAATATATGGAAAAGGGAAAGGACTGTTCTCCATATCTTCCTTGGTATTTACAATCTGGAAAGGAGAGGTTGGGATATCGTTTTCTTTGAAAAACTGCTTCTGTACGCCTTTATCCTGGATTAAACGGATTACCCTCGATTGCGGGAATACTTTTTTACCTTCTTTTTCGAGTTGTTCAAGCGCATCGATATTTACTTTTTCAATTTCAATCGTAATGATGTCGGCTTTCTTTCCGAAGTTGTAAACGGTATCAAAATCGGTAATCGAGCCATTTTCGAAGTAATTGGAAATGTGTTTGCAGGGAGCATCAGGATCTGGGTCTAAAACTAATGTAGTTACATTGTAATTGATTGCTTGTTGAATGAGCATTCTGCCCAATTGTCCACCACCTAAAATACCTAATTTTAATTCGCTAATCTGTTTTGCCATGCGCTTGAAAATAATGCTACTTTTGTGCAAAAGTAACCATAATAAATTTTATTGATGAATGCTGATGCAATAATTATTGGTGCAGGTGCTTGCGGATTGATGTGTGCGGTGCAGGCAGGCTATCTGGGTAAGAAAGTAATTGTGCTCGAAAAAAATGAAAAACCTGGTGCCAAAATTTTAATTTCAGGTGGAGGCCGCTGCAATTATACCAACCAATTTGCATCAGCTGAGCAGTTTATATCGGCAAATCCACATTTTATTAAATCTGCCTTTACGCAGTGGACGGTTGATGATACCATAAGCTTTTTTGAAACCTATGGCATAACAGGTAAAGAAAAAACTTTAGGCCAATTATTTCCTGATGATAAAAATGCGAAAGATGTTGTTGAGGTTTTTACCTCCATTTGCGGAGATTTCGGACAGGAAATCAGGTGTAATGCCGATGTAAAGGGTATCGAAATATTGCCGGAAGGGTTTAAAGTAAGTTATGAGAAAAATGGAAAAACAATCGTTCTAACTGCAGAAAAACTGGTGATTACCACTGGTGGTTTACCCATTCCAAAAATGGGTGCGACCGACTTTGCCTTACGCTTTGCCAGAAAACACGACTTAAAAATCATTGAAACGGCTCCCGCTTTGGTTCCATTAACCATTACCGGAAAAGACGAAGAGTGGTTCGCACAACTTTCGGGTAATTCTGTTTTTTGCGAAGTAAGCAATGATGAGATTTCGTTCGAAGAAAATATCCTCTTTACGCATTGGGGATTAAGTGGTCCGGCTATTTTGCAGATTTCTTCTTTTTGGAGGAGAGGCGAGACGATTAATTTAAATCTGCTGCCACACCAAAATGTGCTTACCTTATTGGATGAGGAAAGAAAAAATAATGGTAAAACACTACTGTCGACATTGTTGAACAGGATTTATACCAAAAAGTTTACCGATGCATTAGGTAAATTTTTGCCTTTAAGCAAGCCTGTGGCTGCATTAACAAAGGCTGAGATCGATTTAATTGAACAGACGATTCACCAATTTAAAGTTAAACCTGCTGGTGATAAAGGTTACGATAAGGCTGAAGTAATGCGTGGCGGAATTGATACCAATGAGATATCTTCTAAAACCCTGGAGTGCAAGAAGATTCCAAACCTGTTTTTTGGCGGCGAATGTTTAGATGTTACCGGTTGGTTGGGCGGTTATAATTTTCAGTGGGCCTGGGCCAGTGGTTTTGTAATCGCACAAAATATTTAGTTTGTAAATATTAATTAAAGGTGATCAATAATATTTTGAAAATGAGCGGCTGTAATACTTCGGATATTGCAGCCCTGCTATCCCTTCAAGTCCTCACTCATGCTTCGCTCCGGGCTTTTCGTTCTATCAGGTTTGTTTAACCCGAAACTGTGGTTCTTTGGCGAAAGGCTAAGGGCATAAAACCTGTCCGTTAGGTTTAAAACTTATCATAAAATTTAGTAAATTTGATATGTTATGGAATCATTAAAAGATATTATATCAACTAACGCAGAGGTGTTAGGGGGGCTACCTGTTTTTGCAGGCACAAGAGTTCCCGTTGAAACCTTATTTTTCCATGTAGAGAAAGGAATCACTATCGATGAATTCTTAGAGGATTTTCCAAGTGTATCTAAGAAACAGGTAATTCGTGTGTTGGAAGTTGCGAACAAATTAATAACCTCAGGTCATATAGACAAAATGTATGAAATTGCTTCTTGATGAAAATCTTCCTAAAAGATTAAAAGAACATTTTATCGAACATGAAATTTATACTGTTAGAGACAAGGGATGGAATGGAGTTAAGAATGGTGAGTTGCTGAAGTTAATGATTGCTGATGACTTTCAGGTATTGATCACATTTGATAAAAATCTGCAATATCAACAGAATTTTGCAAAGTATACCTTACCTATCATTGTTTTAAATGCATTAGACAATACATATCTAACCCTAAAGGAATTGGTACCCCAAACCTTATTATTGTTAAAATCCAATCTAAAAGCCGGCGCTAACGTAGTTACTTACAAATAAACATTCGGCATTACTTCCCATGCCCATGGTTTTTTAAAGGTTTTGAAGGTTCTGAGCTGCGAAAAATACAAAACTTCACTGGTTCTCCGGTTCGAAATATCCCGTCGGTGCAGATTGCCTACGGTGGTAAATAACTCACGTGTTTTAAAATCGTAAACCCTTTCGGTCATATCACCGCTGTTCTGGTTAAAATACAAATTGATTGCGCTGGTTAAAAACCAGTCTTTATTTTCGAATTTAAAGGTATAACCCAGTTCCCAGCGCCATTCAGAACCGCCCTGGAAGCGCAAATAGAGTTGCTGGTCTTTAATGGCAATCTGCTGTAGCGGATCGCCCAACTTTCCACCTTCTTCTGAGCGTAGAATGAAATCGTTGTTTTGTGTAGATAAGCTAAAAGCCCCGGTTGACTTATCTTTAAAAAAGATAGCCAGTATCCTCGGTTTTTGGGTTTCTTTTATAATGTCGGTATGGTTATCTCCATAAACACGTGTTTCATCTATTGTTTTATTACACTCAAAAACTACCGCTAAATCGTCTGAGGCATCGTTGTTTAAATCGCCATAAACCTGATCGATAACAGTCCAGTTGGCAGGAGTAAACTGTTCAACAGAAGCGCCTTGTGCTTTAATTTTAGGAAATACAAATGTTTTTTGCGCAAAGCTGATTTGCGCACAGAGCATCAGGATGTAAAAACAGAAAACTTTCATTCGGGTAGAAAACGTGTTGATGTAGGGTTAAAACGTTTGGATTGGTGTTTTAGTTTAAGATAGTTGCATATCTAGGTAAATTCGTCATGCTGAATTTATTTCAGCATCTTTTCTGCAGAATATACCCTGAAATGAATTCAGGGTGACGACTCTATTAAAAATTCCCTTACTTTTGCAGAAAAAACAATTCCTTTTGAAAACCGAAATCTTTGCCATTACGCCGCCCTTTACCCAACTGAATACTCCATATCCAGCAACGGCGTATATAAAAGGTTTTCTGAACACTAAAAATATCAGTGCCACACAGGCCGATTTAGGTATTGAGGTCATTTTAGCGCTATTCTCAAAAAAAGGACTTCAAGATCTGTTTTGTCACACGGAGCCTGGTCGAAGTGCCGGCGATCAAAAAACTAAAAGCGACAATGCTAAACGTATTTTTGCTTTACAGGATGAATATTTAAAAACAATTGATGCGGTAATTGCCTTTCTACAGGGTAAGAATCCAACTTTGGCTTTGCAGATTTGTAGCGACGATTTTCTCCCGCAAGCTTCGCGTTTTTCGCAATTAGAGGAGTTAGACTGGGCTTTTGGTGCGATGGGTACGCAGGATAAAGCGAAACACCTGGCTACCCTTTATCTCGAAGATATATCTGATTACATAGTAGAGTGTATTGATGAAAACTTTGGTTTCAGCCGTTATGCAGAGCGTTTGGGCAGAAGTGCAAATTCTTTTGATGAATTGTATGATGCTTTACTCAAAGAACCTACCTATATCGATCAGATCCTGATTTCGGTTTTAAAAGATAAAATTGAAACCGTTCAGCCTAAACTGTTTTTGATTTCTGTTCCGTTTCCAGGTAATTTATACAGTGCTTTCCGCTGTGCGCAATGGGTAAAGGCCAATCATCCGGAAATTAAAATTTCTATGGGTGGTGGTTTCCCCAACACCGAGTTAAGGTCTTTATCGGATGCAAGGGTTTTTGAATTTTTCGATTACATCACTTTAGATGACGGCGAATTGCCAATTGAACTTTTATACCATAATATTATACATCCCGTTCCTGCTGAAGCCCATTTTTATAAAAGAACTTTTTTACTCGAAAATGGTCAGGTCGTTTACCGTAACGATGCTTTTAGAAATGATTACAAGCAGGCTGATGTGGGTACACCTGATTACACCGGTCTATTATTGGATAAATACATTTCGGTAATTGAAATCGTAAATCCGATGCACCGCATGTGGAGCGATGGACGATGGAATAAACTCACCATGGCACATGGCTGTTACTGGGGGAAATGTACCTTCTGCGATATTTCATTAGATTATATTAAGGTTTATGAACCGGTTGCAGCTAAATTGATTGTAGACCGGATTGAAGATCTGTATGAAAAGACCGGGCAAAATGGTTTTCACTTTGTTGATGAAGCGGCACCACCTGCATTGATGCGTGAGGTTGCCCTGGAAATCATCAGAAGAAAATTAGCGGTTACCTGGTGGACCAACATCCGTTTTGAAAAAAGCTTTACGCAAGATTTGTGTCTGTTATTAAAAGCATCGGGCTGTATTGCGGTTTCAGGTGGATTGGAAGTGGCCTCAGATCGTTTGTTGAAACTGATTGATAAGGGCGTAACGGTAGAACAGGTGGCTAAGGTTACCCGTAATTTTACCGAAGCTGGAATTATGGTGCATGCTTATTTAATGTATGGCTACCCAACCCAAACCGTACAAGAAACAATTGATAGTTTAGAGATGGTACGTCAGTTGTTTGAAGTTGGGATATTACAATCAGGCTTTTGGCATCAATTCGCCATGACAGCACATAGTCCGGTAGGCATGTATCCGGAAAAATTTGGTGTCGTAAAGGATACCGAAGTGATCGGAACTTTTGCCAATAACGACATCAACTATACCGATAAAACAGGTATTGATCATAATAAATTCAGCTTTGGATTGAAAAAGTCACTCTTCAATTTTATGCATGGTATCTGTTTTGATTACGAACTGCAGGATTGGTTTGATTTTAAAATTCCTCGGACGAAAATTCCTGCCGATTTTATTGAAAAGGCTTTAAATGATGCCGATCAGTTCAATACCAAACCTACTGCAAAAGTTGTTTGGATAGGTGGAAAACCTTCTGCCGATTATTTTACCAAGTCGAAAAAAGGCAATAGCTGGGAAATGGCCGCACTCACTTTTCATGATAAAAAAGAATCGTTTACGGTTCAAACCAATAAAAAAGAAGGGGAGTGGTTAAGCGCTATTTTAAATAAAATCTCCATCTCGAACGAAAAGGTATTCACTTTTCAGGAGGTTAAAGCCGATTTTGAAAATGAAATGGAAAATTTTGAACTTTTCTGGTATTCTAAACCCATCAATACGCTCAGGGAATTCGGCTTATTGGTTTTATAATCTCAATCGTCACCCTGACCTGTAGTGAAACGGAAAGCTACGAAGTAAATTTATTTCAGGGTCCTTCAAAATTGATTTACACTTACGCTCGTTCCTGCCATAGCGCTTAATTTATTTTTACTACATCTTCATTTTAAAATGCGTCAGAAAATAAATGATGCAGATTAATACAATTGAATTTAAGATCAACAGCAACCAGGAAATAACAGATTTCCTATCTTTCATCACCGCTATAAAAGAAGTGATGTAAGCCATTGCAATCAGCGCCAAAAATAGGTTTACTGTCTGGATGCCCAGAATGTAATATCCGCTGTACGAAAAAACCAGTGTGCTAAGGACCAGGAATACAACTGAGGCGGTAGTGTAAAGCTTATTCGGTTTCATGTTCTGCGCTTTAAGACTATTTATTCTTTTCAATATCCTTTAACACCCAATCCATTTCGAGATCTCTTTTTGCCAGATAATCAACTAAAGTATAATTAATTTTTACATCGGGCATTACCCCACGACCAATTGTGGTAGATGGCTGTGGTAAATTAAAAGGTACAAGACCAATACTGTAAGTAATTCCTGTATTTTTTAGTTTGCCGTTAAAATAAGTTCCTGCATTTATGTTATTTCTCCCACCTCCGGTTTCTTCGCCAATTAAAATCCCTCTTTGCGATAATGCCAGCGTGTTGGCAAATATACTAGCTGCTGAAAATGTTCCACCGTTTATTAAAATATACAGCTTGTTTTTATAAGCATTGTTAAAAGGAATCAGGTTTCCGTAAGCATTTTGATTAAATTCCTTAACATAATTGATTTGCTTTTTTCTATTGCTATCCAATGTAGGTAATAACATCCCTTTAATCAATTCCTGTGGAAATTCAATAGGCTTAATGGATTTATTAATGAAGAATTTTAAGAAATGGCACATTAAAAAAATATCCCCTCCTGTATTGTTCCTTAAGTCAAGGATTAAATTTTGAGTTTTAGGTAGTGTATTATTAAATAGGTCAACATCATGCTGCTCCATCTTAGCTGTAAAAGTATTCACTTTTAAATATGCCGTATGAGTATCCAGTTTTTTATAGCTCAAAAATTGAGATTTATTGTTTGTTTGCTGTTTACTAGATTGTAGTGCGTTTTTAATATCATATGGTTTACCAATTAGATAGGCACTGTCGATATGATCGCCATTTTGAAACACTATTTTCAGGCTGTCCTTGTTTTTAAAAATGCGCCAAACGTTGTCCAGATTTCCATAATTCAAAAAGTAATATTTGAATGTGTTGTTATAACCATCTGAAAAAGAATTTTGTAAAGCCGTTTTAATAATATCTACTGCTTTAATATTATTGATGCTAACGATTTCTGATCCAGCGCCTAGATTTGTGTTTAAGCTCCTATTTTCTATCAGAAAGCTCTTATCTGCTATAAATTTCAAGCTCAATTGTTCGAATGGCGAGGAGTAGGGCCTAGCATATTTAGAGTAATCGCTTTCAGTTATTTTTGTCAGTTCATAAAAGTTGATTTTTAAATGCCCATCCCCAACCTTACTTAAAATTGGTAATAACTGAAGATATAAGTCCGCCGATGTTAAAGGTTTATTTATTGATGATTTAAGGCTATCGATCTTAAAATCCAATTCACCTTTTTTGATATATTGATAAAGTTTAAGGTGATGCTTTTTTAAATCGGCGTATAATTGATCGATGTCTGTTCTGATGTTGGAAATAGGATGTTTTTCTTCTAATTGATGATAAAGGTATTGAGCCTTTGATATACTGAAAAACAAAATAAACAGTACTAAAGTAAAACAGTATTTCATAGCGTTAAATTATCTGCCAAGTTCAATATTGTATCTATTCTTGTTTTTGACCACATGAGGAATGTAAAAACATTTAAGCTTATATTTTCCTCATACATCTTAATATGGTCAAAAATTGTTTAACACTGACCCTATAATAGTTTAATCACAATGTGGAACAGTAAAAGTCCAGGTTTCTGAATCAGTAGCAGGAACAATATAACCGTTTCCTCTGGTATTTTCGAACCATAATTTACCCCTTAGTTTTTCTCTGGTTCCTACTTCATTTAAGGTTGCGCTATCATACAGCCGCCCGTTGATCATCACATATTTGATTTTTTCCGAATTGCGGATATCATCTAAAGGATTGGCATCCATAATTACCATATCAGCCAGTTTACCTACTTCCAGCGAGCCAATTTCCTTGTTCATCCCCAAGTAGCTGGCGCCATTTAAAGTTGCCGCTCTAATGGCTTGCATGGGCGTAAAACCACCCTGAACAAACATCCATAATTCCCAGTGTGCACCTAAACCCTGGATCTGCCCGTGTGCACCAAGATTAACTTTTGTACCGCCATCAGCAATCTGTTTAGTGGCTTTGGCAATGTCGATATGGTTATAATCGCTGTACTCAGAAGTTGTTCTGCGTCTGGCTCTTGCATCAATAATAGAGCGTGGCGTATAGGTCATGAGTTTTTCGTTTTCCCAAACATTGGTTCTGTCGTACCAGTAATTTTCACCCCACTGACCACCATAGGCTACAATTAAAGTAGGGGTATAGCCTACTTCAGTATTGTTCCAGAGTGTGGTCACATCTTTATAAACCGGTAAAACAGGAATACTGTGTTCAATTCCCGTATGCCCATCGGCAACCATATTCATGTTGGTGAAAAAGGTAGAGCCACCCTCAGGTACAACTTCCATATTTAACTGACGGGCTGCTTCTAAAATCTGCTGGCGCTGCTCTCTGCGTGGTTGATTATACGATTTTACTGAAAAAGCCCCAACTGCTTTTAATCTGCGCAGATTGGCCAGCGCATCGTCCAGGCTATTAATTACAACTTTAAAATCGCCATCTGCACCATATAAAATACCGCCGGTTGAATACACACGCGGACCAACCATTCTGCCGGCCTTAAGCATTTCGCTCTGGCTAAAAACCATTTCGGTATTGCTCGATGGATCGTGTGAAGTGGTTACACCAAAAGCCAAATTAGCCATGTAACTCCAGTCACTTTGTGGTGTTATGCCATCCGGACTGGTACGTAAGTGAGCGTGAACATCAATAATACCCGGCATAATGGTTTTGCCATTTACATCAATTACTTTGGCATTAGCCGGAATGGTTACCGCATCTGCTTTTCCTATTGCTGTAATTTTATTTCCATCGGTAACAATGGTTCCATTTTCAATTACTTCATCACCTTTCATCGAAATAATCCTAGCGCCTTTGAGTGCCACTATTCCGGTAGGGAGGTCAGACTTTAATACCAGATTGATGTCGATCGAAGATGCCTCAGTTTTAGGTGTTGTTCCATCAAAGTTGAAAGCATTATTTACATCAACCGTGAAATATTTCGGGCCGAGGGTCCAATGCAGGCTTTTACTATCGGCGCTCCATTGAATATACGTTCCACCATCGGTAGTCACTTTTGTAACCGGAATAGCTTTATTGCCCGCTGATGCATCTTGTGCAGCACCAATATTGATCATCGGCGTGATGTATACGTTAAACAATTCGTTAAATGCCACCCATTTATTATCAGGACTAATAACGAACTGATTGGCATATTGAGAAGTAAAGTGTGTTCTTTCGTTTGCTCCGTTTAAATCGATACTTTTTAATGCTTTTTTACCATCAGCAAAACTCTGGAAATAAATGCGGGTATCGGTATTGTTAAACTGCGGACGGATTCCGTTATCCAAAATCAAAGTTTTAGCACCACCATTGGCTGGCATCATAAAAATACCTGTACCTCGACCATAGTTATAACCTAAAACATCGTTGCCACTTCCTTTTCTAAAAACGATTTTGTCGCCTTTGGTTGAATATTGAGGAGAATAATAAAAACCTTTTTCATCAGTTAGCATAATGGTTTTTCCCGATTTTACATCCGTACGTTTTATTGCCCCCCGCAATTCATCGCTCCAGGTGGTATAAACAACGTATTTTCCGTCCGGACTAAAAGCAGGTTCAAACTCGAAATCCAAACCATTGGTTAATCTTTCTGGCGTTCCTGTAGGTAATTCTTGTTTGTATAAGTATCCTGCGGCATTAAAAACAATTATTTTTCCATCAGGTGAAGTGGTTAATTGTCTTAACATTTTGGCCGAAAACTCATTGCTGAAAACCTGTTGCTCAAAATGTAAGGCTTTTTGTACGGTTTGAATGGTGTTCGCTTGAAAAGGAATAGTGCTGTTGATTAAGGTTCCGATTTCTGTTTTTCTGATTTTTCCTTTTGCATAGAAAACAATGCTTTTGCTATCTGGAGTCCAGGCAAAATTTGGATAAACACCGAAAATTGCCCAGGTTTCCTGCTGATCATGAGATAAATCTTCATTTACCGGCCATTCTTCACCAGTCTTCAGGTTCTGTACATATAAGGTAGATTTTAACCTCACACGCTTTACAAAAGCGATTAAATTTCCATCCGGAGAAACCTGCGGACGGCAAGCGCCACCTTGCTCATTAATCAAAGTGCTTAATTTTCCCGTTGTTAAGTCAAGCTGGCGGATGGCATAAATGGTTCCGTTGGGATCTTTGCTGTATTCAAAATTAGGACCAGGACTTACATCTTCACTAAAGTAAACATACCTGCCATCTGGCGAAACGTTGGGCTCGCCCGCGTCTTGCTGATCGTTTTTGCGTTTGGTTAACTGCACACCATCGCCACCGTTTATGCTGTACATCCACATTTCGCCGGCGCCTAAAGAACGACCTGCAGTAAAGTGTTTTCTCGCAATTACATATTCGCTATTTGGCATCCAGGTGGCATTATTCAATAACCTGAAATTTTCTTTGGTAACCTGTTTTTTACCCGAACCATCACGGTTCATGATCCAGATGTTATCGCCACCGCTTTTATCACTGGTATACGAAATGTATTTTCCGTTGGGGCTAAAACGGGGCTGAACATCCCATGCAGTGCCGCCACTAATGAGTTTTGCAACCCCACCAGTTATTGGCATCACGTAGATATCGCCCAGTAAATCAAAAGCAATTTCCTGCCCGTCAGCACTAACATCAAGATTCATCCAGGTGCCTTCGTCGGTATTTAAGGTGAAGTTTTTTGTTGTGCCCTGGTATTTTTCAATGTCCCATTTTTTTTCCTGGGCATTTGAACTGAAGAATAATAAGGAAAGAGCGGATAGAAAATAGAGGTGTTTCATTATTTTGGGATGGTTATAATATTATTTGGGGATGGTTATGATATATGGGATAATTATTTAAACAATCGTGTATTTTTCTTTAGCGTAATTTTTTATCTGTTAGCCGAGTTTTATATTCGGCTATTAAAGTAGGCCTGTATTTTGTATTCATAAGGTTCTGGAAAATTAAGGAATTCGAATTACCCCATTCGGAACTTTTAGTGCAGCATTTACAGTTTTTAAAGTAGCCGTTCGGGCATTTTTAATCAAACTAATCATATCTGTAAACTGCGTTTCTAACATGTACCTGTCTTATTGAGCAAAGTTAATAATCTTTTATAGATGATTTTTTCAATTTCTGGTAATAATAAATGGCGATTTTGGATTAAATGTATAGTTTTGATACCGCCGATTTATGACAGCAATAGAGATTTTACAAAAATATTGGGGACATCAAGCTTTTAGGCCATTACAGGAAGATATTATTTCCTCGGTTTTAGAAGGAAACGACAGTTTAGCCTTATTACCAACAGGTGGAGGTAAATCGATCTGCTTTCAGGTTCCCGCATTGGTTAAAGAGGGGATTTGTATCGTTGTTTCGCCGTTAATTGCCCTGATGAAAGATCAGGTAGAACACCTGAAATCAAAAGGAATTGAAGCCATTGCCATTTATGCCGGGATGGGAAAACGTGAAATAGATATCCTACTCGATAACTGTATTTACGGAAAAATTAAGTTTCTTTATTTATCTCCCGAGCGTTTATTGTCTGATTTAGTGCGGGTTCGTATTTCCTATATGAATGTAAACCTGATTGCGGTAGATGAAGCGCATTGTATTTCGCAATGGGGATACGATTTCCGTCCGCCTTATCAACAGCTTTCGAAGCTCCGCGAAATCTTGCCCAATGTTCCGGTTTTGGCACTTACTGCAACCGCTACTGCGTTTGTGCGGAAAGATATTGTAGAAAAACTGGAAATGAAGGACCCCAAGGTTTTTGTTAAAAGTTTTGCTAGAGACAATTTAAGTTATGTGGTGTTCGGCAATGAAGATAAGTATAAAAAGCTGATTGATATTTGTAATAATGTTAAGGGTACTGGTCTGGTGTATGTGCGTAACCGCAGGGAAACTGCCGAAGTATCTAATTTTATCAATAGAAACCAGATCAAAGCCGATTTTTATCATGCCGGATTGGAACGTGATACACGCTTCCTGAAACAGGAAGAGTGGAAGAACAACAAAACCCGCATCATGGTGGCTACGAATGCTTTCGGGATGGGCATAGATAAAGCAGATGTTCGTTTTGTGGTGCATTTAGATTTACCCGAAAGTTTAGAGGCCTATTACCAGGAAGCAGGCAGGGCAGGGCGTGATGAAAAACGAAGTTATGCCGTTCTTTTAGCCAATCAATCTGATGTTTTGGGACTGGAATCGAGATACCTCGATAGTTTTCCTAGTCCGGATGAAATCAGAAAAACCTATCATTACCTCGGCAATTATTTTCAATTGGCATTTGGCGCAGGTGAAGGTTTAACTTTTACTTTTGATATCGCTGATTTCTGCAAACGATTTAATATTAGTGTTTTAAAAACAATTTCAGCGCTGAAGTTTTTAGAACATGATGGTTATCTCACCCTATCTGAAAGTGTTTTTCTTCCATCGAGGATGATGTTTATTGCCAGTCATGAAGACATTTACCGTTTTCAGATTGAGAATAAGGCTTATGATGGCATTATAAAAACCATTCTACGTTCACACGGTGGCGCTTTTGACGGTTTTGTTAAAATTAATGAAGCCGATTTAGCCAAAAAAACCGGATTATCGTATAAAGAGATTATCGCTCTGCTTAACAAATTACAAGCCATTGAATTACTTACGTATATCCAGCAGACTGACCAACCGCAATTGCAATACATTAGGCCAAGGGTAGATATGGACCATTTTGATTTGGATGTGAAATACCTGGAGCTGAGGAAGGAAATCCTGCATAAACAGATTAATGCTGTGATAGGTTATGCTTCGTCTAACTTGTGCAGAAGTGTTCAATTGCTCAATTATTTCGACGAACACCATGCTACGAAATGTGGTGTTTGCGATGTTTGCCTTGCCGAAAAAAGAGCCGAAAACCAGAGCCAGATAGGCGAAGCGCTTGAATTTGAGATTGTTTCTTTGCTGCAACAACAAGCACTAAGTCTTGATGATTTGGTTACCAATATTAAAAACGGTGCCGAAGCCGAAAGAATTGATGCCATTCGGGAATTATTAGATGCCGGTAAGATTAAATCTGATGGGAAGAAATATTATCTTTAGATGTGAGATGTGAGATGTGAGATGTGAGATGTGAGATGTGAGATGTGAGATGTGAGATGTGAGATGTGAGATGTGAGATGTGAGATGTGAGAAAAATGCCAGTCAAGTTACCAATAAAGTATTAGTTTTGTAATGAACTATTTAATCGGTTTAATCAAATTAATTAACGCAATCACCTGCGAAGCAAAAAATAAATGATAGCAAAAAACAATAAGAAAACCATCCGTTCGTGGGCATTCTTCGATTGGGCAAACTCTGCCTATAATTTAGTCATCACCTCTACCATTTTTCCGGCTTATTACACCATTATTACCACCACTAAAGAGCATGGCGATAAAGTGGAGTTCTTTGGTCGAACCTATGTAAACACTTCACTTTCCAACTATGCCTTATCATTTGCGTACCTGATTATGGCTTTTGCTTTGCCGATGCTTTCATCCATTGCTGATAGAAGGGGGAATAAGAAATCGTTTATGAAATTCTTTACC
Organism: Pedobacter folensis; assembly: GCF_056490665.1. Taxonomy (NCBI): domain Bacteria; kingdom Pseudomonadati; phylum Bacteroidota; class Sphingobacteriia; order Sphingobacteriales; family Sphingobacteriaceae; genus Pedobacter; species Pedobacter folensis. The sequence goes on from NZ_JBWJIF010000001.1 coordinate 541,626, forward strand.
TACGTGGGTGGAGCGGCTTGTATTGGTTTATACTTCTTTAAATTGGATACGCTCGAAATGAGTGTGATTTTGTTTGCCTTAGCCGCAATGGGTTATATCGGCGGCGTATTGTTTAGTAATTCGTACCTGCCAGAAATCGCGACAGAAGAACATCAGGATCGTGTGAGCGCACAAGGTTTTTCATATGGGTACATTGGTTCGGTTTTACTGCAACTGATTTGTTTTCTGTTTGTGCTAAAACCAGAATGGTTTGGTATTACTGATGCCTCATTCCCGCCAAGATTATCTTTTTTATTGGTTGGGGTATGGTGGATCGGTTTCTCTCAGATTCCTTTTTCTGCACTTCCAAATGGAACGCCTCAGCACGATAAAGTAAAAACGAATATTCTTAAAGATGGCTTTAGTGAGCTATCTAAAGTTTGGGCACAAGTAAAAGAAATGAAGGTTTTAAAAGGATTTTTAGTTTCTTTCTTTTTCTACTCCATGGGGGTGCAAACCATTATGCTGGCAGCAGCAGGTTTCGCCGAAAAAACATTAAAACTAGGCACTGCAAAACTGATTGCCGTGATACTAATCATTCAGCTTGTGGCTATTCCAGGTGCTATGCTCATGTCGTATTTAGCCAAAAAAATCGGGAATATAAACGTGTTAATTATGGTGGTTGTAGTATGGGTTGGCTGTTGTGTTTTTGGTTATTACATTACTAACGAATATCAGTTTTATTCATTGGCCGCCATTGTTGGCTTAATTATGGGCGGAATCCAATCTTTATCTCGTTCTACCTATTCTAAATATTTACCGGTTGATACAAAAGACAGCACTTCATTTTTCAGTTTTTATGATGTAACGGAGAAACTGGCAATTGTAATTGGCCTTTTCAGTTTTGCTTACATTGAAGATTTAACCGGAAATATTCGCTACTCAATTATCGCTTTGGCATCATTTTTTATCGTTGGATTAGTTCTTTTAGTGCTTCTCAGAAAAAACGAACATAAAGAATCGCTAAAATTGTAAGTTTGCAGTCGTTAAGAATATTATGAAAGTAGAATTATTTGTGCCTTGTTTTGTAGATCAGCTCTATCCGGAAACCGCTTTTAATACGTTAAGGTTATTAGAAAAATCGGGATGTGACGTAACCTACAATTCAAAACAAACCTGTTGTGGGCAACCTGCGTATAATGCAGGTTATTGGGATGAGGCTAAGGAAGTAGGTACAAAATTTTTAAATGATTTTACCGAAAACACCTATGTGGTTGCACCATCGGCATCGTGTGTAGGCATGGTAAAAGGTGGCTTTAACGATCTGTTTACCAATACCATTGTGCACAATAAATGTCGTAGCCTGCAGTCAAATATTTGGGAACTTTCTGATTTTCTGATCAATGTGGCCAAAAGGGATTATTTCGGCGCAGAGTTAGAAGGAAAAGCTGTTTACCACGATTCGTGCAGTGCCTTACGCGAATGCAAAATCAAAGACGAACCACGCCAGTTGCTTTCGAAAGTTCATGGATTGGAAATGATCGAAATGGAGGATACCGATATGTGTTGTGGCTTTGGCGGAACCTTCGCGGTTAAGTTTGATGCGATTTCATCTGCAATGGCCGAGCAGAAAGTTAATCATGCCCTGGCACAGCAGGCAGATTATATTATTTCGACCGATTTATCTTGTTTACTCCATCTTCAGGGCTATATCGAAAAGAATAATTTACCCATCAAAACCATGCACATTGCTGATGTGCTTTGTAATGGTTGGTTAGAGAGTACGGAATATTAAGCCCTGGCCCCAAAAGGGAAGAAGATACTTTAAACCTATCAGGTTCTGAAAACTGATAGGTTTTTTTTAAAAGAACCACAGTCTTTTGTTAAATAAACCCGACCGACAGCGTTATCCCGATATCAGTCTGGTTTTAATTCATCATGTTTTCTATCGGGATTAAGCAAAGGGCGGGACTGTGACAACAAAAGAACCACAGGCACTGCTTTTCTAATAAAAGGGACTGGATATTGTAATATTTAAATTACTTTGAGCGGAAATCTACATTTAAAGGATTTAAGCATAATCTTTAACACAATTTAACAGGTTTTACGTTACAATCTATAATATCTTTGTTAAACCTTTTTAAGGCTTTCGTATCTAAACAACAAAACAAAATCATAATGAAAACAATATTCATCGCTTTATTAGGAGTAATGTCCATTGCATCAGTAGCCAATGCACAGCAGAAAAAAACTTCTGGAGCCATACAATTTGAAAGTATTATCGACCCTGCGGCAATGGCTTCGGCAAATGGTATCCAGTTAACGGACCAAATGAAAGCCAGGATGCCTTCTACAAGTAAAAGTAATTTCGAGTTATTATTTACAGCTACAAATGCCAGTTATATGCCAGTGGAAGAAACTGAAGATAGTAACGGAGCTGGTGGCGGTGGCGGCGGAATGGGTCGTATGATGATGCGTTTTGGTGGCGCTGGTGGTAATCGTGAGTATTATTATGTTTTTGCTGACAAAAGCTTAACAGAAGTTTTCGACTTAAACGATACGACTTATTATATGCCAAGTAAATTAACCTTATCTACTTCTGGCCCGATCAGCTCATTCAGAATGGGTGGTGGCAATCCTAACGATACCACTAAAGCAAAACCTGCTCCGGCGCCAAAAATAGAAGTGGTGAAAACGGATTCTACTAAACAGATTTTAGGCTTTACCTGTCACCAGGCCATTGTAAGATCGACAAGAGCAATCAAAATCTTAGACATGGATAAAAATGTGGTTGAAGAAACCAAAATCTGGTATACCAAAGATTTAGGCTTCGATTTTTCTCCAAATCCAAACATGTGGACAGAAGGTGCTGTTTTGGCTATCGAAGGGAGAGGAAGCAGTTCAATTGCTAAAAGTATTGAGTATAGAAATGTAAGTTCAAAAGACGTAACTGCACCTAAAAAAGCAAAACTGATTACTGCTGAAGAGTATAAAGCGAAAATGGAGAACATGATGAAACGTTTTAGACAAAACAGACCAGGTGGCGGTCAGGTAAGATCATTTGGAATGAATTAATTGAGTGCATAGCCAGATATCAGAAGTTTTGCCCGGGCCTGTGCCTTGTGTTAACTTCGGATGTATGGCATCAAAAGCCCTGAAAGCGTAAGCTATCAGGGCTTTTTTGTGTATCATTTTTGAAAGGCTTGGGTTTACTTTTTGCAACTAAAATTAGAATAACTATTATTGGAATTAATTAAAAACCTAACCAGCGTGATTACAGCACAGAACGACAGTAACCTATTAGCAACTAAACAGCATTTTGAAATTTTAGATGGATTAAGAGGCCTAGCCGCAGTAATAGTCGTGATATACCATTTCATGGAAATTGCGATTACCGATTATAATAAAAATTTTCTCTCCCATGGCTTTCTGGCGGTCGATTTCTTTTTCTGTTTGTCGGGTTTTGTAATTGCCTACGCTTATGATACACGTGCCGCAAATATCGGATTAATGCAGTTTTTTAAACTAAGATTGATCCGTTTGCATCCTTTAGTCATCATTGGTTCAATTTTAGGACTGTTAACTTTTCTGTTCGATCCTTATAGTGATTTTTATGCCGTTTACGGCTTCGGGAAAACACTAATAATGTTTTTGGCCTCTGCATTTTTGATTCCATATCCGGTTATGCCAGAGCGTTATACCAATCTATTCTGTTTAAATGCACCTGCATGGTCTTTATTCTGGGAATACATCGCCAATATTTTCTATATCCTTGTGCTTTATAGATTGAATAAAAAAGTATTGCCTGTATTGGTTTTGCTTGGGGCAATAGCCATCTGTTATGTGGCTTTAAAAGTGCCTAATGCTAATTTAAGTGGTGGCTGGGGTGGACAAAACTTTTGGGATGGTGGTGTGAGGGTACTATATTCTTTCTCAGCCGGCATGTTGGTTTATCGTTTCAACTGGATCATTAAAAATAAACTGGGCTTCCTCGGCGTGAGTCTGCTCTTACTTGTGGCTTTCCTTTTCCCTTATAGAGATGCATATAACTGGATTACCGAAACCATCATCGTATTGTTTTATTTCCCGCTTTTAGTGGCTTTAGGTGCCGGGGCAGTAATTAGTGAACCTTTAAAGAAACTGTGCACCTTATCCGGAGAAATATCGTACCCGCTGTATATGACGCATTATCCTTTCGTTTGGATATTTCTGACTTATGTTGCCGTGGTTAAACCTGCAATGTCGACCTTATGGGTAGTTATCCCGGTTTCGGTAGCCGTGCTGGTATTACTGGCTTATCTGATCATGAAGTTTGTCGATATCCCATTGCGTAAATATCTGAAGGCTAAATTTTTATAAGTCTGACTTGCATTTTTTTAGCCGCGGAGATACAGACTAATAGACCGTATTGTATAAAACACCTGGACTTACTTCTCTGTGGCAATTTGTGCCGCTGTGGCTTATTTTATGTTGTTTTCCTGATTAAAAATCGTATCTTTGCACAAAATAAAATCACATTGTAGGTGATCTTTACTCACATTTTATAAAAATTAAATCATAGTTGTAGATGATTAACATTACTTTACCTGACGGTTCTGTCCGTCAGTATGAAAAGGGCACTTCTGCCCACCAAATTGCATTGTCAATTTCTGAGGGTTTAGCCCGTAACGTATTAGCCGCCGAGGTTAATGGCGAAGTTTGGGATTCAACAAGACCAATCGAATCTGATTCATCAGTGAAATTATTGACCTGGAATGATACTGCCGGAAAATCGACTTTTTGGCACTCATCTGCCCACTTAATGGCTGAGGCTTTAGAAGCACTTTATCCGGGCACCAAATTTGGTATCGGTCCGGCTATCGAAACTGGCTTTTATTATGATGTAGACTTTGGCGACCGCGAATTTTCTTCGGACGATTTCAAAGCCATCGAAACCAAAATGATCGAGCTGGCTAAACAGAAGGAAACTTTTGTACGCGAAAGTGTAAGCAAAGCTGATGCGGTAAAATATTTCACCGAAAAAGGCGATGAGTATAAATTAGATCTAATTGATGGCCTGGAGGATGGTAAAATTACTTTCTATACCCAGGGTTCATTTACCGATTTATGCCGTGGTCCGCATATTCCAAATACTGGTTTTGTAAAAGCAGTAAAACTGATGAATGTGGCTGGTGCTTACTGGCGTGGCGATGAAACTAAAAAACAGTTAACCCGTATTTATGGTGTAACTTTTCCTAAGGCGAGCGAGCTTACCGAATATCTTTTAATGATTGAGGAAGCAAAAAAACGCGATCACCGTAAATTAGGAAAAGAATTAGAGCTGTTTGCTTTCTCAGAAAAAGTAGGCATGGGCTTGCCATTATGGTTGCCTAAAGGAACTGCTTTGCGCGAACGTTTGGTCAACTTTTTAACTAAAGCACAGGCTAAAGCAGGTTACGAACAAGTAGTAACGCCACATATTGGCCATAAAAATTTATATGTAACCTCAGGTCACTGGGAGAAATACGGTAAAGATTCGTTCCAGCCGATTAAAACCCCGCAGGAAGGAGAGGAGTTCTTCTTAAAACCGATGAACTGCCCGCACCACTGTGAGATTTACAAAACAAAACCACGTTCTTACAAAGATCTTCCGGTTCGTTTTGCAGAGTTTGGTACAGTTTATCGCTATGAGCAAAGCGGCGAATTACATGGTTTAACCCGTGTACGTGGCTTTACTCAAGATGATGCTCACTTATTCTGTATGCCAGAACAAGTGAAAGAAGAGTTTAAAAAAGTAATTGATTTAGTGCTTTATGTATTTAAATCATTGGGTTTTGATAACTATACTGCTCAGGTTTCATTAAGAGATCCCGAGAACAAATCGAAATACATTGGCTCTGACGAAAACTGGAGACTATCTGAGAATGCCATTATTGAGGCAGCTGCAGAAAAAGGCTTAAATACCGTTGTAGAATATGGCGAAGCGGCTTTCTATGGCCCTAAGCTCGATTTTATGGTGAAAGATGCTTTAGGTAGAAAATGGCAGCTGGGTACTATTCAGGTTGATTATAACTTACCAGAGCGTTTCGAATTGGAATATACCGGTAGCGATAACCAAAAGCACAGACCAGTAATGATTCACCGTGCGCCGTTTGGTTCATTGGAAAGATTTATTGCAGTTTTGATCGAACATTGTGCCGGAAATTTCCCGTTATGGTTAAGTCCGGAGCAATTTATTGTTCTTCCTATTTCAGAAAAATATGAAGAATATGCAAAAAAAGTTTTAGATGAACTAAATAATTCCGATATTCGCGGGCTGATTGACTTTCGTGATGAGAAAATCGGTCGCAAAATACGCGATTCGGAAGTTAAAAAGATCCCATACATGCTCATTATCGGTGATAAAGAAATGGCAGAAGGAAAAGTTTCTGTCCGTAAACATGGTGAGGGAGATTTAGGCGAAATGACGTTGGAAGAGTTCAACAATTTATTAAGAAAAGAAATAACAGTTTAAATTAAATAGTACAAATTTGGCATTAGGAAGACCAGGATTTAACAGGGGACCACGTCCACCTTTTAAGAAAAAAGAAGCAGAGCATAACATTAATCAGTATATTAAATCGCCCGAAGTGCGTTTAGCTGGCGATAATGTTGAACCGGGGATTTATCCTTTGGCAAAAGCTTTGGCACTTGCTGATGAACTGGAATTGGATTTGGTAGAAATATCTCCAAATGCCGTACCACCAGTTTGTAGAATTATTGATTATAGTAAATTTGTTTACGAGCAAAAGAAAAAGCAGAAAGAAATTAAAGCTAATGCGAAACAAACTGTAATTAAGGAGATCCGTTTTGGTCCTAACACCAACGATCACGATTTCCAGTTTAAATTGAAACATGCAGTAAGCTTTTTAGAGAACGGTGAAAAAGTTAGGGCTTACGTGCATTTTAAAGGTAGAGCAATTGTTTACAAAGAGCAGGGAGAGATTTTATTGTTAAAATTTGCCCAGGCTTTAGAAGATGTAGGAAAAGTAGAGTTATTACCTAAGTTAGAAGGTAAACGTATGTTCCTGACAGTTGCGCCTAAAGTAGCAAAAAAATAAAAATAGGTTTATAAATTAAAAAACAGGTTATGCCAAAAATGAAAACCAATTCCAGTGCTAAAAAGCGTTTTTCGCTTACTGGAACAGGTAAAATCAAAAGAAACAACGCATACAAAAGTCACATCTTAACCAAGATGAGTACTAAACGTAAACGTGCCTTAGGTCAAGCAAGTATCGTATCTGATGCTGATATGGGTAACGTTAAACGTATGCTTTGTATCGGAAAGTAATTTATTAATTCACCAGGTATCAGGCTTTAAGTTTCCGGTTAAACGGAACGCCGCTTGCCAAAAAACAACAACAACATGCCACGTTCGGTAAACGCAGTAGCTTCGAGAAGAAGAAGAAAAAAAATCCTTAATCTAGCCAAAGGCTATTGGGGAGCAAGAAGTAAGGTTTATACTGTTGCTAAAAACACAGTAGAAAAAGGTTTGCAATATGCATACCGTGACCGTAAAGTTAAGAAAAGAGAATTCCGCGGATTATGGATCCAACGTATTAATGCAGGTGCTCGTCAGCACGGTATTTCTTACTCTCAATTAATTGGTAAACTAGCTTCTAAGGAAATCGGTTTAAACCGTAAAGTATTGGCTGATTTAGCAATGAATCACCCAGAAGCTTTCAAAGCTGTAATTGATGCAGTAAAATAGAAATTTTCGCCTAGGCGATAATCATATTTAAAAAGGTCCCGATGTAAATCGGGACCTTTTTTTTGTTGTTTGGTTTTGAAAATCTAATATAATCCTAATTCTGCTAAACAGGCAAACTGCTGACCATCATGTGCAGATTTAGCAATGATTTTATAATAGAGGAAGGTTTGTGCCGAAGCAAAATCAAAGTATTGCACGCCACTAATGTTTTTTGCTACATAGTTACCTTGAGAGGTGAAATTGATACCATCCGTACTCGTTAAGATTTCGAAATCTTTAACGGCTCTGCTTAAACTGCTGCGCTGCAATAAACTTACGCCACTTGCTGTTTTAGAAGTCGTACCTACTTTAATTACCACATTGTGTGGGTATGAAGTAGCCGAAGTTCTCCATCGCGAATGCCAAACAGTAGTCGCATTACCATCAATTAAGCTGGACGCTTTACCATCAGAGCTTTCTTCAGAACTAAATGAATTGATTGTCCATCCTGTTTTGCTTAACTCATTTTTGGTTGAGAAGGTTAATATAGGTAAACCTCCCGAAAAAGTATAAGCATAAATTTGTTCGGTTACTGTTCCGTTATCGTGTACCAGTTTAACTTTCAGTTCGTATGGAATACCATCAGCTTTTTCCTGCAGATCGGCAATCGGCATAACAACCCTAAAACTATCAGTGCCGATTTTTTTCGATTCCCAGGTAATGGCATTGTAATCATGGTTAACGCCGGTACCTTCATTGTTTACATTAGGGTCATTGTAGTATATAATACTGGTTACATTACCGGTAGAAGTAAACTTGCCAGATACTACTATCGATGCTAAAGTGCTCGAATAGCTGGCATATATCTTATTAATGCTACTGGTTACGGCGCCATAATAGGTACTGGAATTGTTATTGAAAACCTGATTCACATTTAAAATCGCCGCATCTGCAGCTGTTAAAAATGTTGGGCTTTTACCTAAAGTTCCGTTACCCGCCCACATTAGGGCCATTCCTAAGGTTGAGTTTTCGGAAACTTTTTGCCTGTTGTGTGGCAGATTTAATCCATGACCCAGCTCATGTACCATACCGCCAAACCACACACTAAAGCGATTGCCTACGGTAGTGCTTAAGCCCAGGTTTGCAATGTCCATTTCTTCATAATCCAAAGCATAACACCACCTGCCGGTACCATAAAACGGACCTCCGCTTGGTGTGCCATTCGCACCGATGGAATACCTTGGAATTATGATCAAAGTATGATCGCTGGTTTTATCAGCCGGGTGTGCAGCAAAATAAGCATTTACCTCACTTGCTACGGCGCCGTTGCCTCCCGAGTAGGGATAACTGGCTTTTGGTAAAGTTCCCCTAATGGTTAAGATTTTTACATTTCCGGCGCCATCATCAGCAAGACCAAATGTTTTGTTGCCGTAACCGTTGCGATTCATTTCTTGTTTGTACCAGTCTTGGGTCCATAATAAAAGATCACTCAATCTTTTTCTGTAACCGGCAAGGGTATCGAGATCGTTAGGTACAAAATACACAATATTTACATTGCGACTTTGTGTAATAATGTTAGTTGTAGCCTGTTTTTTGCTAATAGAGAGGGTTTTTTCCTCAGGTTGCAATACTTCGGCTTTTTTACAAGACAGGGTAAATAAGCAGGCGCAGAATAGCCCTGTTAAAAGTAGACTGTTTTTTTTCATACGATAATTTTAGGTTTAGGTTGATAATATAGGGAATTGGTTATTGTTGCTATCTTATATGCTGTACTCAGCCTCTTTGCCTAATCTTATCGGTTTTATACCAAGATTATACCACCATAGTTTGCCAGTCGCGGCCGCTATCCCAAATCTTAAAAAGTGCGTATTGTAAGTAGATTTTTATCTTATCCAGATTTAAGTTACACACAAACTTATATAGTAGGAGGAATTAAAACCGCGCAAACGTTTGTGTTACATCAAACGTAACAGATTTAAACAATAGCGTATAAATGCCATTCAACCAGGTTTTAACGGCTATTTGATTGCTTTTTTATATGACATAAAAATTTATGAAGCGCAAACGTTTGATTGACTTGTATTAGCTGTTTGATTTGCCTGTAGATGGATGTTTACAACTGAATGTAGTGCGCTACAAGGGAGAATTAAATCTTTGCCTAAAAGGTAGGCTTAAAAAGATGGGGGCAAGGTTATTATTTGTCGTCATTTCGAGCGGAGTGCAATGTAACCGAGAATCCTAAAAAGAGTAAATCACTCTCCCAAATGTTCGGGGCTGCGCTACAGTCGAGATGACGACTTTTTTATTGAAATTATCACGATTAGCTCTGATCGTCGGTATCTGCGTCAGGTGCATTCTTTTGAACCGATTCGATGCCGTTATCTCTGGCAGAACTACTTTCGTACATCTCGCTGGAGCCAATCAACTGGCCATTTGTAGCCTTCAAACTGAAATAGTACTTGCCATTAGATGAGGTCTTTTTTTCAAATTTAGAATCATCCTGCGCATTTTTTTTAACTGATTCGATCCCGTTTTCGCAGCTCGATTTGGCCGAATAGCCTTCGCTTGTTAAAATGGTCTGGCCATTGCCGGCTTTAAGATTAAACTGGAATTCTCCGTTCGATCTTTTAGTAATTACAAATTTTCCCATAGGTCTGATTTTAATTTATTACCTGGTTAGCATTTTAACCTAAAATAACTAGGTATTATTCCTAAAGTTATTAAAGTTTGTAACCAATTACAATAAGCAGATAAGAGAATTAATGAAAATTTAACCCAGACTATTGGTAAATTTCATGCGGATGCCGCTTTGGAAGTTTTGGATAATTTTGAAAATTTCGATCAAGGTTACTTTTTCGATTTTAGTTAAACTATCAATTTCAATAAAATTATTCGGCGCTGCCTGATCATTGATAATCAGATTGGCCTGATGTTTTAATCTCAAACCCATCAAATAATAATATGACTGTGAAAGTTCGTTAAACTGCTCTTCACTAAAAACACCTAGTTCCCTGAGCGCTTTTAAACGCTCGCCGGTATTTTCTTTTTGAAAAATCCTGTTCTGTAAAGCATAAACCCTTGCTAAATCTACAATAGGAGTCATGGCTGTTTTAATATCAAATACTTCTTTTTTATGGATTTTTTGCGTTCTGATATTTCTAAAATAGGTGAGCGGTGGCTCATAAAGCAAGGCATTTTTGGCCAGGTATACATAGAATTTTTCGATAGGCTTCTGCAGTTCTTCATCAACAAAAGATCTCAGACTTTCCATAATGGTTAAGTCACCATAAATGGCCCTGCAATCGAAAAATGCGGCAAATTTTACAGCAGCTTCAGGCAAAGCTTCTTCAATCCAGTTTTTATAATTGTATTTCCAGTGCGACAGTGAATGGGTCCAGTTTGGGTTGGTAGCCATATAATCGCCATCGCAGTATACAAAACCAACAAAATTTAGTTTGTCAGAAACCTGTGTAGCCAGGTCTAGAAAATAGGAGCGTACGGCTGCTCTTTTATCTTCTCCGGTATCTTCGTAAATAATGGCATTGTCCTGATCAGTTTTGAGGCTCAGTTCTTTTCGTCCCTCGCTGCCCAAAACCATAAACACAAACTTTGCAGGTGGCGGACCAAGTTTCGCAATTACTTCTTCGATAATTTTAAAAGAAATGGTATCAGCAATGGTCGTTACGACCTCGTTCACAATTTTCGAATGAACACCTCTTGCCAGTAACTGTGCAACAATATTGGGTACCTTTTGCCATTTTAGTTTTAAATCGCTGGTATTTACAGCCGATTTTACAGATTGGATGAAAACCAATGGCGATTCTGCCTGTTCGCTTAAAAGGCGGTTCCTGCTCAGAAAACCAACATAATTACCATTGTCGTTTACCAATAAATATCTGGATTTTTTGCTGAACATCATCAATATCGCCTCATACACATATGCCTCCGGGCTTATGGTGACGATATTGGTATCCATCACTTCATCAATCGGCAAGTTTGGATTCAGTTGTTTAGCAATGACGTTATCCCTTAAAGTAATATCGGTTACGAAACCCAGGTAAACATCCTGATCATTTTTAATAAAAAGACAACTGGTTTTTTGATCTGACATTTTAATTGCCGCCTCGAAAATAGGCGTGCCTGGGCTGCAACTCACTATCTTTTTGAAAGTAATGTCTCCAATGCGGGCGGTATAAATTTGATCGGCTAATTTATCTTCCATTAAAAAGTCCCTGTAAAATTCTTTTAAACGAAAATTCTTTTGTCTTTTTCTGTTCCAGGTTAAAAGTATGCTCCTGATGGTAGGCTGAAGTTAAGGTAATTTTGTCTGTTTTTAAAAGATGAAAGAAAATCTTTGCCGTATTTGATGCATCTGATAAGGCATTGTGGGCATTTTCAGGTATTTCATTAAATAATATGGTGTAAAATTTATCCAGTTTTAAATGACTGATTACGGTATTGGTGATATAGGGTGCACTCGCTTTCATGGTACAGAAAAAAGCAAGATTTTTAAATATGTTTTCCCTTCCAATGCGGTATAATTCAACATTCACCATGTGATAGTCGAGCTCAATGAAATGTCCGATAACCAAGGGCTGGTATTTTTCGATATCTTGAGCAAACTGCAACATCACCTTTTCCTTGTTTTCGCCATGCGTATGCAAATATTCAGGACTAATTTTATGGATTTTTAAGGCCGCTTTATCAATAATGAAATCGGTATTTTTAATGTAGTGATTCTCACGCTTAACTTCCTGGTAAGATTGATCATAAATAATCCAGGCAATTTGGACAATATGCGGCCAGTTCTTTTCTTTAGAATAAGGTGCTGTCCAGTTTTTAGGCAGACCTGAAGTTTCGGTATCAACAACGAGGAAGTATTCTTGCAATTTTAAATGGTTAGCGTTTAAGATTGAACGATTTCAAAGGTAATTAATTAAGAATGTAAACTATAATTATTCCTAAATCCTTCCCCGAAAAGCAATTTATAAATAAAGCGTTATTTATTTGTTAAAGTGAAAGATTTGCAGTTATTTGGTGCCAAAATTTAATTAAAATATGCGCTCTCTATTATTTAGCTCCCTAGCCTGTATATTGTGCCTGAGTTCTGCCTTTGCTCAGCAAAAGCTCGGAGAAAACATGCATTTCAAAAAACTTGACAACGGTTTAGAAGTGCTGGTGGTTGTAGACCGGACTGTGCCATTGGTGACCATCGAAATGGCTTGTAGAAATGGTTCTTTTACCGAAACCGACGAATTTAATGGCTTAAGTCACCTTTACGAACATTTGTTTTTTAAGGCCAATAAAGATTATCCCGATTTCGAACGTTTAAATTCGAGAATGAACGATCTGGATATCAATTCGAATGCCACCACCAGAGAAGAGGTAGTGAATTATTTTTTTACACTTCCGGCTGCTAATTTAAAGCCAGGATTAAGTTTAATGAATTCCTCCATTCGTTATCCAAAATTCATAAAAGAAGATATGGCTTTGGAAAATGAAGTGGTAAATGCTGAATTTACCAGGCACGAATCGAGTCCGATATTTGCTTTGATAGAAGCCAATTCGCGACACATGTGGGGCTCAAATTATTCCCGTAAAAATGTAATCGGCAGTCATGAGGTGATTTTATCGGCTACTCCGTCAAAAATGGATTCCATTAAAAATAAATACTACTGGCCAAATAATGCTGTGCTGGTAATTGCCGGCGATGTTAAAGTAGATGAAGCTTTTAGCTATGTAAATTCTGTTTTCGGAAGCTGGAAACGCTCGCCGGTTGATCCTTTTGTAAAATGGCCAATTCCGGAGTTTAAACCGCTTCAAAAAAACGATTATTATTTTGTCGAATCGAATAAAAGCCCTGTTCCGTTTATGCTTTTTAGCTGGCATGGTCCCGATACCAGGAACGATATTCCAGCTACCTATGCTGCTGATGTTTTTTCTTTCATCGTGAACCAAAACGGTTCTAAAATGAAACAGGCACTTATTAATTCAGGATTGGCGCAACAGGCCGATGTGAATTATTACACGCAAAAATATACCGGGCCAATTAGTTTGATGGTGAGCCCTAATCCGGCAAAAATAAAGGAATGTTATGAGGAAGTGCTGAAGCAGATTTCGCTTTGGGCCAATGAAGATTATTTGTCTGATTTACAGATTGAAAGAGCCAAAAGGTTATTGTCTATCGAACAGGTAGAAAGGAGAGAAGTTACTTCCGATTATGCACATTTACTTTCGTTTTGGTGGGCTTCAGCATCAATTGATTATTATACCCATTACGAAGAAAATGTAAATAAAGTAACCAGGAAGGATTTGCTCGATTATGTACGCAAGTATATTAAAGATAAACCTTATTGTGCTGGCCTGATGATGGATAAAGCAGGGATGAATGAAGTGAAGCCGGCAACATTTTTTAAATCATCTAAATAACCCTACGCTCCATGAAACGATTTATATTTTTAATCAACTTTATTTTAGTTTTTCATCTTGCCAACGCGCAAACCAAAGCCATTTCATTTGATGTGAATGGTTTAAAGGTGATTTTAAAATCTACCCAGAAAGAAACAGTTAGTATGAGCATGTTTTTTAAAGGTGGAGTGATGAATTATAACGCTGAAAGAGCTGGAATTGAAAACCTGGCTTTGGCTGCTGCAGCTACCTGTGGTACTAAAAATTACAGCGTTGTTGATTATCAAGAGTTGGCTGATGAGTACGGAATTGATATTTCTGGTTCATCGAGAACAGACTATGGCACCATTAGCATGGACTGTATTTCCAAGTATCTTGATCAGGGCTGGAAACTTTTTTCAGATGCAGTAATTAATCCGGCCTTTGATAAAACGGAGTTTCAGACGACTAAAGAGCGGATGATTACGGGCATTTATCATAGTCAATCTGATCCTGAAACAAGGATTGAGCAGCTGACCATGGAAAGTATGTTTAAAGATTCGCCTTACAGTATTAATCCTTTGGGTACAAGCAAAACCGTAGGCGGTTTTACCGCGGAAATGGTGAGCAACTATTACCATAACGAATTGTTGAACAAGAATAAAATGTTCTTGGTTGTAGCTGGAAACATTACGAAGGAGGAGTTGGAAAAGAAGATTCAGGCTTCTTTTAGCAGTCTTAAAGGAAAAACCTACACGCCACCCGTTTACGATCGTAAGACTTTAACAGGAGAGCATCTGGTGATAGAACAAAGAGATATTGCGACCAATTACATGAGTTGTATTATGAATGCACCAACCATGACAAATGCCGATTATTATGCATTTGTGCTAACCATTAATGCCTTAAGTGGCAGTATGAATTATGAGCTGAGAACTAAATTGGGTTTATCATATGCGCCGGGTGCAACCGTTAAAGTACAACAGATTCCATATACTTCTATGTTTGTAAGCACCACGCAGCCTAAAAAAGCTTTTAAAGCGATGATTTCGGTTTATAATAATATTAGGGAAGGGAAATATGGAGAGCGTTATCTTGAGGCCTTAAAAAAAGAGCATCGTGACCGCTACTACAGACATCAGGAAAGTGCAAGCTCGATTGTGAAAGATTTAGGTGAAGCTGAAGTGCTGGGCGATTACAGTATTACGGAGAATATGGTCGCCAATTTTAACAAAGTAAGCTTGCAGGATATGAAAGATTCTTTTGCAAAGTATTTAAAAGGTGCCATTTGGATATACCTGGGCGATGAACAAGTAGGCAGAGCTGCTTTTCAGTAGCTCTTTTGGTCGTCATTTCGAGCGAAGTGCAACGCAGCCGAGAAATCTGTTAGATAGATCTCTCTCCCGAACGTTCGGGACTGCACTTCAGTCGAGATGACGACTTTTTCTATTTTATTCGCACTATTTACTAATCAACAAAAATGCAAGGGCAGCTAATACCGAACCAATTATTGGCCCAACAATGGGTACCCAGGCATAACTCCAGTCGCTACTTCCTTTTCCCTTCATTGGGATTAAAAAATGAATAATCCGCGGTCCTAAATCTCTTGCCGGATTTATGGCATATCCGGTGGTTCCACCTAAGGCCAAACCAATTACCCATACTAAAAATGCGACCGGAATGGCACCCATCGAACCTAAGCCAATAGGGGTGGTCACCGTTTCTTTGGTGCCCATACTGGCATCAGTAAAATAAAAGATGACAAATATTAAAACAAAAGTGCCGATAATTTCTGACAACAAATTGGACGAGATATTTCTGATGGCTGGAGCGGTAGCAAAAGGAGCGGCCTTTAACCCCTGATCATCTGTGGCATCGAAATGATCTTTGTATATAAGCCAAACCAGAAAAGATCCGGTCATTGCACCCGCGAGTTGTGCGATAATATAAAACGGAACCAATGCCCAGCTAAAGCCTTTTCCGATGGCAAGTCCGAGGGTTACAATTGGATTTAAGTGCGCTCCGCTGTACGGACCAGCTACCACAACCCCAACAAATACGGCAAGTGCCCAGGCGGTTGTAATGACAATCCATCCGCTATTATTTCCTTTAGTACCTTTAAGCACTACGTTAGCTACTACACCATTTCCTAAAAGAATCATTAGTGCGGTACCAATAAATTCTGCAAGATATACATTCATATAATTAAATTCTTATCCGATTAAAATTTGTTCAATTAGTCTTCTGCGTTTACTCTTGCCGCTTTTATGGCTCTATTCCAGCCCTTTATTCTTTCTGTATTATCAATTCCCTCCTCGGCAACAAAAGTCCTGTTGATTTTCCATTGCGAACGGATCTGATCGATGTTTTTCCAGAAACCTGTGGCTAATCCGGCCAGGTAAGCAGCACCAATAGCGGTTACTTCTGTTACATCTGGTCTGATTACTTTACAATTTAACAGATCGGCCTGAAACTGCATTAATAAATCGTTGGCCGTAGCACCACCATCTACCCTTAATTCGGCAATATTTACGCCTGCATCTGCTTCCATCGCTTTTAAAACATCCATGGTTTGATAGGCAATACTTTCCAGGGCTGCCCTGGCGATATGCGATTTGTTTGTGCCGCGGGTTAACCCGGTGATGGTCCCTCGTGCATGTTGATCCCAGTGTGGGGCGCCTAAGCCTGCAAAAGCAGGAACAACATAAACCCCATCGGTATCTTTTACTTTTTTAGCCAAGGTTTCTACATCTGCCGATTTGGAAATGAGTCCCATTTCATCGCGAAGCCACTGAACAACCGCGCCGCCGATAAAAATACTACCCTCCAAAGCATAGTTTACTTCTCCATTAATCTGCCAGGCGATAGTAGTTAACAGGTTGTTGGCAGAGATTTTTGGCTTCGATCCAATATTCATCAACATAAAACAGCCGGTCCCGTAGGTATTTTTGACCATCCAGGTTTCGGTACACATTTGCCCGAATAAAGCCGATTGCTGATCGCCCGCTATACCTGCAATAGGAATTTTTGCGGCCAGTATACGGCCAGCGGTTTCGCCGTAAACCTCGCTCGACGATTTTACCTCCGGGAGCATGGCTTTTGGAATTGAAAAAAGTTCAAGCAATTCGTCATCCCAGCTTAAGGTGTGGATGTTATAGAGCATTGTTCGCGATGCATTACTGACATCGGTTACATGTTTTTCGCCTGCTGTTAGTTTCCAGATTAACCAGGTATCGATGGTTCCGAAGGCAAGTTTTCCGGCTTCAGCTTTTTCCTTTGCACCGGCAACATTTTCTAAAATCCATCTGGCTTTGGTAGCCGAGAAATAAGAATCTATAATCAGTCCCGTTTTTTCCTGTATTTTACTGGCCAGTCCTTGTGCTTTAATTTCATCGCAATAGGCAGAGGTACGCCTGTCTTGCCAAACAATGGCATTGTAAATCGGTTGTCCGGTTTCTTTATCCCAAACCACAGTGGTTTCGCGCTGATTGGTAATGCCGATAGAATCGATATCACCTACGGTTAAGCCTGCTTTAACAATCACTTCTGTTACAACAGCCAATTGTGTCGACCAGATTTCCATTGGATCGTGTTCTACCCAACCTGCTTTGGGATAAATCTGTGTGAATTCTCGTTGTGCAATGGCAACAATTTCGCCATTGTGGTTAAAAATAATTGCTCTCGAACTTGTGGTTCCCTGATCGATAGACAAGATGTATTTACTCATAATTAGGAATTTGGTTAATTGGCTAAAGCCGATTCGGTTATTTTAGGTGTAGAATGATAAATATAACCATCGGCTAATTTATTAAAAGTTTCGATTTGGTTAGTTTCCCAGTTTTTATCGGCGGATAATTCTTGGGCCAGGAGGGAAGCTACTCTGGGCGCCATATCTTTGGCTGCCTGCGCATTAATAAACAGTATCCTTAATCGTCTGCTTAAAATATCTTCTACCGTTTCGGCCATTTCGTTTCTTGCAGACCAAATCACTTCAGCTTCAGTAAAAGGGAATGCCGGATTTAATTTGTTTCCAAGGCCTGGATCTTGCGCAATTAAAGCTTCAATTTTACTGCAATCGGATCCGTATATAGCTAAATGATGATCTACGGTAGTGGTTGAACTGCCGTGTATACTTAAATTTTGGGTTACACATGCTTTCGATTCTAAACCGCCATGGGTGATGGCCAAATCTACAGTTTCTTCTGCCATTCGGCGGTAGGTCGTCCATTTTCCACCGGTAATGGTTATCAATCCCTTTGCCGAAACAATCAGTTTATGGTCTCTGCTAATTTCTTTCGTACTGTTTCCATCGCCATTAGTAGGAGCAGCCAAAGGACGTAAACCTGAGAATACACTTAAAATATCTTTTTCCAAAGGTTTGCGGTTAAAATAACTCGCCGCAGTACTCATAATAAAATCTACCTCTTCTTTAAGTGCCCTGGGTTCTAAACTGTGTTCGTCTAACGGCGTGTCTGTTGTGCCCACCAACAAATGATCGTGCCATGGAACAGCAAATAAAACACGTCCATCAGAGGTTTTGGGTATCATTAAGGCCGATTCGCTATTTAAAAAACTTTTGTCTAACACCACATGTACACCCTGGCTGGGACGCACCATTTTTTTTGAATTCGGGTTGTTCATTTGAAGGATATCATCCACAAACACACCGGTGGCATTAATCACTATTTTGCCACTATATTTTGCCGTTAAACCAGTGATGGTGTCTTCCGTTTCAATACCCGTAACCTGATCACCACTTTTTAACAAGCCGGTTACCTTTGTGTAATTCAATAATGACGCACCGTTTTCAATAGCGGTTTGTGCAATGTTTATCGCTAAACGGGCATCGTCAAACTTGCCGTCATAATACCTGATGCTTCCTTTTAATCCCTTCTCCTTAATGCCAGGCATCATGGTTAGGGTTTCTTTTTTAGAGAAAAACTTAGATTTGCCAAAGCTATATTTGCCTGCTAACCAATCGTAAAGCGTAAGTCCGGTTAAATATTTTACAACAGAGAACCAATCGTAGCAGGGAATCAGAAATTCTTCTTTATTTACCAGGTGTTTCGCATTTTGTTGTAAAAGCCCACGCTCTTTTAATGCATGTTTAACCAAACCGATATCGCCCTGGGCAAGATAGCGCACACCACCATGTACCAGTTTAGTACTCCTGCTGGATGTTCCTTTGGCAAAATCTGATTGCTCGACGAGTAAAGTTTTAAAACCCCGGCTTGCAGCGTCTAATGCTGTGCCCAAACCTGTAGCACCTCCGCCAATAATAATGAAGTCCCAATTTATGTTTTCTGCGATATGATGCGGGTGTAATCTTTTCATTTAAACCTATAAAAATAATAAAACGAAACAATACGCAATTATAAGAAATCATAATCGAAATAATATAATATGTGTGTTAAAAATTTATTAAATATTTGTTTAAAATATTTTAAAGAA
This sequence comes from Pedobacter folensis, assembly GCF_056490665.1. NCBI lineage: Bacteria > Pseudomonadati > Bacteroidota > Sphingobacteriia > Sphingobacteriales > Sphingobacteriaceae > Pedobacter > Pedobacter folensis. The sequence goes on from NZ_JBWJIF010000001.1 coordinate 561,151, forward strand.
TGTTTTTATTGCTAATTTGCAGCACGCTAATTAAATATACTATGATGAATTTGGCTGAGAGGCACCAGTTTATTTTAAGTCGCCTGCAACGTGATCAGTACATAAATGTAGTCGATTTATGTAAGGAATTGAAAGTATCGTCTGTAACAATAAGAAAGGACTTAAAACTACTGGAAGATAAAAGTCTTCTATTTAGAACGCATGGAGGTGCTACTGTAAACAATCCATATACGGTAGATCGACCGGTTAATGAGAAAGAGAAAATCCAATCTACTGAGAAGAATAAAATAGGTATTGCTGCAGCAGGATTGTTAAATGATAACGATTCGATTGTGATTGCATCAGGTACCACAGTGCTGTATTTTGCGAAGAATATTGCGCCAGCAACAAATTTAACAGTGGTTACTTCTGCATTAAATGTAGCACTCGAATTAATGCGCGAGCCCAGTATTGAAGTGATACAATTGGGGGGATTGCTTAGAAAAAGTTCCTCATCGGTAATGGGTGCTTATGCCGAACAGGTATTGCAGGATTTTTATTTCAATAAACTATTTTTAGGTGTTGACGGGATTGATCTTGATTTTGGTTTAACCACTACAAATGCCATGGAGGCACATTTAAACCGTAAAATGATCGGTGTTTCGCAAAAAACAATTGTACTGGCCGATTCTACTAAATTTGGAAAAAGGGGCTTTGGAAAAATATGCGGATTAGAAGAAATTGATCATATTATTACCGATAAAGGAATTTCTGAACAAATTGTTAAACATTTAGAGAGTTTAGGTGTTACTGTTACTATCGTATAGCGAATTCCACGCTAACGGTATATCCCAAACATTATAATTTGAACATGGAAAGAAAACGAATACACATTTTAGAAGATGATCAGGAGATCAGAAACGTTATTGAAATTCTATTAAAAGATGAGGGTTTTGAGTTACAGCTTTCATCATCATTTGCTGAGTTAAAGAAAAATATTCAGGATGCAATGCCTGATCTTTTCTTGCTGGATGTAATGTTGCCAGATGGAAACGGCGCAGAGATTTGTGAAGATTTAAAAACCGATATTTTTACTAAACACATCCCGATTATTGTAATGTCTGCACAGAACAATAGCGAACAAAAAGCTATTGATGCATTTGCGGATGATTATATCAGTAAACCTTTTGATATTTATGATGTTTTGGCGCGTATTAATGCACAGTTAAAACGCAGTACAGAAAACAGAACAAAAGTTTAATTACAATAAGGTTAAATAAAAAAAGGGAAGTCAAAAAATGGCTTCCCTTTTTTATGAATTAAATATTTTCTTAGGTCTGCTTAACATCCTGTGCTTTGTTGAACATGACAAAACGTTTAGAATCGCCTACGCGTTGTGGTACTGTCGCGTTAGAAACAATAGCATAATCTTCAGTATGCTTGTTAATAAAAACACCTGCACCAATAATATTGTGGCCGCCAATGGTAATATCTTCTTTAACAGCGGAGTTAATACCTAAAAAGGAATTATTGCCTATAGTTACATTACCGGCTAATATATTACCAGATAACAGCACATTATTTCCTAAGGTAGAGTGGTGGCCAATCCGGGCACCGATAAGCATACAATTGTTGCCTATGGTTACAAAAGGCTGTATATCGCAGCACTGATCAATAAAAGTATTGTGGCCAAATACCAAATCGGGCCATACATTAGCTTTCGAAGAAATATAATTTGCAAAGCTGTAACCAGTTTCACTTACCTTTTGATATACACTTTCCCTGGCACTGTTTCTACCAATGGCAATATGCATTTTATGGCTATCTGGAGGAAAATCTTTAAGCACCTGTGCGAAGCTTAAAATGGGTAATCCCAATAGTGTATCGCCTGCAGGAGGCACATAGGCATCATCAACACAAAATGCGACAACATTATAATCGCTGTCATTCATAAATGAATAACAGATAAACTCAGCCATTTTTCCAGTTCCATAAATAATAACTTTCATATTTCATTCTTTGTTTTTAGGTTAGTTACGAATTTATACATAAAACAGGCTTTTAAACCCTTTAAAAGCATACTGTACACATATTGCTAATCCAGGTTTACAGCATGCACAGTTGCGCATTTTCTTGCTTTTTAACCCGGTTTAAAGGGATATGGCTTTTATGTTAATCGTTTTATCTGGGCGAATGGCTACCGGCGAACCACTGCAGATGAAATCTCAATACGATGAAGTAAAATGTTAGTTGGCGCTCATTAAAAATATATTGTAAAATATGTTGCACAGAAAGATGCGAAGCGCAACCTGTTGGCTGCTGATGAGAGAAAAATAATCCATCAATCTACAAATTTAAGTTTGTTGATCAGCGGTTTTGCTTTGAAATTTTATAAAAATCATTTTTTACCCCCTATAAAATGTAGTATTAAGCAGCTTTTTTAAATGTTAAAACATTTTCTGATGTTTTTTGAGTTTTCGCCGATAAGTTCTTATTGAAAAACAGGCTTTTTTGAGTGAAAATACAACCAGAAGATTATACATGTTATGCGTTGTAAAATTTACAAATGATGTGCATTTTATGGGCACAGTAGCTAAAATGCTGTGCATGCTGGTCGTATTTTATACAATTTAAATACAACCCCGATCTGCCTATAAAACATTGACGCTTAATTGCATAGCTTAGTTCTCAATAAATCCAAACAAAAAACTAAACATTACTTAAGCTATGAAGAAAGTAATATTATTTATCGCAATATATACAAGCATTATCACCGGATGCGCTCCCAGAAGAGATCTTGTATACTTTAGTAACCTGGCTAAACAAACTAGCGAAGTAAAGCTTCAAGGTCAGGAAGTTAAAATCCAGCAGAACGATCTTTTAAGTGTAAGCATAAACAGCTTAAATCAAGAATCAAATGTATTATTTGCAGTTAATACCCGAAATGCAAGTGCCGACAATAATTATAAAATAGAAGGTTACCGGGTAAGTAAAGACGGAATGATTAACCTGCCCGTTGTAGGCAACGTTCGTTTAGAAGGTTTAACCATTGAGCAGGCACAGGCCACCATCTCGAAAGAGTTAGATAAATACGTTAAAAAACCGGTAGTTGATGTTCAGTTAGTCAATTTTAAGGTAACAGTAATTGGCGAAGTAAACCGGCCATCAACCTTTACCGTACAGGGAGATAATATTAACCTCCTGGAAGCATTAGGAATGGCAGGCGACATGACTGTTTATGGTAAACGGGAAAATATTTTAGTGATCAGACAACAGAATGGTCAAAGGGTGATGAAAAGACTTAATCTGAATAACCAGGATGTGATGGATTCTCCATTCTTCTACCTGAAACAAAACGATGTGGTTTATGTAGAACCCGATAAATCAAAAGCAATTGAATATAGCCCGAATACACGCATAATGCCAGTGGTAATTGCTTCTATATCAGCAGTTGCCGTATTAATCACAGCAGTTCTTCGTCGATAACGTCTCTTAAAACATGATATCATGCTTAAACAAAGTATAAATGGTGGCGCAAAAGATTTTGCAGAAACTATGAACAGGTTTGCCAGAAACTGGCACTATTTCTTAATCAGTATCATTATTTCTATGGCTGCTGTATATGGTTTTCTGTACATCACCCCACCCAAATATAAAGTGAGCAGTACACTATTAATCTCTGATGATAAAAATGGTGCTGCAATGTCTAACAGTACCGCTTTCAGTGATCTTAATATGTTTCAAACGGTTAAAACGGTTGATAATGAAATTGAGATTTTACGGTCAAGAGATTTGATTTTTAAAGTATTGAAAAAACTAAACTTAGAAACAGCTTACTTTAAAAAAGAGGGGATTAGAGAAAAAGAACTTTATGGAAAAACCTCTCCGCTTGTTGTTACCGCCATCAGTTTAAAAAATGGTGCTTATGCCAGGAAAATTAATGTTTCTTATCTGGATGACATTTCTTACATCATTCAGGATAGCCTAAAGACCAATATCGTAAAGTATGGCGATACCATTAGTACTAAAAATTACGCCATTAAAATAAATAAAGGTCCGGCCTTCAAAGCCGAATTTGGTAAAATTAAACTCCAGTTTAAAAACCTGTATAAAATGACAGAGGCTTATAACCTGGTTTCTTTAAAAATAGTTCCGGTGGTTAAAGATGCCAACACCATTACCATTAGTTTGAACGATGTTGTGCCACAACGGGGAATTGATATTCTTAACGATCTGATTGAAACCTATAATATTAATAACGTTAACAATAAAAATACCATTGCCCGCAATACCATTAAATTCATCGATAACCGACTAAAATACCTGGTTGCAGATCTTTCTGGTACGGAGGAGGATGTGGAGAGTTACAAACAGCAAAACCGTGTTACCGATGTAAATATGGATGCGCAGATGAATGCTGCACGCTCAGGACAGTACAATCAGTTATTGGAAGAATCGTCGGTGCAACTGAGGTTATTGCGGTCTATCGAAAATTATTTTAGGGGCAAACAAAGCCAATATAACCTTGCTCCAAGTGCAATGGGCTTAAAAGATCCAATTTTGAATTCATTGATTTCGAAATTTAACGATCTCCAGTTAGAGCGGAACCGGATGTTGCGTACTGCGAATGCTGAGAACCCTTTGGTACTCAACCTTAATGAGCAAATAGCAACCTTAAAAACCAATATTTTAGAAAACCTATCCAGCATTAAACAGGGTTTCGTTATTGAAAGAAACAACCTGAGCTCCAATTATGCTCAATTCGATAATAAAATTAAATCTGTGCCTACCATAGAACGTGGCTTGTTAGAAAGAAGCCGTGAACAAAGCGTAAAATCAGGTTTATATAAATATTTGCTGCAAAAAAGAGAGGAAACGGCTTTATCGCTTTCGGCTACTGTGCCCACCTCTCAAGTGGTAGACAAACCGGCATATAACACTATACCAAACAGCCCTAAGCAACCACTTTTATACCTGTGTGGATTTATTTTCGGCTTTTTTGTTCCGGCCGGAGTAATTTACGCCAAAGGATTTTTCAATAACAAAGTACAAGATGCCAGTACGATTGAGCTTACAGGTGCAAAAATGCTGGGCGAACTTTCTCATAACCTGGATAAAAGTACCATCGTGTTTCAAAAAGATAACCGTTCCACCATCTCAGAGTTATTTAGGTACATCAGAATGAATTTAGGACTGATGTCTAACAATATCGAAAATAAGGTAATGCTGGTTACCTCGAGTATGAAAGGAGAGGGTAAAACATTCTTCAGTGTAAACCTGGCTACTACTTTAGGTATGCTCGATAAAAAAGTGGTTGTATTGGAGTTCGATTTAAGAAAACCTGATCTTTTGAATAAGGTGGGTTTAAAACAAACGATCGGCTTAACCGACTATTTAATCGGCGAGTCTTTGCTAGATGATATTATCAAACCGACCAGTGTTTCTGACAATATTTCGGTTATTGGCTGTGGTCAATCACCTGAAAATCCTGCAGAAGTAATGATGAGTCCTAAAATGGATCTGTTATTTGATGAACTGAAAGATAGGTTTGATTACATCATTATCGATACTTCGCCGGTTGGCCAGGTGGCCGATGCCTTTAGTTTAGCAGAATATGCCGATGTAAGCATTTACCTGGTGCGATACAATTACACCAATAAATACCAGTTGGCCATATTGAAAGATATTTGTGAAAACAATAAACTCAAAAATCCGATGGTCGTTTTTAACGATGCCAAAAGAGAAAAGAGCCAAAAATACAGCTACGGTGGTTACGGTTATGCCATGGCAAACTAAAACTACCACGTTTTAAAAGAGAATACCAATACCCTTTACCAAATAAACGTCCCCAAACGATTTAATTCTGTTTACAAACAATAAAGTGAGGATGCTTAAACTGAGCATCGTATTAAGGCATTATCAGCTTGTAAACTACTCTTAATTAGATTGCCCATTTGCCCCAAAAAGCAAAATAAGATTAAAAAATAAAATTGTCATGTAAGTGATATAGCGAAGCTGTATCCGGCCGACTAAAAAGGCGCTTTAGCAGACAGTTTTAAAGATAATGCCCAATACCTGTCATGTAAGTGATATAGCGAAGCTGTATCAAATGGCCTAGAAAATAAACGATAAACTCATTAAAATAAAATGGAATCTATAATTAACATCAAGCCCTCGTTTGCAAAAAAATGGTTTGTGATTTATACCCGTCCCCGTTGGGAGAAAAAAGTTGACCGTTTGCTGCAAGAGCAAGGTTTCGAATCTTTTTGTCCTGTTCGGAATGTAGAAAATCAATGGGCCGATAGAAAGAAAATCGTTAGTCTTCCACTTTTTACCGGATATGTTTTTGTGAAAATAGATGAGCGGGAAGGCTACAAAATCAGGTATACACTGGGGGTTTTAAACTTCATTAATTACATGGGGAAACCTGCAGTAGTTCGCGATAGTGAGATTGAAAAATTGAAACACATCATGGATACCTACAATGATGTAGATGTAGTGAGTTTAACCGGTGTTTCGAAAGGAGACCGTGTTCGGATCAGTAATGGTCTTTTCCATAACCAGGAAGGAGAGGTGATCCAGATTCAAGGTAAGCATGTTTTAATGTCGTTCGATCATTTAGACTGTGCTTTAGTTACCAGAGTGCCTATAAGCAACTTAACATTAACCGTAAATACACAACAACACTATGTATAACGCTGAAGATAATCTGAAAATGGCCGTAATTGGCCTTGGCTACGTTGGCTTACCATTGGCAGTAGAATTTGCAAAAAAATACAAGGTATTTGGCTTTGATATTAACGAGACCAGGATAGCAGAATTAAAAGCCGGCTACGACAATACACTGGAAGTTAACGAATCTGAATTAAATGAGGTTTTAACATTCGAATGCACAACTTTAAAAGGCCTGTACTGTACCAATGAAATCGAAAAATTACGCAGCTCGTCGGTTTACATTGTTACAGTGCCAACGCCTGTTGATAAAAACAACCGGCCAGATTTAACCCCACTGATTAAAGCGAGTGCAGTTGTCGCTAAAGTTTTAAAGAAAGGAGATATAGTGGTTTATGAATCAACTGTATACCCTGGCGTAACCGAAGATGAATGTGTGCCGATTTTAGAAAAAGGATCAGGTTTGGTTTTCAATAAAGACTTTTTTGCCGGTTATTCTCCGGAACGTATTAATCCTGGAGATAAGCAACATACCGTAGCCAATATCTTAAAAATCACCTCGGGTTCTACACCTGAAGCCGCCGAAAAAATAGATGAGCTCTACCGTTCGGTCATTACCGCAGGAACCTATAAAGCTTCGTCTATTAAAGTGGCCGAAGCAGCTAAAGTAATTGAAAATGCGCAGCGTGATATCAATATCGCTTTTGTAAATGAATTGGCAATGATTTTTAACCAGATCGGTATCGATACTTCAGAAGTTTTAGCCGCGGCCGGAACCAAGTGGAATTTTCTAAATTTTAAGCCAGGTTTAGTTGGCGGGCATTGTATTGGCGTAGATCCTTATTATTTGGCCCAAAAAGCACAAGAAGCTGGTTACCATCCCGAAATTATTTTAGCCGGCCGACGTGTAAACGATGGGATGGGTAAATATGTAGCCGATCAGGTCATCAAAAAAATGATTGCGCAAAACATCCACATCGTAGGAGCAGAAGTACTGGTGTTGGGCTTTACGTTTAAAGAAAACTGTCCGGATGTACGAAATACCAAAGTGATTGATATTGTAAGGCGACTGGAAGAATACAAAGTTAAAGTAACCATCCATGATCCCTGGGCAAATGCCGATCAGGCCAACCATAACTATGGTATTATCTGCGAAAATGGTTCGTCGAAAACCAGAAAGTACGATGGAATTATACTGGCCGTAGCACACGAAGCTTTCAATAATTTAAATATTACAGCATTACGTAAGCCAGCCTGTGTGGTGTACGATATAAAAGCGGTATTGCCACAATCAATGGAAACGGTTCGATTGTAAGATCATGAATTTAACATATAAAGCGCGATCGGGCATTATATGGTCGATCGGACAGCAGTTTAGTGTTAAATTCATAAACCTGTTCGTTACCATCATATTGGCCCGCCTGTTAAGCCCTGCAGAATTTGGCTTAATCGCAATGCTCTCTATTTTTATCGCTGTTGGCAATTCATTAATGGATAGCGGTTTAACATCATCGCTAATCCGCACAAGAACGGCAGGACAAAAAGATTTTTCTACTATATTTTTTTTTAACCTGTTTGGAAGCATCATTGTTTATGGTGTTTTGTTCTTTACAGCACCTTTAATCGCTGATTTCTACAGACAACCCTTACTGACCAATATTGTTAGGGTCTACGGATTAACCTTTTTAATCAATGCCTTTTTCAGCATTCAGAGTACTTTATTAACGAAGGAAATGAAATTTAAACTGCAAACGGTAATTCAGATACCAGCAGTAATATTGGGCGGTTGTTTAGGCATTTACCTGGCGAAAAAAGGTTACGGAACCTGGAGTTTGGTTTGGATGAGTTTACTGAGTGCAAGTGTTTCTACAGCATTACACTGGTTTTACTCCGATTGGCGGCCACGACTGATTTTTAATAAAAGAAGCTTCAGAAAGCATTTTCATTTTGGATACAAGATGACGCTTTCCGGTCTGCTGGATACCATTTATCAAAATTTATACACCGTTATTATAGGTCGCTTTTACGCTGCAGCTCAATTGGGCTTTTATGCCAGGGCAGATAGTTTAAGTCAGTTGCCCATTGGAATTATTTCTACAGCAATTAGTAAAGTAACCTATCCGATGTTTTCGAACATCAGCAATGACGATGTAAAACTTAAAATGGTTTACCGAAGGTTAATGCAGCAGGTATTATTCTGGAATGCACCAAGCCTGATTTTTTTGGCACTTATTGCCCAACCTTTAATTTCCTTACTGTTAACCGATAAATGGCTGCCTTCAGTACCCTATTTTCAGATTTTATGTATTGCGGGTATTCTATATCCTGTTCATGCATACAACCTGAACATTTTAAAAGTTAAGGGACATAGCGGACAGTTTTTAAGATTAGAAATTATAAAAAAGGTGCTGAGTGTAATCGGAATTATTTGTGTAATTCCATTTGGCATTATGGGCTTGTTATATTTTCAACTCTTCTTTACCGTTTTTGCCTATTATATCAATTCAACGTATAGTGGCAAATTAATCAATTATCCACTTAAAGAACAACTTCAGGATATTGCACCTATTTTAATGTTATCTAGCTTATTAGGTGTAGCATGTTATTGCCTCGATACCTGGTGTTTATCGCATTACCATATTAACAATATTCTTCGCATTGCTGGCATAAGTATTATTTATGGCAGTTTTTACCTCGGCATCAGTAGCAGCATTAAAATGGCTGCACTCGTTGATTTTAAACAATTAATCCTCAAACAATGATACCTGTAACTAAACCCTTTTTGCCAAAACAGGCAGAATTTAAAAGCTATGTAAGTAGCATTTGGGCCAGACAGTGGCTCACCAATAATGGTCCTTTAGTAAATGAGCTGGAGTTAAAGTTACAGCAATACTTAGGCCTGCCGCATTTGTTATATGTAACCAATGGCACTATTGCATTACAGCTGGCTATTCAGGCTTTAGAAGTTAAAGGTGAAATTATTACCGCACCATTTTCTTTTGTAGCCACCACCAGTAGTATTGTTTGGCAAGGCTGTAAGCCAGTTTTTGTGGATATAGATGAAGATACCCTCAATATAGATCCCAATAAAATTGAAGCGGCCATTACGCCAAATACCTCAGCAATTTTAGCTACACATGTTTTTGGAAATCCTTGCGATGTCGAAGCGATAGATCGCATTGCAAAAAAACACGGACTAAAAGTAATTTACGATGCTGCTCATTGTTTTGGGACAAAATATAAAGGTAAATCTATTTTCGCTTATGGCGATGTAAGCACAACAAGCTTCCATGCTACAAAACTCTTTCACACCATTGAAGGTGGGGCTGTTTTTACTCAAAATCCAGAGATTTTAAAGCGAATGGCGCTGATGCGGAATTTCGGTTATAGCGGGGTAGATACTTTTTCAGAGATCGGTACCAACGCTAAAAACTCCGAATTTCATGCCGCTATGGGCCTTTGCAATTTAAAACATATCGATCAGATTTTAAGTAAACGCAAAGAACTATCACAACATTACGAAATGCGCCTGAATAAAATAGAAGCGCAGTTTCAAGTTATCCAGGCTGATACAGATTTTAATTACGCTTACTATCCTGTAATATTCCGGTCGGAAGAAGTTATGCTCGATTGCATGAAAGAATTAGAACTGGTTCAGGTGTATTGCAGGCGATATTTTTATCCGTCTTTATCGGCTTTACCCTATATCGATAAGGTAAATATGCCTATTTGTGATTCTATTTCTAAACGTATTATGTGTTTACCACTCTACCATACCTTAACCAGTGCTGATCAGGATTTAGTGGTCAGGATTATTTTAAGAACTCAGAATTACCGCAAAAAACAAGTGCTTAAACTCGCTGATTATGGCAAGCTGGTTAATGGCAGCATAGGCATGGTAGTTAATGGCAACTAAATGACAGCTTCAATTATGAAACAAGATGATACAGATGTAATGGTTAGCATTTTTTGCATCACTTATAACCACAGTAAATTTATTGCAAAAGCCCTGGATGGATTTCTGATGCAGCAATGCAATTTTAATACTGAAATTATTATTGGCGATGATTGTTCTACTGATGGAACCACTGAGATTATTGACGAATATGTTGCCAAGTATCCTGGCAAAATTAAGCGCTTAAAAGCACCTAAAAATATCGGGGCCACGAAAAATGTTATTCGCGTAGCCTTAGAAACCAAAGGAAAATATGTGGCCACCTGCGATGGAGACGATTATTGGACAGACCCCTACAAGCTGCAAAAACAGGTTGATTTTTTAGAAAACAACCCTGATTATGTAATGTGCTGCCATTATACCCGCGAAATTAATTTTGATGATACGGAGCTGATTTACATGGATTTTAGCCCCGTTCCTTTACAGTATAGCTTTAACGACCTGATTGTTAATAAACAGGCTGAAACCTGTACCGCAACCATTGTTTATCGCAATATAGACGCCATTAGAAATCTGTATAAAAACGACTGGCTGTTAAAATGTTATGCCTGCGATAAGATCTTGAAACTTTACTGCACCTGGGTAACAGGTAAAAAAGTATACGTTATGCCAGAAGTAATGAGCTGTTACAGGCGTCATCCCGGCGGTATCTGGAGTCCCATATCGTATGTTCCATTAAAAAAAATGCAACTGAGCGATTTCTACATCATTATTAAAATCTTCACCTATACCGGTTTGCAAAAAGCTAAACTTTTGTACTTCTACTTTAGAAGATATTTCTTCTTTGAAGTGAAATATAAAAACTTCAGAAACGCTTTCCAGACCATTAAAACGATAGTAAACTAATTCGAAATGGCTACTAAATTATGCTTCGTAATCAACAGTTTAGAAGGTGGTGGTGCTGAGCGGGTAATTAGCAATCTGGCTAATCACTTCAGCGATAAAAATTGCAGCGTCACCATGATTTGTCTCAATACAGCAGAAGTTAGGTATGAAATAAATAAAAAAGTTAAAATCGTAAACCTGGTGGAGCGAAAAGGTCGTCATAATCTTTTCAACAGACTTAAATATGCTTACCTGACTTTTTACCGGTTACTCGCGGTATTAAAGAAAGAAAAACCAGTTTGTACCATTTGTTTTATGACATCTGCAAACATTTGGGCAGGTTTATGTTGTGTGATTTTAGGCTTACCCTACCTGGTTTCGGAAAGAACAGCGCCGGTTTACACCTTAGATCAATACAATAGATTGTTGCAGTGGATGGTGTTTCATATTTATAGAAAATCAAAAGCCATTGTTTTGCCCGCATTTGAGATGTTTAAAGGATTTAAAAGAATTAAACAGTTCGAAACACTGTATAATTTTAAAACGATACACAATCCAATCCATCACTTTTCTCATGCGAATACAGGCCCTGTTAACAGTAAACGATTTATCCTCTCTGTTGGGAGGTTATGTTATGAAAAAGGTTTCGACAACCTTATTGAAGCCTATAGCAAACTGGAATTGACTGATGTTGATCTTCTAATCTCCGGAGAAGGACCGGATAGAGCAAGTCTTGAAAAACAGATCGCCGATTTAAACTTAAAAGACAAAGTCAAGCTGATTGGTTTTAAATCCAACCTGCAGGATTATTATGCACAGGCTGAAGTTTTCGTGCTTTCATCCAGGAGTGAAGGTTATCCTAATGTACTGGTAGAAGCTATGGGCATGGGCTGTGCCTGTGTAGCCATGGACTGTGAGTTTGGTCCTTCAGAAATTATCAAACACGGAATTAACGGACTTCTGGTTGACAAAGAAGATATAGTTGGACTTTCATTGTCTATCGATAAAATACTTAATAACAGTAATTTAAGAAGTGAATTTTCAGAAAAAGCAAAATCGATCAACGAAACAAATTCTATTGAACGCATTTCTGCCAACTGGGAGCAACTCATCATGTCATGACAAAAAAAATAATGTTTCTCTTTTTGTTGTTTGCCTACGTTTACGCAACAACATTCAATATCTTCATGACAGGGGTTTTCAGAATTCCGGCACCAATGGTTTTCCTGGCACCGTTAATCTATTTCTACCGGACAGAAGAAACAGGCTTTCTATATGGCAAAGAGTTATTTATTTTCTTTATTGCTGCACTGTTTTTTTATCTCATAGGTCAGGAAGATGTTACCGGTTTTTTTGCACTATTAATTGTTGCGGCCTGTTTTGCCTTGTTATTCAACTATGTTATCGGCACTAATTTAAAGCGAATGAACATCGCTGTCGGGTTTTTCTTCGGCTTGTTGCTGCTTTCAGGAATCATCATGTTTATCGATCACCAGATCAACATGGCACCTATACGCTCGCTTTTGGTGCAGGAAGATGTATTGCAGGCACCAGCTGGCATATCGACCACTATTTTTACATTCGGCTACCAGATGGCTGCTTTAACACCATTTCTGGTTATCAATGCTATACTATTTAAAAGAAGCTGGCTAATTAACCTTCTCTTATTTGGATTATCGCTCTCTCTTATTTTCTTCGGTATGCAAAGATCGGTTCTGGTGGCTTTTGCAGTAGTAACCGGATTATTTTTCCTGAGCTATTATAAAGCCAAATCAATTTTAATATTCGGCGTGTTTTGCGCCATATTTTTTATTGCGCAAAGCTCGATTGAACAATTTTCTGAAGGTAAAAAACAACAGAATATTTTAAATAAAAGCGCTGAAAATGCTAAGGGTAAAGAAGAACGTGGTGATTTGATGGGAGAGAACATCCAGATTATAACCGAGTATCCTTTTGGCTTACTGTTTTATGGAAAAACCTGGAATGATGTGGTACAGCACAACTTTGTTTATAAAAAAGGACCCATCGTAATTACCTCTCATAATGCTTATTTAATGTTTATTACTTATTTAGGCCCTTTGCTGGGCTTTATTTTACTCGTGTTATTATATCGAAAAGTAGGAAAGATTATTTTTTATGCTTTTCTCCATATCAAAGATAAGAAGAACGCACTGCTGGTCTGTTTAAGTTGCTCTTTTCTGGCCATTTCCATCAATTCCTTTTTTCATAACGAATGGCTCCTGGCTACAAGCGGCCCTACCTTGTTCCTCTACTTTGCCATTTTACAACTTTCCAAAATCAAAATGGAAGATCCCATTCTGGTTGAATACAATTGACACAATTAAATTGACGAATATGAATATCCCATTCTCTCCACCCTTTATCGATCAAGCCGTGGTTGATCAGGTATTAGAAACACTTAACGACAATTGGATCACAACAGGACCAAAAGTAAAAGCCCTTGAATGTGAAATTAAAGCGATTACTGGAACTGATGAGGTGATCTGTGTAAACTCTTGGACATCGGGCGCTATTTTAATGTTAAAGTGGTTTGGTGTTAAAGCCGGCGACGAAGTAATTGTGCCAGCATATACCTATAGTGCCACGGCATTAGCTGTGCTTCATTGTGGTGCAACTCCGGTTATGGTTGATGTGCTTGATGATTTTAATATTGATCCTGAAAAGGTTCAGGCAGCAATTACTTCTAAAACCAAAGCTATAATTGCAGTAGATATTGCCGGCTGGCCATGTAATTATACTGCTCTAAAAGAATTGATTAATCATGTTGACATTAAGAAAAAATTTAAATGTCAGTCAGATAAACAATCCTTGCTTAAAAGGATATTACTGATTTCGGATGCTGCACATTCAATAGGGAGTTTGTATTATGATCAACCAGCTGCACAGATGTGCGATGTAACGATATTTTCTTTTCATGCCGTTAAAAATATAACAACAGCCGAAGGAGGTGCAATCTGTTTAAATCTTCCGGCTGCATTTGATCCTCAGGAAGAATACAGCTACTTAAAAATGTACACGCTTAATGGTCAGAACAAAGACGCGCTTTCTAAATCAAGAGGTGCTGGCTGGCGGTACGATATCCTGTTTCAGGGACTAAAGATCAATATGCCTGATATCTGCGCTGCAATTGGTTTAGCACAGATCAGGAAATATAATCAAGAACTATTGCCGCAACGAAAAAAAATCGCTCAGCAATATTGTGAGGGTTTTCAGCAAGAAGATTGGTTTATTGCGCCACCTTTAGTGAGTACGCAACGCGAATCCTGTTATCATCTTTTTCCCTTGAGGGTTAAAGGTTTAACCGAGAAACAGCGGGATCAGATCATTGATGACCTGGCATCCTTGGGTATTGCGAGCAATGTTCATTTTATCCCGATGCCAATGCTTACGCTCTTTAAAAACCTGGGTTATAAAATTGAAGATTATCCAATGGCCTATCAGAATTATGCCTGTGAGATTTCTCTCCCCATTTATCCGCAATTAACAGTTACACAGGTAGAATTTATCGTCACTTCGGTAATCAGTTGTGTGCATATTCAATTAAATAGCCATTTAGAAATTGATGAAGGTGGCTTTTCAGGACATAAACAAATGGCAGTAGCATCATGAAAATAAATAAGAAAAGAATATTCGATGTGGTTTTTGCAATCCTGTGTTTAGTGTTGTTCAGTCCGCTTTTAATCTTGATTGCTATCCTAATCAAGCTCGACTCGAAAGGCCCTGTTATTTTTAAACAGATTAGGGTGGGACGGAACATGAAAGATTTTCATTTGGCAAAATTTCGAACCATGTATGTAACACAGAGTAACAATAGCCTACTCACCATCGGGAACAGAGATAACCGCATTACAAGAATAGGCTTCTGGTTACGGAAATACAAGTTAGATGAATTGCCCCAGCTATTGAATGTTTTAAAAGGGCAGATGAGTTTTGTTGGGCCAAGACCAGAAGTTAGAAAATACGTAAACCTTTATAATGACGAACAACGTTATGTTTTATCGGTTAAGCCTGGTATTACTGATTGGGCCTCAGTGGAGTTTTGTAATGAAAACGAACTTCTTAAACATGCCGAAGATCCCGAAACTTATTACATCGAAAGGATTATTCCCGCAAAAATAAAACAGAACATGAGGTATATCAACCATAATGATATCCTAACCGATTTCAAAATTATTTGGTTAACGATTAACAGAATTGTCATCAACTAAAATAACATGTACGCTCCTCAAATAACTATAAAAGAAGAAGTTAATCTTAAAAAGAAGGTTTTCTTTGTACTTAGCTCATTAACTTCAGGAGGCTCAGAACGGGTGTTCTGGAACCTGGCTCAGGGATTTAATAAAGATAAGTTTGATGTGACCATTGTGATTTTAGATTCAACCGTGAATTGTTTCTCCATGGATTTGGCTGGCGTCCGTTTTATCGACCTGAAAACCAAAAAAGCATCAAAATCTTTTTTCGCGCTTTATAACTTGTTAAAAAAGGAAGCGCCTTATGCTGTTTTTTCCACTACCGATCACATTAATATTTTGGTCTCGCTGGTGGGGCGGTTTTTAAAAATTCCGATGCTTATTGCAAGGGCTTCCAATATTCCACACGAACAAAGATTGTTTGAAGGATTTAAATCGAGGTTTTACGAACTTTTTGCCAGCGCAAGTTACCGGGGTTACAAACAGATCGTTTGCCAGTCGGAAGAAATGAAACAATCGTTGATCGATACTTATAATGTCAATCATGAACTGATCAGGGTAATTGCCAATCCGGTATTGAAAACCAATAAGTTAAAGAAAGATAAAACACCTGATAAAATTTACCGGTTATTGGTTGTCGCCCGTTTTGCACTGGAAAAAGGCTTGGAAAGGCTGGTTGATATTATGGCACATTTGCCTGAAAATTATCACCTCGATTTTGTGGGCACGGGCGTACTGAAAGAACAGATAAATACCAAAATTAAAAACCTAGGACTCGATCACAGGCTTAAAATTTTAGGAGAAATTAAAAACATCCACGAAGTAATGGTTCAGCACGATTTAATGGTGCTGAGTTCTTACACCGAAGGTTTCCCGAATGTGGTTTTAGAAGCACTTACGGTAGGTTTACCGGTTGTAACCTTTAAAGTGAGCGGAATCCCCGGATTAATTATCGACGGTTTTAACGGTTTTGTTTTGGAGCAGGGTGATTTAGCAGGCTTTAGGCGCCGAATTATCCAGGCCTGCACCCAAGGCCAATGGAACCCGGCAGAAATCAGAAGAAATGTATATCAGAAATGTGCGCTCGATAAAATCAGTGCCCAATACGAAGAATTAATCAGTTAATCATCTAAAATATTATCGCTATGTGTGGAATATACGGCACAACCATACCTTACTCAGACGGAATTGTCCGCGAGAAAATGGCAAGAATCAGTTTTCGGGGTCCGGATTATACCGGCGTTCAACGTTACGATCAGATTATTTTTGCGCACAATAGATTGGCCATTATCGATCTCGATGCCCGTTCTAATCAACCCTTTTCGTATATGCACCTCCATATTGTTTTTAACGGAGAAATATACAATTACAAAGACATTAGAAGGGAGCTGGAACGGAAAAACTACCAGTTTAACACCAGTTCTGATACCGAAGTAATATGCGCGGCTTATCTGGAATATGGTGCCGGTTGCTTAACCCGTTTTAACGGGATGTTTGCTTTTGTAATTTATGATACCCGTAAAAATGAACTGTTTGGTGCAAGGGACCGCTTTGGCAAAAAACCTTTTTATTATGCACACGATCATTCATCGTTCGAATTTGCAAGTCAACCCTCACAAATCAATATAGATAGGAGCCTTAGTGTTAATGAGGAAGCCATTAATCAATATTTAATTTGGGGTTATGTGCCAGAGCCACAGTCTATTTATGCCGAGGTGAAACAGTTACCTGCAGCCCACTATTTTAAATACGATCTTAAATCCCATAAGCTTAAAATTACCGAATACTGGACTTTAGATTATGGCTGGAAGAATAAGTTTGAGGGCAGTTACGAAGAAGCTAAAGAAGCTTTGGCACTTATTTTAGCCGATGCGGTTAAAATCAGGATGAATGCCGATGTACCATTGGGCGTATTTTTGTCAGGTGGTATTGATTCTTCGTTAATTGCAGCTTTAGCCACAAAAGAAATCGACCATGTTAAAACGTTCTCCATAAAATTTAATGAGAAAGGTTTTGATGAAAGTGCTTATGCCAGTCAGGTAGCTAAACATTTGGGTACCGATCATTATACTATTGAGTGTAATTACAATGATGGTATTGAGTTGATTGAAAACTTTAACCGTTTTTATGATGAGCCCTTTGCCGATTCGAGCGCAATACCAACCATGTTACTCAGTAAAAATACCAGGAAACACGTAACTGTTGCATTGAGTGGTGATGCGGGCGACGAAGCTTTTTTAGGTTATCACCGTTACAAATGGATTAAACAGGTGAACAGTTTATTTTACGCGCCACATGGTGTTAGAAAAGCATTGGCAGGCTTAATTAACCAATCGCCAAGTTACCGCCATAAATTGATTGCCATGGGCATTTCTATGGAAGACGTAGAAAAATTATATGTCAAGATGTTTGGTAATATGGAAAACTCCTGGGTAAAACAACCCGATTTGGCGAAGTATAACCCATTGATGCATATTTTAACCAATCCATCTAAACCTTTGTTAGAACGCATTTCTGATTTTGATATCAAAACCTATTTAAATGGCGATATCAATACAAAGGTCGATCGCGCATCGATGGCCTTTTCGCTGGAATCGCGCTCGCCTTTAATGGATTATCGGGTAATGGAATTTTCGAGAAGCCTGCCCACAGCGTTTAAATATACCAACGGAAACCAAAAACGGATATTAAAAGATTTATTGTTCGATCACGTTCCGGCGCATATGTTCGACCGGCCAAAGGCTGGTTTTACCATGCCATTTCAGCATTGGTTCAGAAATGAGTTAAAAGATTATGTGATGGACAATTTATCTGCCGATAATCTGAAAAACATTCCAGGCATTCATTTGAAAAGAACACAGGAAATTATTAATGAGCATATGACCGGAAAGTGGAACAGGTATCCACAGATCTGGAAATTGCTGGTGCTCTCTCAATGGTTAATTAAAAATAAATCAACATCACATAAAGTTTCATTAGTAGCCTAACAGGATGAATGCAACAGTTAACCTCTTTAATAAAATATTCACCGCCGATAAATGGAACATTGGTTTCGTTTATCAAACACCTGAAGAGCTGATCAGTACAAAAAAACTTGGTGCGGCCATAAACTGGTTGCAGGAAGATAATATCGATTATGCAGCTGATCCTTTTGTGGTGAATGTAAATAATGCACCAAGAATTTATTACGAAGAACTGGATTTTTGGAAGGGGAAAGGCGAGATCATGATGATGGATGGATTCGACTTCAAAAATAAGAAGAAAGTGCAGGGCATTAAACCAGAAGCAATCCATTTATCTTATCCATATCTTATTGAAGAAAATGGCGGTTTGTACTGCATTCCGGAAACATCAGAAGCAAAAGAAATATCACTTTATCAGGTAGATCAGGAGTATCCAAGCCAATTAACCAAAATAAAAGTGCTGGTGAGCGGAAAGGCTTTTGTAGACAGTTCAATTATTTATCATCAAAATAAATACTGGCTTTTTACCAGTGTGTCCGGAGATCATGATCACCTCTACATTTACCATTCAAAAACTTTAGATGGTCAGTATACCGGGCATTATCAAAACCCGGTTCCTGTAGAAAAAGAATTTTGCAGGGCTGCAGGAAGTTTATTTAAAGTGGGCCAATCGCTGTATCGGCCAACACAAAACCCCATTAACCGTTATGGTGGTTCAATTATCATTAACGAAATTGAAACACTCAGCGAAAAAGAATTTAAAACCACCAATAAATTCGAAATATTACCCGATAAACCGTACAGCAGAGGACTCCATAACATCAGTTTCGCTAACAATATTATTGTAATAGATGGCAAGCGGAAAGTATTAAGCCTGATGATGCCATTCAAAAAAATAGTTCGAAATTTTAAACGATAAATCACCATTCGAAATGAGCATAACCAACAAAAGAATGATTTTCATTTCGTTAACCGATGCCCCCAATGGCGCTGAAAATGTGCTGCTGATGATGGCGACTGCTGTTAATGGCGAAATATACTTTTTAAAAAAACATGCTTTTACCGGACTTAAAATTTCTGAAGGCATTTATAAAAGATACCTGTCTAGGAAAACAATTTTCTGGGGTTTTGTAAAACTGATACCGCTACTCCGGAAATATAAAAAGGAAGATGTGGTCATGAGTACACACCCGTATCTAAATGCTTTTTTGGGCTTTTTGAAACGCATAGGTTACCTCAGATCTAAATTAATTGTACGCGAATGCACCTCTGTTTTTACCCGTTTCAGCGGAATTAAAAAACGCATTTATCAGATCATTTACCATTTGGGTTATCCGGCTGTAGATTTAGTGGTTTGCCAAACCGCCTTAATGAAATCACAGCTGTTTGATCATAACCGGTTTTTATCGGAGCAAAATATATTGGTTCAACCTAATCCCATTGATTTTAATAAGATCATTGCTAAATCCGCTCAGCCTTTAATTAATGGCGATGCCAAACTCGATTTTATCTGCTCCGCAGGAAGGTTAATCCCTGAAAAAGGATTTCCGGTTCTGATTAAAGCTTTTAAACTGCTTCAGCAGGAGCATCCAAAACTAAAATTGCTCGTGCTGGGAGAGGGAAAAGAAAGAGCATTATTGAGCAGTATGATTCAGGAGAACAATTTAAGCGATTCTGTTTTCTTAAAGGGACAGATAGATAACCCGGCTCCATATTTTAAACAGGCAAAACTTTGTGTGGTATCCTCGATAAAGGAGGGTTTCCCGAATGTACTGTTAGAAATGATGTCGGTAAACAACGCAGTAGTATCTACACTTTGCGCAGGTGGTATTAGCGAAATTCCGGCTATTGCCACAGTTGAAGTCAACAATGTAGAAGCCCTTGCCGAGGCGATGCGCAAAAAATTAAAGCAAAACCAGCATCAGGCTTCTGAAACTGCGATGCAATATTTATATAACCGCAGACCAGAAATATTTGCCCAATCTATTTTAAGCGCTTTACAGCGCCAAAACTAAGCCTAAAATATAAACAAACTTTTACCGCATAACTAATGGGATGCTTTGCTGTATCCTAAAAACAAACAAGCAAGCCTTTTCGGGGGGATTTTTAACTGTTTCTCAAACTTAAATTTTATGAAAATTTTAATTACCGGTACAGCCGGATTTATTGGTTTCCATTTAGCAAAACGCTTATTGGAAAGAGGAGATGTTGTTGTTGGCATTGATAACATCAACGATTACTACGATGTAAACCTAAAACACGCCCGTTTGGCTCAAACTGGTATTAACCATGCCGATTTGGTTTATGGTGTTCCTCAGGTAAGTGATAAATATGATAATTATACTTTCATTAAGTTGGATATCTGTGATAAAGAAAGTTTAGAAAATTGTTTCAAAACTTACCAGTTCGATGCGGTTTGCAATTTGGCTGCGCAGGCAGGGGTGCGATACAGCTTAACTAATCCAGATGCTTACATAGAAGCCAACATTAAAGGCTTTTTAAATATCCTGGAGTGCAGCCGTCATTTTAAAGTTGGCCATTTATTGTACGCCAGCTCCTCGAGTGTTTATGGATTAAATAAAAAAATGCCATTTTCTGCACACGATAATGTAGATCATCCGGTTTCATTATATGCTGCTTCGAAAAAAAGTAACGAATTAATGGCACATGCTTATAGCCATTTATTTAATTTACCAACTACTGGTTTACGTTTCTTTACAGTTTATGGTCCTTGGGGCCGCCCAGATATGGCTTTGTTCTTATTTACAAAAGCAATTTTAGAAGGCAAACCTATTGAAGTTTTTAATAACGGAGAAATGAAAAGAGATTTTACCTATGTAGATGATATTATTGAAGGTATTGTTAGGGTATTTGATCAGCCGGCACAGGCCAATCCAAACTGGAATAACCAAAATCCTGATCCTGCTACATCTGCAGCACCTTTTGCCGTGTTTAATATTGGCAGAGGCGCACCAGTAAATCTGTTGGATTTTGTAGAAGAAATTGAAAAAGAAACAGGATTAACGGCACAAAAAATATTTATGCCCATGCAAGATGGTGATGTAGCAGAAACATCAGCAGATATAGATGATTTAAAAAACCTGTTAAATTATGAACCTGCTGTTTCTGTGCAAAAAGGTGTAAAGAATTTTGTGAACTGGTTTACAACATTTTACCACCCAAATTTACAGTTGGTTTCTAAAACAGCTGATATTACCATTTAGTTTGTCATCACTGTGTAAACTAGTTGTATTATAAGTTTTATTTACCTGAATTATTAAACTGTCATTTTACTATCTGTAAGCAATTGGTTTACAGTATAAATAATACCGAATATTAAGCCTATTATTTAATTATCAGCGTTTTAACTGCATTTTATTAAATGTACTCATTTATCGCATATAGCGTTAAGTTGTAAATTTAAAAAAAATAAAAAATGCAGAGAACGACAAAATTGTTTAAAAAAGTGAGTTTAATTGGTTTAATGTTAACGACGATTATTTTCTTTAGTAATTGTAAAAAAAGTGTAAAGGCTGATGATGCATTGGCCGACAGTACAGAATTGTTTTCAGGCGATTCAACATCAGTATTAGCCGCCACCAGTGGCAGTACTGGTAAATTAAGCCTTTCAGGAGTAAAATCTGAGGGAGGTTATGCTTATAAAATTTCACAATCAATTTCAGGCGGTGACAATTCTACTTCAAAAGAGCAATCGATTTTAAGGTTATTTGAAAACGGAGTAGAAATTGGTCCTGCCCATAGTTTACACGATGATATCAGGAATTTAGGAAAAGGCAGGTTTAGCCATTGGGGTAGCACAGTAATATTTTCAGCATCTGACAATACCGATCCAAGAACTAATGGCCGTTCATATACTTATTTAATGGGCGGTACAAGTGCTGCTTTACCACCGGCAGAAACGGTAACTCCTCCTCCAACAAATACAACTATTAATGCAGCCTTAGTAGGTTATGCTTTGGTAAATGGTAAAACAACAGGTGGCCAGGGTGGTGTTGAAACTACGGTAACCACGCTTGATCAGTTAAAAGCTGCCGTTGGTGATAACGTTACACGTACTATTTATGTGAGCGGTACCATTAAAGGTGCTGGTAAGGATATCGTATATGTAAAATCAAACAAATCTATTATTGGCAGATCTGGCGCTGTTATCGAAGGTGTGAATTTATTCATTTACACAGTAAGTAACATCATCATCCAGAACATTACCTTTAAAAACTACGTAGAACAGGCAGCCGTGCAAATTAAAGATGCTGCTCACCACGTTTGGGTAGACCATTGCGATTTCTCTACAGACCGTAGCCATGGCTGGGAATATTGGGGTAAAGATATTTGCATTACCAGAGAATCTGATTATGTAACGGTTTCCTGGAGCAAATTTCACGATACCAATTTATCGGTGCTAATTAGTGGCGGTATTGAAGGTCACGAAGCTGATAAAGGTAAATTACACGTAACGATGCACCATAACATGTGGTACAACATTACAGAGAGAGAGCCATCAATGAACTATGGTAGTGTGCACATGTTTAACAACTATCACCTTAACAACTCTGGTTACTCTATCGGTACAAGAGCAGGTGGTATCGTAAGAACAGATAATGAGTATTTCTCAAATTGTGTTAAACCATTAACTACAAAAGTGGCAAGTGATCCGGAAGGATATTTTAGCGGTATTACCACCAATATTTACGATAAATGTGGTGCAAACAATATAACGACGGCAGTTTCTACCTGGGTTCCAGAGTATGATTACAAATCATTCCTTAACGATGCAGCAAGTGTGCCTGCTATCGTTACGGCAAATGCTGGTGCCAGATAGGTAAACCAAAACCTTCATATTTTTTCTGCAATAAGCCACCTGGATAGGTGGCTTTGCAGTTTAAATTAAAATTTTGACATGATGAATATAACTAGGAAAAAGATTTTTATCGTCTGCGACTCTTCCAGATCTCTGCTCGATTTCAGAGGGAAGCTGATCGAAAAGATGCAACAACATAACCAGGTTTATGTGTTTACACCAAAAATTGAACAAGAATCGGTTCGGAGTAAACTGAAAGCACTAAATGTAATTACCTACGAAAGTAAATTAGATGGTAGCAACGTTTCTATCTTATCCGATTTAAGGTTTATCTTTTCGCTGTATAAACTCATCAAACAAATTAAACCTGACATTTTTTTTCCTTATACCTTTAAACCCGTTATTTATGGTTCTTTCCTGGCTAAAATATGTAAGGTTAAATTAATCGCCCCCATGCTTACCGGATTAGGGTATAACTTTACCGACAACGCCTCCAGTAATAAACTCATTGTTAAAATAACGAGGCTATTATTAAAGCTGAGCCTGAAACCTAATCCGCATTTAAATATTATTTTTCAGAACAAAGACGATTCTCAACGTTTAGTTGATCTGAAAATCCTGAATAAAAAACACCAGGTTTATGTGGTCAACGGATCAGGAGTAGACCTAAGCCACTATCACTATTCCAAACCCAGTACTTCGCCCATAACTTTTTTAATGGTGTCGAGACTGATCAATGCAAAAGGCATTAAAGAATATTATGACGCAGCTAAACAGCTCAAACAGCGGTTTCCACAAGCCGTTTTTAAACTAATTGGACCATATGGTCCTAACATCGATGCTATAGCGCCCGATTTATATCAAAAAATTGCTGATGGCGATACCATTCAATATATGGGGCAGGTTGATGATGTGCGGCCAGATATAGAACGCTCTTCGGTCATGGTGCTTCCTTCTTATTACGGGGAAGGCGTTCCACGATGTGTACTCGAAGGAATGGCTATTGGAAGGGCAGTAATTACCTGCGACTCTGTAGGCTGCCGGGAAACCATTAATAACGATCCTGAGCAGGCCAATGGATTTCTTATTCCGGTAAAAGATGCGGGTGCGCTGGCCAATAAAATGGAATATTTTATTAATAACAGCGATGATATTATTGCTTTTGGAAACAAAGGACATGAATTTGCAAAAACAAAATTTGATGTGAATATCGTAAATGCAGAACTCTTTAAGATTATGCATTTACAGGCTTAACCACCCTTTGCACATCAAGAACTAACCAAATAAATAAATTAAACTAAACCTAAAATTGTGAACAATACATTTATTTACAAACGAGCCACTTTAGCCGACTTTAGGGAAGCTATAGAGGAGTATGGATGGGTTGTATATGAAAAGGCAATCAATCAGAAATTAATTTCAGAAATAACCACAGGTTTCGAAACTTCATACCTTTTAAGAAGGGAAATACAGGTTTTAAATGGAATTGATGAAAATATGGAAGGAACATTACATCATTTGCTGGAGAAAGATAATTTCGCTATCGAGCTTTTGAGTAAGTTGTACTGCCACAGGGAAATCCGCGATTTCTTGGGCGGAAACTATATCCTTAATGGAATAAACGGCGTAATTAACACCAAAAAGACCAAATCTTACATCCAGAATATCCATCGCGATGTACGTACATTTTCCGCTGAATCTAAATTTATGATCCAGATGATTATCGTGCTCGATGATTTTACCATATTTAATGGCGCCACGCATTTTTTGTCGGGCTCTCATAAACTGGATATCAAACCAGAAGAAAAACATTTTAAAGCTTTTGCTAAACAAGCCATTGCCAAAAAAGGAAGCATTATCTTATTCGATTCCAATATCTGGCATGCAGGTGGTATCAATTTCACCCGAAAACAGCGTAGGGCCTTAACCTTAGGTTTCACCAAACCTTACATTAAGCAACAATTCGATTATCCCAGATTTTTAGGATATGAATTCGGCGAAAAAATAGATAACGATTTAAGACAGATTATCGGTTATAATGCAAGGGTGCCGGCCAGTTTACAGGAATATTACAGGCCTGTGGAAAACAGGATGTATAAAGCGGATCAAGGCTAACAGATAAAACGATGGAAACAGGAACGCACTCAGCCAAAACCATTGGTGGCTATATACCGCTCGAATTATCAAAAGGAGAGCTTTATTATCCTGATTTAATTGCACTCAATACAGGCAGAAATGCACTGGAGTATGTGTTAAGGATAAGAAAATATACCACCATATATCTTCCATACTATACCTGCGAGGTTTTGTTAGAACCGCTCAGAAAACTAAATGTACATTATCACTTTTATCATATAGATGAGGATTTAGACCCAATTATAGATTTTGAAATAGGCGAACGTTGTTGCCTGCTTTACACCAATTACTTTGGCCTTAAAACAGAAACCGTTAAAAAATTAGCCAAAGAAATCAGGAATCTGATTGTCGATAATGCACAGGCATTTTTTTGTAAACCCATCAATAATTGCGACACATTCTATTCCTGCCGGAAATTTTTCGGTGTACCCGATGGTGCTTATCTTAATATCTCTACCACATTGGGTTTAAATTTAAAACAGGATCAATCAACAGATCGGTTCTCGCACCTGATTAAAAGTATCGATATCAATATTGAAGCAGGTTATACCGATTACATAGAAAACAATAAACAGCTGTGCAATAACGAAATCAAAAAGATGTCGGTATTAACAGAAAGCATTCTTTCAGGTATAAACTACGATGAGTGCGCCAATATCAGAAGAACAAACTTTGCTTACCTGGACGAACAATTGGGACAGGAAAATCTTTTGAGGTTAAACTTTTCGGCAGAAGATGTGCCAATGGTTTACCCACTTTTGGTGGAAGATCCATCTGTTAAACAACAGCTCATCAATCAAAAAATATTTGTGGCCACCTATTGGCCTAATGTTTACGAATGGGCGCATGCAGATAGTTATGAATACTTTCTGACTAAACATCTTGTTTCATTACCAATCGACCACCGCTATAACATAGCCGATATGAAAGTAATTGTTAAAGCTTTAAAACCGCTCATATGAATACTCAAATTTATTTAAGGCCATTAGAATTAAAGGATGCTGATGTGTCTTACAAGTGGAGAAACGATCCTGAAGTATGGTCGTATACTAAATTTGTGTTAAAAGATCCCATTACAGCCGAAATGGAAAAACAATGGCTGTTAAATAAACTCAATCTGGCTAATGAAAAACGTTTTGCCATCTGCGTAAAAAACACGAATGAATATATTGGCAATATTCAGCTGCTTGATATCGACAACGAAAGTGCAGAATTTCACCTCTTTATTGGGGAAAAGAAATACTGGGGAAAGGGGATAGGTTATAACGCCTCTTTAATGTTGTTAAAATATGCTTTTTATAACCTTAATCTGAAACACATCTTTTTAGAAGTACATTCAGATAACCTTGCTGCTTATTCCATTTATAAAAAAGTAGGCTTTCAACGCGTTTCGCAACAAGAGGATTTTATTAAAATGGTAATTAACTCTTCTGTTTTACTTGCTGCAAATTGACCTGTTTACTTTAAATCTACCCTAATTTAATAGCTCAAAATGAGAAAAATAATTACAATTGATGATAAACAAGAATGGTCTGCATATGTAAAGCGCGCTTTGCATTACGATTTTTATCACACCTGGTATTACCATTCACTAGATAAAAGTGGTTTACCCATGTTGTTTGTATATGAGGAAGGCGAAAATTACATTGCCTTTCCGCTTTTGAAGCGAAATATCCCCGGTTCCGACTTTTTCGATTTTACATCGGTTTATGGATATACAGGACCCATTTCAAACATGGATTTCAATGCATTGGATGATGCTTTTATGGAAAATTTTAAAAGTACATTCATTGCGTTTTTAGAAACCGGTCAAAATGTAACTGTGTTTTCCCGATTACATCCCTTTTTTAACCAGGAAAGGTTAATGGAGAAGTTTTCAGGCGTACATGCCAATGGAAAAACAGTAGCCATTGATTTAACCACAACCATTGAGAGCCAGCGGGCCGGTTACCGGAAAAGCGTAAAAGAAAAAATCAGGCGATTGCGAAAGCGCGATTATGAAGTCAGGATTTCTACTGATATTAATGATGCCAGTATATTTTCTGAAATATATACCGAAAACATGATTCGCATAGGTGCTAAAGACCATTATCTTTTTAATAATGCCTATTTCGTTGCGCTACTTTCTTCTGATGAATTTGATAGCAAACTTTTTTTGGTGTATAAAGATGGAATAGCTATATCAGGCGCCATTGTCGTTTGCACAAAAGAAATTATGCAGGTACATCTTTTGGCCACCAGGACCACCTACCTGTTCGAATCGCCAGCCAAATTATTAACTGATGAAATTACGGTAATTGGCAGGCAACTGGGGTATAAATATTTTAACCTCGGCGGTGGTGTTAATTTTAAAGAAGATAATCTTTTCGGCTGGAAAATGGGTTTCTCTAATTTATGCTTCGAATTTAATAGCTGGCGATACATTGCCAATGACGAATTATACCATACACTTTTAAACGAAAGATCACTCGATCCCTTTTCAAATATTGATTTTTTTCCACTCTACCGTAGTCCTGTAATTGCTTCATAATTAATTGTTATTTCTTTTTTAAAAAATGGATATGCTGATTGAAAATAATGCTACAGGCACTACTTTGCAATTAACTTTAAAACAAAAGGATGATTGGGTAAAGTACATTAGTCTGGCTGCCGATTATGATTTTTATCATACCTGGCATTACCATGCTATGGCAACCAATGGGACGCCTATTTTATTTGTGTATTGCGAAGGCCTTAATTTTATCGCTATACCTTTATTATCACGCGCAATACAGGATACCCCATATTACGATTTGCATTGCGTTTATGGTTATTCGGGCCCGGTTTCAAACCTGAAATTCACCGATATGAGCGACAGCTTGAAAAAGAATTTTCTAAATGCTTTTTCGGCCTTTTTACAAAAGGGGAGTTATGTTTCTGTTTTTTGCAGGCTTCATCCTTTTTTCGATCAGAATATACTGTTGCAAGAGGCCGATGGCATCTATGAAAATGGCAAAACGATTGCCATTAACTTACAGCAAAGTATAGAAGAACAACGGAAACAGTACAGGCAAACCACAAGAGATAGCATCAAAAAGTGTAGAAGGTTTGGTTATGTTGCTGTGGAAACCACTTCGCAGGAAGATATTGCTGCTTTTGCGAAGCTCTATCAATCGAATATGAACCGCATCAGTGCAACAGATTTCTATCTTTTTACTGAAGAATATTTTACAAAGCTGGTGCGGTCAACAGAATTCGATTGTAAGCTCATCCTGGTTTATTCAAATGATGATATTGTTTGTGGCAGTATCATAATGTGCACCAAAGGCATTATTCAGGGCCACCTGATTGCCACTAATGCAAATTACCTTAGAAATTCTCCAGCTAAATTTTTGGTTGATGAGATTAGTGAATTAGGCCGCAAATGGAACATGAAATACTATCATTTAGGAGGCGGACTTGGTTTTAAAGAAGATTCGCTTTTTGAATGGAAGCAGGGTTTTTCAAATATACTTTTAAACTATTACAGCTGGCGTTTTATTGCCAATAAACCTATTTACAATCAGTTAGTAGAAAAATCGGGCAACCAAATACATGAGGATGCAGATTTTTTCCCCCTTTATAGAATGCTACCACAATAAATTGTACACAATATTTAATGATTCTCAATTATGAAAAAGTTCTTTTTCCCAGATACAGCACACTCCAGGTGGTTAATTTTATTGATCGATCAGATGATCGTTGTTTGGACATTGTTCATATCCATCGTATTAACCAATACCTTAAGTTATACTGAAGTTTTTAACGCGGGCAATGCGGTTTATGTAGCGCTTTATTGTTTTATCGCAGCAGGTGTTTTCATTTCTTTAAGAATACACACCGGTATTATACGTTACTCCAATACCGAAGATATGCTGAGGGTTTTTCTTGCTGTTTTTGTAACCAGCTTACTCTTTGTCAGCGTAAACAAGATACTTTCGCAACGTTTTCAATTGCTTTGGCATCAGATGGATAAAGCGTTAATATTGAACTTTTTCATCTCCTCGTCGTTGCTTATTCTCATGCGTATTTTGGTAAAAGGGGTATTTTTCTTTTTTAAAGAACTCAAATCAGAAACCAAGGAGAATATTCTGATCTACGGATCGGAAAAAAAAGCAATCCTCATCAAAAAAGCAATAGAACAGAATGAAGATTCTAATCTCAGCATTGTTGGCTTTATTGATGATAACAGAGACCGCGTTGATAAATACCTCGAACAGAAAAAGGTATATCATTCTTGCTCAGTTGAACTGTTAAAAGAAAAACACAATATCAAAAAAATACTTTTTGCCGAAGATGCACTAAACACTTTAAACAAAAAGAAGATCATTGATATCTGTGTTAACGAAGGTATTAAGGTAATTATGGTGCCACCCTCAGATAAATGGCTGTACGGTAAGTTAGATTCGCACCAGTTACGCGATCTGAAAATTGAAGATTTATTGGAACGTGAACCTATTAAACTTAATAAAAAGAATATCCTGAAAGATTTAAGTGGTAAATGTATTTTAGTTACAGGTGCTGCGGGCTCCATCGGATCGGAGATTGTCAGGCAGGCCTTACAGTACAATCCCAAATCGGTAATTCTGTGCGACCAGGCGGAAACACCGCTTCACGATTTAAAACTCGAACTGGAAGATAATTTCCAGGCGGCGAACGTGAAGATATTTATGGCCAATGTGCAGAATGTGAACCGGATCAGGACACTATTCGAACTCTATAAACCTGAAATTGTTTTCCATGCTGCGGCTTACAAACATGTGCCCATGATGGAAAATAACCCCGCTGAAGCCATTTTAACAAATGTACTGGGGACTAAAAATATGGCCGATATCTCAATGGAGTTTGGCGTAGAAAAGTTTGTCATGATTTCTACCGATAAAGCCGTTAAGCCAACCAATGTAATGGGTGCATCTAAACGTTTGGCCGAAATTTATATTCAGTCGCTAAATAGCCCTGAGATTATTTCGACAGGTGAAATTACTACACAAGCTTCGCGTACCCGTTTTGTAACCACCCGTTTTGGAAATGTTTTGGGTTCAAATGGCTCTGTTATCCCAAGATTTAAAAGCCAGATTGAAAAAAGAGGCCCCATTACCGTCACCGATCCTGAAATAACCCGTTACTTTATGACTATTCCGGAAGCCGTACAATTGGTGATGGAAGCCGGTGCAATGGGAAAAGGAGGAGAAATATATCTTTTCGATATGGGCAAACCGGTTAAGATTGTTGACCTGGCTGTAAATATGATCAAATTAGCGGGTTTAACCCCTTATGTGGATGTCGATATCGTTTTCACTGGTTTGAGGCCGGGAGAGAAGCTGTATGAAGAACTCTTGCTCATGGAAGAAGAGATTATCCCTACACATCATCCAAAAATTAAAATATCACAAAAAGTAGCCTACAATTATTTGTACGTTAATCAGATTATTAAAGACCTGATTGTATTGAACAACGATGGCAATGATTTGAATATGGTGAAGAAAATGAAAGAAATTATACCCGATTATATCAGTAATAACTCAAGGTTTGAAGAGTTAGATCTGTTGGTTGCCAATTAATTACCGTAAAAATACCCTAATACAATTATTTTACTTTTGTTCCCGAAATAATTGTTAAATTGCATTAAATAGTAGAAGTCGTCCCAGATTGTTGATCGAATTTAAATGTTTTATTTTAAATTAAATTAACTGCTATGAGTTTAAATGTAGGCCAGGTTCTCGAGCGTGTTGTACGCAGAGACAGAATGGGGATAAGTGAGTTATCCCGGAAATTAAATGTAAGTAGAAGAACTATTTACAATTGGTTTGATCAGAAAAGTCTAAATCCCGAAATTATCTGGAAAGTAGGTACCGTAATTGGTCACGATTTTTCTGTTGAGTTACCCGAAACTTTTTCTAAAAACAGTCACTATATTCATGAAGCTTTTGATGCACATACCGAGGATCAAACCAAAGGTGATGCGAATTCGGTATACTTCTGGATGAATAAATACATCAAGTTACTTGAAAAATACAACGAAATATTAAGCCATAACAATATAGAAAAGAGTGTTTCTGAAACCGTTGCACATCATACTATGCCAAGAAATAACAACAGGTCTATTTCTTAAGCCATTGCTGGTATTTTAATTTATTTTAAACCAATATCTTCTTAGGGTTTACCATTCCGGTGAACGCTCCCTTTTTTTATAGTATCTCTCTAAATAATTCGCCATAAGCACAATTTATGGTGATGGATTTCTATTCACTAATTTTTTGAAATCATGAAAATAATTAACGCATTAACTCTACTGTTACCATTGTTTGTTTTTCAAGGCGCCAAAGCACAATCGCAGGTGTATGGTGGTACAGGCATTCGGTATTCAGTTGGTATCGAAACAGGTTTAGCGACTGGTTACTTAGCTAAAAAGTACGAAGCCCCGCTTGGTGTATCCGTTCAGGCCGAATTTCCCATTACCGAAAGCATTTTATATGCCTCGGTAAATACAGGGTTCAACAACATTTTTGTATCGGGCAATTACTCCCGTTTGGTTGACGACTTACAGCTTGTACCAGTTAAAGCAGGTTTAAAATATTTCTACAGAAGTAATCTTTACCTGCAGTCGGAAATCGGTTTTTCCTTTCTTTTAAACAAAACAAACTGTGTTGAGGGGAAAAAAGCCGCATTTGTATACGCACCGCAGGCGGGAATGATCTTTTATCTGCACAACAATAATTACATCGATGCCGGATTACGCTATGAAAGCAATGGCAAATTCTATCACTGCGATCATACAAACAACTTTGTAGGCTTCAGAATCGCCTGGGGCTTTAGTTTATAAAA
Organism: Pedobacter folensis; assembly: GCF_056490665.1. Classification (NCBI taxonomy): domain Bacteria; kingdom Pseudomonadati; phylum Bacteroidota; class Sphingobacteriia; order Sphingobacteriales; family Sphingobacteriaceae; genus Pedobacter; species Pedobacter folensis. Next base: position 593,554 of record NZ_JBWJIF010000001.1, read on the forward strand.
CGGGTATTCCTTAGTAGTCATCTTTAATAGCTTCATAAATGAAAGCAAGTATACAATACAATACGATGAACGGATTGTGGATCCTTTTTATTGATTGTAAATATGAGGATTCTCCGAAATACATCAGGATGATTACGAAAATTATAATCAAAATGTTATCTGGAACGATCATTCCCGGTAATCGCCGGAGGGTTAGATCGGGCAGGCACTACCTCATCCATGAGCATGTTGTAGAATTACATACTGACGAATGGTTTCCATTGGTACTGGCAAGCGAGCGAAAAGAACTTCTGGAAGGAATTAAATCCATTTTTATGGATATGAGCGGGAAAAAATAAGTCGCTCAATCAGCTAATCAGCCAAAAATTACGGGAAGGTTGCTCCGAAAGGAGTGGCCTTTTCTTGTTTTGTGACTGTTGCAAATGGTAATACGGCAAGAGCAGATCAGCCGTATTACCATTAACTACTTAGTATTCGATTACTACCTTACCAATCGTTTTTCCGCTTTCTAATAAGCGGTGTGCTTCTTTGAGGTTTTCAGCTGTGAAGCCTTTCAGCGTGGTATTTAAAGTGGTTTTAAGCATACCATCATCAAAAAGTCCGGCAAGTTTATTTAAAATATGATGCTGTTCTTCCATGTCGTCGGTTTGGTACATCGAGCGGGTGTACATGAATTCCCACGAAAAGGTAACACTTTTATTTTTTAACTTATTCAACGCAATTGGAGTGGCTGAACCCGTAATCGAAACGATATGGCCTTGCGGTTTGATCAGTTCTGCAATGGCATCCCAATAAACATTTAAATCAACAAAATCGAGTATAAAATCTACTTCCTGGTAACCTGCTGCACGTATTTCTTCCACCAGGTTTTTATGGTCTACCACCAAATCGGCTCCCATAGCCAGGCACCATGCTTTGGTTTCGGCACGCGAAGCGGTAGTAATTACCTTTAGCCCGCTTATTTTTTTTGCAAGCTGTATTGCAACTGAACCTACACCACCGGCACCTCCAATAATGAGTATGGTTTTTCCCTTATCTTTTTGATCATTAATGCGGATACGGTCGTATAACGATTCCCATGCTGTAAGTGCAGTTAAGGGCATAGCGGCGGCTTCGGCATTGCTAAATGTGTTCGGCTTTAAGCCTACAATCCGTTCATCAATCAATTGATATTCGGCATTACTACCACTGCGGGTAAGATCGCCAGCGTAATAAACGGCATCACCCGGTTTAAAAAAGGTAACCGACTCTCCAACAGCTTCTACTATTCCGGAAGCATCCCATCCAATCACCTTCGGACTTTCCAAAACTGTATCTTTAGCACTATTCTGGCGTATCTTATAATCAACCGGATTTACACTGATTGCATTTATCTTCACCAGGATATCTCGTCCGCCTGGTTGCGGAACAGCTGTTTCAAATTCGATAAAACTTTCTTGCTCTGTAATGGGTAATGAGGTTTTAAATCCTATAGCTTTCATAGTTTTTTTATATGGATATACAATTTTTATGATTCTTACAAGGCAAATATAAACTGATATTATGTTATTATTCAGTATAAATTTGCTTTTAATTGGTAAATTTGCGCTACGCTTAACACATCATGAATAGAGAAACTTTACACGAACCTTTTGAAATTGTTTATAAGAAGTTAGACGAATGCCCAAAAGAAGGTCATAAACATTTGTTTTTCGAATTGGTATACATTTTATCGGGTACTGGAAAACAATGTATCAATAATAATAAATTTGATTATTATGCTGGCCATATGTTTCTGATTACGCCGGAAGATTGCCATTCGTTTGAGATAGAAAGCACTACCGAATTTTTCTTTCTGCGTTTTGGAAATGTTTATATCCGTTCGAAAGAATTCCGTACCGATGATGTGCAGCGGATGGAATATATTCTGCAGAATGCCAGTCATCAGCCTGGTTGTATTCTTAAAAACTTTTCAGACAAACCGTTTATCCGGTCGCTTATTGATGCGATGATGGCCGAGTATGTAAACCGCGACCTGTATAACAAGGAGTTGATTGCAAAAATGGTAGATACGATGATTGTGATGGTCGCACGGAATATTGCCAAATACCTGCCTGCTGCCATTAAGGAAGATGCCGAGGAGAAAACCCTGGCCTTATTAAACTATATTCAGGCAAATATTTATCATCCTGAGAAGCTAAGGGCTGAAAAACTAAGCAGCCAGTTTGGTATTTCTGAGCATTACTTTGGTAAATATTTCAAGAAACATACCCACGAAACCCTGCAGCAATATATTGCCAATTTAAGGATTAAACTTATCGAAGCACGTTTGCGTTTCAGTAATATGCGCATCAACGAAATTGCCTATGAGCTGGGCTTTACAGATGAAAGTCATTTGAACAAATTTTTCAAATCGCAAAGGGGATTAAGCCTTAAAGCGTTCAGGAATTCGCTTGCGGCTTAAATACAACTGCCAGTTGCTAAAAAGCCACAATAAGTAGCGGAATTACAACTATAATGATCGGCTGATTTGCGGAATCTGGCTAATTGGGGGGCTACATTTGCAATGTCGAATGATTAAAAAAGACAGTACATATGGATGCAAAAATGATCGGTAATAAAATTGCCGTAGCACGAAAAAAAATAAATATGTCTCAGGCCGGACTTGCCGGACATGTATTTGTAAGCCCGCAGGCCGTTGGAAAATGGGAGCGGGGAGAATCGATGCCAGACATTATCACCTTGAACCAACTCGCCAAGATTCTGGATGTAGACCTCAATTATTTTTCAGCAAACCCGGCTGCTGCAAATGCCATTAGTGAAAAGGAACAGGAAAAGGCAACGATAAAGGGTTTAACAGATTCACATCAGCCACAACTGCTGACTAATTTCAGTGGGAATGATCTTGCCAGTACCGATTTTGCAGGCGTTATAGCACATCAGCTGAAATTTAACGGGAGTAATTTACGCGGCTCAGATTTTAGCGGCGCCGACCTGACGGGAAGTTCGTTTCTGGGTAGTGATGCCCGTGAAGCCAATTTTACAAGTGCAAACCTTACCGATTGCAGCCTGTCGGCTACTGATTTGACGGCTGCTAATTTTGATCAGGCCATTTTGCTGCGTACAAAGTTTTATGCCTTAGAACTGGCCGGAGCAAAAATCAGCAATACCAAACTAAAGGAGGTAAAACTGAGCAAGACTGATCTGAGGAAGACCGTTTTTGAAAACTGCATATTTGATGGCGTAGACTTTGACTATTCCGATTTGCGTGGACTCAGTTTGGACGGGCAGACTTTTACAGGCGTGCTGTTTCACAATGCAGCGCTCAACGATACTACATTTAAAGGTGCAACATTTAAAAATGTATCTTTTCGCTCTACCTTCGCCCTTACCAATAAATATTACCGGGCCATTAAAACGATCTGCTTTGAAGGGGCAACGATGGATAAATTAACCTATGCTTCACTCAAAGGTTTGGGTGCTGATTTATTTAAGGTTAACCTGATGTAATATCAGTACATCTGGCTTCTGTAATGCTTAAAGCTGCAAGTTTATTTGATTTTTTATAAGTTTGGTATGAGGGCTGGGAAATTTGAGCATGGTGTTATCAGAATTTTCGCTAGCGTGAGGCTATCTCAATCCATCAGCGTTTATCTTATTAGATCTGCGGGATAGATATTCATAAATTTCCCGCAGATTACGCTAATTGTGCAGGTAAATACCTTACTAGCGCAAGTCTTAGTGATTTGGAATGTGGGCTGGCTGACTTGTGCTTTCATGCTACTGATCTAGTCAAAATCTGATTAGCATCTTAGCTTTTATATAAATTGATGATTTGTCATAATCCTTTTATATTTAAGTATGAGTACAAAATATAAGTTCAATGACCCAGCAGCCATGTATTTTGTGTCTTTCGCTGTGGTGGGTTGGATTGATGTTTTTACACGGGCCATTTACAGCGATCTTTTTTTGGAAAGTTTATCTTATTGCAGAAAGGAAAAAGGCCTTAATCTACATGCATGGGTAATTATGAGTAACCATGTTCATTTAATTGTAAGTTGCAAAGAAGGATATTTACTACCTGATATCATGCGCGATTTAAAGAAGTATTCTTCATTTAGAATTTTAAAGGAAATAAAAGAGAGCAGCATCGAAAGCAGGAAAGAATGGATGCTCTACCTGTTTTCAAGGGCCGGGAAACAAAATAGCAATAATAAAAATTTTCAATTTTGGAGGCAGGATAACCATCCTGTTGAATTAGATCCGCATGAAAATATGTTTGAAGAAAGGATCAATTACCTTCACGACAATCCAGTTAAGGCAGGTTTGGTGGTAAATGCCGCTGATTATCTATACAGTAGTGCGGCAGATTATGAAGGGGGCAAGGGATTAATTGAGATTGATGTTTTGAGTTAACGAAAGCACAAGTCAGGCCATGACTGAGGCTCTTGGCACTAAGACTTGCGCTAGAATGGGTATTGTATTAATGAAAGCACAAGTCAGGCCATGGCTGAGGCTCTTGGCGCTAAGACTTGCGCTAGAATGGGATGAAGCAATCTTATCACACCAGGAAAGATTGCTTCCCCGAAAAGACGGGGCAGGCTATCGTTCCTCCTCGCAATGACGACTGATTTTACAAGCTGTCAATCAAAATCAGTTAACCCTCAGGTATTTCCGGTTCCACCAGCTTGATCAGTTTTTCTAACGATTCCTGCCAACCCAGATAACACATTTCGGCAGGTATAGCTGCTGGTATATTTTCCTGTAAAATTTCCAATTCTGTACCTACAGAAGTCTTTTTTAACCGAATCGTATTCGTAAGTGTTCCAGGCAGGTTAGGATCGTCAAACTTATCGGTGAATATAAGCAGCTCATTCGGCCGAACTTCGAGGTACTCTCCACCGAAAGAATTACTGTTGCCAGTGGTGAAATTCTGAAACGACATTTTAAAAGTACCGCCCACCTTTACCTCCATCTGGTGTACTGTACCCAGGAAACCGTAAGGCGGCATCCAGGAAGCGAGTGCTACTGGCTCAACGAAAGCGCGATATACTTTTTCTGGAGATGCTTTAATTACCCTGTGCAATGAAACTTGGTTGTTAGACATAAAATAGATTTTTTCTGATCCTACTCATCTGGCTTTTCGGTTCGCCCGTTTTTTTTAGTGGTTGCTGCTCCACCTTCTTAACAAAGATGGAAGTAAAAAGTTAAAACGGATAGGGGCTAATGCGACTTTATTAGGGGTTACTTGCGATACCGATATTGGGTAGGATTAACGTATGAATGCATCATTTATGATAAACTACCTTCGGCGATAAAACTTGCGCTGGAATGCGAAAGTTAATTTTTCTCCGCTCTCTGCCGCGGGGCATCAAAAGTATGCAAAAATGCTTTGTCAATCCGGCAAGGGGCCTTTTACACAATCCCTAACACATCAAAAAAACAGCGGCACTTTGTTTTGTGCAGCAAGTGCTAAGTAAAAGGTTTTGCAGAACGTGCACAAAACCACTGCGTTTTAGGTTTGGAATGGGGTAAGGGGAGCTGTATTACATCTGTTTTTTTGATTTTCCTGGCCCTTGGGATTGACGATGTTCTTCGACAAAACCTGTGGTTTATTAAAGCAAGCTAGCAAAACGCCTAAAAGATGCATCTTCCTATTGTTTACCCGCGTCCTCAAATTTGATGACCTTTGTTAATGACTTATCAAAATAAAATACAGCCTGTCGATCGACCTGAAAACCGAAATTATTGTTAGCCTTAAAATGATGTTCCATTTTCCATCCATTGAAGAAAGGCTTATAATGGGCTCTTATAAATTTGAGTTTTTTTGAATAGAAGTCGGCGCTGTCATTGTACATTCTTTGGGTGTCGGATGCTGAGAGCATCTGTTTCCACAATTTTTCTTTTTTAATTTTATCGGTAGTAGCATCTGTGCGGTAGCCAATATCAGCCACCCTTCCAAAAGCAGCAGTTCCCTGGTCTAAATAATAAGAAACACTGTCCTGTAATACTTTGTATTGCGCTTCATCGTGGTAGCTGGAATAGGAACTGTCGAGTTTTCCGAATATGCCAGCCTCGTAACGATAAGTATGGTTAGTTGGCGCATCAAACATGGCCGTAATCAAAGCTTCTGCTTTATCTTTCGGCGTCTTGGGTGCAGTATGGCAAGCCGCTAAAAAGAGCAGTGCGATGACTAACACAAGTAGGGTATGTCTTAATCTAAACAAAACGTTTTCAATAGGTGGTGTAACTCAAACATACAAAAAAAACTTTCAGGAAGTTTAGCTTTCTGAGTCGTCTTAGCAGCAAGTTATAATGTCAGCTGCCTATTGCCAAAATATTTTTCAGGCTTCATATTCAAGAAAAGCTGTAAAATCCTCACCCAAATTTCACAATTAACGGCACAATTCACCAGAATGGCGTGATTGCCCTTTGTGTTATAGTTATATTGAAGATAAAAAAGCCTTATGAAAAAATCCATGTTAATCTTATGCACGGTAGTACTGATGCTATCGGCATGTATAAAATTCCCCGGCGAACCTGTAGTAACGATCAGGAATTATAAAATTGATTTTAAGATTGGGGGACTCAACCATACTGTAGGTGAAGCAAATGTTGGCTTCCCAACCGAGCCCATTCAAAATTTCATCCAACAATTAAGCATTGTAGCTTACAACACACAAACCGGTGCCGAAGTAGCGCGGCAAACCCAGCTGCCCGGCGCACCGAACTTTGGGCAAATCAGTTTCGAACTTCCCAGTGGTACTTATAATTTTGTAGCCATTGGCTCGCAAACCGAGTTTGGTATTAATCAATTTTACGAAGCCGATAAAAACTCGCCGGTTTATGCTGCTTATGCACAAGCAAATTTTCAGTATTGGCAACCGTCTTTCTCTTCTTTAGATAAACGTTATAAAACATCAGATACCTTTTTTGCCAAACAAACAGGGGTATCCATCACAAAAAATCAAACTTTAGAGGTAATGATGGAACGCATTGTAGGATTGTTAAATGTGATTGTAACAGATAGATCAGATTACAGTATTGAAATTACCAGCGAGTTCAGCGGCTTCAGGTTTGATACCGCAGTACCTTTTAGTACAATAGAAAATGATTTTTCATCTGCAGTGAAACATAGTAAAGATGGGCCAATCAGCTTTTATATCCTTAAAAACCAAACTCCTGTAAACTTACACTTAGGGGTAGGTGCAGAACCAACTTTTCAGATTCTTGTCGCTAAAAACAAGCGCACAACCGTTAGGGTACAATGGGAAACCAAAACTTATACTACTACCGTAGAATAATTACACTATATGGTCTTGGCTTTTCGCTGGGACCATGTTACCTAAAATTGGTTTATCCCTTAACACTTACTAGCGCAAGTCTTAGTGTGCCTGGCGTGGGGCTGGTTGACTTGTGCTTTCACAACACCTTAACTAATTGAGATTTTTAGCGCGATTAATGTACTGGTATATCTAAAGCACGTTTGGGCGATGGCTTATGCCCAGGATGCTAAGATTTGCACTGAGCAGTAGTTCTGCGGAATTGCACGAAGAAGTCTTTATCCTTCAAGATTTTTCAGTAAGTTTATCTTAAACGCACAGTTTCGCAAAGCTCGGGAACATTGTATGTAATAATCGATTTTTTTTATAGTAGTATGAAGATGTATATTTTAGTTAAAAGAGAGATTCCTGATAAAATGGTACCGGTAATAACCGCACATGCCTCCCTCGCTTGTTTTAGAAAGTTTGAAAATACAAATGACATGCAGACATGGATTAATGGAATATTTAAAAAAGTGGTGTGTGTCGTTTCAGAAACTGAGTTCACGAATGCTAAAAAAGAACCAGACCATATCGTGCTTACAGAATCAACATTAGATAATCAGGAAGTCTGCATAGCGTTTTCGCCCAGAGCAGAATATTCCAAGATGTTTAAATTTTTCCGAATGTGGACACCACAAAACAGCTAAAAAGTAAGCATGATCAAGAACCAGATTGATGAATGAATGGTATAAGGAAGTATTTGTTATTAGCCCGATTATAAATTTCGTTTGTTACTTTCGATGGTAATAAATTCCGGTAAATAATTAGGCGTACAGCCTTTTGATACCATTTCACCTTTATAAAGACCTGTTTTCTCTCCGAGCGTAATACACCGGTTTCGGTATTGTTTATCATAAATTCCAATCCAGCCCGCTGTGAAATTCATTGCCCATTGAACTTCTGGTTCTTCTTTGGCCAGGTTAGCTTCTATTTTACTTAATAATGCTGGTGTATTCGCAGGCGGTGTTTGTCCTACCCACCTCAAGCGGCCCTGATAATACCAGTATACACGTCTCTGAAGCGCAGAATGACTTTTTTCCCATGATTCGATCAGGGCAATTGTTTTCTTGTCTTTAACAAGCTGGTTAGCCATAAACCAGTCCATTAGCTGGTTTCGCTCATCGAATGCATGCGTTTGCATATCCTGATCAAGCGTATTAATAAGATCTGGTGAAACCTGTTTGTTGTCCATAATCAGGATGGCCAGTAATCTGGGAAGCAAACTCCCTGTAGACCATAGCTCCATAGCCAACTCATGATCCTTTTTGATCTCCTTAGCAATATTTCTTAAGTCTCCAAGCTTAGTTTTGGTATTTATCTGATCCAAAACATTCTTTGTTTTTGAAGCATATTCCATAACAATCCATTTTTATTGTTCAAAATAATTAAAAATCTGAACTTAATAAAGTGATTTCGGCTACAAATGTAAGTATTGGTGTAAGGGGTGCTGTAAAAAACTCAATTAATGACATTCGTTACATGGGGAGTTTCTGGAAACGAAAAAAGCCTGAAATCTTATAATTTCAGGCTTTAAATTTTCGGCGGAAAGCGAGGGATTCGAACCCCCGGACCTGTTACAGTCAACAGTTTTCAAGACTGCCGCATTCGACCACTCTGCCAGCTTTCCGGAGGCAAAAGTACGAACTCCGGTTAAATCTGCAAACTATGAATGCTTTTTTTTTATATAAACTTGATAATTACTTAACACAGAGGGAGAAAAAATTATTTCTTCTGTATATTTTCCTCAATTGGCTCCGATTTTTTGAACAAATTGAAGGTAGGGCGGATAATTTTTACACTTCTTTTGCTGACATCAACGCTGGCATTTAACTCAAAACCGATCAATAAAATTAAAGAATTGAGGTAAAGCCAGATCATCACCACGATTAATGTTCCGATAGAACCATACACCTTGTTGTAAGAACCAAAGTGATTAATATAAAAAGAAAAGCCCCAGATGGTAATGAATGCAAGTATAGTGGCCAGCCAGGAGCCAGCACTGAACAAGCGCCATTTTTTAGTATGTGAAGGGCCATAACGGTATAAAATTGAAATGGTAATAAAGTATAAGATGGCTAGTAATGCCCAGCGCGTAAACTTTACCGCGAAAACCAGAAAACTGTCTTTAATGTGCAGTTCGTTGGTAATCTTATTCAGTAAAACTTCACCCAAGGCCATCGCACTGATGCAGATGATGATCGAAAAGCAGATAATGATTGTTAAAACGAGTGCAATTAAACGTTGTTTTATCCATCCTCTGGTTTCGATAATCAGTGATGATTTATTAAAAGCCTTCATTAAATTTTTAACGCCATTGGTGGCAAAAAATATGGCCGATAAAAAACCGAAAGATAATAAGCCTCTGTTCTGGTTTTTAATAATGTCCTTTAATGTGGTTTCGAAGGCATCAAAAGCATTATGTGGTAATACAAGTTGTATCAAATTTAAGAGTTGATCCTGGAAACCTTTGATTGGAATAAAGGGAATTAAGGTAAACAGGAAGATGATGCCAGGAAAGATGGCCAGCATGAAACTGTAAGCCAGAGACGATGACTTGTTTACCAAAGCATCTTTTCCGATTTCACGAAAGAAGAAAGTAGCTACAGTGTATAATGGGAGTGGGCTAAAACCAGGCAAAACACATCCCTTCGTCCATTCGATAAACCTAGAATAGAGTTTAAGATGTAATAATTGCCGGTGTAACCATTCCATTGTATTTGTTAATTAAAAAACACCGATAATTTTTTCATAAAATTTTCGGGTGGGTTTGTTGGTTTATTTTTCTTCATATCGACAAAAACCAGGGTAGTTTCCCCGATATTGATCAGTTCTTCTTTTTCGTTATACAATTCGTATTCGAAAAAGATCCTGATGCCGGGTAAGGTTTTGATGATTGTTTTTACTGTAATTTCCTGATCGTAAAGGGCAGGTTTAATATATTTACATTTTAATTCCAGAACCGGCATCATAATACCATCGGCTTCCATCGAGCTATAACTCATACCCAAACTGCGCAACATTTCTACCCGGCCTACTTCGTAATACTGTGCGTAATTGCCGTAATACATATAACCCATCTGATCGGTTTCGCCATATCGAACCCTGATTTTCGTACTGTGGCTATACATTATTTAAATATATTTCTTTTGTTTAAAGCTTCACGGTATTTCTTCGCATTGATTTCGTGCTGCGCTTTGTTTTCTGCAAAATTATGGTAGCCAGAAAAATCTTCTTTGGCACACATGTAAATATAATTGTTGTTGTCGCGGTTTAGTACAGCATCAATGGCATTAATACTCGGCATCATAATCGGTCCCGGAGGTAAACCTGCATATTTATAAGTATTGTAAAGCGATTGTACCTGTAATAATTTTCCGGTTACCCTTTTCACGGTGAAATCGTTATTGGCGAAAATTACCGTTGGATCAGCTTGTAACAGTATCCCTTTATTCAAACGGTTTAAATACAAACCTGCTATAATGGGCATCTCTTTGTCGTAAAGTGCCTCTGCATCCACAATAGAAGCTAAGGTGTATACCTGTACCGGACTCAGGTTTAAACTTGCTGCCTTTTGTTTGCGGTCAGCTGTCCAGAATTTATCATATTCCTTATGCATGCGCTCGAAGAAATCAACCGGCGAAATATTCCAGTACATCTCGTAAGTGTTCGGGATAAACATGGCATAAACATTATCCTGGTTAAAACCATATTTGCTAATCAGTGCTGAAGAATCTAAAACATTGATAAAGCTTAACGAATCGGCTTCCAGGTTGCTGGCCAGGTATGCCGCAAAATTTTCCTTCTTACGGATGTTATGGAATTTTAATTTAACAGGATCCTGATTTCCGGCTTTAATTAAGTTAATTAAACTGCGGTTGGTCATCCCTTTGGTTAAACGATAACGTCCGGGTTTAACACTTGTAGCTAAATTCATTTTTCCGGCAGCTGCAGTAAAAGTAGAGATGCTTTTTACCAGGTCTTTCTTTTTAATCTCTGCAACCAAATCATCATAACTGCTTCCGGTTTTGATATATAAATATTTTTGATTTTCGGTAACGTTAGGGGCAAAGTAAAGCCTGTAAATATTTAATGCAAAGTAACCAGCAATTAAAATAACAGCAAGTGCAATTACAATTGCCACTTTTTTGCCAGTACTCATGTTCTTTTTTTCTACTTCAGTCATTTGTAATGTAATACGTGTTTATTGTTGTTTGTTAGATAGTGTAATGTTAATCTTGGTTCCTATAGCCACCTTGGTTAACGAATCAACCAGCATAGGATCTTGTTTAATAATAATAGCAGCAGCACTATCGGTAATAGGTCCATCGTAAATAATGGTACCTAAACTTAGGTTCGAACCCCTTAAGCTAAATTTAGCTTCATCCATGGTTAATCCCATAAGCTGTGGAATATCTACTTCTTCATTTCCGCGCCCATCACCTAATACCAGGTTAATCCTCGAACCAACAGGTACAATTTGTCCGGCTGCTATCGGCTGACCGCCAAAAGAAGCTTCCAGAACCACATCGCGACTTACATCCGGTTTATAGGTCGTATCTCCAAGTTTTAATCTCGAACTCTCTATAATGGCTTGTGCTTCACGTAAGGTCTTAAACGCAATATCCGGGAATTTTGTATTTGGTGTTTTTCCGGCATTAATGGTTAAGTAAATGGTACGGTTATCTTTTACAAAGGTATTGGGGTCAGGATCCTGGTCAATCACAATCCCGGCAGGTTGATCCATAATAAAAACAGAATCTACTTCATATTTTAATCCGGCATCTTCGAGTTTTTTAACGGCCTGCTCAAAAGATAAGCCCTTTACCATCGGTACATTTAAACCTTGTCCGTGTTTGGTGTAATATCTTAAACTAAAAAAAGCGATCAGCAGTAACACAACAACGGTTACTATTGCAGCTAAAATGTTGTTCCTAAACGACTTGGTTTTTAAATAATCTATAAATTTAGACATGAATCTTAAATTTGGGTTATGCGTACAAGCTCAAATGTAACTATTTTAATGATTGATTGAATTATAGAATCGATTTCCCCATTCCATCATTCGCTAATTTCTTCATTCTAGCATTGAATAAATTCTCTCAATCAATATCACTAAAGCACAAAGATATTTATATTTTTGAGGATATATTTACATTCAATTTCTATTTATAAAAGGATTTTTAACATGAAGAAAACGATAGCATTGTTAACTGGCGGTACCACAGGCGAATGGGTTGTTTCGGTGAAAAGTGCGGCCACTATTGCCCAGAATATCGACCCGGATTTATACGATGTATATAAGATTATGCTGAACGAAAAGGGCTGGTTTTATGAACCTGCTGATTCTGTTAAAATTGAAATTGATAAAAATGATTTTTCCTTAACACTGGAAGGCCGAAAAATTAAGTTTGATGGTGTTTTTATTGCCATACACGGTTCTCCTGGCGAGGATGGCAAATTACAGGGCTATTTTGATATGTTAGGTATTCCATATACGGCCTGCGATGCATTAACTTCATCAATCACCATGAATAAAGGTTATACCAAAGCCGTTGTAGAAGGCATAAATAACCTGTATACAGCAAAATCTGTTCAGATTTTTAAGGGTGGAAACCATAATTTAAATCAAATTAAACAAGATTTAAGATTGCCTTATTTTGTTAAACCCAATAGCGGGGGCAGCAGCATTGGCATGAGTAAAGTGAAACATGCTGATGATCTTGAAGAAGCGGTTGAAAAAGCATTTAAGGAAGATACTCAGATCTTAATTGAAGAGTTTGTGAACGGCAGGGAGTTTTCGATCGGCGTTTTTGGCGCGGAAGGAAAAATTATTGTTTTGCCAACAACAGAGGTTATTCCGGCAAATGAGTTTTTTGACTTCGAAGCAAAGTATACTCCAGGCGCGACGGAAGAAATTACACCGGGCCGGATGAATGAAGAAGAGCTAAGTCGTGTGCAGCAGGTGGTAAAAGATGTATACAAAAAGCTAAACTGCAGGGGAGTAGTGCGTGTCGATTACTTTCTGGAAGAAGGAACCGGTAAGTTTTATTTTATCGAAATCAATACTATTCCTGGTCAAACGGCAACCAGTTTTATTCCGCAACAGGTAGCTGCAATGGGGATAACATTGAAAGAGTTTTATACCCGTTTAATGAAAGAAACCTTAGGGTAGTTTTCATAAATCTTGTCATTAGCGTCATACCCAACTGCGCGGGAATGATGAACGATTACGCGGATTAAACTACTATAAGCAACAATGAATATCCAAAAACTGCTTGATAAAGGCTTAAAAGTTAAAAGTTACCTGAAAGATTCGGTTATTTATGAGCCGGATATGCAGCCCCGGTATGTGTATTTTATCAAATCGGGTGAGGTGAGGATGGTTACCGTTAGCGATGAAGGAAAGGAATTTATTCAGGGCGTTTTTAAAACGGGGCAGTATTTTGGCGAACCCGCGTTATTAATAGACCGGCCTTATTTAGCTTTTACCATTACCAATAAAGATTCGCAGCTAATTGCTGTCAATAAAGAAGATTTCTTCGACCTGATCAAAAACGAGCCTGATTTTAGCATGGATTTGATCCGGACCTTAAGTCACCGCCTTTTTTATAAATCGATGATGCTGGAAGAACTGGCCAGCGAAAAGGCTGATCATCGCTTGTTAACAATTATCAATTACCTCCTTAACGATATAGCCACAGGTGAAAATTTAAAGGTAACGCGACAAGAATTAGCCGATATGACTGGTTTACGGGTAGAAACAGTAATCCGTGGCACTAAAATACTAGCCGAAAAAGGACTGATCAAAACCTTAAAAGGAAAAATAGTAAAGGTTTAGTGTTTTTTGTATTAAGCAAGAATCAATGAACTAATGACTAATTACGAATGAACTGATGAACCAGTGAACCAGTGAACCCATTCTGGAACATGATGTAGATCATAATTAGTCTTTAATTTTAGACTTACCTTTGTACAATTAAATTAGAAGATTATGGCTGAGTTATCTAAATTCCAGGCTTTTATGCAGTGTAAATGTCCGCGCTGCCGCAAAGGTGAGATTTTTACCGGGAGCGCTTATTCTTTCAGACTGCAAAAAACAAATGTTAGCTGTCCGCATTGTAACTTAAAATTTGAGCGTGAACCAGGGTTTTTCTATGTTGCGATGTTTGTAAGTTATGCAATGAATGTTGCAGAAATTATTACGATTGGAGTAGCATCGTATGTTTTGGGCTTACCCTTAATTTATGAAAATCTGTGGTATTATGTTGGTTTAATCTTAACCGGTGTTTTATTGTTATCACCCATTAATTACCGTTATTCGAGGGTTATTCTGCTTCATTACCTTACACCAGGCTTGCATTATGTTCCGGGAAGTGGGGATTAATCCTAAAAAATCATTTTAAAAAGATCTTCCAGCGGGTAAATATCTAAAAAACAAGCAGTAAGATTAAAGAAGAAGTGAACGAAAACGCCATACCACAATGTTTTGGTTCTTATTCTAAGCCAGCCAAGAAATAAGGCAAATGGCAATAGCCAGAATACGGCGATGAGACTGAAATGGATAATAAAAAATAAGATGGAGGAAATATAAACCGCTTCTTTTTCGTCAACCACGCTTAGTAATTTCTGCATTAAATATCCTCTATATGCCAATTCTTCAAATATGGCAGGATAAAGGGCTATGGAGGCAAACATTAACCAGGTACCATATTTGTGGAAGGCGAATATGGAGTAATATTCCATATCCTTTTTAAAAACAAACTCATTTAAATGGTCTACCACAAATGTGACGGTAATGGAAGCCAGAATAGTGGCTGCTATTAAGCCCATTAGTTTCCAAATAGAGAAACCAGGCCATTTTAATATGTTTTTATTTTCCGTCCAGCTGTTAAAAAAGAACAGGAGGGCAGCAATACCCATTATAGCATCAAAGCAAAACAGCGTAGTTAAAGAATGTTCTTCGATGAACAATGATGTTGCGCAACACAATATCTCTATAGTAAAAAACAGGCCAACTTGTTGTATACTTGGCCACTTTTTACTGTGAATAACTACCTCATTATAATTTTGGGCGGTTCCGCAATGGCTACAGAATTTATGGCCTAAAGGAACTTCATTTTGACAATGACCACATAAGTTATCTGAAATCTGCAGCTCCTCCAATTTATTCGATATTAAGCTCTTTTTTTATTTTATCGGCTTCCAGCACTGCTCTAATACCTTTAATTAAATAAACAATGATAGCAACCTTGAAAATAATACCCTTAAAAATAGTAGTCGGGTCGGCAATTAAATTTAAGATCTGAATAATTACATAAAGCGATAGGCCAGAAACCATAGCCGTAATAGGTTTGGTTTTGCCTAAAACACCAAAAGCCACAAATGCGCCCACAAGAATTACATTCATGATGGATAAGATAAACTGATCTTCCGGTGCTGCAGTAAAGAAAATAACAACAGCTGATATAGCATTAATACCGGCAATCCAAAACAGCGAATTACACGCGCTTTCTACCGACCTTTTCAAGTCACTAAGATCTATTTCCTTAACGGTTCTGTTTGCAATGTGATGATCTTTTTCTTCTTTGGTTCCCTGAAAAGGGAAACCACAGTTGTTGCAGTAAGTATCTGAAGGAACAAATGGCCTGTAGCAGCTGCTACATAAGCTGTCATTTTGGTTTTCCATAATATGAGCGTTAATATTTTTTTGTAAATATAGAACTGAAAAAAAAAAATCCAAAAAAAACGGGAAAAATATTTCCCGTTTTATAGTATCTAAAAAGCTATTTCTTCATTGGGTGTTGAATATATTCTGATAATCGGACAACCTTTCCGTTTTTCAATTGAATATCGTTAAATAAGGCCACAGTATCGGTTTTGCCATCTTTTGTAGTAGAAACCTGGCTGTACCACAAGCTTACCCATTCTTCACTTTTATCTTTGTTCACTACCGATTCCATATCCTGCATTTCGATTTTAAAGCCTTTCATTTTATTAAACTCACCCTGTACTTCTTTAAGGAACTGCGCTTTTGTACCTTTAAATTGGTAACCATCTACGGCTAAGGACATACTGTCGGCAAGCACCTTGCTCATACTGGCCGTATCTAAATTTTCGAATGTTTTAATCAGCGTCATGGCGGTTACTGCATTTTTGGTATCGGGGTTCATTTCCCAATTTTGCACCTGTTTAATGGTATAGGGATACTTGGTGCTGTCTGCTGTTGCAGTATCAGTAGTTTTAGCTTCCTTGTTCTCACATGCTGCAAAAAGTAAGGTAGCCACGATTAGGGTTGATAATTTCTTCATGATAATTAGTTTATTGGTTACTTAAATATAACTAATTACTTGAATATTAAATAAATGTGAATTGTTTTTGTACGTTACTTTACATAGCGAAATAGTAGGGATCAGGCAGATAGCGGCGCCGAACGTTTTCGTTTTATTAAACCAATTATAAGATTGATGATGGGTAATAGCTGGACAAGCAGGAACCCAAGCACCATTGCAGCACTGCTTGCATTAAATCCTTTTGAATAATCTAAAGAGTCTGCATTGGTTAGCTCAACAAGGGAGAATGACCTGTTGAAATTATAAGCGGAATAATAAGCACCAAAAAAGAATAAAACAGACAACAAAATGTGAAACCAGCTCAGCTTATTTGAAGCTAAAAATGGTCTTAATAATTTATAGTATAATGCGAATATGAATAAAAATATAGCAAACCACCTGATGAGTGGAATATTATCGATCATATAATAAGTGGCGTGAATATTAAAAGCAAGATTGGTTGCCGGTACCAATAAGGAAGTAGCCAAAAGAAGGGTGGCAAGTAAAACCAGGAAGTTATAGGTTTTGAAGATTATTTTCATTTTTTTGAGCTGATGGTTTATTTAGCTAAGTATGCAATGGTTTGGCGACCCATTTCCCGTGTTTTATATTTGTTTTTATTAGAAAATGAGCGTTCAATAGTGCTTCGGAAACGGTAGTCCCGTTATTCGCTATAGCTCCGATAAACCTGTGAAACAAGCAAACACACAGTAAAAAGGCAAAAAATAGTGCTTAAATCGGAGGCTGCCGCTTCTACCGGGTTTACAGAACAGGGGTTTGTATAAAATACATCAATTTTTCCTGCTAAGCTAAATAATTATTTTTAGCAAATCGTCCTCGTTTGTAACGAGGATGAAGGAGAAAGGCGATTTTATCGCCATTAAACTGCTCATTTCGCATTATGAATGCGGATCTCGCCAATCCTCGTTGCAAACGAGGACTATTTAACTTGCGACCTTATTTAGACAATCTATATTTATCGTCCTAGTTTGTAACGAGGATGAAGGAGAAAGGCGTTCTTATCGCCATTAAACTGCTCACTTCGCATTACAAATGCGGATCTCGCCAATCCTCGTTACAAACGAGGACTATTTAACTTACGGCCTTATTTAGACAATCTATATTTATCGTCCTCGTTTGTTAACGAGGATGAAGGAGAAAGGCGATTTTATCGCCATTAAACTGCCCATTTCGGATTATAAATGCGAATCTCGCCAATCCTTATTGCAAACGAAGACTATTTAACTTACGACCTCATTTATACAATCAACCAAAGCCTTCACTTTTATTTCGGAAGTGAGCTCGTAGCGATATTCATCTTCTATACTGCCCATTTTGGTTTCGGTATTTCTGAATTCCATTTTACTCGGCACAAATTCTTTGGCAGAGGCATGGAATTGTGTGGCACCGGTTTGATCAATGAGGTTTTTGATGTTGTTTTCATTGATCCCTGCACCAGGCATAATGATAATCCGGCCATTGGCTTTTTTTACCAGCTGCGCTAGTTTTTCTGCCCCTAAAATGGCAGAAGAAGCGCCGCCAGAGGTGAGTACCCTTTTTATGTTGAGTTCGATTAAATCTTCCAGTGCCTGATCCATATCGTTACTCATATCAAATGCCCTGTGGAAAGCTACCTCCATAGGTTTGGCCAGCTCAATCAGTTCAGCGCATCTCTCTTTGTCGATAGTGCCATCTGGTTTAAGTATTCCGGTAACTATACCTTCACAATTTAATGATTTGCAGATTTTTATATCTTCTTTCATTAATTCAAATTCAATTTCCGAATACAAAAAATCGCCTCCGCGCGGACGTATAATGGGCCAAACTTCGATAGATAGGTTTTTCTTGGCCAATGAAATCTGGGCATAACTTGGTGTGGTACCACCTTCTGCCAGGTTATCGCAAAACTCTACTCTTTTCGCCCCGCCATTCTGGGCAGCCACTGCCGATTGATACGAATTAGCACATACTTCCAGGCAACCCGTTGCCACTTCACTCATGATATTAGATTTAAATTAATTTATATTATTCTTGCGGACCTGCCGGCCCTAAAACTACCCATCCCTTCGGGGATTTGTAGGTGTTAAGTAATTGCACCGACTTTCCGCCATCCGGATACCAGCATACTTCTGTAATTACCCAGTGGGTTTCGTCAACCTTTTTACGCTCAGGAAAAGCATTTTGGACAGTTGAAAAGTCAGGAAAGCCGTGTTCTTCGATATTATTGATGAAAGATAGTTTAAGTACTTCGGCGGTTTCATTGATTATATCCTGATCAATCTCCATTTTCATCACAGAAAGTAAAGATTTAGCTTCTTCATCAAAATCCTTACAGGCAATAGCGGCATCAATATCTTTATCGTTATATGCATTTTCGATGGCCAGAATAGCGCCCTCAGGTGTTTCTAAATTTGCTTTGAAATGATCAACGCCTTCATCAATATATAAACCTATACTGTTATCAAATGCTGCTTTTTCTTTTTCTGCTACACCATCTCTAATGGCCCGTATGGTATATCCGCCAATTAACCTGCCGTTTTCGACAATCATCCAATCTGAAATTAAATGACGCTCTATTCCGATTTTTTGGTTGAATTTTACGGATCTAATGTTTACCGGTTCGTTGCCAACGGTGCCAAATAAGTTACCTTCATCGTCAAAATTTGGGTCTGTTAACCAAATATGTTCACCCTCATCACCATCTGTAATGAGTACTTTAATGGAAAAATAGTTTTGGTAAGGTTGTGGGTTTTCTAAACTTTCTTCGAAATACCAAAGGGTTAATCTGGCTTTTTCGATCGCCCAGTTCATCCGCTCGTCTTCATCGGGCACATAAACCATATCAGGCTCGCCCTTGCGTTCCGCTACATTTTTCTTTCCGAAAATTTTAGATAATAATCCCATTTACCGGTTTCCTTTTTGTTTATCGTTTGGGAAAATTCAACATATTAATAATAGCTTTTGCCTTTGATTAAAAGATCCTGTTTTTCTGCGTTACACACAGCATAACTAAAACCTTTCTGAATGGCATAAGCACCGTATTCCCCTTTTTTGTTAATGGCTAAAAATCCCACCTGTATGTTTTTGGCAGTTTCAGGTTTCTTTTTAATGATGCGCATTACCGCTTCTTTACAGGCGGCTTCGGGGGTATAACCCTGACGCATTAATTCTACCACCAGGAAAGAGCCAACATTTCTGACCACTTCTTCACCTACACCGGTTGAGGTTGCACCACCAACTTCATTATCGACATAAAGGCCAGCCCCAATAATCGGACTATCACCAATCCTTCCATGTAATTTATAGGCCATACCACTGGTTGTACAGGCGCCCGAAATATTCCCTTTGGCATCAATAGCGAGCATGCCAATGGTATCGTGGTTATATTGGTTTCCCGGAAGTTTTTGCGGTGCAGCCTTTTGGTAGAGCTGATTTTCGATATTCATTACCGGCGCATATTTTGCCGTTTTTAACCATTCTTTCCATGCTTTTTCACTGGCAGGCGTAAGCAGGTTTTCCTTTTTAAAACCTTGCTCTAGCGCAAACTGCAATGCACCATCGCCAGCTAACATTACATGCGGTGTTTTTTCCATCACTTTACGCGCTACCGAGATAGGGTGTTTAATATGTTCAAGCGCTAACACAGCACCACAGTTACCCAGTTCGTCCATTATGCAGGCATCGAGGGTTACGTGTCCATCGCGGTCTGGTAAACCGCCATATCCAACCGATTGGTTGTGTTCATCAGCTTCAGGCACCCAAACCCCTTGCTCTACAGCATCTAACGCGCGTCCGCCGGCCGATAATACTTTCCAGGCATCGGCATTTGCAGCAATTCCAAAATCCCAGGTCGAAATGACAATGGGAAAATTTTTTGCTGCTGTTTCCTCCTGCGGAATAACATTGGCGATACTACTTTTATCAATGGCCAGCAATCCAGCCGACAGGGCTGATGCTTTTATAAATTTACGGCGGTTAAACATTTTGATGGTTAATGGTTTGAATGGGTTAATCGTTTAATTGCTCGAACGCTATTTGAATATTGGTTATTTTAATTGTTAGGTTGTTGTGATTGCTGACTGGTTGAAATGATCGCTCCAGTTTGATTATTGCCATTTGAATATTGATTATTAACTTAACTAATCGTAAACCGGTCTGCATCCTTTAAAAATGGAAATTGCCTTCTTACTTTAACCAGTTCTTCGTAATTGATGCTGAAGGTATATAAATCTTCATCTTCAGGTTTATAGTACACCGTATTGCCATAAGGATCTAAACACATGGATAATCCACTGTGGTAAATCTGATTTCCATCATGCCCAACACGGTTAACTGCAATTACATAACTTTGGTTTTCTATCGCCCTGGCTGGAATTAATGCCTTCCAGTGTGCCGATCGTTTATCTGGCCAGTTGGCCACCAAAAGTAAGATGTCGTATTCCTGATCCACATTGCGCAACCAAACCGGAAAGCGTAAATCATAACAAATGGCCAGTCTGATTTTCCAACCCTTCAGTTCGACAATAAGTTTTTCTTTACCTGGACTAAAGTGCTCATCCTCATCACCCATGCCAAACAGGTGGCGTTTGTCGTAATGCTGGTTTTTGCCATCTGGTTCCATCCAGATCAGACGGTTAAAATATTGATTGTTTTCTTTTATAATAATGCTTCCCGTAACTACGCAATTGTACTGGTGCGCCATTTTCTGCATCCACTGCATCGTTTTTCCACCCATTTCTTCCGCTAAGGCTTCAGAATTCATGCTAAAACCTGTATTGAACATTTCGGGTAAAACAATAATATCGGTTTTCTCCCTTACACCCATCGATAGTCTAAGTGCCAGATTTAAGAGGTTTTTCTCAATGTTTTCCCAAAAAAGATAGGCCTGAAAGACTGTTACTTTCAGGTTTTCTATTTGAGTATAAACAGGTGCTTCCATTTTTATTTAGTTGGGATGGTTAAACGTTTTTTAATTTCTCGGCCGCTAAGGCAAGTGTGGCGTTTTCTTTAGCAAAGCAGAACCTGATAATTTTATGATCGATTCCTTTTTGGTAAAATGCAGAAACCGGAATGGTGGCCACTCCAAATTCTTTAATCAGTCTCATGCTAAAATCGGTATCCTTTTCATCGCTAATGCTGCTGTAGCTTACGCATTGAAAATATGAACCGTTGCAAGGCAAAAGTTTAAAACGGCTTTCGGCCAGGAGGCTTCTGAAATAATCTCTCTTCTGTTGAAAAAAGCTGCCTATTTCAGTATAATTTTTTGGCTCTTTAATGTAATGGGCAATAGCTTGCTGCATGGGACTATTAACGCTGAAAACATTAAATTGGTGTACTTTTCTAAATTCTTTGGTTAATTTCTCCGGAGCTAAACAATAACCGAGCTTCCAGCCTGTAGCGTGCAAAAGCTTACCAAAAGAGGCTATGATGAAGCTTCTTTGTTTTAATTCAGGGTAGAGCATTACACTTTGGTGTTTTTGTTCATCGTAAATTAAATGTTCGTAAACTTCGTCGCTCAAGATTAAAATATCGGTACCACTGATGAGCTTAATCAGCGATTTCATATCATCTGACGATAAAATACTACCCGTTGGATTTTGTGGTGTATTTAAGATGATCATTCTGGTTTTGGCCGTAAATAACTTTTTAACCATATCCCAGTCAATGGCATAATTTGGCGGGGCAAGTTCATAGGTTTTAACCAAACCGCCTAAAAGTTTAATGGTAGGTGCGTAGCTATCGTAAGCCGGTTCGAAAATAATAACTTCATCGCCTGCATTAATAATGGACGCCAATGCGGTAAAAATCGCTTGTGTTCCACCTGCTGTAACCGTAATTTCGGTTTCGGGATTGTATTTGATGTTGTATAAGTTTTCAACTTTCTCTGCGATGGTTTCTTTTAAAAAAGTAGAACCAGGCATAGGGGCATATTGATTAAAACCATCCTGCATGGCTTTATTGACCAATTCAACTAGTTTTGGATCGCAGGCATAGTCAGGAAATCCCTGAGAAAGATTAATGGCATTGTGTTCTGCTGCAAGTTTACTCATCACCGAAAAAATGGTGGTACTTACGCCAGGGAGTTTAGATTGTATATTAAGCATCTTATAAGCGAAAATAGGAAAAAAAAGCTTAAAGCGTAAAAAGCTATGCTAAATGCCCGGTTACTGAACCCCATGATTGCAATAGTGCCCGATTAAAACTTTTTCAGGGCCATTAAACCCTTGCGCTAAATTAACGTCATAAACAGCGCAATACCAGGGTGGCTGTGCACGAATTTTAGGCCAAGAAATTTTGTATTATTTCAAATATATTTCTTCTTATTTAAAATTATTCCAGATAAAGCCCTTTCTTTGCATTTTAAAATCTCAATTATCCATTAAATATGAAGTTTAAACACTTAACCGCTGCCTTTTTATTGGTAATAAGTGCCTCTGCATTTGTTAGCCCGAAAAAAGCTTTAAGAACATTTGTTTCCAACTACGAAAATGTATTGGGCACATCTTTAGAATTAAAATTTAAAACAGTTAGCCAGGCTGATGCAGATTTAGCCGAAGCATGTGCATTAAACGAAATAGATAGGCTTGATGATATTTTAAGTGCTTATAAAGCAAACAGCGAGTTTAGCAGATGGATGAATAATGGCAAACAAACCACCAAAGTTTCATCAGATTTGTTTGAGGTTTTAAAGCAGTTCGAAAATTATAAAGTGTTAACCAATGGTGCCCTTGATGCATCAGCTAAAGTTATTGGTGATGTTTGGAAAAAGGCAGCTGCCGAAGGCCGTTTACCATCTGCCACAACATTACAAAATGCAGTTACTTTAGTGAAGCAAAAACATTATGTATTAAATGAGCAGGATAAAACGGTTACACGTTTGGATGATGTGCCATTAGCTTTAAATTCTTTTGCAAAAAGTTATATCATTAACAAAGCGGCTGAGAAAGCTATTCAAAGCCCAGGAATTGAAAATGTGGTCGTGAATATTGGTGGCGATATGGTAATTAAAGGAAATCAGCCCGAAGCTATTGAAATAGCCAATCCTAAAGCTGATGCCGAAAACGATGTGGCGCTAACGACGATTAAAGTATCAAACAAGGCTGTGGCTACCAGTGGTAATTATCGCAGAGGTTTTAATGTCAATGGAAAATGGTATTCGCATATTGTTGATCCACGTACCGGAAATCCTGTTTCAGAAATAATCAGCGCAACGGTTATCGCCTCAGATGCCAGCGAAGCCGGTGCTCTAGCGACTTCTTTTAATGTACTTTCTCTTGCCGAGATTAAAGCAATGACTGCGACTAGAAATGATATCGCATACCTGTTGATTACTAAAGAGGGTAAAGAAATCAAAAGCAAAGAGTGGGCTAACTATGAGCTTGCTTTAAATAAGCCGGCAACTGTTTTAGAAAAAGTAAATAAAGCTGATAAACTTTGGAACACTAAATATGAATTGGTGGTAAACTTAGAAATTGCCAATATAGAATCTACTGATGGTAAACGTGTTCGTCGCCCCTTTGTGGCTGTATGGATTGAAGATGCAGCTAAAACACCTGTACGTAATCTTGCCATTTGGTATAATAAACCACGTTGGTTGCCAGATTTAAAATCATGGAACCGGGCCAATGGCGAAGAGTTTAAAAAAGGAGCAGAGGGAAAACTGAGTTCAACGAGCTCGGCTACACGTGGTCCCGGTAAATATAGCTTATCATGGGATGGAAAAGACGATAGCGGAAAATTGGTAAAAGCAGGTACTTACACCGTTTTTATTGAAGTGGCCCGTGAACATGGAACTTACCAGGTAATTGCGCAAGAAATGAAATTTACTGGCGCTGCAAAAAAAATAGAATTAACGCCAAATACAGAACTAACATCAGCATCCCTTGACTACAGAAAAATCGGAACCGCAAAAAAATAAGATCACGGTTGCACCTAGCGGCCTGGGGAAAAAGCAGGTTAAAAAAGATAGCGGGAAGGGCAAGGGTAAAAAACGTTTAGCTGGTTTATCACGCTGGCTACATATTTACTTATCGATGGTGAGTTTTACGATCCTGTTGTTCTTCGCTGTATCGGGCCTGACTTTGAACCATGCAGATTGGTTTACTTCAGGCAAGGAGGTGGTTACAAAAGATTCCGGATCAGTAAACTTAAAATGGGTAAACCAGCCTGATACCAATAAAATCAACAAATTACAGATTGTTGAGTTTTTTAGGAATAAACATGCGGTGAAAGGCGCATTAAGTGATTTTAGGATGGATGACAGAGAACTGAGCCTTACCTTTAATGGCCCGGGTTACCTGACTGATTCCTTTATCGACCGCGAAACCGGTAAATACGAATTAACTACAACCAGGTTTGGCGCTGTGGCCGTGATTAATGATTTGCACAAAGGCAGGGATTCGGGTAAAGCCTGGTCGTGGATTATCGATATTTCGGCTGTGCTGATGACCCTGGTGTCTATCTCCGGAATTATTTTAATCTGTTTCATCAAAAAGAAACGACTAAGCGGTTTTATCATCGCAGCAGTAGGTACGATTATTTGTTATTTAATTTACAAGTTATTTGTACCATAGCTTAACCACGAAGACACTGCGGGCATTTAGATTATTTCTATATGTCCTTGATGTCTTTGTGGTATATATTTAATGCGCTATAACTGCCGAATCAGATGATGCATCCACTTCAGTGGTAATAAACCTTCTTCCGATTAACAAGCAACATAAAGCGATAAATGCAGCTGCCGTCATTACCAAGGGCATAGGTACAACCGAGTGTTCGCTAAATAAACTTACCATTACCGAGGCCAGAGCGCCTAATCCCATTTGCAAGGCACCCATCAAGGCCGATGCACTACCCGCATTTTTGGTGAATGGCGCCAGCGATAAGGCAGCAGCATTTGGATTAATTAAACCTAAACAAGCCAGGAATAAGGCGATAAAACCGATTGTTGTGTATAAATTTAACCAGTTATTTAAAGCAAACACCAAAAAAATTAAGCTGAAAATACATTGTGCAATAAGCGCATAGGTAACAATGTTTTTGCTGCTAAACCATTTCAATATCAGGCTGTTTACCTGGCTCGAACCAATAAACGATACCGATAACAGGGCAAATATCCATCCATAACCAGTTTTACTCACTTCATATATTTTCATAAATACCTGAGGAGATGAAGATACATAGGCGAATAATCCCGAAAAGGTAATCGAACTGATCAGTGCATAGGTATAAAATTGAGGCTCTTTTAAAACGGTGAAGAAATTGGTTAAAATCGGTTTTGGTTTTAAAGAGTAATTCGGATCGGGTTTATAACTCTCCGGCAATTTGAAAATTGTAGCGAGAAGCATTAAAACCGCCATCAAGCCTAAAAATACAAACACATATTTCCAGCCTAAAGCCGAAATTAAGTAACCACCTGCAGTTGGGGCAAGCATGGGCGAAACCGCGATCACCAGCATTAGGGAGGCAAATACTTTCGGGCTTTCTTCTACAGAAAACAGATCACGAACCATAGCAACAGAGGCTACGGCCGTAGCACAACTTCCAATGGCTTGTACAAAACGTAAAACAATTAACTGGTTCACATCAGTTACGGCCAAACAAAGAAAAGAAGAAAGGATATAAAGTGCCAAACCAAAATATAGCGGTTTTTTTCTTCCAAATTTATCCAATAGCGGACCATACAATAACTGGCCGGCAGAAATCCCGATAAAAAAGCTCGATAATGATAGGGCTACAGTCGATTCATTACTGCTTAAATCCTTTGCAATATCAACAAAACCAGGTAGGTACATGTCGATAGAGAAGGGCCCGAGAGCAGCCAATGAACCTAAAATGAGTATGAGGTAGAAATGTTGTTTTTTAGCCATGAAGATTACCAGATTTTGATGGCGCAAAGATTGGGAGATTTAAGTTGTTAACCTATTTTTACGGTCGAACGATTGTAAAAATCATATTTTTATTGCCCATCATTTAAAGCTACCCGTAAAAACCTGCCTGCGTAATCTTTGTGTTATCTATGTTAAAAATATGATGATCGCTATGCTAAATCTGCTATTTATTTATAGATTTATAGTCTATGACTTTTAAGACCAAAGAAAGCCGTTTACTACTCATTCTGGGTAGCTTTTTTGTAGCCAACGCTATATTATCAGAGTTTATTGGAGTTAAATTGTTCAGTGTTGAAGAAACGCTGGGCTTTAAAAAGTTCGATATCAATTTACTCGGTGTGCCGCATTTATCCTTTGTAATGTCGGCAGGGGTATTAACGTGGCCAATTATTTTCATCATGACGGATATCATCAATGAATATTTTGGTGTTAAACAAGTTCGGTTTTTATCCATTCTTACGGCCATATTAATTTCATTTGCCTTTATTGTCGTGTGGGGATCTATGCATTTAACTGCCGCCGATTTCTGGGTGCATCAAAACATAAATGGAGAAGACCTCAATATGAATAACGCATTTGCCGGGATATTCGGACAAGGGATGTGGATCATTGTAGGATCGATTACGGCCTTCATCATCGGACAAATGGTTGATGTGTTGATATTCCATAAAATTAAAAGAATAACAGGGGAGAGGGCACTTTGGTTGCGTGCCACGGGCTCTACTTTAGTCTCTCAGTTTATTGATAGTTTTGTGGTCATATTTATTGCATTTTACATTAACCCGCAATATCATTACAGCTGGCAACAGGTGTTTGCCATTGGCCTGGTGGGTTATACATATAAATTTGTTGTGGCCATTTTAATGACCCCTATTTTATATATCGTACATGCGATAATAGATGGTTACTTAGGAAAAGACCTCGCCCATAAGCTGATTAAAATGGCTGGTAGGGGATAAATATTTAAAACAATAACCAATATACATCCGATTTATGAGAAACATTTTAATGCTACTGGCAGTAGTTGGACTATTATCCTGTTCTACTAAAAATGAAAAGAAGAAAGATTCAGACCTTGATATTCAGGGCACCTGGCAGCTATTATCAGCTACAACCATCGAAAACGGAACCAGCCAGACAACAGATTATTCGGGCAAACTGAAAATGATCAAGATGTTTAACAACACTCATTTTGCATTTTTAAAACATAGCCTTAATCCTAAAGATACAAGCAGTTTTGACGCCGGTGGCGGAAGTTTTGTATTAGATAAAGACGATTATACCGAGCATTTGGAATATTATAAAAACAAAGATTGGGAAGGCAAGACTTTTAAATTTAAACTTGCCATTAATAAAGATACTTTGATTCAGAAAGGTGTTGAAAAGGTAGAGAAAGCTGGCGTCGACCGGGTAATTATCGAAAAATACATTAAGGTAAAGTAATGAAACGCAAAAGGTCGGACTCGCTCCGACCTTTGTACTTAACAACAAAACAAATAAAAAAATTAACCTTAAAAATAAATTATAGGCTTGCCAACTCCTGGGCAAAAACATTTTCACTCAATTGCTCTTGTTTGTAAATCTGTCTGCCGGTGTAGGCAACAAAAACAGATTCATCTAAAAGCAAGTCGCGGTTTTTAATTAAACTTTCCAGCTTAACCGTTCCAACCACATATTTATAACTGCTTGCAGCATAACGTTCGCTGATATTGTCGAATTCCAATAGGGTAATCAGATCCTCATCAGCATAACGCAGATAAATTTCTAACAGAATATCTTCCGTATGTTTTACGCCGTTTTCTGAGTGGTATTTTTTATACTCGTAACGGTAATCGTAACGCAAGGCGGCAATATCAGATAGTACTGCAGCACCAGTAGGATGGCCGCCCGCACCTTTACCATAGAAAAACTGTTTATCAGCAAAAGCCGCCTGAACAGCAACTGCATTGTATTCGTTTTCTACGTTGTAAAGGAAATCATCCTTAGCTACCAGTTTAGGTAGTACATAAGTCACAATGTCTTTTGTATTCACTTTACGAGCAGTAGGAACCAGCTTAATTTTAAAGTTTTTCTCACGCGCATATTTAATGTCGTGGTTAGAAAGGTTCTGTATACCAATGTTTAAAATGGCATCAGGATTTACAAACAAACCATAGGCATGTGCTGTTGCAATGGCCAGTTTATATTTTGGATCGTAACCACCCACGTCTAAAATCGGATCGGTTTCTGCGAAACCTAAATCCTGCGCTTCCTTTAAAGCCGAATCGTAACTTTGGTTTTCGTTAAATATTTTCGATAAGATGTAATTAGATGAGCCATTGAAAATCCCACTCAAAGCATGGAATAATTCATTATCATAGTATTCTTCTAAATTTCGAATGATTGGAATACTACCACAAACAGCGCCTTCATACAGTAATGAAGTACCATGCTCTTGTTGTAAATCTACCAGCTCTTTCAAATGCGTGGCGATCATTTTTTTATTGGCAGATACTACATTTTTACCATTTTTTAATGCGGTAGTTACGATTTCATAAGCCGCATCTGCGTCATTAATTAATTCTACAATCGTATTGATCTCTGTATTATTCAGTATTTCGTTGCGATCAGTGGTAAACAGATCCTTATTAAGGGTACGCTTCTTTCTTGGGTCTTTTATCGCGATTTTAATGATCTCCAGGTTCAGGTTCTGGCTTTGGATGATATCCAATAAACCTTGCCCTACAACGCCGAAACCAAATAAACCGATTTTTAAATTTTTACTCATTATTTTAGACTTGATTATACAGATAGATGGATTACACCGATTAACTGCATGTTATATTATTTTTTGTTTTTTATTGCGCAAATTTTAGCGGTTCTCGTTGTTTTTGCCCTAAACCCTAAACCCTAAACCCTAAACCTTCCTAAGCCGTATGCTGTAATTTGATAATTTTTTTATTCCTGCTTTCCTTAATAAAGTTTCCGATTACGTTAGTCAGGGCATCTGTTTCGATCAAAAATCCATCGTGTCCATAATCCGAATGCAAGGCACAAAATTCTGCCCCAGGGATGTGATCGGCCAGGTATTTTTGCTCTGACAGGGGAAATAACACATCGTTTTCAATACCAATGACTAATGTATTTGCCGTAATTAGTTTTAATGCATCGGCGATACTTTTACGGTTGCGGCCCACATTATGACTGTCCATTGCTTTGGTTAAGTAATAATAACTGTAAGCATTAAAGCGGTTGATCAGTTTTTCTCCCTGATAATTCTGGTAAGAAGACGACCTGAAATTATCTGTCTTATCGTTTACACTTTCTACCTGTGTACTCCCATAAGCGCTGTAGGTTCTATAACTTAAAAGTGCAATGCTACGGGCAGTTTTTAAACCCTTGCTGCCACCATTAGGCTGGTTGGCATAAAAAGTTCTGTCGGTAGTAATGGCTAAACGCTGACTTTCGTTAAAAGCAATTCCCCACGGAGAGTGTGCTGCATTGGTGGCAATCAAAATCAGGTTTTCGATTTTATTCGGTTCGGAAATACTCCACTCCACAGCTTGCTGACCACCTAACGAACCACCGATTAATAATTTTATATAATCAATACCTAAATGCGATGCCAATAACTGGTGTGCCGATACTAAATCGCGGATGGTAAACTGAGGAAATGAAAGATAATAAGGCAAACCTGTTACGGGATTGGTACTTAATGGGTTCGAGCTACCATAATGCGAACCTAAAACATTGGCACAAACGATATAATGCTCTTCCGGATTGAACAATGAGTTTTGACCGAATAAACCTTCCCACCATTCAAAAACATCAGCATTGGCGGTAAGTGCATGGCAAACCCAAATCACATTATCTTTATTTGCATTTAATTTGCCATAAGTTTGATAAGCAATCTGCAGGTTACGGATTTTTTTTCCGCTCTCTAATTTGAACTGTTTATTATAGTGATATGTTGATGTTGTACTCATTGTTTTGTTGTATTCGGAATATTAACGGTTAGGCTTGTAAATGCGCTGTTGGAGCGGTAGCTTTAATGGTGGCGAACGCTTGTTCGAAATCGGCTTTAATATCATCAATATGCTCAATGCCGACTGAAACCCTTAAGGCATTTGGTTTAACACCCGCTGCCAATTGTTCTGTTTCGCTTAATTGCTGGTGTGTTGTGGCTGAAGGCTGAATGATCAATGTTTTGGCATCACCTACATTGGCCAGATGCGATACCAGTTTTAAGTTATCAATTACCTGTGTTGCGTTTTCTTTGCTTCCGGCCAACTCGAACGATAATACTGCCCCAAAACCATTGCTTAAATATTTTTTAGCCAGGTTGTTGTATTTGCTGCTGGCCAAACCAGGGTATTGAACTTCTTTAACCAATGGATGGTTTTCTAACCAGGTGGCTAATTCTAATGCATTATCTACATGGCGCTGAACGCGGAGCGATAAAGTTTCTAATCCTTGTAATAAAAGAAAAGAATTGAAAGGGGATAAGGCCGGTCCAAGATCTCTTAATCCTTCTACACGGGCCCGGATAATAAACTGGATATTGCCGAATGGTCCGCCGATGCCAAAAACATCGCTAAAAACCAAACCATGATAACCTTCCGAAGGCTCAGAGAATTGTGGGAATTTTCCATTGCCCCAGTTGTAATTTCCACCATCAACGATTACACCGCCAATACTGGTACCGTGGCCACCAATCCATTTCGTTGCCGATTCGACCACGATATTGGCGCCATGCTCTAAGGGTTTAAACAAATAACCACCTGCGCCGAAAGTATTATCGACCACCAATGGCAGATCATATTTTTTTGCAATGGCCGCAATTTTTTCGAAATCAGGAACACTAAACGCCGGATTGCCAATGGTTTCTAAAAAGATCGCTTTGGTTTTATCGGTAATTTTGTTTTCAAATTCTTCAGGCACATCCGGATTTGCAAAATCGACATGTATACCCAAACGTTTGAAAGCTACTTTAAATTGATTATAAGTTCCACCGTAAATGTGAGATGAAGAAACGATACTGTCTCCAGCTTCCAATATGTTGTTTAAGGCTATAAATTGAGCGGCTTGTCCTGAGGCTACGGCCAAAGCAGCTACACCACCTTCTAAAGCCGCAATACGTTTTTCGAAAACATCGTTGGTTGGATTCATGATCCGGGTATAGATATTTCCAAACTCTTTTAAAGCAAATAAATTAGCCCCATGTTCGGCATTTTTAAAGCCGTAAGAAGTGGTTTGATAAATAGGAACCGCTCTTGATCCAGTTGTAGGATCTATTTCCTGACCAGCGTGTAATTGTAAAGTTTCAAATTTATATGATGTTGACATAATTTCTATTTTTTTTTTGGTGTGATTTAGATAGGTGGAAATTAGGGTAATCCTAAAACCTAACAGGGCGTATCCCGATTTCGCGGGACCTTCCAATTTGAAAGAAACAAAAAAGGAAGATTTTTAAATTACTGTATGCAACAGCACATACAAGTAATCGCACGCATCTCGCAACAAATAAAAGAAATAGAAGTCCGTTCTACCTTTTTAAGGTTAGCACTGGGTTCGCTTAGCGATTGAAGATTTAATGTTTTCATCAGTTCTAATTTATA
Organism: Pedobacter folensis; assembly: GCF_056490665.1. Classification (NCBI taxonomy): domain Bacteria; kingdom Pseudomonadati; phylum Bacteroidota; class Sphingobacteriia; order Sphingobacteriales; family Sphingobacteriaceae; genus Pedobacter; species Pedobacter folensis. The sequence goes on from NZ_JBWJIF010000001.1 coordinate 625,674, forward strand.
TCTCCAAATAACACCATGTTATCCGGTCAGGAATTGGCACCTTCTCTTTCTGAGGGTTGCCAGTGGGTCATCGAGCCAGTCTCTCGCCACTTCTTTATAAATCAACCTGTGAAGATTGACTTTTATTTAGCTTTCTGCCAAATAATATTCCAAATGTCTGAATTTAATTTTAATCCACAAAATAAAATTTCGAAATTACATTAACGCACTGAAAATGAATGGTGTATTTTTATGGTGTGATGACAATGCGAAACTTTTAATAAGAAATTAACGCTTAAAATTCTAAGTTTGTGTTACCTATCTAAATTTAATCATGATGAAAAATACAAAAGCCCTATGTTTAGGCCTGCTCTTTACTGTAATAGGTTTAAGCAGCGCAAACGCCCAATTCGGAGGTTTAAAAGACAAACTGTTAAAAGTAGGCACTGCTCAGGGTGCTAAAGCCTTAGGGGTAGACAAGTTTTTAAAACAGCCCGCTGCCATTACCACCAGCTTTGAAGATGTAAACAGAGAAGGCGAAAAGCTACCTGATTTCATTAATTCATTAAATTTAAAGGCCCAGCCATTATATTTATTGCCTAAAAACCCAGAGGGTGGTTTTGTACTTTGCGAAGGTTTATACGAAATGACCAATAAAAGTTATTGTTTAAAAGCCGGAACTTTTGCGCCATCAAAAGGCGATGGTTATATGTTTGCACCAGTTTTAGGTCCGAAGGAAGAAATTGTGGTTTCTATTCTGAAAAGCGCTGAGAAACATCCTGATGTAGACCAACATGATATCCAGGCTTTACTCTGGACGATCATTGCCAGAACAAAATTTGCCGATTTTAATGGACAAGTTAAAGTAACTGCCATTAAATTATTAACACCAAAACAACTTACCCAATTAGAAGGTGGTGCATTAGGCATTTTACCCTTCGATGTAATGGAAAAGGCCAAAGATCAATTGCCTGCAGGTGTGAGGGCCGTTTTTGAAGCAGAAAATAATATCCGCCAGTTAGTCGCTTCTGGAAATTATACCTACGCAGATATGGAAAAATATGCGATTATAGCGGGTATGGCGCCACCAAGAAGCGATGTGCCAAGTGGTATCTGGACCAAACACCCAGACGGTTATTATGTGCGTTATTTCCCTTCGGGTTATTCGATTACCAGGGTGCAGGTTTATGTACCAAAAGAATTACTGGCTGGCGGAACAAAACTGATATATGATGCTGCCGGTGATATTGCCTGCCCGGCCAATACAGGATCGCAACGTTTGGCACAGACTAATGAGCCGCTGGAAGCAAATTATTCGTTGAAGTTGACTACTATTTGTAACCCTAAATAAGATATATAAATCCTATAAGGACTTAAAGACCTTATAGGATTATATTTTAACCCAGCGCCTGCGCTAAATCAGCGATAATATCATCTGCATGTTCTAAACCTACAGAAATACGGAGTAAATTTTTAGGCGTTTTACTATCAGGGCCTTCCACCGAATAACGGTGCTCGATTAAACTTTCAACACCTCCTAAACTGGTCGCCTGCGCAAATAACTGAACTTTGTTGACCACTTTATGGGCAGCTTCAACATCTCCTTTAACCAGGAACGACATCATCCCACCAAAATCTTTCATTTGTTTCTTTGCAATATCGTGCTGTGGGTGACTTTCTAATCCAGGATAAAAAACAGCTTCAACATTTGGATGTGCGTTTAAATAGTCAGCGATAATCTTTCCATTTTCACAGTGTCCTTTCATGCGGTAAGCCAGTGTTTTAATACTTCTGGTTAATAGAAAACAATCGAAAGGAGAAGGCACCGCACCACCCGTTTGCTGGATATTTTTGATTTTCTCCCAAAGCTCATCTTTTTTGGCCGTTACCAAAATTCCGCCGAGTACATCGCTATGCCCGCCCAGGTATTTGGTGCTGCTGTGCATCACAATATCAGCCCCTAATAAAACCGGATTTTGTAAAATTGGAGAAGCAAAGGTGCTATCGCAGGCCAATGTGATGTTTTTCGCCTTCGCGATCTTAGCAATTTCTTCGATATCGGTAACTTTTAATAAAGGATTGGATGGCGTTTCAATCCAGATCAGTTTGGTATTAGGTTTGATGCTCGATTGTATCAGATCTAAATCGGTCTGGTCAATAAAGTCAAATTCCAAACTATCGTTAAAAATAGTAAGCAATTGTTTTTTAATTCCCCAATACATATCATCTGGCGCAATAATGTGGCTGCCGGGTTTTAAGGCCTGGAATAAAACCAGACCACAGGTGTTCCCCGAAGAAAAAGCCGCTGCATCTTCGCCATATTCTAATTTGGCTACAGTGTTTTCTAAAGCAGACCGGTTTGGATTGCTTACCCTGCTATACATGTGTCCGCCCGGATAGCCGCCTTCTGCATCACGAAAAAAAGTTGTCGACAGATTAAGAGGAGGTGTGACATCGCCTGTAATGCTTCTTACAAGATTAGAAGCGTGAATAGCAAGGGTTTCGGGTTTCATGGTCATTAATTTTGATCGAAGTAATATCGGGATGTAATTTAATAATTTGGCGCTAATTTAAGGTTCGTAATGGTTTTGGCAAGATTTATGTAACAAGTTTGACGAAATTTAAATTAAACAAAAATGAAAAGATTATTTATAGCTATCGCAATAGCATGTTCTACTTTAGTAATGTTACAAAGTTGTAATACTGCAAAAAGAGTAACAGCAGGTGTAACAGGTAGCAGAGGTACAGTGGTTCGCGAATGGGTAGTGAGTAATGTAGCTTTAGAAGGATTGCCTGATGGCGCTGTTCAAGGTTTGTTTGGAGAGAAATCTTACAAATGTTTCCAGGGAAGTACATGGAATTTAACCAATAGCGGAAATGGTTCTTATACCTTGCCAGCATCAAGCGCTTGTGGTTCGGTAATGCAAACCATTTTCTGGTCGGCAGCACCTAAAGATCAAACCTTCCAGTTTAAGAAAATATTTGAAGGCGATAAAGCCAAAAATGTAACAGAAGGTTACCGTTTAGTATTAACTGATCTTTCTAGCACACAAATGATCTTAAAATCGCCAATCGAATTTGGTGGCAAAACTGCAAACATCGTTTTAACATTTGTACCTGCAGCAAAATAATTAAATTTACCTACGAAAAACATACAGTGAAAGCACTTCTGAAAAGAGGTGCTTTTTTTGTTTACCGTCTTTTAGGATTGCCACGGAAACACGGATTTACACGGAGTCTCTTGGACTGTTTTATAGTAGGTTTTTAACCACAGATTAACACAGATATAAAATTAGAATCAGGTTTTGTCTTACATATCAGGCCGTCAAGCGGGGAAACATCAATTTATACTGGAGTTTGACAGTTATTTTTCTGTGCCTTCCGTGTTTCCGTGGCTGATATTATTAAGCTTAAGTGAGTTTTTAACTGGATACCCAATCAAAATCTGTGTTTATCTGTCCTGATCTATGGCTAATTATAGTAGTTGGTACCTGAAATCGCGGTTTGTTACAAGAAAATGATTTTCAAATCGCCTCATTATTGTATTTTTGTTCAAAATAAATCGGGAATGAATACAACTGAGCAAGTTGAAAAAATATTAGCTGATACCAATTTATCAACTGAATTACAAAACATAGCACACAAAGTTCTTCACGGAGAACGCATTACCTTTGACGAAGGCGTTTACCTCTACGAACATGCCGAACTGGGCTACCTGGGGATTCTGGCTAATTTTATCAGGGAGCAAAAACACGGTGATAAAACCTATTTCAACCGGAATTTCCATTTAGAACCGACCAATCTTTGTGTTTACGATTGCAAATTTTGCTCGTATTCCCGTTTAATCAAACAAAAAGAAGAGGGATGGGCTTTAACGATGGAGCAAATGCTCGATATCGTTAAAAAATATGATGGAGAACCGGTAACTGAAGTACATATTGTAGGTGGCGTACTTCCTCAATATGATGTGGCCTTTTATGCTGCCTTATTTACAGCAATTAAACAGCATCGTCCTGATTTACATGTGAAAGCATTAACTCCTGTGGAGTATCATTATATTTTTAAGAAAGCTAAAATCGATTACGCAACAGGTATGCGTTTGATGAAAGAAGCCGGATTAGAATCGATACCAGGTGGCGGAGCCGAAATTTTTCACCCTGAAATCAGGGAACAGATTGCTAAAGACAAATGTACGGGCCAGCAATGGTTGGATATACACGAAGAATGGCATAAACTAGGTATGCGCAGTAATGCCACCATGCTGTATGGCCATATCGAAAAATATTGGCATCGCGTAGATCACATGGAAAAACTACGTGAATTACAGGATCGCACAGGTGGTTTCCAGACTTTTATCCCTTTAAAATTCAGAAATCAGCATAACCAGATGAGCAACGTGCCAGAATCTTCAGTGATTGAAGATTTAAGGAATTATGCCATCGCCCGTATCTATATGGATAACTTCGATCATATTAAAGCCTATTGGGCCATGATTAGTCGCGAAACTGCGCAGTTATCCTTAAATTATGGTGTTGACGATATTGACGGTACTTTAGATGATACCACCAAAATATACTCGATGGCTGGTGCTGAAGAGCAAACACCCGCAATGAGCACCAAAGAACTGGTTAATTTAATAAAGCAGGTAGGCAGAAAAGCGATAGAACGCGATACTTTATATAATGTGGTGACCGATTTCGAGCATGTAGTTTTCGAAGAAGAAAAGAAACCGCAGTATTATAAGCTGCCAGTAGTGAATTAGGATTGTTATGAGGATAGGATTTAACAACTTTTCGCAAAATCCAGAAAATCAATAACTAAAAACGTTAACCCTGCAATCTTATAACCCTAAAAATCCCATTTTAATGGTCAAAGAAATATACATCATACGCCACGGCGAAACGGAACTTAACAGACAAGGCATAGTACAGGGCAGAGGTATAAATTCTGACTTAAATGATTTAGGCCGGGCACAGGCTGAAGCCTTTTATCAAACGTATAAAGACATCCCTTTTGATAAGATTTATACTTCCGATTTAAAACGTACCTGGCAAACTGTTCAAAAATTTATAGATGCTAAATTACCCTGGGAAAAACTTTCAGGCTTAGACGAGCTGGCCTGGGGCATTTGGGAAGGACAACCCAATACGGAACTTGCACGCGATGCTTTCCGTGAGATGTTACAAAGCTGGCAGGACGGAGATTATACGGCTCATTTCGAAGGTGGCGAAAGCGTTCAGGATGTTTACGAACGTTTAAAACAACCGATGGAAGTTTTAATGACCAGACCTGAAGAAAAAACAGTTTTACTGTGTATGCACGGCAGGGCAATGCGCGTTTTCTTATGTTTGTTACTAGGCAAACCATTAAGCGAAATGACTGAATTTCCACATCAGAATACCGTGCTTTATAAAGTGGGTTTTGAGGATGGAAAATTTACTGTTCTTGAATTTAACAGTGCCATTCATTTAGATGGTTTAATAATTGAATAACTTTCTCAGTTCGTCATCCTGAACTTGTTTCAGGATCTTTTAGCACAGATGCTGAAATAAATTCAGCATGACGGCAACAATTAAAAGTAAATAACACCTTGAATAAGATTAAAATATCGGCAGTTGCCTATACCAATACCAAAGCTTTTATCTACGGATTAACACATTCGGACATTATAAATAAAATCGATTTAAGTTTAGATATCCCTTCAGATTGCGCAGCCAAAGTGATTAACGGTCAGGTTGATATCGGCTTGATGCCAGTAGCGGCAATTCCTTTAGTTCCCAATGCCAATATTGTGGCCGATTATTGTATCGGAAGTGATGGAGGGGTGAACTCTGTATTCATTTTTAGTGAAGTTCCGGCCCAGGAAATTAAAACGGTCAGATTGGATAGCCACTCGCGTACATCAAACAATTTGGCTAAAGTATTGCTTAAGTTCCACTGGAAAAAGGAAGTGGAGTTTACGACTGATCCTACTGCAAAAACGGATGCTTTTGTTTTAATCGGCGATAGAACCTTTGGTAAAAAAGACGATTTCGCTTATGCCTACGATATGGGTGAGGAATGGAAAAACTTTACCGGATTGCCTTTTATGTATGCGGCCTGGGTAGCCAATAAAGAAATCTCACAAGAATTTAAGGCCGAATTTAATGCGGCTTTAAAATTTGGACTAGAGCATAGAAAAGACGTTTTACAGGAATTACCTGAAGTGCAGAATTTCGATCTGGAAGATTATTTATACCACCGGCTTCAATTTGATGTTACGGATGACAGAAGGAAAGCTTTAAAATTGTTTTTGGGATATATTGAGGAATTACATTAAAGCGAAGTTACAAGGTGATTGAACGAATCAAAAGGAAGAAATGCCTTACAGCATATCCGATATTTCCGCAAAGAAATTATAATGGGGAAATTGAAGATTACGATTATTTCTATCCGGAAACCTTCGCCAATTATATTCTAACTATCACATCAAAAACTAGTAAAAAACATGTTAAGGCATTAGGAGAAGAACTTAATCATCTTTTAAAGGGTTTAAAATCAGATTGTTTTATATTCTTGGGAGATGAGAAGTTAGCATGGAGATTTCGAGCAGGAAAATATAAAAACTTTAAAAAAGGGATGCAATTTCTTGAAAATGAAGGTATAGGTAAGGATTTTAAAGGAGGCTTAATCATAAATAAGCAAAATTTGCCTCAGTTCATTAAACATCTTGCTGATCTGGTGGGAACAAATGGAATTGTTCAATATGTTTATTTTACCGACAAATCTCAAAGTGTACTCGGTTCAATTTGCAAAGAAGGTAACCTTCACATAAGTACAATGAATGAGGAAAGCGATGAAACATTAAAAAAAGTTTTACTCAGTACTAAATTTAAATTTTTAAATGGAAAATGTTATAATCAATTTAGTAATAAAGGAGGGCGACCAACATTATAATAAAAAAGCAATCTAGTCAGATTGCTTTTTTATTATAAAAGTATTTTGTTTAATAGACCCTGAACTAAATTACCTTTGGTGAGTTCTCTAGGACTCTGTTCAGGGTGACGAACGGATTAATGCGCTTTCATTTTTCCAGCCACTTTTTCCAATGTACTTTTTAACTTCGTTAAAGCGCCTGTAATGGCTAAATCGTAAGTATTACCCATATTGGTCACGGCAATGGGATCTTTTCCGGTAATTCTGGCTTCTAATAAACATCTTTTATCATCTAAGCCATCTTTACTGCCATTTTCATCTGATAAATGGACCTCCAGACGTGTAATTAAATCGCTATATCTGCTCAAACCTTCATTTAACTGCGTTTGAATTTTTTCATCGTATTCCTGGTGGATAGTTAAGCTTTTGTCGGTATTCAGTTGGATCGTCATAATTAAAATATTAGTTGTAAATTATATAAGATTAACACACAACTTCGGGAAACGTTTTGAATTAGGGTTAATTGTTGATAATATGGTTAACTGTTTAAACTGTAAAAAGGGTTAATTGTTGAAGCAAGAAAATTATTATGCAACCGGGTAACAGACCATTGTATCTAAACCTGATAGGAGCGAGCACGAGTGTAACGAAGTAAAGCGGATAGCAGGACTACAAGATCCGAAATGCACAGCACCCTTCATTTTCTAGACCTAGTTAACTGTTTAAACTGTAAAAAGGGTTAACTGTTGAAGCAAGAAAATTATTATGCAACCGGGTAACAGGCCATTGTACCTAAACCTGATGGGAGCGAACACGAGTGTAACGAAGTAAAGCGGATAGCAGGACTACACATCCCGAAATGCACAGCACCCTTCATTTTCTAATCCTGGTTAATTATTTAAATTGATGCACAACTATGCCAACCAATAACCGATTCGATGCGTTACTCGTTTAAGCAAAACGACCAAGCTTGCTAACAATCTTTTAACTTTTCAACAAAACAGCTGTAAAATGCTTATTCGTGTTATCTTTATGGCTTTTGTAAATTAATTTCAGTTTTGGCTAAAGACACGAATAAAGAAACCCCGTTAATGCAGCAATACAACGCGATTAAAGCGAAGTATCCGGGCGCACTTTTACTATTTAGGGTTGGCGATTTTTATGAAACCTTTGGCGAAGATGCCATTAAAACGGCACAGATTTTAGGCATCGTATTAACCAGAAGAGGTACCGGCCCTAATGGCGGTGCTTTAGAACTGGCTGGCTTTCCGCATCATTCTTTGGATAACTACTTATCTAAACTGGTGAGGGCAGGACAACGCGTGGCCATTTGCGATCAGCTCGAAGATCCTAAAACTACAAAAACCATTGTTAAACGTGGTGTAACAGAATTGGTTACGCCTGGAGTAGCTTATGGTGATAATATTGTAAACCAAAAATCGAACAATTTCCTAGCCTGTGTTTTTTTTGATAAAACACAACTGGGGGTTTCATTTTTAGATATATCAACAGGTGAATTTCTGATTGCACAAGGTAACAGCGATTATATTGATAAACTTTTGCAGGGCTTTAAGCCAACAGAGGTTATTTTTCAGAAATCGAAACGCCAGGCCTTTACCGAGAATTTCGGCGATCGTTTTTACACCTTTGGTTTAGACGAATGGCCTTTTACAAGCGATTTCGGAAACGAAACGCTTATGAAACACTTCGAGGTTTCTTCGTTAAAAGGTTTTGGTGTTGAACGGTTGCAGAGCGGAATTGTAGCGGCAGGTGTAATTTTACACTATCTGGGCGAAACCGAGCATCGTAATCTTCAGCATATCAGTTCAATAGGCCGTATTGAAGAAGACCGCTACATGTGGTTAGACCGCTTTACGATCCGTAACCTGGAGCTGGTAAATTCGCCGAACGACAACGCCGTAACCTTGTTCGATATTCTGGATCATACCTGTACGCCAATGGGTGCACGTTTGTTGCAGAAGTGGATCATCATGCCATTAAAAGAACTTAAACCAATCCAGGAACGTCTTGGTATGGTGGAGTATTTTGTAAAACATGAGGAACTACAAGGGGAATTTTTAAGTAACATTAAACAGATTGGCGATTTAGAACGACTGATTTCTAAAGTTGGTCTGCAACGTGTTGGTCCGAGAGAATTGGTGGCGCTAAAACGTGCACTTTACCATATAGAGGCGGTTAAAAAACTGGCTGCCGATTCTAAAAATCCTTTCCTGATTAAAATAGCGGATCAGTTGAATCCATGTTTGGGCATTAGGGAAAGAATTGAAAGGGAATTACAGCCTGAGCCACCGGCATTGCTGATTAAAGGAAATGTAATTGCCGACGGCATTGATGAAGATTTAGACCGCTTACGTAAAATTGCTTTTGGTGGTAAGGATTACCTGGTACAGATACAAAAACGAGAAGCAGAAGCAACCGGAATTCCATCTTTAAAAATTGCCTTCAATAACGTTTTTGGTTACTATTTAGAGGTTACACATACCCACAAAGATAAAGTGCCGGCAGGCTGGATCCGTAAACAAACGCTGGTAAATGCCGAGCGTTACATTACACCGGAGCTTAAAGAATACGAAGATCAAATTTTAGGTGCAGAGGAAAAGATACAAGCCATTGAAATCCGCCTGTATAATGAACTGATGTACGAAACAGCCAGTTACATTAAACCGATCCAACTCGATTCATTTTTAATTGCCCAATTGGATTGTTTATTGTGTTTCGCACAATTGGCCGCTAAAAATCATTATAACAAACCTAAGGTTACCGAAAATAAGGTGCTTGACATTAAAGGTGGCCGTCACCCGATAATTGAGAAACAATTGCCTGTTGGGCAGGAGTACATTACTAATGATGTGTATCTGGATACCGACAGTCAGCAGATTATTATGATTACCGGCCCCAACATGGCGGGTAAGTCGGCTATTTTAAGACAAACCGCGCTGATTGTATTGATGGCACAAATGGGCTCTTTTGTTCCGGCTAAAGATGCTGAAGTAGGTATTGTAGACAAGATATTTACCCGCGTAGGGGCATCTGATAATATTTCTTCAGGAGAAAGTACATTCATGGTCGAAATGAATGAAACGGCCAGTATTTTGAATAATATTTCGGATGATAGTTTGATTTTACTCGATGAAATTGGTCGCGGAACGAGTACTTATGATGGTATTTCAATCGCCTGGGCCATTGCAGAATTTTTACACCAGCACCCAACCGCGCGACCAAAAACATTGTTTGCCACGCACTACCATGAGCTAAACGAACTGGCCAATACCATGCCGCGCATCAAAAACTTTAATGTATCGGTAAAAGAAATGACCAATAAGGTGATCTTTTTACGGAAACTGGTTCCTGGTGGCAGTGAACATAGTTTTGGTATACACGTAGCGAAAATGGCGGGGATGCCAACCAAATTAATTGGTCGTGCGAATGAGATCCTGAAAAAACTGGAAATAGACAGAACCGAGGGACAAAGCATTAAAGACAGTATTAAAAAAGTGCAGAACCAGGCTTATCAGTTACAGATGTTTGCCATCGATGATCCTGTTCTGGTGAAAATCCGTGATACACTGAATAATCTGGATGTAAATGCGTTAACACCAGTAGAGGCTTTGCTTAAATTGGACGAAATACAGCGATTGATTAAGAATTAGGAAAGGTTAGAGATTTAGGGTGTAAGGCTGAAGTTAGGTTTAAGGCTTAAGGCTAGGTATCTCAAGACCAAAAATATTGAAGCCTTTGAAATAATATTAAAATCTAAGCCTTACACTGAAAAATAAGCTTAATATAAGAATAACAATTTAGTGACCATAAAATTGACACGATGGAAATAACCTTAAACCTTCCACCTTATGCCTTACGCCTCAAAAATATTTTTTACTTAATAACACTCATAGTTTTTCTTTCGTCATGCGGTAGCCGGAAATACACCGTTAAAAGTGACACGAAAGCTTCAAAGGCGGCTGATGCGATGGCAAATTTACAAAGCAAACCACTTTATCGTTTCATTACCGACTGGACAGGTGTTAAATACCGTTTTGGTGGTTTAGATAAAGGCGGAATTGACTGTTCTGGTTTTGCTTTTTTATTGGAGAAAGAAATTTATGGGGTTACACTTCCGCGTATTTCACGCGAGCAGGCCAATGTGGTGAGGCGTAAAAGTATCGATAATTTAAAGGAAGGGGATTTGGTGTTTTTCTCTTTTGGCGGCAATGATGTAGATCACGTAGGCGTATACCTCAACAATGGTTTTTTTGTGCATGCCAGCACGACCAGAGGGGTAATTGTTGATGATTTAACTTTACCTGCCTACCAAAGGGTATTGGTAAAATCGGGATCGGTGAATTAGTTAATTCCTATACTTGTCGTCATGCTGAACTTGTTTCAGCATCTTATTAGTGAAAATGAATTACGATGAGTATTATTCTTTAAAGACCCTGAAACAAGTTCAGGGTGACGGACATTAAAAATAAAACAATCTTCACCAAACTTCGTTATTCATTTATGCGTATATTTTTCATAATCTGCTTATCTTTAATTACTTATTCTGTTAGTGCGCAGGTGAAATTGCTCAAACTGGATGATCTGGATAAACGTATGGCCAATGGAAAAGATACAACCTATGTGATCAATTTCTGGGCAACCTGGTGCGGGCCATGTGTGGCAGAGTTGCCGAATTTCGAGAAATTGCGTTTAGCCAATTTAAAAAAGCCGGTTAAAGTGCTTTTGGTGAGTTTAGATTTTAAATCAAAATTGCAAAAGGAAGTGATTCCATTTGTATTGAACAATAAAATTAATGCGGAGGTATTTCTTTTAAATGAACCGGATCAGCAACAGTATATTGAACGGGTCGACAAAAAATGGTCTGGTGCTATTCCTGCTACACTGTTTGTAAACAAGAAAAGCAGGCATTTTTACGAAAAGGAATTTACAGAGACTGAACTGAAAAATACTTTGTTAAACTTAAAATAGATCGTTATGAAAAGATTAATTTTAATGGCTTTTATGCTGATCTCGGGATTCGCATTTGCACAGACTGAAGGTTATAAAGTGGGTGATGTAGTTAAAGATTTCTCGCTTAAAAACGTAAACAACAAAATGGTTGCCCTGGCCGATTACAAGGATGCAAAGGGTTATATTGTTGTTTTTACCTGTAATACTTGCCCGGTAGCAAAAGCTTATCAAGACCGTATCTCGGCCTTAAATGCAACTTACGCCGCAAAGGGTTATCCGGTGGTGGCCATTAATCCAAACGATGCTGGAGCTGTTCCTGATGAAAGCTTCCAGAAAATGCAGGCACTAGCATCAGAAAAGAAATTAAATTTCCCTTATCTTTTAGATCCAGACCATGTCGTAACCAAACAGTTTGGTGCAACCAGAACGCCACATGTTTTTGTGCTGAACAAAACCGACAAAGGAAATGTTGTGGAATACATTGGCGCTATCGACAATGATCCGGAAGAAGCAAACAGCACCAAAGTAGAGTATGTTAAAAATGCAGTAAACGAATTATCAATTGGTAAAAAGCCTGCAATTGCATCAACTAAAGCTGTTGGCTGTGGTATAAAATGGAAAAAAGGTTAAACAAAAACATGACAACATCGGAGGTGAAATCGCCTTTAGGATGCCCTCTTTGTTTTAAATATAGCTTAACCACCATTGCCGGTGTTTTTCTTTATACAGTTTAAACCATCTGCAGGGGAGATACAGAGAGGCTACCACACAAATCCATATCAAATAAACTATTGGTAAACTAAAGCCAAATGCTGCTGGTCTAAATAAAAACGGAACCTGTATGATTTCTTTGGTGTGATGCCCTGTGGCAAAAAACACCACGATTAACAGGGTATGCAACAGATAAAAATGCAGTACATAGTAAAAGAAAGGCACAGCCCCATACACAGAAGTTATCCTGGTAAACCGGTTGCTTAGGTTTTCGGTGAAAGCCAAAAACAGCATCGCCGGACCTAAAGTCATGGCCGTATATTGTAAGGAAGGTGGATATTTGCTTACATTAAAAAAGGCGAGTAGATTCTTAAAAAAGTCGTGATACTCTTTTCGCGGTGCGGGATCTCCATAGATATTGATCAACCTCAGGGAGATAAATACAAATATAGTGAGCAAACCTATAATTAATAAATTGCGCTGTCTGCGCTCAGCAACGTAACCTTTTTTATACCAAGCACCAATTCCATAGCCTACAAACATTACACCCGTCCACGGAAGGATGGCATAAAATACCCCAACCAAATGATTGGCAGAAAGCGGTACCACAGTGCCTGACGCAGTGAAAAATACCTTTAAGATCAAACCACCATTTTGGTCTGTTGGCGCAGGGAATAAATTAAAAAGATTATGTCCGAAAACCAATATCAGGCCGGTTATGAGCACGGTTTTATACGAAATGCGACTGGCCAATGCCAGAAATACCATACTACTGCCAATCGCCCAGATGACCTGTAGAATAATGAAATTGTACGATGGATTAAAGGTTAATCCAAATGTGATCACCACAATTTCGATCAATATTAGCCATAAACCCCGTTTTAATAAAAAAGAACTTGCCTGTGCCGGTGTTTTGCGCTGTGCCGATAAATAAGCTGATAAGCCTGATAAGAAAACAAAGGTTGGGGCACAAAAATGTGTAATCCAACGGGTGAAAAACAACATGCCTGTAGTGGTATCAGGATTTAAGGGGTCACCGGTCATGGCACCGATATGAAAGAAATCTCTCGTATGATCCAGCGCCATAATAATCATTACTAATCCGCGTAATATATCGATAGATAAAATGCGTTTAGATAAAGTTACGGTATCAGCATTCATAACAATAGGTTTGGTTATTTAAATATACTCATTCAAAATTATTTTTACTCACTTAATTATTACCTTTAGCCTCGTCAGGATCCTATCCGAGTCTGTTTCTGTGTGTTGTAGAGGAAAATCGATTTAGGAATGGTTTAATTGACTATAATGATTTTGATGTTCGAAAAATTATAATAATATTTGTTAAGCGCTAACCGAATAATATCTTACCACTACTATTATCATCATCGATAATGGATAGATTTCGTTTAGTAGAAATTAAACCAAAATATCATAAACCATCATAATGAAAAGAAGAACATTTATACAAAACACAGGTTTGTTAGGGGCTGGAGTTGTCGCATCGAAATTTTCTTTTGCCGCTAATCTTGCACCAGAATTTCCTGTGGTACGTGTAGCTGCCGCAAAACGACACTTTCAAAGTAAAGCCGTAGATGCTGCCATTAAAACTTTCCAGGCAAACGTTAAAAATCCCGAATTGGCCTGGCTGTTCGAAAACTGTTTTCCCAATACTTTAGATACTACAGTTTACCATTCAGAAAAAGATGGCCGACCAGATACTTATGTCATTACCGGTGATATTGATGCCATGTGGTTACGCGATAGTTCGGCGCAGGTTTGGCCATATCTTCAGTTTGTAAACGAAGATGAACCGCTTAAAAAATTAATAGCCGGCGTAATTATCCACCAAACTAAATGTATTTTAAAAGATCCTTATGCAAATGCTTTTTATGGTGATCCGACCAAAGTAGGTGAGTGGAAAACAGATAAAACGGCCATGCAGCCCGGAGTGCACGAACGCAAATGGGAAATAGATTCTTTATGTTATCCCATCCGCCTGGCTTACCATTACTGGAAAAAAACAGGTGATAAAACACCTTTTGATGCCAGTTGGAAAAAAGGAATTGAAGCCACTTTAAAAACATTCAAAGAACAACAGCGAAAAGCGGATAAAGGACCCTATCATTTTCAGCGGGAAACAACTCAACCGACAGATTCACTACCCATGGCCGGTTACGGTTTTCCGGTAAATCCGGTGGGCTTAATCTGCTCCGCATTTCGTCCGAGTGATGATGCCACCATTTTCTCTTTCCTGGTTCCATCTAACTTTTTTGCGGTATCGAGCTTAAAACAGGCCGCAGAAATGATTAAAGCCTTACAAAGTGATCAGGCTTTGGAAAGTAGTTTGTTAAACATGGCTGATGAAGTGAGCGCTGCGCTACAGAAACATGCAATCGTTAATCATCCGAAATATGGTAAAATTTATGCCTTTGAGGTAGATGGTTTTGGAAGTTCTTATCTGATGGACGATTCTAATGTACCAAGCTTGCTGGGTTTACCTTATTTAGGTGCGATGAAAATTGAAGATCCCATTTATCAAAATACACGGAAATTTGCACTTTCTAAAGATAATCCATATTTCTTTAAAGGTACAGCTGCAGAGGGAATTGGTGGACCGCACGCTGGTCAGGATATGATCTGGCCAATGAGTATCACCATGCGTGCCTTAACCTCAAAAGATGATGCTGAGATTAAATCTTGTATCGATATGTTACGTAAAACACATGCTGGTAAAGGTTTTATGCACGAATCTTTTCATAAAGATAATCCTGCGAACTTTACAAGGGCATGGTTCGCCTGGTCGAACACCTTATTTGGTGAGTTGCTTTGGAGAACCTACCACGAAAAACCAGCTTTGCTAAAAGCCTAATACAAGCCACCGTATTGATTGGGGTTTGTGATTGATTTTGATATTCAGTTCAATGCCTGATCAATACGGTTTTGTTTTGTCTTACCTTATCTCCAGGATAAGGTGCACGGGGACTGTACAACGCACTACCTGTTTACATGATGTTGCACAATTTGACGGTAATTACAGGGGATTTATACGCCATTCGGGAATAAATTGATCAATGTGTGTAAAAGCTATGTTATAACGCTAAATTCTATCCTTTGCCTGTAATAAATATTTGTAAATTGCTTGAAATTATTCCCTTTAGCATTGCAAAATTTTAGTAAAACCATCCTGGAAGATATTGAATCTATAAATCAGATTCCTGCTGTTGCGCATATCTTAGAAATTGTTTGTAGAACCACAGGTATGGGGTTTTCGGCAGTGGCCAGGGTAACATCAGATAGCTGGGTAGCCTGTGCCATTCATGATGAAATAAATTTCGGATTAAGCGTGGGGGGCGAACTCAAACTGGAAACAACCATTTGTAACGAGATCAGGCAGCATAAAAATGCCGTTATCATTGATCACGTGGATGAAGATCCTGATTTTGCACAGCATCATACACCATTGATGTATGGCTTTCAGAGCTACATCTCGGTGCCCATTACGTTAAAGAATGGTGAGTTTTTCGGTACGCTTTGTGCCATAGATCCTAAACCGGCCAAGCTGAAAAATCCGACCGTAACTGGTATGTTTACCATGTTTGCCGATTTAATAGCCTTTCATTTAGATGCACTGGAAGAACTGGCTAACAAGGAGCGGGAGTTAAAAAAAGAACAGGAAATAGCTGTTTTAAGAGATCAGTTTATTGCTATTCTGGGTCATGATTTACGAAATCCGTTAAATGCCATTTCGAACAGTGCACAACTTTTATCGCGTTTGAATTTAGATGAACGCAGTGGGCGTATCACTAAAATTATTAAAGATTCATCTTTCAGAATGAATGGTTTGATTGAGAATATGCTCGATTTTGCCAGTGGACGTTTGGGCGAGGGCATTACCATCAGCAAAACACCAGACGAAGATTTAGAGAAGTTGCTGCTCCAGGTGGTAGAAGAGTTACAGGCCATTTGGCCATCGAGGGATATCAAGCTAAATTTTGATCTTGCTTATCCTGTTCATGCAGATGGAAAGCGACTGGCACAGCTTTTTTCTAATTTATTAGGCAATGCTTTAAATTATTCTCCATCAGATTCTACAGTCGAAATCAGTGCTTTCAGTACCGAAACAGAATTTAATCTTTGCGTAACCAATGAGGGTAAACAAATTCCGGCTGTTGCCATGGACAGGTTATTTCAGCCTTTTTCCAGGGGTGAAGTAGAACCCAATCAAAAAGGCCTTGGTCTGGGTTTATATATTGCATCAGAAATTGCCAATGCCCATAATGGAACACTCAAGGTATCTTCTACGCCTCAAAACACCTGTTTCACCTTGCACTTACCTTCTAGTGATGATAACAATAAACGATAACCTGCCTACCTCTACACTTTTAGAACTGAAAGTAGGCGATAAGATTACAGACGGGAATACTCAATCTGGTACCATAAAAAATATCGAGATCAGTGAAACGGATGAATTTTTAATGTTTATTTTTCAGTTGGAAAAACAGCACCTTACCGTGAAGAAACTCAAACAGGTTTGCTAATTATAAAATGGGCCTCGGATCGAATATAACCTGAAAGGACTTAATTTTTTCGTTGGCTAACTGGTACCAGCCACAGGCATATATCGTGCTTTTACCCATGTTAATATCGTACCATAAACAAACATCCTCCTGATCTAAAAATACTTTTTTAACATCGTATTTGAATTTCATTTTCTTCATGTCGTCGATATAAATATCAGCGCCGTTTCTTTCCCCCATAACGCCTTTAAAAGTCATATCATCATGTAGTTGTGCCCTGGCCACCTCAAAATTTTCGGTGTTTAAGGCATTGATAAAATCAAGTACAACAACCTTTGCATTATGCTCGGTTAATAGTTTATCGGATGTGCTCATAACAAAATCTATTTACCATTAAACGAAAGTCAGAACCAAAATGTTTGGAAGGAAGTGACTTGGTGAGTAACAAATGAACATTTAAATAAAAAGAGTCGTCATTGCTGAAAAAGCCTTCATGCAATGACGACTATGCTATCCTTCAAAACTATATACTTTTCCAGGCTGTGTTTTAAAACTGTATTTAAAGTCCTTTCCTGATTTTTCTTCTTCGATAGCCTTAAGCTTACGCTTTAACGCATTTGGAGATCTCACGATACAATCTTCGCCTGATAATGATTTGATCGACAGCTTTGTAATTTTACCATCTTTCCATTGCAGGTCTGTAATTTCAAAGTTACCTCTGGCTCTTAGGCCTTGAATACTTCCCGTTGACCATTGATCAGGTAGGGCCGGTAAAAATTGTAGCTCACCTGCCTGGCTTTGCAATAACATTTCTGAAACGCCTGCTGTGTAGCCAAAATTTCCATCAATCTGAAAGGGGGGATGTGCACAGAAAAGATTGGCGTAAATGCCTCCGCCTTTATTATAATCGGTGCCCGAGCCACCCACTGGCGTAATAAAGTTCTGCAATATTTTATAGGCATGATTACCATCCTGCAGCCTGGCCCAAAAATTAATTTTCCAGGCCATAGACCATCCTGTTGATTCATCACCTCGGGCTGTTAAAGTTACCTTAGCGGCTTTTGCAAGCTCAGGCGTTTTAATGGTACTGATTTCTCTGCCAGGATGCAGGCCAAAAAGATGCGAAATGTGTCTGTGTTGGTCTTTGGGGTCGTCGCGGTCGGTTTCCCATTCCTGTAATTGTCCCCATTTACCAATTTTTGGTTTTAATAAATGAGCTTTAAGATCTGCAATGTGTTTTTTATAATCACTATCGATGCCTAAAATTTCAGCTGCTTCTATATAATTCGTAAATAAATCGTAAACAATCTGCTGATCGTGTGTTACGCCATCTTCAGTCGGGCCATGTTCTGGTGACCAGCCTAATGGCGATACCAAAGTGCCATCTGCTCTTCTTTTTAAGTGGTCATCCCAAAACTCGGATATCTCTTTGATAATGGGGTAGGCGAAATTTTTTAAATAATCTTTATCCCTGGTAAAAGAATAGTGCTCCCACAACGCCTGTGCATACCAGGCACTTCCAGGTGTATTCCATAAAAAACTCATTCCACCGAAAATATTGTTTTCTGTTTTTACGGTCCAGCCACGGGTATTTGGATATTTCTGGCGTGTAGTGATGGCACTTACCTCGCGCATGCTGTTTATATAATCCAGATATGGGATATGACATTCTGAAAGGTTGGTTGGTTCTGCCAGCCAATAATTCATCTGGATATTGATGTTAGAGTGGTAATCGCTGCCCCATGGTGGAGTATTGCTCTCATTCCAAAGTCCTTGCAGATTGGCTGGTAAACCTCCCTTTCTTGAGGAGCTGATTAAAAGATATCTGCCATATTGAAAAATTAAAGCTTCTAAGGCTGGGTCAGGCGTCTTTTTGTAATTGATTAACCTTTGGTAAGTTGGTAAACTATTGTTTTTTAGATCATTCTGACCCAAATTAATAGCCAAGCGGTTGAATAATTGCTTGTAGTCATCAACATGTGCTTTTAATAGATTTGAATAGGATTTTGTAGCGCTTTGTTTCAGTATACGATCGATTTTTGAAGCCGGTTCTTCTCCTTTCCAGTTTTCACTGCGTTTATTACTGTAATTAGTAGCAGCGGTGAAAAGGATAGTTATGGCATCGGCATGATCGATTTTTAATTTTTCACCATCATCATCTTTAACCGTATGGCTGCTACCATTCTCAATTTTAACCAAAGCAGTCGCCTGATAAGGCATTCCATTAGATAATTTGCCTGTAAATTGGATGGTATTCCCGCTAACGGTGATATTGCCCTGATGTGCATTTTTTAATCTTATGGTGGCAGAATACGACTTTTTCTGATTAGCAGTGAACCTTAAAACCATTACTTTGTCCGGAAAGCTGCAAAAATATTCACGTTTATAGCTGGTTCCATTTTGGGTGTAATTGATGGAATGGATGGCATCAGCAAGATTTAATTGACGTGTATAGTTACTGAAATTTTGTTCTTTATTGTCGAAGTCAATCCAGATATCTCCAAAAGCCTGGTACATACCCCGGTCATTTTCATCTCCTGTCCAGAGGGTGTTATCGTTAAACTGAATATGCTCCTGATTAACACCACCGAAAATCATACCCCCAATGCGGCCATTTCCAATAGGGTAGGCTTCAGTCATCCATTTGCTTGCTGGTTTGTTGTCCCAAAGCAATAGAGGCGTGGTTTCTTTGTTTTGAGCGAAAATAGGTGTGGAAAAGCTAAAGGCTAAAAACAAGATTAGCGTGCAGCGAATAGCTTGCTTGCAATTAAAAAACATGTCGGTTATTTGATTAGTGTGTAGTCAAATATATAGATTATCAAACGATTGTGCTATGCGCTAAGCAGGCGAATGCTTATCGATTATTGGCATACTATTCAGTTATTTAAGCATGTGATGAGGTGCACCAGCATATTTTTTTTGGTAACTATTGTGATAGCTTAGATTGGATTTTAACAGATTTTATATATTTGGTATCACACACTAAAACGTTTTATGTAAAATGAAATCGCTAACCAAATTTTTATCCCTAATCCTTTTTTTGAACCTAATGGGCATTCAAAATGTTCAAAGTCAGACGAAAGGCTCTTTTACGAAATATGTAAATACTTTTATCGGAACTGCTCCCTTAACTGACCCTAAAATTTTAGATTATGAGTTACCGCAGGGTTGGCGATCGTGGGCAGGTTTAACTTTTCCAGGCAGCTCATTGCCTAATGCGATGGTGCAATTAAGTCCGATTACCGAATTTGGATCTGGTGCCGGATATGAATATGAAGATGATACCATTTATGGCTTTGCGCACACCAATAAAGGGCATTGGAATTTATGTAATATTCCCGTTTTGCCATTATCCAATGCCACTGGTAGGTTCGGATCGAAGTTTTCGCACAAAAATGAAAGTTCGGCACCAGGTTTTTATCAGGTTTATCTTGATGACTATCAGGTAAATGTAAAGCTGACTTCGACTTTAAGGGGTGGATTCCATCAGTATGAATATAAAAATTCCAATAATAGACAGATTCTTTTTGACATGGGAAAAGCCAATAGCAGGGTTTCTACCTGGAATATCGAACAAGTGGGCACTTCTGCCATACAAGGCTTTCAGGGAGGAGAGAATATTTACTTCTACGCCACGGTAAACGCCAGGATTGAAAAACTGGATCAGACGGATGCAGGTAAACGCTCAGGTTTTGCCATTATCCATTTGGCCGATGGCGGGGCGGAACCTGTAGAACTTAAAATCGGTTTATCGTTTGTGAGTATGGCCAATGCCAAAGAAAACCTGGAACAAGAAATCGGCAATAAAACTTTTACACAGATTCGTAATGAAGCTACTGCAAAATGGGAAGCTCTTTTATCGACCATACAAGTAAAAGGAGGTACCGATAAGCAGAAACAAATGTTATACTCTTGTTTGTACCGTTCTTTTTTATGGCCAGCTTTACGCAGTGATGTAAACGGCGAATTTAAAGATGCAAAGCACAACGTAATAAAGGGCAATTTTAATTATTATACCGAACCTTCACTTTGGGATACCTATCGCAATAAGGACGTGCTGTTGGGCTTAATTACGCCAAAAGTTACATTAGATGTAATTAAATCGATGAAAGATGTAGGCGATAAAACTGGTTTCATCCCGACGTTTTTTCACGGCGACCATGGTGCGTCTTCTATTGCAGGCGCTTATTTGAGGGGGATAAATGATTTTGATATTAAAGGCACTTACCAGATTTTATTGCGTAATGCCAATGTAGATGGTGGTGCCCGTCCCTTTGTGAAAGAATATATCGAAAAGGGTTATATTTCAGATCCTGATGTCAAAAATCCACATGTTGAAACCAAAGCTAAAGCGGGTGTTTCTAAAACACTCGAATATGCTTATGATGACTATTCTCTGGCGCAAATCGCTAAAAAACTAGGCGATAGCAGCAATTATCGGATTTTAATGACCCGATCAAAGAACTATAAAAATATGTTCGATCCCACTACGCGATTCATGAGGGGCAGATTAGAGAACGGCGACTGGATTAAACCTTTTAATCCGCAATATCCTTATTACGAATATATGTACAGAGAAGCCAATGCCTGGCAGGTTTCGTTTTATGCCCCTCATGATATGACAGGTTTAATTGAACTATATGGCGGTGCAAAAGGTTTCGAATCCAAGTTAGATTCTTTGTTTACTTTACCCTGGAATCCGAAATATATTGCCCGGAATGTAGAAACCATGATTGGTCAGTACTGCCAGGGAAACCAGCCCGATCATGAAGCGCCCTTTGCTTATACTTTTATCGGAAAACCAGAAAAATCACAAAAAATCATCGATAAAATCCTGAATGAACTATATGGCATAGGCGACGATGGTTTGGCACTTTCGGGAATGGATGATGCCGGTGAAATGTCTGCCTGGTATGTATTCAGTTCTTTAGGTTTGTATCCATTTTCTGCAACTGATGCTGAATATTTGGTTACCGCTCCACTTTTTGATGAAGTTAAATGGAAAACCAGTACAGGGAAATTGTTAACAATAAGCAAACCTAATAAGGGAAGGGGCATTACCAATATTAAAGTGGACGGAAAGACAAATAATGGATATTTTATTTCTCACGATTTATTTAAGAACGGAGGGAAGGTAGAAATTGGCACTAAATAGGATTAACCATGACCAAATATTAATCAATGTTAATCCATGCAATGGGGAAATGGTGCGTCTGGTTATCTGTTATTCATTTAAAACCTGAATGAATATGTTAAATGAACATTCAGGTTTCAACACAGGTGATGGAGTAGCAATTAACTTTACAACGGTAATATTTATCGTTTATTTAGCCCCTATTAAAGTAACTGTGTATGGATTAATAAAGCAATTCGATTTTACTTTTAGTTAAATCGATGGTTTTGCCTACGGAGTAATCGACTGCTAATTTTGCAGAGAATGTTTTACCCGCCTGAACATCGGCTACATAACTATTTTCATCATAACCAGATCCATCAGTTGCTACTACTGTCAGTTTGAGTTTAACGGGATTAAGTGCATATTTTTCTACCGTATAATCAGTACCCGAAGTGTTCTTGATGTCAAAGTCAATTAAGACTGCCGATTGCGAAGTAAGGTTTTCCTGTTTGGTAATTTTAGCAGTGAAATTTGTCAGGGGGAACTTGTCATTTGACGGCGCATCATCCTTTTTTTTGCAGGATGCCAATAAAGTAACAACGAATAAGAAGGTAAATGCACTTGTTAACTGGGTTTTGAATAATTTTTTCATTGCGTAAATAATTTTTTATAGGTGAAATATTAATTACCCAAAGCTACAGGCACAAAATCGTAGCAGCAATGACTGGAAAAAGTCAATTTTTAACTAGCTGTTTTCAGCTATTTTTTACATTTATTTTTATATGTAAGATTTTATCTTAAATATTGCGGCAAACCGGTTTGGTCATTCGCTATGAAAATAAAAATAGGCATCGTTTGCTTTTTGTTTGCTTTTAAGCTTTACGCACAAAGTCCTGCAAATAAGTTAAATTATGCAGATAGTATTACGCAGGTATTAAAAAGGCAGTTGCCCCCCAGCAGCAAGCGCTTCTCCGATAGTTTAGTGAACCTCACCAAACGCACCAAATCTGATAGTTTGAGGGCCCGTGTGTTTTTTAAACTGGGTTTCTATTGGCGTGATCTAAATCGTACTGTATCTGAGAAATATTTAACTGCCGGCTATAAGTATGGTGCTAAATTTCCCTATGTAAAAGCCGTTTATTACCATTATCTCGGGGCTTTCTATTATCCGGTTGATGCAGCAAAAAGTGAACTTAATTATATTGAAGCAGATAAACAGTTATCAAAGTTTAATACAGAAGAAGCTTATTTTTTAAGGGCAAAAGGCTGGGGGAATTATGCCAATTTGCAGCAACAAAAAGGTGATGAACTGCTTATGGCAGAAATCCTGTTAAATAAATGCATCCCTTTAATAAAAAAAGCAGGAGTAAATGAATTTTTGGCTAAGTACTATGAAGATCTGGCAACCGTATTTATGGACCAAAAGCAGTATGATAAGGCAGAAAAATATTTTTTGCTGGCTATTGCTACTTTCGAAAAAATAGAGCTATGGGATGTGGTTCATTTATACGATGCTTACATTGGCACCACAGAAAACTATTTGTTTAACAATAAAATAACGGAAGCCAAAAGAACTTTAGAAAAAGCTAAAAATCTGATGTCGAAATGTAACGACACTTTAAGCCATACGGAGTATTATTTAGCCGAATGCATATTTTATAGAAAAACCAAAGCTTATGATCAGTCACTTCAAAGTGCAAATACCGGGCTTAAAATGGCAGTTAAAATAAACGACGATTACCAGGTAGAAGTGCTGAATATACAAAAATACAAAACACTCATTGCGCAGGGGCATTATCAAAAAGCGGCCGTTCTCATCGAAGACATCGTTCGGAAAAACAGTTCAAAATCACCAACAAATATCTTAGCCTGCTTTTTTGACCTGTCGGAAGTATATGATAAAATGGGAAATCCTAATACGGCCTATTTCTGGCTCAAAAAATATAGTGTTTTAAATGATAGTTTAAATAGGCAAGAGGTTTTAAGGAAAATTAATGCCTTAGAAATAAAGTTCAAAACAGCGGAAAATGAAAAGACAATTATGAACCTCAACGCTGAAAATGAGAAAACAAAACTCATTACAAAAAACAGCAGGTTAGTAAACTGGCTTTTAGTTTTAACCTGTGTGTTTTTATCCATTCTGGCGATAGTGGGTTGGTTCTTTTTTCGCAACAGTAAAAAACTGGCTTTGCAAAAAGATTTAAATCATCAGCAGGATCTTAAAGATATTTACAGTCAGCAACATATTCAATTGGTAGAAGTCATGTTAAATGCCAAAGAAGATGAACAAAACAGAGTAGCCAGAGATTTGCATGATGGTGTTGGTGGCATGCTGGCGGTTTCAAAAATGAACCTCGCACATTACATCAATGAAAGTAAAAATAACGACTCAGACCTCTACAATGTGACGGTTCACCTGGAAAACACGATGAAAGAACTCAGGCGTGTAGCGCATAACATGATGCCCGAAATGCTAATCAGACTGGGACTGGAGGCTTCGCTAAGGGATCTGTGCGAATCTATAGCTTCAGATCGTTTAAAGGTTGACTTTCAATGCCTGGGTATTAGCGATCATCTAAAATCACGCGAACAAATCAATATTTACCGCATTGTGCAGGAAGCCATGGCCAATGTGGCAAAACATTCCCATGCTAAAAACCTGTTGCTCCAATGTTCTCAAAATAAAAATATATTTTTCATTACCATTGAAGATGATGGGAAAGGTTTTGATACCCGTCATATCGACGCTGCTGATGGGATAGGGGTCCGGAATATAAAAAGCCGGGTAGAATACCTAAAAGGAAAAATTGAAATTTTATCGCAGGAAAATAAAACCGGTACATCCATTAATATAGAATTGTATGTTACAGCCTAAAACTACCATAGCCATAGTAGACGATCACCCGATCATAATAGAAGGGTTGGTTAAGTTGTTGCATAAAACATCCTCTTTTGAAATTGTCGGTGGTTTTACCAGTGGACAAGCGTTTATTGCTGCTTTAAAAATAAAGCCCATAAAAATTGTTTTATTGGATATTATACTGCCTGATATTAGCGGGATAGAGATATGCAAGGAAATCAAAGCCATTTCTCCCGGTACTGTGGTTTTGGCTTTTAGCAATCATCAGGAAAGGAGTGCCATTATGAAAATGCTAGCCAATGGTGCCAATGGATACATCCTTAAAGATGCACCTATTGATGAAATTGTGAATTGTATTAACATGGCTTTAAACGGGCATATTGCTTTTAGCAAAGCGATAAGTGAAATTATTTCACGACCACCTTTAGACGGGCATCAGGGTATCGCTAACCTGACTGTACGGGAAAAAGAAATTCTAAAGCTGATTGCTACAGGTTTAAATACAAATGGCATAGCAGAACGATTGTTTTTAAGCAAGTTCACCGTAGAAAACCATAGGAAAAATCTATTACAAAAAATGAAAGCCAAAAATGTAGCCGATTTAATGCGGATAGCCACCCAGGGCGGTTTACTTTAATTATCCCGCTAATATATTTACCTTTTTTACTTAATCCTTCAGCATTTATCTGTAATGATTAAATACCGCCCGGCCACTGCTGCAGACTTTGAACTCACTTTACAGCTGAAGGCTCATTCCATAAAGCCTTATATCTCTGAAATTTGGGGCTGGGATGATGCTGTGCAGCTTGAATACCATAAGCATGATTTTGTGGCGGAGCACATGCAAATTATACTGGATCGGCACGATCAGGAAATAGGATTGATCGATAAGGTAGAGACCAGAAAATTAATTTTTATTAAAAGCATATTGATTGATCATTCGGTTCAGCGAAATGGTATCGGAACTAAGGTGATGAGCGATATTATACAATACGCGCTTTTAGCTGATAAACCTATCGAACTTCAGGTCTTTAAAATTAATATTATCGCAAAGAAGTTTTATGAAAAACTGGGCTTTATAATTAAAGGGAGTACAGCGCTACACTATCAAATGATCTATAAAAACGAAGAAATTGTATAATGTTGCAATATCTGATGATTTATAAGGATAGATTTATAACAAAAAAGCCTTACATCTCTGTAAGGCTTTCTGTGATCCCGCTGGGATTCGAACCCAGGACCACTACATTAAAAGTGTAATGCTCTACCAGCTGAGCTACGGAATCATTTCCTTTTGTTTAAGGAGGTGCAAATATAGGGATTTATCTTTTTCTTGCAAACATTTTTTGAAAATGTTTTTGATGTTTTTTCCGTTGTTAAAAACCGGCTGTTCTAACTGCTTGATTTTAAATTTTGTATGCCTAAAAATTAGCTTAAAATTTATTTTAAGACATCAGCAACCATCACTATTTACTTGCTTTAGGAATAAAGTTCAGGAAAGACTGGAACTGTGCTTTGTGTTTATTCCTATCCAGTTTAAAATAAAAAGCCCCGCGGCGTGAACTTGATTTATCCTTATCCGTCTGTTTAATCAATAATCCACTGGCGGTAATCTTGCGGATAAAGTTCCGGTTATCTATCGGCGAATCGTAAACCTGCTCATATAAGGCCTGTAATTGCGGTATCGTAAATCGTTTTGGTAAAAGCTCAAATAAAATAGGGTGGAGGGCGGCCTGATAACGGATTTTATCCATAGCAGCCTTAACCATCATATCGTGGTCGAAAATTAACTCCGGAACTTCTTTTAACTTAAACCATTCGGCATGGTACTGATCATTGATCTGTTTACTGTATTTATTAATATCGATCAGTGCGAAGTAAACTACCGAAACCGTACGTTCGATCGGATCCCGATCGGGACTACCGTAAGCATGAAGTTGTTCCAGGTAAACATCATGTAATCCCGTTAACTCTAATAAAATCCTTTTGGCAGCGCCATCAAGATCTTCGCGCTCACCAATAAAACCACCCATCAAACTCCATTGATCTTTTACGGGTTCTATTGCCCTTTTTATCACCAGAAGTTTTAGCTGATCACCGTCATAACCAAAAATAATGCAGTCGACTGCAACAAGAACAGGTTTTTGATTTAAATATTTTCCCATGTTAAAATAGCCTATTTAATTTAGCATCGTTATAATCTGTAATATAACCTAAGATATTCGGATAACCTTCAAATTCTTCGATTGTATGTGTGGTGTTTAATACCATGCAGGGCATACCTGCGTTTAAAGCCGATTCTACACCTTTGGGTGCATCTTCGAAAACCAGACAATCGGCCGGCGCAATATTTAATGCTGCCGCGGCCTTTAAAAAAGTTTCAGGATCTGGTTTGCTTGTTTTTACATCATCTGCACTCACGATGGCATCCAGATAATGACGGATATTTAAGCCATCTATTACAAAATCTATATTAAAAGGTATTGCAGCAGATCCGATCGCCATTGGAATGTGAGCTTGTTTTGTGCGTTCTAAAAAGACATCCAGTCCTTCAATCAGCGCCAAATGCGGCAGGAAGCCTTCCTGATAACGCTTTTCTTTATCAATAGAAAGGCGTTCTATTTCTTCGGCGTTAAATTTATCTTTTCCGAAAACGCGTTCTAAAACTTCGTGGTTTTTACCATACATTTCTTTTTTTACGCTTTCGTAATCAAGTTTAGCACCTAAATCTTCCGTCATGATGCTGTACCAGGCCAAGGTATGGTATTCCATATCATTAATCATTGTACCGTTCAAATCAAAAAGAAAAGCCTTTGGCTTGAAATTTAAGTTATGCATATGGCTGCTAAATTATGTGATTTTTTTTACTGTTGGGAATCCTCGCCGATAATATGAAAAATAATAAGTATAATCGTTACTTTAACGTTAATAATTTTTTACTACATTAGCCATAACCAAAAATAAATCAATATGAAGCCCTGTCTGCTTTTTGTATGCAATTGGAGATCCGTTTTCACCAATTTTAATCCATGAAACCGAGCTTGTGGGTTCTTGAACTCATAAAGGGAAATAAAACACCAGTGAAAAATCATGACAGCTTCATCACACATGAAAACAAAATTTTAAACAGATGAAAAAAAAAATCTTTAAGGCATTGCCCTTCGCTACGCTATGCTTAGCCATTTCTTTTACTTCTTGTAATCCTAAATCGGATAAAGGGGCGGCAACAACCGAACAAAGTGATTCATCAAAATACACCAGTACCATTGATGGGAAAAGTATTAAACTGTATACTTTGAAAAACAAACAAGGTGCTTCGGTTTCTATTAGCAATTATGGCGGGAGGGTAGTTTCGCTTTTGGTGCCTGATAAAAGTAATAAGTTAACCGATGTGGTTTTAGGCTACGATAGTGTAGGCGCCTACCGCAAAAAAGGTGAACCATTTTTTGGTGCCTTAATTGGCAGATACGGAAACCGTATTGGTAAGGGTAAATTTAACCTGGAAGGAAAGGAATATACTTTACAGCTTAACGATGGTGTGAATACTTTGCATGGCGGTACAGATGGTTTTTTCGCTAAAGTTTGGGAGGCTAAACAATTAGATGCGCAAAAACTGGAGCTGAGTTATGTTTCAAATGATGGCGAAGCAGGTTATCCAGGGAAACTGGATGTTAAAGTAACTTACACTTTAACGGATGATAATGCCTTACAAATTGATTATTTAGCCACTACTGATAAAACGACCGTAGTGAATTTAACCAATCATGCTTATTTTAACTTAAACGGTGAGGGCAATGAAACGATTTTAGATCACGAATTGACAATTGATGCCAATGCCTATACACCAGTAGATTCTACCCTTATTCCAACAGGTAAATTACAACCTGTAGTTGGAACTGCTTTCGATTTCAATAAAGCCAAAACAATCGGGAAATCGATTGAGGAAAATGATCAGCAGTTAAAATTCGGCAAAGGTTACGACCATAATTTTGTACTGACCCACCATGATGGCAAAACACCTGTAGCAGTAGTAAAAAGTCCGGTTACAGGAATCGTAATGGAAGTTTACACGGTTGAACCAGGATTGCAGTTTTATAGCGGAAACTTTTTAACGGGCGCTGATAAAGACGGTAAAGGTGGAAAATCATATCCTCATCGTTCAGCATTCTGTTTAGAAACACAACATTTTCCTGATGCACCTAATCATGCAAATTTTGCATCGACAGTACTTAAACCAGGTGAAACTTATAAAACGAGTACTACCTATAAGTTTTTGAAATAACCATACTTAAGAAAATCGACTAAGATCATTATCGAATTTGAAATAAAAAAAGCAAGACTTCAGGTCTTGCTTTTTTTGTTTATGTTACCTGCAAATTCGGCTTTAAGGGTTTAATAACCGATCAGGAAATTGTGTAATTTTCTCAATGGTTAATTGTTGCATAATCTGGTATAAATGAGTTTTGAACATATTGATGGTATGATCGCCTCCTTCATTACCTAAAGCGCCAACTCCATACATAAAAGGCCGACCCATAAAATTGAATTCAGACCCAACGGCATGTGCTCTGGCTAAATCAACGCCTGAACGAATACCACCATCCAACATGATCTTCAATTTTGATTTGTATAGTGGATTATTCGTCATTTTGATCAGCGAATTGATTGAAGATTCGCCTGCATCAATTTGTCTGCCGCCATGATTGGAAACAATTACACCATCAGCACCGATCTGGATAGCAGCCTGCATATCTTCATCAGTGGTGATTCCCTTCAATACTAAAGGTCCTTTCCAAAGATCGCGAATGGCAGAAACCTTTTCAATATCAACCTTACCGGTAAAGGTTCGGTTCATGAATTGGCCCAGCTGCGACATGTCCATTCCTTTTTCCATATAAGGCTTTAAGGTAGCAAATGATGGAATGCCATGTTGAAGCGTTTTAATTCCCCATAGCGGACGGGCAAAAGCCTGCAAAATATTATTGATCGACATTTTTGGTGGAATAGATAAACCACTCTTAATTTCTTTATATCGTAAACCAAATGCAGGCACATCTACCAGAACAACCAATACCGGGCATTCAACAGCTTTTAAACGATTTAAGATATCATCTCTCAATCTATCCTCCGTAGGGTGGTACAGTTGAAACCAGGCTTTTCCTTCAGATACTTCGGCAATTCGTTCGATACTACTGGTAGATACGGTGCTTAATGTATAAGGAATATCGGCTTTAGCGGCAGCCCTGGCTAAAATTTCGGGTGCATTAGGCCACATCAAACCCTGCAAACCAATCGGAGATATCCCAAATGGTGCACTGTAACGACGGCCAAATAATTCAACCGACATGTCGATATCTCCACCAACACGTAAGTAATTCGGTTTAAGGTAAATATTGTCGAAGTCGCTCTCGTTTCTCGATAAATTAAGTCCCTCATTACAACCACCCTCCAGGTAGTCAAAAGCAAATTTAGGAATCCTTGATTTTGCCTTTTTTCTTAAGTCGGCTACAGAAGGGAATTGAGGATTGTAAGGGAATATAATTTTTTTACTCATTTTTAAATATTGTATTGGTCAGATCTGTTTTAACATGCGAAAACTAATACTTTATATTATATTTTCCATCCTGCTCTATCTGCTATTTTGTAATTATCGTTTCTGCCTGCGCTCTTTTCCAGGCAAGTGCACAAATATTTCTTTTGATATCGTCCTGCTGTTCCGAATGTTCAGGATCAGCATCTTTCATGTTTGTTCTGTTTACTAATTTTATGGATCCTGAAACAAGCTCAGGATAACGGGCGTTTAAAAATCAGACTAAACTCCATAAAAAGCCTTCGCATTATCGCTAAAGATTAGTTTCCTTTCAGCTGCAGAGAATTGTCCGGTGTACTTCGTAACTAAATTAAACCAATCCTGATAAGGCCTGCTGAGCAACATAACCGGCCAATCGCTGCCATACATGATCCTTTGAGCACCAAAATGTTCAAATACGACATCAAAACAATTAAAAAGCTCTTTTTCGGTCCAGTTTTTCCAGTCTGCTTCAGTAAGTAAACCCGATACTTTACAAAGCACATTTGGGTTTGCGGCCAGCGTTTTAATATTTTCAGACCAGGATTTTATCTCCTGACTTTTCACATCCGGCTTTCCACAATGGTCTAATACAAATGGCTGATCAGGAATTTGATCAACCATTTTGATGATATCAGCTAATTGATCGTGATAGCACAATAAATCGTAAGTGTAATGGTATTTTTTCAGGAGATTAACGCCTGCGATAAACTTTTTGTTCAGGATAAAATCGGCGTTTTCGGCTTGCAAGATATGTCGCCAGCCCTTAATCTTTTTAAAATTGCTCCAGTAAGTTAAACGTTCGTCTAAATTCGGATCGAGTAAATCTACCCAGCCTACAATACCTTTAACCATTTCATTATCTTCAGCCAGCGATAACAGAAAACGGTTTTCTTCTTCCGATTGGCTGGCCTGCACGGCAATACATCCTGTAATTTGAAGATCGTGATATACCGCCGTAAGATCTTTTGGAGAAAAATCATGACGGATAGCCGGCATCTCTTCATTTATCCAGCTATCTCTAACCGGATCGAAATTCCAAAAATGTACGTGTGTATCAATCATAAAAAGCGTTTTAAAGTTTAAATATCTGATCCATTAACATCCATTTTTCACCTGGTTTTGAACCTGGCAGTGCCTGCTGGAATTTCCACATTAAATTTTCCCATTCCTGTACTTTTGGATTGGTTAAATCAGCTTTTCCTTTTTCTTCAAAAGAAAAGTGCTCGTTCACTTCCATAATCATGAACAACCGGTTTCCCAATAAATAGATTTCCATGTCCTCAATGCCCGAAGAAGTAATACTTTCTTTAATTTCAGGCCAAACTGATTGATGATACTGCTTATATTCTTCGATAAGCTTTTCATCATTGACAAGATCGAGCGTTAGGCAGTATCTTTTCATATTAATTTCCGCTGTAAGCCTTAGCTGTTTGTTTGCTTGTACCTAAGCCATCAATACCTAATTCTACCACATCACCAGCTTTTAAATACCATGGTTCAGGTTTTTGACCTAAGCCCACACCGGCAGGTGTTCCGGTTGTAATCACATCGCCTGGTAAAAGTGTCATAAACTGGCTGATGTAGGAAATCATGAACGGAACATTAAAAATCAGGTTTGAAGTATTACCATCCTGCATAGTTTTTCCGTTTACGGTTAACCAAAGGCGAAGATTGTGCACATCGGCAATTTCGTCCTGGGTAGCAATAAATGGCCCAATCGGTGCGAAGGTATCGCAGCTTTTTCCTTTTACCCACTGTCCGTTTCTTTCGATCTGGAACTCACGCTCACTATAATCGTTATGCAAAACATAACCGGCAATGTGGTCTAATGCGTTTTCTTCAGTAACATAGCTTGCCTTTTTGCCAATCACAATAGCCAGTTCTACTTCCCAGTCGGTTTTTTTACTGTTTTTTGGAATGATCAGATCATCATTTGGTCCAACAATTGCTGAAGTAGCTTTGAAGAACAAAATGGGCTCTGATGGGATAGGGGCATTGGTTTCTGCAGCATGGTCCTTATAGTTTAAGCCTACACAGATTATTTTTGAAGGACGGGCTAATGCCGGGCCAAGACGCACACCTTTATCTACCTGAGGTAAATCAGCAGATTGAACAGCGGTCTTTAATTTCTCCAGGCCATCGCCACCAAAAAAATCTTCATTATAATCTTTAACCAATGCTGAAACATCGAAATAATTATCGTTTATAATTACGCCTGGTTTTTCAGCTCCGGCTTCGCCAAATCGTATTAATTTCATTATAAAATTCTTTATGGTATTTGAAAATATTTATTAATTGTTTAAGGTAGTAAATCCACCATCAATCGGATAATCACAGCCTGTAATAAAAGATGCTTCGTCGCTACATAAGTATAAAGCAAGGGCACCCACTTCTTCTGGTTTGGCCATTCTGCCAATAGGTTGTGTTTTAGAAAGTTTTTCGAACATTTCAGGGATATTATCCGGGTAATTCTTCTGTAAGAAACCATCTACGAATGGTGTATGAACCCTCGCCGGTGAAATAGAGTTACACCTGATGTTTTCTCCAATATAGTCTTTCGCTACACTCATGGTGATTGCTTTTACAGCCCCTTTTGCAGCGCTATAAACAAAACGATCAGGAAGGCCGATTAATGCGGCAATTGAAGCCATATTAATAATAACACCTCCACCTGATAAACGGATCTGTGGAATAGCCGCGTGTAAGCAGTTATAAACCCCTTTTACGTTTACGCGCATCACGCGGTCAAAATCAGCTTCATCGGTTGTATCGGCTTTTCCAATATGGGCAATACCTGCGTTATTAATCAGGATATTGATATTTCCGATTTCGTTAAAAACTGCTGCAACCGCCTGGTGATCTGAAACATCACAACCATAGCTGAAAGCTACTCCACCATTTGTTTTAATTTCATCTAAGGTATCCTGCGCGTGTTCCGTTCCTAATTCGATGATGTGAACCTCAGCACCTTGTTTGGCTAAAATAGTCGCAATAGCTTTTCCAATGCCACTTCCTCCGCCTGTAACTACGGCTTTTTTGTTTTTTAGTGAAAACATGTATATGATTGGTTATAAATTATAATTGATTAGAATACAAATAAAATAAATATTCTTGATTAAAAATTTTATCTTCTTGTCTAAATATTAACAGATATTGTCATACGCCGTAACGAATGTTCAAATGGCCTTACCTTGCATAAATTTTACAAAGCCAATCAGTATTATTACTTATATTTGAATATTATCTTTATATTTAAATATAATATTAACCAAATATTACATAAAAACCTAGCAATAGGTTTTGTTATTAGAGCCTGTTGAATGAGAAATTTTCTGATTTTTATTTCCTGTTATTTTTTATCCATATCATTTTCAAATGCCAGTGTTCCGGCGCCGAAAACAATTGTAATTTCAACGGAAAATCACGTGCGTGTGCGCTTTGGTGCCGAAAAGCTTTCAAAAGCCTTAGCTAAGTTGAATTATTCAACCAAAATAGAACAAAAGGATAAACTTACAGCGACGAACAATATCATTGCCGTTGGTGTATTTTCAGATAAACTTTTTGCCAATAATCTTCCGGCAGAAATTAAAAATAAAATCTCCGTTACCCAAAAAGAAGGTTTTCATATCTATAGCGGAAAAAATGGGGTGCTTTATATTATAGGTAACGATGCATCCGGTGCTTTATATGGTTGTGTCGAACTGGCCGATCAGATCAACAGCAAAGGTAAATTGCCCACGCAGTTGACCTTTTCCGATCAGCCTGAAATGGTGTTAAGAGGTACCTGTATTGGTTTGCAAAAACCTGATTACTTACCAGGACATGATGTTTACGAATATCCCTATACGCCGGAAACTTTCCCCTGGCTTTATGATAAAGCTTTGTGGATTAAGTATCTCGATATGATGGTCGAAAATCGCTACAATTCGCTTTATTTATGGAACGGACATCCTTTTTCATCGCTGTTGCGCTTAAAAGATTATCCCTATGCCGTGGAGGTAGACGATGCTACTTTAAAAAAGAATGAAGAAATTTTTCAGTTTTTAACCAAAGAAGCTGATAAACGCGGCATATGGGTGATCCAGATGTTTTACAATATCATTATTCCAAAACCTTTTGCTGATAAACATGGCTTGAAAACACAAGATAGAAACCGGCCCATTATTCCTTTAATTGCCGATTATACCCGCAAATCGATTGCTTCATTTGTAGAGAAATATCCGAATGTAGGTTTAATGGTGGCTTTAGGTGAAGCGATGGAAGGTGTCGGTCAGGATGATATTGATTGGTTTACCAAAACTATTATCCCAGGAGTAAAAGATGGATTAAAGGCGGCTGGCATTAAAGAAGAACCTCCGATTGTACTGCGGGCGCACGATACCGATGCACCAAGTGTAATGAAAGCGGCGTTACCCTTTTATAAAAACCTGTATACTGAAAATAAGTTTAATGGCGAGGCTTTAACGACTTATACACCACGTGGCGCCTGGGCCGATTTAAACCGGAAGTTAGCAGCTATTGGTACGGTTAATATTTCTAACGTACATATTTTAGCGAATCTAGAGCCATTTCGGTATGGTTCGGCCGATTTTATCCAGAAATCAGTTCAGGCGATGAACAAAATTTATGGCGCAAAAGGTTTGCATTTATATCCTCAGGCCAGTTACTGGGATTGGCCTTATTCGGCCGACGAAGTAAAAGGCAGGCTGCTGGAAGTAGACCGCGATTGGATCTGGTACAAAGAATGGGCAAGATATTCTTGGAACTCACAAAGAAACCGCAGTCAGGAAATAGATTATTGGGGCAAAGAACTGGCTAACAAGTACGGGGCTAATTTAACAAGTGGTAAAGCCATTCTGAATGCCTACGAAGAATCAGGTGAAATATCACCTAAACTGTTGCGCAGGTATGGTATTACCGATGGCAACAGGCAAACATTAACCTTAGGCATGTTGATGACGCAGCTGATTAACCCGTTGCGTTATGGATTGTTTACTTTAATGTACGAATCTGAAGCTCCTGAAGGAGAGATGATTATCGAGTATGCAGAAAAAGAATGGAAAAAACAGGGACACATTGGTGAAACACCCGTTCAGGTGGCACGCGAAGTGGTAGAGCATGGTAAAAAAGCCATCCAATCGATTAATGAGGCGGCACCGAATGTAAGCAAAGATACTGCAGAATTTAAGCGCCTTAAAAACGATATCTATTGTTATGATGAAATGGCTAATTTTTATGCTGAAAAAGTGAAGGCAGCACTTTGGATACTGAGATATAAATATTCAAATCAGGTAGCTGATTTAGAGCAGGCATTACCTTTTCTCCAAAAAAGTGTAGATCATTATGCTAAACTCGTTAAACGCACAGAACACAGTTACCTGTACGCCAATAGCATGCAAACCAAACAACGAAAAATCCCGATGCGTGGTGTAGATAAAACTTTTATCCACTGGAAAGAGATGTTACCTGTTTTTACCAAAGAACTTAATCATTTCAAACGCAGTATCGATTCTCTAAAATCAATAAAACAGGGAACAGTCGCCGCAATTGTGCCCTATAAAGCTGCTGAGGTTAAAGTTTTAAACGAAACAGAAAGTTATGTGATTGCTAAAGATGCACAGCTTTTCGCAGATACTGCGGTTAAAATTAAAGAAGTTGCCGCACAATTGTTAGGTTTAAAGGGGATCAAACTTGCGAAAGAAAAACAAATTAAAACCGGTACTGAAATTAAATTCAGTACGAAAACACCTGTAAAATTGCTGATAGGCTTTTTTAATCAGAAAGATCCTCAATATCTTGCTCCTCCACAGTTGGAAACAGATGCCAGTGCCAATAATTATGGCCAATCTGAAATCAAGATATCGAACGCATTAGTACCTTATGGCTTTCCTCCGGTAAATGTTCATGCTTATTCTTTCCCGGCAGGTACACACACATTAAACCTGGGTAAAGGAGCCTGCCTGGTTTTAGGTTTTATTGATGATAAACAGGAACTGCGCATTTTTAATGCGGGTTTAGATGGTAGAGGAAAAGATATAGATTGGTTATTTGAATAATGAAACATACAAGAAATTTTATAACAACAGTTGTATTGTCGGTAATGGCAATCACAGGTTTTGCGCAGCAGAAATCAATTCTGGGGACTGATAAACTGAAGAAATATGTCACCTATTTCAATTCTATAGACACAGAAGCGGTTAAAAACTATATACCCAATGCAGATGCCTTCGCCTGGTTAGCGGAACAGGCACCATTATTCGAATGTCCTGATTCGGTTTTAGAGCAAAACTATTACTACCGCTGGTGGACTTATCGCAAACACCTGGTTAAAACACCTGAAGGTTTTATCTTCACCGAGTTTATCGAACCCGTTAAGCATGCCGGAAAATATAATTCCATCAGCTGTGCCTTAGGTCACCATATTTACGAAGGCAGATGGTTAAAGGACAATGCTTATCTAAAAGATTATATCAAATTCTGGCTTTACCATGCCGATGTGGGTCAAACCAAACAACGTTTTCATCAATTTAGCAGCTGGGTAGACGATGCCATTTATCAGAATTATTTGGTGCAACCTGATCTGGAATTTTTAAAGGAGATTTTGCCTGCATTAGATAAAGATTACAGCAAATGGGAATCGGAAAGACAGCTTAAAAACGGCCTTTTCTGGCAGCATGATGTTAAGGATGGCATGGAAGAATCCATCAGTGGATCACGAAAAGACCAGAATCAACGGCCAACCATAAACAGTTATATGTATGGCAATGCGATGGCTCTGGATAAAATTGCCACGCTTTTAGATGATGGAATGCTTGCCGGTAAGTATAAAAATAAAGCAGTAGTCTTGAAAAAATTAGTTCAGGACAGTTTATGGAATGTTTCTTCTTCGTTTTTTGAAACCAGAAAAGCCAAAGGAGGTTCAGCTGATGTGAGGGAAGCCATCGGTTTTACACCATGGGAATTTAACCTGCCGGATGATCAGTCAAAATATGCAAAAGCCTGGGACCAGCTGCTCGATACTGCCGGATTTAAAGCACCCTGGGGATTAACCACCGCCGAAAGAAGAAACCCAACATTCAGAACAAGGGGTACAGGACATAGCTGTGAATGGGATGGTGCACTTTGGCCTTTTGCCAGCTCGCAAACTTTAAAAGGATTGGCCAATCTGTTGACCAACTATAAAAAACACGGTAAAATGAATGCCGAAGTTTTTTACCAGGAACTGCACCAATACGCGGCTTCTCACGTTAAAAATGGCAAACCTTATCTGGGTGAATACCAGGATGAGAAAACAGGAGAGTGGTTAAAGGGCGATAATCCGCGAAGCAGTTTTTATAATCACTCCACTTTTAATGATTTAATTATAAATGATTTGGTGGGTATAAAGCCACGTCAGGATAATGTGCTTGAAATTTCTCCATTAATCCCTAAAAATCAGTGGGATTGGTTTATGTTAGATCAAGTTTCATATCACCATAAAACACTGACTATATTGTGGGATAAAACCGGAAAAAAATACAATAGAGGTAAAGGATTATTGGTGTTTGTGGATGGCAAAGAGATTTACAAAGGCAAAGATTTGAAACCTTTAAAGGTGCAGATGAATTAGTGAAATACCTTGGTCTGTGTCCTCACAGACCAAAGTAAAAATTGATTAATGGGCGATGAAATCGCCATTCTCACGCATCCTCGTTACAAACGAGGACGATGTGGGGTCTGTTTTGCATAACTGATGCTGATCCCGAAGATTCGGGACAGCATGACGCAACACTTAATAATATAACCAAATGAAATACATGCTCAAAACCTTAATTTTTGTACTTGCAATTTGTAGTGGAATAACCGCTAAGGCCCAGTCGTATTACAACGTAATTAAATATGGTGCAAAAAACGATAGCAGCAAACTGGCCACTACCGCTATCAAAAATGCGATAGATGCAGCATCCAAAGCTGGTGGCGGAACGGTTTATTTCCCTGCCGGAAAATACCTAACGGGAGCCATACATTTAAAAAGCAACATCACCATCTTAATTGATGCCCGAGCTGAATTACATTTCAGCGATAATTTTGATGATTATTTGCCGATGGTAAAAAGTCGTTACGAAGGTGTTGATGTAACCAGTTTTTCACCCTTGTTTTATGCCTATAAAGTAGAAAATATCTCGATTATCGGCAGAGGACTTATTGATGGTCATGGCAAGAAATGGTGGGATTTTGTTGAAGGTTATAAAGAAGGGCAGGCCCGATCGAAATGGCAAACTATTTTTGACGGTTTAAATAAGGATATTCTTTTGCCTGACGATCCCAAACAAATGAAACGAGGTTTTCTTCGTCCGCCGTTTATACAACCCATGTTTTGTAAAAATGTGTTGATTGATGGGATCACGATCCGTAATTCGCCTTTCTGGACGGTAAATCCTGAATTCTGCGAAAATGTTAAGGTTCATGCGGTTACCATCAACAACCCGCATTCGCCAAATACGGATGGCATCAACCCGGAGTCTTGCAAAAATGTACACATTTCAGATTGCCATATCAGCGTGGGCGACGATTGCATCACCATTAAATCAGGCAAAGACGCGCCAGGAAGAAAAATGGCTGTTCCGGCAGAAAATTATGTCATTACCAATTGTACCATGTTATCAGGTCATGGCGGTGTGGTGATTGGTAGCGAAATGTCGGGTGATGTACGCAAAATTGCCATTTCCAATTGTATTTTCGATGGAACAGAGCGAGGCATCCGTATTAAAACCGCACGCGGCAGGGGTGGTGTGGTGGAAGATATCAGGGTGAGTAACATCATCATGAAAAATATTACCGATCAGGCTATTGTATTGGATATGCAATATGCAAAAACCAATGTCGAAGCCGTTTCAGCGCGTACACCGATTTTTAGAAATATTCATTTCAGCAACATTACAGGACAGGTTAACCAGGCGGCTTATTTAAACGGTTTAGAAGAAATGCCTATCGATAATATTACCTTCAACGACATTAATATGGATGCTAAAACTGGCTTTTCTATCCAAAATTCCAGTAATATTGAGTTTCATAATGTAACGGTAAATACAGAACTAGGAGCCTCATTAAAAGCTTTAAAAGTTAATAATTTAATTGTTGATGGTTTAAAAAGCAATAAACCTCATGCCAATGCAGCAATAATCGATCTTACAAATGTATCAGACCTGTTTCTGTACAATGCTTTTCCGACGAAAGAAACAGTTACTTATTTGAAATTAAACGGAGCCGAAACTAAAAATATATTCCTGGGAAACAATAATTTTAGGCGGGTGAAGGAGGCGGTTAAAAAAGAGAAGGAAGTGAGTAGTAACATCGAAATTATTTCGGGAGATAAAGGACAATAATATGAAGTTTAAACTTTTATTAAGTACATCATTTTTATTATTAACTGCTCATTTTAGCAGCGTTGCACAAGAAAACAACCATACTTTATGGTATACTAAAGCTGCCGAAAAGTGGACTGATGCCTTGCCCATCGGAAATGGCAGACTGGGCGCCATGATTTTTGCAGGAACAGCTGTTGATCATATCCAATTTAACGAGGAAACCTTATGGACGGGCAAGCCAAGGGATTATAACCGGAAAGATGCCTATCAATATCTTCCGGAGATCAGAAAGTTACTTTTTGAAGGAAAACAGGCCGCCGCTGAAGCCCTGGCTCAAGAACATTTTATGGGCCTGCAAAGCAGTTCGGGTGACAGAAAAGTTTGGGTAAATGAAATGAAAACCGGAAAAGGTATCCAGGGAAACCCAGCACTTGCAAGCTTT
The DNA here is from genome assembly GCF_056490665.1 of Pedobacter folensis. NCBI lineage: Bacteria > Pseudomonadati > Bacteroidota > Sphingobacteriia > Sphingobacteriales > Sphingobacteriaceae > Pedobacter > Pedobacter folensis. Next base: position 666,107 of record NZ_JBWJIF010000001.1, read on the forward strand.
GACGACAAAAGCTGGAAAACCATAAAAGTACCTGCTTACGAAGGATGGGAAACTGTAGGTTTAGCCAATTTAGACGGTGCCGTTTGGTTCAGAACCACTTTCGATGTACCCGAAAACTGGGCAGGAAAAGATCTAGTTCTCGATCTTAACCGCATCCGTGATCAGGATTTTACTTATATAAATGGTGAATTGGTTGGCAATACCGATAATACGGAGCCAAGAAAGTACACCATACCTGCCAAACTGATTAAAAAAGGTATAAATGTAATTGCCATCCAGGTACTTAATTATTTTGATAAAGGTGGATTGGCCGGTTATAAAGACACCACAAAAAAGATTGGCATTTATCCCGTTGGAGCAAGTATGGAACAGGGTGTTTCGCTGGTTAAAGAATGGAAATATAAAATTCAGGATGAAAACCCACCAGCCGTTCCGCAATACCAGGGAAGTTATCAGCCTTTTGGTGATTTGAATCTGTATTTCAAACAAACCAAATCGATTGTTACCAATTACAAACGGTCTTTGGATATCAGTACGGCGATTGCTAAAACCACTTATACTTTAAATGGCGTAAACTATACGCGTGAGTATTTTGCAAGTCAACCGAATCAGGCGGTAGTAATCCATTTAACGGCTGATCAAAAAGCTGCTATAAGCTTCGATGCCGAACTTTCCAGTCCACACCGAAAATCATCGGTAAAAGCTTTAGCTAACAACGTAATTGCATTAACGGTTCAGGTTAAGGATGGCGCATTGAAGGGCGAGAGCCGGTTAACCGCGCTTGTCAAAAATGGCTCATTAAAGATTCTGAATGGTAAAATCAGCATCAGTCAGGCCGATGAAGTAACGCTTTATTTAACAGGTGGAACCAATTTTATCAATGCACAGGATGTTTCGGGAAATCCGGCAACCGCAAATATTAAAGCGCTAGATGGTTTGAAGGGTAAACCTTATGCCGAAATCAGGCAGCAGCACATTAAAGAATATCAAAGCTATTACAACACTTTTAGTGTCAATTTTGGTCGCTCAGAGAATGAAAACCTTCCCACAGACGAAAGGTTAGCAAAATTTGCGACCGCTAACGATCCTGCTTTTGCAGCCTTATATATGCAATATGGAAGGTATTTGTTGATTTCGAGCTCTCGCCCGGGTACACAACCGGCTAACCTGCAGGGAATCTGGAACGATTTGTTAACTCCGCCATGGGGAAGCAAGTACACGACCAATATTAACCTCGAAATGAATTATTGGCCGACAGAAACTCTCAATTTATCGGCACTAAACGAACCACTTTTTAGCAAAATCAAAGGATTATCTAAAACCGGTGCTGAAACGGCAAGAGCATATTACAATGCCCGTGGCTGGGTTTTACACCACAACACCGATTTATGGAATGGAACAGCGCCAATTAATGCTTCAAATCATGGCATTTGGGTAAGTGGGGGGGGCTGGTTAAGTCAGCATTTATGGGAACATTACCAATTTAGTAAAGATCGTAAGTTTCTCGAAACCGAAGCCTATCCTTTAATGAAACAGGCAGCCTTGTTTTTCGAAGATTTTCTGGTGAAAGACCCAAAAACAGGTTGGTTAATCAGTACGCCATCCAATTCGCCTGAAAATGGTGGTTTAGTGGCTGGCCCAACAATGGATCACCAGATCATCAGGTCGCTGTTTAAAAATTGTATTGCTGCCTCAGAAGTACTTAATATCGATGCAGATTTTAGAAAATCACTAGCGGAGAAAGTCAAACAGCTGGCACCAAATCAGATAGGTAAATATGGTCAGTTGCAAGAATGGCTGGAGGATAAAGACGATACCACCAACAAACACCGCCATGTTTCGCATTTATGGGGTGTTTACCCTGGAAACGACATTACCTGGGATAGCAATGAAAAGATAATGCAAGCCGCAAAACAGTCCTTATTGTATCGAGGAGATGATGCTACCGGCTGGAGTCTGGCCTGGAAGATCAATTTCTGGGCAAGATTTAAAGATGGCGATCATGCGATGAAACTGGTGAAAATGCTGATGAAGCCGGCTAATAATGGCGCAGGTTCTTATGTAAACCTTTTTGATGCGCATCCACCTTTCCAGATTGATGGAAACTTTGGCGGCGCAGCCGGAATTGCCGAAATGATCGTGCAAAGTCACCAGGGTTATCTGGATATTTTACCGGCATTGCCAACAGCTATTCCTTATGGTGAAATGAAGGGACTCCTTGCCAGAGGGGGCTTTGAACTGGATTTAAACTGGGATAAGGGATTACTAACCTCATTAACCGTAAAATCTAAAGTGGGTGGGGCTTGTAAAATCCGTTACAAAAACCATAACATCAATATCGAAACAAAAGCAGGTGAAAGCTATAATTTAAATGGAGCCCTGAAATCGCAATAAAATATGAACAACAAAATCGTTATTGCGAGAAGGAACGACAGCCTGCCCCGACTTTTCGGGGAAGTAATCTCCCTTAGAAGAGACTTGTTAAAAGTTAATTTTTTTAATGTTTTTTGCTGCATGGGCCTTGGTTCGTGTCGCCACGAACCAAAACGAATTCAATTTAAACAGTTGCTTTTACTACTGTTATGCTTCATCAATTTTTATGGAGTGAGTTCGCTCTATGCACAAAACCAAACCAGGAAAGATATTCTATTAAATTCAAACTGGCTCAGTATCGCCGACGAAAAAAACAGCAATGCTTTTGAGGGCTTTCAATTAGCCAGCTATAAAACCCTTGACTGGAAAAAAGTAAATGTTCCGCATAACTGGGATCAGTATGAAGGTTACCAACGGAAACTCCATGGCAATAAACACGGTTATGCCTGGTACCGCAAAACATTTAAAACCACTGAAGGTAAACAAGGAAAACGGTTTTTTCTGTACTTTGAAGGTGTTGGCTCTTACGCAACAGTTTGGTTAAACGGTAAGGAAGTTGGCTATCATGCAGGCGGCAGAACAACTTTTACGTTAGATGTAACTGCTGCAATTAAACTGAACAATCAGGAAAATATTTTGGCTGTTCGGGCCGATCACCCTGCAAATATTCAGGATTTACCCTGGGTTGATGGCGGTTGTTCAACCGAACGAGGTTTTTCAGAAGGTTCGCAACCGATGGGTATTTTTCGTCCCGTACATTTAATGGTAACCAACGAGCTTCGTGTTGAACCTTTTGGTGTGCACATTTGGAACGATAATAAAATTTCAGAAAAGGCTGCGATTTTGAATCTGAGTACCACAGTTAAAAATTATAGTTTAAGGCCTAAAAATGTTTCCATAATCAACAGATTACTAGATCAAAATGGGAAGCCGGTTAAAGAATTAAAGAAAACAACAACTGTTCCTGCTGGTAAAGAAATTCAGATCGATCAGCAGACTGATAAAATCACTAACCCTAAACTTTGGTCGATAGAAAACCCATATCTCTATACTTTACAAACTACGGTAATAGAGAAGGGGAAAATTGTCGATGAACTGAAAACGCCATATGGTATCCGCTGGATTAGCTGGCCTATTGGTGATCAGGCTGCTCAGAAACAATTTTTTTTAAATGGAAAACCTGTTTTCATTAACGGGATTGCAGAATATGAGCATCTAATTGGTCAGAGCCACGCTTTTAGTAACGAGCAGATCAGCTCGAGGGTTCGACAAATTAAAGCAGCAGGTTTTAATGCCTTCCGGGATGCACACCAACCACACAATTTATTGTATACTGCTTATTGGGATAAGGAAGGTATTTTATGCTGGACGCAGATGGCTGCACATATCTGGTACGATACGCCGGAATTCCGGAAGAATTTTAAATCACTTCTAACAGACTGGGTAAAAGAACGCAGAAACAGTCCGGCGGTGGTATTATGGGGTTTAGAAAACGAAAGTACTTTACCTGAAGATTTCGCGAAGGAATGTACCGAGCTGATTCGGAAATTAGATCCTACAGCTTCATCACAAAGAAAAGTAACCACCTGTAATGGCGGAAAAGGCACGGATTGGGATGTTCCCCAAAACTGGACCGGTACCTATGGCGGTAATCCTTTAACTTATGGCGAAGATTTACAGCGCCAGGTTTTGGTTGGCGAATATGGTGCATGGAGAACCATCGATCTTCATCACACAGATGCAAATGGTAAAGGTTACACGGAGAACAAAATGACCGATTTAATGGAAACTAAGGTGCGCCTGGCGGAATCGGTAAAGAATAAAACCGCAGGTCACTTTTTCTGGCTATACAGTTCACATGATAATCCGGGAAGGGTGCAGGGAGGAGAAGGATTGAGAGATCTCGATCGGGTAGGCCCTGTAAATTACAAAGGCATGTTTACGCCCTGGGAAGAACCTACAGATGTATTTTATATGTTCAGGGCAAATTATGCACCGAAACAAACTGAACCTATGGTGTACATTGTTTCGCATACCTGGCCAAACCGCTGGACGAAACCCGGCATTAAAGACAGTGTGGTGGTGTATTCCAATTGTGATGAAGTAGAGCTTTTTAACGATGTAAACGGCCAGTCTTTAGGCCGAAGGAAACGTGATGTTATTGGCACACATTTCCAGTGGAACAAACCAGATATCCAATATAATGTATTGTATGCCGTGGGTTATGCAAATGGGAAAGCTGTGGCCAAAGATCAAGTGGTATTACAGAATTTGCCTGAAAGCCCAAACTTTAATGTTTTAATTAAGGATAAACAATTAACAACTCCCGCTCAGGGCTATAATGATGTGTACCTCGTAAACTGTGGCGGTGGCGATTATACAGATGCCAACGGGCGTAAATGGTCGGCTGATAGGAATTTATCTTCGCAGCGTAATTTTGGCTCTACCTCATGGACAACAGATTTTAAGGATATTCCTGCTTTTTTTGCCAGTCAACGCCGCACCTTTCAACCCATTTCCGGCACCAAAGACTGGAAGCTTTTTCAGACTTTCAGATATGGCAGAGATCAGTTGAAATATCATTTCCCGCTGCCTGACGGAGAATACCTGGTCGAACTTTATTTTATAGAACCCTGGTTGGGTATAGACGGAGGTTTTGATGCCAAAGCCATGCGTTTATTTGATGTGGCCTTTAACGGTAAAACTGTAATTAAAGATTTAGACATCTGGAAGGAAGCCGGAAGCAACTCTCTGTTGAAGAAAACAATCAAAACGACGGTTAAAGGTGGCTTTTTGGATATTAACTTCCCGGAAGTAAAGGCAGGTCAGGCGGTGATTTCAGCTATTGCCATTGCCAGTTTAAATCCAGATATTCAAGCTGCACCGCCTAGTCAATCGCTTTTAACCAAAATTAAAAATGCCGAACTAAACAGCTGGCTCGATATTGGGGATGAACAGTTTAAAAATGAAAATTCGACCTTTACCGATCTGCCTTCTAATTTATATGGTGCAGAATGGTTAAAAGCATCACGGGCGCAGGAAAGTATCGAATTCACCGCTACAGATAGTGTCGACGCATTTATTGCTTTGACGATAAACAGCAGCATTCCCCAGGGATTCGAAGACACCAGGACCTCAATAAAAAACAGTAGGGATGAAAGCTTTAATCTCTATCGGAAAAGACTCCTGCCTAACGAAAGGATTATCTTCGATAACAGAACAGCCAGTGTTTTTGTATTGCCTGTTACGCATTTACAACCCGCATACGATTTAAAAACGACGACTTCCTATAAAGCGACTGATGGCATTGTGACCGGTAAAGAAGTGATAAAAGCCGTATTGATGGATAAACAGCGTGTTGTTTTTAATGCTGCTAATCAAGGTAGTTTAAGCTGGAAAATTTCAGTGGGCGTGGCCGATACCTATTCGTTAACCATCAAATACCATAATCCAACGGAGCAGCTTTTAAAAGGAAAACTGGAATTCTCCTCAGCAGATGGAACCGTGATGAAAACAGAAAGTGTTGAATTTGCACCAACCAAAGCGGGTAAATGGAACTACCTGAGCACCAATACCGGAAGTATGATTAATGCCGGAACTTATCACCTCAGATTGATTGCTGCTGATGCTAAAGGCCTTGCAGTTGATGCTTTAGATGTTCAATAAGATAAGATGGTACAATATGTGGCCAAAATCTTATATTAATGTTGATATTTAGTCATGCATATTTGTTTTAACCAAATTAATAAACGAGCCAACAAAGAATGAAAGGACTTCCTGTAGTCGATCTTGCAATAATCTTCATTTATCTTGTTGGAATGATATTAGTTGGGGTTTATTTTTCGAGGAAAAATAAAAATTCCGAGCAATTTACAAAAGCTTCGGGCCTGATTCCCGGATGGGCAATAGGTTTATCTATTTATGCAACCTTTTTAAGCAGTAATACTTTTTTAGGCGTGCCGGGCAAGGCTTTCGGGAGCAATTGGAATGCATTTGTATTCAGCATTTCGATGCCTTTGGCAGCCTGGATCGCTTCCAAATACTTTGTTCCTTTTTACCGGAATACGGGAGAAATATCGGCCTATACCCATTTAGAAAAACGTTTTGGCGCATGGGCAAGGGTATATGCAGTAGTATGTTTCCTGTTAACGCAACTGGCCAGGATGGGATCGATATTTTTTGGAATTGCCCTGAGTTTACAAGCACTTACCGGCTATTCGATGCAGATGATTATGATCGTAATGGGCATATGTATTATCATTTATACCGTTTTAGGAGGAATTGAAGCGGTAATATGGACGGAGGTGGTACAGGCTGTCGTAAAAACTTTTGGCGCTTTGCTTATTCTGTATTTAATTATTTCGAATATGCCGGGAGGGGTTTCGAAAATTGTGGAGATCGGGCAATCCGCTAATAAATTTAGTTTAGGTAGTTTTAAGCTGGATTTTGTGGGATCATCTTTTTGGGTGGTCTTGCTCTATGGATTTTTCATCAACCTGAACAATTTTGGGATGGACCAGAATTATATCCAGCGTTACCATACGGCATCCTCAAGTAAGGCAGCTTCAAAATCAATCTGGTTGTGCGTGTGGTTATATATTCCGGCATCATTGCTCTTTTTTATTATAGGATCTTGCTTGTATGCTTATTACGAAATTAATCCGGACCTGGTGCAGTCGATCAAACATCAGGTAGCGCTGGAGCGTTTGCCCTTACATGCCTCAGCTGCAGAAATATTAAAAGTGCAAAATGCCTTACAGCCGGCAGATTATGGGGATAAAATTATGCCGCATTTTATGGTCACTAAAATTCCAATCGGTTTGGTTGGATTAATTGTATCAGCCATTTTATCAGCGGCCATGAGTACCATCAGTTCGGGGATGAACGCCTCAGCAACAGTGTTTTCGGTTGATATTTATAAACGGTATTTTAAACCGGGCGTAACCGAAAAACAAAATTTATCACTGTTACATTTAGCCACCGTTGGCTTTGGTTTACTGGGTATGATTGCTGGCATAGCCATGATTGGCGTAAAAAGTATTTTAGATGTTTGGTGGGAATTATCAGGGATTTTTGCAGCAGGAATGCTGGGTTTATTTCTTCTGGGTATCATCAGTAGGCAAACTAAAAACCACGAAGCCATCACCGCAACAATAATCGGCATTGCCGTAATCATATGGATGACATTTTCTTCGCTTCTTCCTCCAGAATATGAAGTTTTTAGAAATCCATTGCATAAAAATATGATTATTGTGATCGGCACTTTAACTATTTTTTTAGCAGGACTTTTCCTGACGAAAATTAAAAACAAAAAGACTAAAACAGCCAATTAAACCCTTCTGGTTTTTTCAGGCACTATAAAGAACAATTTACCATATCAGATTATAATGGAAAACTCACAAAAAGGGTTCATCCCGGTTATGCTTACGCCTTTTTTAAGCAACGGAAATATAGATTATCCCGCACTTACACAGCTTACTGAGATTTATTTACAGGCAGGATCATCGGGTTTATTTGCCAATTGTTTGTCGAGCGAAATGTTCGAATTGAGTGGTAAAGAGCGGATTCAGGCCATTAAACATGTGATAAAAGTGGTAGATGGGGCAGTGCCTGTAGTGGCTACCGGAACATTTGGCGGGGAAATAAGTAAACAAGCCGATTTTGTAAAAGAAGTGAGCGATGCAGGGGTAGAGGCTGTGATTGCCATTACCAGTTTGTTAGCTGATGAAAGTGAATCGGATGAGGTTTTTAATGATCGTGTTTTTGATCTGCTTCATCAAACGGATAAAATTCCCCTTGGATTTTATGAATGTCCGGTTCCCTATAAAAGAGTGTTAAAACCGCAACAATTAGCCGGTTTTGTGGCTACTGATCGCGTAATTTACCACAAAGATACCTGCCTTGACCTTGGTCAGATTAAAGAAAAACTTAAACTAACAGCAGGCAAGACTTTTGGGCTTTACGATGCCTATATCGTACATGCGGTAGAATCGTTAAAAGCCGGAGCTTCAGGTTTATCCTGCATTCAGGGAAATTATTTTCCAGAACTGATTGTCTGGCTTTGCGACCATTATAACGACGAAACTTTTAAAGATGAAGTAGAGGTGGTACAGCAGTTTTTAATCGATAATATGGATGTGATGCATAATGTTTATCCGGTAGTATCGAAATATTTCCTGCAAAAACGTGGTCTTAATATTTCGACCTTTACGCGCCGAAATGTAGGTTCCTTTACGCCAAGTGTAGTTAAAAAAGTAGAAACTTTGTTTGATGATTATACTTCGCTGCGCAATAATTTGAATATTAAGGTATTTATATAGTGGCGTAATCGTCATTTCGACCGAAGTGGAGAAATCTTTGTAAATAGATCTCTCTCCCGAAAACTTCGGGACTGCGCTACAGTCGAGATGACGATAAATTATGTTCATTTCGTCATCCTGAACTTGTTTCAGGATCTATTTTGCCAGTAATTTTGAGGATCTGTAATGTATTGCAGTATAGATGCTGAAATAAATTCAGCATGACGATCACTATGAAAATCTAATTCAAATACTTCCTTTTATAGTCTAAAGGCGTCATCCCTGTAACTTTTTTAAAGTGCCGGTAGAAATTAGATACATTATTAAAACCACAATCGAAACAGATCATTTCGGTAGGCAGCTTGTTTTCAATTAAAAAACGACAAGCATGACTTACCCGAATTTCAATCAGAAAATCATAAAAGGTTTTCTTTGTCATCAGCTTAAAATACCTGCAGAAAGAAGTCACGCTTAAATTACTCAGCGATGCCACTTCTTCCAGTGTGATATCCTTTTTATAATTACTCAAGGTGTAATTACAGATTTTATTAATGCGCAGTGTTTCAGACTCGTTGCTTTGGTAGAATGTATTTTTACTGGTTACAATAGTCGAATATTCATCTGTTTCGGCTAGTGTTTTTAAAATAGAAAGCAGAATAATAATCCTGTCCAGATTTGTAGCATCAACCGCTGCCCGCATTAAATCAACCAGTTTATCTTTAGCTTTTCCCTTAATTACCATACCGCTTTTAGCCTTTTCAAATAATTTAGGTATTAAATAAGCTTCGGGTAAAGTAAGCATATATTTCCCCAGGCAATCGGGCAGGAAATGAATCACCATGGCTTCGGTGGTAAGATCGGGGTTGTTTTGAAAATATTCATCCTTACAACGCCAGGTATGTGGTAAGTTCTCTCCTAAAAGTACCATCTCATCTGGTACAAAATTACTGATGTTATCACCGATAAAACGAACGCCTTCACCCTTGATTACATAATGCAATTCCAGCTCGGGATGGTAATGCCAGATATTCCCAAAATCAGGTTTAATATCATGACGGATACTAAAGGAACTTTGTAAAGTAATCGGAACTTTATGAAAATGAGGTTTCATGTTACTGATAAATATTTGGTTAGGACTGTGTTATCATATTTTGCAAATGGTACCACAGCGTGCTAAAGTTAACGAGTTTAATGATAACATCCTATATTAATTTGATAAAAACCATCAGAAAATAGTGTTTTTCATTGTTGAGTTTTGTATATAGCCGTAAAGGCATAACCCAAATATAAGCTAACAAATTATTTTTATATAAATTATTTGTTTATTAATAAATTATGAGACAAGGCAAACAAGGAGAAATTCTACTGGTTTCGAGTGGCGATTTACGGCTTTCGGCGAATCAAAACTGCTGGGCTGCCCAAGTTGAAATGGAGCGAAAATTAACTTTGGCTATCGAACAATTTGGCTGTAAAGTTAAACGCGCCCATCCTTATCATTCAACAAAAAAACATGGCTTTATCGATTCGCAAAGAATGGGAATGGATATCTTTAGAAATATTAATCCCGACCAGCCTTTAATTGTTGCAGAAAGTGTTTGGCAATACTCTCATCACGTATTAGCAGGGCTTAGCACGCATCGCGGACCGATATTAACAGTAGCCAACTGGAGCGGTCAATGGCCTGGTTTGGTAGGTATGTTAAACCTGAATGGTTGTTTAACCAAAGCGTCTATTCCTTACAGCACTTTATGGAGCGAAGATTTTACGGATGATTTTTTTACAGAGGGACTTCAACAGTGGTTATCAACGGGTAAAATCAGTTACGATCAGGGGCATGTAAAGAGTTTTGCACTCAGTAAAATTCCATTGAGCGATGATAAGATAGGAAGAACCTTTGCGAAAAGTTTAAAAGAGCGAAAAGTGATTATGGGCGTGTTTGATGAGGGTTGCATGGGTATGTACAATGCTATCATTCCCGACGAGCTCTTGCACAAAACCGGTTTTTTTAAAGAACGATTGAGTCAATCGGCATTATATGCTGGTATGCTACAGGTTAAGCAAGCCGAAGCTGAAGCCGTTTTAGACTGGCTTTTACAAAAAGGAATGACTTTCAACTGGGGAACTGATGAAGAAAACCAGCTAACAAAAAGGCAAACCCTTGAACAATGCAAAATGTATATTGCGGCCTTAAGGATAGCTGATGATTTTAGCTGCGATACCATTGGGATTCAATATCAGCAGGGATTAAAAGATTTAACTGTCGCCAGCGATTTAGTAGAGGGTTTATTAAATAACGAAGACCGCCCGCCCGTATTTTCTGTTGACGGTAAAGAACTTTATGCCAAACGGGCTTTACCGCATTTTAACGAAGTAGATGAATGCGCCGGTTTAGATGCGCTGATAACCTATAATCTTTGGAAAGAATTAGGAATGACCGGAGAAAACACACTTCACGATATCCGTTGGGGCGAATATTACAAAAATGAAGAGGTAGATGGTTTTGTTTGGCTATTTTTAATCTCCGGAGCAGCACCACCTGCACATTTTATTGATGGTTATGCCGGAGCAAGCAGCGACAGGCAGCCTGCCATGTATTTCCGTTTAGGCGGGGGATCGTTAAAAGGCATTAGTAAACCTGGCTTTATTGTATGGAGCCGTGTATATATAATGGATAATGAAATACATTGCGATTTAGGTGTTGGAGAAGTGGTAGCTTTACCTGAAGCCGAAACCAAAAGGAGGTGGGAGGGCACCACTCCGGAATGGCCAATTATGCATGCCATTTTAAAAGGAGTTAGCCGCGATCAGTTAATGGCCAGGCATAAAGCCAACCACATTCAGGTGGTTTATACCAACTACGAAGCAGGAGCACACGAAGCTTGCCGGATTAAAGCCGCTGCCTTAGATGAGCTCGGTTTAAAAGTACATTTCTGTGGAGATGTAAACCTGACAAAAAAAAGAAATTCAATTTAAAATAATAAAAACATGAAATCATCAATTTTAGCTTTGCTGTTAACCTGCTTAAGTGTTACCGCAATTTTTGCCCAGAACAATGCAGTTGCCGATAAGGAAGCTTATACTAAAATGATTACGGAGCGCTCAGCTAAAATTGTGGCCAATCTGGGCATTAGCGATGCGAAGAAAACAGAAAAGACAACGGTCATCATCAGGGATCAGTACAGCAATTTAAATGATATCTATGCTGCACGCGATGCCCGTGTTAAAGCCATTAAAGAGACAAATAAAGACAATAAAGTTGTGCGAGATTCGGCACTTGCTAAAGATGCCCGGCTTGTAGAAGCTTCGCTGGCTAAACTCCATAAAAAATACATAAGCAAACTTTCGGCACAACTGACTAATGAGCAGGTTGATTTAGTGAAAAACGGCATGACCTACAATGTACTGCCGATTACTTATAAAGCCTATCAGGAACAGATTTTAACTTTAACGGAAGACCAGAAAAAACAAATCCTGATCTGGTTAACCGAAGCAAGGGAGCATGCCATGGACGCAGAATCATCAGATAAAAAACACGCCTGGTTTGGTAAGTATAAAGGCAGAATAAACAATTACCTGTCGGCTGCCGGATACGATTTAAAGCAGGAAGGAATAGAGTGGGAGAAGCGCAGAAAAGCAAAAGCACAAGCAAATTAGTGATGCTGATGGAGCGTGTTTAAACGCTCCATTATTTTTTTTACTTTTTTTATTCAAGAATATTTCATTTATATATGAATTTATACTTATATTGTAGTATGAATAAAATTACTAAATAGCTTATACCGAGATGGTTATTTTTGTCTTGATAAGATGATACAATAACTGTTTGAATTCAGCTTGAAATATGGATTTTATTTCACCATTGCAAAGTTAAAATATACTTTCTAACCAATAATTTTTAATCAAAAAAAAGAGAAATATGAGTCGCCACAAAGACAATTAAGGTGAGATAGATTTTTAAGTTAACGCTATCTAATTCTTTTGCCTAACTAGCAAGCTGTAAAAAGCAAACAAAAAACAAACCCATCCTTAACCGGAAACACTATTGATAAACTGTATAAAGCAATTGCGATTACAGCTTATATATGCTAAATGAAATTAATCGTGCACGAGGCCTGATTAATTCAGATTAGATGTATTAGTAAAAAACTAACCAAATAACGAATATGAACTCAAAATTTTTACGAAAAACCTCATGGGTTTTAGTGCTCATGCTAATCACATGTACCGCTGTTTTTGCCCAACAAAAGCAGATCACCGGTAAAGTGGTCGACAAAAAAGACGGGCAGCCCCTTCCCGGTGTAACTGTTGGGATACGTGGTAAAACCAATAATGTAAGCACCAACGATAAAGGGGAGTTTGCATTGATCGCTGATCCTTCAACTGATGTACTGGTTTTTTCCTTCATTGGCTATATCAGACAGACCATTCCTTTAGCCGGAAAAACAAATTTAACCGTAAGCTTTGCCGAAGATAGTCAGAATTTAGATGAAGATGCTGTGGTGGTGATTGGTTACGGAACCAAGAAAAAATCAGAAATCCTTGGTGCGGTAGCAACCATTAGTGGTGCTGAAATTCAAGATGTTCCTGCACCTAACTTAGCAGGCGCATTGCGGAATAGGGTAGCTGGCGTTGGTGTGAGTCAATCGTCAGGTCGACCAGGTTCGCCAATTACGTTAAACATTAGAAATTCTACCACGACAACTGCCGCGGCGGGTACCACCGATGAGCCGCTTTATGTTGTAGATAATATTACCGTAACAAGAGAAGCTTTCGATAATATAGATGCTTCTATGATTGAGAATTTAACCTTCTTAAAGGATGCTTCTGCTGCAATTTATGGTGCTGCCGGTGCTAAAGGGGTTATTTTGGTTACGACAAAAAAAGGCAGAATTGGCAAGCCAAGCATCACTTACAATGGTTATCTGGGCATTTCAGATGCGATCAAGGTGCCAAAAATGTTATCTGGATATGAGCATGCCTTATTATTAAATGATACCTTCCGTTCTCAGGGTGCTCCTGCATCGGATTACTTCGCTCCGGAAGATTTAGAGTATATCAAAACGCTGGATTATAAAAGCTGGTATGATGAAGTATGGCAGGCGGCTACCACACAAAGGCATAATATCGGTATTTCTGGTGGCAGTGATAAAATTACCTTTTTCGCAGGTGGAAGTTACCAGGGTGAAAATGGAAATTATGCAGGAATGAAATTTAACAAATATTCATTCAGAAGTGGTGTAGTAGCAACTGTTGCAAACGGTTTAAAAGCGGATGTGAATTTTAACGTTGATTATGGCACGAAAGAACTACATCATAATGCCCAGGATAATGATGCTGCCTTTTTTGAAAGACTGATCACAGTTCCAAGATGGGTTCCAATTAGCATCGATGGAAAATTTGTTAATTATAATGTTAACGGAGTAAATTCTGCTAATATAAATCCATTAGCCATTTCTGAATCTGGTTATTACAATAATGGTTCAAATAAGTCATATCGTATTAACGCCTCATTAACTTACGAACCAACCTTCCTGAAAGGACTTGTTATTCGCGGGCAGGTTTCGCAATCAAGTGGATCTTCGAAGAATACGCAATATGTACCACCTTTTACGCTGTACAATTTTGTAAAAAGAGGGAATAACCAGGAATTGTTCACCAATCAGTTACCTACTGCTACTTCACCTACTTTTCAGCCAACCAGTGCAGTAAGCTCTACTTTCACGCCTGGTTTAACGGATAACAATAGCTATCAGTTTTTTCTAACACTGCAATACAATAAAACTATTGCGAAACACACTTTTAGTGTTTTAGCTGGTGCCGAGCAAAGTGAGGGCAATACACAAAATTCAACCGTTCGTTATTCAAATCAATTAATACCTGGTGTAGATCAATTTTTTGCTTATGATATCAATACTTTAGTCGCATCAAATTTAGATCAAACAGCGGTTTCCAAACGCTCTGGTTTTGCCCGCTTTAGTTATGATTTTGATAAGAGATACCTGATTGAGGGTATTGCCCGTATTGATGCATCATCTAACTTCGCTTTAGGAAATCGTTGGGGGGTATCGCCAAATATTGGAATTGGATGGGTAGTGAGTCAGGAAAAGTTCTTTAAAAACAGCAATGCGCTTAGTTTCATTAATTTCCTGAAATTAAAAGCAAATGTGGGTATTACAGGTGATGACCGCGTTGGGGTTCGATTATGGCAGGATAGATTCCAGATTGACGTAACCAATGGATATATTTATGGAACTTCAAACGGGAATAGTTTAAACCGTTCCCGTCTGGCTAATCCTGAAATCACCTGGGAGAAGAAAAGAACCATCAACGTGGGTTTAGAAACTTCAATGTTTAACAATAAATTAGATATTAGTATCGAAGCCTTCCAAAACTATACCTATGATGGTTTCGAACTGGGTGCAAATAATCAATATCCACAATATTTCGGTACACAGGCACCAGTATTAAACTACAGACAGCTTTATAACTGGGGTTCTGAATTTAGCATTGGCTATAAAGCGAAACTTGCAACAGACTGGAATCTTAGTGCAAGCATGAACTTCTCTTATGGTAACTCGGTTACAGACAGGATCCTCTATACGCCAGGTAACTTAATCAACAATACTTTTCCTAACTTACAATTGTTCGGTACAGACCCACGCAAGTACAATACCAGCAATTATGGTTTAACCAACCTGGGCATGTTCAGAACGCAGGGAGAAGTTGATGCCTGGATGGCGAAATACCCTAATTATAGGATTTACGATAAAATCCCGCAAGCTGGGTGGTTGTATTATGAAGATACCAATGCTGATGGAGTAATCTCTGACAGCGATTTAGCGCCTTTGTACAACAATACCAATGCCTTCTTTTCTTCTGGTATTTCATTAAACCTGACATACAAAAACTTCAGTTTAAACACGAATATTAATGCAAGATTTGGCGGTAAAATTTTCTACGATAGCAGGGCAAGAACAGCACCGTCAAAAACCAGAAATACCTTGTCTATCTGGACAGATCGCTGGACATTAGAAAACCCAATGGAAGGTAAATATCCTAGGTTTGATGATCCTTCGTTAGGAATAAACTCTGATTTTTGGGCAGTTGACGGAACAATGATCCGGATCAATACCATGACATTGAGTTATAAAGCACCTACTGCTTTTGCAAATAAATTAGGGATCGGCGGAGCCCGTATCCTACTAACCGGAAATAATCTTTGGACCATTGTAAATCCGCTGCCTTATAAAGATCCATACACCTCAAGTGCATGGGATTATCCAATGTTGAGGACGATATCTTTAGGATTAAGTGTTAACCTATAATTTTTTGAGCAATGATTAGTCAAATAAAAAACAATATAAAAAAAGCAGTAGCTATTTTAACTTTAGCTGCACTTTTGCCCGCTTGTGTAAATAAAGATGAGTTTTTCTTATTGCCAGATACAGGCGGTATCGATCAGGCCATATGGGATAATGAGGGTTCTGTACAACTACACCTTAACAGGGTGTACGATGTAGCCATGTATCAGTTTCCCTTACAACTCACTCCTGATCGTTATGGTGTTCACTATGCCAGTGATGAAAATTATTTTCCGGACGGAGATGCTAATGCAAAAATGGCACTTGGCCTGCAGGGTGTTTTGGGCAATAACGATGTGAGGTATACTGGTAATACTTACGGCGGTAATCCAGGCCAGAATAAGTACTGGGATATTGCGAGATGTAATGATGCCATTGCCAATCTTCCGAACAGTACCATGCTAACCCAAAAGAAAAATGAATTGCTTGGACAGTATTATGCGTTAAGAGCGATAACTTATTTCGAATTGGTTAAAGTTTATGGTGGTGTTCCACTTCCATTAACACCGCAGGGAGCTGACACTGTTTATGATGAAGGTAGAAGGCCGGCTAGAGAGTGTTTTGCAGCAATATTGAGCGATTTAAATAACGCCATTGTCTTGTTAGATGGTTTTGCGCCAGGCGACGCTGACGGAAGAGGTAAGATCACTAAACTGATTGCCACCTGTTTAAAAGCAAAAGTGTTATTCTATTGGGCTAGTCCACAATTTAATCCGCTAAATGATGCAAAACATCCTTACCAGGCATCAAGATGGACTGATGCTTTAGCTGCTAATAAAGAAGCTTATGATATGTGCGTTTCGGCAGGAAAAAAATTAATGCCAAATTATTTAGATATTTTCCGGGTAGAAGGCACACCTAACACTGAAGCCATTCTTGTTAGAACTTATTCAAATACAGTACCTAACAGAGGGAATGGAACTGAACAGCGGGTTAGACCAACTTCAGAAGGTGGAAGTACCGGCTTTCCAAATACATACTTTATGCCAACTACAAAAATGTTGGATGCCTACCCAATGAAAGATGGAAAACCATTAAATACCTCAACAGCTTTTCCTTATGATGCAACCATGTTCTGGCAAAATAGAGACCCGAGATTTGAAGCTACTTTTGCTACAAACGGATCGGCATATCCTTTAAGCGGGAACGCGAATAGAAAACAGTGGACTTACAACCTGGCCGTTGGGGAAAGCAGTGGAGTTGCGGTATATGTAAAGCGCTTCTCTACACCAGCTTTAACCGCAAGTGCTTCTGCTTACAATAGCTCTGTTGGTGGCGGAAGTGGTATGGATTGGATTGAATTGAGATTTGCAGAGGTAATGTTAAATTATGCCGATTGTTTGAATGAAACCGGAAATATTGCAGGTGCAAAAGATTTAGTGAGACAAATTCGTATAAGAGCTGGAGTAGTGGCAGGTGATGCAGATTACGGACTCGCTTTGGCTGGAAGCACGCCACAGTTGCGTAACTTAATTCTTAACGAAAGACAAATTGAATTCGCTTTCGAGAACAAACGTAATTCAGATTTGAGAAGATCCCGCACCATGCATTTGTTAACCGGGAACATGTCTAAATTGGAAGTCCAGTTAGTGAACCCTCCGGTAGGATCAGACCAAAAAGATAAAAAAGTGTTAGAAGATCCAACAGTTCCTGGCGGTACAACTGCATTTAGAGAAACTTTAAATATTAATGATAAAGCAGTTTATACCAAGTATTTTAAAAATGTTGTTATAACAAACACAACATACTTGCCATATAATATTCCTGAATTTCATTACTTCTACACCTTCCATAATGATTTTGTGAGTTTTGGTAATAAAATTCTTCCAACCATTGGATGGGCTGGTGGTTCGTTTGACCCACTAGATTAGTATTTAAAGCATAAATGTTTCAGTTGATCTGACTAAAAATTAAAATAATGAAAACTAGATATATAAATAAGTTACTCATCGGGTTATGCTTGATTCTTTTCGCTTCTTGCAAAAAAGAATCGGCGAACATTTTTAACATGTTCGATGATGTTACCGTAACTTTCAACAATAGCGATCCTCGTTGCGTGACCGATTACAAAGTAATTAACGACAAAGAAGAGGTATGGATTGATTTCACTATAAACTCGGCTAACGAGGATATGTATTCGTATGTATTTGAGGTTTCTTCAGGTACGGTTCAGGCTACGCGTTATACAATAGCCATTACCGATCCTACTAAACGCAGAAGTTTTTCAGCCGTGATTAAACTTCCAAATAACACGCTTTTTCCTGCAGCTGCACTTCGTGATGGCAAACAAAGCTTTCGTATTTGTGCGTTAAATGAAAAGGGTGTGTACATTGGCGACGGATACAAAAAAGTAACAGTTGAGGTAAATCCGAGTTTTATGATTTACGCCAACAGGGATATTTATTTACCAGATACGGTTGCGAAATCTCTACCAAGCTTTTTATCACTTACTGATGCTACAGGTTTTAGTTATACAAATGCATCAGCCAATGCCGGAAAGATAGATTTTGGTATATATAGAAAGCCAGGATCAAATTCTACAGTTCAGACGCCAACCTGGGTAGTTAATTTATATTCCCTAAGCGTAGCTACTAATCCATTAACCGTTTACGATATTAGCGGCTTTAGTCCTAAAAGAGCGACTAAATTTAGTCAGCCTGTTACCGGACAAGCCAATGCATTTCTCACTACGGCAATTTCTGGCTCATCTATAGAAACTTTAGCTAAAGCAAGGGCAATTACTTTTAATGAAACTACTCAAGTTCTTCCGGCTAATGGTTTAGCGCCAGGTAATGCGGTGTTTTTCCTTACTCCGGAGGGTAAATATGGGATGTTATATGTTAATGTAGTTACTGCCGACTTGCAGAAAAGGCCTTACATTAATGTGAGCATCAAAGTTCAGCGATAAAGTGTTTTGTTCGGCGGTTGGTACCGCCATATATTTGGTTTGAAGAAAAAGGGAGCAGCGATTGCTTCCTTTTCTATTTAAGCCCCATCGTATTAATGAGCAGGTAAGGCCATGCGGATCATTGTTGTACCCTTGAGAAAAAAGAATTGTTAATAGCTCATCAAATAATACTTAGGTTCGAGTATTGGAAGCAATCAGAAGGAATAAACAGTATCATTTTTATGATCAAATTTAAAGGGACACCACTCATGTCCCTTTTTCTTTTGTAAATATTTTTTTACCAAAGCTTTAAAATAAGCGTCTAAACAACGTTTTTAACTTAAAAATCAGCTAAATTCCAATATTAAAATACTTTTTATTTAAATATTAAATTTATATATGAATTTAATATCTACCTTGTATATCAGTTATCGTAATCAATTTAATTTGTTACAAGGATTTTTGCCGAATGATAATATACTACAATAGCTGGAGAAAATTATACATAAAATAGTGATATTTTGCGTGCAATTTTGAATTATAATATACTTTCTAACCAAAATAATTATCAAGATCAAAATAAAAAATGAGCCAAATCACCGCATATTATTTTCATTTTTTTTCCGGAAAGCTTGTAAGACCTGTTTTAATTTATAGTTCCGAAGGAAACAGAATTTAATAGAAAAAAAATCTAACTCATTAACCCTCTCCATTTATAAAGTTTAAAATTTAGCGCAATAAAACCTTTGATTAAGGACGTATAAATCCTCAACCATTGAATTAAAAACTAACCAAATAATAAGATGAACTTAAAATTTTTACGCAAAATTTCTTTGTCCTTGCTCATGATCTTACTGGCAAGTACAATGCTTTTTGCTCAAGACCGAAAGATTACAGGTAAGGTTGTAGATCAGGCCGATGGACAGGGAATTCCTGGAGTAAACGTAAGTCTGAAAGGTGTTCCAAGTAATGTGAGCACCAACTCTGATGGGGTTTATACCATACAGGTAAAATCAAACAGTGATGTACTGGTGTTTTCATACATCGGCTACGCCCGGCAAACCATCCCGGTAGGTACACAAACAACCATTAATGTGAAACTGGTTTCTGATAATCAAAATTTAGAAGAAGTAGTGGTTGTGGGTTATGGTACACAAAAGAAAGTTACCTTAACCGGTTCTGTATCAACAGCCGATATCAAAAAGGTAGAAGATGTACCGGCGTTAACTTTAAGTGCTGCCTTAAGAGGAACAGCACCCAACCTGAACATTTCTGGAGGTACACAAAGACCGGGGCAGGGAACAACCATTACCATCCGTAATCCGGTTGCGTTTGCCAAAGACGGCGGTCAGGGTACCAATCCGATTTTCGTAATTGATGATGTCATCAGAACGCAGGCAGATTTCGACCTGTTAGACCAAAACGTGGTAGAAAGTGTTTCCGTACTAAAAGATGCCGAAGCTGCAATTTTTGGGGTTTCAGGTGCAAACGGAGTAATTATTGTTCGCACGAAAAGAGGTAAAACGGGTGCGCCAAAAATTAATTTCAGTTCATCGGTAGGTTTTTCTGACGCCACTAAACTTCCAGATATGATGAGTGGTTTACAGCTTGGTAATTTTGTGAATGATTATCTGGATGCAAGCGTTTATCAGCAAGTTACAGCTGGGGTAGTAAGGCAAAATACTTATATCAACCCGGCAGACGGATTTAAGGTTGTGGACGGTGTGACGACCACTAAAGAACCATTGTGGTATACGCCTGATGAATTAGAATATTTTGGCAACCACAATAATAACTGGTTAAAAAGTGCATTTCAAACTTCGAATATGTATCGTCAGGCCTTAAACATCAGCGGAGGTACCGATAAGGTGACTTATTTTGTAGGTGGCGATTACATTACCCAAAATTCAAATTTTAAAGGTGTTAATTCAAGTAAATATGGCTTAAGAGCAAGTATCGATGCTAAATTAGGTAAAGGATTAACGGTTTCGGCATCAATCAGCACTGATGTTAATCAGTCGAAAAGTTACTTTTACAAACTGAACAGCACCAGTGAGAGTTTAGACAATGACGTAGCGACCCTACAAAATGTTAATCCCTGGTCTGAATATTTTATTGATGGCAACCCGGTATTATTGGGCGCCAACGCGGGTGGCGGTTTAGAGAATGTAAACTTCTTCTTAATCCAAAATACCGATAATTTTACAAGCAGCAAAGCCTACGTAATGAACATGTTAGGTAAAATAACCTATCAAATACCGGGCGTAAAAGGTTTGACAGCTACATTTACCGCAAATAAGAACATCAACGCCAGCAATGGAAAGCAGTTTGGTACTACATTTAACTATTACAAATATGCTGGTTTAGGTTTAAACAGCCATATTCCAGGTGGTGCTTTATTGTCGGTGTCTTCAATCAAAAATGGCGATAGGATTCGTTTGAATCCGGTGTTCAGCGAATCATACCAATTAAATGGTGGTTTTACCTACGACCGTACTTTTGGCAAACACAGCATATCTGCCACAGCTTTATTAGAGCAGAGGGAATCGAATCAGGAAGGGGTATCAGCAATGGTTGAAGGTTTGGTTACCGGTGCATTACCATACCAAACATTTGCAGTGGGTACACAAAGTTCAAATCAGGTAGGTTTGGTGAATCAGTTTGGTTTCCAATCCATTATTTCGCGTATTAACTACGATTACGATAATAAATACCTGTTACAATTGGTTTACCGTAGAGATGGTAGTTCGAGGTTTGCTCCAGGGCGTAACTGGGGTGGTTTCCCGGCTGCTTCTGCAGGATGGGTGGCATCGCAGGAAAAATTCTTTAAAGACCATGTTAAATTTATGGACCTCTTAAAGTTTAGGGTTTCAGTAGGTTTAACAGGTACAGATAATACCAAACCTTACCAATACCTGGCATCGTACAATGTGGGTACCGGGAATAATGGTGGCGCTGTTTTTAATAATGGCGACAGAACCATCGGTGTGAAAACAAATATTGCTATTCCTAACGAAATGGTTGTTTGGGATCATTCATTAAAAACCAATTATGGTGTGGATATGGCTTTCTTAAACAACAGACTTACGGCTACGGCAGAATATTTCTGGAGCCATAATTATGATATGTTAACCACATTATCTTCTTCTGTACCGGCCGTTATTGGTGCAGCTGTTCCGACAGAAAACTTTGGTATTGTAAATACTTTTGGTTACGAGCTTAGTTTAACCTGGAAAGATAAAATTGGTGAAAATTTCAGCTATAGTTTCTCTCCGTTTTACACCTGGAATGATAATAAATACATCAGGTATGATTTGGCATCGGGAAAGATTGGTACGCTTGAAGACCTAACTGGTCAATCAAACGATCCGGGTTATTTCGGATACAAATCTTTAGGTATTATCAGAACACAGGATGAGGCTAATGCTATTATTGCACAGCGTATTAACGGATCGGCTGTTGGAAATGACGCTAAAAAAGTTAAAATATTAGATAATGTTTTACAGCCGGGCATGATCAACTATGAAGATGTAAATGGCGATGGTGTGATCAGTGTTGCGGATAAACAATATATTACGAACCGCCAAACCAACCATAATTACTTAGGTTTAAACTTTAATATTGGTTATAAGGGTCTTAGTCTTAATGTTGTTGGAGGTTTATCATGGGGTGGCTACACCAGTATTGGTGGTTTAAAACCTAGTGGAACAAGTCCTTCTATTTATGGAAACAGGGCCTCATACTGGGCAGATCACTGGACCAAAACAAATACCAATGCCGCTTATCCTAACCCTTATTTTACCAGCGCATTCGAAGAAAGTGATTTTTGGTTGGTATCGGCCACGCAATTGGGGATTACCAATGCCAATTTGAGTTATTCAATACCGGCTACTTTAACCCAAAAAGTAGGTATAAACAGCATTAGGGTATTTGCACAGGCAACCAATCCGGTTCAGTTTATTAATCCATTTCCAGATAACTATAGAGATTTTCTTTCTCCAGTGGGTACCTATCCAACACTAAGGACAATTTCTTTTGGTATAAATGTTGGCTTATAATTACAAGAAATATCATGAAAAAATTAATCATATTAATCGCAATTTCTGCCTCACTTACTATGCTCTTCAGCAACTGTAAAAAGGTATTGGAAAAACAAGATTTGGGCAACTTTGTTGCGGAACAAATTTATAATGATTCGGTTACTGCAACTTTAAGCATGAACTATATTTACGGACAAAATCAGCCCTCATGGTTTGGTAATGTAGGTGGCTTAAGCGGTTCGGTAAATTCATTGTCTGATGAGCAATACGGAGATAACGTTTTTGTAAAAGGTACAGCAACCATCGAGTCGGTTACCGATTTAGGAAATTTGAATACTGCCGGTAACTATGTAAAAATCAGGTCTATTAATATGTTCATCAGAGACATAAACAATGGCACCTTGTCGGCTGGAACTAAAAGACGATTTAATGCACAGGCTACATTCTGGCGGGCGTTTAGGTATTTCGAACTGGTTAAACTCTATGGAGGGGTGCCCATTGTGCTTACCCCACTGGATGCGGTAGGCGATGAGGCGAAAAAAGCTGCATTATTACCTAGAAATACAACTTCTGAAACTTTTGCTCAAATTATTAGAGATTTAGATACCTGCATTAAGTATTTACCAACCAAATGGACGAGCAATGCAGATTATGGCCGTATTACCAAAGGTGCAGCATTGGCTTATAAAGGTAAAGTATTGATGTATTGGGCAAGCCCGGAATTTAATCCTACGAATGATCAGACAAGGTGGAAAGCTGCTTACGATGCCAATGTGCTGGCCGTAGAAAATCTTTCAACCAACGGATTTGGTTTATATTCAAAATTTGATGTCACCATGTGGACAACCGAAGGAAGTAAATCAGGCAGTACCCCACAAAACCCTGAAGCGGTGTTAACCACTCAATATAATATGGCTACAACTGATTTGGCTCAAAACAATAATACGTATCCAAATGCAACGGTGCCAAAATATATCGGAACTACTGGTGGGTCTAATTTGCCGACTTACGACATGGCTTTGGCTTTCCCGATGAAAGATGGTAAAGATGCAGGTACTTCGACCAAGTACCCTTACACTTTAGCCACTTTTTACAAAGACCGCGATCCGAGGTTCGATCAGACAATTGCTTATAATGGTGCAAATTGGCCATTAAATGCCAATCCGAATTATCGTTTATGGACTTATAATTACACTAAAGGCTCTACAACGCTTAGTACAGAATCACAGGCAACCGCCAGCGGTTTTTACTTAAGAAAAGGTATCGATCCGGCATTAACAACCAGTAATTTTATTTATGCCGGTACCGATTGGATCGAAATGCGTTATGCGGAAGTGTTGTTGAATTTAGCAGAATGTGCGGCTGAGATTGGTAATGTAGGTCAGAGTCAGGAAGCTTATGCGAACCTGATCGCGATCAGAAAACGTGCAGGTATTGAGGCCGGTACAGACGGACTTTATGGCTTAACTGCCGGAATGAGCGGTGCTCAACTGGTAACGGCCATTATGCGCGAAAGAAGAATTGAGCTGGCTTTTGAGGGGAAACGTTTCTGGGATTTAAGAAGAAGAAAATTACTGGAAACAACATTGAATGGAAAAAGAAGGTTGGCCATTAATATTGCACTGAAAAACACGGGCACAGGAACGGATTATATCCTGAGCACCAGAGATGCAGCTGCAGCCACAAACCTGGATGCTTTTTATGCCACCAACTTTACAGTGACAACAAAGGCACTGGATACCTATGATATTGCTTACCAGGCTGGCGTATACTTTTTTGGCATTCCAACCGCGTCTATTCAAAACAATGTAAACCTCCAGCAAAACAATACCTGGGGTGGCGCGTTCGATCCATTTAAATAATTGAGCTAAGATCTTTGGGGTGGTTTGCTCACCGCCCCGGTTTTTTTTATTTGGTTTTTGAAAAAAGGGAACATTAATTTGTTTCCTTTTTTTTATTTAAGAATGTTACATTTATATATGAATTTTATTCCTATCTTGTAACATGGCTGCGAGAATGAATTTAATTTGTTACAGGCATTTTTGCCAATTGATAAGATGGTACAATAGCTAGCCAAAATTATACATTAAATAGCCGCTTTTTGCGTGCAAATTTGAAAGATAATATACTTTCTAACCAAAATTATTTACAAGGATAGACAAAGAAATGAGCCACGATTTTAAATATTATAGATTAGATTTTTTCTGCTGATCAAAAATATTTCGTAACTTCTTTCTCTTCCCAACGAGCAAACACAAATGAAAAAGAACTTTTTAAATCTGTTGTGTACAACGGCATTAATTTTCTCCGCAAATTATACATTTGCCCAATACCCGAATATTCCGGCCGACATCAAAAAATCTTCCGATTCGATGATGAAAGAAGCTTATCACCAGTCGGATATAGCCTGGGAAAAAGCCAAGCCTATTATGGCCAAAGAAGCTGCTGAAGGTAAGCCTTATATTCCATGGGCTGGCCGGCCAACTGACCTCCCTCAGTCTAAACTCCTGGCATTTCCAGGTGCTGAAGGTGGAGGTGCATACAGCTTTGGTGGTCATGGCGGTAGGGTAATTGTCGTTAAAAATTTAAACGATAGGGGTCCGGGCTCTTTGCGTGATGCCTGCGAACAAGGTGGAGCAAGAATTGTTGTTTTCAATGTTGCCGGAATCATCAGGCTGAAAACGCCATTGATCATCCGTGCCCCATACATTACCATTGCTGGGCAAACCGCGCCGGGTGACGGTGTGTGTGTAGCTGGCGAATCGGTTTGGTTAAATACCCACGATGTTATTGTTCGCTTCATGCGTTTTAGAAGAGGTGAAACTTTTGTGGGCCGCCGCGATGATGCCATTGGTGGAAATCCGGTTGGAAACATCATGATTGATCACGTTTCGGCAAGTTGGGGTTTGGATGAAAATATGTCGATGTACCGCCACATGTACAATGATAGCACAGGTAAAACCGAAGAAAAACTGGGAACAGTTAATATCACCATACAAAACTCTATTTTCTCGGAAGCCTTAGATTACTGGAACCATGCTTTTGGCAGTACTTTAGGTGGCGAAAATTGTGCTTTTGTACGTAACCTTTGGGCCGATAACGGCGCCCGTAACCCATCAATCGGCTGGAACGGTATTTTTAACTTCGCCAATAACGTGGTGTTCAACTGGAATAACCGCTCTACCGATGGTGGCGATTATACGGCACAATACAACATCATCAACAACTATTATAAACCAGGGCCGGTTACCGAATTAAAAGATCCGATCAGTTACCGGATTTTGAAACCAGAATCAGGCCGTAGTAAATTACCTTACGTGGTGTTCGGCCGTGCCTATGTTGCCGGAAATATTATTGATGGTAATGAGCGGGTAACCAAAAATAACTGGGATGGAGGCGTACAGATGGAAGATAAAAAAGGAAATTTAATGCCTTTGGAAACAGCTGGTAAATACTTTCCTGCAATGAAAGCCAAAGATCCGTTCCCAATGCCTAAAATCAGTATCATACCAACTTTACAGGCTAAAGAATATGTATTGGCAAATGCCGGCGCAACCTTACCAAAAAGAGATCCGGTTGATACACGTGTCGTGAAACAAGTGGCTACCGGAAAAATTGAAGTTCATCCGAACGCTAAACCATCTGCTTTCCAGTTCGAACACCGCAGGTTACCAGGCGATTCTTATAAACAAGGTATCATTACAGAGGTTTCACAAGTTGGAGGTTATCCTGAATACAAAGGAACGCCTTACAAAGATTCAGACGATGATGGTATGCCAGACGCGTATGAACTTAAAAACGGCTTGAATCCTAAGGATGCATCTGATGCTGCGAAAATTACCAAAAGCGGTTATTCAAACATCGAAGTATATTTAAATAGTGTTGTTCCTGTTTCAATTGTAAAACCTAATTAATATGCGTACCTGGAATTCAATTTTTAGCATAATTGCTTTATGCGGTATAGGAAATGTAGCTTTTTCGCAATATCCGGTTATCCCTGAAGCAATGGAAAAGAAAGCCGATTCACTTTTGAAAAGTATCGAAGAAAAATCAGAACTTCAGTTTTTAAAAGTTAAACATATTGTTGATGAAGAGGCAAAACATGGTAAACCTTATATTCCATGGGCGGCTAAACCAGGCGATTTACCACAAGCGAAAACCGTAGCCTTTCCTGGCGCTGAAGGTGGTGGCGCATACTCGTTCGGAGGCCGAGGAGGAAAAGTTTATGTGGTAACCAGCCTGGAAGATTCTGGCAAGGGAACACTGCGTGAAGCCTGCGAACAAGGCGGGGCGAGAATTATTGTTTTCAACGTTTCGGGCATTATCAGATTAAAAACACCACTGATTATTCGGGCACCTTATATTACCATTGCCGGTCAAAGTGCACCTGGCGATGGTGTTTGTGTGGCTGGCGAATCGGTATGGATTAACACACACGATGTGGTGATCCGTTATATGCGTTTCCGCCGTGGCCAGACAGACGTTACACGAAGAGATGATGCCATTGGAGGTAATCCCGTTGGTAATATCATCATCGACCATGTTTCAGCGAGCTGGGGATTGGATGAAAACATGTCTATTTATCGCCATGTTTATGACAAAAAAGACGGTTCTAAACCAGAGAAATTACCTACGGTAAACGTTACCATTCAAAATTCGATTTTTTCTGAAGCCTTAGATACCTATAACCATGCTTTCGGAAGTACCATTGGAGGTTTAAATTCAACTTTCATGCGTAATCTTTGGGCCTCAAATATCAGTCGCAACCCATCTGTGGGTATGTACGGCGATTTTGGTTTTGCCAATAATGTGATCTTTAACTGGTGGAACAGAAGTGCCGATGGTGGCGATAATGCTTCTCTATACAGTTTCATTAATAATTATTACAAACCAGGACCCATTACACCTGCAGGAGAACCGATTTCTTATCGTATCTTGAAGCCAGAATCGGGTAGGGATAAAAAGTTTTCGAATGAATTTGGCCGCGCTTATGTAACCGGAAATATTATTGAAGGAAATGAAAAAGTAACCAAAAACAACTGGGATGGCGGCGTTCAGCCTGAAAGCAAAAGAGATAAACAAAGACTACTGGATTCGATGAAAGTAGATAAACCATTACCTATGGCCAAAATTACAATCATCGACACCAAAAAGGCTTACGATTATGTGCTGGCTAATGCAGGTGCATCTTTACCGGTTCGCGATGCGGTAGATCAACGTATCATCAAACAGGTTACAACCGGTAAGATTGAGCATGTTGAAGACGGAAAACTTCCAGCTAAACAAAGTTATGTAAAACGTCGTTTACCTGCCGATTCTTATAAACAAGGCATTATTTCAGATATCGCACAAGTTGGCGGTTACCCTGAATATAAAGGAAAACCCTATCTGGATAGCGATCACGATGGTATTCCAGATGCCTGGGAAATCAAAAACGGACTTAATCCTAAAGATGCCAAAGATGCTACAAAGCTATCGAAATCAGGTGATGCCAATATCGAAGTGTACTTGAATAGTTTGGTTGATATTAATAAAGTGAGACCGTAGAAAATTCTTGTATATGCTGTCATTCTGAACGCAGTGAAGAATCTGCAAGCGATGAAACGTAGCTTTTAAATATATTATGGACCATAATTACTTTGTCTACATCTTAACAAACAAGAACAGAACTGTTTTGTACACAGGCGTAACAAATGACTTAGAGGTTAGACTTAAACAACACCTAGAGAATAGAGAAAATAAATTTGCTTTTACTTTTAAATACAATTGCCACTATTTAATTTTTTTCGAAAGATATCAGTTCGTTGAGCATGCAATTGAAAGAGAAAAAGAAATTAAGGGCTGGACTAGGAAAAAGAAAAATGAGTTGATTGAAATTTTTAATCCAAAGTGGAGATTTTTGAATGAAGAGATAATTGAAAGATAAAAACCTAATCAAATAGCATTGTGACTCTGAATGTAGTGATGAATATGCATGCTGTGAAAACAAAACGTTAATAAAACTACTGCTAAGGCTGGAGGAGAATAGGCAAGGACAGTAGACCATAGGTTGCAGATGCTTCGTGTCTCAGCATGACAAATAAAAAACATTAATGCCAAAAACTAACCACATATTAAAAGTTATACAACTAAAAACCTTACCGTTTTTGGTAATGGCGATTTTGGTGGCTAACTTTTCTTTTGCACAAAAGACAAAACCTGTTGAGCCACCAAAGCCAATTTTTAAAGGAAAAGATGGCAAAATGGCTTATACGCCCGATGCAGAAGGAAACCGTATTCCTGATTTTTCGTATGCAGGTTACATGGCTGGCGAAGAAGCCATTCCTGATGCCACAATAAAGGTCGTGGTTCCTGTTTCAAAAGGTGATGCCACCCTAAGGATTCAATCAGCCATTAATTACGTCGCTAAATTACCGATCGGAAAAGATGGTTTACGTGGTGCGGTTTTACTGGAAAAAGGGACTTATGAAGTCGCTGGAACATTGCGGTTATCAGCTTCCGGAGTAGTTCTTCGTGGAAGTGGAATGGGCGAAAACGGCACAAAAATTTTCGCTACAGGTTTAGATCGTATTGGTGTGATCAGAATTTTGGGTCAAAAGAACAAGGTGGAGGAACAAGCGATAGCCCTTACTGATACTTATGTGCCTGTAAATGCAAATAAAATTACCTTAGCAAATACAAATGGATTAAAAATTGGCGATCAGATCCTCATTCATCGCCCATCAACCAAAGAATGGATCGAAACCCTTAAAACTGTCGAGTTTGGCGGTGGTGAAAGTGCTTTAGGCTGGAAACCAGGAACAAGGGACATTCATTGGGATAGAAAAATCACCGCAATAAACGGCAATACGATCACTTTCGATGCGCCAATTACAACAGCCTTAGATTCCAGGTTTGGGGGTGCAACCCTTTCAAAATACAAATGGGCGGGTAGAATTGCGCAATCGGGTGTTGAAAATCTAAAAATCGAATCCGATTACCATAAAGAAAATAGTAAAGACGAGTATCACCGCTGGACAGCCATTTGTTTAGAGAATGTGCAGGATGCCTGGGTTCGTCAGGTTGTTTTTGAACATTTTGCGGGTTCTGCTGTAAATGTTTTGGAGACTTCAAAAAGGATTACTGTTGAAGATTGTAAATCACTGGCCCCAATTTCTGAAATTGGTGGTGAACGCCGGTTTACATTTTTAACCACAGGATCACAGACCCTTTTCCAAAGGTTATATTCAGAATATGGTTACCATGATTTTGCGGTAGGCTTTTGTGCACCCGGACCAAATGTTTTTGTGCAATGCCAGTCGTATTTGCCTTTTAGTTTTAGTGGTGCAATTGATAGCTGGGCATCAGGTGTGTTGTTCGATATCGTAAATATTGATGGACAGGCCTTAAGTTATTTAAACCGCGGACAAGATGGTCAAGGGGCAGGGTGGAGCGCTGCAAACAGTGTATTCTGGCAGTGCAGTGCAGCCAGGGTTGATAATTTTCAACCCCCGACAGCTCAAAACTGGGCTTTTGGAACCTGGTCACAATTTGCCGGGAACGGTTATTGGGATATGTCTAACGAACAGATTCAACCAAGAAGTTTATATTATGCACAGTTAAAAGATAGATTAGGTAACGAAGCCGATAAAAGGAATTTCGTTCTTCCGGTAGAAACCGAAGCATCAAGTAGCCCACCTGTTGATGTAGCGCTAAAACTAACCAAGCTGGCCTATAAACCTGCATTAACCGTTTCAGAATATATTGATGCCGCATCTGAAAGAAATAAAATTCCAACGAATGCTGGTTCAGAAAAAAGTATCGATAAAATTGGCCTGGATAAAGTTGTTCAACCAACACTTGCTAGCGCCATGACCATCAAAAATGGTTGGTTGGTTCGCGGCAATGAACTTGTGGTGGGAAATCGCCAGGATGTGCCCTGGTGGAATGGAAGTGCGCGCCCTTACGGTTTAAAAAACACAAAATTCCATGTTACACGTTTTGTACCCGGACGTTCGGGAAATGGCTTAACAGACGATTTGGATTCGATTACAGATGCCATGAAAAACGGTTCAGTAAAAGTACTCGATCACAATTACGGCCTTTGGTACGATAGAAGAAGAGATGATCATGAACGTATCCGCCGTATGGATGGCGAGGTTTGGGCACCATTTTACGAATTGCCTTTCGCCCGTAGCGGACAGGATAAAGCCTGGGATGGTTTAAGCAAATACGATATCACCAAATACAATCTTTGGTATTGGGATAGGTTAAAACAATTTGCCAATCTGGCCGACCAGAAAGGCCTGGTTTTAATCCATGAAAATTATTTTCAGCACAATATTATCGAAGCTGGTGCACATTATGCTGATTTTCCCTGGCGTACGGCAAACAACATCAATAATACAGGTTTCCCCGAACCAGTTCCATATGCCGGTGATAAACGTATTTTTATGGCTGAGCAGTTTTACGATATCACAAACGAGCACCGTAAAGCGATCCATAAGGCTTACATCAGAAAATGCCTGGAGAATTTCAATGGAAATACAGGTGTTATTCAGTTAATTGGTGCTGAGTTTACCGGTCCCTTACATTTTGTACAATTCTGGATCGACACCATAAAAGAGTGGGAAAAAGAAACAAGCAAACATCCCATCATTGGTTTAAGTGTAACCAAAGATGTTCAGGATGCCATTTTAGCTGACCCAAATCGTGCCAATGTTGTCGATTTAATCGATATCAGGTACTGGCATTACCAGGCCGATGGAACAGCTTATGCACCACAAGGAGGCTTAAGTTTAGCACCCCGTCAGCATGCACGTTTGTTAAAACCTAAGAAAACATCTTTCGAAGAAGTTTACCATGCCGTTTCCGAATATAAAAACAAATTCCCTGAAAAGGCTGTGATTTATTCGGGCGATAGCTTTGATAGCTTCGGATGGGCGATTTTAATGGCAGGCGGTTCACTATCAAATATCAATGAAATAGATCAGTCGGTTCTAAATGCCGCTTCTTCAATGAAAGCATTTCTTCCGGCAGGTAAATCAGCTAAACAATACGGACTGGAAAATGCAGGCAAAGCTTACATTTTATACAATGCTTCAGCAGATGCGATTAATCTTGATTTAAGTAAGATCACAGGGAAATTCAATGTAAAAGTGCTGAACACCCGAACCGGTAAAATGCTTAAAGAAGAAAAAATTAATGCTGGCGCCATTGTAAAGTTGAATAAAGTAGCTTCAGGCGACGAGGTACTCATCATCAATAAAATTTAACATGAACATTAAATCTAAAATATTTCTGCTTGTTATGGTTTCTTGCCTCGCTTTGGCTTGTAAGAAGAAACCTCATTTTGGGGATAAAAGCCTTCTGATTTCTGAAAATGGAAGATATTTAACCACTGGCGATGGCAAACCATTCTTTTGGCTCGGCGATACAGGCTGGTTGTTATTTGGCAGATTGACAAGAGAAGAGGCAAATACTTACCTGGAAGACCGTAAACAAAAAGGATTCAATGTAATCCAGGTGATGCTATTACACGATGTGCCATCGAGAAATATCTATTTGGATTCGTCACTTGTACACGCCGATGTTTCAAAGCCGATGCTTACACCAGGCAATAACCCGAAAGATTCTTTGGCTTATGATTATTGGGATCATGTAGATTATATCGTTGATAAAGCAGCTGAAAAAGGGCTTTATATGGCCCTGGTTCCGGTTTGGGGTACCAATGTTAAAAATGGAAAAGTTAAGAAAGACCAGGCAAAGGTTTATTCCGAATTTTTGGCTAAACGTTATAAAGAAAAATGGAATATTATCTGGCTCAATGGTGGTGATATTAAAGGTAGCGATAAAAAAGAAGTTTGGAATACCATTGGTGAAACGCTAAGGGCGAATGACCCGAATCATTTAATTACTTTCCATCCAAGGGGGCGTACGGCTTCTTCGCAATGGTTTCAACAAGCTAAATGGTGCGATTTTGACATGGTACAGTCAGGCCATCGCCGTTACGATCAGGATACATCTAAAAACGAGAAATTACATTATGGAGAAGATAACTGGAAATACATCGAAGCCGACTATAAACTGAAACCAACCAAACCGACTATTGATGGCGAACCTTCATACGAAGACATTCCACAAGGTTTGCACGATACCAGCCAGCCACGCTGGACAGATAGCGATGTAAGAAGATATGGTTACTGGTCGGTTTTTGCAGGTGCTTTCGGTTACACCTATGGCCATAATTCGGTGATGCAGATGTACAAAAAAACAGATTTAAAACCTGCTTATGGTCCGAAAGATCAATGGATAATGGCAATAAATGCTCCGGGAGCAAAACAAATGCAGTACCTGAAAGATTTAATGCTTTCGCATTCCTATTTCGACCGTGTACCTGATCAGACTTTAATAGCTGGAAAGAATGGCGAAAAATACGAACGTGTTATCGGCACAAGAGGTGAAGAATTTGCACTCCTTTATACTTATACCGGAAAAAATTTCAGTGTTCAGTTAGGTAAAACCGATGGCGATGATGTAAAGGCATCGTGGTTTGACCCAAGAACCGGAAAAACTACAGCAATAGGAGAATTTGAAAACAAAGGAATAAAAGAATTTAACCCACCAGGCGAACCCGCAAATGGTAATGATTGGGTTTTGGTGTTAGAGAAGATATAGGAGAAGCGTGTACCGGAAGGCGTATGGCGTTAGGCCAAAGCAAGATCACTAAAGAATAAAAATAACTAAATAAAAAAGTGTTTAAAACAAAGTCAATATCATTTTTTCGCTTAGCTATAATGGGCTGGCTGTTTTGTGGATTAACATCCTGTACAAAACAAGCTTACCTGTTTACGTCTTTTCATGAGCCGGCAAACGAAGGATTAAGGCTTTTATACAGCTACGATGCTTACCATTGGACAGATTTAAATAAAACATTTTTAAAACCTGAAGTTGGAACGCAAAAAGTTTTACGCGATCCATCCATTGTACAAGGACCAGATGGTACTTTTCATTTGGTTTGGACCTGTAGCTGGAAAGGTGATAAAGGTTTTGGTTATGCCAGTTCAAAAGATCTGATCAACTGGAGCGAACAGAAGTTCCTTCCGGTAATGGAAAGCGAACCCAAGACGGTAAATGTTTGGGCACCTGAAATTTTTTATGATGATGAAAAAGGAGAATATGTAATCATCTGGGCTTCAACCATACCATTCCGCTTTGCTAAAGGAATAGAAGAGGAAGAAAACAATCACCGGATGTACAGCATTACCACAAAAGATTTTATAAGCTTCTCGAAACCGAAATTGTTTCTTGATCCTGGTTTTAGTGTTATTGATGCGGTTATTGTAAAACGCGCCACCCAGGATTATGTGCTGGTTTTGAAGGATAATACACGACCGAACAGGAATTTAAAAGTGGCGTTTGCAAAAGATGCTTTAGGACCCTACGAAAATATTTCGGGGACTTTTAGTCCGAAATTAACCGAAGGGCCAACGGTAGTAAAAGTAAAAAACGACTGGTTGATCTATTTCGATGCTTACGGGCAGAAAATTTACTCGGCTTATAAAACAGCCGATTTTAAAACTTTTAAAGATGTGACATCGGAGGTTTCCATCCCCGAAGGACACAAACACGGAACGATTATAAAAGTAAAAAGGAAAGTGATTAAGAATTTATTAAAGTAGTAAACGAGCCGTCATTGCGAACTGAAGCAATGGAACAAGCGAGTGCGTGAAGCAATCTATTGGGCAAAAAAGATTGCTTCGTTCCGATGAAGGATCGGAAACTCGCAATGACGACTTAGCGAATAAAAGATTTTAATTCTTAGTGCCTTTGTGGTAAAAAACATAACATGAATACATTTAAAATACTTTGTTTAACCCTGCCATTTACGCTTGCGCTATTAACTTCGCAGGCACAGGATACCGTACGTTACACGGGTAAAACTTTGGTTAATGCAGATTATCACCATGGTCAACTTTCGCCGGTAATGGGTGTGCACAGCATTCAAACTTTCCGTGCAAACAGAGAACACCCCGAACTGGCCGAAAACTTCGGCTGGACCTATAACCACGCGCCAATGCTGGCTTATTGGAACAACAAATTTTACATCGAATATTTAAGTGATAAAGTTGGCGAGAGCATTCCGCCAGGACAAACATTAGTTCAATCATCAAAGGATGGCTACAGCTGGACCAAACCTGATGTTGTATTTCCAATTTACCGAATTCCGGATGGAACAACAAAGGAGGGAAGAACCGATGTGGCAAAAGATTTAGATGCCGTGATGCATCAGCGCATGGGCTTTTATGTTTCCACTAAAAATGTGTTTTTGGTTTTGGGTTTTTATGCCATCAGTTTCGATGCTAAAGACGATCCTAACGATGGTCACGGAATTGGCAGGGCCGTAAGAGAAATTCAAGCCGATGGAAAATACGGCCCGATTTATTTCATTCATTACAATCCCGGATATTCAGAGCAAAATACGAAGTATCCACTATATACTAAAAGCACAAGTAAAGCTTTTATTGAGGCTTGTAATGAGTTATTGACAAATAAGTTAATGACTCAACAATGGAACGAGGAAGCAGATCGGAAAGATCCTTTAATCACTTTACAAAAACAGTATAAAGCATTCAGTTACTATCATCTATCCGACGGAAGAGTGGTGGGTTTATGGAAAAATGCCTTAACAGCAATTAGCAATGATAATGGCAAAAGCTGGCCGGAAAATGCATCGCGTGCTCCAGGTTTTGTAAACAGTAATGCCAAAATCTGGGGGCAAAAAACTTCAGACGGAAATTATGCAACGGTGTACAACCCTTCAGAATATAGGTGGCCATTAGCCATTTCGACCAGTAAAAATGGTTTAGATTACACTAATCTTTTGTTGGTAAATGGCGAGATCACACCCATGCGTTATGGCGGTAATTACAAATCTTATGGTCCGCAATATGTACGTGGTATAGAAGAAGGAAACGGGAAACCAGCAGATGGTAAATTATGGGTAACCTACAGTATGAACAAAGAAGATATATGGGTTTCTTCAGTTCCTGTGCCCGTTAATGATCAAGCTACGCAGCATGTAAATGATGATTTTGAAAAGCTACCTAAAGGAAAAGCACTCGAAATGTGGAATATTTACAGTCCGCTTTGGGCGCCAGTTAAAGTTGAAGATGGAACTTTGGTTTTAAAGGATAAAGACCCCTTTGACTATGCAAAAGCAGAGCGGATATTCCCTGCATCTAAAAAAATCATGACCTCGTTTTCGGTTACCCCAAAGCAAAATAATTTCGGTTTACTCGAAATCGAATTGCAAGATACTAAAGGAATGGCTACAGTTCGCCTGACTTTTGATACTGCTGGTGTATTAAGTGCAAAGGCTGGCGCCCGTTATAAAAACTTCATGAAATATGAGGCTGGAAAAAGCTATGATATCAAATTGAAACTCGATGCACATACCCGGTTTTACACCATCACTGTAAATGGAAAAGAGGTTTTAACGAGTCTGGCTTTTCAGCCGGTAGCCGATGTTTCGCGAATTGTTTTCCGTACAGGAGATGTTCGCCGTTTTCCAGATGTAGATACCCCGGCTGATCAAGCTTACGATTTGAAAAATGCAGGAGAATCTGAGAAAAACGAGGCTGTATATTCAATTAAATATTTAAAAACGGAGGGATTTTGAGACAGTTTTCAGTATTCAGTTTGAAGTTTACAGTTTTTCCCTCATTGCGTTCTGGCGTGTCCATGAGTTCGTCATTGCGAGGAAAGAAGCAATCTCTCATGCTATTAGTCCTCATTCTAGGGTCATTATCATCCAACGCAAAAATCCTCCTGCCGCAAATCTTATCGAGTAATATGGTTCTGCAACGGGATAAAGCCATCAATATCTGGGGCTTTGCTGCGCCGGGTGAAAAAGTAGAAGTGACCTTTGCAGGTCATAAAAAAGAAACGATTACCGATAAAAACGGGAACTGGCTTGTTGTTTTATCTCCGCTCAAAACATCGGCGAAAGCACAAACGATGATCATTTCAGGTACAAACAAAATTGAACTAACCAATATTTTGGTCGGCGAAGTTTGGCTGTGTTCAGGGCAATCGAACATGGAATATCAAATGCGTAAGCTGGCTAAAATTCCTAAGCCGAAGAACGAAAAATTGGGTTTTCCATCTGATGCTGTAGAAAAAGCTAAAAACCCACAGATCCGGATTTTTCTGGTCAACCGCAAGCAATTGAATAAACCAGATTCGATTCATAAAAGCTGGGCAATGGCACAAGATTCTGCATTACGGGCTTTCTCGGCCGCAGGCTATTTCTTCGCTAAAGAAGTGCAGGAGAAATTGGGTATTCCTGTTGGCATAATTTCTTCGTCAGTTTCGGGTAGTGCAATAGAGCCATGGATTTCTCCGGAAGCTTTTGCTCAGGAAACATATTTTAAAAGCCAAAAAGTAAGCAACGACCCCGGAAAATTTTATACACCGATGATTGAGCCACTTGCGAAATTCAAAATCCGAGGTTTCCTTTGGTATCAGGGCGAAACCAACTGTTTTTTGAATGAAAATATCAGTTATGCTTACAAATTAAAAACTTTAGTAAATCTTTGGCGTAAAGCCTGGGGCGAGCAATTGCCATTTTATTACGTGCAAATTGCACCATACGATTACAGTAAGCAAAAAAGTGATAAAGTAGTATTAACGGCTGATACAGAACCTAACTTTTGGGAAGCTCAGCAGCAGGTTTTACGCTTGCCAAATACCGGAATGATTTCTACTTCAGATTTAAACGATAACGGCGGAGATTTGCACCCAACCTATAAATGGGAGGTAGGCAGACGATTGGCGCTTTTTGCTTTAGGTAAAACCTACCATCAAAAAATAGATTTTTCTGGCCCCATTTACAAAAGCGTGAACTTTTCAAATGGCAAAGCTTTGTTGGATTTCGATTATTTGAAAGCAACTTCAGCTATTCCATTAACCGGATTTACAATTGCCGGAAAAGAGGGTAAATTCATTAATGCAGAAGCTGTTGTTAAAAATGGAAAAGTTGTTGTTTCGGCAAAAGAGATTGCAAGCCCCGTGGCAGTACGTTACAACTGGACAGAAAATCCATCAGGAAATTTTTATAGTAACGGTTTACCGGCCTTGCCTTTCAGAACCGATAATCCTTTAACCAATCAATTTAAAACGAATTAATGAAAACCAGATTTATACTTTTCCTTTGTTTGATGATGATGTTTGGCGCTGTAAAAGCACAACAAACAGAGAAATTATATCTATCAGGAACTGGAAACGATAATACCGTTAATTGGGATTTCTTCTGTACAGTTGGCGCAAATTCTGGCAAGTGGACAACTATTCCCGTTCCATCAAACTGGGAATTGCAAGGTTTTGGGAAATATAATTACGGTTTCAATAAAGAAGAAAATAAAGGGAAGGAACAGGGGCTTTATAAATACACTTTTAAAGTTCCTGCAGCCTGGAAAAACCAAAAGATTAATATTGTTTTCGAAGGTTCGATGACCGATACTGAGGTTAAAATCAACGGAAAACTTGCCGGAGAAATACATCAGGGATCGTTTTATGTTTTCAGATACGATATCACTAAGCTGATTAAACTCGGTAGCGATAATTTACTAGAGGTAAAGGTGTCTAAACATTCTGCCAATCAATCGGTTAATGAAGCTGAACGAAAAGCAGATTTCTGGATTTTTGGGGGAATTTTCAGACCGGTTTATCTTGAATCATTACCGCAAACACATATCAATCGAATCCAGACTGATGCAAAAGCTGACGGGCATTTAAATGCTCAATTGAGTTATTCAGGAGATGCTGACAAAATTGAAGTAACACTCTTTGGAAAAGACGGAAAGAAGTTCGGTGATAGATTTGCAACTTCTTTAGAAAAGGGAAGTAAAAATATACAGTTGAATCATCAGTTTTCCAATCCGGCATTATGGTCTTCAGAGTTTCCAAACTTGTACACCGCAAACTTTACTTTAATTAAAAATGGTAAAGCGATCCATCAGGTTTCGAAAAAGATCGGCTTTAGAACCATCGAAGTAAAGGAACGCGATGGTTTATATGTAAACGGTGTGAAAATGAAATTCAAAGGTGTAAACCGTCATTCATTTTACCCCTCATCAGGCAGAACAACGAGTAAAAAAATCAGCATTGCGGATGTCTCGTTAATGAAAGAAATGAACATGAATGCCGTTCGTATGTCGCATTATCCACCAGATGGACACTTCCTGGATGTTTGCGATTCACTTGGCTTATTTGTAATGGACGAATTAGCAGGCTGGCATGGTACTTACAATACGCCAACGGGAACCAAATTGATGAAAGAAATGATGTTGAATGATGAAAATCATCCTTCGATTATATTTTGGGCCAATGGAAATGAGGGCGGGCATAACCGCGAACTTGATCATCTGTTCGCTGAGGAAGATCTTCAAAAAAGACCTTTAATTCACCCCTGGGAAGTTTTTGGTGGATTTGAAACCACACATTACCGCGAATTTAACTACGGAATCGGGAATTACGATCACGGACATAACATCTTAATGCCAACTGAATTTCTGCATGGCATGTGGGATGGCGGTCATGGTGCAGGCATTGAAGATTACTGGAATGCCATGTGGAACAATCCGCTTTCTGCCGGTGGTTTCCTTTGGGATTTTGCCGATCAGGCTGTGGTGCGCACCGATAAAAACGGTGAACTAGATACCGATGGAAACCATGGCCCTGACGGGATTGTGGGTCCATACCACGAAAAAGAAGGCAGTTTTTTTACCATTAAAGAAGTATGGAGCCCTGTTTTTGTAGAGAAAAGAGAAATGACAGCTGGCTTTGATGGTTCATTTTTACTGGAGAATCGTTATACATTTACCAACCTTAATCAATGCACTTTCGAATGGAAATTAAAGAAGTTAAAGGCTGGCGATGATGCAGCATTCAAATCTGGTAAAGCTGATGCACCGGATATCAAACCTTTCGAAAAAGGGAAACTACAAATCAATCTTCCAACAGATTGGAGAAATTTCGATGCCCTTTATTTAACGGCTAACGGACCAGACGGCAAGGAATTATTTACCTGGAGTTTCCCGATTGCACTACCTAAAGATGACGCAGCGAAAATGGTGGTAAAAACAGGTTCTTCGAAAGTGAATTTAAAAGAAGATGCAAAAGTTTATCAGGTTTCTGCAAACGGTATCGAGCTGACTTTCGATAAAACAACAGGTTTATTGCAGCAGGCGAAAAATGCCAAAGGACTGATTCCATTTTCGAATGGCCCGGTTCTGCAGGAGGGGATCAATAATTTCAAAAAATTCACAACTAAAATGGATGGAGACAATTTAGTTATTTCTTCCACATTTGATAAGAAAGAAAGTTACAACACCTTGCAATGGATAATTTATCCATCAGGTTGGTTAAAAATGGAAGTGAAATACTTCCCATCGGCTTACTTTACCAATTTTGTTGGATTAAATTTTTCTTATCCTGAAACCGAGATTAAAGCAGTTGAATATAAAGGAAACGGGCCGTACCGGGTTTGGAAAAACAGAATGAAAGGCACACAATTCGGCATCTGGAAAAAGGATTACAACAATGCTGCAACAGGCGAAGCACCCTGGCAATATCCTGAATTTAAGGGGTATTATTCGAACATGTATTGGTGTGAATTTATCGGAAAACAACAATCGTTTAAAGTGGTAACGGATAAAGAAGATGTTTTCTTGAGGTTATTTACCCCTAAGAAATCGAAAGATACTGAATACGATAACATGAGTCCGACATTCCCGGGTGGAGATATTTCATTTATGAACGGGATTTCGGCAATTGGCACAAAGACCCAAAAACCCGAAACAACCGGACCAATGGGAATGAAGAATATTTATTACGATTTTGATAAAGATCCGGGCAGGGCATTGGATATGATCTTGTATTTTGATTTTTCTACAAACGCGTCGTCATTGCGAGGAGGCACGAGGAAGCAATCTCATTAGGGAGATTAAAAGAATGTTAATAGTTTAATAAAAAAGATTGCTTCAGCTCGCGCAAGTCCAGCTTCGCAATGACGAATTGATCTTTAAAGAAGAAAGAATAGCCCGCAGATAACGCGGATTTATGCGGACAGAATTATTGGTTTGCGTTAATCTTTGAAATCAGCGGGAGCAAATAAATAATAACTGAATCAGTGCAATTAATAAATCTGTGTAATCAAGCGTAAATGAACATTAAAATCTACATAGCAATCATTGGCATTTGGTTTCTATCCTTTTCCAAAGTGATAGCGCAAGTTTCGTTGCAAAATACCACCTGCGAGATGCTTGAAAATCCATTAGGAATTGATGTTTTAAAACCTCGTTTGGCCTGGCACATGATTTCAAAAGAAAGAAATGTAATGCAAACGGCTTATCAGGTTTTGGTATCTTCTTCGCCTGAGAAATTAAGTGCAAATGAGGGCGATTTATGGGATTCGGGGAAAGTAAATTCTGCTGAATCTATTCATGTAGCTTATGACGGAAAAAGATTAGCCAGTCGCATGAAAGCTTATTGGAAAGTAAAGGTTTGGACAAGCGTTGGTCAAAGCGAGTGGTCGGCAAACAGTTATTTTTCGATGGGTTTGTTATACTACAAAGATTGGCCAAAGGGCTGGATAGGTTTCGACAGGGCGTTCGCCTGGGACAATATCAAAACCGATTCTCGTTTATCAGCCAGGTATTTCAGAAAGGAATTCCAGAGTTTAAAAACGGTAAAATCAGCAACCGCATCGATCATTGGCTTAGGTTTATACGAACTTTTCATCAATGGAAAGAAGGTTGGCGAAGATGTATTGTCTCCATCGCCTACAGATTACACCAAAAATGTTAAATACAACACTTACGATGTAACCAGTTACATTCAGAATGGAAAAAATGCGGTAGGTACAATTCTGGGCAATGGACGTTTTTTTGCCATGCGCCAGAACGAGAAACCTTATAAAATCAAAACCTTCGGTTTCCCAAAAATGCTGATGAACATCAACATCGTTTATACGGATGGAACAACCGCTAACATTGATACCGATGATAGCTGGAAAGGTACAGCCGATGGACCCATCAGAACCAATAACGAATATGATGGAGAGGAATATGATGCGACAAAAGAAGCAACGGGTTGGAATAAGGTTGGCTTTGATGATCGTAAATGGACAAAAGCAGCATTTGTTCAGGAACCAACAGGCGTGATTGAAGCCCAGATGAATGAAAACATGAAAGTGATGAATACGCTTAAACCTGTCTCCATCACTAAAATTTCTGGCGACCGATACATTTTAGATATGGGTCAAAACATGGTGGGTTGGTTGCAGATCAAGGTAAAAGGTTTAAAAGGAAAGCAAATCAAAATGCGTTTTGCTGAGTCGTTACAAGATAATGGAGAACTCTTTACAGCTAATCTTCGCAATGCAAAATGTACGGATTTATATACTTTAAAAGGAGCAGCGTTAGAAACCTGGGAGCCTACTTTTGCTTACCGGGGATTTAGATACGTAGAGCTTTCGGGATATACCTACCAGCCATCGGTGAATGATTTTGTTGGCAAAATGATTTATGATAATATTAAAACCGTTGGAACATTCGAAACTTCGGATGCGCTTACCAATCAGCTCTTTAAAAATGCCTGGTGGGGAATTGCCGGCAATTATAAAGGTATCCCGCTCGATTGTCCTCAGCGTAACGAACGCATGCCATGGTTAGGCGATAGGGGCGCTGTGGCTTACGGAGAAAGTTTTCTTTTTGACAATGGTCGGTTTTATGCCAAATGGTTGCAGGACATCAGGAATTCGCAGAAAGAGGATGGCGCCATTCCGGACGTTGCTCCAGCTTTCTGGCGTTACTATAGCGACAACATGACCTGGCCTGGAGCGATGCTTTTGGTTACCGAAATGTTATATAAACAAACGGGGGATGTTTCAGCTGTACGTGATAACTATCCGGCAATGAAAAAATGGCTGGCTTACATGCAGGACCGTTACATGAAAGATTACATCCTGACTAAAGACAGTTATGGTGATTGGTGTATGCCACCCATTACCATCGACTTTGGCAGAGGAAAGAGTGCCGATAAAAAGTATCCTTCTGAACTGATTTCGACCGCTTATTATTACCATTTCACGCAGTTGATGATTCAGTTTGGTAAAGCAATTGGCAATGAGGAAGATGCAAAAGCGTATGAGCTTCTGGGAAATAAGATAAAAAAAGCTTTCAACCAGAAATATTATAACGACAAAGGTTATTATGCCTCAAATGCATTAACCGACAATATCATTCCGCTTTATTTTGGAATGGTTCCGCAGAATAAAGTAGATCAGGTATTTAAGAATATCACCTACACGGTTGAAGTAACCAATAAAGGACATTTAAGTAATGGTTTGGTAGGTATCCAATGGTTAATGCGTTGCTTAAACGACTACGGCCGGCCAGATTTAGCCTATACAGTGGCCACACAGAAAACTTATCCGAGCTGGGGTTATATGGTTGATAATGGCGCCACAACCATTTGGGAATTGTGGAATGGCAACACGGCCGATCCGAAAATGAACTCGCAGAACCATGTGATGATGCTCGGTGATTTGCTCATCTGGTATTATGAAAACCTGGCCGGTATAAAATCAGAAAGCGCTGCTTTTAAAAAGATCATCATGAAACCAGAAATGATTAGTGGTTTAAACGCAGTTAATGCCAGTTACCATTCGGTTTATGGGCTAATCAAAAGCAGTTATAGCAAAACGGCTAATCAATTTAACTGGAACATGACCATCCCAGCAAATACAACGGCGTTAGTTTACATTCCTGCAAATAATAAAAATGAAGTTTCAGAAAAAAATAAGTCTATAAAGGATTTAAAATTTGTAAAAATGGATAATAACAGGGCAGTTTATGAGCTTGGCTCTGGCGATTATGCTTTTGTAGTGGAGCGGAAATAAAATCATGGTCCGTGGAGACACGAACCATGGCGAGAAAGGATTAATGTATATAAGCCTCGGTTTGTGTCTTCACGAACCGAAACAATAATTAAAATACAATTATGAGAAAGTTTTTAAAAACATTGATGATTATGGCCTTACTGCTCACCTCAGTAAGCGCATTCAGTCAAACGAAAGATGTGGTGGTGCCCGGAGAAATCCTGACGAAGGCCAAAGAATGGGTCGCCTCATTAAACCTAGCCGATGCAGCGAAAAAAACTGCTGTGGAAAATACCATTGCCGTTCATTTAACCACCATCAGAGATTGGCATAACGATCACCCCTCATCAACGGTTCCTGATGGGATAAACCCGGTTACAGGCAATAAATTAAGTGATTTAGACAAACAGATCATTGCCGATTCTGCCATGCCATCAACGGTTCATCAGTCGCTTATGGATGGATTAAGAAAAAACTTAACCCCAGAACAAGTGGAGACCATTTTAGATAAATATACCATCGGAAAGGTCGATTTCACGATGAAAGGTTATAAAGCTATTGTTCCTGATTTAACGGCAGATGAAGAAGCAAAGATTTTAGCTTTTTTGAAACAAGCCAGAGAACAAGCTGTCGATTATAAAAACATGAAACAGATTTCGGCCATTTTTGAAATTTACAAAACGAAATCAGAACAAATGCTGAATAACAATGGCCGCAGTTGGAGAGCGCTTTACAGTGCTTATACCAAAAAGATAAAAGAAGAAAAGGCGGCTAAGGCAAAACAATAAATAGTTCCTTAGCAC
Organism: Pedobacter folensis; assembly: GCF_056490665.1. NCBI lineage: Bacteria > Pseudomonadati > Bacteroidota > Sphingobacteriia > Sphingobacteriales > Sphingobacteriaceae > Pedobacter > Pedobacter folensis. The sequence continues at coordinate 710,793 of NZ_JBWJIF010000001.1, forward strand.
TGCCGTCATTCCCGCGCAGGCGGGAATCTTAAAGCAAAATAAAAGTATAGCGAAAGCATTAGGATTCCCAGTCGAGCTGGGAATGACGTGTGGAAATAAGAGGACGATTAAGAGAAATATGATGTTAAAAAGAAAAATATACTTCACAATAGGACTTGTTTTCGCGGTCGCAATTACTGCTCAGGCCCAGGTAGAAAAATGGCAAAAAGGCGTTGTCAAACAAGAGTTTCTGTATGATAAAGCACCATTCCCATCGTGTCACTCGGCTACCATAGCCGAAACGCCTACGGGTTTAGTAGCCTCATTTTTTGGCGGAACAAAAGAACGGAATCCGGATGTGGAAATTTACATCAGCCGATTCGTAGATGGTAAATGGTTAGCACCAGTTTCAGTTGCTAATGGGATCCAGCCTGATGGTAAGAGATTACCTACATGGAATCCGGTTTTATATCAGGTTCCTGGCGGTGATTTATTACTGTTTTACAAAATCGGACCTAAACCATCTGAGTGGTGGGGAATGATGAGAACTTCAAAAGATGGCGGGATAAGCTGGTCTGATGCCACTAAATTACCTGATGGTTATATCGGCCCTGTAAAAAATAAACCTGTTTTGTTAAGCAATGGAAACCTCTTTGCGCCATCGAGTAAAGAAGGCGACGGCTGGAAGATTCATTTCGAAGTGACCAAAGACAATGGTAAAACCTGGAGAACAGTTGGTCCACTTCCTGAAAATGGAATCAAAGCCATCCAGCCAAGTATCCTGCAACATGGAAATGGAAAATTGCAGATTTTGGCCAGAACCGCCAACCGTGCCATTGTAGAATCCTGGTCTGAAGATAACGGCGAAACCTGGTCGGCATTAACCAAAACCTCTTTACCAAATAATAATTCAGGAACGGATGCCGTAACGATGAAAGACGGTCGGCATGTACTGGTCTACAATCACGTTTTGCCTCCTGGCGAGCTGGCCAAAGGGCCTCGTACACCATTAAATGTATCCATCTCAAAAGATGGAAAAGAATGGTTTGCAGCATTGATTTTAGAGGATTCACCCATCAGCCAGTATTCTTATCCTGCAGTGATTCAAACTGCCGATGGTATGTTACATTTCATCTACACCTGGAGGAGAGAGAAAATCAAACATGTGGTTGTCGATCCTTCAAAGTTGAAATTGAAAAAGATTGTAAATGGCGTTTGGCCAAAACTGAAAGGTTATACCGCACCAGTGATTACGGAAACTAAAAGTGAGGAACCATGAGAAGCATAAAAAAATCGTCATTTCGAGCGGAGTGCAACGTAGTCGAGAAATCTGTAACAGATCTCTCTCCCGAACATTCGGGACTGCGCTACAGTCGAGATGACGGACGGTCGATTAGTAATAGAATGAGTCTAATGGCAGTACTTTTTTTCACAATTATCTCTTTATCAACTTTCGCCCAAACCCAAAACACCGATAATCTTTATAAAAAGCCATTAGTTGATGTTTTAAAAGAAATTCAAACGCGGTTTAAGGTGCAGATTAAATATTCAGAACCACAGGTAAAAGACAAATGGGTAAACTATGCCGAATGGCGTTTCCGTGCAGATGTTGATCAAACCCTTGCCAATGTGCTTACACCTTTGGATATGAAAGTAAACAAAGAAAAACCAGGTGTTTACAAATTAAAAGAATACGAATATTACCGTTGGGAAATCCAGGATGGCTGGGCATATTTAGATGGTTTGGCAACAAAATATCACGATCAGGCCAGTTGGGAAAAGCGTAAGGCAGAAATTAAACCCGAACTCTACAAAGCTTTACTGTTATCGCCACTGCCTGCAAAACCCAATTCAAAACCCATTATTACGGCAAAAAGAATTTTCGACGGTTATTCGGTAGAGAATATTGCACTGGAAATTTTACCTGGTGTGTGGGTTAATGGTTCACTGTACAAACCCTCAAATGTAAAAGGCAAAATCCCGGTAATTTTATCTCCGGACGGACATTGGGAAAAACAACGTTTCAGACCTGATTGCCAGATCCGATGTGCCATGATTGCCAGGATGGGCGCCATGGCATTTAGTTACGATTTATTTGCCTGGGGCGAATCGATGCTCCAGTTTAAATACGAAGATCACCGCAAGAGCTTAGCACAAACCATTCAGACTTTAGGGGGAATCAGGATTTTAGATTATTTCTCGTCTTTAAAAGAAACAGATACGAACAGAATCGGGATCAGTGGTGGTTCAGGTGCCGGAAGTCATTCTATTTTAATGACAGCGATGGATGACCGGATTAAATTAAGTGCGCCGGTGGTTGCCATGTCATCTTACTTTTATGGCGGCTGCCCATGCGAAAGCGGAATGCCCATCCATCAGTGTGGTGGTGGAACCGATAACGTAGAATTAGCCGCAATGGCTGCGCCTCGTCCGCAGTTACTGGTATCTGATGGCAGCGATTGGACCGCACATACACCTGAGCACGATTTTCCTTACCTGCAGAAAATGTATAGTTATTATGGCGTGAAAGATAAAGTTGAAAACGTTCACCTTCCTGAGGAAAAGCACGATTTCGGCATCAATAAACGCATTGCCTTGTACGATTTCCTAATCAAAAATTTTAAGCTGAATGGTACTGCTGTTAAAGATAAAACCGGAAAATACGATGAAACTAAAGTAAGCATCGAAAAAGAAAATGCCTTATATGTTTTTGGCGATAAAGGTGAAAAACTACCCAAAAATGCAGTAATGGGCTTCGAAAACCTGGAAAAACTTTTCCCTTTAAGTACGGGCAAATAATTAGATATGCAACATCAAAACAGAAGATCTTTTATTGGTAACATGGCCTTGTTAACGGGCATTTTAATGCTTCCCAATCAGTTGCTTTTTGCAGCGGAAAAGAAAAACAGGTATAAGGTTGCGGTAATTGATTTAATGATCCTGAAACGACAGAAAATTAGTGCTTTGCCGCTCGCCAAAGAAATCGGTGCTGATGGACTGGAAATTGATATGGGCGGCCTGGGCGATAGAGAAACATTCGATAATAAACTCGCCGACCCAAAAGTCCGTCAGGAATATTTAGATAAAGCAAAGGAATTAAATCTCGAAATCTGCTCATTAGCAATGACGGGATTTTATGCACAATCTTTCGCCAAACGGCCTACTTATCAGAAAATGATTCAGGATTGTTTAGATACCGCAATAGCGATGAATATTAAAGTGGTATTTCTCCCCTTAGGCATTCAGGGCGATTTGGTTAAAAATCCTGAATTACGTGAGCCTATTATTGAAAGGTTAAAAGTGGCCGGAAAAATGGCAGCCAAAGCCGGAGTTACCATTGGAATTGAATCGGCCTTAGATGCAAAAGGCGAATTACAATTATTAAGGGATGTTGATTGCAAACATGTTAAAAGTTATTTCAATTTCTCAAACGCCATCAAGAATGGGAGAGATTTGCATGAAGAGTTGAGGATTTTAGGCAAGAAAAACATTATTCAAATCCACGCGACTAATGAAGACGGTGTTTGGTTGCAAAATGATCCAAAAATTGATCTCAATAAGGTAAAAGAAATACTTGATGATATGGGCTGGAAAGGTTGGCTTGTGGTGGAGAGAAGCCGCGATGCCACACAACCTACAAATGTAAAATATAACTTCAGCGCCAATACAAGTTATTTAAAATCAGTTTTTCAAAACCATGCGTCGTCATTGCGAGGCACAGCAAGTCCCGACAGTTCGGGAAAGCAATCTTATTAGGGGAATTATGAAAATGGCGATAACGAAACATGTGCAAAGCATAGATATCATAAAATACCAGATCCCTAGGTTTGTGTCTCCGCAAACCAAACCATTTAATCCATTTTTGATTCTGGTAACTCTTTTGTCGTTATTTTACTTCAATGCTGGCGCAGTGGATATCTATGTCGCTGTAAACGGTGCTGATACTAATGTGGGCACTAAAGAAAAGCCCCTGGCCACACTTCATTCTGCCATCAGGAAAGCAAGGGAATTGCGTCGTTTAAATGATGCTTCCATTAAAGGCGGCATCCGGATTATTATGGGCAGAGGTTCTTATCAATTGCATGAACCTGTAGTCATCCGCCCGGAAGATTCCGGCACAAAAGATAGTCCTACTGAAGTTATAGCAGCAGCTAATGAAAAGGTAGTTTTGAGTGGTGGCATTCAGCTAAAGGGCTGGCAAAAACTTAATAAAAACCTTCCTGGTCTGCCGAAAGAAGCTGTCGGTAAAGTTTGGGTTACCGATATTCCAAATTTTGATGGCAGCGATCTGCAATTCAGGCAGCTTTGGGTAAATGGTCACAAAGCCATACGGGCAAAAAACTATAATGGTGAAGAAATGGGCAGGATTTTATCGTGGAATAGCGAAAAACAAACCTGTATCATCCCGTTACAAAAAAACATCAGCCTGACTAATGTTAAAGGCATGGAAATGTTGATCCATCAATGGTGGGCGATTGCGAATCTCCGTGTTAAATCAGTTAAGGTGATTGGTCAAACAGCCGAGCTTGCTTTCATGCAGCCAGAAAGCAGGATTCAATCAGAACATCCCTGGCCAGCGCCATGGATCTCAGAGAAAACTGGAAATTCTGCCTTTTATCTGAGCAATGCACTCCAGTTTTTAAATGAACCTGGCGAATGGTACGAAGACCTGCAAAACCACAAGCTATATTATTGGCCAAAGGCGACAGAAAACATGAAAAATGCCGAAGTTATCGCCCCGGCTTTAGAAAACCTGCTAAAAATTGAAGGAACAATCGATAATCCCGTTGCTTTTATAAATTTTAAAGGAATTTCTTTTGAGCATTCTACCTGGTTGAGGCCGTCTAAACAAGGCCATGTTCCACATCAGGCCGGCATGTACATGCTCGATGCCTATAAACTCGATAAAGCCGGAACACCGGATAAACCAACACTTGAAAACCAGGCCTGGGTAGGCCGGCCTGCATCGGCTGTTGACGTAAATTACGCAAACCATACTTCTTTTGAATCCTGCCGTTTTGTACATCTCGCTTCTACAGGTCTGGATTATAAAAAAGGAACTTCAGATAATGAAATCAAAGGCAATTTATTCAAAGACATTGGCGGATCGGCCATTTTAATCGGAACTTTTTCTGATGAAGCTGTTGAAGTGCATCTACCATATAATCCATCAGACAAAAGGGAAATTTCAGCCCATAACACCATCGAAAATAACTTAATTACAGATGTAACCAATGAAGATTGGGGCGCTGTGGGCATAGGTGCAGGTTATGTTCGTGGGATAAAAATTCTACACAACGAAATCAGTGATGTTTCTTATTCAGGCATCAGCGTAGGCTGGGGATGGACCAAAACACCAAATGTGATGGAGCAAAACACCGTTAGTGGCAATAAAATCCATCATTATGGAAAACATATGTACGATGTTGCCGGCATTTATACCTTATCTGCCCAACCTGGGTCGTTTATTACCGAAAATGTTGTCGATAGTATTTACAAAGCACCATATTCGCATTTGCCAGATCATTGGTTTTATCTATATACCGATGAAGGTTCGGCTGGTATCACCATCAAAAACAACTGGACACCGACCGAAAAATACCTTCAAAATGCCAACGGACCAGCTAATTTATGGGAAAGCAATGGACCTCAAGTTGCCGCTCATATTAAACAAAATGCTGGTTTAGAGAAAGCCTTTCAACATCTATTAAGGGAAAAATCGGGGGATGTCAAAAGAGAAATCAATCAGGCTGTTGATCATTCAGTTGTATTCGAACTGGTTTTCAAAGCGGATAAGCTGCCGGGTAACAACACTTTAAAATCTTTTGCAAAAGAAAATAACCTGCTGGCAAGTTCAATTTATAAATGGAGCAACCGATTGGTTATTTATACTTCCAGTTTAAAAGTGGAGAGCTTAAAGCAAACCTTAAAACGTCTGGATGCTACTGAAATTAAATTGTACGATAACTTGTTCTACGATTTCAACCGGGAAAAAAACTGCGGTGACAAAGCCGTTGCAAAATGGGATAACATCATTTTATCGGCCAATCTGGTTAAAGACGAAAAAATGCAGAAGGAATACCTGGCCTATCACAAAACGCAGTTCGAAAAATGGCCGGAGATTTCAAAAGGATTCTGTAATGCAGAATTTCAACGTTTGGCTATTTTTAAAAACGATCGGCAATTAATGTTGATCATCAGCATCCCAAAAGGAAAAAAATTAGATGATCTGAATCCAAAAACTACGGAGAATAACCCGAAAGTAGACGAATGGAACGCGATCATGAAAAAATACCAGGAAGGAATTGAAGGTACAAAACCCGATGAGGTTTGGGTATTCTTTAAACCGATAGAGGACTAATTGTCCCCCTTGGGAGGGGGCAGGGGGAGGAAAAACAATAAACGCTTAAAAAAATAATATCATGTTAAGATTAGGGATTTTAGGTTTAGGAGAGGGCAGAAGTACAATTTCTGCATCATTGTCAAGTAGAAAGTTTAAGCTCATCCAGATTTGCGATGCCAATAAAAAACTTTGCGAAGAACGCGCTTTGGAGTTCGATTTTAAAAACTGGACAACCGATTACAAGGATATGTTAACCAGCGATAAAATTGATATGATTGCGATTTATACGCCAGATCATCTGCATTTCGAACACATTAAACTGGCACTCGAACACGGCAAACATGTGGTTTGCACCAAACCATTTATTGATGACCTCGCCCAGGCCAATGAACTGTTAGAATTAGCCAAAAAATCGAGAAAAAAGATTTTTGTAGGGCAAAGTTCACGCTTTTTCGAGCCGGCAAAACGTCAAAAGAAAGATTTTGATGAAGGATTGATTGGAGAATTAATCACCATCGAAAGCCATTACCATGCCGATCACCGCTGGTTTTTAGAAAAAGGCTGGTCGTTAAAACAATCGTTTAAATGGCTTTATGGCGGTTTAAGCCATCCGGTAGATTTCATCAGGTGGTATATGCCTGATATTGAAGAAGTAATGGGGTATGGCATGTTGAGCAGTAATGGTTTAAAAGCCGGATTGAAAAACCAGGATACGATGCACTTTATTTTCAAGGCAAAGGATGGCCGGATTGCCAGGGTGAGTGGTGCTTACACAGGCCCTACACAGCCTGCAAGCCGCGATAGTGGCATGAGCTGTATTCTCCGCGGAACCGAAGGCGCCAGTCAGGCCGATTACCACGAACTGCGTTATTCGGTCACCACAAAAACCGGAGAAGAAAAAATTATTACCTGGGGCGATTCGACCTTAAAACACTATTTCCGTTTCGAAGGACAAAGTCACCATGCCGGAGAATACCAGAATTACCTGGATTATTTTGCAGATAGCATCAACAATAATTTTACCGCTTATCCTGATTTAAAAGAGGGGATTGGTACCGTGGCATTGTTACAAGCGATGGACCAATCTTTAGAAACAGGTTTGCCTGTGAAAGTGGATGAAATTTTAAAAGCAAATCATATTACGCGGGAATCGATAGGATTGTAATGGTTTGCGAAGGAACCTGAACCGGCCATGGTTCGTGTCTCCACGAACCGTTATAATTTGGTACGTGGAGACACGTACCATGGCGAAGAATAATAACATTAACCATAGAAAAGGAGGATGAACACAAATATTAAATCACTCTGTGTTTATCCGTGTCCATCTGTAATTAATAAAAGAAATAGCACAACACTAACCAAACAAACCAAATGGGAAACATTGTAGAACGTTTAACCAGTTTAGATTATTTCATTGTAATCGCTTACCTCATTGTGCTGATGATCATTGGGTATCGGGCCAGTTTTTCCAAAAAGAAAAACGATGATGAAACCTTATTTCTGGCCAATAAATCTTTAAACTGGAGCAGCATCGGCTTCAATATGTGGGGAACAAATGTAGGCCCGTCCATGTTGCTGGCCTTTGCAAGCATTGGTTATAGTACCGGTATAGTGGCGGTCAACTTCGATTGGTATGCTTTTATATTTTTATTCTTACTCGCCATTGTTTTTGCGCCAAAATACCTTGCCGCCAAAGTAAGTACCATGCCTGAATTTATGGGTAACCGTTATGGCGATTCGACCCAAAATATCCTGGCCTGGTATGCATTAGTTAAGATTTTAATTTCGTGGTTATCGCTGGGCTTATTTGCAGGGGGCTTTTTGGTTCGCCAGATTTTAGGCATACCGATGTGGCAATCGGTTACCGTTTTGGTGGCCTTTGCCGGATTGTTCACCTTTTTCGGTGGATTAAAGGCCATTGCCAAAGTGAATGTTTTTCAGATGATTTTACTCATTGCCGTTTCGCTTTCATTAATGCTTTTAGGCCTAAATAAAGTTGGCGGAATTTCTGCTTTATATGAAAAAACGCCACATCATTTCTGGAATCTGGTACAACCCGCCAGCGACCCGAAATATCCGTGGTATGCCATATTATTGGGTTATCCTGTTGCGGCTGTAGCCTTTTTCTGCACCGACCAGTCGATGGTACAGTCCGTTTTAGGTGCTAAGGATTTAAAACAGGGACAATTGGGCGTGAGTTTTATTGGCTGGCTAAAAATCCTTTCCCTACCCTTGTTTATTGGTACCGGGATACTATGTTACGTGCTTTTTCCAAGTTTAAAAGATCCGAACGAAGCATACATGACTATGGTAACCAATTTATTTCCTCCGGGCATGAATGGTTTGGTCATCGTGGTATTGATTGCTGTTTTAGTGGGCACTATCGGATCTTCCTTAAACTCCCTCAGCACCGTTTTTACAATGGATATTTATGTCAAAAAAATCAATCCACAGGCCAGTAACAAGCAGATTATCCGCATTGGCCGTTGGGCAGTTGTGGCAGGTTGTATTTTTGCGGTGATAGTGGTTTTGGCCATCGATAACATTAAAGGACTAAATCTATTCGATGTTTTTCAATCGGTTTTGGGTTTTATAGCGCCACCGCTATCCGTTGTATTCTTACTAACCGTTTTCTGGAAAAGAACCACTAGAAAAGCGGTCAATTTTACACTTTCAATCGGTTCCATACTCAGTTTAGGCGTTGGGGTAACATACCTCTGGATTTTACCTTCAGGTCAATATACCTTTTGGCCGCACTACCTGATGCTCTCGTTTTTCATTTTTGCCGGACTGCTGATCATCGCGATTTTGATTTCTTTATTGGACAGATCGCCAAGCATTTATACGGTTAATGAGGAGCATCAGGCCAATATCGAAAAACCCGATAGAACCGTATGGATTTCGTGGATTGCACTAGCCGTCGTAATGATTGCACTTTATATTTTCTTTAATGGGCATTAAAAATAGAAATTCGTCATTTCGACTGAAGCATCGCGGAACGGAGAAATCTATGAAATTATAATTACTAATAGATTTCTCCACTACGGTCGAAATGACGTTAATTGAAGAACTAAACAATATGAAAAACTTAAAAAAAATAATTCTACTGGTAATTTTCACTTGTTTGATAGCACCAGCTTTTGCTCAAAAAGCCTCCTGGATCTGGTACCCTGGTGATTTCGATATCTACATGAGCAACGTAATGCAAAACCGCAGAACCGAAAGAGGCTCTTTCTTTCCGGTGTTCTGGAAAATGGATAGCCATTATGTTTTGGTCGATTTTCATAAAGAATTTAATCTTACAGAAGCAGAAAATGTAAAGCTATTTGTAGAAGGAACTTACAATGTTAAAATCGATGGTCAGGCCATTGCTGGTTTTCCAAAAAGCATACAGATCCCTGCAGGAAAGCATAAACTGAGCTTAAAAGTTTATAACCAGGCTAATGTTCCGGCCATTTTTGTTCAAGGCAAAACGGTTGTTTCGGATGAAACCTGGCTAACGACTTTCGAAGATAAAGAATGGATTGACGCCAGCGGAAAAACCTCCGATAAATCGGGAACGACCTTTGTTTCGGCAGGTTCATGGAATTTAAGCGACCCAAGCAAATTGCCATCAGCGTTTAAATTGCCAACGGTAGCGCATTTAGCGGTTAAAAAAGAAAAAACAAATAATGGTTATGTTGCTGATTTTGGAAAGGAAACTTTCGGTTTTATCAAAGTTCATGGCTTAAAAGGAAAGGGGAGATTAAGTTTATATTATGGTGAATCAAAAGAAGAAGCTTTATCGGCCGATAAATGTGAAACCTTAGATTATCTGGATATTGATTTAGTCCAGAAAAAAGATTCCATTATGCCGCTTTCTAAAGCATTCAGATATGTAAATTTTCAACCTGAAAATGGTGTTTCGGCAGATTCTATCTCCATGTTGTACGAATACGCGCCTGTAACAGAGCGCGGAAGTTTTAAATCTTCGGATAACGAACTCAACAAAATCTACGATGTAGCCAAATATACTTTTCACTTAAATACCCGCGAATTTTTTATCGATGGAATAAAACGCGATCGGTGGGTGTGGAGTGGCGATGCCTACCAAAGTTATTTAATGAATTATTACTCCTTTTTTGATGCACCAACTGTAAAACGCACTTTACTGGCTCAGCGTGGCAAAGATCCGGTAACAGCGCATATCAATACCATTATGGATTATTCTTTCTATTGGTTTTTAGGGATTTACGATTATTACAAATTTACAGGCGACCAAAAATTTGTGCAGGATATTTATCCAAGAATGCAATCATTAATGACTTACATCGATGGTAGAAAAAATAAAAACGGCTTATTAGAATGGATGCCGGGTGACTGGATTTTTATCGATTGGGCAGATAAACTGAGCAAAGATGGCGAAGTGAGTTTCGAACAGCTTTTATACGCACGAAGTTTAGAAACAATGGCTTTATGTGCCAAACTGGCCAATGATACCGAAGGTATTGCAAAATACGATAAGCAGGCAAAAGAACTGAAAAACAAGATTTTTGAGCTTTACTGGAACCAGAACAAAAGCGCTTTGGTGCATAGTCGCGTTGACGATAAACAAACAGAAAATGTAACCCGATATGCCAATATGTTCGGCATTTTCTTCGATTATTTTACGCCTGAACAAAAACTGGCTGTTAAAAAGAATGTATTGCTTAACGATCAGATCGCTAAAATCACCACTCCTTATATGCGTTTTTACGAACTGGAAGCATTATGTGCCATGGGCGAACAACCTTACGTATTAAAAGAAATGAAAAATTATTGGGGTGGGATGTTAAAATTGGGTGCAACTTCATTTTGGGAAGAATACAACCCGGATAAAAAGGGAGCAGAACATTTAGCGATGTACGGCAGACCCTTTGGAAAAAGCCTTTGCCATGCCTGGGGTGCCAGTCCGATTTATTTGCTTGGAAAATATTATTTAGGTGTACAACCTACCAGCCCTGGTTACGAAAACTACACGATCGAACCCAATTTAGGTGGTTTGGAGTGGATGGAAGGTAAAGTACCCACAGCAAATGGTGATATTTCAGTGTACTGTAATAAGAAAGAAATCAGGGTGAGTTCTGCAACAGGAACAGGAAAATTGAGATTTAATAGCAAAAGCAAACCAGTTGTAAAAGGCGCAGAAGTTAGAAACTTGTCAAAAGGTTTATACGAAGTTACGATAGAAAAGGGTAAAGATTATAGTGTTAAGTATTCGGGGTAGTCTCATCATTTCCGCTAACGCTCGTTTCAAACGAGCGTTGCGCTGCTCATATTTTCAAAACGATACAATCATCGTAAAGCTATTTATGCAGTAGGTTCGCGTTAAGGATTGTAAGGGTTCAGTACCGATCTTTATCGGTACCGGAGCGAAGCGGAGCCCTGCAAAGCCTGACCCTTTCCCGTATTTCACGGGATTGGGGAACGCCCAAATCAGTTGGCAATTGCAGTTGGCAGTTATATTAACTATTAGAAAGTCAAAGCCCACTCTAGGGGGTTGGGGGTTAAACCCCAATCCTTTGTTCTATCTTTTTAACACATTTGTAAGCTTCGGCGAGGATGACATCATTGGCAATCGTCTGATCTACATTTAGTGCATTTAACATCGAAATGGTTAAACAGGCAATAATACCATTGTTGCTTTCGATACCAATGGGCACTGAAATATCAGTTACACCAGAAACCGAATCACTATTTTTAAAATAAGAGCCCGTTTGCTGGATATCGGTTAAAGAACTTAAGAAATCTTCCTGTTGAGGTTTGGCATATTTCTTAAAAATGGCATTATTTTTTAAGGTAGTGTTACGCTCGGCCTCAGGCATATAAGCCAGTAAAACCTTACCTGATGCGGTTAATGGCAAAGGAAATAAGTTTCCTTCTTCGATAGAAAGCGCAATTGGTCCTGGACTTTTGGCATGGATAATCACCATTACCTGATTCATGTATAAAATACTCAAATGGCACGACTGGCGGATGCTATTGGCCAGCTCTTCCAGTGGAAACTGGGCAGCCTTACGTAACTCATCAATAGGTGAGTGCCGGTGTGAAAGGTAAAAAAGCTTTAGCGACAGCCTGTATTTACCCGAAACCTCATCGCGTAAAATATAACCGCGACTTTCCAAACTCATCAACATCCTGTAAATTTCGTTTGGGGTTTTCTCAATACCTATGGCAATTTCAGTCTGAGACAATGGGATCGATTGCGCTGATAAATACTCCAATATATCTAGTCCTTTATCCAATGCAGGGGCCTGGTACTTCGATTCTTTTTCGTTCATACGGGTTTAAATTTGGCTGTAGCGTATTTTTTACAATTTCAAACATACAAAATGCTTTCTTATTTATACAAGAGAAGATTTTGTATAATTTAAATACGAATATATGTTTTCATATTTAAAAAAAACATTTATATTTGAATTAGAGATAGCAATTTAAAGTTAAGGAATTTAAAAGGCTTAATTCAAAAGAATTGAGAATTTATTTCTGAAGAAATTATATCGCTGATAACCATTTATAAACCTAAGCAAACACCGAAATGGTGTACAACAATTGATGAGTAAACTCGTAATCTTTTCTTGGCTTTATCTGTTAAGCATTCCGCTTTTTGCGCAGGATATTAAGGTTGCTCAATTGGATTGCGAATACCGGAATAATCCGATTGGAATTGATGCGTTATCACCAGGTTTAAGCTGGAAACTGCAGTCATCAAAACACAATGTGATGCAGGTAGCCTACCAGCTTTTGGTTTCGGGCAGTCAAAGCAATTTGGATAAAAACATAGGCGAGGTTTGGGATAGTAAAAAAGTCAATTCAAGTCAATCCATTCAGGTCGCTTACAAAGGAATTAAGCTGTTATCAACCAAAACTTATTATTGGAAAGTCCGTGTGTGGGATAATTTAGGAAACCCGTCTGCCTGGAGCACTTCAGCATTTTGGCAAATGGGATTACTTCATACTGATGACTGGAAAGGGGCCAAATGGATTGCTTATGAAAAGCTGGCCGATTCGAATGTAAACAGCTTGCCAACGGATGGTAAAAAAGATAAATACAATGAGAATAACGTCTTACCGATGTTCCGCAAGGCTTTTACGGTAACGAAGACGGTTAAGAAAGCCACGGCTTTTATTTCTGGTTTAGGCCATTTTGAAATGAGTTTAAACGGATCGAAGGTGGGAGACGATTTTCTGGCGCCCGGCTGGACAAAATACGATAAAGAGGCTTTATACCTTACCTATGATTTAACCAGACAACTTAAAAAAGGTGAAAATGCCATTGGTGTGATGCTGGGCAACGGTTTTTATTATATTCCGCCGGTTAAAGAACGTTATAGAAAATTAAAAGTGGCTTATGGTTATCCGAAAATGATCTGCAGGTTACTGATCGAATACAAGGATGGTACTTCAGCCAATATCATCAGTAACCAGGACTGGAAAACTGCACCATCACCAATTACTTTTTCGAGTATTTATGGTGGTGAAGATTATAATGCCAATCTCGAGCAAAAAGACTGGAATTTAGCTGGTTTTGACGATACAAAATGGAAATCTGCTTTATGGGTTGATGGACCGAAACTAAATGCACAGAAAGAAGAACCCATAAAGGTTTTTGAAAATTTCACTGCACAAAATGTTACTTCGGTAGCCAATAACGAGTGGGTTTACGATATGGGGCAAAATTCATCAGCCATTATCGAATTAAAAGTCCGCGGTAAAAAAGGCGATACCATTCGCATTAGCCCAGCTGAGTTATTAAAAACAGATGGTACGGTAACGCAAAAAAATATCGGAGGTCCATCTTATTTTACCTACATATTAAAAGGAGCGGGTTTAGAAACCTGGCGACCGAAATTCTTTTATACCGGATTTCGTTATTTGCAGGTTAAAGGAGGCGTTCCAATGGGTAAAGAAAATACATCGGGTAAAGCCGTAATCGAAGATTTAAAAGCCTTACACGTTAGGAATGCAGCAGCGCAAGTGGGGAAATTCACTTCTTCAAATGAATTGTTTAATAAAACCTTCAGTCTGATCGATTGGGCCATAAAAAGCAATATGGTAAGTGTTTTTACCGATTGTCCGCACCGCGAAAAATTGGGCTGGCTGGAAGAATTACACTTAATGGGAAGTTCTGTACGGTACAATTACAAGGCCGCACCCTTGTTTAAAAAAGCATTACAGGATATGAAAAACTCACAGTTGGCCAATGGCCTGATTCCTGAAATTTCACCGGAATATGTAAAATTCGAATGGGGCGGCGATATGTTCCGCGATTCGCCAGAGTGGGGAAGCAGTGGGATTTTGATGCCTTGGTATTTATATCAATGGTATGGCGATAAACAGGCAATGATTGATTATTATCCGATGATGCAGCGGTACATAAATTATCTTGGTACTAAGGCTAATGGTCACATCTTGTCGCAGGGTTTAGGCGATTGGTACGATTTAGGCCCGAAACCGCCAGGTGTTTCTCAATTAACCCCGATGGGCGTTACCGGAACTGCAATTTATTACTACGATTTAAATATCCTGGAAAAAATGGCCACTCTTTTAGGTAAAAAAGCAGATGCAATGGCCTATGCAAAACTTGCTGTTGAAGTCAGAAATGCTTTCAATAGTAAATTTTTCAATGCCAAAACAAAGCAGTATGCAACAGGCTCACAAGCAGCGAATGCAATGGCGGTATATATGGGCCTGGTGAAAGAAAAAGATAAAAATGCGGTAATCGATAACCTGGTTAAAGACATCAGAGATCGTAAAAACAGTTTAACCGCTGGTGATATTGGCTATCGTTACGTTCTGCGTGTTTTAGAAGATACCGGAAAATCGGATGTGATTTTTGATATGAACAGCCGTTCTGACGTACCTGGTTATGGCATGCAGCTAGCCAAAGGTGCAACAGCCTTAACCGAATCGTGGGCGGCCTTGCCAACGGTATCCAACAATCATTTTATGCTGGGACACTTAATGGAATGGCTTTACAGCGGCATTGGTGGTATTCGACAGGAAGAAAATGACGTTGCCTTTAAGCACATTAAAATCGAACCAGAAGTGGTTGGCGATTTAACTTCTGCTGATGTAAGTTACGATGCTCCATATGGCAAAATTTCTACGAAATGGATCAAAACCGATAAAAGTTTCACTTTAGAAATCAACATTCCGGTAAATACAAAAGCGACAGTTTATTTCCCTGTTTTACCGAAATATGATATCTCGGAAGCATATAATTCATCGTTTGCAGATGCAGGAACAGAAAATGGAAAAACCAAATTGGCTATCGGGTCAGGTTATTATAAATTTAATTTAATGTACAAATGAAAAAGATAATCCTCGCATTGTTT
The DNA here is from genome assembly GCF_056490665.1 of Pedobacter folensis. Classification (NCBI taxonomy): domain Bacteria; kingdom Pseudomonadati; phylum Bacteroidota; class Sphingobacteriia; order Sphingobacteriales; family Sphingobacteriaceae; genus Pedobacter; species Pedobacter folensis. The sequence goes on from NZ_JBWJIF010000001.1 coordinate 726,471, forward strand.
CTTTTTGTTAGTGCATTTAAATTGAATGCCCAAAGCACTAATCCTGTTTCCGCAGAAACCATGGAAAAGATTTATCAGGAAGTGAAAACTCCTTATAAATATGGCCTGGTAATGGTGCCAGCAGATAAAGACCATAAAATGGATTGCCCGACTATATTTAAAAAGGGTAAAGATTGGTACATGACTTATCTGATTTTTAGCGGTCGCGGTTACGAAACCTGGCTGGCGAAGAGTCAAGATTTATTGCATTGGGAGAATCAAGGTAAACTGATGTCGTTTGGTGATGCAGGTCATTGGGACGATAACCAAAAAGCAGGTTACAATGCCTTGCTGGATACCAAATGGGGTGGAAATTATGGTGTAAATCAATTTGATGGTAAATACTGGATGTCGTATTTCGGTGGTAAGGAAAAAGGTTACGAAGTGGAGCCCTTGTCAATTGGCATGGCTTATACAAGCAAAGATCCATCAATAGTTCAGGAGTGGAGCCGCCTGGATAAACCCGTTTTAGCTTCAGGTGACGCAGATGTACGCTGGTGGGAAAACCGCAACAAACTTTTTAAAAGCACCGTAATTGAAGATAAACAAAAACTTACCGGACATGCATTCGTGATGTATTATAATGCTGTAGGGGATTCTTTGGCAAACAACAAAAAAACACGCTGGTATGAACGGATTGGTATGGCCGTTTCTGACGATATGGTTCACTGGCAACGGTTCAATAAAAATCCGGTTGTTCATCATCCTGTTGGCATTACCGGCGATGCTGTCATCCAAAAGGTTAACGGAACCTGGGTAATGTTTTACTTTGGCGCGTTCTGGCAAGATAGAAAGGGCTCATTTAATCGTTTTGCAGCTTCAAATGACTTAATAAACTGGACCGACTGGACAGGCGATAACCTGATTGAATCATCAGAAAAATATGATGAATTATATGCACATAAATCTTTCGTTTTGAAGTATAAAGGCACGGTGTATCATTTTTACTGTGCGGTAAACAAACAAGACCAACGCGGAATTGCGGTAGCCACTTCGAAAGATTTAGGTAAAAGCACATTAAATTTTGTAAGCGAAACACAGAGATAACATGAAGATATTAAGCAATTTTAAGGTATTAATTTTCTTGATAGCAGGTTTATCGGTATCGCGTCATTGCGCGGCTTTAAATTCCGTCATTTCGACTGTAGCGCAGTGGAATGGAGAAATCTATAAGAATCGTTTAAATTTAGATTTCTCCACTACGGTCGAAATGACGACCGTTTCTACTTCACGCACCAGAATGAGCTTCAATAAAGATTGGAAATTCTTTTTAGGTGATGAGCCAAATGCGAAATCTCCAGCATACAATGATCTGAAGTGGAGAAAGCTCACCTTACCACACGATTGGAGCATCGAAGGTAAATTTGATGAGAAAAATCTGGCTAAACCAGAGGGTGGAGGTTTACCTACCGGCATAGGCTGGTATAGGAAGGAATTTATAGCACCAGCTAATTTTAAGAATAGAATAATCAACATCGAATTTGATGGCGTATATAAAAACAGTGAGGTTTGGATCAATGGCCATTACCTGGGCAAAAGGCCTTATGGCTACAGTTCCTTTTCTTATGAGATCAGCAAATTTTTAAAGCCTGGAAAAAACAATATTGCAGTTAAGGTTGATAATTCAGCACAACCCGATTCACGTTGGTATTCTGGCTCGGGGATTTATAGAAATGTATGGTTAACCTCAGCGGCTGCGGTTTCGGTAAAACGTAATGGTGTTTTTGTGAAAACGGCGATAATTAGTGGCGATAAAGGTCAGAGCGTTGAAAACCGGATTTTATCTCCTGGCGAAAGTATGGCATCAATTGCTGTTGATATCGAACTCGAAAATAAATTCAACACAAAAGGAACGTATAAAATCCTGACCACCATTTTCGATGATAAGGGAACAAAACTTCAGCAAAAGCAATGGCCGATGGCGGTTGATCAAAATGCATTGAAGTTAGTTACCAATGGTTTGAGCATTGCAAATCCAAAGTTGTGGTCGGTTGAGCAACCGGTGATGTACAAACTGCTTACAGAGATTATGCAGGCGGATGGGAAAATTATCGACAGCTATTCTATAGCATTTGGGATTCGCGATTTTAACTTCGATGCACAAAAAGGCTTTTCTTTAAATGGGAAACCGATGAAAATTTTGGGCGTTTGCCTGCACCACGATTTGGGTGCTTTAGGCGCAGCAGTAAATGTACGTGCCATGGAACGCCAGCTGGAAATCATGAAAGCAATGGGGGTAAATGCCATCCGTACCGCTCACAACCCTCCGGCGCCTGAGTTTTTAGATCTATGCGATAAAATGGGCTTCCTTGTAATGGATGAGGCTTTTGATATGTGGGTGAAAAAGAAAAATAAAGACGATTACCACCTGAATTTCCCTGAATGGCACAAAAGCGATTTAGAGGAAATGATTAAACGAGATCGTAACCACCCATCCATTATGCTGTGGAGTATTGGAAATGAAATCCGTGAACAATTCGATAGTACCGGAATTGCGATTACAAAAGAGTTGGTTGGGATTATTAAAAATCTGGATAAAACACGACCAGTCATTTCGGCGTTGACAGAAACAAAAGCTGAAAAGAATTTTATCTATCAAGCCAATGCACTGGATATTTATGGTCTTAACTACAACCATAAATTGTATAAAGATTTTCCTACAAATTACCCAGGTGTTAAATTCCTTGCAACAGAAACTACTTCCGCTTTAGAAACCAGAGGTTTTTACGATACAGCCGATACCATCCGCCGTTGGCCAAAAGACGGAAAAACCAAGTTTACTGAAGGTAACAGCGAATGGTCAGCATCTGCTTACGATAATGTTTCAGCTTATTGGGGCTCCACACATGAAGAAACCTGGGCAGCCGCTAAAAAATACGACCATGTATCTGGCTTATTCGTTTGGACAGGTTTCGACTATCTGGGCGAACCTTTACCTTATCCATGGCCAGCCAGAAGCTCCTATTTTGGGATAGTTGATTTGGCAGGATTCCCGAAAGATTCATATTACATGTATCAAAGCGAATGGACCAACAAACCCGTATTGCACATCCTGCCGCATTGGAACTGGAAGCAGGGTAAATCGGTTGAAGTATGGGCTTATTACAACAATGCCGATGAAGTAGAACTTTATCTGAACGGAAAATCCTTAGGTAAAAGATCAAAACAAGGTGATGACTTACATGTGCTTTGGAAGGTGCCTTTTGAGCCTGGAACTTTAAAAGCAGTATCCCGTAAAAATGGGAAAGAAGTTTTAGTGCGAGAGGTGAAAACCGCAGGAGATCCGGTGAAAATCGAATTAATTGCTGATAGAAAAAACATTAAAGCCGATGGCAAGGATTTATCCTTTATCACGGTCCGCATTTTAGATGCAGCAGGGAATGTAGTACCAAACGCTGATAATCTGGTCGATTTTAAAGTAGATGGTGTTGGTTTTATTGCTGGTGTTGATAATGGATTTCAGGCAAGTATTGAGCCTTTCAAGGCCAATTACCGCAAAGCATTTCATGGTTTATGTTTAGCCATATTGCAGTCGACTGAAAAAAGCGGTGCAATTAAACTAACCGCATCATCAGCTGGTTTGGCGTCTTCATCGATTATCATTAAAACGGGTAAATAAAAAAAAATAATAAAGGTTTTGTCATTCTGAGGAACGAAGAATCTGCAAGAGATAAGAAACAGGCTCTGCTAAGACGGTAGCTGATGCGTGGGTTGAGGAAAACAGTTAGGGATTCTTCACTGCGTTCAGAATGACAAAAATAAAGAGAAAATAAAGTGGAGAAGACGATTAACTTAAAAGGAATAACCTGGAATCACAGTCGTGGGCTTTTGCCGATGGTGGCAACCGCACAGCGCTTTGCTGAATTGCATCCTAATGTTCACATCACCTGGGAGAAAAGAAGTTTGCAGCAATTTGCCGATTTTTCCATTCAGGAATTGGCAGAACGGTTCGACTTGCTGGTTATCGACCATCCATGGGCAGGTTTTGCCGCTAAAACAAAATCTATTGTGCCTTTGGATGTTTACCTTTCTGATGAATATTTAAAAGATCAGGAAGAGAACGCTGTTGGTCAATCATACGAGAGTTATTTTTATGATGACCATTTATGGGCTTTGCCAATAGATGCCGCAACACCGGTAGCCGCTTCAAGGCCAGATTTACTTACCGAAAAAGGATTGCATCTGCCTGAATCTTTTGACGATTTATTGGAACTTGCTGATAGAGGTTTAGTCGCTTTTGCGGGTATTCCGATTGATGTATTAATGAACTTTTACACACTTTGCTGCTCATTCGGCGAAGATCCTTGCCAAAATGATGAAGAAGTGGTTTCGGCAGAAACAGGGGTTAAAGTACTGAAGATGTATCGCGAGCTGGCGGCAAAAATGGATAAAGCCAACTTCAATAGAAACCCCATTCAGGTGTATGAAGCCATGACTTTAAGTGATGAAATAGCTTATTGCCCCTTCGCTTATGGTTATTCAAACTATTCGCGTAACGGTTACGCCCGCAAAACCCTTCATTTTCACGATATGATTAGTTTAGATGGGAAAACCAGGCTCAGAAGCACGCTGGGTGGAACCGGTTTAGCCATCTCTGCCAAATGTGAAGCGCTGGAGGTTGCTGCTAAATATGTAGAATTTGTAGGTTCTCCAGCTTGTCAATCTACATTGTTTTTTGAAAGCGGTGGCCAGCCCGGACATTTAGCAGCCTGGAGAAACGAAGAAGTAAACCGCCAGAGCAATAATTATTTCCTGAATACCTTACCGGCTTTGCAAAGGGCATTTCTGCGTCCGCGTTACCACGGATCTATGTATTTTCAAGACCATGCAGGCGACGTTGTTCGCGATTATTTAATGAATGGCGGAGATGAAATTCAGGTGTTAAACGCCCTGAACGCATTATATCAGAAATCTAAAAGTTTAGTATTATCATGAACAGGCCGTTAGAAGGACTTTTGGTTTTAGAGTTTTGCCAGTTTTTGGCGGGGCCATCGGCTGGATTAAAACTGGCTGATTTGGGTGCCCGTGTGATTAAAATTGAGCGACCAAAAACAGGCGATGCTTGTAGACAACTATCTATTAAAAATCTCTTTGTAGATGAAGATAGTTTGCTTTTTCACACCATAAACCGCAATAAAGAAAGTTATGCTGCCGATTTAAAGAATCCTGAAGATTTAGAGAAATTAAAAAAACTAATCAGTAAGGCCGACGTCATGACGCACAATTTCCGTCCGGGTGTAATGGAAAAAATTGGTCTGGATTACCAAACGGTTCAAAATATTAATCCCAAAATTGTTTATGGTGTAGTAACCGGTTATGGCAATGAAGGACCATGGAAAAACAAACCGGGTCAGGACTTATTGGTTCAATCCGTCTCAGGTCTTACTTTTTTATCAGGAGTTGATGTAGATGGGCCTGTTCCATTTGGTCTTTCCGTTTCTGATATCATGTGTGGAAACCATCTGGTCCAGGGAATAATGGCCGCTTTGATCAAAAGAGCCAAAACCAACAAAAGTGTTTTAGTAGAAGTAAGCTTACTCGAATCAATTTTAGATGTGCAATTTGAGGTATTAACGACCTACTTAAACGATGGCGGGAAATTACCCGATAGAAGCGGAGCAAAGGGAAGTGCGCACGCTTATTTAAGTGCACCTTATGGCATGTACGAAACTGCCGATGGTTATATTGCCATGGCAATGGGCAATCTCCCAAATATCTGCGCAATCATTAATTGCGATATTACTGATCTGTATGTAGAAGCAGGGTCGGCCTTTGAAAACCGTGATCAGTTGATTGTGCGTTTAGCTGCCACTTTTAAAAAGGAAAATACTAAAACCTGGGTCGAATTGTTAGAAAATCACGGAATCTGGTGTGCCGAAGTATTAAATTATCAAAAGGCGACCGCTTTGAGTACTTACAAAAAACTGGATATCGCGCAGGAATTAAACTTAGATGGAGGCAAAACCATCAAGACAACCGTTAGCCCGATCCGTTTGGATAGGGAGAAGTTATTTGCTTCGAAAGCCGCGCCAAAATTAGGTGGAAATACTTCTGATATTAGTAAAGAGTTTGAATTGAATTAAGAGTTTATGTCACCCCGACCTGAGTTTACGAAAGCTACGCAGTAAATTTATTTCAGGGTATATCTAGCAGGAAAGATGCTGAAATAAATTCAGCATGACGATCATTCTTGTTGAAGTGACGATTTAAAGAAATAAAATTATGAGACCGCTTGAAGATTATTTAGTTATTGATTTCAGCCAGTTTCTTTCTGGTCCTTCGGCAGGCTTGCGCCTGGCCGACATGGGTGCCCGTGTAATCAAAATTGAGCGTTTGGGTGTTGGCGATATCTGCCGCACGCTTTACACTTCGAACCTGATTATGAATGGCGAATCGTCGGTTTTTCATGCCATCAATAGAAATAAAGAGAGCTTTGAAGTTGATTTAAAAAGTGAAGAAGACTGCGAAATGGTCCGCGAGCTGCTAAAAAAAGCAGACGTAATGATTCACAACTTCCGCCCAGGTGTAATGGAACGTTTGGGTTTCGACTATCAATCGGTTACCGCTATAAATCCTAACATTATTTATGGCGAAATTTCTGGTTATGGAACCGCAACCGAATGGAAAAATAAGCCAGGTCAGGATTTGCTTTTACAATCGGTTACCGGCTTAACATCATTAACCGGAAATGCTGATAGTGGTCCTGTTGCTATGGGTTTGTCCATTGTAGATATGCTGGCAGGGGCACATTTAGCCCAAGGACTATTAGCTTGTTTATATCGCAAAGCCATAAAAAATGAGGGTGGATTTGTACAAGTAAGCATGATGGAATCGGCCTACGATTTTCAGTTCGAAACCATTACCACTTTTATGAATGATGGCGGATGTTTACCCCAACGTTCAAAAAAGAACAATGCAAATGCATATTTAGGTGCACCTTATGGTATTTATCAAACAGAAAACGGATATTTAGCCCTGGCAATGGGTTCAATCCCACAGCTGGGCCATTTGCTTGCTTGTGATAAACTCGAAGATTATGTTGAAGTAAGTGAAGCATTTGATAAGCGGGATGAGATTAAAGCGATTTTAGCAGAACATCTTTTATCTGCCACCACCGAAAACTGGCTTTCGATACTGGAACCGGCTGATATCTGGTGTGCTGATGTTTTGAACTGGAATGCACTGATGGCGCACGACGGTTTTAAGGTGTTGAACATGATACAGGAAGTGGAAATGGTGGATGGATACAAATATGAAACCACCAGATGTCCGATCCGAATTGATGGCGAGTTGCTCACTTCATCAAAAGGTTCGCCTAAATTGGGACAGGATAATGAGCAAATTATCAAAGAATTTATAACACAGCATACCACTGCAAATGCATAACCAGATAGATACTTTCAGAATAGCCGTTCGTAAATTTGCGCCCTTCGAATCTGCCATGCAGAAATTCTGGGATCAATATTGTGCTTTTTCGGGTTGTAAACTGAAATTGGAAATGGTGGTGATGGATCTGCACGAGCTTTACGATAGTACCATTACCAGAAAAGGTTTGGCCAATGGCGACTTTGATATTGCCCATATCAGCACCGATTGGGTTCTGGAGGGCTACAGCGGTCAGGATTTTGAAGTTTTAAATCCATACATCAATAAAAATAAACCAGATGATTTTCCGAGGGGCTGGAGCAAGTCGCTGCTCAGTTTACAGCGTTTTGGCTGGGAAATAGTGGGACTGCCTTTTCATGACGGACCTGAATGTTTTATTTACCGCAGGGATCTGTTTGAAAACGAGACTGAAAAAGCAAATTATTTAGCGCAATACGGAAAAGCCCTGGAAGTACCCAAAACCTGGGAAGATTTTCATCAGATTGCCAGATTTTTCAATCGTCCGCAGGATAAGCTTTACGGAAGTATCTTCGCATGTTACCCTGACGGCCACAATACCGTTTTCGATTTTTGCCTGCAATTATGGACCAGGGGCGGAAAATTGGTTGATAAACATGGCTATATCCAGATCAACACACAAGCGGCCATTGATGGGCTTAATTTCTATCGTGCCATGGTTAATGATAAAACCGCTGTTCATCCGAAATCGTCAGAATTTGAATCTGTTGGTGCCGGAATAGCCTTCTCACAAGGTGAAGCAGCGATGATGATCAATTGGTTTGGTTTTGCAGCCATGTGCGAAGTGGATGCGAATTCAAAGGTGAAAGGCAAAATCGATGTAGAACGTTTGCCATCTGCTCCCGACAAAGAATCTGCTTCATTAAACGTTTACTGGCTTTACACCATTGCCAGGGGCAGTAAAAACAAAGATATTGCCTACGATTTTCTCCGTTTTGCTTTAGCAAAAGAACAGGATAAACAACTCACTTTAGCGGGTGGAATTGGTTGCCGGATTTCGACCTGGAAAGATGAAGAAATTAATAAAATAATCCCATACTACCATAAACTGGAAGCTTTACATGAAGTAGCCAATATGCTGCCTCAGAAAACAAACTGGGCTGCAATAGCGGCAATAATCGATCAGATGGTTTTGCAGGCGATTAATACAGATCAATCTACTGAAGAATTGATCCAGCTTGCGCAGAACCAGATTAATGAAATTGACAAATGAGTATTGACATCAAATATAAGCCAGACCTACCCGAAACAAAGCAACCCATCATCATTATTGGTGCGGGGGGCATTGTAGCCGATGCACATCTTCCTGCCTATAAAATTGCAGGTTTTGAAGTGCATGGCATTATAAACAGAACTAAAGAAAGGGCACAGAAATTAGCAGATGCTTTTGGAATTCCAAATGTGTATAATTCAGTTGCAGAGGCGGTTAAACTGGCTCCTGCAAACGCCGTTTACGATTTAACCATCATGCCTGAGCAGTACATCGAAACATTAAAGCAGTTGCCTGATGGAAGTGCGGTGTTGATCCAAAAACCGATGGGTGATGATTTTACGCAGGCAAAGGAAATTCTCGAATTATGCCGCGCGAAAAACTTAAAAGCAGCCATAAACTTTCAATTGCGTTTCGCCCCATTTGTAAGCGCAGCAAAATACCTGATCGATAAAGGATTAATTGGCGAATTATACGATATGGAAGTTCGCGTAACCGTTAAAACACCCTGGGAAATTTTCCCCCATGTGATTATTCACCCGCGGTTAGAAATCCAGTACCATAGCATTCATTATGTAGATTTAATCCGTTCGTTTTTAGGTAATCCGGAAAGTATCCTGGCGAAGACATTAAAACATCCGGCAAAGAATTTATCCTCATCACGTTCTACCATTTTATTCGATTATGGCGATACCATGCATGCAGTAATCAACACCAACCACGACCATGATTTCGGTCCAAATCACCAGGAAAGTTATATTAAATGGGAGGGAACAAAGGGCGCCATTGTAGCTAAAATTGGTTTATTGATGGATTATCCGCATGGTGTACCCGATGTGTTTGAATATTGCATTGTAGAGGATGGAAAACAAGCAGCATGGCAAACCGTAAAGCTGGAAGGCTCCTGGTTTCCAGAGGCTTTTATCGGTACAATGGCCAATTTGATGCGGTATAATGAAGGATCGGCAGCTATTTTACACACCAGTGTTGAAGATGTCATCCAAACCATGGCCGTTGTAGAAAGTGCTTATCAATCAAGCGATACTGGAGGAGTAAAGGTTAAGGAACAATTAAATAAATAGGACATCATTGGGAGGTATGGACTGAGTGAGTCAACCTGTGCTGATTTTTATCGGTAAAGCAATCTGTTTTGCAAGAAAGATTGCTTCGTTTCGATGAAAAATCGAAAACTCGCAATGACGGAATTATAGATAAAAAACACAAAATCGTCCTCGTTTGTAACGAGGATGCAGGAGAAAAGCGATTGCATCGCTTATAAAAAGTTAGAAAATATGTATTTCAAATCAACATTTTTTGAAGATTATCAATTACAGGATAAACGCGTAACCTTAGGCCGCACCATAACGGAAACCGATTTCGTCGTTCATGCAGGTCATACCGGAGATTTCTTTCCGCACCATATGGATGCAGAATGGTGTGCCACACAACCCTTTAAACAAAGAATCGCTCACGGAACAATGATTTTTAGCATTGGCATTGGTTTAACCGCATCTGAAATCAATCCGGAAGCCATGAGTAAAGGATATGATAAACTGCGTTTTGTTAAACCTGTTTTCATTGGCGATACCATTCATTCTGAAATCACAATCTCCGAAAAAGGGGATAGTAAAAGACCAGCATATGGCACTGTAACCGAACACGTAGAAATCATCAACCAGCACGGAGAAGTGGTATTAGTATGCGACCATCTTTTGGTGGTGAAGAAGAAAGTTCATTAGCGCATTGGTCAATAGTTCATTGGTCTGAGCAATTACAGCGAGAGTTTTAGTAGCTATAATTACAAAGACCAATCGATTAACAAATGACCAATGAATTACTGAACAACAAACTAGACCTATTCACAAAACTAATGAACCAATGACAAATGAACTAATGAATCAAGCTAATGACTAATGAACCACTAAACACACAGCCAGAAATGATAATTGAGGGCGATTCGTCATCAGGGAAAAAATATTTATTGCCATTTATACTCGTGATCAGTTTGTTTTTCCTTTGGGGAATGGCACATAACCTCGATTCGATCCTGATTCCACATTTAAAAAAAGCCTGTAATTTAAATAACAGACAATCGACTTTGATCGATACCTCTGTTTTCTTCGCTTATTTTTTAATGGCTATTCCTGCCGGAATGATTTTGAAAAAGTGGGGATATAAAGCAACCATGATTTCAGGTTTACTGGCCTTTGCTTTCGGTGCATTTTTATTTGTTCCAGCTGCCAATAATCTGTCATACATCACATTTTTGATTGCACTTTTCATCATTGGTTGTGGTTTAACCATGCTCGAAACTTCCGCAAACCCTTATGCTGCTGTTTTGGGCGATCCTGCAAAAGCGACAAGCAGATTAAATCTCGCAGCATCTTTCAACGGATTGGCTGCAATGGTAGCACCAATGATTGGCGGATTATTTATTCTATCAGGTAAATCGCACACCAAAGAAGAATTGGCAGCCATGACAGATGCAGGTAGAAACAGTTATTTCTTAGAAGAAGCGGCATCAGTTAAAACGCCATACATTACCCTAGGGATTGTTTTATTGGTAATAGCAGCTATATTTTACTTTATCCACCTTCCGGAAATTAAAACAAAAAGTATAGATGGTGAAGCTAAAGGCAGTTTTTTTGGTGCATTACGCCATAAACACCTAAAATGGGCGGTTGTTGCTCAATTTTTCTATGTTGGTGCGCAGGTTTGCGTGACTAGCTTTTTCATCAGAATGGCCCAACAAGGTGGTGGCTTTGACGAGAAAACAGCAGCCTCATATTTGGCTATTTATGGTTTACTGTTTACCGTTGGTCGTTTTGCAGGAACTGCGATCCTACAATTTGTATCATCGCATAAACTGCTCGCCATTTATGCGGTAATCTCTATTTTATTGTGTTTGGTAGCCATATTAGGCAAAGGCTCTTATGTGGTTTATGCATTGGGTGCAATAGGATTTTTTATGTCGATTATGTTCCCAACCATTTTTGCATTAGGAATAGATGGTATAGGCGACGATACCAAGCCAGGTTCATCATGGTTAATCATGTCCATTGTTGGTGGCGCAATTTTACCATTTGGAATGGGAAGTTTAATCGATATGTATGGTGATAATATCCAGATCGGCTACAGCATTCCATTGGTTTGTTTTTTAGTCATTCTTTATTTCGGTTTAAGAGGTTATAAAATCGCGCACAAATAAATATAGATTACTCATTATGAAGCGTGAAATAAATCGATCTATCAAAAAGAAAGATTGCCGGGTGATCAAAACCAACCTTCGTAATGACGATAAAATTTAAAAAAATGAAATTGAGGTTTAGCAAAATTTTGGTGTTTGTTCTGTTGTCCAGTTTTTTCCTGGCGTCGACCGTTAATGCGCAACCCAATAAAAATGCTAAACCCTGGGTATTTTGGTATTGGATGCATGGCGGAGTATCTAAGGCGGGAATTACCGCTGATTTAGAAGCCATGAAAAGCTCTGGCATAGGTGGTGCCTATTTAATGCCCATTTATGGCACCAATAAACCTGATGTATATCCACAGCCAGTGGTTCAGCTTACCCCGCAATGGTGGCAAATGGTCGAATTTGCGATGAGCGAAGCTAAACGATTAAACCTGAAATTAGGCATGCACGTAAGCGATGGTTTCGCCTTGGCAGGAGGGCCATGGATTACACCAGAGCTTTCTATGCAGAAACTCGTTTGGTCTAAGCTAAGCATCAAGCATACAGCAGCTAAAATCAATTTAACTCAACCAAAATATAACGAGAATTATTATAAAGACATCGCTGTTTTTGCTTACCCGTCTCCTACAAATGCGGGTATTTCAACAAGGACAGTTATTCCCAAAATAACAACAAGCAATGGGGTTGATGCCTCAGGTTTAATTAAACCCGAAAACACTAAAAACTTTGGTTCAAATGAACCATGTTACATTCAATATGAGTTTGAGCAGCCGTTTACCTGTCGCAGTATAACCATTAAAATCAATGGCAATAATTATCAGGCACATCGTTTGGCCATCGAAGTGAGTAATGATGGTCAGGTTTTTCGCTCAATAGGCCGGTTAACGCCCCCGCGCCACGGCTGGCAAGATACCGACGAAAGTGTAACGCATGCTATTGTGCCGGCAACAGCTAAATTTTTCAGGTTTATTTACGATAAAAGTGGCTCTGAACCTGGATCAGAAGATTTAGATGCCGCCAAATGGAAGCCCTCATTAAAACTGGTGAATTTGGAGTTATCTTCAGAAGCACAGATTAATCAGTTTGAAGGTAAAAACGGTTCGGTATGGCGGGTAAGTGAAAGAAGTACCGAAGTTCAAATTGCAAAGAATTTATGCATTCCTTTAAATAAAATGATCAATTTAACAGGTAAATTGAATCCTGATGGAAGTTTAAACTGGAAAGCACCAAAAGGCAACTGGACTATCTTAAGGATTGGCCATACTTCAACCGGGCATACCAATGCAACAGGTGGTGGCGGTACTGGTTTAGAATGTGATAAATTTAATCCGGAGGCCGTAAAACTACAATTCGAAAGCTGGTACGGCGAAGCATTAAAACATGGTGGACCTGAAATCGCTCAAAAGGTTTTAAGTGTTTTTCATGTAGATAGCTGGGAGTGCGGTAGCCAAAATTGGTCGCCTGTATTTAAAGCCGAGTTTTTAAAGCGCAGGGGTTACGATTTAACACCTTACCTGCCCATTATGACCGGATTGCCGGTAGAAAGTGCAGCTGTATCTGAAAACTTCCTTTATGATGTCAGAAAAACCATCTCCGAGTTAGTTGTCGATCAGTTTTATAAAACCTTGGCGCAATTAGCCAAAAAGAAAGGTTTAACATTTACCGCCGAAAGTGTGGCACCGACCATGATGAGCGATGGTTTAATGCATTATAAAATGGTGGATGTCCCCATGGGCGAATTTTGGCTGAACAGTCCCACACACGACAAACCAAATGATATGCTCGACGCGATTTCAAGTGCGCATATTTATGGTAAAAATATTGTTCAGGCTGAGGCTTTTACCACTTTAAGAATGGATTGGAACGAAAGTCCGGTGAGTATGAAAACCTTACAAGACCGAAATTATGCACTGGGCATTAATAAAATGGTATACCATGTTTTCGTTCATAATCCATGGATGGATAAAAAGCCAGGCATGACCCTCAATGGCATCGGTTTGTACTTTCAGCGCGATCAAACCTGGTGGAAACCAGGGAAGGCTTGGGTAGATTATGCAGAACGCACACAAAACCTGTTGCAACAAGGCAAACCGGTAGTGGATATTGCCGTTTTCACGGGCGAAGAATTACCACGGCGCTCAGTATTGCCTGATCGTCTGGTTGAAACCCTGCCCGGCATCTTTGGATCCGATGTAGTAGAGGCAGAAAAGAAACGTCTCGCCAATGTCGGTGAACCTTTAAGACAAATTCCAGTTGGTGTAACCCACTCGGCTAATATGGCTGATCCCGAAAATTGGGTAAATCCGCTGCGCGGTTATGCATACGATAGTTTTAATCCGGATGTGTTAAGCACGGCAACCGTTAAAGATGGTCAAGTGGTTTTCGAAAGTGGAGCATCTTACAAAGTTTTGGTCATCCCGGGTAAAATGAAAATGAACCCGAATGATCAATATATGAGTTATGCAACTGTAAAAAAAATATTTGAATTAATTATAGCGGGCGCTAATGTGATTGTAGCAGACAAGCCTTTGTATCAAAATGGTTTACAACAAGTTAGTCAATCTGCATTTAGCTCGGCAGTGGATGAAATTTGGAAGAATAATTTTCATGAGATAAATAATAATAATCATTCTGTTTTAATGAAAATAATGGATAAAGGAAATCTGTTTAAAGCTCCTTTTAATGCCGATAATTTTAAACTTTTAGGAATTGAACCAGATTTTTATGTAACGGAAGCCAATTCTAACAGTGAGCCAATTACTTATGCAAAAAAAGTCGCTTATACTCACAGGAAAACTGATAAAAAGGATATCTATTTTATTTCCAATCAAGAGGCTAAAGAAAGAAATTTGTGGTTTTCATTCCGTGTAACCAATAAAATACCACAAGTTTATGATGCTGTTGCCGATAAGTTAACTGACATTAATAATTGGTCGAGCGAAAGGGGACGAACAGGCTTTGCTTATAAAATCGCGCCTAATCAAAGTTTGTTTTTTCTCTTCGAAAAGGAAACCACAAAAACTAAACTTAATAATGGCAACAACTGGTCAACTTTCCAAACCATCCAGGATATTTCCAAATCATGGCAAGCGAAATTCGATACCGCATATGCCGGACCATCAAAGCCTGTCATTTTTAACGACTTATCCGATTGGACATTAAATACCGATAGCCTGGTTAAATATTATTCCGGAACAGCTGTGTACAGCAAGAACTTCACTTTTAATGGAGATCTTAAAGGTAAAATCTGGATTGATTTAGGCGAGTTCTCCAGCATCGCAGAAGTAAAGGTAAATGGTATAAACTCCGGTACACTTTGGACTGCCCCACATCGTCTGGAAATTAGTAAAGCCTTAAAGAAAGGGGAAAACCAGATTACCATCGAAGTAACCAATACCTGGGCTAACCGTTTAATCGGCGATCAGCATATTCCTGAAAATAAAAGAATGACCAATACGAATGCACCTTTCCGGCTAGAAGGAAAATTATTAAATCCAGCCGGATTGTTAGGCCCGGTAGTGATTCAAGTGGAGGAATTATAGAAGATGGCAATACTAAAGAAAATAGAAGGAAACGAGCTGTATCTATACATGAATGGAAATCTTATATACAAACGCTGGCTTAATACCGGACAATCAAAAGTATTTGATATCATGGCTTATGATAAATATACATTGATCAGTATTCGAGATTTAGAATATGAAAATAGTGGCGGGCTTTTACCTGTAAAAGCAAAATTAAAACTCAAAACGGTAGAGGAAGGTGGACGGCAAACTGGATTTATTAGTGGATACAGACCAAATCATGTTTTTGAGTACAGTGACAACGGACAATTGTTGCAGACATACATTGGCGACATCATATTTGAAGGCAAACCGACAATTGAACCTGGAGAAGAAAGGGTAGTAACAGTTCGCTTTCTAATAAATCAACCAATTGAAAAATATCTAGACAAAGGCCGAATTTGGTGGATACATGAAGGACAAAAACAAATTGGACAAGCAGAAATAATATGAAGACAAAATAACCGTCCTTCACTAAGCTCCCAAACCAATAAGATATGAACGCATTAAAAATTAATTTATCCCTTGCTTTGCTAACCATAGTGCTCTGCTTAAATGCACAGGAAAAAGCCTTGGTAAACAATTCAAATTCTCCTTACGCCAAATTGCACAGCATTAATATGGCTGATGTAACCTGGACGAAGGGTTTTTGGGCCGATCGTTTCAAAGTAGCTACCGAAACCATGGTACCCAATATGTGGGCCATTTATAACGATCCTAAAATCAGTCATGCTTTCGAAAATTTCAGAATTGCAGCAGGATTGGATACCGGATCTCATTCAGGGCCTTCTTTCCATGATGGCGATTACTACAAAACTTTGGAGGCTGTAGCTGCGCTTTATGCTTCAACCAAAAATCCGAAGCTGAACGAGATGATGGATCAGGCCATTGTAGTGATCGGTAAATCGCAGCGTGAAGACGGATACATCTACACCAAGGCCATGATTGAGCAGCGAAAAACCGGTTCTAAAAACCAGTTTCAGGATCGGTTAAGTTTCGAATCCTACAATATTGGCCATTTAATGACAGCTGGATGCATCCATTATCGTGCTACAGGTAAAACTACTTTACTTAACATCGCTAAAAAGGCAACCGATTATTTATACAACTTCTATAAATCGGCCTCACCAACATTAGCGAGAAATGCCATTTGTCCATCGCATTATATGGGCGTAATAGAAATGTACCGCACCACAAAAGATCCACGCTATCTGGAACTGGCGAAACATTTAATTGCCATTAAAGGTAAAATTGATGATGGAACAGACGATAATCAGGATCGGATTCCATTTTTACAGCAAACTAAAGCCATGGGACATGCTGTAAGGGCAAATTATCTTTATGCTGGTGTGGCCGACCTTTATGCCGAAACGGGTAAAGACTCGTTATTAAATACCTTAAATTTAATGTGGGATGATGTAAATCAACACAAAATGTATATTACAGGTGGCTGTGGCTCACTATACGATGGTACTTCGCCAGATGGTACGTCTTACAATCCCGCAGATGTGCAGAAAATTCACCAGGCATTTGGCCGCGATTATCAGTTGCCCAATTTCACTGCACATAACGAAACCTGTGCCAATATTGGCAACGTCCTTTGGAACTGGCGAATGCTGCAGATTACCGGTGATGCCAAATATGCTGATGTGATGGAACTGGCTTTGCACAACAGCGTTTTATCAGGAATCAGTTTAGATGGAAAGAACTTTTTGTATACCAATCCATTAGCTCAATCGAATGATTTACCTTTTAAACAGCGCTGGTCGAAAGATAGAGTACCCTATATAACCTTATCAAACTGCTGCCCGCCAAATGTGGTACGTACCATTGCTGAAGTAAGTGATTACGCTTATAGTGTTTCTGATAAAGGACTGTGGTTTAATTTATATGGAGGTAATAACTTAAGTACTAAATTAGCTGATGGGACAAAGATTTCATTATCGGAAGAAACCAATTATCCATGGGATGGAAAGATAAAAATCACCATCAAAGAAACGGAACGTAAAGCTTATTCAGTTTTTTTGAGAATCCCGGCGTGGACACATGATGCAAAAATTACGATCAACGGAAAAACTGAAAATATTAAGGCCACTTCAGGTACCTACGCAGAAGTTAATCGTATCTGGAAAAAAGGAGATGTAATCGAGTTAAACCTGCCCATGGAGGCCACACTGATCGAGGCCAATCCCCTGGTAGAAGAAAACAGAAACCAGATCGCCGTAAAACGTGGCCCGGTTGTTTATTGTTTAGAATCGACAGATCTACCGGGAAAAAGTATCTTCAATGCTTTTGTGCCCACCTCAACTAAGTTCGAGACAAAGTCGATAAATATCGATGGGGCTGAAATGATGAGTCTGGTCGGTAGCGCAAAAATAGTGGAACCGAACAACTGGAAAAATGTGTTATACCGTCCGATTGACTATAAAAACGAAGAAATACAAATAAAGCTGGTACCGTATTTTGCCTGGGGAAACAGAGGACATTCAGAAATGTCGGTATGGTTGCCGGTGAGTAGATAATGTGTAGAGGACTGGTAGGCGTTTCGTCATGCTGAATTTATTTCAGCATCTTTCTAGCTTAGAAGCTTAAGACCCTGAAATAAATTACCTTCGGTGAGCTCCCTTAAAGCTCGGTTTACTTCGTAGCTTTCGTAAACTCAGGTCAGGGTGACGCCCGACTAAAAAATAAATGAAAACAATGAAACTAAAACTCATCATATTTTTAAACCTTGCATGTTGCTTCATTGCATCTGCAATGGTTAAACCCGCGTCTATTTTTACCAATCACATGGTATTACAGCAACAAAGCAATGTGGCGATCTGGGGCTGGGCTAAACCCGCGAGCAAGGTAAAGATCAATACTTCCTGGAACAAACAAAACTATACCGTTACTGCCGATCAGCTTGGTAAATGGAAGGTAAGGGTGGCCACACCAATAGCCGGCGGACCTTACGAAATTGAATTAAATGATGGCGAAAAATTAGTTTTAACCGATATCCTGATCGGCGAAGTGTGGTTTTGCGGCGGACAATCAAACATGGAGATGCCGATGAAAGGTTTTAAAAGCCAACCCATAATTGGTTCTAACGAGGTCATTTTAAAATCGTCGAATAAAAATATCAGGTTGTATACCGTTCCACGTTCCTCAGTTATTGAAAGACAAGAGAATAGCAAGCCTTCTGATTGGAAATTGGCTGCACCAGAAACCGTTTCTAATTTCAGTGCCACGGCCTATTATTTTGGTTCGTTGTTAAGCGAAATGTTAAACGTACCAATTGGAATCATCAACGACAGTTACGGAGGATCAACTATCGAGGCCTGGATGTCGCCGGAAGATCTAAAAGCCTATACTGAAATTAAAATTCCATCAAAAGGCGACAGCATTAAAGAAGTTAGCCGTACACCAACCACCCTGTATAATGGTATGCTTTATCCAGTGATGGGTTATGGCATAAAAGGTGCTATCTGGTACCAGGGCGAATCTAATTACGAGCGTCCGGATCGTTACGAAGATCTGTTTCCTGCAATGGTTTCTTCCTGGCGTAAAAACTGGGACAATGGCGATTTCCCATTCTATTATGCCCAGATTGCACCATATAATTATGCACAATTGCCTCCTAATCATATTGGTGGAAAATATAATTCAGCTTATTTAAGAGAAGCACAACGTAAATCTTTGGCTAAAATTCCAAATTCTGGAATGGCAGTTTTATTGGATATTGGCGAAGAAAAATCTATTCACCCCGCAAACAAAAAACAAGGCGGACAGAGACTGGCTTACCTTGCTTTAGCTCAAACTTATGGCATTAAAGGTTTTGGTTTCTCAAGCCCCAATTACGAATCATTAACGGTAGAAAAGAATACTGCTGTAATCAAGTTTCAAAATGTACCAAATGGCTTAACTTCTTTTGGTAAAGAACTATCTTTATTCGAAATTGCAGGAGCCGATAAGAAATTTTATCCGGCAAAAGCAGCCATAAAAGGAAGTAGCATAACCGTTTCGGCCCCTGAAGTTAAAGTGCCCATTGCCGTTCGTTACGCATTTAAAGATTTCGTAATTGGGGATTTGTTTGGAAACGATGGCCTGCCTGTTTCCTCATTCCGAACTGATAAATGGGATAATTAATCATGATTTTAGCCACTAAGACACAAAGCGCACGAAGTATTTTAGCCAGGAACTTAAATGTCCTTAAATGTCTGCTATGGTCGAAAATTTCTTTAAATTTCTTAGGTGGTTTCAGGTGCCTTAGGTGGTCAAAAAACACACACCTTTTCTTTGTCTTTTTGTGGTTAATCATTCCAAATGCTTTTTCGCAAGAAAAAGACAATGTGGTATGGACCTCACAAAGTAACAATTCATCAGCATCTATGCCCGTAGGTGGTGGCGATATTGGCTTAAACCTTTGGGTAGAAAAAGGTGATGTTTATCTCTACTTATCGCGTAGCGGAACATTTGACGAAAATAATACCTTACTCAAACTTGGCCGTGTTAAACTGAGTTTAAGTCCGAATCCTTTCGAGGGAAAAACCTTCAAACAGGAACTGATTTTAAGAGATGGTCATGCCCTAATTTCCGGCGAAAATGGTAAACTAACAACGCATATTAAGATTTGGGTAGATGTTTTTAATCCGGTCATCCACCTTGATGTAAAATCCAATCAGAAAGTTACAACCGTAGCCAGTTACGAAAGCTGGCGTTTCGAAGACCGCGTCACAAAAGGTAAAGAAAATAACCAGAATTCGTATAAATGGGCACCTCAGGGTATTGTTAAAACATGGAAAGATGAAATAGCCTTTAAAAATAATGTTATTCAATTTTACCATCAGAACAAACCTGAATCCGTATTCGATGTTACCGTAAAACAGCAGGGACTTGAAGACAGGAAAGCTGATCTCTTTAATCCTTTAAAAAATCTCATTTTCGGAGGTGGCATGCAGGGTAATAATATGGTGCCGGCCGGAAATTATTCAGGGATATACCTCAGTACGCCATTTAAAGCCTGGACTTTGAAAAGTAAAACGCCAGCTGTTTCAAACCATATCACCGTTACTTTAAATACTTCAAAAACAGCATCAGTTAGCGAATGGGAGAAGGATTTAAATAGGATAAAGGTTAAAAACGATCAAAAAGCCAGTATAAAGTGGTGGAATGCCTATTGGGCAAAAAGTTTCATTTATATTAAGGCTAAAGACGAAACTGCAAATCAATCGGCTAAAAACTATCAATTGTTCCGGTATATGCTGGGCTGTAATGCCTTTGGTCAATATCCAACCAAATTTAACGGCGGACTTTTTACTTTCGACCCTCAGTTAACCGATACGGCCTTAAAATACACACCAGATTTCAGAAACTGGGGTGGTGGAACACATACCGCTCAAAACCAGCGCCTGGTGTATTGGCCAATGTTGAAAAACGGAGATTTTGATATGATGAAAGCTCAGTTCGATTTCTATCTGAATTTATTGAAGAATGCAGAAATCAGAACAGAAGCATCCTGGGGGCATAAAGGTGCTAGCTTTACTGAACAATTAGAAAATTTCGGACTACCAAATCCTGCTGAGTATGGCTGGAAACGCCCTGCTGATTTTAATAAAGGTATGGAGTATAATGCCTGGTTAGAATACGAATGGGACACTGTGCTGGAGTTCTGTATGATGATTTTGGAGACTGAAAGATATGCCGGCAAAAACATCGATAAGTACCTTCCATTAATCGAAAGTTCACTTACCTTTTTTAAAGAACATTATACTTATTTAGCCAAACAAAGAGGCGCAAAAGCTTTGGATGCCGAAGGACATTTGGTTTTATATCCAGGTTCTGGGGCCGAAACCTATAAAATGGCCTACAACTCTACCTCTACAATTGCGGCTTTAAAAACAGTTTTGGAAAGATTAATGGCGCTGCCTTCTTTGTCTGAAAGCAAAAAAACCGAATGGGCAGCGATGCTAAAAACCATTCCACCAATAAGTTTCAGGGCTTTCGAAGGACATGCCACCATTTCTCCTGCTAAACTTTGGGA
This sequence comes from Pedobacter folensis, assembly GCF_056490665.1. Taxonomy (NCBI): domain Bacteria; kingdom Pseudomonadati; phylum Bacteroidota; class Sphingobacteriia; order Sphingobacteriales; family Sphingobacteriaceae; genus Pedobacter; species Pedobacter folensis. The sequence continues at coordinate 747,902 of NZ_JBWJIF010000001.1, forward strand.
GCGTATTAACAATCAGGAGAGTCCACAGTTGTATCCTGTATATCCCTGGGGAATTTATGGAATGGGTAAACCTGGTTTAGATACCGCAATTAATACTTTTAAATACGATACCGATGTGCTGAAATTCAGAAACCATATCGGATGGAAACAGGATAACATCTTCGCTGCAAGGTTGGGCTTAACTGAAGATGCAGCCAAGCTAACTATAGCTAAGTTAAAAGATTCTGGCAGGAGGTTTCCTGCATTTTGGGGGCCAGGTTTCGACTGGACACCAGACCACAACTGGGGTGGATCGGGTATGATCGGCTTACAAGAAATGCTGATGCAGGTTGACGGAAAAAAAATATATTTGTTTCCGGCATGGCCAAAAGATTGGGATGTGCATTTCAAACTTTATGCGCCTTACCAAACTACGGTTGAAGGAACTTTAAAAGATGGAAAATTAATAGATTTGAAGGTATTACCTGAATCGAGAAAGACTGATATAAAAATAATGATTAATTAAGCGGTATCGTCATCCTGAACTTGTTTCAGGATCTAACAGGAAAGATGTTGATCCCAGAACTTCGGACCAGCATGATGGACGCTTTAATATAAAAAAGAGATGGATTTACAATTAAAAGAAAAAGTTATTGTCATTACGGGGGCTGCAAAAGGCATTGGCCGTAGTATTGCAGAAGTATTTGCCAAAGAAAATGCAATTGCGGTAATTGTTGGCAGAAAAGCAGAAGACAACCAGATCGTGGTTGATGCAATTGCCGCAAATGGCGGAAAAGCAGCACAATTTGTGGCTGAACTATCTAACCCGGAAGATTGCGAAACAGTGGTGAAAAATATTGTAGCACAGTTCGGCAGGATTGATGGTTTAGTAAATAACGCAGGCGTTAATGATGGTGTAGGTTTAGAAAGTGGCAACTATAAAGACTTTATGGCCTCGCTGCATAAAAATGTGGTACATTATTATTTGATGGCACACCATGTTTTGCCAGAATTAATTAAGAGCAAAGGTGCTATTGTAAACATCACCTCTAAAACCGCAGAAACGGGACAAGGTAATACTTCAGCCTACGCAGCTGCTAATGGTGGTAGAAATGCCTTAACCCGTGAATGGGCTGTGGAGTTGCTAAAATATGGCATCCGTGTAAATGCAGTTGTGATTGCCGAATGCTGGACACCCGCTTACGAAACCTGGATCGAGACTTTAGACAATGCTGAAGAAAAGTTAAAAGAGATTACGGCTAAAATTCCATTGGAGAACAGAATGACAACTGCTGAAGAAATTGCGAATATGACGGCTTTTTTAATGTCGGGTAAATCAAGCCATACCACCGGACAGATTATTCACGTAGATGGTGGTTATGTTCATTTAGATAGAGCTTTAGCCAACGCTTAGAAATTAATATACATGTCATCCTGAGCCTGTCGAAGGACTTATGATGATCTTCGACAAGCTCAGATTGACAATAAATAAATTAAAATGAAAACCCTTACCTGTACAACACCTGGAACTTTCGAATATTCAGAAACAGCAAAACCTGAACTTAAAAAAGACCATGCGATTATAAAAATTAAAAGAATCGGTATTTGTGGAACCGATTTACACGCCTTTGAAGGTACCCAGCCTTTCTTTAATTACCCACGGGTTTTAGGTCACGAATTGTCTGGCGAGTTGGTTGAGGCCGATGGAGCTGATGGTTTCAAAATAGGAGAGGCGGTTACTTTTATTCCATATTTTAATTGTGGTGAATGTATTGCCTGTAGAATGAACAAACCTAACTGTTGTGTTAAAATGCAGGTTTGCGGTGTACATGTTGATGGAGGGATGCGCGAATATTTACAGGTTCCTTCCAGAACACTTTTACATGGCGAAGGACTGAGTTATGATGAACTGGCATTAGTGGAACCTTTAGCCATCGGTGCACATGGTGTCCGCAGGGCAGATGTTCAGCCCGGAGAGTTTGTACTTGTTATTGGTGCCGGACCAATTGGTTTAGGTACAATGGAATTTGCAAGGATAGCAGGCGCAAATGTGATTGCCCTGGATATTAATGAAGACCGCCTGGCTTTCTGTAAAGATAAATTAAAGGTAGCCCATGTGGTTAATGCCCTTTCTCCTGATGTGCTGCAGCAACTTAGCGACATTACCAATGGCGATATGCCAACGGTTGTAATTGATGCTACAGGTAACCAAAAGGCAATTAATAATGCCATAAACTACATGGCACATGGGGCAAGGTTCGTTTTAATCGGACTTCAAAAAGGGGATTTAATTTTTAACCATCCTGAGTTTCATAAAAGAGAATCCACCTTAATGAGCAGCAGAAATGCCACCATTGAAGATTTTGAACATGTAATTAAATCGATGAAGGCTGGTTTGGTTAATCCGACAAATTACATTACCCATCAGGTTAAATTCGAAGCGGTAAAAGATGAGTTCGAAAGCTGGTTAGATCCTAAAAACGGGGTGATTAAAGCCATGGTTAGCATTGTATAACGATCTACAAAAAATACTTATATTTGTAATCATTGACATAATTAAGAAAATATTATGAAAATAGGCGATAAAGTTTCAATTTCTCCGCAGGTAACTGATCGGGCAGATTGGATTGATGGAGTGATTATAGAAATAGAGAAAAATCCATTTGCAGGTATTGTGATCACAGCAAAATCAAATGACGGTGAGATTTTCTTTGAGAAAGAAGATCTTTTTAAACATTCGGGCGAGGAAGCATGTACGCATTAAGCTTTGATATGACCATTTCTGATTTAAAAAAAGAATATGGTGAAAAATATCATAGTGCCTATGCTGAGATTAAAAACCATTTAACAGCTAGCGGCTTTTATTGGATTCAGGGAAGCACCTATGTTACAGAAGGAAATTTAACGGCAGTTTATCAAGCCATTCATATTCTATCCAATATTGAATGGTTTAAAAAGTCAGTAAGAGACATTAGGGCATTTAAGGTTGAAGACTTTTCGGATTTCACCTCCATTGTTAAGGGATAAGTATTCCCATCGAAGGATCCTGAAACAAGTTCAGGATGACGGTTATTAATAAAAAAGAGTTTGTATCGTTAGCATAAGTTTGTCATCCTGATGGATAATTTATTGCATAAAACCAGTATAAATTACAGGAGAATTAAGTAAAATAAATTTTCTAGAAATTTCGTCATTTCGAGCGAAGTGCGACGCAGCCGAGAAATCTATTTTTCAATTTACTATTACTTAATAGATCTCTCTCCTGATTTAACATCGGGACGTTGCTTCAGTCGAGATGACGATTTTTTTATTGGAACCTTTCAATGATACTTGTTTCAGGAATAAGATCGCATAAAAAAGCCGGTAATCTTATGGTTACCGGCTTTTGCATTAAGCAATGTTTTATTGAAATTACTTATAAAAAACCTCATTCCAATGCAATTCATTTCTGAACTGATTGATTTTGGTATCAGCACCAATATTTACATATTCTAAACCGGCAATATTGGCAAAATCCAATAAATGTTCAGTCGTTAAATTCTGACTATAAGCGGTATGGTGTGCACCACCGGCATAAATCCAGGCTGCACAGCCTGTTTTCATATCAGGTAAAGGTTTCCACAATACACGGGCTACCGGTAAGTTTGGTAAATCATGTTCAGCTTCAACAGCTTTCACTTCGTTCACCAGAAGGCGAAAACGGTTACCCATATCAATTAAAGATGCATTTAAAGCATCACCACCAGCAACATTAAAAACCAGGCGGGCAGGATCAGCTTTACCACCAATACCCAATGGATGAACCTCTAAACTTGCTTTACCGCTAGCCAAAGAAGCATCAACCTCAAGCATGTGCGAGCCTAAAACCATCGAATTTGCGGGATCGAAGTGATAAGTATAATCTTCCATAAACGCATTACCACCGGCTAAACCTGCACCCATTACTTTACAGGCACGTACTAAGGCTGCAGTTTTCCAATCGCCTTCACCTGCAAAGCCATAGCCATCAGCCATTAAACGCTGCGCAGCAATTCCTGGTAGCTGGATCATGCCGTGCAAATCTTCGAAAGTATCAGAGAAACCTTTAAAGCCACCATCTACTAAGAATTTTCTTAATCCCAATTCAATTTTGGCGGCCTCGTAAACAGATGAGTGCCTTGCGCCGCCAGCTTTTAAATCATCAGCCATTTCGTAAGTGGCTTCGTATTCTTTTAATAAAGCCTGAATGGCATCTTCACCTATTCCATTAATTACAGCTACCAAATCACCTATACCATAGGTATTTACAGCAAAACCGAATTTCATTTCAGCTTCAACTTTATCGCCATCGGTAACGGCAACATAACGCATATTATCGCCAAAACGAGCAAATTTAGCGCCTTGCCAATCGTGCCATCCGGCAGCAGCCCTGCACCAGGTATCAATCTGTTTAGCCACTTCTTCATCCTGCCAGTGACCAACAACTACTTTACGGTCTTTGCGCATGCGCGAAACCATGAAACCAAATTCACGGTCTCCATGAGCACTTTGGTTCAGGTTCATGAAATCCATATCGATGGTATTCCATGGAATATCGCGGTTAAACTGTGTGTGTAAATGTAGTAATGGTTTTTGCAAAACATTTAAACCCCTGATCCACATTTTAGCAGGAGAGAAGGTATGCATCCAGGTGATTACCCCAATACAATTCTCGTCAATATTGGCTTGTTGCAAGGTTTCGAAAATCTCTTCAGTCGTTTTTACAATCGGCTTGTATACCACCGAAACAGAAATACTGCCGTTTTGGTTTAAGGAATCGGCTACCTCCTGGGCATGCGCTGCCACTTGTTTTAAGGTTTCTTCACCGTACAGATGTTGTGTACCCGTAATAAACCAAACTTGTAATTTTTTTAAATCAATCATTACTATTTATGTTATTTTTAATTTATTCAATGCCACGGTCTGTGTCCTCACAGGCCGATTTTTTTTCTTTTTTTTGAAAAGCAAGGTTCCGTATTTCATCGGTTACTGCAGTCCTGCTTTCCGTTTTATTTACCCACCTGCGGTTGGGCTCATGCTCACTCCAATCAGGTTTAGATTACTTAGGTAAAACTTACAATTTTAAACCCGACAGCAGCGACAGCTCCCGATTCTTCATCGGGACTATAGCGAATGGCGGGACTACCGTTTCCTAAGCATCACGGCAATTGCTTTCCAAATTCCTATATCGCAAGACTCAAAACTCCAAACTAGAGACGCTAACTCAACGCTGTCCATAATAAGCGTCCTTACCATGTTTCCGCTCATAATGTTTTTCAATAAGCGAATCTTTTAACCGTGGTGCTTTAGCATTAATTTGTTCTGTTAGCAGTGCCATTTGTGCTACTGTTTCTAACACTGCACTATTATAAACCGCCTTTTCTGCTGTTTTTCCCCAGGTAAAAGGAGCGTGGTTACCCACCAAAATCATTTCAACTTCTTTGTAGCTTAAACCTAAACTTTCAAAATGGTTCATGATCTGAAAGCCCGTTTCGTACTCATAATTCCCTTTAATCATTTCATCAGCCATTGGTGGTGCGCAAGGAATATCGACAGTTAAATGGTCGGCATGGGTGGTTCCAAAAATTGGAATTGCCCTTTGTGCCTGCGCCCAGGCCGTTCCATAAGTAGAATGGGTATGCACAATCCCGCCAATTTCTTCCCAGTGTTGATATAAAACGGCATGGGTCTTGGTATCTGATGAGGGGCGTAAAGTCCCTTCAACCGTGTTGCCGTTAAAATCTACAATAACCATTTTCTCGGACGACAAATCCTCGTAGGGTACACCACTTGGTTTAATGGCAAAAACACCTTTCGACCGGTCTGCAGCACTCACATTTCCGAAAGTAAAAAGCACCAGTCCCAATTTAGGTAACTGCATATTGGCCTGGTAAGCCTGTTCTTTTATATCCTGATAGTTGCTCATGATAAATAAGGTTTTACATCTTTTTTATTGTATTTCTCCAGGTATCTGCCCAGACCTAAATATTGCTGGTAATGCTGGCGGTAAAGCTTCTGCTTTTTAATATTGGGCTTATATTCTTTCTCAAAACCTGTTCCCATGGCCGCCATAGCGCTTTCGATATCTGGATAAATGCCTGCCGCTACTGCTGCAAACATCGCGGCGCCTAATGCACAGGTATGCTCAAAACGGTGAATCCTGATCGGCATTTCCAGTACATCGGCCATCATTTGCATAATATAAGCCGATTTTTTGGCGACACCACCAATGCCGATAATTCCTTTTACCGGAACACCCTGTTCTTTAAACCGATCTACAATAGCTTTGGCACCGAAACAGGTTGCTGCAGCTAGAGCACGGAAAAAACGTGGTGCATCAGTTCCTAAACCTAAACCTGTTATGGCCCCCTTAAGTTCCTGGTTTGCATCTGGTGTTCTACGACCGTTTAACCAGTCAATAGCTAGTTCTGCATAATCCTCGTTTGGTAAAGCATCAGCCTGTTTACTTAAATTAGCAATAATTTTGCTCTCTAATTCTGCTTTTAATGCAATAGCAGTAGCCTCATCAATTACTTCAGATTCTGTAAGTAAATGATTTAACGGCCAACTGATTAAATTTTTGAACCAGGCATAAACATCTCCAAAAGCAGATTGACCAGCCTCTAAACCTGCCATCCCCGGAATTACTGAGCCATTAACCTGTCCGCAGATACCGTTAATCAATTTACCATGTAAATCCTGATTGGGTGCCACCAGGATATCACAGGTACTCGTACCCATTACTTTACTCAGGTAGTAAGGCTCAATCTGACCACCAACTGCGCCCATATGGGCATCAAACGCGCCAACGCCTACCACCACATCAGTATTTAAGCCTAATTTGTTTGCCCATTCTTCGCTCAATGTTCCCGCAGAAACATCAGAAGTATAGGTGTCGGTAAATAATTTAGCTCTAAAGCCGGCTAAAAGCGGATCAAGGCTGCTAAAGAAATCTTCTGGAGGTAAACCGTTAAATTCTTCTGCCCAAAGTGCTTTATGCCCTGCAGCACAACGGCTACGTTTCATTGTGCTAATGTCGTTTCCACCGCAAAGTAAAAACGGAATCCAGTCGCAATGCTCTACCCATGATGCTGCACCTTTTTTAATAGTCAAATCGACCCTTAAAATATGTAATAATTTAGACCAGAACCATTCTGACGAATAAATGCCGCCGACGTATTTCAGGTAGTTGGTATCGAATTTTGTGGCATGCTCATTAATTTCAGCAGCTTCTTTTACTGAGGTATGGTCTTTCCAAAGCACAAACATGGCATTTGGATTCTCTTCAAAATCTTTAGTTAAGGCAAGGGGAGTACCTGTTGCATCAACCGCAACCGGGCTCGAGCCCGTTGTATCAACGGAGATACCTTTTACCAAATGTGCAATTTCAGCACCACCTGCTTTAGCCAGGCAATCTTTTATGGTGTGGGTTAAACCTTCAATATAATCTAGGGGATGCTGGCGGAACTGATTAACAGCGGGTTTACAGTATAAACCTTTCTGCCATCTTGGATAAAGAAAAACCGATGAGGCTATTTCTTTTCCGTTTGCGGTATCGACTAGAACAGACCGGACAGAATCTGTCCCGTAATCCACTCCAATTACATAGTTTGCTGTGCTCATAACAATAAATAAATGTCTAATTAACGTTTATTTTTTTGAATTAAGAAATTTTATTGATTTTTTAATCAAAAACCTCAATTTTAGATGGATAAGACCACTATTTTGTTTATAGGTTTTATACCTGGCTGGCTAGGATTAAGCTATTCTTTTTTCGCTGTTGGGTATAAAAATTTAAAGGAATTGGAAACCGCCTGATGCATGATGGTGGCATGATTCTCTTGTGGTAAAAAATCAAAATATACATTTACATTTTTATTTTTAAACCCTTTTATCTTTTCAGCCAATACATTTGCATCCACTTCCATTACCCTGGGTATTTCGGTTGGGGTAAGACCTTCTTTACCAACAGCAATGTAGACCGAAGTTTGCTGCTTAAAAGTACTTTCTTTGATTTTTGAATCTTGATTTAACAAGGAACCATTATTCCACCATAGGCTGGGGCTAATAATAATGTATTGATTAAAAAGTGCAGGTTTTTTGATTAGGATTTCAGTCGCCAGCAATCCACCTAAAGATTGACCGATGATGGTTTTATTTGTATTCGTTTTATATTTTGCCTGAATATAAGGTTGGAGCTCCTTTTCTATAAAAGAAATAAATTTATCCGAATGACCTGTTGTTGGGTAACTTTTCTTGTCGCGCTCAATTGATGTTGGAAAAGTAAAATCCCTTTTACGATCGACGGTTGCAATGCCCACTACAATTGATTTAGGAACCTGATTTACCCACTCGAAACTATTAAACTGTACAAGCCCTACAATATGGATAAAATCCTCATCAGCAGAACCATCGAGCAAATAAATTACCGGGTATTTTGTGGTATCATTTTGTTTATACCCTTCGGGTAGGTATATATTTAAAATCCTCTTTTCTGAGAGCGCTTTCGATTGTATTTCATCAATTACACCTAAAACAAAAGCTTTACTTTGAGCAGTATCATTTGATTTATTTTTCTGTCCAAAAACTAAAGCTGTAGAAAAAGTTAAAAGAAGAAGTAAAAATGTTTTATTCATATTTTTCCTGTAGGATATCTGTTGGGATAAAATGTACTTAATCGGTACACTTTTTTTGGGAAAAATACAATTTTCAACTGGCCTGATAAAATTGATACTGATTTATGTAACCGGTAAATCGTTAACAAGAAAGATAAATGTCCGAAACACCCCACTATAATGTCCATTTAGACCTGCCTTAAAAGATGTGGTTTACACTAAATTTGCTTTTAACTTGTCACGATATCAGTGTGGTAATTAAATTAAACCCATTTGAATTATCTATTGAAATCTAAAAATATAAATATGAAACTTAAAAAATTAGTAATCATCATGTGTCTAATGATGGGTACGCAGCTGGTAAAGGCACAGGTAACAGCAACCGATCTGGTTAAGGAGTGGGAAAGATCAAAAATTTACACCAAAGAATATCTGGATGTAATGCCTGAAAGTGGCTATTCTTTAAAACCTACTCCCGAAATGCGGTCTTTTGCTGAACAGCTGTTACACCTTGCAGATGCCAACTATGGTCTGGGCGCCGATGCTGTAGGTCAGAAAAATCCGTTTGCGCTGGGCGAAATGGAAAAAACTGTAGACAAATCTAAATCCAATGTCACTAAGTTAGTGCTGGCCAGCTATGATTATGTGATTGATAATATAAAAAAGATGACAGATGCGCAGCTGAATGAAAGCTTCAAAATGTTAGGTAAATTCGAAATGAACCGAAGAACAGCTTTGGCTAAGGTGTTTGAGCACCAGACACATCACAGAGGGCAAACGACAGTTTATATTCGTTTGGCAGGCATCAAACCACCACAAGAAAAATTATTTTAAAATGGAAACCATAAATTTCACGTCTACGATACTGGTAGATCAAACACCGAAAGAAGTTTTTGAAGCTGTAGTAGCCCCGCAAAAGTGGTGGTCAGGAGAATTCGAAGGAAATACAAAAGATCTGGGTGACGAATTTACTTACCGTTACAAGGATATTCATTATTCTAAGCAGCATGTTGCCGAGCTAATTCCAGATCAAAAAGTGGTTTGGCTGGTCATCGATAGCCAACTTAACTTTCTTGAAGATAAATCGGAATGGACCGGCACAAAAATAATTTTTGAGATTTCCCGCGAAGGGAATAAAACGAGGCTATTGTTCACACATCAGGGAATACATCCTGAAGTTGAATGTTACAGTGCCTGCTCAACTGCGTGGAGCCAGTTGATTAATCAGAGCCTGTATAGCCTGATCACTGCTGGTGAAGCGCAAAAACCCGTTTTAGCGTAAAGAACTCGGCTATGACATGTGATATGTTTTTATTTTACACGATCATTAAAAGAAATTTGTAACCTGTACCGGAATATTTTTTATCATAACCCGGCTGGTCAATCCCTTGGTGAATAACCAACCAGTATTAAGATGTTTTTTATCGCTCAGGGCGTAGCAGGACTATCAAAAAACAGTTTGAATAGCTGCTGCACCACTGCAGCAAGAATGGGCGAGATATTAATTAGTACCGTTCCAAGACTTGTCAGGAGTGCTTCGAAAGGTTTTTGGTTAGGCACCTTACTCTCGCGCATTTCCTCTGGTTGTGTAATCTGGAGTGCATTGAACCTGAGCTTGATCGGAATATAAAAGGTCAGCAGGATCAGCGTGTGTAGCAGTCCCATCAGATAAACAAAATCACTTGGAATGAGCGGTGTACCCGTTACTTTCTGATAGTATTGAAAGGCCTGGGTGCTGTTGAGTGAATAGATGAGCAGACCTGCCCAGAATACAAACAAACTCAATATAATTGCGCTGCAGGTAAAGGAGTTGTCGAAGGCCTTTTTGATCGCCAGGAATTTCTTTGCAAACTCGGCTGAGGTGATATCCAGTTTTTCGCCAGGCACCTCCTTGTTTAAGTTATTACCCGCGGCCTCCTTATTCAAATTGTCAAAATGCCTTGACATGGTCAGGAAACTAGTGAAACAGAATGACGAAATCAGATAGCCCGGGATGGCGTAAAAACGCATCCTGTTGTTATAAGAAGTGAAGAAATAGTCATCCCGAATTATGGTACTATCGGCTAGTCCAATATAAAAGAAATAGCAGAATATGCCCATAAAGATTAGGGGTAAAAAAGTGTTGACTGCCCTGTCTCTGGCCGATATCCGGTAGACCTTTCCGGCGAGCGGTTCTTTTAGCTGGAGCATATTGGCTGAAAGTATTGGTAGGAGCAGGAGCCAGAGCATCATCTGTCCGATCGTGAATACGATCCACAGGCCAAATGCAGGGTTTTCCGCGGCAAAGGCGGTGAGCTCATGCCGCTTGTCCTGTTTAAGGATCAGGCTGGCCGGATAGCTTACCGGACCGTTTTTGTAAAGCGGATGGTCATCAATCATCCGCACAGCAATGCGTTTTTCGTGTTTTGCGGCCTGTTCCCATCCATCACCATGCAGGGTATCGGTAAAGGTTTTTTTCTCAAAATGAATGTACTGGAGGTAGTAGTTCTGGCTCGCCGCAGTATCGCGGTAAGCCAGAAGTAGTTTTTCCCTACGGGTATCTGCCATTGCCTTGCTAAGCAGTAACTGTTCAGCCGGAAGTTTGGAAAGGGTATCCTGCTTGAGCTTTTTGACTGCAGTGAGCGTGGTTTTTTCTCCCATTGCAGTGATCTCCTTTTCCAGACGTTGCTGTTTTGCTGTTACATCGCTGTTAATTCCGCTCAAATTGTGAAGCCGCTTAGATAGCAGGCTATCAACAAGTTCCGTACGGTTGGGTAGGATCACCCCACCATAAGGTTTGGCGTCATTGTTAAAGAAAGAAACCAGCAGACAGGAAGCATATACGAAACCGAGCATCCCCAGGCTGATGCAGATAACAATCTGATAATTGGTGATGAAATTGCTGAATTTGGTCCAGCGCCGCTGGAAGGTGCTCAATGTTTCTGTCTCCTTCAGCTTTTTGGTTTCTGTTGCCTTTTGTTCCAGATCCGGGCTGTTGCCTGGATCTGGATTATTTTTCGGTCCGGATGTTTCCATGATCAGTTGAGTTTAAAATTGAGTCCCAGCGAATAGATGGCGTCAGATTTGGCATCAAAGGGAAGTTTGCCCTTGGCATAGCTCACAAAAAGACCGGAACTGCTCTGTAGTGCACTGACAAAATAGGTCTGGCTGGCCAGACCGGCATTTTTGATGGCGGTGGCAGCGCCAAGTTCCCGGTAATAGCGCAGGTTTGCATTCAGGAATACTTTTTCCCTGCCCACCTTGGCTACCAGTGTACGGAAGGAGGTTTCCAGCTTAAAACGGGGAAAAGGATCAAGGTTTCCTATAAGTGTATTCCGCACGGCATCATCCTGTGGCACAACATAGTCTATTGTTCCCTGGAAGGTCGGCAGTGTTGCCCCATAAACAGTATAAGTTTGATCTGCTCCGGTGATGAGCCTGATTAATGCGAAGGGATAGTCAAAAATGTTCAGCCAGGCGAGCGTACTTTTGTTAGACCACGCCTTTGCACCGAGGTCGAGTGAAAGGCCTGGAGCAAACTGTTTTTTGCTAAAATCCTGATTGCTTTCCAAAGCCGCCTTCGGCATAAAACCAATATAATACTGGTCACTGAGCTGCAGGAATTTATCAAAATTGTCCCATTCTTTCATAGCCTCAGGACTCTGAGGATCCTTATACTTCACCAGGTTTGCCTCGATGCGATTAAGTTCGGTAAAGATTTGCGGGTTACCTTTACTGCTCACCCCACCAAAGAAAAGTACGTAGCTGAACTTAAGCTTGCTATCCAGGAAGTCTGCAGGGTTGAAAGCTTTTTTAAAGGCAACGTTTCCTGTTGCGGAAAGTCCAATGCTGATTTCAGATCTGCGTAATGCTTTTTCAGAATATTTGGCGTAATCAAAGTTAAAATCATAAGACAGTCCCAAACTGGTAGAAGGGTTATCTTCGGTCTGAAAAGTCTTAAACTTGATGTTGAGGTCCCTTAAGAAATTCCATGGCTGTTTTTTGTCTCCCGCCAGGCTGTCGATCAATCTTTTCCAGATATGGTTATATAGTTCCGGGTCTTTTATGACCGATGCAATCGCACGCTTAAATCCCTCGTCTTTGCCTTCATTGGCTTTTATAACTTTGGAAACATCGTCCAGGGTAGTTTGTGCGGCAGTGCTGCCCATTATGGTGGCCAGCGCAATGAATAGGAATAGTTTTTTCATAAGTTTTATAGGCTAACAGGTTCTTGCCAGAAACGGTAAATATCATCTGCTGCACTGGCCAGGTCTTCTACCAGTTTGTCAGGATCTAAAAGGATTGGAACAAGGACTTCCATGGCTTTCGCACGGTCAATATCGTCTTCATAGACTGCACCACGTCCGAATCTAAAAATCACATCCAGCTGATCTGCCATGATTCTTGCATTTTTGAGCTTGTCTGCCGCGGTGCCCAGCGGATTGAAGTAAAGCAGGATATCGTTGGTTCAACCAGTATTTAAGCTGATTTCGTTGGAACCTGTGCCGAAAGTATGGTTTAAGGTATTCGATCACGGTCATGGTCATAAAGCCAACGGCCAGTGTAGCCCAGAGCAGGGATAATGACTTGTCGCTGAAAAAGCTGATCAATTCTGAATTGAATTGCTTTGAAGCGCCTGCCCCGATCATATGCTTGCCATTTTTAGAATGAGCATAAGGCGGATATGAAATGTTGTTTTCATAGCGGTTTATTTAGATGTTTGGAAAGCGTGTGGAAAAGAAGCCCACATTACCTCACCTTTGGCATAGGGAATCTGCTGGATTGGTAGAATAAATTTATTCCTAATAGTTTTGGAAACAAATACCAGATATTGGGTATTTTCTTACTATCCTGAATTGTAGTAGTTTATTGCGGATTTTTCAATTTTTTGTTCAGGTGTGGTACCTGTTATACTTAAATTGACGCAATAAGCCGCCAGCTTTCTCAATACATCGGGATAGTTTTGGAAAGTTTAGTATGGGTGCGCTTTGAGCGCCCTGGATGTGCTTTTTTAAATTTCGATTAAGCCTTTATAAGCAACTTTATGATTATGGATTTAATCAGCTGTCTTTCAGGTGCTGTCGGTGGTTTTTGCCCCATCTGATCATTTCCAGGATAATATCCCCAAATGATCTGCAATATTCCGTTGATGTATATTCCACACTTACCGGTGTGTCAGCTGTAACCGTTCTTTTGATCAGTTGGTTTGCTGTCATTTCTTTTAATTCTTTGGAAAGCATACGTGTTGTAATTCCAGGAATGCTCCTTTCAATTTCACGGAATCTTTTATTGCCATTACAAATAGAATTGATAATAGGGAGCTTCCATTTACCTCCAAGAACATAAAGCGTATCCTGCAAAGCCTGTATTTCTTCCTGTTGATTGCGTGGATTGGACAGTACCTCTGTCGCAATCTGGTTTCTTTTTTCTGTTTCCATTATTGGTATACTCTGTTATACTGAATACAAAAGTATACCAATATAAGCATATTTTTGTCGTCATAAAATTTATTTTTTGATCATGAGTAACTTAACAGGAAAAAAAGCGCTGGTAACCGGCGGAAATAGCGGCATTGGCTACGCCACTGCAAAAGAATTAAAAGCACAGGGTGCAGAAGTAATCATTACCGGAAGAAGAAAAGACGCAGTTGATAAGGCTGCTGCAGAACTTGGTGTGATAGGTTTGGTGGCAGACCAGAGCCAGATCACCGCAATTGAGGGATTAGCCAGCGATGTTGAAACCATCTTTAATAAAATTGACATCCTTTTTATCAATGCAGGTGTAGTGGATCAGAGCAGCATTGCAGATGCGACTGAAAAAAGTTTTGACACCATTTTTGGTATTAATTTTAAAGGTGCCTACTTTACTTTGAGCAAATTTATTCCATTGATGAATGATGGTAGTTCAGTGGTATTCCTTTCTTCAAATACCGCACACATGGACGGGGCAAAAAGCTCAATTTATACTTCAAGCAAATCAGCATTGAACTCGGTTATGCGTATTGCAGCTGTAGAATTAGCGCCTCGCCAAATCCGGGTAAATAGTGTAAGCCCAGGCCCTATAGCTACAGAAATTATGAACAAAATGGGACTGAACGAAGAACAGTTAAATGGTATTAACCAATGGCTCATCAGCCGCAGTCCGCTAGGCAAAATTGGGAAATCTGAGGATGTGGCAAAAATGGTTGCTTTCTTCTGTGGTGATGCTGCAACCTATATAACGGGTGCAGAAATTGTGATGGACGGGGGCATGAGTCTTAAGGCTTAGCACTAAGGTACAAGCGATCACTGGTAAAGTGTTGCAAAGAAGCTTAATGATTTAAGGTTAGTACAAACAAAAGAGATGACATCAAACAACGTATAGACCATCAGATGGTTAAGCACTAAGTAATATTTTCCAGGGAAGTTAAGGTCATTTATAAGTATTTTTGTTTATCAAACAAAATACGATGAACGATACCCAGCAGAAACTTAGACACCAGCAGGTGCAATACCTTGAATTTCTTTCGCGCGACCTTGAAAAGGTAAAGGCATTTTATACCGGGGCTTTCGGGTGGACCTTTACTGATTACGGGCCGGAATATACTGCTTTTGAGGGCGATTTTGTTGACGGTGGTTTTACATTAGGAGCGCCTGAGAAAGGAAGCATTCTGGTAGTACTTTATTCACAGGATTTAGAGGGAACCAGAACGAGCGTGCTTAATGCCGGTGGCATAATTTCAAAAGAAATATTTGCTTTTCCAGGTGGACGCAGGTTCCAGTTCCTTGATCCGGATGGTTATGAGCTTGCCGTGTGGTCATTGTAAGCGATAGACTGAGGAAGCCAAACACTTAAAAGCGATCACACGGCTACCCATTTTGTCATTTTTTGTGAAGCTCCTGCGCAAGTCCTATGAGAAGGCCTTCCGAACCTCTAATGTAGCACAGTTTGTAGGAGTCTTCATATTGAACTACCTCGCCAACAAGTGTAGCACCAAGCTTTTCTAGTCTTGGTAAGAGCTCTTCGATATCAGAAACGGTAAACATTACCCTCAGGTAGCCCAGGGAATTAACCGGTGCTGTGCGATGGTCTGAAATAGTAAGCGGAGCTAGAAACTGCGAAATTTCAAGTCGGCTGTGGCCGTCGGGGGTGACCATCATGGCGACTTCCACGTGCTGATCGCCAAGACCGGTAACCCGGCCTGCCCATTTTCCTTCAATGGTGGCCCGGCCTTCTAGTTTCAGGCCGATTTCGGTAAAGAAAGAGATGGCATTGTCAAGCGATGCTACAACAATGCCCATATTATCCATTCTGATTAATTGGTTTTGTGCCATAAGAATTTGCTTATAATTTAAAATTAAGGAATTTCACAAAGTAATCGACGATTAATTCTCAGGCATTCTAATAATTCCTACTTTAACAACAGATTCTAAGTTAATATGCTATCAATCATGTTTTAATTACCATAGAATCACTTCAGCGCTTTTAAACACTGGTCTCTATAATCTTCACCCAAGATCTTGCAGAAGCTGGTCTCTATACAATTTAGACAATGGAATCTTATTCCCGGCTACCGTTACCTGATGTTTCTCAATCCGCTCAATTTTCTGTTTGGAAATTATAAATGATTTATGAACCCTTATAAACTGATCTTCAGGAAGTTTTGTCTGTAATTCTGTTAGTGTAAGGCGTGTAAGCGTGTGTTTACCAGTTTCATGCAAATCCACATAATTGTCTTCTGCTTTGGCATAAATTAGGTTACTAAACTTTATTTGCACCCAGTCATGGCCATCCTTTACAAATAAAGCCTGTTCTTGGTCCTTCTTCTTTACTTCATGCGGTTGAAGTCTCGTTTTAGCAAGTTGACAAGCCTTTAAAAAGCGGCTAAAATTGATCGGCTTTAATAAGTAGTCTGTAGCAGCCAACTCAAAACCTTTTAATGCATATTCCTGATAAGCGGTAGTAAAAATGACCTGAATTTCAGGGTTTATCATAGTGGCAAATTCAATACCAGACAAGTCAGGCATAGCGATATCAAGGAATACTAAATCTACACGTTCATTTTTAATAAAGAACAATGCCTCTGTGGCACTTAAAAATGTGGCATCAAGCGAAATAAAAGGTATCTTTTCTGCGTGAGCACGAATAATGTCAAGTGCTACAGGCTCATCGTCAACTGCAATTACTTTGATCATTTTACCGGTAATACTTGTTTAAGTTTCTCCATTAATTCTGTTGTTTCAATATCTCTTGCTATAATCACGCCTTTAGGATCAATCAAAAAACTCTGTGGAATTTTTCTGATGCTATAAAGTTTTGCTACCTTATTTTCCCAATGTTTCAAATCCGAAACCTGGGGCCAGGTTAATTTATCATCACTTATCGCTTTTAACCAGGCATCTTTTCCATCCGCACCATCAAGAGAAATACCCAAGATAGTAAAATTTCTATCTTTAAATTCATTGTAGATTTTAACAAGTTCAGGATTGGCACCTCGGCAAGGTCCACACCACGAAGCCCAGAAATCAATCAACACATACTTCCCTCTAAATGAGGCGAAATTAACAGGATTGCCTGCTGTATCATTTTGTACAAAGACAGGCGCTGTGGCACCCGGATTAAGGTCTTTTTGGTCTGATAGAAATTTACGAAATTCTTTACCCAATGGTGTATTCTGCAATTTCACAGAAAGTTTGTTAAACATTGGTTCAATAACGGCAATATCTGGTGAAATTCCTGCATAGTCCTGCAATGCATCTAAGGCGATAAAGCTGTCTGGATTATCCATAACGAATTTCCGTCGAATAGCCTTCTTAACCAAGCTTAAACTATCTAACTTCTTATTTAATGATGAGTTACTAGGCTCATGAGCAGTTTCCGTCAATTTAATAATCTTATCGATCTCTTTATCAATGGGACCAAGCATTTGTTTCAGTTTAAAATAATCTGAATTGATACCCTTGCCAACAAAGGTTGCATCGGCAATTAAGCGGGTGGAGGTTTTCAACACTACTTGTCCCGGATAAATATACATTCGAAATAAATCAGGTTTATCATGTTGTTTTTTAATCATTCCCAATAAACCAATATTTGTAGTATCACAAACAAGAGTGCTATACTTTGGTCTATCTATTTTACCCTTAAAAACGAACAAGCCATTGGACTGCAATGCAGAATCAATTATTTTTTTACCGTCTTCTTGGTATAACAGGTAAATCTTAGCCGTTGAGGACATTTTTGTTGCAGTTATTTTAACTGTAAACAAGGAGTCTTTGGTCTGAGATACAGACATAAGAGGGACTGCTGCTCCAGAAAGCAGTAACATTACTTTTTTAATCATGATTACGAAAATTGAATGATATATTAAGAATTGAGTTTCAACCAAAATGAAACTTTATAATCTAAACCGGTGTTTTTATGGTCTAATCGGTAGCCATCCGGATAAAGAAGATCCAATCGTTTAATCGTATTTTTTATTCCTGTATTATTTCCACTAACTTCTGCACGGTTCTGAACAATGGTATTAAACACTTCCATCTGCAGCTCGTTTTCGGCCACAACAATCTTTATCTGAACTTCACACTGCGTATCCATACTAATCCCATACTTAAAAGCATTTTCAATAAAGGGGAGGAGCAATAGTGGCGCTATTTTATGTTGATGCAGATGATCATCGGAAACAATCTGAGTGTTAATTTTGATGTTATCCTTCATGGGCAAACGCACCTGCTGAAGCTTCAGATAGTTTTCCATAAACTTCAGCTCATCCTGAAGTGGAACAAAATTCTCATGCATTCCATGGATGGTATAACGCATCATATCAGACATGACATCAATCCCCTGAGCGGTGTCTGCTGCTTTTTCTTTTAAAGCGGTACCATAAAGATAATTTAAGGCATTGAATAGAAAATGTGGGTTTAGCTGCGCCTTTAAAGCATGTAATTCATTCTCTGACTGCTGAATCCGATGTAACTTTCTGTTTTTAGATTGAAGGTAATAATCTCTCACTATTGTATAAACAAAAACATAAACCGCTATGTATAAAATAGGTTCAATAGCAGAAAGTTTACCTGTTTGTTTGAAAACATGCGGACGTAAATAAACAATTCCTGCACATGAAATCACTCCAGTCAATAAACATCCCGCTATAAAAACAATGAAGTGATATTTTTTAAATAGAAATAGTCTTACAACTTCAGTTAAAAAGATACAAAGCGCAACCACGAATAAATCATCATTTAAATTGGTAGCATATTGCCAGCCTGATACGGGTGTACCATCGGTATTTAGGATGTAATTGCCCCACATGTGTACATGATATAGATAAGGAATCAGCGTAAATGCAGTAATTGCAATCCACATCACCAAAAAATGGGCAATCCAGTTTATCAGTAATTTTTTAAATTTCTTCATCATGTTTGTTTTGGTATGGATCAAAGGAACCAAACTAAAGGAATAATGTATAATTAATGTGGTAAGTGCTATCAAATATGTGGTAAAATGATCAGGCTTATCTTTAAGCTCACCTAAAATTACTACTCAAATTTGAAGCTTTTTGTGATCCTGCTGGATTGCTGCAGCGCTGAGCCTTTAACAAATCGAACCCAGACCGGTGCTTCTGTTCGAATCCGAACAGGAATAAAAACAAAAAAACCTCACATTTCTGTGAGGTTTCTTGTGATCCCGCTGGGATTCGAACCCAGGACCACTACATTAAAAGTGTAATGCTCTACCAGCTGAGCTACGGAATCTACTTTGTTAAAAACGTTATCCGTTTCCTTTAAAGTGGTGCAAATATAGGGTTATGGAGTGTTTCCTGCAAAT
Organism: Pedobacter folensis; assembly: GCF_056490665.1. NCBI lineage: Bacteria > Pseudomonadati > Bacteroidota > Sphingobacteriia > Sphingobacteriales > Sphingobacteriaceae > Pedobacter > Pedobacter folensis. The sequence goes on from NZ_JBWJIF010000001.1 coordinate 767,296, forward strand.
AAAAAATCGCGAAACGCGTTAGTGTATTGATTTATAGGCGAATTAATTATTTACCTTCTCTTTTTTAAACTTAATTGATATTTTTATCGCTCCTAATTTAATATCAATCATGTATAGATTTCTTTCTGCTTTGTTTTTTTTGCCGCTTCTCTTTGTATTTTCTTGTCAATCTAACCATGCTAAAGAAGAAGAACGGGCCAAACACAAGCAAGATTCTTTGGCCTCATGTGAAAAAAACATGCCCAGCCGTTTTGGTGCGGTAAAAGATTCTTCGAGTTTCGCTTCTAATAATAAAGTAAGTCACGATGGCATGGTTTTAATTCCCGCCGGTGAGTTTGCAATGGGTGCTTCTGATAAAGAGGGTAGAGATGATGAATATCCGCAACACCAGGTTAAAGTATCTTCTTTCTGGATTGATGCTACCGAAGTAACTAATGCCAGTTTTAAAAAGTTTGTAGACGCAACCGGGTACCTGACTACAGCCGAACGTAAACCAGATTGGGAAGAAATGAAAAAACAGCTGCCGGCAGGCACACCAAAGCCACCTGATAGTGTTTTTGTTGCCGCATCTTTAGTTTTCTACCAGCCTAAAAGTGTTACCTCTTTAAATGATGCCTCGCAATGGTGGCGTTGGGTTAAAGGCGCCAACTGGAAACATCCTCATGGCCCTAACAGCGATATTAAAGGAAAAGAAAATTATCCGGTGGTACATGTATCCTGGGATGATGCCATGGCTTACTGTAAATGGTCGGGTAAACGTTTACCAACAGAAGCGGAATGGGAGTATGCTGCAAGAGGTGCTTTGAAGAATGAAAAATACCCATGGGGGAATGAGGACATAGAAAAAGGTAAAGTAAAAGCCAATACCTGGCAGGGGAGCTTTCCGGTTAAAAACACCAACTGGGATGGTTTTAATGGTTTAGCTGCTGTGAAAAAATTTAAGCCCAATGGTTACGGACTTTATGATATGGCGGGCAACGTATGGGAGTGGTGCAGCGATTGGTACCGCCCGGATTATTATAGCACAATTTCGGGATTGATCGATAACCCAAAAGGTCCCTCAGATAGCTACGACCCTATGGAGCCAACAGTACCTAAAAGAGTGGTAAGGGGCGGTTCTTTTATGTGTAATGCCTCTTATTGCAAAGGTTACCGGGTAACTTCGAGAATGAAAACTTCAGTTGATACAGGCTTAGAACATACCGGTTTTAGGTGCGTCAGCTCCAACTAAAGCCCTTTTTTGTTAAAGTTAAAATCACGCAAACGTTTGATCCATATTTTATTAAATATTATTGTTTAGTTTGGTCAAATCAAATTAAACCGAACCAAATCTTTATGCAACAAACAACAAAATCAGGTCAAACACAAGGGCCAAAACCGCTTATTATCATTTGCGCGCTATTCTTTATTTTTGGCTTTGTAACCTGGGCAAACGGAACATTAATTCCTTTCTTTAAATTATCTTTCGGACTATCAAACTTACAGGCATTCTTTGTAACCTTTGCCTCGTATATGGCTTACTTCTTTTTAGCGTTGCCATCATCGTGGATACTAAAGAAAGTTGGTTTTAAAAATGGAATTGTTTTAGGCTTGGTAATTTTAGGCCTGGGTTCATTAATATTTATACCTGCAGCCCAAACCAGAACCTTTGGTTTGTTTTTAACCGGAATTTTTGTTCAGGGTGCCGCTTTAGCTTTATTACAAACTGCATCAAATCCTTATTTAACCATTATCGGCCCAATAGAAAGTGCAGCAAAACGGATCAGTATTGCGGGTATCTGTAATAAATTTGCCGGAATGATTGTGCCTTTGATTATGGGTAGTTTGTTTTTGAAAAATGCTTCAGAAGTAGAGAAACAAATTAAGGCAGCTACAGGCGCGGTTCACGAGCAGTTATTAAATGATGTTTTAGGCCGTGTAAATATGCCCTACATTGTTTTAGCAATCGTTTTCTGCCTTTTTGCCATTTTCATTAAATTCACTAACCTGCCAGAAGTTGAAGTAGAAGAAGATGTAATCGACGAAAGCAAAGGAGAAGTGGTAAAACATAAAAGCATTTTTCAGTTCCCACACTTATTCCTGGGTGCACTTTGTATTTTTGTATATGTAGGTGCAGAGGTGATGGCTGGTGATATTATTGGTATTTACGGACGCGAGTTAGGCATTAGTCCGGAGATAAGCGGAAAATTAACCTCTATTACGCTTTTTAGTATGTTAATCGGTTATATTATAGGTATTGTTACCATTCCGAAATACATCTCTCAACAAAAGGCACTTAGAATTTGTGCGATTTTAGGTATCATTTTTACCATTTTATCTTTTGTTATTTCTAGCTGGTTTGCCGTAATTTTTGTAGCCTTACTGGGTTTAGCCAATTCATTAATGTGGCCGGCAATTTTCCCGCTAGGTATTAGCCACTTAGGTAAATTTACCAAAATCGGTTCAGCTATTATGATTATGGGTATTGCAGGTGGTGCTTTAATGCCATTATTGTACGCCTTTTTAAACGAAAAATTACATGTTAACTTTCAGTTGGCCTACCTTTTAACGGTATTACCTTGTTACTTATACATTCTGTATTTTGCAATAAAAGGCCACAAAGCTGGATTGAATTTAAAATAACCAAAACCAAATAAATTTTATGATTAAGCCCGATCTTTAATTAGATTGGGCTTTCTTTTGCGATTAATTTTCCCTTATTTTGGCGAAATTATAAACGAGGTCTGAATCTCATATCTCAAATCACAATACTCATATCTCAATAATGAATAAAGCTATTTTTCTCGATCGTGACGGTGTACTCAATCACGAAATATATGATTACATCTGCCGTGTTGAAGATTTTAAAATCCTGGATTACCAGATTCCGGTATTAAAAAAACTATTCGATGAAGGTTATCTTTTAATCGTCATTACCAATCAGGGTGGCATTGCCTTAAAGCGTTATACCGAGCAGGAGCTGGCCGTTATGCATCAGATGCTTCGCAATGCTTTTGTGGCTAAAGGAGCTGATATTGCTGGCTTCTATTATTGCCCGCATCATCCAACTGTTGGCGGCGAATGCAAATGCAGAAAGCCTGCTTCGGGAATGATTTTAGATGCCATTGATATGTACGATATTGATCCGGCACAATCGGTCATGATCGGCGATAAACCAAGAGATGTGGAAGCTGCAAACGGGGCAGGAGTGAAAGGCATTCTAATCGAACCCGATGAGCAGATTAGTTATGAAAAGATTAAAGAAGTCCTCAGTCGTGAGTCTTTAGTCTAACAACTGTTTAGGTGTAGGGAAGATGTAAAATGGAAGAGGGGTGACGTAACTCAAAGTCCACTATATACCTTACATCATCCATGATAATAATTTGGGCGTTTTAACACGCTGTACACTATATCTTTTTGGCTGTCATTCAATTTAAGTACAGGTGACAGCCAAAAAGGATGCCGTTTCCATCGTTAACGCAAAATGCCACGATGACTGGCGAAATTTAGAAAAGGAAGGAGCGGACAAATAACTTTGTTAGTCAAAAGCCTGCGAAATTCAATCACCTCCCTTACCTAAACTTCCGAAATCCTACAAAGCGCATGCCTTTTGAGATTTCGGCAGATGCCCTGGCCACCTAGACCTGATTGAAATGGCATTCCGGTAATAGACTAATTTGTATTTATCGAAAATTCAACGGAATATAATGGAAAGCAGGACTACAGCCACCGACGAGCACTGTATCTGCGCTCCAAAAAAAAATCGCAATGGATACGAACTTTGGAAAGGGGAAGGAGCGAACGAATAACTTCGTTAGTCAAAAGCTGCTGAAATTCTATTACGCTTTTCCCCAGCTAATCCTTACGAAATCCTACAATGCTCAATGCCCCTTTGAGATTTCGTAAGATACCCTAAAAAAAAATCCTAAGTCTTAAACCGGAAACCGACTCAAGACTTAGGACTAAAGACTCTCGACTTATTTTAATCTATTTCCCAGCTGCTTTAGCGTGGTCAGCTAAAAATGTAGCTAAACCGCTATCGGTTAATGGGTGTTTTAATAAACCAACAATTGCAGCCAATGGTGCGGTAATTACATCAGCACCTAATTTAGCACAGTTTACAATGTGTAATGGTCCGCGGATTGATGCTGCTAAAATCTGAGTTTCGTAACCGTAGTTATCAAAAATAGTTCTGATATCTTCGATTAAAACCAAACCATCGCTAGAAATGTCATCTAAACGGCCTAAAAACGGAGAAACATAAGTAGCTCCGGCTTTAGCTGCTAATAACGCTTGTCCGGCAGAGAAAATTAAAGTACAATTGGTTTTAATTCCTTTTGAAGAGAAATATTTAATGGCTTTAACACCATCTTTAATCATCGGAACTTTAACGACGATTTTCGGGTTTAAAGCTGCTAAAGCTTCACCTTCTTTAACAATTTCATCAAAAGTAGTAGAAATAACTTCAGCACTTACGTTATCATCAACAATATCGCAAATCGCTTTATAATGGTTAATTACATTTTCATCGCCGGTAATGCCTTCTTTAGCCATTAAGCTAGGGTTGGTGGTTACGCCATCTAAAATGCCAAGATCTTGCGCCTCTTTGATTTGATCAAGATTTGCGGTGTCAATAAAAAATTTCATGGTTATAAATTCTTAAATATTTGAGTTTCTATGATTGAACCCTGAAGAATTTAATTCCCCCTTCAGGGGATTAAGGGAAAAGAAAAAAAGGGCAAGCACCTTCTATCGCACCGCTACAACCTTCTACCCTTGCTGTGTTCCCACCCTGGGGGAGTTCAAAGGGAGCTGGTCGTAAAAGACTTGCCCGGCCACAAAGGTAGAAAAAGAAGTTGTTTCGCGAAATGCATTTTTGTATTTTTTTTCTCTTTTAAGCTATGTAGCTGATTAATAATTTAATAAATTTAAAATGTGTAATTTTAAATGGGATAAGAAAATACAACATTCGCAATACCTGAGGTATGTTATTTATATACAAATTAAATATTCGTATATAAATCTACAATTAAAACGATTTATGCAGGAATTTAGCAGAAAAAGTGAACTTATTGTACAATATTACCATTATAATTTTAATAAATATTTATCGGTATTATTATCATTTTTTTAATGCAAAGACTTTAAATTACTTAAGGACTAAAATTTTTCTAAAAATCGTGTCAACTCTGTAATTTAAGATTTGTTTTTCGTATCTTAGTGTTTCCTATACACTAACAACTAACGAGCAAAGAATGGAACCAAACAGTGGATTGTACGATGCGCAATTTGAACACGATGCCTGCGGTATTGGGTTCGTTGCACATGTGAAAGGGCGAAAATCGCATCAAATCATCTCTGATGCACTTACTATTTTAGAGAATCTAGATCATAGAGGGGCATGTGGAGCAGAACCAAATACAGGCGATGGTGCAGGTATTATGATTCAGATTCCTCACGAATTTTTTTATGATGAATGTTTAAAAGCTGGCTTTAGCCTGCCTGAAACCAATAATTATGGTGTAGGTATGTTATTTATGCCAAAGGATATCAGATCGAGAGAAGAGTGCAGAGAATTGATTTACCGTGCCGCCGAAAAATTAGGCCTTGAAATTTTAGGTTTTAGAAAAGTTGATGTTGATACAACAGATATTGGCAATATGGCCCTTTCTGTTGAACCAGAAATTGAGCAGGTATTTATTGCCCGCCCTTATGCAGTAGCACCTGGGGCAGATTTCGAACGTAAGCTTTATATTTTTAAAAATTACCTGATTAAACTGATCGTAAACACCGTTCATGGTGGTAAAGATTTTTATATCGTTTCGCTTTCTGCGCAAACCATTATATATAAAGGTCAGCTTACTTCTTTACAGGTACGTACCTATTTTACCGATCTAACCGATAAGCGCATGGTTTCTGCTTTAGGTTTAGTTCACTCTCGTTTTGCGACCAATACTTTCCCTTCGTGGAGGCTGGCGCAACCATTCCGCTTTATTGCACACAATGGCGAGATCAATACTTTACAAGGAAATTTAAACTGGTTTAGGGCAGGCGTGAAGTCTTTTGCTTCTGCTTATTTTACACCAGAAGAATTAGATATGTTGTTGCCTGTAATCGATGAAACCAATTCAGATTCAGGCTGTTTAGATAATGTTATTGAATTGTTACTTCACTCTGGAAGAACCCTGCCTCATGTATTAATGATGTTGGTACCGGAGGCCTGGGATGGTAACGAAGATATGGATCCCGTTAAAAGGGCATTCTACGAATTCCATGCTACTTTAATGGAGCCATGGGATGGACCTGCAGCAATTGCTTTTACGGATGGTAAATTAATCGGTGCTACTTTAGACCGTAATGGTCTTCGTCCTTCCCGTTATGCCATTACTTCTGATGACCGTGTAATTATGGGTTCTGAGGCTGGTGCATTGGCTATCGACCAGAGTACGGTAATCGAAAAAGGTCGTTTAACGCCTGGCAAAATGTTCGTTGTAGACATGGAGCAAGGCAGAATTATCAGCGATAACGAAATTAAAGAAGAAGTTTGTGGTAAAAGTCCTTATGCCGATTGGATTAATCAATATCAAATCCGTTTAGAGGAATTACCTGAGCCACGTGTAATGTTCACTGGTTTATCAACGGAATCTATTTTTAAATATCAGCAGGTTTTTGGTTACAGCAGAGAAGATGTAGATCTATTGCTTAAACCAATGGCCATTGAAGGAAAAGAACCAATCGGTTCGATGGGTACCGATACACCATTGGCTATTCTATCCAAACGCCCTCAGCATTTATCTTCTTATTTCAAACAGTTATTTGCACAGGTAACCAACCCGCCAATCGATCCGATCAGGGAGAAAGTGGTGATGAGTTTGGCCAGTTTTATGGGTAGCATGGGTAACTTGCTGGAAGAAACCCCAAAACAGGCACATTGTGTAGCCATTAAACATCCAATTTTAACTAATCAGGAGTTAGAGAAATTAAGAAGTATCGATACCGGTGTTTTCCAGGCGAAAACCTTACAGACTTATTTCAGGGCTGATGGCAAACCAGGCGCTATGGCGAAAGCTTTAGACCGTTTGTGCCGTTATGCCGTTGATGCGGTTGAAGATGGTTTCCAGGTAATTGTATTAACCGATAGAGCCATCGACTCTGAACATGCTGCGATGCCTTCTTTATTGGCCGTTTCAGCAGTACACCATCACTTAATCCGCAAAGGATACCGTGGTGCTGTAGGTATTGTAATTGAGGCGGGTGATATCTGGGAAGTTCATCATTTTGCTACTTTGTTAGGCTTTGGTGTAACAGCCATTAACCCTTATCTGGCATTAGAAACCATTAACGAGTTCAAGGAAGAATCTGGTTTATCAACAGAACAGCTTACTAAAAACTATATCTACGCGGTTAATAGCGGTTTACTTAAAATTTTCTCTAAAATGGGCATCTCCACCTTGCAATCATACCAGGGTGCGCAGATTTTCGAGATTTTAGGTTTAAATAAACAGGTGGTTAATACTTATTTCACTGGTGCAGTTTCACGTATCGGTGGCTTAGGATTGGATGAAATTGCGAAAGAAACGTTAATTAAACATCACCGCAGTTTTGGTCCGCTAACACAGACCGAAAACTTGTTGCCGGCAGGTGGAACTTATAAATTCCGTCGTAAAGGTGAAGCGCATTTATTTAATCCGCAAACCATTCACTTGTTGCAAAATGCAACCCGTAAAAACGATTACAATATTTTCAAGCAATACTCTAAATTGGTAAATGAGCAAACACAACAAGCTTATACCATCCGTGGATTGTTCGAATTTAACTATAGCCGCCCATCAGTACCTTTAAATGAGGTAGAATCTACCGAAGCAATTTTAAAAAGATTTGCAACAGGCGCGATGTCCTTCGGTTCAATTTCGCACGAGGCACACTCTACTTTAGCCATTGCCATGAACCGTATCGGTGGAAAGAGCAATACCGGAGAGGGTGGTGAAGATGAAATGCGTTACACTAAATTGCCAAATGGCGATAGCATGCGTTCGGCCATTAAACAAGTGGCTTCTGCACGTTTCGGTGTAACCAGTTACTACTTAACCAATGCCGACGAGTTACAGATTAAAATGGCTCAGGGTGCAAAACCAGGAGAAGGTGGTCAATTACCAGGGCACAAAGTGGATGATTGGATTGCAAAAGTTCGTCACTCTACCCCGGGAGTTGGTTTAATTTCTCCTCCGCCTCACCACGATATTTATTCGATTGAAGATTTAGCCCAGCTAATTTTCGATTTGAAAAATGCCAACCGTGCTGCCAGAATCAATGTGAAACTGGTTTCAAAAGCTGGTGTAGGTACCATTGCAGCGGGTGTTGCTAAAGCACATGCCGATGTCATACTGGTATCTGGTTTTGATGGTGGAACAGGAGCTTCTCCTTTAACCTCTATCCAGCATGCTGGTTTACCATGGGAGTTAGGTTTGGCAGAAGCACACCAAACTTTAGTTAAAAATAAACTGCGCAACCGTATTGTGTTACAAACAGATGGTCAGCTTAAAACCGGTAGAGATATCGCTATTGCAGCCTTATTAGGTGCTGAAGAATGGGGTGTTGCCACAGCAGCCCTGGTTACTTCAGGATGTATTATGATGCGCAAGTGCCACTTAAATACTTGTCCGGTTGGTGTAGCCACACAAGATCCGGAATTAAGGAAATTATTTACGGGTGATGCAGATCACGTAGTGAACTTATTTTATTTCCTTGCGGAAGAATTACGTGAGATTATGGCTGAATTAGGTTTCAGAACCATCCACGAAATGATTGGTCAGGCTGATATTTTGAAAGTACGCGAATTACCTGCTGAAGACTGGAAACTGAAACACCTTGATTTATCAGCTATATTATACAAAGCTGAAGAAAATGGTTTGCCTTTATTTAATACTGAAGGTCAGGATCATGGTTTAGATCAGGTTTTAGATCATAAGTTAATTGCTGCAGCACAACCTGCCATTGATCATAACGAGCCGGTATTTGCCAGCTTCGATGTGAAAAATACCGACCGTGCGCTGGGTACCATGTTATCGAATGAAATTTCGAAAGTTCATTTAGGTGCTGGTTTACCTCCTGATACGATCAACTTTAAATTTGTGGGTTCAGCCGGACAGAGTTTCGGTGCTTTCAATACCCGTGGGGTAACCTTATCACTGGAAGGTGAAGCGAACGATTACGTAGGTAAAGGATTATCGGGTGCCAGATTAGCCATTTATCCTTTCTCAAACTCAACCTTTATCCCTGAACAAAATATCATTATCGGTAACGTTGCCCTTTATGGTGCTACTTCTGGTGAGTTATTTGCCCGTGGTAAAGCAGGCGAACGTTTCGCCGTGCGTAACTCTGGTGCAACAGCTGTTGTTGAAGGAGTGGGCGATCACGGTTGTGAATACATGACCGGTGGTGAAGTGCTGATTCTTGGTGATACCGGAAGCAATTTCGCAGCTGGTATGAGTGGTGGTGTGGCCTGGATTTATGATGCCAACGGAACTTTTGCACGCAAATGCAACAAGGAAATGGTTGATCTGGATCCATTACAAGCCGAAGATGAAGAGCGTATTTTAGCTTTACTTAAAACGCATATCCGCTTAACGGATAGTAGAGTAGCTGAGTTTATCTTAAGCGACTGGAAAACTCAATCTGCTCATTTCGTAAAAGTATTCCCTAAAGAATACAAAGCAGTTTTAAGCAAACGTAATCAACAAGTAAAAACACACTAGGCCATGGGAAAAGTAACAGGATTTCAAGAATATGATAGAGTTGCGCCCACCAGAGAAGAGGCTGCAACACGTGTAAAACACTACGGTGAATTTTTAAATGATTTACCTTCACAAGAATTAAACAATCAGGCTGCCCGTTGTATGGATTGCGGCGTACCTTTCTGCCAGTCAGGTTGCCCATTGGGTAACGTGATACCAGAATTTAACGACGCTGTTTATCAAGGTAAATGGGAATTAGCGGCCAATATTTTATTAAGCACCAATAACTTCCCTGAATTTACAGGTAGAATTTGCCCTGCACCATGCGAATCAGCATGCGTGTTAGGTATTAACCGCCCGCCGGTTTCTATCGAGGAAATTGAGAAACACATCATCGAAATCGCTTTCGAAAAAGGATTTATCAAAGCAAAAGCACCACTAATCAGAACTGGTAAAAAAGTTGCTGTAATTGGTTCAGGTCCTGCGGGCTTAGCTGCTGCTGCCCAGTTAAATAAAGTTGGACATGAAGTGACTGTTTTCGAACGTGACGATGCTCCAGGCGGTTTATTGAGGTATGGTATTCCTGATTTTAAACTACAGAAAAATGTAGTGGATCGCCGTATCGATTTAATGAAAGAAGAAGGTATTATTTTTAAATGTAATGCTAACGTAGGCGAGAATGTTGAAATAGGTACTTTATTGCGCGATTTCAACGCCATTGTATTGGCTGGTGGTTCAACTATTCCACGCGATTTACCAATTGATGGCCGTTCGGCTAAAGGTGTTCATTTTGCAATGGATTTCCTGAAACAACAAAATAAACGTGTGGCAAGCAGAGCCGTTGAAGCAGAAGATATTATGGCTACCGGTAAAAATGTAATCGTAATTGGTGGTGGTGATACCGGATCTGACTGTATTGGTACTTCGAACCGTCATGGTGCGAAGTCTGTGACGCAATTCGAGATTATGCCGATGCCGCCACAGGCACGTAACGAGCATATGCCCTGGCCAAATTATCCAATGTTGCTAAAAAATACCTCTTCTCACGAAGAAGGTGCACAAAGGGCCTGGTCGGTAAATACTAAAAACTTTATTGCTGACGAAAAAGGAAACCTTAAAGCCTTAAAAGTAGTTGATGTAGAATGGGAAATTGATGCAAACGGCCGCCCGGTTACTTTTAAAGAAGTGGCTGGTACTGAAAGAGATCTTCCATGCGAACTGGTGCTTTTAGCAATGGGTTTCTTACATCCTCAAAAAGAAGGTTTAATTGAGAAATTAGGCGTGGAGTTAGATAACCGCGGAAACGTAAAGGCATCTGAACACACCTATCAAACCAATATTGCCAAGATTTTTGCCGCAGGTGACGTTCGCCGCGGACAATCACTAGTAGTTTGGGCTATTTCAGAAGGCAGGGAAGCTGCCCGCAAGGTAGATGAATACTTAATGGGAACAACTAAACTGGCATCTAAAGATGCCGTTGCATACGCTTAGTAGGTTTTAAATTCTATATTTTTAGGGTCGTGGTGCAAACCACGACCTTTTTTGTTTTAATAAATCTTTAGTTAATTCTCTGCCACGGAGGCACGGAGCTTATTCCTTTAAGAAACATCGTCCTCGTTTACAACGAGGATGCAAGAGAATGGCGATTTTATCGCCCCTAGAATTCTTATTAAGCATTACAAATGCGAACCTCACTAATCCTAGGTACAAACGAAGACTATTTGCAGAGAGATCTTACAGCTAGCTAGTTTAGGGCGGTCGTCATGCTGAACTTGTTTCAGCATCTATCATACTGTTTAGTTGCTAATCATTTTTCGACACGGAAATTTCAGAATAAATACTTACAACATATGATTATTGAATAAATCCTGAAATAAATTCAGGATGACGAACATGAGCGAAAAATAAATTAAAACAACTTCAATTGCTCATCTTTTGGTGGCTTCTCTTTTCCAAAAATGGTTCTGCCACCATATTTCCAGCTTTCCGCACGTTCTTTTTGAATTACTTTTTCAAAATCCATATTCGGAACAAAGTCTTTTTCTGCATTCCGGGCAATTTGATGAAGCGATTTTATCGCTTGTTGTTTATCGGTATTTCCAATCTTTGCTTTTTCAATGGCTTTCTGCAAAACACTGATGGTCTCATCATAAACGTTTACCGGAACAGGGAAGGGGTGTCCGTCTTTACCGCCATGGGCGAAAGAATAACGCGCAGGATCGGTAAACCGTGAAGGTGTACCATAAATCACCTCACTCACCAAAGCCATTGATTGTAAGGTTCTTGGTCCCATGCCTTCAAGTAATAACAATTCCTCAAAATTACCCGGTTGTTTTTCTTGTGCCAGCCATAGTATACTTCCTAAACGTTTTAAATCTATATCCTTCGATTTTACTTCATGATGATCGGGCATTACCAATTTTTGTATTTCACCAAGCATTCGCGTTGGCGATTCAGCTGTCATGCTCATCATACTTTGCCTTGTTTTATCGGCATCGTTAGCGGTTAGATTTAAAATCTGGCCTTGATTAATGCCACAAATACCCGTATGAGGCTCTTCTACAAAAGATTTTAAGTTTTCAGAATGCCAGTGGTATCTTCTTGCTGTCGAGCTGCTATTGCTCATGCCTTGTTGCACCACGGCCCAATCGCCTTCGTTGCTCAAAATAAAACTATGAAGATACAGTTGAAAACCATCTTGAATGGCCGTATTATCTACTTTTGCACTTAGTTTACTCGCCCGAACCAACGCTGTTCCATTTAGGCCTGTTTGATCGGCAATTTTTAAAAGTTCGTTTGGGGTTTCCCTGCTGTATTTCCCTTTGCCTCCACAAATATAAATCCCCAGCTCTTTTGATAAGGGATTAATCGACTTCTTCAAAGCACCCATTACCGATGTGGTAATTCCTGAAGAATGCCAGTCCATACCCATTACGGCACCCAGGCTTTGAAACCAAAAAGGACTGCTTAATCGGCGTATTACTTCTGCTTTACCATATTCTAATAGTATCGCTTCGGTTATCGCTAAACCAAGTGTAGCCATACGCTGTGCCAGCCATGGTGGTACATGCCCATAATGTAGGGGTAAATCTGCGCTTCCTGATCTTTTCAATACTAACAAATTTAGTAAAATATTATTTAAAAAAGGCATTATTTTATTGGCTATAGAAAGGACCTGACATTAATAAAAGCGATTATCCGGTGTAAACTAAACTTGATTGGAGTGAGCATGCCGATTTTTCATCGGCATAAAACGGAAAGCAAGGCCGAACCTAACCTAAGAATTACCACTATTGCTTTTCAGAAAAAACGATTGATGATATTTTTTGTTATTTTGAGGAACAATAATACTGGCGAAGGCTCATTCATACATGCGGAAATTCTTACAACGTTTACTAAATACCTGGATTATTCGCATGTCGAATAAGTTTGGTTCAAGGCCTAACCGTAAACGCATCCACGCTGCTTTAAATAAACTGTACAAAACCATCAATGCATCACCAGGGAAACGGGGACTTATTTTTGATGTTACCGATACAGATAAATTTATCATTTTATCGGATCAGCATAAAGGTGCCCGCGATTATGCCGATGATTTCACCTTAGCTGAAAAGAATTACCTAAAGGCACTCGAATACTACAATCAACAGGATTTCCATTATATCAATTTGGGCGATAGCGAGGAACTTTGGGAGAATTTGCTCGAATCTGTAATCAAGCACAATAAGGAAACTTTCGAAGCAGAAAAAGCTTTTATCTCAAAAAATCACTTCACTAAAATATTCGGCAACCATGATTTATATTGGGATAATGATCCTTTAGCGGGATTTAACCTCAATAGAATTTACGGGACCAAAATCCGAATTTATGAAGGGGCAATTTTAAGAATGTCGATTGGAGAAAGTAAACTTGATATTTTCTTAACCCACGGACATCAGGGCGATTTACAGAGTGATGGTAACTGGTTTAGCAAATGGTTTGTGAGTACGGTTTGGGCACCACTGCAATCGTATCTTCAAATTAACCCGAATACACCGGCGTACAGCAATCAACTTAAAACCGCGCACAATGCATTAATGTACAACTGGGTAGCTCCAAAAAAGAACATGGCTTTAATTACCGGGCATACACACCAGCCGGTTTTCGCCTCATTAACACATCTGGAACGCATTTATATCAAACTGAATAAAGCCAAAAGAGAAAAGAATACCGAGGATCTTGCACTTTTAAATGCAGAACTTCGTAAAGTGATAAAGGAAAGAGCCAAAACACCACGCATTGGCAAATATAAACCAGGGTACTTTAACAGTGGGTGCTGTTGTTTTAGTGATGGCGATATGACAGGTATCGAAATCGAAAATGGATTTATAAGACTAATAAAATGGTCGTACCATAGAAATGCCATTCCTGAAAGAATTTTGCTTGAAGAAATGAAAATCAGCGAATTAGCAGATTTAAACCTATTTAATGGGTAACATAACGTAAAATGTTGTACCCATATCTTTTCCATCGCTTTCTACCCATAATTTTCCCTTGTGTATATCCACTAAAGCATTTACGGTGATTAACCCCAAACCATAAGTATTTTCACGATCTGTAGCTACAGCACTCAACGTGGCGAATTTTAAGAAAATTTTATCAAGATCTTCTTCTGTTAAACCCACACCATTATCTTTCACCTGAATGGTGACTTCACTTTCTGTAGTTTGATGTGAGATGTGAATTTCCTTTCCGCCTGGAGAAAATTTAATGGCATTGTCGAGTAATTGGCTAAAAATGACCTTAAGTTTGTCAGCATCACCAAAAATTTCTACCGGCGTTTCAAAATCCATGACAACGCTTTGCTTTTTCTGTTTAAGCGCTAAATCTAAATTAAGTTTTACCTCTTCGAGTATTTCTTTCAGGTCAACCTTTGCTTTTTTAGGCTTAAAGGAATGGGCTTCCTTACGCGCTGAAATTAAAAGATTGTTCAGATTTTCGATTATCCTTTTAGATTGCGCATTGATCTTATCCGCAATTAAACTTGCCCTTTCCTCAACGCCAGGAATTCGGCCCAATAGTTCTGACTGTAAAGAAATGGTCGTCATGGGGTTTTTAAGGTCGTGAACAAGCACATGTAAACGATCATCATAGGCCCTGAAAGTTCTTCTGATCGAAATCCTGGATTCCAGTTTCTCCATTATCATATCTGCCAATAACCCTAACATTTTAAGTTGCTGTGCTGTAGCCGCCTTAAATTGGATATCTGCCGCGTAAATCAAACCAAGTTGATAACCTTCAGGCGAGCTGATTGGCATAGAAACAAAAAAAGTAAATGCATCATTTTTTAAAGGTAATCCGATAAATGATCCCAATTGAGCTTTCATAAAGACGTCTCCATCTGTTTGAAAACCAATACCCGCATTCGGAACATCGAATATTTCTGCGGCCAATTGTGCAATCTGATCAAAAGCCCTTTCTTCAGCTGTATCTAAAATCTCATAATATCTCAATTTTTCCAAACGCAAGGTTTCATCTGATGGAACTACGTTTTCTGCTTTTTCGTAATGCATTAAGGTTTTAGTTAACTTATAAGGATGAATAGCTAAAGGTAAAAATTATGCGTAAATACTGTAAATAATATAAACAATTAAGTCGTAAATTTCGTTAATATAAAGTTGGAGGAAATAGGGCAGAAAGCGTTAAAATTACTACCAAAACAGTTTAGATAATGAGATTATACATAGAACGTAAACCTGTTAAGGTTAACCCGGATACTAAAAGAGTTATTGCACGTTTTTTTTTTAACGGAGAGGAGAGAGCATTAGAAGTCATCAGGAAGGTTTTAGAGTTTTCAGATGAAAAAGTGTTTTCACTGATATCGCCCATCTTACAGGAATATTCGAAAAGGCATCGCAATATCACTAAAATTTTAACCCGTCACTGCAAAAAATTAAAAAAGCAGTTTGTTGCCCTGGGTACTGAAATAGAAGATATTGATGAATACACCAAATTACTAATCGGTGCCTACTTTACCCATGAATATTCTATTGAATCTGCTGCCTTTTTCAATCCGAGTATTGTAGACGACCCTGATCAGACCGATCTGGTTGAAGGCGAAAAACGGGTAATTATCAGTTTTAGGGCTGTTGGCGAAGGCCACATTTCATCTATTGTTTTCCGTCGTGCTTTAATTGATAAAAACAATAATATTCAGGTTTTACCTGTTGGAAATTACGTTGATGAAGCTGAAGTGGTAAAAAATGCCATTTACGTGAAGAAATTATTTCTTAAAAAAGCAGCTTATGCGCAGATTGATCCTTCTGTATTGGAAGAAATTGAATCGAAACTGGATGATAAATTTGAATATACCAGCCTGAGTAATATCATTAAAGATTCTAAAAGTCTGCACAAAGAAAATCCGGCACGTTTAATTGAATACGATAAAGTACTTTGGCTGTCAGACACTTATCATACCATTTCATTTTCTAAAGATACCGATATCTCTGACCGTGTAATTTTTCCGATTTCAGAA
Source organism: Pedobacter folensis (assembly GCF_056490665.1). Classification (NCBI taxonomy): domain Bacteria; kingdom Pseudomonadati; phylum Bacteroidota; class Sphingobacteriia; order Sphingobacteriales; family Sphingobacteriaceae; genus Pedobacter; species Pedobacter folensis. The sequence continues at coordinate 783,523 of NZ_JBWJIF010000001.1, forward strand.
TTTGAGCGTAAAGGGATTGAAGATGCACGTTTTGTTAAGTTTATTAAAGATGATGGCAAAGTATTATACTACGCAACCTATACCGCATTTGATGGTTCTTTGATTATTCCCAAACTGGTGCAAACCGAGGATTTCTACGAGTTTAAAGTGATTCCGCTATATGGTGATGGTGCTCAGAATAAAAACCTGGCCTTATTTCCCCGTAAAATTAAAGGGAAATACGTGATGATGAGCAGGATAGACGGCTGGAACAATTACCTGATGTTTTCTGATAAAGTGAATGTCTGGGAAAATCCAATCCTTTTAAAGCAACCGCGATATGATTGGGAATTGGTGCAGATTGGCAATTGCGGATCTCCGATTGAAACAGAAAAAGGATGGATTGTAATTACACACGGTGTTGGCCCGATGCGCAGGTACTGTATTGGTGTAAGTTTATTGGATCTTGAAAACCCAAGTATAGAAATCGGCCATTTAAAAGAACCATTAATTATTCCGAATAATGATGAACGTGAAGGTTATGTACCCAATGTGGTATATTCCTGCGGTTCGATTATCAGCAATGGTGAATTGATTATTCCCTATGGTTTATCTGATTACAGTTCTTCGTTTGCCACCGTAAACCTCGAATTGTTACTGGCTAAACTACTGGAGAATAATTAAGATATTGCTTTCATCAGGCTAATCATAAATCGTGATTCCACACGAAAGCTGTCACTACTACTTGGTCAGCATCTTACTCGTCATCAAACCCCTGAAACAGATCAGGGTAAACGATCATTTTAACTCAATTTGCCCAGGAAAATACCAAAAAAGGCTGATTCATTTCTGAACCAGCCTTTTTTATTTCAGAGACAATTAAATATCTAGCTACACTTATCTGCCTCCACTAAAGGAGAAGATAAGGTTTCGTATTCTGCTTCTGCAGCCTTTAATATGGCCAAATGAGAGATGAAATAAGCTAAGGTACTTTCAGCCCCCTGGTTTCTATTCACACTGTTAAACTGTAATCCATCTGCACAACCATGGGTTTCAAAATCGTATAAGGGAATATGCAGACTGTTTTTCCCTAAAAACCACTCATAACTGATGTGCATTAAATTTAAGTATTTATCATCTTTGGTCACCTCGAAAGTTTTGGCATAAAGTAACACCATGGCCATTGTTTCTATAGCCTGCTGGTCATATATCGGATTTTTACCATGTTTTTTCATCCATCCCGCATTTCCAACAGGATTTAGGTATCCATTTTCGAAAGAAAAGCTATTCAAAAACGCAATACTTTCCATTGCAATTTTATAGGATGTCGCATTGCCGGTAACTTCGTAATGATGAAGCAAGGCCAATGGAAGGATTGCGTTATCGTAGGTCAGAATATCTTCAAACCAATGCCAATCGCCATCTTTATTGTCTTTATACGATGCCATTAATGAATTGGCCAGCATATTGATTTCTTTTGTGATTAGTTCATCACCAGGATGGGCACACAGGTAATAAGACAGGCCTATAATGGTATTTGCTTTTCCACGGAGATATTTTAATTCTTTAAAATGGGGAATCGAATGTGAAAATAATTCCCTGCCGAATTCCCGGTAAGAATTGTTGGGTGCGCTGCAAACTAAATAACCTAATGACCAAATGGTACGGCCAAAGGAATCTTCTGAGCCAATTTCATCGAGATAATTGCGGTTAAAACTCAGGAAATTCCTGAAATTTCCGTCATCTGTTTGCATATATTGAATGAAACTGAGGTAGACAGGCATGAATTTTAAAGCTTTAGGGTTTTTATCCTGCTCTATGGCCATTAATGCCATAATTAATGCCCTTGCATTATCATCGATGCAATAGCCTTCTTTTAAATTTGGAATACCAAAACGGGCATGCTGTATAATTCCGGTATCATCTGTTAATAACGAAATATGATTTAAGTTAAGCGCTGGCATACCTTCTACATCAATGATAGGAGGCGTAACTCTTTCGGGTCTTTTTCCATCAGCCAGAGCCTCATTTAATGCGTTAAGATAAACACTTCCAATGGCTGGCCAGCGAAGGTTTAAGCCATATTCGTATGCATTTTGCTTCAGTTTTTGATATTTATCTTGATCGCTTAATAGTTCATTAACAATCTTTGCCAGCTGCACATCATTTTTAAAATCGAATAATTTGCCTCTGTTATCTGCTAATAACTCCTGAGCGTGCCAGTATGGCGTAGAAACCACTGCAGCACCTGCACCAATAGCATATGATAAAGTACCACTTGTTATCTGGGCTTCATTTAAATATGGTGTAATGTATAAATAACAGGCCGTTAAATATTGATGTAATTCTTCTTCGGAAACAAATTTATTAACGAAAGCAATATTATTCTCGACGCCTAAATCTTTTGCCAATGCTTTCAAACTATCGCGATATTCTTCACCATTGTGTTTCACCACGCCAGGATGGGTATTGCCTAAAATCACATATAAAACATCAGGATGTTGCGCTACAATTTCGGGTAAAGCTTTAATCACCGTTTCTAAACCTTTATTCCGGCTAATTAAACCAAAAGTAAACAGTACCTTTCTATTGGCAAAAAGTTCACTTTGCGCAATTTCGTTGTTTGGCGTAGGTTCCAGATCTGGAACACCATGTTCTATTAATTTGATTGAAGCCTTAGGGATTTGATAAATACTGGTCAAAAACAACACTGCCTTTTTACTCATGACCACTATTTTAGAAGATTTAACGGCAATCTCCTTAATAATGGTTTGCTGCATAAAATTCGGCTCTTTTAAAACCGTATGCAAAATGGTAATGAATGGCTTTTTTAGTCGGTTGATTAAGGACAATAAAAACACCCCACTGTTACCACCATATATACCAAACTCATGCTCAATGATACAAGTATCTACATCGCTGTTATTGATAAAATCAGCAGCTTCGATATAGTCCTGTTGATTTTGCTGGCGTATCACAAATTTTACTTCGCTCGGGTAATCGTGTTCATTAACATCATCGGATTCATTTAATGCAACAACAAAGCTTTTCTCTGAATGATAAGCGGGATTTAAACTTAGGGCATTCACTAAGTTCTGATTAAAAGTAGCTAAACCGCATTCGCGAGGAGGATAGGTTGAAATATAGGCTATTTTCATAAGTATTTCAAATAGGTTGATACTTAAATAACATTATATTATCTAAATAGTTTGTGATTTCCTCAAAATACGCTTAATAAAGCCAAAACAATCTGATTTGGCCACTTGTTAGTAAGTAAATATTTAGCTATGAGATCAATATGGAAAGGTTCGATTGGATTTGGTTTGGTAAATATCCCGGTGAAGTTATTCTCGGGCGTACAGAACAGTAACCTTGATTTAGATATGCTCGACGAACGTGATCATGCCAAGATTAAATTTCTAAGGGTAAATGAAAATACACATAAGGAAGTACCTTATGAGAAGATCGTAAAAGGCTATTTTTTAAAAGACAGTTATGTTGTTTTAGACAAACACGATTTTGAAGAGGCCGCTCCTGAAAAAACTAAAATTATTGAGTTAGAGAATTTTGTTGATATAAAAGATATTAATCCTATTTATTACGAAACTTCTTATTACACCGAACCCGAAAAGCAGGGCAAAAAAGCGTATGGATTATTGCTAAAGGCTTTAGAAAAATCGGGCAAGGCCGGTGTGGCCAGGTTTGTATTAAGAAATACAGAAAATTTGTGTGTAATCCACCCGATGGAACATGTGATTGTAATTACTAAAATCAGGTTTCAGGAGGAAATCAGAAGCTTATCAGAAATTAACAAGGTGGATGATATTACCATCACCAAAAAGGAAATGGATGTAGGTTTAGCCTTGATAAAACAATACAGCTCCAAATTCGATTTAAGCGCTTTTAAAGATGATTACAGTACTGAATTATTGAAGATTATCAAAGCGAAATCTAAAGGAAAACGCGCCACGGTGAAAAAGATGAAACCACAAAAGGCTTCAAGCGACGATTTGTATGAACAACTGATGCAGAGTTTGGGCTCGAAGAAAGGGGCGTAGTTAGTTTCGAGTCTGCAGTTAAGCATGTGGAGTTTAAAACCGCTTTCCGCCTATCGCTATGCGAAAACCGCATTGGAATGATTGATTAACACTCCAATGCGGTTTTTCTACTTAAAGGCAGCTTTCAATTGGTCAGATGCATAAGCCTGTGCTGCTTTTGCTTCCGGAATAACGATAGCCATACCAAAAAATTCGTGTGTTACACCTTCATAGTTTTTAAGATCGACCCTTACCCCGGCAGCCTTAAGTTTATCAGCCAGCATGATACCATCATCGTGTAAAGGATCAATTTCTGCGGTAATAAGGGTCGTAGGTGGAAGTCCTTTTAAATTGGCATTAACCAATGATATTTTAGCATCCTGTGCTTCAATCATGGTGTTCAGGTACTGATTAGTAAACCAGCCCATCATCGCTTTGTTTAGCGGTTTTGCTTTTTCATACATTTTGTAAGATTCTGTATTCATGTCTGCCTGCGCAATGGGATAAACCAAAACCTCATGTACAGGAAGCATGATGTGTTTATCTCTGGCCATTATAGACACATTTGCCGCTAAATTTCCGCCTGCACTTTCGCCAACCACTGCAATCTTCGCTGGATCGGCTTTTAAGTCTACCGCATTTTTAATCGCCCATTCGTAAGCAGTAAAAGCATCATTATGCGCCGTAGGGAATTTATTTTCGGGTGCTAAACGATAAGCTACAGAAACCACAACAGCACCAACCTGCTCGGCCAAAGCCTGTGCAGATGCGTTATAAACATCTAAATTGGCAATAACGAAACCACCACCATGGTAATAAACAATGAGCGGATAGGGACCTTTTCCTGCTTTTGGCGTATAAATACGCAAATGAATTTTGCCTCCGCTTGCATCAATATCTTTACCTATGGTATCGACCTGAGCAACTGGTATGGGAATATTGTTTTGTTTTACCAAATCCATTACCGCATCCGTTGGTGTATGATTTTTACGCGCATCAGTCGCACTTAAAGTTTCTAAAGGTTTATCTCCATAACTACTTAATTTTTCCATCACCGCCTGCATTTCCGGCTTTATTGTTTTTCCCCATTCGGGAGCTGGTCCGGCAGGTTTTAACCCTGCTGTTAATGTTGAATCGGTTATGGTCGAATCTGTTGTGGTTGTCGTTTTTGTTCCTCCGGTACAAGCAGAGAGCGAAACTACCACCCCGAAAATGAGTGTACTAAGCTTTATTGAGTTGGTTTTCATAGCGATATTTTATTGGTTTTATTAAACATGTTTCTATAACAGTATCAATCAGATAGTGTTTTCATCGCCTCACAACTTTTTAGAATTTACTTAAATAGCAAACATCTTGGCAAATTAGTGTGTTCTTAAATAAACGAAATTTTATGCTAACAGAAATAACAGGATTACCAGATCATATTTTTGGGGTAAGGGCTACAGGAGAGGTGACGAGCGACGATGTAAAGAGTGTTTTGTTAACCGGTTTAAAAAGAACCGCCGAACGATTTAAAGAAATCAGGTATCTGCTTGTTTTAGAAACCGATGTGAAAAACTTTACAGCAGGCGCATGGGTACAGGATGTTAAAGCCGGTTTACAAAACTTTACCAAATGGAAAAAAATTGCCGTAGTAAGTGCCGAAAAAGGAGTGGAGTGGTTTACTGATGTTTTTACAGTAGCTACACCGGGTAAATCTAAAGGCTTTAAACCAGAAGAAATAGAAGAAGCCAAAGCCTGGTTAAGTGCCGAAGACTAATTATTAAATAACAGCTCATGAAAAATTCTAAAACAGCGGAAGAAAGTAGCAAGGCTACCGCACCGAAAAATGCAAAAGCTAAAGGCGCTGATGATCAAGTAACATCAGCCAAAGATGCAAAGAAAGTAAGTGTAAGTAAAGATGCACCTGTGAAACATAAAAAGCCGTAATCAGTAGAAGATATTCCTTAGTTTATGAAGATTGATGCCAGTAATATTGACCATTTTTATGATAAAGCCTACGATTGGATAATTGATAAAGGACCGTCTGTAATTTTAGGCATAGCGCTGCTTATTTTAGGGCTTTGGCTAATTAAGTTATTAGGAAAGTGGATGCAGGGAGGTATGCACCGCAAAGATGTAAATCCATCACTGCGGCCATTTCTAACCAGTTTAATGCTGATTACCTTAAGAATCTTGTTGGTGCTTACCGTGATGCAGATTATTGGCATTCAACTTACTTTTTTAACCGTATTAATTGGTGGTATTGGGGTTGCTGCAGGCTTAGCTTTATCAGGTACTCTGCAAAATTTTGCCAGTGGTGTATTGATTTTACTGCTGAAACCTTTTGTGGTAGGCGATAATATTATTGCCCAAAGTCAGGAAGGAACCGTAACATCGATCCAGATATTTTATACCATTGTTAAAACTTTCGATAATCGAACGGTAGTTATTCCAAATGGCAAATTATCAAACGAAGTGATTATCAATATCAGCAGAGAAGGCAGCAGAAGGTTAGATCTTGAAATGAAATTTAGTTATGGCATCGATTATGAAAAGATTGTAACGGTTTTCAATAAAACGGTCGATGAATTTAAAGATTGCCTCAAAACACCGGAAAGGAGAATTGGAGTGTCTGCTTTAGAGGATAGTGGATTTAAAGTAAGCTTAAATGTTTGGGTTAAAGCACATGGTTTTACCGATACTAAACTTTCTTTTTTAGAAGTACTGATGAAAAACCTAAAACTTGGAGGAATAAAATTACCTGGTATGGCCGATTAAAAATCTATTTTCTCAGCAATGCATAAATCTTATCCATTAGTTCGTCGATGTTAAAAGGCTTAGACATAAAATCATCTGCTTCTATTCCATCTAATGAATAATTGTTCGCATTATAACGGGCAGAAATCATTAAAACGGGAATATGCTGTGTCGTTGCGGTATCTTTAAGTTCTTTTAAAAGTACCCTTCCATCAGCGTCAGGGAGCATAATATCCATGATAATCACATCCGGATTGAATTGATGAACATGGTTAATAAAATCAGCACCTTTGTTTAATCCATCCACATTAAAAGCTTCGCTTTCTAAAATAAGGGTTATAACATCTAAGATTGCGTGGTTATCTTCAATAACCAAAATATTTTTCTTTGCCAAAGTTGGGATGATTTTAAAAATTCAAACAAATATATAATAAAAAACAAATCTCAAATCCGAATTTAGCAAATTAGAGTCATTCTAAAAATAGGCTTAAAATTTGTTAATTCGTGAAATAAAATACGCTGCAATATCAAATACATATGACTAAATTTTCTGTAGACTTAACCAATTGCGATAAAGAGCCCATTCATATTCCTGGTAAGATTCAATCTCATGGCTTTCTGGTAGCAGTTGATAAGAATAGCCTATCCATTACCTACATTAGTGAAAATGCAGGCCTTTTTTTGGCAGCGCAAGCCACAAGCTTATTAAACAAACCTCTTCCGGTTTTAAATCATTTTATTAAACAACAAGATCCGGCTTTTAATATCGAAGACCTGCTTAAACTGGGTATTATCCGGAAAAGCTTTGATGCCATTAGTCCCCATCCTGTTGAAATTAACGGCCTTCCTTTTTATTTGATTATTTCTTCATCAAAAAACGACTGGTTAATAGAATTTGAACCCGTAACCTTACAATTCGATATTCAAAGTTCCATTGGTCGTTCTGCCTCATCTATGCTTCAGGGGAAAAATGTTTCAGCATTATTAAAAGGTGCTGCCCTGGAAGTAAAAAAGTTAATCAATTACGATCGGATTATGATCTATAAATTTTTAGATGATGGTCATGGCGAAGTGGTAGCGGAAGAGAAAGAAGCCGATTTAGAACCATTTTTTGGATTACATTACCCGGCATCTGATATTCCTAAACAGGCAAGAGAACTTTATAAACTAAATTTAACCAGGTTAATTGCCGATGTAAATGTGCCAGATTCGCCAATTCTTACTTTTAAAGAAAACGAAGCACTCGATTTAACTAATGGCAGTTTACGAGCGGTATCGCCCATACATATTCAATACCTCAAAAATATGGGTGTGCATTCGAGTTTCAGCATATCCCTCATCTCTCATGGCGAATTATGGGGTTTAATTGCCTGCCATAACTATAGCCCTAAATTTATTGATTATAAAGCCAGAGAAGGCGCTAAGTTAATCGGACAGATTCTTTCTTCAGCATTAGAATATCGCCAGGAAGAAGAAGATGCAGAGGTTATTGAACAATTTAAAAGTACGGCTAATGTTCTGGTCGAACATTTAAATCGTGACAAGTATTTAGTTGAGGCCATAACCGGCCACAAAAGAACCATTTTAGATGCAACCAAAGCTTTGGGGGTGGCCATCATTTTCGAAAATGAACTTAAAACCATTGGAAATGTGCCATCAGAAGAAGAAATACTGGAACTTTCCGAATGGTTGAAAACCACCAGTGATGAATCGATATATTATACGCATCGATTATCTGAAATCCATTCTCCGGCTAAAAAATATAAGTCAATTGCCTCTGGAATTCTTTCCTGTATATTAAATAAAGAACTGGGCGAAATGATTATCTGGTTTAAACCCGAAATCATTACTACTGTAAATTGGGCCGGAAACCCCGAAAAACCGGTAGTTCCTTCTGAAAATGGCTTGCTAAACCTATCTCCCCGGAAATCATTCGAAATCTGGTCGCAGGTAGTTAATAATACTTCAGAAAAGTGGATGGCTGAAGAAATCGCCTCAGTTTTAAGAATACGCGAAATTATTATTACCGATATTAATAAAAAGGCTAATGAAATCAGATTGCTTAACGAAAAACTGCAGGCCGCTTATGAAGAACTGGATACATTCAGCTATACCATTTCGCACGATTTAAGGACTCCGTTAACTTCGATCAAAACTTATGCGGAGCTTATGCTTAAGAATAAGAGTATTGATGAAAATGGCCGAAAAATGCTAAGCAGGATTTTAACAGGCGCGGATAAAATGAATTTCTTAATAAAAGAGATCCTAAATTTAGCAAGAGTGGGGCGTTCTGAAATAAATTTTGAAACAGTTGAGGTAGAATCTTTGTTAAAAGAAATAAAGAGCGAAGTGTGGTCGGCCTTTAAAGCAGATCATACCGAGTTGGTTTTAGGTCAACTACCTAATATAAAAGGAGATAAAACCATGATCAGTCAGGTTTTTACCAACCTGATTGGTAATGCAGTAAAATACTCGGCCATGGTAGATAAACCTAAAATTGAGGTTTCTGCGTATATAGATGGAGGAGAAATTATCTACGCAGTTAAAGATAATGGGATAGGAATTGACAACCGTTATTACGACCGGGTTTTTGAACTTTTTAAACGGATGGATAATGTTAAGGATATAGAAGGCACAGGAGTGGGCTTAGCAATTGTAAAAAGGGTTGTAGAAAAACACAGTGGCAGGGTTTGGTTTGAAAGTAAGTTAAATGTAGGATCAACTTTTTTTGTAGCTTTTAAAAACAGATAAAATGAAAACACCAGATATATTTTATGTAGAGGATGATGTAGACTATGCATTTTTTATGCAAAGTGCATTACAAGAGGTTAAGGATACCTTGAATTTAACTATTGTTGAAGATGGGACAGAAGCATTACAGAAACTTCAGAAGTTTGCTGAAAGTAAAACCAAGCCTAAACTAATTCTGCTTGATTTGAATTTGCCGGGCTTGTCTGGACTCGACCTGTTAAAATTTATCAGGGATATTCCTTATCTGAAAACGATACCTGTAATCTTGTTTTCTACATCTGATAATCCTGACGATGTTAAGGCATCGATAGAATTTGGCGCCAATGCTTACCTTACCAAACCTGATGGTTATGAAAACCTGGTTAAATGCGTACATTCGGTACACGATTTCTGGTTTAACCAACACCTTAGGTTAAATTAAAATGCTATAAAATAATAGGAAGAGATTCGGGTATTAAATCCGAATCTTTTCTTTTTAATAATTAAATTTCCTTTTATGATTGCCAATTTATTGAGAACTGAAACTGCAGAGAACCATAAAACATTAGAATCCTTAATGTTTGTTAATGAGATTATGAACAATTCTTTAAGCGTTGATCAGTATAAAAAGCTGTTAACCATTAATTATATTATTCACCAGAAATTAGAGAATACGCTTGCGAATAGGTTAGATACAAATATTGCTGAGCAACTGGAAATGAAGGATAGGTTAAAGCTCGCGGCATTAGAACAAGACTTAAATTATTGGAATATAGATAGTTTAACATTACCAGGTTTAGATTTTGAATTGTTTGTTCCAGAAAAAAATACTGCTGAAGTTTTAGGCGCACTTTATGTGTTAGAAGGGGCTACATTGGGCGGAAATGTAATTAAAAGGCATATTCTAGCCAATCCCAATTTTAAAGATCACGAAGATGGCTTAAATTATTACGGCGTTTATGGCGAAGAACTGGGTGCAAAATGGAAAAAATTTGTCTCTATAATAAACCAGGTGGTTGATGAGGTGGATTATAAACGCTGTATAAATAGCGCCAACTTAACCTTCAATAACCTGATCAACTTATCGAAACAACTCAATTAAGTTGCCGGATTTTGATCGTAAAATCTGAAAAAATACCTCTATAATAGTGCCAGGGCATTTTTTTGATTGTGTAAATGTGCAAAACTTCTTTCAAATAAATATTTGCTTTCTGTTGTTAATTCAAGGTAAATATGTATTATTGAAAAAATAAATTTTTTAAACCTTAAAAACATCAATTAGCGATGGAAAAATTCTCAAAAGTTAAAGCTGCTGTTGCTGCTATTGAAGCAGATGTAGAAAAATTTTATAATGCTGGCAATGCAGCTGCTGGTACTCGTGTGCGTAAAGCAATGCAAGATCTTAAAGTTTTAGCACAAGAAATCCGTGCAGAAGTAACTGACAAGAAAAACTCTGGAAAATAATATTTCGCGAGTAAGAAACAAAAAGGGTTCTGGTATGCCAGGGCCCTTTTTGCGTTTATGGTGTTAGCCAGTCTTATGAAGTCTACGGGCGCTTTGTTGCTGAGGCTTCATTAAGTCTCAGGAAGCAGCGCAATTGTCGCCCTGCACTTGTTTCAGGTCTTAATGAGCTATCATAGATGCTTAAATAAATTCAGCCTGACGCCAATAAACGCATTATTCCTATAAAAGATAAAGCTCCCCATCGCGGAGAGCCTTTATCCAACTAACAAAACATATTTTTTTCAGGTAAGCTTAGCTTACATTATCCTTTTTTTACCAGTTTATATTCGATTACGGGTTTACCACGCTCACCACCATCACCAGAAATGTAACTGTTGAATTTCAGTTTATAGTAATTACCTGCAGCATCTTTAATGATATAACAAAGATCGCCTTTAACTGCACCGCCTGTACCAGCCTGGCTTGGCGAAGTTCTCCAGGTTGTTCCAATTACGTCTTTTACTGATTGAAAAGTAAGACCAGCCAAATCAGCTGCTGTAAATGTTGCGTAAGCATCCTTTTTTGCTACCATTGCCGCACTCGCACCACCTAAGTTATTGATCGAAACAAAATCCTGAACCCAATAAGGCGAGCCTAAACCAGAATTGAAAGTACTGTAACTCCATGAAATATCCCAGGCACTTTTTGCTGGTTCGGCCTGTACAATTTTATTGTTTTCTAATGAAACAAAAACCAGGTTATAATCGGCACTTTTAGGTACATCCAAAGTTTTTATTACCGTTTCATTTAAACGGGCATACTGAATTTTATAACCAGTACCATTACGGGTAACCTTTAGCTTAAACCATTTCTCTTTATCCTTATTTCCTTCGTAGCTTAACAGGTAGACTTTGTTTTCAGCTTCGGTAGCGCTTACTTCAGCAAAAGCCGTTTTGGTGATGTTCCCATCCCAATAATCAACTAACGATACGGTAAGTGGATCCAGGATATCATGATTTAAATTAACTGTAGTTCCCGGATCTGCCAGGGTAACAGCTGTGATATCGGTTTTAGATGTTGCCGTTGCTGTAGTCTGGTATGAAGGATTAAGAACCACCCTGAATTTACTATCCGAGGTTAACCCGATATTGAAGCTTTTTCGCTCTGCAGAAGTTTGTTTATCAGCGCTAAAGTCTACATACACAATGTTGGTATAATTCGATTCTGCTGTCTTACCACTAAGCGTTAAAGTACTTCCATCAGAAGGAGGAGCAACAAAAACAGGTTCTTCTGTATTCTTTTTACAAGCCGTAAAGGTTACCGCTAAAAAAGCGACAGCGATCATTGAGTTAAGTTTATTCATCTTTTTATAATTATGTTGTTTATTGTTAAAGTTTATTCCAGTTATAGGTTAGGCCAAGCACATAAGATCTGCCATAACTGTATGGAACATCACCACCTGTACTATGTGCGCCCCCAGTTGCTGTTGAGGTATTGCTAAGTTGTGTGACATTAAAGAGGTTTTTAATGCCCGCATTAATGGTTAGGGATTTAAACAGGTTTTTGTTCAGCATTAAATCTGCAGTATGGAAATCGCCAATTTTCGTCAGTTTTACGGAGCTGGGATCATTTTCTACAGTAAGTTTATAACTTGGTAAGCGCCCTGTATATTTATAAAACAGGCTGATACTTCCGTTTATATCAGGAAATGTATAGGTTATATTTGAATTTACTTCTGTAGCCCATGCAAATTCTGGCGTATCCAAATCTGGATTACTGACTCTTAAATCATTATACCGACCGATGTAAGATATCCCAAGGGTAGCCTGAAGGTTTTTATAAATCAGGGTATTATCTAATGTACCACCAGTTGTTTTATACTTGTCAACATTAAATAACGAGGTAATAGAATTATCGGCTGGGGATTGAGCAAAATTAATCCTGTTTTTAAACAGATTATAGAAGCCCGATAGGGTAGAACGGAACTGCAGCTCTTTTTGATGTAAACCTGCCCAGGCCAAAGAGCCATTAAAACTGTTGGATTCTTCCGCTTTTAAATTGGGATTGCCTAAAATGTTATGACTGGCATCTACAAAATCGTAATACAACTCCCTCAGGGCAGGAGAACGAAAACCTTTTGCATAAGCCAGGCGCAGGTCTAAATCTTTTGTTAAAGTAAGTTTGGTGTTTAATGATGGAATTACCGGAGGGGCATCGTAAATAGAGTTTTTGATAAACCTCAATCCAGGCCTTACACTTATTCCATCAGTAAGTTTAATCTCGGCAGAAATAAACGCTGCGTAATCATTAATTACAGGTGATCCGCTAATTCTTTGCCCACTGGCGGCATCTCTATTGTATTCTATTCCTGGTTGAAATGAAACTGAATTATTTAGCGCATAAATTGCAGTTGCCCTAAAAATGGTGGAATTAAATTTGGCTGTATCTTGCTCCCCTTTATCACCACTCAATCGCTCTGTATTGTTTGTAAAGTTATGGATAACGGTATGCGTAGCGCGTTTTAAATCGGTGTAGCCTGCTATAGCTGTAATTTGCAATTTGTTATTTATTCTCCATTCAGATTGTAATTGCTGGGTATAACGTTTAGTGGTATAGGTAGCCAGCTTGCCTTCAAAGCTGGATGGATTTATCCCAAAACGTGAATCAATATCTTCCTTCAGCCCATCTAAGCGGTACCATATATTAAAGTTTTGATTTCTATAACCGATTTTGGTGTTGCCCAGCCATTGCGCTTTGGGTTTCCATTGATTTTTATAGGTACTAAACTCATCTAAAAATGCTGTCTTCGGAGCCATATTCCAGCCACCAAACTCGTTATGCGATGCACCAAGTAATACGCTCCAGCCTTTTTTCTGCCAGCTAACGCTTAAATTCTGGTTATGCTGGCCTGCGCCATTAAGTAAGTCATACTCATTCCCGGCAGTTTCTTCCTGTACACGTGCATTAACACTTAACAATTGTTTTCCTGGATTTTTGGTTATGATATTAATTACCCCCGCAAGCGCATCGGTGCCATACACAACAGACATCGGACCTTCAACAATTTCTATCCTTTCAATGGTGTTAATGTCAATTTGATTTAAACTTTCGCGGGCATCCGATCGGTCAACCATCGGTACACCATCCAGTAAAATTTTAATATTTCGGCCTGTCATTCCCATTAAAGAAACATCTGTTGTGCCTAAGGTTAAATCGTTGCTAAAGCGAAAACCGAGTTCGGTATTCAAAATTTGCTGCACATTGGTTGCTGCTCTTAATTTAATCCGCGCTGCACTTATTGTTTTTACATTGTATACCGAATTCCGCAAAGTTTGCGGTCCGTACTGCCCTGTAATCACCACATCTTTTAAATCATTTGCCTTTGTAGTATCAACTTTAATTTCTTGAGCCACAGTAACAAATCCACAAAGCGATAAGGCAATTGATAAATATATCTTCATTTATTTAGACTAATTATAAATAATTGTGCAAATTTGTAGATAATCACAAAAAACAGATAACGTTAAACGGATAATTAATACCGTAAAACGGATTAAATGAATATGGACCATCATGATTTTCCGATCACACTATTAGGATGTATGAAATCATGATAGCCTTATCACATTTTAAGAAACAGTATAAATAGATGGAAATTAAACTATCAACCTTTCAAAAAGAAGATATTATTTATAAAAACTCCTATCCTGATAACTTTGATAGCCTTAAGGATATAGATGAGACGACTGTAGCGTTAGAAAGGGATGATGTAAAATACCACATAAAGGAACAGTGGTTTAGGGGAATCCACATTAGCCTTATTGAGGTCCATCCTCATCATGAAGAAAATTTTCACTTTGAATCTTCTCAGCCACATATTGGCTTTCTGTTTTGTCTGAGCGGTGCAGTCAATTATGGTTATGATCAACAAAATGATTTTTTATCACTGAATAAAGAGGAGCAGGATTTTAATATAGGAAGTGTTAATGCAATCAGCTTTAATATAACAGCGAAAACCAGGTTCCTTTATATACAACTCACTGAACAATATTTTTTTCAGGTCACAGGTGGAAAGTCTACTATGGATACCAAAACTGCCATCCAAAAACCCATTAGCACTGAAATCGGCTTGATACTGCAGCAAATTATATACCCTAAGCACGAGGGGAGGATAAAGCGCCTGTTTCTGGAAGCCAGGATATTTGAATTGATTATTGCCTATTTTAATCAAAAACCGGAAAAACAAACCCTCATTTTAAAAAAGGAAGATGTAGAAAAAATTCTCCTGGCCAAAAAGTTGGTTGAGTATGATTTGCAGCATCCGAATTCATTAATGGAGCTATCGCGCAAGGTTGGTATTAACGATTATAAGCTTAAAAGGGGCTTTAAGGAATTAATTGGTCATACCGTATTTGGATATCTCTATAAAATCAGGATGGAAAAGGCCCATTATTTTCTTTCTAAGGAAAAGAAAACGGTTAATGAGGTTGCTTTTCTTGTCGGTTATAAAAACGCACAACATTTTATCACTGCTTTTAAAAAACAGTACCATATTTTACCGGGAAGTTTAAACAAAAGCTAGAAATTTAGCGCAAACGTTTGTTTATTCTTTTACCTCGTTCACAATCAAATCAGACTCTACAATGGTGTTGTAATAAGCCTGGTTCTCAGAATTAGGGCTATGAATAAGGTCTAACAGAATATTTGCGGCTTTTTGTCCCTGTAAATAAGGATATTGCTCTACTGACGCTACAGGCGAATTATCCAAGTAGCTGATAATCGGTAGATTTGCATAACTCACCACGTCAAAATCATTGATTACATTCAGTTTTTTGAAATATTTAATCAGGAAAAGCGCTACATAATCGTTAAAGGCTACAATTGCCGTAGGTTTACGCTTATGATTTAGAAATTGCTCAGCAGCGTCGATAGTGCCTTCCTCAGTTAAATCACAGTTCACCACCAGCGATGGGTCAAATTTTAAGCGGTTGAAAGTAATGGCCTGCATATAGCCATCCTTACGTTCCTCACTCGCATATAAAGTACTTGGGCCATTAATCATGCCTATGCTTCTGTGTCCTTTTTTCAAAAGATAGTTCACAGCCTTAACGGTTGCACTCTCCAGGCTGCAAGCTACATAATGTACGTTTTTAAAAGGAGGAATCCGATCAAAAAATACGACAGGTATATTGAATGAATTGAGTTTCTCGAAATGATCAAACTTTGAAGTGTCTTTACTGATGGATACCAATAAACCATCAACGCGTTGATTTTTCATTTTTTCAACGAGCTTTACTTCCTGCTCATAATTATCGTGCGACTGGGCAAAAATAACTGTATAGTTTTTTTTAATGGCTTCGTCTTCAATTGCAGAAATGGCTATGGAGAAAAAGTGTTCTGATAGTTCAGGTAAAATTACGCCAATAGTATATGTTTTTCCTTTTTGAAAAAGAATTGCCGCATTATTAGGCTCATAGTTTAGAGACTTTGCCAGCTGCTTAATTTTCTCCCTCGTTACCGCTCCAATGCTCGGATGATCGTGCAATCCCCTGGAAACACTGGATGGAGAAATGTTTAAGATTCTGGCTATTTCTTTGATGGTTGTTGGTTTCGACTGCATTCTGAGTGCTAAACTACATTAAATTTCTTCAATATGTAATAATACAAAATTAATCAAACGTTTGCGTTGTTTTTTTTCCTCATTTCTTTTCTCTGCTATATAAATATCAATACTTTCGGAAAAACTAATAACGCTGCGTTCTAAAAAATAATAATAGAAAAATTATAAATAGAAAGCAATTTTAACCCCTTAAAAAACAAAATTGATATACTATCATAAAGGCACACCCCAATGATTAACACAAGTACCCCTCAATTTGGAGGGGTATTTAAACAAAAAGACGAGAAGTGTTCGTACCACTCCTCGCCAAATTGGGTTATTTTCCTGCAAGCAGGCACAAAAGTTATCTAAGCTATATGTTTAACCCTTCTCCAAAGGTATAAAATTTACGCATTTTTTAACAGCCTATTTATTCCTCACAATTGTAAAATACTTTATATTTTAGCGCAGTTTAACCAAATAGATAACAACATTAAAACGGATAGTTGAATGGCGTATATTTCGCCTAGCAACAATAAATCGTTTATTAAAAAAGGCATCCCTTTAATTTTAGCAAGTTTTACTTTACATAAATGATATTAAATATTTTATTAAATTTAACATTAGGTTAATAAAGGAAGTTCTTTCTTTGGCATTCTTAAAAACCTTAATAGTCATTCCCTAATTGTGCATATGTACGAAGAATTAGAAAGTAATTTTTTTCTTATTGTAAAATTGAACAAAACCAAAGCATTCGGCTTGGTGTTCGATGCATATTGGAATGCACTTTACAAACAGGCCTACAAAAAAGTCCATTGCAGTGATCTTGCGCAAGACCTCGTGCAGGATGTATTTGTTAGTCTATGGGATAAAATAGAGCTTTTAGATGCCGAACGTAGTGTATTGGCTTATCTTTTTGCCATTCTCCGCAACAAAATTTTAAAACTTTACGAAAAAGATGAGGTTCGTTTAAGGTATGCCTTAAGTGTAACCTCAAGTACAAGCCCATCTGATGTACATTCGCAAAACAGTCTCCTCGAGAAAGAGCTAAAAGCCATTATTGATGTAGAAGTAGCCCGGATGCCCATCCGGATGAAAGAAATTTATATGCTGAAAAAGGAAGATGATCTTTCTATCAGGCAAATAGCCGAAGAGTTATCGTTGTCAGAACAAACGGTAAAAAACCAGCTCCAAATGGCCTATCAACGTTTACGTATCAAGGTTAAAAATTACGATTCTTCTTTGGCCTTACTGGCATTGTTTGTTGCTAAACATTTATAACAGCATTTTTTGTAACGGGTGCAAATTAATGTGTCCGGCTATAAAAGGCCATTCCCAAAAAATAATTTAAAAAAAACAACAAATCGTATGGTACTTTTTGCCGCGTAACCGTATAAACTTATAAAAGCAACTATTTTGAATACCGACCACATTAAACATTTAATAGAAAAGTATAATAATCAGACCGCTACATCAGATGAAAAAATGATAGTAGAACGATGGTATGAGCGTATAGATGGCGCTGAGTTAGCTGAAAATGAATTTAATAAAGAAAAGGTCAAAAAGGAGATTTTCCAAAATATTACTTCAAGAATTGATCATCATAAGGTTCAGCAAGAGCCGAAGAAACTTAAGCTGTTTTATACCTTATTTTTTAAAGCTGCTATTATCATCATGGTTTTACTTGCCGGAGTTTATGTGTACTTAAAGCAAACAAACCGAGATCTTCTTGTTGCGTCATTCGAGCCTAAAAAAAACAAAATAATTCCGGGTGGGAATAATGCGGTGTTGTTATTAGCTGACGGATCGCAGATTATTTTAAACAAAGCTTCGGATGGTCAAATTGCAGATCAGCCCGGCGTTAAAGTCGTAAAAACCAAAAGTGGTGAATTGATTTATCGCTTTGCGGGAAACATAAAACCTGAGTCTACCGCTATTAATACCGTAATAACGCCGCGTGGTGGCCAATACCATCTGGTTTTGGTTGATGGAACAGAAGTATGGTTAAATGCGGGTTCTTCTATTAAATTTCCAACAACATTCACTGGTACCAATCGCAGAGTGGACATAACCGGAGAGGTCTATTTTGAAGTGGCTAAAAATAAGGCCAAGCCTTTCATAGTAGGTACCAATCAATCGGAAATAAAGGTTTTGGGTACGCACTTTAATATAAACGCCTATGATGATGAAGAATATCAGCGAACTACATTGCTCGAAGGTAGTGTTGAAATTAAAAGTGGCAAACAAAAAACACGTTTAACACCCGGTCAACAAGCAATTATTAAAGAAAAAACTGAAGGGATTAAAATTGAGAAAATAGAAGATCTTGAAGCAATAATCGCATGGAAAAACGGATATTTTCAATTCGAAAAGGCTGATCTCAAATCAGTAATGCGCCTGGTTTCGCGCTGGTATGATACCAAAGTTAATTATAACGGTAATATACCAACAAAAGAGTATACCGGAAAAATACCTCGAAACGTAAATGTATCCAAACTGATTGAAATGCTTGCTTATACGGGTATCCATTGCAAAGTAGAAAACAACCAGATTACTGTAAATCAAAAATAAACAACCAAACCAAATAAATAAACCAAAAATATATGAAGATATAATACACAAAGAAAAGACCATTCAAATTAATTTTCTCTGAACAAGAGGGCAGAAGTGTTCGTACCATTTTCCGTCATCGTTTTAGAGATAAACTTTTCTCTGCAGATGAATCTGCAGCAGAACACCATAAGTTATCTAAGCTATAATGTTTTAAACCCCAAATTCAATCATGAATTTAATTACATTCTTAAGCACCGTATTTAAGATGCGGTGTAAACCTGCACAATTAATATTGGTGATGAAGCTAACCACAATATTTTTATTAGTGAGCCTCTGTCAAGTAAGCGCAAGTGTTTACAGCCAGAACATCACATTGAAACAAAAAAATGTTCCAATGGATGTAATATTTAAATCGATAGAGAAACAGAGCGCATATGTTTTTCTGTACGATAATTTAGAGCTTCAAAATATTCAGAAAATAAGTATTGACGTAAAAAACATACCTATCGATCAGGTATTGGACCTTTGTTTTAAAAATCAACCATTGAGTTATAAGATTTTTGATAAAACAATCGTATTGCGCAAAAAGACTGGTGAGTTTACCTATAAGTCGGTATTTGAAACCATTACCGGAAAAGTAACCGACGAAACCGGGCAACCAATTATTGGCGCGAGTATTTTGGTTAAAGGAACAAAAGTAGGTGCTACAACTGATGCAAATGGTGCATTCTCTTTAACTGCATCAGCAGGTTCAACTTTGGTCGTATCCTATATTGGGTATATTTCAAGAGAAGTTAATATAGACAATGCTAAAAATTACACGATTACTTTACAACCTGCATTAACCGAGTTAACTGATGTAGTAGTTACTGCTTTAGGGATAAAACGTTCCGAAAAATCGTTGGGTTATGCGGTACAAAAAGTGGCCGGTAAAGATTTACAAACTGTTAAAGGTGTAGATGTGGCTACCTCATTAACCGGTAGGGTTTCTGGTTTGGTAATTAAAAATTCAACAGAATTTAACGCCAGGCCAACCATCGAGTTACGCGGCGAAACTGCATTATTAGTAATTGATGGTGTGCCTTATGGCAACCTGACACTAAGGGATATTCCTACCGATGATATTGAAAGTATGGATATACTTAAAGGCCCAACGGCATCGGCATTGTATGGTTCAAGGGCATCCGGCGGTGTACTTTTAATTACCACCAAAAAAGGTGCTGCAGGCAAAGGTCTTTCAATTGATGTAAATAGCAACACCATGACTTCGCTAGGTTATCTGGCTATTCCAGAAGTACAGAGTTCTTACGGCCGTGGTCAAAATGGGGTAATCGACAATGATTATGTTTGGGGACCAAAGCTCGATGCAGGTATAAGGGCCAGGGATTGGAACCCGGTTACCAAGCAGTTTGAAGATAATATGCTTTTAGAATCAAAGGGCAAGGATAATTTAAAGAACTTCATGTCAAACGGCCTTATTTTAAACAATAACATAAGCATTGCGCAATCTGGCGAAAATGGAAGTTTCAGGATTGGTTTGAACGACATCTATAATAAAGGGCAGTTTCCGAATCAAAACTTAAATATGGTAAACCTAACCATGTCTGGCGAAATGAAGTTGAGTGACAAATTTAAACTCGAAGGCCATATGGGCATAAGCCGTCGCTGGGCCGATCAGATTTGGGGTGGTGGGTACAATAACCAGGGCTACCTTTATCAATTGGTAATGTGGACAGGTACTGAATATGATATTCGCGACTATCAGGATTATTGGAAGGTACCCAATAAAACACAAAACTGGATATACACCAACTGGTATGATAACCCTTATTTAATTGCTTACGAAAAGTTAAATGGCATCCAAACCAATACCATGAACGCCAATGTAACCGCTAACTATCAAATTAGTAGCGATTTTAACTTATTGGTACGTTTAGGTTATGACAATTACAATAACAAAACAACTTTCCGTAATCCAACAGCAAATATTTTTTCTACCCGTGGTGGCGCAGTAAATGAAAGTGGCTGGAATGCGAAAGGAATGTATTCTATTGATGATTCAAAAGGTTTCAGTACAAACGATGATGTGATTCTAAGTTATAAAAAGAAACTGAACAAGTTTTCTATAGATGCTTTGGCAGGTGGAACAGTTTACTATTATGTTGACGAAAGTTTAAAAGGAACAACAAAAAATGGACTAATTTCACCAACCTTCTATTCTCTGGCAGGATCGGTAGAACCACCAACGGTTTCTCAGTTTTATGGCACCAGACAAATCAATAGTTTATATGGAAGAGCCTCAGTTGGTTATAACGACGCCATTTTCATTGATTTTACAGGAAGAAACGACTGGAACTCTGCACAACCGAAAGAATCACGGTCTTATTTCTATCCTTCAGTGGGTTCGAGTATCGTGGTATCTGAGCTCGTTAAACTTCCAAAGGTAATCGACATGTTCAAAATCCGCGGTTCATGGGCGGTATTTAAAACCGCACTTGGGGTATATGCAAACAACAGAACTTACAGTACAACCACTGCTGCCTGGAATACTTTAAATTCAGCAAGTTACCCTGCTTCATTGTTAGGTAATAGCTTGCTTCCTAGTTCTCAGCGAACATACGAAGTTGGTGCTGCAGGTTACTTATTTAAAAAAAGACTGCATTTTGATGTAGCATACTTTAATAAATATTATTACGACCAACAGGTCAGTACAGCTATTCCATCTTCATCTGGTTTCACATCTACCTTAGTGAACACGCAAGAAACTTACGAAAGAAGAGGACTTGAAATTACCGTCGATGGTTCAGTAATCAAAAACAAAAATTTCGAATGGTATTCAACCATCAACTGGTCTAATCAGCACCGCTACTATGTAAATCTGGATCCGGTATATTCTGCAGATAATTTATGGGTAAAGAAGGGTGAAAGATTGGATACTTACACCGATAATTATTGGGTCAAAGATCCTGAGGGTAATGTAATTCACGAAAGTGGTTATCCGGTATGGAGCGATTATGTTAAAAAATTAGGATATGGTGATCCTGATTTCAGTTTTGGCTTTATCAACAATTTTAATTATAAAAACTGGTCGCTGGGACTAAACATTGACGGACGCATAGGCGGCTTAATGTACAACTATATTTACGACAAAATGTTCGACTCTGGAACAGCACCTGAAACCGATAACATTTACCGTTATAACCAGGTAGTGCTTGGGCAGAATAATTATGTAGGGCAAGGTGTTAAAGTGGTATCAGGCACGGTTACTTACGATAAATATGGACAAATTACCAGTGATACCCGTAAGTATGCGGTAAATGATGTGCCAATAGGCTATCAGGATTATGCGCAATGGTACAGAGGTGGCGATAACAGAGTTCAGAATGAATCATTTATCAAGCTCCGTGAAATTTCGCTGGGTTACCGTTTAACCTCAAAAACGGCAACTAAATTAGGACTAAAGGGCGCATCTTTTTCTTTAACAGGACAGAACCTATTTATGTGGACGAATTTCAAATATTCAGATCCTGATGTAGATACAGAAAATCTGAACTCACCATCAATGAGAATGGTAGGTTTTAACATTAAAGTAGGATTCTAATTATTTATTGTTTTTAAAGCGCATTTTATGAAAAGTAATTTTTTAAAATATACCTTATTATTACCTGCCTTGGTACTGATAAGCAATGGCTGTAAAAAGTTTGACGCCATTAATACCAATCCGAATGCAACTACCCAGGTAAATTCGGCCATGCTGGCTACCAGTATGATATTAAATATCACCAGAGGTGATATCAGCAGCACCAAATCTTTTATGCAACCATTTTTACTGGGCAAATATTTAACCTGGGGAGAAGGACAGGAAAACTTTCAGTACAACAAAATAAGCCGTACCGATTTTAGTAGAATAGCCCTATTGCGTAATGTTACGCCAATGGAAAATTATGCAACCGATGATAAACTTAAAAAATCATATCAGGCATTAGGACACTTTATTAGGGCATGGCAGTTTTTTATGACAACCATGCAGGTAGGCGATATTCCATATACCGAAGCTGTAAAAGGAGAGTCGGATGCCATTTTACAACCTAAATATGATACTCAAAAAACAGTCTTTTTAGGTATATTAAACGAATTAGATCAGGCCAATACCTTATTCGCAGCTGGTTCTAATTTTGAAGGCGATCCTATTTTTGCAGGCAATACCGATAAATGGAGAAGATTGGTGAATAGTTTTGAGTTGCATGTGCTCATTAATCTCTATAAAAAAACAGGCGATGCCGATCTAAAGGTAATTGAACGTTTTAAGGATATTGTAAGCAACCGACCGTTAATGAGAGATTATAACGATAATTTCGCACTCGCTTATAACGCTACAGCTGGTCAAAATTATCCATGGAGTGATGTTCCGGCCGGATCTGGCAATTCATTTGTAAAATCTAATTATACGATGTTAACGAATGTATTGTTAGAACCATTAAAAGCAACAAATGACAAGAGATTGTTCTATTATGCCAAACCATCTCCAGTTAAAATTACCGCAGGTGTTTCGCAGTCTGATATTGCGGCCTACCCAAGTATAGAGCCTTCTGATTCATTTTCAAGTTTGCAGACCAGAAGGGTAAATAAAGATTATACCGATATCAATATCAGATACGTAAACCTGGTGAATGCCGAACCTGTAGGCGTTTTTAACTATTGGGACCTGCAGTTTATTCTGGCAGAAGCAACTATACGCGGTTGGATAACAGGTACTACAGCACAAACTTATTATGCTAATGGGATTACTAATTCTATGAAGTTCATTGCACAGTATACACCTGATCTTTCTGATTATCATCATAACATGAAAATGGATGCAGCGTATATTGATGCTTTCCCGGCCACTGTTGCTTTAACAGGTAGTAGCGAACAGCAGATTGCACAAGTTATTACGCAAAAATATTTAGCTGGTTTTTTACAGGGCAATAAATACCAGGCATGGTTTGAGAATAGAAGAACAGGATACCCGGTATTTAAACTTAATTCTTCAACCAACCTAAACTCGCCTTCAACAAACTTTCCTTTAAGATGGTTATATCCATCAAATGAACTGAGTTACAATTCGGCTAATCTATCTCTTGCGGTTGCAAGTCAGTATGGGGGCAGCGACGATGTAAATCAAGCAATGTGGTTACTAAAATAACGCGGTATCATTCTCAATTAAAAGTCCTTCAATTTTAGAAGGACTTTTTTTATTTTTCTTTGTCTGAAGTAATCCATACGTCATATATCCAATTCCGGCTTCATTTTTAAAATCATATTCCTACTTTGGTTATTATTAATTTTATAAATGATAGCTGTATACATTTTACTTTTTATCGTAATCGCCTTTCTGATTATAACAAACCTTCCGGTATTTGGCCGTTTGCCTAAGGGATTACGACTGGAAAAAATCCACCACCTCGCTAATTATCGTGATGGTGCCTTACAAAATCAGTCGATAACCTTAATGCAACCTGAGGGTGTTAGCTTTTTTAAGGTTTTAAACGCATTTCTTTTCGAAAAACATCCTAATAAGGCTCCGGATAAAACTCTTCCTTTTATTTCACCTAACTTAAACGGAAAGGCTAAAAGCGATGTTCCTGAAATTATCTGGTTTGGACACTCATCTTACCTGATCAAAGTAGAAGGATTAAGAATTCTGGTCGATCCTGTTTTTAGCAAAACGCCATCTCCATTTTCATTTATCGGCAGTAAAGCTTTTTTGGGCACAGATGTGGTTAAAGCGGAAGAATTTAAAGATATCGATATCCTGGTTATCACACACGATCATTACGATCACCTGGATTATAATAGTATTTTAAAAATTGCGCCACAGGTGAAATCTATTGTTACTTCACTGGGCGTGGGATCACACCTCGAAAGATGGGGAATCAAAACAGAAAAGATCAATGAACTTGGCTGGAATGAATCGCTAATATTGTTTGACAGCCTGCAGTTAACAGCTGTTCCTGCCAGACATTTTACCGGGAGGAAGTTTAAAAGGAATCAGACCCTTTGGTCGGCATTTGTGCTGAAAACTGCAAATTATAAACTATTTCTGGGAGGCGATTCTGGTTACGATGCACACTTCGCCAAAATAGGTGAGGAGTTTGGTCCTTTCGATTTAGCCCTGCTCGAATGCGGGCAATACAATGCTTATTGGCCGTACATTCATATGTTCCCCGAAGAAACCGTGCAGGCCGCCATCGATTTAAAAGCAAAAGTTTTAATGCCCGTGCATTGGGGCAAATTTAGCCTGGCCATGCACCCCTGGAACGAACCCATTAAAAGAGTGGTTCTAGCTGCAGCAGCAAAGCAGCTTTCTTTGGTTACCCCAAAATTGGGTGAAACCATCATTTTAGATGAATATTTGCCCACAGAAAACTGGTGGCTTGAAGAATAAAACTAAACAATAATGGTATTGTAGTGTTTAATTCTAAAATCGAATACCATTATGAAAACTGATCTTGTTGAAATTTTTCAGACCATTAGAGCTGGAATGCAGCCTTACGCTACTCGTGGATATACGGTACACGAAAATTCGGAGAACGGCTATGATCTTTACAGCGAAAAAAATATAGCATTAAACGGCGAAAAAGTAACTGAGCGCTTTTTTACAGGCGTTTACATTAATGGGGATATCGTAGAAGTTAAAATCAATACTGATGAATTTTCTACAACAAATCATAATTTAAGTGATTTTGGTCAAAATAAGGCAGGCTTGCAAATTTCTGCTCTTGATGATTCTAAATTAAAAGAAGTTGAAACTTTAGTCGAAATTATCCATACTAACTTTAAAGAAAAAGAGTGGATTTAACAATCTGATGGTTAAATTTGCAGTTGATAACTTTTCTAATAACCTTCTGCTGATTGAATAATTTAACTTCTGATGGTAACTGGCATCATCAATTATGTATAGCGCTTGCTCATCACAAAATTGAGTGTTTTTTTTCTTTCGAAGATCAATTTCGATTATTACAGATTGATCATCAATTGGTGATTCACCTGGTAGATTTAAACAATAAATTCAACCCGCAAGATCTCCTGGAGCTTCAGGAAAAATATCTCCACGAAGGCATTAAACTTATTCATCTTTGGGAAGACCTCTGGCAATCAAAACCAAATCAGGTTTTAGCGAGAATAAAATCTTTGCTTGGCAAAAACATCCGTATTCACGGTAGAAAAACCAAAGTATCTAAAATTACCAAACCAGTTTCCGATTCTTTTTTAATTGAAAATCACTTACAGGGATCAGTCAGTAGCCGCTATAAAATTGGTTTATTTGAAAAAAATGAACTTGTGGCAGTTGCTACTTTTTCGGCATTGCGCAAAATGAATCATACCGAAAATTACAGATCGGCAGAATTGATCAGGTTTGCTGTTAAAGCTGGTTATTCTATTACAGGAGGATTAAGTAAACTGATTTCCTTTTTTGCGGAAACCTATAAACCTAATGACCTGATGACTTATGCAGATCGCGATTGGTCGGCAGGAGGAGCTTATATCAAATTAGGTTTTAAGCAAACAGCAATGCTGGAACCTCAGGTTTATGTTCTGGATGAAAATCTAAATCGTCAGCTTAAAAAAGACCATCAGGTTTTAGCAACCGAGGTGTTTAACACAGGAAGTTTAAAGTTTATTCTCAAGTTTTAATGGATCAGCACAATCTCATCATCATTTTAGGCGCAACGGCATCGGGCAAAACGAAACTGGCGGTAAGCGTAGCGGAAGCTTTAAATGGAGAAATTATCAGTGCGGATAGCCGCCAGATATTTAAACGAATGGATATCGGTACCGGCAAAGATTTGCAGGAATACCACATTAACGGCAAAACCATTCCTTATCATTTAATCGATATTTTAGAACCTGGCGAACGTTATCACGTAGACGCTTTTAAAAACGATTTCTACCAGGCCTTTGCATCTATAACAGCAAAAGGCAAAATCCCCATTCTTTGCGGCGGAACTGGAATGTACATCCATAGCCTTTTGCAAAGTCAAACTTTTACGGCTGTTCCCATAAATCAACAACTTAGGGATCAGCTAAATCTATTTTCTAAAGAAGAGTTGATTTCAAAATTACATGATGATAAAAGCCAGAACAGCGATCATGTTGATCTGTCCTCAAAAAAGAGATTAATCCGTGCCTTAGAAATAGCAGATTATTTGAAGCATAATAAGCTGGAAACTGTAGAGCGGCCCAAAATTAAACCCATTATTTTTGGCCTTAAGAATGAAGTAGAAGTAACCAGGGCCAAAATTCTAAGGAGACTGGATGAAAGATTCAAAGCAGGTTTAATCGATGAGGTAGTGCAATTGCTTAAGGATGGTATTAGTAAAGAAATATTGGTTTTCTACGGACTGGAATATAAATTCATCGTTAATTACCTCGATGGCCTATTCATTTTTGAAGAATTAAGGCTAAAGCTCGGCATTGCTATTTGCCAATATGCCAAACGGCAAAATACATTTTTCAGGAAAATGGAAAAGGACAGTGTTGAGATCATCTGGCTTGATGCATCAGCACCGGTAAACCATTTACAACAGCTGATTCTCCAAAAAGTTTCAGTTATCCAAAATTAACTTTTATTGGTCATCAAAACGTTTGATTATAGCCAAAATAGCATCAAAAATGCCCTTTTGGCACAACCTTTGTGTTTGTTGAAACATATTAGTTTAACTCAAAAACAATAACCTTAAAAATGAAAACAATTACTAAAATTATTGCTACTTCAGCAGCTGTCGTGGCACTTTTCTTTTCTACAAATGCTAACGCGCAATCTTCTCAAAAATTAGGAATAGGAATTATTGGTGGTATACCTACTAGTGACGGATACAATGTAGCACTTGGTGCAGATTTACGTTATCAGTTTGATATCGATAAACAATTATCAATTCCAGTAACTGCTGGTTATACTCGTTTCCTGGCTAAAGATATCACTGTAGGTAATGTTACGGTTGATGGAGTAGACTTTGGATATATTCCTGTAAAAGCTGGTGTGAAATACTTTTTTGATGCATCAGGTTCTGGAATTTATGGTTTAGCAGAACTGGGTGCTGGTTTCGGTACAAACGAAGGTAGCAAAACTTCTTTTGTGTATTCACCAGCTGTTGGTTACGCCTGGAGTAATGGTTTAGATTTAGGTCTGAAATATGAAGGTTTAGCTCAGAATGGAACTAGCACAGGATATGTTGGTTTACGTTTAGCATACGGATTTAACCTGTAAGGTTAATCAGAGATGATCTTGAAAGCCCCGACCACTTGGTCGGGGCTTTTTTATTTCACAACATTCTGAAAAAAATGAAAATTTAAAAATCTACCATTGATATTTTAACGTATATAAACTAAACCCTTAATTAATAACTTAAAATATCTAAAATGAAAACAATTACTAAACTTTTTGCAACGACATTAACAGCCCTTGCAATTTTAACCACCTCAAATTTAAAAGCACAAACAATGGGTTCTACCGAACCAATGTCGTCAGGAAGCGGTATGGCATTTAAAATCGGCGTAGGTGTAAACGGTGGAATATTTCCAGACCGTTCGGAAATGGATTATGGATATGGCGCCGATGTAAAACTGCAGTATGATTTAAGTCCATTCGTAGCGGTAACAGCTTCTGGAGGTTATACCCGTTTAAAATGGAAAGGTAGTCCGCTTAAATTCGAATTTATACCTTTATTAGGTGGTGTCCGGGTATTCCCGATTGAAAGGATGTACCTTGCTACTGAACTTGGTTCAGGTTTGGCCATAAAAGAAGGTGCGAATATGAACTTTATCTATACCGGAGGTTTAGGTTATGAATGGAAAAACGGTCTCGATCTTGGTGTAAAATACGAAGGTTATGTAAACAATAGCGCTTCGGATCTTTACTTCATGAAAACCGGACAATTTAACCTGAGGTTAGCTTATAATTTTAAATTATAATTAAAACATCATATAATTTAAAGTCCCGATGAAAATCGGGACTTTTTTATTTATTTACCTTTTTATTTGCTATTTTGAGCCGAAAACCAAATACAATGAAAAGAATATTCGGAATAGCAATTCTCACCGCATTGATGGCCTGCAATCAGGCTGATCAAAAAACATCAGAAGCAAAAGACTCCATCAAAACTGATTCTGCATCGGTTAAAAATGAGATTTCGATAAAAGACGAAAAGAAGCTGGCCATATTTACACAATATGTAGATTTAAAAAATGCGCTGGTCAAATCTGATGCTGGAAGTGCACAAAAATCTGCTACTGTATTAAAAAATAGTTTAGCTGCCTACGAAGGCTGCGAACCTACCGCCGATATTGCCGGAAAAATTGCAGAAAGCAGTAATCTGGTTTCACAAAGAAAAGATTTTACCGTTTTAAGTGCTGATTTAATTGCTTTACTTAAAAATGCAGAAATAGAAAAAGGCACCATCTATGTTCAACATTGCCCAATGGCTAACAAAGGAAACGGAGGTGATTGGTTATCAACTGAAAAGGAAATTAAAAATCCTTATTATGGTAACGAAATGTTAGCATGTGGTAGGGTTGCTGAAGAGATTAAAGCAAAATAGGTTTTCAGACCTGGTTTAATTAAGCATGATTGTTACGTCATTTTGACCAATTATTCATATTAATTTAACAGATTTGTTATGCATGTATATTAATTTTATATAATTTAGAAAGCTATAAACACAATACAATAATATGTCAGATATTGCAGAGATAAAAGTTGATGGTAAGACAGTAGAATTGCCAGTAATTACAGGAACAGAAGATGAAAAGGCCATTGATATTTCGAAATTAAGAGATCTTACGGGCTTCGTAACTTTAGATACTGGTTTTAAAAATACTGGTTCTACAAAAAGTAAAATCACTTTTTTAGATGGTGAAAAAGGCATTTTAAAATACAGGGGATATTCTATTGAAGAGCTTGCCGCAAAATCGAGTTTTTTAGAAGTAATTTATCTGATTATTTATGGTGATCTTCCAACGCAAGCTCAATTAGAAGGATTGCAAGCCGAGATCAGCAAGCATACACTCATTCATGAGGATATGAAGAAATTTTTTGATGGTTACCCATCAAGATCTCATCCAATGGGCCAGTTAGGTTCCCTGATCTTCTCATTGTCTACATTTTACCCTGAGTGCTTAAAACCAAACCAAACCGCAGAAGAACAAGATTTAACCATCATTAAACTTTTGGCTAAATTCCCAACCATTGTTTCTTTCGTTTATAAAAAATCATTAGGCCATCCACTTATTTATCCAAAAAATAAATACGATTACGTAACCAATTTCCTTTGGATGACTTTTGGACAACGTACAGAAGATTACGATGTAAATCCGATTGTTGTTAATGCCATGAATAAATTGCTTATTCTGCATGCAGATCACGAGCAAAACTGTTCAGCATCTACCGTTCGTATTGTAGGTTCGTCTGACTGTAATTTATATGCTTCAATTGCTGCTGGTATCGCTGCACTTTGGGGGCCGCTACATGGCGGTGCTAACCAGGCTGTAATCGATATGCTGGAGCTAATTAAAGCAGATGGTGGTGATACTGAAAAGTGGATTGCAAAAGCGAAAGACAAAAACGATCCATTCCGCATGATGGGCTTTGGTCACCGTGTTTACAAAAACTTCGATCCAAGAGCTAAAATCATTAAAAAAGCATGTGATGATATTTTAGAGAACTTAGGTATTGATGATCCGATTTTAGAAATTGCCAAGAAACTAGAAGAAGCAGCTTTAACTGATCAATATTTCATCGATCGTAAGTTATATCCAAATGTAGATTTCTATTCCGGTATTATTTACCGCGCATTAGGCTTCCCATCTGAAATGTTCACTGTTCTGTTTGCATTAGGCCGTTTACCTGGATGGATTGCACAATGGAAAGAAATGCACGAAAACAAGGAACCGATAGGTCGTCCACGCCAGATTTATGTAGGCGAAACCGATAGAGAATTTGTTGAGCTTAAAGACAGAAAATAATTTCACTAAGCATAAAAAAAACCACCCGATAGTATCGGGTGGTTTTTTTTATGGGGTTAATTTTAACGGGCGTCAGCCTGATGAACTTATTGTATGATCGTCATCCTGAGTTTAGCTCAGGATCTTCCCTTCATGATAGATGCTGAAACAAGTTCAGCATGACGATCTAGTTATGTAGCTACGTAATAAATCAGATTTACCATGACCATTTCTGATACATTAAATGCAATCCAATACATTACAAAGATCCAGAACATTTTAAATATAATACTGGAAGGTTTGCGTTGGTAAAACACTTTTAACGCATTGTACATGTACCAGCATATCCAAACCACAACACCAAATTGAATAATATTGGTAATAATGGCACTGTTGCCAAAAACATGCTTAACTAATGGGTTTGTAAAAATCTGCACAATAAAATAGGCAGTCATACCATGAATGGTAAAAATCAGGTGGTTTAAATAATAAATATGATTTTTCCTGAAATTCCACATGATGAACAGCGCCAATAGCGGCATCAATAAGAAATATTGTTTTGGGCGGTTATGTTCTAAGGTTTCCTGGATGACCTCAGATTTTTCACCTATATTGATCGCCCGCTTTTTGATTAACCGCTCATACCAGCTATCCTGATCGGCTGGTGGCAATTTTTTCTGTCTGTTTAAATAAGCAGCATAAGTACTATCGTTCCTTTCAATATGAATCTCGCTAAAATCTTCGATCAGGTCATTAATAGAATCCGATTTGAGGGTGGTATTTTCCGTTTTAAGTCTATTTAACTCTTTCTCCTGATCAGCAAAACCAAGTTTTACAAATTCTTTTTTCTTGATTGCTTTATTAATCGATGTTGTCGCCTTGTTTGCAATCTCTTTAGATATTCCTGTAAGTTTAAGTGCCCTGTTTACACTATCAGTAACATTTTCACTCCTTTTATTTTCAATCGTGATGCCGTTTTCATGTTTTTCCTTTGTTTTATGTTTTGGCGAATACACCACCAAAAAATATACGATGGAAACAAAGATGTACATGCTCACCGGATTAATATAGCGGGCCCTTTTGCCAGCCAAATAATCGAGCGTAACCTTTCCGGGTTTTGTTAAAAGAGGAGAGAGGGTTTGAAAAAATTTATTGTCGAAATGAAAGTAATGCGCAATACTGTGACTGATAAAAGCCCAGAAACTTTCTTTTAACTCTAGGTTCGGCTGACCGCAATCGCTACAATAATGTTTCTCAACATGAGCACCGCAGTTTAAACAATTGTGTTCTTTTCTATACTTACCAGCTGACATGGAATAAATTATAAATGATTAATGGCTTCTACTTCTGCCCGTGTATGTTTGTGTTTAAATATGACAACAAAAACTATCGCAATAATCAGTACATAAATGGTGAAAGATAGCCAGATGTTGTGCCAGTCTTTTACATCTAAAGCCCTGCTTAAATTTCCGTTCTCTAACACGCTGATTCCTTTATTTTTCAAAAACTGCAGCAAATGTTTATTGTCTGCTTCGCTCTTTACATATTTAGATAACGAATCGATACTGCTATAATAGGTGGTAAAATATTTATTGATCATCCAACCTGATACTAAACTTCCAAACACAGCGCCGAAACCGTTAGTCATCATCATAAATAAACCTTGTGCAGATGAACGTGTTTTTGGTGTAGTTGATGTTTCGACGAACAATGATCCCGAAATATTAAAGAAATCGAATGCCATACCGTATACAACACAAGAGGTGATAATCATCCATAAATTGGTAGATGGATCGCCAAAAGCAAATAAGCCAAAACGTAATACCCAGGCAAACATGGCAATTGCAATTACCCATTTAATCCCAAATCTTTTCAAAAAGAATGGAATAGCCAGAATAAACAATGTTTCTGATATTTGAGAGATGGATAAAATGATCGTAGAATATCGGATGACAAAAGATTCGGCAAAAACCGGAAATAATTTAAATTCATCTAAAAATACATCACCATAAGCATTTGTTAACTGTAATGCGGCTCCTAAAAACATGGAGAAGATAAAAAACAATGCCATTTTGTAATCGGCAAACAGCTTGAAAGATTCTAAGCCCAGTTTCTGTGCGAATGTTTTTTTCTCACTAATGAGGTTCAAAGGTTTACAGGCGGGAAGGGTAAAAGAGTATAACCCCAGCATTAACGCACTAATACCTGCGATGTAGAACTGATTCGCGCTTGCTTTATTCCCCGTTAAATTGGTAAGCCACATGGCAGCAATAAAACCAACCGTTCCCCAAACACGAATGGGTGGGAAGTTTTTCACTACATCGAAATTGCCGTTTTTTAACGTTGTGTAGCTAATGGAATTACTTAATGCAATGGTTGGCATATAAAAACACATGGCCACCAGTATTACCCAAAAGAAAGTGTGTGGATCTTCTACCTGAGGAAGATAGAACATGGTGGCTGCATAAAGAATATGTAAGATTGCATATAATCTTTCTGCATTAATCCATTTATCTGCAAGAATACCTGTTATGGTTGGCATAAATAACGATGCAATGCCCATGGTAGAGAAAATTATCCCAAAATCTGCACCATCCCATTGTTTGGTTCCGAACCAATAATTTGCAATCGTAATTAACCAGGCAGCCCATACAAAGAATTGCATGAAACTCATTATAGTTAAGCGAAACTTAACGTTCATAATAATAGTTTAGTTTGAATGATTGAAAGTAAAAGCTGAATATAGAACTATTTTAAATGATAATCCAAAATGAACCAAAATTATTTTAAACAATTTGGTTCATCTTAGAATTTAGCTTTTATAGAGTGGATTTGAGAAGAAAATTCAGACAAATTTTGACCGAATAAACATTTTATCAGCATCAATGCTATGATGTTCCGCGTTTATTGAGCTCATCTCTTAATCTTGCGGCCTTTTCATAGGCTTCATCGGCAATAGCTTCCTGTAATTTTTGTTGAAGCTCTTCTAGTGTTAAATCACCATAACCTTGTTGCTGCGTTGAGGTTGGCAAGCTATCTGCTTCAGGTTCCTTTGCAATAGAATCCATATTCTCGAGAAAAAGAAAGTCATTGCCTTCGATTACGATTCCGGCGGAAGCTAAAATAAATTCGTAGGTATAAATCATGGCATTAAACCGAACGGCCAAAGCAATAGCATCAGATGTTCTGGCGTCAACTTCATGTGTATTTTTACCATCACTACAAATCAGCTTTGCATAAAAAACACCATCAACCAGGTTATATATGATAATTTCCTGAATATTGATATGAAAAGTATCAGCCATTGATTTAAACAAATCATGTGTTAATGGCCTACTAGGAGTCATTTTCTCAATTTCTATAGCAATGGCCTGCGCTTCAAAAGCACCAATAATAATCGGTAAGCGGCGGCGTCCATTTACTTCTCCTAAAACAAGGGCATAAGCACCAGATTGAGTCTGGCTGTAAGATAAACCTACAATATCTAATTTAACTTTTTTCATATTTGTCGATGTCATGTTGAGCTTGTCGAAACATTAATTTAATCCTTCGACAGGCTCAGGATGACAAAAATTATCCCTTATGTGCTTTTAATGCTTCAATTAATTTTGGTACCACCTCAAAAGCATCGCCAACAATACCATAATCGGCCACTTTAAAGAAAGGTGCTTCCGGATCTTTGTTGATTACGACAATCACTTTTGAAGAACTCACACCAGCTAAGTGCTGGATCGCGCCAGAAATACCGATTGCAATATAAAGGTTAGGACTAATGGCAATACCGGTTTGACCAACGTGCTCTGAGTGTGGTCTCCAGTCGGCATCCGATACGGGTTTAGAGCATGCTGTAGCTGCACCTAACAAACCAGCTAATTCTTCGATCATTCCCCAGTTTTCTGGTCCTTTTAAACCTCTACCGGCTGAAACCACCAATTCTGCATCAGGTAATGACACTTTATCTGTTGCCCTAACAATCTCTTTTATAACAGTTCCTAAATCTGATTGTTTAACATCAGCGGTAAAAACTTCTATAGTGGCATCAGTAGCATTTTCTTTAACACCAAATGCATTTGGGTTTAAAGCGATTACTTTATTGGCTGATGTTAATTCGGTAATGGCAAATGCTTTACCTGAAAAAGCGGTTTTTTTAACCGAAAATTTACCATCAGTACTCGGTAACTCAACTGCACCGTCAGCTAAACCTGCTTTAAGTTTTACTGCAATACGTGGCGCTAAACCTTTACCAGAGAAAGAGTTAGATAAAACCACAATATCGGCACTTTCTTTTTCCGCTGCTGCAGCAATAACACTTGCATAAGCCTGGTTTACGAAAGTTTTTAACTGATCGGCACTCACGTTTAATACTTTGGATGCACCGTATTTACCCAATTCCTTTAATTCGCTATCGGCTACGTCGCCAATAGAAATTGCGGTTAACAGAGTTGATTGTTGATCGGCAATGGCTTTGGCATAAGATACAGCTTCAAATACAGATTTCTTAAATTTTCCCTCAGCTTGTTCTACATATACTAATACTGACATATATTTACCCCTAAATCCCCTGAAGGGGACTTTTTATTTTATAATGAAATTAATTCTATTTATTATCTCTTTATTATTAAACAACTGGAAATTGAAAATTGCCAACTACTTATATCACTTTAGCTTCGCTGTGAAGTAAACTAATTAACGATTCTGTTTGGTCGGCAGGAATTAATTTTACCGTTCCGCGAGGAGCAGGGGTTTCGTATTTGGTTACTTTGGTTACTTCTTCAATAGCAACGGCATCTACTACCACCAATGGTTTTGTTCTGGCGCTCATGATACCACGCATATTCGGGATTTTTGGTTCTGCTACGCCTTCGGCACAACTTGCAACCAACTTACCTGAAACCGTTAAAACTTCTTTACCACCTTCAATTTCTCTTTCAATTGTTGCTGCATCGCCATCAACATCTAATTTTTTAATAATAGATACTGAAGGGATGTCTAAAAATTCGCCAACCATGGCGGCAACCTGATTACCATTATAATCAATAGACTCACGACCAGTTAAAATTAGATTGAAATCTTTATCTTTTGCATATTCTGCAATCTGTTTTGCCACGAAATAGGCATCTCTCGGTGCCGCATTAACCCTAACTGCATCATCTGCACCAATTGCAAGCGCTTTTCTAATGGTGGGATCGTTACCCGCTTCGCCTACATTAATAACGGTTACCGTTCCTTTACCGCCTTCGGTCAACTCAATTGCCCTTGATAAAGCGATTTCATCGTATGGATTAACAATATATTGCACTCCTGACGTATTGAATTCGGTATTATCATTAGTAAAAGTTATTTTTGTCGTTGTGTCTGGCACATTACTGATACAAACTAATATTTTCATATGTTAATAGTGGTTTTTATTGCTATGACGTTATCAAGCTGAATTGATTAGCTCATGATAATTTCATATGTTATATGTTTATTATATAAGGTCTTTCTGCAAATTTAATTAAAAAAGCAAGGAAATAAAATGTCATCAACCCGTTTAAGCAAGTTATTAGAATTTTTAGAAAGTGATCCCAACGATCCTTTTATACTATATGCCTTAGCCACAGAGTATAACGCACAAAATGATAAGGAAAAGGCTTATTCTTTTTACCTTCAGTTAACGGATAAACATCCCGATTATGTTGGCACCTATTACCATTTAGGTAAATTACTCGAAAAAGACGATCAAAAAGAAAAGGCTATCGCCATTTATCAGCAAGGTATGCAGGTAGCACGCAACAAAAGAGACATGCACGCTTTTTCTGAATTACAGGGTGCATATAATACAGCGGCTGGATTAGATTATGAAGACGATTAAACCCCAAACCCCTAAAGGGGCTTTTAGTTTATTATTATAAATGCAAACAAAACCTATTGCTGCAAAAAGACAGTGGTTATTTATTAGAAATGTAATCTTTTTCACCTTTACTTCTTTTGGAGGAGCGCAGGCACACCTGGCGCTATTGCTTAAATACTTTGTTCAGAGCACAAAATTTATCTCAGAAGAAGAGCTTTTAGAGTTAAATGCATTGGCACAGGTACTCCCAGGACCAGCATCTACGCAAACCCTGGTTGGAATAGCCTGGAAGGTTGGAAAACTTAAACTGGCTATTATTACTTTTCTGATCTGGATTTTACCCACAGCAACTATAATGACTTTTGCTGCAATCAGTTATGCCTTGCTCGATCAAAAACAAAAGTTCAATGATATTTTAGAATATATCCAGCCAATTGCACTGGGTATTGTAGCTTACGGCGCCTGGAAACTTGGCAAAAAGGTTTTGTCTTCGCAGGTTTCCATATTTCTGGCCATTGCTTCGGTTATTGCTACGCTAGTTTTAAGAAATGCTTACGTGTTTCCATTGTCAATATTAATAGGAGGAATGATCTCTTCGGCTATAGAAACACCAAAAGAGGAAGCAGAGCTAAGGGTTAAACTTTTTTCAAATATCAACCCTAAAAAACTAGTCTACTTTTTGGGTGCTTTACTTTTGTTTGCCTTAGTAGGCGCAATTATAAACAGAACATCGCCCTTTAGTTTGCCGATCCGTTTGCTCGAAAACTTTTACCGTAACGGAATATTGGTTTTCGGAGGTGGACAGGTGCTTGTTCCGCTGATGTTTACCGAGTTTGTAGAGATGAAACATTATTTGCCTTCATCCGGATTTTTATCTGGTTTTGCATTACAGCAAGCTTTGCCTGGTCCAACATTTTCTTTCACCAGCTACTTGGGTGCATTAAGCATGAAGAATTTTGGATACGGATTATGGGGGCAAATTTTAGGCGGATTAATCGGGGTAATTGGTATCAATTTACCTGGACTAATCCTCGTTTTATTTATTGTACCGTTTTGGGATGACCTGAAAAAGATCTCCCGCATCCGTCATAGCCTTTCCGGAATCAATGCCGTTAGCGTTGGATTTATTATCGCCGCTTTTGTACTGCTGTTAATACCCATGGGCTTTAACTGGATATTTTTGGGAATTATGCTTGCCACATTTCTGCTGCTTAATTTCACAAAAATAAGTCCGCCGGTTATTGTGTTGGCAGGTATCCTGATCGGATATTTATTTTAGTAATAAAGATGAAGGTTTTGAATCTTAACTAAAATTTGAAAAGCAATTGCAGTAAATTATAGCTTAATGCAGTCCCGCTATCACTGCTGCTCCGATGAAACCTGTGAAACAAGCAAGCACACAATAAAAATAAAATATACAGTGCTTAAATCGGGAGCATTCGTTTTATCGGGCTTAGATTGCCTGGTTACCTGCTGCCAGCGCCCATTTTTAGTTCTGATTGTTGAAATCTTTACTTGTCATCCTGAGCGGAGTGGAAGCCCAAAAAGCTAAACCTTGCGCTTAAATGAAATACTTTTTATACAGCATTAGGATTTATCAATGCCTAAAACGGTGGATCATCATCATTATAATCGTCCATTTTTGAAGGACGGATAATCACATTGCTTTGTTTTTCAAAATCCTGAGACGGATACATTCCCGCAGAAGGATCAGCAGCAAATGAATTTGGTGGTGCGTTAAAGTCGTCTTCCAGATCCTGGAATTTCACAAATTTACCTACGAATTTAAGTGGTACGATCCCGGTTTCACCGTTACGGTGTTTTGCAATGATAACCTCACCAATACCCGCCTGCGATCTTCCTTGTTCATCTTCTGTAATACCGTAATATTCAGGACGGTATAAGAACAATACCATATCCGCATCCTGCTCAATAGATCCCGACTCACGTAAATCGGATAACATTGGTCGCTTTCCTTGTAAACCAGGTCTGCTCTCTACCGCACGACTTAACTGCGATAGTGCCAGCACCGGAACGTCAAGTTCTTTTGCAACTGATTTTAGTGCCCTTGAAATACTACCAATTTCCTGCTCACGGTTACCACCACCTTTTCCTTCGCCTTTACCATGCATTAACTGCAAGTAATCGACAATTACCAATTGAATATCGTATTGCGATTTTAATCTTCTACATTTTGCCCTGAACTCGAAAATATTTAGCGCAGGTGTATCATCAATTAACAGGGGAGCTTCAGTTAAACGGCCAATTTTACTGTGTAACTGCTGCCATTCCCATTCCTGTAAATTTCCTTTTCTGATTTTTTCCTGTTCAATTTCTGCTTCTCCAGAAATTAAACGATTCACCAACTGAACTGACGACATCTCTAGTGAGAATACCACTGTTGGCTTCGCAAAATCGACGGTGGCGTTTCTTGCGCAGGTTAGTACGAAAGCCGTTTTTCCCATCGCCGGACGTGCAGCAATAATCACTAAATCCTGCTTTTGCCAGCCACCCGTTATTCTGTCTAATCCTGTAAAACCTGTTGGCACACCCGTTAAACCATCGGTTTTGGTACGAAGTTCTTCTAATGTGGCTAACGATTGTTTAATGATATCGTCCATTTTCTGTGTATCTCTACGCAGGTTATTCTGGGCGATTTCAAAAAGTCCTTTTTCTGCCTGATCTAAGAGATCGAAAATATCAGTTGTATCTTCGTAGGCATTTGTAATGATTTCGGTGGAGATCCTAATTAACTCACGCTGAATATATTTCTGAGAAATAATACGTGCGTGGAACTCGATATTCGCTGCTGAAGCAACTCTATTGGTTAAATTGGTAATGTAATAAGCGCCACCAACTATTTCTAAAGTGCCTAATGTACGCAGTTCGGCCGTTACCGTTAAAATATCAACCGGTCGCGATTTCTGAAATAGGATATGAATGGCTTCAAAAATTTTCTGATGGGCAATGTTATAAAAAACCTCTGGTTTCAAAACATCAATTACAGCAGAAAGCGCATCTTTTTCGAGCATTAATGCCCCAAGAACTGCTTCCTCAAGATCTAACGCCTGAGGGGGGATTTTCCCTTGTGAACTTATGGTATTACTTAACCTGCTTTTTCTAGCAGTCATACTGTTCTTTCCGCCTTGTTCATTATCGATGCTCATTCCACAAAAGTAATCAAATTTTGATGCGGTTGTTCGAATTAGTTACTAGCTGTTTGTTAACAAATTGAAGCATAATCAGATTAAATTTTATTGGATTTATGATGCCCTATAAATTTTTAAACAATTAAATGTTAATAAGGAGCACATTGTTTAGGGCTAAAACATTTTATTTGAATACTTTTGCCTAACAATTTCAAAACATGGATAATTTTAGAAGACCGCAACGCGCAAAAGAGAATAATGAGTTTGTATTCGGCATCAGGGCCGTAATAGAAGCCGTTAAAGCAGGAAGAGATATTGAAACCATTTACCAGCAACGCGGTTTGGGCGGTGATCTTTTTCTAGAATTGAAAGCGCTTCTAAAAGATACTTTGATTCCTTTAAATTCGGTTCCGGTTGAGAAGCTGAACCGCATGTCGCAGAAAAACCATCAAGGTGTAATTGCCGTTATTTCTCCCATTACCTATCAGAATATCGAAGACATTGTTCCAGCTGTTTTTGAAAAAGGCGAAGTTCCATTAATTTTGGTTTTAGATAGCGTGACTGATGTCCGCAATATGGGTGCAATTGCCCGTACGGCTGCTTGTGTAGGCGTTCATGCCATTGTTGTTCCGTTAAAAAATGCAGCACAGATCAATGCAGATGCCATTAAAACATCTGCGGGTGCCTTATTCAGCATTCCAATTTGTCGCCATGCTAACCTGCACAAAACCTGTTTATTCCTACAGGAAAGCGGTCTGCAAATTGTAGCCTGTACCGAAAAAACAAGTGATTTTATTTACGCACCAGATTATACCATGCCTACGGCAATTGTAATGGGCTCTGAAGATGAAGGAATTTCTAACGATCTTTTAAGGGTAGCCGATCATTTAGCTAAAATACCTATGGCTGGAAAAATCGAATCCTTAAATGTTTCGGTTGCCGCCGGGGTAATTTTATACGAAGCAGTCAGACAGAGAACAGTTTAATGTAGATGTAAAAGGGAAGAGGGCTAATGGAATTAATATGATTCATACACCTCATCAGGATTCGTCATCCTGAACTTGTTTCAGGATCTTTCGTTATAGGTTAAAGGGGAAATGTAAGAGGTAAGATGTAAAAGGGATGATGAAATTAGTATGATTCATACACCTCATCGGGGTTCGTCATCCTGAACTTGTTTCAGGATCTTTTATAACAGGCTAAAAGGGAAATGTAAGAGGTAAGATGGAAAAGGGATGATGGAATTAGTATCGACTCATACACCTCATCGGGGTTCGTCATCCTGAACTTGTTTCAGGATCTTTTATAACAGGTTAAAGGGTAAAATGTAAGAGGTAAGATGGAAAAGGGCTGATGGAATTAGTATCGATTCATACATTTCATCGGGGTTCGTCATCCTGAACTTGTTTCAGGATCTTTTATAACAGGTTAAAGGGGAAATGTAAGAGGTAAGATTTAAAATGTATAAGGAAAGAGGGCTGGTGGAATTAGTATCGATTCATACATTTCATCGTGGTTCGTCATCCTGAACTTGTTTCAGGATCTTCCATTATAGGGTTAAAAGGGAAATGTAAGATGGGTAATATAAGCTATTCCCACATCATCCATCTTACATCTCACATCATCCATCCTAAATAAACTTATTTCCGTAGCGCGATTTAACTTCAGCGACAAACTCCTTAACTCTTTGCTCTTCGTTTCTTGGGCAAATCATGAGCATATTATTGTTTTCAACCACAATGTAGTCGTGCAGTCCTTGCAGGATCACCAATTTATCTTTCGGCACATTTACCATACAGTTCGATGAATCGAACATCAATACCTGCTCCGAAGGGATAACCGCATTGCCTACATAGTCTTTCTCGGCCATCTCATAAATAGAGGCCCAGGTGCCTAAATCAGACCAGCCAAAATCGGATGGAAGCACGTAAACATTCTCCGCTTTTTCCATGATCCCAAAATCTATTGAAATATTGGTGCATTGGAAATAAGCATTATTGATGAAAGCTTTTTCTCCTTCCGTATTCAACTCAGACCTGCCGATATTAAATATTTCATACATATCCGGCAGGTGTTTTTCAAAGGCACTTAAAATCGCTTTAGCCGACCAGATAAATATCCCGGCATTCCACAAGAAATCGCCACTTTGCAAAAATGATTTGGCTAACTCCAGATTTGGCTTTTCGGTAAAGGTTTTAACCTTATGCAGGTCGGTATCGGTATTGAGCACATAATCGGTATGCTGAATATAACCATAACCTGTATCCGGACGATTTGGTTTAATACCTAATGTGATTAAACAATCGTTTTTAGAAGCTGCATCTAATGATTGCTGAATAGACTCTGTAAAGCCATCAATATTGGCAATGGTATGATCAGAAGGAGCTACAACAATAGTCGCATTTGGATTTAATTGAGCAATTTTTAAACTTCCGTAAGCAATACATGGCGCTGTATTTCTCATTAAAGGTTCAGCCAAAATTTGGTTATCTGTTAACTGCGGTATTTGCTCTTTAATTAGATCTGAATAAATTTCGTTAGTAACGATAAATATATTTTCAGGAGGACAGATGTTTAGAAATCTTTCGTAAGTACTTTGAATCAGGGTTTTTCCAACACCAAAAAAATCGATAAACTGTTTTGGGTATTCTGTTCGGCTTACAGGCCAAAAGCGACTTCCGACGCCACCGGCCATAATTAATGCATAATAATCTTTATTCATTTTATAAATTAAAATTACACGATACCTTCATTAAGAAGATCGTGTAAATGGATAATGCCAAAGTAAGTATTTTGTTCCAGAACTAATAACTGCGTTATATTATTTTGTTTAATAATATCCAAGGCATCCACCGCTAAAGCATCAAATTGTATGCTCTTTGGGGTTCTGCCCATAATATCTTCGGCTTTTAAATTTGCAATAGAATTGTTATTTTCTAACATCCGCCTAATATCACCATCGGTAATAATGCCCAGCACCTTATCGTCGTTATCAACAACAACAACAGCACCCAAACGGTTTTTACTAATTTCGATCAGTACATCTTTAACTGAAGCC
This sequence comes from Pedobacter folensis, assembly GCF_056490665.1. Lineage (NCBI taxonomy): Bacteria > Pseudomonadati > Bacteroidota > Sphingobacteriia > Sphingobacteriales > Sphingobacteriaceae > Pedobacter > Pedobacter folensis. The sequence goes on from NZ_JBWJIF010000001.1 coordinate 826,625, forward strand.
GATGGGTGTATGGCTGGTTTTTCGTTAGACAGGGCAAGGTCACGGGCCCTTAAATATAATTTTTTCCCTAATGATCCTCCCGGGTGATACTTGGCAAAATCTGATTCGTTAAAGTCTCTGCATTCCAATAAACAAATGGCTAGCGCATCGCCTAATGCCAATTGCGCTGTTGTACTGGTGGTGGGTGCCAAATTATGCGGACAAGCTTCTTTTTCGAAAGAAGTGTTTAAAATCAGATCAGCTTGTTCGGCTAAAAAAGAATTCAACTCACCAACCATCCCGATTAAAAGATTGCCAGAAGTTTTTAACAGAGGAGTAAGTACTTTTATTTCTGGTGTATTTCCGCTTTTAGAAAGGCAGATGACAATATCATCCACCTGGATCATGCCCAAATCGCCATGAATGGCATCTGCAGCATGCATAAAAATAGCAGGGGTACCTGTTGAATTAAAAGTAGCCACCATTTTTTGCGCAATAATTGCACTTTTTCCTATACCCGTAACAATTACCCTTCCTTTACCATGTAAAATGCTTGATACGACTTTTTCAAAATCATTATTAATATTCTTGGCAACATTTAATATTGCTGCTGCTTCAAGCTCTAATGTGCTTACAGCTGATTGGATTATTGATTTTTTACTTTTCAAAGAGAAAATAATTGTATGTTAATACTTGAAATTCTTGTAAAATTATGTTATTTTGGATACAAAAATAGCATCGCATATTTTATTACACAAAATGGACGTGAAAAAGTCGTTATTTGATAACCTACAAAATTTCTTCGGGTTTGATAATTTCAAGGGTGATCAGGAGTCGATCATTACAAATATTTTAGAAGGCAATAACACGTTTGTTATTATGCCAACAGGCGGAGGGAAGTCTATTTGCTATCAGTTGCCCGCTTTAATGAGCGAGGGAACGGCAATTGTAATCTCTCCACTAATTGCATTGATGAAAAACCAGGTAGACCAATTAAGGGCCTTTGGTGGAAATGACAGTATTGCTCATTTTCTTAATTCATCCCTAAACAAATCTGAAATTACTCAAGTTAAATCTGATCTTTTAAGCGGTCAGACTAAATTATTATATGTTGCGCCCGAATCTCTGGCGAAACAGGATAATATTGAATTTTTAAATCTGATTAAAATCTCTTTCGTTGCTGTTGATGAAGCGCACTGTATCTCTGAATGGGGGCACGATTTCAGACCAGAATACCGTAAGATTAAACAGGTGATTGCAGGATTAGGAAATAACATTCCAATTATTGCATTAACCGCAACGGCTACACCAAAAGTGCAGCAGGATATTATGAAGAACCTCGGCATGACGGAGGCAACCTTGTTTAAATCTTCATTTAACAGACCGAACCTCTTTTACGAGATCCGTCCGAAAAGAGACATTACTAAAGAAATTATTAAATACATCAAGTCTAATCCGGGCAAATCAGGCATTATTTATTGCCTAAGTCGCAAAAAGGTAGAAGAGGTGGCTGAAGCGCTAAATCTAAATGGAATTAGTGCCTTGCCTTATCATGCTGGTTTAGACCCAAAAGTTAGGGCCGAAACACAGGATAAATTTTTGATGGAAGATGCTGAGGTGATCGTTGCAACCATTGCCTTTGGTATGGGGATCGATAAACCCGATGTTCGTTTTGTCATTCACCATGACGTGCCTAAAAGTATGGAGGGTTATTACCAGGAAACTGGCAGGGCCGGACGTGATGGTGGCGAAGGTGTTTGTATTGCTTTCTACTCTCAAAAAGATGTAGACAAACTGGCCAAGTTTATGAAAGATAAACCGGTTTCTGAAAGAGAAATTGGTACACAAATATTAAAAGAAGTAATCGATTATGCTGAATCTGGCGTTTGCCGTCGGAAGCAGATCCTTCATTATTTTGGCGAAAACTTTAACGAAACAGGCTGTAACTGCATGTGCGACAACTGCAAAAAGCCTAAAAAACAATTTGATGCCGAAAGCCAGTTATCTACCGTATTAAAGTTTATTGAGAAATCGGGAGAAAAATTCGACGATGCACACTTGCTGAACGTTTTCTTAGGTTTAGAAACCGCACAAACCATTGCCTACGAGCATAGTAAGGTTCCTGAATTTGGAATTGGTAAAGAAGAAGGTGAGTTGATGTGGAAATCGATTATCCGCCAGGCTGTTTTAAACAACTACCTTTTTAAAGATATTGATAATTACGGTTTATTAAAGTTAACCAAACAGGGAAGAGATTTTATTGTCAACCCTTACAGCCTCAAATTCATACTAAACGAGCCCATAGAGAACGGTGCTGACGATGACGATGATGATGTAAAACAAGGCACAGGTGCTTTAGATACACATCTTTTATCATTGCTTAAAGAGCTACGCAAAAAAATAGCAAAGCAAAAAAGCGTTCCGCCATTTGTGGTTTTTCAAGACCCATCTTTAGAGGAAATGTGTACACATTACCCGATTACGATGGAAGAGCTTCGCCAGATTTCTGGTGTAGGTTCGGGTAAAGCGATGAAATTCGGAACACCTTTTATCGAACTGATTAAAAAATATGTTGAAGATAACGATATTGAGCGTCCGATTGATCTGATTATTAAAACGCAGGCCAATAAATCGCAGATGAAGGTTTCGATTATTCAAAATATCGACCGGCAGATTGGCTTGGAAGATATTGCCGACTCAAAAGGCATCACTTACGAAGAAATCCTGAAAGAAGTAGAATCGATTGTAAACTCTGGAACCAAACTTAACCTAAACTATTTCATTGATGAAGTGATTGATGATGATAGACAGGATGAAGTATTTGATTATTTCAGGGCAGCCGAAAGCGATTCTATAGACGAAGCACTCAATGAACTAGGCGAAACCGATTACACCCGCGAAGAAATTCAATTGATGCGAATTAAATTCATGTCAGAACTAGGAAACTAGCTTTTGATGTCAGACGTAAAATGGAAGATGGAATTATAGCACTGTGCATAAACCCGTCTTCCATTTTCCATTACACATTTTACATATGTTAAACTACTTAGATAAATTAAAAAATACAGATTCAGGGAATTTCTTTTTAATGGCGGGTCCATGCGCTATTGAGGGTGAGGATATCGCTATGAGAATTGCCGAAAAGATCATTACCATTACAGATAAACTTCAAATCCCATATATTTTCAAAGGTTCGTACCGCAAGGCGAACAGAAGTAAAGGAAGTTCTTTTACCGGCATTGGCGATGAAAAAGCTTTGCGCATTTTAGAACGCATTGGCAGAGAATTTGGCGTGCCAACAGTTACTGATATTCACGAAAGCGGAGAGGCTGCCATGGCTGCTGCTTACGTAGATGTATTGCAGATTCCTGCATTTTTATGCCGCCAAACCGATTTGTTAATTGCTGCTGCAGAAACAGGAAAAGTAGTGAATGTTAAAAAAGGCCAGTTCCTTTCTGCAGGTTCAATGAAATTTGCTGTAGAGAAAGTAAAAGAGGCCGGCAACAATAAAGTAATCCTGACGGATAGAGGTAATACCTTCGGTTATCAGGATTTGATTGTTGATTACCGCGGATTACCTGAAATGCAGGGTTTTGGTGTGCCAGTGGTAATGGATTGTACGCATTCATTGCAACAGCCCAATCAAAGCAGTGGTGTAACCGGAGGCAAACCAGAACTGATCTCAACCATCGCGAAGGCAGCAATTGCGGTAGGAGCAGATGGATTATTTATCGAAACACACCCTGATCCGGCTAATGCAAAATCAGATGGCGCCAATATGTTACATCTAGACCTGCTGGAAGAAACATTAACCAAGCTGATCCGAATCAGACAAGCTATACTATAATCTTGAACAATCCGAAAGTATTTCTTACTGCCGAATGGCGTAAACTGGCGCTGGCACAGTATGCTGTAGACAAGGAAATACTTTCGAAATACCTTCCTCCACACACCGAGTTAGATGACTGGCAAGGTAAATACTATGTCAGTTTAGTGGGCTTTATGTTTGTTGATGTTAAACTTCGGGGCATTAACATTCCTTTCCATACCAATTTTGAGGAAGTTAACCTTAGGTTTTATGTTAAATTTAAAGATGGCACTACCTGGAAGCGCGGCGTAGTTTTTATCAAAGAATTTGTACCCAAACCAGCCATCACCTTTGTAGCGAATACCATTTACAAAGAAAATTACCAAACACTTCCGATGAAACATGTTTGGATTGAACAGGAAAACCAAATTGAGGTAGATTATCTTTGGAAGAATAGAAATTGGCATAACTTTTCAGTAATCGCTGCATCAAAAGCTGAAGAAATCAGTGTTGGAAGCGAAGAGGAGTTTATCACCGAACATTATTGGGGTTATACCAAAATAGGAGCGAATAAAACTTCCGAATATGGGGTAGAGCATCCACGCTGGGAGGCTTATCCTGTAATTGATTATAAAATTAATGTCGATTTTGCAATTAACTATGGAAATGATTTTGCTTTTTTAAATCATGCCAAGCCTGATTCAGTATTCTTAGCCGAAGGCTCTGAAATCAGGGTACTAAAAGGGAAGAAGTTTTAGTATTGACAAAGTTACCATTATATCCTATGGTAATCTCCCCGCCAGTTTTTGATAGCTTTTTTAATCTCGCCGGGAGATAGTTTTTCTGAAAGTGTTTTATCCACTAAAGCCAAATATTCTTCATCACCAGCAAACCGTAAAGCCAAAATCTGCCCCATCCTCAGTTCAACCGGAAGCGCTTTACCAGCCAGAATGTAATAACGTAATTTTTCTTCAGCCCTTGCCGCTCTATCCTGTGCTTTAAGCGCGAACATCCTTGCCATTACCGCTATAATCGCTATCAGGAAAAATGCAAGCACCAGCAAGCCTGTAATGATAGTGGGTATGGCAATGCAAGAGTAAATGGCAAAGCCTAATCCTAATATGGCTAATGGTATAGCGAAAAAATGAAAAGGGGGGTAAAATCTTTTATGATTTCCGTAGTGTTGAGACATTTTTATTTTTTATTAAGTTTATCGACTTAACAGGGCGTTGCATTTAAGGCAAAATCTTCAATTTATATTGCTATAGAAGTTCCCGTTATATCTTAGTAATTACAAACGAGGTTCTCCTATTGTTTTTCCTACCCAAATCAGTTTTATTATCAGCAATAGGTTTACTGGCACCAAAACCTTTAAAAGTAAGCCTTTTGGTATCGATACTATTTTTGATCAGGTATTCGTAAACGGCATTTGCACGGTTAAAAGATAACTTTTCATTTAGTTTATCATCGCCAACATTATCTGTATGCCCCTGAATCTCGATCTGAACGTTTTCATTCTGATGTAAAAAGTCGATCAGCAGATCCAGTTCACGGATAGAAGCGGGCAAAAGATTAAATTTATTGGTATCGAAGAAAATGTTTCTTAAGGTTACATTCCCGCCTTGCTTTATCTTTTCAATATAAACCTCAATCTGGTAAGGTTTATTAATATCTCCGGCCTTGAGCTCGAAGTTTTCGGAGTAAAACATGTAACCTTCGGCATTTACATTGAACAAATAATTACTCCCTACAGGCATTACCGCTAAAAATTGGCCAGTCTCTGGATCCGTATAGTCGTCAAAAACAGTTTTATTGGTTTTCAAATCTACTACCTGGACATTGCTTTCAATCGTTTTTTTAGTATCCCGGTCTCTTACTATTCCTTTTACATATGAAACTTTTAATGGTTTGGCTACTTCAGGGATTCCAAAACTGTAAATATCCTGCATGCCGTAACCACCTTTTAAATTTGATGAAAACAATCCTGAATTACCATCGGCACTTACTACTAAACCACTTTCATCTTCAAAAGAGTTGATCGGATACCCCATATTGATGGGCTTTTGCCATCTACCATCATTTTCCTGCCGGCTGTAATAAATATCTTTGTTCCCGAAACCTGGCCAGCCATCAGAAGAAAAATACAAGGTTTTACCATCTGCATGCAAAAAAGGGGTATTCTCATCAAAGGCAGTATTAATCTCTGGACCAAGATTAACGGCAGGTCCCCATTTGGCATCATCGGTAATGGTGCTTTTCCATATATCGTAACCACCCGATCCGCCAGGTCTGTTGCTGATAAAATATAATGTTCTTCCATCAGGACTGATGGCCGGTTGAGATTCCCAGAATTCAGAATTAACGGGCTGACCAACATTATAAGGCTCGCCCCAATCTTTTCCTTCACGGTGTGAAACGTAAATATCACAGCGACCTAAACCATCGGGTCGGTTGCATCCGGTAAAAAACAGATATTTACCATCAGGAGAAATGGTTTGGGCACCCTCGTTATATCTCGTTGTGTTTATTTTACTTGATAAAGGCGTGGCAATGCCCCACGTATTATTTTTAAACTGTGAGGTCCAAAAGTCTTCATTACCATTCACCTGACGGGTAAAAACCAGGGTTTCGCCATCAGCAGTTATCGCAGGAAAGTACTCTGCATCAGTTGTATTCACACCATCACCTAAATTTGTTGGGCTATATTTTACGGGTTTCTTTATGGTCAATGCAGCAAAATCGCAATCTAAGAGGTATTTTTTTGCTCTTCTCGCCCTGTCAGATGAAGAATCAAGCATCAAAAATTCGCCAAAATGCTGTTTCGCTTTTAAATAATCCTGCGTAGCAAATTCTGTTTCAGCCAAGCCATACATAACTTCCGGGGCAACCGTTTTGTTGATTAGTATCGCTTTCTCGAAAGCCGTTCTGGCATCCGGATATTTCTTTTGTATTTTGTAAAGCCCGGCAAGCATTACATAGGCATTTTGAAATAACGGATCAGCCTCAACTGCACTTTTTAAAGCCTGCTCTGCTGAGGTATAATCTTGCTTTTGAATTAATGGATTTGCTTTTTCGAAAAAGGTTTGCGCTTTTTTATTGCCCGAACTTTGAGCAAATAGACAAAAGCTAAATAAACTAAGGGATAAGAATAGACAAAACCTCATACATTAACATTTGGTTATCAAAGCTAATGTAAACTAATTTAAGGAATATTTAAAAATTTGTGTGTTTGTAAAGAAATCTCCCATTTAGGATTGGCCATTACATACTCAATAATTAATGGTGTAATTTCTTTAGATTTAGACCACTCAGGCTGAAGATATAATTTACAGGTAGGAGATACCATTGCGGCATACTCTTCCGCCCATTTAAAATCACTTTTATTAAAAACAATAACTTTTAATTCGTGTGCAAATGGCGTAATATCTGGTCTTGGGGCTTTAAACTTCTTTGGCGATAAACAGATCCAATCCCAGTTTCCCGAAAGTGGGTAGGCACCAGATGTTTCGATAAAAGTAAGAATACCTCGTTCTTTTAACTTATTGGTTAAATAATTCAGGTTATAAATTAGGGGTTCGCCACCCGTAATTACAACAGCTTTGCCCGGAAATTTATCTGCATTTTCTACAATAACGTCTGATGGGGTAAGTGGATGCATTTCTGCGTCCCAGCTTTCTTTAACATCGCACCAGTGGCAACCTACATCGCAGCCCCCTAAACGGATAAAATAAGCTGCTTTACCAGTATTAAATCCTTCACCCTGTATAGTATAAAATTCTTCCATTAAAGGAAGTAATGTGCCGTCTTCTGGTATTTCTTGTTTCATTTTTGAGGATGCAAATATCCTAAAAAAATATGGTGATGCTGTTCCTCTTTTGAAATTTAATAGAAAGATGAAATAAGAGTGATATTTATTTGCTGTATTTTAGCAGAATGAAGTGGTTTAAGGCACTAAATAATAACCAGATTCCCCGTCCGGATAGCATCAAGACCATCGAGGTTGGTGGAAAACAGATCTGTCTGATCAATAATGATGATAAAATTATTGCAACCCAATCTCATTGTCCACATGCTGGAGGTCATTTTAGTGGCGGCTGGTGCAAAAACGGCAACCTGGTTTGCCCCATCCATCGGTACGAGTATAATTTAACCACAGGGAGAGGCGCAGAGGGGCAGGGCGATTACATCAATATCTACCCAACCGAATTGCGCGAAGACGGCCTGTATATTGGTTTTGAAGAAAGCTGGTGGAGTAAACTTTGGGGGTAAATTAATTTGATGAGGTGAATGTTAATCAGCCTCTTTCAAATACTGATAACATTTGAAAGGTCTAATTGAGCATATACCTTTTAAAGAATTCCTGGCAATTTAAAACCTCTATTTCTGAGAAATAAAAATCTTCTATATCTTCTGTAACGATACACATACTACCTACCGTTTCAGCGGCATAATATTCTAAACCATCCTCAAAATCGTTAATAGATTTATTGGTAAGGGTATTGAAAACTCCTTCAGAAGAATTCTCAGCGATTTTAATATAGCGACAAAGTAAATCTATCTTTTGCTTTGCGAGTTGAGCATTATGTTTTTTTTCTGCAAAATAAAAAGCAATTGCCAAACAAAGAGGAGAGGTGTATACTTCAAACTTTGGATGAGAGGCTAAACTTAAAATTCTGGACGAATACGTGTAAAGTGGATATTCCTTATTCAGTACCGAAACCAAAACGTTTGCATCTAAAAATATCTTCATTTGTTATTTTTTAGAAGAGAAGAACTCATCTTTTGAACCCTTACGTGTTTTTTTTGGAGATTTTTTATATTCTACTTCACCTTCGGCAACCATACTTACCCAATCTGCAATAGGGAAATCTTCTAAAGATTTGTACTCTTTTGCGGTTACCTGTATTAACAGATGCTCTATTAAACGAGATAAACTAATGTTGTTATCGGCAGCATATTTTTTTGCCTTTGCAACAACATCCTGACTGAAGCTTAAGGTTAATTTGGCATCCATTATCTTAATTGTTTTATAAACGAATATACAAAATATACGTATAAATTTAAAAAATAATACGTAAAAAAAGCGATTCATTTTTATTGAATCGCTTTTGATATTTTCCTTGGCAATGAGTTTACCTTCAACCCTCAACCTTTCAACCGCTAAGCGTATATCTCTTTTCTAGCTGATGCCAATGTGTTTTTCAATAAACCAACAATGGTCATTAAACCTACACCACCTGGAACAGGCGTAATGTAAGAGGCTTTAGGCGCCACGTTGTCGAAATCTACATCACCATATAACTTAAAGCCCGATTTCGTTTCAGCAGAAGTTTCACGGTTAATTCCCACGTCAATAATAATTGCACCAGGTTTGACCATATCGGCTGTCACAAAATTCTTTTTACCAATGGCAGCAATTACAATATCGGCCTGAAGAACCTGTTCTTTTAAATCTTTAGTGCGCGAGTGGGTAAGTGTTACCGTACAGTTGCCTGGGTTTGCGTTACGGGCCATTAAAATACTCATTGGGCTACCCACAATGTTACTACGACCAACAACCACACAGTGCATTCCTGTTGTGTCGATACCATACTCTTGCAGCATCAATAAAATACCATAAGGTGTTGCCGGAATAAAGCAAGGTAGATTACGCATCATCCTGCCCAAATTTACCGGGTGGAAACCATCTACATCTTTACGGTGATCGATCTTTTCGGTTACTTTCTCCGGATCGATGTGTTTAGGTAAAGGCAATTGAACAATTAATCCGTCTACCTCATCATCCTGGTTAATTTCTTCAATTTTCGCCAATAATTCAGCTTCAGTTACGGAGTTATCATATCTATGTAGTGATGATTTAAAACCAACTTTTTCGCAGTTTTTCATCTTACTGGCAACATAGGTTTCGCTTCCTCCATCGTTACCCACTAAAATGGCAACCAGGTGTGGCTTACGACCACTTTTATTTAAAAATTCGGCAGCTTCTTCTGCAATTTGAACTTTAACCTTTTCTGATACGTATTTACCGTCTAATAATACTCCTAAATCCCCTGAAGGGGACTTTGAATTTCCATCGCTCATATAACTTGCTCCGTTATAATTTTATAATTTAAGATTTGACTTAATAAAACTCGCTAGTAATTCCCCCTTCAGGGGACTAGGGGGTTAATCTAATTTCAAAACTGCCATAAATGCTGTCTGTGGAATTTCTACGTTACCCACCTGACGCATACGTTTTTTACCTTTTTTCTGTTTTTCCAATAACTTACGTTTACGGGAAATATCACCACCATAACATTTAGCCGTTACATCTTTACGTAAAGCACTCAGTGTTTCGCGGGCAATAACTTTAGCACCAATTGATGCCTGTATTTTAATTTCGAATTGTTGACGAGGGATTAATTCTCTTAATTTCTCGCAAATTTTCTTTCCAAAATCGTAAGCGTTACTTCTATGGATTAATGATGATAAAGCATCTACGGGCTCATCGTTCAATAACATATCTAAACGAACCAGATCCGATTTGCGGTAACCTGTTTGGTGATAATCGAAAGAAGCATAACCTTTAGAAATTGTTTTCAACTTATCATAAAAATCGAATACAATTTCGCCCATTGGCATTTCGAAAACCAGTTCAACACGATCCGAAGTGAGATAAGATTGATTTACAATAATTCCGCGTTTCTGAATACAAAGCGACATTACCGGACCAACAAACTCTGCTTTCGTAATGATATTTGCTTTAATATAAGGCTCTTCAACTGAATCCAACTTACTCGGGTCAGGTAAATCAGAAGGATTGTTAACAATAATTTCGTCACCTTTAGTAGTATACGCAATGTACGATACGTTGGGAACCGTTGTAATCACGGTCATATCGAACTCACGCTCTAAACGCTCCTGAATAATTTCCATGTGTAACATGCCCAGGAAACCGCAACGGAAACCAAAACCAAGTGCAGCAGAACTTTCTGGTTCGAAAACGATAGAAGCATCGTTCAGTTGCAATTTATGCATCGCCTCACGTAATTCTTCAAACTCATCGGTATCTACAGGATAAATACCTGCAAAAACCATTGGTTTAACCTCTTCGAAACCCTGAATGGCATCTAATGATGGCCTGGCCACAGTTGTAATCGTATCACCAACCTTTACCTCTCTGGCTTCTTTAATGCCAGAAATAATATAACCCACGTCGCCGGTTTTAACCACACTACGCGGCGACATATCCAGCTTCAAAATACCAACCTCGTCAGCCAAATATTCTTTGCCAGTATTAATAAATTTAACTTTATCGCCTTTTTTGATTTCGCCGTTTACCACCTTGTAATAAGCGATAATCCCTCTGAATGAGTTAAAAACAGAGTCGAAAATCAATGCTTGTAACGGTGCTTCAGGATCGCCAACCGGTGCCGGAACACGGTCAACAATAGCCTGGATAATATCAGGAATGCCCATTCCGGTTTTACCCGATGCCGGAATAATATCTTCGCGTTTACATCCAATCAGGTCAATAATCTGGTCCTTTACTTCCTCAGGCATAGCCCCGGGTAAATCCATTTTATTTAAAATCGGAATAATTTCCAGATCGTGCTCTAAAGCCAGATATAAATTCGAAATAGTCTGCGCCTGAATCCCTTGCGAAGCATCTACAATAAGTAAAGCGCCCTCGCAGGCTGCAATGGAACGTGAAACCTCGTACGAGAAATCGACGTGGCCTGGTGTATCGATCAGGTTAAAATTGTATCCAATATCACCAACCTTATAGTTCATTTGTATGGCATGACTTTTAATCGTTATGCCTCTCTCACGCTCTAAATCCATGTTATCGAGCAATTGCGCCTGCGCTTCACGCTGCGAAATCGTCGCTGTATATTCTAATAACCTATCAGCCAGGGTGCTCTTGCCATGGTCAATATGTGCAATAATGCAAAAATTACGTATATGCTTCATCTTTGCGCAAAGATATGCTTTTTAATGGAAAATGTAAGAGAGAAAATGGAATGCCGCAAAGGCTGATTTTTTATTGTTTTGAAAAGCAAAAGCAGTAGTTTTTCGGTTACTTCATTCCTGCTTTCCACTTTATCCCGGTGTTGGTTCAATGCTGGTTCTGGTGGTAGAAACCAGGATGTTCGTTCCAATCAGGTTTATTTAACCAATAGCAGTAATGCTTTTGAGCGGTTTCTTACCTGATGCTTAAAATTAACCACAAACAGGCAAGATAACAATCTTCAGTTTATTAATAAAACAGCTGTGTTTATCAGTGCCCATCTGTGGTTAAAAAATTAAACCATTGTTTTCTTCCACTTACCTTTTTTAAATAAGATAAAGGCAGCTACCGCAATACCGGCTTCGGCTGTTGGGATGGCAATAAAAACACCTGTTGGTCCCATTTCTAAAAATTTGGCCAAAAGGTAAGCTAAGGGAATCTGAAACAACCAAAAGGCAAAAATGTTAATTTTGGTAGGCGTCCAGGTATCGCCAGCGCCGTTAAATGCACTACTAAACACCATTGCAGCTCCATAAATCACAAAACCAATGCTTAAAATTTTTAAAGCTTTGCTTGCAACGGCAATCACATTTTCATCTGAGGTGAAAAATGCTGCGAACAAATGTCCACAGGTTAAGAACAATACACTGACCACCGCCATGAAAATAATGATGTATTTCAAAGTTTGGAATACCGATTTTTCAGCACGGTCTATGTGGCCTGCACCTAAATTCTGACCAACCAGCGTAGCTGCCGCATTACTCAAACCCCAGGCGGGTAACATAAAAAACATCATGAGTCGTAGTGCTGTTTGGTAACCTGCCGATCCGGTATCGCCACCGGTAGTGGCAACCAGTTCTGCCAAAAATACCCAGCTACAGCTCGCAATTACAAACTGAAAAATGGCCGGTGCGGCAATCTTAACGATAGCTTTAATCTGGTCAAAATCAGGCAGGAAATGACTAATGCGTATTTTCAATATATTTTTACCACTAAACAGATTATAAACCTGATAGGTAACTCCCAAACCACGACCAATTGTAGTTGCAATTGCAGCACCGGTTAAACCAAATGCAGGTATAGGGCCTAAACCGTTGATAAAAATAGGGCAGAGGATGATGTTGGCAATATTAGCGATCCATAAACTCCGCATGGCGATTGCCGCATTACCTGCTCCCCGAAAAATCCCGTTAATTAGGAATAAAAGTACAATTATGATACTTCCACCCATCATAATACGAACAAATGTAACACCTTGCTCGGCAGTTTCGGCCGAAGCCCCCATGAGTAATAGAATATCTTTGGCATAAATTAGCCCCAGAATACTGATGATAATGTTAACGAAAACAGCTATCACGATGGTCTGCATACCAGCTTTTGATGCTGCTTCCGGATTTTTCTCACCAATCCTTCGTGCAACCACTGCGGTTGCAGCCATGCTTAATCCAATGGCCAATGAGTAAATAATGGTTAATACAGATTCAGTTAAACCAACGGTCTGGATGGCATGACTACTATTTTCCAGGTGGCCAACAAAATATAAATCAACTAAAGCGAAAACCGATTCCATTGCCATTTCCAGCATCATCGGAATGGCCAATAAAATAATTGCGCGTTTAATACTAATTGAAGTGAGATCAACTTCGTGACCTTTTAAAGACTGAACGAGGATATCGAAAAAAGACGAAAGTTTGCCCTGCGTCTTTGTGGACTGTGACATATAATAAAAAGTAAAGTGTAATGTATAAACCAATGATACGCTTTAAGCGTACATACCTAAAATTGAAGCGGAGGGGAATCCTCGGTTATTTAGAACCTCAAACGGATTGCAGATACTATCATGGCTCTGTTCTATTGATAAATCAAAGATAGATAAAATTTTGAATTGTCAAATTTAGATGACTAATTTTTAAGATAGTGATTGATTTTTTTTTTACCACGGAATCACGGAACGCACAGAATGTTATTTCAGGATCTGTTTAAGTTCCTTTTGTACACTTACTTGTCATCCTGAGCTTATTGAAGAATCAGTTTTAAAGGCATTTCGACAGGCTCAACGTAACAACCTGTATAAATTTACTTCGTTTCTTATATAGTTGCGTAGTCACGATTCATTTAGAAAAACGAGAACGAAACTACAACCAGTATAATCCCTTAATCCGTGTATCATCTTCTATATACTATATGCTTTAATCATTTCTTCTGAAACTTTTGTTCCACGCCCAGTAGTTAAATCAATTAGTACATAATCAAAAATACCGTCTGATGCTACTTTACCCGTTTTCTGGTTAATAATTTCGAACTGAACCGCGCAGCCTTTATCGTTCATGGTTAAAATACCTGTTCTAATCAGCATTAGGTCGTTCATTAGTAATGGACGTTTAAAATTAATGTCAACATGGCTTACCACCCAGCCCAGGCCTTGTTTGGTAAAGTGTTCCCAGGGCATACCATAGAATTTCTCCATCTGCTCGTAACGGGCTGCCAGTACATAATCTAAGTATTTACTATTATGTACATGGTTAAACATATCGATATCATCCGGACGAACACGTAGTTCACTTTCGAAAATGCTGTATTGATTTTTTTCCAAGGGTAAATGTTTTGTGCAAAAGTATTAATAATGACTGAATGTAAAGTATTACTTGACAAATGTGAACATGATGTAATGTATTACTTGACAATTTTTCGTATTTTTGATATGCTCCCGACTAGAATCGAACCTTGCTTTCCAAGTCTTAAATTCGTTAGGGAGAATCTTTGAATTTCTCTAGAGAATACACTTGCTTATAAATAAAAATAGCCTTATCTTTGCGCCACAATTAATTAATTTTTTATTGCTTTAATATTATTCAAGAATGTATTTAAGTCCAGAGAAAAAAGCTGTAATCTTTAAAGAACACGGCAAAGTAGAAACCAACACGGGTTCTGCAGAAGGTCAAGTAGCGTTATTTACATACCGTATTGCGCACTTAACAGAACACTTAAAGAAAAATCGTAAAGATTTCTCTACGCAGTTGTCACTTCAAAAATTGGTAGGTAAACGCCGCGGTATTTTGGCTTACCTATACAAAAAAGATATTGAGCGCTATCGTGCTATCATCAAAGCTTTATCGCTTCGTGATATCATCAAACAAAAATAAGCGCAAGTTTATCATTAAAAGCCATTCTTTAGGGAATGGCTTTTTAATTCCCTGTTAATTTTTTTTAACGGGTTTTATTATAGATAGGCTTTTTTAATCCTATCTTCGTTTGCAAAAACAAATACATATATAAACAACGGTGTGTAGAAAGAGGAAAACACACCATAATTCTATTTAAATGAATGTAATAAAAAAATCGTTCGATTTGGGCGATGGCAGAATTGTAGAAATTGAAACTGGTAAATTGGCTAAACAGGCTGATGGTTCGGTTGTGGTAAAAATGGGCGATACGATGTTGTTAGCAACTGTAGTATCAACTGTTGGTGCTAAACCAGGTACTGATTTTTTACCTTTATCGGTTGATTATCAGGAAAAATATGCGGCTACAGGCCGTATCCCAGGAGGCTTTTTACGTCGCGAAGCAAGATTATCTGATTACGAGGTATTAATCTCTCGTTTAGTGGATAGAGCTTTACGCCCAATGTTCCCAAGTGATTATCACTCTGATACACAGGTGATGATTTCATTAATCTCTGCTGATAAAGATATCATGCCAGATTGTTTGGCAGGTTTAGCGGCATCTGCTGCATTATCAGTTTCTGATATCCCTTTCAATGGTCCAATTTCTGAAGTACGTGTTGCAAAAATCGATGGTAAATTAATTATCAATCCGAAAGCTAGCGAACTGGAACGTGCAACTTTAGAGTTTATGGTTGCTGGTTCGGCTAATGATATAGGCATGGTTGAAGGTGAGTGTGATGAAATTCAGGAAGACGAAATGGTTGAGGCTTTAAAATTTGCACACGATGCAATTAAAGTTCAATGTGCTGTTCAGGTTGAATTAACTGAAGCTACCGGCAAAACGGTTAAACGCGAATACAGCCACGAAGACCACGATGCGGATTTAAAAGCTAAAGTTTATGCTGATACTTACGATAAAGTTTATGCTGTAGCAAAAGCTGGTGGCAACAAAGATGTTCGTAAAGAAGGTTTCACCGCCATCATTAACGAATTCTTCGAAGCAATGCCAGAAGATACTGCAGATTTAACTAAAGCAATGGCTAAACATTATTATCATGATGTTCAGTATGATGCCATCAGAAACTTACTGTTGGATGAAGGTATCCGTTTAGATGGTCGTAAGACTACAGAAATCCGTCCAATCTGGAGTGAAGTTGGTTATTTACCTGCTGCACACGGTTCGGCTGTATTTACACGTGGCGAAACCCAATCATTAACTTCAGTTACTTTAGGTAGCAAAGATGATGAGCAAATGATTGACGGCGCTTTCTTTAATGGCTACAACAAATTCTTATTGCACTATAATTTCCCTGGTTTCTCAACTGGTGAGGTTAGACCAAACAGAGGCGCTGGCCGTCGCGAAATTGGTCACGGTGCTTTAGCACAACGTTCATTGAAAAAAGTATTGCCACAAGGTGAAGCAAATCCTTATACCATCCGTGTAGTTTCTGATATCTTAGAATCAAACGGTTCATCATCAATGGCAACTGTTTGTGCTGGTACATTAGCATTAATGGATGCAGGTATTAAAATCAAATCACCAGTATCGGGTATTGCAATGGGTTTAATTACTGATGAGAAAACCGGTAAATATGCAATCCTTTCTGATATTTTAGGTGATGAAGATCACTTAGGTGATATGGACTTTAAAGTAACCGGTACCGAGCATGGTATTGTTGCCTGCCAGATGGACTTAAAAATCAATGGTTTATCTTACGAAGTTTTAACTAAAGCTTTGTTACAGGCTAAAGATGGTCGTTTACACATCTTAAACGAGATGAAGAAAACCATCAGCACACCTAATGAAGATTACAAACCACATGCGCCACGTATTGTTTCTTTAACTATTGATAAAGAATTTATCGGAGCAATTATCGGCCCAGGAGGTAAAATTATCCAGGAAATGCAACGCGAAACCGGTGCTTCAATCTCTATCGAAGAAGTTGATGGTAAAGGTATTGTAGAAGTATTTGCTGATAACAAAGCCGCTATTGATGCAGCAGTTACCCGTATCCGTAACATCGTAGCTAAACCAGAAATTGGCGAAATTTACCAGGGTAAAGTAAAATCAATTATGCCATTCGGTGCATTTGTTGAGGTGATGCCAGGTAAAGATGGTTTATTACACATCTCTGAAATTTCATGGGAACGTTTAGAAACCATGGATGGTGTGTTGAAAGAAGGTGATAAAATCGAGGTTAAATTATTAGACATCGATAAACAAGGTAAAATGAAACTTTCCCGTAAAGTTTTATTGCCAAGACCTGAAAAACCAGCAGCGCCACAAGCTTAATAATCGATACGTCATGCTGAACTTGATTCAGCATCCGTTTGATAGACCCTGAAATAAATTCAGGGTGACGGACACAAATAATATACCCTTTCAGTTTTTACTGGAAGGGTTTGTTGTTTTATGTAAAAATTTAACTTCGGTCTTTCTGACTAAAAACTTTCGGACTTCTTTTGTAACTTGCATCGTAGCGTCATGCTGAATTTATTTCAGCATCTTTCTTGCTATTAAGACCCTGACCTGTAGCGAAGCGGAAAGCCAAGCAGTAAAATGAATTCAGGGTGACGATGCTGATAAATGTTGCCGCAAATAATAATAGCGGAACTCAGAATTAAGAAACTAAGAAATAATTAAATGAAATACATCATTGCCCCATCCATACTTTCTGCCGATTTTGGCAATTTACAGCGCGATATTGAAATGATTAACCACAGTGAAGCCGACTGGTTCCACGTTGATGTGATGGATGGTGTTTTCGTTCCGAATATTTCTTTTGGTTTCCCGATAATGGCTGCTGTAAAAAAACATGCAACGAAACCTTTAGATGTACATTTAATGATTGTTGATCCCGATAAATACATTGAGGATTTTGCTAAGGCAGGAGCGGATCGAATCACGGTACATTACGAAGCCTGCACACACCTACATAGAACGATCCAGTTAATTAAAGCTTCTGGCTGTAAAGCTGGCGTAGCGTTAAATCCGCATACGCCAGTAAATTTATTGCAGGATGTAATTGAGGATCTTGACCTGGTGCTGATTATGTCGGTTAATCCCGGTTTCGGTGGACAGGCTTTTATCCACAATACCTACAAGAAAATAAAGGATTTAAAAGCCTTAATTCAAGGGCTCAACGAAAACTTAATCATCGAGGTTGATGGTGGTGTTGGTTTACAAAATATTGCTACATTAGTATCAGCAGGTGCCAATGCTTTCGTGGCCGGAAATGCAGTTTTCGCAACAGATAACCCAACTGAAACCATTTCTAAAATGAAAAACCTGACGGCCAGCACGATAAATATTTAATTGTTAAATGTTTTATTGCTAAATTGTTTTTAGGTTGAGGCGGATACCGTTTTCATACCTGATACTTTTGTCTGATACTAAAAATGCTCAAATTTCGGCTAATCCTTTTCCTTTTAATTGCTGCTTGCAGTTTTGCTGTTGCACAGCCTTTAGTTAGGGTTTCGGGGATAGTTTATAGCGATGAAAAGTTGCCATTATCGCAGGTGACCGTTATCGTTCTGGGGCAGGCACAATCAACCATTACAGATGAATTTGGCGTATATACCATTTATTCAAAATCGAGAACATTTAGCATTAAATATTCGCTTTTGGGCTACCAGCCTCAAACCATAAAATTTAGCGAGCGGTCTGGCTCAAGGATTACCAAACAGGTAAATTTAATAGCCAATATTAATGAATTAGAGCAGGTTAACATCACCAATAAACAAAATCAGTTAAGCAATACCACTACCATTAATATTGCAGATGTTTCATCCATGCCATTGGTTTCAGGCAATTTTGAAACGATGCTGAAAACCTTACCCGGCGTATCTACAAATAATGAATTAAGTGCCCAGTATAGCGTTCGTGGAGGTAATTTCGATGAAAACCTGATTTATATCAACGATGTAGAAATTAACCGACCTGTGTTGATCCGCAACGGACAGCAGGAGGGACTAAGTTTTATCAATTCAGATCTCGTGAGTAAAGCGAAATTTTCTGCAGGTGGATTTGAAGCGAAATATGGCGATAAACTTTCTTCTATTTTAGATATCAGGTACGATAAACCCGATAGCAATCAAACCATTTTTAGTACCAGCCTTTTAAATACTTCACTGACCACTAAAAGGATATTTAAAAACAGTTTCCTACTGGCTGGTTTACGCTATAAAAACAATTCGAGTGTACTCATTAAACAAGACGAAAAGGGGAGTTATAGTCCCAATTTTGCCGACGCTCAATTGCTGTATCAATATGATTTTTCACCGAAATTTAATATCAGTTTTTTAGGCAGTTTTAATCTCGGGCAGTTTAAATTGGTGCCCACTAACCGGGAAACACAGTTTGGAACTTTAAATACAACGCTAAGGTTAAATGTTGATTATACCGGACAAGAAATTGATGATTACCAAACTGTAGGAAGTGCTGTTACCGCCACTTATTCTCCTAAAGCAAACCTGGTGATCAAATTTATCAACAGTTATTTCAGCACGATAGAAAGAGAACGTTTCGATATTAATGGCAGTTATGTTTTTGATGAGGTAGATAATACTTTTTCGGGTGAAAATTTTGGCGTGATTAATAAAAACAGGGGTATTGGCAGTTATTATAATTACGGAAGAAATAGTTTAAATACACAAATTTTTGCCTCTGAAATAAAAGTAGATCAGAATTTTAATAATCATGTTTTTTCCTGGGGCATAAAATTCGATCAATCTAAGTATGATGACCATTTAAATGAATACAACTACACTGATTCTGCGGGTTTCATTTTACCGAATAATTCGAAAAATATCACCTTGCAAAACGTGATTAACGTGCAGAACAATATCGATATCAAAAACTACAGTGCTTATATTCAGGATAGTTATTCGCTTTCAAATTCGGCAGAACTGCAATTGGGCGCCCGCGCTACCTACAGTTCGTTAAGCAAACAGTTGTTAATCAGTCCGAGGATGTTAATTGCTTACCGGCCCAATTCGAACAATAAAATTTTAAGGTTTTCTGCCGGCGTTTACAAACAACCGCCTTCCTACCGGACCATTCGTGATTTTTCGGGCGTGCTGAATATCGATCAGAAAGCGCAAAGCTCTTACAATACTTCACTGGGTTATGAATATGCTTTTGATGCTTTCGGAACGCGGTTAAAGTTCACTTCGGAGGCTTATTTTAAATATTCTGACCGATTGATCCCCTATAAAATAGATAACCTGAGAATTAAATATCTGGCAAATGAAGTATCACGTGGCTATGCTTATGGTGCCGATTTTAGCATTGGCGGAGAGTTTGTTAAAGATCTGGTTTCTTATTTCAGGATGTCGGTAATGCATGCCAATGAAGATATTATCGGCGATAGTTATGTGCAAAACGGAACGACCATTTACCCTGGCTATTTAAAGCGGCCAACCGATCAACGCTTAAATTTTTCGATCTTTTTTCAGGATAAACTGTTAAATAGTCCTACCTATAAAGTGCATTTAAATGCCCTTTATGGTTCAAGGTTACCGATAGGTCCGTCACAAACACCAAGATATTTGGATAAGTTTTTTATTCCATCGTATAAACGTGTAGATATCGGTTTCTCTAAAGATTTTCTTGATGATGCCGCACTGCATAAACCTAAGTTTTTAGATAAAAATTTCAGTTCAGTTATACTGTTTTTCGAGGTTTTTAATATGCTGAATATCGACAACACCGTTTCATATCTGTGGCTAAAAGATGTAGATAATGTGCAGTATGCCATTCCTAATTATTTAACAGGAAGACAATTTAACCTCAAGTTGATTGTGAAATTGAAGAATAAGCCATAAACCACTAAAAAATAATTTTTTATTTTTTTGTCTTAGCCAGACAGGCTTACTTTGAAAAGGCTTTGTTTTATTTTGAAAGTTTGTACTTCACAATGGGCTAGGTATTTCCCTAAGCATTACAGAAACAGGGTAATTTAAACCCGACAGCAACGAAAATACTTTTTTACTGCAAATCACCTGCAAACTCAGCCTGACATTCATAAAAAAGATAGAAGTGAATGGCGGGGCTGCCGCAACGAAAATGCTGCTTTATCTGCTTTCCGAAACAAAAAAATCAGTGTTTACCTTTTTGCCTTTGTGATTAACAATTTCTTTTACAAAAACTGCAACAAAACGCGTTAATTTATCGAGATTTTTAACAAAATTTAATTTTTTATGATACGATTTTATGGGCATAACTGCTTTAAAAATTTTACATTTACGCCCATAAAACATTATATAATAAGATGAAGCATAATTTTGGCGCAGGCCCTTGTATTTTACCTCAAGAAGTGTTTAAACAAGCAGCTCAGGCTGTTTTAGATTTTAACGATGGATTATCAATTTTAGAAATTTCGCACAGAACAACCGAATTTGAGGCAGTTGTTGCTGAAGCTGATAAGTTGGTAAAGGAATTATTAAATGTGCCGTCGGGTTATTCCGTTTTATTTTTACAAGGTGGTGCAAGTTTACAGTTTGCAATGGTTCCGATGAACTTATTGGGCGATGGACAAACAGCAAGTTATTTAGACACTGGTGTTTGGGCAACCAAAGCATTAAAAGAAGCTAAATTTATCGGAAATGTGAATGTGGTGGCTTCTTCTAAAGATGCCAATTACACTTTTATTCCGAAGGATTTTGAAATCCCAACTGATAGTGCTTATTTCCACTATACGTCGAACAACACCATTTACGGAACTGAGCTTTTCGAAGTACCTAAAACAAACGTTCCGGTTGTTTGTGATATGTCTTCTGATATTATGAGCCGTGTAATCGATGTTTCTAAATTCGATTTAATTTATGCCGGAGCGCAAAAAAACGTAGGTCCTGCTGGTTTAACCATCGCTATTGTTAAAAATGAAGTTTTAGGTAAAATTGACCGTAAAATTCCATCGATGCTGAACTACCAGTCGCATATCGACAATGATTCGATGTACAATACACCTCCTGTTTTCTCTATTTATGTAGCCTTATTAAACCTTCGTTGGTTAAAATCGAAAGGTGGTGTTGCTGAAATTGAAAAAGAAAATAAGCAAAAAGCTGAGGCACTTTACAGAGAGATCGATCGTAATCCGCTGTTTAAAGGAACCTGTGCAGTTGAAGACCGTTCTAGAATGAATGTTTGTTTCGTAATGGAAAATCCTGAATTGGAAAAACCATTCTTGAAATATGCTGAAGAGCAGGGTATTGTGGGTATCAAAGGACATAGAAGTGTTGGTGGTTTCCGTGCTTCGATGTATAATGCATTGCCAATTACGAGTGTACATGCCCTGGTAGATGCCATGCAGGTATTTGAAGAACAACAAGCAAAAGCAAATTAATTTAAATTTTAACCACAGATGATTATGGTGATTATTTATCAGTGTAATCAATTTAATCTGTGCTATCATACATACAATGATTAAGATATTAGCAAACGATGGGATTGATCCGATCGGAAAAGAATTATTAGAAAAAGCAGGTTTTCAGGTTGATACCGAGACCGTTCCTCAGGATCAACTGGCTGAAGCTTTAAAAAACTACGATGCCATTACCGTACGTAGTGCAACAAAAGTTAGAAAAGAATTAATTGATGCCGTTCCAAATATCAAATTAATTGGTAGAGGTGGAGTAGGTATGGATAATATCGACGTAGAATACGCCCGCAGTCAGGGTATTAACGTGGTAAACACACCAGCTGCATCTTCACTATCAGTTGCCGAATTGGTATTCTCTCACTTATTTACCGGTATCAGGTTTTTACAGGATGCAAACCGTAAAATGCCTGTAGAAGGTTCAACCCAATTCAACAACCTTAAAAAAGCTTATGCTAAAGGGACTGAATTAAGTGGTAAAACGATTGGTATTATTGGTTTCGGCCGTATTGGTCGCGCTACTGCAAAAGTGGCTTTAGGTTTAGGTATGAATGTTTTAGCATACGATTTATATCCTTCAGAATCTGAAATCACTTTAGAATTCCAGGGTGGAAAATCAGTAAGTATTCCAATTAAAACGGTTTCTTTAGATGAGGTAATTACAGGAAGTGATTTCTTTAGTTTACATACGCCATTTGCCGATAAACCGATTTTAGGCGCAGAAGAGTTTGCTAAAATGAAAAACGGGGTAGGTATTGTTAACTGTTCACGCGGTGGTACAATTGATGAGCCAGCTTTAATTGAAGCACTAAATTCTGGTAAAGTTTCTTTCGCTGGTTTAGATGTTTTCGATAACGAGCCTACACCATTGGCAGAAATTTTAACCCACCCTAAAATCTCTTTAACACCACATATTGGTGCCTCAACCAACGAAGCGCAAGAACGTATCGGTACAGAATTGGCCACGTTGATTATTGAGCATTTTAAGAAATAATAAATAAATCTAGACCTTATAGGTTTTGAAAACCTATAAGGTCTTTATATTCTAATCTAACGCATTCGTTAGCACCCAGTAGCGATAACCCAATATTGCTTTCTGAAAAGTAGTAAGCTTATTCGGATCTTTTTTATACAGACTTGGTAAAATGGCCTTGTTAATTTTAACCAGGATCTTAAACAGTGACTTTTTCATTTGTTTAATTTTTTAAAACGCTGCTCTTAGGCACTACCCTTAGCATTTTCATACTGCTGTAACTTCTTATTGAAGAAATAAAATCCTCCTGCCATTACTAAAATCAAAAAGACAATGATGTAGGTTGATAAACCTCCCTTGTTCTTTTTCTCTAAATCTTCTTTGAGTTGTGCATTCTGATCCTGCAGTTTTTTAATGGTTTGCATATAACGCTCTATGCGTTCCTGAGAATGATCTGCCACCGCTACTTTCTGCTGGTTCTGCAAATCTTTATAATCCATTAATACCTTCAGCTCTTTGAAAATATTATTATCAGTTAAAACCACCTGACGAAGAATTTCATTGGAATTTTTAATATCCCGTTTGGTTTGCCAGCCAAATATTCCGGTTCGCTGATTTAAACTTTCATCATACTGACCAAACTTGGCACTTCTTTCTGCAAGCAATGAATTTACTTTAGCACGCTGTGCAGCATAAGCCGTGGTATCTTGCTGCGCAAAGGCATGCATATTCATTAATAAAATAACAAACAGATAAAAAAATTTCTTCATGCGGTATAAACGTGAAAAGGGTAGAAGTTGTTTTATTGGTTCATTAGTTCAGTCGTCATTGCTTATTAGTTGCAATATTAAAGAGTTCTTCATGCTGAATTTATTTCAGCATCTATTTTGCTGTAAAATCTTTTTGTATGAAGCTTAATGAACAATTTAACTAAAAAACTAAGGATGAAACTCCACCCGAACAATATCACCTAAATGCAAGCCTAATAAGCCACTCGCTTTTCCCTTGTTAATCGCAATTTCCAAATGGTTACTAATACCGAACAGGCAAAGTTTTTCGCCCTCCTGTACTTCATTATAATGCCAGCTCAACTGGGTAATGGTTTCGCTTTTTCTAAAGTATAAAGTAAAATCCCTGTTCTTCTGGATTTTTGTAAAAAGATCTTTCGTAATGTTGGTAATTACATTGCAAAAAGTATCGATATATACTACGCTTCCGCGAATCACATCCCGCTCTATCACAGGATGTAAAAGCATCTTTTGTTCAATCTCTGCTACAGGTAAACCGATGTCTTTCAGTTTGCCTCCTTTAGCCAGATGTGTTGCTGCTTTAACAAAAATATCTACCAAAGGGAAGTGCAGGTATTTCAAATCCTGCATAATGTTCAGCTCTACCACATCTTCCGGAATATCATCAAAAAGAAGCGAGAAAATACCATTATCAGCCCCTACAAAAAAGTGATCTCGATGCTTTACAGCAATGTACTTAGTGTTTTCGCTATAAACAGAATCAATGCCGATTAGGTGTACCGTGTTCTTCGGAAAGTATGGATAAGCGTTTTTGAGGACGAAGGCAGCGTACGAAATATTGAATGATGGAACCTCGTGGGTAATATCAACTAAATTAACATTAGGCATAAGACTCAACAGACTACCTTTAAGGGCACTCTGGTAAAAATCTTTTGAACCTAAATCTGTTGTTAAAGTAATTATCCCCATTAAAAATTCATTATTATTGCTTATTCTTGTGTACAGGCCTAAGCGTCTGCAAATATTCAAATTTTAATTAATATACCCCGATAACTTTTTAAAATACTACAGTTTGAACGAATTAAAATTAACTCTGGATACCGTAAATCCTGCTCACTTTTGGGGGCCGAATAACGAGAATTACGAAATGATTAAAGGTGCTTTCGCGAAGTTGAAACTGGTAGCGAGAGGTAGTGATGTTAAGGTTCTCGGTGATGAACAGGAACTTAAGACTTTTGAGGATAAGTTTAACCAGCTTATTGCACACCTCGAGAAATATAGCTCACTTACCAATAACGACGTAGAATCTATACTGGGTGCAAAAGCAGCTGGTGTAGTAAAAAAAGATGTAGAACAACCAACCGGAGGTGGAGGAGAAGTAATTGTTTTTGGTACAAACGGTCTTTTGGTTAAGGCACGAACTGCCAATCAGCGCAAAATGGTGAGCAGTATTGCTAAAAATGATATCCTGTTTGCCATTGGCCCTGCCGGAACAGGAAAAACATATACCGCCGTAGCTTTGGCGGTTAGGGCATTAAAGAATAAAGAAATTAAACGCATCATTTTAACCCGCCCGGCAGTTGAAGCAGGGGAGAACCTGGGTTTCTTACCCGGCGATTTAAAGGAAAAAATCGATCCATATTTACGCCCGCTTTACGATGCTTTGGACGATATGATCCCTGCGGAGAAATTGAAATTCTACATCGAAAACCGTACAATAGAAATTGCGCCACTGGCCTTTATGCGCGGACGTACCTTAGATAACTGTTTCGTGATCTTAGATGAGGCCCAAAACGCCACCGATATGCAGTTAAAAATGTTTTTAACCCGTATGGGACCAACGGCTAAATTTATCGTTACAGGTGATGTTACACAGATCGATTTACCTAAAAAACAGATGTCGGGTTTATTTAATGGCTTAAGGATTTTAGAAGATATTAAAGGAATCGATATTATTTACTTAAGCGGGGAAGATGTGGTAAGACATAAATTGGTGAAGGATATCTTGAAAGCTTACGGCGATATTCAGTAAGTCGGAGGTCAGAAAGTCAGGGGTCCGAAGTTTAGGTCTTACAACAGAACTACTTCGGACTTTTGTTTTTTTTACACTTTATCATCCGACTCCGGTCTTCGGACTTTCGGACTTTTTTCCTATTTTTATCCCCTCATGAAAGCACTAAAAGAAACTCATTTCAATTTCCCAAATCAAAGTAATTTTTACAAAGGTAAAGTTCGCGATGTATACACAATAGCCGATCAGTTTATGGTAATGGTGGTATCAGATCGTATTTCTGCTTTTGATGTCGTATTACCTGAAGCTATTCCATTTAAAGGACAGGTATTGAACCAGATTGCAGCTAAATTTTTAGCCGCTACTCAAGATATCGTTCCAAACTGGGTTTTAGACATTCCAGATCCAATGGTTACCATTGGCCGTATCTGCGAGCCCTTTAAAGTAGAAATGGTAATCAGAGGTTACTTAGCTGGTCATGCCTGGCGCGAATACAGTGCTGGTAAACGTTCTGTTTGTGGTGTTTCTTTGCCTGATGGATTGAAAGAAAATGACAAATTGCCTCAGCCAATTATTACCCCTACGACAAAAGCTTCGGTAGGGCATGATGAAGACATTTCGAAAGAGGATATTTTAGCCAAAGGAATTGTTTCTATAACCGATTACGAAAAGTTAGAAGCGTATACTTATGCTTTGTACCAAAGAGGAACTGAGATTGCAGCAAAAAGCGGATTAATTTTAGTAGACACTAAATACGAGTTTGGTGCTGCCGATGGTGTAATCTATTTAATCGATGAAATTCATACACCAGATTCTTCACGTTATTTTTATGCTGAGGGATATCAGGATCGCCAAAATGCAGATGAGCCACAAAAACAGCTTTCGAAAGAGTTTGTCAGAAAATGGTTAATTGAAAATGGTTTTCAGGGAAAAGATGGACAAGTGATTCCGGAAATGACCCCAGAAATTGTAAATTCAATTTCAGAACGTTACATCGAACTTTACGAACAAATTGTAGGAGAGACCTTTATAAAAGCTGATGCTGATGCCATTTCCAGCCGTATTGAAACCAATGTTTTAAAGGCTTTGGAAACACTTTAAATTCGAAAGAAATTTATACATTAGTAAAATAAAGATTAGAGAGATGAAATTTTCAGTTGATAAACACGATAAATATGTAACCTTAAAGTTAGAAGAACTTAAGTTTACAAACGATAATGCTCCAGGTTTGAAATCAGAATTCTATTTGCTCAATGCAGAGGGATTTAAAAATATTATTGTTGATTTAAGTCATGTTACAGAGTGTAGTGATGCACAGGATTTAAGCTGCTTATTGGTTGGCGACAGGCTATGCAAATCGGCAGGTGGATTATTTATTGTAACCGGAATTAATGACGAGCTGGCATCAATTATCGAATTATCAAACATATTTCAATCTGTAACGTTTGTTAATACTATAGACGAAGCGACTGATTTTATCTTTATGGATGAATTGGAAAAAGAGTTTAGAGGCGCTAAATAACAAAGTATTTAAATAACATTCTGGCCTCGTAGTTTTTAAAAATCTACGAGGCTTTTTATATCTGATCATGATGAAATTTGAAGTTACAATTTTAGGAAGCAGTTCTGCAACTCCTGTATTTAACAGGAATCCCTCGGCACAGCTTTTAAATTGTAATGAAAAATATTACCTGATCGATTGCGGTGAAGGTACACAGCAACAACTGGCCAAGTACAATCTTAAAGCTGCCCGCATCGATTATATTTTCATCAGCCACTTACATGGCGATCATTACTTCGGTTTAATCGGTTTGCTATCCAGTTTGCATTTAAACGGCAGGATAAAACCCATGCAGATATTTGGTCCCAAACCTTTATTAGAAATTTTAGAGATTCAGTTCAAATATTCGGATACGGTGCTGAGGTATCCCATCGAGTTTTTCCCAATCGAAGCCGATCAGTCTACACAGATATTCGAAAACAGCGATTTAACAGTTAAAACAATTGTTTTAAATCACCGTATTCCTACTACCGGCTTTATCTTTCAGCAAAAGAAACGCCAGCGCAAACTGATAAAAGAGAAGACTGATGAAGTGCCTATGGCTTATTATACGGCCTTAAAGAAAGGAATTGACGTTACACTTCCAAATGGCGAGATTTTACGCAGTGAAGATTATACAACCGAGGCAGATGCGCCACGTTCTTATGCCTATTGCTCTGATACCTTGTTTGATGAAAGTTACTTTGCGACCATAAAAGATTGTGATACACTGTACCACGAAGCGACCTTTATGCACGACTTACTGGATCGGGCTAAAGAAACACATCACACCACCGCTTTACAGGCAGCAGAAGTAGCAAAAATTAATGGCGCAAAGAAATTACTCATCGGCCATTTTTCTTCCCGTTACAAAACTTTACAAATGCTTTTGGAAGAAGCACAATCTGTTTTTGAAAATACAGAGCTTGCGGTAGAGGGGAGAACTTTTCAGCTTTAGGAATTTTATCTTTTTTTACCACAGAGCGCACGGAAGAATACGCAAAGAATCACAGCGTTGGGCGCAAAATAATTGTTAATACAATCTGCGTCTATCTTCTTAAATCTGCGGGAACCTATAGCAGAAATTTTTCCCGCGGATAACGCAGATTATCGCAGAATTAATTCCATCCATTTTATTTTGTTTAAAGATCCTTCATTGTATTCAGGATGACAAAAAAATAAGCCATTCAATTTTCCGTGCCATCTGTGCTTCCGTGGCAAAAAATAGGCACATAAAACTACAACCATAAAAAAAGCCTTGCAATTTAAAACTGCAAGGCTTTCGAATTTATAAAAATTAATTACTTGTCTTTTTTATTGCCACCACCAAATACTGAGAAGTGTACATAACGCTTAGGATTGGCTTTTAAATCGATCATTAATTCATCCAGGTTCTTTGAAGCATTATTTAAATTCTGATACATTTTATCATCATTTAATAATAATCCTAAACTGCCTTTACCATCTTTAATTCCCGAAATTACACTTTGTAAATCAGCAATGGCATTGTTTGCATTATCTAAGGTTTGTTTAAAGTTAGCGGCTGCAAACTTATCGGTAACCGTATTAATATTGGTTAAAATATCGCTGATTTTTTGATTGTTGTTATTTAAGTTAGCGGTAATGCCTTCAACGTTTTTGAAAATGGCTTCAATACGTGCACTCTCCGAACCAACTAAACCATCAACTTTTTTAGAAGTTGTTTCTAAAGAAGCCAATGTACCGGCAATACTGTTAAAGCTTTTATCAACGTTTTTCTGAAAGTTAGGATTCAGGATAGAATTTACACTACTTAAAATAGAGTCCATTTTACCAATAATTAATTCTGCTTTCTTCTGAACTGGCTGTACTTGCTCCATTAAGCCTTTTTCTACATTCGCATTTAAAGTATAACCATCTTCTGCCATTTTTTTAGAGTTACCCAACGACATGACAATGGCCTTGCTACCTAAAAGGTCGGTGCCTTCAAGGCGGGCAATACTATTTTCAGGAATTTCATATTTGCTGTTTACACTTAAGGTGGCGAGAATGCTACCGTCAGGTTGTAGCTCCAATTTGGCCACCCGGCCAATCTGATAACCATTAATCAGGATAGGTTTCGACACTGATAAACCATCAACCCTGGTATATTTTGCGTATAATGTAGTTTCACTTGAGAAAATTGAATTTCCTTTTAAAAAATTATATCCAATTATTAATAAAGCAATGGCAAATGCAGCTAAAATACCTACTTTGGTTTCGTTCTTAATCTTCATGAGTGTTTTATTTAATGGCTACAAGTACAGAAATATCCTTTCTTCACTTGTTTGAGCGTAATTAATTTTCTTGTGCTAAACCTTATAAATACACAAAGGCTGCACTATTTGTTTGGTATCCGTTTTATATTTTTTCCAAAGTTAAAATAACTATCATTTATAATGCCACTTATTTAACCTCAATATTTTTTTTGTATGTTTTTATTGCTTCCAAAATAGAATTGGCGATCTCGTTTTGTCCATTTTGCGAATTAATATACTTTTCTTCCTCTGTATTCGAGATAAAACCTACTTCAGTTAAAACAGCTGGCATCCCACAGCGCTGCAATACCAAAACCCCTTGCTCTTTAACACCACGACTAAGTCGTTCATCTCTGTTGATATAGCTGTTCTGTATTAATTTGGCAAATTTAATGCTTTTATCTCTGAAGGTATTTTTTAAAAGCGATAAAAGAATAAAACTACTTGGGTTGCTGGGATCATAGCCATCGTACTTGCTTTTGTAGTTCTTTTCCAGTTTAATATCGGCATTCTCACGGATAGCAGCGTCTTGTTCTTTTAAGCGGTGCGACCCTGCAACCAATGTTTCTACTCCTTTAATATGTTTGTTACCAGGCGGCATCGAGTTACAGTGTACGGATATAAAAAGATCTGCATTGGCTTCGTTGGCTATTTCCGCACGCCGGTACAAATCAACATCAATATCAGTTTTACGGGTGAAGATGATTTTAATATCAGGCATTTCCTCTTTTAACAATGCGCCTAATTTTAATGCAACCTTTAACGAAATATCTTTTTCTTTCGAAAAACTGCCAGATGCACCAGGTTTTCTGCCGCCATGACCAGGATCAATAACAATTGTTTTGATCTTATAACCCTGAGCGGGGGCTTTTTCAGCAACTAGCAACGAAAAGAAAAGTATTGTAATCAGAAGTTTAATCTTCATGCACGAGGAATATTAAAATGATGTTTCAGCTATACGTTTATAATTTTTAATTGCTTTAATAATTCCGTTCACAATTTCACTTTGTCCCTCAGGAGAGTTCATGTAATCTTCTTCATCAGGATTACTCACAAAACCAATTTCAGTTAATACTGCAGGCATAGCTGCACGAGCCAGTACCGCAAGGCTTTTCTCCTGTACACCTCTGTTGATCCGGCCAGCGTTAACATATTCCTGTTGAAGCATTGAAGCAAACTTTAAACTCCTTTCTCTATTAGTTTGTTTCATTAAAGATAACATAATGTCGCTTTCAGGTGTGTTCGCAATAAATCCTTCATAGTTTTTCTGATAGTTCTCTTCCAGAAACATGGATGCATTCTCCCTTTTAATCACCTCATCCTGCTCACCTAAACGGCCCGTTCCCGATACAAAGGTTTCTGTTCCCCTTGTTGAGGTACTTTTCGAAGTAACCGTTCTATAAACAGGGACTTTTCGGCCCCGGACTTTTTTATAATAATCAACCACTCTCGATACCCTAACCGGCATATCATTTAAGTGAATGGAAATAAATAAATCGGCTTTTGCATTATTTGCGATATTGATCCGCTCGTATAAAGGAATAAACACATCCGACTCCCGGGTATAAATCACTTTGATATCTTTCAAACTATCCTGAAGTGCCCGGCCAAGGTTCAATGCCGTTTTAAGGGCCACATCTTTTTCCTTTGAATACACGCCATGGGTGGCACCATCTTTACCACCATGACCAGCGTCGATCACAATTGTTTTAATTTTATATTCTTGCGCAAACACCTGATTATCAATTGAATTTGATAACACCAGATAAATAATAATGGTTAAAATGGATTTAAGATACATCAATGGTATATTTTTCACTAATTTTGAACGTTTTTGATTAAACATTTGTGCAAAAATAACATTCAAATACGAATTTGAAACTTCTTAAGAGCTCTATTTTACTAATATCTGTCATTTTATTAACACTTGTTGTTGGTAAAGCTAACGCATTTTCTCATTTTTCATTGCAACAAATCATCCAGCAAGACACAACCAAAAAGGATACGACTAAAAAGACAGGTAAAAATAATAGCAGTATCGACCAGAAAGTAGAATACAAAGCGGAGGATTCGGTAAAAATGAGTGCCGATAAAAGCATTGTCTATTTATATGGAAACGCCAGGGTGGTATATGGTGATTTTGAACTAGATGCGGGTTATATCAAATACGATAAAAAGCAAAATTCTATTTTTGCCCGTGGTGTTAAAGATCCGAAAACGGGTAGGTATACCGGAAAACCAATCTTTAAGTCGGGCGCTGATGGAACAGCCATAGCCGATTCTATTTTTTACAATTCAGAAACAACCCGGGCCAAAGTATATGGCGTTTTCTCTGAACAAGAAGGAGGTTTCTTCTCTGGCGGACAGAGTAAAAAGCAAATAGATGATGAGCTGCACATTAAAAATGTAATGTACAGTACCTGTAATCTTCCACACCCGCACTTTGGATTAATGATTTCTAAAGGGGTGGTAACAGAAAAACAAATCATTACCGGGCCGGTTTACATGATTATTGAAGATATTCCCACATTTCTGGGGCTTCCGTTTGCATTTTTTCCAAAACCCAATAAACGAACATCAGGTGTAATCCTTCCCACACCAGGTGAAGATGCAACCAGAGGTTTTTTCTTGCAAAATGGTGGTTATTACCTGGGATTAAACGATTACTGGGATGCTAAACTTTTAGGATCTATTTATACCAATGGTTCTTATGAAACAAGTTTACTGAGTAATTACACCAAAAGATATAAGTATAACGGTAACATTAATTTAGCGTATTCGAGTTTTAAAGATGGTTTGGAAGGTACTGAGGCCTTTAGAAACCCCACCAAAAACTTTAGCATTAACTGGAGCCATAGTCAAAATGCCAACGCCAATCCGGGTACCACATTTAGTGCCAGTGTAAGATTGGTATCAACAGGAAAAAGGGGATACTATAAAAATACGGCCGCAGGTACTACTTACGACATTAATACGATTGCAACCAACTCCACAAGTAGTAGTATCAGTTATGCGAAAGCCTATTCGAATGGGATGAACTTCTCTTTGGCTGCATCAAGTGATCAGACTTTAAGTACCAGAGCAATATCGTTAAGATTGCCCGAAATGACATTCAACGTACCTACATTTAACCCATTTCGTCCTAAAGATGCGGTTGGCGAACAAAAATGGTATGAAAAACTTACCATAGGTTATAGCTTACAAGGAACAAACCGAATAGATACTTTTGATAGTTTGCTTTTTCAAAATGATGGTTTAAAACGGTTAAGAAGTGGTTTTTCACATAGTATTCCGGTAAACATGTCGTTTACGGCTTTTAAATCTTATTTAAATTTTAGTATTGGCGGTACTTATAATGAGGTTTGGAATTTCCAGAGTGTAAACAGAAGATATACCCAGTTTGCCGATAACACCTATACTTTTAGAGAAGACACCATTAGTGGCTTTAAAAGAGCAGGTAGTTACAGTTTATCAACCAGTATGTCAACTAAAATTTATGGAAGAAGAGATTTTAATCCGGCTGGCAAAATCCAGGCATTAAGGCATGTAATCACGCCAAACGTATCCTTCTCTTACTCTCCAGATTTTACCAAAGCAGGAGCAGGGCCATATAGGGAAGCTTTATACAAAGGCAATCCAATTTTAGTGAATGGAGTACCTTTAAAATATTCTATTTTTGATGGTATGGCACAGCCAGGCTCTTTTGGCGGACCCAATGCATCCATTGGTTTTGGGGTAGATAATACGGTAGAACTAAAGGTGAGGAATAAAAACGATACAACCGGAACGGGTTCAAAAAAGATCCCGATTATTCAGGGTTTGAGTTTTAGCGGCTCTTATAACTTCTTAGCCCCATCTTATAAATTATCTACAATAGGCTTTAGTGGCCGATCGCAGTTTACCGATAAATTAGGGATCAACTACAATGGAACGTTAGATCCATATGCTTTAAAAGATACCACGGTTAATGGTCAAACCATTAAAATAAGAGAAGACCGCTTATTTTTCCAAAAGAATAAATTCCTGCCACGTTTAACCAACTTTGGTTTCTCATTCGATTACAGTTTAAACCCAGAGGCTTTAAAACGTAAAAACGAAGCCAACGATAAGTTAGGTGAAGCTGCGAATAAAAAAGGGATGACTGATATACAGTCGGAGCAATTAGCGGCGATCAGTCGTGATCCGAATGCCTTTGTTGATTTTAACATTCCATGGAATTTCTCGTTCTCTTATAGTTTTCAATATTCTAATGATGGAAACAACAGTACAATTTCGAATACACTAAACTTTAATGGTGATGTTAATTTAACACCAAAGTGGAAAGTTACCTTTAACTCGGGTTACGATTTTAAGAACAATGGTTTAACCCCAATGAATTTAGCGATTTACCGCGATTTACATTGCTGGGATATGAGTGTAAACTGGGTTCCGTATGGTGCTTACAAAAGTTATTCTGTTACCATAAAAGTTAAGGCATCGATATTGCAGGATTTGAAATTGAGCAAAAGACAAGGTTTTTACAGCACATACCAATAAATTTATGCTAGCCGAAATTATTACCATTGGTGATGAGATTCTCATTGGCCAAATCGTTGATACCAATTCTGCCTGGATGGCTAAACAGTTAAATTTAATTGGTGTTTCCGTTAAGCAGATTACTTCAGTTTCTGATGATGAGCAACATATTATTGAAGCGCTCGAACTTGCCGAAAAACGTGCAGACATTATTTTAATTACCGGCGGCTTAGGTCCAACCAAAGATGATATCACCAAAAAAACGTTAGCTAAGTATTTTAATATGGGCTTTCGTAATGATGCCGGTGCATTGGAAATGGTTCGTCAGATTTTCGAAAAATACAATCGCCCTTTATTGGATATCAATATCCAGCAGGCTGATGTTCCCGACGGTTGTGAGGTTATTGTAAACAAAAATGGTACTGCTCCGTGCATGTGGTTTGAACAAAACGACACCATTTTTGTATCGATGCCGGGCGTGCCTTACGAGATGATGTACCTGATGGATGACGAAATTCTGCCCAGAATTACAAGTAGGTTTAAGCTGCCGTTTATTGTTCATAAAACTATTCTTACTGCCAATATAGGCGAATCATTTCTGGCCAAAGAGATTGAAGAAATCGAAGACAGTTTACCGGCGCATATCAAATTGGCTTATCTGCCAAAACTAGGACAAGTACGTTTGCGCTTGTCGGCCAAAGGCGATAACGAAACCGCATTAAACCAGGAGGTTGAACTATACGCCAAACAGATCATTTCCAAAGTAAATAAGTTTGTGGTAACGGATGAAGATATTCCTTTGGAAAAAGCGATTCTAAACCTGATGAAAAGTAAAGGTTTGACTTTATCCACAGCAGAAAGCTGTACCGGTGGTTATATTGCACACTTAATTACACAGCATCCGGGTTCTTCTTCAGTTTATTGGGGCGGGGCAGTAGCTTATGCCTACGAACTTAAAGAATCTATCCTCGGTGTTAAAGAAAGTACATTAACTACTTTTGGTGCTGTAAGCGAACAAACCGTAACAGAAATGGCCCAAGGCGCAATTACACATTTTAAAACTGATTATGCTATTGCGGTTAGTGGCATTGCCGGTCCGGATGGTGGAACAGAAGACAAGCCAGTTGGTACCGTATGGATTGCGATTTCTTCAAAACGCAAAACAGTAGCTAAGGTGTTTAATTTCAGCAACAAACGCATTCAAAACATAGAACGTTCTGCGGCATCGGCTTTAGCCATGCTATTAAATCTCCTTAAAGAAACAGTTTAGAAAGAATAAAAACTGTATTTTTGTGGCGTTACCAATATAAAATACTGTAATTTAATATGGCTCAATACGAACTATTGTTACCAAAAATGGGTGAAAGTGTTGCGGAAGCAACGGTGATTAAATGGGTAAAACAACCAGGCGATTCTATTGAATTAGATGATACCATTCTGGAAATCGCTACTGATAAGGTAGATTCTGAAGTTCCTTCTCCGGTGGCCGGTAAATTGGTAAAACAGTTATTTGCGGCAGATGAAGTTGCACAGGTGGGCGATGTAATAGCCATTATTGAAACTGAAGGTGGAGACAGCCCAACAACTGAAGCTCCGGTTGCAGAAAAACCAATAACTGAGGAAAAAACCGAAACTATTCCTGGAATTGCACAACTACCATCAGAAAATACTATCGTAGCAACTGATTTCAGCTCGTCTGAACGCTTTTATTCTCCTTTGGTTAAAAGTATTGCTGCACAGGAAAACATTTCCCTGGCTGAGCTGGATGCAATTAAAGGCTCTGGTGCGGATGGACGTTTAAATAAAGATGATTTATTAGATTATATTGCTAAGAAAAACGGTGGAGAATCAATATTAACTCAAACCGTTACGATCACAGCACCTGTTCCGCCAGTAAGCCAAATCACTGAAAATAAAGCGACATCATCAGCGCCAGTTGTAAATAAAACATCAACAACCAGTGTTAGTGGCGGCGACGAAATTATTGAGATGGACAGAATGCGTAAACTGATTGCCGATCATATGGTAATGAGTAAAACCACTTCACCGCATGTAACTTCGTTTGTTGAAGCTGATGTAACCAACATGGTTTTATGGCGCAATAAAGTAAAAAACAGTTTCGAGAAACGTGAAAATGAAAAAATAACGTTTACCCCAATATTTGTAGAGGCAGTAGCCAAAGCGATAAAAGATTTCCCGATGATCAATGTATCAGTTAATGGTACGCAGATTATCAAAAAACGCGATATCAATATTGGTATGGCTGCCGCTTTACCAAGTGGAAACCTCATCGTTCCTGTAATTAGAAACGCCGATCAGTTAAATTTAGTTGGCTTAACAAAAGCAGTTAATGATTTAGCGACAAGGGCGAGAAACTCTAAATTAAAGCCTGACGAAACACAAGGCGGAACTTTTACGCTAACCAATGTGGGCAGTTTCGGCAATGTAATGGGTACGCCGATTATTAACCAGCCGCAGGTTGCTATTTTGGCAGTTGGTGCCATTAAAAAGAAACCTGCCGTACTGGAAACCGAACATGGTGATGTGATTGCGATCAGACACATGATGTTTTTATCTTTATCGTACGACCACAGGGTTGTAGATGGTTCCTTAGGGGGAATGTTTGTACGTAGAGTTGCAGATTATTTAGAGGGCTGGGACCTGAACAGGGAGATTTAACCAGTTTACAGTTAAAAGTTTACAGTTGGCTAATACCAACAATTTACCAGTTTAACAATCAAAAATGTTAGCTTCAAATTTAAAATCAATAGTTTCTGATAACGTACTGCATGCCAAATGGTTGAATACGTTATCTTATATGGAGAATGCAGGTGCGAAGAAGATTTCAGCTTCTGAGCATAAAGAACATGTAAACCTGATTATCCTTAAACACGCTGCAGAAGAACATCGTCATGCTTATTATTTGAAAAAGCAGATCTCGAAGATTGACGAGGCACTTTGCAAAACCTATACAAATGCCGAACTATTATCTCCAAATCACACGAAATACTATTTACATGCTTTAGATATCGCGGTTTGCCGTTATTTAAAAGCTGAATTTAATCTTTCCGGTTATGATTTAAAATTCGCGGCTTATTTATTTGTGACTTACGCCATCGAGGTGCGTGCGGATGAGTTGTATCCAATTTATCAAGCCGTTTTAGATGAGGCTAAAAGCAAGGTAAACGTAAAATCGATTATTTTGGAAGAAGAGGGGCATTTGGAAGAAATGATGAACCAATTGGTCAGTTTTTCTGACGATTGGGAAAATCATGCAGCGGAAGTAATCAAAATCGAAAAAGCTTTGTTTGAAGGATGGGTTGCGGCCTTAGCAACAGAACTTCCGATAAGTGCTTAAATAATAGCTGATCGCAATGGCGAAATATATTAAGAAGTCAAGTTTTTAAAACTTGACTTCTTTGGTTAAAAACCAATTTAATTTATTGTTGTTTCTAAATAAAAACAAATATCATGGCTAAATTTTCAGAATTAATTAATGGCGATAAGCCTGTGCTGGTTGATTTTTTTGCCGAGTGGTGTGGTCCTTGTAAAATGATGAAACCCATTTTAGAACAATTAAAATCTCAGGTAGGAGATTCCCTTTCGATTATCAAAGTCGATATTGATAAAAATCAACAAGCTGCTTCTTCATTTAATATCCAGGGTGTACCGACCTTAATTCTCTTCAAAAATGGAAAACAGGTTTGGAGACAAAGTGGTGTTTTACAGGCATCGCAACTGAAGCAGGTAATTGATGCCCACGCTTAAACTTCTACCACACTTTTAGGTGTTACTGCAAAAATACGCTCATTCATTTTCGGATAAATGGTATAAAGCCCTGTAAATAAACTAAAAGCGGGCAGCACAGCGTAATCTTTACCGAAATAGAAACAAGGAAATTTTAATCGTTGTTTGGCTTTGCCCACAATGGTTACACCTGGATGAACATGGCCACTAATTGGGTATAACTCTTCTTCCGTACAATTGGGCGCGTCGTGGATAAAACAAAAAGGTCCTAAACAAAAACTCGGTTCATGTATTTCGATATCCATTGCAGCATAATTGGTAGCTGAAAGCCTGTCGTGATTTCCTTTTACCAATAGAAAATTAAGCTCCTGATATTGTTTTCTCCAGGCCGAAAATTCATCAATATCGGTATTTAAACCATGATGAAACATATCTCCGTTAATGAGCAATGTTTTGGGATGGTATTGTTTAATTAATAAACTTAAGCGTTGAAGATCTGTTTGGGCAAGGGTAGCTGGTACTTGCAAACCTGCCTGACGGAAGTGTGCTGTTTTACCTAAATGTAAATCGCTTATGGCCAACAGCTGATGTTTGGGTAAAAATAAAGCCCGCTCTTTGTCTAAAATCAGTTCTTCGCCTTGGCTGGTAATGGTCATTTATATTATGCTATGTCATCCTGTGACAGGTAATTTATTTAATTTTTTCCGATTCGGCCTTCATCCGGGCAATGCGTTGTTCCAATTCTTCTGAGCTCATATTTTCACGCAGACTATCTACTTTAATTGGGAAGGATAGTGGTGTAAAACTTTTAGGATTAGTAATTATAATCGCTCCATGCTGGATTCGATCCAATGCAGCTGCCAGTCTGGGTTCTTCCAGTTGTTGGTAAAAAACCTCATCGTAAGCCTGTCGCAAAAGTAAATTATGTTTATCATAATCGCTAAAAACATTAAAAAACAAACCGGCAGATGACTGGAGATGTTTATTGGCAACATATTTCCCAGGGTATCCCTGAAAAACGAGTCCTGAAATACAGGCAATATCTCTAAATTTCCGTCTGGCCATTTCAGTTGAATTGATACTCAGCGTAATGTCTTCAGTTAAATTTACAGGCGAAAAAACCTCATAGGCTATCGATTCGTCCATAGGTATTTCCGTTTCACTCAAAAGTTCAAAACCATAATCGTTCATGGCAATGGAAAAACTGATGGGCAGCAATTTACTTAAACGATAGGCGACCAGCGCGGCCAAAACCTCATGTACCAATCGCCCTTCAAATGGATAGGCAAAAAGGTGAAAACCTTCTTTATTATTAATGAGTTCGATTAGCAATTCGTCGTTCTTGGGTACATGGGAGCGTTTTTCTTGAAGTAAAAACAAAGGATACACGGCATCTAATTCTTCATCCTGATGGGTTTTATCCAATGCTTCATTGTATTTTTTCCGCAAAACCGAGCCTAAATTAGACGACAGGGGTAGGCGGCCACCATTCCAGCTGGGAGAGATTGCATTTTTCTGTTTGCTCACCCTCACCACAACGGTCATGTCTTTTATCTGGATAAATTCTAAAACCCTTCCTGCCAAACGAAAATTATCGCCAGCTTTTAAACGGGTAACAAAATATTCTTCCACCATTCCAATATAACCACCAGAAATAAACTTCACCTTCAGCATGGCATCGCTTACAATGGTACCGATGTGTAAACGGTGCCGCATAGCAAGCTGACGGCTTTTTACTTTCCAAAGTCCGTCCTCATCCTTAACCACTTTTTTAAATTCGGTATAAGCACTTAAACTATCACCTCCGGAGGTGATGAAC
Organism: Pedobacter folensis; assembly: GCF_056490665.1. NCBI lineage: Bacteria > Pseudomonadati > Bacteroidota > Sphingobacteriia > Sphingobacteriales > Sphingobacteriaceae > Pedobacter > Pedobacter folensis. The sequence goes on from NZ_JBWJIF010000001.1 coordinate 866,575, forward strand.
TGCATGACCCAGGTCCATTCTTCAGGCAGAATCATTTTAAAAGCATGCGTATGCTTAATTTCTTCATAAATGATTTTATCATCAAATCCGTCGCCTATGGCCAGTGTAACCAAATACTGAACCAGGGTATCAAATACCATAATAAAAGGCTCACGGCTTTCTATATTGTTTGTTTTGGCCGCTTCTTTAATCGCAGCTGCTTCTACCAGTTCTAAGGCATGAGTAGGAAGAAAATATATTTTAGAAATTTCATGAGGGGAGTGGCCCGAGCGGCCCGCCCTTTGTAAAAACCGGGCTACGCCCTTTGGCGATCCTACCTGAACAACAGTATCAACAGGTTTAAAATCTACGCCCAAATCTAACGATGAAGTGGCAATAACTGCTTTAAGCTGTCCGGTATGCAAAGCATCTTCAATCCAGTTACGGAGTTCGAAATCTATCGATCCATGGTGTATGGCAATCCGCCCGGCCAGTTCAGGTTCGATATTCAACAAATGCTGATACCACATTTCCGATTGCCCGCGGGTATTGATAAAAATTAAAGTGGTTTTACTTTTCTCAATAATCGGTAAAAGTTTATAGGCTAGCTTCAAACCCAAATGCCCGGCCCAGGGCAATGTTTCGATATCATCAGGTAAAATTGATTTGATTAGGATTTTCTTTTCTAAATCGGCTTTAACAATAATCCGTTTGGCCTCCAGATTGGGTTCGAGCACATCCAGCGCCTCTTCAATATTCCCTATGGTGGCTGAAATGCCCCAAATCCTTAAAAACTGATTTTTCTCCAGTTTTTGCAAGCCTTTAATCCGCGATACAGCCAGCTCAACCAATACGCCACGTTTGCTCCCTAAAAGCTCGTGCCATTCATCAGCAACAATACACTTCAAATTTCTGAATAAAGTTGACGATCCTTTTTGTGCCAGTAACAAGTGCAGGCTTTCCGGGGTAATCAACAAAATTTCGGGCATCGATTTTTTCTGCTGCAATTTCTCCGCCTGAGAAGTATCGCCATTACGCACACCAACATGCCAATCCAGTTCCAATTCCAGTAAGGTTTCGCGCATAGCCCTTGCAATATCCTTGGCTAAAGAACGGAGCGGGGTAATCCAGATTAACTGTAAACGGTCTTTCGCTTTTTTGTTGTTGGCTGCCGACGCATTTAAAGCCTCAATAACCACCGCTAAAAATAAAGAAAAGGTCTTTCCGAAACCTGTGGGTGCGTTTACCAAACCACTGTAACCATCCAAATAATACTGCCAGGCATCTTCCTGAAACTGAAAAGGCTTGCGTTTATTGGCCTTTAGCCAGGCTTTGATCTTTTTATAACCCTTGGTTTTGGTTTGGTCCATCCCTAAATATTGTTCTATATTGGTTTTGGTGGTTTAATTCCTTTATTATTTTTTTGAAAATCAATAACTTAATCCTTCGGCTAAAGCAGTCCCGCCATACGCTTTACCTTTTTTGTAGTCATGGTCAAATTATAATTTCGCCTAACAAAAAAGGTATCGCTGCTGTCGGGTTTAAAATCGATAGGCAAACCTATTAAGCTAAACTAATTTCCTCGACCTGTGTGCCACAGACCGAAATTTTTAAATTTTAATCTGGATGGTCTGTGAGGACACAGACCATGGAATCTCATTACAACGTAGATTGCAGTAACTGCCTCAAATCTTCCAGCGTATTAATTTCATCAGCTTTTTTGTCTTTTCGCCAGCGCAATATACGTGGAAAACGCAAAGCTAAACCTGCTTTATGCCGTTTGCTTTCGGCAATTCCCTCAAATGCAATTTCGAAAACCAATTCGGGTTTTACGGTACGCACCGGGCCAAATTTCTCAATCGCATTTCGGGTTACAAAAGAGTTTACCTCTTTAATTTCTTTATCTGTTAAACCCGAATAAGCTTTTGCAATCGTGACTAAATTTTCACCATCACGAACGGCAAAAGTATAATCGGTAAAGAAATTAGCCCTTCTACCGCTTCCTTTTTGTGCATAAATCATTACCGCATCAACCGTATATGGATTGATTTTCCACTTCCACCAGTCACCCCGTTTTCTGCCGCTGTGGTAATGAGAAGTCAACTTTTTAAGCATAATTCCTTCGCTGTTAATCGAGCGCGAAGTTTGTCTTAAAGCCGCCAGTTCTTCCCAGGAGCTGCAATTGATCACAGGAGATATCACCACCGCACTTTCAGCTAAACCGCCAAGCAAGCCCTCCAGTATCTTCCGTCTTACACTTAAAGGTTCTTCCCTGAAATCTTTGGCTTCGTATTCTAAAATATCATAAACAAAAAAACCTATGGGTGCTTCTTCCAGTTGTTTTTTATTAATGGTTTTACGGTTTAAGCGTTGTTGCAGGGTACTAAACGATAACACCTGTTTATCTTGTACAGCCAATATTTCTCCGTCTAAAACCACACCATCAGGTAAAACATCGAGCATAAAATGCAGCTCGGGAAATTGTTCTGTAACCAGTTCTTCGCCGCGACTCCAGATAAATAACTCTCCGTTTCGCTTTACAATCTGCCCGCGGATACCATCCCATTTCCATTCGGCTTGCCAATCTGATATCTCTCCCAGCTTTTCTGGTTCCTGCTCTAAAGCATAGGCCAGGCAAAAGGGGTAAGGCCAGGAGTTATCGGTATTTACATGAATACCGTTTATCAGTTCGTGGAAGGTAATTTCATAAGGATTCCATTTACCCATAATGCTATGCATAATCTGGGCACTATCTAAACTGCTCTGTTTCGCCAGTGCATTCACCAGCATTTTATTGGAAACACCAATCCTGAAATTTCCAGAAATCAGTTTGTTAAAAATAAAACGTTCCTGTGTTTCGAGTTTGTTCCATGCGTTCAGAATAAATTCTTTTTTGGTATCGTCATCTTTACCCTCCAGATCATGCAAATCTTCAACCCATTTATGTAATTGAAAATCAGAAGTATTTTCTGCCGGGGGCAATAACAATGCGATGGTTTCACTTAAATCGCCAACGTTGGCATAACTCTCGGCAAATAACCATTCTGGGGTTTCGGTAATGTCTATCGCCCAGTATTTAAGTAAGGCTGATTTAATCGGTCTTTTAGGCTTTTTACCTGTAAATAACGCAATCACCCATACCTTATCTTTGTCATCGGCATAGTTAAAATAACTAACCAATGCCGCAATTTTATCGTTGGTTTTATTACTCAGTTCGAGCTGCTGGATCAATTGGGCAAAACGTTTCATCCTTATTTATTTTCGTTTTGATTAGCCAGGTCCACTTTGTTTTCTTCATCATCTTCTTGCCCGAACTTAGTCAAAACTTCAGATGCTTCTATTCCTTCATCATTTAAAAACCGGCTAAAAGCTGCCGTAAAACCATGGGTAACATACACTTTTTCTGCACCTGTTGCAGTAATGGCCTCCATTAAACCGGGCCAATCGGCATGGTCACTTAATGCAAAACCAGCATCGGCACTTTGCCAGCGGCGATGCGCCCGCACCTGCATCCAGCCAGAGCAAATACCTGTTACGGGGTGGGCCAAATTTTTGATCCAGCGGCTATCCCTCATGGCTGGTGGCACAATTACAATACCTTTCTGCAATTCATCTTTAGTGGTTTCAGGGGTAATTCTGATGGTTTTAGGAAGCTTTACACCCGCATCAATAATTACTTCATTCAGGTTAGCAATACTGTTATGTACGTAGATAGGAATATCGCCAGCCAAGTTTTTAATTAAACGTTGTGCTTTGCCTAAACTATAGGCAATTAATACACTTGTTTTTTGCTGCGTAATATTATCGCTTACCCAACTTTTGATCCCATTAAAAACAACTTCCTGCTTTTGCCATTTGTAAACGGGCAGGCCAAAAGTACTTTCCGAAACAAAAGAATGGCATTTTACAGGTTCAAATGGCGTGGTAATGCCATCGTCTTCAATTTTATAATCACCAGAGATGACACAAATTTCACCTTTATAAGCTAAACGTACCTGGGCAGACCCGATAATATGTCCGGCAGGAAAAAATGAAATATTTACGCCATTACGGACGATGCTTTCTCCATATTCCAATGTTTCTACGTTCAAATCTTCGCTGATCCTGCGTTTTATAATGGGTTTGGTTAGGGTATGGCAGAGATAATATTTATTTCCAAAACGCACATGATCGCTATGTCCATGCGTTGTAACGGCATAATCTACAGGCCACCAGGGGTCTATATAAAAATCGCCCTGCTTACAGTAAATGCCTCTTTTGGTAAATTCGATTAATGCCATAGCTACTAAACAATAAATTTATCGATTAGTTTTAGATTAATATCGGGTAAATACCCGATAATTTAAAATATCGGCTAATTACCCGATAAATACTAATATCGGCTAATTACCCGATATTAGTTTTGAAATATGAATAATTAGTTCGATATTGTAGTATGATTTGCATTATAACAGGTGATATTGTAGGCTCAAGAAAGATTAAAGATAGCTGGTTATTAAGCTTAAAAAGCGCTTTAAAAATCGTTTCCGATCAGAATAGTAAATGGGAGATTTACCGGGGGGATAGTTTCCAGGTAGAAGTTGAGCCAGAAAACGCCATCAGGACTGCTGCTTATTTAAAAGCCTGCATCAGGGTAAATAAACCTGCAGATGTAAGGATGGGCATTGGGATTGGAGATATCAAAAACAAACGGAAAAAACTTTCAGAATCCAGTGGTGATGCTTTTGTAAACTCAGGAGCGGCTTTTGACAGCTTAAAACAGGCCAAGGTTAATTTAGCCATTAAAACTGATTCTGCTGATTTTGATGAGGAAATTAATGTTTTAATAAAGCTTTCGCTAATATCAATGGATAGCTGGGGAGTTGTAGCCGCCGAAATGGTAAAACTGGCCTTAGAGAACAATAACCTATTACAAAGTGAGCTGGCAGCCATTTCTGGCCGAACGCAATCCTCTGTAAGCGAAGCATTGAAACGTGCACATTATACCGAAATTATGGAAATGGACAGGCTTTACCGTAAAAAATTGAACCAAATGATTTTAAAATAATGGATATCTATTTAATCAAACTTATTCTTGTCCATTTAATTGGAGATTTCTTTTTACAACCCAATGCCTGGGTAAAAGATAAAGAAAGCAAAAAATTAAGATCAATAAAGCTCTATCTGCACGTGCTTATCCATGTAGCTTTGATATTTCTTATTTTCCTGAACTTTGGCGTTTGGAAGGTAGCGCTCTCAATCGGAGTGCTTCATTTTGTGATTGACGCCTTAAAATTGGTTCTTCAGACCAAAAAAAATGCACGGATACTGTTTTTTGTTGATCAGATTTTACATTTCATTTCGATAGTAGTGGTATGGCACTTTTTTTACAAAGGAAGTTTAAATATCAGTTTTTTTAATGAAACCAAAACCTGGATTTTAATAGCTGGGGCTTTATTTTTAACAATGCCTACATCGATTGTGATGCGGGTGATTATTGCCAAATGGCTTCCTGATAACCAGCCAGACAGTCCGCAGTCGCTACAAAATGCAGGTAAGTATATCGGGATACTGGAAAGGGTACTGATTTTCTTGTTTATCTTAACCAATCATTTCGAAGCTGTTGGCTTTTTACTCGCAGCCAAATCTATATTTCGGTTCGGTGATTTAAAGGAAGCACACGATCTTAAATTAACTGAATATGTACTGATCGGAACTTTGTTAAGCTTCGGAATAGCCATTGTAACAGCCATGCTGATTCAAATGTTTATGGCATAAAAAAAGCAGCCCGAAAGCTGCTTTTAAATTTTTCTATCTTGCGCCTGGAGGGCAGTTTTCTTTTAAAAACTTAGTATAAGTTAATGATAAATGTTTGCCGGTTCCTTCGCCCTCAGAAATACTATGGGTGCGGTTTGGATAACTCATCAATTGAAAAACCTTTCCATTTTTAATCAACTCATTGATCAGCATTTCGGCATTTTGGTAATGCACGTTATCGTCGCCAGTGCCATGGATATACAATAAATTACCTTTTAAATTTTTAGCATAAGTAATAGGAGAGCCTTTAACATAAGCCTCTTTACTTGGGAAAGGGGTACCCATGTAGCGTTCCTGGTAAACATTATCGTAAGTTAGCTGGTTGCCAACCGCGGCAATTGCAATACCCGTTTTATAAATTTCAGGATATTGGAACATGAGGTTTAACGTAGATGAGCCACCACCGCTCCAGCCCCAAACGGCAACGCGGTCTTTATCCATAAAGGCATTGGTAGCCAATAGTTTTTTGGCAGCCATAGCCTGATCGCGGATATTGATCACCCCAATATTCTTATAAATGCTTTTACGCCATGCACTACCTTTTGGAACGGGCGCGCCTCTGTTATCCATAGAAACATAGATATAGCCATCTTTAGCCATATCGCCATCATATAAATGATTTACACCCGCACCGGCAACATCTGTAGCCGTTGCACCTGCAGGCTCGCCATAAACATAAAATACAACAGGATATTTTTTGTTTGGATTAAAGTTATCAGGCTTTTTCATCCAGCCATCCATTTCAATTCCGTCTTCAGTAGTTACTTTAAAAAACTCTACTTTATTTTTAGTTATGGTTTGCTTAGCCAATTGCGTTGTAATACTTCCATCCATTGTAAATGGATTTCCTGTAGTAAAGTTCATCCACTCTGTAATCGGCTTAACAAGCGAACTATTATACGAATGGCGTGCAAAAGCAGCATTTGGAGAAATATCGTAATTATGTGTTCCTGGTAAAACAGAAGGTGTAACCTGTTCTAATTTCCCCTTTCCATCTAACTTGGTTTTAAAAAGATATTTCTGAGTAGCATTGCTTGGTGATGCCAGAAAATAAACCATATTATTTTTTACATCAATCAATTTTACATCAATCACATCATAGCTGCCTTTGGTAACCAATGTTTCTTTTTTTCCATCCAAACTGATTCGATACAGGTGATTCCAGCCATCCTTATCAGATACAATGGTAAACTCTTTATTATCATTTAACCATTTCCACTCATCCTGTGCATCAATCCAGGCCTTAGCTTTTTCAGTATAAATAGCTTTTGCTGATCCTGTTCCTGCATTACAGATAAATACTTTACTTTCGTTTTGCTCGCGGTTAAGCTGCTGTAAAATAATGTCATTACTGTTAGGTACCCACTGCATGCGTGGAATATAGTGCTGAATATTATCTCCTGGAACATCTAGCCAGTTTGTTTTGGCTGTTGCAATATCAACCACACCAACTTTACATGCCGATGGATTTTCACCTACCTTTGGATATTCTACAGGAATGGTATACGGATAAATAGAATCTGTATTATTGATCATCAAGAAATTTTTGATCTTCGTTGCATCCAGCTGCCAGTAAGCAATAGATTTGCCATCCGGACTCCATCTAAAACCATCACGGCAATCGAATTCTTCCTCATAAACCCAATCGAAAGTACCGTTAATCATTCGGTCTGTACCATCAGTGGTTAAAGCCTTAGCCCCGGTTCCATCAATATTTTCTACATATAAATTGTGCTGGCTTACATAAGCAACCTTGCTGCCATCGGGCGATAATTTAGCAAACATTAAAGATGAAGCCGGTCTGTCTTTTCCTATTTGAGTGATCTTATTGGAAGTTAAATCTGCTAACCAATAATCTCCACGCGTTTCGTAACGCCAAACTTTTTTACTGTTTGTATAAATCAATGCTTTAGTGCCGTCATCAGATAACTGAAAACTTTTAACTGCAATTGCATTGTTTTTACCTGCAGGTGTTAATAATCCACTCGATATAACGGTTTTACGATCGTTTTTAGGCAATGTAATTGAAACGATTTCTCCACCAACAATCTGATAATAGGAGTTACCGTCTTTTGCCCAGTTGATACTTTGGGCTTTTGCATCAATCAGCGAGCATAATGTTATGCAAGCCATTGATAATCTTAATAATAATCTTTTAATCATATATAGTTTTTGGACATAAAAAAAGCTTTTCAACTTTCGGGCTAATTTAAATAAAAAGCCTGCAGTTAAAAAGCTGTAAATTATCTGGAATTGGTTAATTATTCACCACCACCTTGCATGGCTTTCAATTCTTCCATCGTTACTATGTCGTAACCAGTAGGAATTTCAAGGCTAATGGCACCTACTTTAGCTTCAGAAAGAGATTTTAGAAGCAGATCTGAATTTACGCCATTAATTACTGCCGAATATTTTACAGGAAATGCCCCCAGGCCTTTAAAGAAACCGCCATTGGTAATTGCAGCAATATCAAGATCTTTTGTTGCCCATAATTCATGCGCTCCACCTTTGTCGTCTTTGTAGGTATATTTTTCAGCATTAAATCCAGCGATGGTCTGTTTTTCACCAGTTGCTTTATAATCAGAGTATTTTGGCAATAAAGCTTCTTGTGCTTCTGTTTCTGCTTTGCTCACCTTTACCGCAAATTGTTTTTGGGCAACAGGAACATCAATTAATAATAATCCGGTTTTATCTGCCGTGTTTGAAATAATGTTGATCATGGCAGGACCATTTTCAATTTCTATTTTGGTTAAGTTACCATTAAATTTAGTTTTAACATCGGTTGTTGTACCATTAGCAGTTACTGCAAATACCAAAGTACCTTCAGCAATTTTCTTTTGTGCATGGGCAATTATAGCAGTACTTACCAAGATTAAAGCTACAACACCGGTTTTGATTGATTTGAACATGTTTTTATTTCAGTTTTAGTTATTTACCAATTAATTTTTTCTTTGTTTAAAAATGAAGAGATTCCTTTTTTAAAATCTTCACTTTCCCTTACACGGGCATTGATCTGTACCGCAGTTTCCAGGCATTTTTCCAATAGGGGATTGGTTGTTTGCGTAATTAGTTGTTTAGTGATCATTAACGAATTACCAGAGCTCCCGCTACACAAACTTAATGCAAATTCTCTTACTATTTGATGAATATCGGATGAATTTGTTACAAAATTTATCAAATTATATTTCAATGCTTCCTCAGCAGAAAATATTTTTCCAGTCAGTAAAATTTCCTTGGCGATCGATTCGCTCACCTTTTCCTTTAAAAAACAAGAAACAATAGCAGGAACAAAACCAATTTTTACTTCCGTATAACCAAAATTACTTTCAGGTGTAGCAAAAACAATATCACATATGGTTGCCAAACCACAGCCACCGGCAATGGCATGACCTTCTACCTGAGCAATAACCACTTTTGGCAAATAATAAATGGTTGTAAAGAGTTTTTTTAAATGATTAGAATCAGCCACATTTTCTTCAAATGTATTGTATTGCAACTGCTGCAGATATGCTAAATCGGCACCAGCACTAAAAGCGTCACCATTTGCATTCAATACGACCACTTTTACGAGGTCATCTTCTGATGCTTTAATGAATGCAGCAGTTAATTCAGCGATAAGTTGAGGGTTTAACGCATTTTTTTTTTCGGGCCTATTGATAGTTATTGTTGCTATTCTTTCAGCAACCTGATATAAAACCAGATTTTCCATGTTATTGGGTTAGTTGCACCAAATATGCTTTATTTTTCTTTAAAATATGTACATCGATATCATTATTCTCCATCTGCTTCTTAAGCATCTGAATTTTATAATCTTTGTTAGAGGCATCAATGAGTGCCGTTTTATACTTTATAGCAATGTCCATTTTGGCTAAATTAAATTTAGTATTCCCACTAAACCAGATACTTGAAAAAGTAGCGTTTCCAGTTATTCTTTTATAATCCAGACGTTCATTAATCAAAAGTATTTTATAATCAAAAAAGGCAATTTGATTATTTTTTAATGCGAACTGCCCCAAAAGGGTATCCTTCTTCAAATCTATAAAGCATATTTTACTTACCTGTAATTGCGATAATGCCGGCTCAACAGAAAATGTATAGTTTTTATCTTCACGATTTAAATCTGAAACCAGAACAGCTTCCTTTCCATTGATAAAAGCAGCTGCATAGCTTTTTCTCAGGGAAAAGAAAATGATTTTTTTTTGTTGTAAGACGCTTAGATCATCGTACATCACTAAAAGTTGGTAGCAAACAAATAGAAATAAAGAAGAGAACAACAGTCGTTTGTTAAATTTTGCCAATGCATAAATAAACCACCCGAGCGACAAGCTCAATAACACCAATTCAGGTAGATTAATCCATATTGACGAAAAGCTGGCATATGGCAAACCCGCAATCCATTTTAGTACAGCATTTGTAAAATTTATTATCCATTCGAAAACTGGTGCCAGAAACCCGAATGATGGGATTAACACCAAAATCCCTAAATACATCATGAGTACCAATGGGATAGTGATTAAAAGGTTCGCAAAAAGAAAGTAAATCGGGAATTGATGAAAATAATAAATACTCAATGGGAAGGTGACCACTTGCGCTGCTAGAGACATGGCTGTGAAAGCCCATAACTTATCTAACCAAACCTGTTCAGTATAAAGCAGGTTGTAAATTTTGGGCTGAAGATAAATTAATCCAAATACGGCCAGATAGGAAAGTTGAAACCCCACATCCCAAATTAAAAATGGGTTGTAAACGAGTTGGCAAAATGCTGAAAAGGCCAAAACATTATAACTATTCGTGGTCTTTGATAAAACTTTAGCCGTTATTAAAATACTGATCATTATGGCCGAGCGAACAACAGAAGGAGATAATCCGGTTAACAAAGCATATCCCCAAATCAATGTGCAGATTAGCAGAAGTTTTACAATCCTTAATGTCCGGTTCCTGTTCAAAAAGAAGAACAAAAAATCTAAAACAACATAAATAATGGCTACATGTGCGCCTGATACCGATAAGGCATGAATAGTTCCGGTTTTGGAATACGCCGATAGAGTTTCTTTATTTAAATCAGCGCGGTAACCTAAAATAAGGGTGGAGGCCACAGCAAACGCTTCATCATTTTTAATCAGGTTTCGGTATTTTGCTACTTGCTTTTCTCTTAGCTCTAAAGCCATCTTTATAATGGGATTACCCAGATTATTTTTGTTGCTAACGATATGATCCTGATCAATAAATGCCTGATGATAAATATTCTGAGTGCCCAGCCAGGCTTTAAAATCAAATTCTGCGGGATTGTATGGAGGCTCCACTTCGGTATGTTTAACCGAGATCATCATTTCATCACCATACTTGAGCTTGATGGGTTTTAAACTATCTAATTTTACAGCAAGAAGCAGCTGCCCCGTTAATCTGATTTGCTTACCTTTCCGATATCCGGATATTATCTTTGCTTTAAAACGCAAAATGCCACTGCTGTGCTGAGGTTCATTATTTACCCAGACCTTTAAATAATTGCACCCTGTTTTTGCAAAGTAATTTTGGTTTAAACTTTCGTTATTGAGCAGGCAAAGCAAACCACCAAAACTGAAAAAAAGTATATAAATTAAAATACCAATAGTGCCTTTGTAACGATATATATTGAATCTTTCATAAGTGATGTTTAGAAATAAAATGCTCAGTAAAATAACGATTAGAGTTAAAGTTAACCATTGGATATATGCTAATGCAGGAAAGAAATAAAAAACACAGATACCGAAGAGAAAAGGAAACAGGATCCTGACAAAAACATATTCGGTCTTAAACATGGTTTAAAATTGATAACGTACCTGAATTTTAACTTCCGATTTTTTATTGCCATCAATTTCGTCCAGGTAAGTCCCTACCGTTTCTACGTTCTTGTAAACAAACAAACCATACCGAATCCAAACATTAAGTTTTTTAACTATATTATATTTCAGGTTAAAATAAGTCCTAAAACCTGTTCCACTATACATTCCAAAGGCAAAACTGTACAAAACATCATCTTCATAGGCGTAAATCCTACTGTTATAACTTGGTGTATTGAAATAGGCAAATCTTACATTCCCAGTTAACTTAGCGAACATTGGCGAATAATCTACATCCTGATAAATGAGATAACCAAATTCACGGCTTGCACTACCTTTTTTATATTGAGAAATCTCTAACCGGTTTTGAAAGCGCCAATTCTTATTCATTTGCCAGCTTGCCTCTGCCCGGTAACCCTCTCTTTTTACATGGTCTAAAAAGTTTACCGGTACATCCAAATCGGTGTTTTGTTGTTTACGTTCTGTTTTAAATCGAACTAAAACTTTAAAGGTTTTACCTGGGGTATAAACGGCCTGCCCCAACACCTCATAACCTTTTGAAGGTTCATCAATACGGTATTTTAACCAGGGAAACCTAAAATAATCGCCATAGAAAGAAAAAGCCCAATGTTTATTTGGGTTAACATTTAAACTAGCATACAATCCTTTTTCATTGACTGCTTCACTCGCTTCGGATACAGCCTGATTAAAAAAACTGTGATAATCTTTGGCATAATCGCGATAGGTCAAAGCTGCAGAAACTGTTGGCGACAAACTCATCAGTACGCCATTAATATAGGCCAAGCCACCACCTAAACCTTTAGCGGCCTCGCCATAGAGGTACATATTTTTATAGGTATAATTGTAAAATAAGCCGAGATTGGTTAGTGCTGTTCCGGTGAAACTATATTGATCGTAGGCTGCAGCTTGCGTAATAAAGCGAGTTTTATAATTAGTATGATAAGCAATTGCACCAAGGGCAAATTCATTTTTGGTATATTGAATGGTAGTGCCAAAAATGCGCTGTGCTAAAACCCCTTTATTCTTAATCTCAGTAGGGGTTCTATGCAATCCGGTTTGATTAATCGTGGCCTGGACTAAATTTCCTTCTGAATCTAACTTTTGGCTGGCATCAAGATTACGGAACGAAACAAAAGGAGTGATATCTATATTTTTAAACAGGTTAATGGTTGCAGCGCTTCCTCTAAAAAAAGAATATTCGTTAGTCGAATTATAAGGCCTTAAACCTAAGTCTTTTTTAGCTACGCTGGTTACATCGGGACCTTTGCCAAAAGAAAAACCAGACCATAATGTTAAGCCCTGGCCAAACTGCAGTGTATAATCGCCAATTACCAACTTTTTTAACTTACCCAATTTGAATAATGCGATATTGCCCGAATAAAAATCGAAAGGTTTACCGATAAATTTTTCGCCGGCATCTTTATCTAAAGTTATGGCTGCTGATAGAATTGAACTATATTGATATCGGTAACGCATCTGAAATTTTTCTGGCGAACCTAGATACCGGTTTCCGGGTAAATCTGTATATCCCCTTTGCTTTTGTAAAGTTTGCGCAAAACGCATCATCAAATCATTTTCACCATCATGTAGAAGGTTTTTAAAACTGAGCTGCTGATATTCAGCGATATTAGTTAAGGTTACAAATGGAAGCAGGGTTTGGATGGTTTTAATATCAAAACCCTTAATGCTTTGTAATTCCAGCACATCCGCTAGCTGACCATTTTCCTTTATGTGTAAAAAGAAATTACTTATCTGTAAGGGAGACAGGAAAACCAGAGTCTTTAATTCTTCAACCGAAGTGCGATTCAGATTAATTGGGTGTTTACGATATTTCTCCAATACATCAACCAGCTCGGTCATATCGTAATCATCGGGGAGGTTTTCGGCTACACTCTCTAAAATATCGCGGATATCTGCCTCTTGTGTATTTTGGGCAAGTAAAGAATAGGGGAAAAAGACAAGCAACAATGCATACCATATTTTCATAAGCAGGGAGTTAACCAGTTAATAAAAAATAGGGTGATTGTTGTTTTGGTGATACTAATATAAAATAAATAATTAAAAACCTACAAAAAATGTACTTTTTTAATTACATACTAGTAATGCTGTAAAAGCGATAGGAGTAAGGAAATAAAATGCTTACAGTTCTTCTGCCAGATTTACCAAAAAACCTTTCAGTTTTTCTAACGAATCTATAATCTTCTGATTCTCTCTTACACCTGTTTTATTATTCTTTAAATAGTCTTTGGCACCTTTTAAGGTAAATCCTTTTTCATCAACAAGGTTGAAGATAATCTTTAAGTTTTCGATGTCTTCCGGTGTGAAAAGACGGTTGCCTTTTTTATTTTTCTTGGGCTGCAGGATGTCGAATTCTTTCTCGTAAAAACGGATCTGTGAGGCGTTAACATTAAACATTTCAGTCACTTCGCCCATGGTATAATACATTTTATTAATGTCTCTTTCTTTATACGGCATATTTTGTGCTTGATTATGAGTGTCTTATATCGATTAATTAAAGTATTCAAATGTAGCTCGATTTTTCCTTATTAACGCAATAAAATTTTAATTTTGTTCCCTCCAATAATATTGAAATGACAGCAAAAGAGATTAGACAGGCATTCCTTAGTTTTTTTGAATCGAAACAACATCATGTTGTTCCTTCCGCACCGATTGTGGTTAAAAACGACCCTACTTTAATGTTTACCAATGCGGGTATGAACCAATTTAAAGATCTGTTTTTAGGGGAGGCGGCCATTAAATATACTCGTGTTGCTGATACCCAGCGTTGTTTACGTGTTTCGGGCAAACATAACGACCTGGAAGAAGTAGGTATTGATACTTACCACCATACCATGTTCGAAATGTTGGGCAACTGGAGTTTTGGTGATTATTTCAAAAAAGAAGCCATCGCCTGGAGCTGGGAATTATTAACTGAAGTTTACAAAATCCCGAAAGAAAAATTATATGTTACCTATTTCGAAGGCGATGAAAAAGAAGGCTTAGAAAAAGATCAGGAAGCTTATGACCTTTGGAAACAATATGTGGATGAAAGCCATATTTTACCTGGAAATAAAAAAGACAATTTCTGGGAAATGGGCGATACGGGACCATGCGGACCATGCTCTGAAATCCATGTAGATTGTCGTACCGACGAAGAAAAAGCAGCTGTAGATGGTGCTACCCTGGTAAATGCCGATCATCCTCAGGTAATCGAAATCTGGAATAATGTATTTATGCAGTTTAACCGTTTAAAAAATGGTTCATTGCAAAGTTTACCTGCTAAACACGTTGATACTGGAATGGGTTTCGAACGCTTAGTACGTGTTTTACAGGAAAAAACTTCAAACTACGATACCGATGTTTTCCAACCGATGATTCAGTTTATTGCAGAAAAATCTGGTATTAAATATGGTGCTGAGGAGAAAACGGATATCGCTATGCGTGTAATGGCCGATCATATCCGTGCCATTTCATTTGTGATTGCCGATGGACAACTGCCTTCTAATAATAAAGCAGGTTATGTGATCCGCAGGATTTTACGCCGTGCCGTACGTTATGCTTATACCTTTCTAAACTTTAAAGAGCCATTTTTAAATCAAATGGTTCCTTTATTGGCTGAGCAATTTAAAGGTGTATTTGATGAACTGATTTCGCAACAGGATTTTGTACAAAAAGTAGTGCTGGAGGAAGAAGTTTCCTTTCTGAGAACTTTATCTACAGGCATCCAACGTTTCGAAAAATATCAGGCTACTAATAATGTGGTAGAAGGTGCTTTTGCTTTTGAATTATCAGATACATTTGGTTTTCCGATCGATTTAACGGAATTAATGGCCAGAGAAAAAGGCTGGAACGTTGATCTGGCTGGCTACGAGCAGGCCTTGAAAAAACAAAAAGACGATAGCCGTGCCGCCACAGCAATTGATACAAGCGATTGGATTGTCGTAAACACAGAAGAACAGAGTGAATTTGTAGGTTACGATGATTTAGAAATCGAAACCGAGATTTTAAAATACCGTAAAGTAAAAGCAAAAGGCAAAGAACAATACCAAATTGTTTTACGCCAAACACCTTTTTATGCTGAAAGTGGTGGTCAGGTCGGAGATACCGGCCGTTTAGAAGACCATAGCCGCCAGTTTTGGGTAGACATTACCGATACTAAAAAGGAAAATGGCTTAACCGTTCATTTTACCGATATTTTACCGGATAATTTAGAAGGTAAATTTTGGGCTGTTGTAGATGAAGATAAACGTATTTTAACTGAAGATAACCACTCTGCCACTCACTTATTGCATGCAGCCCTTAAACAGGTTTTAGGCAAACATGTTAACCAGAAAGGTTCGTTGGTTAATGCAGATTATCTGCGTTTCGATTTTTCTCACTTTGCTAAAGTAACTGATGAAGAACTGGCACAGATTGAGGTAATTGTGAACCAGAAAATCCGCCAGAACATTAAATTAAAGGAACAACGCAACGTTCCTTATCAGGATGCTATTGAAAGTGGCGTAACGGCTCTATTTGGCGAAAAATACGGCGATTTTGTTCGTATGATTACATTTGATGATCATTTCTCTAAAGAACTTTGCGGTGGTACACACGTAAAAGCAACCGGACAAATCGGTTCATTCAAAATTGTTTCCGAAAGTGCGGTTGCCGCTGGTGTTCGCCGTATCGAAGCCATCACTGCTGATAAAGCGGAGCAATATTTCTTAGACCAAAGAAAAGAACTTGGTGTGTTAAAAGCATTACTAAACGGAAGCAAAGATTTATCAGCATCTGTTCAGGCTTTATTGGATGAAAATGCGAAACTGAAAAAGGAAATTGAGAAATCGACAATAGAGCGTGTAAACACCTTAAAACATGAAATAGTTCACCATGTAAGGGGAATTAACGGCATTAACCTGATTGCTAAACACATCGATCTGCAAAGTGCCGATGCGGTTAAGAACCTGGCTTTCTCCTTAAAAGATATGGTTGATAACCTGTTTCTGGTTTTTACGACAGAAATTGATGGTAAACCCGGAATAACCGTTATGCTTTCTGATCACCTGGTGAAAAAAGGATTAAATGCTTCGAATATTGTTCGGGAATTGGGTAAAGAGATTCAAGGCGGTGGCGGTGGACAACCTTTTTATGCTACAGCAGGGGGTAAAAACGCATCAGGATTAAAAGTTGTGCTGGAAAAAGCAGAAAGTTTTATTCCTCATCATTAATATAAATAATGTAATAGTCCCTGAAATAAATTCAGGGTGACGCTATGTAAAATAAAAAAGAGGCCCTAAAGCCTCTTTTTATATTTTAATGTCTTCCATGTTTTTCTCGGTGTCCTCTGGAGAATAAACTTGAATTTACACTTCTATCGTGGTGCCTGTTATCTACCCGGTATGATCTGTAATTATTTCTTGGCGAGCTGTATCTCACTCTATTTCCGCCTCCATATGAGGAGCGGTAGTAATTATTATGATGTGAATAACTTACCCTGTGACTATTATAATTGCGATATGGACTATTTCCATAAACCACTACTTTTCTGCCGTGGTGCAAATCGTAACCTCTATATCTCGCTGGTAAATATCTCGATCTTGTCCATCGGTTTCCGCTTAAATAAACAAACTGTCTTTGCGGGACATAATAATAAGATTGAACTTCCGGGAGATAGTAATAATTAACGTTTTCATAACCTGCAGGAACCCAGGCAGGCTGAGCACCAATATTCACATTAATACTTACCTGAGCGCTAGATTGATTAGATGTTAAAGCCACGATACCTAAAATCGCGGAGATGATAAATAACTTTTTCATAATAATCCATTTATTTGTGTGTACTTCAGTAATTCAAACGCTGTGCCAAAACTTCTATTGTAACAGATATATAAAAAAAGGAGTCTCTTTCGAAACTCCTTTAAATAAACCAGTGAGGTTATGGATTAATGTTTTCCTTTACCATTTCCATGGCCTTTTCCGTTATTTCCATTATTCGCTTTTCCATAAATCTTTTTAGCCTGTCCCGGAGGCATACCATGAGGATGTCCTTTTACAACATAATATTTACTATCACGGCTATCTCTTATTACCAGCTGGCCTTTATTGCCTTTGTATTTGGCATACTTTACCTTATCATTTTTGAAATTCAAATAGGGCTTAGGTGAATTAATTACCACTTTATAACCATTATATAAATTGTAATTGCCGTATCGAGCAGGTAAAGTATTGGCAAAAACCCAATCGTTTCCATTTAAATACACAAACTGTTTTTGCGGAACATAATAGTAACTTTCTACGTCAGGGAGATAGTAATAATCTACATGATCGTAGCCTGTGGGTCCCCAGAGCGGTTGAGATCCGATATTAACATTTACATTTAACTGTGCTTTTGCTGGGATGCTGAGAAATGAAATCATCATAACTGCAGCCATTAAAAATAATCTTTTCATAATCAATTCATTTAGTGTTTATTATTTATAGCCAAACCACGTGCCAGAAGTAAGTAAATAAGAAAGGAGCCCCCTTCGAAGCTCCTTTATACAACTAAATATTAATGACGCCCGTTACCGTGGCCTTGATTATTATCTCTTTCAGGACGGTTATCTCTACCATTATTATACTGAGGGCGACCATTATTTTGATCAGGTCTGGTCACATTTCTTTGTACTACACGGGTAGGACGGTTATTATTACGAACTACAGTTACATTTCTGGTAGGTCTTTGAATGTATTTTGGATGGCCTTTTACTACGTAGTATTTAGTCTCACGGCTATCTCTAATAATGGTTTGATGACCTCCATAGTTTTTATATTTACTATATCTGTTTACATAAATGTTATTTCGCAGATATGGTTTTGGTTCATTAACGACCACTTTATAAGCCCGGTACAGATCAAAGTTTCTGTATTGAGCAGGTAAACTGTTCGCCCAAACCCAATTTCCACCGTTCGAATAAATGTATTGGCCAGATGGAACATAATAATAAGCATCAATGTCAGGGAAATAATAATAATCAACATGATCATATCCTGTTGGTCCCCAAACTGGCTGTGAACCAATATTGATATTTAAGCTAAGCTGTGCTTTTGCATTGTTTATGCTGAATAATGAAACCATCAGAACTGCAGCAAATAAAACTAACTTTTTCATAATGTTTTTTAATTAAAGGTTTCTTGTGTGTGTTTGCTGAGATAGACGATAGCAGCCCACACTAGTTTAATTAAAGCCGTTCCATTTAACATTCTTTAACGTTGAATATGCCATTGAGTAATTTTACTCAGCTTACTGAGTAAATTGTAAATAACGGTATAAACAACTGAATAACAATAACTTATTGGATAATTTTTTATATAAATAATATTCAAAAAACAGCTGTTTGGCTTATATAAATCAATGATAATTTAATAACGGCTTTGAATTACTTAATACAATGAGTAATTTTACTCAACACATTGAGTAAATTGTTTAACATGTTCCAAAGATCTTATTTACAGCAACTTGTAAAAGTGATGAATGAACCAAAAAGGTTTATTCAGGTGCTTGTGGGCCCGAGGCAAATTGGTAAAACAACTTTAATCAGCCAATTGGTCAAGGAAATTGATACGCCTTGCATATTCGAATCTGCAGATGCTGTTGCCGCTTCTGACAGAACCTGGATAGAGCTGATATGGAACCATACCAGGGAACTCTTAAAAGAGCCTGGAGTTGATGAATATCTGCTGATCATTGATGAAATCCAGAAAATTGATAACTGGAGTGAAATTGTGAAGCGTTTATGGGATGAAGATATGCGAAATGGCATAAATTTAAAGGTAATTTTATTGGGCTCATCAAGATTATTAATTCAGCAGGGCTTAACAGAATCATTAGCAGGCAGGTTCGAATTAACCTATTTAGGGCATTGGAGTTTTGCCGAAATGGAAAGTGCTTTCGGTTTTACTGCCGAACAATATGTTTGGTTTGGCGGCTATCCAGGTGCTGCAGGTCTGATCAACGATGAAGACCGGTGGAAAAACTATGTGTCAAATGCTTTGATAGAAACCAGCATTTCGAAAGATATTTTAATGCTCACCCGTGTAGATAAACCTGCCTTAATGAAACGTCTGTTTGAATTGGGCTGTTTATATTCCAGTCAGATCTTATCTTTCACCAAAATATTAGGCCAGCTTTCTGATGCCGGCAATACCACAACATTATCACATTATTTAAATCTGTTAGATACAGCGGGTTTACTTGGTGGGATTGAGAAATTTGCAGCTGATGTAATCCGTAAACGTTCATCCAGTCCAAAGTTTCAGGTCCATAACAATGCACTGATAAGCGCTCAAAGAAATGAGTTTTTTGAAGAGATAAAAAAACAACCGGCAGAATGGGGAAGAATGGTCGAATCTTCAATAGGAGCACACCTCTTAAATTCTTCTTTTGTAGAAGGTTACAAAGTTTTTTATTGGAGACATAGAAATGATGAAGTAGATTTTATTTTAGAAAAACGTGGTAAAATAATCGGCTTAGAAGTTAAAAGTACGGGATTGGTTACAGGCACTTCCGGAATGGATGCTTTTAGCAAAATGTATAAACCCGATAAAATACTTTTAGTGGGTGCCGGAGGTTTACCCTGGCAGGAGTTTTTAAAAATTTCTCCATCAAGCCTTTTTTAACGAAAGCGTAAATAATAACTATATTTGACCTCATAATATTTAACCACAGATTAAATCAGCATTTAGAGGTGAAATCTGTGGTTAATAAAACCTATAACAATACGAAGCTTTAAATGCCTTTACAAGAAACAAGCCCCCAAACTCCTTTCGAACTCGTTTCAGGACTGGAAATCCACGTTCAGTTAAATACAAACACTAAAATATTTTCCGCTGATAGTGCATCGTTCGGGGCTTTACCCAATCAAAATATATCTACAGTTTCGTTGGCATTGCCCGGAGCTTTACCGAAGTTAAATAAAGAAGTAGTTGCAAAAGCAATCCGTATTGGCCTGGCTTTAAACTGTACCATTAACCAGACCAACCATTTCGACCGTAAGAATTACTTCTATGCCGATCTGCCAAAAGGATATCAGATTACGCAGGATAACCAACCGATTTGTGTGAATGGTTTTCTGGAGCTTCAACTGGCTGATGGTTCTACAAAGAAAATCGGGATCAATCGCATCCACCTGGAAGAAGACGCCGGAAAAAGCATTCATGATCAGGACGACAACTATTCATTAGTTGATTTAAACCGTGCAGGTGTACCTTTAATCGAGATTGTAACCGAACCCGATATCCGCAGTTCAGAAGAAGCTTCGGTATTGCTGAGCGAAATCAGAAAACTCGTAAGACATTTAAATGTAAGCGATGGCAATATGGAAGAGGGCAGTCTGCGTTGCGATGCCAATATTTCTATCCGTCCTCAGGGTTCTACCGAATTTGGAACACGCTGCGAAGTAAAAAACCTAAACTCCATGCGTAACGTACGTAGGGCAATGGATTTTGAATTTGGCCGCCAGGTAGAAGTGATTAATGAAGGAGGAAAGATTATCCAGAGTACCTTAAATTTTGATGCCGATAAAGGTACTACATCACCAATGCGTACCAAGGAAGAGGCTAATGATTACCGGTATTTTTCAGATCCTGATTTACAACCCATTCACATTTCTGATGCCTGGTTAGCAGAGATCAAATCGTTAATGCCTGCGCTTCCTAATGAAATATCGAAGCAAATGGTTTCAGAATTTGGGATCAGCAAGGCAGATGCAACGCTTTTTGCAGAAGATTTAGACCTGTTAAACTATTTTAATCAGGCTCAATCCGCTGTTCATAACAAAAAAAGCCTGATTAACTGGTTAATTGGTCCGATTAGAGCAGTTTTAAATGAAAAAGGAATTGCCATAACCGATTTTAAAGTTAACCCGGCGCAACTGGCAGAAGCCATTAACCTGGTTGATGATAAAAAAATCACACAACAGATTGCTATTCAACAATTATTACCCGCTGTTGAACTGGAAGCAAATGCAAAAGTTACTGATTTGGCACAATCGTTAAACTTACTGATCTCTGAAAACGGAGACGAATTAAGTAGTTTTATTGATGAAGTGTTAAATAAATATCCACAACAGGTAGAAGCGTACAAGAAAGGCAAAAAAGGCGTTTTAGGTTTGTTTGTTGGCGATGTAATGAAACTTGCCAAGGGTAAAGCTGATGCTAAAAAATTAAATGAATTAATACTTGAAAAACTGAAATAATGAGACTAAAACAATTGAGCCTGATCATGCTGATAGCGATTGCTTTCACTGCATGTAAACCCAAAGATAGCTTTACGATTGACGGAACTTTCCAAAATCCTGGAACGGAGAAGAAAGTATTTTTATACGGTATGCAGAATAGCAATATGGTTGCGATCGATTCTACCAATCTATCGGAAAAAGGTGAATTTAAATTCATCCGTAAAACGCCATCGGTTGATTTCTTTAGGGTATCGGTAGGTAACCATGAGTTTATGTTGATTGCCAAAAATGGCGATGACATTAAATTAGAAGCTGATTTGGCCGACAAAACAATGGCTTATAAAATTTCAGGTGCAAATGAAGTTGAAAAATTATCAGAACTAAATACCATTAGAAACAATTTTGCCAAACAGGTAGAAAAATTACAGGCTGATTTCGAAGCGAAAGTAGCAACACAGCCTCAAAACAGGGCAGCTGTGTTAGAATCGATGAAACCTCAGTACGAATCGTACATCAATCAATTGAATACGCAGATTATAAAATTTGCTAAAGACAATAAAGGTACGCTAGCCAGTTTTTATGCCATGAATACTTTAAGTCCGCAGGAATTTGAAGCAGAATTGGTACAATTTGCTGATGAGGTTAAAGAAGAAATTAAAGGCAATGCTACGGTTGATACCTTTGTAAAACAGATGGCACTTTTAAAAGCCGTTCAGGTAGGACAGGTTGCGCCGGCATTTACCATCAATACAGCTGATGATAAACCGGTAAGTTTATCAGACTATAAAGGGAAATACGTACTGATCGATTTCTGGGCATCGTGGTGCCAGCCTTGCCGTCAGGAGAATCCGAACGTAGTTAAGGTTTACAATAAATACAAAGCTAAGAACTTCGATATCATCGGTATTTCGTTAGATACCGACAAGGCAGCATGGTTAGGTGCAGTGAAAGCTGATGGATTAACCTGGACACACGTTTCGGAATTGAAAGATTTTAATGGTGTAACGGTAAAAAAATACCAGGTACAGGCTATCCCAACATCTTACCTGGTTGATCCTTCCGGAAAAATAATAGCCAAAAACCTGCGTGGTGAAGAACTGGAGGCCTTTTTAGCCAAAACGTTACTTTAAAACAAATTCCATGTTAAACTAATTTAAGTAATTAACAATTTCTTAACTTAGGCTTAACTAAATATTGCATCATAGACACTACTTTCGTAACAAATATTTAACTATGAACAACGCAGGTCAGAAAATATTAATTGTTGATGATGAACCGGATATTCTGGAGCTAATTGAGTATAACCTTAAAAAAGAGGGTTATCAGGTTTTCACCGCTACCAATGGCCAGGAAGGAATTACTGTTGCGAAAAAGGTACATCCGGATTTAATTATTCTGGATATTATGATGCCTAAGATGGATGGAATTGAGGCTTGCCGTTTAATGCGTGCCATACCTGAATTCAAGAATACATTTATGGTTTTCTTAACTGCCAGAAGTGAGGAGTATTCGGAGATTGCTGGATTTAATGTAGGTGCTGATGATTATATCGCAAAACCGATTAAACCACGTGCTTTAGTAAGCCGCATTAATGCGATTTTAAGGAGAAATACCGGAACAGAAGAAGTATCGGAGAACAAACTGGAAATTGGCGATTTAGTGATCGACCGTGAAGCTTATTTAGTATTTCAAGGTGGCAACAAGGTAGTATTGGCTAAAAAGGAATTTGAGCTTTTATACTTACTGGCTTCAAAACCAGGAAAAGTTTATACCCGCGAATCGATCCTTAAAAATATCTGGGAAGACTCGGTAGTCGTAACCAACAGAACCATTGATGTTCACATCCGTAAACTGAGAGAAAAATTAGGTGAAACTTATGTATCAACCGTAAAAGGGGTAGGTTATAAGTTTGAGCTTTCTTAAGTAATAATTATAAAAGCTAAAGTTATTTAGCCGCTCTGATCTACATCGGAGCGGCTTTTTTTGGACTTAAATTTTCAATTAGATCCTGAAACAAGTTCAGGAGGACGATACGCGTAAAGAATTCGTCATGCTGTCCCGAATATTTGGGATCAACATCTTTCCAGAATGTGGTCCTGAAATAAATTCAGGGTGACGACTGCCTTAAAAAAATAAAATCGTATTTTTGCACTTCATTAATTACAGCACAGTTTGAAGTTTCCTAATTTTAAAGACCTTATTCTTTTCGAAGACAACGATTTTATTGTTATCAATAAACCTCCATTTTTAGCCTCGCTCGATGAACGCGGCGGATCTGGAGAAACCAATGTATTACGTCTGGCCAAACAGTATAGCGATGATGCACAGGTTTGTCACCGTTTGGATAAAGAAACTTCCGGTGCTTTAATTATCGCCAAAAACCCTGAAGGTTATCGCCATGCTTCCATGCAGTTCGAAAGAAGAAAGGTGAATAAAACTTACCACGCGGTAGTAGACGGGCATGTCATTTTCGACCAGTTAACGGTTGATCTTCCAATCTTGAACGATGGCAATAAAAATGTAACCATCGACAGGGCAGAAGGTAAAAGAGCGGAAACCATTTTCGATTCTTTAAAATACTACAAACACTACACTTTGGTAGAGTGCAAGCCAATTACTGGTCGTATGCACCAGATTCGTATTCACCTGGCTACGCAAAGAGCAGCCATTGTTGGTGATGACATGTATAAAGGGAAACCCGTTTTTCTTTCGTCAATTAAGAGAGGTTATAAATTAACCAAAGGTGAGGAGGAGCAACCCATTATGAAACGTTTCGCATTACATGCCAGGCATTTGGTTTTTAAAGGTTTAGATGACAAAGATATTGTGATTGATGCACCTTATCCAAAAGATTTTGCAACCTTAATTAAGTTACTGGATAAATTTGATGCATAAAACAGCCCTTTAAATTGGCTCGTTTCGTTGTTTTTGTTACTTTTGGGCTATCCGCCCTCTATTAAAAAACAATAGAATGTACATCAGATTTGTAAATTACCTTGATCAGATTAACCAATACCGAAAATCTAAAATATCAAACCGTAATTTCTTAATTATCCTGGCCGTAATTGTCGGGATTTTAGCAGGACTTGCAGCTGCCGCCTTAAAAAGTTTAACCCACCATATCGAAGAATTTCTTCAATCAGACTGGCACTGGAAATATAAATACTACCTGTACTTCATATTTCCAATGATTGGTATTTTTTTAACGGTTTTGTACATTAAATACTTTATCCGTAAAACCAAGTTCGAAACAGGTTTAACGCCTTTGCTTTATGCCATCTCAAAAAAATCGAGTAAGGTAGAAGCACACAATATTTATTCGCAGATTATTACCGCAGCTGTAACGGTTGGTTTTGGCGGGTCAACAGGGCTGGAAGCTCCAATTGTGACCAGTGGATCGGCAATAGGCTCAAACCTTGGCCGTTTGCTGGGTTTATCTTATCGTGAAATTACCATGCTAGTGGCCTGTGGTGCAGCAGCCGGTATTGCAGGAGCATTTAACAGCCCGGTGGCTGGGATTGTTTTCGCTATTGAAATTCTATTACCTGAGTTTACCATTCCGGCATTTATTCCGCTATTATTATCGGCCGCAACAGCAGCAGTAGTAGCAAGATTATTTTATACCCAACAGCTTTTCTTCTTAGTTACAGAAGGATGGAAGGTAAACGCTTTGTTTTACTACGTGATACTAGCCTGTTTTATTGGTTTATTCTCAATCTATTTTACTAAAGCCAATTATGCTGTAAAAGGATTATTCTATAAAATCAAACATCCTTATACCAAAGTAATTGTAGGCGGTTTAATGCTTGGTGTTTTAGTATTCCTGTTTCCAACACTATATGGTGAAGGTTATATTACCATAAAAGGTTTGTTAAAAGGCGATTATCAAGCAGTGATCAACAACAGTATTTTTGCCGATTACAATACCATTCCGGCTTTAGTAGTGCTGTTTACAGTGGTAACCATTTTTATGAAATCGATAGCCACCTTGGTTACCTTAGGTGCTGGGGGTAACGGTGGCACGTTTGCGCCGAGTTTGATTATGGGTGGTTTAATCGGATTTATCTTTGCTTATGTGGTCAATTTATCCGGCCTGGCGCAGTTAAATGTATCTAACTTTATTGTTGCGGGCATGGCCGCTGCTTTAGGCTCGATTATGCATGCGCCTTTGACCGGTATTTTCCTGATTGCCGAAATTACCGGTGGATATATCTTAATGGTACCGCTAATGATTACTACTGCCATTTCTTACGCGATTAACCGCAGCTCACAAAAACATTCTATCTACACCAAAGCACTGGCGGATAAAGGCGAGTTATTATCACATGATGATAAAGATACGACTGTTTTAAACCAGATGAAACTGAAGTATTTGATCGAAAAAACCTATCCGCAGTTAAATATGAACGATCTGATTTCGGTTAAAATGAATGAGATTATGCAATCGCGTAAAAACATTTGTGCGGTTACAGATGAGCTGGGCGATTTTAAGGGCATCATTTATATCGAAGAACTATTTAATGAAATGATTAATCACCCGGATAAGGAAAACCTGCAAGCTTCTTATCTGGTACAACCAGCCCCAAATGTGATTACTGAAAATGATGATCTGAAAATGGTATTAGAGAAAATGGAGCAGGATAATGTATGGATTTTACCCGTATTAACTGCGCAAAACCAGTATCTGGGTTTCGTTTCTAAAACAGCAATTTTTAATAAATACAGAGCATTACTGATGAGACAGAATGATTATATGGGATAGGAAGGGGTTTTAATGTTGCAGCATAAAAAAGAAGTCAAGTTTTAAAAACTTGACTTCTTTGCTATAATGCTATTCTGCTCTTTTTAAGCCGAATTTCTCAATTTTACTATACAAATGGCTTCTTTGGATATCAATTTCATCAGCTGTTTTTGATACATTCCAGTTGTTTTTCTCCAGTTTGAATTTGATAAACTCCCGCTCTGCGTGATCTTTATAATCCTGAAAGTTATTGAACGAATCGAAAGAAGAAGCCAGGCTCGAGCCTCCAGCACCTGCAATTTGCGCACTGGTCGCTGCACCAATGTTTGTGCCACCGCCTGGATTGGCAAAAGCACGTACATCATTTTCAGTAATTACCTTGTCGCTCAGAATAATCAAGCGCTCAATCATATTGTGCAGCTCACGTACATTCCCTGTCCAAGGTAAAGCTTTTAAGGCAGACATACCACCATCATTTATTTTCTTAACCGGCATTCCATAATCGCTGCAGATATTTTCTAAAAAGTTCTGGGCAATAACGGGAATATCATCGGTACGCTCTGTTAAATGTGGCACATGGATATTAATTACATTTAAGCGGTGGTACAAATCCATACGGAAATTACCATCTTCGATTTCTTTTAATAAATCTTTATTGGTTGCCGCTAAAACGCGAACATTTACTTCAATTTCCTTTTCTCCACCCACACGCGAAATTTTATGCTCCTGCAATGCACGTAAAACTTTTGCCTGGGCAGAAAGGCTCATATCGCCAATCTCATCCAAAAATAAAGTTCCCCCATTGGCCAGTTCAAATTTACCGATGCGTTGTTTAACTGCTGAGGTAAATGAACCTTTCTCGTGTCCAAATAATTCACTTTCAATCAATTCTGATGGAATCGCAGCACAGTTCACCTCAATTAAAGGGCTATCAGCACGGTTCGATTTTTCGTGTAACCAACGGGCTACCAGCTCTTTACCGCTACCATTTGCACCAGTAATTAATACACGCGCTTCAGTAGGGGCAACACGCTCTATCGTTTCCTTAATTTTAGAAATGCTCTCCGATTCGCCTAAAATCTCACGGGTTTTACTCGCTTTGCGCTTTAAAACCTTGGTTTCAGTAACTAAATTTCCACGGTCTAAACCATTACGAACGGTAATTAGTAAACGGTTTAAATCAGGTGGTTTCGAAATGAAATCGAAAGCTCCCTTTTTACTGGCTTCAATGGCCGTTTCAACTGTACCGTGACCCGATATCATAATGAACGGTAGATCGGGTTTAATGATCTGTGCCTGTTCGAGCACTTCCATACCATCCATCTTATTCATCTTGATGTCGCAAAGTACCAGATCGAAATTTCCTTTTTTGATCATTTCGAGGCCATCGATACCGTTATCGATATCTTCAACATCGTAATTTTCGTACTCCAGAATTTCGCGTAAGGTACTCCTTATCGCTCGCTCATCGTCAATTATTAATAATTTAGCCATTAGAGATGTATTCTTTAATTTTGAAATGCGAATATATTATTTTTTAATTAATGTATAGTTTTTTATACAATTTATACGCAATAAACCTTAAAAGATCAGGAAAGGTTTTAATGGGCATAATCCATTTTGAACATACCTAAATCGGGCTTATACTTTTTAGGTCTTTTTAATTCGAAATCATAAATGGTACGCCCCAGATTTTTCATAAAAGGAAAACAAACTGTTTCGTATTCGTACTTATTATCGTTAAATATGCCATCCTCATTACTCTGTACTACTGCTGTAAGGAAATATTCGATTACATTCTTAAAATCAACAAAATAAGAATTATCGATGATGTAACCGTAACTGTCTCCATACTTATTAAAAATTCTAATATCAGGATCAGGACTTACCTGTTCTCTTCCGTAATACAGCATTTTCGCGTAGGTTGGCCAAAATTCTTTTGGATCGTATTTAGGAAAATCACTTTCTGTAGGATATTTACTCATGTACGTATAAATCAGCTTATAATCTTCTGGTGTGAGGTTAAACCTTTCTTTCGGCGGATAAGCATCAGGAAAAATTAATTTCTGCATCAGTTTCTGTTGATCGTTAATGGCGAAGGCATTTTTGCCCCCAAGGCTAAAAGGCTTATTTACCAGCTTATCGGTACTATCCATGTATCCTGTGCCCATTACCAGATGGCTTAATTTCAATTCATAATCTTTTGGATCATACTGGGCAGCCTGATCATACACCAGATGATCACCATTATAAAATTTAATGGGATTGGTATGTTTGGCAGATTCACCCGCATCACCAATGGCCAGGCGGTTTAAAATACGGCTATCATTTAAGCCATTTGCCTTTAGTTTTTCGTTAATTTCTGCCCGGCCGATAAATTCGAACAAACGGTTAAAGGCATCGTTATCACTGGTCAGCAAAATCTTTTTAACATAATGCGCTATTGATGGAAGCCCGTTTTTAGCACTCGAGTCTTTTAATACTTTCGTTTGTCCTTTAAATGCACTATCGGTAATCATGGCACTGTTAGCCGTTAAGCCTGTATTTCTTAAACGATTTACTTTTTCTAAAGCAAAAATGACTGCAGCCAGTTTAACCGTACTGGCCGGATAAAAATAGTGGTGCGGATCTAAGTTGTAACTAAATGTTTTAAACGTGGGTTTATTTTTCGCATCGCGGTTAACCTGCGTATAAAGAATCTGAATCTGGTTTTGATCAGGATGATTGAGTACGGCAGAAAAAAGTTCTGGCCTGGTTTCCATCAGTTTCTTCAGAAAAACGGTATCGGTTTTTTGCGCCATAACAGATAGGCTGATTAATGAAAAAGCAACAATTAATATTCTTTTCATAGGTAAAAAATTGATTCCTAATTTAGTCTTTTCTGTTAAAACCTCCATTTTCCATCATCCATTTTACAAGTTATTTAATTTTATTACTTTTGCAGCGCTTTTGGTTTCCGGCTTTACACCCGGAATTAAAAGGGAATACAGTGTAAATCTGTAACTGTCCCGCAGCTGTAAGCTCCTTAACGGATTTCCAATCAATCTGCCACTGTTCCGACTCGTCGGGATGGGAAGGCCGGAAACCCGGGAGTAAGTCAGAAGACCTGCCTTAGCATTATATTTCATAGCTTTCGGGGATTGAAGCTAAGGGGTGATGTACTTACGTATTCGTATTTCATTTCTTTTCCATCTGTTGGCTGTGGGTTAAACTCACAATCAAAATGACACATAAACATTCTGCCTATGCGGGCACAATGCATTTTTTTCTATTTTCTTCCATTTTATGGACAGGATTTCTATTGCCTTTAAATACAAAGGCACAGAGCGATAGTACCCTAAAAAGCACACAGCTAAAAGAAGTTCAGATTAAGGAATATCGGTTAACCGAACAAAGTAAATCGCCTACACCGGTACAAATCCTATCAGCTGATGAGCTTAAAAGGATAAACAGCCTGTCTGTTGCCGATGCCATCCGCTACCTTTCGGGTGTGCAGCTGAAAGATTACGGTGGAATAGGTGGAATGAAAACGGTTAATGTACGTAGTTTAGGCACCAACCATACTGCAGTTTTTTTAGATGGCATCCAGATTGGCAATGCGCAGAACGGCCAGGTAGATTTAGGTAAATTCTCGCTGAACAATCTCGAAGAAATTTCTCTATACAGTGGTCAAAAGCCAGAATTACTGATTCCAGCGAAAGGTTATGCCTCCGCAAGCAGCATTTACCTCAAAACCAAAGATCCTGATTTCGAAAAAAGCCAAAAGCAAAAGATCGAACTCGGATTAAAAAACGGATCATTCGGACTCATTAATCCATCATTAGTTTATTTGTACAAGATTAACGAAAAACTAAAGGCCAGTATCAATACCGAATATATCCATGCAGACGGGAAATATAAATTCAGGTACACCAACGGGGTTTTCGATACCACTGCGGTAAGAAACAATGGAAACGTGGAGCGTTTCCGTTTACAGGCTGCATTATTTGGTAAATTTAATGGCGGTAAATGGCATGCACAGGCCTATTCATTTTTATCAGACAGGGGACTACCCGGAGCAATTGTAGCCAATAGATTCGATTTTACACAAAGAATATGGGACCGCGATTTCTTTATCCAGGGAAATGCAGAAAAAAACTTATCGAATAAATTTTCCATTCTGGTAAATGGTAAATATGCTTATATATATCAACGCTACCTTGATCCTGATTATGTAACCACCACAGGTTTTTTAGATAACCGGTTTAAAGAACAGGAAGCCTACCTGTCGGTTGCTGCCAAATATAAAATCAGTTCAGTTTGGGAGGCTGCTTACGCATCTGATTACAACTTCCAGACTTTAGATGCCAACATATACAGGTTTCCTTATCCTACTCGCAATACCTTCTTAAATGTTTTAAGTTCATCCTTCATCTTTAAGCAGCTCAATATCCAGGCAAACCTGTTAAGCACAACCGTAGTCGATCGGGTAAAACTGTATTCCTCATCCGGAAATAAACAGGTTTTTAGTCCAACCGTAATGCTCTCCTGGAAACTATTAAAAGATCAGGATATCCGGGTCCGTGCATTCTATAAAAACATATTCAGAATGCCAACCTTCAACGATTTGTATTATACGTTTATCGGCAATACCCTGTTAAATCCCGAATACACCAAACAGTACGATGTTGGTGTAACCTATTTCAAGAACTTCAAAAACCATGAGATCAAATTTATCGATATCCAATCGGATGTATATTATAACCGTATAAAAGATAAAATTGTGGCACAACCCGGTGCAAACCTGTACCGTTGGATAATGTACAACATCGGCCTGGTTGATATCCGTGGTTTAGAACTTAACGCAAAAACAGCGTTCGAGCCGATTAGCAATTTCACCATCAACATTGGCATCAATTATACTTATCAGAAAGCCGTTGATGTAACTTCAAAGCTTGAGGAAACTTATCAAGATCAGATTCCTTATATCCCTGAAAATAGTGGATCATTTCTTACCCGGTTAGATTATCATCAATGGCACGCCAACTATGGATTTATTTATACTGGATTCCGTTACAACCAAAAAGCAAACAACATTTACAATTATATGGAGCCATGGTATACTCATGATGCAGCTATAGGTTATGAATTTAAGTTGAAAAATGGTAGCATAGGTATAAACGGAGAAGTAAATAACCTGCTTAACCAGTATTACGATATCATCCCAAATTTTCCAATGCCAGGTAGAAATTACAGGTTAACCTTAAACTATAAATTATGAGGCATTTAAAGTTTTTAATATTCGTTTTGGCTTTTCCTATAGTGATTATCAGTGCCTGTAGAAAAGATCCGCAGCCGCTACCATCTGAAATAACCAAAGTAGAACCTGAGCCAACATCAGTCATTAAAGGTTTTTATCTGGTGAATGAAGGCAATATGAACATGAATAAAGCTTCGCTTGATTATATGGACCTCGTAAACGGTATTTACACCCGTAACCTGTACAATCAGGTTAATCCCGAAGTAACCAAAGGTTTGGGCGATGTAGGCAATGATATTGGCCGATACGGTAGCAAACTTTATGTAGTGGTTAACATATCAAACAAGGTTGAGGTACTGAACATTAAAACCGGTAAAAAAATCGGACAGATCAATATCACCAACTGCCGTTACATCACATTCAGTAATGGAAAAGCGTATGTAAGTGCTTATTTAGGCAAAGTTGGCGATCCGAAGGCCCCTAATGGGATAGTGGCTGAAATTGATACCACGGCACTAAGGGTAAATCGAACTATTGAAGTGGGCAGGCAACCGGAGGAAATGGCCATTATTGGGACTAAACTTTATGTAGCCAACTCCGGAGGATACAGTCCGCCCGATTACGAACATACGCTTTCCGTAATCGATCTTTCCAGTTTTACTGAAATTAAAAGAATCGAAGTGGCCATTAATCTCAGCCGCGTAAAAGCCGACCATTATGGCGACTTGTACGTCAGCTCGAGAGGAGATTATTACACCATTCCAGCTAAACTTTTTGTTATCGATAGCCAAACCGACCAGGTTAAAAAGGTATTCAATATCGCGGCCAGCAACCTCGTGATAGATGATGATTACGCCTACATCTACAGCACCGAATGGAACTACATTGAAGGCAAGAACAAGATTACCTACAACATGATCAATACGAAAGATGAAACCCTGATGGATCGCAAATTCATTAGTGATGGCACTGAAAAAGACATTAAAATTCCTTACGGAATTGCGGTTAACCCCATTAGTAAGGACGTTTACGTAACCGATGCCAAAGATTACGTTAGCCCAGGCAAATTACATTGTTATAGTCCCGAAGGGCGATTAAAATGGTCGGTTACCACAGGCGATATTCCAGCACACATCACATTCACAAATTAAATATATACCATGAGCAAACTTTACCAAAAACACATTTTAATTATACTGGCCGCAACGGCCATATGTATTTCTGCCTGTAAAAAAGATAAAACTGAAATAGCGGAGAAAAAACAAATCATTACAGGTACCAAGGGCATTTACATGCTTTGCGAAGGGTTGATGGGAGGTGGTAACAGTGCCATTTCTTACTATGATATGGCTACAAAAGCAACAGTTAAAGATTATTACAAACAGGTAAATGGTACATCGCTCGGCGAAACCGCAAACGATTTAGAGCAATACGGCAGTAAAATGTATTGTGTGGTGGCTGGTATTCAGGGTACGAAACAGTCATTTCTGGACATTATCGATATCAATACCTGCAAATCGCTAAAAAGGATTCCATTCAATTCAGCAACGGATGGTTACCTGCCAAGGTTTGTTGCCTTTTATAAAGACAAAGCTTATGTATCGCGTTATGATGGTAAAGTGAGCCGCATCGATACCGCTACAATGGCTATTGATGGTGAAATAATGCTTTCAGAAGGCCTTGAGCAGCTGGCGGTAGCAAACGGAAAATTATATGTATGCAATTCATCGCACCCTTTTTATCAGAACGGAGCTAAAAATAAGGTATCAGTAATTGATCTCGCCTCCTTTACCAAAACAAAAGACATTACCGTAAACAATAATCCGGTAAGAATACAAACAGCAGATAACGGCGATTTATTCGTGGTATGCTGGAACGACTACATCATCAATAACGACCCATCGCTCGATCGAATCAGTAGTGCCAGCGATACCAAAACAGGTTCTTATAGTTACGATCTCGGCATAATTGCGATCAATGGCTCAACAGCTTATGTAGCCAAAGATATTTATTCCAACCCTGAAATTAAATCGCTTAATACAGCAACTGGTGCCATTGGTACAGGTTTAATTACAAGCGGACAGGCTATAAATATACCTTACGGATTAACAATCAATCCCTTCAATAAAGAAGTGATTGTTGCTGATGCCAATAGCTATGGCAGCACCTCAGGATCTGCTTATGGTGTTGGAACAGATGGTAAAGTAAAATTCAGTTTTGAAACTGGCGCATTGCCTCAGCACGCTGTATTCAATTACAGTTACAAATACGAATAAGGGAGCATCATTATTCCTATCAAATTACACACAGAATAAATAATTTAATAAAACACATACATGAAAAAAAGTTATCTCTTATTAGCGCTTGGTATTGCTACGCTGGTATACAGTTGCAAAAAAGACAATGAAGCCGTTCCTGATGTTAACCTCTTTATTAAAGGAGAAACCATGACTGGAAAAGTGAATACCAAAACTGTTTTTGCCGCAGGAACAAATAATGGAAAAGGCTTTAATCACCAATGGAAACTCGATGGTAAAGTAGTAAGCAGCACTTATAACTACGATTTTACACCCCTAAAAGCCGGTACTTATGTAATTGAATATACCGCGAGCAACAACGCCGGATCTTTTTCGCACAAATACACTGTAACGGTGCCAATTCCGGTAGTGGAGATTACCACAAACAGCACCAAATTTATCACCACCGTTTTTGAATATCTACCAGCGCCAGGCCAGTTTATCAATGAAGGTTTGGGAAGCCTTGCAGGTGCACAGAAAATTATTGGTGATGTAAGCAAAACCAGCATGGTTACCTTAGGTGGTTTTGGTGGTTATATCATTTTTGGTTTCGACCACTCGGTAGTAAACAATACCGGTGCCGACCTCGCCATTTATGGTAATCCGATTGGTGGTACAACTCCTTTTGCCGAGCCAGGGATCGTTATGGTGAGTCAGGATATAAATGGAAATGGCAAACCTGATGATGAATGGTATGAACTCGCCGGGAGCGAATACAACAATCCGCTGACCATTAAAAACTACGAAATCACCTACACCAATCCGAAAGGTTTTGCCAATGTAAGCTGGACTGACAATCAAGGTGGCAGCGGAACTTACGATGTAAACAATTTCCACAAACACAATTTCTACCCAGAATTTGCACCCGATCAGGAAAAATTAACTTTAAAAGGAACATTACTGCCTTCAACATGGGGTAAAAACGGCAGTATTTTCATTAACAATGCCTTTCCATGGGGTTATACTGATAGTTGGTCGATAGAGGATGATTATGCCACTAAAAGATATAACAGTTTTGATCTTGATTGGGCCGTTGATCAAACCGGAAAGAAAATCGCCTTAAAAACCATCGATTTCGTAAAAGTTTATACCGGGCAAAGAGAAAAAGGAAACACACTTCTTGGAGAAGTCTCAACCGAAGTTAAAGGCGCAGTAGATCTGGGAATTAAATAAAACATGCTGATGAAAATAAAATCAATAATAAGCTTAGCACTTTTATCTGCTGTACTTCTTTCCTGCAAGAAGGAAAATCCGGCAGAAAAAGAGGAGGAAGGAGATAAACCAACAACAAACCAATCGCCATACCTCCATAAAATATATGATTTTAAGCAAGCACCCGGACAGTTTACCAACGACCTTGTAAAGACCGATATCCTGATCGGCAGTGCAGGTAATGGACTGGTTTCATTGGGCGGTTTTGGGGGATACATTATATTCGGCTTCGACCACAGTGTAACCAATAGCTCAGGGGCAGACCTTGGCATTTATGGCAATCCGCTTATTGGTGCAGGTATGGAATTCTCTGAGCCTGGTATTGTTTGTGTAATGCAAGACCAGAATAAAAACGGTTTGCCTGATGATGTGTGGTACGAACTAGCTGGAAGTGAATATAACGATCAGGCAACCATCAAGAATTATAAAATCACCTATTATAAACCCTCGAAATTAACGGATGATATCCGCTGGACGGATAACCAGGGCAAAGAGGGGTTGGTATTGAGAAATCAATTCCACACCCAGGATTATTTTCCTTCCTGGGCCACTACTAATGAAATTTCTTTCACCGGAACCTTGATTAAAAACACACTTGCTCCCGGAGAAATCATTACAAATAAACCATTCAATTTTGGTTATGCCGATAATGGATCAAGCGAATATTTAAGCTTGCAGGAACAATTTGGCAGGGGATACAATACCTTCGATATCGATTGGGCTGTTGATGCTACTGGTAAAAAAGTAACGCTTGCCTCTATCGATTTTGTAAAGGTTTATACCGGGCAAAACAGCAACGGAAATCCTTTCAGTCCGGATAATGATAACGACCGTTCGCGCTATATCGGAGAGATTTCGACAGAATTCGGCGGAGCGGTTGATCTTAAACTTTTAAAAAATAAATAACACCATATATCAGAATGAAACAATTCAACTTTAAACAAATATTTGTAGCTGCAGCAATTTTAACAACGGGTCTTTATGCTTGTAAAAAAGACAGTGTAAATGATATACAGATTGATCCAGTCGCAGGAAAATATGATAACGGCTTTTTTGTAATCGGCGAGGGATCTTACGGACAGAGTGCAGGTGCAGTAAGCTTTTACCGTTATGGTGATGATACCCTTTCCATTAGGGCATATGAGAAGGAAAACCCGGGAAAAACCTTATCAAACACCGCTAAAACAAGTACTTTGCAGTTTGCTTCGATAATTAATGGCAGTATTTACCTCATGAGCAAAATAAATGGTCCGATTGTTAAAATAAATGAACAAACTTTAAAAGAAGAGGCCAGATACGTACAGGAAGCCAGCAACTGGAGAAGTATTATACAAGTTGATGGGAGCAGGGGTTTGGTCAGTGCAAATGATGGTGTGTACCAGATCGACCTGAATACGCTTACCGTTCAAAATAAACTAACAACAGTAGGTGCGGTAAATACGGGCGATATGTGGAAGAAAGGCGATTACGTTTACCTGCTACAGAGTAATGGTGCGAAGATTGTATCTTCCAGTAACTATTCGCTGGTCAAGAGTTTTTCAAACATCAACCGTGGATTCGCACAAACACCAAATGGAAAAATCTGGGCTTCAACAGGTAGCCGTTTAATTGCAATCGACAATAATTTAGACACTGCAGGTGTTGGCCTAGCCGTTGCTGTAGGATCATTCGGTCTTGATGCACCAACCCGTATTACGGCCTCAACTAAAGAAAATGCCGTTTTCTATCATTCAGGAAAAGCAATTTATAAATATATCGATGGCGATAAAACATCCTTAGCACAGCCATTTATCAATATCACCGAAGATCCTTTTATGGTATACGGTGCTATTCGTTACGACAGGAATAAAGATTATATCGTTGTTAACGGAATCCAGGGTTACGGTGCAGCTTCTACAGTAAATTACCTGCTCATCTACAATGCATCAACGGGTGCTTTGGTGAAAAAAATTAAATACGGTGGTGATGGGGTAACCACAGATTTTACTAAAATCTATTTCCCTGATTTAGCCATATTCCATTAAAATAACATTCAATAATAACCTCTCAACCTAAAGGTCTGCATTTTTTTGCAGGCCTTTTTCTATTTCTATGGTCTCTGTCTCCACAGACCGTCAAGAATTAATTCACGGATTCTAATCTGAGGCCCTGATTTATAAACCCGGTAGGAGCGGCAGCCTCCGATTTTTCATCGGAGCTACAGCGGATAACGGGACTGCTGTTCCCGAAATCTAACTGACATTCCTTTCCAATTAAAGACCCTTATTATCATTTATTAATTTTCAGCTCTATTCTAGCACACACTTTCGGCTATCCGCTCTTTTTACTACATTTGCGCTGCTTTTGGTTCCCGGTGTAAAATCGGGATTAAAAGGGAATACAGTGTAAATCTGTAACTGTCCCGCAGCTGTAAGCTCTGTAACGTTTTTCAATCTACAAGTCACTGTTCCGCTTAACCGGTACGGGAAGACAGAAAAACGGGAGTAAGTCAGAAGACCTGCCTTTAGCATTTAATTTCATAGCTTTCGGGGATTGAAGCTAGGATTGAAATACTTAACGTTTTTCGTATTTTCATTTCCTTTCCTAATCTGTTGGCTGTGGGCAAAACCACAATCAAATGAACAAAAAAAGAATGCTAACTGTAGCCAGTCTGGGGCTAGCACAGTTAATGATTAGCCAGGTGGCTAATGCTCAAAATCAAGACAGTTTACAACTTAAAGATGTTGTAATTTCTGCAACAAAAAACGATCAGAAACAATCGCAAACAGGTAAAGTAGTCAGCATTATTAGTCGCGAAGTGCTCGAACGCAGTAACGGCAAATCATTACCCGATTTACTTTCAGAACAGGCAGGTATTATTATTAGTGGTGGCAACAGCAGTCAGGGGAAAGATAAAAGTATCTTTTTCAGAGGATCAGGCAGTGGTTATACCTTAGTACTTATTGATGGAATTGTACAAAACGATCCAGCGAGTATCAGCGGTACATTCGATTTACGTCTGTTCTCAATTGATCAGATTGATCATATTGAGATTTTAAGGGGCGGTCAGTCTACCATTTACGGATCTGATGCCGTTGCAGGTGTAATCAACATTATAACTAAAAAGGGCGGACCAAAAGGAAATACCATTTACGGTGTAGCCAGTGCAGGAAGTTTCGAAACCTATAAAGGTACGATCGGTTTAAATGGCGGTGTAGAAGGTTTTTCATACAACATTAACTACACACATTTAAAAACTGATGGAATTTCTGAAGCTGTAGCTCCAGCTGGAAGTGCGGCTATATTTGATAAAGATGGCTTTAAAACTGACGGTTTAAATGCTAATTTCGGTATCAAACTCGACAAAAACTTCTCTGTAAATCCGTTTTTACGTTATTTCTATGGCGATTATAAAATAGATGAAGGTGCTTTTGCGGATGGTTTACCTACCAATAATTCTATTTTGAAACAGTTTAGTGCAGGTTTCAACTCAGAATATAAATTCAACACAGGTAAAATAACACTTAACTACAGCCACGAGAGTAATTCAAACAATGTAAATTCGAGTTATGCAGGTTTTGAAAGTAAATTTTTAAACTTCGGTAAACTGAATGTGGTTGATTTATTCTACAACCAGAAATTGGGCAATAAATTAGATTTATTGGTAGGTATCGACAACAGAAAGATGAAGTTGATTACCGATACCAAAAACCCGACAACCAATATCTTTGCCGCTTATGGTTCATTGTTTTTACACGATTTAAGCATTTTTAACCTTGAAGTAGGCGGACGTTACAACAAACATGATCAATATGGAGAAAACTATACTTATTCTGTTACCCCAAGCATCAACATCATTAAAGAAGTAAAACTATTTGGAACAGTATCTACTGCATTCAAAATCCCTACGCTGAATATGTTGTTTGGTCAATATGGTGCCAATCTGGACCTGAAACCTGAAAAATCTCAGAATTACGAAGCCGGTGTAAATTTAAACATTGCTGATGAAGCCTTTACTTTAAGGGTTACTGGTTTCAAACGCGATTTAACTGACGCGATTGTTTATACCACAGGTTATATTAATCAGGGTAACCAAAAATATAAAGGTTTTGAAGTAGAACCAGCAGCAAAATTTAGTGTTTTCAATATCAATGCTTACTATGCTTTTGTAGAAGGAAATACAGGAACAACCAATTATTTAATTCGCAGGCCAAAGCATACCTTCGGCATTAATGCAGGTGCACAGGCCACAAGCCATTTATATGCAAGTGTTAACTTACGTTATTTTGGTAAACGTTTCGACACCAATTTTATGTCTTATTTAGACGAAGAAATGCCATCATACAACCTGTTAAATGCATATGTAGAATATGCCCTGGCTAAAAAACGTGTGAAAATATTTTTTGATGCCAAAAACATCCTGAACAAAAAATACACTGAAATTATTGGCTACAATACACCTGGCTTCAACTTTAATACAGGTGTAAGTTTTAATATCCGCTAATAAAGATTTAACTTTGCTTAAATATTAACCAGAAATAGCATGTCTCATTTAAAATTTAATCCACGCACTTTAATTTTGTTGTCAATAATATTGGCAATAACGGCTTTCCGTTTGCTGGTAACATTCAACTCAGATGAATTAAAGTTTGCCAATTTCTCATCAATAGGAGCGGTAGCTTTATTTGGAGGCGCATATTTTAAAGATCACCTTAAAGCATTTGCTTTTCCGCTATTGAGTTTGTTTTTAAGCGATTTGGTACTTTATACAACCATCTATAGAAAGTATGTAGATATGCTCTTGGTTCAAGAACTTTGGACATACCTTGCAATTGCACTAATGGTTTTAGCTGGTCGTTTCTTATTAAAAAAGGTAAATATTGCCAACTTATTCCTGTCTACAATTGTAATTGTATTCATCCACTGGATTGTAAGTGATATCGGTTCATGGTACGGAAACCCACTTTATACACAAAACTTTAGTGGTTTTATAGATTGTTTAATTAAAGCTATTCCATTCGAAATTAGATTTTTAGAAGGAACAGTGATTTACGGCGCTTTACTTTTCGGAGCTTTCGAAATTTTAAAAGCAAAATACCCGGTATTAAAACTGCAAACACAAGAGTTATAGAAATTCACTTGATTGGTGTTTCACCAAACAAATGAAATGCAGTATAGAAATCCTCTTTTGATTCGATTCAAAAGAGGATTTTTTTTAACTTAGAACATCATTACATTTTACCTATTACATCTTACATCCAATGAAAGTTGTTTCCTTTTTACCTGCCGCGACAAAAATGATTTACGATATGGGCCTGCAGGAATACCTGCATGGTGTAACATTCGAATGTCCTAAAGAGGCGGCAGATCAGCCCAAAGTGGTACGTTGCATATTAGAGGGCAAAAACTATTCGAGCATCGAAATCGACCGGATCTTTTCAGCATCAAAAGCACAGGGCAAAAGTTTGTATTGGGTAGATGATGCACTGCTAGAAAGCATCGCACCTGATGTGGTTTTCACGCAGGATATATGCGAAGTTTGCAATATCGATACCGTTTGTACCGAAACAGCGGTAATGAAGCTTAGCAAACAGCCAACACTGGTTCCCTTATCGCCAAATAACTTACAGGATGTTTTCGAATGTGCCATTACCATTGCCAGGGCTTTAGGGAAGGAAGAAGTGGCTTTAAATTACCTCGCAGGCCTGCAAAAGAAAACAGATCACATTTTAGATCAGCTTAGGGCAAACCGTGCACCACTAAAAAGGATCATGCTGATGGAGTGGATCGAACCGATCTACAACTGCGGGCATTGGATTCCTTTTCAGATTGCGGCAGCTGGTGGTGTAGATATGTTGTCTAATCCCGGAGGCGACTCTATCGTAACCCAATGGGATAAAATCCTGAAATATAATCCAGAGGTACTGGTTATTGCACCATGTGGTTTTGATATGAACAGGAGCATGGAAGAAATGGAGCTGTTAACCTCAAAACCAGGTTGGAAAGATCTGGAGGCCGTAAAAAACAACCAGGTTTACATTGCCGATTTTGATATGTTTACCCAACCGAGTGTAGGTACCCTGGTTGAAGGTATCCAGGCCTTAGCCTGTATGTTCCACCCGGAGATATTTAAGGCAGACGAAAATATAGCCAAAAAATTCATCAACCACAGCCAGTCTGTGAAATCATTTAAATCTGTGTAACCATATCTATGAAATTAGTCGTTTTAACAGGAGCAGGGATCAGTGCCGAAAGTGGGTTAAAAACATTTAGGGATTCTGATGGATTATGGGAGGGCTATAATGTTTACGATGTGGCTACCCCCGAAGCCTGGGAGAGAAATCCCGAATTGGTACAGGAATTTTATAACGAAAGGAGAAGACAGGTTTTAGCTGCAAAACCCAATCTGGCCCACCAGTTACTGGCCGAATTGGAAAAAGACTTCGACGTTGAGATTATTACCCAAAACATTGATGATTTGCACGAAAGGGCAGGCTCAACCAAAGTGACACACCTTCATGGTGTAATTACCAAATCTCAATCTGATAGAAAACCGGAATTAACCTATCCCATTGCAGGGTCGGAAATTAAAATGGGAGAGCTTTGCGCGCTGGGTTCCCAACTTCGTCCGCATGTAGTGTGGTTTGGCGAAGCAGTACCCATGATAGAAGTAGCCGCTAAACTCTGCAAACAGGCCGATTTGTTCGTACTCATCGGAACTTCATTAGCCGTTTACCCGGCAGCAGGTTTAATTGATTTTGTTCCTTCCTTTGTTGACAAATACATTATTGATCCAAAAACGCCTGATG
This sequence comes from Pedobacter folensis, assembly GCF_056490665.1. NCBI lineage: Bacteria > Pseudomonadati > Bacteroidota > Sphingobacteriia > Sphingobacteriales > Sphingobacteriaceae > Pedobacter > Pedobacter folensis. Next base: position 908,666 of record NZ_JBWJIF010000001.1, read on the forward strand.
TAAAACGTTATAAAAACGTGATCAACATTGAGAAAAACGCGGTAGAAGGTGTTGCCATTTTAAAAGATATCTTAGCCAATGCCAGATAAAAAGATTTGCATTTTTAACTGGAGTGGTGGCAAAGACAGTACATTGGCTTTGCACTACGTTTTACAAGACCCTACAATCGAAATCCGTTACCTGATTACGACAGTCACTGAAAAATATAATCGTGTTTCGATGCATGGTGTTAGGGAAGCTTTACTCATTAAACAAGCCGAAAGTATTGGGATTCCCCTATATCAGATCCGTTTGGGCGAAATGCCGGATATGGAAACCTACGACCGTACCATGAAGCATCATCTTTCTAAGTTTAAAGAGCAGGGCATTACGCATTCTATTTTCGGTGATATTTTTTTAGAAGACTTACGTAGCTATCGGGAGAATAAATTGGCCGAAATTGGGCTTAAGGCTCTTTTTCCGCTCTGGAAAAAAAACACGAAAGATTTGATCGGTGAATTTTTAAACCTGAACTATAAAACCATCATTGTTTGCACACAGCAAAATCTCGAAAATTTCTGTGGAAAAGTAATCAGTCATGATTTAATTGATCAGTTACCTGCAGATATTGATCCTTGCGGAGAAAACGGAGAGTTTCATACTTTCGCATTTGAAGGGCCAATTTTCAAGAATAAAATCACCCTCACCACCGGAGAGAAGGTATTCAGAACTTATAATGCCCCAGGCAAAACCAGTACAGATGATGATTCACCTTGTTCAACCACAGCACTTTCGGGCTTCTGGTATATGGATTTGTTAGAATAATTTTTCTATTTAAAACATTTTGGCATCATTTTTTCTTTAGTAGTTATAATTAACTAAATCACACATCCATTTGAAACCTGTTTAGCGAGGTTAGGTAACTAAACAAGTATCATATTAAAATTAAGAGTTATGAAAAAGATATTGGTAGTAATCGCATTAAGTTCTTCAGTTTTATTTGCTTGTAACAATAAAGCAAAAGAAGAAGCTGCATTAAAACAACAACAGGCTGAAAAACAACTGGCCATTAAAGCCGTTAAAGATAGTTTAAGGTTAGATAGCTTTAAAAAAGCCGAAGTAGCCAAAGCAGAGCAGGAAAAAGAAGCAAAACACCAGGCAGAATTAGCCGCAGCGAGGAGATCAGGTTCATCCAGATCTTATGCAAGTTCTGGCGGTGGTTCTAGCAGTGCTTACGGTGGCACACAACCAACAGCTAAGAAAAAAGGTTGGAGCGATGCAGCTAAAGGCGCAGTTATTGGTGGTGCAGCAGGAGCCGTTGGTGGTGCTTTAATTGATAAGAAAAAAGGTAGAGGTGCGATCATTGGTGGCCTAGTTGGCGCTGGTGGCGGTTATTTAATTGGTAGAGGCGAAGACAGAAAATCTGGCCGTGTGCAACCTAAAAACTAAAAAGCCTTATAAAATAATAGGAAGTCCCGATTTACATCGGGACTTTTTTTGTGCCCTATAAAATGATTTATATATTTAACAAAAAAAAGAAGCGATGACAGAAATTAATACGGCTGCAGATAAAGGACAGATTCAACACTTCGTTATGTTCTGGTTAAAACCTCAACTAACCAAAACCGAAATCGCAGATTTCGCTAATTTCTTCGAAAGTTTAAAACCCATAAAATATATCAAGACATTAAGTTACGGCTTAGCGGCTAATACGCCTGTTCGCCCTGTAACGGATAATTCTTTTACTTATTCGCTTACCATTACCTTTGCCAACATCGCAGACCATAATGCTTATCAGGAAGATCAAGTGCATTTAGATGCCGTAGAAAAATTCTCTAAAAACTGGTACAGGGTAGTGGTGCACGATACCGTGATTACTTAGTCAGTTGGCAATACCTATCTACCAACTCAAGGCAGCAGTAGCAGGCAAAGGAAACACTCCTCAACTCGTCATCCTGAACTTGTTTCAGGATCTTTCAAATAAGCTAATAAGAATGCAATTGGTACAGGGTAGTGGTGCACGATACCATGATTGCTTAATCAATTTTACAGCACCTGTCGGCCAACTCAATGCAGTAGTAGCAGGCAAAGGAAACACTCCTCGACTCGTCATCCTGAACTTGTTTCAGGATCTTTCAAAGAAGCTGATAAGCATGCAATAATTTTAAGCTACCGAACCCGTGATTGCTTAATCAATTTTGCAGCCCCGTCTGGCCAGCCCAAGGCAGCAGTAGTAGGCAAACGAAACACTCCTCAACTCGTCATCCTGAACTTGTTTCAGGATCTTTTAAAGAAGTTGATAAGAATGTAACTTGTACAGGATGCACGATACCGTAATTGCTTAACAATTTTGCAGCTCCTGTCTGGCCAACTCAAGGCAGCAGTAGCAGACAAGCGAAACACTCTTCGATTAGTCATCCTGAACATGTTTCAGGATCTTTCAAGAAAGCTGATAAGCATTCGATAATTTTAAGCCAGACGTCGGAGATTCATATAAACTCAATAGCCTTATATTTTCTTAAATCTCTTATATGGTAAAGACGTTTAACATAAAACCTAAGCTGAATCTCCAAAGTAATTAAGATTAACTTTCCTGATAAAATCACAAAACTTCCCATTTATTTGGCAAAATAAGTACTAAGAATTATATTTCGTAAAGATCTTTAAAAACTAATATATCAATAAGTTACATTCATCCAATTAAACAAAAAGTCATATTCAGCATCTCAATTTAGTGCCAAAATGCATTAAAATTCAGAATATAATTTCGATAAAATACAAAACACGCTAATAATCAATTAGTTACAACAATAACACAACTAATATTGATGCCTGTTATATGCAGTGGTAAAATCAGAACGCATGAGCTTAAACCGCGCGACAACGGTTTGAATAAATTCTTCATCGATAATTTCGAACACATCATTAACACCACCTCCACTCAGGTCAAGTTCTGCAAGTTTATAACTTTGCTCAAAGGTACCCTGCTCAAACTTTACGATGTATTTCTGGTTCATCGAAAAAATGGTAATCTTACATTCCGGATGTGGAAGTTCTGCTACTACTCTCATTTATTTATATTTTTATTTACAATTCAACAGCTACACCGTTAAGCGTGCCCCAGCTATCTACAATCGAGAAGCGGGCAAACAGTTCTTCTTTATACCATTCGCGCTCCCTGGTCAGCTTAATCACATCAGCATGATCAACAGATTTGTACGCATAGTTTTTCATACTATCCGCATCCCTCCAGATCGAAAAGGTGGCCTGGTCGAAAAATGGATTTTCACCAATGCCGGCTGATAAGATAAAACCCGGTGCAATACGCATGGCATCAGCTGCCCTTTTAATATTCTGCCTAAATTCTTTTAACCGGTTTAATTTAATCGCCGCCCGGGTGATCACCGCAATTTTCCCAGTATGATTATTATTTACTTTTTCAAATTTAAATGGCTGTACTGCTGACCATAAACCATGACTAGATAAAGTATTTAGTAAGATAGTAAAACTTTCAACACCAAAGAAACTAAACCACTTAACCACAAATGAATCACGATAAAAATGATCACAATCACTCCGGTTATCCCAGGTAGTCAGTACTGCCCAGTGCCTGTAATCAGGCGCTAAATCTACCTGAGCATTTTTTCCGCTGCCCATTAACTTCCAAAACCTACACCTTTTATTTAACCATAGCGGCAACCTTAAAATCGCCATGCCCATAAAAGCAAAAGGTATAGTAAGGCCACGGAATCTGGTAATGGTTAAGGCTACGATCATAAACTCACGATTAATGATGCCAAAACTAAGGATTTTAAGAATAGGTTATCATTCAAATTTTCGTCATTAAAAACCACCGTTAGCCTACATCTCATAAATCATAATTAACTTTGATTATAGAAACTATAAAAATGGCAGAAGATTTAACCATCACCAGAAATACATCAAAAGAAGAACAATATCAATCAATCATCCCACAAATTGATGCTTTACTTCACGGCGAAACAGATTTCATTGCAAACCTTGCAAATGTTGCAGCAGCACTTAAAGAACAATTTAACTGGTTCTGGGTAGGTTTTTACCTGGTGAAAGAGGACGACTTGGTGTTAGGTCCATTTCAAGGTCCGGTAGCCTGTACGCGGATAAAAAAAGGAAAAGGGGTGTGTGGCGCATCCTGGCAACAAGCAGAAACCATTATCGTTCCCGATGTGGAAGAATTCCCCGGCCACATTGCTTGTGCATCAGCATCCAGATCAGAAATTGTTTTACCCTTAATTGCAAAAGGCGAAGTGATAGGGGTTTTAGATGTAGACAGCGAAGTTTTAAATAAATTTGATGAAACAGATAAGACTTATTTAGAGCAAGTTATATCAATTATATTAAACAGATAGTTAAGATAAAATATTGAAGTTAAAAGAAGAATACTACCAGAATGAAGATGTAGTTAGCTTAGCTAAAGACCTGTTAGGCAAGATACTGTACACTAAAATTGATAATGAAATCACTGCAGGCATCATCGTCGAAACCGAAGCTTATTTCGGCATAAAGGATAAAGCTTCGCATGCCTATGGCGGCCGCAGAACCAATCGAACAGAAACCATGTATGGTAGCGGAGGCATTGCTTACGTATACCTGTGTTATGGCATGCATAACCTCTTCAACATTGTCAGCTCGAAAGAAAACGATCCTCATGCGGTTTTAATTAGGGGTATAGAGCCTTTGGTAGGCATCGACATTATTGAGCAAAGAAGAAATATGCCCCACTCTAAAGGCGCCATTTCAGCTGGCCCAGGCTCTGCGGCAAAAGCATTGGGAATAGACAAAACTTTTAACGCCAAAAACCTCACCGGAGATGAGATCTGAATTGAAGACCACTCCATTCAATATAAAGATGAAGATATCGCCGCCACCCCACGCGTAGGCATCGCATATGCCAAAGAACATGCGCTGTTACCCTGGCGGTTCTTCGTAAAAGGCAATAAATATGTCAGTAAACCAAATAAGGTTTAATTAACGTAAACCTTTTCGCGTACTTCCTGTTTTTCTTTATAAACAATTGAAAAGATGAAAAACGAGAAAAACATAGCCATCCTTAAAGAAATGGCAGAAAGCGTACGTACCTGTATGTTTACCACATTTTCGTCAGGAGACGAATTCGGAAGCAGACCGATGGGCACCGCAAAAATTGAAGATGACGGGAGTTTATGGTTTTACACCAATGAATACTCACCTAAATCAAAAGAAATTTCTAAAGAGAACAACGTCTTGTTAGCCTACAGCGACCCTTCAAAAAACACCTATCTCACTGTAAAAGGTAAAGCCGAACTGGTAGATGACAAAGTGCGCAAAGAAGCTTATTTTTCTCCATTCATTAAGGCATGGTTTCCGGATGGAATAGAAGACCCAAGATTAATCCTGATTAAAGTTACACCTGAAGAGGCCGAATACTGGGATGCTTCAGCCTCTAAAATAGTGGTACTATTCAGCATGTTAAAAGCAGTGGTAACCGGTGATACACCCGATTTAGGTAAACACGATACCATAAAATTTTAATTTCATTGCACAAATTGAAAAGCAGGTTTGGGAACAATACCTGCTTTTTTTGTAATATTGAGGCAATGAATTTTGAAAACAACTTATTATTCGCACAAACACAAGACGAAACTGATCAGCTTCGTGATTTCAGGTCGCAGTTTTTATTCCCAAACCACAATGGAAAAGATTTTATTTACCTGTGTGGCAATTCATTAGGACTTCAACCTAAAGTAGCTGGTGAAGTTTTAAAAAACCAGCTTAATAACTGGGCCAACTATGCTGTAGAGGGCTGGTTTGATGGAAATGAACCCTGGATGTTCTACCATAAAGCACTTAAAAAGTTAATGGCCCCGATTGTAGGCGCACTACCATCAGAGGTGTGCCCGATGAATACCCTTACCGTAAACCTCCATTTGTTAATGGTGAGTTTCTATCAGCCCAAAGGCAAGCGCTTCAAAATCATTATGGAAGGTGGTGCGTTCCCATCTGATCAATACGCAATAGAAAGCCAGGTAAGGTTTCATGGATTTGACCCAAAAGAAGCGATTATAGAGGTTTTCCCAAAAGAGGGCGAAGAAATACTCCATACAGCAGATATTATAGCGCAGATCAAAGAAAACGCAGATGAAATTGCACTTGTATTATTTGGCGGAATCAATTATTACACCGGCCAATGGTACGATATGGAAACCATCACAAAAGCAGGGCACGAAATTGGGGCAATTGTGGGCTGGGATCTGGCACATGCTGCCGGTAATGTCCCGGTAAAACTTCACGATTGGGATGTAGATTTTGCCTGCTGGTGCTCATACAAATACCAAAACTCAGGTCCGGGAGGAATAAGCGGGATTTTTGTCCACGAAAAACATTTCAACAACACCGGATTAAATCGCTTTGCAGGATGGTGGGGTTACCAGGAGAACAAACGTTTTAAAATGGAAAAAGGCTTTATTCCAGAGGCTGGCGCTGACGGCTGGCAGGTAAGTTGTACACAGGTAATGCCTATGGCTTTATACCATGCATCACTTCAGATTTTCGAACAGGCAGGCTTTATCGAACCATTAAGAAGTAAAAGCATTACTTTAACTGATTATCTGGAATATATTATAAATAAAATAAATAAAGAATTAGGTGTATTACAATACAAAATCATTACCCCTAAGGTAGCTAAAGACAGAGGAGCACAATTATCCATCATCGCGCAACGCAATGGCAAACAAATTTTCGACGGTTTAATGGCTAACCACGTACTTGGTGATTGGCGCGAACCTGATGTAATCCGCTTAAGCGCCGTCCCGCTTTACAATTCTTTCGAAGATGTTTATTTAGCCGGTCAAGCACTTTTAAAAGTAAGTAAAGACGTTTTACGATAACAAAAAACAAAGGCTCATCAGATAAAAAATTAAGAAAATGATCAATTACAACCCTAAAGACTGGAGTACCTTCATTTTTCATATCCACAAAAGCGACACCTTTAGAAAGCTTTGGCCATTAATGCTAGCCGTAGCTGTATTTTCTGGCCTGGTTGCATTTGCAGAGCTCAATTTTTTTCAACTTTCTAAAAGCAGCTATGTAACCAACATCGGCATGATGCATAGTCTGTTGGGCTTTGTATTATCGATGTTATTGGTTTTCAGAACCAACACCGCATACGACAGGTGGTGGGAAGGCAGAAAGTTACTAGGCTCGTTAACCAATGTGAGCCGCAACCTGGCGATGAAGATCAAAGCGCTTAAATTGACAGAAGAAGACCTTCGCTTTTTCGAGTACGGCATTCCTAAATATGCTTTTGCCTTAAAAGAACATTTGCGCGAAAGAATGTATTTTGGTAAAAACAGTGTCTTGATAGAGGTTGAAGAAGGTAAACACATTCCAAATCAGATTGCAGGAAGCTTAATTAACAGGCTATACGAATTACTCGAAAAGGGCGCGATCTCGCAGGAACAATTCATTGTACTTTCAGGCGATTTTAATCAATTCACCGATATCTGCGGTGCTTGCGAGCGCATAAAAAATACACCGATTCCATATTCATACAGTGCATTTATCAAGAAGTTTATCTTCATCTATGTGATTACTTTACCATTCGGGTGGGTGTTCAGTCTGGGCTATTTTGTAATTCCGATCGTACCCTTTATCCTCTATGTATTAGCGAGTTTGGAGCTGATAGCTGAAGAAATAGAGAACCCATTTGGGGAAGATGCAAATGACCTTCCGGTAGATCAGATCTGCACCAACATCGAAAAACATGTGGAGGAAATATTGAGCTAATGATCAAAATTGCCTGGCACCCCCTGTACGCACATCCTTTACCTGAGGGGCACCGTTTTCCAATGCTTAAATATGAGTTGATACCTGAACAGCTTTTGCATGAAGGAACGATAACACAGCAGAACTTGTTTAGTCCGGAGCCGGTTTCAGAAGATATTATTCTCTTAACGCACGAAAAAACATATTGGGAACAGCTTAGGGATTTGACACTTTCAGCAAAAGACCAAAGACGGATAGGTTTTCCCTTAAACGCGCAACTTTTAGAACGGGAGCTGAGGATTACTCAAGGCACAATAGATGCGGCCCATTTTGCAATAAGTAACGGGATTGCCTTTAATGTTGCAGGAGGCACACACCATGCTGGTAGTAATTGGGGCGAAGGTTTCTGTTTATTAAACGATCAGGCTGTTTCCGCTAATTACCTGCTAAATAAAAACTTAGCTAAACGAATCTTAATTATTGATTTAGATGTACACCAAGGGAACGGAACGGCAGAAATCTTTCAACAGGAGCCAAAGGTGTTTACTTTTTCGATGCATGGTGATAAAAATTTTCCCTTCAGAAAAGAAATTTCAAGTCTGGATGTTCCTTTAGATGATGGCGTTCAGGATGAAGAATACCTCTCAGCCCTAAACCTGAATTTAAAAAGGGCATTCGAAAGGGCTAAGCCTGATTTTGTATTTTATCTATCAGGAGTAGATGTACTTTCTACTGATAAGCTGGGCAAACTGGCGTTAAGCAAATCAGCGTGTAAAGAACGCGACAGCATAGTACTCCAGGCCTGTAAAGATAAAAACCTACCGGTGCAGGTGAGTATGGGTGGCGGCTATTCCACCGATATCAGAGATATTGTAGAGGCACACTGCAACACCTTCCGCCTCGCTTTTGATTTATTTGAATAAGCCCACGTACAAAAACATAATATCCTTATCTTCGCGGCAATATGTTGGAGATAATTTACCAGGACGAAAACCTAATTGCAATTAACAAACCCCATGGGTTATTGGTTCATCAATCTTCAATTGCAAGAGATGCAACTGAGTTCGCACTTCAATTACTAAGAGACCAGGTTAGCAAGCACGTGAGTCCGGTACACAGGCTGGATCGGAAGACAAGCGGCATCTTATTATTCGCTTTTGATAAAACATCAGAAATTGCTATGCATCAGCAATTTATGAATACCGAAACCAACAAAAAATACCTGGCCATTCTTCGTGGTTTCACACCTGATACCATGAATATTGATTATCCCTTAGCTAAAGAAAACGGAACGATGCAGGATGCTTTCACTTCGTTTAGAACCCTTCAAAGGGCAGAAGTAGCCGTAGCTTTTGGTAAACATCCAACCTCACGTTATTCATTGGTAGAGGCTACACCTAAAACCGGGAGGATGCATCAGTTAAGAAGGCACTTTAGCCATATCTTACATCCCATTATTGGCGACAGGACACATGGCTGTAACAAACAGAACAAATTCTTTAAAGAACAATGGAATATGACCACCATGCTGCTCCACGCTTCCGAACTGGAATTTGCCCATCCCATCACAAAAGAAAGAATCCACTTAAAGGCGGATTTACACGATGAGTTTAAAAGAGTGATGGATTTCATGAAAATGGAACGCTAGCACAATTTTTGACCTTAAAATCTGTTTATATAGCATCTATGATTAAATACTTACGTTTTACACTCCCAGTTTTAGCGCTTTTCGCAGCCAGTTGTTCTTCTGTTTATATGCCAAACGTTCCAAATACGCCCATGTTAAGTAAACAGGGTGAATTTAGTGGTGGCGCGCACATTTCTTTAAAAGGCAATGCCAGTGTTAATGGCGCTTATGCCGTTTCTGATCATATCGGTGTGCTTTTTAGCGGATCGAGAATGAATAGCGAAAGAAAAAGCAAGGATTTCGGACACAAGCTTATTGAAATTGGCGGAGGGTATTTTGATACCTTTGGTCCGGACAACAACAGGATTATAGAAGTTTATGCAGGCGTAGGAAAGGGTTGGAGTGATATCACTTTCCGCGATTATAAAAACGATATCCTTGTCAGCTCCGAATTGCAGGAGGTAGATTACCGAAAAACATTCTTACAGGTGAATTACAGTTCGAAAAAGAAAAACAACCTGCGTTTATTCGGAACCGATTTCCCAATTAACTATGGTACGGCACTAAGGATTAGCCACATTAAGATGGACAGGTTCTTTTTAAACGGTGTTGTTCAGCCTAAAGAAGACAACATTTTCTTTGAGCCTGTATTCTTTACGCGTATGGCGCTCAGTAAAACTTTTCAGCTCCAATATACCACCAGCAGTAATATCGGCTTAAAGAGCCGCAAATACATGTCAGCCGGCAATTCCATCTTCACCATCGGCGTTGTAGTTAATGTTGGAGGTAAATAACGAATCTCCGATTGCGAATACCATGGAGAAAGGATAAGTAAAGGTCTTTCGACAGGCTACGGATTTACAAATTACAAAGAACGGTCGTCTTTCCCGCGGAGGCGGAAATCTTAAAGCTCATGGCTATACGATTATCTTCGATGAGCAATCTAAGATTTCCAATCATGTTAAGAATGACGATCCCCCCGAGGATTATCGTCTCTTAAAAATCCTTTGTCATTAGTTTAATCAACTTAAAGATCAACCTTCAGTGCCCTCGTTTTATTCTGAAACCTTAAAAACAATAGGATAGAGGCTGTTAACAATCCTAAGGTTAACCCATACCAGATTCCGTTAACCCCCAACCCGAAGTGAAAGCCCAACACATAACCAATGGGAATTCCCACTACCCAATAGGCTAGAAAAGTTATAAAAGTTGGAATATTAACGTCACCAACGCCACGCAGCACACCTAAACCCACTACCTGAGTACCATCGAAGAGCTGAAAAAAGCCAGCAATGATCAACAATTGGGCGGCAATGGGAATAACTGCAGCATCTTCCGTATAAATAAAGGGCATCACGTTATTGGCCAATACAAAAATCACTGCGGTAACAGACATAAATAACAAAATTACATGATAGCTAGCTATGGCAGATTTACGTAAATCGTCGAAATTATTCTTGCCAAAGTTATTTCCTGTTTTAATGGTAGCTGCCGAAGCTACACCACTCGCAATCATATAGGTCATGGCGGCCAAACTAATCGCAATTTGATGCGCAGCTTGTTCAACCGCGCCAATGGTACCAATCAGTACGGCTGCACCGCTAAAAGCACTGATTTCGAAGGAATATTGCATGGCTACCGGCATTCCAATTTTAGCAATCTTAATGGCCCTTATTTTATCAAAAAAAGTTGCCTTAAAACTCATCAGGTATTTTTTAAAGTGCTGAGATCGCAATACATAAAAACACATCACTGTTGCCATTAAAATCCTGTCGATTAATGTACTTAAACCCACACCACTAACACCCATCGATTTAATGCCGAACATTCCTTTCACGAAAATGATTCCTAAAATAATATTAATGGCATTACCCCAAATGGAAACAAACATCGCCTGTTTGGTAAATCCTAAACCTTCAGCAAACTGTTTAAATGTCTGGAAAATCAGTAAGGGGATAATCGAAACCGATAACAGGTTTAAATAAGGTTTTGCGTAACGTACTACCTCTGGCGTTTGCTCCAGGTGATCGATCACAAAGAATATCCCCAATTGAACCAGTACATATAAAAATATGCCGACACAGATATTAATAATCAAGCTATTTGATAAGAGCTTTCCGCATTCATCATAATGCTGGCGACCGTTTTCTTGTGCAATAAGTGGTGTTAAACCGTAGGAGATACCCAATCCAATAACCAGAATAAGCATAAATATACTGTTCACTAAAGAAACAGCAGCCAATTGAATGGTATCAGTAAAATGGCCCACAATAATACTATCGGCCATGTGTACCAAAGTATGACCAACCTGAGAACCAACAATTGGCAATGCCAAATGAAGATTTTCTTTGTAGTAGGGTTTATATTTGGTGTAAATTTTAGAAAACATAGGTTTACAAAGGTCGGATTTTTAAACCTCAAAAAATAGGGATGTAGAAAAGTTAATGTTCGGTTTTACAAAGGCAACCGTCATGCTGACCTGTAATGAAGTGGAAGCTACATAGGTAAAATAGATCCTGAAACAAGTTCAGGATGACGAACGCGAGGGGACAGTGTTTTATTTCACCGCCGTAAAGTATTCTTCTTTTTCAGAAGTGTGCGATTTGATCACATTGGTTAGAATTAAATTCACCAGTACTTTCTGTGCCTTGCGATATGAGCTTCGCAAGAGTTTGCTAAACTCTTTCAGGGTAATTTTTTCATGTTGTTCCAGGTATTCGAGCAGTTTTTTCTCATTCTCAGAGTAAGAAATCAGCACGCCATCATTTTTATATTCCTGTTTAAGTACTTCAAGAATAATCCGGCTTGCTAAAACGCTTTTATCATCAATGCGGATATAAGCCCACCATTTTTTTTGATCATCAAGCGCATAATGCGGCTTAGTATCGCTTTCAGGAATATTAACAACTAAAACCAATTTATCATCTACGTAAATTTCCTCGAAATAAGGCTCAATGGCAGGTTTGCAGCACTGATGGGCCGAAGTTAAAATCATATATTTTTCTTCTTCTTCCGATTTTACGCCTTTGATAGATCCATCATCGGCCACACCAATTAATAGCTTACCGCCTTTGTTATTGGCAAAAGCAACCAGGCTCTTGGCAATTTTCTCGGTACTGGTAATGGTTTTCTTAAAATCGAGCATCACGCCCTCACCCTGCAAAATTAAACTCTTAATACTCGGCATAATCTAAAAATTAATAAGCAACTCTAGGCGTTTCGCCCTGATGCAGGTTTCGGATATATACTTCATTCATTACTGTTGCACACAGTTCGCCATGTTTATTGGTAATTTCCATCGGGTAGGCTTTTACAAACTTGCCAACGGTTTTTAATGCATGTTCTGCTTCGCTCAACATCTCATCAGTTACGGTTATGGTAAAATATAATGTAGAACGACCGGGTTTTAAATATTGTATCGAGGCACTCTTTAACCACACCCTCACTTTAAAGCCGCGGCGCTGCATCAACTGATCAAACAACAAGGCATAAAATGGATCAGTAGCTGCATAAATAGTACCACCAAAAATAGAGCCGTTATAATTTTTATTCAGAAAACTCTTGCTCAGCTTAACCGTACAGCTTCTAAATTCATTTTCAAATCTCTGAACCCAAATGCGTTGAAAAAACAGGGGTGGGTAAAAACGCATCACCCATTTAAGGGTATTTTGAGAAATAATCATACTCACTAATATCAGAAAGTTTTATCACCTTTTAAAGTTTTGCAGCGCTTGTTTTAGTAATATTTCCGTAATTTAGAACTATGCATGTTTATGATACCATTACCGCCGCTTTAACCGATTTAGATAGCCGGGGCTATCATTTAGATTTCAATTTAACTGCCGATGGTTTAGCTTGTAAATCAGCCGATCTGTTTCTAATGCCTGAAGAATTTGAAATTGAAGAAGTATACCGTTTTGAAGGCATGACCGATCCGGCCGATAGCTCGGTTGTTTACGCCATTTCATCAAATATTGGAAATTTAAAAGGTGTATTGGTAGATGGTTATGGCGTATATGCCGAAAATGTATCGCCGGATTTACTCAATAAATTAAAAATTCACCACGCATAAGCGTTTTATTTCTCATTTACAACCAGTTAATAATCAGCACCATACACACAAAACAACAACTATAATGTAAAAAAAAATAAAACCAAATGATTATTAGGTTGTTAGGTTGATAGATAACAATAATAACTATGAAAAAAATAATCTTAAGTCTTGCTTTTGCGGGTTCTCTTATGATAGCCACTTCAGCATGCAATTCGTCCAAAAATATGGCTGGTTCTTCAGACAGTACTGCGACGGATTCTACAAAAGTACTGGATACGACTAAAACGACACCAGATACGACATCGAAAAAAGTGCCTGACACTACTAAAATGCCACCTGATACGACGAAAAAAAATCCTCCAATGTAGGAAAGTAAAAGCCACTCTAAATCAAGAGTGGCTTTTATTTTAAAATCTATTTTAAATATTTTGTGTTATTGCGTACTTTCAGCGTTTAAACCAAATAATTAAATGGATCTTCAAGCAAAAGCAAATAACCGTAATGTAATTTTCTTAGTCATTGTAGCTGCCCTGGGCTATTTCGTCGACATTTACGATCTTGTTCTATTCTCTGTCGTTCGTGTTCAAAGTTTAACTGAAATTGGTGTTTCGCAGGCCGACATGCAATCTGATGGTTTCCTGATCATCAATTCTCAAATGTTCGGTTTACTTTTAGGTGGAATTTTATGGGGCGTACTCGGCGATAAACTTGGAAGGATAAAAGTTCTTTTTGGTTCGATCCTTTTATATTCACTGGCTAATATTGCCAATGGTTTTGTTACCTCGGTTAACAGTTATGCCATCATCAGGTTTATTGCCGGTATAGGTTTAGCGGGAGAGCTTGGTGCAGGGATTACTTTGGTTGCAGAAACCATGGATAAAGAAAAGCGAGGTTATGGAACCATGATTGTTGGTGCGGTAGGCTTATTGGGTGCAGCGGTTGCCGCAACGGTTGCAGCCGAATTTACCTGGCAAACCTCTTACTTTGTTGGTGGTGGTATGGGCTTGGTTCTGCTTTTATTGCGTGTAGGCACATTCGAATCGGGCATGTTCAAACATGCGGCTAACCAAACCGAAGTATCAAAAGGAAATATTTTTATGCTGTTTAACAACTGGAAACGGTTTTCTAAATACCTCTATTGCATTTTAATCGGTATTCCATTGTGGTTTGTGGTGGGTATCCTGGTTACCTTAGCACCCGAATTTGGGAAGGCTTTGGGCGCAACCGAACCCCTAAAAGCAGGTACCGGAATTATGTTTACTTATTTTGGAATTGCCATAGGCGATGTGGTTACCGGTTTACTCTCTCAGGTATTAAAATCGAGAAAAAAAACAGTCTTTATTTTTCACTTGCTTTCTGTAGCGAGTGTGGTGGTTTATTTAACCAGTTTCGGCTTAACCAGTAGCAATTTTATTTGGATCTGTTTGTTTATGGGCTTCTCTGTGGGTTACTGGGCTACCTTTGTTACCATAGCTTCAGAACAATTCGGCACCAACATCAGGGCTACCGTAACGACAACCGCTCCTAATTTTGTTCGAGGCGCATTAATCCCGATTACATTCTTATTCGAATTTTTAACCCATAAATACGGATTAATTACAGCCGGTTATTTAGTAATGGGAATCTTAACCCTGATTGCCATGTTTGGTTTGAGCCAGTTAAAAGAAAGTTTTAACAAAGATTTGGATTATCTGGAAGATTAACAGGGCTCTTAATTCAGACTTAGGACTAAAACCAATGTCAATAAAATGTACTATCTAAACATAAATCAATATAGCTGCCTGAATAGCTTTAAATTTGTATGGAAATAGAAAATGTCATCATGTTTAAAGAAGAAGTAGCAGCACGGTATAAGCAAATACAGGATGAAATTTGCAGGGGATTGGAAATTGCCGATGGCCAAGGAAAATTTGAAGAGGAACTTTGGGAGCGAAACGGTGGGGGAGGCGGACGTACCCGGATTATGCAAAATGGTGCAATTATCGAAAAAGGTGGTGTAAATTTCTCTGCGGTGCACGGTAAATTGCCAGAAGCGGTAAAAAAAGCCTTTAATGTAAGTGAAGATGATTTTTTTGCCACCGGCGTTTCAATTGTGATTCACCCAAATCATCCCCTGGTTCCGATTATCCATATGAATATACGCTACTTTGAACTAAATGAAGAAACACGTTGGTTTGGTGGTGGTATTGATTTAACGCCGCATTATGTATTCGAAAACGATGCCCGTTTTTTTCACCATAAGCTAAAACAGGCTTGCGATGATTTCAGCGCTGAATTTTATCCAAAATTCAAAACACATGCCGATGATTATTTCTTTATTAAACACCGTGAAGAAACCCGTGGTATTGGCGGTATTTTTTACGATCGGTTAAAGCCTGAAAACACCAATTTATCATGGGAACAAATTTTAGATTTCTCCATTAATATTGGCGAAACATTTTTGCCAATTTATACTGAATTGATCGACCGTAACCGCGATAAAGCCTTTACCGAAGCGCACAAACAATGGCAATACCAGCGCCGTAGCCGTTATGTAGAGTTTAATTTAGTTTACGATTCTGGAACAAAATTTGGCCTGGAAACCAATGGCCGTATCGAATCTATTTTAATGAGTTTACCGCCACAGGCAAACTGGGGTTATAATGTACAGCCAGAAATTGATTCTGACGAGTATAAAACCGTACAGCTGCTAAAAAAAGGAATTAACTGGGTTTAGTAATTTTCGTCATCTCGACTGGAAAGCAGTGCAATGGGTAATTTTTGAGGAGTTAAAACAAAGTTAACGGCGCCGATACTTTGTGAAAGCCAGCTTTTAGTTTGCCCAACCTGAAATCGTTTACAATATTGTGGGCTATGCGTGTAGGCTCAGGAATACGGTAATTTCCAATAGATTTTTTAATTATCTCCAGACTTTGGTCTTGCGTAATTAAATGCCCGGCCGAAACGTAAACAGATTCGCAGTTGATTTTTGTTTTCAGCGCAAAGCCAAGCATTTCACCCGAGTTATTTTTAATTTCTGCGGTGCTATATCTGGTATTTTCTGGCTGATGATTTTTTCCATGCAAAAGACTTTTAGCACAGCCAATTGTGCTTTGATTGGCTAATATTCCAAAATGTGAAGCCACACCCATGCGGCGTGGATGTAAAATTCCATTGCCATCAAGGACCACAACATCGGGTTTGTCGGCAATCAAATCCCAAACTTTTAATAATGCCGGAACTTCTTTAAAGCCCAAAAATCCGGCTTTATATGGAAAATTCGTTTCGTAAGTTCCTAAGGCGAATGATTTTAAAACCATCTCTGGATAAGTTAAGATTACAATTCCAGCGTACATGTTTGTGCTGTTTTTATTAAAAGAAATATCTGCACCGGCAATTGTTTCAATTTTAGTAATTGGCTTAAATCTCAATTGCTTGGCAAGCTCAATTTGATAAGCCGCTGCATCTTCAAAGCTATAATGGTCGTACATGGGATATCTTATTTCTGTAATTCGTTCAAGCGTAATTTAATTTCACTTGAATTGGGATTCAATTCACTGGCCTTTTTGTACGCAGCAATGGCATTTTGTTTTTCTCCCTTCATCAAGTATCCTGCACCTAGTGCCATGAATGCTTTTGAAGAAGATGGATAATTAACTGTATTCATTTCCAGTATCTTAATAGCATTGTTTAAGGTTTCCGGATTCTTGATCAGCCACTGCGCCCATCCGTTGAAAAATGATTCGTCGGGCAAGATCGGATAGCCAAAGCTTTGCGATAATTTTTTATAGTGGTTCATGATAACCTCTGAATTCATCTTTTCGTCGCTTACTGGCGGAAGTACCCATTGGCGATAAATAAACCTAAGTCCATCATAATACGATTTAACGGTAACTGTCATGTGGCTCTCTAGCGGATAGCTTCTGTATTCAAAATCTAAACCTTTCATATTGCGCTTTTTAAGCAGCGAATCAAACTTTAAAACATCGGCATGAAAAGGGGATTTAGGTTGAGGCCCTTCATTTCCATCACTAAAAAAGAGTGTTTTCGATAAAGTTGAGCCTGTTTTTAGCTTTTTATCGGCGAGTTTCAATAGAAATTTCTGATCCCACCAAAAAGATGGACTTGCTGCAATATAGGCATTAAACATATCCGGATGATTAATCAGACAATTAGTGGTTGTAAGCGCTCCAAACGAGTGTCCTGCTAGAATGCGATAAGGTTGGGTTTTATAATTGGAATTAACAAAGGGCAGGAGCTCCTGTTGAATGAACTGAAAAAAACGTTCGTTTCCTCCGCTATTTTTGTATGGAGATTTGGCGCTGGTATCTGACTTTCCAAAATAATCCAAAGTGCTGTTAGATGGCGTGAGATCGCGGTTGCGGTCTGCATTTGTGATCCCCACAACAATTAATGGCGGAATAACATTCACATCTTGCCGGCTAAGATATTTTGAATATTCTACCACTTGACTGAAATGATTATCAGCATCCAAAACGTAAATTACCGGATATCTTTTCTCCGGATATTCAGGATCATTCGGTGTGTATATTAATATCTTCCGGTCTTCATTTAAAACGTCAGAATGCATCGTAACCATTTCACCCTGGTAAGATTTAATTGGTTCTGATTTTTGAGCTTTTGTTTCAACGGAAAAAAGTGAAATTATAAAAACACACACGAATTTAAAATTATTCCAATTTCTTAAGGAGTTCTCCTTTAGCATGAAGTTTTTCATAGTAGAAAGCATTATTTTAGAATAAACGACAATTAAATATACAAATAACCCTATAAACAAAGGAAAATGTTAATTCGATTGCATTGTGTTAAGTAGCAGCTTCCTTAAAGTTTTTTGTTTGCTCCGGGTGCTCGGGCCAATGTGTGAGGGATAGCAGTGGGTAGCCCACAGCCATGAGGCACGAAATGGCGAGGACTACAAATGGATAGCCCGACCACTGCCCTGCACCAACATTCATCTTAGCAACAAAAAGCAGGGCAGGAGGCACGCCCAAATGATAAACAATGTGCTTGCATTAACTCGTCTATCAATAGAGCTTTAATTATAGAAATATAGTTTGCTTAACACCAGGTTCTTTGCTTAAAAATTCGTTTACAGTCAGAAAATTATAGGCAAGCTCATTCGCCTTTAGTTCCAGCCTAAAGCAATAGTTGCCTGCTAGGTAGCAAGCCAAATCCAGAAATAAGTTCTTCCTTTTCAGTTCTAAAACATCCTCAACAAAGTCTTCTTGATCATAGCTTAAAATCTCTTCTGCTATTTGTTCGGTTAGTTTTTCATCAGCAAACTCGGCTTCGCCAACAAACAGATCTACCCAAGGCAGTACATCGTTTATTGCCGATTTAAGGCTTTGTCCCTCGGAAATACGAAAATAATAATCGTAGCGATGGAAGCCCGGACAAAAACCATGTATTATTTCTGCACCATTATCGCTTTGCTCATCCGTAATCGTCATGGAAATGTGATAATCGTTGCAATTCGGTATGCTGTCAATTTCTACATAGAGGAATAGCTTTGTACTTATTAGCGATTTTATGGCATCTATCGATGCCCTTAGTTGCCACAGTTTATATTCATACCTATCTTTAAAAATGCCGATACTTGTTAAAAGTTGCTTGCTATCGCGTTCAATCAAGTTCTTTTTAGGAATATTGATCTTGAAAGATTTATTGGTCAAAAGAACTGTCGACTGGTTGACCTCTTCCCAATATGCAGAATTGGTCTCTTTATTGTAAAGCACTATAATAACAGGTACCGAATAGTTGAGCCAGTACTCCAAATGTTTTTTGGTGCCTCTGAATACAAAATGATCGCCTGCACATTCTTTGAAAGAGCTTTTGCCAGATTTTATCTGCAGACCAATAAGCCTTCCGATAGGAATGGTGCGCCTTAACTCGGGATCCATAGTAGTTATTTCTATAAAGCCATCTATACCAAAATCGCTTATTGGTTGTTCTCTAAAAATCCAGCCCAAATTTTCGCTAAAAATCTTGGCAACGGAGTAAACTCCAATTCTTTCTTCACTGTTATAAATCATTTATGTAGTGTGCGAAACAAATTGTGACAACCAGCTAAAACGGAAAGTGATAGGTTTAAATATGTTTTTCTCAATATACAGGGTATTTAAGGCTATTCTAATTATTATTTTATATAAATATTGTTTAAAACAAAATGTGAAGATCTTATAATCTGAAATATTGATAAAACAATTGATTAAAGGATTTTTTAAAAAAATGGTAATTTTAGTAATAAAAAAAGCCAGTTTGAGGCTGGCTATTTGTATCTGTTTCTTATTGAACAAAGATATTGCATAAGATTGTATTATTCCCTAATTGATTTACGAAGTAAGTTAAAAGTCCTAAGCTCTGAAAATTTTGATAATCGCTAAGTAATCTCGATTCCACATTTTTATAACTGTCTTAGCCACCAGAATTGTAAACCCGCTTTAGTATAGTATTGTTAGATCCGCCGAAGATCGCAACTTTAACTTTGCGAATGGTCTTTCATTATTTTGTAAAACATTTTTTCGCGAGAGATATAATAATAAAGTCTTTTAAGAATCTTTCCAAAACGATTCATGATGCGCTATAACAGTTGAATTTTGGAATTTTAATAAATTTAAATAAACACTTTGTTTATGTTCCTTATAGTGTAAATTCGCATAAAATGCGTATTAAATAGCCTTGAATGAAAATCAATCGATTAAAAATATTGTTAGTTGAGCAATCAAAAACTAGTAAATGGTTAGCTAAGGAATTGTGCAAAAGTCAAAGTACAGTGTCTAGATGGTGTACCAATGAAATACAGCCATCCGTCGAGACTTTTAGCCAAAATTGCTCAACTCTTGAAAGTCGATATTTAAGACCTATTAAATTCAACTAAATAATACAATAGAACGATATAATAAATTATGTTATCACAAGAAATAAAAAATAAGGTTCAATTACTTTGGGACAGACTCTGGGCAGGTGGATTATCTAACCCTATAACAGCGATTGATAATATATCATATTTGATATTTATGAAGCGATTAGAGAAGTTTCATCCCAAAGTAGAAGATGAGTATAAATGGAGTAGCTATAACAATTTAGAAGGATCTGAACTAAAATCTAAAGTAGATGATGTATTCAGATTTATTCAAAACGATTTATCAAAAGAGGATGAACCTTTCGCGATCGAAATGAAAAATGCCCGATTTGCTATAAATACTCCTTCTCTATTAGAAGAAGTGGTAAGAATAATTGACAACATTTTTTCTTTAGTTGAAAAAGAAGAAAAACAGCACCAGCATTTCCAAGATTTATTAGGAGATGTATATGAATATCTCTTACGGGCAACAAATGAAGCTGGTAAGAATGGGCAGTTCAGAACGCCCAGACACATAATTCAAATGATGAGTGAATTGGTCGCTCCAAATATTGATATTGAAGACACCAAAATCTGTGATGTAACTAGCGGCAGTTCAGGCTTTCTTGTTGGTTCATATCAATACCTTTTAAAGGAAAACAGTAAAGAGATTACTCTTGATGAAGAAAACCAGTTGGAGAAAGGAATCGATGGTAAAAAACTGACAGCAAAAAAGAAAAAGCAATTAAAAGAGAATACATTCTATGGCTTTGATATAGATGCTACAATGGTTCGGATTGGTATGATGAATATGATGATGCATGGTATCGAAAAGCCTCACATCATTAACTTGAATACCATCTCTGATGAATACGAAGAGAACTATTACAAGTTCAACAAAAAACATTTTACACCTGAACAGATTTTAAGAGGAGAAGAAACAAAATTTCATGAAAAACTATTTCCGACATTAGGGAAAGAAGAATTTTCATATATACTTGCCAATCCGCCATTTGCAGCTAAAGTCAACAGTAAATCGATCAGTAAAAACCTGAATCGTATTTATGACATAAAAGATGGAAAAACACAATCGTTACAAACGGAGCTTTTATTCTTGGAACGCATTGTATATATGCTTAAGAAAAATGGAAGAGCTGCTGTAATTATTCCTGAAGGAGTTCTGTTCAATTCAGGAAAAGCTTACAAAGCTGCTCGGGAAATACTATTAAAAGATTGCGATTTAGAAGCTGTATTGTCATTACCTAGTGGCGTTTTCAACCCTTATACAGGAGTTAAAACCTCTATCTTATTGTTTACAAAAAAACAATTTGGCTCCAACGGCTATCATACTAAAAAAGTATGGTTTTATGGAATGGATTCAGATGGTTATACCTTAGACAATAGTCGAAGAAAAATAAAGAATGATTTTCCGCTACCGGAAACAGTTAAACAATACAAAACCAAAGACGAAAAAAGTACTCCACAGAAAGATCGAAAACAGAAACATTTTTATGTTCCTATCAGTGAAATTGAAGATAATGGATTTGAATTAAATTACAATTTGTACAAAGAGTTTGTTTTTGAGGAGAATAAATATGAAGAACCTGCTGAACTGCTGAAACAAGTTTTAAAGATTGAGGAAGAATTGTTTAATTCTTTAAAACAATTAGAAAAGGAGTTGTAATGGAATATGTAAATACAACAATAAGCGAAATCATAGAAGTTGCCCAAACAGGAAAAACTCCCAGTACTAAAGAACCTCTATATTATGAGGGTGATGTGATGTGGGTTACACCTACAGATTTGCAGGGACAACAATATATTTCAGATACTAACACCAAAATATCAGAGTTAGCTCTTTTAGATAATCAAGCTTTTTTGTACAAGCAGGATACCGTATTGATAAGCTGTATTGGAGACATAGGTAAAACTGCAATAGTTAAAAAGTCGGCATCCAGCAATCAACAAATAACAGGTGTTCGAGTAAAAGAAAATCTTATTCTCCCTAAGTTTTTCTACTATTGGATTATTAGAAATAAAGAATATTTAAGTTTTAAGGCTAATAGGGTAACCATTCCTATTTTAAACAATACTAATCTAAGGAAACTAAATATAAGTTTTCCAAATGATTTAGAGTTCCAAGGGAAAGTAGTTTCTCAATTAGATAGTGTTCAGACATATATTAATGATAAGGTAAAAACAATTAATATATTGGAAAATTTAATCCAATCTATATATTTCAAAATGTTTGGAGATCCTGTAAATAATCAGAAAGGGTTTCCTCGAAAAAAATTATCCCAAGTTACTCCGAAAGAAAAAATAATTACATATGGAATTGTTCAAGCAGGACCTCACGTTGATGGGGGTGTACCGTATATCAGAACAGGAGATATTAAAAACGGAAAAATTGTAAGCAAAAACTTATTACGTACAACACCTGAAATTGCAAAAAAACACGATAGGTCTAAGTGTATTGAGGGAGATATAATTGTCAGTATAAGAGCAACTGTTGGGCAATGTGCAATTATACCTAAAGAGCTAGATGGTGCAAATTTAACCCAGGGAACAGCAAGAATTAGTCCTAACGCAATTATTATCAATCCTAATTATCTATTTGCTACTTTACAAAGCGAAGGATTTCAATTTCTTATCAATAAATATGTAAAAGGCTCAACTTTCAAAGAAATTACATTGGAAAAATTGAGGAATATAGAAGTTCCTGTTCCTAAAGATCTTAATTTACAAAATCGGTTTAGCCAAATCTATGAATCTATTCAAGATGTAAAGGGTAAAGTAGAGCAATCATTAGAAATATTACAGCAATTGTTTCAGGTAATTCTTCAAAATGCTTTTAAACTTGATGTTGAGATAGATGAAGAACCTATTTTTAGGGATTTGATAAAAAAGTTTGCTGTTCAGGATTTGAGAGGCAACAAACAAAGATTACAGTACTTGATAAATCTCTTTGAACAACAAAATTTTGATGAATTTAAAGACTTTACGGAAACAAGAAAAATTTTATTCGAACTAATGGAAGAGGAAGAAATTATTCAAACTTTTGGAACTGATAATAAGGTAAAATTACAGGTAAAATGAAATTAGTTCGATTAACCATATTAGAAAAATTCCGAAGCCTTGATGAAATAAAAACAGATCAAGGTAAGGAGAATTTTACCGTTATTTTTAGAGATGATGAGCCCAATGAAGAATGGGTAAACTTTCATCCTTATTGTTTTGCAGGGTTAAACGGAAGTGGAAAATCTAACGTGTTAGAAGCATTGTCTAATATCTTTTATCATTTGGAATGTTGTACACTTGATCCTGAAACATCGGAATTTCTGAAAAATGATTTTAAAAAGGAAGTATCCGCTCCTGTTGCTTATGAATTAGAGTACTTCATTATTCCTCGTGAAGCAGAGAAAGAAGTAGAAAATTATCATAATATAATTATCAGGAAAGAGAAAGGTAAAATTCCCCAAATAAAGATAAAAGCTTTAGATCAATCTTACGAGCCTGAATTTATAGATATTTCAGGTTCTATCCGAAGTTATTTACCAGAATTAGTTATCGGGTATTCCTCTGGGGAAAATGAAATATTAAGCCTACCATTTATAAAATCAAGGCTATTACAATTGGATGAATATATTTATCACTTACGTAATAGAACAAAGCTTGTCTTGGATTATAAAATTGAAGAAAAGCCCGAGAGTAGTTTAGTTTATATGGATTATCATATGAGCCAAGCGATTCTTTTGGCTAATTTTCTTCTACAAAATAATGATACAATTGAACCAATTAAGGAGCAGTTGAGCATTGACAAACTTGACAGTTTCCGATTGGTGATAAACAACCATAAATTATACTATGATAGAGAAGATCCAGAATTGGGATATTTATTGCCATTGGTTGAAGAAACGCTAGATAAGTTGCGTAAATGTGCTACTGTAAAATTCACTCAACCTGCTGATGGGGAAAGAGGATATGAACACGAAGTACTGGATTTTTACTTTGATGAAAACAAGCAAACGAAAGAAAGTGCTTTAAAATATGCATTCAAGAAACATTTTGAATCACCATTACAGCTGTTCAAAGCTTTTCAGGTTCTTACTTTACTCAATTTGAGAGTGGTTGATAAAGAGCTTAAAAAAGAAGTATACAATTCTGATAGCTTGTATGCAATGTATAAAATACCTGCTTTTAAAGAAAAGGAACATATTTTTCATTTCAATTTATTCCGGTTAAAAAAGAAAAATTCGGATGATAAAATGCTTTTAAAAGCATTTTCTGATGGTGAACATCAATTTTTACATACTATGGGGATATGTTTGTTATTGGGAGACAAAAGTACGTTGATGTTATTAGATGAGCCTGAAACACATTTTAATCCTGAGTGGCGTTCAGAATTTATAAGTCTATTGAAGGATTGCTTAAACAAAGGTGGTACAAATCATTTAATGCGTGATATCCTCATCACTTCGCACTCACCGTTTATTATTTCGGATTGTTTTCCCGACAAGGTGATTGTATTTGATAAAGGAAATCAACCTCAAAACGCTCAAGATTTGGATATAGACACTTTCGGAACATCAGTTAATATCTTGACGAATAAAATATTTAAGCGAAAGAATACGATAGGAGAATATTCACTTAAAAAATTGAATGCATATAGAGAAAGGTTTTTACAGACTGATAATGTAGAAGGATTAATTGAAGAGTTAAATTCTGAGTTGGGAGATTCAATAGAGAAAGTTCTATTAATAAAGGAAATGACGGATATAATTAAGAAAAGATGATAAGACCATATAAACATGTCAATTCTAAGTTTCACAAAATTCAATCTTTTGTGAACCACTTATTTTTAGATGTTGTATTTCGTGCTCCTTACATTCCCCAAGCCGTATTTGATACATCATTAGTTCTTCCAAAATACCAACCATTAATAGCAGGAGTAAATGACGAATATTTATTAAATCCTATTACTGAGTGTTTCGCAATTTGCAAAACACTTTCTAAGAGTCATTTAAAGACATTAAAACGAGGAGTACATCATAATAATGAAATCAGACTATTATGCAATGGTGATTTCACTCCGTTAGAATATGCTGATATTGACTTAATAAGTGTGGATATAAGTAAACAAATTAAAATATTTTTTGACAAATTATATGATGAATCTGTGAATAAAGCAGTATTCTATCATAGATACGGAAAGATTGAAGACTATTATAAAAGTCTTGTTGGTAAATCAAGGACTTGCAGATGCTGTGGAATAAATAAAGTTTTAATTAAGTTCCACTCTAAAAGAAGTGCACTAGATCATTATTTACCGAGAAATCATTTCCCATTTACATCTATAAATACAAACAACCTATTACCGATTTGTGATACCTGTAATAGTAAATACAAATTAGCAGAGAACACCATTTTTGAAATTATAAGGCGGAATAACAGAATTGTTTCTAAGACTAGAAAACAAGCTTTTTTCCCATTTAGTAAAATTACCCCATATCCAAGAATTGATGTAGAAATTACACTTAATAAAGCTCTTTCTGATGATATGGAACCTAATGATATGAACGTTGATTTGGTAAGTGCAGGCTATGAAGAACGCGTGGAGACTTGGAACAGACTTTTTGGAATAAAAGAAAATTATCTTGCAGAATGTTGCTCAGAAGAAATGTATATGTATTATGAGGAACAGTATGTGGCAGATTTGAATTTTGGAAAGACTCACGATGAATACATAGAAGCGTTGGATCGTAATAGATTAGGAGATATGAATTTCCTAAAGTCAGCATTTTT
The DNA here is from genome assembly GCF_056490665.1 of Pedobacter folensis. NCBI lineage: Bacteria > Pseudomonadati > Bacteroidota > Sphingobacteriia > Sphingobacteriales > Sphingobacteriaceae > Pedobacter > Pedobacter folensis. The sequence goes on from NZ_JBWJIF010000001.1 coordinate 934,751, forward strand.
AAATGGTGTAAATAGCTATATATAACCAGTGTTAAATTAAATTTATGAATGTTAAGGTTCAATCGCACAAGGCTAACAGAGCAAATTCTGATATTCATATTCATCAAACCTTTAAGCCTTCGAAGGCAAATATGATATTCTTTTCTATTGAAATTCTGAAAAAATATCAAGACCAAGTTATTGATTTTGCTCTAATATTCTGAAAATCTAATTTAAACCTTGTTATTTATATGTCTTATAATTAATATTATGTTAAGTTGTATTTTCTAACACCTACCTATCGACTCAAATGGCCAAATAATTTACAATTCCTGAAGTTTACGGTTAAGTTCCTGTACTTTATTGGTTGCGCCCTTTTTGGTATAGATATCAATCAGCAGCTGCACAGTTTTTTTGTCGTTTGGATTAATTTCGTTAGCACGTTGTAAAGCGAATTGTGCACGGTTAATTAATCCCTTATATTTTTCTGTTTTGTCTGCATCGCTTTTACGCAACGTTTCGTTGGCCGTATTGATATAAGCTAAACTCAATTGATACAAGGCGTCAAAATAATTCTGATCTGTTGATAAAGCTTTATCATAAGCAAGTATGGCTGTAGCATTATTTCCACCAACTTGCTGCAGATAACCATAAAGAAAATAAAGTAATTTACTTCCCTTTTCTACTTTTAAGTTATTTTCGATTAATCCCTGCGCTTTGCTGTAATTCTCGGTATCGAGTAAAAGATTGATATAATCGTTTGTTAGAAAACGGTTAAACGGATTAAGCACAAGTCCGTCTTCTAAGGTTTTAATGGCGGTTTCATTTTCTGATTTAACCACATACATTTGCGCCATTTTCTGGAAAACAGAAGGATTTTTAATTCCATTTTCTTTTGCGCGTTTAAAATAAGTCAAAGACTCATCATAAGCCTGGATATTTAAGGCGCAAATAGCTGTATTTAAAGCTAATGTGGTATCTGCAGGAAAATTGTCACCCACTTCTTTCAAATCAGCAAATGCTTCCTTGAAATCATTATTAAAAAAAGCTTCGTTGCCTTTTTCTTGTTTTTTGATCAGGATATTGTGGTTGGAAGCTTTAATTAAACCTGAATTGTCATCATACCGATCAAGTGATTTTGCTTTGGCAACAGCCTCAATGGCATTATCATAAAATTTGTTGGCATTGTTAGGATCGGTATCGATTAATGCAGCAAATGAAGTCAGGTAAGATTTTATTGACCAGGTTTCGGCCCAGTTTTTTGTTTTATTATCTTTTTCTGCTGATTCAATTGACTTTAAACCTTCATTTATAATAGCAAGCTGCTTTTTCTCATCTTCTTTATTGGCGATAGATGCCTGCAGTTTACCCACCGCATTTCTGGCAATAAGGATTTGAGTTTTTTGTGCCACAGCATTAAAAGAGACGAAAATTAAAGCGATTAATGATATTTTAAAGCAGTTCTGCATAAGATAAATAATGTGGTAAAATCGTAATAAACCATAAAAATAAACATAAAAAAAAGAGCCCCGAAATTTCAGCGCTCTTTTTTTAAATCGTTATCAGAATTATTGTTTAGGCAATGCGTCTAAACGTTTTTTGATCTCGTCGTAATTTTTAGTGTCATTTCTAAAAGCATAGATCGTTTTCAAGGTCTCTAATGCTCCTGCATTTTTATCATCTACTTCTAGTGCTTTTTTGTAAAAAGGAAGAGATTTATCCAACAAAGCATTCATCTTGCCTGTTACTTCGTTAAATTCTTTCACTTTTTTAGGATCGATTTTATTTCTGTCGGCCTGTAATTTTAAAGCTTGTGTGAAATAAATATTTCCCAATAACACCTGATAGTTTGCATTGTTAGGCTCTTTTGTAGCTAATGCGATAAGCATCTGCTCAGATTTTGCGGCATCACCCCTATCAATATAGATTTGCGTTTCTGTTTTGATCCATTCTGTATTATCAGGGAATTTAGCAGACGCTTCTTTGATAGTCGCTAAAGCCGCTGTTGTATCTTTTTGTTTGCTTAAAATAGTCGTAAGAATCTCGTTATATAAATCTTTAGACTGAGGAGAATTCAAAGCGATTGCCTTTTTGAATTGGGTAATCATACCTGGATAATCTTCCACATTTCTGGCCGCAATACCTGCATTTAGATACATGGCGGTATCGTTTGGATTGATTACTGTAGCGGCTACAAATTTTGCGTAAGCTGTTTTGTAATCTTTCTTATTGTAAGCAATTACACCACCATTTCTAACGGCGTTACTGATATTGGTTTCAGCTAAACTGATATTATCTTTTTCACTTCCTTTTGTATCTAACTTTTTAGCTTCAACAATTGCATCCTGAGCAATTTTCAAATTTGCATCTGCATTTGCTGTGCTTACTGAATCCAAAATAGCCGCAGAAGAAGCAAATAAAGCACGATAAGACCATGCTTCAGGCATCACTTTAGATTTTTCATCTGCAATAGCTTTATCTGTATGAGCCAATCCTTTCGCTAAAGATTCTAGCTTCTTCGCTAATGGAGTTGATGCACTTGAAGAAGTTAACTGGAATAAACCCCAATCATTTTTTGCGGCGTTAACTTCACTTTTCTGAGCAAATGCAGAGCTTACCGCACCTGCTAGAACTATACTTAGAAATACTCTTTTCATAATTTTTATTCTAATCTTATTTTTAGTTAATTTTCTTCTTCCGTTTCGTTATCTGAATCAGCCTCTTCTTCAGTATCATCAGCTTCCGGAGTAGTATCTGCTTCTACTTCTTCGCCGTCTGTAACTACAACATCTGTTAAATCTACTGTTTCTTCTTCATCCTCTTCGTGATCAATTTTAGTTACCGATGCAATCTCGTCATCACCTTTTAATGAGATCAAGCGAACCCCTTGCGTAGCACGGCCCATTACCCTCAATGCTGATACCGGAATTCTGATTACAATACCCGAACGGTTAATGATCATCAGATCTTCGCTATCTGTAACGTCTTTAATCGAAACTAATTGTCCGGTTTTTTCAGTAACATTAATTGTTTTTACCCCTTTACCGCCACGGTTAGTTACACGGTAATCTTCAATATCGGTACGTTTTCCATAACCTTTTTCTGATACTACTAACACGGTAACTTCAGGATTGTTTACAGCAATCATGCCAACAACTTCATCCTGATCGTGTGCAAGCCTAACACCGCGTACACCAGTAGCTGTTCTGCCCATCGGACGAACCGTGCTTTCGTTGAAGCGAATAGCTCTACCAGAACGCAATGCCATCACAATTTCGCTTTCACCATTGGTTAAACAAGCTTCCAATAATACATCACCATCATTAATATTGATGGCATTGATACCATTTACACGCGGACGTGAATACGCTTCAAGAGAAGTTTTCTTAATGGTACCTTTTTTAGTACACATGATAATGAAATTGTTCTCTAAATATTCCTGATCCTTCAGGTTTTTAACCTTAATATAGGCCTTGATTTTTTCTTCTTTCGGAATATTGATAATGTTTTGGATCGCTCTTCCTTTACTGGTTCGCGAACCTTCAGGAATTTCGTAAACCCTCAGCCAGAAACACCTTCCGGCTTCGGTAAAGAACAACATATAGTTGTGAGCAGTAGCAACCAGCATATGCTCAATAAAATCTTCATTTCTTGAGGTACTGCCTTTTGAACCTTTACCACCTCTACCCTGTGCCTTAAATTCGGTTGCCGGCGTACGTTTTACATAACCTTCATGCGAGATGGTGATCACCACTTCTTCATCGTCGATGAAATCTTCCATGCTCATATCTTCGGCTGAGTGAACAATGGTTGTTCTGCGCTCATCACCAAATTTCTGACGGATTTCTGCTAACTCATCTTTAATGATCTGCATACGCAAACCTTCATCTTCCAGGATAGATTTTAAATGTTCGATGGTTTTCATCAACTCTGCATACTCTTCTTTAATCTTATCACGCTCTAGTCCTGTTAAACGACGAAGCGTCATATCCAAAATCGCACGTGCCTGAATATCGCTCAGTCCGAATTTTTCCATCAAGCCTAAACGGGCATCTTCAGGGGTTTCTGACGCACGGATTAATTTAATTACTTCATCTAAATGATCTAAAGCAATTAAATAACCTTCTAAAATGTGTGCGCGTTTTTCGGCTTCTGCCAGCTCGTAGCGGGTACGGCGAACAATTACATCATGGCGGTGATCTACAAAATGCACAATTAAATCTTTAAGATTTAGCATTTGTGGACGGCCTTTTACCAATGCAATGTTATTTACACTGAAAGAAGTTTGTAAAGCGGTATACTTATATAGGTTGTTTAAAACGATAGAGGCATTTGCATCACGTTTAATTTCGTAAACGATACGGATACCATCTTTGTTCGATTCGTCTTTGATGTTTGAAATACCTTCCAGTTTTTTCTCGCCAACCAATTCAGCAGTACGCTCAATCATTTGTGCTTTGTTCACCTGGTAAGGAATTTCGGTTACAATGATTACCTCACGGTCTTTAATGCTCTCAATTTCGGCTTTTGCACGCATTACAATACGTCCACGACCGGTTTCGAAAGCTTCTTTTACACCTGTATAACCATAAATAATACCACCGGTAGGAAAATCGGGCGCTTTTACAAACTTCATCAATTCCTCAATGGTAATATCTCTGTTGTCGATATAGTTTACCACACCATCAATTACCTCGGTTAAATTATGAGGTGCCATGTTGGTGGCCATACCTACTGCAATACCAGAAGATCCGTTAACCAATAAGTTAGGGATTTTTGCAGGTAAAACCGTTGGTTCCTGTAAGGTATCATCAAAGTTTAACTGGAAATCTACCGTGTCTTTATTGATATCGGCAAGCATTTCTTCAGCAATTTTCGAAAAACGTGCCTCCGTATAACGCATTGCAGCCGGCGAGTCACCATCAATGTGACCAAAGTTTCCTTGTCCATCAACCATTGGATAACGTAAGCTCCAATCCTGAGCCATACGAACCATGGTGAAATATACTGATGCATCACCATGTGGGTGATACTTACCCAATACCTCCCCTACAATACGGGCAGATTTTTTATGTGGTTTATTACTGGTTACACCAAGATCGAGCATACCATATAAAACACGGCGGTGTACCGGTTTCAATCCATCACGTACATCAGGCAAAGCCCTGGATACGATTACCGACATTGAGTAATCAATGTAGGCCGATTTCATCTGCTCCTCTATATTAATTTGAATGATTTTGTCGTTCTGCTGATTTTCTAAATCTTCTGCCATAAATTATTATTCTCGCTACTTAAAACGATATTAAAAAAGGGTATTACTATAACCTTGCGAATTTAACAAAATTTAGCCGAATTAAGGCATTGTGGAAAAGTTTTGACCCTGGATATAGGTTTTTTATTCCTGACGAAATTTTAATTTACTGAAGGCCAGTTTAAGGCGTTTCATGGTGTAATAAATAAACTGGGCTGGTAAGGTTTTTTAGAAATATAAGGTTTGTGTTAGTGGCGGCCTGCAGTCCTGCTACCGCTGCAAGTCCTCGCTCGTGCCTCGCCATGGGCTTTCCGCTATATCAGGTTTATTGAAAACAAATAGTCGCACTGTGGCGGCCGCCTAAACCCGACCATAGCGGGATGCCGATTGAAGCCATATTTTTACTGTTTCGTAGTGGTTTATCGGCAGAAGCGGGGGCGGGATCACATTTACCTACAAAATGCAGCAACTGCTTTCCAACAATTGTAATGGAATGTTTTTTAAAGCCTGACAGCTTTGTAGAGAACTAAAATTTACAATATTAAGTAATTCTGATACTTTTGCGTTTCAAATTAAATATAATGGCAAACGGAAAGAAATCTGCAATGAGTTTTATTATGGTTACCCTCCTGATCGATTTTACAGGATTTGGGCTAATCATTCCGGTTTTACCTAAACTTATACAGGATTTTACCGGAGGCGGCTTCGGTTTAGCAGCAGAATATGGTGGCTGGCTCACACTTGCCTATGCATCAGTACAATTTATTTTTTCGCCAATTATAGGTGCAATGAGTGATCGCTATGGCCGCAGACCCGTATTGTTAAGCTCTTTATTTGGCCTTGGTATTGATTATATCTTTTTAGCCTTCGCTCCTTCTATTGTTTGGTTATTTGTAGGGCGGATTATTGCCGGTATTACAGGTGCTAGTTTTACAACTGCACAAGCCTACATTGCAGATGTTTCCCCGCCGGAAAAAAGAGCACAGAATTTTGGTTTGGTTGGCGCCGCCTTTGGTGTCGGATTTATATTAGGACCAGTTTTAGGTGGTGCTTTTAGCCATTTTGGTACCCGGGTTCCATTTATGATTGCAGCAGGTTTATCGTTAATTAACTGGCTTTATGGTTATTTTATATTACCAGAATCTTTACCTGTTGAAAAACGCAGGGCTTTTGACTGGAAAAGAGCAAATCCAATTGGTTCGTTAGTCAGCATTGGAAAATACCCTGCATTGTTAGGGCTAATGGCTACCCTTTTCTTGTTATACTTTGCCAGTCACTCTGTTCAATCCAACTGGACATTTTACACCATGGAAAAATTTAAATGGGATGCGGCGTGGGTAGGTTATTCGTTAGGTTTTGTAGGCCTGGTAGTGGGCCTTGTGCAAGGTGGTTTAATCAGGGTAATCCTGCCCAAAATTGGAGAAAAGAAAGCCGTTTACTTTGGTCTCATTTTATACATCATTGGCTTTATTGCTTTCGCTTTTGCCACCAAAGGCTGGATGATGTTTGCCTTTATGCTACCTTATGGTTTAGCCGGCATATGCGGACCGGCCATGCAGGGCTTGATTTCGAACCAGGTACCTTCGAATGCGCAAGGCGAAATGCAAGGCGTTTTAACGGGTTTACAAAGTTTAGCAGCCATATTTGCGCCCTGGGTAATGACCCATATTTTTGCCTATTTTATTGAAGGAAAAGCGCCGGTTTATTTTCCAGGTGCACCGTTTATATTGAGTGCTGTGTTAACTTTAATTGGTTTGTTTATCTGTTTGAGGAGTTTGAAGAAATACCATTAAGCTATTACGCTTAAGCCCCTGAAATAAATTACCTTCGGTGAGCTCGCTTAAAGCTCGGGTTACTGTGTAGCTTTCCGCTGTGCTACAGGTCAGGATGACCTAAGGCCTGTAGTCCTTTTCTGCTAAATCTGCAGGAAACGTACAGCATTTACAATAACTCGTTCGCTAAATTAGCCAACTCGCTTCTTTCTCCTTTATGCAAAGTTATGTGCGCATACAACGGGTGATTTTTCGCGTTTTCGATCAAATACGATAAACCATTACTTTCCGAATCAAGATAAGGTGTATCAATCTGGTAAATATCGCCGGTAAAAACAATTTTCGTATGCTCACCTGCCCTCGAAATAATCGTTTTCACCTCATGCGGCGTTAAATTCTGTGCCTCATCAATAATAAAGAAAATCTTGGTGAGGGTTCTTCCTCTGATGAAAGCCAAAGGTGCAATCGCTATCTTTTCGGTTACTATCAGTTCATCAATTTTTTCCGACATTTTATCGTCGCCGATAAACTGCTCTTTAATAAAACGCAGATTATCCCAAATGGGTGCCATAAAAGGATCAGTTTTCGATTTTGCATCGCCTGGTAAAAAACCGATGTCTTTATTGCTTAGCGAAACGATTGGGCGGGTAACATAAATCTGTCTAAAATTTTTACGTTGTTCTAAAGCACTCGCCAAAGCCAATAATGTTTTTCCTGTACCGGCATTCCCTTGGATACTTACCAATTTAATTTCGGGATCTAAAAGCGCATGGATGGCAAATGCCTGTTCGATATTTTTAGGTTTGATTTTAAATATCGGATCGGTAGATACTGCAGAAATGGTTTTTAAACTATTGTTATAAAATACGTTGGCAGTTTTTCTCTTGTTCTTTAAAATGTAAAAGTGATTGGCATTTTTAGGTGGCAATTCTACTTCACTCGCATTTATAAAAGGTTGTTTTTTGACTTCCTCAATAATGTCAACCGGAAAATCTATAAGTTCTGTTTTACCGGCGTAAAGCTCATCTACATTTTTAATTTTGCCCGTTTCGTAATCTTCTGCATTTAAATCTAAGGCTTTCGCTTTTAACCTCAGGCAGATATCCTTCGATACCAGCACCACTCTCTTATCAGGATATTCTTCTTTTAAACTTAAAGCGGCGTTTAAAATTTTGTGATCGGTTTTACCTTTGCCGTAAACTTCTTCCGCATTGATGGTTAGAGGCTTTTCATTTAAAACGACCTTAAATTTTCCTGAGCCGGGACTTTTTAGCGAAATCCAATCGCTGATCAGTTTTTGTTTTGAAGTTTCATCAATGAGGCGGATAAAACTTCTGGCCTCAAAATTACGGGTATCGTTACCGCTTTTAAAATTATCGAGCTCTTCTAAAACCTGAATAGGAATCGCTACATCATGCTCATGAAAGTTATTTATCGCATCATGATCGTATAAAATAACCGAGGTATCTAAAACGAATATCTTTTTTGATGGATTGGAGATTGATTTACCTTTTTTGGCCATTTGGTAAATTTAATATTTTAGGGATAATATGCGGAAGGATTCGCTATTCTTTTTTAATCGAAAACCTAAATTTTAGGCAAAATAAAAACGGGGTCCTTCTTCTTTCGATTCAGTTCCCCGTTTTAACTCTAAAAACAACCGTAGTCGTATTTTAAAGCATCTAATTCTTGTTACTTTGATTTTTCCGGTATCGTTAGGTTTTGCAACTTTTGCGACTCGTGAAAATTTATTTCCAACTCGCCCGTCCGTAAACTTCGTAGTTTTCCATAATCTCTGTTTGGGCCTGTGCGATTTTCTTATCGTCCAATCTTTCGATGGTTATATATATCCTTACTTGGTTTAACCCTTTCAGAAATTAATCGTTTTCCCTGTAAACGCTCCGAAACAATTTCCCTTTCGGTTCCTTATCTCTTTTGGCTCGTTTTATCAGAATTCAAAGTACTTCGTATTTGATATAAACTAATTTAGGGCGAAAACATCAATTTGTCAAGAGAAAAATCAACGTTTTTATAAACAAAGTTATCCACCTAAAAACACTGGTTATCAACAAATTAAATCCACAAAATCATTGTTTTCATACAGCATTACGGGTTTACTTCAGCTTTATTAACATTTTAAAAAATGCACTTACAAACATTTTATAATATTTTGTTAATCAACAGCTTACCTGTTTTCTGCTTAAAAGTTAAAAAAAAGCAAAAAACTTAATTTTAATCGCAACAAAAAACTTCGCTATTATGTTATTTTTGTAACATGCAGATTAGGCAACCCATTAGAAATATACAAGACTTTTTATTGAGTACGTATTTTGCCGACGGTCTCCGCATTACCATTGGTGTACTGCTCCCCTCTTTAATTTTCGCCCAGTTTGGCATGTTAAAGTATGGCATGACGCTATCTTTAGGTGCTTTATGTGTTAGTGTGGTAGATAGTCCGGGGCCTATGGTACACCGAAGAAATGCGATGCTAATTACCACCGCGCTTATCTTTACCTTTTCCATCATAACAGGTTTAACCAACAAGAACCATTATTTTATTGGCTTTTTACTGGCGGTATCTAGTTTTGTATTTTCGATGTTTTACATCTACGGTCTCAGGGCAGCATCAGTTGGTACCGCAGTTTTACTAATCATGGTATTGAGTATTGATGATGTTCGCCCATGGCAAGAAGTATTGTTACATGCTGTTCTGATCCTGGCGGGTAGCCTTTGGTACACCGGTTTAAGCTATTTTGTGTACCGCTTACGTCCCTTCCGTTTGGTACAGCAATCGTTAAGCGATTCTATTTTAGAGGTTGCTGAGTTTCTACGCGAAAAGGCCAAGTTTTACCATCAAAATAACAATTATGATAAAACCTATTCTGATCTGCTACAGCTTCAGGTTGCTGTTCACGAAAAACAGGATGCAGTAAGGGAATTATTGTTTAGAACCCGCGAAATTGTGAGAGATTCTACCCCCGAGGGTAGATTCCTTTTGCTCGTATTTGTAGATATGGTCGATCTGTTCGAACAGGTCATGTCTACTTATTATAATTATCAGCAGCTGCATGATCAGTTTGATAAAGCAGGGATATTATCAGATTATGAGATGGCCATTAAACGGATTTCTTATGCCCTTGACGATATTGCATTTGCCTTAAAAAGTGGAGGAACTCCCATTGTTTCGAAACGTTTGCTGATTGAGATCGAGAGGTTAAAGATCAAAATCAACGATCTGGAAAAGAATAATCAAAATCAGGAGTACAATACCCTGGGCATTATTGCTTTGAAAAACATCGAAGTGAATATCGAAAATATACTGGCCAGGGTTAAAACCATTTTCAGCTATTTTAAAATCAGAAACAGCAAAGACATCAGGCAGGCTGAGGTAGATACAGAGAAATTTATCACCAGGCAAAAATTCGATTTTAAACTGTTTACGGAGAATTTAACCTACACCTCTTCTACGTTCAGGCATTCGTTACGGGTTACTGTGGTGATGTTACTGGGTTTTATAGTTGCACAAATCCTCAATTTTTCACATAGTTACTGGATTCTGCTCACCATTCTGGTGATTTCGAAACCAGGATTTAGTTTAACCAAAGAACGTAATTATCAACGTTTAATCGGCACCACTGCCGGTGCCTTTATTGGTATGGGCGTAATTACTTACATCCACGATCGGAACACTTTATTTATAATCCTATTGATTTGCATGATAGGTTGTTATAGTTTTCAAAGGAAAAATTACGTCGTGAGTGTGTTATTTATGACGCCCTATATCTTAATTCTATTCGATTTTCTGGGCATGGGATCGATAGCACTTGCCCGTGAAAGGATTTACGATACTTTTATAGGCTCTGGCATTGCGTTATTGGCCAGTTATTCCTTATTTCCGACCTGGGAGCATGAAAAGCTCAAGGAGGCGATGGTAGATATTCTAAAAGCAAACAAGGCTTATTATGACCAGGTCATTAAACTGTATTTTGAGAAAAACTACAATAGAACGGAATATAAACTGGCCCGGAAAGAAGTGTATGTAAGTACGGCAAATTTGGCATCACTGTTTCAAAGAATGTTTTCTGAACCAAAAAGCAAACAATTGTTTATTAAAGAAGTGCATCAGTTTACAGCACTTAGCCATTTATTGTCTTCTTATGTTGCAACCCTTTCGCTCTACAATAAAGAGCATCAATTTATCTTCGAAAGCTTCGAGTCCTTAAAACCAATTGCCAATAACACCAATTATTTATTGGATACTTCTATTGATAACCTGGAAAAGGGAACCAGTACCATTGATAATGTACCATTAATCAGGCTAAATGATACGGGCTTAACCATACAGAAAGGTGAAGACCTGGTTCCGGAGCAATTTGATCTTATCCAGAAAGTAGCTTACGATATTTACAAACTATCGGTAAAAATTAAGCTTTAGTTAACGAGAAAGCATTCCAGAATTAAAACTTAGGACAAGGCACTTTAAAGCCTTTAAAGTTGTTATGCCTATAGATAAAAGACAGCTCGTAGGTACGCGGTGTAGCACTCATTAATTTACTTCCATAAACCGTGTAATTAATACCAGCACTGATATTACCCATGGCTACGCCAACATAAGGATAAAATGAAGCTTCGTTAAATTTAAACCACATGCCAAAATTCAGTTTCATTTTAGTTTCATCGCCGGGCTTTAAACCTAAAACAGTACCAAAAATAACATCCTTGTTATTTTTCTGGGCATTATAAACACCCGTAAAATTTAAATCGACATTATTGTTAAGCAGGTAAAGCAAACCTAAATTAACGGTTTTACGAGCCGAAACCACATCGCTGCTGTTGCTTAACATGGCCTCCTGAGGTTTTGTTAAATGATATTGTGCATAACCTACAGCCACACTCCAATAATCGAAATTAGCCGCGAAATTAGCGCCAATATTTAAATCGAAATAGGAGGTTTTATCGTTCTTTAAATCGAGGTAGTTTGGCATCGAACTATCAAAACCACCCCCGCCATTATATTGAGAGGCAAAGGTAAGTTTATTGTAATCTAAATACTTCGAAACATAAGAAAGCTGTGGAGCTAAACCAAACTTAAAGCGATGCTCTTCATCCATGTATTGATAGTATGAAACACTGGCACTGATGTATTGCGATTTTAAGGCTTTATTTAAAGATTCATCAAACAAACCACTTAAGCCTAAACTGAAATAGCTGTTGATGAAATCTTCGTCGTCCACCAGCTTTACATCGCCAGATACACTGTAGGTATTATAAGGATCGCCTAAGTTGCCCCACTGTTGCCTTGTATTGGCTGCAATTCTATAATCGCCATCAAAAAAACCTGTAAATGCAGGATTTAGACTTAAAGGTGCAGCGAAGTATTGCGAAAACTTCGGGTCTTGTGCCCAACAACATATTGTAGTAAGGCTTAAACATAAAATGAGAAGCGATCTGTACATTATAATATGAGTATAGTTTTTCCTTTTGATTGAATTTTACCGCCGAAGATATCAATGCCTTCTGCAAACCAGGAAAATGTTTCCAGCGGCTGCATTTTACTTTTAAACTGTCCATCCCAGCCTCCATTGGCCAAATCGGCACTCTGATAAACTAAAATTCCCCATTTGTTGTATACCTTAAAACTGATTAACTTCTGAATGCCCACTAAAAAGGGATACAAGCGGTTATTGGTTTCTTTCTGTGGTGTAAACGCCGTTGGAACAACGATTTTCGGCTGTGGCAAAATCTCCACTTCGATTGATGCAGACGCTGTACAGCCTTTTTCGTTCTGTATAGAGATATAATAAATCCCCGCCCTGTTCACTTTTGTAGGATCATTTAAAGGTCTTTTTAAATCAGCATCTTGGAAATAACCAGCCTTTACAAACTCGCTACTTCCTTTGGTAATTTCTTTTGCTGTTAAATCGACAAATCCATTATCAAAAACAGCCTTGGGCTTATTGAGTACAATAGTCGGTGCGGTATTGAAACTTACCTCTATTTTACCAGAAGTAAAGCAGCCGCCATCATTCGAAGCTTTAACATAGTAAGTTCCTGCCTTTGCAATGGCTTTAGGAGAATTGATTTGATTAGTTAATGCTTCGTCGTAGAAATAAGAATAACTTAAATGATCGCCTGATCCAACGTAAAGCGCTGGATTAGAAATGTCTATTTTGTCTGGATAACATGCTGTTTCAGGATTTTTGATATGGAGCACCGGCATGTCACTAATCGTGATTTCAATCTGATCACTCACCGTACATCCATCCGCATTGGTTGCTTTTACATAATATGTACCAGATTTATCAACCTGTTTAGGATCTGTTAAGAGATGAGTTAATTCTTTATCTGTATAAAAGCTGTATTTAAAGGTAACATCACTTCCAGAGAAATATTTTGCTGCAGTAATATCCACTTTCGCGCTAATGCATACAGGTTTCGGATTACTTATTTTTAAAACAGGTTTATCTTTAATAATAACATCAATTGAAACAATTTTGCTGCAACCAAATTCATTGGAAAGTTTAACAAAGTACCGGCCAGATACAGCAATATGCTGTGGATCGGCAATCGTATTTGTGGCGGCCTCATCGCTAAAATAAGACTTTGTAATCCCACTTAATTCACCAAGGTATAATTCGGGTTTTGTAATATCTACACTTTCCGTGTAACAAACTGCGCCGGGATTTTTAACGGCAATATTTGCTGCATTAAATACCGAAATATGGATAGGAACCACACTTTCACAACCTTTATTATTGGCAGCCTTGATGTAGAAAGTTTTATCGGCCAGTATTTTTATCGGTCCGCTGATCTGTTTGGTTAAATCTTTGTCCTCGCAAACCAGATAGGTAAAATCATCTGATTTATTTAAAATGTATTTGGCGCTTAAAAGATCAATTTCAGCATTCTGACAAACTACATCCTTTGCTAAAACTTTAAGTTCGTAATCTATACCATGAATTAAAGTGCTAATGGTGCTTGGGCAGCCAAAACCCGTATAAGGTACCAAATCCAGCACTACCTTGGAACCATCAGCAGGCTTGGGTTTTATACTAATAGATTGACCTGAACCGTATTTCACCGATCGGTCTTCGTTATACCAGTTGTATGTCTGAAAACCGCTTGGCCCTGAAAGATCAAGTGCATTGGCACTTGCACAGTAAGTATTTCCTGTGATCGGATCTCCGCAAACATTATTGATATCTACATAAGCATAACCAAAATGCGCTCCCCGCGAACAATCGGTACTCACAAATTCTATTAACAGCTGTTTGCCCTGATAGCCAGATAAATTTATGGTTACCGGCGACCAATCTTTGTAAATTACGCCTTCATAATCGGCCGATTTTTTAAAACCAGGCAGCGATGAGGTAGAAACATATTCGAAAGATGCGCAAGAGATATATTCATTTTTCGCTACATCTTTTATTCTGGCAATAAAACGGGGTTGCTCAAAGGGTTCATGTATAGGATCTTCCAGTACCACCGCATATTGATAGGTTAAGGTAAATTCTGGTCGGTCTGTTGGAACGGTCATCAGGTATGAAATTCCATCAATCTGACCGCCCGTTACGTTATTCCCTAATTTAACGGAGAAGTTTCCTCCTGAAGGTGGAATTAAAGGAAAACCACCATACGGATCCATTAAATTTTTGTTGTTGATAATGGTATGCCTTCCGGAAACTGGTTTGGCCACCTCATTCATGGTTACTACATTCTGATTATTCTCGATTGCAATTGAACCCGCATAAATCTTCCAGTTCTGAAAATTTCCATTCTCAAATCCAATATTCTCCGGACAGGATTGTGCACATAATTTGGCTGACCAGGTAAAACTTACTACGATCAGCATCAAAAGCAATCTACTAATCAAAGTTGGGACGATTTAAATAGTTACGAAGTAAAAATATTGTTTTAGTGTATCCACAGTTATAGTGTCAGCTTAAAGTCATGGTTTTTTACACGAAACGGTTGCGATATAAAAAAGTGTTTACAAATACTACACTTTATCGATCAAAGAAACAAAGAACGCAACACACTGATAATAAGAAATATACAATCATCCTGTAACTATTTATAAATTACAAAACAATACTTTTACTAAACTTTGATGCAGGCTTAAAATCAGATGAAATACTTATTTTTTACATGAAATAGTCATTACATGTTTACACTAAGTCCATTTACGCCTTTAATGGTATGTTTAGGCAGTCTTTTAGCTGACTAAAAACAAAGACAGGTGTAGTTTGTTAGAGTAATCAAATAAGAAAAAATTATGGAAAAGCTATATACAGCTGAAGTTACAGCTACTGGAGGAAGAGACGGGCACATTAAATCGAGCGATGGAATTTTAGATTTTGATTTAAGAAAACCAAAAGAACTGGGCGGACAAGGTGGCGCAACCAACCCTGAAGAACTATTTGCTGCAGCATGGGGGCCTTGTTATTTAGGTGCACTAGGCTCGGTTGCAGAACGCGAGGGTGTTGACATTAGTGAGGCCAATGTGAAAGTATTAGTTTCGTTTAATAAAGATGGAAACTCCTTTGTGCTATCAGCAGACCTGGATGTTCACATTCCTGGAATTTCGCATGAGGAAGCACAGGCTTTAGCGGACAAGGCACATAGGGCTTGTCCTTATTCTAAAGCGACAAAGGGAAATATTGAGGTAAGAGTTACTGCGGTATAGTGTAAGTCGGGTGTTAACCTCTGAATGACTAAATGCTAAAATTTCAAATTGTATGAGATAGAAATATCTGACCTTAGGAATAACCAGAAACAAAAAAGTCCCGATCAAAACCGGGACTTTTTTATTACTTTATATTTAATTAAACAGCTTCCTGTTCGATCCTTGTATTTGCTGGTCTGCCATTTTTAAAGGCATCGCGGGTTTTCAGGCCCAGCAATTCAAACATTGCCATATCATCTATAAATGCCGGATTTGGCGTCGTTAATAATTTATCGCCTGCGAAAATAGAACTTGCACCAGCCATAAAGCAAAAAGCTTGTTCCAGCGTACTCATTTCATTTCTACCCGCCGATAAACGTACCACCGAATTTGGCATAACGATACGTGCGGTAGCAATCATCCTTACCATATCCCAGATTGGAACACGTGGCTGATTTTCTAAAGGAGTACCTTTTACGGGTACCAAAGCATTAACCGGAACTGATTCAGGGTGCTTTTCCATGTTTGATAAAGTCTGTAACATCGAAACACGGTCTTCTACCGTTTCACCTAAACCGATAATACCACCACTACATACGGTTAATTTAGCTTTACGCACATTTTTAATGGTATTTAAGCGATCATCGTAAGTTCTGGTCGAAATAATACGTTTGTAATCATCTTCAGAAGTATCGATGTTATGGTTATATGCATATAAACCAGCATCAGCCAAGCGTTGTGCCTGATTTTCGGTCAGCATGCCTAAAGTACAGCAAACTTCCATATCCATATCATTCACAGCTTTAACCATTTCAATCACCCGATCAAAATCGCGGTTATCGCGTACTTCGCGCCATGCAGCTCCCATACATAAACGTGATGCTCCACCCTCTTTTGCTTTAACGGCAGCACTAACAACCTGGCCAACCTGCATGAGCGGTTGCACTTCTAAATCGGTATGGTAACGGGCTGCCTGGGGGCAATAGCTACAATCTTCAGCACAGCCACCGGTTTTGATCGAAATTAATGAACTTACCTGAACTTCATTATAATCTTTATTTTCTCTGTGAATGGTTGCGGCTTCATAAACCAGATCTAAAAATGGTCTATTATAAATTTCGTGTATTTCTTCTTTTGTCCAATCGTGTCTTGTTTTTTGCATCGGGATCAGATTTTACAGATTTTAATTTATGTAGTCTTAGTTAAATTAACAGGTGCTCAATTTAGTTTTGCAAGCATTCAATCTTGAAATCCAAAAATCAAGTAACTCCTGATTATAGTAAAAGTTTACTGGCCAATCCTAAAATTAATAGGAAACCAAAAACATCGGTAAAAGTAGTAATAATTATAGATGATGCAATGGCGGGATCGATACCTACCCGTTTTAAAATAAGCGGAATACCCGCCCCTGTGATCCCCGCGATAACCAAATTACCCGTCATAGCCAGGAAGATAACCAAACCGAGCATCGGATTTCCGTCAAAAAAGAAAGCAAAAATAAATACAATTAATCCGTTAGCTGCACCGTTAATTAAGCCCACGGTAAACTCTTTCAAAACGGTTCTGTAAGCTTGCTTATCTGTTAAATCATATAGCGAAATACGCCTCACGGTTACTGCAAGTGCCTGGGTAGCAGCATTTCCACCCATCCCGGCAATAATGGTCATATAAGCTGCTAAAGAAGGAATGAGTTTAATAGTAGGATCGAAATAACGCACCACTGAAGATGCTAAAAAAGCCGTACCCAGGTTGATGATTAACCATGGTAAACGCGATTTTACCGCTTCAACCCAGTTACCGCTCAATTCCTCATCTTCCGATACCCCCGAAATTTTCAAGATATCTTCTGTACTTTCTGCCTCCATTACATCGATCACATCATCGAAAGTTACCCTACCCAGCAATTTCTGGTGATCATCTATTACCGGAATACTGGTTAAGTTATATTGCGAAATCAGGTTGGCCACTTCTTCCTGATCGGTATCAGGGTGCACATAAACGGCATCTATTTTAACCAACTCGGTTATCTTGGCATTGTGTTTCGCTTTAATGATGTCTTTTAACGAAACTATACCTTTAAAAATTTCCTCGTCATCAACCACGTAAATGGTATAAAACTCCTCCATTTCTTCACTCTGACGGATAATCTCATCAATCGCATCCTTTTTGGTGAGGTTAATGTTTACACAGATCAGTTCTGTGTTCATCAAACCACCCGCGGTTTTTTCGTCGTAAGTTAAAAGGTTTCGGATTTCTGAAGCGTGATCTTCGGTCAGGTCTTCTAGAATCTCGTTCTGTTCGTGGTCTTCTAGCTGGGAGATAATGTCGGTCGCATCATCATAATCCAGTTCTTCAACAATCTCGGTACGTTTATCAGGGTGTAGCTGAAAAAGTAAATCTTCAGGATGGGATTCTTCATCCATCTCAGAAATAATCTCGGAAGCTATTTCTGCCGGTAGCAGGTTGATAATATGCTGTTGTTCGGATTTATCCAAACGTTCAAACAAAATCGCAATTTCTGAGGCATGGTATTCCTCTAAAACTACTTTTAGAGTTTCATCACCAGCTAAAATTGCATTTTTAACCTTGAGTACGTCGCTTTTATCTATTTCGAATGACTGCATCTATAACCTAACCAAAAACGCCCTAAAGCTACAAATATTAAAAATTGATTTTTTACAATAAGTGACTTTTAATATTAGTCATTTGATGCAAAACCCTAATTATTTCTACTGTACCATCCTCACCCAGTTTGTAGAATATTAAGTGTGATTTAACCGATGAACATCTATATCCCTTTAATATATGATCCATTATCTTTCCATGTTCAAAATGGTTTGATAGATATTCACACTCATCGAGCAATAAACTGTAATATCGATCTGCCTGATCTTTAGACCAGTTTTTAAACGTATATAACCAAATATCTTCTAAATCTACTTGCGCAGCTTCACTAATACGGTAATTAACCATTATAAATGTTTGCGGTGTAACTTTTCCAAGTGCTTTACAGGATCGAAATCTTTAACGAACCCACTTTCCTCCCCTATTTTTAAAGCTTCGCGCAACAGTTCAATTTGCTTCTCCTCTTCCTCTAACAGCCTTAAACTTGTTCTAATTACCTCACTGGCAGAATTAAATTTCCCAGACGCTATTTTTTCACTGATAAAATTATCGAAATGATCGCCTAATAATATTGATGTATTTCGCCCCATGATTACTTATTTATTTCTAAATATACCAATAATTGGTACAAACACAAAACCTTATTTAAACCAGCCTTTACGCCAAAAATAAATTACCTGCAAAACCGCAATCACAGCCATTACAATCCAGGTATACAAGTAACCATGTTCCGCGTATAATTCGGGCATATTATCTTTCAGTATTTTTCCGGTTGTAGGATCTTCCCTGCTAAAATTCATTCCATAAATCCCTGCAATAAAGGTTAAAGGAATAAAAATTGATGAGATGATGGTTAGAACCTTCATAATTTCGTTCATCCGGTTGCTGATAATCGATAAATTCATATCGATATTGGCAGAAGCAATCTCTTTCAGTGATTCTATAAAATCAATAATCTGGATACAATGATCGTAAGCATCCTTCATATAAGTTTTGGTCAGATCGGATATTAAGGGACTATCAGTACGGATAATATCATTCAGTTTATCCCGCTCCGGCCAGGCCACTTTCCTAATCGTGATTAAAGACCTTTTAATAGCTTGTGTATCGTACATGATTCTCCGGTCAGGATGATCGTATAAACGGTCTTCAATTGTATCCAGCTCTTCACCCCAGAAATTTAATAAGGCAAAATAATTATCCACAATAACATCCATAATGGCATACATCAGGTAACTAATGCCTCCAATACGAATATTGCCCTTTCCTATTTCCAAACGTTTCCTTACAGGTTCAAAACAATCAGCATAAGTTTCCTGAAAGGTGATCATTGTACGCTCTGATAAGATAAAAGAGATCTGATCATTATTTAAAGTATTCTCTTCGTTTAAAAACAGATGCCTGCTTACCGCAAAAATGTACTTATCGTTATCATATTCATCCAGCTTAGGGCGCTGGTAAGAACTGGTAATATCTTCCAGTACCAGCCTGCTGATATCTAACTTTGAATAGAGCGTTTCAAATATATTCGGATCACCCAATCCTTTTATATCAAACCAATAACAAAAATCTTTATTTTCAATCAGTTTATCAATATTATTGATGTTCTCCAGTTCCACTTTTTTATAACTCTTTTCGTTATAAGTATGAAGTACAATAATTGGTTTTAATGCATCTTCATCAATAGTATATAAACCCGGACTGGTACCTGGTGCTGGAACTTTATAGTGCTTATGGCGGTTACGCGGCTTGTTTTTTCCCATACATTATAAATATAGCCGGGCTTGCGGGCCCTGGTTAAACAACAAATCAACAATACTTAAGTTGGGCAAAAATTGATGTCTATCTTCAAAAACCTGATAATATGGCTTATTGTTTACAATATCTTCCTCTTTTTTAGGATTCATGATGGTACGATAATCCAGCTCCGGCGCTATATCATCAAAATACTCGGTGGTCACCTCGAAGGTTTTATTTAGTTTTAGCTTTTTGCTCAGCCACTCTAGCAGTTCGAGGTTATAATCGAACAAAAATTCGAATTTATTGGTATAAAAGCGCGAAAGTTCGTCTTCATAAAACTCGAAATAGGCTGAACTTCTGTAACAGCTTTCCAGGCTTAACCAATGTAAACGTTGCCATTTAAAATCATAACTAATCCGCACATCTTTCATTTGCGTGTGTGTTTTTGAGCCTTTAACCACAGGAACGGTAATATCCAGTTTTCCATTGGGAGAATAGATACTGGCCCTGTTGCGGTAAGTCTGCTTAGCTAAATGTTCATGTTTTTCGATTAAAAAATCTGTCCCAAGTTTTTGTAATAAAGTAAAATAGCCCACTGGTGGAAGATAAAATAATGGAAGTATAGCTGTATTCTGCATTTGAAAATTTATGTTTGTAGTTGAAACGTTTTAAAAATAATGATTAAAAGAGGGATTGCGCACGTTGGCGTATTTTTTTTATACCTGTTATCGCTGCTGCCTTTACCTTTGCTCTTTTTTTTTGCAAGATTACTATATTATCTGCTTTATTACGTAATAGGCTATAGAAAAAAAGTTGTCAGACAGAATTTAACCCACTCTTTTCCTGAAAAAGCTCCTCTCGAAATTAAGGCTATTGAGAAAAAATTCTTCCTGTATCTGGCCGAGCTTATTTTCGAAATCATTAAAATGACCAGCATTTCGAAAGCCGAAACGTTAAAACGCGTAAAATTTACGGGTTTGGAGCAACTAGAAGCTCATTTTAAAGCTGGAGAAAGTGTACTTGCCTGCACAGGCCATTATGGAAACTGGGAATTGGGTACTTTAGCTTTGGGCTTAAATATCTCTGCCAAAACCATGGTGATTTATAAACCCATTAGCAATAAAGTTTTTGGAAAGTGGTTCGATTATGCACGGACAAAATATGGGAATGTTTTTATCGCCATGCGACAAACTTTGCGGGGAATAGCCGCTTATAAAAACGAACCCACGCTTTTATGTTTTGCAAGCGATCAATCGCCTACCAGAGAAGAAACGAAATATTATGTAAATTTTCTGCATCAGCCCACTGCGGCACTTTTAGGAGTAGAAAAAATTGCGAAGTCTACTAAAAGACCGATATACTATTTTAAAGTGAACGTAGTTAAAAAAGGCTATTACCACATAGAAGTTTTGCCCATGTGCCTGGATCCGGAACGAATGCATGAATTCGAAATTACCGATCTACACTTTAAGTTTTTAGAAAATATTATTAAAGAACAGCCGCAATACTGGCTTTGGAGCCATAAACGCTGGAAATTTAAACCCGAATAAAAAAGAATGAACCCATCTGTAGCCGTTGTAATTTTAAACTGGAATGGAAAAGCATATTTAAAGCAATTTTTACCAGGAGTTTTGCTTTCTGAATATGATAATCTTCAAATTGTGGTGGGCGATAATGCCTCCACCGATGATTCTGTTTCATTTCTGCAAGAAAACTTCCCTACCGTTAAAATTATCCGGAACGATCAGAATTATGGTTTTGCAGGCGGCTACAATAAGGTTTTAGAACGTGTTGAGGCTGATTACTTTATCCTGCTCAATTCGGATGTGGAGGTAACTCCCAACTGGATACAGCCAGTGATTGACCTGATGGAAAGCGATGCACAGATTGCCGCAGCACAACCTAAGATTAAATGGCAGTTAAACAAAAAACAATTCGAATATGCAGGCGCTGCCGGAGGGTATCTGGACATCTACTCTTTTCCGTTCTGCCGGGGCAGAATGTTTAATGTATATGAGTTTGATCATGATCAGTACAATGATCAAACGGAAGTTTTTTGGGCAAGTGGAGCTGCATTTTTCATTAAAAGCAGATGTTGGGAAGAAGCCGGAGGTTTAGATGCTGATCTGTTTGCACATATGGAGGAAATTGATCTTTGCTGGCGTTTAAAAAACCTCGATTATAAGATTATGTATTGTCCGGATGCCGAAGTTTACCATGTAGGTGGCGGAACATTACAAACGGAGAATCCCTTTAAAACCTATCTCAATTTCAGGAACAACCTCATCATCATGCAGAAAAACCTACCTGCTGGCGATGCCATTTTCCGAATTACAATCAGGATGTTTATTGATTTTGTTGCATGGTGGCACTTTTTGCTAACCGGAAAACCTAAATTCACCATGGCAGTGACCAAAGGTCATTGGCATTTTCTTAAATCGCTTTCAAAAACGAATAAAAAGCGCAAAAGCGTTCAAAAAGCATATAGTGAACATAGCGGAGTATACAATAACAGCGTTGTATGGGCATTTTTTATTAAGAAAATCAAATATTTTTCGGAATTGAAGTAAGAAGTAAGTTGTGGATCGTCCGTAATGCATGAGTTTTAAGATTCCCGCCTGCGCGGGAATGACGCCAGTTTTTAAATCAACAAACTTTCAATAGCCAAACGATACCCCTTCATGCCAAAGCCTGTTAAAACGCCCTGACAGTTTTTCCCGGTTAAAGAAACATGACGATATTCTTCACGGGCATAAATATTAGAGATATGTACTTCAACTACAGGCGTTTTAATCGCTGCTATCGCATCAGCAATCGCTACTGAAGTATGTGTATAACCGCCGGCGTTGAGCACTACCCCATCATAACTAAAACCAACTTCATGCAGTTTATTAATAATCTCGCCCTCAACATTACTCTGATAATATTCAATTTCAATATCCGGATAAACCGTTTTTAATTCTTTAATATAATCTTCAATACTGGTGTTTCCGTAAATAGATGGTTCGCGAACGCCTAATAAGTTTAAGTTTGGGCCGTTAATAATTTGTATTTTCATAATATAATGTTGTAACGTTGCAATGTTATAAAAAATCTCAAATAAAAGCATGCTTTGGCCATCATATATTAAAGGATTTAAATCGTATTTAAAGTTAGAGCGGTCGTTATCCGGCAATTCTGTTGATGCCTATCTGAGCGATATTGATAAACTGATCCAGTTTTTTCAATCTTTAAATGAGGAACCCAAACTAACAGATATAACCATAACGCATTTAAAATCTTTTATCTCCTGGCTGAATGACCTGGGTATGCAAGCCAGTACGCAGGCTCGGGTAATATCAGGATTAAAAGCTTTCTTCTCCTATTTAATGCTCGAGGAGGTGATTTCGAACGATCCTACAGCGCTGCTTGAAGCACCAAAACTCAGCAGAAAATTACCTGATACATTAAACATTTACGAAATTAACGAACTTATTGCGGACATAGATGCCTCAAAACCCGAAGGCATGCGCAATAAAGCCATTATGGAAGTATTGTACGGCTGTGGCTTGCGTGTAACAGAATTAACCGAACTCAGGATCTCAAATGTATTTCCGCAGATTGAATTTATAAAAGTAATTGGAAAAGGAAATAAAGAACGTTTGATCCCTATTGGAAGTGTAGCGTTAAAATTGCTTGATATTTACATCAATGAAGTGCGTGTACATGCTAATATTAAAAAAGGACATGAAGATTTTATCTTTTTAAACCGTTTTGGTGCTAAACTTTCGCGTATTTCAATTTTTAACCTGATTAAAAGCCTGGCCATTTCTACAGGATTAAAGAAAACGATTAGTCCTCATACCTTAAGGCATTCATTCGCTACCCATTTAATTGAAGGAGGTGCCGATTTACGAGCCGTACAGGAAATGCTTGGCCATTCGAGCATTACCACCACAGAAATTTATACGCACATCGACAGAGACTATTTAAGAGAGGTCATTACGCAGTTTCATCCGAGGGCTTAACTATAAATAAATTAAAATATGATTAGTATTACGGTTCCATTTGATAAACACATTTTCATTAAAAGTAATAAACTTAAATTTAGATTAGAATATAAAAAAAGCTATATAAAATTGCTCATCTATATTATACTAACAGTTGGATTAATGATTTTAATTGCCATCGATAAGGGACCAAGCTCCTCTTTTTACGGAATAGTTGGAGTGATACTTTTTATATTAACATTTAATTATGTATTAAGAATTATAAATGTACGAACTCTTTTTTTTAGAGAAATGGATGCCCTGGGTGAAAAACATGAGAAACAGAATTTTATTTATACTTACGAATTTACTGATAATGAGTTTAAGTATTTTGATAAAGAAAAGCGATATTATTTAAAATGGGAAGCTTTCTCAAATTACTCACTTAGTAATGATTTCTTTATATTGTTAATTGACAAAAAAATATTTCTCATGCTGCATAAGTCTGAAACAAGTGAGTTACAATTTAATGATATTATTGAATTAACTAAATCTAAGCTGGATTTTAAAGAACTTTAGTAATTTCAGCACTCACCATTCTATCCTTCCCTTGCATATCCTGCCTTAACTCAATATTTACAAAGCCTTTATCTTTTAACATTTCAACAGTTTCTTTACCTAGATATTCGTTGATCTCGACATAAAGTTGTCCGTTAGGTTTTAGGTTAGTTTTTGCAAACTCAGCAATAGCTTTATAAAATATCAATGGGTTTTCGTCACGAACAAATAAGGCTAAATGGGGTTCATAAACCAATACGTTATGATGCATATCTGCCTTTTCTAAATCCCTGATATAAGGCGGGTTACTTACGATTATATCAAATTTTTCTTCAGATCTGAAAGTCAAAATATCGGCTTCAATAAACCTGATCTGCTCTCCCAGCCGTTCAGCATTGTGTTTGGCTACAGTAATGGCATGAGCAGAAACATCCAATGCAGATACTTCAGCTTTTGGTAAATGTTTTTTAAGTGTGATGGGAATGCATCCAGAACCGGTTCCGATATCTAGAATACTGATTTTATGGTTACTGTTAACTGAAAACTGCGAACGGTTATCTGAAATAATCCAATCTACCAGTTCTTCTGTTTCCGGCCTCGGAATAAGCACATGCTCATTAACGCTAAAAACAGCGCCATAAAAATGGGCTTCTGCTAAAATGTGTTGAATAGGTTTTCCAATCTGCAAATCGTTAAGGATACTCAGGAGTTTTTGCATGTTGATGAAACTCACATCAATATTCTTTTGCATGATCAGTTTACCGGAAGATAAGGCTAAAACCTTCTCAGCAGCAATACTAAATAATGCTTTTGCTTCATTACTATCATATAATGGCTCAAGTTCTAGTTCGTAATGCTCGGCTAGTTCTCCTATCTTCATATTTACAAAATTACTTAATTGAGATGATAACAGCGCTGTTTTGGTAAGGCCATGACTCTTTTTTTACTACTTTTGCGCTAATGAGCGATGAATTTTATATAAAACGCTGTCTGGACTTAGCGGCCCTGGCTTTGGGTAACGTTAGTCCGAACCCAATGGTTGGCTGTGTTATTGTGGTAGACGGCAAAATTATTGGAGAAGGATATCATCAGGAATATGGAAAATCGCACGCCGAACCCAATGCCATTAAAGCTGTATTTGATCACTTTGGCAATGAGGCTGAAAATTTATTAAAACAAGCTACTGCCTATGTAAACCTGGAGCCCTGTGCGCATTTTGGCAAAACACCTCCCTGTGCAGATTTGCTGGTCAAACATCAGTTAAAAAAGGTAGTTATTGGCAACAGAGACCCTTTTTCTGGAGTTGACGGCAAAGGTATCGAGAAACTCAAAAATGCGGGAATTGAAGTGTTAAGTGGAATTTTAGATGATGAATGTCGCTATTTCAACAGAAGGTTCTTTACCAGGATCCAAAAGCAAAGGCCATATATCATCTTAAAATGGGCCGAAACCGCAAATGGCTATTTTGCGACAAAAGATGGTCACCAGAAATGGATTAGCGGTGCCCTGGCCAAACGTTTGGCGCACCAATGGCGTAGCGAAGAAGATGCCATCCTGATCGGTAAACAAACTGCGATAATGGATAATCCGCAGTTAACTTCGCGTGAATGGCCTGGCAAAAATCCCATTCGTCTGGTAATCGACAAAAACCTTCAGGTGCCAGTCACAAACCATATTTTCAATACAGCGGCCAAAACCATTATCTTTAATGAGGTTAAAACCGATGTAATAGAGAATATCCATTATATCCAAATGGAAGATATGCACTTTTATTTAGCGCAAAAAGTTGCCTTTCAGCTCTACCTGATGGATATACAATCGGTAATTATTGAAGGTGGCGCAAATATTTTAAATCAATTTTTAAGTACCAACCTATGGGATGAAGCGCGTATTTTTACTTCATCTAACAGTTGGAATGAGGGAGTTTCCTCGCCAGCCATTAATGGAAATTTGCAAGACACTGTACAAATTGGAAATGACAAACTCTCTATCTATCTAAACGACATCAAATAAATGATTTACATTATTTTAAGCATCTGCTGCAGTGTTACTGTGGCCGTTTTATTAAAACTGGCCAAGCGATACCAAATCAGTATTATTCAAGCCGTTACTATCAATTACCTTGCTGCATTAAGCTTATGCTTTCTATTCTTCAAGCCTGATGTTAAACTGATTACCTCTAGCGCGCCATGGTCGATTTATATTGCCTTAGCTATTCTATTGCCATCGATATTTTTATTCCTTGCTGCCTCGGTAAAAAACCTGGGCATTGTTAAAACCGACATTGCGCAGCGTTTATCGCTATTTATTCCGATACTGGCCGCTTATTTTATTTTTAAAGAAGATTTTAATAACCTTAAAATTATTGGTCTGGCAATAGGTTTTGTGGCAATTTTCTTAACTTTTATTCGGAAATCTGATCATGAAGAAAGCAGTAAAGTAGGACTCCTATATCCCGTTATGGTTTTCATTGGTTTTGGGGTAATCGATGTCCTTTTTAAACAAATTGCATTATACAAGGAATTGCCTTATACTACATCCCTTTTTACTGTTTTTTGCCTGGCTTTTATCGTTTCATTGCTTATCGTAATTTCGATGGTGCTGGCCGGCAAAATAAAAATACAGCTGGTAAATGTGGTTTGCGGACTTATTCTAGGGTTCTTTAATTTTGGAAATATCCTTTTTTATATGAAGGCCCATAAAGCCTTAGCCGAAAATCCATCTACCGTTTTTGCAGCCATGAATTTAGGGGTCATTATTGCAGGTACCTTAATTGGCGTAATTGTTTTTAAAGAAAAACTAAGCAAATTAAATTATGCAGGTATAATTTTGGCAATTGCAGCCGTTATCTTTATTACACTATCGCAAAATGCTGTTCGATGATTCATATAAAACCATCGAAAGTACTTCAGAAGGTATATTTCGAGATAAAGGCAGCAAATTTATTGCTTATGCCTACCCAATCCGTAGCGAGGAAGAAGTGAAACCGATTATCACCAGTTTACGTGCAGAACATGCCAAGGCCAGGCACTTTTGTTATGCTTATCGCCTAACGCCTGACCGGTCAGTTTTTAGGGTGAATGATGATGGCGAACCTTCTGGTACTGCAGGCAGGCCAATCCTGAATTGTTTATTATCAGAAGATCTGACTAATATCCTGATGGTGGTTGTTCGTTATTTTGGAGGCACATTACTGGGGGTTCCTGGTTTAATTAACGCATATAAATCTGCTAGTATAGAGGCAATTAAAGCAGCTGTCATTATCAACAAAACAGTTAATGATGTTTACGAAGCCTATTTCGAATACCTGCACATGAACGAGGTAATGAAGTTGAGCAAAGAAGAAAACTTGCAGATATTAGGGCAGCAATTTGACACCAATTGCATATTGAAATTTGAAGTGAGAAAAGCACAACTCAATCAGGTTTTAAGTAAATTTGATAAAATTGATGGTGTTAAATTAAAATACCTGCAAACGATTTAATAACCATGTCTTGAGTAATGATTACAGCTATAAATTCTGGTAATCAGTGAAATCTGCGGGCAAATATGAACCAAATATGAAAATATCAGAAAGCGACTTAATCATCAATCCTGATGGTAGCATATACCACCTAAATCTTTTACCTGGAGATATTGCCGATACTGTAATTACTGTTGGCGATCCCGATCGTGTGGGCGAGGTGAGTAAGTATTTCGATAAAATAGAGTTTAAGAAAGGCAAACGCGAATTTATTACCCATACAGGTTACGTAGGCAAAAAACGAATTACCGTACTCTCAACAGGGATCGGTACAGACAATATTGATATCGTTTTAAATGAACTAGACGCACTGGTTAATGTTAATTTTGAAACCCGTGAAATTAAAAAAGAGCTTACCTCATTAAATATTATCAGAATTGGCACTTCCGGAGCTGTCCAACCGGATATTCCAATGGGAACAATATTAGCTTCATCCTATGGCTTAGGGATGGATGCGCTAATGAATTATTATCTTCAGCAATTATCTGGTGATGAACAGCTTTTAATGGACGATATTAAAGCGCATTTTGGACACCTTAAAAACATTCACCCCTATTTAACGGCAGCAAGCGAAACACTGTTAAATACCATCGGTAAGGATATGGCAAAGGGCATTACCATTACTGCACCAGGCTTTTACGCCCCACAAGGCAGAATTGTCAGGGCTAAAAATGCCGTTCCCGATTTTATTGGTTTGATTAACAGTTTTAAGAGCAACCAATACCGGATTACCAATTTAGAGATGGAAACTGCCGGAATTTATGCTTTAGCGAAGGTTTTAGGTCACAAGGCACTTTCTATTAATGCCATTCTGGCCAGCCGGGTAAAATTCGAGTTTAGTAAAGCACCTGACAAAATTGTAGAGCAGGCCATAAAAATGGTTTTAGAAAGGATATAGATGATTTTAAATTCCTGTTTTAAGTATTGCATTAATCTGCTATATTTATTTTAAGCGATAAAACTACATGAAACGGGCTTTAACTATTTTGATCCTTTGCAACTGCTTTTTCTTGTCTGTTTTGGCACAGGGAAATTTATTGAGTAAAAAGCTGATCGAAATGAAAAAGATTGCCTTAACTCATTACAGCCTGCATCAAATGCGTCCTTATATCGACACATTGAACAGAATTTCCTATTTGTATTATAAGGAAAATCCGGATAGCAGTTGGGCTTACGCAGAAAAAGCCTACAAACTTGCTAATGAAGAAAAATATCTGGTGGGTATTGCACGGGCAAAACTAAATTTTTCGGGCAATTATTATTATCAGAAAAAATATGATAAAGCTTTTAAAGAGCTGAATAATGCCTACAGAATTGCGACTCAAACCTCCGATCAGGTTTTAATAGCAGTTTGTTTAAATAATATCGGACTCGCTTACGTACAGCAAAAAAATTATCCCATTGCACTTGGTCATTTTCACCGCTCTTTAGCATTGGCCAACAGCATTAAAGATTTTAATACGCAAATGCTCAGCAACTTTAACCTGGGTTTTTGTAATGCATTGCTTTTTGGCAAAGATAAAAAACAAGCTTACTTCAAAACTTCAATCCAACATTATCAGATTGCACAGGAAATAGCTAAAAAAATAAATAATATCACCTACATCTATACCTGTTATAATCGTATAGGAGATTTATATATCCTCAAAAATGATCACAAAAGTGCAATCAAATATTTCCAGATCGTTTTAAGCAATAAAAAAGAAGTTTCAGACTGGGAGCTTGGTGCTGCCTATGCAAGCCTTGCTAAAGCGAACATCGGATTGAAGAAATTTGATGATGCCATAAAATATGCTCAGGTAGGCTTTTCTATCGCAAAAAAAGATAACGACCACATCAATATCGATAAATCACTTACTGTATTGGCACAGTCTTACCAGGCAAAAGGTGACTTTAAAAATGCCTACAATACATTATCAGAAAAGATACGTTTCGCTGCGTTGGCTACTGATGAGGAAGCCAGGAAAAAGATAGATGAATTGCTCATCACTCAAAAAAACCTCGAAAATCAATATTTAACCAGAGAGATCTCGGTAAAAGAGAAAAATATTGAGCTCAGCCGCTTATTGATTATAGCAACTGTATTTTTCTCATTGGTCGTTACGGTTTTATTGGCCACGGTTTATCGCAAATCAAAGCAAAGAAGCAGATTGAATAGATTATTGGCCGATAATAACATCGATATCCTTCAACAGAAAGATCTGATCGCGCAACAGAATATAGAACTGCAAAATAACGACGATTATAAAAATAAACTGATACTGGTTATCGGTCACGATTTGCGTTCGCCATTTGCCACGACATTACAGGCAACCAAGTTTTTTAAAGAAGGTGATTTTAGTAAAGAAGAACTTGACCTTTTTATTGATGATTTTCAGGAAAAAATATTGAGCAGTCTGGAGATGTTGAATGATTTAATTATATGGACGAAAAATAATAAATCAACCAAGGCCAACAGAACCCCTTACAAACTCAATAGCGTAACCGATCTGGTAATTAAAGAATTGGCTCAGACTATTTCGTTGAAGCAGATATCCTTACATCACCACCATACCACAATAAACGATGTGGTATTAATAGATGAGAAACAGGTAATGGTTATCTTAAGGAACCTGATTACCAATGCCATTAAATTTACCAAACCGAGAGGCACTATTGAAGTTTTTTATAGTGCTGAGATGGCTACCAATAATATTTTTCTTCATATTAAGGATAATGGTGTTGGCATGGATCCCAAAAAAGCGGCCAGGCTTTTTGCTGTTTTTGGCGATGAAATGTCATCTAAAGGAACTGCCGGAGAATCAGGCCTTGGCATCGGCTTAAGTTTGGTTAACGATTTTGCCAGATTAAACGACATTAAAATCCAGATGAAAACGCAGGAAAATGGTGGAACCGAATTTATTCTGGGTTTTAGCCTTGTTTAATACACTCTGATCGTTCAATCAACCATCAGAGTGTATCGTTATAAATTAATCAGTTTGATTAAACGGTGGGAATATGCTCTTTTACCAGTTCATTCCCTTCTGCATCCAGATAGGTACAGGTCATTTCGTCCAGGTCAGTTACCCATTTTTCAACACCCGCATCTGCAGCTTGCTTACAAAATGTAAAATAATCGGTTTCTCCCTGCTGGTGTATTTTCAAAGCATGCGCCAGTTTATCAGAAGATGATGCTGTGTTGATCGTCAGGCCTGGATACTCGTCAGGACTTACCTGTTGAGCATTATCTTCATCATCAAAATAAATCGATAAGCCATTAGATACGTACACATCGTTACGTTTAACACCCATTTCCTTAATTTCTTTTATAAACTGAGGAAAATCTGCACCAGTTTTAATTTTTGATTCTGCTGCCCGGATGTTTTCGATCGTGAACATAATTTATCTGTTTAGTGAAACTTTATAAATGGTTGTTTGCGTGTACAAATCATCCGGTCTTAAAATGGTAGTTGGAAATGCTGGAATATTAACGGCATTTGGATGGTGTTGTGTTTCTACACAAAAGGCACCATAACTGTCATAATCCTTTCCGCCTTTACCGTTCTTTACGCCTAAATATTTTGCGGTGTACAAATGGGCTACCGGTTCTGTAGTATATACGCTTAAAACTAAACCGCTTTCTTCCTCAATTGTTTTGCTGGCCAGCGATAAATCGCCATAAATCTTGTCTAAAACGAAAGTTTGATCATATCCCTCATCCTCATTCCAATCCTGCCCTATCGCTTTAGATTTAGTAAAATCCAAAGGTGTACCTTCAACAGGGATTAATTTACCCGTTACCGAATAATTATCATCTTGTTCCAAATAATTTGAAGCGAAAATCTGTTGTTTATGGTTTTTAATGTTTCCACCTTCAGGAGCGAGATTAAAATAACTGTGGTGTGTTAAGTTAATCGCGGTAGCTTTATCGGTTTCTGCCTCATAACTTAATATCAGCTCATCATTGTCAGTCAGTTCGAATGTTAAATCAATAACCAGGTTTCCGGGAAAATTTTCCTCTCCATCCACACTTTCATATTGCAGGGTAACTGAGGGTTGTGCGCCATCATTAATTTCAACAATATCCCATACTTTTTTATCAAAACCTACTATACCGCCGTGTAGTGTATCGGTACCGGCGTTTTGTGCCAATTGATAAGTTTCATCATCAATCTGGACTCTTCCATTTTTAATGCGGTTGGCATATCGGCCAATTATAGCACCAAAATAAGGGTAGTTTGCCAAATAAGCTGGATTGAGGTATTCGTCAAAAGTATCGAAACCAAGCACGATATCCTGTTTTTCGCCTTTGGCATTCTTAACTACAAATTTGTTGATGATTGTACCATAATTGAATATTTTGACATAAGTGCCTTTGCTATTGGTTAGTTCGATTGCGATAACTTCTTCGCCATCAATAATTTTTCCGGTTGGTATTTGCTGAACGCTCATAAATTGTAACTTAGGGCTTTTGTTTCCTAAACAAACATACTATTATTAATGCTTTTTATAAATATATTTTAGCCAAATGAACATTAACCTAGAGGAAAAATTTGCCGAACAATACCATAAAAAAGCTGATGCCATTTATTTTACGCCCGGACGGGTTAACCTCATTGGCGAACATATTGATTATAATGGCGGTTTGGTTATGCCCTGCGCCATTACCTTAGGAACCTGGGTAGCCATAGCCCCAAATAACGATAAGCAATTTAGGTTTAAAAGTTTAAACTTCGATGTTCAAACAGCGGTAACAAGCAATACCATAAACGAAAAAGATGGTAGCTTATGGGCGAATTATCCTGTTGGGGTAATTAACGAATTTATCAAGGACGGTAAGGAAATTAACGGCTTAGATTTTCTGTTCTACGGAAACATTCCAATCGGATCAGGACTTTCTTCTTCAGCTTCTATAGAAATAGCTACCGCTTATGCCTTAAATACTTATCTAAATCTAGGTTATGATAAACTGGACCTCGTTAAAATCGCTAAACGTGTTGAAAATGATTTTATCGGTTTAAATTCGGGAATAATGGATCAGTTTGCGGTTGCTTTTGGAGAAAAAAACAAAGCAATTGTTTTAGATTGTGAAACTTTAAAATACAAAATGGTTGATGTTGATCTTGGCAATTATGTTCTGGCCATTATCAATACCAATAAACCACGGGAACTGGCCGATTCTAAATACAATGAGCGGGTTGCTGAATGCCAAATGGCACTAAAACTATTAAACGAAGAAATAACCCTTCATTATCTTTGCGAATTAACCGCTGAGAAATTTGCACTTCACAGTCATTTAATAACAGATCAAACGATCTTAAACCGTGCGACGCATGTAGTTAAAGAGAATGATCGCGTTCATTTAGCAGCTAAAGCACTAAATGGAGGAAATTTAGCAGAGTTTGGCCGTTTGATGTACGCCTCTCACGAATCTTTACGAACATTATACGAGGTAAGCGGAAAAGAACTGGATGCGGTAGTCGATTTTTGTACTGATTATGAGCACGTAATCGGCGCAAGGATGACGGGCGCCGGATTTGGTGGTTGTGCAATCGCTTTATTAGAGAAAGGTTTTGAAGAAGATTTTGCAAAACATTTAACAGATTACTACGTAGATAAGATCGGCTACCCGGCTGCCATTTACATTAGCGAAATTGGTAACGGGCCATATTTAATTACAGATCCTCAAAGATAAATACAGATTCGGCATCATAGCCAATCGGCATAATCCCCCGATCTGTGTAATCAATTAAAATAATGAGAAAATTAAAATTAGACGAGTTAAATCGTCCGGATATTGAAGAGTTTAAAGCACAGGAAAAGTTGCCTGTGGTAGTGGTTTTGGATAATGTCCGCAGTATGCATAACGTAGGCTCGATTTTCCGCACCGCAGATGGATTTGCCCTGGAAAAGGTTATACTTTGCGGTATTACGGCACAACCGCCACACCGCGAGATCGAAAAAACAGCATTAGGTGCCACACAATCTGTTGATTGGATACACTATGCCGATACCTTACAGGCTATTGACGCCTTAAGCGCTTTAGGTTATGAGATTGTTGCCATTGAGCAGGCAGAAAACAGCACCATGTTAAATACTTTCCAACCCGATCCACACAAAAAATATGCATTGATTTTCGGGAATGAGGTTGATGGTGTGAGTGATGAAGTGATGGCTAAAATTGATGAGTGTATCGAAATCCCACAATTCGGAACGAAACATTCTTTTAATATCGTAATTTCTGCAGGTATTGTTTTTTGGGATTTCTTTGCTAAATTAAGGTTATAGTCTTTCATAAGGGAAATGGAAAATCTATTCTTAAAAAAACTTCGCGTAAAATCTGGTAATGTGATTAAGGTAGCTAATGCTCCGGAGCAGGCGGATGCTATATTTGGCGATATCCCTTCGAATATTACGGTAAAATATAATGGAAAAGAAACTACGTTTAATGTATTGGTAGCTTTTGCCATAAACAAAGATCAGCTCGACCAGCAGATTAAAAACAATCTAGATTATATTGATGCCAGGACCATTATCTGGATATGCTACCCTAAAAAAACATCAAAAATCAAGTCTGATCTTGATCTGATGAAAAGCTGGGAAGAACTGAATACATTCGGTTTAACACCATGCGCATCAGCAGCAGTAAACGAAACCTGGACGGCTTTGCGTTTAAAACTCATTGCTGAAGTAAAACCATCCGGAATGCGGAACGATCATATTAAAACCAACGAGTTTGGTGAATATATCGATCCGGTGAATAAAATAGTCAAACTCCCTGAAGATTTAAAAACGCTATTAGAAAACCATCCCCAAGCATTCGATTACTTTAGTCAACTCGCTTATACCCACCGGAAAGAATATGTGCTTTGGCTTTTATCTGCAAAACAGGATAAAACGCGTGCAGGCAGGCTCGAAAAAACTTTAGAGATGTTATTAAACCATAAGAAAAATCCGTCAGACAAGTAGGATTTAAACCACTACATCACAGCTCTGAATTTAGATTTTGTATAGAATACTAGACAAAAAATGATGAGATCTTAAATCTAAAGTAACTTTTTTGTGAAATAATTTTACACCCCTAATCTTCTGATAACATGCTATTTGTAAGAAAAATTATGCTTTTGGCAGGGTTTTTTCTTAGTCCGTTCAAAACAGTACGATATAAAAACTGTTAAGAGACTAATATTTACAAAATAGAAAAACATGAATACAAGAATTACTAAATCAACAATGTTGATTGCTTTATTAGGTTTATCATCACAATTATTTGCACAGGAAACACTAACCAGCACCAGTGCTGCAGGCCGTTTCTCTCCTACTCAATTCCGTACCTGGTCTATAGGTGTTCATGGAGGTTTATTAACCCCGAGAACTATTTTTGGCAATTCGAACCATCAATTCGAAACGCCGGTTGAGCACATCGGTTACGGTGGTTACATTAAAAAACAAATTTTGCCATCATTGGGTATCCAAGCCGATTTCTTAGCTGGTAAAGTTGAAGAATTAAGAGCTGCAACTGGTACAGGTACTTTTATTCCGAATACTGGTTACAAAACCAATATCCAATGGTCTGGTGCTTTATCTGCTGTTTGGAACGTAGCAAACATCAGTATCAATCAGGAAAATGCAGTACTTATCCCTTACTTAAAAGCGGGTGCAGGTTACATGTCATCAGGCGCTACGACTAATCCTGCAAATGTACAGGATGCCGGATATTACAGAGAAGGTTGGTTTGTACCAGTTGGCGCAGGTGTTAAATTAGGTGTTGCTAAAGGTATTAATGTAGATTTAGGTTACGATGTTAATTTTGTTAAATCGGCTAAATTTGATGGATTTAATGGTCCAACTAACGACAGGTTTGCCTATGCACATGCTGGTTTAGAGTTTGCCATTGGAGATAAATCAAAACCTCAGTTACAAAACTACAGCTCTTTGGCAAATTTAAACAAACAAACAGCTGAAGAAAGTGCGGAGTTAAGAAGAGCATTATCAACTGCTGAGCAAAATGCACAACGCGATAGAGAGCAATATGCGAAAGATTTGGGTGATGATGATAATGATGGTGTAGCCAATAAATTCGACAAATGTCCGGGAACAGCATCAGGTACTGTAGTTGATGGTTCTGGTTGTCCAATTAAAGTTCAACGCGAAATTATTAAAGAAACCAAAGTAATTACTGAGGCTGACCGTAAAGTGGTTAGAGATGCGATTTCTAACTTAGAGTTCGATTTAGGTAAATCAACTATCCGTTCTAAATCATATGCTACTTTAAACCGCGTTGCTGGTTTATTGGTAGAGAAAAACTTTAGCTTAAAATTAGCTGGTCATACTGATAATACTGGTAGCAGAGAGTTAAACTTACGTTTATCTAAAGACAGAGCCGAATCGGTAAAAGCTTATTTAGTATCACAAGGTGCTAATGCATCAAGAATTGAAGCTACAGGTTACGGACCTGACCAACCAATTGCAACAAACAAAACTGCAGCTGGTCGTCAACAAAACCGTCGTGTAGAGTTTACGTTATACTAATCGTAAATAGCGATTAACAAAAAAGCTCCCCGGATTAATTTCCGGGGAGCTTTTTTTATTAAAACTACTGCGTCATGCTGAACTTGTTTCAGCATCTTTCACGCTTATAATATTAAAACACTTTCCAAAAGGTCCTGAAACAAGTTCAGGAGGACGATTCCAGGAAAATTGCATCGTTAAGACAAGCCCTTCTTATTTTTATAAGTCATTTTGGCCTTTGTACCCGCGCTGTAATTGTAGTTTTTTAAATTACTGGCTTTCTTTTCATGAAAAGCAGCACCTCGCTCAGAAGTTTCGTCTTCTTCAGCACCCTTCTTTTTCTTCGGTTTCGCGGCTGCATCAACTACTTTCAAATCTTCAGGTAATTCCATTACTTCCAATTTCTGACCAATGGCCTGCTCAATTTTTTTCACCTCAATCAATTCGATATCGGTAGAAAAAGTAATGGCCACCACATCTTCATCGCCATGTTTAACAATGCGCTGAATTAGCGTTTCTTTCTGCTCCGGTAATTCAAAATGCAGGATAAAAGGAATGCCTTCAATATTAAGTTCGCCTAAATTCTCGTTGGCTACAATTAAAACCCTTGCATCCGGATTATCTTTAAAGTCTTCAATATCATCATAACCTTTATCATCAAAAAACAGCGAACGGTAAATACTGATCTCCCCTTCTTTATGCTGATTAAAGTTCTTGTAAACTGTTTGTGCGGTTAAACGTGTATTGACAAAAACCACCACTTTATCAAAAACTTCGGTATCGTTTAATAATAAAGTTAACAGGTTAAGTTTGGTCCTGAAATTAGGTACCTGATAAAGCATCTGCTGATAAACTTCTGCTTGCTTTTCGCCTATTTCATCTACCTCAATTGTGGTAGTAGAATCTTTCATAAAAGGCGAAATCATATGGTTTAGTTTCTCGTGCATAACCTCAGTAAACACCACATGCTGAGATTTATAAGCGCTGTTGGCCAATTCTACAACCGGCAACTGTAAGCCTTTTTTAACAATAAGCTCTGCATTATCTACAATAAACAATTGTATTTTATTGGTATTTAAGGCTAATTTAAGGTACAATGCACGAGCCCGGTCAGGCACTGCAATAATAATATCACAGCCATCTGTAATCTCATTCATTTGTGTATCAACAGCACCACGGCTGTCAATTCCTAAAATCCTGAAGGTACTGTTCCGGTTCAATAATTTAAATTGCTCCAAAACATGATCTACATGTTCTGCATCTGGCACTAAAATTAAAGCTCTTGGTGCTTCTTCAAAAGCATACTTCAACTTCATTAAAGTAGCTAAAACATAAGTTGTTGTTTTTCCCGACCCCTCTGGTCCTACCGCTATAACATCTTGTCCACCTAAAATGCGCGACATTGTTCTGGCTTGGATTTCTTTTGGCGTTAAAAATCCTGCATCAGTCATAGCCGCTACAAGTGGTTTGCTGAGTTTTAATTTATCTAAAGACACAATTACTATTTTAATGTTTGAACTGCAAATATCCTTAAAATAATTAGCTTTTCTGAAATTGAATTTAAAGGCTTCAAAACTGATGGGACAAGTTGCAGAATAAATTTGCACGGCTTTCCAATTTATCCAATTAAAAATGAGCCATTTTTTAGTAGGTTTATCTGGCTGGAGCCTGCATTCCTAATAAAACAACCATCCATATGAAAAATTATTTTACTGAAAATGAATTAGTTGAAATATTTATTAAAATAAATACTACTAAATCTATAGATATTATATACTTATTTCTATATTTGCTCAACATTAATCACTAACAAAAAATATGTTGAACAATTAAACGCTAAAATGATGTCGATTTATTTTCAATACCCAGCTATAGATGACTATCCTAAACTCATTTATCCCTTACAAACCGGAACAGATGAGCCAGCATTTGCAAAGGATGAAGATAGCTTAAATAAAGAACAGATTTTAGAATTAAGAGATTATTTGGCATTAAAGCAATTATAAAAACAGGGCCAGTTGACCGATTGGAAGGTTGGAGTTTCATAAACTCTTTACGATGGTTCGAATCCATTACTAGGCCGCAAAGTGTATCTCATAGCACTTTACCCTGATTCTGCTCAATCAGGCAAGATTTGGTTATCTTATATTTGTTTTGTTGTTAGCAAAGGCTATCCGCGATGGATAGCCTTTAATTTTTAAACTCACCAGCAGCTCATCTCTTATTGTCCTAGACGGTATTTCTTAATAGTGAGTAATTATTAAGCAGTTTTGTTATCATTAAGGAGTTAAGCAAGTTAAGGTTTGGAAATGGGTTCTTTCATGTACTTAACCTTATTGGTGTGTGATATAGTGAAGGTTTTACCATTAGGGAATTCAGAACAATTAAGTTAGACGGTATTTCTTAATAGTTAATAATTATTATGAAGTTCTGTTATCATTAAGAAGTTAAGAAAGTTAAGGTTTGGATATGGGTTCTTTCATGTACTTTACCTTTTAATGGTGTGCGATAGAGTGAAAGTTTTGCCATTAGGGAATTCAGAACAATTAAGTTAGACGGTATTTTTAAATTGTTTAGAAGCGCAATTGCAGTGCTCATCGTAAAGGCTTCTTCCTGCTGTCCGCTTCAATCTTTTTGTAAAAATTTCCGAAAATAGAACATAATGGTGCCAAAAAGTATTTCCGCTCCCATCAAGGCTATTGAGCAGATACAACGATTTAAAAGTGATTTCGCGGACAGTGAATAGGATAAGATTATTTTTTTTCAAAATCTCAAAACATTTTATTTCATTCTTGGTTATTTATATAATTCACATTATACTAATCTTTTACAGATTAATTTGTTTGGTTTAAAAAGGGATTTATGGATATAAATCCCTTTTCTTTTATGCAAATATTTTAAATCATATCTTAGCCCAATCAATATCACACCTATACTTTAGATGAACAGAAAATATTTCCTTTCTTCGTTTATTGCAGCCACAACTGTACTTCCTGCTTTTAAAACACTCGCCAATACCATTGAAAGTGAATCTTCGTCATTTAAAATTCCCCCGCATTTAAAACCTGGTGATTGTATTGGGATTACAAGTCCGGCAGGGTACATTACACAAGCGCAAATCCAACCTTCCGTTTTACAAATGCAGAGCTGGGGATTTACCATAAAAGTTGGCAATACCATTGGCAAACGCGATTTTACCTACGGCGGAACGGATGAGGAACGGCTGGCTGATTTTCAGCAAATGCTGGAGGATCCAACAATCAAAGCGATTATGTGTGCACGAGGTGGTTATGGTTTTGTACGGATTATCGATAAACTAGATTTCTCTTCATTTAAAAGAAACCCAAAATGGATTATTGGTTTTAGTGATATCACCGTTTTGCATTGTCACCTGTCCAGAAATTATGGCATTGCCTCTATTCACGCTAAAATGTGTAATAGTTTCCCCGATGACTGGAGCAAAGCTGAACCCATACAGATTGAAACGATCCTGTCTATTAAAAATGCACTAATCGGTGAACAAATGGGCTATATTGCTCCTGTTAATATCAATAACAGATTAGGCAAGGTTGATGGTGTTTTAGTTGGGGGAAACCTGAGTATTATCGAAACTTTGGCTGGTAGCGATTCCGATTTAGACACCAAAGGTAAAATCCTTTTCATCGAAGATACCGGCGAATACCTCTACAGTATCGATAGAATGTTATGGAATTTAAAACGTAGTGGCAAACTGAAAAACCTTAAGGGATTAATTGTTGGTGGCTTTAAAGTTAAACTTGATGATGAGGGGGAAGAATTTGGCAAAACTATTTATGATATCGTTCTAGAAAAAGTAAAGGAATACAGCTATCCTGTTGCTTTTGATTTTCCTGTGGGGCACCAGCGGAACAACTTCGCTTTAAAGTGTGGTGTAAACCATACTTTCATCGTAAACGAAACAGGCTCAACGCTAAGAAGTATTTAATTTCTAATTGTACCTCATAAATTTATGAAAAATTGGACCTGTATTATTTTAAAACTTAGGTGAGCTTAGGTAGCTAAGGTGGTTACTCAATTAATAAAAATATTACGCTTGGCTTGACGATAGCTTATCAACCACCTCACCTAAGGTCATCTTAGATGGAATTGATCATGACGAATATGAAGAACTAAACGGTCTTCACTTCGTCTTCGCTGTAATCCTTAATATCAGTAATATACCCGTTAATCAAAAGAAAATCAAACAAGGGTTTTGCTTCTGGTGTAACCGGCATATTTTCTGTAGTGATTACCTGATTGGTCTTTTTATCCAGGAAAGGATAAGCAAATAACCGCACATTAGTATTAAACATATCGTTAACGTAGCTTAATAACTGACCTGAATAATTCTCGCCGCTAAAGTTTTTAGCGTTGAATACAAATTTTAAGTTGTTGATGTTCGTAGCTAAACCAACACTTTTTGGCTTACACCTGGCCAGGTATTTAGCAAGACGGTTGTGTCGGGTAAAATTAGAAACGATAACAATATTTCCGGTATCGCACATTTCCTGAGCGCGTTTAGCCACTGCTTCTAAATCGATATCATCTGGCGTTTCTTGTGCATCGGTTAACACATTAGTTAATAAAACTTCTATCATTACCGCCAGATTTCCTTCTTCTACTTTATTTGTACGCTTAAACTGATCGGTGGCTTTATTAAACAGATTAAAGTTAGGTAATGATTTCTGACCGTATTTGGTCCTTAAAATCATAATATCCTTTTTATACAAAAGATCTTTAGCCTGGCGAGGGTGCGCATCCGAATCAAAAATCGCAGCTGCCGAGAAATCCTTCATAATCATATACAAATTAAGCAGAATATTGTCTACACCTGGAAAAGCTGGTCCTTTAACCGAAATCAGATCGATTTCTACCGAACCTATGGTTAAGTTATCGGCGAGCGATTCTACCATCAGTTTTGGATCCTGGTAATGGTAAAATGCAGCATAAAGTAAATTTACACCAATAATGCCCAAAACCCTTTGCTGCATATTTACATCGGTATCCAGCAAGCGCACGTGGAAAAATATCTCGTTAGGCAATCCTCCGGGCTCATTTTGGAAACGGATTCCAACCCAGCCATGTGGTTCGTTTGTACGTTTGTAATTTAGGGTTGTTACCGTATCTGCGAAGGCAAAAAAGGTACGACTTTCGTATTTTTCGCCTGACAAACGTTCGTTAAGTAAACCAAATTCGTGATCGAGCATCTGTAAAAGCCTGTTCTGACTCACATAACGACCATTCGTCTCTGCTCCGTAGATGGCATCGCTAAAAGTCATATCGTAAGCCGACATGGTTTTGGCAACTGTTCCGGATGCGGCACCAGCATTAAAAAAATTTCGTGAAACTTCTTGTCCCGCTCCAATTTCGGCAAAAGTGCCGTAAATTCTTGGGTCAAGGTTTATTTTAAGTGCTTTACGCTTCGTATCCAGAATTTCTCTCTCCATGCCGCAAAAGTACAAAAAATTGAGATTAAGCTAATTTTAAGAATGTAACTTAAAATCAATCTAAATACTTAAGCTATTGAAATACCTCGCTATGCAACGTCATTTCGACTGAAGCGGAATGAAATGACGATTTTACTCCAAAAAAAATAAGGTTAATGCCATCCAGCATTAACCTTATAAAACCTAAACTTAAACTATTATGAAACCTGCATCAATTCTCCATTACATCTACCTCAAATCCACCTGATGCAAGTCTCATAACCTTTGAAAAAACTAAACTATTATGAAAAATCCTCTCCCGAGAAAATCTTGATTACGATACTACAATTTCTTTGTGTTGCAATTTAGCATCGTCTTTTTTACTGATATTGATCGATAAAATACCGTCTTTATATTCGGCAGTAATGTTATCACCATCAGCGCTATCTGGTAAATTAAATGATCTTGCAAATGAGCTATAATCAAATTCTTTACGTGTAAAATCTTTAGCTACCTGGGTTTCTTCTTTTTTAACTTCTGCCCAAACTGAAAGGGTATCTTTCTTTAAATTGATCTGAAAATCTTCTTTTTTCAAACCTGGAGCAGCTAACTCAATAACATACGCGGTTTCATTTTCGTAAATATTCACATTTGGCGATTTATCAACCATTTTGTTTTTACTTACTGCATCGCTAAACAATGAATCAAAAACATTGTTAAAGTAAGGAGCTGTGTTACGGGTTCTGTTGTTAAAATTTACTAGTGTCATATCGCTTATTCTTTATTTTTTTTAATTTTTAAATTGATAATACACCATATTCAACTTACATACCAAAGCAAATATTTATGATTTTTAAGACATTTTGGCAAAATAAATCCAAATCAAAAGACAAATTGGCAGAAATAAAGAATTTCTCAGACAAATTCAACTATAAAACCAATGTCCATTTGCGCTTTATTGATTTCGATATGATGGGTCATGTAAACAACTCGGTCTACTTTACCTATCTGGAAATTGCCAGAACTAAATACTGGGAAGAAATTATAAAGTGGGATTGGAAGAAAACAGGTATTGTAATCGCCCATGCGGAATTAGATTACATTCTACCTATTGTAATGCATGATAAAATTGCCATCCATGTCAAAACATCGAGAATTGGCAACACGAGCTTCGACTTAGACTATCAGATTGTTAAAATAAAAGGAGCCGAAGAAATAATATGCAGTAAAGGAAAAACGGTTTGCATTGCTGTTGATTATGCAACAGGCAAACCAACTGAATTACCAGAAGAAGAGAAGCAAAAGATGCTTGGGTTTGAGCAGTTGTAAAAAAAAACAGATCATCATCTCGGCTAAAGCGCAGTCCAGAATTTTCCGGAGAGAGATCTAGATTAAATAATCCTGAGATAGATTTCTCGACTACGTTGCACTCCGCTCGAAATGACGACTCTTTTTTAATGTTTCCTAAGAATGAGACACATCAGGCATAATCTTCCCTGGATTTAATATCCCCTTGGGATCGAAAACATTTTTAATGCCCCTCATTAAATTCAGGTGGATTTCAGAATACTTAATCGGCATAAACTCCTTTTGCACCAGACCGATTCCATGTTCGCCCGATAAT
Organism: Pedobacter folensis; assembly: GCF_056490665.1. Classification (NCBI taxonomy): domain Bacteria; kingdom Pseudomonadati; phylum Bacteroidota; class Sphingobacteriia; order Sphingobacteriales; family Sphingobacteriaceae; genus Pedobacter; species Pedobacter folensis. Next base: position 978,393 of record NZ_JBWJIF010000001.1, read on the forward strand.
GTTCCGCCCAAAGCAGTGGTTAATTCGAATATTTCAGCAATACCGAACTTAAGTTTATTTTTCCAGTCCTCATCACTCATGCCGGCTTTTATAATATTTACGTGTAGGTTTCCATCACCTGCGTGACCATAACAAACACTTTCAAAACCGTACTTGGCACCAATTTCTTTAATTCCATTAACAAGTTTAGGTAAAGCTGCTCTCGGCACAACGGTATCTTCCTCTTTATACACCGAGTTTGATTTAACCGATTCGGCCATGGTTCTGCGCATGCGCCACAATTCTTCTTTTTGAGCGGCTGTATCAGCAAATAACACATCCGTACAGTTGTGTTCTTCTAAAACGACATTGGTTTTCTCGCAGTTTTTAAAAATATCATCCAAATCATCTCCATCAAACTCAATCATCAACAACGCAGCAACATCATCTTTTAAATCGAATTTAATATCATCGAATTTAATTACCCACTCCACTCCTTTCCGCTCCATAAACTCCAATGCCGATGGGGTTACCCCTGCCCTAAAAATTGCAGAAACAGCTGCGCATGCATCTTCATTAGTGCTAAAAGAGCCCATCATTAAAACAGACTGACTCGGTTTTGGCAGTAATTTGGTCACGATTTTAGTCACCACAGCCAGCGTACCTTCTGATCCGATCATTAACTGCGTTAAGTTATAACCCGATGCATATTTTAAAGTATTGGCACCTGTCCATATAATATCGCCATTAGGCAGAACCACTTCAAGGTTTAAGATATACTCGCGTATGGTTCCATATTTTACTACCCTTGGTCCACCAGAACCATGGGCTACATTGCCACCGATAAAGCAAGATCCTTTACTGCTTGGATCAACGGGATAGAGAAGTCCTTTTTCGGCTACCGCATTGATAAATTCCTCGGTAATTACGCCCGGCTCAACTGTAGCCTGCAAGTTTTCGGTATCAATATCAAGAATGGCCTTAAATTTCTCCATCGATAAAGAAATACCGCCATAAATCGGCAAAGCTGCACCGCTCAAACCTGTTCCACCTCCACGTGGCGTAACCGGAACATGGTGTGCATTACATATTTTCAATAAAGCAGAAACCTCTTCAGGTGTTGTTGGCTTCACGACAACCTCTGGCTGATAACGCAAATCCTCGGTTTCATCATGACTGTAATTTTCTAAACTATCAGCATCAGTAAAAACTTTCTCTGCTCCAACAGCAGCTTTAATTTCTGCTAAAATTTCTGGATTTATCTTTGTAAAATTCATTTTAATTGGCTGATGTATAAGTAAGTTTAACAAAAGAATGCCCGATCTGGCCCGGCATTGGTGGATTTAATTTCTTCATACTCACCTGTACAGTTTCAACAAAAGGGTACAATTCAATCACTTTTGAAATGATATTCTTCAAAACGGTTTCTAAAAGCTTCTGTGTATGCTTCATTTCTCCGATAATGATGGCATTCAAATCTTCATAATTAACAGTCTGCCCCAGTTCATCATCAAAACCTTGCGGTGTAAATTCTGTTTCAAGATCGACAACAAAATGATTTCCAATAAGTTGCTCTTCCGGATAATACCCATGTAAGGCAAAGCATTTTACATCTTTTAACGCTACGGTTTGTTTGAAATGGCTCATGTATGTTTTGTATGCTGCAAAATTAATTTTTTATTCATGAATATAATGCCCCTTGCCGTAAATTGTTACCTTTGAAATTAACGCGATTTCTTAACCAGATAACACGAAATTACATGAGCAAATCAGCAAAAAAGGACCTGTACGAGGCACCAGACTATTATTTATTAGACGAATTGTTAACCGATGAGCACAAATTAATTCGTGCTACGGCCAGAGAGTGGGTAAAAAAAGAAGTAAGTCCGATTATTGAAGATTATGCGCAAAAAGCAGAATTTCCAAAACATTTAATAAAAGGTTTGGCCGATATTGGTGCCTTTGGCCCTACTATTCCGGTTGAATATGGTGGTGCAGGGCTAGATTATACAGCTTATGGCATTTTAATGCAGGAAATAGAACGGGGTGATTCTGGAATCCGTTCTACTGCATCTGTTCAGGGTTCCTTGGTTATGTATCCAATTTATGCTTATGGCACTGAAGAACAACGTAAAAAATATCTCCCTAAACTAGCCAGTGGAGAAATGATGGGTTGTTTCGGATTAACGGAACCAGATCATGGTTCCAATCCGGGTGGCATGGTAACCAATATAAAAGATGCTGGGAGCCATTACATTTTAAACGGCGCAAAAATGTGGATCAGTAATGCACCATTTGCCGATATTGCAGTGGTTTGGGCAAAAGACGAATCTGGAAAAATAAGGGGATTGATCGTAGAGCGTGGAATGGAAGGTTTTTCTACACCAGAAACACATCATAAATGGAGTTTACGCGCATCTGCTACAGGTGAGCTGGTTTTTGACAACGTCAAAGTACCTAAAGAAAATATTTTCCCTGAAATCAGTGGATTAAAGGGCCCCTTAGGCTGCTTAAATCAGGCCCGTTATGGTATTGCCTGGGGTGCACTGGGCGCAGCAATGGACTGTTATGATACCGCTTTACGTTATTCGAAAGAGCGTGTTCAGTTTGGGAAACCGATTGGTGGCTTTCAGTTACAGCAAAAGAAATTGGCCGAAATGGTGACTGAAATTACCAAAGGTCAGCTTTTGGTTTGGCGCTTGGGTGTATTAAAAAGTGAAAACAGGGCCTCAGCCGAGCAAATATCGATGGCGAAGAGAAACAGTGTGGAAATTGCACTCGATATTGCACGTAATGCCCGCCAAATGCTTGGTGGAATGGGCATTACAGGTGAATACTCAATTATGCGCCACATGATGAACCTGGAATCGGTTGTAACCTACGAAGGAACGCATGACATACATTTACTCATTACCGGAATGGATGTAACCGGATTAAATGCATTTAAGTAACTGATTTTAACTTTATCCACTTTTATTCAACCTTATTTTCACATTACATCCTTAGCTTTGCGCTTCATATCAAAAAATATTTATGGACTTTAAAAAATACACCTACATACCTGCCCCACCAGAAGAAGTTTATTTAGCACTTACCAAAGAAACCAGCATAAAGTTATGGACTGGTGCCGAAGTTGAATTTGAAGAAGCACCTGAAACTGAATTCTCTTTCTGGGATGGTGACATTACAGGCAAAAATATTGAGTTTGTTTACGGTAAACAGATTGTACAGCAATGGTATTTTGGAGAAGAAAACGAACCTTCTATTGTAACCATCAAACTTCATGAAGATAAAAAAGGAACTTCGTTAGAGTTTAAACAAACCAACATTCCCGATGAAGACTACAAAGATTTTACTGAAGGAATCCAGGAATATTTCCTTGGAGGATTGGTAGATTTCTTTGACGAATAAATTAGCCGAAATTTAAAGGTAGCGAGTAAGCTTTCTTCAGGTTATAAATTCTAATAAAAACTTATCGAAGCCTTTACTGTTCTGATATAAATAGAATCAAATATCATGAACAGAACATTAGGACTTGTATTAATCGTTGTGGGCATTGCCATGCTCATCTGGACAGGCTTTACTTATACCAAAAAAGAAAAACTAGTTGATGCCGGCCCCATTCAAATATCTGCCGACAGAGAAAAAGCTGTTAACTGGCCACCATATGTGGGTGGTATTATTTTAGTAGCTGGTGTATTTGTATTGGTGGCTTCGAAGAAGAAATAAGAAGTTTGTCATGCTGAGCCTGTCGAAGAACTTTAAAGCATTTCAACAGGCTCAATGTGACATCAGAACATCTATATCTCTGAACTATAAACTGACCTTATCGCGTCTCTTAAGTTATATTTTGAAGCCATTACTTCTCCATAAGCACCTGCACTACGGATGGCAAAAATATCGCCCCTAAAAGATTCTGGTTGCTCTACCTCTTTGCCAAAACAATCGGTACTTTCGCAAATCGGTCCTACAATATCATATTTTAGAGCAGTAGACTCCGGACTTCCGACTTCAGACTTCCGACTTAAATTTTCGATTTTGTGATAAGCCTGATACAATGCCGGACGCATTAATTCTGTCATACCTGCATCTAAAACCACAAAGTTTTTCTTCTTTCCGTTTTTAATGTAGAGTACTCTGGTAATTAACGATGCCGATTGGCCAACTAAAGCTCGTCCCAATTCAAAATGCACTTCCTGGCCAGGTTTAACTGTCAAAAACTCACTGAAAATTTTAAAGTAAGATTTGAAATCCGGAATCTGGTGATCAGGATTGTGATAATCGATACCTAAACCACCGCCAACGTTTAATACCTGAAGGTTAAATCCTTTATCTTCAAACCATGCGGCAAACTCGTTAACACGAACGCAAAGATTTTTATAGACATCCAGGTTGGTAATTTGTGAACCAATATGAAAGTGGATTCCAATAAATTTAAGATTTGATGAAGCTTTTAAGGTATCGGCACATTCAGGCAAATCCCATGAATTAATCCCAAATTTATTTTCATCCAAACCAGTGGTAATGTTATGGTGTGTATGTGCATCAACGTTGGGATTGATACGGATAGCCACCTGAGCGGTTTTACCTTTTTTACCGGCAAGTTCATTTAAAACTTCTAACTCCTGAATAGATTCTACGTTAAAACAGAAAATATCCAGATCTAAGGCCTCATTAATTTCCTTATCTGATTTACCCACTCCGGCAAATACAATTTTTTTATGGTCAAAGCCCACTTCAACTGCTCTTCTTACCTCACCTGCACTCACACAGTCTGCACCAAAACCAATTTCTTTGATCTGGTTTAACAGCACACTATTGAAATTCGCTTTTAGTGCATAATGGATATGAAATTGATATGGAGCCGCTGCATCTGCACAAGTGCGCAAGGTTTTTTGCAACAGATCGGTATCGTAGTAGTAAAAAGGCGTTTCAATATTGTTAAACTTTGATATATCTTTATCGGCGAACATGTTCAAATTCCTTATTATAATTTTAATTTTATTCTTTGGGCTAATTTATTTGGGTAACTACCTGGATTTAAAGCATGGAAGAATTACCCAGAAACAATACAATGGTAAAATCCGATTTTTTATCGTGTTACTTTTCATTGTACTGTTCCTCTTATTTATCAAAAAATGAAGATAGCAGCTGCCATATTTATTGTTCTTATCCTTTCTGCAGGATTGTATAACTCCTACAAAAAATATAAAAACGGATTATTACCATCAAGCTTTCTGGCTTTTCACTTCCTTATCGGATTGCTGGTCATCATCGGCGCCTTTTTCCTCTTATTCGAATAATCTATTGTGCAGACTTCTTAAAGCCTCCGTTTTATATTCGCTTAATATTAACAGCGAAACGTTATAGTTGCTACCTCCGTAAGAAATCATACGGATCGGAATGTGTTTTAAACCTTCCAAAACCCTGCTGGCAAAACCATGTTTCTCCGAACCGAAATCGCCCACCACACATACAATACTGTGGTTGGTATCTACTTCTACTGTTCCGAAACTTTCCAGTTCTTCGATAATTTGTGGTAAATGGGCTGTCTCGTCGATGGTTAACGATACGGCAACCTCAGAAGTGGTAATCATATCGATCGGTGTTTTGTAACGTTCAAAAACCTCAAAAACCCTACGTAAGAAACCATAAGCCAGCAACATACGGCTCGATTGAATACGGATTGCCGTAATACCATCTTTAGCAGCTATTGATTTAATTTTACCTCTTTCGCTATCATGGGTAATCAAAGTACCCGCTGCAGAAGGTTCCATGGTGTTTAACAAACGAACCGGAATTTTATATTTCTGTGCAGGAAAAACGGATTGAGGGTGTAAAATTTTCGCACCAAAATAGGCCAGCTCGGCTGCTTCATCAAAAGATAATTGCGCAATTGGTTTAGTTCCTTTTACAATACGCGGATCGTTGTTGTGCATGCCGTCAATATCCGTCCAGATTTGAACTTCTTCAGCCAGGATTGCCGCCCCCAATAATGAGGCAGTATAATCGCTTCCGCCACGACGCAGGTTATCTACTTCTCCAAAACTATTGCGGCAGATGTATCCTTGTGTGATGAATAATTTATTGTCTTTATGTTGCTCCAACAAAGGTGTTAAGTGCTTTGTGGTAAAAGGAATATCAGGTTCGTTATCTTCATCCGTTTTCATAAAATCTAAAGCAGGTAATAGTACTGATGGTACACCGATCGACTTTAAATAGATATGATATAACGTTGTAGACAATAATTCGCCCTGTGCCAATACCACTTTCTCTTCAATTGAAGTGAAAATATCATTTGCCAATCCGGCTAAGAAACCGAAGTGATAATCGATTACTTCATTTCCCTGCTCCTGGAATTCGGCTGCAGGCAATAACTCAACAACAAAAGTTTTATATTTTTGATATAGATTTTCGACGCACTCGCTTCCCTTCTTCTTATCTCCAGCTAAAAAATAATTTGCAATTTCTACTAAACTATTTGTAGTACCAGACACAGCTGATAAAACTACAATCTGCTCTTCATTTGGATTAATGATATCCAACAACTTCGTCATGCGCTCAGGACTACCTACAGAGGTACCCCCAAATTTTAATATTTTCATTTTAATACTGGAATATGTAATTTTCTTTATTATTGTATCGGGGCGTGAAATTAAACAAAAGCAGCTTAAAAGCAACACCCTCAACAAAATAAAATTTGGATGAGTTGAAATAAAAGCATTTCAACCAAACATCATTCATTAAAATTTGTTCAACACCAGATATTAAATTTAAAAAACAGCTCAATGCAGGCAATTGACCAATCAACGCAAGCCACAATTAATCAGTGGTTAAGTGGAAATTACGATGAAAATACCAAGGCAGAAATCCAGGCCCTTGTAGATAAAGATGCAACTACCGAATTAACCGATGCATTTTACAGAAGTTTAGAATTTGGAACAGGTGGTTTACGTGGTATTATGGGTGCCGGATCTAACCGGATTAATAAATATACCATTGGAACAGCAACACAGGGATTGGCCAATTATTTAAACAATAAATACCCTAATGAAAAAATAAAGGTGGCCATTGCACACGATAGCCGCAACAATTCTGATTATTTCGCTAAAATTACAGCTGATGTTTTCTCTGCAAACGGAATTCATGTTTATTTCTTCTCTGCATTAAGACCAACCCCGGAACTTTCTTTCGCAGTGCGCCATTTTGGTTGCAAAAGCGGTGTGATGCTTACAGCGTCACATAACCCTAAAGAATATAATGGTTATAAGGCGTATGGTGCTGATGGTGGCCAGTTTACTTCTCCTGATGATAAGTTAGTGATTGATGAAGTAAATAAGATTAAAAATATTGATGAAGTTAAATTCGACCGTGTTGATGCCAATATCGAGTTGATTGGCGAAGAGGTTGATAAACTTTATTTAGACGGCATTACCGCACTTTCAATCTCACCAGAAGCGATTAAAAGACAACACGATTTAAAAATTGTATACTCGCCTATCCACGGGACTGGGATTACCCTCGTTCCTAAAGCCCTGGCACAATTTGGTTTTACCAATGTAACTTTAGTGGAAGAGCAAAGTACACCAGACGGAAATTTCCCAACAGTGGTATATCCTAACCCTGAGGAAAAAGATGCTTTGACTTTAGCAATGAATAAAGCAAAGGAAATTGATGCTGATTTAGTTTTGGCTACTGATCCTGATGCTGACCGTGTAGGTATTGCCGTAAAAGATAATAATGGCGAATGGGTATTGCTTAACGGAAACCAAACCGGATGTTTATTGATTAACTATCTTTTATCAGCCTGGGAAGCTAACGGAAAATTAGATGGTAATCAGTTTATTGTGAAAACCATTGTAACTTCTAATTTGATTGAAGAAATCGCTAAGAAAAAAGATGTTACTTATTACAATACCTTAACCGGGTTTAAATATATCGGTCAGTTAATGACGGAGTTAGAAGGTAAAAAATACTTTATCGGTGGTGGTGAAGAAAGTTATGGTTATTTGATCGGTGATTTGGTTCGCGATAAAGATGCTGTAGTTTCTGCAGCCTTCATTTCTGAAATGACGGCTTATTACAAAGATAAAGGTGCAAGTTTATACAATGCTTTACTGGATATGTATGTTGAGTATGGATTGTACAAAGAAGATTTAGTTTCGCTGACCAAAAAAGGTAAATCTGGTGCTGAAGAAATTAAAGCCATGATGGTTAAATTCAGGGAAAACCCTCCTGCAACGTTAGGTGGTTCGAAAGTTTCGGTACTGAAAGATTACGAATTAAGTCAGGAAACCGATCTAGCAACCGGAAAAGTAAGCAAACTGGATTATCCAACTTCTGATGTTTTACAGTTTATTACAGAGGATGGCAGTATTGTTTCAGCCCGTCCGAGTGGAACAGAGCCAAAAATTAAATTTTATTGCAGTGTAAATGCACCTTTAGCTGATCGAAAAGATTTTGAATCGGTTAACGCGCAACTTGGCGATAAAATCAAAGCGGTGATGGCTGATTTGCAGGCTTAATTTTAACCACAGATATGAGGAATAACACAGATGAAATCATTCATCTGTGTTTTTTATTTTGTGTCATCCGATTGCTATCGGATTTATTTCAGGGTCATAATATCAGAAAAGATGCTGAAATAAATTCAGCATGACGATTGCGTTTTAATCTTAACTTTTAATCAATCAGCTGCTTTACATTTTTCTTAGAAATATAAATAATAGCCGATTGGCTTTTCTGGGCAGATAAATATCTTCCTGTTTTTTTATCATGAATGCTTCTTCCTGCAGAAACGTACAATTTTCCTGATTTATCTACATGCAAATTATTGATCTGGTTATCAAATGGGACCTGTAATATTTTTGAGGTGCCATTTTTAAAAACCTCGATATCGCTTTTTAATACGTAACTCGACATCGAGCTTCCGGCTATGGGTTCTAAATTCTCTTTTAGTTTAATTTTCTGCTGATTATCAAGGTAAATCGTGGCGAACTCCTGAAATCTTTGTTCTGAAATATGGTATTTACTGCACCAATCCCAGGTAAATCCTTTATCTAAACTGAAAGATTGACTAAAAGTGGCCAATTGCAGGTTATCTTTAGTTCGAAAGCTGTTTGATTGCAGGGCGAAAATGGTATCCTTAACGGATAGAAAACCGTAAATGGGTTGATTGTTAACTTTTGTTTTTCGCCAGGTTTTTCCTTTATCAGTGCTTTGATAAATCTCAGTCAGTGTAGATACCATTAGCGTATCATCAATATCCCCGTAAACAGCATGGGCTTCTCTCCCACCTGCAATTTCAATCATGGTCCAGTTTGGATCATTAAATGTCGGGGCTACATCCGGCACTTCTTTTTTTGCACATGATGACAATACCATCATCACCGCGATAGTTTTAATTAATTTCATAGGTTTCATTTTTTGTGTAAGGCAAGATAAATAAAAAATTCAATTAACTAAAAACACAGGTGAAGTTGAAGAGAAATATTGTTTGTTATTCTGTCGAAGGCTCATAATTTTTGATCAAAAATCAATCAATAAAATAGATTACTTATATTCACATACTAAAGGATAACTGATGACAGAAATAATTTTAAAAGATAATATAGAGCAAAGTAAGATCAATGCGTTATTATCTTTCCTAAAAACATGGGGTATTGAGGCTGAACTAAGAATCACTGATTCTAAAAAGTCAGATAAATCAACTAAATTTTCTTTATCTACAGGAATTTGGAGTGATTATACCTTGACTGCCGAGGAGCTACGCGATAAAGCTTGGAAAAGGTAATGATCGAATTAAGAAAATCAAGGCTTTCTTATTTTTTCTTTGCTGCAACCAATTTCTTTAATACTTTTGCAGCGCAATACCATGTACAAAAAATTCTTAATATATCTTATCGTTACTTGCATCGTTTCTAATGGCGCCATGCAACTGGTTATATATTCTGGTTATAAAATGAACAAAGAATACATTACAAGTGTATTTTGTATTAACAAAGAACATCCTGAATTACATTGTGATGGACAGTGTTTCCTGGCCAAAAAATTAAAAGACCTCGAAGGTAAAAATAAACAGGCCCAGGAAAACCTGAAAAGAGTTGCAGAGGCTGAGCCCAGGTTTCAGACTATAGCCTTAAATCATCACCTTCCATATTTCATTATCACTTCCGAAAATCTTTACATCGAAAAACCGGTTAAAGACCTTTCTATCTCTATTTTTCATCCACCGAAAACGGTTTAAGTAAATCTTTTTTTTTGCGATCGTCACCCTGATCCGAGTTATCTGATTTATTTCAGGGTCTATCATGTATTATCATTAAGATGCTGAACTGAATTCAGCATGACGACCGCTATTAAAATTTCTTAAATATTTTACTTATCCAATTTTCTTAAAATGAAATTATCACAATACTTTTTGGCATTATTATGCCCTGTTATCATATTATCTTCTTGTAAAAAAAGCACTGACGAAGTTACTGCAGATACTAAATCTACTTTCACTATTGAATTCGAAAACCAGGTAAACGGAAGTCCCTTAGTTTTAAATAGCACCACTTATAAAAATGCCAAAGGCGAAGATTTTAAGATCAATGTTTTTAAATACTATGTAAGTAATATTAAATTAAGCAAGGCTGATGGAACAACTTATTTAATTCCAGAGAGTTATTTCTTAATTGATGCAGCCAAGGAAGAATCGACAAACATTACCTTAAAAGATGTACCAACAGGCGATTATACCAAAATTGAATATACAATCGGTGTAGATTATGCCCGTAATTTCGCCGGTGCACAAACAGGGGCTTTAGATCCGATCAACGGCATGTTCTGGACATGGAACAGCGGTTACATATTCGTTAAGCTGGAAGGAACCTCACCACAATCACCAGCAACCGGAAACGCACTTACCTTCCATATTGGCGGTGTTACCGATCCAAATAATACAATCAGGACATTCGCTACCGAAATTAATGCCGCAAACCCACTTCGTGTCAGAACCGATGGGAAACCAAATATGCACTTCAAGGTAAATGCCGCTGCATTATTTACAGGTAAAACCGATGTCAGTTTTTCTACTTTATATTTCACCATGGGTGGGGCAAATTCTGTAATTGTAGCCAATAACTATGCAAATGGCTTATTTCGTCTAGATCATATCCACAACTAAATGTTAAGGAAAATAACTGTCTTCGCAATGCTTTTTTTAAGCATTGCGTTGATGTATGCCTGTAGCAAGAATGAAGAAGAAGTAACTCCGGAAGAAAAGAAAATTACCTTTTCAATTCCTGCCAACTTCCCTGCTCCGGCATATAATTTCGAAGACAATAAATTAAGCAATGCAGGTTTTGCGCTTGGTAAAAAATTATTTTACGATGCCCGATTGTCGGCCGATAAAAGTGTTTCTTGCGGAAGTTGCCATCAGCAATTTGCGGCATTTACACAACTCGACCATAAGGTGAGCCATGGTGTAAACAACTGTCAGGGAAAACGCAATACCCCTCCGCTTTTTAACCTGGCCTGGCAAAAAGCATTCTTCTGGGATGGCGGTGTAAAAAACATCGAAACCTCACCATTAAATGCCATTACCGATGCCTGCGAAATGGGAACGGATATTGAAACCATCATTGCATTTCTGAAAAATACAGCACCTTATCCTGATTTATTTAAACAGGCATTTGGTTCAACAGCAATTAATTCGCAGCTGATCTTAAAATCGATTACCCAATTTACGGCAGTATTGGTTTCGGGCAATTCGAAATACGATAAAGTAATACGTAAAGAGAATGGCGTTGCTTTTACATCTGCAGAATTGGCTGGTTATAACCTGTTCAAAGAAAAATGTACCTCTTGTCATGCAGAGCCATTCTTCACTGATTTTTCTTACCGCAGTAATGGCTTGGATCTGGTCAGTACAGATGAAGGACGATCGCACATTACCGGCGTAGCTTCAGACTTTGGAAAATTTCGCGTGCCTACTTTACGCAATATCGAATATACCAGTCCCTACATGCACGATGGTCGATTTTACAGTTTAGATGAGGTTTTAGAACATTACAATTCGGGTGTAAAAACCTCAACCAATCTAGATGCGCAATTGAAAAGCGGAATTCCTTTAAACACCACAGAAAAAGAGCAGATTAAAGCCTTTTTAAAAACATTAACAGACAATGAATTTATCAAAAACACATTATACAGCGAGTCCTAAGCTATTAATTCTGGTTTTCCTCCTCATGAGCGGCCAGGTTTTCGCCTGCGATATTTGCGGCTGTTTTATGGGCATCACGCCTTATTATAATCGAAACAGTATCAGTCTTTTGTATCGCTACCGCTCATTTAGTGGTTATGAAGGACAATCACACGCCTTATTTCCTAATGGAGGAAGTTTCTTTATTCCCGCACGAAGTCAGGATTCGCCGATAACTAATCACGCAGGTAATCCCGGTGATTATGAGCTTTACCGCTCTTTAGAAATCAGGGGAAAATATTTCATCAATAGCAAACTCGAAATCAATGCGATTTTACCTTATGTTTCTAACAGCGAGCGCTACAACGGTTATACTTCTTCTATCTCAAGCATTGGCGATATCAACCTGTATGCTGGTTATCACCTCGTTCAAAAACTTGAGGATAATTTCAAACAACAATTGATTGCCGGAGCAGGAATAAAATTACCGACAGGTAAAAATGATTTCAAAAATACAGCAGGTATCCGTTATTCCTCACTGATGCAAGCCGGAACAGGAAGTACCGACGGTTTTGTATACCTGAACTACATGGTCGGCCTGGGTAAATTTGGGGCAAGTTTAAACACCTCTTACAAGGTAAACGGAACGAATAACCGAGACGAAGGCATCGCCAACAGTACTACTAGTTTTCTGAATATTTTTTATACGCAAAGAATCGGTAAAGATGTACAGATCATGCCTTCAGCACAGTTTTTTTATGAATATTCTGGCGGAGAAAAGTACAAAGGACAAAAAACCGGAGAACATGTGATGAATAACCTGATGGGTGGGGCTGGTATTGATGTTTTTTATAAAAATGTAGCCTTAAATGCTGGCGTGCAAACGAATATCTGGGAAGCCGAAACCGATCATCCAATGAGTGCAGGAAAGGTTTACGTTGGCCTTACTTATAATTTTTAAATCAAAGCATATGAACAGATTAAATATTGCAATGCTATGTTTGGTAACGGCTACGTTTATTTCATGCAAAACAGAACCTGATGCCAAAGCAGTTCGCCAGGAAGTGTTAAACATCCATGATAAATTAATGATTGATGGCGAAAAAGTAATCAAAAATAAAATGAAATTAGATACCCTCCTGGTGTCTGATCAGATTAAACTTTCTCCGGATTCAGCTTTACAAAAGCAAAAAATTAGCGATCTAATCATCCGGTTAAATGCTGCTGATGAAAAGATGATGGATTGGATGCATTTCTTTAAAGATGATTTTAAAGGAAAAACAGAACAAGAAGATCTGAGCTATTACAAATCTGAAATGGTGAAAATCAGGGCTGTTGAAGATAGCTATATTAAGGTTACCAGAGCATCAGATTCGTTGATCAAAATATATCAGTTAAAACAAAAATAATTAAAAAGTCAGAGGTCAGGGGTCCGAAGTCAGAAGATGTGGAGTTTAGCAATTGAATTTCCAAACATCAGTCTTCCAACACCTGACCCGAGACTTAAAAACAAATTCAAAATGAAAAAATTAAATTTCGCAATAATCCTAATTGGATTGGCAACCATAACATTCAGGTCAAATGCAAATCCGATAATCGACAAGCAAAAGATCAAACTCATCGATTCAGCAAAAAAAGTATTGGTAGATCCGGTTTGCAAAATGAAGGTGAAAGCTGGTGCACCGAAAACCACGGTTTATAATAAAGTTACCTATACTTTTTGCTCCGAAAGCTGTAAACAAAAATTTGTAGCAGAGCCAGTGAAGTACATTAAAAAATAAGTCCGGATCCGAAAGGCCGTATGAGGAAGTTTAGGCGCATAATACCTAAACGCCAAAACATCGGTCTTCGGACAGCTGACTCCGGACTTTTCCAAACAATTAATTTCTTAAGAAGAATACGTTGTATATTTACATTTTTAAAATAAAATCATGAATAAAATTACTGCTTACCTTGCTGGTTCCATACTGGCTGTTTCTATATTTACCGCCTGCAAACAAGAAAGAAAGCTTCCATTTTATGGCGAACGCCATGCCGAAACGGTTAGAGATGCAGCTGGCATAGAGAAAATTGATACCGTTTATCAAACTATTCCGAATTGGTCTTTTTTAAATCAGGACAGTGTTGTAACAACAAACAAAGCCACTGATGGCAAAGTTTATGTAGCCGATTTTTTCTTTACTTCATGCACCACCATCTGCCCTACCATGCACCGAAACCTGGCAACGGTTTTCAGCGAATTTAAACTCAACCCCGACGTGATGTTTGTATCACACACCATCGATTTTAAATATGACAAACCCAGTGTTTTAAAAAAATATGCACAAAAACTTGGCGTAGATGGTTCGAAATGGCTATTTCTTTATGGCAGTAAAGACAGTGTTTATACTTTAGCCGAGAAAAACTATTTAGTGGCTGTTGGTGAAGATAGCACGGCAAAAGATGGCTATATTCATCAGGGTTATCTGGTTTTGATAGATAAAGACAGGCATATCCGCGGTGCTTACGATGGTACTAAAGAAGACCAGGTAGAACAATTGAAAAAAGATATTCCGGTTTTATTAGCGGAGTATAATAAATAGAATTCTTAGCCACGGAACCATGGATTAATACGGAATTAAAATTCTATTTCAGTGTTTCCGTGGCAAATTAAACAAAGTTTCAATGCGCAAGTACATCATCAATACTACCATTTTGCTATCGCTGGTTGCTATTATCTTTTCCTGCCAAAATCAGGAAACCATCGATCTGCAAAATTACATGTCGAATGGAAAAGATATTTATAAAGCCAAATGCCAGAATTGCCATGGTGAAAATGGTGAAGGATTGGGCCAGCTTGCACCACCCCTAACCGATTCTGTTTTTCTGAAAGTAAATAAAACACGTTTGGCCTGTTTCATCAAAAATGGGGCGAATGAATCGCTGATTATCCATGGAAAAGAATACAAAGAAAAAATGCCTGCCTTCCCCGAACTTGCCGATATTGATGTGGCGCAGGTAATGGTTTATATTACCAATTCGTTTGGCAATAAACAGGGCTTTGTGCCGTACTCGGAGGTGTCAAAACATTTGCAGAATTGTAATAAATAATATTTTTGTATATTTAAGGTATGACAACGATAACCCTACAAGTCCCAGATAGCTTAAGCGAAAATGAGCATGATACGGTGCGCTTTATCGCTGCAAAGTTGTACGAATCTGGAAAACTATCTTTAGGCCAAGCAGCAGCTATGGTTGGCTTATCAAAACATACTTTTGCCGAATTGCTTTCTGATTATGGCGTTTCAATACTTAACTATCCCATTTCAGAAATGTTAAGTGATGCAGAAAAAATATGAAATAGTAATCGCTGACACTAGTTGCTTCATTCTATTAGAAAAAATTGGAGAACTAAGCCTTTTGAAATTACTTTTCTCAAAAATTATCACAACAGATACTATTGCCTCAGAATTTGGTTCTCCTTTACCTCCTTGGATCCAAATTAGAACGCCTAAAAATATTACTTTTCAAAACTCATTAGATATTGATGCAGGCGAAGCAAGTGCTATTACGTTAGCGCTCGAATCAGAAAGTTCACTTCTTATTTTAGATGATAGTAAAGGTAGGAAACTGGCGAGAAGATTAAATCTTCTTTTCACAGGGACATTAGGCATAATTTTAAAAGCAAAAAATGTCGGCATTATTCCTTCCATAAAACCTATTATTCAGAAAATACAAGAAACGAATTTTAGATTTTCTCAAAAAGTACTGGAAGAAATATATGCATTAGCAAATGAATAGTATATCACAATTGTGATAATATAGATAAAAACACCATCTTTGCGCAAAATGCAGGTTGTTCTATCGCTGTTTCGGGTAAAACCGGAAGAGAGGAAAGTCCGGGCAACGCAGGGCATCCCGCTTTCTAACGGAAAGGGGTTCAGGAATGAAAACCTGAATTACGGATTAGTGCAACAGAAAATATACCGTCCCGACCTAAAGTTGGGATAAGGGTGAAAACGTGCGGTAAGAGCGCACGAGCATTACAGGCGACTGTAGTGGTTTGTAAACCCCGGGAGTTGAAAGACCAAATAGGCTAACGTACGTAGGGCTGCCCGTCCGATGTTAGTGGGTAGGTCGTTAGAGATAAACGGCAACGTTTATAGTGGATAAATGATAGAAATCCTGAGCAATCAGGAAACAGAACCCGGCTTATAGACCTGCATTTTTTTATTCACTTAATAAAATACTTTTAGTTTCTTCGAGTTTAAGCACTTCCTCTTCACCCAAAACAGGAAACTTCAGGTCGAGGCTTTTTAATTTATCTTCAATAATTTCACTAATTGCCAGCCGTGCAAACCATTTTTTATCAGCCGGTATGATGTGCCAGGGTGATTCTGCAGTACTGGTTTCGTTAATGGCTTCCTGATAGGCATCCATATACTTATCCCACAAGGCCCTTTCTTTAATATCGCCTGAAGAGAATTTCCAGTTTTTAGCAGGATCATCAATACGTTCTAAAAAGCGTTGTTTTTGTTCATCCTTGCTTACATTTAAAAAGAATTTCAAAATTACCGTTCCATTAGCCGTTAAATGTTCCTCAAAATTTTTAATGCTCTTATAACGCTGCTGCCAAAAGCTTTTATTGATTTTTTTAACATCATTAAAACCCGGGATATTTTCACTTAAAATATATTCGGGATGCACCTTGCAAACCAACACATTTTCATAATGCGAACGGTTATGAATACCTATCCTGCCGCGTTCTGGCAAAGCTTTATAATGTCGCCACAAAAAATCATGCTCATATTCTTCTGATGTAGGTACTTTAAAACTATACACCTGGCATCCTTGTGGATTTAGTCCGCTCATTACATGCTCAATGGCACTGTCTTTCCCTGCAGCATCCATCGCCTGAAAAATAATCAGCAAAGAATGTTTTCCAGATGCATATAATTTCTCCTGTAAGTGGTTTAGCTCTATTTTCGAGTTCACCAATGCATCTTTGGCTTTTTCTTTATGATAACCTCCGGTAAAATCCGTTTTGTGGTTTTTTAAAGAAAATTTCTTATCTCCTTGTACAATTAACCCTTTAAATTCGTTTTTCATAATCATGTATAGTTTTAGATAAATCGATGCATCAATAATTTAAATATAGAACTAAAAAATAAGTAAATTAAATACGTTAATTTGCATATAGAGTTTTTTATATTTAACGCCACAGCTTTTACCTAAAGATCATCTTATCCAATATGTTTAAAGAGATAAAAAACAAGTACTTACGTTATTCTACAATAGTTTTATTTTTTATAATAATTTTCTTTTCTGCCCTTCAATTAAACTTTTTGTGGCTATTTGGCTACTCACCAAGTGTTCGAGATATTAAAGCACCTACCCTCCGTGTAGGTTCAGAACTTTACACTGCCGATGGAAAACTGATTGGCAGGTACTTTAAAGAAAACAGAACGCCGGTAAATTATAATGAAATTGCACCTAGCGTAGTGCAGGCTTTGGTCGCTACCGAAGATGTGCGTTTTTATAAACACTGGGGTATTGATTTGCAGGCGGTTGCCCGCGCTGTTGTGGGTTTAGGAAAAGATGGCGGAGCCAGTACCATTACCCAGCAACTGGCAAAAAACCTGTACCGTACACGTTATAATAAATCGCAGGGATTATTGATCAAAATACCTTTGGTTAGGACCTTAATTGTAAAACTAAAGGAATGGATGACGGCTGTAAAACTAGAATCTAACTATTCTAAGAATGATATCATCACCATGTACCTCAATACCGTTTCTTTCGGTAACAACACATACGGCATAAAAACGGCGAGCCGGATTTACTTTGATAAGGAAGCGAAAGATTTAGCGACCACAGATGCAGCTATGCTGGTGGGTATGTTAAAAGGCACAACATTATATAATCCAACCAAAAACCCGGCAAAAGCTTTAGAAAGAAGAAATGTGGTGCTTGCGCAGATGAATAAGTACAAGTACCTGAGTAAAGATAGTTTAACTGAGTTATCGAAAGAGCCAATTAAACTAAAAGAAGGTAAAATGCAGGATGGCAGCGATGGCGACTCCTACTTAAGGGCTGCTGTGGCAAAATATTTAGAGAAATGGTGTACGGATAATGGTTACGACCTTTATGAAGATGGTTTAAAAATTTATACCACGATCGATTCAAAACTTCAAAAATATGCTGAAGAAGCAGTTGCTGATCAGATGAGGATTTTGCAACGCCGGTTTTATAATGTGTGGGGCAATGAAGATCCCTGGTACGATTCGGAAAAACAAAAGGTTGATTATCCCGACAGAGCGATGAAAAACCTGCCCATTTATACAATTTTACAAAAGAAATTCCCTAATAATCCAGATTCTGTTACTGCCTATTTTAATAAAAAAAAGAGGATGCAGATCTTTACTTATAAAGGCGACCGCGATACTTTATTCTCTACTTTAGATTCGATCCGTTATTATGGAAAAATCATGAATACCGGAATGATGACCATGGAACCTGCAAGTGGTAAAATTAAAGTTTGGGTTGGCGGTATTGACCATAAGTTCTTCAAATACGATCACGTTAATCAATCTAAACGTCAGGCGGGCTCTACTTTCAAACCATTTGCTTATTTAACGGCTTTAGAACAAGGCATGAGTCCTTGCGATAAATTTACAGATAAGCCAGTTAAAATTGCTTATCAGGATAAAGGCGAAACGAAATATTGGGAGCCAAAAAATGCCGATTACAGCGTTTCTTACCGCGAAATGAGTTTAAGATGGGCCATGGCAAAATCGGTGAATACCATTACGGCTCAGGTAACTGAAAAAGTGGGCTGGGATAATGTGGTAAAATATGCGCACGAGTGTGGTATCGATAGCCATTTAGAATCTGTTCCATCGGTAAGTTTAGGCTCAAACGATGTTACGGTTTACGAAATGGTAAAAGCCTATGCGACCTTTATGAATAAAGGAATCAAAACAGATCCCATTTTAGTAGAGAAAATTACCGATCAGGATAATAATCTAATTGATGAGTTTAAACCTAAAACAAAAAGGGTTTTGACAGAAGAAATTGCCTGGTTAATGACCTATATGTTCCGTGGTGGTATGGAAGAACCGGAAGGTACCTCGCAGGCATTATGGGAATGGCCAGATTTGTTTAGAAAAAACAATCAAATTGGTGGTAAAACGGGTACTTCTTCTGATTATGTAGATGCCTGGTACATGGGTTTAACCAAAGATCTGGTAACCGGCGTTTGGGTGGGTTGTGATGAAAGAACAGCACACTTTAAAAACGGCGAACAGGGAGAAGGCTCAAGAACGGCGCTACCCATTTTCGCTAAGTTTATGGAGAAAGTATACCTCGATCCAAGTTCAGGTTATACTTATGGTCCGTTTCCAAAAGCAACGGTTGATATAACCAGAACCTACAACTGCCCTAGCCCACGGATTATTAGAGATACCACCTCAACTGACAGTTTAGCGGTAGATTCTACAGATTTTACGGTTCCTGAAACACCAGAAACCGTGACCCCGGTAACCGTTGAACCTGAGGTTAAAAAAGAAGAAAAGAAAGCTGAACCTGTTCAAACTCCTCCGGCAGCTACAGTTCCTTTAACCAGAAAGGAAGAAAGAGAGCTGAGAAGAAAACAACGTCAGGAAGAAAAAGAAAAGAAAAAGAACGAGAATAATCAGCCTTAGTTTTTTATTGTAATAATAGGCCAGATAGATTACCTATCTGCGCTGGTTAGTAGAAATAACTTTAAAAAAGTGTTAAAATTTTAATACTGTTTTAAACAATTGCTATTTTTATTTTTCAAATCTCATACCATTTCATTTTCGTAAATTATTGAACTTCGTTACTAAAACCACACATATGAAAATAGGCTCTACCTTATTAAAGCGATATTCTGCTGTATTGCTGCTGCTTATTCTTTCTTTTTCTGTTAAGGCCCAATATTTCGGGCAAAACAAGGTAAGGTATAAAAAACTCGATTTTAAAGTTTTGCAAACACCCCATTTCGAGATTTACTATTATATTAAAAACGAGAAACTTTTAAAACGTTTTTCGCAAGATGCCGAAACCTGGTACAAAATGCATCAGGAAGTTTTCAGAGATACTTTTTTAAAGAAAAATCCCATTATCCTATACAATAACCATCCTGATTTCCAGCAAACAACTGCACTTAACGGAGAAATTGGAATTGGTACCGGCGGGGTTACCGAAGCATTAAAAAACAGGGTGATAATGCCGGTTATGGAGTTAAATAGCCAAACGAGACACGTTTTAGGTCACGAGCTTGTCCATGCTTTTCAATACCACCTTTTGCTCGAAAAAGATTCGATTAGTTTAGAAAATGTTGGACAAACACCACTATGGATGGTTGAAGGTATGGCTGAGTACTTATCAATCGGTAAAAAGGATGCATTTACTTCCATGTGGATGCGTGATGCAATGTTGAACCGTGATATCCCTTCTTTAAAAGATTTAACCAACTCCAACAAATATTTCCCTTACCGCTATGGCCAGGCATTCTGGACTTACATAGGTTCGCAATACGGCGATACCACTATTGTTCCATTGTTTAAGAATACCGCAAAATATGGCTATGAAAATTCCATCAGGTATACTTTCGGCTACGATGATAAAACCTTATCTGGTTTATGGAAAAATTCTATCGATGCGCATTATAAACCCATGTTAAAAGCAGATAGTTCGCAGATCAAAATTACAGGTACAAAAATCATCGACAATAAAAATGCAGGTAATATGAACGTTGCCCCTGCCCTTAGTCCAGATGGAAAATACTTAGCCTTTATGTCTGAAAAAGACCTTTTTGGGATTGATTTATTTCTCGCAGATGCCAAAACCGGGAGAATTATCAGAAAACTAAGTAGTCAGATCTCCAATGGCCATATTGATGATTTCAATTTTATAGAGTCGGCCGGAGCATGGTCGCCAGATAGTAAACAATTTGCCTTTAGTATCTTTAGTCAGGGCAAAAACCAGATGATGATTATCAATGTCTCAAACGGTACTACGGTTTCTCAAACGGCCATGGATCAGGTGCAGCAGTTCGGTAATTTAACCTGGTCGCCAAACGGAAAAGATGTAGCTTTCTCGGGTATGGTTGAAGGGCAGAGCGACATCTTCTCTTACAATCTAGATACCAAAACAGTTACGCAGATTACCAATGACGTATATTCTGATTATGCACCTAGTTACTCACCAGATGGCAAAAAACTGGTATTTTCATCAGACAGAGCAGCAATTCAGGCTAATGTAATTAACGCTGTATTGCCTATAAATCTTGCTGTTTACGATATCGCTTCTAAAACGGTGAGCAATTTAGATGTTTTTCCAGGAGCGAATAACCTCAATGCGCAGTTTTCTTCAAACAGCCAGAATATCTATTTCCTCTCGAACAGAGATGGATTTAGAAATTTATACAAATACAATTTCGCAGATAATACCGTTGATCAGTTAACCGATTATTTTACAGGAATTAGCGGGATTACCGAATTTTCGCCTGCAATTTCAGTTTCTACAACTGATGACATTGTGTATAGCTATTATCGCTACCAGCGTTACACTTTGTATAATGCGAAGTTGAGCAGCTTTAAAGCAAAACGAATTGGTAATCAGGAAGAAAATTTTGATGCTGCGATCCTTCCTCCGATGGAAAACATCGGTGTAAACATCATCAATTCTAATTTAAATAATTTTGACCGTTTCGAAAAAACCATCGCCGATTCGATGCGAACGGTACCTTACAAACCAAAATTCAGGTTAGATTATTTAGCCAATAGCGGTGTTGGTGTTTCTACCAGCCGTTTCGGAACTGGTGTTTCAGGCGGTATTGTGGGGATGTTCAGCGATATTTTAGGCACCAACCAGATTATAGCAAATCTATCGGTAAACGGAGAAATTTATGATTTTGGTGGTTTAGTAGGCTACATCAATCAAAAAAGCAGAATTAACTGGGGTGCTGCCATTTCACATATCCCCTATGTATCAGGATTTAGGTCTTACGGCTACGAGAATATCCCTATAGGTAAAAATCAGGCCGGGGTTGAACAAACCATTAATGCCTTTGCAGACAGGACGGATATTATTAGAACATTCGAAGATCAGCTTCAGGTGTTTGGTGCCTATCCTTTTAGCAAAATACACCGGTTTGAACTCGGAGGAGCATTTTCGCATTATAGCTATCGGATTGACCGGTACAGTAATTATTATGATGCAAACGGATATTACATCCGATCTGATAAAAACAGAATTTCTAACGACGAGGCCTCAAAAACGTATGAGGTTCCTTTTAATGCCTTTACCCTGTATCAATTAAATGCTGGTTTTATTGGCGATAATTCTATTTTCGGTCTAACCGGACCGCTTGATGGTTATAGGTATCGGGTAAGTGGAGAAAAATATTTTGGCACCTATAACTTCGCTGGCGTAACGGCCGATCTTCGTAAATACTGGAGAGCAAAACCAGTAACCTTTGCCGTAAGAAGTTATAATACTTTAAGAATCGGCAAAGACGCAGATAGGCTTTACCCGATGTATCTGGGTTATCCTTATTTGATTAGAGGTTATGAATCAAACTCCATTTACAAAAGTACTTCAGCCCAATCGTCAGAATCTTTTGATATTAACCAGTTAACAGGAAGTAAAATAGCTGTTTTTAACTTCGAAGTCCGCTTACCTTTTACCGGACCTAAAAAACTAGCGGCTATACCTTCTAAGTTTTTATTTTCTGATTTAAACTTATTCTTTGATGCAGGTTTGGCCTGGACAAATGATACCAGGGTTAAATTTAAAAGTGAACCAACGTATACATCAGAACCGTTATTAGATGATAATGGTGTACCAGTTAAAGATGATAAAGGAAATCCGGTTACATATCAAGCCACTACAGAACGTGTACCAGCCATGAGTGTTGGTATATCGTTACGGGTAAACGTTTTTGGTTATTTTGTATTAGAACCTTACTACGCAATTCCTTTCCAAAGGAAGGATGTTAAAACCGGCGTATTCGGTTTAACGTTTGCACCAGGATGGTAAAAAGGAAATTAATTTAATGGCGAAATTGCACATGAAAAAAATATGTTTAATGGTTTTATTGTCTTGCAGCTTGTTTGGTTTTGCCCAAACAGTAACAGAGCCAGCGAATAATCCAAAAGAGTGGTCTCAGGCTTCAGCGCCATTTAGAATTGCAGGCAATCTATATTATGTTGGCACTTATGATTTAGCTTCTTATTTAATTGTAACAGAAAAGGGAAATATATTAATAAATACAGGTTTAGCTAATTCGCTTCCAATAATAAAAGAAAATATAAAAACTTTGGGATTTGATTATAAATCAATCAAAATTTTGCTTTTAACCCAGGCCCATTTTGATCATTTAGGCGCAATGGCTGAGATTAAAAAAGAAACCGGTGCAAAACTATATGTAGATGAGAAAGATGCGGATGCGCTTGAAACCGGTGGAAAATCGGATTATGAGCTTGGGAAATATGGCATAAGTTTCAAACCCGTAAAATCTGATTTCCTATTGAAGAATAACGATAAAATTAAATTAGGCAGCACTACGTTAACAATGCTTCATCATCCTGGGCATACTAAAGGATCGTGCAGTTTTATATTCAATACGAAAGATCAAAATTCCAGCTACAAAATTTTGATTGCCAATATGCCGTCCATAATTGTTGACAGAAAATTCTCAGAAATAGCTTCGTATAAAGATATCCAAAAAGATTATACTGAAACTTTTAAAGCAATGAAAAAGCTCGACTTTGATCTTTGGGTTGCATCTCACGCAAATCAATTTAATCTCCATGATAAACATAAATCGGGAGACCCTTATAATCCAAAAGTTTTTATGGATAAAAGTAATTTTTTCAAAAATCTTCAGGATCTGGAAAATTTTTTCCTCGAAAAAATAAAAAACTAGCCCTTTACTAACTTGTTTAAAGCGATTAATATAAATTATCGCTTTTTTTTATGGAGATAGTTTAATTTCTTTGGCCTAATAAACCTAGCGATTAAGACAAACTCGTAAATGATAGTTTTACCTGATTACTGATATTCCGATGTAAAAGAATATTTTCGAAATCGAGGCCAATAGTTAAATCAATCCAATCCGGATTACAAGATCTTACCAAACGCTCTTTTTGCATACGTGTAAACCGGCTAATGGATTTAAAACGTACCAAAGCTTGTGCTTCTGTTTTAAACTCTTCAAAATAAACCAGGCGGGTTAATTGTTGCCCATTATCAAAAAACAAGTTCGGCATCTGTTTGTAGAAATCCAGTGTCTTCATTAAATCTGAGCTCATGCCCACATGCATACTTGTACGATTTCTGTCGGTAACGATATAAACAAACTTTTTCATGATCTTATGTTTAAAACTTAAAACTAAACTATTTAGTATACGCTCTTGCAATTCAAAATAATATTACTAACTTTATGAGCATAAAATTACTAACTATTTTAGTAATTCCAAATTTATTTTAAAATTTATTTTTATGTCAAATATTTCAAATAATTTAAAGTACCTCAGGAAGAAAAAAGGCCATACACAGCAAAATTTCGCTGATATTATGGAAATCAAGAGATCGCTCATCGGGGCTTACGAGGAAGACCGGGCGGAACCTAAATACGATTTGCTAAAAAAAATAGCCGAATACTTTGATCTGACCATCGATGAATTCATCAATGAGAAAATATCTGACAGCTGGAAACCGAAGCCAAAAAGCCAGGGATCTAACTTAAGGGTACTCAGTATTTCTGTTGATCAGAACGACCGCGAAAACATCGAACTGGTTCCGGTTAAAGCGAGTGCTGGTTATTTGAATGGTTTTTCAGACCCTCAATATATTAGCGACCTGCCGAAATTCCAGCTTCCTTTAGCTGCATTAAGACAAGGTACCTTCAGGGCTTTTGAAATTATGGGCGATAGCATGTTACCCGTTCAGCCAGGCAGTGTGATTATTGGCGAATACCTCGATAACTGGAATGAAGTAAAAACCGGCGAAACCTATATCGTGATTAGTAAAAATGAAGGTGTAGTATATAAAAGAGCTGGTAACCGTTTCAGAGAGAATAAGGATTTGAAGCTGATATCAGATAATAAAGTATACGATGCCTATACCATTGCTGCTGATGACATCCTGGAAATCTGGAAGGCCAAAGCCTATATATCTACTTCATTACCTGAACCTGCACCAGACCCAACAATGGAAACCTTGACACAAATGATGGCTCAAATGCAAAAATCAATTTCTCAACTAAATAAAAATTAACACTTTTTAACAAGGGCCGATTAAACTGTTTGCGTTTTTATGTATCTATTGATTTAACAAACACATAAAAAAACATAACATGAAAAAGGCAATTTTAACAATAGCAATTGCAGTAATGGGATTAACCGCTGCATTTGCTCAAGACACTACAAAAAGAGTAAGACGGGCAATGCCTAAAATGACTGCCGAACAAAGAGCAGAAAGGGCAACGTCAAGGTTGGAAAAAGAATTGAGCTTAACCGCTGATCAGAAAACTAAAATCTATGCGATTCAATTAGAGAACGCGAAAAAAATGGATACCTGGAAATCTGCCGATCAGGGCGATATGAAGAGCAAGATGAAAGAGCGCAAAGCGGCCATGGATGAGCAAAAAACTAAAATTGATGCTGTTTTAACCGCAGATCAAAAAACAAAATTGGATGCTTTCCGTGCCGAAGCCAAAGAAAAAGGTGAGAAAATGAGAAAAGGATTGGGTGGCAGAGGCAAAAAAGATAAAGCACCAGTGGTTTCTAATCCGCCTGCACAAGGATAAGTAGTAAATTAATTCATTATATTTTTGAAAGCGTTCCGATTATTCGAAACGCTTTTTTTTATCATATCATTTTTTAACCGCAGAGATAATTAAAAACATTGGCCTGCGCAATTCATCTTTCATTTCAGGGATTTCCGATAGGCTCAGCTCACTTGGCATGGGTTCTACCAATGCGTTAAGCTCAAAACCATTTTTAATTAAGCTACTGATGTAAGAAGTTAAAGTTCTGTGGTATTTTACTACATCAGTACCCAAAAAATTAGCTTCGCGCTTACCTTCGGAAAAATAATGATCCAATGGCCAATGCAAAACACTTCCACTTTCATCATAAGTCCAGTCTTGCCTGCCCTGCGCCGTAAATATGGGGTGCTCAATAGAGAAAACAAAACGACCACCTTGTACAAGGCTTTTATTGATTTGAAAACAGATGTCATCAAAAGAAGCCAAATAATGAAACGATAATGAGCTGATTACAACATCGTAGCGATTTGGTTTAAAATCAAAATCTTCAATGGCGCATAACTGGTAATCGATTTTAGGAGAGGAATTGATTTCACGCGCCTTTTTTAGCATATTTTCGGATAAATCGACAGCTACGACAGATTTCGCTCCTTGATTAACCGCATATTTGGCGTGCCAGCCAAAACCACATCCCAGATCGAGCACTTTTTTATTATCAAAATCTGGAAAAAGGCTTTGAAGAACATGCCACTCTCCTGCACCGTCCAATCCCTTAACCGAACGGCTCATTAAACTGTATTGTTTAAAAAATTCGCTATTGTCGTATTTATTCTCCTGCATAAAACTGTTATGAGGAAACAAATTTAGAAATATTAAATAACTGGAAAAGTTAAGGTATATCCTTAAGGCAAACATTTTTTCGGAAAGATTTACATTTATGCTTCCTCTTTATTTACTTTTGACCGATGAGCAAAATTGATCAGTTTCTTAGCGATAGACTTCAGGAAAGAAAAGATAACCTTTCGATCAGGAATTTATCGACAAACATCCCTCCTTTTGATTTTTGTTCCAATGATTATTTAGGTTTGGCCAGATCGGGTGAATTAAAAAATTTGATTGATAGTACGCTGGCCAAACGGCCTAATTATCTGAATGGTGCAGGCGGTTCGCGCTTGTTAAGTGGAAATACCAAATTTACTGAAGAAACTGAACAGTTTATTGCTGATTTCCACCTGGCTGAAAGCGGATTAATCTTTAATTCTGGTTATGATGCCAATGTGGGGTTACTTTCTAGCATTCCACAGCGTGGCGATACGATAATCACTGATGAGTTGATTCATGCGAGCATTATAGATGGCTGTAGATTAAGCCATGCTACACGTTATAAATTCCTCCATAACGATATAAACGACCTTGAAACCAAACTAAAACTGGCGAAAGGAAACATATTTGTGGTGGTAGAAAGTGTTTATTCGATGGATGGAGATGTTGCGCCATTAATCGCGATATCGAATCTTTGCGAACGCTACCAGGCCAACCTGATTGTAGATGAAGCGCATGCTACAGGCGTTTTTGGCGCAAGCGGCCGCGGATTAATCAATCAGCTTAACCTAAACAGCAAGGTATTTGCACGTATTGTAACCTTTGGAAAGGCCTTAGGTGTACACGGTGCCATTATTTTAGGAAGTAAAAACTTGCGCCATTACCTGATTAATTTTGCAAGATCGTTCATTTACACGACAGCGGCTCCCATTCATAACATCGTTGCAATTAGCTCAGTATATAAATACTTAAATGAAATTGATCATGGGCTGATCCACCAAAAAATTACGTTGTTTAGAAAAACATTAAAAGAGCAGCAGATCAGTGCACTTGATAGCGAAAGTACTATTCAGGGCATTTTGTTTTCATCAAATGAGGCAACCAAACGGGCTGCTACAATACTCCAAAGCAAAGGTTTCGATGTAAGGGCAATATTAAGTCCAACAGTAGCTTTAGGCAAAGAAAGGCTCAGAATCTGCTTGCATACCTTTAACACCGATCAGGAAATTATTTCCCTGGTTAATCATCTTAAAGAATTGAATTAAATGGCTAAATATTTTATCACAGGCATTGGAACGGGTATCGGAAAGACATTGATCAGTGCCATTTTAACAGAAAAACTAAAGGCCGACTATTGGAAACCCATCCAATCGGGCGATTTAGATACCAGCGATAGCATAACAATAGATCGTTTAATCAGCAATACAAAAACGGTTATCCACCCGGAAAGCTACAGATTAACACAACCCTTATCACCCCATTTATCGGCAAAATTAGATGGCATTGAGATCGACATTAACGAAATCAACCTTCCGTTAACGGATAACCACTTAATTATTGAAGGCGCTGGCGGTTTAATGGTACCATTAAACGAAAAAGAACTAATTATTGACCTGATTAAAAAACTGGATGTCGAAGTGATACTGGTTTCACAAAATTATTTAGGCAGCATTAACCACACCCTTTTATCAATCAACCTGCTTAAACAGTACGAAATCCCGATTAAAGGCATCATTTTTAATGGCGACGAGAATCTAGAAACCGAAAGATATATCCTTCAATATACTAAAACAAAAAAGCTAGGCAGTATACCTGGCTTAAAAAATATCGATAAAGAAAAAGTGGAGGCAGCTGGCCAAAACCTTTTTATTTAACAAAGTCCAAAAGCTAGCCACAGCCTGTTTTTATTTTATAGTTCTCCCAAGAAGTCAAGTTTCAAAAAACTTGACTTCTTTCAAATCATATTATTTCTCAGTTAAGTAACCAGACTTCTTAAGAAAGTCTGCCCAAACCTGATACCCGGCAGGGATAAGGTGTAACCCATCTTTAGTAAGCTCAGCCCTTAAATGTTTATCCTGGTCGGTAAAATTCGGATACAGGTCGATTACCGTTACATTTTTAGCAGCAAACTTTCTAATTTCATCATTTAACCAAAGAATGTGTTCGTCTTTACCATAATGGTTTTTAAATTTTTCGAAAGCAGCATTCACAGGCAAAAGTGTATTGAAATAAATCTTTGTTTTCTTCGATCCCTTTCTGATCCGGGCAATCATTTTTTTATAATTGCCTAAAATCACACTGTCCGGAATATTCCTGGAGATATCATTTATTCCAATCAGGATAAAAATCTTTGCTGGTTTACCCTCAATTACATCTTGCAAACGTTCTAAAACGCCAAAAGTAATATCACCAGAAATCCCCCTGTTTTTTGCCTGCGGAAGATCTAAAAGTTTAGCCCAGTCGGTTCCGGCAGTAATGCTGTTGCCTAAAAAAACGAAATCATTTTTTGACTTTGGATCGGCTTTAAACTTAGCCACGAGCTCAACATATTTCCCCGGACGATAGGTGCTGTCCCATTTTACAGTCTGGGCCATCGCCGTTGTAAACCCCAGGGTAAATACAACAGCGGTTATTAATAGCTTATTTAAAAGTGCTTTCATTTTGTGTTTTTATAAAGCCGAAAATACTATTTTACCTGAACTAAAATATCCGGGTAATCAGAAATAATACCATCAACGTTTAACGCTTTTAGTTTCTGAATATCGGCTAAGGTATTGGCTGTCCATGGAATGATTTTTACGCCATCTGTATGTGCTTTTTTAACTAAATCTTCATTTACCATTTGCCAAAGCGGACTTAAAATAAATGGTTTAAAACCCAAATCGGCCATATTTTCCTCATATGTTTTTTTATTTGCCACCAAAAAGGAAGTTTTCATTTTTGGGTACTTTTCATGGATAATCTGAATTGTCCTTTTATCAAAAGATTGAATCACCACAAAATCAGCAATCTTTTTCTTCAAAATCACATCCATTAAAAGTTTAACAAATTCTTCAGGTTTAGGGTTGGTGATCCCATCTCCACTCACACTACATTTAGTTTCAATGTTATAGAAAAACTGCTGACGTTTATTAGCTTTAATATCATGCTGAACGGCATCAATCAGGTCAGCAAGTAAAGGAAGGTGTGTTTTTTCTTTTTTCTGCTGAGGAAATAAATCATAATATTTAGTACCGAGATCGAATTGTTTAATTTCGGCATAGTTCATTCCAAAAACCGGATATTTTTTAGCATCTGTTACAGGGATATCCTTGCCATCTGGTGTAAGCATAAATGCCGGACTCAGGTAATCGTCATGCGTTACGACTACCTTACCATCTTTAGAGATATGGGTATCCATTTCAAGAGTGGTAATTCCTTCTATTTTCATGGTGTTTAACATTGCCAAAATGGTGTTTTCGGGCATCAGTCCCCTTCCGCCACGATGTGCTTCTGCACTAAATGCCGGAAATTTAACTTCCTGACTAAATGATGGAGCTGCACATGCAACGCATAAGGTAAATAAAATTGCCGATGGATTAAGTTTCATATGATTGGATGGATTAAGCATTAATTTCTGCCTCAAATTTTTCACCGAAGCGGTCGGTGGCAACAACTTTCACTTTTTTAACCGATGGCTCAAAATGCGCCAGAAACAAATGGTCTGTTGATCTCGGCTCCACGAATGGTCTCGGATTTGGCAACTTATCGCCTTTATAGAGCTTAACTGCCAGTGGATCATAACCATCTTGTTGTGCCAATGCGCCCATTGCTTTACCATCAAGGAAATATTCAACCTTCCATTCAGGATCATAGTTCCAAACATTGGCAATTAATCTTTTCTGATTGGTTAAAGTATCTACATAAATATCAAGCTGCGCTTTGCGGTCTCTCCCGGTCGATTTATAATACCATTTTAAATCCGTTCCATCTACTTCATAAACGCCATAACCACGCGGTGTACCATCTTCACAAATCGGACCGGTCCACCAGCCACCACAAACGGTACCGTGATTATGTTCGTAAATGCCGTTCCTGATTACATTTTTATTAAAATGCGTATGTCCCGACATGATATGAACGTTTTTGAAATCTTTTAGTACAGCATAAAAATCATCGTTATTTTTAACGGAGTTGTGTACCGGAATATGCAGACAGATAATTAATAGTGCATCTTTAGGCACCAGCTGGAGATCTTTAGCCAGCCATGCTAATTGTGTTGGGGTAATGTAACCATCGTAAGTTCTTTCTACACCTAAATAACGTACATCATCTAAAACCACATAATGAGCCTTGCCTCTGTTAAAAGAGTAGTAAGTTGGCCCGTAATGTGCCTGAAAGGTACGATCGGAAGTATCATCACCGCCTTGTCTGTAATCCTGGTCATGATTGCCCAGCGCCTGGAAAAATGGAATTCCGATTTTAGCAATCGCTTCATCGTATGCAGGAAAAAGATCGAAATTATCCCAAACCAGATCCCCTACACCGATTCCATGAACAGGGGTTTTTCCCATCCCTTTAACCACTTCTCTTGTATCAGGAACAGACGTTTCCATCATCTGCTGAACATCTTTTTTGTTCTTTACCTGAGGATCGGCCCAAATGATAAAATTATGTTTGTTGTCGTTTTGTTTTAACGGTTTAAGATCGAAGTTTAATTTACCAGCGGTATCTGGCTTATAATAATGGCGTGCAATGCTGCTTTCGGTTTTAAATTCGTAACCAGATGGTGTGCTGATCCAAACAAAACGGGCCAATTCGTGAAGTTTAATCTCATAATTACCACTTTTATCGGTTTGCACCACGCTGTATCCATCAGATATGACTACACCGGCAACAGCTTTACCTTTGCTGGTGACTGTTCCGCTCACTAAACCATCAACCGCGAATAATGATGATGGAAACGATTTTAAACTAACAAATAAGGTTGTGGTTAATAAGGTTGATTTTTGTATAAAGGATCTTCTGTTCATGAATTTATTGATATTAAATCATATAGACTTAAATTTTTATAATATTAAGAAGGCCAGTTCTCGCTGGCCTTCTTATGGTTTACTTATCGATTAAGGTAGTAACGCCTCCTGTTTCAATTGCACTGAGTACTGAGGTATTGGTTAAGGGAACACTTATCATTGTTCTTACTGACTCCCATCCGCCTTTAGTGGCTTTGTAAACACCACCTAACCTTGCAAAACTTGTAGCTGTTGGAAAACCAGCAAAACGTTTAGAGATATCATTGGTACCTTTACCATAATACTCCTGTGGAACTTTCCCTGCATAAGTTGCGAATTTATCAGTAATGGTGATTCTTAATCCATACTCAGGTGGTCCGGCTGTATAAAAACTACCGTTTGCTCCTCCATAAAAAATTACGTCTAACGGAATAGTATTTGTGGTAACAGTTGTTCCTTCAAACAAAGCAATACCTGCAACGTTTCCGCTATTGGCCAGGAGATTATCTGTTTGCGCCCCAATTCCATCTGCCCCAACCGAACCAGTTTTCACAGAATAATCTACAGCAGCTACCCATTTTGAGGCATCTATAGCTGTTGACGCTGAACCATTGATGCGTCTGCCATTTCCACCAACATAGAAAAATTCACCTTTTTTTACTGTGCCTGAGGTAATATTAATTTTATAAGTCCTAACGCCTCCAGTAGCCCATCCTAATATTGGAAATGTAGCGGCCCCTGCATTGTTATTGGTAATGACAGAAAATGGTGTTACGGCAAAATTGATATCTTTTGTGGCCAAAAACTGAATGTATTCATAATTTATATCCGACCCGTTCGGATCAACGTGAAAACCAGAAATAATTGCCGGAGAAAGTTTAGGCATCGGAACGTAAAAAAAGTCTTCTGCCGTCCGCATCCGGTATTCAATCTTTTTTGAAGCTCCCGTTCCGGTAACGTATACTATACCTGTAAAATTACCTGATGGTTGTACGGCCGTGTTGGCAAAAGTGGCATTGGCACTGGTGCGCAACGTTGCCAAACCGAAACCATCATTGAGTATTTTATCGCCTGAATATACGACATCAGTCGCGGGCTCAGGATCATATACAGCGTTGTTAATGGCTACCAATGTACTCTCATACCGATCGGGGTTGGCTAGAATAGCGCTTGTATTTGCTGCCTGTAACTTGATGATTCTTCCAGAGGCAACCTTGGTTATGGCCGAACTGCTTAAACCAGTAATCTGTAAAATCCCATCAACCCTTTTTAGCACACCTCCATCCAGTTTGATATGTAATGAATCGCCCGGAACAAAATTTGAAGCCGCTGTTCCGATATTGAATGAAATTCCCCTTAGCGAATCTGCGGTACCGTTGATGCGGCTATTTTGCAGTGCAATTAATCCCGCAACCGAATTACCCGATCTGAAATCTGAAACCACTACACCCCTAATACTTGTAGCGCCTCCTATGGCATCAGCATTGAGCGACAGATCTGATCCTTTATAGTATCTTCTTAAATCAAAGTTGGAAATAAAACCACTTTCTGAAAATTTATAGCGATAGTCGTCATCCTTTTTGCAGCCTGTGTAAATAACGACAACAACTGCCAGCAAAAGAAAATATTTTAATTTATTTTTCATCATCAATAGTATTTAAGGTTTTTGCCACCACATTAATGTATTCACATCATCAGGTCCCTGTACGGCCAAAACATTTTTATAATTAGTTGGATTGGTTGACTGTGCAAGTATTGGATAGTATAAACGAACTGGCATTTTTCCACCGTTTAATAAACTCGATCCTTTTGGAAGTAACGGGTGACCAGTTCTTCTGTACTCGAACCATTGCTGAAAGTCGACTAAAAACAAGGCATAATATTTCTGTAAGTGAATTTGTTCTAATTTACTGTCAGAACCCACTGTTTTATTGTCTAATGGCAGTGCATCATTCCAGTTAAAATCACCTTTCAAAGCGTAAGCCCTTATTGCTGCATCGTTACCATTTGCATATAAAGCTGGCATCCAGTAATTAATTCCGTCTGCTATACCTTTGTAATAATAGTTTTCACCGGTACCGTTGATCCAACCTCTTGCCGCCGCTTCTGCTAAAATAAAATCAACTTCCGCCACATTCATCATCACACCTGTTGAAGCATCGGTTTGCAAACTTGTCGGATTACCGGATTGTGCATCAGAATAAAAATAAGCCTGTTTTGCTGGCGCTCCGCTACCTATCGGGTAAGCACTTGGCACACCTACATAACCCGCTGGACCTGCAGCAATGCTCCATCTGTTTACTCCATTTTTGCCTAATGTGGGATCTATTCTTGGGTCTCCCCAGGTAGTTAGGTTATTGATAAAAAAGTCGACAATGGCAGATGCCCTGAAATCGGCCGGCCTAACACTAACCATAAATGGCGACGAATAAACAGCTGTACTGCTATTTGTACCGTTCCAAAGAATTTTAGCTGTATGGCTATTATCAGTCATGATTGGATACTTGGCGGGATTCATATCTACGATTTCTTTAATTTTAGCTATGGCTTGTGCACTTGCTTCTGCCTTGCCTGAGATACGCAGCAATAACCTTAAATACAATGAATTACCAAATCTGCGCCATTTACTAATATCTCCATTGTAAACCGGATCGCTGATGGCTTCAATCTTCTGACCTGCCATAAGAAGTGTATTTGCTTCTTCCAGTTTATTTAGCAACGACGTGTAAATATCTTTTTGTTTATCGAATGCCGGCTCCAATACACCAAACTTACCCTGGTTTGCTTCTGTATAAGGCACATCTCCATAGGTATCCGTAAGCAATTGCATCGTCCAGGCCTCTGCAATTCTGGAAATCCCCTGGTAGGAAGTATTAATTGCATTGGGTTTGCTGGCGATGGTGTTGATGTCTTTTATATTTGTCAATTCAGAATACCATGAATTCCACATCGCATCAGACAGTTGCCTTCTGATATCATACCTGTAAATTCTACCTTCCAACACCTCATCCAGGGTAGAAACTGTAACCTGCATGAGCTCATTGTTAATGGTTCTGTTACGAATTAAGTTTGCACCCAATACGTTTGTTAAAGTAGGCGCCAGCAATTTATCTGCTGTAACTTCTGGTACACCTATTGGATCTGTATTAATTTTATCGAAATCTTTCTTGCAGGAGAAAAATGAAGTCCCCATCACCAGTAAGAAAGCATAACCTGTACTATATTTAATCTTTTTCATTTTCTTATTAGTTTATACCCACTACTAAACGTGCACCAAAAGTTCTGGTTGACGGCAGTTGCCCTACTTCAAAACCCGTTACGATATCGCTGCCTGATAATGTACCAAATTCCGGATCGAAGGCAGGCCACGGCGACCAGGTATACAGGTTACGACCATATACACCTATGGTGATCCGGCTCAGTCCTAAACTTGAAACCAGCCTTTTCGAGAAGGAGTAATTAATGTTTGCTTCTCTAAATTTCAGGTAATCTGTTCTGAAAGTACTTCCTTCCGCATTGGTAGAACCGTACATCGCTTCATAAAATGCACCAACATCAGTGGCAACCGTGGTATTAGGGCTGTAAGTAACCCCGTCAGGGTTTAACATTACACCCTCTCCAATTAAACCACCATATCTGCCTGGCAGTGTTAATTTTAATTTACCAAGGCCTGCCATCCTCGCAAATGTCAACGAGTGAGCTACAGCGCCAAGTTGTGCATCAAATAATACGTTAGCTGCAAATCCTTTATAGGTTATACCCGTACCAAAACTAAATCTAAATTTAGGCATGGTATTTCCGAGGTACTTTAACTGCGTTTGATCTGGAATGGCTTTACCGGTATTATCGAATATAACCTGACCGTCAGGTGAGCGCTTCAAACCAAAACCATATATATCGCCCAGGCTACCTCCAACATTTGCTACAATTTGGGTACCACCAAGTGGACCTGTACGCAATATTACGGAGCTATCGGCAAGCTCTTTAATGGTATTTCTGTTTGCTGAAAACGTTCCGTTAACAGTCCACTTAAATGATCTGCTCTGTAAAGGCGTGGCATTCACCGACATCTCCAAACCTTTGTTATCTACACGTCCGGCATTAAATACCGCAATTGAATAACCGGTAGCCCTATCAATCGAACGGCTTAATATCTGATTTTTTGTATTTCCGCTATATGCGGCAAAATCAAAATTTAATCTGCTTTTAAATAATTTCAATTCTGCACCTACCTCAATGGTGGTTGTAGATAGTGGTTTTAAGTTATTATTTGGAAGTATAGTGGGGTTTGTCATGGCTTCTCCCGGGTAAATTCCATTTGCAGCCAGCGTATAGTTATAAGCGGTGCGGTATGGTGTTGTTCCGCCGCTACCCACCTGAGCAATTGATCCGCGTAGCTTGAAATAGCTGATTTGTGAAGGCATTTGCCAAACATCTGATGCAATAAAAGATAAACTTGCAGATGGATAGAAAAAACCAACATTATCCGTACGAAGTGGAGAAGCCAGGGTACTGTTCCAATCCTGTCTCCCGGTGAAATCTAAGAACAAATAATTTTTTAGCGAGAGCGACAGGGTACCGTATAAACTGTTAATATTATATCGGGCGGTATCAGGAACCGAAATCAGCGGGTTTTGATTGTTTTCCAAGCTATAATTTCCCGGGACAACCAATCCGTCTGCACGTAGTTCTGATTTGTAGTAACGATTTCTTAATTGGCTACCGCCTACCGATGCTGAAAGTTTCAAATCTTTGGTAAGATCCTTGTTGTATCTTAATAAAAAGTCGGCGTTAGCTTCATACGAGTTGATATCCTGAACGCGGTAAGATCCCTGAGCAAATTTAGCGCCTGCAGCATCCCATGGACGTTTGGTTTCGCGGATATCATGGTTAAAATCGATAGATGAGCGTACCAGTAAGGTTAAATCATTGGTAAACTTATAAGTAGCCTGTATATTTCCCAGAATACCATTTCTTCTCTGTCCGTTTAAATATTGTTCAGAAATTGCATAAGGGCCCTCCGGAAAACTTGAAGTTAAGTCGATAAATTTTCGTTGCTCTTGTCCGGCTACCCAATAGTTTTTAAACCAATCCAGATTCATATTGGGGTGTGCAAACATAAACCAATACATTAATGACTGATTTCCGTAACCAGTTGCGGGTAAGTTATCGCTGTTCCGGTTATTATAACTCGCTTTGAAAACAATGTTCAGCTTTTTAGTTATGTTGCTATTTCCCGACAGCGCAACTGAGGTACGTTCTAAATTTGTATTAGGAACAATCCAGTCGTTGCTGCCATGGCTTGCAGTAAAGCGTAAACCTACTTTTCCGGCATTTCCATCTAAGCTCACAGAATTTGTAGTTTCAACCCCCGTTTTAAAAAATGCATCTAAAGCATTTGGGTAAGCCACCCATGGTGTACGCGTTGTTCCCCCTTTTTGTGTAGTGGGATCGTATTGAAAAAACATGCTGGTGCCATCAAACCTCGGACCGTACGTTGAACTGGTAGCATGAGTATCTGCACCATCTGCACTTGCTCCAAAGCTGTAATAACTCGCACCACTTACACCTGCACCATATTCTTGCTGAATATCCGGTCCTCTGTTAATTTGTTCGAAAGCCGTATTAGAAGTGAAAGTAATATTAAACTTTTTCTTACTGCTACCGGCAGATTTAGTGGTAATTACAATAGCGCCATTTGCACCTCTCTGACCATAAAGAGCAGATGCTGCAGGGCCTTTTAATACCGTAACATTTTCTATGTCATCAGGACTCAGATCGCTAAGCGCACTACCAAAATCTGTTGGCAAAATATCTCCTGATGTACCATAAACACCTCCACCGGTTCCGGCAGTACGTTTTGCACTACTACTTGCTACTACACCATCAATCACAATAAGTGCCTCGTTATCCCCGGTAAGATTGTTTTCACCTCTTAAAATAATTTTGTTAGAACCAGCGGGGCCACTGTTTCTAACAAGATTTAATCCGGCAACCTTACCAGATAATGCGTCTGTCCAATTGCTTGATATTGCGTCGGTGAGTTGTGCGCCATCAACTTTAGTAACTGAATAACCTAATGATTTTTCTTCTCTTTTAATACCTAAAGCAGTAACCACCACATCGTTTAACTGGCTGTTAGATGAGCTAAGCCTTACAATCACATTGCTTTCGTTATTATTAAATGTTCTGCTTAGGCTTGTATAACCAACCATATTATATAAAACGGTTGTTCCTTTAGCAATAGTGATGCTGTAATTCCCCTTCTCATTCGTTACGCCTAAAAACTTTTTATTTTTATCCGTTATAGTGGTCCCGATTAATATTTGTCCATCCTGGTCATCCAGCACGGTACCTTTAATTACAATATTCTGTGCCGGAGTTTGCGCAAAACTTTTATTAATACAAATCAGTTGCATCATAATTGCACATATCAAAAGGCTAAAGCGTTTTAGTTTACCCCTAAAAAAAGTGCAGTTTTGCTTTTGATGATTATCGGGACTGGTTTGCTTTACATGCAGAAAGCACTGGTGCCACGAAATCTGTTGAGTAAAATTTTTGATCATAATTATTATAGTATATCCGGTTAGTAATAGGGTTCATGTGTTTGATTTATTTTGTCCGGATTTGCGGGCAAAGTAAGCCTGTTCATGTTAAAAATATATTAAGCAAGCATTAACGTATTGAAAAGCAAGCCTGTTAGGTTGCGATTTATTTAGTTTAACTTACTATATATTTCGTTAATTAAAATTAACAAAACAAATCGAAACTAAAAACAATAAAACAAATCACCAAGAAATATTTTTTAATTGAATGTTTAAACAGACAGAAATATCGATGACTGCAAATAGAATGGAATATTTGAAATATATACGAACCCAGCAAATAATGGCTTATTTGCTCAACAGAGGAGATAAAAGAATTTATTGAGTAACGGAATGATCAGTGTCAACGCGTCACGTAATAATTTTATTACAAGCCCGGGTATTCACAAAATGAATAGAGCAACAAAACGAAACATCATCTTGTAACATTTGTATATCAATCAAAACCGAAAGATAAAGAAACATGATTAACCTGCCTTTACGTACTCAAATACATGCTTCATGTAAAGTTTACGTAAAGAGAATGTCCGTTCCAGTGCAATCAAAACAATAACCGGGAATATTAAAAACGGTACCAGGTTAAAAGTGTAGGAAAAGAAGGCAAAAATCAAAATCAGCCTGAAGCACTCCAAATAATAAATCCATCTTCTTTGCTCTAAAAGAGCACCTATATTGATTAAGGTAACCAGGATAAACACAAGTATTGCACCTTTATTGAATAATGTTAAAGCACTATAAAATAAAGTAGCACCCGTAAGCATGGCAACGACCAGGATCAATTGTATATTTAAATAGGTTTTAAACTTCGGTTTCGCAAGATCCTGTTTTTTATGCTGAAAGTACCGTTCTTCTAAAATCGGACGAATGTTCTGGTCCATCAAGGCAGGACTCCCGAAAACTGCATTCCACTTGGCCTTGAATCCATTTGCACGTCTGTATGCCTCTCCTATTTCTAAATAGTAGTGAAAATGCTGCCACAGGAAACTATAACTTTTAATAGGATGTGTTAAACCATATTTTGGCGCCTCTTCTTCGGCCTGGAAAGTACCAAATAATTTATCCCAGAAAACAAAAACGTCACCGTAGTTTTTGTCCAGGTATTTTTCGTCAGAGGCGTGGTGGACACCATGTAAGGAAGGCGTAATCAATATATTTTCCAACCAGCCCAGTTTGCCGATTAATTGCGTATGTGTAAAAAATGAATAGGCTCCATGCGCTAAAAGTATGGTAATAATCATATTGGGATGAAAACCAATTAAGGGCAATATACACCAAAACACATTGCGGAAAATGGCTTGAATGGTCGTAATTCTTGCCGCCGCCGATAAATTAAATTCTTCACTCTGGTGATGCACAATGTGTGCAGCCCACAAAAAATTAATTTCGTGCCCCAGCCTGTGGTACCAGTACCAAACAAGATCGGTTGAGAGCAGCAGTAATATCCATACATACCACTTGGTAGAAATATCGAAAATTGAATAATGTATATATATCCAATCGTACACCTGATAAAAACTGGCGGCAATAAATAAATTCAGCAACCTTTCGGCAATCCCTACGCTAAAATTCGCAACTGTACTTTCGTATTTAAAAATTTTCGCCTTCTTTTGGTGCTGGGCGATCTTAAATTCAATAAATACAAAAATAAAAAATGCTGGAATAGCAAATGCAAGGTAGTTTACCGTCATAACAATTTAGATCTTTTTTAAGTTTAACGGAACAAACTTAAATATATTCTATTAAATACATAGATTTTATAGAATATATTATTACACCTAAATTACTTCGATCTTGATTTAATGTTTGTCATTTTAATTTATTTGTAGAACTTCGAAATTATAAATACACCCTTATGGCTACAAAGAAAAAAGCTGAAAACAACAATATATTATCGATCGATATTGGCGGTACGAGTATAAAAACGGTTCTTTTGGATGAAAGTGGAAATATGCTTACTGAATATTTAAAAAGCAAAACCCCGCCTGAGGCTACCCCGAAAGACATTGTTTCTGGTATTGTTGAATTGATTAAGCCCTTCCCCGATAGTTATAATCGTGTGTCGATCGGTTTTCCAGGTTACGTTAAAAACGGTATTGTTAAAACCGCGCCTAACTTGGCCAAAAATAAATGGACAGATATTGATCTCGCGCAGCGTGTGGCCAACGAGCTGGGTAAATCAGTGCGTTTGGTAAATGATGCTGACCAACAGGGCCTTGGTGTGGTTGAAGGCAAAGGCTTCGAAATTGTTTTCACTGTAGGTACAGGTTTCGGAACGGCTTTATTATTTGATGGAGAGTTATTGCCGCATCTGGAGCTTGCGCATTTCCCGATCAGCAAAGAAGAAGATTATGACGATTATATCGGAAACAAGGCTTTCGAAAAAATCGGCACCGAGCGCTGGAATAAAAGGCTTAAAAAATTAATCGAAATCTATAAAACGGTTTTCAATTACGATACCTTATATATTGGTGGCGGCAATTCGAAACAGATAGACTTTAAACTGGAAAGCAATATTAAAATTGTAACCAACAGAGATGGAATTAAAGGCGGTGCCAAACTCTGGAAACTGGCCGATAAGTACAACATCTTTACGGTTGAACCTA
The DNA here is from genome assembly GCF_056490665.1 of Pedobacter folensis. Classification (NCBI taxonomy): domain Bacteria; kingdom Pseudomonadati; phylum Bacteroidota; class Sphingobacteriia; order Sphingobacteriales; family Sphingobacteriaceae; genus Pedobacter; species Pedobacter folensis. The sequence goes on from NZ_JBWJIF010000001.1 coordinate 1,019,360, forward strand.
AAAAATAATTAACCATTATTACAATCTTTTAACAACAATAGCTGCAATATTAATTTGTAAACCCTAATTTTGGGTGCATTAGAAAAAATAAAAAATGGCAAATAACGATTCGAAAAAATATAAATTGGGAATGATCGGTTTAGGCACGATGGGCCGGAACTTATTATTAAACATGGCTGATAAAGGCTTCTCTGTAACAGGTTACGATAAAGACAGAAAAATGATCTCGAAACTTGAAGAAGAAGGCAAAAAACACAACTTAGAAGGATTTGACGATATTGAAAGCTTTATTTCCAGCTTACAAACACCACGTACGTTAATCTTATTAGTACCAGCCGGACCAATTGTAGATAGCGTTATTGCAGAATTAAAACCTCTTTTAAGTAAAGGCGACATTATTATCGATAGTGGAAACTCACATTTCACTGATACCAATCGCCGTGTTGACGAACTGGAAAAAGATGGTCTGCATTTCTTCGGAATGGGCATTTCTGGTGGCGAAGAAGGGGCACGTTTTGGTCCGAGTATGATGCCAGGTGGCGACAAACAAGCTTATAACGTGGTAAAAGATGTTTTTGATGCCGTTGCCGCTAAAGTTGGAACCGATCCTTGCGTAACTTACATTGGCCCTGGTGCTTCTGGTCACTTTGTTAAAATGGTGCACAATGGAATCGAATATGCCATTATGGAGCTTATTGCTGAGGTATACGGAATCCTTAAAAATGGTTTAGGTTATTCTAACAACGAAATATATCAGGTATTTAAAAAATGGAACGAAGGCAGACTGCAATCATTCTTATTGGAAATTACTGCCGAAATCTTCCTTTTTAAAGATACCGAAACACAAAACGATCTTTTAGATCAGATTAAAGATGAAGCACGCTCAAAAGGAACCGGAAAATGGACTTCAGAAGTTTCAATGGAACTGCAGTTACCGGTACCCACCATTAACGAAGCTGTTTCTAACCGCGATTTATCTAAATTCAAAAAACTAAGGGTTTCTTTAGAAGAAGCATTTGGCAAAAAAGATACTAAAATAGCGGTGACTGTTGATGAACTGGAAGATGCATTTTACTTCTCTATGATCAGTGCTTATGCACAGGGTATGCATTTACTCGTTCAGGCATCAAAAGAATATCAATACGACTTGCAATTACAGGAAATTGCCAAAATCTGGCGTGGAGGCTGTATCATCAGGGCTAAATTCTTAGAAGATATTTATCAGGCTTACGATAAAAACAATGCGTTGGAGCATTTATTCGGTGATGCAGGCATCCAGAACATCATCAAAGGTACTTTGCCGGGCACACGCAAAACAATCAGTGCGTGTATTAATTCAGGACTGGGTATTCCGGCATTTGCTTCTACCCTAACCTATTTCGATACCATTACAACGGCCCGCATGCCTTCAAATTTAATCCAGGCACAAAGAGATTTCTTTGGTGCACACACTTTCGAACGTATTGATAAAGATGGTGTTTTTCATGCTGACTGGAATAAATTATCATAAACTATTTAGACTTACGAACAAGAACATAAAATGAAAACCAAAACCGCATTAAACCCTACCATTTTTGTAATATTTGGTGGAACAGGTGATTTAAATAAAAGAAAATTAGCACCTGCCCTATATAATTTATTTATGGAGGGTTACATGCCTGATAAGTTTGCTATTATTGGTACAGGAAGAACTGAATTTACTGATGATAGTTACAAAACGGCTTTAGAAGAGGCTGTGAACGAGTTTTCGCGAAGCGGAAAAGTAAAAAAAGATAAATGGGACGATTTCGGAAATACCATCCATTATTGCCCTACCGATTTTGCCCAGCCAAAAACTTTCGAAAATCTTAAAGCAGCTGTCGATAAATATCAAAAAGAATACGGCGCAGGTACACAGGTAATTTTCTACCTGGCTGTTGCCCCTAACTTCTTCCCGATTATTGCGGAATGTTTACAAAAATATAAACTTACGCAAGATGAAGACAATAGCCGCATCGTTATTGAGAAACCTTTTGGTCATGATTTAGAATCGGCAAAAGAACTCAATGCATTATTAAGTACCATTTTTACTGAAAAACAGATCTATCGTATCGACCATTACTTAGGTAAAGAAACCGTACAAAACATGATGGCTTTCCGTTTTGCCAATGCATTGTTCGAGCCGTTATGGAACAGGTCTTATATCGATCACGTTCAGATTTCAGTAACCGAACAGTTAGGTGTAGGCGATCGTGGAGGTTACTATGAAGGTTCTGGTGCTTTGAGAGATATGATCCAGAATCACCTGTTACAATTGCTTTGTCTGGTTGGAATGGAAGCACCAATTAATTTTGATGCCGATGAAATCAGGAACCGTAAGGTGGAGGTTTTAAGAGCGATGCGTCCTTTTTCTGCTGAAGATATCCGTTTTCATACGGTTCGCGGCCAATACAGCAAAGGCTGGGTTGAAGGCAAGGAAGTTCCGGGATACCGTCAGGAAAAAGGTGTTGATGCACATTCCAATACCGAAACTTTTGCGGCAGTTAAATTCCATATCGATAACTGGAGATGGCAGGGAATTCCTTTCTACTTGAGAACAGGAAAACGCCTGAACCAGACATCATCTTTAATTACCATTCAGTTTAGAGATGTTCCACATCAGATTTTCTCATCTGGTGTAACCGAAAACTGGCAGCAAAACAGGTTGGTGATCAGCATACAGCCGGAAATGAGTATCCGCATGCAGGTACAGGCTAAAAGACCTGGATTAGACATGGTATTAAACCCTGTTGATATGATTTTCGATTATAAAGGAACTTACGAAGGTGATACCCCGGAAGCTTACGAAACCTTATTATTGGATGCGATGATGGGCGATCAAACCTTGTTTATGCGCGGCGATCAGGTAGAAGCGGCATGGGAACTGGTGATGCCAATTTTAAATACCTGGGAAAGCAAAAAATCAATCAATTTCCCTAATTACCCTGCCGATAGCTGGGGACCAGAAGAAGCTGAAGCACTTATCGCAAGAGATGGTTTCCACTGGTTTAACCTGCCGTTGAAGAATAAGGAATAATTTTTACCCGGTCGTCACCCTGAATTTAGTTCAGGGTCTTATTGAGATAGATGCTGAAATAAATTCAGCATGACGGCCCTTATTAGTTATAAAAATGAATCTACTCATATACAAAACATTAGAAGAATTAAACCAGGATCTGGCAGATTATGTAATCAAAATTGCAGAAATGTCTATCGAAGAAAACGACCGTTTCAATTTCGTACTTACCGGCGGCAGTTCTCCTAAAGCACTTTACCATTTTCTGGCTACCGAAGGGCAGCACAGAATTGATTGGGAAAAAGTATACTTCTTCTTTGGCGATGAGCGTAATGTTCCGGCCAATGATGATAACTACAACGGATTAATGGCCAAGAAAACCATTTTAGATCCGCTGGGCATTAAAGAAGACCATATTTTTTATGTTGATACCACTTTGGCTCCTGAAAAAGCGGCTATTGAATATAAAAAAGCAATCGACAAACATTTTAATGGCGAAGACATTGTTTTCGATCTGATCCTTTTGGGTATGGGTGATGATGCGCACACCGCTTCGATTTTTCCGCATACGACCTTGGTTAAAGATGAAGAAGTAAACGTTGCAGCGGTATACGTAGAAAAATTAGATACTTATCGCATTAGCTTTACCGCACCATTAATTAACAAGGCAGATAATGTGGCTTTCCTGGTGTTTGGCGAAAATAAAGCCGAAGCCTTAAAACATGTTATCGGCGACGAGCAAAAAGATGTAGCCACTTACCCTTCTCAGTTAATTGATCCTATTGATGGAAAATTAACCTGGTTTACCGACGAGGCGGCCACAAAATTATTAGAAGACTAAAGTGATGATGTCTGAAGAAAAACATTTATCAGACTTTTTAAACGGAAAAACGGAATATACCTTAGGGTTATTCCGTTTTTTTATTGACCAATTGGGCGAATTTGGAGTGATAAAGCTCAGGCCTACCAAATCCATGATTGCGATCGAATCAAAAACGCAATTTGCTTATATTACACAATTGGGAAAGAACTTTATCCATGTGGTTATTCCCTTCGACCAACCATATGAAGACAATCTTTGCTTTACTAAAATTGCCCAGGTACCTGGAACTAATCAGTTCAACCACCATTTAAGGATTTTCTTTACAGAGGATATAAATGATGAAGTGAAAGCTTTTTTGAGGCTGGCTATGGAGTAACGGGTTTTTTAACCACAGCGTACACGGAGGAAGACGCAGAGATCGCAAAGTTTGGTACAACTATCCTATTACCATATCCGTCATTTCGACTGAAGCACAGCGAAATGGAGAAATCTATATAGATAAATTAAATTTTCCTTCACAAAAAATCATGAAACAAGCTATCATAAACTAGATGCGTCACCCTGAATTTATTTCAGGGTCTATAATGCATTGTGGTAATTTTCATGATTAAAAAGATCCTGAACCAAGTTCAGGATGACGATCCGTGCAAAAATTACCCTTAGGAGTGCTGTTGGATGTTTCCATCCGAAAGTTCAAAATAGAAATAAGGTTTAGTGTCAGATGTTTCCATCTGACACTATATATGGTCGTCATTGCGAGGAGGAACGACGAAGCAATCTTTCCTAATTTGCCAAAGTTTGCAACAAAGATTGCTTCGTCGGCTGAAAAGCCTTCTCGCAATGACGATTTCGTGAACGGAAATTGTCTTTAATCCAGTTTCTCTTCAATCAACAGCTTAATAATCCCATCAGCCATCCCCACTTTAGGTACATAAATCTGTTTTATACCGGTCCACTTCATTAAGGTTAAATAAATCTCGCAGGCCGGGATAATTACGTCTGCACGGTCGGGTTTTAAACCCAGCGTATTAATCCTTTCTTTCAATGAATAACTGGTTAATTTATTATACATCGAATTTAATTTCTGTAACGATAAAGGCGCATTTTCCTTCTCATCCGACATGCGGAATAACTTATTAATATTGCCACCTGTACCGATGCCAGCCAGATGTTTATAATCTTTGGTATGCTCTTTTACCCAATCTTTCATCTCTTCCCAGGTTTCTTCCTTATCCTGATTATCGAGCATCCTAATGGTACCGATATTGAAAGACCTTGAAGCTTCAGGAGCACCTTTTACAAAAACAGACAACTCGGTACTACCCCCACCCACATCAATATACAGGTAGTTTTTATTCTCATCTAACTCTTCTTCAATATGGTTAGCATAAATAATATTCGCTTCCCGTTGTCCTTCAATAATCTCTAACGTAACGTCCGCTTCCTTTTTAATCAGTTTGACAATATCTTCTCCATTACGGGCCTCGCGCATTGCAGAGGTTGCACAAGCCAAATATTCAGAAACATGATAAACATCCATCAGATTCTTAAAAGCAGTCATGGTTTTGATCAGATCAGCAGATTTTTTCTCCGAGATATACTGATCTAAGAATGCATCATCTCCCAATCGGAGTGGCACACGTATAAGGGTGTTCTTTTTGTATTTATATTTTCCGTCTTGTTTGCTAATATCAGCAATGAGTAACCTCACCGCATTCGAACCGATATCTATAGCTGCGTATCTTAACATTATGATTGATGCTTGGTTTTTAAATAGTTATAAATATCTACTTGCGCCCTTATTTTTTTACTTAATCTGTTTTTGTGATATTTATTATTGTTTAAGGCATTAATTTGCCTCGATTTGGTATTATCCTGCAACTGCAGATCGATAATATCCTGTATCTCCTGTTTAACATCATGATCAAGCACCGGAAAACCTACTTCAACACGGTGCTCGAAATTCCGGCTCATTAAATCGGCAGAAGACAAATACATATCGTTTTTACCGTTATTACCGAAAATATAAACCCTGGCATGCTCCAAAAACTTATCAATAATGCTAATGGCAGTAATATTTTCACTAAAGCCCTTTACGCCAGGCACCAGACAGCAAATTCCGCGGATAATCAGCTGGATTTTAACCCCGGCATTACTCGCATCGTAAAGTTTGGCAATAATCCCTTCATCTGCTAAACTATTTACTTTCAACATAATGTAAGCGAGCTTACCTTGCTTGGCATTTCGGATTTCGCGGTTGATAAAATTGACCAGTTTCGATCGGCTCTCCAGTGGCGAAACAATCAGGTGTTTAAAACCCTTGGTTACGGTACGTTTGCTTAACGCATCAAAAAGTTTGACCAGATCGTTGGTGATCTCTTTCTTTGCCGTGAAAATACTATGGTCGCAGTATAAACCTGCAGTTTTCTCGTTAAAGTTCCCGGTTGCTAAGTTTGCATAGTACACCGGTTTATCCTTTTCGATCCGTTTAACCAAACAAATTTTAGAGTGTACCTTGTAATCAGTTAGACCGTAATTTACCTTAACACCTTCCTCCATTAAACGACTGGTCCAGTAAATATTGGCCTGCTCATCAAAACGGGCTTTAAGTTCCAGTAAAACGGAAACTGCCTTGCCATTTTTAGCAGCGTTGATTAAGGCATTGATTACTTTCGAATTTTCTGCCAGCCGGTATAAGGTTATCTGTATTTCAGTTACTTTCGGATCAATTGCTGCCTCACGCAAAAACAAGATAATATAATCGTACGATTGATAGGGTAAATTCACCAAATAATCGCGCTGGGCGACTCTATTGAACATACTCTGGGTTCTGTGCAAATCGTGTACTTTCAATGGCACATTCGGCGCATACTCCAGTTCCTTTTTACCCACGTTAGGGAAGGCAATAAAATCGCCAAACTTATGGTAACGGTTACCCGGAATTAAACTTTCAGCCTCGAGCTTAAGCTTATTCACCAGCACAGTAAGCATGTTTAATGGCATGGCCGAATCGTAAAGCAAACGCATGGGTTTTCCTTTTTTGCGTTTTTCTAAACTGCTTTTTAAATCCTCGATAAATTTATCATTGATATTTTTATCGATATCCAATTCGGCATCCCGTGTTAACTGGATTGAATAGGCCTCTAAATTATCGTAGGTAAAAACATAAAATATATCGTCTAAACAATACCTGATGATATCTTCGGCAAGAATAATAAATTTTAGGTCGTTTGTTTCCGGCAGTACCAAAAACCGTGGCAAATTTGGAGGAATTTCAATGAGCGCGTATTTCTCTTTAACTTTTGTGTCTTTTTTCGAAAGTTTAACAAAAAAATAAAGATACCGGTCTTTCAGCTCTGGAAAAGGCTTATCCATATCCAGCATAATGGGAACCAGATTAGATAAAATCTTATCCCTGAAATGATTTTTAACAAACTCGCCCCTGCTTACATTCAGTTGGGTATCGTTTAAAATAAAAATCCTGTTCTGGGCAAGCTCGTTAATTAGCGTAGCCTGAAAAAGCTGATCGAATTTTCTTTCCTGTTTTACAACAATGTTTTTAATCTCGTTCAGAATTTTCTTTGGGTTAAATCCCAAAAGTGCTTTAGCCTTATCGTTCAGATTGGTTAACCGGGTCATAGTGGCTACCCGCACACGATAAAACTCCTCTAAATTTGAAGAAAATATAGATAGAAATTTAATCCGTTCAATCAGCGGAACTGTTTCGTCGGCAGCTTCTTGCAGTACACGTTCGTTAAAGTAAAGCCAACTGATTTCGCGGTTAAAAAATGGAATCTTTTTATTACTCATTTAAAAAAATAAAAAATCCCTGCCAAAACAGGGATGCTCAAAACTGCACATTAATTTGTTAAATCGATGTTAATTCATCTACACGTTAACGTTAACAAATTTATTTTTTAGTAGGTGTTTTTGTCTCTTTCTTAACTGCAGGTGTAGCTTTAGCAACCGTTTTTTTAACAACTGTTGCTGCTTTTGCAGGTGTAGCAGCCGGAGTTACCGCTTTTTTAACTGTTGCAGCGGCCTTTGCCGGAGCTTTAACCGCTGTACTTGTCGCTTTTTTAGCAACTGTTGTAGCCTCCTTTACCGCTTCTTTTGCTTTTGCTACCGGTTTTGCCAATACTTTCTCGGCTTTTTCTTCTGTTTCTATTGCCGCAACCTTAATGCTTTGTACTACTGGTTTAGCCTTTGCAACCGCTTTTTTAACCACTTTTTGAGCAGATTTTTCAGACTTACTTACCGCTTTGGCAACTGGTTTTTTTGCTGCTTTTGCTTTCTCTTTTGATGCATGTAACAAATCATCAATTTTCTGTCCCACATCAGCTTTTACGATGGTAAATTTTTTGGTTAATTTTTTAGCCACCCGTTTGCTGGCCTTACCCACCTCCGCGCTAATTTCCGATACATCATGACCTAAACTTTTAATCACATCTAAGAACTTATCCGTGATCGATTGCTCCAGTTGTTTTTTAGCTTCTTTCTTTGTGATCTTTTTTTGAGACTTCGGTTTAGTGGTTTTCATATTATTTTTCGTTTTTTTGTGAGAATGGATTAATTTCTATTAAATCTACTTATTTTTTTACTTTAAAGCTAAAACCATGCCTTCTTTTGATATTGTAAGTAAAGTTGATGCGCAGACATTAGACAACGCCATTAACAATGCTAAAAAAGAAATTCTTAACCGATTCGACTTTAACGGATCGAAAAGCACGATCGATCTGGATAAAAAAACAAATGTGGTAACCATTGTTACTGAAGATGATATGCGCTTAAAAGCAATAGAAGGTTCTATCATTTCGCGGATGATGAAACAGAATTTAGATCCGAAAAGTTTAAATTTTGGCGACGAGCATCAGGCATCGGGTAACATGATCAGAAAAGAAATCAGCATTAAAGAAGGATTAGACAAAGAGGCTGCTAAAAAAGTGGTGGCAAAAATCAAAGCCAGCGGTTTAAAAGTTCAACCTTCCATTATGGACGATCAGGTTCGCGTAACTGCAAAAAAAATCGACGATCTGCAAGCAGTAATCAACCTGTGCAGAAATGAAGATTTTGGTCAACCGCTTCAGTATATCAACATGCGTAACTAGGTGTTAAACGGGTTAATTGTATAAAAGTTGAAATTGGTTAATTGTTAGATAATTCGACACGATTAAGCACTTAACCGATTTCAATGATTAACCAGCCAAATAACTGACCGATTAAGCAATGTATGCTATTACGGATTTTGACAGCACAACAATCATTCAAAATTCAATCATTATTCATATGGAAATCAGCGAAAACGGATTTATATTTTCTGATAAAAAAGCGCTTTTAGTTATCGATGACATACATCATTATTTAAGTGTAGAATCGTACTGGGCAAAAGGTATTCCGCTGGATACCGTAAAACGTTCCATAGAAAATTCGCTTTGTTTTGGTATTTATAAAGATCAGGAGCAAGTGGGTTTTGCACGCTGGGTAACGGATAAGGCTACTTTTGCCTGGCTTTGCGATGTTTACATTAAAGAAAGTTACCGTGGCTTGGGCTTATCGAAAAAACTGATGTCTTTTATGATTTTCCACCCAGAGCTACAAGGATTAAGGCGCTACCAGCTAGCTACTTTAGATGCACATAGCCTGTATGCACAATTTGGCTTCTCTCCAATCCAAAACCCGGAAAATCAAATGGGTATTGTGATTCCAAACATATATAACCAAGCCCCAGAATAGATAAAAAAAACCTTTTTCCAACGCTCTTGTTTTTAAACCTATAAAACATAGAGAAAACATGAAAAAGATATTTTTATTGTCCGCCGGGATTGCCTTAGCGCTTTCCTTTCAAGCTTGTCAAACCGCTGATAAAAAATCGGCTACCACTAAAGACAGTATTTCTGGAGATACCAACATGGTAAACGGCAACCATGTTACAGGTGCAGAAAGTACCGAATCGGGTGTTGATGAGGCTGGAGCAACTTTTTTAAGAAAAGCAGCTGTTGGCGGCATTATGGAAGTTGAAGCAGCCAAAATTGCCCAAACCAATGCCAAAAGTGCTGAGGTAAAAGAATTTGCAGCCAAAATGTTAACCGATCATACGAAAGCCAATACAGAATTAAAGGCTTTGGCCATAAACAAAAAGGTAATTACCCCCGATGCCTTGCCTGCAGATGATCAGATCCACCTGGATGAAATGAAGAAAATAACCGGTACAGCCTTTGATCTACATTATATGCAAATGATGGTTACTGATCATGAAAAAACAATAAACTTGTTTAAACTCGGCATGCAGAACCGCGATCAGGCCATTAAAACCTGGGCTGGTAATACATTGAAGGTAATCGAATTGCACGATGAAATGGCCAAAAAGATTGTAGCGAACTTAAAATAGATTGTTTTTCAATAAAGATAAATCGTTATTTCGAGAGAAGTCGAGCACCACATGGTGCTCAGCGAAGCTGAATCTGTGTGAATAGATTGCTCTGGTCGAGATGACGATTTTCTATAAGCCTCGTATAAATGAACAAAATGTGTGAAAGACATCATTTTTAATACAATTTCTTTCTAAAAAGAAATTAAAATTAACTTTCGCCGTTTAATACAAAAATACATAAATGAATAAGAGTAGAATTTTCAGCGCGCTTTTAAGTGTCGCGCTCATCAGTGCTGTACCAACTTTAGTCCATGCACAAAAAGCAAATTGGCAAAATCTTGATCTTAAAACCGATAGTACATTCGGAATCAGTACCGAAAAAGCATATAAAGAACTTCTAAAGGGGAAAAAATCTGTTAAAGTGATCGTGGCCGTGAATGATGGCGGTGTAGAAGCTAATCACGAGGATTTAAAAAGGATAATGTGGGTTAATACCAAAGAAATAGCGGGTAATGGCAAAGACGATGATAAAAATGGCTATATCGACGATATCAACGGCTGGAACTTTATTGGTGGCCCAAAAGAATCTATAAATTTTGAAACGCTGGAGTTAACGCGTTTAGTACGCCATAATCAAGACCGTTTTGCCAATACCACTGATGCAAATGTTGCAGAAAAAGATAAAAAGGACTTTGCTGTATTTAAAGCACAAAGAGCTGATTTAGAAAAGCAACTGGCAGAAGCTAAAGAAAATCTGGCAGGGTTAACAGGTTTCAAAGCAGCGCTTGATGCAGTAGTCAAAAAAATTGGCAAACCAGACCCTAGCCTTGACGACTTTAAAAATTTTAAACCAGTTACCGATGTTGATGCCCGGGTACAAGCGGTAGTAATTGAGGAATTAGGAAAAAATACCTTTAAAGATTTTTATGAGGAGCAGATTACAGAGGGCTTTGACTATTATAGCCGCCAGGTTAATTATAATTTAAATCTCGACTACGATCCACGCGCTATTGTGGGCGATGACCCGAACAATGTTAAGGAGAAATTTTATGGAAACAATGATATAGCTGGTCCTGATGCCATGCACGGCACGCACGTAGCAGGTATTATCGCCGCTGACAGAACAAATAAACTGGGCATTTTAGGTGTGGCGGATAATGTGGCTATTATGGGTGTTCGTTGTACGCCTAATGGTGATGAGAGAGATAAGGATGTTGCAAACGCAATTCGTTATGCTGTTGATAATGGTGCTAAGGTAATTAACATGAGTTTCGGCAAGCCTTATACTGAGAACAAAGAAGTTGTTAACGAAGCGATGAAATATGCCGTTGAAAAAGATGTATTGATTGTACAGGCTGCCGGTAACGAAAACAAAAACATCGATGTAGAAAGTAATTTTCCTAACCACAAAGATTTAGATGAAAAAACCATTGCTTCATGGATAACCGTTGGTGCATCAGGTCCTAAAGATGATGAAACACTTAAAGCTAGTTTCTCTAACTACGGTAAAACGCAGGTAGATGTATTTGCGCCTGGAGTTAAAATTTATTCATCAGTACCTGGTTCTAAATACAAAAACTTAGACGGAACAAGTATGGCCTCTCCTGTTGTAGCGGGTTTAGCGGGATTAATCCGCTCTTATTACCCTAAATTAACGGCTGCCCAGGTGAAAGAAATTATTGTTAAATCGGTAACGAAGGTTAACCATAATGTAGAATATGCTAAAAGCGAAGAACCTGGGGCAGAAAAAATTTCTGTTCCTTTCTCCGACCTTTGTATCAGCGGTGGCATTGTAAATACTTATAATGCCCTAAAATTAGCAGCAACTTACAATGGTAAGGCCGTTGCTAAATAATTTAAAGATAGTGATTAAACAAAAAATGCGTCCCGATATAAAATCGGGACGCATTTTTTGTTTAAGATATTTAGAGAAGTAATTATGCCAAAATCTTATCGGGTGTTATCGGCAATGTTCTGATCCTTTTTCCGGTGGCATTAAAAACGGCATTGGCTACTGCTGCAGAAAAACCGATCAGGGCTATTTCGCCCATACCTTTTGCCCCCATGGGATTAATATAAGGATCAGGTTTATTGATAAAATTAACATCAATCTCTGGTACATCCGCATTTACCGGAACGTGGTAATCGGCAAAATTGTTGTTGATGTATCTTCCATAACGGTGATCGATGATGGATTCTTCCGTTAGCGCCATCCCAATTCCACCCACTGCACCGCCTAGCATCTGACTTCGTGCCGTTTTCGGACTTACAATGGTACCTGAATCGCCTACGGAAACAATTTTACTCACTTTTACTACGCCTGTTAGGGAATGAACTTTGACCTGCACAAAATGAATCGAGAACGAATACATCGAGTAACTATCTTTTTCCTTGCCGCCCTGGCTCTCTTTGGTTACTTCTATTTGCGGCAGGTTATTCTTTTTTAAAACATCAACAAAATTAGCCGTAGCATCCATATTTGAATTTGCGGCCAGTTCTGCAATTGCAGACTTTAATGCCACACAAACATCGTTCACGGCTGAACCTACGGTAGATAATGTAGCCGATCCACCCTGACTTGGTGCTGGTGGCAAAGAAGAATCGCCCAATTCAAACGTAATTTTATTTACAGGAATCTTCATTAATTTATTGGCAATTAAAGTCATGCCAGTTCCTGTTCCCGGGCCAATATCACTGGTTGCACTTTGCAAAAGCAGCGAGCCGTCAGCCTTTAAAATCCCCTTCACGCTGGCCTTGCCCCTGTTGGCGTTAAACACCCCCACACTTACCCCATAACCGGTTTGCCATGGTCCTTCTGTCAAACTACCCGGTTTATTTTTCCGGTTGCTCCATCCTATTTTTTCGGCCCCGATTTTATAGGCTTCTTTAATGTTTTTGCTTGAAAAGGGTTTATTTTTCTGCTGATCGGTTTCAGGATCGTTTTTGATTCTAAAATCCAATGGATCCATATCAAGGGCATGCGCCATCTCGTCAATTGCACTTTCAAGCGCAAAAGCTCCTGTTGCTTCGCCTGGTCCACGCATCCATATCGGTACGCCCAGATCAACCGGTACAATGGCATACGAAGTATTTACATTATCGCATTGGTACATAAACTTCGCCATGTTCACCACCCCTTCGGTAAAGTTCTCATAAGTGGAAGTTTCGCCATACGCCCTATGCGTAATACCTGTTAATTTACCATCTTTATTTGCGCCCAAACCGATGGTTTGTATCGCTGCCGGCCGATTACCGACCATTGTAAACATCTGCATCCTCGTAATCACCACTTTTACAGGTTTACCAATATGTTTGGAAGCCATCACTGTTGCAATTTCGAGTGGCCATGTACGCAAAGCCATGCCAAAACCACCGCCCACAAACTCCGAATTCACCTGAATATTCTCCATCGGAATTTTAAAAACGTTGGCAATAGTGCCCTGCGTAGCTTTTACACCCTGTGTTTTGGCATAAACGGTAATTTGGTTATTGGGTCGCCAATCGGCAATAATCCCATGCAGTTCCATCGGGTTATGTGTTTCAATTGGCAGAAAATATCTTTCTTCGAGCTTTACCTCCGCGGTTTTATAGGCATTTTCTACGCCTCGTTTATAGTCAGCTTGCCCCTGTAGCTTTTTAGCCTTCGGATCTTTTAAAGCCTTTTCAAAATCGGTATTGAATTCTTCTTTGGCATAGGTTGCTTTAACGAGTGAGGCGGCATGAGTAGCCCTTTCGAAAGTATTCGCCACCACGATTGCAATGGGTTGCCCGTTATAAAAAATCTTATCAGTATAAAAAATCTTCATCTGCGGACCACCTTCCTGCTCATAAGCAGCTGCTGAGGGCTTATTCAAGTGCGAAACCACAGCAATTACACCCGGTGCTTTTTCAGCGGCCCTGGTATCAAGCGCAGTAATTTTCCCCTTGGTAATGGTACTGGTTACCAAAACACCATAGGTTAAACCAGGTAATTCATATTCAGCAAAATACTTAGCTTGTCCGGTAACTTTCAAAATTCCATCTACGCGATCGTTATCGTCTTTTAACATTCTCTTTTCCATAACTAAGCTTTTGATTTTGCAAGATTCAACGCTTCAATAATCGTATTGGGTGCCAGTTTAAGTTTGAAGTCGTTCCCTCCAAAGCTTTTAGCATCCTTCATGGCCAACTGAGCCGCCTGTTCGAAATTCGACAAGGTAGCTTCTTTTCCTTTTAAGAAATTTTCAGATGCCGTTAAACGCCAGGGTTTGTGCGCTACACCACCCATGGCTAGCCGAATGTCGGTAATTTTATTATTGCTGATCTCAAAGGCTGCTGCTACGGATACCAGTGCAAAAGCGTAGGAAGCCCGGTCCCTAACTTTTAGATAATGGTAATTTTTAGCCAGGTTATTCACCGGAATCTCCAAACGGATAATCATTTCATCAAGCTTTAAGTTATTGTCTAACTGCGGCGTATCTCCTGCCAGGCGATGAAATTCTTTAAATGGCATTTTACGCTCTCCTTTGGCGTTGGCCAATATCACTTCAGCATCTAAAGCGACTAAAGCGACACACATATCGCTGGGATGAACGGCAATACATTTCTCTGAAGTCCCGAAAATAGCATGCATGCGGTTGAAACCTTCCATGGCCCCACAGCCCGTTCCGGGCTGACGTTTGTTACAAGGCATTTCAGTGTCGTAAAAATAGCCACAACGTGTACGCTGCATCATGTTACCACCAACCGTAGCTACATTTCTCAGTTGCGCAGATGCCCCTGCCTGTAAAGCCCATGAAAGTAAGGGTAGCTTCTCTTTTATCAGGGCATGATCTGCAACAGCTGTATTGGAAGCTAAAGCACCAATGTGAATTTTATTCCCAATCTGATCAATTTGTTTCAGTGGAACATGATTGATGTCGATGAGCTTTTCGGGTGCAGTAACCCCTCTTTTCATCAGGTCAATCAGATTGGTACCACCAGCCAGGAATTTTGCATTTTTATCTTTTACCAATAAGGCAATTGCTGATTTTGCCGTGGTTGTTCTTAAATATTGAAAATTGATCATACCGTTTCGCCTCCTTCCTTAACTTCAATAATTGCATCAACTATATTAGGATAAGCACCACACCTACAGATATTTCCACTCATATATTCGCTTATCTCTGCTCTCGAACCGGTATGACCTTCACGCACACAGGCTACGGCCGACATAATCTGACCAGGTGTACAATACCCGCACTGAAAACCATCGTGTTTGATAAATGCCGCCTGCATGGGGTGTAAAGTATCGCCGTTTGCCAAACCTTCAATTGTAGTGATTTTCTTCCCCTCATTCATCACGGCCAGACTCAGGCAGGAATTTACCCTTTGTCCATCCACATGAACGGTGCAAGCACCACACTGACCATGATCACAGCCTTTTTTAGTGCCTGTTAAGTGCAGTTCTTCCCGCAAATAATCTAAAAGTGTTACCCTGGGCTCTACTGTTGTTTGATAAGCTTTATTATTTACCGTAAGCTTTAAGGGAATTTTCTCAAAAAGTTCTGCGAAACGCTCATCAGCATTACTTTCAGCGGCTTTAACAGCAACGCCTGGTGTTAAGGCAATGGCGGTAATTACTGAGCTTTTTTTGAGGAAATCGCGCCTGCTATCACCCTGATTTGGTTTCTGATCGGAAGATTTCATAATTGGATATTTAGATATTGGGATGTACTCCTAAGTTCGTAATTCTTAAGTTCTTATTGTAGCCATTCAGAAATTTAGAATTATTCTATTGAGTAATATTTTTATATAACGCCTTAGAAACAAATCATTAACAAAATAATTTTCAAAATGTTCAACCAATTTATACTTTTATAACATGGACAACGTAAAACCACTACCCGATTTATCAGCAGAAGAACAACGCGTTTTAGGCTCATTAATAGAAAAAAGCAGAACTACGCCCGATTATTACCCAATGACTTTGAACAGTTTAACAGCTGCCTGTAACCAGAAAAGCTCGAGAAATCCGGTGGTAAATTACGATGAGGAAACCATCACTTTAACACTCAATCAACTTAAAATAAAAGGTTTAATCTCCACTGCTACAGGAGGATCAAGCCGTGCAACTAAATACAAACATAATCTGGCCATTGTTTATCCTTTAGTGCCATCGGAGTTAGCCATTATCTGTCTTTTACTTTTACGCGGACCGTTAACACCGGGTGAAATCAATAGTAATTCGGGAAGATTATATGAATTTGAAAGTATAGAAGAAGTTTTGGAACAACTTCAGAAACTATCAGACGAAGAACCTGCCTTTGTTAAGCAACTGGCCAAGAAAGCTGGTCAGAAGGAAGCCCGTTTTGTTCATCTTTTAGGCGAGCAAGCCGAAACCACCACAGAACCCGAAACCGAAACGATAGCCGTAGCACAATTTGATCCTACAGAACTGGAAAACAGAATAGAAAAATTGGAACTGGAAATTGAAGAATTGAAAGAACTGGTTAATTTATTGATGGATAAGTAGGTTTAATGGTTCATTAGTTCATTGGTTCATTGGTTCACTGTTCATTAGTTCAATGGTCATTAGTTCATTGGTTTGTGAACCATTGTATAGCTACGGGGGTGTCAGTCTGAGCGTAGTCGAAGACCTTTACAAATAAATTCACCTTGCTTTCTGTGTCTCCGTGGCAAAAAAACTACAGTCTTAGCGAGACGCTAAGGCCAGTATGATAGAAAATTATTAGGGTCTTAGCGAGACGCTAAGACAAGTATAGTATTTGAGATCTTACATAACAGATCTCTCCATTTCGTTGCACTCCAGTCGAGATGACGACACGATTTAAACCTAAAACAAAAAGTGTTTGGCGATTAACCAAACACTTTATTAAATTTCCAATTAAGCTGGGAATGATAAAATCAATTAAGCCTCGTACTTTTTAAAAATAGTACTCGCGGTGTGACCACCGAAACCAAATGTGTTGTTTAAAACATAATTGATCTCTTTTTTAATACTATCTTCCAATACGAAATTCAATCCTTTCGGGATGTTTTCATCCAGGTTTTTAGTATTAATGGTAGGCGGGATTACATTATCTCTGATTGATAAAATACTGATTACGCTTTCAACCGCTCCTGCTGCACCAAGTAAATGACCTGTCATTGATTTTGTTGCGCCAATCACTACTGGCAAACCGTTAAAAACAGTATTAATGGCCTGTAGTTCACTCAAATCACCCAATCCGGTTGAAGTAGCATGTGCATTAATATAATCGATTTTATCGGCAGTAATTCCGGCATCCTTCAAAGCTTTTGTCATCCCCAAAGCCGCACCAACTCCATCAGGAGGTGTTCCGGTTAAGTGATAAGCATCAGCTGCCATTCCACCACCAATAATCTCTGCATAAATATGTGCGCCACGTGCTAAAGCATGGTTCAGATCTTCTAAAACCAATGCGCCCGCACCCTCGCTCATCACAAAACCATCTCTATCGGCATCAAAAGGTTTTGAAGCGCCCTGAGGATTATCGTTATTTTTTGATAAAGCCTGAGCGGCATTAAATCCGCCAACCGATGATTTGGTAAGCGCTGCTTCCGAGCCACCTGCAATCATGATACTTGCTTTGCCCAAACGAATGGTATCGAAAGCATTGATAATGGCAGTATTTGATGATGCACAAGCCGATACGGTACAATAATTCGGACCACGCAATTTATGACGGATAGAAATGGCACCTGCAGCGATGTCAACAATCATTTTCGGAATAAAAAACGGACTGAACCTTGGTGTGCCATCACCTGCATGAAATTCTTCCAGTTGTGCTTCAAAAGTACCTATCCCACCATTTCCGGTTGCCCAGATTACACCAACTTCAGCCAATTGATCATCGCTCATTGCGCTGAAATCCAATCCCGAATCTTTTATTGCCTGGTCGCTCGAGCCAATGGCATACTGGGTAAACAAATCAAACTTTTTAATTTCCTTTTTATCCAGGTATGCTTCAGGATTAAAATCTTTTACTTCACCCGCAAAATGGGTTTTAAATTTACTCGAATCAAATTTTGTAATGGGGCCAATGCCACTTTTTCCGGCTAATATCTGTTGCCAAAATTGCTCAACGGTATTACCAAGCGGTGTTATCGCACCTAAACCTGTTACTACTACTCTTTTCATTTTAATAATTTTTAGTCAATATCCTTGAATAAATAATCGACCAATGATTGTACGCGTGGGGCAATAATTAATATAGCAGGAATGGCTACAATGTAAGAAATGCCCCATGATTTTAACCAAACTTTCATAAAGACCGATGTAAATCCAAGATTAACACTTATGGCCGCGAAAGTAACTATTCCTGTAGTAAAAACCGCCATAATAAATGCAAATGCTACCTTCTTTTTCATTCCTGCTGTATTTTTTAATTCTGAACCGAATCAATCCAGGCTTTTCTGTTGGCATTCATCACATTCAGGGCATCGGCTGGCGATTGTCTGAACAGTTCATAAATTTTAGCGGTATCACCTACCCTGATTTCAAATTCATCATTGGCCAAAGCAGTTAAAAGGTCTTCCGCAACAACCGAAGGTTTGATGCCATTATGACCACCTATTTCTTTCGAAAATTCGGTATCAACTAAAGGCGGCATCAATTCAAAAACTTTAACAGATGTTTCTTCCAAACTCAACCTTAACGAAGTACTGTAAGAATGTAATGCTGCTTTACTGGCTGCATAAGTAGGTAAAGTAACCCCTGGAACATAAGCAACGATAGAGGATACATTTACGATAGCTGAAGCTTCCTGTTGTTTTAGAACTGGCAATAATTTTTGATTAATCCTGATGATAGACAGGTAATTGGTTAACATTTCATCTTCTGCATTCGCAAAAGCATCCTGGTTTGGATCGGCCAAATTGTAAAGCAATGCCCTTCCTGCATTGTTAATGACGATATTTAATTGAGGAAAATCGGCTTTGATGCGGCTTACCAACTGATCCACATCTTCAGCTTTGCTCACATCAGAAAGAATGGTAGTTACATTTTGTAATGATGCTGCAGCTGCATCCAGCCTGTCCTGGTTTCTGCCAGTAATTATAACATGATTATCCAAATCAGTTAACTGTTTTGCGATTTCTAATCCGATACCGGCTGTTCCGCCGATCAATAAAACGGTATTTTGTGAAGTTTTCATTTTATATTTTTTTAAAATTTTAAGATTAAACAAGTGCTCACCGCGTGAGCGTAAATGGTATTATTTTCATCAACTAACTGTGCTTCTACTAAGGCAGTACGACCGCCAAGGTTGATCACCTTCCCAATGGTTCTTAATTTTCCGGTTTGAATGGTAATGGCTTTTAGGAAATTTACCTTAAGCTCTAAAGTGGTATATCCTTTTCCGGCAGGTAAAAGCGAATGTACCGAACAACCCATAGCCGAATCTAAAATAGCCGTGATTACCCCGCCATGCACCGTACCAATCGGGTTGTAATGAAATTCCTGAGGGGTAAATTCGAAAACTACATTCCCCTTTTCAATCACACTTACACTAAAATCCAAAGTATGCAACAGTGGAGGTAAAGGGAATTGATGATTGCTCATGGCCTGCAGATAAGCTATACCATCCATCTGCATCGCTTCCTTCGCGCCTATCAAGGGATTTTCCCAACTTATTGTCCTGGTTCTTTTCATAATAAAATACCAATCGGTATATTTTAGTTTAAAAATTTTTAGCCGAGGCTATTGATATATTTTTTTAACGAATCCATAATTAAATTCCAGTGTGCTGGTTTTGCGGTCAGCCGCGAAATCATGATCCCACCTTCTATTATGGCAATAATGGTAAGTGCTATCTGTTCCGGATGATGATCTGCATGAATTTCTTTGGCAGAAATGCCCGCTTCAACCAGTTTCACTATCCTGTTCTTCCAACCCAGTACAGCTTTCACTGCCCTTTCCCTTAATGCCGGATGCGTATCATCCGCATCAATTGCAGTGTTTAAAATCGGACAACCACCTTCCGACACCGTACCATTGATAAAGTTTTGATAAATATTGATATAAACCAGTAACTTATCCTTTGCATCTTTTTGTCTGTTGATCTCCGCATCTACCTTCGACACCACATTGTTCAGGTTATAATCGAAAGCCGCCAAGGCCACTTCATCCTTATTGACGAAGTTGCCGTAAATACTGCCTTTGGTTAAACCTGTAGCAGCCGTAATATCATTTAAAGAAGTACCCGCATAACCTTTCATATTAAAAATGGGTGCGGTTTTCTCTACAATGAAATTTCTCGTTTTTTCTGCCTTGGTCATGCTCTTTTAAATTGACGATGCAAATATATACCAATCGGTATATTAAATACAAATATTTTTATCATCGCAATCTCCTTTTAATTGGAACGCTGGCTTTCATCACAGCACCATAATTTGTTTTAGGTTTGAATTTTGTAACTTTGATTTATGAACAAGCCAGAAACCATTGAAGATTTTTACCAGAACAAATTCAAGTTCCTGCCCGACAACCTACAGAATGGCGTAGGTCATTTTAACGTTTTTAAACTGGAAGATTGTTTAAGGGATGATCATAAGCCAATGAGCTATAACCGCAGGGATTATTATAAAGTATGCCTTACCCGTGGTCATAATGTTTACCACTACGCCGATAAAAGTATTGAGATAAATGGTACCGCACTTATCTTTTTCAATCCTTTGGTTCCGTATACCTGGGAACTGGCCAGTGGCAATAAAAGTGACGTAACGGGTTTCTTCTGCATTTTTACCGAAGCCTTTTTTACCGAAAAGATCCGTGGAAATATTGGCGATTTACCCATGTTTGTGCCCGGAGGAAAACCTGCTTACTTTCTGGATGATAAACAGGATGCGCAAATTGAGGCTATTTTTGCTAAAATGTTTGAGGAAATCAATTCTGATTACATTTATAAATACGACTTACTCAGAAACTACATTACTGAAATTACACATTTCGCCCTCAAAACACAGCCATCAGAAGCTTTATTCAAGCATACTGATGCCAATACCAGGATTACTTCTGTTTTTACGGAGTTACTGGAACGCCAGTTCCCCATCGAAACGACCACGCAAAGGTTTACCATGCGCTCGGCCAAAGATTACGCTTCGCAGCTTTCGGTACATGTAAACCACTTAAACCGTGCAATTAAAGAAACCACTGGCAAAACCACTACACATTATATTACTGAGCGCTTATTAAGTGAGGCCAAGGCTTTATTGAAACATACCGACTGGAATATATCGGAAATAGGTTATTGCCTGGGGTTTGAAGAACCTACCCATTTTAATAACTTTTTCAAAAAACTGACCAACCATACCCCTACTTCTTACCGGATTGTTTGAATTTCGTAATCATCAGTTTGATTAACGTAATAAACGTGATTCATCTTCACTGTAATTTTGTCTTAACAAAAAAGATAAAACTATGGGCAAGAAAAAAGTTTGGTTTATTACCGGAGCTTCAAAGGGCTTAGGATTAAGTTTGGTTCATCAGTTGCTAAATGCTGGCCAATATGTTGCGGCCACATCAAGAAATATCGGTGAACTTAAAAAAGCAGTAAATAATGATGGCGGAAAATTCCTTCCGCTGGCGGTTAACCTGGTCAACGAACAAAGTGTGGAGGATGCGATAAAGGCGACCATTGCAAAGTTTGAAAGAATTGATGTGGTCATCAATAACGCGGGTTACGGAATCGGAGGCAGTATCGAAGAACTAAGTGACGCAGAAACGCGCAATAGTTTTGATGTTAATGTTTTCGGTACACTCAATGTCATCAGAAAAGCTTCACCTTATTTAAGGACACAACGGGCCGGGCACATCATCAACATCGCATCAATTGCAGGCATCGCAGGTGCCACCGGCTGGGCGGTATACGCTGCAGCAAAATCGGCAGTAATTGCCTTATCAGAAGTATCAGCGGAAGATCTTAAAGAGTTTGGCATAAAAGTAACCGTTGTGGCACCTGGTGCATTCAGAACCAGTTTCTTAACGGCTGATTCGTTGATTTTGGCAGCTAATCCAATTGCCGAATACGAAGAAGTGCGTGCAATACACAGTAAATACCTAAAAATGGATGGTCAGCAGATCGGTGATCCTGAGAAAGCTGCTGCTGCAATGATCTCACTGGCCAGCATGCCAAATCCACCCCTTCATTTGCTTTTAGGGAACGACGCTTTCCAAAGGGCGAATACTAAAATAGAATCGCTACAAAAGGAATTTAAAGACTGGAAAGCCATTACCATTTCGACAGATTTCGACGAAAATTAATTTAACAGACAAAATTTATTATGGAAAATCAAAAAGTATGGTTTGTAACAGGTGCATCAAAAGGCCTGGGACTAACACTAGTAAAAACATTATTAAGCAATGGTCTTAACGTTGCTGCAACCTCAAGAAACCTGAACGACTTAACAAAAGCAGTTGGCGAACACGAAAACTTCTTGCCGCTAGCGGTTGATCTAATTGATGAAAGCAGCGTAGAAGCCGCAGTTAGCCAAACAATCAGCAAATTTGGCCAGGTAGATGTAGTGGTAAATAATGCGGGCTATGGCATGCTGGGCGCTTTAGAAGAATTAAGCGATAAAGAATCGCGTCAAAATTTCGATGTGAACGTTTTCGGTTCGTTAAACGTGATCAGAAAGGTGCTTCCTCAGTTACGGAAACAACAATCTGGACACATTTTCAATATTTCTTCAATCGGTGGATTTTCAGGAAACTTCCCTGGTTTTGGCATCTATTGCGCGACAAAATTCGCTGTGGTTGGTTTCACCGAGTCCTTAGCTGCCGAAGTTAAATCACTGGGCATCAAAGCAACAGTTGTAGAACCAGGTTATTTCAGAACAGCATTTCTTACTGAGGGATCATTAGCAGTGCCAAATAAACCAATTGATGCCTACAAAGAAGTGCGCGATTCGCAAGCAGCGCATCAGAACAACATTAATAATCAACAGCCTGGTGATCCGGCCAAAGCAGTGGAGGTGATTATTGAAGCTTCAAAAAGCGAAAATCCACCGCTTCATTTATTCTTAGGTCCGGATGCTTATCAGGTTGCTGATGCAAAAATTGCAGATGTACAAAGAGATATGGCCAATTGGAAATACCTGGCAACAGCTACCAACTTCGATGAGGTTGGCGCATAGCATCTAACTTAATCGTCATTTCGAGCGGAGCGCAGCGAAGTCGAGAACCCGAAGGCTCTGCAAAGCAAAATCTGTCTGGATAGCTCTCTCCATTTCACTGCGTTTCAGTCGAGATGACGTTTTTCTTTTGAGGTCTGTAAAGTCCACAGCGTTAAATAACAGTCTAAAAAAAAGGTGTTTCCTTTGAACTGCCGGCGTGCTGACCTATTAGCCTTTTAAGTTTTTCTCTACAAAATCCTTCATATAAGCCTTTACCAGATCTCTGGTATTTCTGAATTGAGCCATAATTTCTTCCTCAGTCCCTACCGCTTTAGCAGGATCTGGAAAGTTATGGTGCAGTTTTATCGCTTGCGTTGGGAAGTACGGACAACTTTCTTTTGCGTGATCGCAAACCGTAATTATATAATCGAAAGGAATATCGAAATATTCCTCAATATTGTTCGAGGTTTGACCAGAAATATCAATCCCATCTTCAGCCATTACTTTTATCGCCCTTGGGTTAACGCCATGAACTTCGATCCCTGCACTGTAGATTTTGGCTTTATCCTGAGCAAAGTATTTTAAATAACCTTCTGCCAGCTGACTTCTGCAACTATTCCCCGTGCAAAGTACCAATACATTTTTCATGTTTTTAAATTTTGAATGATTAACAACAGCCACTTCCCGGATTACAGCTATTTTGATCAGCTGCCAGATTAACCAGTTCGATTTTTCTTTTTACCGGCTGGGCAGGTGCACAACATTCTTCACCTGTTTCGGTAGTACCACAACTTCCTCCGCGGTTAATCGCTTTACATTGCGTAACATCAGGTGTCAGATCTAAAATCAGGTTCTCCCCATCAATTTTAAATTCGCCCGGAAACATCTGTCTCGTATCGAACGCAGAATTACCGAATTCAATTTTTACCACTCCATTGGGGTTTAAAGGAAGCTTACTTTCCACGAGGTTAATGATAGACAATGCTTTTTTCACCTGCATGGCCCTGCCCGCTTCCTCTTCGGTAGGTTCCCATAACTGTACGATGATTTCTGTCCAGGCGTTCATCACGCCTCCGCAATCTACCGAAACAATGGGTGCCTGTTTAATTTCGGTAATGTGATAATTGGCGTTTACCCATTTACCAGGAGCATATTGAAACTGTAATACCAATTCAGGATGTTGTTGAAGTGCGGCCTTAAAGCTGCTCCATTCGGTTGAAGATGTATTGATCATAATATTGCAATTTAACGATTGATTTATGTAAAAAATTTTTAACAGCAGTTTTGCTCACCTTTATACGAGGCAAAGAAATCGCCCAGCTGTGTTTGTAATAACTTCCAGGTTTTAGGTTCTATACAGTAACAGATACTCACCCCTTCAATAGTCCCCTGTATAATGCCTGCATTTTTAAGTTCTTTTAAATGCTGAGAAATAGTAGCCTGCGCTAACCCAAGTTCTTCCACTAAATCGCCGCAGATGCAGGTATTCGATTTAAGGATACGCTGAAGAATCGCAATCCGCGCAGGATGAGCCATCGCTTTTAATAACGCCGCCATCTGGTTTTGCTCTTCGGTAAAGATTTCTGTTTTGGTAAGTCCCATAATTATTTATCGCAATATTACGATGGGTAATTTAGAAATCAAAATTTATTTTCATTTTCAGTTTACAAAACAGATTATCTACAGAATTGTATAGTTTATTTACCATAAACGCATTTATAAATGAAGATTAAACAAAATTAATATGTGGAAATTTTATGCCATATTATCTGCTGTATTTGCAGCTGCGACAGCCATTTTAGCTAAAGTTGGATTAAAAGGTGTTAATGGAAATATAGCAATAGCCATAAGAACCATTGTGATCTTATTTATTGCATGGGGCATTGTGCTGGCCACAGGAGAAATTACCCAGCTTAAAACATTGAGCAAAAATAACCTCATATTTTTAGGTTTATCGGGCCTTGCGACAGGTTTATCGTGGATTTTCTATTTTAAAGCGCTCGAAACAGGAAATGTTTCTAAAGTTGCACCGATTGATAAATTAAGTGTAGCTATTGCGATGGGTTTAGCCTTTTTAATTTTAAAAGAACCGATTGAAGCAAAAACATTAATTGGTGGAGGCTTAATTGTTGCAGGTAGTTTGGTGATATTACTTTAAAGAGCTGGCGTATTCTTTTATCCAAGGAGGCACTGAAAACAAAGAAATTTGATTGATAATGAACTTTGGTTATGCTCAGACTTACAGTTTAAAAAAGTCGTCATCTCGACCGGAACGTAGTGGAGTGGAGAGATCTATCTCGAGACAGATTTCTCGGCTACGTTGCACTGCGCTCGAAATGACGATATTCGGAAGGTAAAAAAACCGTTAACTAAATTAGTCAACGGTTTAATTTGTACAGGGATGAGAAAAATTATTTTTTAGGCTTAGCGCTCATATAAAAACTAAGCTTTCCGCCATTGGTGATATCTGAGTGTTTAATTTTATGATCGGTAATTTCTTTGCCGTTCAGTAAAACTTTCTCAACATAAACATTTTTATCACTCTGTTTAATGGCCTCAACCGTAAATGTTTTGCCGTTTTCTAAGTTAATTACAGCGTTGTTAATCAATGGGCTACCCAACGAATATACATCAGAACCTGGTGCTACCGGATAAAACCCTAAAGAAGAGAACATGTACCAGGCGCTCATCTGCCCGCAGTCGTCATTTCCACCTAAACCATCGGCAGTAGGTTTGTACTGCATATTTAAGATGTGACGGATCTGCGCCTGTGTTTTCCATGGCTGATCGGTCCAGTTGTACAGGTAAGCGATATGGTGTGCAGGCTCATTACCATGTACATAACCACCAATAATACCTTCGCGGGTAATATCTTCCGTATGCGCAAAAAACTCATCTGGTAAATGCATGGTGAATAAAGTATCCAGACGGGTTGCAAATTTCTTTTTACCGCCCATCATTTCGATCAGCGAAGCCGGATCCTGTGGCACAAAGAAACTGTAGTTCCAGCTATTGCCTTCAATAAAACCTTGTCCTTCGGTATCTTTTGGATCAAATTCTTTTTTAAATGTTCCATCCGCCAATTTCGGACGCATAAAACCAGTAGCACTATCGTAATTGTTTTTCCAGTTGTTAGCACGTTTGATAAATTCATCATAAACATCCATACGGTTTAATTTTTTAGCCAATTGTGCAATCGACCAGTCATCGTAAGAATATTCCAGGTTATTCGAAACTGAAATGCCAGATTTTTCGGCCGGGATGTAACCTTTATCCATATAATAGCCAATTCCCTCATAGTCGCGGTGTTTTGCTGTTGCAATACAGGCATCTAAAGCCTTGTTGGCATCGCCACTATAGGTACCTTTTATAATCGCATCAGCAATTACTGAAACACTATGATAACCACTCATACACCAGTTATCGTTAGCATAGTGCGACCAGATTGGCAACATATGCAAGCTACTTTGATCGTAATGCGCCAGCATCGATTTTACCATATCGTTACTGCGGCCAGGCTGCGTAATATTGAAGAATGGATGTAAAGCACGGTATGTATCCCAAAGCGAGAATGTAGTGTAATTGGTAAAGCCTTCTGCTTTGTGTACCCCTTGATCTAAACCTTTATACTCACCATTGATATCGGTATAGGTTGTAGGATTGATAAAAGCATGGTACAATGCAGTATAAAAATTAATTTTATTATCGTTAGAAGTAGTTACCTGTATTTTATTCAATTCTTTATTCCAGGTCGCCTGTGCCTGAGCCTTTACTTTATCGAAATCCCAACCCGAGATTTCTGCACGCATATTCTGCAAGGCATTTTCCTGACTCACCGGCGATAAGGCAAACTTAATTTTGATCTTCTCTCCTTCCCGGGTATCGAAATCAAAGAACATTTTTAGCTTTTTGCCCGCAATTTCAGGGAAGTTCTGTTCCTGGTTAAATTTGCCCCAAAAACCTCTGTAAGCTTGTTTGGCATCGTAGCTTTTACGGCCATAACTTTTAAAAGGTTTAGAAAAACTCATCGCAAAATAAACCGTTCTGGTTCTGGCCCATCCGTTGGTTTGGCGGTAACCTGTAATCAAGGTGTCATTTACCACGCGAACGTAAGTCCAAACCGTTTTTTCTTCGTAATTGTAAATACCAGCCATCAGATCCAAAATAATGTGCGATTGATCTGATTTAGGGAAAGTATATTGGTGCATCCCTACCCTCGTGGTTGAGGTTAATTCGGCGGTAATGTTATCATCATCCAACTTTACTTTGTAATAACCTGCCTCTGCAACTTCGTTGGCATGCGAAAATGCAGAACGGTAACCACTTTTAGGATCTGATGCCGTACCAGGGTTTAACTGTAATTTACCCTGGGTTGGCATAATGAGAAAATCGCCTAAATCTGAGTGACCGGTACCGCTAAAATGGGTATGACTAAAACCGGTAATTGTTTTATCCTCATATTTATAACCTGCACAGTATTTATATACATCGCCGTTGTATTTTCCATTTACTTCGTAAGATAAAGTATCCGTTTCGGGACTTAGCTGTACTGAGCCAAATGGAACCGTAGCACCAGGATAAGTATGCCCCATTTTTGAGGTGCCGATAATGGGCCGAACATACTGCACCAGATTCTGCTGTGCTGATGCAAGCATGGCCGATAGCAAAAGACAAGGCAGGATAATTTTTTTAATCATATCTTTTTAAAATTTAGCTTGTTTTATTGAAAATTCTAAGGTATTAATTTATCTTCAAATATGCATAAAACGAAAGACTAAAACGTTTAAGTAAAACAAAAAATACATTGCGGATTGTTGAAGGTACAATTTATATCTTTTTTGCTATTATTTTAAATTCTAATAACCAGGGTTCCGAAAGCTTGTAAACTGACTAGTAGAAATTGCTTACAGATTTGGGCGTTACCCAATCCCGTGAAATACGGGAAAGGGTCAGGCTTTTCAGGGCTGCGCTTCGCTCCGGTACCGGTGAAAACCGGTACTGAACCCTTACAATCCTTAACGCGCATTTACTCCTTTAAGACATTTAATTGTTTGCGCTCGATCCAAACGCACGGATAAATAACCTGGCAATTTGATGATAGCATTAATTTAAGGGTTAGAAGCAGCGACCCAGATTAAATAAACCCCCGCCTGCAAGGGGCAGGTGAAAGAACGGAAAGCCCGCAGCGAGGTACGAGTGAGGACTTGAAGGGATAGCAGGACTGCCGACAGCCATTAACACCGGACCACTCATTTTCAAAACTATTGACCTCCTAAGCCACCTGAGAATAACTAAGCGATAAATTGCTAACCATCCACATCATGTACCTTTTAGTTCAACCCCTCAACTTTTGAAAACCCCAAGAAACTCTTAAAAACTGGTTCGCGGATAGCTTTTTACAAGTAACTGACTTGCTTTAAATAATTTCAGCTAAATAAACCTTATTTTTGCATCCAATATTTTTAAGATGAGTAAACACGGTAGAATTCTGGTTGCCATGAGTGGCGGGGTTGATAGTTCGGTAGCGGCGGTAATGTTGCATGAGCAAGGTTATGAGGTTATTGGATTAACCATGAAGACCTGGGATTATGCTACTTCTGGTGGTAGCAGTAAGGAAACTGGCTGTTGTTCATTGGATAGTATTAATGATGCCCGTACACTTGCCGTAAACTATGGTTTCCCGCATTATATCCTGGATATCAGGGATGAATTTGGCGATTATGTAATTGACAATTTCGTTGATGAATACCTGGCGGGAAGAACGCCAAATCCATGCGTTTTGTGCAATACACACATTAAATGGGAAGCTTTACTAAAACGTGCCAATAAACTCGACTGCGAATTTATTGCAACGGGACATTACGCCAATATCCGTCAGCAAGACAGCGGCCGTTATGTGATTTCGAAAGGAAAAGACGAAAACAAAGATCAATCTTATGTATTGTGGGGCGTTTCGCAAGAAAATCTTTCGCGTACTAAATTCCCATTGGGCAGTTTTGCAAAATCTGAAATCAGACAGATGGCTTTGGATATGGGACAGGAAGAACTGGCCAAAAAATCGGAGAGTTACGAAATCTGTTTCGTTCCGGATAATGATTACAGGGCTTTCTTAAAACATAAAGTAGAAGATTTAGAAGACAGAGTAGCCGGCGGAAATTTTATTTTAAGTAATGGAATGGTCGTTGGACAACATAAAGGTTATCCCTTTTATACCATTGGCCAGCGTAAAGGTTTAGGTGTTGCCTTTGGCGAACCTATGTTTGTAACGCAAATCCTGCCAGAAAGCAATACCGTAGTTTTAGGTAAAGCCGAGGAGCTTGAACGCCGCGAAGCGATGGTACGCAATATTAACCTGATAAAATATGCGAGCATTGAAGAACCCATGAATGATGTGATTACCAAAATCCGTTACAAAGATGCGGGTATGTTAAGTACAATTGTTCAGGAAAAGGATAAAATGCGCGTTGTGTTTGATCATAATGTTTCGGCTATTGCACCAGGTCAATCGGCAGTATTTTACGAAGGAAATGATTTGTTAGGTGGAGGATTTTTAGTTTAATTACCTACTATCCTATTGTTCGGTACATTGGCGTCATTCTCCTACAAGATAGACCCTGAAATAAATTACCTTCGGTGAGCTCGCTAAGGCTCGGTTCAGGGTGACGACCGAAAAAGAAAACAAAAAACGAGTTGCCGTTTGGCAACTCGTTTTTTGTTTATTGATTATCATGCATACTAGAACGATGCGTCATGCTGAATTTATTTTACAAGAAGAAATAGTGTTTTCAATTGTCTTGTAGCTACCATGTGGTCAGCATCTTTTGTAATTAATTAATTAATGAGTTACAATCATATTAAGAGTTATTATCATAATGTTAGATCCTGAAATAAATTCAGGATGACGAAACGATTAAATATTATTACTCATTTCCCTTAAAAACATTAATCGATGCCGTTTTCCAGTGAATGTAACCTAAATTACCACAGGTTTGGGCTACAAAGTTTTCTACATCCTCCGGCACATCGTTAACTACACGCCACCTAATTTTATACTTTGGATTATAACTGATATAAACCACCAAATCATCACTACGCTGCCCGATGGCATGTAAATGCTGTAAATGAATATCCTGCAGATCTGCAGCAGCAATCCGCAGTCTTTCATTCATGATTTTACCTAATGAAAGATCTGGTCTAAAATCTGTTTCGAATATGGCTAAAACGGTAACGGTCATAGAAAAAATAAATATATCAGCAAACAAACCAAGCTAAAAGCTTTTTGTTTAAAATCATCAATTAAATACATGGAATTACCGCTTAGATATTCCCAGTATTCTGTCTCTCCAAAAGCAAATCTATACTAAAAAAATTAGTATCAAAATTTATTTTCATATTTTTTTTAGTCAGCGTAAAAATTATAGAAACGCATGACACGCGCCGCTAAGAAGGTTAATAACTCTAATATTGTGTATAACTATCTTAAACATCTGATAGCTAGATGAGTTATCTATATAATAAAAGTAGAGCTTATGAAAAAGTGCATCTATGTAGTAGAAGACAATCCGAATATCAGGGAAATCATCGAATTTTTATTAATCGAAGAGCTTTACGAGGTAAAGACTTGTCCAAACACCAACGATTTTTGGCTTCAAATGAGTAAACACCTGCCAGATATGGTAATTCTTGACATCATGTTACCTGATGGCAACGGGCTGGATATCTGTAATACCCTTAAGCGAAACATTAAAACACATGATATTCCGGTCATGATGATGTCGGCCAATAACCACTTAAATGCCGTTAAGGCTAAATGTGATGCGGAAGATTTCATCAACAAACCTTTCGATCTGAACGATTTTGTTAACAGAGTAGATAAATATTTACTCAACTAAGCAAAAATGAGGATGTATCATCAATATATTTTATCACCCTGAACTTGTCGAGGGGCAAGACTATACAATTAATACATCCTCATTCTTTTTTTTAAAGCACGATGCTTTCAACCGCTTTATCCAGCGCCTCATCTTTCAGGTTAGGCATACTTAAACCTTCAGCCCTGATTGCCGTAATATCTACCATACCCATAAAACCCAGTACCGATCTGAGATACGATTCGGTAAAGTCGTAAGCCTTCATAGGCCCCTCCGAATACACACCGCCTGAGGAAATGGCCAGATAAACTTTTTTGTTTTTAACCAAACCTTCAGGGCCTTTTTCAGAGTAACTGAATGTCTGACCTGCACGAGCAATGTGGTCAATCCATGATTTTAAGGTAGAAGGAATACCAAAATTGTACAGCGGTGCACCAATTACAATCGCATCGGCATTTTTAAGTTCAGCAATGGCTTCGTTAGAATGTTTAATGGCTTCCGCAAATTCTGATGTATGGTTTTCTACTGGCGTAAAGAAAGAATTGATATGCACCTCCTCCAAATGTGGAAAGGGTGTATCAGTTAAATTGTGCGTAATTAAACTGCTGCCAGGATTTGCGGCCTGTAATTTTTCTACAATGGCATTTCCCAATTTAATGCTGAAAGATGCTTCGCCTCTTGGGCTTGATATAAGATGTAATATTTTCATTTTTTTTGCCTTTTTATGTCTGGCAAAATTATAGATACGAAGTATCAAAAAGGTATTACTATACCAGAGGATAGTGCTATCCTTTAGTATAGCTACTAGTCTACGCGAAGAAAAAAAGCCTATTTATTGGATTTATCAGCCAAAGCATAAACTTGTTTTAAATGCTTTCTTAAGGTTGGTAAATATTTATTTACATATGCTTTAACATCATTATCGGTAGATTTCGATGCTTTCTCAAATAGTGCAACCGCATCTTGATGATCAACAAGCATTATCTCGATATAAGCTTTATCAAATGAAACCCCGTTTAAATTATTTAATCTTTCGATCGCATTGGTCACGTCAGCTTCAGTAACACCATTCGCAGTTTTTTTCGCCAGTCCAGTATTACCTGCCTCACCTCCCGCATTTTTGGTTCTTGAGGTATCTTTCATATTTTCAGGTGATGAATCTACCCTGCCATCAGGCCTTTGCCCACCTTCGGGCGTATTCATTGGCAAATCAACCTTTTTAAGTTTTGCCAATCCCCTTAATTCTTCATTAGCCTTGGTATGATGATCAACCATCATCTGGCCAAACGCTTTAACCTTTTTATCGCTCGCTTTATCTGACGCAATTTTACCAGTTAACATTTCTTTCATCCCTGCAATAGCTGCCTGTTGCAAAAATTGAGCGGTGGTTAAACTATCTTGTTGATTAATGTAATCAAATGATCTTGCATAATGCCAGTAGGCTTTTGCAGCAGCATTAAATGAAGTAGCTGAAATAATCATTCCCACTACTGCTATTTTCCTGGTATTGAAATGGTTTTTCATTGTTAAGTAATTAAGGTAAATGCATGAGTAAAACCCCTTTACCATTTAAAAAGTTTGAGCAAATCATATCCATCTTTTAAAAACCTTACAACACCAGTGGTTTAAGATTTAAAATTTTCTTTAAACTTAACCTGATCTGAATCTGTTCTACTATAAAAGACTTTTACTATGGAAAATCTAGAAAACAATCAACCTGAAGAAGAAATTCAAAACATCGAACAGTTTCAGATCAACCGTTCGGAAGGAAATGCAGCCGATGGCCACGCTTCTCCGGAACAAGCCGAAGATGACGCATATACGGAGGATGAAGTTCCGTTTGCGGATGGAGAAGGAACACAGCTAAATGAAGAAATCAATGATCCGGAAGACGAAGAAGATGAAGATGATGACGAAACAGAAACGGATGACTATAACGAATCTGACATAGAAGAACTGGATAAAGATCCAAATGCCTACGACGAGGAAGATAGTGAAATGTTATAAGCTTATTATGTCTCTTATAAAAGGTGCCAGATCAGCAATTATCTGGCATTTTTATTTAAATAGCGATGATCCGCAATACTTGCAAAACAAGGCATCGCTATCGTGGCCTTCCCTACTGCAGCTCGGGCACGATTCGGGTAATTCTTTTTTCTGCCTGGCTGCAAGAGCAATATCATGGGTAATGATACCTGTGGGTACTGCAATAATCGCATAACCGATTAACATCACTACAGAAGCTACAAATTTACCCAAAGGCGTAATGGGCGAAATATCGCCATAACCAACGGTTGTAATGGTTACAATGGCCCAGTAAATACTTTCGGGAATATTCGAAAACCCATTTTCGCGCTTTTCTACCAAATACATAATAGAGCCCAGAATAACAGTGATGGTTAAAACCGTTAGCAGAAATATGCTGATTTTACGCACGCTATTCTTCAATGCCTGGGTGAGGAAATTAATCTCGGTTAAAAAATGCCCGAGTTTAAATATCCTGAAAACCCTGAGCAACCTCAACGCCCTGAAAACCAGCAGAGATTGCGCACCAATAAAAAATATACTTAAGTAAGACGGCAATAAAGCAATCAGATCAATAATCCCTAAAGGACTGATTACATATCGGATTGGTTTTTTAATGCTCACCAACCTTAAAATATATTCTATGGTGAAAAGTGCGGCAAAAACCCACTCCATAATGTTAAACAATTTGCCATAATGCAGGTGAATGCTGACCACACTATCGAGCATCACGACAATAATACTGGAAAATATGGCAATTAACAGACCTACATCAAAAGCTTTACCCGCAGGTGTATTCGATTCGTAAATTATTTCGTGAAGTTTAAAACGCCAATCTTTAGATGAATCTGATGCCATAGTTTTTAGGTAGATTTAAAGGTAGCAGAAATTATCCGTTAACCACTTCTCCGCCGTTAACATGTATAACCTGTCCGGTGATAAAAGAAGCATCATCCGAAGCGAGAAAAACATAAGCCGGAGCAATCTCTGAAGGTTGCCCTGCCCTTTCCATCGCGGTTTGTGATCCAAAAGATTTAATCTTTTTTTCATCAAAAGTAGATACAATGAGGGGTGTCCAAACCGGGCCTGGCGCAACGGCATTTACCCGGATGCCTTTTGTCGCTAAGTTTGTGGCCAGCGAACGTGTAAAAGAAGTGATTGCGCCCTTGGTAGAAGAGTAATCGATTAAATTTGGCGATGAGCGGTAAGCGGTTACTGAAGTGGTATTGATGATGCTGTCACCAGGTTTAAAATGCTCAAGCAACTCGTGCGCAAAATAAAAATAACCAAATATGTTGGTACGGAACGTATCCTCAAGCTGTTTGTTATCGATTTTTTTTGGATCTTTTTGTGGAACCTGCATCCCGGCATTATTAACCAGGATATTAATTTTCTCAAATTGTTTAATGGTGTTTTCCACTGCCTTTTTGCAAAAAGCAGGCTTTTTAACATCTCCTTTAATCAAGAGGCACTTTTTCCCCTCTGCCTCAACCATCCTTTGGGTCTCTTTCGCATCAATATCTTCATTTAAATAAACAATGGCTACATCGGCACCTTCTCTTGCAAAATGAACTGCTACCGAACGACCGATACCACTATCTCCACCGGTAATGAGTGCAACCTGATTATTCAATTTCCCCGCTCCCCTATAGTTTTCTTTAATCACCTCGGGTCTTGGATTCATTTTGGCTTCTATGCCTGGTTGCTGATGTTGTTTGGCAGGTGTTTTTTGGCTTTTCATCACGATTAGTTCATCTAAGTATTTATAATACCTGTTAAACAAATTTATTGCCTGCAAAGTTTGCCGAACTGGACATGATCATTAACATTTTAAAACCAATTCGACTTAATATTTTGCTCATATCCGATCATTTTAGAAGCCCGCACCTCCTTAAATTAGCTTTTTAATCCCTAACCAATAGAAATCACACAATGAGAAAAACAATTTTATCAGTTTTGGTGATGTTAAGCCTAATCCTACCTGGCTTTGCTCAAAAACGCTTAGGCAATGAAACTGCAGCCCAAAAAACCAAACGCATGGAATGGTGGACAGATGCCCGCTTCGGCATGTTTATTCACTGGGGCCTGTATGCATTGCCAGCTCGCCACGAATGGGTAAGAAACTATGAACGCATTACCAACGAGAATTATCAAAAATATTTTGATCAGTTCAATCCCGATTTGTTTAATCCAAAACAGTGGGCAAAAGAAGCTAAAGCTGCCGGCATGAAATACGCCGTTTTAACGACTAAACACCATGAAGGCTTTGTGCTTTTTGATAGCAAATACACGGATTATAAAGCAACCAATACACAGGCAAAAAGAGATTTGGTAAAAGAATTTGTAGAGGCTTTCCGTGCTGAAGGTATAAAAGTAGGTTTCTATTATTCTCTTATTGACTGGCACCACCCCGACTTTACCGTAGACAAGGTTCATCCTTTACGACCTGAAAAAGAATCTGAAGAGGCTTATGCTGCCTTAAATAAAGGCAAGGATATGGCCAAGTACCGCAAGTACATGTATAACCAGGTTACAGAATTATTAACCAAATATGGTAAGATAGATATTCTCTGGGCAGATTTTTCATACCCTGGAAAAAATGGTAAAGGTCGCGATGATTGGGGTTCGGTTGAGCTATTGAAACAGATCAGAAAATTACAACCCGGAATTATTGTTGATAACCGCCTCGATTTAAACGACTATGAAGATGGTACAGATTTCGAAACGCCGGAACAGGTTAGTCCGAAAGAACTGGAAAAATACCGCGGTAAAGTTTGGGAAACCTGCCAAACCTTTTCAGGCTCATGGGGATACCATCGGGATGAAAATACCTGGAAAAGCAATAGAAAATTATTAGATCTATTAATCACCTCTGTCGCAAACGGGGGCAATTTATTACTAAATGTTGGTCCTACTGCACGCGGTGAGTTTGATAACCGGGCAAACATTGCTTTAGACAGCTTAAGCCTTTGGATGCATGCCAATTCGAAATCTATCTACCATTGTACTTTTGCCCCGGTAGAATTTAAAGCACCTGAAGGTGCAAAACTTACGTATAACAACGACACTAAAAAACTATATGTGCATCTGTTCGAATATCCAAATACGGGCTACATTACGCTGGATGGCTATAAAGACAAAGCAAAGTATGCACAGTTTTTACACGATAACTCTGAAGTACAGATTGATGCGCAAAAATCGACCGGAAACACACTGGTATTAAAGCTACCAAAGAAAAAACCCAACTTCGAAATCCCGGTAATTGAACTGACGTTAAATTAATCTACCTATATTAATGATTCGCCTGCAAGCTAAACCTTGCGGGCTTTTTTATGGATAACGTTTAGACAGTTAACTCTATTTAACTGACCATTAAAACTTAAGGGCGTTAAGATTTTAGCATCGCATAAGCAATCAATTATGAATCTATAAACCATTACAAATATACTAATAATCAAGAACCAATGAACTAATGAACCAATAAACCCTTACTAAGCCGACAAAAGTTCTCCCTGATTTAAGTTCGCATAAGCTTTAGCCTGCACCACGTTACCAATGATAATAATTGCCGGGTAAGTTAAACCAGCCTTTTCTGCAGATTCCTCCAAATGCTGAACCGAACAGACTACTTGTTTTTGATTGGGTAAGGTAGCATGTTGAATAATTGCAGCAGGCATTTCACCTAAACCCGCATCGCAATAAGCTTTAGAAATTTCGCCTACTTTTTTCATACCCATATATATAACAACGGTAGCCGAACTTTTCATGGCACATTTCAGATCATCGGTTAAACTTCCGTCCTTTTTGGTTCCGGTAAGGATCCAGACACTTTCACTAATTCCACGGTGTGTTAAAGGGACATCGATAAAACCAGCCCCCTGCATACTACTGATACCTGGAATATAATGACATTTAATCCCTCTGGCCTCTGCATAAATCAATTCTTCGAATCCCCTGCCGAAAATAAAGGGATCTCCACCCTTTAAACGCACCACAACCTGATAATTCTGGGCATTTTCGACAATTAATTCATTTATTTTCTCTTGTGGCGTGTATTTTCCATAAGGTTGCTTGCCAACATAGATCATTTTACATGCTTTCGGAGCAATTTCCAGTAATTTTTCATTACTTAAGTTATCATAAAGTATAACTTCTGCTCTTTTTAACACATTAAAAGCTTTCATTGTGATTAATTCCGGGTCACCAGGACCTCCACCCATTATAAAAAGTCCAAAATCAGTAGTTTTTTGATCCATAATTTTAATGATTTAACTATTTAAGAATAAAAGTGATGAAAATTTATTAAAAAATTAAATATTTTATGATAAAAATCACACTTTAACAACTTTTAATACAATTAAAGACTATATTTGACTATCAAAAATCATATAAATATTAAATTTTATGATTTAAAAAGGATTATTTAATAAAAATTACATTAAAACAAATAATTCGAAACAAAAAACAACCAATAAAACTAAAAAAAAACACTAAACACCTTTAAGATTTATGAAAGAACCACAAATAATCGTAATAGGAAATGGAATGGTGGGATATAAATTCTGTGAAAAGCTTAGATCCAAAACTTCTTCTTTTAATCTTATTGTTTTTGGAGAAGAACCTCGCAGAGCTTACGATCGTGTTCATCTAAGTGAATATTTTAATGGCAAAACAGCCGACGACCTCTCTCTTTCTACAGAAAACTGGTACCAGGAACAAAATATTACCTTATTTCTTAATAATCCCATTACCAAAATAGACCGCGAACTTCAAAAAGTTTATACCGCCAATGGTTTAGATTATAGTTACGACATTCTTGTTTTTGCCACAGGGTCCGGTGCTTTTGTTCCGAATATTCCTGGAATCGAAAAAGAAGGTGTGTTTGTTTACCGTACGATAGAAGATCTCGACCTGATTAGCAATTATGCAAAAAAGGCCAAAACCGCGTCAGTTATAGGAGGTGGACTATTGGGACTAGAAGCTGCTAAAGCATTGATAGATTTAGGCATCGAAAAAACAAGCATCATCGAATTTGCACCGCGCCTAATGCCAAGACAAATTGATGCTGCCGGTAGCGACATGCTTAAATCTAAACTGGCTGATCTGGGTTTACAGATCCATTTAAATAAAAATACCACGAGTATTGAAGGCGATGGTCGTATTACGGCATTAAAGTTTAGTGATGATACTGCTTTGGATGTTGATATGCTAGTGATTTCTGCCGGTATAAAACCCCGCGATGAATTGGCGAAAGCCTGCGGCATTGAGGTTGGTCCACGCGGAGGAATTGTAGTTGATGAGAAAATGCAGACCAGCGATCCCGCTGTATTTGCCATTGGCGAATGTGCTTTATATGATGGAATGATTTATGGTTTGATTGCTCCAGGTTATGAAATGGCCGAAGTGCTGGCCGCAAACCTTTGCGAAGGTGATAAAACTTTCACCGGATTTGATATGAGCACCAAACTTAAACTGATTGGCATTGATGTAGCCAGTTTTGGCGATAATTTTATTACTGAGCCAGATTGCCGCACCATCATTTTCGAAAACAAACACAAAGGCGTTTATAAAAGAATAAATGTTAGTAATGACGGGCAATACCTTTTAGGAGGTATATTAATTGGAGATGCAACAGCGTATAACCTGCTGTTG
Source organism: Pedobacter folensis (assembly GCF_056490665.1). NCBI lineage: Bacteria > Pseudomonadati > Bacteroidota > Sphingobacteriia > Sphingobacteriales > Sphingobacteriaceae > Pedobacter > Pedobacter folensis. Next base: position 1,058,248 of record NZ_JBWJIF010000001.1, read on the forward strand.
CAGACCTCTAATAACCGCATTGTATTACCAGAAAACCCAGAAGAACTGATACTGGGTGCACGCGGAGGAAGCGAAGCTGCTGGCGGCGCCGGAATTACAGGTTTACCAGACAGCGCATTAATCTGTAGTTGTGAAGGCGTTAGTAAAGGCGATATCTGCACCGCAGTCGCTGATGGCACTTGCGAAAACATTGATGACCTGAAAAAATGCACCAAAGCAGGTACAGGTTGTGGTGGTTGTTTGCCGATGGTAAAAGATTTAATGACTTATACCTTAAAGTCGCAAGGTAAATATATCAAGAATGTAATTTGTGAACACTTTAACTATAGCAGACAAGAACTTTTTGACCTTATCCATATCCACGAATTAAAAAGTTACGACGAGGTATTGGATGCATTAGGCAAAAACGATGGTTGCGAAGTGTGCAAACCATTGGTATCCTCACTCCTTGCAAGTCTTTGGAACGAAATGATCCTTAAAAAAGGAAACGATGTGGCTCAGGATAGCAACGATCGTTTTCTGGCCAACATTCAAAAAGGTGGCTCATACTCAGTAGTACCAAGGGTTCCGGGTGGAGAAATTACACCCGACAAGCTAATTGTAATTGGCGAAGTAGCTAAAAAATATAATCTGTACACCAAAATTACAGGTGGTCAGCGGATAGACCTATTTGGCGCACACCTTAACGACCTGCCCATTATCTGGGAGGAGTTAATTGCAGCAGGTTTTGAAAGCGGACATGCTTACGGAAAGGGCTTAAGAACAGTAAAAAGCTGTGTTGGCAGTACATGGTGCAGATTTGGTTTACATGATAGCGTGAGTTTCGCCATCAGAATTGAAGAAAGATACAGAGGCATCCGTGCGCCACACAAATTTAAATCAGCGGTAAGCGGCTGCATCAGAGAATGCGCAGAAGCCCAAAGCAAAGATTTTGGCATTATTGCTACTGAAAAAGGCTGGAACTTATATGTATGCGGAAATGGCGGGAGCAAACCGCAACACGCCCTTTTATTGGCAACAGACCTCGACAGCGAAACCTGCATTCAGTACATCGATAGATTTTTGATGTTTTACATCCGCACTGCCGATCCGCTTACCCGAACAGCAACCTGGCTGAACAAAATGGAAGGCGGAATAGACTACCTGCGGAATGTAATTATCAACGATAGTTTAGGAATGGCGGCACAGTGGGAAAGCGAAATTGAAAATTTAATCGCCACCTATAAATGCGAGTGGAAAGAAGCGGTAGAAAATCCGGCCATCAGAAAAAGATTCTCTCATTTTGTAAATGCGCCCGAAGAAAAAGACCCAACTATAGAATTTGTAGAGATGCGTGGACAAAAAAGAACCGCCGAATGGAAAACATTTTAATCAATAATCTTTAACAAACCTTATAAAACCCAAAATTATGAATGAACAATCAAATTGGCTAGCAGCCTGCCGAGTCGAGGATGCCATTGAGAACGGTGGCGTTTGTGTAAAACATGGTGAAGATCAGATTGCACTTTTCTATTTCACCAGAAGAAACGAGTGGTATGCCACTCAAAACGAATGCCCGCATAAAAAGCAGATGGCATTAAGCCGTGGAATGATTGGCTCCACTACCGATGAACCTAAGGTAGCCTGCCCTTTTCACAAAAAAACATTCTCATTGAGCACTGGCGAATGTTTAAGTGGCGACGAATGCGCCATAAAAACCTACCCTGTAAAGATAGAAAACGGAACTGTTTATATTGGCACAACGCCAAAATCTTAACCTGACCCAGTAAGATTTAAACTTTTCTTGATAAAAATTTAACCCAAACCAAACCGACATGAAGATTTCTAATTATGTAGCCTTAACAGGCTGCCTTGCACTTACCTTGTTCTTTTTTCCTGCTAAATCGCAAACTAAAGCTGTTTTATTCGATGGTACTATCGTTGCCGGCTACGTTGATCACGGTGCTTTTATCAACTGTACCGGACCGAGCATAAAATTCAGCAAAAAACCCTATACCGTTTTATTGGGATTACTTCCAAGTTTACGGATCAAAGAAGATAAAGTGGCTGCCGGTGTGCCTAAAAATGCAGCCCTTACCCCTAACCTTGGCTTTGGCTTAACTGCAGCCTTTCGCCACATCGCCTTACAAGTACCCTTATACTACAACCCTAAAACTGCAGTCAAAAATGGCGAATGGAACGTTGGCGTAGGTTTAGGCTATAAATTTTAAATAACCCATTGATCACGCTTAAATCAACCATTATGACACAGCATACTACTCAACCACTAGATAAACTGAATATATTTTCGCTTAAAGGTGTTCAGATGAAGACCTTTCACATCACCTGGTTAACTTTCTTCTTCTGTTTCTTCGCCTGGTTCGGGATGGCGCCCCTGATGAAGATAGCGAGAGAGCAGCTCCATCTGACCAAAGATCAGGTAGGTAACATCCAAATTGCATCAGTATCGGCCACCATTATTGCCCGTTTACTGATCGGAAGATTGATTGACAAATTTGGCCCTAAACTGATCTATACCTGGCTTTTGGTACTTTGCGCCATTCCGGTTTTATTAATCGGAACCAGTAATTCTTACACTTCCTTTTTACTATTCCGCCTGGCCATTGGCGTAATTGGTGCATCATTCGTAATCACCCAATTCCACACCTCGATTATGTTTGCTTCGAACATCAAAGGAACTGCAAATGCAACAGCAGGCGGCTTTGGTAATGCCGGTGGTGGTGCCGCCAATTTGTTTATGCCATTAATTGCATCCGGAATTACGGCTTTAGGCTTTTGCAGCACAGAAGATAGCTGGCGTTATGCCATGATTTTCCCAGGTATCATGCTTTTAATCTGTGCCTTTTTATATCACCGCTATACTTTAGACACCCCAAAAGGTGATTTTAAAGACCTTAAAGATGAAAGCATCAAAAGCAACAAAAACACCTTCTTAATTGCAGCGAAGGATTACCGCACCTGGATTTTAACCATCGCTTATGCCGCATGTTTTGGCGTAGAAATTACGGTAGACAACTTTGCACCAATCTTTTTTACAGATTCATTTGGCGCAACCATAGCAGTTGCCGGAATGGTTGCAGGCATTTTTGGCTGGATTAATATTTTTGCCAGGCCACTGGGTGGCATTGTTGCCGATAAAATTGGCAAAACCTGGGGATTTGATGGCAAAACACTTTTGCTCGCTTTATTGCTTTTGGTAGAGGGAATCGGTTTAATCTGGTTCGCAAAATCGGGGAATATCGGCATGGCTATTTTCATGATGTTTGTTTTCGGCCTGAGTTTAAAAATGGCCAACGGAGCAACTTACAGCCTTGTTCCTTTCATTAATCCGCTTGCAGTTGGTAGCGTAGCCGGTATTGTAGGCGCCGGTGGAAATATCGGTGCCATGCTCATTGCCTTTATGTTTAAAGCTAAAGCCAGTCATGCGGCTAAAAATGTAATCGAAAATGGCCATAACGTTCAAAAAGACCTGATTGATTATACCAGCGCTTTTACTTTACTTGGTTTTATTATCCTTGGAATTGGCGTTGCAGTATTCATCTTCAGAACCATTATGGCACAAAAAACAGCAGAAATAGAAGACCTGGTACTAACGCCCAGCAAATAAACAGCGCCAACAACACCTATTATACAAGCAGATCATTTGAAAGAAGAAAAAAACATATCGCCAAACAAAACGACTACCTGCTGTTACTGCGGAGTGGGTTGTGGCATTGTGGTCAATAAAGATATCCATGAGCGCATCACTGTAGAAGGAGACAAAAACCATCCTGTAAACAAAGGTATGTTGTGCAGTAAAGGCATGAATCTTCACTATACAGCGAACGATAAAAGCGATAGGCTGCTTTACCCCGAAATGCGCTACAACAAAAACATGCCCCTCCAAAAGGTAAGCTGGGATACCGCACTGGAAAGAACAGCAGCAGTTTTTAAAGCATTGATTAAAAAACATGGTCCCGATAGTGTGGCTTTCTATGCCAGCGGACAATGTTTAACTGAAGAATATTACGTAGTAAATAAATTAATTAAAGGATTTATCGGTAGTAATAACATCGATACCAACAGCCGCTTATGTATGAGCAGTGCGGTTGTTGGTTATAAAATGAGCCTTGGTGAAGATACCGTGCCCATTAGTTATGATGATATTGAAATTGCCGATTGTATTTTTGTTGCAGGCGCAAACCCGGCATGGTGCCATCCTATCCTATGGCGCCGTGTTGAAGCCGCAAAGGAGAAAAATCCTGATTTAAAAATCATAGTTAGCGATCCCCGGAAAACACAAACCTGTTCGCTTGCCAATGTCCATTTACAGCTTAACCCGGGCACTGATATTACCCTTCACCATGCCATTGGCAGGTGTTTAATAGAAGATGGAAAAATTGATGCTGATTTTATAATCAACAGCACCAATGGTTACGAAAAATACCACGCCACCGTTTTTGAAACCTCAGTAGCCGAGGCAGCAGCTATTTGTGGCATCAAAGAAAGTGATATCCGTTTAGCCGCATCTTACATCGGCAATGCAAAAGGTTTTATCAGCATGTGGACGATGGGACTTAACCAAAGCGTGGTGGGTACCCATAAAAACCTTTCATTAATTAACCTAAACCTGATTACCGGCCATATCGGCAAACCTGGAAGCGGACCATTTTCGCTTACGGGACAACCAAATGCCATGGGTGGCCGCGAAGTTGGCGGTTTAAGTAATTTATTACCTGCACACCGCGTTTTAGCCAACGAAAGTCACCGTAATGAGGTTGAAAAATTTTGGCAGATCCCATTGGGTACCATACAAGCTAAGCCAGGCTTAACCGCCACCGAAATGTTCGATGAACTAAATACCGGAAAACTCAAAGCTGTATGGATTTTATGCACCAATCCTTTAATCAGCCTGCCCGATGTTCGTGTAGCCGAAGAAGGATTAAAAAAAGCAAAATTTGTAGTCGTTCAGGACATTAGCAACAAAGTAGAAACCTTAAAATATGCCGATGTAGTTCTACCTGCAGCGGCCTGGGTAGAAAAAGAGGGTACCATGACCAATGCAGGTCGTTATATCTCTTACCTCAGTAAAGTAACCGAAGCACCTGGAGAAGCTTTAGCAGATTCAGAAATTATCTGCCGGTTTGCAAAAAAAATGGGTTATCATGGTTTCGACTTTCAAAACGCTTCCGAAATATACGATGAGCATGCAGCTTTAACCGAAGGAACCAATATTGATATCAGCGGCCTCAATTATCAGATTTTAAAAGAAAAAAGAGCTGTTCAATGGCCATACCCAAAAGAAGAAAAAGCATTTGGAACAGCCAGGTTATTTACCGATCACCAGTTTTATACCCCTGACAAAAAAGCCAATATCCTGTCATTTGATGATCAAAACCAATCAGAAGCTTTAACCCCTGAACATCCGCTGATTTTAACCACCGGAAGAATCAGGGATCAATGGCATACACGGAGCAAAACAGGTAAGGTAAATAAACTGAACCAGCACATTAGTGAGTCATTTTTAGAAATTAACCCCATTGATGCCGAGATTCGGAACATTAAAGACAGCGACATCATCGAAATTTCAAGTTTGCGGGGAAATGTTCGTGTAAAAGCAAAATTTTCTGAAGATATTAAACCCGGAGTAGTTTTTATGCCCATGCACTGGGGAAAAATCTTAAAAAGTGATTTAAACCGGGTGAATAACCTCACGAATAACCTGGTCGATCCACAGAGCAAAGAACCTGATTTTAAGTTTAGTGCAGTAGAAGTAAAACTGTACAAAAAAGCGCGACAAAAGATCATTGTGATTGGGGCAGGTGCAGGCGCCTGTGGTTTTGTTAAAAGTTACAGGGCTTTAAATACCGAAGATGATATCGAAATTTTTAGCAAAGAAAATTTCCCCTTTTACAACCGGGTACTTCTCCCCGATTATATTATTGGCACTTTGCCCTGGCATAACCTCATTAAAATGAGCGATAGCGAGGAAACCGATTATAGGATTAAACTGCACCGGGGGTTGGGTATCGACAAAATTAACAAAGAAGATAAAACCGTTACCGATAGTAATGGCGAAATCCACTCTTACGACGTTCTGCTTCTGGCCACAGGAAGCAGGGCTTTTGTGCTTAAAGATATCCCTAAACTAAATGGTATATTTACGATGCGCAGTCGTAACGATGCCGACAGCTTTAAAAAACATGTTGATACCACAAATGGGAAAGTTGTCATTGTTGGTGGTGGACTACTGGGGATCGAACTGGCCACTTCACTGGCCGAAACCGGCTCAAAAGTGACCATCATCCAAAGGATATCGAGATTAATGGGGCGCCAGTTAGACGCACTGGGCAGTCAATTACTGCATGAAGAATTGATCAGCAAGGGCATCGAAATTTTCTATAACGATGAGGTAGACCGTATTATCGGCGAAAAAAGCATTTCGGGCATGCGTTTAAAAAGCGGATTATTAATCGATTGCGAATCTCTGGTAATCGCCATTGGCACGGTGCCTAATACCGAACTGATTAAAGAAGCCGGTATAGAATGCAAAAGAGGTGTTGTAGTGGATGAATACCTGAGGACCAATGAAAAGGATATTTATGCCATTGGCGAAATTGCCGAATTTAAAGGCCAGATGTATGGCATTACCGCAGCAGCAGAACAACAGGCCGAAATCGTGGCACGTTTTCTTTGCGGAGATATTGCGAAATTTTACCAGGGCAGCTTGCTCATGAATATCCTCAAAATGCACAGTTTAGAACTCTGCTCTTTAGGCCTGGCCGAGATACCCAATAACGACCCTACCTACGAAGAAATTGTTTTTATCGATAAAGCAAAACGGTACTATAAAAAATGCATTGTACACAACGATAAACTGGTTGGAGCGATATTAATTGGCGACAAAAGTGAATTCCTGGAGTTCAGAAACCTGATCGAAAATAAAATGGAGCTGAGTGAAAAAAGGCTTCAGTTATTAAGGAGTGGTAAAACCACAGAGCCAATTATTGGCAAAACCGTTTGCAGCTGTAATAATGTTGGCGAGGGCAATCTGATCAATAAAATAAAAGATGGCTGTAAAGATCATTTGCAGCTCTGCCAGTTAACAGGTGCGGGAATGGGCTGTGGCAGTTGCCGGCCAGAAGTAAAGGCAATTTTGGATTCGTTTGTAAACGTTTTAAAAACAGAACCTAAGCCGGTTTTAGCAGATACATGATAAGTTTTGGCGATCCGTCTTCCTGTCCCGAATGTTTCGGGCCCAGGATCTATCCGGTAAAAAAGATGCTGAAACGAGTTCAGCATGACGTAACGCATTGAAACATTAAAGAGATGATTAAAATAAAGAAATGATAGATTTCGGTGATTCTTCATAAGCTTGTATCATAATACGAGTTGTCATCCTGAGCTTGTCGAAGGACTTTGATTAAATACCCTTTGATGTGTTTCGGCTATTTGTCCCGATTCTTCGGGAAGCAATCTTTATCGTAGGTTGGAAAGATTGCTTCGTCGTTCCTCCTCGCAATGACGATCGATTTTTGGAAATTGTCATTAGTAAACGACCAGGAATACAATAAGCTTTAAGATTCCCGCCTGGGCGGGAATGACGACAGATTGTTAAAGAATATTTATAATTAAACAAAATGATGAAATTAAAAATGGGTCCTTCAGAATTTAAAAACCTTAAAGGGATTGAATATTTTAAGTTCGAAGAAGATTTTATTGAAGAAAATATGCGTTGCATTCCTATGGTTGTCCGTTTTAAGATGGATGCTGCAGGAATAAAGTTAAAATTGGCAGAATGGAGCAAATTTCATCCATCAGAAAGAATCCAGCTGGCGCTATTACCGGTTTCAACTCAGGAACAAACAGATAAGTACCATCAATTTCTGATAGGCCTGATTACGAAATATACCGGAAACCAGGCTACAACAATGGCGATCGACCCTTTACCCGACTGGGGAAATTTGCATCAAATCCCTTCGATGCTGAGCGAAAAATCGGCCGAGCTGCAACTTCAGCTTTCCATAAACCAGTGGCGTAAACTCACCAATATCCAAAGGTTTGCACTTTTAAAATTATGCCGTCCAGGACACGAAAACAAGAACTTCCCTAAAGCAATAGTAGAATTTGGACTTCTAAACAGTTAAGCTATGTATCAAACCATCATCATTAACTTTCCAGGTGGCATCATATCACCGGGCAACCTGTACAACATTCTGGTTGCAGCAACAAAAGCAAGGATACAATATGTTCGTTTTGGGCTCCGCCAGCAGTTATTGATTGATACGACAACCTACAATATTGACATCTTTACGGGTGAAATGAATAAACTCGGGATCGATTATGAAGTAGACAGCAATAATTTCCCGAACATCATCAGCTCTTACCCAGCTGAAGAAATTTTTATCCGTAAAACCTGGCTTACCGAAGGTGTGTATAAAGATATTTTGGATGACATCGATTTTAAACCATCCATAAAAGTAAATATCTGCGATAGTGACCAGAGTTTCAGGCCCATGCTAACAGGCAATATCAACTGGATTGCCTCTTCACAATCAGAACATTACTGGCACTTGATTATTCGCTTTCCAAAAACCAATGTAACCTACGAGTGGAACCAACTCTGCTACACCAATCATATCGCTCAGGTAACCAAAGCATTAGAAACTATCATTAAAAACAACCCCACAAGCTTTGTGGATAATGCCTTGGCTAATGGCGAAGATCTTTTTGCACAATTAGATCCAGAAAACCTCATCCTTAAACCAGCTGAAAATACGGTATCCTTATCTTCATTCAACCTGCCTTACTACGAAGGTTTAAACCGTTACAACAACAAATATTGGTTGGGGATTTACAGGCGTGATGAACTTTTCAGCATTGCATTTTTAAAGAAACTGTGTCAACTTTGTTTAGACACCAAACTCGGTCAGTTGTGTTGTACTTCCTGGAAAACCATCATTATAAAAGGGATTGACGAGAAAGATAAAAACCTTTGGAATGCGCTGCTTGAAGAATTTGAGATTAATATGAGGCATGCAGCCAACGAGCTAAATTTCCAGGTAGAAGATAACTGCAACGAAGGTTTGGCATTAAAAAGCTTTCTGGTTAAACATTTAAGCATTGATGATACCCGAACATTTGGGATCTGCTTCGGCATTAAAACCCGTAAAAAAAGTGAGGTTTTTAGCAGTATCCTGATCCAAAAACGCCACTTGATTGATGTATTGGGATTAAAACTATTCCCCGTTTATGATATCCTTTGTGCTAAAGATTTTAATCCCAATGAACGTACCGGTGAGATTTTTAGCCGAAGTAACCCCAGCTTTCTGTTGCCAGAACAAATAAGGCGTTCGATATTCAAGTTCTATAAATATCGTTTAAATGCCATCAAAACAGGTAAACAAAAACAAAGCTTTCAAACAGAAGAAACTATAATAAAAGATGGCGATTTTCTATATCAATGTAATAACTGTTTAACTGTTTATAATGAGCGGATCGGAGAAACTGAAAACAACATTCATCCGGGCACAGCATTTAAAGATTTACCGGATGATTATTGTTGCACGCTTTGCGAGGGAGAGAAAAATAATTTCACTAAAATTGATCAATCCGCTTTGCAATTATTATAAGCCATTAATTTCGGCATGAGAATTAAAATTCCCGAAGTAACGATAATCAGCGTCATCAACCACAATTTCACAAACATGCAAATTGCTTAAAATGTATTTCATACTGTGTTTAGGCAAACCGCTGGTTTGAAGCAGGTGCATTATATTTTTCAAACCTGCAGCTTTATAAATCCCGCACAAGGGTTCTTGCTGCTTATCCTTAATGAAAATATAAGCATCAAAAGAATGATCAGTTTTAAATGAATGGATAAGTTTTTCCAGCATTCGGGCCTCCATCATCAGCATATCACAGGCCAATAAAAACAAATCTTCTTCAGGATTTGATAAATGGGCAGAAAGCACACCTAATAATGGCCCTCTGATATCAAGTGAAGGATCGTCTACAATTAACTGCTCCTTCCCAAAATAACCTGCATAGGTTTCTTGCTGTGATGGATTAACTGAAAATTTTACGGGAAGGTCAAGCAAGTTTAACTTATCGCATGCCACCTGCGCCCATAGTTTATCCTGATGGCTGAGTAAACCCTTATCGGTGCCCATCCGTAAACTCTGTCCACCGCATAAAACGATTCCCAACATATAAACCTTAATTATTTGTTACTCAAATCTGTCAGCCCGGCTTCGTTTAAAATACCGATTTGCTTTCCTTTCACTACGATTAACTTTTCAGCAAGCAGTTCATTCATGGTCCTAAAAACGGTTTCGTAAGTTGCGCCCGTAAAAGCAGCCAGATCCTGACGGCTTAATGCTAAATTTAAAAATCCTTCAGCATCCAATCCAAATTGATCCCTCAGTCCTAAGATAGCCACGGCAAGCCTTCCTTTAACCGACATGAGTGCTAAATTACGCATTTTCTTTTCCGAGGCATGCAGTTCGTCAGCATAAAACATTAATAAACCGTAGGCAAATTCCTGGTTTACTTTTATGGTGCTTTTAAAAAAATCGATGTCAACGAAACAAAGTTTAGTGGTTTCTAAAGCCGTTGCCGATATCGGATAGGTGGAAATACGGCTGCTGATTCCCCGATGTCCGATTATCGCCCCATCGTTTGCAAATCTTAAAATCAGTTCCTTATCGCCCCATTGTTTATGCACTTTTACATTGCCCGAAGTCACAAAGTAAACACCGCTCACCGGATCACCTTCTTTGATAATTACTTCCCCTTTTTTAGCAATAAAATTCCGTTTGTGGGCCTCAATGGCAGGATGCCATTCTTTTAGCGTAAGTTGGCACATAAAACAGGTTTTTAGATCGCAGCTGCTATTTTTCTTCATATTAATCAGGGATGTTGGGTAAAAATAGCAAATGATTGCACAATTATATGCCTATGGTGTGCAAATTCAGTGATTCTTCACTATTGTTGAAAATTTTATGAGAATAAAACTCATTGAAATAGAACACTTAGCATTTTTTACAGGCAACCTTACCGCAAAGATGTTTAAAGATATGCCATCAAATCATAATTTTGTGTTATGGCAAATACAAACGTTAGAAAATCAATCCAGAATAAGATCGAATCATTAGGTAAGGAAATCGAAACCTTACAATCAGAATTAAAAAGATGGGAAAAAATTGCAGCAGATTACGAAACCAATTCGGAAAGCATTGATTTAATTTTATCGATACAATTACCAGAAAAACCTGAACCAAAAGCTAAAAAGGTAAAATTGTAAAAGGATTTAAAAAAGAAAACCCGGGCAAATGTCCGGGTTTCCTTTTTTAACAAATCGTCGTCATCCCGACTTTGCTCGAAATGACGAACCTTAGAAAACTTCTTCTACCTTTTTAACCGGAATTTTAGCCCTCGGCTTAAAACCTTCTGAATTATTTCCGGCTCCTGTTAAAACGGGTTCTTTTTTAGCTGGTTTTTTCTTGAATTTCCTTCCGTACCAGATTAGGAAACCGGTTATTGGCAAACTCGCGCCAATTAACGAGGCTAAAAAAGCCAACACTTTACCCGGAAAGCCCAAAATACTTCCTACATGAATGTCGTAGTTCATTTTTCTGAGTTTACCGCCAAAACCAGCCTCTTCATATGCAATAGAATAAACACCTTCGCGCTTAAATTCTTTTAAAGTATGCTGATCGAAAGTATAACCCTGATTATTATAAAACTGACCCGTATTCGGATAAACCGTAATATTGATCGTGGCTTTCGCTTTTGAAGTATCGGGAAAATTATAATAAAAACCTTCGGATTTTGGGTGACGGCGAATTACTTTCTCCCAGGCCAGATCCATTGCTTTCTGTGGGGTATAAAACTTGCCAAGGGCTAAAGAATCTGATTCTAACCGTTGAAAATCGCCTAATTTATCACCACCAGAGGTTACCCAATATAAACCTTCGCTGTACCATTTAATGCCATAAACCATTCCTGTTAAAGCGATAAAAAGCAAAAAGATTAAAGAATAAAAGCCAAGCACATTGTGCAGATCGAGGTTTACCCTTTTAAATGAGGCACCCCACTTAATTTTGAAACTCTTATCGCGGGTTGATTTGTTCCATTTTTTAGGATACCACCAGATTAGCCCCGTGATTAACAACACCACAAATATCATGGTTCCATAGTTTACAATCGGCCTTCCGATGGCATAAGGCAGCCACAAAAAACGGTGACCGTTGAGGATAAACCTAAAAAAATCTACCTCTCCTTTTTTATGAACTACGGTACTAATCACCTCGCCGGTGTAAGGATTAATTTTCAAGATCGTTCCCCCTCCCCGTCTACCTTCGTCCTTTTTCCCCTTTAAGTTTAAACTAATTGCTCTTCCCTGCTGGTACTGGGCGTAAGCGGGTACTTTTGCAGGATAAAGTTTAAAAGCAATGGTACTCAGCTGTGAGGGGCTGATTACCGGTTTATCTTGCTTTTCAATTTTGGTTTCAGGCTCCAATAAGCCTGTAATTTCTTCATTAAAAACCCAGATACAGCCTGTTATACAAACAATAAGAACAATGACGCCCGATATTAGGCCAAGCCAGAGATGAAGCCATTTATTGATCCTCGTAAATAGTGAATCTTTATTTTTTTTCTTTGCCGGAATAGTTTTGTTTACCGTTGCCATTGTTCTGTTCGTTTAGTTTTTAGGGATGATTGGTATGAAGATTATTTTAAGTACTGAACGGCAGTAATCAATCCGCCTTCTACTTTTAAGCCTCTTGTAGCAGTTAGTGTAGCAGCATCTATTTTATATACATAGCTGGTACCGTCTTTTAAGTTAAAACCTACATAGGCCACCTTTCCATCTTTTGGTGTATAATTGTTGGTGGTGATGCTCGAAATCGCACTTTCTACAGGCAATCCGCTTACTTTTTTAAATGTTTTATCTACCACATTTAATACACCGATTGTTTTGCCCACTACATAAGCACCTTTTTCGGCTTTAAGTGATGCATTTACAATAAAATTGTTATTGCCAATGTAAAGCCAGTTGGTAATGACGTAACCTCCGGAAGCTGCTTCAAAATCAAGGAAATAAGTTAAATCGAATTCAGTGGTACCCGCTTTAATTTTGGTAATGGCTGAGGGTTTGGTAGAGGTAATTTTAGAATCTGTAAGTACATCGGTGGTTTCGGTATTGTCATCAACAGCCACAGAAGTAGAAAAAGCATAAACATCACCGTTTTCAACCAAGCCTAACCCATCTGTAAAATACCGGCCAATAAAACTTGTTCTGTCATCTTTAATTACCTTCTCTAACTTCATTTCCGGATAAGAATAAACAGCTATCCAGGCGGTGTTAGGGTATTTAGTCCAGAATCTGCTGCCGTTGATACAAAAAAACGGTGCATAAACTTTATTTCCAACTTGTTTAATCCAGCTAAAATGTGCTATTTCTCCATTATTGGCAGGTGCTGTTGCATCGATGGTTCCTTCTCCGGCAATTAAAAGACTGTTTGTATTTACCCGATAAAAGTTTGCCAACGGAGTCGTTAAATTTCTTGGAATTTTTAACAATAATAAATCATCGTTAACCGGCGCAAATGCCTGAACGGTTTCCGTTTGAAAATTTGAAAGTTTGTTTAATTTACCTGATAATATGTTATAAGTGGTTACTGCCCCTGGGTTTCCCTGGCCGTAAAGCAAACTAAAGAATTTGTTGTTATGGGTAACATAATAGCGATAAGTTCCATCCTGCTCGATCCCATTACCGGCAGTAGAAATACTACCTTTTTCCAAATCACTGGCCGTAAGTAAATAATCTGCAACACCAGTTGAAGCCACCGGCGTTACGGTAAGGATAAAATTACCAGGGTTATTAGGTATGCTTTCTCCTTCTTCTTTTTTTGAACAAGAACTAAGTACAGCTGCGAAAGCTAAAGCGATAAACGCTTTGGTAAAATTTGTTTTCATATTCTTTTTTTAATGGATTAATTATGGATTGTATTGATAAAATATCTGAGGTTCAGGTAGAATGCCCTGCCTGGCTTTTGTAAGCTGAAATTGTCGTATAAGGCAGCGTTGGTTAAATTTTTGGCCTCTAAACCAATGTTGTAACGTCCTTTTTTCAAACTGTAAACCAGATTTAAATCGTGATTAAACTGCTGGGCAATTTCCATTTTCGCTGCATCTTCGCCTCTGCCCCCACGGCTTGGCCAGTACAACCAGAAAGCATGTACGTACAATAAGTTATATCCAATGGTTAAATTATTGCCTTTGCCAACGTTCTTTAGTGAAACAGAGATATCTCCATTGCCATACAAATAAGGAATATTCGGCATCTGGTCGAGATAAACAGGACTTATGGTTGGAAGTAATTCTCCTGTATTCAGGTCTCGCTCGTATTTCTGCAGGTTTTTTAAATTTTGGTAGGTTAAAGTTGTGCCCACACTTAACCAGTTTTTATAGGAATAACGGATTTCTGCATCCCCGCCTATAGTCCTAACTCCATCTCTATTATCTGCTACCAGTTTGGCCTGGTTCTGATTTAACCGGTTATAAATAAAATTAGTTGCATTTCTATAGATGGCATTTGCAGAAATAGAGAAGTTATGATCCTTATTGATAACGAAACCGTAGCTGGTACCCAGATTGAAATTATCGCTTTGTTCAGGTTTCAGATTAGGATTAGCATCCTGATTTTCTACATCACCGAATATTTCCTGCGCTTCCGGCATCCGGTTAGTGAGCTCATAAGAAGCCTTTAACTGCAGGTTTCGGTTAACAAAGTAGCTTAGTGCAGATCCATAACCCATTTTACCTAAATTATTTGTGCCCCTGTTATTGCCGGTTCCGTTTACATTGTTTTGGTTGATGTACTTACCAAAAACTGTTGCACTCCACCTATCTTTTACATCGAAATTGTAACCTAAGCCTAAAACATTTTTATTGGTTTTCTTTGGCCGTTCATATTCTGCGTTTGTTGGGTTTAATTCATCACTACCCTTTCTGTTGAACGTGCTGAATACATTACTTAGCGCTAATGATTGATGATCGTCTATTTTATAGTTTAACATGGTTGTTGCCAAACCATTGTTATTTTTGTATTTATATAAACTTCTCGCGCGTTCGCCATTTGAGCCATTTGGTTTTGATGTTCCGTACCAATCATACCTAACATTTAAAGTGTCTATATTCTGCTCATTACCTAAATTATAATTGGCGTTAATGGTTACATCTAAACCTTTAATCAGGTTTTCCTTTTTATATTTTAGGGTAGGCATTAAGATATTACCTCTTCTATGCCAGCCCCCAAAAACAGAAACCATTCTGGCACCGGTTTGTATTTCTTTATAATTCTGACCAACCGTAATACCCAATAAGAGTTTATCTGCATAACTTTTGCCCACCACACCTACATTGGCAATTAATGTTTCGTTATGATAGGTATCATGAAATCTTTTGAGCAAGGCATTTGGTGCATATGCCCCGGTCCAGATATCTGATGCTTCTACATTTACCTTATAATCATTATCCGAATAATTCTGGAAAGCATTTAATTGAACAGTTAGTCCGTTTTTTGAAGTAACGGCGGCATTAATGACGCTTCTGTGTGTGTTAAATGAACCAAAAGAGTAAGAAGCATCTATATAATTGCGGTAACGATCGCCTGTTACAATGTTAATGGCGCCACCTAAAGCATCTGATCCGAGCCACATCGGTACCACACCTTTGTACACCTCAATCCTATCTGCTACGTTAATCGGAATGTTGTTGATCTGGAAGGACGAACCAAAATTATCCATCGGAATACCATCGATAAAATACCGCACGTGGTTGCCAGAAAAACCATTTAGTGAAAGGTTAAAGTTTGAACCCACCCCTCCCGATTCTCTTACGCGTATACCCGCTACCCGATCTAAAGCACCGGAAATATCGAGTGTCGTATTGTAAAGTTTTTTGGCATCAACAGACGTTACGTTAAAGGCCTGTCTGTTTACTTCCTGATTTGCTGTTCTGCCGATTACGTTAACCGTCTCCATTTGCTCTGACGATTCGGATAAGCTAAAACTTAAAGTGCTTATCTCCCCATCAGTTACCTTAATTTCCTTTTTCTGCGTTTTAAAACCAATTGCAGTTACCTGTACGGTATAATTACCCACCGGAATATTAGAGAGTTTAAAATTCCCATTTGGATCAGTTAGTGTACCGTAATTGGTTTTGTGGATTTTAACGGTAGCGCCAGGAAGCGGATTTCCGTCGTTGGTTTTGATTTGCCCTGATATGCTCGATAGTCGATTTTGGGCTGAAGTAAAAATTACACAGGCACATAGTATGCCCAATAGCAAAATTTTCTTAATTTGCATGGCTTTTAATGGAGATTAAAGGTGAGCCGGATTTCCGGTTTAGCCACACGGGTCCGAACCGTGTGGCATTTTTATTTTCGGCAAATATAGCCTCTATTTAGATCAAGTCCAAATAAGAATTAGTAATTATTGTGTTTTGTTAACCGCCTTTTGGAAGATCTCGGCTTACTTAGCTGAGCAACTGAGCATTACCAACCGTTTTTAATTGCTCAAAAAGCCCAGTTTAGCTAGTGTAAACCAGGTATTGAAATAACCATTTCAGCCCTCCAGGTTTCAAATTAGCAGCAGAGCTATAGCTGAATTGGGTAATGCTTTTTTAATTATCGCGGTGCTCTTTCCTGAGAATGTCTTTAATTGCCGACTCTATTTTATGGTAAGTTATGGGTTTAACGATGAACTTATCACAATAAACATTAAATGCATCAAGCGCATATTTTTCGTACGAAGTAACGAAAATGAGGTATCGAACATGATCGCGGAGCACTTTAGCTACATCTATTCCCGATACTTCCATCCCAATATCCAGGAATAAAAAATCTATTTCCGATATTGCTCTAATGGCCAGAATAGCTTCGATCGGATCAGTATATGTTGCCACAACCGTTAGTACTCCGGTACGGGCGATAAAATTGCTTAAAATATCAATACTAAGTTGATCATCGTCGATAATGATACATTTTTGTTGAGGAGCGTTAAATTGTTGCATTATTAATATTTTTCAAAAAATAACCCAAAAAACATGCCCATTATTATTTAAATGATTCTCATTTAGCCATATCATACAATTATATTCAACCTGAGCAGTTTTACCAGAAAATAGTTCACCTCACACACCTGCATCCTGTAATTAATCATTTACATGGCTGTATGGTAATTTCTGATGAATGCTAACTGATTTTAATCTAAATCTCTGGCGGGGTATGCCAATCGATAAAGGTTTTTCTACTCAACATTTTTAGATATGGGTAATTGCCATTTAACTGCTGACGTTGTTTTAGCTCATACAAAAAATGTCCACCTAAGTCTACAATAATTTTTGCAGTAGCCAGATACCACACACTATGGGGTTGTTTCCAGCAAAAAGAATATAGGTTTGAGGTGAGTTTAATTCCCTGAAGTTCGGGATGGTAAAAATTAAGTATTTTGGGGTTAGGGAGCCCCTGCATAACTTCTGCTTTTCTAACCATCGAAAGGTGATCGGAATGGCAGAACTCATAATCCTTTAATTTCGGATCATCCACATCAGGCAAATGTTTCAATATTTTAAAGCCTTTAAATTTTTTACCATTTAATACCCATATCAAATTTGGATAAAATGCCTCTCTGCTGTGCAGTTCGGCAGCTGTTATTGGAGAGTTTTGAAACTCAATGGTATAACCCGATGGGGTAAATATATCTGCCCGGTGGATATCGGTATTGGCCGCATCGTAAAAGGCAACTTCCCTAAACGACGGTGGGAAAGCCAGCTTCCAATCGCGGTGCCATGCCGTTTCTTTACGGTAATATTCTTTTTTGAGTGCTGAAACATCCGGAATTATTTCAACACGATGAATATCTTTTCTTATTTCACTATTATCCATGCGCTTGCCACACCATTAAAAACAATTATTAGGGAAGCACAAATTTAAACTAAAATTCTTAGTACAGAAACAACCCAGGGCTATAACCTAACCATATTTTAAAATCATTATGATTGAGCATTAGGCAGATACCAGCTATCAAATAAATTTAATTCCGTCTGCTCAAAATAGAATGATAACTTTGCATTATGACCATCCAAGAAGTACAGCAGCTAGAAGAGTTTTTTACCCAGGCAGGAAAACAACAGGTGCCTATTTACCTCAACCAGGCTAATGTGATTACCGATTACGAGCACTTTTTGGAAAGTCATTTCATGCCCTTAAAACTCAATCCCGATGCAAAAGTGAATCTTCCGCTTATCCATCGTTTAAAGATGTTAAAACTCTTGATTGAATCAAACGCATAACGCCGCTATCCTAAAATCATATCCTATTGGCAACTAAAAGACCATTTAAGTCAGGCCAATTTTAGATCTTAATGATTACATCCGTAATTGACGATTCGCCTATAGATGGTATTTAAAGTGTAGAATAAGTAATTATTTTATGCCGTCTTTAAAACTTAACCTGCTTTAGTTTTTAAAATAAATATTTCCAACTATATTGGGCATAATTGGTTATTCCTATACATTGATCCTTATTTATGACAAAAAATATATTCATTGCTTCAGCCGAACCCTATACCGGAAAATCAGTAATTGCATTCGGGATGATCAATATGTTATTGGCCAAAACGCAAAAAGTAGGCTATTTTAAACCGATTATTGCACAAGACGATCCCAATAAAAAGGATGAACATGTGGAGGCCATGCTGGATTATTTTTCGCTCCCTGTTAAATATGAAGATGCCTTTGCCTTTACCCGGCAAGAAATGTTGCATCAATCTGAAGATAGCGGTACCATTATCAATACCATTATCAGTAAATATAAAAAATTAGAAGACAACTATGATTTCACGGTAATTGAAGGAAGCGATTTCTTAGGCGAAGGCATGGCATTTGAGTTCGAATCGAACGCCTTAATGGCCAAAAACCTGGGTGCTCCCGTTTTAATTGTCGTATCCGGGAAAAATAAAACCGCCAGTCAGCTTTTTAAATCTGCCATCAACATTTACCGAAACTTCCTGTTGCGCGATGTACAGGTATTAGGCGTAGTGGCCAATATGGTCAATCCTGAAGAAGCAGATCGTATTAAACAGGCCTTAAGTAATCAATTACCCGCAGAACTGCTGATTGCCGTTATTCCAACTGAAACTGGTCTGCAAAGTCCAACGATGAAGGAAATTACACTGGCTTTAGGTGGCGAAGTGCTTTTTGGATCTGAACTATTGGATAACCAGGTCGACAATTTTGTAACCGGCGCCATGATGTTGCCTAATTTTTTAAGGCACATTAAAGATAACTTGCTTATTGTTACGCCTGGCGATCGTGGCGATATCATTATTGGTGCGCTTCAGGCCAATTTATCGGCCAATTATCCAAAAATTGCGGGTATTGTTTTAACTGCTGGCAGTTTACCCGATGAGCCGATTATTAAATTGATTGAAGGTTTACAGACCATTATCCCCATAATAGCGGTACAAAAAGGCACTTTCGAAACCACTACTACGATTGGTGGTATTCACTCAAAAATCACCATCGAAAACAAGAAGAAAATCGCGGTGGCGATAGAGCTTTTCGAAAAGTATGTTGACATTAAAGCACTTGATGATAAAATCATCACTTTTAGCTATCAGGGCATTACGCCGCATATGTTTCAATATCAATTGGTTAAATGGGCCAAACGCGATAAAAAACACATCGTTTTACCGGAAGGAAATGACGAACGCATTTTAAAAGCCGTGGAGAAACTCATTACCCAGGATATTGTAGACATTACGCTTTTAGGCGATCCAACCGAAATTACCAATACCATTAAAAGGCTTGGATTAAATCTGGATACCAATACGATAAAAATACATAACCCGGGACAATCGGCTCATTACAATGATTATGTAAATACCTTACATGAATTGCGAAAAGCCAAGAATGTAAACCTCGAAATGGCCAGAGATATGATGACCGATGTTTCTTATTTCGGCACAATGATGGTTTATAAAGGTGATGCCGATGGCATGGTTTCGGGTGCCGTTCATACTACCCAACACACCATCCGGCCTGCTTTACAGTTTGTTAAAACAAAACCAGGTGTATCGGTAGTTTCATCCATTTTCTTTATGTGCCTGCCCGAACGGGTGGCCATATTTGGCGATTGTGCGGTAAACCCCAATCCTACTGCTCAGCAGCTGGCAGAAATCGCAATTTCTTCAGCCGAAAGCAGCGCAAAATTTGGCATTGAGCCACGCATTGCCATGTTATCTTATTCTTCCGGCACATCAGGCGAAGGTGAAGATGTAGAACGCGTAAGAGAAGCTACGGCCATCGTAAAAGCAAGGCATCCGGAATTAAAAATTGAAGGTCCGATACAATATGATGCTGCTGTAGATCCATTAGTGGGTAGACAAAAATTACCAGGTTCTGAGGTTGCAGGCAGGGCGAGTGTATTGATCTTCCCCGATCTAAATACAGGTAACAACACCTATAAAGCGGTACAGCGTGAAACCGGCGCATTAGCCATTGGTCCAATGCTGCAAGGCCTAAATAAACCAATAAACGATTTGAGCCGTGGCTGTACGGTAGATGATATTTTTAATACCGTTGTAATTACAGCAATTCAATGTCAGGATATTTAATATGAACATTTTAGTAATCAATTCGGGAAGTAGCTCTTTAAAGTACCAGCTTTTTAACATGCCTGAAAAAGCGCCGCTTTGCAGCGGCCTGGTAGAGCGTATTGGCATTGAAGGCTCCTTTATTAAACATAGCGTTTATCGCAATAACGAAAAGTATAACATTGAACAGTCTGGTTTTATTGCTAACCACGGTGAAGGTTTAAAACAGGTGTTAGCTTTACTCACTGAAGGGGAATATGCAGTAATAGCCAGTCCTGATGATATTGCGGCTGTTGGCCATCGTGTAGTGCATGGAGGCGAACATTTTACAGGTGCAACCCTTATTACAGACGAGGTAAAACATCAGATCAAAAAACTGTTTTCACTTGCTCCGCTGCATAATCCGGTTAATTATAAATGTATTGAAGTAGCCGAGCAAACTTTTGTAAATGCTAAACAAATTGCAGTATTCGATACGGCATTTCACCAAACCATACCGGAACAGGCTTATCGTTATGCGATTCCGGAATGGTATTACAAAGAACATGGCATCAGGGTATATGGATTTCATGGCACCAGCCATAAATATGTAAGCGAACAAGCCATTAAATGGTTAAATAAGGCTGAAAGTAAAATCATCAGCATACACCTAGGTAACGGCTGCAGCATCACAGCCATTAAAAATGGTAAATCGATAGATACCAGTATGGGATTTGGCCCGCTAAGCGGATTAATGATGGGCACACGCTCTGGAGATATCGATCCGTCGGTTATTTTTCATTTAATGGAACATTCAGGATATACTTTAGAGCAGTTAAGTACCCTGGTTAACAAACAATCAGGACTTTTAGGTGTAGGTGGCTCAAGTGACATGCGCGATATCAGAAAAATGGTCAGCGAAGGAAATGCAGCTGCAATTTTAGCATTAAAACTGTATGCTTACAGGATCAAAAAATTTATTGGCGCTTATGCGGCTATTTTAAATGGTATAGACGCCATTGTATTTACAGCAGGTGTGGGTGAAAACGACAGCAATATGCGTGAGGCCGTTTGTTCAGCACTCGATTATCTGGGTATTGAATTAGATCCAAATCAAAATGCAGCCTACCATGGAGCGTTGAAAGAAATTAATAAAACAGGCGCTAAAGTAAAAATCCTGGTTATTCCAACCAACGAAGAATATGAAATTGCCCATCAATGTTTTGAGCGGCTAACTTGACGCCTGAATTATTTTTTTAATACAGAATTCTTTTAAATTTGAGCATGAACCTATTTTTCCCGATCCTCAAAGAATATACTTACCTAAACACCGCCAATTCGGGCATTTTATCGACCAATCTGGCAGCATGGAGAACTCAACATGACGAAGCATTTATTGCTGGCGGAAGCATTTTCAGAATGGAAAATCTGCCGGTTATTACCGACCTCAGAAATAATATAGCGAAGCTTTTTGGCTCAAAACCAGACAATACTTATCTCGTTCAAAATTTTTCAGTCGGTTTCAATATCTTATTGAGCGGATTGGATAAAAGTCATCGTTTTTTACTTTTAGAAGAGGAATATCCATCGGTAAGTTATCCGGTAATCAGCATGGGTTTCGATTATCATAGTATAACCATCGATGAAAAGCTTGAAGAAAACATCATTAACGCCATTGAGAAGTTCAAACCTACTATACTGGCGTTTAGCATGGTACAATACATTAGTGGACTTAGGATGGATGATGATTTTATCCGGAAACTAAAAAACACTTATCCTGATCTTTTATTGGTTGGCGATGGCACGCAGTTTTTGGGTACTACTGCTTATGATTTTGAAAAAACGGGTTTAGACGCGTTGATTGGCAGCGGATACAAATGGCTTTTAGCAGGCTATGGTAATGGCTACGCATTTCTTTCTGATCAGATGAAAGATGCGGTCTTCACCAAAAACAAATTGGCCCAACTGCCAACAGCACCATTTTTAAAAGGAAAAGATCATTTATCGATGTGTTTCGAACCTGGCCATTTAGATACCCTAAACTTCGGCACCTTAAACGAAAGTTTAAATTATCTTAGTTCATTTGGCTTTGATTGGATTGAAAAAACCACGCAAACGCTTTGTAATCGGGCCAGGCTGGAATTAAATTCCAGAGGATTAATCCCTGACTGGACGCTTGACAGGAAGTATCAATCGACCATTATGAGTATGCCTTTAGATCAAAAAACAGTGGATAAACTTGCTGCTGCCAAAATACTTTGTTCGCCAAGAGGAGCCGGTACAAGGATTTCTTTCCATTATTACAATACAGAAGAAGACTTAAATCATTTACTACAGGTCCTGGATGACCAGAGTTAAGTTATTTTCGGAGTGATTTTTCCAATCGTAGGTGTAAACGCTGCTACTCAATTAAAAAAGTTACAAACTATATTCTAAAATCGACGTTAGATAATGGTAGACATTTAATTGACAAACATTAACCGCAGCCTTATATGCAAACTCAAACAACAGAAAATACGAACCTTACCGTTTTGATCCAGGATGATGCTTCAATTGAAGATAAAAGAGATATTTTATTAAATAGTTTATTAGATGATTTAAACAGTCAGACAGAATCTTTCAATTAGTGCCACAACCCATTATTATTTTTTAGAAAGGGTTAATGTTTCTAAGCACGATTCCAAAAACTCAGATGATCTCAGGTGGCTTAGGTGGTAAAATACACTGCCTCATTTAAAAGTATCCTAAACATTAAGAAGTGAAGAACGTTAGCGAGCTCACCGCAGGTAATTCATTTCAGGGTTTATTTTTGCAGAAAAGATGCTGAAATAAATTCAGCATGACGATTATTCGTAAAAGAAAAGGGCAAACAAATTCATGTTTACCCCTTTCAATCTAAATTAACGCTCTCGCGACAAAAGTATAAATTCTTCTTAAACCTGTATGTAACAAATTTATTTACATTGGAGCTTAATGCACAATGACTTGTGCCCGGCGAAGATTATCTGTTGTCTGCAAAATTTTATCCCTTAATTTTGAATTGTAAGCAGGATGTGATTTTAAGAAATCCTGTACCACTGCATTTGCTTCTTTGTTGTTATAACTGGAAAAAATAGCAGCCAGCCACGATTGAGGAAAAAATATATCCCCTGTTTTCTGTATTTCTTCCAATAAATCTAAACTTTCTTTCAGATAATGAATAGCTGTTTTTTGCCTGATGGGGTGATGCAGATAAGATAAAGCCGTAGTTACCCAGGCTTCTTTCTGACGGTTTTTCCGGTCTTTTAAAGCGTTAAAGAATTGATCTCTTTCCTTCACATCTAAAGATAATGCGGGCATTAAATAAATCAACCGATTTCTACGGTCTTCATTTTTGGTCCTTTCTAACTGCGCTTTCAGGATGGTATTTGCAGTATCAGTTTTAAGTGCCAGTGTTAAAGCCAGCGCATTATAATCATCTTCTAACAATTTAATTCCATTTGGTGCAGTTTGCCTGAACCAGATATCATACATGCGTTTCCCGGCATTGGCACTTAAATACACATTTTGATAAGCATTGAACAAAATCTTCCTGTTATTTTGCATTGGCTGCTGTTCCATTGCATTCCATATTGTTTTCTCCACGCTTTCATACATACCATTCCGTACTTCAGCAGTAAGAAAAGTCCAGTAAATATTAGTGAGGTAGCCCGTAATCAACCTGAGGTTCATTTCATTTTTCTCAACTGCCAATCCCTGTAAAAACACCATTAAAAGTTCTTTAGGCTTATTACCTTTGCCCGAAAGCATATTTTCATAGGCATTGATATAAGCTGATGCACGTTCTAAGGGATCCTCAAGATGATAAAGATTTGCCATCATCTCCTGATCGATTGGGAAAAGGCCATATCCGGCACCGTTTGCATTAAACAAAATATACTGTGGTTTTGGAAGACCTTTTGCCTCCATTAAATCTGTTTTAGCTGTCTGAGCGCTGACCACTAAAACCTTGCTATAGGTTGGGTAAACCAGCTTAACCGTAAAGGATTGTGGCCATACCCTGGCCTGCCCCATCTCACTGTTTTGACTTAAGCTTAAATTACTTATTTTATCTCCATTGTATTTAATATCATAACTAAAAACTGGTCTGCCGGGTTCATTTACCCATACTTTATTCCAGCTGAGCAGATCACTCTTACTGTATTTACCTAAAATGGCAATCAAATCATTCCAGGTAGCGTTGCCATAACTGTATTTTTTCAGGTATTCCCTTATTCCCTGCTGAAAATTTTCCTTGCCCATCAGTAACTCCAATTGACGCATCATAATGGGTGCTTTGTGGTAAATTATATTTCCATACATCGATCCCGCTTCCTGTAGGTTATCCAGTTGCTGTCGAATGGGGTTAGCGCCCAATGTTCTATCTACCCCATAAGCTGCCGGATAATGGTCTTGTAGAAACTTAAGGTTGAAAGTAGACTTGCCCATTAATTTTTCGGTTACCTTATCGGCCATAAAATTGGCAAAAACCTCTTTCATCCAAACGTCGTTAAACCATTTCATGGTGACCAGATCGCCAAACCACATATGTGCCGTTTCATGCGAAATCAGATTTGAACGCGAAATAAACTGATCTTTAGTTGCCCCCTGATCTAAAAACAATGCGGATGCCTTATATTGTACTTCTCCAGGGTGTTCCATACCACCAAACTGAAAATCAGGAATGCTGACAAAACCTACTTTCTGGAAAGGATATTTTATCGCTGTCCAGTCTTCTAAAAAATCGATGGCATCGCGATGTGCGACAAAAACAGAATCTACACTGAATTTAATTTTCGCTGAATCCGTTTCCCGGTGTAGAAATTCCATTTTATTATTTTTCATTTCCCGGTTTATCAGGCTGTATTTTCCTGCCGTAAAAGAGAATAAATAGGTGGGTAATTTATCCGAATTATTGAAATGGTAAGTGGTTGAATTGCCATTTACCAGCGAATCTTTTTTAATAGCATTAGCCATTACCTTCCAGTCGGTTGGAACGGTTAACGAAAGTAAAAAGTTAGCCTTTAAATCAGGCTGATCAAAGCAAGGAAATACGGTCCTGGCATGATCAGGAACAAAGAGCGCATACAAAAAATCTTTATTTCTGTTTAACGATTCGTTACCGGCAATAAATTCGATTTCAACCTGGTTATTCCCGACTTTTAAATACTCCTGTTTTATCAGGATATGTTCTGCTTTAAAATCGACCGGTATGGTTTTTCCATTAACCGATATTTGTTTTATGTGATCTAAATCCTGCTTAAAGTCGACCTGCAGATCAATCAACTTATTCAACTTAAAATCAATACTTTCAGTTGATTCTATTAATGCATTTTGCACTGCAGGGACAGTAAAATGAAGCTTGTATTGAATATTACTTATTGTTGCGCTTCTGGCGTTTGCCAATGCTAGAGAAACTCCCGGTTCTACGGCCACTGGTTTTGTACGCTGCTGCGCAAAACACGTAACACTTAACAGCAGGAAAAGGCAAAAATATTTGGTAATCGTATTCATTTTATAAAGATTTATTCTCCGTTTATCATTTGTATAATGGTGCCATAACTCATCCAAACCATGGTTAATACCACAGCTAAGCCGGTTAAGGTTAACCAAAACGGTTGTTTGTAATTTGCGATAATTTTAGTTTTATAAGCAGCAATAAGCATAATACCCAGTGCAATAGGTAAAATAAATCCATTAATGGCACCTACGGTAAGCAGTATTTTAACGGGTTTACCAATCAGGATAAAAATAATACAGGAGATGGATATGAAGGCAATGATAATCTCTCTGTTAAACTTTAATATCATGGGGTGAAAACTCTTAATAAAAGAGATGGAGGTATATGCAGAACCCACAACCGATGAAATCCCCGCAGCCCATATCACTACACCAAAAATTTTATACCCGATTTCGCCGCTGGCCAGTTTAAAAACCGAAGCTGCCGGATTGGATGGATCTAAAGTAAAACCTTTACTAACTACCCCTAAAGCCGCAATAAATAACAATAAGCGCATAACAGATGCGAGTCCGATGGCGCTTAGTGCACCCTTATTTACGGCGCTTAAATTCTGGATTCCCGTTTGTCTGGCATCCAATAAACGATGTGCACCAGAAAAAGTAATATAACCGCCAACTGTTCCACCAACTATGGTTAATACTGCTGTAAAACTAAACTGTATGGGGTTTACAGCCCTTAATGCGGCTTCTGCCAATGGCGGCGAACTCGTGTAGGCGATAATTAAGGCGAGTACAATTTTAATCAGCCCCATGGTTTTGGCAAAAACATCCATCGCCTTACCTGCTTCTTTGTATATAAAGATGCCAATTGCCATAATAGCACTGATAACAGCACCCTGTCCTACACTAATGCCGAATAATACATTTAGTCCTAAGCCGGCACCAGCAATATTGCCAATGTTAAAAGCCAGACCACCTAAAAAAACCAGAAAAGAAATAAAGTAACCCAGGCCTGGAAATACCTTATTGGCGATATCCTGAGCAGGTTTATCAGCAACTGCAATAATCCGCCAGATGTTTAACTGTGCAATGGCATCTAATATGATGGATAACAATATCACAAACGCAAAACTCGCCCCCAACTGTTGGGTGAAAACTGCTGTTTGTGTTAAAAAACCGGGACCAATAGCCGATGAAGCCATTAAAAAAGCAGCCCCTAAAAGTACACTCCAATTGTATTTTGGCTTCATATTACCGGGGCTTTAATAACGATACCTTCTTTTTTTAATCGCTCCGCTATTAATTTAGCAAAAGCAACAGCATGTTCGCCATCACCATGCAAACAAACCGTTTCGGCCCTGACTGTGATACGATTTCCACTTGTACTCCGTACTTCCTGCTTTAAAGCAAATCCCAAAACCTGATTTACAGCCTCTTCTTCGTTCGTAATTAAAGCATTATCTGCAGAACGTGAAGTCAATAAACCATCATCCTGATAACTACGGTCGGCAAAAACTTCGGAAGCGGTTATTACACCCACTTTTTCAGCTTCCTCAATCATTTTGCTACCTGCCAAAGCATACAAAATCAGACTGGGATCGAAATCGTAAACGGCCTGTACAATGGCTTTTGCTAAACTACTATCCTTTGCAGCCATATTATATAATGCACCATGTGCTTTAACATGATGTAATTTGCTGCCTGCAGCTTTTACAAAAGCACTTAATGCACCAATTTGATATAAAGTAAGCTGATAGGCTTCGTTTGCAGTAATCTTCATTTCTCTGCGACCAAAACCTTGCAAATCGGGCAAACCCGGGTGCGCCCCAATGGCTACCCCGTTTTTTAAGGCTAAAGCGACCGTTTGCTGCATTACAGCCGGATCGCCGGCATGGAAACCACAGGCAATATTCACCGATGAAATGTATTCCATTAGTTTTTCATCATTGGGCATAACATAATTCCCAAACGCTTCTCCCATGTCGCAATTAAGGTCGATCATTTTCATGTTTTAATATATTTTAGGCTTATGGCCGTGGTAATCAATGATAAATCGCGTTCCCGTTCAAGGTAAAGTTCTTCTGCCTCATCTCTCGAAATTTCGGAAAAGTGAATGGCATCGCCAGGTTTTAACTGTGCACATAAAGGCAAATCGACCGCTGCAACATGGGCAATACGCGGATAACCACCTGTTGTTTGACAGTCGGCCATGAGTATAACCAAATCGCCACTTCCGGTTACCTGAATAATCCCGGGTGTTACTGCTGTACTGAGCAATTCCTGTTTAACCCTCCTCACCAATGGTTTTCCCAATAAATGATAACCCATGCGGTTACTCCTTCTGTCGATGGTATAAAAATTGGTTAAAAATGAAATAATGGATGTGGCATCAAACCAGCTGATTTCATTGGCGAGTACCACCCGAATGGTTTGCCTTTTCTCTGGCAGTAAACTTTCGCGCGAAATGCGCCAATTTGGGTAGATTAACGACCGGTTGATCAATTGTTTTATTATCCCATTCGATACTTCGTTGAGAATAGTACCACTGCTCAAAACATCGGCTTTTTGCAATGCTCTCCCTTTAAAGCCGCCAAAAGCAGCAGTAAGATAAGTGCTTCTGCTTTCCATTACATCCGGCACCTCCCATCCACCAGCAACAGCCAAGTAGGTACGTGCACCAATGGTGTTGCTGATGAGCTTTATAACCGAACCTGCCGGAAAAAACAATGGCTTTTCTGCAGGCATTAACTCATCATTGTAAACCAAAAATGCACCATCGCCAGAATAAGAAAGCAGAACAGGTGTTTCAGCTTTAAATGAAGCATCGGCATAAGTAAACTCGATGGTAGCATGATGATCATCGTTACCAACTGCTTTATTGGCCAGCCGGTGCGCTAACTCATCCATCGCCCCCGAAACAGGCACAGCCTGCGAAAGGTATCGGTACCGGCCTAAATCCTGAATGGTGCTTAACAAGCCTGGCTTAATGATGCTAATTTTCATACTCATATTTCAGCATAAGCATTAAACTCATCTATACCAATGGCTTTAAAAGTAACCTGGTCGCCTCCCTTTAAAAGGGATGGTTGAGCACGGTTTACCTCAAACATTTTTAATGGTGTTTTGCCTATAATCTGCCATCCACCCGGGGTTTCTAAAGGATAAATACCCGTTTGATGGCCTGCAATACCTACAGATCCAGCGGGTATTTTAGCATTCGGGATTTCTTTTCTGGGGGTGGATAATCTCGTATCCATGCCGCCCATGTAGGCAAAACCTGGCACAAAACCGATCATGAAAACCATGTACTGCCCGGCGGTATGTATATCAATTGCCTCAGTTTCGGTCAGGTTATTGGTGCGGGCTACCGTTAAAAGATCCTGGCCAAAATCGCCGCCATAACAGACCGGAATAACCAGTCTATCTGCTATTACACTCGATTTTTCTCTTTTTGTTTGTGCAATTTTATTTAAATGTGCCGATACCTTATCGAAACAAGCCTCGCCAGGAAGATCTGATAACATCACACTTAGCGGATCAAAAAACACAGTTAATGTGGTATAAGCCGGAACTGTGGTAATTAAACCAGCAAAAGGATTTTGTAACAGCAATTGATTAAAATCGGTAATCAGGCTCAATAAATCGTTGTCAATGGCCGTTCCGAACGTTATGGTAACCGATTTTTCGCTCAACCCGTAAATTTTTATGGGCAGGTTTGTTCCAAAATATCCTACCTGATCACTCATATAAAAACAGAAAGGATTTAATCATAAATGATCTTCATAAAACGGGGTTTGACAACTAACTGCTGCTATAAAAATGGCTATATAATATCAAAATCGCAAAGATTTATGAATATTGGCTAACCCAGCCCATGGGATTAAAAATTTTTCTTTACCACCCGTTCAATGGCTTTGCCCCAAAATTCGCCTAAAGATACTGCGCCTGATTTATTTGGATGCAGGTAAAAAGTCCCCGCCTGCCCCTTTTCAGGAATCAGCTCAGTAAGATGGTGCTTTTTAAAATAAGCAAAAGCCTTTTTATCACCCACGAAAACATGTTTGGGTTTTGTTAAACGGTAACTTGTAACAAGGCTATCAATTTTTGGAATGTAAGCCTGCACTCTCGATAAGCCCTCTTGCAAATATTTTGAACTATTATAAGTATTTGGACTGTACCAGATAGGGTGCTGTAATACCACAATAGCCTTTGGAAAATCGGCCAATAATTTTTCTATGATGGTTTTTACATTTTCGATATACCGATCAGGTGAAACGGGAGCCCCATGTGGTCCCTGGATAGCGCTATCGTTGGTGCCGAGCTTTAATGAAAAAACCAGTAATGCTTCTTTATTGGTAAATGCATTGGCTGCTTCTTCAACTTGATTAAAAGTGCGGCCTGCGCCAGGTAAAAAATCAAGAGTGGTGTAACCGCTATGGCCCTGATTGCTGAATTTAACTGCGTTTATTCCTTTTTGCCTAAGCAGATAAGCAACGGCTACCGCAGGTGGGGCATCAGCAGCATTAGCGAGCTGTACACCTTGTGTGATACTATTGCCAATAAAAACAATATTAAGGTTACGCTCTTTTTGCTGTGCGAACAGCAATGGGGTATTCATGAGTAAAATGCTGATCAATAACAGGTATCTTTTCATCTAAAGTTGTTTTTATCGGCAACAAATTACTAAATACTTATTAATTTCAATCTAATTTTGTGCGGGTTCAAGGCCTTTTATCAATTGCAATAACTCATGTTTTTCTTCAGCCTCTAATTCTATCAGGCCATTAAACATTTCAAAAATCTCATTGCGTAGGTTTGAGCGCATTAAAAGATCGATCAGGCGCACTAAAGTTTTCTTCTGATCGGTATTTAAACTGCTAAACAATTTGGGTTCTATTTCATATAATGCCTTAAGCAAATTAACCAGGGCTGGTTTCCTTAATTCTTTTTCCCTTTCGGTGGCATAAACCGGAAAGATTTCTTCCTGTTCGTAAGTTTCAACCAGGCGATTGGCATATTCTTTTAAAAAGGGTTTACGTTTACCTTTAAGATATTCTGTTAGTGCTTTAATTAAAAATCTATATTCAGCCGAAGATTTAGCGGCACCAAATATGGCTACTTGTCCTTCATTTTCAAAACTCTTAAAATCGAAATCACGAAAAAAATCACTATCGATGTAAACGCTATGGAAATAATCGTCGCTCTTTTTATTTAAGGTGGTGTAATCCTTATAAATTTCTTCTCCTTCGGCTAAAAAATAATATTTAGACAGTTCTTTGTGCAGATTTTCTTTCCAGTGCACATATTTAATTTTAAAAGTAACGGCAGTATCGGGATAAAAAAGATTAAACTCTTCTAAGGTTTTAACATTGCTGCTAAAATCTAATGTTTCGCCATTTACAATAATTGAATAATTTTTATGCTTGTTTAATTCAATAAACCAACAGAATTCGTTTATCAAAAAAGGAAGTACCGTTTCTTCCATATCTTGCAGGCTGATCCTCAAATTGGCAAAAGAAACTGTTGTCCCGGTCTCACCAACACCAGTCAGGGCAGCAGTAAAATCGTGGCTATAACTATTTAAACCACCAGTGCTAATTTTTATTTCACCATAACGAAAGCCCTGCGCTGATTGGTAAGTGGTATGCCAAACGGCATCATGCGCAAAGGTAAAAAACGTAAGTCTCCCTACCCCGTTACGGCCATGCATTTTAGAAGTATGCTTGGGCGCCACAATCTGGATAGATTTTTCAGATTCAAAAAAGGGATCGAATTTTTGCTGTAAACGATCAAAATTAATTCCATATCCATTATCAGCAATGGTGAGCTCCTCCAAAAGACCAAGCGGATTGGCTACATAATCTACGCGTATGGTATTTGCATTGGCATCAAAACCATTCCAGATGTATTCGGCAATGGCTTGCTTTTCATTATAGTTTTTAAGTACCTTTTGTATTCCCTTTGAAGTGATATTAACCTTTACCGACATACTTACTAAATTAATTAGCAAATATATCATTATATTTTAATCATTTAGAGGCTTGCTTATAACGAGTTATAAACACAGCATGAAATGACCGGTTTAAAGTGTTACAAGTGTAGTATCAGCCAGCCATTTATCATTAATCACAAAGCTAAACCCAACTTTACCAATAGGTTCCAGTAATTTGCCCTTTACCACCGTTCTTTTATTTTTATAAACCGGAACAGAAAGCGAGCGCCTTCTCCCACCTCCGCTCACTTCAATTTCCAAAGGTTTATCGGTACGGAGAATATAAATACTAATTGGACCTTTTGTGTTATTTACGATATAACCAAAATCATTTTCAATACTGCCAAATGATGTTTTTGCGGCAAACAGATAACCTGTTGCTTCATTATTTACATCAACTTCGTAATTGGCTACATCTTCTACAAGCACTTCCAGCTTACCCACAATCCTTTCCATATTTAAATTAATAGTCTGATTGGCATTTATGGTGTTCATAATGGTTGCTACAAACGTATCATCTGTTTTGTATAATTTTTCGGATGGAGACTGATTAGGTTGCCAATATTGCATATTTCCCTCATTAAAAGGCAAAATAACGGTATTGGTAGCACCCTGATAAAATTGATTAATGCCAAATAACGACCGAGAACCGATAGCCACAAAATTATAGGTATTAAGCGGAAGGTCTAAACTAAGTTCCCCAAAATTAGGATCGGTAGCGAGCTGGGTAACACGGGTATACTCTTGTCCGGTAAACGATTGATAAACCACAATGGTTAACTGTTTAATCAGGTCTTTAAGCGGGGCATTTACCGCATCCCCTGCCGTTCCCAGATCATTATTAGCCCCCGTAACCATAAATTTTACAGTTTGTTTTTTGCCTCCTTCTTCCGGATGTTCATTAATATTTTTCTTACACGAAAGCATTGCCAGGCTGGCAAGCATCAAAAAAATGAGTCTTTTAAAAAAGTAATTTGTTTTCATAGCTTTATTTCATCAGATAAACGACATCCGAAATTACAGCTATGTAGTGTAAACATGTATGTGTAACACCGCACAATGTGGGCACATTACGCGACTATGATTACACATTTAATTGGATAAAATTGAGCAATGGTACCGTAAAGAGAAGCTGATGCTTAGGCATCCCGCTGACTAAAATGCCTGCGAAGTTTTTCTTCTTCCAGATCGAGCAGCTCTAACTGTTCTTTGATCAGTTCATCATTAATCTGCTCTTTTTTATTTAGCCCTTTCAATAAAATACGCTGTTCAGCCATGATATCTTCAAGTGCGACGCGATAATCGTGGTAAAAGCCCTCAGACCGTGAAATGTTTTCTTCTTTTTCCCAATCCCGCAACAATTCCATTTCTGCCTCAATACGAATTTTTATCGATCTGATCATATCATTATGCAATAAGGCATCGTGGTATTTTTCATCCAGGATTTTAAGTGATAACATGGACAATTTCTTTCTCACCATTTGTTTTTGTTGTTCGAAAGAAACTGTATAATCCGGATCGGGCATATCTACCCATTTTATTAATGCTGGTAATGTTAAGCCTTGCAAAACCAAAGTAACCAATATCACACTGAAGGTAATAAACAAGATTAAGTTACGCTGGGGAAAAGCTTCACCCGACTTTAAAGCCACCGGAATAGAAAGTGCTGCAGCCAAAGAAACCACCCCTCTCATTCCTGCCCAGCCAAAAAGTAAAGGTGCTTTCCAGCTTGGATTTGGATCAGCTGTGGTAATATAACGGCTAATGAAACGTGTGAAGTATAAAGCACCATAGGTACTGGCTAACCTGGTGACAATTAAAACCGTACAAATAATAGCGCTATAGCGGATGGCGGGTAGAAGGCCATCGTTGCCCAGGCCATGAATAATAACCGGAAATTCTAAGCCAATTAATAAAAAAACAAAGCCATTCAGTACAAAAGCCACGGCTTCCCAAACATTTATGCCCTGCAGCCGGCTCCTATGGGTAAGAATACGGTCTCTGCGGGCCGAAAGAAACAAACCGCCACTCACTACCGCCAGTACACCAGAAAATTCAAATTCCTCTGCAGTGATGTACATGACATAGGGCGTTAAAAAAGTAAGGATAATATCAATATTGGTAGTGGTAGGTAACCACCGGTGCAGCGCGTAAAAAACTAAGGCCACCGCAATTCCGATTAAAATGCCCATTACAATAACCAGCACAAAATTACCTGCAGCCTTACTAAATACGAAACTTCCGGTCATTACGGCTGCTAATGCAAAGCGGAATACCACCAAACTGGATGCATCGTTTAGCAAACTTTCGCCTTCCAATATGGTGGTGAGCCTTTTAGGCACTTTAACATTTTTAAGTATGGCCGATGCGGATACGGCGTCTGGTGGAGAAATAATGCCACCTAACAAAAAACCCAGGGCCCATGTAAAACCCGGGATCAGGCTTTGAGAAATTAGCGCTACAATACTGGAGGTGAAAATAACAATTGGAAAAGCAAAACTGCTGATTACCCTACGCCATTTCCAGAAATCTTTCCATGAAGTATTCCATGCTGCCTCATACAGCAACGGTGGTAAAAAGATTACAAATATGAGTTCGGGTTCAATTTCAATGTTGCGAAGGATCGGTAAAAAACTTAATGCTAAACCGGCTATGACCAACACAATAGGATATGCCACACGGATTTTTTGTGCCAGCATGACAACAAACAAAATAATTGCAAGTAAGAAAGCGTATTGTATAATGAGTTGATGCATAAAATTTCTGGCTTGGTCTAAAATACAAATTTGATCTGAATGCCAAACCATTCGGATTATGTTCTTTTTTGAGATAAAATTTGGATTTACTGTTATAAAGCTATAATTTCTCCCCTGTAATAAGTCATCCCTGCTTTTTTACATTGGTTTAATTAATGAAGACCATTTTTATTCTTATCGCTTTCTTATTAGAAGGCAGCCTTTGCATGGCTCAACCGGTGATTCAGGTGGAGAAACAAACTTTTGATAACATTGGCAAAGCAGGATACTTTTGGCAGGATACGCTCAAAACAACATCTTTTGAAAAGGTAGCGCAACTTAAGTCAGCCTATTTTTCAAAAGGCAAGTCAGCAATTTTTAATGGCGGAACCAGCGGAAAAGTATGGTGGATGAAACTCCGTTTTACCAAAAACACCCAAACGATTCCCTATCTGTTTATCAATTATGCAAATATCGATTCCATCAGCGTATTTTATCGCGATAAACTCGGTAAGCTAATCCAGATCAATTCTGGTATGTTCAACCTGAAACAAAATGATAACATTCTGGGTACAGGCTATGTTTTCCCTTTACTCCAGGCACAAGAACCTGTTGGTGAAGTATATGTGAGAATGCGGGCCATGAATACTTTACTGGTACCTGTTAAACTGGTTACCGAATCGGTATTAAACCATGCTTTATTTAAAGCACATAGTTTACAGCCTATTTACATGGGTATTGAATTAATGATCCTCATTTTTCATGTTTTTATGTTCGTTGTTACACGAAGTAAACTTTTTGCACTTTATACAGCGCGGATTATTTTGCTCTATTTTATTGTCATGGTTTGCTATCTTCAAGGTTATGGCTTATTGCTGAACCAGGCAATCGCCAGGTTTATTGTAGTGCATGCTCATTTTTTTATTGCCCTCGGCTATATTTGTACGGTGCTGTTTAACAGTTATTTTTTAAAACTCAGGCGGCAACTCCCTCAGTTGCATCAATTCTTTAAGGTTTTAATGTTTGGATGGGGTTTAATTCTAATCTGCTCTTTATGGGATGCCAGAAACATCACCAATGTATTTACACAGGTACTATTTTTATTAACTTCTTTACTTTTTCTTTTCAGTAGTGTTAAAGTTATTATCATCCGCGGATATGCCAAAAACAATCCACTCATCTGGTGTTACGTATTCGGATGGATTCCCGTAGCGCTGATTTCGATTTACCTTGTTTTTTGTTTAACGGAATTTATCCCCTTTCAATCCTATAGTTTTAATTTACTCACTTTGGCCGGAATAATTGAAGGAATTCTCATCAGCCTTGGCCTTTACGGACAACGTTTAAGGTTATTAACGCGGCATAATGCGCATTTCCGGCGACAACGGATCCTGCTTCAGGAACAGGTGGAAGGTTATCGTAAACAACTCGATGCAAAAATAGAAAAACCTGTTGAGCAGCTTTCGCTAAAAGCACTTATAGAACTTGCTCATGCCAAAGACCCATCGTTTATGAAACGCTTTAGTGAGGCTGAACCTGTGTTTATCGAAAGGCTGCTTGAGATTTCACCTCAGCTATTACCCGTAGAATTAACACTTTGTGCTTACATCAGGTTAAATTTCGATACTAAAGAAATTGCCAGGACCTGTAAACTCAGTGTGCGTTCTGTTGAAAGCCGTAAATACAGAATCCGGAAAAAACTTGGCATTGATGGTGAAACAAATATGCTCACCTGGATGTTAGACCTCACCAAATCGTCCTAAATAATATACAAAAATAAATTGATTTTTCTCTATCCTTATTTCAATAACAAATAACCTAAAATTACTTAACCATCTTTAAAACAACAACTTGCGTCTACGTGCGTAGAAATGCGTATCCCCATAAGCAAGCTGCCGCACCCTCTTTGCATATAGCTATTTAGAGTGCACGCGGTGCGATACCGTTTTTTTAACCAAACAGGCTTAATGCATTTTGTCTGGGTTGTACTCGCTTTTTTAGCCATGTCGACAGAAACGGTCTTTTCCGGGATGATTTGTTACACGCCTGACGGCATGGCTTATTTAAAACGCTAATTCATCAAAAACTATATATAATGAACTCAAATGCCAATTACATTTCACTCTTCTCACTGAAATCCAAATATTTAAAATTGGTGCGTATTAGTGCGTAGCCAAAAATTTTGATAACTCTAAAACGCTCTATTTCTTTGTCCCTATCCCTAATTGAAAACATTTTAAAATATTGCTGTGCCGCAGGAGGTCTAGACAGGGGACGGTTTAGCCTTCTGTGCAAACAGCATCCGAAAACCAACCATGAAACCGACTAACAGCCCTGCTAAAATTATTGGCAGCATCCAGGAATTTTACAACGGCAGAGATCCCGAAGAAATTTATACTGCCTTAGCAATTGATAAAAACTGTTTTGACAGCTGGATTAGAGATTTTGGGAGTATAGCCCATGAACTAATGGAGCTGAGAGATGAAAACGAAACATTGAGAACCATGTTTACCAATTTAAGTCTGGTGAACCAGAGTTTACGCAACTCGCTTGACAGCCTCACCAGAACAGACTCGAAAATATTTGAGTTATTGCTAAAAAAAAGAGGTACTGGTAATCTTAGCTTTCCTTAATAAATCATACAAAAAATGTTCTCCCTATCCCAACCAAAAATATTAATTATTGAAGATCACCCTGCCACGCTTGACGCGATAAAGATGATCTTCGAATTTGAAGGCTACATTACCATGAATCTTTCCAATGCGATAGATTTACATAGCAAGGTTGCTGCTTTCCAACCCGATATTATTTTAATCGATAATATGTTGGGTATGACCGATGGAAGGGCGATATGTACAGAACTCAAGCTATCGGTACATGGTTCCATTCCTATCCTGCTCATGTCATCACGAAATGGTATTCATAACGGCGCTTATTACAAAACGCATTGGGATGATTACATAGAAAAACCCTTTGAAATGGAAGCCATTACGCAAAGGGTTCGCATGCTTTTATCTAAAAAAGCCCAACAAGATTAATGATTTATCCTCAACCAAAAAGATCGCTGCTTAGGTAGCGGTCTCCCCGGTCACAAGCAATAAAAACAATAGTTCCTTTATCCAGTTCACCGGCCAGCTTTAATGCAGCTGCACAGGCACCGCCTGAGCTCATTCCCGCAAATAAACCTTCTTCTTTAGCCATTCGTCTCGACATTAGGGTTGCTTCTTCCTGTGCAATATCCATTACCCGGTCTACCCTTAGCGGATCGAATATTTTTGGCAAATATTCTTCAGGCCAACGCCTGATGCCCGGAATTGAAGAACCTTCAGTGGGTTGACAGCCAACAATCTGAATATCATTATTTTTTTCTTTAAAAAACCTCGAACAGCCCATAATGGTGCCTGTTGTTCCCATGGAGCTTACAAAATGTGTAATCTCTCCTTCGGTATCCCTCCATATTTCTGGTCCGGTTGTTTTATAATGCGCCAGGTAATTATCTGGATTTGCAAATTGATTTAATAAAAAATATCCTTTTGAAACGCCTTTTTCTTCCGCATAATCCCTGCAATCTTCAATACTTTCTAACAGGGTCACTTTTGCGCCGAAGGCTTCCATCGTTACCTTACGTTCGCGTGTTGAATTGGCTGGCATCACCAGTTCAATTTCTAAGTTATATAAACTTGCAATCATGGCCAATGCAATGCCGGTGTTACCACTTGTAGCCTCTACCAGTTTAGTTCCTGGCGATACATCACCCCGTTCTATTGCACTTCTGATCATATTGAGCGATGCCCTATCTTTAACACTACCGCCCGGATTGTTTCCTTCTAATTTGGCAAATACCCGTACAGCTGGGTTAATATTCAGCCTTTGAAGTTCAGCCATTGGCGTATTTCCGATCAGATCGATTATTCCTGCCATATTTTAATATATTTAATTGGTTTCTTTATGGTTTCTAATGGTAATTATTGGAGAATGATAAGCGGTAGAAAAGGCCGGAATACTTTCTGTAAGCCATACGTTCCCGCCGATGATACTATCATGTCCGATGATGGTTTCGCCCCCCAGAATAGTCGCTCCGGAATAGATGACTACCCTATCCTCTACGGTTGGGTGGCGTTTGCTGCCTGCCAGTGTTTTCTTAACACTCAACGCGCCGAGTGTTACGCCCTGATAAAGTTTTACATAACGGCCTATTGTACTGGTTTCGCCGATAACAATCCCAGTTCCGTGATCGATATGAAAGTACTCGCCAATACTCGCTGCCGGGTGGATATCGATACCTGTTTTAGAATGGGCATATTCGGTAAGTATCCTCGGAACCAGTGGTATACCGAAATTATAAAGCATATGGGCAATCCTGTAAAAACAGATGGCATAAAAACCCGGATAGGTTCTGATTACCTCAAACCTGCTCTGTGCCGCCGGATCGCCTTCATAAATGGCTACGATATCGGTATTCAATACACGGTAAAGCGCTGGCAGTTCTTCAAAAAACTGACCGGCTGCATTTTTACATTCACTATTTTTAAGCCTGCAACTGGCCGATATGATATCATAAAGCTCAAGTTCCAAAACAGCAATATATTCTTTTACTTCTGTAATCGTTGAAAATACTTTAGGGGAATTTTCTGGAAAAAGTACCTGAATTAACTTTTCTGCCCAACGGGATATCACTTCATTGGGTGGAATATTTGGTTGTTCAAGAGGGTTCTTAATAATTTGTTCAAAAAAATGGTCTTCCATAACTGGTGGTTATACCGCTCCGATCTGCTCATCGACTAGGTATATAGATTTAATCGCTAAATGTAAGTTTTGTTTTTTTAAACCAAAACAACTGGCGCAATTTTATGCTAAAAATTGCTCGACGATAACAATAAAATTCATCTTTATCCCTTTTTGAAAGAATGATCTTTAAAATGAAGGCTTAGAAAGTAGAGCAGAAATATATCAGCTACCAGGCTTATTTATTTTTTAGGCCAGCTGGATATGGGTTGAGCAGAAAAGCTTTTTGGTGAGGGGGATTGCGCATCTAGAAAAACCGATATGGCCTGTTCGCTACCGGCTTTGAGCCTTACTTCGAATCCTACAATTGAAGTACCTGGATTTTTGGCATCATAATCGGTAAGTGGATCCGTCGACCAGGTTTTCATTTTAACTTCGCTTTTGGCATCAACGAAGAGATAACATCTTTTGCCCTGGTAACTTAATTCGATGGTATGCCCATCAATAATCTGTACCCTGGCAGGTGTAACCATTGACCAACGAAGCGTTACATCTGTGTTTCCTACAGTTATTTCATCACGGATCAGTACCGTTTTTTTATTAATCAAGGCTACCCCTCTAACTGATTTATTTAGTTTATCAGTATATAAGGTGCTCAAATCGGCAACAGCATTCATAAACTGACCATCATCACTGCTACTGATGAAAGCAGCATTTCCCTTTACGTTCTGCAAGGTACTATCGATTGAAAGGGTATTGTGTGCGAGATTATTATAACGGAATATTTTCCAACGCTGTGCATTTTGTTTGCTGTCCCAAAGATTAATTCCTTTTGATTCGAGCGATTCGTATTCCTGCATCCCAAAATCCATTGCCCAGCGTACGCCTTGCGATTCCATGATGAAAGAACCTACATCCATATGACCATGGCTAACAGCAGGCGAACCACCTTTAAAACCCACAAAAGTAGCCAGCGGATCAGTCCAAGAACTACGCATTAAAGCCACCGGATTAGGGCCGTTTCCGGTCCAAAATTGTGCAGTTTTAGGTTGAATATGGTTAAGCGATAATTTTGCACCCCAGATCATTGCCGATGGCAGCAACCTATTCTGTAAAGGCATTTGTTCATCGAGCTGTTGTTTGGTTACCCATAATAAGCCGGGATCTTTTAGTTTTGATGCAAACCAAAAAAGTGCCGGATTAAATTCGGCAACTGCCCGGCTATCAGAATAGTTAAAAGGAGTGCCCGAAGGCCCCGTCATATTAGTCAGGTAATCAGCCGTTTTAAGGAAACCAGGCTGAGCGCTCAGGCCAAAGTCCTGATGAAAAATGCCCTCCAAAGCACTGATAAACATCACATTAAAAGAAGTACCATATTCCCAGTATCCATAACCTTCCGGATAAGCCCCATCAGGCGCATATTGTTTCATGGGTAGGGTTACACTTTTTATTGCACGGTTAATCAGTTTGGCTGATAAGGCGGGGTGTACTTCAAAAGTAGCAATTGCACCAAATGTGATTCCCGCATTACATACCTGATTCCAGTTATTGGTAATATTTAACCAGTTGTTATATTTAGTATTTGTTGAAGGCTGTATTCCCTTTTCGAGAATGGCAAGCGCCACAATATTTCTGGTTGATTGGGGCAAATCCTGATATAACCAATCGTAACCTATTGACAAAGCCATAGTCATTTCACCGACATCAAGAAAATGACTGGGGTTCCAATCTTTAAAGCCGGATACAGCAAGCAGTTCTTTTTCAGCCCTGGTTACATACTTTTTATCGTGGCTAAACCTGTAAGCATAAGAAAGGTAATAAATTCTTTTGAGTGCTTCTCTTGATACATCAAGTAAACGTTTACCAATCATTATGCGTTCTAATGCAGGTTTATTTAAAACCTGATCTGCTGCTGATAGTATGGCTTGATGGATTTGTTTAAACCTCCGATCGCGCCTGACATTTTCTAAGATCTGTGTTTCAAGCTCGTGGCTTATCAGTAACCTTGGATGCGGAGGCATCTTAAAAGTAGAATCAATTTCCTTGTTTTGCCCGACTGCAAGCGTTGAGCAAAACAAGGTTATGATGGTAAATATGATTGTGATAAGCTGATTTTTCTTCATGGGTTAACGATCATCCTTATCAAATTTTTATAGGGGAAACTATTTTTTCTGTTCAGATAAAAAAGTAACCAGCGAAGCTAATTCTTCATATGATAATGAATTAGCCAAACCTTCCGGCATCATCGAAGTTTCCATTTCTTTTCTCGATAGAATATCGCCTGCTTTAATGGTAAAAACCTCACCTGCAATATTACGAACCACTACTTTGGCAGCAGTTTCTTCTGTAATGAAACCCATATAGGTACGGTCGCCTTTAGCACTAATCATGACCGAGGCAAATCCCTGAGAAATGGAAGCATTAGGTTTCAATATCGATTCTGCAATCTGCTCACGGTTCATAATAGAGCCAATTTGTCCCATAAACGGGCCTTTCATTTTCTCGCTTTTGCTCAAACTATGGCAGGCTACACAACCCTGACTATTGAAAATATTTCTTCCTTTTAAAGGATTACCCTGTAATTTATTGATAGCCAGCAACACATCTTCGATAGATGATTTACCTACCTGACCTTTTTTGTTTTTGATTTTATCCAGATCAATTTTTGGTTCTTCAGTAGCCGCTACTTTTTCTTCTTCGGCAAATTCAGGGATATCCATCCTTTGGCGTGCATTTAAATCAACATAAAACTGTTTTCCCTGCGCTCCGGCTTTGGTTGCTTCCTCTTTCAAAAATTTCTCGATGATAGGAGAACCTTCCCACGAAACCGCTTTAAAGTATGGGCCATGAGAGTCAGGGCGTGTACCCCACCACCAGCTCGCATCGTAAGCAATTTCTTTTTTATACAAACGGCCTAAGGTAACCAGGATCTGTTGTTTTAATTTTTCATCGTTCGATTGTTTGTAGTTTTCAATCAGCCCGTTAACTGCTTTTTCGGTATGGATATAACGTAATGCCCAAAGCGCAAGGGTAGAATTTTCGGTTTTTACCGCAGCAAGCAAAGCATCTACTGCCTGAAGATCAACTAAGGCCCGAACAGCTAAGTGAGGCAAAATAATGGCTGAATTAGGTGTTGCATGAGGTCCTTCGGTGCCTTTTGCAGGTGCTGTAAACGAAGCAGGCACCTTGGTTTGTAAAAGCACATTAGCAACTTCTGCCCTGCCCAAACGGTTTAAACCAATTATCGAAGCAGCCTGAACGCGAACAGAAGGATCTTTTAAACCTTCTAAAAATGGTTCAACCGGTACTTTATCTATACTGCCTTTACGATCAGCAAGTGCTTTTAATGCAAATTCTTTAACTGCTTTATCTTTGGTAAATTCAACTAAAGTAGCGATACCGTTTTCTTTGGTCAGCTGTGCATAAGTATAAATACCAGCTATACGAACATCAAGTGCTAAACCCTGATCGGAAGCTACTTTTAAAGCCGTTGCAATAGCTTGTTTATTGTTGCGTGCAACCAATTCCTGCGAAGCCG
The DNA here is from genome assembly GCF_056490665.1 of Pedobacter folensis. Classification (NCBI taxonomy): domain Bacteria; kingdom Pseudomonadati; phylum Bacteroidota; class Sphingobacteriia; order Sphingobacteriales; family Sphingobacteriaceae; genus Pedobacter; species Pedobacter folensis. Next base: position 1,101,340 of record NZ_JBWJIF010000001.1, read on the forward strand.
TTAAACGGCCTACCGCACTATTGGATTTAAGTAGCTCGGTTAGTTTTTTAATTGAAGCTTTTTTAACATCAGGAAAAGCTTTATATGTCCAGTTATTTGGCACTGCACGAACAATGTAACCTTTATTCGGACTGCCAGAGTAACCTGCGCCATCCCATGCCGAGAGATACAATCTTCCAGAACCATCTACATCAAGATCGGTAATTTGAGGTAGTTTAATAAAATCTTCGTCTTTTTGGGTAAAGGTAGGGCCATCAGTAGTTACTCGATGAATATAAAGCATGCTTCTGCCCCAATCGGCCATCATTGGTACATGGTTATATTGTTCAGGCCAGTTCGGCTCATCCATAAACAATGCGCCGGTACCCGATCCTCCGCCTAAATCGGCAAGTGCCGGAATAATCTCGTCTGTAAAATTCTGAAATAAAACTGGGTAACCATATTCACCTGATTGTATGTGGTGCGAGAAACGAACATTCCATCCTCCACCATCATTGGTATTTTCTCTGGTAAAAACGTTCATGTAAGGATCGATAGCGACATCATAAACATTACGTGTACCATGTGTATATACTTCCATTTCAGTTCCGTCAGGACGAACGCGCATAATCCCGCCGCCTAACATGGTTAATTTTTTACCTGAACGGTCTACAGCATCATGGAATCCAAAATCTCCTACAGAAATATAAATCCATCCATCAATCCCCATTCTTATACCATTGGTGGCATGGTCGGTACCACGTTCGCGGATATATTTGGCATTACTGATGTGCTCAATAAGTGGTTTTTCAGGTCCATCGGCTTTACCATCGCCATCCTTATCTTCGAAAACAACCAAATTCATGCCTGTAGCCTGCTTTGTTTCTTTCGAAAAAGTGGTGTGTAATACATATACCTGACTGCCCTGAACAATAATACCGCGGGGATTATCCACTTCGGCAAAATCTACATGTTCGTCCATTTTACCATCATTATCCTTATCTATTAATTTAAGGATGTGGCCTTTACCAGGATCTTTACCTAAAGAACCGATCATATCCACACCAACATATACTTCTCCTGTTGGTGCGACTGCTAAACAGGCTGGGCTGGGTGTAACATCTGGACCTGCAAAATTGGTTATCGTTAATTCGGGGGGTGATACGCGTTGTATCCTGGGTTCGCTAAAAAAGTTTTTTAATCCAAAAAAAACTAGGGTGAAAGAAATTAAGCTTAAAGAGAATTTAATCATTTGTGTGTTATTGTTTCTGGTTAGTTTGTGTCGCGTAAACTTACAAAAAAATATAAATTTCCTTATGCCACAATTTTGTGTTGTTTTAATTCTTATTTCATGCGTAGCGACAAGGTCTTATACCGTTTATTCATTGCAAAAGTTAAATTTCTGACTTTACCCGGTATAATCTCCAAAAAACAGCCACAATTGCAATAGAAATCAGAAGAACAGCTATTAAATAAACAAAAAACACCTTGAAAACTGAAGAAAAACCTTCCATCATCATAACTAGGTAAATTATTTTCATAATAACTTGAATTATAGCATACATTTTATTATATTTACTAAATCCAACATTCATTAAATCAGTACGTTATGAAAAATATTCTTTATTTCTTCCTGACTGCCCTGATCTCCTCCATTGCGCTGTTGATTACAAGGGATTCATTTGAACCCGAATTGGTTTACAGCACCGTGGTATTAATATGGATTCTGTACATCTGGTACCATGTTTATGCTGCTAATAAGAGGAACTACAGCGAGTAGCCTGTGTTTTTGTTCATTTTAATGCCCAAACCATTATTGTTGGGCTAAATTTGCATGCCTTATATTTTAGCATGATACAAACGTAACGGACTGCCCACCAGGATAAAAAATATATGATAGCACGCTATCATGTTTTTCCGGAATGGTAAGGATGCAATAAAATCCGATATCCAAACAGATCAATCCCAATTCTCTACACAAATCCCTGGTTTTACGAAGCTTTGCGTCAGTTGCTTAACATAAAGTTAACAGACATCGGTATTTCCAATTTCAGTTAAATTGAATAATTTCGCAAGGTTAGGTCATTGACAAGAAAATTAAATCCATTATGAAAAAAATTATCTTCACTTTGTACTGCTTAGGATTTTTGTTGGTGGCCCAGGCACAAAAAGTAATGCCCGAAATTAAGGCAGGTACCACCTTAAGCACAACAGTTTATGTTCAGAGCAGAGATGTGCCTGTGCTTTTTACCATTAAGCGCATTGAAGCGCCCATTACTTTTGCCTGGTTTGTAGAAGGCTATGGCGAAGGTGAGTTCGAAATCAACCAAAAAGCTTTTGAAAATGGTAAGGCCATCTATACACAACAACCTCCGCAGGGAATCACAAAGCTAGGCGATGATGAAACATATGGACTGATTTCGAAAGAAGCATATAAATCATTGGTAGACCATAAAACGTTTACCTATAACACCATTAAGTTCAAAACAAAGGAAACAGGTGTAAAACCACTTAAATTTGGCGACAAAGAGGTTGATGCAACCAATGTAGCTAGTGAAGATGGCAAATTGGAACTCTGGATTTTAAACAATCCCAACTTTCCGCTTATCTTGCAAACCACTGGCTTTGGTTTAGATATCCTGATCAACGAAATCAAGTAGGTGTCTTTTAACTGCAAAACTCACCAGTTAATTTATTACCTTCGTCGAAAACTAAAACAAATTAGTTTACGTTTATAACTAAGCTTGGCGCATTAGCCAGGTTATACATAAAGCTTAATGAACTTGGAGTATCGACCTCGTACATGGGGTAGATAAGGGTACAAGATCATGAAATCAAAAGCTAAATTCCCATGTTTACCGGGAAATACATTTTATGCTGAAGTTCGCAGCAGAGTAAACAACCACTTTAAAACGAACAACAGAAGTACCAATGCCAATGTACTGATGTGGTTCAAAGCCTGTCTTTTCCTAACCATATTTCTGGCCCTTTACTTTGCTATACTCCTTTTAAACGTTCACAGCAGTATACTTTTGGGACTTACCATTTTACTGGGCGCAACCTGTGCATTTATTGGTTTTAATATCTGTCACGATGCCATCCATGGTTCTTTTTCGAGCTCTAAACGCACCAATTCATTTTTCAGTTTTCTTTTTAATATGGTTGGCGCTAATCCATATGTATGGAACATTACACACAATGTGGTGCACCATACTTATACCAATATCCCAGGTCATGATGAAGATATTGAAGTGGCGCCAGGCTTAATACGGATCTGTACCGAAGATGAGTTAAAACCTCATCAGCGTTTCCAGCAGTGGTACGCCTTTCCTTTATATAGTTTGGCTTCGCTTTCCTGGGTATTTCGTAAAGATTATAAAAAGTTTTTTCAAAAAAGTGTGGGTGCCTGTCAGAACAAGCATCCAAAAGTTGAATACTTTAACCTTTTTTTCTATAAGTTCCTATACTATTTTATTTTTATTGGTTTACCGATATTGTTTATGGAAATTCCATGGTGGCAGGTTGCCATCGGTTTCGTTGTGTTACACATGGCGCAAGGGTTAACCATGGGACTTGTTTTTCAACTGGCTCATGTAGTAGAAGGAACCACTTTTCCTTCCACAAATGCAGAAGGTAATATGGAAGAAGCCTGGGCAGAACATCAAATGCGTACTACGGCTAACTTTGCTACCCAATGCCCTATTTCGGCTTTCTTTCTTGGTGGATTGAACCGGCAGATAGAACACCATCTTTTCCCAAAAATTTGCCATGTGCATTATGGACAAATCTCCACAATCGTAAAACAAACAGCCTTGGAATTTGGATTGCCTTATCACGAAAACGCCACTTTTTTATCGGCACTCCGCTCCCACTACCGCATTCTTAAAAAAATGGGACAGCCCGAAACAATTTAGCCATCTTTCAATTTCATTACCTAACGAATAAGTTATGGGCAATAATTGAAACTTAATATTCTTAAATCCTTAATGGTAAAAAAGCGTCAAACCTTTATTTCTCAACCATTAAGAAATTCAGGGCATTAAGTTATATTTCTTTGGAATTATATAACAAATAGACTTCTATACAACCATACTTCTCAACCATTAGTTAAGGGCAATCATTCAAACTTAATGTTCTTAAATCCTTAATGGTAAAAAAGCGTCACACCTTTATTCCCTGACCATTAAGAAATTCAGGGCATTAAGTGCTGATTTCGTGTGAATGAACTAAAAACTCAATCAACAAATGACCAATTAACCAATGACTAATGAACTAATGACCAATAAACTAATGACCAATAAACCACCAACTCTATAGCTCATAACATAAACTTAACACACAATACATTTCTTCAGGAGGCAGATATTTTTATCTTTAACGGTATGTACTGGTACGAAGAAGAAGTTAAACAATTGGAAAGGGCGCATCGCTTAGATCGGGAGCATCCGGGTGTTATTTTCTATGGCAGTTCATCTATTCGTTTATGGAATAGTCTGGAGGATGATTTTGATTACATGAAAGTAACTAATTTAGGCTTTGGTGGTTCTACATTAGCAGCTTGTGTGTGGTTTTTTGAGCGGATTATGATCGACTACAGGCCCAAGGCACTAGTGGTATATGCAGGCGATAACGACCTTGGCGATGGCAGAAACCCGGAAGAGATATTTATATTTTTCCAGCAGCTGATGGTTAAGGTTAACCAACGTTTTGGCATGCTGCCCTGTTATTTTATCTCCTTAAAGCCCAGCCTTACCCGCTGGCAAATGGCCGATCAGTTTAGGTATACCAATAACCTTATCGAAAGCGAAATTATTAAACTCAACAGCCATTGGAAATTTATTGATGTTTTTAAGAAAATGCTCAACAAAGAAGGCAACCCAAATCCGGCACTTTATGATCACGACGGACTTCACCTGAGTGAAGAAGGTTATCGTTTATGGGCCACTATTGTTAGAGAGAAATTAGGTTAATCATTACGCTCAATTAATATCCCGATAACATACATGCCTTAATTTTCCGCAAAAGAATTGAAGTTAATGAATAGGGAATATCATAAATGGTTCAGTCATCATCTCCAACGGGATATGGAGCTACTAGTTTTCGGCCATGCCGGAAGAGCAGTTATCTTTTTTCCTACCCGAATGGCCAGGTTTTACGATTACGAAAACTGGGGAATTATCGCTTCATTAAGTGCGCAGATTGAAAATGGTGAACTTCAAATTTTCTGTGTAGATAGTATTGATGGAGAAAGCTTTTATAATGATGAGGTATTTCCATCGGTACGGATCAACAGGCATTTACAATATGAAAAATATCTCCTTGAAGAAGTATTATCGCTTATTTATCAAAAAAATGATGGCAATTATATAGAAACTGCCGGTTGCAGCATGGGGGCTTATCACGCGATAAACCTGGCCATGAAATACCCCTGGTTATTCAAAAAAGCAGTCGGCATTAGCGGAAGGTACGACCTTACGGATAACATTGGCGATTTTAGAGACCTGCTGAACGGATTTCACAGCGATGAGGTTTATTTTAATATGCCTGCCCAGTATATAGCCAACCTAAATGATGACCGGTTGTTATCGGCAGTTAGAAACATGGAAATTATTCTGGCCGTAGGTGAAACGGATCCTTTTTTAAGTGGCAATCAACACCTGAGCAGCCTGCTATGGGAAAAAGGTGTTCCCAACCAGTTTCATACCTGGGAGAGTAATGCGCACCGCCCCCATTACTGGCGAAAAATGGCGCCTATGTACATTTAATTATCGCAAAGACAAGCCTTCTTACTTTACGGCTAAATTAAAATATTGTTTAATGTGAAGGGTATCTACAGGTTTGCTGGATTTTTCGGCAGCTAAAACAATATTTGCATCAAGCAGCCATTTTTCTGCTGAGCTATTCATGCTCGCCACTTTAATTCCTTTAACCGTCCCTGCAATTGGAGTTAAGTTGAAATAATCACATGTAGGGCAAGAAAACAGATATTTTACTTTTCCAGCCAGAATATCAGCATCCGTTAGTAAAAATTTATCACCCAGCATAGGCGCCTGAATATATACCCGGGTGGTACTAAAGTTATTACTTTTTGTAGCCAAGAAAATCCGGTATTGTCCGGTTGTAAGTGCCATCTGCTGATCGCTCATAGCTGCATAATTAACATACTCATATGAGCAGTTTCCTTCACTACATGGCGTTAAATTTTTCGCATCAATGGTAAAATCCATGGGATTATCAGTTTTCTTTTTACAGGCACTCAAGATGCTTAATGCAATAAAAAAGATGGCGGTTATTTTAAAAGCGTTTCTCATCATTTAATTTTCTATGAATACGGTATAAACTTAGGATATGCTACAATTCGAATATTAATTTTTCATTAAATCGATGAACAGCATGAAATATCATGCGAACACAGCGAATAAGTTTGGGTTAAAAACTGACCGCTGAAAGACTTTATCTTAACATTGATTGAACAAGAAAATATTAAGTTTGCACCTAAACAGATTAAATCTACAAAAAACATGAAACAAGGATTATTAATAGATATGGATGGGGTGATTTACAGCGGGGAAGAATTGATATTTGGTGCTGATAAATTCATTAAAAACTTAATTGACGAAGATATTCCTTTTGCATTTATGACCAACAACAGTCAAAGAACGGCTTTAGAAGTGGTACGTAAATTAAAGGGACTGGGAATAAAAGTAGAAGAAAGCCATGTATATACCAGTGCAATGGCTACCGGAAAATTTCTATCCGACCAAAGCCCGGCTGGTACCGCTTATGTATTGGGAGAAGGTGGTTTACTAAGCAGTTTACACGATCATGGCATTACTTTGGTAAACACCGATCCGGAATTTGTGGTATTGGGTGAAGGCCGAAACTTTACACTCGAAATGGTACAGCGTGCTGTGGATATGATTCTTGCGGGAGCCAAGTTTATCACTACAAACAGAGATCCATCACCTAAAAAACCAGGATGGAATAACCTCGGAATCGCGGCAACCACAGCAATGATTGAGGAAGCTACCGGCAGAAAAGCCTTTGTTACAGGTAAACCAAGTCCGGTGATGATGCGCTCGGCACGTAAATTCCTGGGATTGGAAACCAGTGAAACCACTGTTATTGGCGATACCATGGAAACTGATATACAAGGCGGTGTTCAGATGGGATATAAAACCATTCTGGTGCTTTCGGGTATCTCAAGCAAGGATACTTTAGGCCATTATGCTTTTAAACCAGATATGATTGCCAGCTCTGTTGATGAAATTAAGTTTCCTTTAGCCTGGTGGGAAGATAAGTAGTTTAGCATTTTGAACCTGGAGTTTAAACGTGGTGTCAGAAAGAAATATCTGGCACCATATAAAAAAACTAATGAACTAATGACCAATGAACTAAGGTACTACTTTAGCTGATTAATGGTTAATAAAGGCGCAGAATGGAAATATACAGGCTTAAAAAATTTCAACCGATAATCAGATGTAAATATTCCTGGTTTATGATCAAACTTGGAAGCTGAACCACTAGCTTTGAATAAACTAAACGAAGCTGAATCTCTCGCCGTGTGCTTATGCGTCGGGGCATCAGGCACTTTGTGATCAGTAAATTTATCCGCCCGGGTTAAAAGTCCAACTGCTGGTATAACCATTAATAACGCCATGCAAGAAATCAGTCTCATATCATTGTGTTTAAATCCGATTATTATTTGGTTAAGTTTAAACAAAGATGAGACGATGTTATTAGTAAGATGATTAACTGGCGTTATGAAATTGTTAAAATTACGATGTCATTTTAATTCAATATTAAATGATATGGATGTATACCCATTAGGTTAGCATTAAGACTGCGCAGCAACATCCATCGCTACGCAATCATTAACTAACCAAAATAAATGTATTTACCAGGCGTAACATCAGATAACCAGTCTTGATGCGCGCTCGATATAGACGGTAAAATAGGGCACTAATCAACCTGTATATTACCTATCGTTTACATTTAAATCTTAAATCAAAACCCGGCTAATGTCTCCTTTTGTCAGGAAGCCTGATTTGATATGATCATCATGCGGTTTGCTTTAAACCGTACTGAAGTAAAAAATTCAATAAAATAACGGGCGATTAACCTACATTTTAGCATCCATTAACTTTGCGGCTTTTGCTTTCGGTGCTTCCAGTTTCATCTTAATTACAAATGCCTTACTGGGCTGAAAATCATTTGGCAGTGTTACATCGTAATAGGTATTCTTATCCAGATCCAATCCGATATCCGATTGTTTTAATTCCAGTTTTTTGCCATTGATTAAGAGCGCAGCTGTACCCGGAACCTGTTTGGCATTTTTAGGCACCGCAATACGCACAAGACCATTTACCGGTCGGTTAAAAACAGTTAAATAAAGGTTATCGTCCTTTTGTGTAAAGTAACCTAATTTGGAAGGTGTTAATGCGGCATGGCGAACCCCGTACACGGCTTCGGCGTTTTGTTTTATCCATTCGCCCATTTCCCTGGCAATTTTATCCTCCTCGGGATGCATATTCCCGTTTCCATCAGGGCCAAAGTTTAATACAAAATTGCCATTCATAGATACCGAACGCATCAGCATATCCAATAAATCGTCGGTGGTTTTGGTATAAATTCCCGACCAGTCTTTCATATAACCCCAGCCGTTTGGTGGAATAGTCATAACCGCATCCCAGTCGTGACCATTTAACCACTCAAATTCTGCAGGTAACTTACGCTCCCAGCCTTGTTCGTAGTCGCCTAAAATATTGCCATTCGAATCGAAGTGCCGCGATCCGTGTTCATCGTTACGGAAACGTGAGCCAATAATTAATCCGGGGTGTTTTTCACGGAGTTCTTTTTCTAAATTGTAGGTAAATTCGTAGGCACTTTTCCAGGAGGCATCCCAGGTACCATCGAACCAGAACCCTTTAATTTTAGGATAGTTCTCCAGTTGCTCTAAAAGCTGGTTTCGGGTATAAGCCAAAAATTTACCGAATTTTTCTTTTTCTTCGTCTGTTTTTGGGGCTTTACCCATATAATTTGGGTTATTCCATTCTAAAATCGAGAAATAGAGATATACATCAATACCTTCGGCAGTATAAGCATCTACAATCTGTTTCACAATATCCTTTTTATATGGCGATGCAGAAATATTATAATCAGAATATTTTGTCGGCCAAAGAGCAAAACCATCGTGGTGTTTGGTTGTAAAAATCACATATTTTGCCCCCATTTCCTTAGCTTGTTTAGCCCAACGTTTGGCATCGAAATTTTTCGGGTTAAATTGTTTGTATAAGTTATCGTAAGTTTTGGCCCAGTCTTTTGGTGCCGTTGGCCCTCCCCATGAGCGGATCCATTCTGATGCTGCTGCACCACCCCTTGCGCTTACCCCGTTCCATTCGTTACCCGCGATAGAATAAATTCCCCAATGGATAAACTGCCCCAAACCATAGCTCCGAAAAGCCTCCATATCTGCATCGGTACGATGCGGTGGCGTTAATGTTCCGTATTTAACTTCCACTTCTTTTGTCGGTTTGCTCTTTGGCCCTGTCCATTGCGCATCTGCAGGGTTTACTGCAGCTATAGCAGCAAGGCTAACCAAGGCAAACTTTAATATATTTTTCATCTGTTTAATTTTGTTTTCTTTTGTAATGAAGCTGCCATGATTTAATCATTATATGGTGTGGTTTGAAAATCATGACAGTTTCATATTCAAATTTTATGCGTTCTTGTTAATCTTTATAATTTAATGGTTTCTTTCTCCTAACCGGTATTTCGGGGTTTTGCAAGGGTTTTGAAGGATGATAATAATAAAGCCCTGCTTTGCCATAAAGCGTCAGATGCTGGCTTAAATTATTGCTGAAGGTTTTAAAATCTTTATGTTTTTGTGGCGTCCATGCAGCTTCTGCCAGGGCAGCAATGCGTGGAAAAAGCAAATAATCTAAACGGTTATCGTTATCTACTGTTTCTGTCCAAAGGTTGGCCTGAATACCTAAAATAAGCTGTTTTTCTTTTTCATTTTCAGTAAAAGACTGTGCATCGAACTGGTAAACCTGCTCAACCGGACTATACAGTTTGTTCCATTTCCTGCCATATTGATGCGTACTATCCTGAACAAAATCGAAATACAGGGGTAAACGTGGACATAAAACCGTCTGGTAACCTTTACTCAAGGCAGTACGGAGTTGTGCAGGTTTTTCCTGGCGCCACCAAAACATAATTGTTTTTTCTTTTGGCAAATCGGCTTCGGCCATTTCATCCCAAAAAATAGCCCTGACGTTTAATTGATAGAGCGAATCGGCCATACGTTTCATAAAATAATGTTCTACTGCAGCATCATCTTTAAGCTTTTCGCGTTCGCGGAGTTTCAAAATATCGGCATTGCTTTTCCACTTTTCATTTCCATAACTCACTTCATCTCCACCTAAATGAATTAATCCGGCAGGGAAAAGCACATTGGTTTCTTTTAGAATATCGGTTAAATAACCGTAGGTTTTGTCCAGACCAGGATTAAAGGTAAACTCCGGGTGCCCTGCTGAACCACCTCCAGAATATTCGGGATAAGCCCGATTGGCTGCCGTAGCATGCCCGGGCATATCAATTTCGGGTATCACTTTAATGTAACGTTCTGCAGCGTAAGCTACAATTTCCCTAATATCGGCTTGTGTGTAGAACTGAGCGGGTAAATTAGGTGTTAAGTAATCTCCAATGCCTCCAATAAGGGCTAAATTAGGATATTTCTTAATTTCCAGGCGCCATGCTGGTTCATCAGTTAAATGCCAATGGAAGGTATTTAGTTTATAAAAGGCCATCCAGTTTAGAATGGATTTTACTTTTTGTTTACCAAAAAAATGGCGCGATTCGTCGAGCATAAAGCCACGCCAGCCATAAGCTGGTGCATCGCTTATCTCTGCTACCGGAACCTGGTTATTTTTACTGGTTAGCGCCAATTGCAGCAACGAGATTATTCCATAAAAAATCCCGTTAGGGTGTGTAGCAGAAATGGTCACCTGTTCAGGCTTAATACTGATCTGGTAAGCACATGAATCTGCCTGCCTGCGACCTGCCTTTAGCACCAGAAGAATATTTGCCGATTTTGCTTTCTGCTGAAGGGTAATTCCTTTTTGACTTAATAATTCGTTCTGAAAATAGTAAGCAATCATTTTTAACTGTTCGTTATGATAACCAATGCTACTGTGATTATTAAGCGTAAAGTAACCACTGCCTTTTGCAAATTGCAGCGGCATAGGAATAATTCCGGCTTGCTGTGCAAAGGCCGTTGAGTAAATAAGTAATATAGATAATGCATATAGTACCCTCATTAGTTGGTTGTTATTTTCAATACATAAACAGGAATTTGATTTCCTTTTTTATAATCAACGGGTAAATTCAGGTTGAGGCCTTCATTATTGATGGTCCATTCGATTTTCTTATTGTTTCCTAAAAGCTCAATATTTTTAACAGATAATAAACTTTTATTTATTTGCTTTAACTGTACAACTGGTTTTTGCCAGCTCCTTAAAAAAACATACACGTTCTTATCCTTTGCCGTATAATAAACATCTGGTGTTACAGATTTTGGTGTACCGTCAAAAACAGCATCTTTAATGGCGTTTTTACTTTCTTCAATGGAGCTATTATCGCTCTTTTCATTGTTGTTTTCTTTAACAGCTAACCATGGGTGGCTGGCGTAAATGGCCTCCTGGTTAATATCCATCCATTTGCCTACAGCTTTTAATCTTTCGGTTGCCCAATCTGGAAAGGTACCATCGCCTTTAGGTCCAACGTTTAGCAATAAATTACCCCCGTTAGCCACTACTTCTACCAAATGCCTCACCAGCATTTCGGGCGATTTCCAAACGCTATCGTGTTTGTTATAACCCCAGTTTTGGCCAATGGTTAAACAAGATTCCCATGCTTTTTTTGATGATGGAGATAAAGATTGTTCAGAAATTGAAAAGTCGCCATAACCATTCCCAATTCTATTGTTTACCAGGCAGTTTGGCTGTATTTTTTCAACCAATGCTTTAAGTTCTGCACTCTCTTTTTTACTGATGAGTTCGGGTGTATCGAACCAAATTGCACCAATCGGGCCATAGTTACTTAAAAGCTCTGTAATTTGTGGTTTAACCTTTCTTTCGAAATAGCGGTTAAAAACTTTAGCATCTTCATTCGGATAATCCCAGGTATTGCTTCTGCCCGCTTTTACAGGCCAATTTGTTGGCACATCCGGATCTTGCCAATCTCTCCCCAAGGAATAATAAAGGCAAAGGGTGATGTTGTATTTTTTACAGGCTTTCGCCAGCGCTGCAACTGGATCGCGTTTAAACGGACTTCTTTTTACAATATTATAATCGCTGCTGGCCGAATTATACATGGCAAAACCATCATGATGTTTTGCTGTAAAAACGATATACTTTATGCCTGTTTCTTTGGCTTGCTTAACCCAGGCATCTGCATCGAACTTGATGGGATTAAACTGATTAGCAATGGTTCCATACTCCTGTACCGGAATGCGTTCGTACAGCATAAAATGCTCTCCTCCTTTAACCCGGTGGCCTTTCCAATCGCCGGCAGTTTGCGCATACAAACCCCAGTGCAGGAACAGACCGAATTTTTCAGCTTTAAATTGATCTATCGGACCTGTTTGTGCAAACAAGTTTGCTACCAGACCTATCGTAAATAAGGTAAACAAGTATTTTTTTTTCATTAACTTATATTTTACACTCCGGAATCCATTTTCCGGAGTGTATTTTTTTTTATTTAATCTCTCAAGGTTGTCAAATCAACTGCAGGCGCTGGCAAAGCCAAAGCTGTAATTTCATCATAAACCGATTGTGTTACTGGCAAGCCCCATTTTTTAAAAAAATCGCTTAAATCGTTTCCGCTAATCGTACAGGCCTTTAGCATAAAATAACGCATTTTAGCCGCATCGTTAGCTAATGAAGGATTTTCGGTACGGGTTTGCTTATGCAGCGTAATGTAAAAGGCATCGCCATATTTGAGCCACAACTGATAAAACATCCCCAACCTGGTATCATTCGCATTGGCAACTGTACCATTAAAATTACGGCTAGCCTGGGCAATACTAAAATAATTATCAACCGAGGTCCATTTGCCATCCCGGTTCATGCGGGAAGGTGTAACACCAAAATATCGTTCGGCAGCCATCGAATACAGGTTTACCGTAACCTCGGTCAAACCTGTCCAGGTCCACGGACCTTGTTGATGGATATGCCCAACCTCATGCCATAATCCCCAGCCCGAAACTCCACTAACATTTGCATTTTGCAGAATACGATAAGTTAAAGAACGGATATAAAAAATCCCAATCCCCGCAGCCATGTAATCACCTGAATTTGCAGGGTCTTTAACGGTGATCAAATATTTATATGGCCCTGCGGTATGCAATGCTGTAGATCCATCAATGCCACTAAAAGCATCTTCTGCATCAATAATCTGATCAATTTTAGTACTCACCGCTTGCTGATCGTCGGTTTTATAAGTAATTGCATCATCCCTTCGGGCAACCACAATGGCACGACTGGTTTCGATGATAACATCAGGTACATTAGTTAAACTATCGAGCATGGTTAACCAATCGGCATTTGAAGTAACATTTTTCTTAAAATAAGGTACAGGCTTAAAACCTTTACCAAAGCTAAGACTTGCAGATGCTGCGGGAGTAGCGCTACTTACATATTTTACCCAGGCCATTCCACCATATTGATCGGCTTTAATCTTATTTAAACCTACTTGTAAGGTGTAATAAGTACGCACGGGTCTAATGTTATCTCTAAATGGTGTACCTAATACCAGCTGAGGCAAACGGGTCCCGCTGGTTTGAGCAACAGTAACATAAATAGAATCGTTTGCAGCCACATAATATCCGGTAGGTAACATTTCGTTATGATTGGACTGAATTAGTCTGTTAGCTACCGCCTGACTGCCCACATTTTCGGTATACGTTTGCGTAACCGGAGCCACCATACCTGATACAGGACCAACTGCAGTAAGCTTATTTTTTAAACTAAAAGTATCTGTGCTGTCTGCCTGCTCATTGGTCTTTTTACATGCAAAAACAGAGATTGAAAAAGCCAGGCTTAGTAAGCCAATTTGATATAGATTTTTCATAGCTGTTTAGTTTACGGCAATTACTTTTATTGAAGATGCCTTATCGTTAAAGGTAGAAACAAAGGTGCTTGATGAGGTGAGTTCTATACTGCTTCCGGTAAAGTTATCTCCGTCATACATAATTACTTTAACACCAAGACCTAAATTAACAGATGATATATCGTTATTACTAATGCCACGACTAATTAAATCGGCGGTGGTATACTGGCCCACAGGCAATGATACACCATAACCTCCATAACTGGAATTCTGATGAAATTTAGCAGAACCATTAGCCCCAATTTGCGGCACACCATTTAAAAATGAAAATGAATAGGTTTTGCTCACATTGCCTCCATTCTTCAAGAGCAATTTCACCCTGATGTTGTACGCTTCGTTATTTTTATAATAAAGTTCGCTAAACGGGATGGTTGCCGAAATGGTATTTCCGGTACCCGGGTTCGATCTCCATGCCACTGCATTATAATCAGCGTCACTACTACCCAAATCCGGATCCATGTAAATCAAAATATCATTTACCACTTTATTGCTGGTAAACGAACCGGTAACAGTGAAAGCCTGCGTTGTTGCATTGTAGGCAAACTGCGCATTAATCGTGGTAGTAGCTGCCTCGTAAGGTATTTCTGTAGGCAAAGGATTCTGGAACACTTCATTACGGTTCAAAATGGCCGCATCAACCTCGGTTAAGAATGTTGGCTGGCCTTTACTGAAAGTTACATTTCCTGATCCCATTAAAGAAGTACCTAAGGTTGGTTGTTCTGAAGCATATTTGGCATGATCGTGTGGTAAATTTAAGCCATGTCCAAGCTCATGCAGCATACCCCCAAGTAAATTTGATGTTGCATTAGGAATTTTATCAACCGCCATGTTTAAATTATCAGTAGCAAAACAATTTTTACCATAACCGTAAAAGGGCTGATCAAAACTACCATCTGTACGCTGCGGCAATAAAATCAGCGTGTGACTCGAATTAGAGAACTCTGATGCATGAGTAGCTTTGTAAGTAGCAATTTCATTCAGGATTTTAGTTGCCGAAATACTGGCATCATAAGGATAAGCCGATTGTCCGAACTGAGCTGGTATTTCGATAAAACGCACCAATCCGGTTGAATCGATTTTGGGAAGCCCCATGTATTTATCATAGCCATATCGTAACATTTCGGTATGGAACCAGCCCTGAAAATGAACCAATAAGGAGGTTAGGCGGGTTTTGTAATCAGAAAGCGCCGGATTATCGGTTGGCACAAACATTACAATGTTTAAATTTTTGGTATTGGTTACGAAACTCGGCGGAGTGGTTCCCGAACTTAGTGCCAACGTGGTTGGTTTTGCGCTAAACGTTTCTGGTTCTGAAACGGGTGCTTTTTTACAGGCAGTCATTAGAAGGCCGCTTGAAATCATCAAAAGCAGTGCAAAGCAAAGTTGTTTTTTGTTTTTCATGTTTAATGGTTTGAGGTTATTTGATTAATTGATTTTTATTTCATCATTGTCATTTTTGTTAAAAAGTGACCTTTACCACCCTCCCCGCAGCTTCCTTGCTGATCAGCAATGTTTCTGGCACCGATATCCTAAGCCCTTTATGATCCTGTTTCCAGTTTAGTTTTTCATCTGTTTCGTCGAGCACTACCGCTTTAACCTGAATCTGGTCGTGAGATAGCGACTTGATAATCAGTTCGCCATATTCGGTTTCATTTAAAAAAATATGCAGTTCATCTTGCTTTCCCGAATAAAATATAATGGGTTCAAGTGTTCTGATATCGATGGTAGATCGAGATTGTGCCGGAGTAAATTGCTTCGTCATTTGATCAATAGTTCATAAGTCAATAGATTCATATTTTAATGCTTTATAACTGGGTCCTTCATTAGCAGGCAGAGCAAACGGATGTCGTACTCATCTTAAACCTGTCGTCACTGTAGCCCGGATGAGAATCTTAGTGCTTACCGCATTAAGATTCCCAATCGGGTTTGTCATCACGAAACGTCCAGTTCGCCCAGCTTTCAACTCACCATTACCATCCTGGATTTTGAATCAGTACTGTACTCTTGTTAATTTCTGATTGTGGAATAGGAAAATAATACATTTGAGGATTGGTAAATCTCCTTGTTTCGAAAGAAAAACGAGCGCCGGTAACGGTTGATCCGCTACGTGTCCAACGCATCCCGTTTGCCGGACCATTTATTAAAGTTTCTGCCAGTTTCCATCTTTTGATATCAAAGAATCTGATCGCTTCTTCATAGGTTAACTCTACCCTTCTCTCATTGCGGATTACTTCTCTCATTTGCTCTTTGCTTAACTGCGATGGCAATTGAAATGGTACTAAACCAGCCCTTTCCCTAATTTGCTCCACAGCCTGGTACACTTCTGTGCTGGGTCCGCTAAATTCGTTAAGTGCTTCTGCGTAATTCAGTAATATCTCGGCATATCTGATGGCCACCAGGCCAATATTATTGGATATACCAAAATTGCCGCCAGCACCTTCGTGACAAAATTTACGGTATAAATAGCCCGTTTTAGTAGATCCTGAGGTACCTAAACCATCGCCTGGGGCATTGGCATATAAATTCACTACCGTTTTGGTGTTAGTGGTATTGTTTAACCACAAGCTGCCATCATATAAAATAGAATAATAAAAACGGGGATCCCTGTCTTTGTACATATCTGCTTCTACGTAACCAGAGCCTGCCTCTTTAATGTTTTTACCATTTTTCATCGGATAGGTATCTACCAGTTCCTGGGTTGGATAAGAGTAAGCCTGTCCGCCGCGGGAAACCGGAAGCAGAAAACCTTCGTACCACCTGTTTGTCGATTTCATGACCTGAAAAATATGTTCAGGGGTATTTCTGGTAATCATCATCTGATAATACCCGTAACCAGGGGCAGTTGTATTATCTTTTACCAAATTGTATATGCCCATATCCATTACCGCCTTTGCGGCATCTGCGGCCAGTTTCCATCTATTGTTATCCAGATTATCGTAACCTGCCAGGTTTTTATTGGCACCTGTACCAGGATTTTGCCCGTTAAAAAGAGGACTGGCAGCCAGGAGTAAAACTTTTGATTTTAAACCCATTGCAGCACCTTTTGTCGGGCGTCCGAAATCTTCAATTTGTGTGGTTACAGGCAAAGCTGCGCAGGCATCTAATTCGCTCACCACATAATTTACAGTTTCAGCAAATGTAGACCTGGCTAAACCAAAATCGTCTGTTATGGCGTATACTTTATCGCCAATAACTGGCACACCACTATAATTACGTAGTAAATGCCAGTAATAATAGGCCCTTAAAAACCGGGCTTCCAGTTTTAAAGTTGCTCTTCTGGCGGCCGAAATTGGAGATCGGTCTACGTTTGCCAAAAAAACATTTACCCGCCTGATATTATTGTAACAATTGTTCCAGTGGTTCTTAAACCGGCTAAAATCGGCCTGACTTTGAAATGTTGCCGAATTAAAGGCGGGTGCTATTTGTGCGGTGGCTCCGCTCCATACGATATCCGAATCGTCTGATGCATCGCTGTACGACCACAAACCACCGCCTGTTAAGCCATTATCGAGATAGTATGTTCCGGCCAAACCGGTATAAATACCCGTTAAAAACCTAAACGTTAACAAACTATCGGCAAATACGGTCGCTTCATTGAGCTGCCCTACGTCTGTTTTATCCAAAAAACTACTGCTATCAGTTTTTTTGCAGGCAACAGCACCTATCGCTAATAAACCAACTAATGTTAAAGTTTTTAAATAATTTATATTTTTCATCTGTTTATATATTAGAATGTTACCTGTAAGCCAAGGTTTACGATTTTTTGTTGAGGATAGGATGAATAGGCCTCTACCGTCCCTGTAGAATTTATAGACTCAGGGTCTACATCATAAATCTTCAGGTTAAACCAGGTAATCAGATTTGCAGCATTGGCATAAATGCGGGCATTTGATAATCCGATTTTACTGATCAGTTTGGTACTGAAATTATAGCCGAGTTCTACATTTTTGAGTCGGATATAATCTGTTGGGCGTAACCAAAAAGTAGACTGATCAAAGTTGGCGCCACCTAAGCGTGGTAGTTCTGCCGTTTCCTTGGTTTCCGGCGTCCATCTTTTTAAGTGTATTTCGGCAGGTGTACCGTTCACATTCCCAATCTGGAACATGGTAGAAGCGCTTAAGCTTCCTTTTGCAGCCCCCTGGAAAAGTACCGAAACATCAAAACCTTTGTAGCTTGTGCCTAATGAAAAACCGTAGTTGATCTGAGGGATATTCGGGTTGCCAATCGGGCCAATATCACCCTGATCGATCTTTCCGTCGTTGTTGATATCGGCATACTTCAAATCGCCAGGTTTAACTGCGCGACCAACTGATGTGGGACTATTGGCAATATCGGCCGCATCATTGTAGAAACCTATGCTGGTATACCCATAAATCTGACCAATAGGCCGGCCTGTGCGCATCAGCAAGGGGTTGCCTTGATTATAAGGCTCATCGCGGTAAATTATTTTATTTTTATAGATGGAAATGTTTCCTTTAATGAAATAGGATAAGTTTTCTGACAGTTTATTCTGGTATGACAGGTCGAGTTCAAAACCTTTATTATTTACAATACCCAAATTTACCGGAGGTAAGGTAATACCTGAGAAATTAGGCACGGTTTCCCTAACGGTTAAAATATCATACCTTTTATGGTTAAAATAATCGAAGGTGATCCCGAGTTTACTGTTCAGCAATTTAATGTCTGTACCAATATCCAGTTTTCGCTCCTGCTCCCATCTTACATCTTCATTTGCGAGGGCGCCCGGCGTAATGCCATACTGTAAGCTGTTATTATCGCCAAACCAGTAAGAGTTTGCGGCTGTTGCCGGCGCATTATAAATTTCTTCGTAGATATAACGGTAAGTATTCGGGAAATCATCAGAACCAACGGTACCTAACGAGCCCCTTATTTTCATGTAATTGATAAAAGGAAGGGCTTTTTTAAAGAAGGGTTCCTCACTAATGTTCCAGCCTGCACTTACTGCCGGAAATAAACCATTCCTTTTACTTGCTTTGAACCTGTCGGTACCATTATATGCTCCATTCAGTTCGAATATGTATCTCGATTTGTAATTATACCCTACCCTGGCAGAATATCCTCTGAAATTTGCAGGAATATTGGCACCAGAAATATCTGCTAACTGGTTGTACACAATCAGACCATATAAATTATGGTTTCCAAACTGGCGGTTATAATCTAAAATACCTTGTACGTTAATCTTACGAAGGGGGTAGCTGGATGTGTTGGCATCAAATGTAGTTGTTGCCGTAAGCGGTTCTAACCTGCTTAGCTCCGGAAAAACAGGGTCTAAAACATCCGATCCCGGCAGGTAGGCATACGTAGGAAAGCGCCCTCTGGTTAACGATCGGTTAAACTCTACATTATTGGTGTAGGCCAAAATTACCCTTGCGGCAAGCCCTTTGGTTAAAAAATCTAAATTTTGGTTAGCCTTTAGGTTTAAGTTAAGGTTATTGCTATAGTTTCGGTTGTAACCGGCATATTGCAAAATACCAACCGGATTTAATGTGGCTGATTTTCTACCTCCGTAACTCCCGTCTTCGTTTTTTACCGGGTAATTCCATGGATTTAAAAGTCCGCTGCTTAACCTTCTCCAAATAGAAACGGCACCACCGGCCAGTACATCAGGAAGATTTGGCTGGTTAATTTCATTAAACCTGGCCGAAAGATCTAACTTTAAGGTTAAGGTTTTAGTTACATTCAAATCAACATTCGACCTGATATTGTATCTTTTTAAATAATAATTACTGTTAAAATTTTCATCTTTTTCTATCTCTTTTAAAATACCGTTTTGATTAACGTTACCAAGCGCTACGAAATACTTTAAATTTTGAGTACCACCAATAATGTCGATATTGTTGCTTTGCTGTAATGCATTTTTGCGCATAACCTCATCGTACCATTTTACGCTCGGGTAACGGTAAGGATCGTCTCCCAGTTTAAAATGGTTTAGTGCCTCTTCGGTAACCAGTCCGGGATAGGTCAGGTTGGGATCTCTGCCTTCATTTACCTCTTGCTCCTTTAATAAGAGTAAGGCGTTATAAGAATCCAGTGGTTTTCTTCTGATGGTAGGTGTTTGTAAACCAAAATCGCTTCTGAATGTAATTTTCGGGGCAGAATTTGTTCCTCTTCGGGTGGTAATCGCAATTACACCGTTAGCGCCCTTTATACCGTAGATAGCCGTTGAAGAAGCATCTTTTAAAATGGAAACGGTTTCGATTTCATTGGAATTTAACTGGCTTAACTGTTCGTAAGGGTACTCTACATCATCTACAATAACTAATGGTCTGTTAGATGCACCTGTGTAAGTACTAACCCCACGAATGTAAATATTAGCGGCATCGGCACCTGGCTGGCCGCTGGTTTGCTGCTGGAACAAACCGGGAAGCCTTCCGGCCAGTGCATTTTGAAAACTTGCTGCAGGACTTTGTCTTAATTCCTTACCCGACACCGTACTGGTTGCACCGGCATTGGTTATCTTCT
Organism: Pedobacter folensis; assembly: GCF_056490665.1. Taxonomy (NCBI): domain Bacteria; kingdom Pseudomonadati; phylum Bacteroidota; class Sphingobacteriia; order Sphingobacteriales; family Sphingobacteriaceae; genus Pedobacter; species Pedobacter folensis. Next base: position 1,121,974 of record NZ_JBWJIF010000001.1, read on the forward strand.
TTTGCGGGGTAAAACCCACTACAACCACTTCATTTAAATTTGAATTATCTTCTTTTAAAACAATATTTAAAGGTTGGCTGGTAATGGTTACCACTTTTGTGATGTAACCAACAGAGCTTATGATCAGTTTGGTACTGTTTGCACCAACCTTAATGCTAAAAGCGCCACTGGTATTGGTGATCACAATATTCTTTGGGTTTTCCTGTTCTGTAACTGTTGTAGCAATCAATGTTGTGCCCTTATCATCGGCCACCACACCCCTTACCATTTTGGTTTGGGCGTAAGCCAAATTAGTGATCAGCACAAGCAATATTATATTCAGTATTTTTTTCATCTGTATATAGTTTCTTTTTTATCGGCATGAAACCATCCTGATTTCCGTTTCACTTCTGTGATTTGAAAACCTGTATGCTTCATTAATTTAAATTTATGCCCCTTACTAATTAGACCATCCTGGGTTTTGAACCATTTTGTTATTGGCTAATATTTCAGCCTGTGGTATAGGGTACCAGTACATTTTGGTATCGAATACAGCATTTGCGGCATTGAAATAAGTATACGAGTAGGCTGTTCCGTTTTTGATAATCTGCACACCTCTAACCGGTTTGTTTAATTCAATTTCGGCCAGTTTCCATCTTCTCAAATCCCAGGTTCTGTGCTCTTCAAAAGCCAGTTCTATCCGGCGTTCATTCTGAATTATTTTACGCAGTTCATCTTTGCTAAGCGTAAGCGATAAACCGTAAAGATTATTGGAACCAGGAAGAATTCCTGCTCTTTTCCTGATTAAAACCAAATTGTTAACGATATCAGCAACTGCCCCACCCGATTCGTTTAGCGCTTCGGCATGGTTTAATAAAATTTCAGCATACCTCAATAAGATTACATGATGGGCCTGATTGGTGTAAGTAGTAGAACTTTCAAATTTGCCCATAAATTTCCTCAGGTAATATCCCGTTCTGGTCTGTGTCCGGTTTCCTCCCGGCTTATCCTGACCACCTTCAAAGGTTTCAACAGGCCTTCCCAGCCAATTTTTGCCATTGTGCATAATGGTAGCGGTTAATCTCGGGTCTCTGTTTAAGTATGGGTTATTCGGATCATAAGTCGATCCTGCATCGGAAATGGCTTTTCCATCGAGCATTAAAAATGCATCGACCAGGTTTTGCGATGGACTGGTTAAACCAAGGCCCTGTAAATATCCAATCGGACCATTGTTGATTTCGATATTGGTATTTAAAACGTTCTGTTTAATAAAAATAAATTCGGTGTTTTTGGTTGCATTAAAATTGGCTACCCAATCGGTTACCAGGGTATAACCCAATGCTTTAACATCGGCGGCTGCCTGTGCGGCTAATGCCCATTTCTGGATATTATTTGTTGGGTTACTTAAGGGACTGGCGGCATACAACAGTACTCTCGATTTTAGGGCCATTGCGGCTCCGATATTCGCCCTGCCCCAATCTCCATCTGTAATGCCATAAGGTAATAATGAGCTTTTTATGGCATCCAACTCTGCTACGATATAAGCATAACATTCGTCGAGCGTATTTCTTGATACATTTATATCATCATTGATGGTATATATCTTATCGCCAATTAAAGGCACACCGCCCCAGCGCTTAACCAGTTCAAAGTAAAAATAGGCCCTCAAAAATCTTGCTTCCGCTTTAAACTGCGTTTTTAAAACTGCAGTTGTGGGTACCACATCTACTTTGCTTAAAAAAAGATTGGCTCTTCTGATGCCCAGATAATTTTTGCTCCAAACATCATCAGGAAGGGTTGTAGATGAGATTCTACCCGTACGGTAAAATTCTGCCTGGGTTCCTATTCTTGATGGTACGGCATCGTCTGTTCCGGCATCTAAAAAGCTGCCATCTATCCTATTATACCAATCTGGCAACAACAAATAGGTTCCGTTTAAAAATTGTTTTGCATAATCAGCATTCTTATCAGAAGGGTCAAAAATTAAGTCGCCGGTGATGCGGTCTAAAGGTTCTGCCTCAAATTTTTTCGAACAGCCAAATGCAAATAACAGGCAGATTATAGCGATGTATATTTTATAATTATTCATAATCAAGATTTAAAACTGAAGGTTAACACCAAAATTGAATATCCGCTGATTGGGCACATTTCCGATCAACACTTCCGGATCTACCCCATCCAAGGTTGTAGCGGTTAACAGGTTAAGACCATTGGCAAATACTCTTACATTGGTCAAGCCGATTAATTTGATCAGGCGGCCAGGTAAACTGTAACCTATTTCTACATTTCTTAATCTTAAATAGTTGCCGTTTTTCACCCAGAAAGAAGAAACCTGGCTATTATTTGGGTTATTGCCAACACTTAAACGTGGGTATTCTGCCTGCGAAGCGGTAGCAGGTGTCCATCTTAACAAGCTACTTTCTAAGGCTTGTCCATATCCACCGGCTGCACCGGTTGATGCAAAATTGATAAAGTTGAAATACACATTTCTGTTTGCTGTACCATTTAAGGTGAATGAAAAATCCAATCCTTTATAATTGATCCCACCTGTTAAACCATAAAAGAAAACAGGTTTGGTACTGCCGATCGCGGTCATATCATAAGTGTTGATGATGCCATCGTTATTTAAATCCTTATATTTTAAATCGCCCGGAACCGGGAGGTAGCCATCAACCTTTGGTCCGCTGTTAATTTCTGCTGTATTGTTGTAAAAACCATCAGCCACATAACCAAAAGTTTGCCCTACAGGTTGACCGGTTCTGTATTCGTAAGCATTTTTTCTAAAAGGCTCATCATTAAAAATCACTTTGCTTGCGCTCCACGAACCATTGGCAGTAATAAAATACCTGAAGTTGTTGATCTGATTTTGATAGCCAAGCGCCAGCTCAACACCCGAATATTGGTTTTTACCTATATTTTCAGGCGGCAAAACAGCTCCAATTACTGCACTTGCATTTGTTCTCCTGGTTTGCAACAGATCGTAATAACTGTTCTTATAATAATCGGCGGTTAACCATACTTTATCCTTTAACATCGAAACATCTAAGCCGATATTAAATTTCTTGGCTTTCTCCCAGGTAATATTTGGGTTAGCCAGCGGTCCTTCATCTTTTGTACTTGAAGTGGTTAGCGGATTTCTGCTGTAAAAGGTATCGCCATTATCAAAGTTTTGCAGATATAGGAAATATCCCGCGGCCGCATTTGTAGCGGTTAAACCGTATGAGGTTCTCAGTTTTAATGAATTAACTGTGTTTTTTAAATTGGCAAAAAAACTTTCGTTGGCGATGTTCCATCCTAAACCAACTGATGGAAAGAAGCCCCACTGGTCTCCCGCTTTATAACGGTCGTAACCCATGTACGAAGTGGCCAGCTCCAATAAATACTTATTATCGTAATCGTAATTAAACCTTCCGCCCAGCGATTGATTAACCTGCGATAAAGCGCCACCCAAAACGTAACTGTCTCTGATAAATAACAATTGGGCTTTAAAGTTATTTTTATCGATTGTTTTATCATAGCCCAGATCAAAACGGGAAAATATCTGCTGGTTTAAATCTGTTGGAGAAGAACTATTCGACTGCGTACCATCGCCCCCTATTGTTTTATAGCTCGTTTGGTTTGTAACAGGATTTACTACCGGCGAATACACTGCAAAAGATTTACTTCTGTTAATGTTTTCGTTATAGTAAGAATTGAAAGATATTGCGCCACTAGCATACAAACCAGGCAAAAAAGTATCGAGCTTTTGCATTAATGATACATCTGCCCCTAAATTTCTATTGACCGATGGCCTGTATCCCGATTTTATCGACATACCATACAGGTTATTTTGAAACTCGGTGTTTCCCCCAAGCGAGCCGTTTTCGTTAAATTTCGGATAGGCATTATTGGGCGTGGTTAACAATGTGCTATAAATACTAGCTATTGTAGATCCGGGTTGATTGCTATTTCTTATTCTTCCAAACAAGCTTAAACTGAGCGTAGTACTATTGGTTAAATCAACATCGATATTACTTCTAAAAGAATACCGCTTAAAACTATTGTTCGTTTCATAGGTATTGATGGAAGGATCGGTAACTAAAAAACCACTTTGGCTCAGGTAATCAAGGTCTACAAAATACCTTACCTTGTTGCTTCCACCTCTTAAGTTAAGGTTTTGTCTGCTCACAGGGGCGGTAGCTTTTAAAATTTCATCAGTCCAGTTTACATTGGGGTGCGTAAAAGGATTTGTACCATTTTTATACTTATCTAAATCAGCTGCTGTATAAATGGCTTGACGCCCGTCGTTTGCCAGCGCCTCATTAAATAAGGTAGCATAATTAAATGCATCCAGAAATTTAGGTCGTTCAATTTGCTCCTGAATACCGTACTGACTGGTGAAGGTAATTTGCTTAGGCATATTTGCACCGCGTTTGGTCGTGATCAATAACATCCCGTCAGCGGCTTTCATGCCATATAGCGCAGTTCCCAGTGCATCTTTTATGACTGAAATACTTTCTATTTGCTCAGGATCGATACTGAGATACGAACGTGGTACGCCATCAATTACAACCAAAGGCGTTCTTCCCCTTAGCGATATAGCAGGTTCGTCAGAACCCAACTGGAAATTATTTTGAACCACGTACAAACCTGGCAGTTTCCCGTACAACATTAAACCAACCTGTGGTGTAGGAAAACTCTTTAGCTCTTCTCCACTTAAAGTAGCCGAAGATTGAATTCTTTTTACATTTTTCTGCGTTCCAAATAAAAGCGGAACATCATGATCTGGCAAAGTTACGGCTACAGAATTCCTGAGTTTGTTTCTCAGAGAATCTCTCAAATTCGATAATGAATCGTTGGGAATTTGTTTACTATTTTTTTTGGCCGGCGAGGGCACCTGAAATTTCTTGCTTGAATTGGTAAGGTTTGGGAATGCCAAAACATCAACACTGTTTGCCAAGAATAACAGCACCCCAAACAGCGTCATCCGCTTTATAATCGAAGTATAAGTTCCGCTCATTTAAAATAATTTATTTTGTTTATAATTTTATTATGCAGAAGGCAATGACTCTCCATGCTGCGCGAAAATTTTAATCATTCCGCATACTGATAGCCAGCATGATTACTGCATACTGCATTAATGGTGAGCATTTACTCACATTTATTCTATTGATAATGGATTGTATTTATGCCTTAAGCATAGGTATTAGAAATTTTGATTCGTTTCCTGCGAATAGCAAACGGAAAAGCGGGTATATGCAAAACGGCATATTGCCCCATTGGTTAGGGATAAGTTTCATGGTTTGGTTATCTTTTGATTAGCTGATTTGAATTATTCAATTTAAAGTCGTGAATAGACTGTACTTTAGTTGGTGTGGTTAGCTTTTCTTCATATCCTCTGGTTTGGTCAGTTTATTTAATCGATAGTTTCTGTGCCACTGGTTATTGTGGAATAGTTAGCTCAATTTCGTTAAACCAAAACTGGCGCATTATTCCCTAAAAAAGGTCGAAAATTGTAAATGAAAGGGTAGAAAAACCGTAATCCTTTAATATTTTAATAAGTTCGCACTATATTTAAAGGAAATACATCAAAGGCTATTCTTCCATAGCGATAAGATGGCCAAAAAACTAGCTTAATTTTATGAAACTGCGTTTAATCGCTTTATGGTTTTTCCCAATGCTTTTTATTTGCACCACTTTGTGTGCCCAGAAGCATCTTGTTTTTAACCACCTCAGGATGGAAAATGGTTTGTCGCAAAATTCGGTGATGGCCATAACGCAAGACAAAAACCAGTTTATCTGGATGGGTACCAGACATGGGTTAAACCGCTATGATGGCTACCGTTTTAAAATTTACAACAATAGCTCCGATAACCTCAACAGCCTTTCAGATAATGTAATTAACACGCTATTGAGTGATAGCAAAGGAAGATTGTGGGTAGGTACAGAAAACGGACTGAATATTTACAATGATAAAAACGATCATTTTTATCGCATCAATAAACGGAGCTCTGCAAATTCTTTTAGCTGCGATTCGGTAGAATGTATATATGAAGATCCTCAAAAAAATATCTGGGTAGGCACATATAACGGCCTCAACCTGGTTATCGATGCCGAAAAGCAGATTTTCAAGAAATTTCTTTTCGATAAACCCAATTATAAATCTGCACTCAACTGTATTTTTTCAATTTTTAAAGACGAAAAACAAAACCTTTGGGTAGGTACTTATAATGGTTTAGTACGTATTTATCAGGTTAAGGGTAAATACCACTTTGAGATTTTCAGGCATAATCCCAACAATCAGAACAGCATCAGTTCTAATGCCGTAAAAAGTATCGTAATCGATAAACAAAAGCGGCTTTGGTTAGGTACCTATAACGGCTTAAACCTATTCGATTACGAACACAAAACCTTTAAACGCTATCAGACCAGTGCTACGGATCCAAATTCGATCATTAATAACGATATCAGGAAACTCACCTGCGATAAAGTAGGCAACATTTGGATTGGCACACAGGAAGGGTTGAGTATCCTCGATCCAAATACCCGGAAATTTAGCAATTACCGTTACGATCCGGAGCAACCAGACGGATTGAGCCAGAATTCTATCCATAGTATTTTCCAGGATCTTAACGGCTCAGTTTATTTGGGGACTTATTACAAAGGTGCAAATGTGGTTTACCCCTCTGCAACACCCTTTACCGTTTTTAGAAATTCGAAGACACGGCAAGGTTTGAGCAGCGATATTGTGAGTGCTATGGTCGAGGATCAAAACCATAACCTGTGGATTGGTACCGAAGGTGGTGGTTTAAATTACGTAAACAGAAGCAACCATACCTTTACCTATTATAAATTAGAGCCAAACAGCAACAACGGCCTCAACTCCAACTTAATTAAAACCCTGTGCCTCGATAAAACCGGGCAGCTACTGGTGGGTACACACCGCGGTGGTTTATACCTGTTTAATGCCGCAGGTCATAATTTCAAGAAAATAATCAATGTTAAAAATAAAAAAAACAACCCCGGGGGTTCAGAAGTCATTGCAATAACTGAAGATAGCTATGGTATGGTTTGGGTAGGCTCAAGGGATGGATTATCGACACTAAAAAAAACAAATGGCCTTTACGCCGCTACAACGGTTAAAAGTCCTTTAGAGCAGAACCTGAGAAACAAATATATTCAGGTTATATTTGAAGATAAGGCCAAAAATCTATGGATCGGAACGATGGCCGGATTATATGCTTATCACCCAGCCACTAAAAGGATTACAGCCTATTATAAGAATAAAACCAAACCAGGAAGTTTAAATTCCGATCATATTAATTGTATTGTTCAAATCCAGAATGGAAATATTTGCGTTGGAACTTCATTTGGAGGTTTAAGTATTTTCGATAATAAAAGTAGAAAATTCAAGAATTACAACGAAAAAGATGGCCTGCCAAACAGTAATGTATTGGGCATCATTGAAGATGAAGAAAACAACCTGTGGATTAGTACTGATAAGGGACTTTCTAAATTGATTACCAAAACAGGGAGATTTATTAATTATACCAAAAGCGACGGGCTTGCCGGTAATGATTTTAATATCCGTTCGTTTTTAAAAGATAGTCGTGGTGAATTGTTTTTCGGTGGTTACGATGGTTTAACCGCCTTTTATCCCAGCCAGATTGATATAAATAGCAATCGGAATGTTGCGCCAATCACGTTTACCGAACTCAAACTGTTCGATAAACCAGTGGCGGTAAATGCTCCCGACGGGCTGTTGAATGAAGATATCAAAAGCATCAAACAGATAACGTTTAAACACGACAACAATAATTTTAGCCTCGATTTCGCCTTATTAAACTACATTAAACCAGAAAAAAACAGTTACCGTTATATCCTGAAAGGCCATAGTAAAGATTGGGTAAAAACCGATGTACCAAGTGTTACGTATAGCGATCTTCCGGCCGGCAATTATACCTTTATCGTAACCGGAAATAATAACGATGGCAATCCGGGCAACAAACCTGCGAGCCTTAAAATCACCGTGCTTCCACCCTTCTGGGCTACCTGGTGGGCGTATCTAATTTATCTGGCCTTCTTCTCGGGTTTACTGTTTTTAATTGTACGTTATCTTTTTGTTCGTGCTTTACTTAAACGGACAGAAGACATCCAGAAAATGAAACTGAATTTCTTTACCTATGTGGCCCACGAAATCAGAACGCCGCTTACCCTAATTCTGGGTCCCTTAGAAAATCTTTCCAAACAATATCAAACCGATACGGAACTCAACCGGCAGATTATTCCGATAAAAAATAATGCCAACAGGTTAATGCGGCTTATTACCGAATTAATGGATTTCAGAAAGGCTGAAACCGGGCATCTTACCCTACACGTTACGGAAGATAATATCGTCGATTTCATCAACGAAATTTTCATTTCCTTCTCTCATCTTGCACAGACAAATGACATACAATACGAATTTGTACGCGGGCAGGAAAACATCAGTCTGTTTTTTGATAAAAGGCAGCTCGAAAAAGTATTGTTCAACCTGTTATCAAATGCATTTAAATTCTGCGATAAAGGTGGTAAAATTTCTGTCACGCTCGTGGATATGGATAATGAAGTGGCGATTAGCATTGCAGATAACGGACTGGGTATACCTGCAGAAAGTTTAAAAAATCTTTTTAGCGATTATTTCCAGGTAGATGAGCAGCACTCCAACCAAATCGGGTCAGGAATAGGTTTGGCACTTTCTAAAGCGATAGTTGAGGAACATAAAGGACATATTGCCGTAGAAAGTACACCTGCTGAAAATGGTGAGCGTGGTTTCACCAATTTTACGGTGAGGTTAAAGAAAGGAAAATCGCATTTTAAAACAGCGATTTTTGATGGGGCAAAAGATTATCCTACCCACCCCAATATCTACACACAACAGCCCGAAAAAGAGTTAACCATTTCAAAACCTGAAAAAGAAACTGATCTTTCTACCGAAACCATATTGGTGGTGGAAGATAATAGTGAAATCAGGCAATTAATCGCATCACTCATTGGCGGACATTACCTCGTAGCAGAAAGTGAAAATGGATTAATGGGTTGGGAAACGGCTGTAGAAACACTGCCCGACCTGATTATCTGTGACATCATGATGCCCATAATGGATGGTATTGAACTTTGCCGCAGGCTTAAGGAAGATGAGCGGACCAGCCACATCCCGGTTATTATCCTTACTGCCCGCTCCTCACATATCCACCAGGTGAGTGGCCTGGAAACCGGCGCTGATGCTTATATCACCAAGCCTTTCAGTCCTGAATTGCTTTTGCTGAATGTGCGTAATTTACTGATGTCAAGACAGGTAATGCGTCAAAAATTCCTGAAACACATTCATTTACAGCCAAAAGAGCTCACCATTAATGCTATTGACGAAGCTTTTATGTTAAAACTGTTAAAATACATTGACGAACACATTACTGATGAAGATTTTGGGGTATCTGAACTGGCTTCGATGGTTGGGATGAGCAGGCCTGTTTTGTATAAAAAAATCAGAAACCTCACCAACCTTTCCGTAAATGATTTTGTTAAATCGATACGTTTAAAGAAAGCGATGGAACTGTTTAAACAAAATAGATTTACCATTTATGAAGTAGCCTATCAGGTTGGCTTTAACGATCCAAAATATTTTAGCAGGGAGTTTAAAAAACAGTTTGGAAAAAGCCCGCGTGCTTTTATGAATGGAAGTGAAGAAGAGGATTAGTTTGGTAAAGAGTCCTTAGTCGGAAGTCAGTAGTCCAAAGTCGGTCAATCAATGAGTTGTATATAGCCCTCATTTGTCATCCTGAGCGGAGTTGAAGGATCTACAGGGTAAATTTTACGTATTTGACTGACGTGATTTGACAAAGGTGCTATGTGAGACACATACCCGAAAATCATATTCCGTCATTGCGCGAAGGCTTTTTCAGCCAACAGCTTGTCCCGACCTTTCGGGGAAGCAATCTTTCTAGCAAGGATGGCTAGCTGGAAAGATTGCTTCGTCGTTCCTCCTCGCAATGACGATCGCTCTACCGGGGGCTGTGCAAAAAAAATGGAGAAACCATTAATTAGATTTCTCCATTTCGCTACACTTCAGTCGAAATGACGAATACCATATTACTTCACCTCTTCTAATTTTAGCACCACACTGGTCCTTGTGGTATTAAGATTGGGGTTAAAACCCACTTTCATTAAGAAATCACCCGTATAGGTTTTAGTAGCATCTATCGATGATTTTGTACCTGGATAAAGGTTGATTTCTTTAATCTGGTATTTCTTCGCTGCATCTAAACCATTCAGTTTAATCGGATATTTACTGTTTTCGCCATACCGGTAGTTCACCAGGTAATTAAAAATAACAGCTTCAGTTTTTTCTGCATTTACATATAACATCGATGCAATGTTGCCGCTACGGGGATTGGCTAACCGGTATTGTTCGCCTTGCCAGATCGTTTGTTTTACATCATTATAGTTTTTAATGGCCTCCTGGCAGAATTGAAGTTCCTTTTCAGGCAGTTTGCTTACCACGATATCAAAACCCAATTTGCCCATCATGGCTACATCAGTACGGAATTTAATAGGTTGTTTTCCCCAGTCGGTTACATGGTTAGCACTGCTGATGGCCGGATAAAAATAAGAGTACTCCCATTGCATAAATATGCGCTCTAATGGGTCGGTATTATCGCTCGGCCAAAACTCTGTAAAATACTGTAAGGCAGCATAATCTACCCTGCCGCCTCCACCAGAACATAACATCATGGGTACCGTTGGGTATTTTGCACGAATTCTTTGCAATACACTATACAATCCCCTTACATAATCGATGTAAAAATGAGATTGATTTTTTAAGTGCGCGGTGTATGCGTTGTAAATGACCGCATTACAATCCCATTTAATATAAGCCAGTTTCGGATTTTTATTAAACAGGCCATCCACCACACCAAAAACAAAATCCTGTACTTTTGGATTGCTCAAGTCGAGTTCTAATTGGTTCCTGAAATAGTATTCAGGTCTGTTAGGCTGTTTCACCACCCAGTCAGGATGTTTTTCATAAAGTTCACTTTTAGGGTTAACCATTTCCGGTTCTATCCATATTCCGAATCTGGTTCCTACGTTATCGGCCTCTTTTACCAAAGAAGCTATTCCGTTTGGCAATTTCTTCTTATTCTCCTGCCAATCGCCAAGTCCGGCATGATCATCGTTACGCGGATATTTGTTTCCGAACCAACCATCATCAAGCAAAAAGAAATCGACACCTAGTTTTTTGGTATCTTTTAATAAATCGGCCAGCTTTTGCTCATTAAAATCGAAATAGGTGGCCTCCCAGTTATTTAAAAGGGTTAACCTGCTGCCTTTTCCATCTAATATTTTATAGTTACGTGCCCAATCTTGCAATTTTCTGCTGGCATCGCCTTTTCCCTGATCAGAAAAAGTATATAAAAAAGCAGGGGTTGTAAAAACTTCACCAGCTTTTAAACTATAAGGAGAGGCATAATTGTTCATTCCGGCAATAATGCGGAGGTTATCCTGGTAATCCAGTTCAAGATCGATCTTGAAATTACCGCTCCATTCCATCGCCCCATACAAAACACTGCCTTCATTTTCTTCTGCTGGTTTATCTAACGAAATCATAAAAACCGAAGGTTGAAATAAATTTGCCCTCGTACCCAATTTGCTATCTAATGTTTTAATACCATGGGTGATTTCACTTTGTTCAGGTTGCATTTCTTTAGCCCAATCGCCATGATACTGGTTTAGCCAAAAACGCGGTGATTTTAAATGCAGATTGGCTGAGGCATATTTATGCAGCACCACAGTTCCCTTTTCGCTATGTTTAATCTCTGTCCATTGTTCTATCACATCCTGTTTGTAAAAAGATTTATAGAACAGGCTTACCTCAAAATTATAAACGGGATCTTTTAATCTGATCTTTATTAAACTTACATTATCATCAATAGCAGTAACCGTATGATCAACGTATTTCAGATCAAGCGAGTTATTACCATCGGCATGGGTAACGCTAATGGCGGGTTCGACCAGGTTTCTTGATCCTGAAGGCGTATACACCGAATTGAGCTGTCCGGTATAATCTTCAGTCTGTTTATATTGTGCGGTAACCTGGGCATATTCTTCTTTGTTAGCCAGTTTTTTTCCAAAAAATATGGTGTTTACATCTTTTTTGGCATTGGCCTGTAGCACCAAAGCATGATGCGCGGTTTCGATGGGGATGATACTTTGGGCTTTAATATTGCCGATGGTAAAAAGTGAAACGGCAAGGGCTAATGCCCCATGTTTCATGTAACCTGCAATTAGATCTGATTTGTTCATTTGTGTTTTCAATGTTAATCGGGTAATGTTTATCGGTAGTAGTTGATATAAGTTTATTTTTTAAGTGTTATTTTAATCATAGTGGCATCTTTTCCGGCTAAATTCAGGGCCTGGTTGTTTTTTAAATCTTCTGTTTTCTGTGTGAGTAAATTTTGGGCACTGTACACCTCATCTTTATTTAAACCAATCCTCGAAAAATCTAACTTAAAAGGTTTTGTTTCATCGTTATAATTAAATATGGCCAGGTATTTTACATTTCCAACCTGTTTTACAAAAAGCTGTGAGGCCAGTTTAGCCCTGTTCCCTTCTACCGGAACAAAAGCTTTTCCATCCTGTAACACCTGAAGAATTTCGGTATTGTTCAATAAACGCTGAGCGGTACTGCTCCATTTTCCTTGTTTGGAAAAATCATCGCCATTGATGCAAGTCCCTGTAACGATTGCGGATAGAAATCTAGCCGTATTTTCCCCATCAGATTGATCAGAGAATACCACATGGTCGGCATCGATATAATCGTAGAGATAGGTTTGCCACCAGCCGTTGCTCAGGCCGTTTAAAGTATACTCTGTATCTTTTATCGATTTAAAAGCATCGCAGGCTATTCTGCGCATATGTATATATCGTGCGGAAGCTAAACTTGGCGATATGGCTGCATAAACGAGCATTTTATGATCCAATTGTTTTAATAAAAATTCCATGCCTGCTTTATAAGCCTGCATTCCGGTGGTAATTCTGGAATCGTAAAAATGATCGGATTCTATTGCTGCGTGACCTAAAAAGTCGATTTTAATCATTTCAAAACCACATTCCTTAAACTTTTTGATAACGGCAGCCATGCGTTGCTGAGTACCCGGATGTGTTGGATCTAAGGCCCTTGCACCATCTATATCGTGGTAACCTGAGCCAACCTTGGTCCACATTTCGCCAAATGTATAATTGCTGCCTTCTGCCTTGCGGTTGCCGCCTCCGGCAAATCCCCAGTCAACAAAAGGTGCCCAATAAATTCCGGGTTTTAATCCTTTCGATTTTGCATAATCAGCAAAGGCTTTTAATTTGGAGTAGTCGCCTGTTAAGCCTCCTTTTAACAGGTTATCCCAATAAGAATCGAGGTCGATATAAGCCACACCACCACTTCTGAAGGTTTTTAGGCTATCAGCAAAAAAATCGACTACCTGATTGGCCTTTTCGAGTGTTATTTTCTCTTGCATTACCCCCCAACTGTTCCAGCCTACAGGAGTTCCGGCTTTCCTTTTAAAAACAAGAGGCGGTTCTGCTATGCGGTTAGCCTTTGCATAGTTTTCCATGCCCGAACGCCAATCGGCAAAAGCACCAAAAAATACCTTCGCAGAACTGATCGAATTGCCTTTTAAATAACCATGTTCAATTTTATCCCGGGTGATGTTTTCTTCGGTATAACCACAAATGGCCTGTATAGCTATTTTTTTGTCGCTATCTGCGGCGGTAATGATGCCTGTTTTCCAGTTGCTGTGTTCTATAGATCCGATGATAAAACCATTTCTGGATTGATCGTGGTATAAAGCGGTAACCTCTGCACTCGGATTGCTGGTATTGGCCTTCAGTGGAACAGCATGGTAAGAAATAAAGGTATCGTTATCAAACGGCACGAATAAACTGGTGGGTATGTCTGAAACCTCCCGGTCGGTTAAATTTCCGCTTAAAGGCACCATGTGGTTGATGGATAAATTAACGCCTTGTAAAGTAAGGCCAATCATAAAATAATCCAGACCTGAATAGGTATAAAAAACCTGCTGCATATTAGGCAAACCAGCTTGTTTCAACAGGAAAACATGTTTAAATCCATTTCCAAAACCATCTTTGATAGCCATTTTGGTGTAGCTAATTTGCCGGTAATCTGTTGAACTGAGTATCTTTTTCTGATACCCTGCCTGAGAAAAACCATTTGATAACAGTTGCGTAGTGCCATTTAAAACCTGGAAAGTGCCGGTTTTAAGGTTATAGTCTATTTTTCCAGCTTTACCATAATTGATTATAACGGCAGATGCAGACCGCATTGAAAACAATAGGATGAATAAAATCAAGAATAACTTATGCCTGAATAAAAATTTAAAAACCATGTGTTTATTTAATTTTGGTCGACATTATCTCGGTTAATTTTCCATTCATTTTTAGCTTTACCTTTTGTGGGGTGGCCGAAGCGATGCTGTAATGGGTAATTTTACCATCTTTCCAATTTATGTCAACTGTAAAATTACCTCTGGCTTTTAATCCTTTAATTTCACCAAAACCTTTCCAGGCATCAGGAATAGCAGGTAACAGTTCGATAAAACCATCATGGCTTTGGATTAGCATTTCTGCAATAGCTGCCGATGCGCCAAAATTACCATCAATCTGAAATGGTGGCCCGGCCGATAACATATTTGGATAAACACCTCCACCAGCGCCGTAATTAATATCCGTTCGTAAAGTAGGTTTTAAAATCTCTCTAAACAGTTTAAAAGCCCGGTTTCCATCCTGTAGTCTTGCCCAAAATAACTGTTTATAAGCAATTGACCAACTTGGCCCGTCATCTCCCCTTACTTCAAGCGTTTTCTTTGCCGCCTCCGCAAGTGCGGGCGTAGCTGTTGGGGTAATTAATCCAGCAGGGTAAACCCCGTATAAATGTGAGATATGACGGTGCTGAGGATCGGTTTCTTTATAATCTTCCAGCCATTCCTGTATGCGTCCGTCTTTACTGATTACACCTACTGGTGGAATAGATTTTAATTTTTCCTGTAATGATGCACTAAAGGCTGCATCAGTTTTAAGCAGTTTAGCGGCTGTAATTACGTGGTTAAAAAGTTCTCTCACAATCTGGTTATCGATTGTTGGCCCCATCGAAATACTCGCAGTTTTTCCGTTCGGAAGGTAGAAGGTATTCTCCGGCGATACCGAAGGTGAAGTAACCAACCAACCCGTTTTTGGATCTTTCACTAAGGCGCTTTGATAAAATGCCGCTGATCCTTTCAAAATCGGATAAATACTTTTCAGGTATTTTAAATCGCGGCTATAGGCAAAATGATCCCATAAATTGCTGCATAACCAGCCCGAACCTGCATTTGATGCGCCCCAAGAAGCACTTTCGCCAGGCTCTGTAAATCCCCATACATTCGTAATCACGTGGGCTATCCATCCATCAGCATTGTAATAGGCTTTTGCTGTTTTTGCCCCTGGTCCGGTTAAATTTCTTACCAATTCAGCCAGTGGAAGGTTTAACTCCGAAAGGTTGGCGGGCTCAATAGCCCAATGGTTCATCTGTACGTTTACATCTAAGTGGTAATCGCCATTCCATGGGGTATTAATCTGGTTTGCCCATAAGCCCTGAAGGTTTGGTGGTAAAAGCCCTAGCCTTGTACTGCTGATGCTTAAATAGCGACCAAACTGGAAGAACAAAGCGCTTAACGAAACATCATTTTTGTAATCTTTATAGAAGCGCTCTAACCTTACATCTGTTGGCAGTTTGGCTGCTTCGCCCTCTCCTAAATTGATTTTCAACCTGTTGAAAAGTTTACCAAATTTTGAGGTATGATTGGCCAGTTCCAAGCTGTAGGCCTTCTTTTTAGCGTTTTGTAAAACTTGTTTTACCCTCGCTTCAAAATCGGCATGTTTAAAATCGGTTTCTGCCGCAACATAAATAATAAGCTCAGTTGCATTTTTTACTTTGATGATATTTCCTTCATTTGTTACTGTACCATCTTTCAGTTGAGTGCTTACGCGGCTCAGGTATTTCATCCCCTTACCATCAGTGCCGTTATCGAGTTGACCAAACATCAGCAGTTCATTACCTTCGCTAGCCAGTGTTGCTTTTTCTGGCCTGCTGATGGAAATATTGCAGTTCAATTTTTTAGGCTGATCTGCCGTGATCCTGATTACGTTTACATCATCATCAAAACTGCAGAAATATTCTCTTTTGTATTTTACGCCATCGAGCGTAAATTCGGCCACTGCAACGGCTTTATCTAAGGATAAAGATCTTTTATAGGTCTGTGGACTTAGGTTTTTTACACCTGGGTAATCAAAATCGAGCTGAAGGTTTCCAAGGGTTTGGTATTTACCCCAGTTTGCGCCACCCGATCCCTGCCCTTTGCAAACAAAATCGCGGTTAACCAATTCCTGGGCCTCATCATTCTTGCCTTCCAATATCAGCTGCCTGATTTTGGGCAAACTTTTGTAGGCTTCGTAATTGTTGGCATCTTGTTTTCCGCCGCTCCACAAGGTAATATCGTTCAATACAATATGCTCCCTGGTAATTCCGCCATCTGGTGTCATGCCGAGTTTACCATTACCTAAAGGAAGGGTTTCTTCCCAGATTTTGGCCGGTTTATCGTACCATAATGTTAAAGGTTGCTGTTGGGCAGCGGCATTTTTACCGATAAAAAACGAGCATAGTGTAATAAAAATAAGTTGCTTTTTATACATTTTATTTGTGTGTTGTTGTACGATATGAATTTGATCCTGCCGTCGGGATCGTCATTTCGAACGGAGTGCAACGAAGTCGAGAAATCTTTCTAGATAGATCTCTCCATTCCACTGCGCTCCAGTCGAGATGACGGAATTAAATTATTAATCAAATTCAATTATATAAAAGATTACTGTTTATTCCAGAACCTGATTTCGCTCATATTGCTATAATTTCCATCACCAGTGGTTACATGTTTAATCCTGATGCGAATATAACGAATTGGTTTTCCTGCATTGTCAAGTTCCGCCGTAATTGCGTTTTTACCATCATCAGTTCTGGTTACATCTTTTAAAAGCGTCCAGCCCTTACTGGTGGCTTCAGCTGGCCAGCCATTATTGCTTGCTGATAAGGTAGTTGTGGCATTGGTTAAATCAGCTATCCCCCAAACTTCAAAGCGATCAGGATTATTACAACAATCCCTTCCGGTTTCTTCTATACGCGATAAATTGGTATATACTTTACCTAAATCGAAAGTTATTACATGTGGCATACCACTATTGCCGGCACTGTGAAAAATGTTCGGATAGCCTTGCGGTCCAACGCTTCCATCCCAAAGTTTACTGATGCTGGTACCCGATTCGTAAGTTGGCGCATCACCTGGCAAACGAACTTCACTAAAAAGTGAACGATCGCAAAGTACATAAGTAAAAATCTTGGGGAAAGTAGAAAAATCGCTTACCGAAAATACATCCAGCGATCCTTTACCCGGAATATAAGATGATTTATAGGTAATATCGGTTCCGGCTTTATAATCAGTAAGTGTAATAGCGGTATCGGCGGGTAAAAGCGTTTTATCTACACTTGTACCTGCTGTATTGGTATATCTGATTATCGTATTGACGTTGATGGTATCAGGTGTTTTAAAATTTAGCTGAACAGAACCATTGCTGTTTATCACATATGGTGTGATAGCATTGTATGGCCTGTTCAATAATCCAGATTGATATAGCGGGCCAAAAACCCGTACATTTCTAGCCTCTATCGGAATAGATTTATGCCCCTGGGCATCGTACGAATAGATGGTAAACGTGTAGGTATATTCGCTCAAATTCGGAATAATCACCTTTATCGTATCTGTTGGATTATGACTGCTCGCCGTAACGACAACCGAATCGGCGTTGTTATTCCAATAAACCACATATTTACTTACACTTGGATCAGGGCTGGGATTCCACCATAAAGCAGTTCTTAAATTACCAGGTTTGGTTACAATGTTGGCCACACGGCCAGGGTAAATAATTTCACCGTCTTTTAAAAAATCTTTAAAAGCAAGATCATCTTTGGTACAGCTAAGTATCACTGTAACCAACAGCAATAGCAAACCGCTAATTTTATATATACTTTTCATGTTCGAAAATTTATCTTCTTATATTAATTATCTTGGGTCGCCGTAAAAGGCCATTTCCATGGCGTGTGCAAATGTACCGTTAGACCATGTGGTGCTTACCGATAAACGGATATAGCGAACTTTAGGGTTTGTTAGCGGAAAGTTGAAACTTACACCAGCTTTTACAAAATCGTTATCTGCAGTGGTGTGTGCTACGGGTGCCTGGCCCGAAGGTGGATTTGGATAATTATAATTCCCCATGTTTATCCAATCGCCTATAACCGTACCTACCGGTGCAGACAAAGGCAGTTGCGCATCGCGTGGAACAGCTACATCAGAGCCCCAAATGGAGAATACTTTTGGATTTCCATGCCCATAAGCAAATTTGTCGCCACCATCTGGTCTTTCCCATAAAATAAAGCGACTTAATTTTGCGCTGATACCTAAACCAAATGTTGCTATTGCAGGCATTGCACCACCTGGTGCCGTGTGCCATCCGTTCGAGTTACCGTCTGTTTTGCCATCCCACAAATAAGGAAGATCCCAGCCATAGGCAATTACGCCATCAGATGGCAACCTGTATTGAAAAAACTTCCCTCTATCCAACAAGGTTTCAAAAAATGGGGTAACTGTTTTATAGGTGGTATCAGAAATATTTCCAAAATTATCCGTTACGTAATACCCAATCTTCTTCGCAACCGGTGCATAACCCCTAACCGAATAATCGAAAATTTCGGTTTTGCCATAATGCTGATCAATTACATCCGAAGTATTGTTATCGGCAACATTTAAAAGAATTATACCCAAATTGTTTTTTAAAGGATTAGTTCCCGTAATTTTTATGCCTCCAAAATCAGCCTCGGCATTAATCGTTGGCTTTAAAAGCAGGTATGGTGGCGTATCGGGATTTACCTTTACGATAACGGGATCTGACTTAACCTCTGCCCTGCTTACCGCATACAACGTAACATCATAACCCTGTTTTTTCGCAAAGCCATCTACCATAATAGAATCGGAATAATAACTCGATTTCGTTTCTCTAGTCGTTACACCGTTTATTTTGTACTGCGCCAGCACATACAAAAGATTTTTCGAGTTTGGCAAAGAATAGGTAATGTATGCGCCGCCATTAAAATTATCAACTTTAATATTGGTTACCACCCCAGGCTTGGTCATATCTGAAGAAGCCGGATCGTTATAGGTTTCCATTTTTTTGCAGGCAGCTATGCTCACCAAAACAGAAACGATAAAGATTAGGTAAATACTATTTTTAATATTTTTCATCATTTTGAATTTATTTTCAATGGTGATGAAGCGATGATGCAGGTAAATAAAAAATTATTCCTTAAACCAGACATCATGGTTTCATTTCTTTAAATATTTTAAACTACCAATAAGGATTTTGAACTAAGTTTGGATTTACCACCAGATCGTAGCTTTTTATTGGCCATAAATAATCTTTTAAACCAAATACCGGGATAAACTGTGTAGTTGGACGATAGTAATTCACTGCTTCTGCATTGTTTATACTCCAGCCTTGGATCGGATTATTTAAAACCGCCTGAAGTTCTTTCCATCTTCTTAAATCCCAGCCGCTCTGACCTTCAAAACAAAGCTCAATTCTTCTTTCCTGGTGGATAATCTGTCGCAACCCTTCTTTGGTATTAAATTTATTCGGATTTTTGGAAAAGTTTGTCCACGAGGCTTGTACTCCTTGTAAACCAGCTCTTTGCCTCACTTTATCTACATAGGTAAACACTTCTGCAGTAGGCCCATTCACCTCGTTTAATGCTTCTGCATATAGTAAATATAAACCTGCCAATCTGATCAAAGGCAAACGGAAGGCTGAAGGTTGAAAACCATCATCATAAACAGATGCATAACTAACCAGTTTTTTAGGCCAATAACCCGTAATATTTAACCTGATGTTATCACTTGGTGCCGCAAATCCGCTACCTCTTGCTGATACATAATACAAAGGATTAGCCGGGTCGTCCTGATTATTTCTTCCATTTCCAAACCAGATACCTCCGTCAAAAGCAATATCTGCGTAAAAACGGGTTTCGCGGGCGAAATGGCCTTTTATCGTTTCGTAACCCTGCTGAATGTAATATCTGCTGGCATTGTCGCCAGCTTTAATGGTATTCCTGCCGGCATAATCCCAGGTTTTATCTTCCGTAATCGGCACCCCGTTAACTGTATAAAAAAGTTCTTGGGTACTTATTGGAGCCGAAAAAGTAGAAGGATTGGAAAAATTATTGACCGCAGATTTTGCCGTGAGTCTTGGCGTTGCAAATCCTTGGTAATTAAATTCCGGGTTTGATGCCCAAATGATTTCCGGATTCAACTCCCACCTTTCTGCTACAGCATTCTGTACATCTAATTCTCTTTTTAACGAATCGGATAATTTGCCCACTGTTGATGGCGAATTGAAGGTATACAATTTAATTCCTTGTGCTTCGGCAGCAGTAATGGCAACTTTCGCCGCATCAGCCGCTTTCTTCCATTTCTGCGCATCGTAAGCTGCAGGGAAAAGGCTAACACCATCTTTATCTTTAAAACTCACATAATCAGGATTGCCGTTAAAAAGCGGACTTGCCGCTGTAGTTAATACATCAGCCTTTACCGAAAGTGCAATTACACTGGTTACCCTGCCCAACTCAGTTGCCTGACTTGTAATCACTGCAGGTAGATCAGGAATAGCCTCATCTAATAGTGAAATGATATAATCTACCGTTTCATTTACCGGAGCTCTTTTAATCCTTACCTCATCAGTGGTACTGTTTATGGCTAAATTATTTTTAATCAGTGGTATTGGACCATACATTTTAAATAACACATAATGATAGTAGGCCTTTAAAAATTTAGTTTCTGCTGTCCAGCGTTTCTTTTCCGCAGCACCTAAATCAATAGGCTTATCGATATTCTCGAGCATAATGTTACAGATCCTGATGGAGCGCCAGAGGCTATAACTTCCTTCTTCTCCATCCCAGGTGTTTAGTCCTGGTTTTGCAGCCGTTTGTGTTCCTCTCAATAAATTAAAGCCTGTTCGGTTAAAACCTTGAAAATTATCAAGTGTATTCGAGTAAATCAGTTCTGATGAAGTGGTAAAACTTGGATTTGAAGCCACATCGTTCATCCGTTGCAGATAGGCATAACACGAATACAGGTAGTTTTCGGCTTCATTTCTGTTTCTGAAGGCATAATCAAGCGTACCAATATCATCAGGCGTTACATCCAGATACTTTTTACAGGATACCATGCTGCAAAGCACTAGAACGATGCAACTGTATGTGAAATATTTTTTTATCGTTTTCATTATAAAGTTACGTTAAGACCAACATTGAATACCTTTTGTATTGGATAGGCAAAACCGTTTCCACCTTGCTCCGGATCCCACATTTTAAAGGGACTCCAGGTAAGCAGATTTAGCCCGTTGAAATAAATCCGGCAGGAATTCAGCTTTATTTTAGTAGAAATGCGCTGAGGCAGGGTATATCCAAATTCTACAGATTTCAAGCGCATTAAGCGGCCATTTCTCATCCACCAGGTGCTCGTTTGTGCATTATTTTCTAAATCGGCAGCATTAACAGCAAGCCTTGGATAAAGCGCATATAAATTCTGGTTTTCCGGCGACCAGTGATTATCTGCAAAATCTTTCAATAATTGAGTATTACCTAGAATATATTGCTGATTGCTCGGCACAAAAGGACTTACCCGGGTTGGGTCGATAAAGAAAGTCATCCTATCCTGTCCGGTAAAAAAGGCAGAAAGATCGAAACCTTTGTATGATGAACTGAAACCAAAACCATATACCACTTCAGGAGATTGAGGGAAACCAATATAAGCTTTATCAGCATCATCAATTCTACCATCGTTATTTAAATCGCGGTACTTAATATCGCCGGCCCGTGGTGCTTTACCATTTGCAGAGAAAATCTGTGTTGGCGAGTTTTGTACTTCTTTATCATCAACAAACAGGCGTTCGGCTATGTAACCAAAGTTTCTGCTAATGGGCTGTCCGGTGGTATAGCGGTAAGACTCTGCCCATTGCGGTTCTTCGTAATTAATGTATTTGTTTTTGGCGAAAGTTAAATTAGAGCGTACGGCGAAAGAAAATGCATTCACATTAAACTTATAATCTAACGATAAATCGATCCCTCTCGATCTGGCCTCACCCACATTGGCGCCTACACTGGCTTCTAAACCCAACGTGCTAGGCAGGTTGGCACGACCCATATAGATATCGTAGCGATAATTATTATATACTTCGGCAATTAAATTTAAGTTTTTGAAAAGCGTAGCTTCTAAGGCCAAATTGGTTTGTTGTGATGTTTCCCAGGTAACATCTTTATTTTCGTAATTATTGATGAATACCCCACTGCGGTTAGAAGCGCCATTAAACCCAAATTGGGCATAATTTCCGCCGCCGTTTAAATTCACTTCTGAGATATAGAAGAAACGTTGTGCACCAATGGCATCGTTACCCACAATACCATAACTACCTCTTAATTTTAAGCGGTTAACCACGTTGGCAATTCCACCGGTCCAAAATTTCTCGTTAGAGAGCACCCATCCGGCACCAATAGTTGGAAAGAAACCAAAACGATGGTCTTCTGAAAACCGTTCAGACCCATTATAACCAAAATTAGATTCTAAAAAATACCGGCTTTTATAAGAATAGGTTAAGCGTCCGGCTAAACCCAAATTCCGGTAAGGAAGCGAATTCTGCAGGGAACTGGCGTTACTGTAAACGGTTTGTTGTGCCGTACCAATTAAGGTTCCACTAACATTATGATTACCGAAAGATTTATCATAATTTAATGATGCCTGTGCATATAAAAAAGTATTGATATTGGTATTACCTGGATTATAAGATAGGTATTCTTGTGCAATGTTGGGTGCACCGCCGGTTACCGATGAATTAAGCCAGTTTAAAACATAGGTATTACTTTGCTTATCGTAAGAACCAATATTATAATAAAATGGAGAGTATGCCCTTTGCGAATCGAAATACGAATACCTGTTGGTACTAAAAATAGATTTAAAGGAAAGGCCTTCGGTAAAGAAATCTAACTTCTGATTGACTTCAAACTGTGCCGACATGCGCGATTCAGAAGAGTTTTTATGTCCGCGTAACATCGCAGCGTAAGGGTTGTTATCCAAAATACTGTTTACACCTGCTCCACCTCTATTTCCAAAAAGAATATGTTGCGCATTTTGGTTGGCGGCATCAGCCGGATAAAATGCCGGAAAGGAAACCGGACTGGTATGTACAGCGATATTATATAAATCGGTCGAAAAACCCCCATCTGTTGCCAGCGGCCCATTATATTCGCTAAAATTACCCGACAGGCGGACTACCATTTCGGTGGTTTTACTTAAATCGATATTAATATTAGAGCGTAATTGATAATTGCGGAATTTCACATTATTATCATTGTTATTCCGCTCATCCTCTTTAAGTATACCATTATCTAAATTGTAAGAACCTGCAATATAATAGCGGGCCACGCCACCACCGCCACTAATGCCAATATTGGCCCGTTGTGTACTGGTCCGTTTTTTAAATAACATGTCTAACCAATCTACGGCTGGATAAACGTATTCATTATAACCAGGACTTTTATTTATTGTAGCCTGTGTATTAATAATCTGGTTAGGTGTAAACATGGGGTCCATGCCTCTGCCAATTGATGCTTCGTTAAAAAGTTTCATGTAAGTAATCGGATCAGCAAGCTGCAGGCTCTTTACCGATTGAGAAGCAGAATTTTCTAACCGGAAGCTTATTTTGGCTTTGCCTTCTTTACCCGATTTGGTGCTCACTAAAATAACACCATTTGCACCTCTTGCACCATACAATGCCGTAGCACTTGCATCTTTCAAGATAGAAAAGCTTTCAATATCGTCAACTTGTAAACGCGCTAAATCTGAAGCACTCAGTTCTACGTTATCAATTAAAATAAGCGGATCTTGTTTATAACCAAAAGTAGTTACCCCACGAATAAAAAACTGCGAGTTATCCTGCCCGGGCTGTCCGCTACGCTGGTACCCGATTACACCTGCTATCTGGCCTGAAAGCGCATTGGTAAGATTACTTGATGGTATTTTAAGGTTGCCAACTTTTACCGTTGTTACCGAACCAACCAATGCTTCTTTACGTTGTTTCTGCCCTAAAGCGGTAATTACGACCTCTTCAGATAACATATTTTCTTCAGTTAATTTAATGTTCAGCACATTCGCTGCACCAACTGTGGCCCTTTGCTCCCTGTATCCCACATAAGAAAACCGAAGTATTTCTCCAGGTGTTACATCAAGTACAAACTTTCCGTTATTATCGGTCTGTGTACCCACATTAACCTTATTAACAACAGCTACCGTTACCCCGGGCAGCCCTACCCCAAGTGTATCTGTAACCTTACCCGTAATGGTTTTCTTTCCCGTTTGAGAAAAACCTTCAGCGGGCATAAAAATCAGGAAAAATACAAGAACCGAACCCGTCAATACCATTGCATTTCTTAACCTGTTGGACACCGATAAGTGCCCACAAAACAAAAATAATTGCTTCATTTGCTAATTAGCTTTTAATGAGTGAATTAAAACTATTTAAGATAGATGTAGATAGACGGCAGGTTAATGCCCTTTAAGATGTTGTAAATCTGCTGGTCGCCATGTAGCGATCATAAAAGACGGAAATTGCTTTCCATTAAAGTAATTTGTAAAATTTCTCATATCGTTTTGGTTATTTGGTTAATGAAAATGTAATCGGGATTGGGGTAAAATCTGCTCATTTACTTGTTTCACATTTTTATAAAGGGAAACTAAGCGCTGGAACGCAAGCAAATAGTCATTTTATCCTATCCTATCCTATCCTACTATTTTCGAATACAATTATAAACAAAAAATTTAATATTCCAACTTTCTAGAGATAAATCGTTTAAGAATAATGAACAGGATTAAAGGAATAAACCGGGGGCCTTGAAAAAGGCACCGCAGCGGTATATCAGGAACAAACCACTCGATTATAAACCTGACAGGAACATCAGCCTCCGATTTCTTCTATCGGAGCTAATTGGATGGCAGGACTGTATTGGCCAAGAATTACAGCACCTTCGTTTTCAAATAAAAGAATAGCTCTTGATGTAAATTTATACTGCCTCTAAATTTTGATAAGAAATTACACCAGCAAGAAGCATGAACGAGCTGAATTTGAAAATAATGAAGTTTGCGCTAAAGTGAATTCCTTCTGATCAGTTTATTTTCCATGATGTGTTTAATGGGTTTTAAGCTGAGTACAAATTCTGCAGCCAAACGGCCCATATGCGCAAAATCGATTGAAAATGTAGTGATTCCGTCAAATATGATCTCTTTAACATTATCATCATTATGCGAAAGAATACCTAAATCTTTGCCCACCTTTAAACCTTTTACCTTAGCATCTTTTAACATTTCCCAAAGCTCGAGGTTGTGGATGGTAAAATATACTTTGCCAGGCGCAATACTGCCAGATTCATAACTGTTTTTAATTACGCCATTAATCTTAAACGCTTTTACGAAACGTTTAAAGGAAACCAGCACTTCGTTAGGCTCTGCAGATGATGGTTTAAAAAAGAAAACAAACTCTGAAAATTCTTTTATCCGGGGTGCCAATTCCAGAAAAGCATTGTATGAAGCTTTCTCAAACTCCTGAACAATGTACGAATATTCACCTTTTAAGGCTACATACCGGTCTACAATGAGTAGTTTTTCTTTTGGTAACTGTTCTAATATTTCTTTGGCTTCGTTACTTTCTATCGGTGCAATAACATACAAACCATACTGGCCTTTATTGCTGTTGATGATCGATTCGAAAACACTTAAATTATTGTGATGGAAGTACACATCAACCTGAATATTTTCGCCTAAATGGTCGCGGAAGTTCTGGTAAAAAGTTTCCTGAAAAGTATCGAATGCATAAATTAATAAACAAACTTTAAGGTGTTGTTCAGTATCATCGGTCGCCACAAAATACCCTCTTCTGTTTTTCGATTCTAAAATCCCCCTGCTGATCAGTTCTTTATATGCTTTGCCAATTGTTTCTTTGGCAAAACCTGTTTCCCTCATCATTTCGTTAACCGAAGGCAGAATATCTCCCTTGGCAATCAGTTTATGGTTTAGGCCATTGATGATTCCCTGTACAAGTTGTTCGTGTTTCGATAAAGAATTTATGATGCTCAAATCCTTGATTTCATTGAACAGCTTTTCCTTATTCATGCAACTCCATTTAGTTTATAATCGATTTAGTTTAAGGTAATTTTGCTCGAAATATATAAATTTAATAGTGATAATCTGTAAAATTTTTATCGTAGCCCTAGCTATTTACCAATAAGAATCAAAAAAAATCATCGTTGCGAGCTACTGTAGGCTCCACAATGATTAGCTTAAAAAACATCTCATCAGGCTTAAAAAAATTACGCTAATTCCTTTTTTTAACCTGCAGAAATAAAAGTATCCCGATGAACAACAAGCATGTAAAATCCTGTAACAACCTCTATTAGAAATCGTCTAAAACTTTTAACGATCTCAAAATGTTTAACTAATAAAAAGAAAAGAACATGGGAATTTTAAAAACAGCAATTATTGGCGCCGCAGTTTATGCTGGCGTAAAATATATTACCAAGAAAGATCCGATCACCGGACAATCGATAGTAGATGAACTATTAGATAAAGCTCCGGAATGGGTAGATAAAGCAAAAGGATATACGGAAGACCTGAAAACCCGCGCAAGCCATGCTGCCGAAGATTTAACCAGATGAATACCTGGAAGAAATAAGGAGGCTCCACAACAGCGGTACCTCTTTCTTTAAGTAGTTAAAAAGCAAAAACGTCCCGATTTTACATCGGGACGTTTTTGTTGGTATCAAATGCTAAGGCTAAAAAGCATCAAACCAAAGTTTGGTGGTTAATAAATCCGCACCCTGACTGCTTACCGCATTTTTGTAATTCTGTCCGTTTAATGATTGCTCCGTACCAGGATATATGAAACGTACCGGAATTTGTCCGTTCAGTACGGTATTTACTGAAGCCGTTAACTGCGGATAATCTAACCTTCTTCTTTCCGCCCAGGCTTCTAAACCCTGACCAAACAAAGCGATCCACTTTTGCTCACCGATTGATTTTTTATAATTACCAGCATCATATTGTACGGAAGCCTGATTTAGATAATCATCAACCGCACTTCCACTTATGCTGTACTGATCAAAGGATGCCCTGATGGCTTGTTTATACAGGTCAGCTGCATTTTCTGTAGTAAAGCCTCTTGCAGCAGCTTCGGCCCTATCAAAAAGCAATTCGGCATAACTAAAAATCACAGCAGGTGCTTTTGGTGCTAAAAAATAAGTTCCTGGTCTTGAAGAATTTGCTAAACCTATTGCACTGGCTTCTGAATTTGTTGAGCCATTCGGGATACCTACATAGGTTTGAGGCGTGGCATTATCAGTTTTGCTTGCATAAACGGGTAACCTAGGATCATTTAATGCAAAAAGTTTATCTACGATGGTTTTGCTAATCCGGTAATCGTTCCGGGTTTCGAATGATGCAGCCACTGGATTTTGCTGTGGCGAATCACTGTAGAACAGTGTTGCATTCTCCGATTTGCTGTTAATATAAGTGCCACCTTCAGCCTGTACTTCATCAATTACCTGTTTGGCTTTAGCCGGCTCTTTATCCGCAATGCGTAAAGCGATGCGAAGGCGTAAAGAATTGGCAAACTTTTTCCATAAAGCAATATTTCCACTATAAATCACATCTCCACCTACAGCCTTTCCTGAAGCTGGATCTAAAGCGGCCTGGGCTGTCTTTAAATCGTTAAGAATACCATAATAAACATCCTTTTGTTTATCGTAAACCGGCGTCACAAACTGTTTGATTTTTCCAGCCTGTGTATATGGAATATCGCCATAAGCATCAGTAAGTAACAAAAATACCCACGATCTTAAGACCAATGCAACTCCCTTATAATTTGGATTGCCCTGTGCATCGCCCAATTCGATAATTTTATTAAAACCGGCGATACTTTGTGCATAGCCTGTAGACCATAAAGCCGTAAAACTACTGTTCGAAAAGATAAAACGATCTTCTTCTGTATATTGAACTTTAGCCCAATGTTGAGTAAAAAGCAGGCTCGAATTCATGTTATTGGCTACTCCCCAATAGGTATCCGCTGTAGTTTTAGTGGTTCCGGTCAGTAAATAATCAGGCTGTGGAATTTCTGGTGCATTCGGATTAATATTTACCTCATCCAGCTCTTTATTACAAGATGAAAATGCAATTGCCAAAATGGCCAGTATATATAATTTTTTATTTTTCATGATGGTAAGATTTAAAATTTAACATTCAGGTTGATACCGTAACTGCGTGTGCTTGGATTAGAAAGACTTTCTAAACCCTGACCATTACCAGTATTAAAAGCTACCTCCGGATCAATATCTACTGTATTGCGGTGGATAATCCAAAGGTTACGACCCACAAGTGATACCGAAACGCCTTGTAAACTTAACGGGCGGAGCCATTTTGCCGGCAGGTTATAACTTAATTTAACCTCGCGGAGTTTTACATAGGAAGCATCGAAAATATTGGCTTCATCTATATTTCTGAACGATTTATAATATTGTTGAGCAGGTAATACTTTTTCATTGCGTTTGCCATCGGCTGTTACGCCATCAAAAACAATCCCGTCGTCGTAAACTGTTACGCCTGCCGGAGCTGTTCCGTTTACCCTCACCGTTCCATTCTCTTTTTTGTTACCCGGATAATAATACGAGATTCCGCCATATTCTGCCGCTCTTCCTGGTAATGTAGAGGCCAATACACCTGTATAAGTACCGGTTGCATAAGTACCATTGTAAATAGAACCACCAAAACTTGCATCAACCAATACCCCTAAACTTATTCCTTTATAGCTGAATGTATTGTACACGCCACCAATCCAATCTGGTGTATATTTTCCTAATACTTGTTTGGTTGGGTTTATTGTTGGCGCACCTGTAGCGTTTACAATGATGTTTCCATTTCCATCTCTCAAAAATGCGGTACCAAATAACGATCCGTAAGGTTGCCCTACCGTAGCAATAACCTGCGCTGAGTTGGTAGCAACAACATAATTGGTCAATAATTTTTCTGCATCCAATTCAATTACCTTACTTCTGTTTGCAGCAAAGTTTACATCAATGTCCCATGTAAAAGCCTTCTTAACCGGTGTAATTCCCAACTGTGCTTCTATGCCTTTGTTGTTAATTTTTCCCGCGTTAAGCAGTTTTGAACTAAATCCGGTACTTTGACTTACATCTACCGCCAAAATCTGGTTGTAACTATTGGTATTGTATGCGCTTAAATCGAATCTCAATCGCTTATTAAAGAAAACAGCTTCAACACCAAGTTCTGTTGAGGTCGTGGTTTCTGGCTTAAGATTAGGATTAAGGTCGATACTACCAGTAGTCAGCTGAGGATTTGCCGTAAATGGCGCACTAAACACATAAGTATTAATTAAACGGTACGGATCTGCATCTTTACCTACTTTAGACCAGCCTCCACGTATTTTTAAGTAGTTAAGGGCTTCGCTTTTAATATCAAAAGCCTCGGTTGCAACAAAACTTCCGTTAAATGACGGATAAAAATAAGACCTGTTCTGTGCCGGCAAGGTTGAAGACCAATCGTTACGGGCCGTGATGTTGGCAAAAAGGTAATTTCTGAAGCCAATCTGCCCTGATGCATAAACACTATAAGATTTTAGCTTTGAAAGATTATTTGATGAAACCAATGGATCGCGGGAGTTTTTAAGGGTATAAAGTCCTGCAATGGCCAGTTTTGGTGCACTTTGATCATTCTGTTCAATATATTGCCTGCGAATGTTACCTCCTCCCAGCAATTCGAGACTAAAATCGTCATTTAACTGTTTGTTAAAATTTAAGGTCGCATCGGTATTGTTCTCATTCACGGTGAAAGCACTTTCCGTGTACGAGCCAAAAGGCGTGCCGTTCGTACCATAAGCAATCCTCACTTTACGCCTATCATTGTAATAATCTGTTCCGGTTCTGAAATTGAAATCAAGTCCGTCAATAATTTTATAATTCAGTGCAACACTTCCAATAATACGGTTACGGTTTTGCGATACGGTATTCTCGTAAGCTACCCAATATGGATTGCTGTAATAGCTGTTGTTCCAGTTAAACGTTTTTCCATTTTCATCCAAATAATTTTTCAATTGGTTAATATCAACCTGACGACCAAACCAGGTAAACTGCAACATGGTACTGGTTGATCTTGAACCACCCGTTCCAGGTAAGTTATCAGAGTTAAGTCTGCTGTAGTTTGCGTTCGCTGTTAAACTTAATTTAGGGGTTATTTTTAAGGTAGTATTCAGCACAAATGAATTTTTGCCCTGTCCGGAGTTAGGCACAATACCCACCTGTTTTAAGTTGTTGTATGATATCCGATAGTCGTACTTTTCACCTGCATCTGCAA
The DNA here is from genome assembly GCF_056490665.1 of Pedobacter folensis. Taxonomy (NCBI): domain Bacteria; kingdom Pseudomonadati; phylum Bacteroidota; class Sphingobacteriia; order Sphingobacteriales; family Sphingobacteriaceae; genus Pedobacter; species Pedobacter folensis. The sequence goes on from NZ_JBWJIF010000001.1 coordinate 1,152,579, forward strand.
CCGATACGCCATTGTTTAATGAATATCCGGTTTGAAAGAAGTCGCGCACATTATCAGGGTGTGCTACAAATGGAACCGCCACTCCTTTCGAATAAAATTGTGGAATTAATCTGCCATCCAATTTTGGTCCCCAGCTTTCGTCTACTCCATCATTAAGGCCTTTACCTGCACCATCTACATAACTGAACTGACCTTCTGAACCCTGACCAAAGGCATTTTGATAAACGGGAAGGGTGAGTAACGTTTCTAAAACGGCATTTGAATTGACCTCAATTCCCAATCCTTTTTTCGATTTACCGGTTTTGGTTTTAATGAGGATAACCCCTGCTGCAGCCCTCGAACCATATAGTGCCGCGGCATTTGGTCCTTTTAACACACTTATTGATTCTATATCTTCGGGATTGATATCCGAAATGGTATTTGCATAATCTCTTGCCCCAGCCGAATTTAACTGAGAATTGTCTACCGGAATTCCGTCAACCACAAATAAAGGCTGGTTATTTCCGGCAATAGAGGTTTCACCTCTGATGACTACCCGTGATGAACCCATACTCCCCTGGCTATTGGTTACCCTTACACCGGCTATTTTTCCGGCGAGTGCATTTACCAGGTTGGATTCTTTAGCTTCAGCCAAATCCTGTCCTTTCAATTCCTGAACCGCATAACCGAGCGATTTCTTCTGTCTTGAAATACCCAGGGCCGTAACCACTACTTCATCCAGCGCATTATCGCTCGACTGGAGAATGACTGAAATCGGGCCGGCATTTTTATTGATCTGTATTTCCTGGCTCTTAAAACCGATGTAAGAAAACAACAGGGTACCTTTATCTGGTGCATTGATAGAGAAAGCGCCCTTTGCATCAGAAATCGTGGCTTGTTTAGTTTCTTTTATTAAAACGGAAACACCAGGGAGTGTTTCACCATCTGCCGACTTTACCGTTCCGGTAACCTTCGCATCCTGAGCGGAAAGCTTTTGCGCGATGAGGAGCAGCAAGATAAACGCTATTGATTTTAAATTTTTAAACATATTGTGTAGTTAATAATTAGTTAAAAGGGATAATAATTTTGGGCAAAACCATTTCACCACGACTAAAACGTGTTTGTTTTTAAAGCAAATAAGGATTGGTTAGTCTAAAAAAGCCTGTTAAAACGGAGCAATTTTAACAGACTCCACGCATTCGGAAGCCTGCGTTAGGGTTTACATCAATGGATTTCAGCTCGTCTGTCTTTTTCATTTGAATGATTTTATTTAATGCATAATTTAATCTCAAGAACGCATTCAGGGCAAAAAAAAAGCACCCCTTAAATCAGAAGTGCTCCATATAATTCTTATAAGGATAACGCAAACAACTGACTTAACTACCCCAGATTCATCCGGGATGGAATTAGCACCATTTCTAAAAATTAGATGGTTGCTAAGGCTTCACAGGGCCATTCCCTCCGCCTTTCTTGATAAGTATTTTAAAATAACTGGGGCAAAGGTATAATTAATTCCATTTATCCTATAGTTTTTATAGATTTTTATTCAAATATTTTTTCTTTGGCAATTACATCCCTATATTTGTCGACTAATTTAGTCGATTAAACACATCCCAATGAAACTCAAATCCCTATTAACAGCCCTATTGGCCATATCAACCACCTTTACCTATGCACAGGAACATACTACATTAGCAAATAACCAGGCGAAAAAACTTCAGGAGAAAAAACAAAAAACTTTTGTTGCCCTTGGTAGCTGGCGCGGGATAGCTAAAGTAAAGGAAGGATTAGAAATCCCTTTCAACTTCGAGATCAGTGAAAAAAGCGGACAGCAGAAATTATATTTTCGTAATGCCGAAGAGCGTTTTGAGGGTGGTCTGATTAAACAAACATCCGATTCACTTTTCGTTAAACTGGACCAGTTTGATAACGAACTCGCCTTTGCCATAGACGGCGACCAGTTAACCGGTACATTAAGGAAACAGGATAATACAGGTAAAGCTTTGGTGATTGTTGCCGAGCGAAAAAATTACCGTTTCAAAACGACAGCTAAACCTGCAACAGCAGATTATTCCGGCAGTTATGATGTGGTTTTTAAATCTCCCAATGGCAAAGCGGAAAAAACAGTAGGTTTATTTAAACAGACGGGAAACAAACTAACAGGTACTTTTTTACGGGTGACCGGCGATTCGCGTTACCTGGAAGGTGTTGTAGAAGGAAATGAATTTCAACTTTCGAGCTTCATTGGCTCCTCTCCTGCCTATTACAAAGGAACTTTCCAGGCAGATGGTTCGTTAACAGGCGAAATTTTAGGTGCAAGGGGAAGTCAGCCTTTTACCGGAACCAAAAACAAAGATGCAGCCCTACCCGATCCTTACAAACTTACTTATCTGAAAAAAGGATACAAAACACTTGATTTTAGCTTTCCTGATGTAAACGGTAAAAAGATTTCGTTAAAGGATGAGAAATACAAAAACAAGGTGGTGATTTTAACCATCACCGGAAGCTGGTGCCCTAATTGTGTTGATGAAGCTACTTTTATTGCGCCCTGGTATAAAGAAAATAAGAAACGCGGTGTCGAAATTATAGCTTTGCATTACGAACGCTCAACAGAACCTGAATATGCAAAAAAGGTGATGACGCGTTTCCGCGAACGTTTTGGCATTGATTACGACCAGGTTATTGCAGGCACTGCCGATAAACAGGTGGTATCTGAATCGTTGCCTGCACTCGATTCTTTTTTATCGTTCCCAACCACGATAATTATTGATAAACAAGGCAATGTAGCACAAATCCATACTGGTTTTAATGGTCCGGCAACCGGTAAATTTTATGATGAATTTGTGAAAGAATTTAATACAGAGATTGATACCTTGCTGAAGAAATAAGCATTTCTTATCGGTTGGTGTCTCACCAACCGAAATAACGCGTTGGTCGGTAAGACACCGACCATTAGCATAAAAAACTTTAATAGTAGCGCAGGCAAGTTGCTCCAAATAAATAATAATGCATCATGCATCTTTTTTGTAAAGCAGGAGCAGTGCTTTTCGGTTTGGGCAGCCCTTCTTTCCGCTTCTATCTTTTTGTGAATGAATTACATAAACAATTAGTCTTGCACAAAAAGGATAGCCGCTTCAATAAGGTTTATTGAACAAAGGCCTGTTCATTTAACACAAATATGCCCTGAAGAAAGATTTTTGCCCTGATTTTTTGCAATGACCAGCGTAACTAGCCCTGGGCGTAGCGTCATCCCCGAAGCGCAGCGGAGGGATACAGCGAAGCACGGGAAAAAACTTTAATAGTAGCACAAGCAAGCCGCTCCAAATAATAATGCATTATGTATCGTTTTTGTAAAGCAGGTTTAGGCAGTCCTTATCGGTCGGTGAGACACCGACAAACAGAATTTCCGTGATTGCTGTGTTTCCGTGGCGAAAACCAATCTACTGAACAGTCTTTAAAACAAAACTGATAATGCTTTTCTTTGGAACCACCACCGTAGTCGTCCGGCTAAACCTGGCGATATTGATCCCATAAAAATTACCTTGCCAATCGAAAACAGGAGAACCGCAGGCATTGGGTTTAATGGCTGCATCGTGCGTAAAAACAGCATTAAAACCATCCCTCCTCGCTGATTTACCGCCTTCAAATTTCTCAGCTGGATGGTTAGAAACCGATTGCCCCCGTCCGTCCAGTTTAAAAGTTTTCTTCATTTTCCCGACAGGATTTGTCCATTCAAACGTCACCTCATCATCTGCCCAATATTTTAGCAGTTCAGGGGCAAATTCACTTGCCTTTTTCATAGGCTTCCCATTCATGCTGATCAGCTCATCGCCAACTTTTAGCCCTGCTTTTTCTGCCGGACTACCCGCTTTAATTAAAGAAAACTGAACAGGGCTGGAATTGTACACCACCATTGCGCCCAAATAAGGCTGGCTGTTAATTTTGGGTAAATTAAATAGTGAACTGCCTAAAACACTGTGCATCACTTTGCCACCCGGTTCAACAGTATATAAAAACCTTCCCATTTCTATTTTAAGGGAGTCAGATGAATTAAGATCCAAATCGATTCCGCCGGTAAGTTTCTGATCAACCTGAAATAAAACAAGATCGTTTTCCTGATCTCTGGCCATTAATTGGAGTGGAACAGCTGATCCATTGTTATCCAGTCGGGCATTTTCGCCTACCATGGTATGCTTACTCAGCAGAAACTGTTTTTTAGTGCCGTCCGGCATTTTAACATTCAATAAGGTGGCAATTATCTCTTGATTTTTACCTTTTAGGCTACTTTTAATGAAAAAGCAACTGTTTTTAAAGCCTGGTATATCAAAATCAGGATGTAATGCTTTTTGTTTGCTTTCTTTTTGAAGGACTCTTAAAAGCGGATCTGTTTTAACTTCATCCACCTTTTCGGGAAAAGCCGTATAAAGTGTTTCGCTGTTCAAAGCTGTCCAATACCGGCGGTAAAGGTCAACAGGAATTTCGAAGTTCATTTCTTCAGAAACATCAATGGCACTATGCAAGCCAATAACACGGCCATAATAATCAAACAGCGGACCTCCAGAATCGCCCGGTTCCATTTTGCAGGTGGAGCGGATAAAACCGTATTCATTTTTCACTTCGGCGACAGTTCCCAATCTTAAAGTTGGCAGGGTCTGGTTTAGGCTTTCGGGATAAGAAATACTGATACAAGGTTCATTTTTAAGCAAACTTGCTGAATAACCCATCTCGGCAAATGGCCAGGTGCCTTTATCGGTGATTTTCATCAGGCCCACATCGGGAATGCCGGGGGTATCTTTATTCTCTATTTTACCTAAAGCCAGGGCAATACATTCGCGCCCGTCAGGAAAAAAAACCTTATAATTTTTACCTGGTAAAATGGTGTGTGCTGCAGTTAAGATGTAGCCATCGGCACTCACCACTACCCCGCTAAACTGAGCACTGGTTCTTTGGTTCTGTTGCACATCGAAACCCCACATCCGTACACTCGCTGGGTACGCTTTTTTAACCGCTTCGGCAATGGTTTTCTGGAATTTGACAAGCTGTTTTTTCTGGGCCACAGCATTAAGGCTGAGTAGCAATCCTACCGTTATCGCAATTCCCTTAATATAGTTATTCATGATGATTTATGATTTTTTGCCAGCGTAATCCGTTCAGAAATTTCCTGGAGTGCATCGGCATCGGTTCCGGTGAACCCGGTGAGTTTAAATACAATATTCCCTGCTTGATCGATAATAAATTTGGCAGGAATGGCACTAACGCCATAATCTTCAACCGCAGCATTATGCCCGGCGCCATCTTTCAGATCCATCAGCACCTGAAAATTAAAACCCGATTGTGCGATGTACTTTTTTACGTCTTCAAGTGGTGTTTTAGTGGTTTCCCAGGTGTGGATAAATAAAAACTTTACAGCAGGATCATTTTTATAGGCATTAACGGCCAGCTGCATAGCCGGAAAAGATTTTTTGCAGGGCACGCACCAGGTAGACCAGAAATCGAGTACAATTACTTTCCCTTTTAGATTCTTTAGGGATACCACATTTCCGTCGAGGTCTTTTAAGGTAAAATTGGGTGCAGGCACGGTTATCATTTCTGCCAAAAGCTTGTTATGAAGCGAATCGGCTCTGTTAGCAGATTGTGCCCACAGTGAAGTACAGGTTACACAAAGCAAAGCCAAAAGACAAAGCCTGAAAAAAGGTTTCATATTTTAAATTAAGGGGTTTAAAAAACAGCAAGGCCATTTTACCGGCCATGCTGAGCGCATAGGTAGACTAGATAAGTATCTCCAATATCTTTTCTTTTGGTGGATAACATTTGGTTTCATCACAGACCTGATAGTACAGACCGCATTTAATTTTAGTGCCGGCTTTTGCCTTACTATAATCGACCATTATCCGAAAGTTTGCCTTTCCTTCAAAAATAAACATGCCATCGTTACCCGGATATGGTACTGCTGCTGTTGTTTTCCATTCCTGATCAGCAACTGCACCTTCAGGAAGTTCGAGTCGGGTTTCGGTAACCACAAATGGATTATCTTTAGCAACATAAGCATAAATATGCCAGCCTTTTAAAATTTTAGCCTCGATAAGCAGGCTGTCTTTTTTATCACCATTACCTGGAATAAATCGTGCAGAAACAGCTACCGGATCGGCCGTGGTAGGTTCTCCGCTTACAATGGCTTTTGGCAATTGATAACTTTGCTGCTGACCAACAGGAACATTTTTTCCATAGGTATTCACCATGAATTTAAAACCACCGGATTCGGTGTAAAATAAATGATTTCGGTTTTGGTTAAGCCAGTTTCTCCAATCAGCCGCTTTATTAAACTTTTCAGTGGTGTAACGTTCGAGCAATCGTTGCGCCATGGCGACCTCTTTATTGGCTTCCAATAAACTGATGCATTTATCTAAAAGGGCTACTTTACGGTTCGAAATACCTAATTTTTGTGCATCGCGGTCTAATTGGAGCGTATACACACCAGAAGGATAGAAATACTCATAATTTTGACGGTAATACTTGTGATATAAACTGATGTTGGTACCATAAATGGCAAATAAACTATCACCGGCATAACCTTTCACATAATCTTCAAAAGATTGGGTATCGTTGGTTACCGGCATTTTCAAAAACATTTCGTTGCCATGGCCAATATCTTCGCCCCTTGCTTTTTTATCTTTTAATTCCTGCTGCATTTTCAGCATGCGAAGATTACCTTCGCGCCGCGAAGCAATAGCCTGATTATAAAGCTCTTTGCTTAAGCGGTAAATCAGTTCATCTATACCGCTACGGGTTTCGATCTGTACTTTTTTAACAATCGTCGAAAGGTGATCGAACTTTTTGATGTAACAAATGGCATTTACAAAAACATCTTTGGCTTCATCCGTCATATAATCCGGAGATCCTGCAAAACCCCACATCAGGTAATTTCCCTGACGACCTAAGGCCACTGCTTCGGCATTTTTAAGACAAACGCCACCTGAAATCGATTCAGCATCAGGCGAATCGTTAAATCCCTCACCATGCGAAACCATGCCGATTAAATAAGGCTCTTTAGAAGAAAAACCCTGCTTTACTACCTGCCACATATCCATCTGCTTTGGTGTTGTTGCTGCTTGATGGCCGTTAAAAAAAGAACCTGGTGTCGGTTTTTTTATCAGGGTTAGTTTTACGGCATTTGGGGTATTAAAAATCGGGTGACTGGTTTTGATATTCAGAGCCTCATCATCCAGACACTGACAATACCAATCGAATTTCAGGCCTAAAGGCAAACCAACGTTGGGTGCCATGGCATGCATTAAAACCATCGGCCGGCTAAAGTTTGCGGGTATGTTAACCGGGCCGGCGTCCATGAGGGTTACATCCACCTCATCAGACATTTCAACCTGATAATCAGCCACATCAACCACCTTAACTTCAGTAAAACGTTGTTCCAGAAAGGCTTTAAAATCCGCCATTCTGGTTTTGTATATTTTTTCGAGGATGTTTGGTGTAGTGGAATAATACACTACATTTTTCGGCATGGGTTTATCAGGATTATACCCAACATATAAAACCTTTAAGGCAATCTTCTCCTGGTATTTCGCACGCCCAAAGGTGAGCAGCGAAACCAGCATCAGGCAGGCCGTTAGCATCTTTTTCATGAATCTATTTTTTATCAGTGGTTAATTGAATATTTCAGCCAGTTTCTTATTCAAAGGTTCGCCACGTAAGCCATTGCCGATAATTTTGCCCTGTGCATCAACCAGAAAACTTGCGGGTACCGCACGTACGCCATACAAACGCCCCACTTCATTGTTCCAGCCTTTTAAATCAGATACATGAATCCAGTCTAAACCGTCTTTTTCAATCGCTTCTAACCAGCGTTCTTTTACATTATCCAATGAAACCGATATAATTTCGAAGCCCTTATCTTTGTAGGTCTGGTATTGTTTTACCAGGTTGGGATTTTCTGCCCTGCATGGGCCACACCAGCTTGCCCAAAACTCAACCAGCACCACCTTACCCTTTAAACTGGCCAGCGAGACCGGTTTACCGACTACATTATTCTGCGTAAAAAGCGGAGCAACATTTCCGACAGCAGTAATGCCACTTGCCGCAATACGCTGGGCCAGTTCTTTTCCCATATCTGTTTCGCGGTATGCTTTGTTCAAAGCGTTAAAAAGTGGCTGAACTTTGGCTACATCTACCTTACTTCCGGCAGCTTCTGAGAGCGCCACCAAAGCGAAATAAGATGCAGGGTGTTCTTTGGCAAATTGGAATTGTTTGTCTGTTCTGTTCTGGATATTTTTTCTGTACCGCAGATCTACAGCTTTCATGTAAGCCGTATCTTTTTTCTGCTCGGCTGTACCACTGTTAAAATCAATATTAACCGCTTTGGTAAGGGCCATAATGGTACCACCGATGGCTTTGTTATAAGCATCATATTCCTGATAAACTTTCGAGCCGCTAAAAACAGCATTTTCTAAAGAATCTTTTGAAGTGATGCTAACCTGCTCTTTACCAAAATAAAAGTAAATCACATCTCCGGTATACACCGCCCTACCTTTACCTCCGCCGGTATGATCGAGTGCCATTCGGGCATAAGCATTGCCAGAAATATGTCCGGAAAATTTAAAAGTTCCGTTAACAAGGGCTACAGAATCTTCATGACTTACGCCATTGTCCATATAATCGATATAAGCCATTGCCGGTGCACCTAGCGTACCTATTTTACCTGTTAAACTAAAATTTGAGGTTTGTGCCCAGGTTAAAACCGGGAACAGCAAAGCCAATACTGCTAATTTTATGATTTTCATTTGTATGTTTCTTTATGGGTTAAATGAGTTCCATGCTTAAGATTTTTGACATCCTAAACATGGAACAGGATTATTTTCTGATGGCGATATCAACCGGAGATCCTGGTATTCCTTCGATCTTTTTAATGAATACGCCATTCATTCCGGTACTGATATTGAGAAATGAAACGGTTTCTTCTGTTCCGACCATTAGCGTTTCTTCATCATCGGAAAGTTTTAGCATCGAAATTGTTTTTCCATTAAAGCTCGTGGCCAATTCTCTTAATTCTTCATTTACAGGGTTGTACCGGTAAACCTTATTGCCGTTGGCAATATAAATTACGCCGTTTTTAGCACCACTCCATTTTGTATTTTCATTAATTAATTCCTGGCGTATAAAAAGACGTTTGTGTTGAGGTGTAAAGGTAAATGGCCCGTTAAACTGCACGTTGAACTTTAATTCATAAATCTTTCCATCTGCTCCTTTACAATAGGCAAAACAATCTGCATTATTGAGTTGCTCCAAATGAACAAGATCCATACCTACATTTACAGGGTCGAAAGCACTTGTTGTGGTTACTGCGTATTGGGTGCCAAAATAAACAGGCGCTCCATAAAGATTAATCCGGACAAATTGCCTTCTGTTTTTGTCGAAGCCAATAAAATAAGTTGCCGATTGCGTAAAACTCATCACAAAAGACGGTGCCAGTTCATAATCACCATCAGCAGGTAAACCAAACATTCCATAAGTAGCTGCCTGATCCCAGGTGCTCGTTGTTCCACCGTAAAATTTACCATTCACAATCCCCATCATCACGCCCTGAGGATGTGAGATCAGTGAACCCACTTCAAGATTGTCTGGCGTCGTAAAGAAGTTATTTTTAAGTGTATTTGGATATTTTGGATCTTCCTGCATGGTATTTGGTTCCAGCCTGATTCCGCCATTTTTGGTGATAATCCAATAACCCAATAAGGTGCCACCCGTAAATGTATTCCTCAGCAGAAATAAATTCGTGGGGTTCGCAGGTAAATCTTTCCCCTGCATGGCCCTGTATAAACGGGCCTGTACGCTACCATCTGGTTTTACAAATGAAAACTGTGTAATTCCATCTTCAACACTTAATACCGTTGTACCACTGGCAAATTCGGTTCCGCCGTCTACATAAAAATTATGGAAATATTTCATTCCGTTCGCTTTGTTGAAAACGGTAAGACGGGCAGCATATCTTTTAGCCTGCAAACCAAATATGATCCTTAAGGCCGGGCCGGTGTAAAGAACATCGTTACCCTCCATTACACTGATTTTCCATTGAAGTTCTACATTCGCAGCATCGGCACCTTCTATTTTTGGTTTGATGATTAAACTATCACCTACACTCGCGGTATAAACAGAATCCAGATTAACCAGTTTAGGCTCAACAGGCATATCAATATCATAATTGCCTAAGTCTTTATGGCATGCGGCTAAAGAAACCACACCCATTATTAGCAAGATTAATTTTTTAATGTTCATTTTTCTATATTTAAATAACCTCATTGCCATTTTCGTCTATAAAATAATATTTACCATTCTGCATATTTTTTCGCAAAAGCGTTTTCTTGGCCGGATTACTTTTATTGTAGAAATAGTAGCTATCGGTATTACCCGCGGTTACCTCTTCAATTACATAACCTTTTGTTTGATTTTTAGTAACCCAGTTAAAGGGATTGTTTAGCATAGTGGTTAATAAACCTATGTAATAGAGGTTTTTCGGTGCATCCAATCCGTCGGTTGTAAGGGAAGTCTGTCCGGTTACCAGAATAAACAATTCGTGTTTGGTCCTCGAATAAGGAGGTAATGGCCAGGTGTCCCACCAGTTTGGTTTTTCCAGTTTGGAGGAAAAAACTACTTTTGCCCTGATCAGATAAGGGTTTTCGATGCCCAGATCTGATGTGCCCATTAATTTGATCAGTATCGAAACCGATCTGTTTTCGAGTTCCTTATCCTTGTTATAAATCACCACGGGAATGTAGCCTATTCCGCTGTTCGGAAGAATTGAATACTGGGCTTTTAAAGGTTCGTAATGAATTCCGGGTGTGGCCGTAGAAGAATCGGCGTCTACCTTTGCACTAAATTTACGATCTGCATCTGTTCTGATTCCCGATAAACGAACCGGAAGCCATACCGTATCCTGGGCGCGTGTAGGATTATAGGCAAAGGTCCTCACGATACTGTCTTTATCGCCATTATAAATGTCGAAATAAACATTTGCGCTGTGATCAAAACGCATTTCTTCTGCTTTCTTGCAAGAAACCAGACAGATGATTGCGAATATTAATATATATATTTTCATAATTTGCTATTAATAGAATTTCAAATGGTATTATCTGCCACCATAAACAATCTCATCGTTAGGAAGAGGGAGCACAAAAATGTTATCGGAAGCAGGAATGATGACACCGGTTTGCCCTACTATGCCTCTGTTTAGCCGCTTATACATATAGAACAACTGACCTTCTGCTAACCATTCTTTACGTGCATCCTTAAGCAACTCTTTTATTAAATCCTCTTCATTATTGATGGCCAGGGGATCACCTATTTGTCTGGCTTCACGTACCTGTTTAAGATAATTGACCGCAGCTGTGGGATTGCCTGCATATGAACACTCCGAAGCAATGTAATACATTTCACTGAGCCTGATTGCAGGAGCCATCAGGTAATGTAGATTCGCATTTACTTCAGCACTTAATGGGTTTCTACGGTATTTAACAATGTCGTAAGATCTTGACGATTGACTCGATGTAGCCGACAGCCAGTATTTATAACGGGAGTCACTTGCTCCGGCCGTTGCCTTTTCATAAATATAATCTGCAGCGTCTTCAATCAGGTAAAAGCCTCTGGTGCCACTTTGAAACCAATTGTCTTTTATATCTTTTGCTGCACCCGGGATATACCATCCGAAAACAAGTTCCTTATACAGGATACGGTCTTTCTTGGAATCTTCGAATGCCTCGAAATCGCTTTTAGCGGTCCATGGAAACTTTTTTGAGTCGATTACCTCTTTCGCATTCAGTAAGGCTTTAACCTTATCGTTTTTATAAAGATAAACCCGGGCAAGCGTTCCACATACCGCATAATAATTCAAACGATGTCTTCTGTTCTGCAGGAAAAGACTTGGATTTTTCTCCTCGGTATTTTTCAGCGAATCGGTAACCAAGGGATAGTTTACAATATAACCGGCACTCCGAATCGGATCGGCAACCAACAGTTGTTTCGACTCTTCCAAATCCCTGATAATGAGATCCATGGTTTCTGATACGGTAGAAACCGGAGTAATCTCTTTCGTGTATTTGTTTGCATAGGGAATTCCTTTTGCCGAAGGGTTTCTCAAATAAGAAGGCGCAAAAAGACGCAGCAGGTCGAAATGCAGATACGCCCTTAATGCCAGGGCTTCTCCTTTGATAATGGCATAATTACTCCCGCTAAAAATGTTCTTTTTTGCATCTATATTTTCGAGAATCAGGTTACAGTTTACAATTGCATTGTATAAGCCTGCCCATATTTTATCCTTGCGTTTGATAAACTCACCATGTTTATAATTGTACAATGAGGTTTGTCTGTAATCCTGTCCGTCTTCACGCATCGAAAAATTTTGGGCCAGCACTTCTGTTGTACCAAATGTGAGTTCTTTACCGTAGAGATCTGATTCTGTGCTACGGTTATACACGCCGTTTATGGCTTCCATAAAACCACTTTCGGTACTGAATAAAATCGGAGCAGCTATTTCTGATTCTGGCTCAACTTCCAGCCATTTTTTGCAGGAACTCAATAAACCTGTTATTAAGATGAGGCAGATTAACAATCTAATCTTCATATTTTTATATTTTAAATCTGTTAATAATATAGCTTAAAAAGCTGCTCTAATTGAAAAGGTTAAACTCCTGGTAAATGGATAATTAATTCCCCTTTCTTCTTTTACTGATGACCAACGCACCAAATCATTGGCCGTCACCTGAAACATCAGACTCGTCATTGATAATTTAGATGCGAATTTTTTATTCATATCATAAGAAACGTTGAGTGACTGAAGGTTGATCAGATTATCAGGTTGTATAAATCTCGAGCTCACATCGGTCTCGCCATTATCTGCTATATTCTTATAAAAAGAGAGATCGCCAGATTGCTTCCATTTTTCTTCGAATACACGCTTATCAACATTATATTTTGGATCAGCATTTTCAACACGCTCTACCAGGGTGAGGTTATATTTGTCGCCCCCAAAAAAAGTTTGAAACTGCACATAAAGACTAAATCTTTTGTAGTTAACCGTTCCACCAAAGTAGCCGCTCACTTTCGGATTAGGATCGCCTATTACCACATAATCTCTCTTATCATAATCATAGGTAAGTGTACCATCTTTTTTGATGTAGAGCTCACGTCCGTTTTCAGGATCTATGCCCAGCGAACGCACACCATAAATGGCATTAAATGGTTGTCCTTCGCTAAACCGAAGTAAGGGAATCCCTCTGTAACCGCCATCTCCTGGTTTCAACGACTGCAGTTCGTCTGCCCGATCATTGTATTTTTTTAAGGCATTTGAAATTCTCACTACTTTGTTTCTGTTGGAAACCATGCTTGCATTCAGGTTTACCGACCAGTCTTTGCTTCTTACAGCATCTACGGTTAAGCCCAATTCAGCACCTTTGTTTTCCATGTCGCCAAGGTTTTCTTTATAGGATAGAAATCCTGTTGATGGCGGTAAGGTTATATCAGCCAAAATATCTTTAGTAAACTTCTTATAAATCCTCGGCGTAATCATGATACGATCTTTAAACAACCCGATATCGATACCAATATCCGTCATACGCGTTTTTTGCCAGCCCAGGTTTTCATTTCCATAATTGTTTACGTTGGCACCAATACCCGATGAATACCAATTTCCGGTATTATACTTATAAATGGTTTTTGACAAATAAGGATCAAATTCTACCGAACCTGTTAGTCCGGTGGAGGCCTTTATTCTCAACTGGCTTATGACATTATTGCCCTTAAGAAATTCTTCCTGGTGTACATTCCATCCTAATCCGAATGACCAAAAAGGAGCCAGTTTGTTGTTCACTCCAAATTTTGAAGAACCATCAATACGAACAGTTCCATCCATCAGGTATCTATTTTTATAGGAGTAGTTCATGGTAAAGAAAGAGCCAAAAAGTCGTGCTTTTTCGAGCCTGCTTTGAGGTTTTCCATCTTCAGCATACCCCTTGGCAAAGCCTATGCTCGTAAAACGATCATTTGCAAATCCGATAGCTGTAAATTCTTTTTGATCGCGCAGCTCTGTGCGGGCATTAACCCCTACCAATGCGTTAAAATAATTGTCGCCGATCTGCTTGAGCCAGGTTAACCTAATATTACTATCCCAATAGGTTTCCTTCATTTCCCTGTTCATGTATTCCCCCTTCTCCTCTATTTTATCTGTTGTGTACAGGTAATATTTATTTGCCAGCGGAGAGGTAAATACATCATCAGAATTCGATCGTGTGGTTATGCTCATTTGAGCCCTTAACCTAAGGTTTTTAGCCACCTCTACATCCGCAGAAAGGTTATCAATAATTTCGGTGTACTTGGATTTATTGAAACTACTTAAAGAGGCATCATACAATGGATTAAAAACATATTCTTTCGATCGGTCTTGCTTTTCATATACATCCGAAATCCGCATAATCATGCCATTGGCATCCTGCAATGGATAATAGGGATTCATCCGTACATAATTAGAAAAATCGCCATAGGGAGATTCGGTAGCGCCCACTTGTGTTATGGATAACTCATTTCTGAATTGAATTTTGTTCAGATTATACTGAAAACTCATGCCACCTGAATATTGATTCCTTTCAGACCCTTTCATGGCTCCGGGTCTTGTTTGGTAGCGAAGGTTTACATTGTACCTAAATGCCTGTGAACCTCCATCCAGATTCACCGCATGTTTATGTCCAATCGTGTTACGCAGGGGTTGCGATAGCCAATAACTGTTAACGCCACCAATCACATTGGCTTTTTTGTGGTAATATATTTCATCGAGCTGATCCTGAGACACCTGTTGTTTCGCAGAATTGTATAATCCTGCCAGGACTTCATAATCTAGTTTTTCAGCTGCATTTAAAACCTGGTAATCACTTAGGTCTGCAGCAGTAAGATTCAATTCGTAGTTGTATTCTACCCTTAATTTCCCTTCAAGAGGTGTTTTAGTGGTAATCACAATTACACCATTAGCGGCACGTGAACCATAGATTGCTGTTGCCGCTGCATCTTTCAATGAGGTAACCGATGCAATTCTATTCACATCCAAATCGAATACTTTCTGCACACTTACTTCATATCCATCGAGCATGAAAACAGGCATGTTTGCGGTTCCAAGAATGTCGTCCCTCCTTAACACCTGCCCATCACCGCTTGGCAGTGCAGAAGCGCCCCTAACATTGATGGAAGGAATTCTGTTGGGATTGGAGCCTGCCAGATTATTATCGATCAGTTTAAATGAAGGATCGAATGTTCCGATACTTTGAAGCAGATTTTGTGGATTTACCCTTTTCAGCTGATCACCAGATATGGTTATCGCATTACCGGTATAGTTATCTTTTTTAATCGTTTGATAACCCGTTACGACCACATCGTTCATTTGGGTTAATTTAGCGTTAAGCTTAATCTCAAGTGTTTTTCCTCCTGTAGCTTTCGCTTCTAACAAGTCGTAGCCGACATAACTAAACACCAGAATACTTCCTTCATCAACATTGACTTTAAATTCTCCTTTATCGTTGGTAACGCCTACACTTGCACCATTTTTAACGGAAATGGTAACGCCTGGAATGGTTTCACCTGTCGCTTTATCAAACACTACACCCTTAACTTCAACTTTTACAGCTGCACGTTCTGGTGTAAGAGCTACATTTTCCTGTCTACTGATTACGATCGTTTTGTTCACAATGCTATAGCTCAGGTTTTGATCTTTTAAAGAAGCATTCAACGCATCTGTCAACGATGCCTTAACAAACTCGACGGTAACATCTGGTTTATCCTGCAGCAACTGACCTTTGTAAAAGAAAAAATAGCCCGTTTGCTTTTTTATCTCCTTAAAAACTTGTTTAAGCGAGGTTTTTCTTCGAGAGAGCGTTACTGTTTGGGAGAAGGTGGCTGCCGACAAATGTAAAGCACCGACCAATAGTAAGATTGTAGTCAATTTCATGACCAATAAAAATTTAATCTTTACCCTCCGCATGTCGCACACGGGGTTGTAAAGGGTAGTTAATTTCATACCTTTGTAATGAATGAGGTTAAAAAATAGCAGCTGGGTTTCGAAGCAAGCTGCTTGTCCAAATTTCTACCGGAAGCGTTGTCGCGCTTTCGGTTTTTTTAAAGGTAGAATGCTAAATTTCTGGTAGTTTTTTCATCATAAAGTTTAGTTAGTTCGTGAATTGGTTGGTTGATTTCTCGGCTGTTTATAGAAAAGCCATTCTTGTTTAATTTCCTGATACGGTAAGTACTTTACCCTTTACCTCAATATGTACATGGTTAAGTTCTAATATTTTAAAAACCTCTGCCAGGTTGCTGTTCTTCTGTATTTCGCCTACATATTTTTCTGGTCTGATTTTGCCCTGATAAACCACATCCACATCATACCAGCGCGAAATCTGCCGCATAACGGTTTGCAAATCATCATTATCGAAAGAAAAAATATTATTCTTCCAGGCCATTTCTTTATCGATATCGACCTGTTGATTGACAGATAACCTGGCATTGTTTGTATTAAACTGCGATTGTTCTCCCGGGTGCAGATTTACTGTAGCCGATGCAGCACTCACTTTTACGGCACCCTCTAACAAGGTGGTTTTAACCATAGGCTCATCGCCGTAGGCGTTAACATTAAAGTGTGTGCCTAAAACTTCTACGGTTTGGGCATTTGTTTTTACCCTAAAAGGACGGGTATGGTCTTTTGAAACTTCGAAATAGGCTTCTCCATTTAGCTCAACTACCCTTTCGTTTTTGGCAAATGCATAAGGGTACTTTAGCGTTGTGGCCGCATTAAGCCAAACTTTTGTACCATCAGGCAGGCTTACCTGATATTCTCCACCTCTTGGTGTAGCAATGGTATTTGATCCGCTAATAGCCGCAGCATTCGGAATTTCTTTGATAATATATTCGAGCTGACCGTTTTTAGCCTTACGGATGATGATACCATTTTGATTGGCAATCTGACCATTTTCAGCATCATCCAGATCAACAATGGTTCCATCAGCCAGTGTAAGCACCGCCTGATGTCCGCCAGGAAGAATATCTTTCAGTTCTGTTTTGGCTGTTAATGAAGTGGCATTGCGCTGTACAATAAAATAAAGTCCTAAGCTAAAGCATAAAATAATACTTGCCGCAATGGCAAAACGCTTAACCATAACCATTTTTAAAGACCTGCTGCGAGGACTTAATTGGTTCCAAACCTCCTGTTTACTGGATTCAATAAGTACATGACTGGGTGCTTCTTTTTGAAAAGGGAGCTGAAGGTACCAATCTTCAACAATAGTCACCTCCTCAGGCGTACAGTTGCCCGCAAGATATTTATCTAAAAGCTTTTTCGCATTTTTCTCCATCAAAAAAGAAGTTTGTTTGGTTAATTAAAGTATATACGGCGAAGGTATAGCCCTGGGGGTATCGGAAAATTATTTTTTTTTTAAAATATTTTCAATACACCTTATTTTAAAGAGAAAAGACTGCATCTTCAAGCAGCTTTCGACAGATTAACGATAGGTTTTTAAAAGAAAAGCAACATAAACCACCAGCCCTAACCGCGACTTAAGGATTCTTAGTGCTTTTTTAACCTGTGTTTTAACCGTTAATTCAGAAAGCCCCAATTCGAGTGCAATTTCTTTATGCGATTTATTTTCTTTTCGGCTTAAAATAAATATTTCGCGCATTTTGGGTGGCAAAGCATCAATTTCCTGCTCAATTAATAGTGCCATTTGCTTTTCTCGCACCCGATAATCAGTAGATACATGATCCTGATCGATGTAATCCTGTAAAGAATCAACGTATTTACTTTCTACTTTTTGATGTGCAAACACATCCAGTACACGGTTACGCACTGCTGTGTATAAATATGCCGATAAATTACCATCAGGTGCTACCTGTAAACGTTTCACCCAAAGCGATTCGAATAACTGGTGTAATACATCTTTTGCTTCTTCCTCATCATTTAAGCGCCTGCTGGCATGGATAAAAAGTAGCCCATAAAAGCGGTTATAAATTTCAGTAAAAGCCTGTTCATCACCTTGAGTTAACAAGAATGCCAATTCGCTATCAGAATATGAACCGTAAACACGCATAGAGATCACACAAAGATAATACAAATACAATCGGTTTCATTGTACCATATTAGCACTTATCTTACTTAAATATTCATATTTACAGCTTTTTTACAATGAACTAGTGCATTTTACAGCATATAAAGAAAAATTAAACAATTTTCGAAGGTTTTGTCATCAAAAAACGACTGTAAATAAACAAACTTATATTTAATCATGAATTTAGTCGATGAGACACTGAAATAAATTTAAGTTATCCCGTCTTTACACCAGCTTCCCTGCAGAAAAAGCGTAACTAGCCCCGGGCGTAGCGCCATCCCCGAAGCGCAACGGAGGGATATAGCGAAGCACGGGAAAAAACTTTAATAGTTGCACAGGCAAGCCGCTTTAAAAAAAATGCATAAAGGCTTATTTTTCGTAAAGCAAGTGCAGTGCGCTGTAGGTCCGGCAGTCCTTCTTTCCGCTTTTATCTTTTTGTGATGGTTAGCATGATAATGTGGCTTGGTGGAGCAAAAAGGATAACCGCTACAATAAGGTTTATTGAACAAAGGCCTGTTCATTAAAACCACAAATATTTGCCAAAAGAGAATTTTTGCCCCTATTTTTTGCAATGCCCTGCGTAAATAGCCCCGGGCGTAGCGGCATCCCCGAAGCGCAGCGGAGGGATACAGCAAGGCACGGGAAGAAACATTAATAGCCGCACAGGCAAGCCGCTTCAAAAAAAGCATAAAGTCCTGTTTTTGTAAAGCAAGTGCAGCGCGGTAGGTCCGAAAGTCCTTCTTTCCACTTCTATCTTTTTGTGATGGTTAGCATGATAATGTGGCTTGGTGGAGCAAAAAGGATAGCCGCTACAATAAGGTTTATTGAACAAAGGCCTGTTCATTAAAACCACAAATATTTCTCGAAAGGAAATTTTTGCCCCTATTTTTTGCAATGCCCTGCGTAAATAGCCCCGGGCGTAGCGACATCCCCGAAGCGCAGTGGAGGGATACAGCGAAGCACGGGAAAAAACTTTAATCGTTGCACAGGCAAGCCGCTCCAAAAAAATATTCTATGTAATGCAGCGTTCATTGCCTTGTAAGTCTGACAATCCTTCTTTCCACTTTTATCTTTTTGTAATGATTAAGCAAGATGTTGTGGCTTAGCGGAGCAAAAAACGATCGCTGCTTCAATAAGATTGATATATTGGCTTTTAAGGATTTCGGCTTAATATTGCAGCATAAGCGACCAGTACAATACAGATAAATGAAGCGATGGTTCTGATCCGATGGAATAAATTCCAGTCTGGCTCAAATTTTTGGCGTAACGCAGTAAGTTCAGTTGCATGTAGCTGATCAAGATTTGCCCCATCCAAAAGGTTATTAAGGGGCACATTGCCTATGATGGTAACCAGAAAAACGCCGCCAAAATACAATAAGCTTGCTGCTAAAAGCAGGTAAAACACCATGGGTTGTTCTCTGAAAAACCAAACACTTATGGGTAATATAACCAGTGTGCCCATAAAGGAAATAAAAAATAACGGATTTAAAATCGCCCGGTTGATGGATTGCATGGCTTGTAAAAAGGAAGCATCGGAAAGACGGGCAAGGCCTGGAATAACGGAACAGGAGTAGGCATAAAAAAGGCCACCAATAAGCGCAGTAGAAACTGTGCTCAATAAAAGAACTAAGTTTTTGACATTCATAAACAATTGCTTTAAAGTATCCGTATCCTAAAGAGTATGACGAATTTAAGCAAAAACGTTATCCAAAAAAAAATCCTATCTAAAAAAAGAGCGCTAATTTAGATAGGAGAGAGAGATAATCCAGATATGAAATTTAATAGGTAGATGTTAAATAAAAAATTTTAATGCTTATTGCTCCCAAACCAAACGCCGTCTGCTTTAAAATTTCAAATTTTGATTGGTGTTGGCGAAGATCGTACTCTGTCCCTATTTTCAGCAATAGGTTACACAGATCGGTCTGTTTTCGTTATGGATCGGTGTAAATGCTAATCGAAACCCATATTCAGAACGACAATATTAGTTGCCTGGCATCCCACCTGCCCTTGTTCTAAATCAAAGCGAACCTTGGTTCCTACGATTAAAGAAGGGCGATAAATCCCGATCAGTTTCTGGTTATCCGCATAAATCATTTCTTTTCCACCATCGGGTGCGATAAACCCGAAACCTCTTATCGGATTATACCATTTAATCACTCCTGTATACATCATAAAGCACTTTTTTTACTTTAAATTAGCCAATAGAAAGAAAATTTTAGGCGAAACGGGATAAAGCGTTCTATTTTCGGTATGAAAAGGTGTAATTTCGTTATGTGTACCAAGAAGATTAACAAATGATTAAGTGTATAGCCATTGATGACCAGCAAAACTCGATTTCCGGTCTTGAAAAATATATAGCAGATACCCCGAATATGAAGCTTCTGGCCAGTTACACCGATCCGGTAGTAGCCCTGAACGCGCTTAAAAATATAGACCAGGTAGATGTGATATTTATGGACATCCAAATGCCACAGATTTCGGGCATCGAACTTTCTAAAGCCATCCGCTCTAAAACCAGGAAACTGATATTTACCACCTCTCATGAGGAATATGCATTTGAAGCATTCGAAGCAGAAGCTGATGCTTATTTACTTAAACCTTACGGCTACGCAAAATTTGCCTTAACGGTAAACCGTGTTTTTGAGAAGGAAATAGAAAAGACAAGCCAGGAAACTTATTTTTTGGTCAAAAATAAATCAGAAGACCACAAAGCCGTTTTAGTGCACTATGCAGATATCATTGCTTTCGAAAGTTTCCACAACTATGTTAAAATCCATACCAAAGAGAAAATAATTATTGCTTATTTAAGCTTGAAAGATGTTAAAGAACAACTGAACATTAAAAAAGGCTTTATCCAGCTGCATAGGGGTTATATTATCTCCATTAATCATATTTTACATGTAGAGGGTACAAGGGTAACCCTTTCTAACCATACCAGCTTTACTGTTGGCGACCTTTATTACAATGATTTCCGTGATTTCTTCACCGATAAACTCATCACCAGTAAGCGCAATAAGTAATTTTCAGAAAGAAATAAGGCGTTGAAGACGAGATAATTGCCTAAAAAGAAAGCCCGCGTAATAAAACGCGGGCTTTCTTTTTAAAAGCGACAATAAATTATTTAGCGCTATTTTTTTTATCAGTTACTTCAGCTCTAATTTCCTGGGCTAAAACTTTAAGGTCTTGCATTGCTTTACGCACACGTGTACCTGCTGCAGCATTACCACCATCATAAAACTTAGTTACATCTGCTTCAACAGAAGAGATTAGATCTTGTACTTTTTTAAATTTGTCCATAATTTTCTTTTATAGGGATGGAAGTCTCCATCAATTAAATAATATTGCTTTCCGCTCTACAATAAACGGGCCGCAAAACTATTGCTTTTTATAAATTAAACAAACGTTTATACCAAATCATTATTGCGAATAGTTTAAAATTAATGGCGATAGCAGCCTTATTAGCCCCGTTTTTAACCAAAAACAACTTCATTTTTAGCATTTTATGCACCAAATTTTTAAGAATAAAAAATTTACAATTAGGGTAATTTAATTTAACAATTATGTTTTATCTTGGTTGGAAATATGCAGTCTTTGAACCTTATTGTTAGTACCAGTTGTCTATTCTTACTTTTATTCTCTATGCACCTTTTTTTCGCAAAAAAAGGGAATAAACTGCTTAACATTCTGCTGTCAGTTATCTTTTTTGCACGCTTTGGTCAAATTTTAACTTCATTACTTTTTAAATCTGGTCAGCCCAATACCTTAGCCTTCTTTTATCAGACTTTTACGCCTTTGTATTATGCTGCTCCGGCCTGTTTTTACCTCTACATTACAGGCTTTCTGCAGGATCGTAAAAGTTTAGAAAAAATAGAATGGCTTCATTTTGTACCCGCTTTACTGGCTGTTATTCATGTTATTCCATGGCATTTCGCTACCGCACTCGATTGGAATTTGATAGGAAAGCAGTTAGCAGAAAATGGTTACTTCTCCCTAAAAGCAAAAAGTGGATTGTTTCCGCCATATTTCCATTACTTATTCAGGCCCATACTGGTATTTGGTTATTTATGCCTGACCTGGATTGCCGTTCTCCGCCTAAAAAACAACACACAACAAATACTCGAAGGTGAAGGCAGAAAATGGATCATCTTTTTTCTCCGGATTGCGACCTTCTTCCAGTTGTTTAGTTTGGTACCCATTATTTTAAGAGGTTTACACATTCCATATGTTAATGCTTCGTTTATTGTGCTCAATTGTCTGGCACTGCTGGTCATTTTATTATATGCGCTTCACAAGCCTTATATTTTTTATGGCTATTTGCTGGTGGCTGTAGACTGGACTAAAAAACCTGCAGCTAAGAAAGCAGAAACTGATGCCTCATTAATTTCCGCATCAGAAGAAGAGGCAAAACCTACGCATGCAGCTGTCAAAAAAATTAATCTTCTTGATGCGCAGCTGTCTGACTATGCCCTAGCGATGAAAGAAATAATGCAGGGAGAACAACTTTACCTGGTTCACGATTTTCAGATTATCGATCTGGCGGCCAAACTCAACATCCCCATCCACCATTGCTCTTTTGTAATTAACAAACATATCGGAAAAAATTTCCGCGACTGGATAAACAGCTACCGGGTAGATCATTTTTTAAAGCAGTATCCGCTTAAATCGGATAAAATCACCATCGAAGCCATTGCTTCTGAAGCCGGTTTTAAAAGTCTGGCTACGTTTTACAATGCATTTAAAAAAGAAACGGGTTTAATGCCAACCTCCTATTTTGCACAGGAATTAAGCCATTAAACTATTATTAACCCGTTTTTTAGTCTAACGATCGTATCGTTAGAGGCCACAACCGCTGTGTATTTCACCAAAAATTGAAATACCAGTTATCTTTGATTAGAGATCATCATATGCTTATGGTATTGCAAATGAGTATGCTTTAAATCGTTTCTCAAAAATCTAAACCGCCTGAACTATGCCCTATTCAACATCATTTTTACGTCCGCTTTTCGATTATATTGAGCAGTTCTATCCCCTATCTGAAGCCTTTAAAGCCGAACATGAAAAATCTTGTAAGCTCATCCATGTCAAAAAAAATAAACATATCCTTTCTCCAATAGACAGTAATGCTTCGTTATATTTTTTGGTTAAAGGGCTCGTTCGTGGCTTTGTACGTGATGGCAAAAAGGATATCAGCACCTGGTTTAGCTTTGGAAATGAATTAATAGGCGCTATACGTCACCCTGATCAGCAGCCTAGTCATTCGATAGAATACCTGCAGGCCCTGGAAGACTGCCAGCTGATCTGTATTCCTTACACCCTAATCGATTTGATGTATGCCAACTATCCGGAGGCCAACCTGATCGGCAGAAAACTATTGGCGCTTCATTATTATGCGGCATCAGAAAGATCGATCCTGGCCAGGATACCAAAAGCAATGAGCAGGTACCGCAAACTCCAGCAAAGTGATCTGGACATCAACAGAATACCGCAGCGTTATCTGGCCAGCTACCTCGGCATGCGTTTAGAAACCCTGAGCAGAATTAGAAATAAAGTTTTAACACTCGATTACAGGCTGTGCTCTTAATGATCGGCGGATATTTAGTCCTCCGCAACCCATCATGCTAGCATTTAGGCATTCAATCTTTTACCGCTCAGGCCTTCTCCTTTTTTCCTTTCGGCTTCTTTTGCTAAATTTGCGGCAATGATTTTATATAAAACCAACGAAGAAGTAGAACTGATGCAAATCAGTGCCTTACTGGTGAGCGATACCCTTGCAGAAGTAGCTAAAATATTAAAGCCAGGCATTACAACCCTGGAAATTGACAGGATAGCCAACGAATTTATACTTGATAACGGTGCTGTACCTTCCTTTTACAACTATAATGGCTTTCCTTTCCATATTATTACTTCGGTAAATGATGTGGTGGTACATGGCTTTCCGACTAAAGATGAATTGAAAGATGGCGACATTATCTCAGTAGATGTGGGGACCATAAAAAACGGTTTTCACGGCGATCATGCTTATACTTTTATCATCGGAGAAGTATCGGAGGCAGTATTAAAGCTGGTTAAAACAACTAAGGAATCGCTTTTTCTTGGAATTAAAGAAGCTGTTGTAGGTAAACGCATAGGCGATATTGGTGCAGCTATCCAAAACCATAACGAAAAGCAGGGTTACGGCGTTGTAAGAGACCTGGTTGGCCATGGTTTAGGTAAAGACATGCATGAAGATCCGCAGGTACCTAATTATGGAAGAAAAGGCAATGGTTTACTATTAAGAGAAAATCTGGTGCTAGCGATTGAGCCCATGATCAATATGGGTAAAAAAGACGTCTTTCTGGATGAAGATGGCTGGACAATCAGAACAGCAGACGGAAGTCCTTCTGTGCATTTTGAACATGATGTATGCATTAAAAAGGGTGAAGCGCTTATTCTCTCTAATTATGCCCCTATCGAAGCCGCAGAAAAGCAGAACAGCAACCTCAATACTTCTTATTACTAGAGCAACAATACAACGCGCATGGAGATTTTGTGGCAACCTTCATTAAAGCTCCATGCGTTCAATTTTATTTCCTGGTATCAAACTGCTGTCTTATTAAACCAATATTGCATCTGAAACTTCCTCTTCAGCCTTATTTTCCGATAATATCTTAACCGTTTTTAAAGTAGATTCTGCAATTTCTGTTATGGCCTCTTGCGTAAAAAAAGCCTGATGTCCGGTGAGCAAAACATTCGGAAAACTGATTAATCGCTGAATATCATCATCTCCAATAATACTTCCGGAAAGGTCTTTAAAAAAGAGTTGTTCTTCCTGCTCGTACACATCGATTCCCAGTGCAGCAAGCTGCCCGGTTTTTAGGGCGTCAATTACCTCTCGCGTATTAATCAATCCACCCCTGCTTGTATTGATTAATGTCACACCTTTTTTCATCGTCGATAAGCTATTCGATCCAATCAGGTAATGGTTCTCTGGTGTAAGCGGGCAATGCAGCGAAATCATATCCGCTTCTTTTATGACTTCATGAAACGGCAAATACTCTACGCCTGCACTTGCTAATGATGCATTCACGAAAGGATCAAAAGCCAGTACGCGGCAACCAAAACCAAGCATAATTTTACAGAAAGCAGTGCCAATTTTCCCTGTACCAATCACCCCTACTGTTTTTCCAAAAAGATTAAAACCCATTAAACCCGAGAGTGAAAAATTCTGTTCACGTACACGATTATAAGCCTTATGGGTTTTACGATTTAGGGTAAGCAACATCGCTACTGCATGTTCTGCAACAGCTTGTGGCGAGTAAGCCGGAACGCGGCAAACACGAATTCCATATTGTTTGGCCGCATTCAAATCCACATTATTAAAGCCTGCACAACGTAAGGCAATAATTTTTACCCCTTTTTGTGCCAATGTAGCGATAACCTCAGCCGTAAGTTTATCGTTTACAAATACACAAACCACATCGGTACCGGCTTTTATCGCGTCGGCAATATGAGGCCCGAGATGGGTTTCCCAAAATTCCAGTTCAAAGTCATAATGTTTATTAGCACTTTCAAAAAATTCATGGTCGTAAGGCTTCGCAGAAAAAAATACAATCTTCATATGGTTAAAAATACGGATTAAATATGGCTTTGATGTGCTGCTTTGACTTCTGATTGCTAATGTTCATGCCCAAAATCGAATAATAGTGTCCCTTTAAAAGTTTTACCATCAGCTTTGTTTTTCTGACTCTGAGGCCCTAATAATAAAGCCGACTGAAACTTAGTACCAATGGCACTTATCCCTTTTAAGAAGCCAATACTCCCTTCCGGAAAGGCAGGCTCTACATTGTTATTGCTTAATGCCGCAGCTTCACGTGCAGGCCTGAACATTTGCAGATAAGTATCCTGATCGGGAATATAAACGGTAAACGGGGCTTCCTTATTTTCTATAGTTACCCAGTTCACTTGCGCATGATAACCTTTAAACTCAGGATATCCCCAGGTTTCGCCGGTGATTGAATTATTATAATCCTTATGCCAAACCCCAAACTGCTGTCCTTTTAATCTGTTTTTCCAGGCCCGGTATGGGCCACGGCCAAGGTATTTCATCCCAGTAGTTTTATCCTCCGGGTAATCAAAGGTAATGCCCATAAAATCAGCCTCGCCCTGTTGGTTAAACTGGTATTCGAGTTTTGCCAGCTTTCCAGGTTCAAATGTCCACCTGGCATGCAAACCACCTGCTCCCTGGTAGTCAGACTCGACGATATACTTTGCCGCTTCTGCCCTATGACTAAAATTTTTCAATTCGGTAGTTACACCGGCCAACACAGGACCTTTTGACAAAGAAATAACCGTATTGCCTTTAAGTACTTTCTGCAGATACCCTGTTGACTTTTCAAAATAATAAGCAATATCATCCTGTTTAATCACCAGCGATTGACCAGTTTCTTCAGCTTTTACGCCCGAATTGGATGCGATCGTATTTTGCTTATCTGCAATTAAAGCCGCAGTTTTTATCGGCCAGCTCCAGGTAAATATTTCTTTCTTATCGGCCCCATAAGCGGTTAAATATAAAGCATCGCTTTGTGTCCACGATTTTGGTAAAGCCAAATCGAGTGTGCTTTTTTCTCCAGGTTTAAGCTTAGAAGTTGCTATCCCACTGGCCCTTACAATAGCCTTTGTTCCTGCGGCACCAGCTAAAGGAAAAGTAACTAATTTCCATTTAAAAGTACATTGACCAAGATTGGTAAAACTGAAACGGTTCTCCACGGCAATTTTCCCTTTAAAATCTTTGTCAATTTTTGACAGATCAACAAAAACAGGAGACCAGATCTCTTTTATGGTGTAAAAACTGGCTTCCTTTTCACGATGCGGCCCAACAATTCCATCAGGCGCATGATTTCCATCACCATCATTAATGCCGTTTTTATCTGTCCGGATTACATTTTCATCTACCAAAGCCCAAATGAAACCACCAGCGCCATGCGGGTGAATGAGCATCTGATTCCAAAAATCGTCTAAAGCGGCACCAGCACCCCCATCGTAAAGGCCATGCATAAACTCTGTGGGAAAGAAAACTTCCTGGCCTGAATTAGCCGCCTTAACCATATAATTATAATCCGGATAATGTTTGGTATCGGTTCCGTTAAACTTCTCCCAGGGGTGGATTACGGTACGTTTCTGCGGATCGTATAAGGCATAATCATTATCGAGGTCAGTATTAAATCCCCCCTCGTTGCCATTGGCCCAAAATATAATAGAAGGATGGTTTACATCCCTGATGACAAGTTCTTTTACCAGCCTGTGCCCAACGGTATTATCGTATTTTGCCTGCCAGCCTGTTAACTCATTAATCACATATAAACCTAATGAATCGCAGACATCCAGAAATTCTGCATCTGGAGGATAATGCGACATGCGAACGGCATTCATGTTCATTTCTTTCATTAACTTCACATCCATTAAATGTACCTCAGGACTTAATGTACGTCCGCTTTCAGGCCAAAAGCTGTGGCGGTTAACGCCTTTCAAAATCATTTTCGCTCCATTAACATAGAAACCGTCGCCATTTCGCAGTTCAAGTGTCCGAAAACCGAACTTTTGTTTCACCTGATGAATAATCTGCTGTTTATTCCTGATCCGCACCACCACCTGATACAGATTGGGGAATTCGCTGCTCCATAATAAAGGTTTTGAGAAAGTAGAATTCAAGGTTTGTGTACCCTTTTCTAAATTCACCTTCACAGCAAACGCTTTGCCTACATTTTCACCATTTATTTTTTTTACCTGGGCTTCAATAATATCGTCAGCAGCTAAGTTTTGGCCATAAACATCCAGCTGAAAGGTCCCGTCGGCTTTAGCATTCACCGCCACCCTTTCTATAAATTTATCCGGAACCGTTTCCAGGTAAACCGGGCGGAAGATGCCGCCAAAAACCCAAAAATCACTTGTTCTTTCGGCCTTATTAATGGAAGTATTTGCCGACATCTTGTCAACCGTTACTTCCAGTAAATTCTGCTCACCGGGTTTTAATAGCGTAGTAATGTCATATTTAAAACGATAAAATCCGCCCTGGTGCAGGTCTCCGGCCAGTTTTCCGTTAACGCTTACCTTGGTATCAGTCATAGCGCCTTCAAATATCAGGAACACCTTTTTCCCTGTAATTTTACCCATCGGAAATTCATAACGATAAATGCCCTGTTCGTTGGCTTTAACTTTATCATGCCCATAGTTATAACTTCCAAAGCCCTGTAATTCCCAGTTAGAGGGCACTGGTATTTTAGTCCATATGCCGCTTTTACGACCTGCCGTACAATAAAAATCCCATTGTTTGGTATGATCTTTATCTGTTCCGGAAAGATAGATTTTAGTAGTTTCCTGCGAAAAACTCGAGTAAGAAACCAATAGTAACAATAGTGGTAGTAATCTTTTGATCATGATATACTTAGTATTATTTGGATTTATTAAACCGAACGTTTACAAGATAATGGATTTTGTGCTTAGATAAGATTGCCTAACCAGCATTTTACAACTTTGATCCTTCAGGACTTAAAAAACATTAAAAATTTTATAATTTTACGGAGAACCCTAACCGATTCACGATGAAAGACAACAAGTTATCTGAACTTACCCTAACCGAATTAAACAAACAGAAAAAACAATTGAGCGGTATTTTAATTGGAAGCGCAATTGTCATGCTGTTTCTTATTTGTGCACTTTTATACCTGATTGTTAAAAAACAAAACTTTGTTCTCCTGGCCATTATTCCGGGCCTTATGCTGGTTTGGTTACCCGTGGTAATTAAATTAAGTCAGCTAAATACCGAAATAAAATTACGAGGTTCAGAGACAAATTAAAGCCCGCAAAAAGCTAAATGGAGACTACAAATTTAAAAGATGGCGACTACTGCACGGTAGTTAAAGGAACGCATATCGGTAAATCTGGCAAGGTAAGCGATATAAATACCAGTAAAACAGGTCACATTACGATTACGGTAGAACAAGACAATGCTGTTAGGTTCAAAACCCTTGGCAGAAACGTGGTATTACAAGAGCACACAAAATAAATGCCCTGAAGTTAAGCTGGAATCTTAATTTTAAATACCATTCATTCGTTTATTTTGGATAAAAACTCCATCTTTTATACGAATTACACCTTCATGATCATAAATCGATCATTTTGCCTGATAACCAGGCGAAAATCACCACATTAACCGATAAAACAGCCAAAATTAGTAACATGTTGATTACGCTGAACAGTGTTAGCACGCTGCTCCGTACTTTTATGCCACACACAAATAAACTCATGAGGGCTTTTACTAAATCGATTTGGCTACTCCTGCTCTTTGCAGGTATTTTCACAAACAGTAACGCACAAAATTATACCGTAAAGGGTATTGTGCTTGATACCGCAGGCTTACCACTTCCCGGGGCGGTAGTGAGGATTAAATTCGGTGCTGACAGCACAGGCACCTCTGCCAATCCTGATGGTACATTTGCATTAGATAAAATTAAATCTAAACAGTTTACCTTATCAGCAGCTTTTATTGGCTTCGACACCTTTATAAAAAAGTATGTGATCGAGAAAGGCAATAGTTTAAATATTACTGATATCAGGCTGAAGCCATCATCAAATACACTCGAGGGCGTAGTGATTTCAGGCGTCCCTCCTGTTAAAGTAACTGAAGATACCGTGAGTTTTAGTGCCAAGGCCTTTCCAGTTAGGGATGGCGATGCTGTTGATGAAGTACTGAAAAAATTACCCGGTATTAAGGTAGATAAGGATGGTAACGTAACCAGTCAGGGCTCGCCAGTAACCAAAATCCGTGTTAACGGCAAAGATTTCTTCGGAACAGATGTAGCCACAGCCATCAAAAATCTCCCGGCAGATATCATCAAAAACCTACAGTTTATCGACGATTATGGCGATCAGGCCAAACTTACCGGCATTAAAACGGGTGAGCCGGAAAAGGTGCTGAACCTGACCATTGAAGAAGATAAAAAGAAAGGTTATTTCGCCAGGGCTTCTGCAGGTGTGGGTAACTCCGATCGCTACAATACCAATATCAGGGGGAATAGTATGAAAGGTGAACAGCAGATTTCATTCGATGGAACTTCGGCCAATGCCAATATGCGTGGCGGAGGCGGCGATGGTATTACCACCAGAAATATTATCGGCCTTAACTATAAAAATGAGTTTAATACCAAACTCTCTGCAGATGCGGGATATAATTTCAACAACAATAAAAACAACACCATTAGCTCTACCTATACACAAAGTGTGCTTCAAGATGCGGGACAAAATCCGTTGAGCAGGCTTGAAGATGCCCGAAATAACAGTAAGAGCGACAACTATAGCCACTGGTTTGGCGGTAATTTGGAGTATAAAATAGATACGATGAATTACCTAAAAATTTCTCCAAACTTTTCTTACAATACCAATAGTGGCAATAATACAGGGAGCTCGCTCATCACTCAGGATACCTTGTTTACGCGAAGAGAAAGTAACAATTTCAGTAATTCGAATAATTTAAATGCCCGTACCAATATCTTTTACAACCATAAATTCTCTAAAAAAGGCCGGAACCTTAGCTCCTGGGGTAACATCAATTATACCAATGGCGAAAATTATGGTAATGTGTATAACAAGTATATCAACATTCATGCTAACGTAGCCGATTCGGTACTGCAAAACCAGCTGAACAATCAGAATAGCCGGAATTTAGGACTTAATGTGGGTGCATCGTATATGGAGCCTCTTTGGAAGAAAACCTTTTTAGAAGTAAATTATAGCTGGAACCGATCATCAACAAATAATTCGAGGGATGCTTATGATGTGGCCAATGGTAACCAGGTATTTAACCCTAACCTCAGCAATATTTATGATTATCAGTTTATCACCAATAAAGTGGGACTGAATTACCGGTATATTGGCGAAAAACTAAACTATACAGTAGGCCTTAATGCACAGCCTGCGTTGCTTCAGGGGCAGAATTTAAGTAATGATGTGCAAACCGTTAACCGAACTTTTAACCTCATCCCTTCTGGTCGGTTTTCGTATAAATTTTCTAACCAGGAATCGTTAGATGTTAATTATTGGGGAAGAAATAACCAGCCTGGTTTTTTACAATTGCAGCCTATATCCGACAATTCGAACCTGCAAAACGTTGTTACCGGAAACCCAAATCTGAAACCCGAATTTATCCACAGTGTCAATGCGCATTACAAGCAGGCCGATTGGAGTGCCGGAAAAGTAATAATGGCCAATTTTAAGTATGAACGCACTAACGACAGGGTTGTAACCACTAAACAGCGCGTACCTGGTACCGTTAATCAGCTGACCAGCTACACCAACACAGACGGATATTACACTTTACAGGGCGATTACGACATCAGCAAACCCCTTTCACCCGAGCGAAAATTTACCATAGGCTATTCTGGTTCGGGCCAGCTGAACAATAACATTACTTTTACCGACGATAGCAGAATAGAAGCACGCAATATGGCCTGGCGCCAGGAACTCGAATTTAGGGTCGACCTGAAAGATATTGTCAACTTTGAAATAGAAACTTCTTATTCCCAAAACCTGACCAAATATTCGAATGACACCTTTACCGACCGTCAATCTAACCGCTTTGAGTGCGGCATAGAAGGTCGCAATTATTTCTTTAAAGATCTTACCCTGGGCTACGATTTCACCAAACAGATTAACTCAGGTTTCGATAATGGTGCAGTGCGAAATCCAACATTGCTTCGTTTATCAATGGAATATAAGTTTATGAAGAATGATATGGCCGCTATCCGTGTGGAAGGATTTGATCTTTTTGATCAAAACTCCGGCATATCAAGAGATGTTTTCGATAACGTAATTGTAGACAGGCAAGTTAACCGCTTAGGCAGGTATTTCATGTTATCACTTATTTATAGAGTGCGTAAATTTGGTGGTTAAGATTAACGATCGGCTGTGTTTATCTTCTTCAATCTGCGGGAAACCTAAGTACCAGGTGTTCCCGCAGATTACATTGATCCCGCAACCCTCATTACATCGTCCATTCCCCATCTTCCATCTTACATTCCCCATCTTCCATCTTACATTCTCCATCTTCCATCCGCACAACCTATCCCTTCTCTATTCCCGTTTTGGTAGCCACTGGCTTTTTCTTCCTAAAGTTTGGAAAAGTCATCGGGCTTTTGGCTGGTCGTTCATCGCCTAATAACACACCCCATTGTTTAAATGATTCTGTACGGTCAAAAATAATTTTGAGTACAGCCACAATCGGTAACGCGAGGAACATACCGGAGACACCTGCAATGCTTCCTCCTATAAATACCCCCAGAATGGCAAATAAAGCATTTATTTTTACTTTAGAGCCTACAATGCGCGGCATCAAAATGTTATTATCTAAAAACTGAACAAAGGCAATAACCCCTAAAACGGTAATGACCGGCCACAATTCTTGAGAGGAAGTAAGGGTTAACAGCACCCCAATTAAGTTACCAATTAAAGCGCCCACATAAGGAATCAGGTTTAATATGGCAAAGATCACCCCAATTAATAAGGCATGTTTAATACCGATTAGCATTAATATTCCGCCCAATAAAATGGTCATATAGGTGATTTGGATCAACAGTCCGATTAAGTAGCTTTTAATGATCGACTCCGTTTCATAAATGGCTTCTTTCACTTTTGGATGATCATCGGTTTTAAACCACATGAAAATAAAACGCAATAAAATGTCTTTATAAAAAAGCATCAGGTAAATATAGATGGGCAATAAACCGATAAATACAAAAATGCCACTTAACGTTACAGCGGCACCACCAGCTAGTGAGGTACCCATGTTCATCAGATCGTCGCTTTTAGTTTGTATGAAGGCTTTTTGCTGCTTATCGTCGTAATGGGTAATGCGACTGATCCAATCGCTCAACGAATTAATATGCTGTGTTACATTCGATTTTATCTGTGGAAAATCTTTAACCAAAATGCCAATCTGGTTCGAAAAAAACCAAACAATCAAGGCTACAAAGAGCGCGACCAGTAAAATGGATAGAATAATGGCTAATGATTCTGGTATTTTTTTTCGTTTTAAGAAGCGATACACCGGTAACAACATAATGCTGATAAAAAAAGCCATCAACATGGGCATGATAATGTCTCTTCCGATTACCATAACGGCTACAATGGCCATCAGCCCCAATAATTCTATCGATCGTTTAACGGTCAGGGGTAAATTGTTCGTCATAAAAAGCTTATTCTGATTTGAGGTTTAAACACCATCGGAGTGAAAATGTTTTAAATAATTAGTTGTTGGTTGGGCGTTTGGCGGTGAGCGCTTGGCGTCAGTTAACCGATTTCAACAATTAACCATTTAACCCTTGCTTAAAAAAATTACTTCCCTTACACGATATACCCATAGATTAGCCTTATTTTTGCAGCTTTAATACCGAACATGAACAATCAAGATACCATTATTGCTTTATCTACGCCTTCCGGTTCAGGCGCCATTGGCGTAATCCGTTTATCTGGTCCGGAGGCTATTTCATTGACCAATGCCGTATTTGCAGGAAAAGATTTAGAAAAGCAGGCCTCGCATACTTTACATTTTGGTCTGGTTAAGGATGGCGATCATATTGTTGATGAGGTTGTAGCAGGTTTATTTGTTGCCCCTAAATCGTACACCAAAGAAAATGTGGTAGAGATTTCCTGCCATGGTTCTAATTACATCATCCAGCAGATTATTAACCTGTTAATTAGCAAAGGTGCACGTGCTGCCAAACCAGGCGAATTTACCTTACGTGCTTTTTTAAATGGTGCTTTCGACTTAAGTCAGGCAGAGGCAGTAGCCGATTTAATTGCCTCCAATTCGAAAGCTTCGCACGATGTGGCCATGCAACAGATGCGCGGTGGTTTTGCCAACGAATTAAAAGGCTTACGCGAGCAATTGATCCATTTTGCATCAATGATTGAGCTCGAACTCGATTTTGCTGAAGAAGATGTAGAGTTTGCCAACCGTGAACAATTAAAAAACCTGGTTAACAAAATCAATTACGTTCTGCAACGTTTAATCTCCTCTTTCGAAATGGGAAATGTGATTAAAAACGGTGTTCCTATTGTTATTGCAGGCAAACCTAATGTGGGTAAATCTACCCTGTTGAATGCCCTCCTGAATGAAGAACGGGCTATCGTTTCGGATATTGCCGGGACTACCCGCGATACCATTGAAGACGAACTGACCATTGGTGGCATTGTTTTCCGTTTTATCGATACAGCCGGAATCCGTGATACAGCCGATATTATTGAAGCTTTAGGAGTAGAACGTACCTTAGAGAAAATGAAACAGGCTAAACTGATCATTTATATGGCCGATGCTGCTCAAAGTATTTCAGAAATTGAAGAGCAGATTCGGGGTTTGAAGCAATTGGCTATCCCATATTTAATTTTAGTCAATAAAGCCGACCTCATGGCAGACACACAGCGTAAGGCTTTCGAAGCTTTAGAAGTTGTTTTTATTTCTGCTAAAGAGAAACAAGGTATCGATGAATTAAAAACCACCTTACTGGAACAGGTTAACTTGCATCACATAAACACCAGCGAAACCCTTGTGACGAATATCCGCCATGTAGAAGCTTTAAAACAAACCGAACATGCCCTGCAAAGGGTTTTGGCCAATGTAGATAATCCGGTAACCTCTGATTTCTTAGCCATGGATATTAAACAGGCTTTACACTATCTCGGTGAGATCACAGGTACTGTAACTACCGATGATTTGTTGGAGAATATATTTACGAAATTCTGCATCGGAAAGTAATAAACAATAAATACTGAGAAATAACAATTAATAAATCATAATAAAGCCCTTATAATCAACAATTATAAGGGCTTTGTGTTTGTTGATGTTTTTTGATTTTTTTGTACCTTTCGTTAATATTTGTACCTTTATTAGGATGTTTTTAAAAAGGTACAAATAAATACAGTATTTTTAATTGATTGGAGAAATGATGAAACACTTTGAAACATCAGGAAACAGTTAGAAACATCCTGAAACAATTTTATATGAGTTCAAATATCAGATTGAATAGATTTTGTGAGGAGTGTAATGCATTATTTGTCGCTAAAACTACAGTGACACGATTTTGTAGCAGGTCTTGTAATGGTAAAAATCTTAAGAACAAGATAAAACGGTTAAAGATTGAAAACAGTAATCAGGAAACCAAGAAAGTTAAGGAACAATCAAAAAATGAACTTAACGGAATGGCGTATTTGAGTATTCAAGACACCTGTACATTATTAAATATAAGCAGAACTACTCTGTGGAGATTGCTGAACCAAGAAGTTATTAAAGCCTACAAATTG
This sequence comes from Pedobacter folensis, assembly GCF_056490665.1. Lineage (NCBI taxonomy): Bacteria > Pseudomonadati > Bacteroidota > Sphingobacteriia > Sphingobacteriales > Sphingobacteriaceae > Pedobacter > Pedobacter folensis. The sequence continues at coordinate 1,188,023 of NZ_JBWJIF010000001.1, forward strand.
GGTGGCCGTAAAATTATTAAAAGAGAAGAAGTCGATAAATTATTTGTCAACCTATGAAACAGAACCGCACAGTAAAATTAAGAGAGAAAAAATTAAATGATGGTCGATTGAGCCTTTATTTAGATTTTTATCCTCCCGTTTACATTCCTGAGACTGGAAAAGAAACCCGAAGAGAGTTTTTAAAAATTTACCTGTTCGAGAAACCGATAAATGCCATTCAAAAAGAGCATAATCACGTTTGTAAAACAAAGGCAGAAAGCATTCGTGCTGAAAGAAGTTTGCAGTTCATCAATCAAAACTTTGATTTTACCGACCGTTTATCTTCAAAGATGGATTTTCTTGCCTATTTCGAGCAAAAGGTTAAGAAACGTAATTCATCAAAAGGGAATTCGGATAACTGGTTTGGCTCATTCAAATATTTGAAACTATACACTGGAGGTAAATGCACTTTTGGCGATGTGGATGAAAGATTTTGCGAGGGTTTTAAAGAGTTCTTGAAAAATGTAAAATCACTTAAATCTGAAACGGCAGGTTTGGCTCAAAACTCCCAGTATAGCTATTTTAATAAGTTCAGGGCTTGTGTTAAAGAAGCTTTTGAAGAACGCCTATTTTCTATCAACCCCATTCTTAGGGTAAAAGGAATTCCCCAGGGCGAAAGTGAAAGAGAATATTTAACTTTTGAAGAGCTGAAAGCACTTTTTGAAACAGATTGTGAACCAAATGTTTTAAAAAGAGCATCTATATTTTGTGCTTTGACAGGTTTAAGATGGTCAGATATGATTAAACTTACTTGGAAAGAAGTACAACATTCCGAGCAAGACGGATATTTTATACGTTTTACCCAACAAAAAACCAGTTCAAATGAAACGTTGCCAATTGCCGAACAAGCCTACGAGCAATTAGGAGAACGAGGTAATTTAGAAGATAGAATTTTTAAAGGCTTGAAATATTCCGCTTATACAAATGTTCAATTAGCACGTTGGGTAATGAGTGCTGGAATAACCAAAAAGATTACTTTCCATTGTTTTAGGCATACCTACGCTACTTTACAATTAACAATGGGTACAGATATTTATACCGTATCAAAACTATTAGGCCACAGGCATTTAAAAACCACAGAGGTTTATGCAAAAGTTATTGATAAAAAGAAAGTAGATGCATCTAAACGTATTGTGTTGTAGTTATGAGGCAAATCATCCTAAAGCAAAATAAGAACCTTAAATATCTCCCATTGGCTTTTAATAATAATATTAAAGCTGTTAAGGAGGAATTAGAGGCTGGGCACTCTAAGCTCCATGTGTTTCAAGTACAGGATATTAATGGTGTATTATTTAATGTAAATAGAGAAATAAATGCAGAAAACATTTACGAGCTGTTTGGCGCACAAATAGAAATGTTGCTTGATATCCTTAAATATCTAAATGAGAGCATAGAGGTTTACGAACGTTACGAATTACTGAAGGGCTTTATTGCTGAATATGAACTCATAAAACAATTGACAAACAAACCCGTTTTTGACATTCTTAACCATCACATTGATTTTATGGGTAGCGAGTTAATCCCATTGGTAAATAATCATATTGAGCGGATTGATGAAGAATTGAAAATCAAGAATCACAAAAGTTTTGTTAGAAAAAATCTGATAGATAAATCTGTGGTGGCGTTTACAGCAGGTGTTAACGAGGTAGAAATTAAAGGAATTTTGGCGTTTATGAGGATAAAATGTGCAAATGAAGCGGATTTTTCAGCACTTAAAAATGAGCTATTAAATATTGGTGACTCACATCCTGAATTTTATAATTTAAATAATGTTACTCCTGACGATATGATCCTATTTTTTAAAATTATGCAAGACAGGCAGATCTTATCCAAAATTACCAATAAGGATTTATCTAAGTGGCTACACAGAAAATTCAGGTATTTTAAAAATGGAGATTACCTAATTGGACAGTCTCAAAGGACAATGCTTGATAAGTTAAACGTTAAATTGACAGCAAAAGAAAAAATAAAAGAATTGAATATCCATTTCAAAAAATAATTGAAACTTACGTGTTATGGCGATGCACGTAAGTTCTGAGGCTTACTTTGTGATACTAATAAATACTTATTATTCATCACATAAATAAAGCCTTATGAACGATTTAATGTTAACATCCATAAGAAAGGAAGAACTATCGGCAATGATCGAAAGCAGTGTCAGAAAAGTTCTTTCAGAAACCCCATCCTCAAATTCGGAAGAAAAGCCACAAGATTTCTTAAGTATCGAAGAGGCATCCAAATTTCTCAATCTTGCTAAAGCAACGGTTTATACTTTAACCTCCGCAGGGAAAATACCAGTCATTAAGAAAGGTAAAAGGCTATATTTTACTAAACAGGAATTAATGGACTGGTTGAAAAAAGGGCGTAAAAAAACAATTGAAGAGATTGAAGAAGAAGCGACCCAGTATGTTCGGAAAAATAGGTATTAAGGATTATAAATAAACAAAACCGAAAACACTGATAGGCTTTCGGTTTGTGAAATCGTGCGAAATGGTTTTCTTTTTGACGAAGTAAATATACCATTTCGTAATTAATTATCAATTAATTACTTAAAAAATGGATGACAAACCCAATTATGAATTAGATAATTCGGAGAGCAATAGTAGTACAGTAAAAATGATTAAATTTCTTTTCTCGAAATATGATTTTATAAATAATACCATACTGAATGAAGTGATGGGTAGCTTAAAAAGCAAAAATCATTTCAGCCCAGTAAATCCCAATACCTTATATATTGAATCGAGACAGGCAGGTTGTAGGACAACTGTAGGAGAGATCAATACATTTTTAAGTTCTGATTATATCAGAAAAATAAATCCTTTTGAGGAATATTTCTCGAAAATTTCTAATCTCTGGAACGAACTTGAGCATGGCGACTATATCTCAAAATTTTCCTCATATCTTGATGTTGAAAACCAGCAAAGATTCGCAATTCAGTTTAAAAAATGGTTAGTTCGTTGTGTAGTTTGTGCTTTAGTTGATGACTATTTTAATAAACAGGCACTTGTGCTATCTCAATCTGACCAAAACCGTGGTAAAACATCATTTATGCGTTTTCTAGTTCCCGAAGAACTTGCTGGTTACAAGGTTGAAAATATTTCAATTGATAAGGATAGCTTGATAGCCCTATGTCACAATTTCTTAGTTAATCAGGATGAACTTGCAACATTATCAAAAAATGATATCAATGCACAAAAAACGTTAATGAGTAAGTCCTATATAAAGGTTAGACATCCGTATGATAGAAAACCTAAGCTTGAGCCAAGAAGAGCATCTATTATGGGTTCAACAAACAAAACTGACTTTCTTACCGATGAAAGTGGTAGTGTTAGATGGCTGTGTTTTGTACTTAACGATATTAATTGGGCTTATAAAACTGAAATTGATATAAATATTGTTTGGTCACAAGCCTATCAACTTTACAAAGGTGGATTTAAATACGAAATGACAAGCGAAGAAATTGCTGAAAATGAAATGGCTAATAACAACCATACAGTATTTACGGTAGAGATGGAGCTGATACAAAAGTACTATATGCCTGGGACAAAAGATGATTACGATCAATTTTACACTGCCACAGATCTAGCTCAAAATTTAACAACAAATGTTGAGGGGAAAATAAAGGTTAGTCCTATAGAAATAGGAAAGGCAATGAAGATGCTAGGTTTTGAGCAATCACAGCGTAGAGGTCATGAAAATCAAAAATATGCGGTAAAAGGTTATCTGATAAAATACAATTCTCTTACTACTTACTATAAATAGTTAATATGCTTTAATTCAGGCGAATATATGTAGTAGTAACAAAAATTTAAGTTACTACTATCTACTACACATTTCTGTAGTATGTAGTAAGAGAAGTAAGTGGATTTACCATTTTCACGTTAAAAATCGTTACAAATACTGTATAAGATAAACAGTAATTTTAAAACTAATGTATATACGTTTATGTAAACATGCGTGTATACGTATATACGTAAAGATATATTTGCGTATAGATATATATGCGTATAAACATATATACGGAAGGATAATTTCCTTACTGGCGGAAATAGGTGTGTTTTCTATTGTTGTTTTTAATATTGCAAGATGTGTTTTTGTGTATCGTAAAACCCTGCGGTTTTACTTCACTCAAAAACTTTCTTGCCAATTTTCCAAGAAAAATTGGAGATACAAAATTCGCAACTCATTTTGTGTAGTAATAGAAGATAGCTTTATAGCGGTAAATCAGGAAAGAAATCCTTGATAGAGCAATTTAAAATTTGCGCTAATCTATTTAAATGATTGAGGTTATACTTTGCTCGGTATTTTGGGCTTTCGATATGGCCAATGAAACCTACCGATAAATCAAGTGCTAAAGCAAGATCGGCTTGTGAAATGCCAGCAGTGATTCTCAATTCACGCACTTTGTTAATTACGTAAATATCAATTTCTGATTTTAAAAGTGCCTTGCTCATTGCTGTGCAAGAACGGAAAAGCGATTTTTTTAAACACCTATGCAGGTATAAGTAAAATTTGTATATTTACTGCTCAATAAGTGTTTATGACGGTTTTCGGTAAATTTATATTAGCATCGGTCATCAGTTTCTTTTGCATGGTTGGAGCATTAGGGAGTAAGCATCCTGTTTTCCTAATTGCATTGGCTATGCTTTGTTGGATTATATTTGCATGGTCTGTTTCTTCAGGCAGTAAACGCAAACAGCAAAATAAAAAAGATTTTGACGAGTTTATGAAGTTTAAAAATAGAGGTTATTAATTCTTATTTTTGAGTATGCCCGAGACACTAAACATCAAAAACAATGGTTTTGTTACCTACATTCGTATAAGCGAACTGCCACAACACGAACAAGAACCATTTAGAAAGTGGCTTCTAGCCGATGGGCAAACACGCCCTGTCATAGAGGAAGAAACTGATCCGCTGGATTGTGCTTATCCTTGGGATTACGAGTTATGGAAATCAAATCCAAATGCTACTCATTTGCTTTAATTGATTTTTTTCTTTTTGCTGTAATTTAAATTCTCGAGATCTCACCTAAATATAGTTTTGCTATATTATCAATTTTTCAGCCCCACAATTTATAGCTACGCTATATTTATGCTTTCAAAAATATAGCGGTCGGTATGTTATAATGCTTTTTTGTAATAGTGGTTTGTTTTCGTTTTAAATACCGTTACTTATACCTGTATCGGTCGAAATACTATTAGGGTTTTAAATAATTGGTTTTGTAGTCTATTTAAGGGCCACTACTTACTTTTTTGTTGGTCGGCATATTATTATGCTTCTAGGTGTTAAGTTTAATCCCTTTTAATGTTAGTAAATTTTCATAATCTAGAAGTCTTTTACCATCGCATATTATTTATATTTGACATTGTTGTCCAGAAAATACAATCAAGATGAAAGAAGAAAATTTAGGGGTGTATATCAGACAATTGAGAGAGAATGCTAATATGCCATTAAGGAAGTTGTCCGCTTTACTCGATATAGATCAGAGTACCTTAAGTAAATTGGAGCGTGGAGAAAGACCGATAGCTCGACAAATGTTGCCAATTATAGCAAAAACTTTCAATGTAGATGAAAAAGAAATTGTGGTAAAGTTTATGAGTAAGCAAGTTGCGTATCAATTGGTAGATGAAAAATATATTAAAGATATATTGTTGGCAGTTGAACAAGAAATTAAATACTTAACGAAAGCGGTCGATAATAAGTAATGGAGATTAAATTAGAAGAATTACAATATCAACAGACTGCCATTCGATCGGTTGTTGATGTGTTTGATGGGAATATTAAAAATACTTTTGATAATGCTTGTTTTGAGGGCATACGATCAAATAATTGTACGTTATCCATTGAACAAATTACTGAAAACATCAAGGCTGTTTCAACCGAAAATGCAATTGATAATCAAACGGCAAAAATTACTAGTGAAAATGAGGTTACCATTGAGATGGAAACAGGTACGGGTAAAACCCTTGTTTACATAAAGACAATTTGCGAATTGTATAAACATTATGGGTTAACAAAATTTATAATCCTAGTGCCATCCGTTGCCATTCGTCAAGGTGTATTAAAAACGCTAAATACCTTTGAAAGGCAATTAGAAAGTATTTATGGCTTCGTGCCGAAATCATTTGAATACAATAGTAAAAAGCTAAACAAAGTAACCAATTTTATTGAGGAGCAATATCCACAAATCATGGTAATGACTTTGGCTTCTTTTAATTCAGAAGATAAAATCCTCAATCAGGCTAAAAGGGAAGATTTATTTGCTAATATACCTTTTATAGATGCTATTGGTAGAACGAATCCAATAGTTGTGATGGACGAACCACAAGAAGGAATGGACACAGTAAATTCTGTAAAGCAAATAGCAAAACTCAATCCGCTGTTCAAATTAAGATATTCGGCTACTCATAAAGTGGTTAAAAATTTAATTTATCGTTTAACTCCTTATGATAGTTATAAGCAAGGCTTGGTAAAAAAAATTGAAGTATTAACCGTTACCGAAAAAAATGATGAAGCGACCCTTAAGCTGGAATTGACAGAAATACAAAATGGTAAAAATCCAATTCGTGCGAAAATTAAAGCCTGGCATCAGTCTGCAAATGGAAGCATAGATTTTAAAGAAACCAAATGGTTGAAAGATGGAGATAATTTAGGCGAATTAACTAATAATCCAAGTTATCTTAATTATCATATTGAACGAATTAACAAAAGTTTGCGCACAGGTAAATGGTCGGTTACTTTTACCAACGGAACACAGATTTTAGAAAAACAAACTTCGGGTAATATAGAAAGTATATGGGCACTACAGCTAGAATGGTTGATGATTCGTCACTTTACCAAAAAGCAAAAATTACAAGAAAAAGGTATCAAATGCCTATCCCTTATATTTATTGATAAGGTTGCAAATTATGTAAGTGATGAACCGGTTATCAAAAACCTTTTCATTGAAAAATACAAAAGCATTTATGCCGAGTTTCATGATGGACAAACACCCTCGGCGAGTGATATTGAAGCTGTACAAGGATTCTATTTTGCTAAAACAGGTAAAGGAGAGTTTACAGACAATGAAACCTCGATGCGTAAAAACTCAGATGTTTTTGATGCTATTTTAAAGGATAAGGAGGAATTGTTAACCTACGGTGATTCCGTAGCAAATAAAATTGAATTTATATTTTCACACTCTGCGTTAGGTGTAGGTTGGGACAATCCAAATATTTTCAATATCGCCACATTAAATAACTCTTATTCAGAAATTAAAAAAAGGCAAGAAATTGGCCGTGGTTTGCGTATATGTGTTAATCAGGATGGACAACGTGTTTATGATGGTCTGGAAATAACTGATGAAGAACGCATTAATCAACTTACCGTTATCCCAAATGAAACCTACGAAACATTCGTAACGCAGTATCAGGAGGAAATTAAAGAAACTTACGGTACAACTTCGGCTGGTGCTGGAATGACCCATACACATAAAGGTAAACCTCAAAATCAAGTCAGTTTTAAACGTAATCAAAGCGAAACCATCAATCAAGCCTTTAAAAGGTTTTGGAAAGCATTGGCCAAAAAGACAAATTATTCCGTTGCTTTTGATGAAGAAGCTTTGGTTACAAGAAGTAAAGAAGCACTAAGCACTATAAAAATAGCCGATTATCAAGCTGAAGTAACCAGCCGATCCATTGGTGCGATAAGCGAAAGTGGCATTGCGGATGACTTTGGAGGAACGGAATCGTATAAACTGAAAGCTAATTATTCTGCTTTGGATTTATTAGAAGAACTAAGTGAAAATACAAGCTTATCATATACAACTACTTTTAAAATCATTGAAAATATTGGTAGCATTAATTCCTTCGCAAAAAATCCACCACAATATATTCATCAAGCCTCTGCATTAATTAAGAATATAGAACTAGAAGAAATGCTAAGGGGGTTAGATTACCATTTAACAAGCGAAGTATTTCCTTTTGACTTTGATGATTTTGTGAGAAATATAGATGAAAGTAGCTATGTGACGACACCTAACAAAGGTGTTTTTGATAAGCAATTGATAGATAGCGATGTTGAACGAAAATTTGCCATAGGTGCCGATTTAGATGATGAACTTATTTGTTTTCTCAAATTGCCCAGCTACTATAAAATACCTACTCCAATTGGAGATTATGAGCCAGATTTTGGTATTGTAATGAAAAGAAAACAATTGCGAGACGGTAAGGAAAGTGAATTTTACTTTGTAGTAGAAACTAAAGGAACAAACGATATTAATAATAAAAAAGCTTTAAAAGAAAGTGAAGTCTATAAAATACAATGTGCTGTAAAACACTTCCGAACGCTTGGCGTAGAGGTGCAATACAAAGCACCAATAAAAGATTATCAATACTTTAAAGACGAAGCTGTAAAAGACATTAGTGCCTTAACACAAAAATAATGAGCAATCAAGAATATACAGAAAATCCATTAGAAAATGTACAATCTCATGATTGGAATCAAGAACGATTGGAACAATTAAAAATGTTGATGCCCGATTTGTTCACCAATGATGGCAAGCTAAACATAAACGAACTGAAAAAGGTGATTGACCCCAAAAGTGTGAATGAAACTGAACGGTATGAATTTCGTTGGTTTGGTAAAAGCAACGCCAAACGAGAGGCTTTCACATCAACTGATGCCACATTGATTTTTGATGAAAACCGAAGCGTAAATCCTATAGAAAGTGAAAACCTAATTATTGAGGGCGAAAATTTAGCAGTACTAAAGCTATTGAGCCGAAGCTATAGAGAGCAAATTAAATGTATTTACATAGATCCACCTTATAATACTGGAAACGATTTTGTTTATTCTGACAAGTTCAATCAAGACAAAAAAGAATATTGGGAAGATACCGAAGTTACTGAGGAGGGATATAAGATAGATTCTAACACAGAAACAGATGGACGCTATCATAGTAACTGGCTAAATATGATGTACAGTCGTTTACTAATAGCAAGACAGCTGTTAAGGGAGGATGGTGTGATTTTTATATCATTAGATGATAATGAAATCCATCATTTAAGGAAGTTGTGTGATGAAGTTTTTGGTGAAGAAAATTTTTATTCATCAATAATAGTTCGTTCAAACAGCCGTGGACAAACTTACAATCAAATAGCTAAGACACACGAATATATCCTCGTATATACAAAGTCAATAGATGGGGATTTGCTGGAATTGGAAAAGAGCAATGATAACTCTGACCTCAATTTGGAGGATAATGTTGGGAAATTTAATATTAGGGAATTGAGAAATCGTAATCCAAAGTTTGGCAAACACAATAGACCTAACTTGTTTTATCCAATTTACGTCAATCCTAATTTGATTGACAAAGATGGTTTTTGCCCTATTTCATTAGAAAAATCGGAGGAATTTACTTTTAAATCCGAGCCGTTCAATTCAAAAGGAATTGAATCTTGCTGGCGCTGGGGAAAGACAAAATTGACTAATAATCTTGAAAAAGAAACTTTAACTAGTAATGTTGTTGCCAAAATTAAGGGAGACGGTAGTTACGGTATTTTTGAAAAATACAGAAAAACAACATATAAACCAAAATCAATTTGGGATGAAAGTGCTTTCTTAACTGAAACTGGAACAGTTGAAGTAAAAAGTTTAGGGTTTGATGGAGAATTTGATTTTCCAAAGCCTGTAGAGTTAGTTAGAAGATGTATAGAGCTAACAGTAGAAAAAGATGATTTGGTTTTGGATTTTTTCGCAGGCTCAGGAACAACTGGGCAGGCCGTACTAGAGCTGAATAGAGATACAGATAAAAATATCAAGTTTATTATTGTTCAACTACCTGAAAAATGCAACGAGCAAAGTACTGCACTAAAAAACGGTTATAAAAAAATCAGTGATATAACAATAGAACGGAATAAACGCGTGGTTGAAAAAATTATTGAAGAAAAGAAAAATAAGCAACCCGATCTGTTCGATAAAAAGGAGGATGACGAAAATCAGTTAAATGCTAGTGGTTTTAAAGTTTTTAAACTCGTAAAATCTAATTTTCCAAGGACAGAATACGCACCCGATCCTGAAAAATCGGATGAAGAAAACGTAGAAGCGTTAAAAAAATATATCCGGGATAAAGAAGCACAGTTATTAACCGCCTTTAACCGTGATGAACTAATAACCGAAATCTTGATTAAAAATGGTTTCAAGTTAAACTATACAATAGCTAAACAAGAACAGTTTAAAAAGAACGAAATCTTTTTAGCTACAGATGGAGATAAAGAAACCTTAATCTGCTTAGATGGTACTTTAGCAGACGAAACCGTAGAATATTTCAAAACTAATATTGATCAGAAACTGATTGTACTTGAACGTGCATTAGATACTACTAAGAAGTGGAATTTGAAGCATAGTATGGGCGATAAGTTTAAGGCTTTTTAGTAACTGGTTTACAAGTAATAAAAATCAAAATATAGATATATAAAACACTTAAATTACGCTCATAATGGATAATAATGGTTCAATTTGGAGAAAATGGGATTTACACATTCATACTCCAGCATCAGGTTTCGCAACTGATAATGACTATGCTACTTTAATTGAAAATATTAAAAATTCGGAAGCGGACGTTGTAGGAATAAATGATTATTCAACTTTAGAAGGCTATTCAAAAATTTTAGATCTAGGTGGTGTACCAAATAAGGAAATATATCCTGTTGTTGAATTTAGGATGATTAATAAAATTAATCATAAAAATACAACTGCAACTTCTGGTGGAGTTAGTATAAACTTTCATGTTATTTTTGATAATTCCATCCCTGTCCAAAGCATATTAACAGAAATTAATGCATTAGAGTGTTTTTATGAAGGTGGTAATGAAACAAAATTAGGGCATGTTACAAGTGTTGATGATAGAAAAAAAGTTTCATTGGATTTTTTCAAAACTGAAAAAGCACTAAGGGATTCTAAAATTTTAAGAGACAGATATCTAATTTGGGTTCCATATGATGAATATGGCGGTGTTGATCCGATAGATCCTATTAATGATGGTTTTTTTAAATTAGGTATTATTAAAAAAGCAGATGTTCTTGGCTCGGCTAATAAAAAACAAATTGACTTTTTCCTAAGCAAGCAATGTATTGAAAGTATAGGAAAAACCGTCCCTTGCATAAAGGGTAGTGATTCACATGAAATAGACTATCCATTTGGTAAATTAAAAGATAAAAACTCGCAACCTATTGAGAAATACTGTTGGATTAAAGCAGATAAGAGTTTTAAGGGGTTAAAACATTTAATTATTGAGCCAGAATCAAGGGTATTCATTGGAAAAACTCCATTCATAATAGAAAGAGTAAATAACAATAGAACGAAATATCTAAAAAGTATTTCAGTTAAAGCGGTTGAAGGATATGATGGTAAATATGGACAATGGTTCGATGACATTGAAATACCATTGAATCATGAGTTGGTTGCTATTATCGGAAATAAGGGAAGTGGGAAAAGTGCATTGGCAGATATCATCTCCCTTTGTTCTAATTTCGGTGGAAATCATGATGATTTTTCGTTTTTGAACTCTAAAAAATTCAATGCTAGCGGTGGAAAAATTGCAAAGAATTTTAAGGCAACGATTACTTGGGAAAGCGGTGTCAGTAATAACAAAAATTTAGCTGATAATTTAGACAATGGAGCAGTTGAGCTGGTCAAATACTTACCACAAGGTTATTTTGAACGGTTAACAAACGAAATCAGTTCAGTTGAGGATTTCAAAAAGGAAATAGAAAATGTTGTATATACTCACTTAGATGATGATGATAGGATTGGAGTAACATCATTTGATGAATTGATTAACAAGCGCAAAGAGTTAATTCATCACGAAATAAATATACTAAAAGAAAGACTGACACTGGTCAATCAATCAATATTTGAAAAGGAAAAGAAACTAAATACAAATTATAAATTAGGTCTTGAGGCTCAGATTAGACAAAAAAAAGAGGAGCTTATTGCATTAGTTGAACCTATTGAAGTCAAAAATCCGAGTGAAGATCCTGCCATTGCAGAAAAAAACAAGGAAATAAACAGCAGAATATCAACTATTCAGACTGCAATATTAGATCTAGAAAAAAGTATTGAAGAAAAAACAAATCTAAAACGTGAGTTATTAGCCGAGATCAATGAAATAAAAGATCTTAGACAGAGATTTAAAAGTAAAGAAGAGGAATTGAATTTCTTTAAAACTACATATTTAAAAGACCTAAGTAAATTTAGCATAAGCTTTGATGACACTTTAAAGTATGAATTTAATTATACTCAAATTGATAATTCTTTATCACTTAAAGAAAAAAAACTTAAAGAAATTAGAATATTATTAGGCGATGAAACAAGTGATAATGTCGATTTCATCCCCCTTTCTAAACAGTTATCTGGCCAACAGGAAAACTTGTATAATATTCAGAAAAACTTAGATGAGGCAGAGAGGAAATATCAGTCATATTTAACCGATAAAAAAACTTGGGAGGAAGGAAAAAAATTAATTATTGGAGATTTTAATATTCCGAATTCTTTAAGTTTTTACGAGCAAGAATTAGAATTTGTTAATAAGAGCCTAATACCTGAAATTGAAAATGAACGAAATAGTAGGTTCGAAATAGTTCAATCCATATATAGTAAAATGGAAAGTATCTTAGAGGTCTACAAAACCGTTAAGAAAAAAATAGATTTAATCATAGCGGATAACGCCGAATTGCTGGATCAATATAAAATAAACATCGATGCATCTTTCAACTTAAAACATAATTTTCAAACGAAATTTTTAAACTTTGTCTCTTTAAATAAAACAGGTACGTTTTACGGACGAGATAATGCTGAAATGCAACTAAATAAGCTCATCGAAGGTGTTAATTGGGATAGTTATCAAGATGTTAAAGAATTACTAGAAAAGGTAAGTAGGTCATTTTTTAATGATAAAAGAAATGATAATAATTCACAAACATTCATAGAAACTCAGGTTGACGAAGTGGTGAACTTATACGATTACTTGTTCTCGCTTGAATTTTTGGACTATAATTATGAACTAAGACAAGGCAGTAAGAAATTGGAACAATTATCTCCAGGAGAAAAGGGTGCTTTGCTTTTGATATTCTATTTACTATTAGATAATAATGATATTCCATTGATAATCGATCAACCAGAAGACAATTTAGATAATAATAGTGTTGCAAATGTGCTAGTTCCTTTTATTAAAAAGGCGAAGACAAAAAGACAAATTATTTTGGTTACTCATAATCCAAACTTGGCAGTGGTTGCTGATGCCGAACAAGTGATTTATGTCGATTTGGATAAGGAAAATAAAAATGAATTCAGTTTTAAATCTGGTTCAATCGAAAACCCTGTAATAAATGATTGTATTGTAAAAGTCCTTGAGGGAGCAATGCCAGCATTTAATAAGAGAAAGCAAAAATATTATGATCAATAAAACAAGTCAACACGGATTTGTACCGAATTTGTATCTTAAATATCATAACTATCTGTTAATCAGTATTACTTTACTTTCTGTATCGGTAAATAGCTATTTTGCATTTGATATTCAAATCATTACTTATCGTTATTTCCTGTGTAACATAGAAACTTTAAATTTAAGAAGGCCTGCATGTCGTATAAAACAGCAGGCCTTCTTAGTTAGTAATCAATAAGATATAATTATAAACTGATTTATTTTTATGGAAAAATTAATCAGTTGGTAGGAAGCGAAAGCTGGGGCAAATAAAGTTTCCCCATTAAGTTCCATTGACTTGGCACAGCAATATTCATCCAATTGTAAATTAGTACTGGAATATCTACGCCATTAGGAACAGCTAAGAAAGCTGAAGAAGAAATTTCTGGAGAGATGTTTGGAGAGATATCCGCGAAAGATGTAATTTGAACACGATTATCATAATTAAAGGAATTCCCATTTCCAGACAAATCTCCCATTAAGCTACCTGATGATTCGTTTCCAGACCAATATCCTAGCAAACTACTATACAATGGATCTGAAGGTTGCAGTTGCTTTCTCATTTTTGTAATGATATCTGCATCCGACAAGGAAACATTAAATAAGGCGATATCCCTTATCAGGAAATTTGTTATCCCCCCTGCATCTGCGCCTATTTTTAAAGGAAAATTATTATCAGCATTTTTACCCGTAATGGTTATCGTACCTTCTTTTACGCCATCTATAAATAAATCCATTTTACGAACTGCTCCCTGGTTAAAAATGACAAATGCTACGCTATGCCATTTCCCATCCCTAAGATCTTTTGTCAAAGTAATTTTAGTGGCCGAATAATCAATTTGAATGTTATTTGACCCAACAAAAAGTGCCCAGTACCCCCCTGTTGTGCCATTTTTTTTACTTAAAATATTCGGAAAACCATTAGACGAGCTGCGGTCATCTCTATATTTGAACATGAGGGTGAAGCCACCTGATAAACCAAAATTACCAACTGAAGTATTACTTAGGCTAGCTGTTGCTGTTAAAGTAGTAGTAGTAGCATTAAATCTTGGTGCAAATCCTGAAAAAGGTAAACCATTTAAATTCGGCATATTATATGCTACTGTTTTAAATTTGGGGTTATAAAATGTGACAAATGTATTTCTGGACGCATCATCGTAAATATTAGAGCCTGGGGCACCACCCGATAATCCACCACCTTTATTAGAAGCTACGACCACCAACCAATTTTCGCCACTGAAAGTTTTTCTAGCCCTTAAGGCTGTTAAGATTTCACCTACATAAGCATCCAATGTAGTAATAGCACTGGTATAAGCTGCTGTTGATGTGGTGTATCCGTTGGCTGCACCTGCAGTTTCTGCACTATGAAATTGCGCAACAAGTATGGATGGGTCATTTGTACTTAACTCGTTAACTACAGCCGTTTTTACTGCGGCATCGTCATTTGGAAAACTTTGTTTAACTGTTGCATCTTTAGCTAAATTGTCGTTAAAAGCCGCACTAGCCCCAAACGATACCATCCTAACATTACCAATAGTAGCCTTTATTCTACTAAAAATTGTAGGTGCCACCTGTAAGTTGATATTCGTAAAATTCTCGTCTGTTACATTGTGCACGGCATTATCTACCCCAGTTAGCATGGTGGTCCAGGCCGATGCATTGGTAATGGGGTTACGTTGATAATCAGCAAGTCCATCGTAACTGTAAATTGCATTTTTTGTAATTTGGGTTAAGTTAGATGGTGCCAATGCATTCACTACCGAGCCTTTAACACCATCCAATACAATGTATAATACTTTTTTCTTATTGTCGCCTAATCCAGCTGTGTCATTTTTAAAGGATTTTGGCAATGTATTTTCAAAATCTTTATTGCAGCCAAAATTTAGTCCAATGAAGCCAATAATTATAATTGTAAACAGGTGTTTAAAATTCAAACTAATATTCTTTTTCATTTCTTTATTTAATAGTGTTGTGTATATTTTAAAACACTTAGTTTTGCTTAAGCCGAAGTCGGCAATCTTGTAAAGTTTAATCATAGTTTGTTTAGGTTAATTTGGTTAGTTTTCGAATATCTATAGCCGGCTGTTAATCTCAAAGGTGAAAATCCTGATATTGCCATATATAGACTTCCCTCCGGGGAATAATACAAGTCAAACATTTTTTCTTCTATCGTATTGAATAGCTTAGCAATGCCACCGGGCTACCAGTAACTCCTTAATTGAATGCCTTTTAGAAGCAAATAATTTCGCGTGCTCAGCTGTAACTGTATCATGCAAAATTCCAAGATGTTTAAACTTCGTAAAAACTGGTTCATTAATCTGTTTGGTTAGTTATTTATCCCAACCAATTTCTTGATCTGGTTAGCATACAAAGTTGTTTAATCGGATGATTATTGTGTGAGGAAAATCTTAAACGAATGCTACGAAAATCTTAAATACACAGGTTATGCAATACTTTGTCGCTTTTTATCAACGTAAAAGCCTTATTTCGTTACTTGGGGTACCCAAACAGGGTTTTGGGCTATTTTGAGTTCAGGATGGATTATAAGCGAATAGCTGATCTAAAAGCAGTTAGAATCCATAGGTATTTAGTTCAGACGGAAAGGAAAAAATATTGTATTTAGTCGGCAATACATTTGGCGGTCACTTTACACTGAAACAGGCAGGTCACTTTTAGTGAAATATATACTTTTACCCTGCATACACTTTCAGAATATCATAAGCAAATCTTAGAATTGTTCCGAAAACAACGATCAGAAAAAATACACGTACAAATTTATTCCCTTTAAGCAAGGCCAGTTTTGTACCGAAGAAGGCACCCGTTAGGTTAAAAAGTGCCATTGGGATGGCGTATTGAAACAGGATATGTCCTGTAGAACTGAAATAGATAATGGCTGCCAGATTAGTCGCCATATTTACAATTTTGGCATGTGCACTGGCACCTATAAAATCGAAACCCAGAACCGCAATAAAAACCAAGATCAGAAAAGAGCCGGTACCTGGTCCGATTAAGCCATCATAAAAACCAATCAATATTCCAAATAAAGCAGCCATTAAAACCTGTTGTTTAAGCGAATGGTCTTTCTCCTGATGGATACCAAATTGTTTATTAAAATAGGTATAAAGTGCAACTAAAATCAGCACAACAAGGATTACCGGTTTAATGACTGAATTATCGATCCTACTCACCAAAAACGCACCCATCAATGCGGCTAAAAATGCAGTAAGCACACAGGCAGCAAGCACCTTGTAATTAAAACTAACCTGTTTCGAATATTTGAAAGCGGCCAGCGTTGTACCCGCCATTGATGGGATTTTGGTAGTCCCTAAAAGCGTAGCCACAGGATAATGTGGTAAAATAAGTAAAATGGCGGGAGTTTGTAATAAACCGCCGCCACCTACAATAGCATCTATAAATCCGGCAGCAAAAGCCACCAGACAAAGTAAAATCAGTTCGTTAACCACTAATTAAATTTTTAAATCAATACTTCCGAATTCATTACCGCTGGCTTCAGCCAACAGTAACTACATCCGCTCCGGCGAAGTAATCCCTAAAATCAGCATCCCAGCATGAATAATATCAGCTGTTTTTTTGCTCAGGTTTAAACGGAACTGTTTCACTTCACCTTCTTCAGTTTTTACAATTGGCGGTACCTCATGATAAAACTTGTTGAATAGTTTAGCCAGTTCGTATAAATAGTTGGCTAAACTTGCCGGACTGTAAGCTTTAGCTGCAATAGCAATTTCTGCAGGGTATTTCGCCAATTGCAGAATCATTTCCAGTTCCACATCCGATATTCCTGAAAACTGCTCACTACCAACTGCAAACTGATAATCCGATTTACTCAACAGCGATTTAATCCTTGCATGTGTATATTGGATAAATGGCCCGGTATTCCCCTGGAAATCGATACTTTCAGCAGGATTAAACAATAAACGTTTTTTCGGTTCAACCTTTAAAAGGAAATATTTCAAGGCTCCTAAACCAATATTTTTATATAACTCTTCTTTATCTGCTTCACTAAAATCGTTGGTTTTACCCAATTCTTCCGTTTTCTCTCGGGCGGTGGTTACCATGCTTTCGATTAACTCGTCCGCATCAACAACTGTTCCTTCACGGCTTTTCATTTTTCCGTTTGGCAAATCAACCATTCCATACGATAAATGGTATAAACCTTTCGCCCAGCTTTTGCCCAGTTTCTCCAAAATCAGGAACAATACCTTAAAGTGATAATCCTGCTCATTTCCCACCACGTAGATCGACTCATCCATATTGAAATCGTCGTGTTTCATTTCGGCAGTACCCAAATCCTGTGTAATGTAAACCGAAGTTCCATCGGCACGTAAAACCAGTTTCTGATCTAAACCATCAGCAGTTAAATCGATCCATACCGAACCATCTTCCTTTTTAAAGAAAACGCCTTTGGCCAAACCTTCATCAACCGTACCTTTCCCTAACAGGTAAGTATTGCTTTCGTAGTAAAATTTATCAAAATCAACCCCAAGGTTTTTATACGTTACATTAAAACCAGCATAAACCCACTCGTTCATGGTTTTCCAAAGCGAAACTACTTCCTCATCACCTTGCTCCCATTTCAGCAGCATTTGTTGCGCTTCTTTAATCAACGGTGCATTTTTCTTGGCCTCTTCTTCAGTTTGTCCTTCCGTTTTTAACGCATCAATCTCTTTTTTGTATTCTTTATCAAAAATGACGTAATATTTTCCAACCAGGTGATCGCCCTTTAAGCCAGTACTTTCAGGTGTTTCGCCATTACCCCATTTTTGCCAGGCCAGCATCGATTTACAGATGTGGATACCACGATCGTTAACCAGATTTACCTTCACCACATCGTAACCATAAGCTTTAAGCAGCTCAGAAACCGAGTAACCCAATAAATTATTACGCACGTGCCCCAGGTGAAGCGGTTTATTGGTATTTGGCGAAGAATATTCGACCATTACCTTTTTACCATTAGGTGCGTACACACCAAAATCGGGCGATAAAATTTCTTCGTTAAACTGTTTTAAGAAATAACTTTCAGCAATGCTTAAGTTTAAAAAGCCTTTAACCACATTAAATTTAGTGATATCAGTTACGTTGGCAACCAAATATTCGCCAATTTCTGTGGCGGTTTGTTCCGGCGATTTCTTCGAAATTTTGGCGATCGGAAAAACAACAATCGTTGCCTGTCCTTCAAATTCTTTACGGGTTTCTTGTATGTTGATTACACTTTCGGCTACTTCTTCCTTATAAAGTTCAAGAATGGCTTTCTGTGTTTCGGCAATAATAAAATTCATGTGCCAAAAATATGTAAAAAAGGTGGAAGGTGAAAGGTTTAAGGCGGAAGGTTTTTGAGCTTTTAAAAGGCTTGGAAAGCTGCTATAGTGCCAGTCGGTTCCAATAGTCCTTCTTTCCGCTATAGTCCCGATTGAAGGAATCGGGAGCTGCCGCTTCAATAAGGTTTAAAGATGTGGGTGCTGTGCAATAAAAAAGTCGGGAGTCCGATGTCCGGGGTCGGAAGACAGAATACCTATAAATATAAATCTCATTGGTCTTCTAACTTTTCCAGCACCTATTTTCAAACTATATCTTCGGACTTTCGGCCCCCTGGACTTTCGGACTCTCAAAAATTCTAATAGATTTGCAATAACTAACTTTTTTATGAGCGAGCAGAACCCAAATTTTAAAGTGAGCGTAAACACCGAAATCGGCAGATTGCGTAAATTATTAATACATAGTCCTGATAGTGGATTAGGCAAAGTAGTACCCTCTAAGGCACAAGACTGGCTCTTCGAAGATATTGTACATTTAGATACCATCCGTAAAGGCGAATACGATTATTATATTAAACTGTTGATGTATTTTCTTGATCCTGAAAAGATTAAAGGAAAACTGAGTGATATAGATTCGGAAGCATCTAACCGTAATTTTTATAAACCCAACCACCCCGATTTTCACAATTCTAAATCGGTAATCGAGATTCAGAATCTGTTGAGCGAAATGCTCGAAAACGAATCCATCCGTAAAAAACTGGTTGCTGCCGTTTGTGCGATTGAAGGCTGTACCTATAAAGTACAGTTAGCATTAACCAATACCGATCCGAAACAGTTGGCTGAGATTTTTATCTCCGGTACACTGGCCAACGATACGATGATTTTCGCACCGATCCCCAATTTAATTTTCACCCGGGATGTAGGTACCACAATTAATAACCACATTCTGTTAAACAAACCCGCAAAAAAAGCCCGTGTGCGCGAAACGCTTTTAATGCGTTATATTTTCTTCAACCATCCTTTGTTTGAGGGCTACCGCAATAATATTCTCGAAATTCCGGATGTAACCATGCACTTTTTAAGGCCGGGCGATGAACCTGCTTTCAGCACCACTTTAGAAGGTGGCGATGTGATGATGGTGAGTCCCAACCATGTACTGATTGGCTGTAGCGAGCGGACATCAGAGCATGGTGCCAACGAAGCGATTAAGTTATTGTTCGACCAGGATGTGGTCGAAAAAGTTACCGTGGTGAAAATACCGAGCAAACGTGATTATATGCACCTGGATACGGTTTTCACGCAAGTTAAACGCAATACCTGGGTAATTTTGAATTCGATTGCGCATTCACCAAAGTATAATCCTTATGAGCCGATCAACTTTTTAAAAGAGCCCGAAAAACTGGAAGCGACTACCGCCATTCAGTTTACTAAAGCCAATCCAAGCGAGCCGAAACACTTCGAACATGTAGAAGCTTTATTAAATGATATTAGCCAGAACGATTTAAAAAGCACCGAACCAACTAAAATAATCTACAGTGGAAACAATCAGTTCCCTTACGATTCGCGTGAGCAGTGGACAGATTCCTGTAACCTTTTAGCCATTAAAGAAGGTGTGGTTTTAGGCTACGACAGAAACGATAAAACCGTCGAAGCCTTTAAAACAGCTGGTTTTGATGTAGTGGATGTAAAAGATTTGATTCAGGATTTAGAAAGCGGTAAAGTAAATGCCGAAACCATAACCGATACCTTGATTTTAATGCCTTCGGCAGAATTATCGCGTGCCCGTGGTGGTTTCCATTGTATGAGTTTGCCGATATTAAGAGACAATTTATAAAATGTAAAAAGTAAGATGGTTAATGGAAAATGGTTGATGGCAATCGCTAGAAACAATTAACCAATTTCAACAATTAACCGATTTACCAATGAACAATTGAACTAATGAACTAATGAACCAATCTACCAACCATATCCTCATGATCCGCCCTGTTGATTTTAAATTCAACGAGCAAACGGCGGGAAATAACAAGTTTCAAGTTGCTTCTACTGAAACCAATGTACAAACAGAGGCTTTAAAAGAATTTGATGCCTTTGTTGATTTACTACGAAAAAATAATGTTGATGTGACAGTGGTTGATGATACCTTACAACCTGAAACACCTGATTCTATTTTCCCCAACAATTGGGTTTCCTTTCATGAGGATGGCTCAGTATATCTTTATCCGATGTTTTCTGAAAACCGAAGATTGGAGCGCAGAAAAGAGATACTGGATGGTTTAAAAGAAAACTTCGAAGTTAACCACATCAGCGATTTAAGCTTTTACGAACATCAGCATGCGTTTTTAGAAGGCACAGGAAGCATGGTATTAGATCGCACCAACAAAATTGCTTATGCCTGCTTAAGTGTGCGTACCGATGAAGAAGTGTTAAACAATTTCTGCATGCTAACCGGATATGAACCGGTGGCATTCCAGGCGGTTGACGAATCGAATTTCCCGATTTACCACACCAACGTGATGATGTGCATCGGCGAGCGTTTTGCAGTAATTTGCCTGGATTCGATTAAAGATCCTGAAGAAAAACTGAATGTAACCATCAGCTTAAAAGGATCAGGGAAAGAAATCATCGAAATCAGCCTGGAGCAGATGAACAAATTTGCAGGCAACATGTTACAGCTTAGCAATACAGATGACGAAAGTTTATTGGTGATGTCGGAACAGGCTTATCTATCCTTAACTGCTGTTCAGATTGCTGCGCTTGAACAATACAGCAGAATCATTTATGCCCCGCTTTATACCATCGAAAAAAACGGCGGTGGCAGCGCAAGGTGCATGCTGGCGGAGATACATTTGCCCAGTAAATTGTAGATATTAAGCAACACGAACGATTTTTATTTTTGCAACGAAAAACACCGAGAACACGGAAAATCTGTTGCATAATTATACTCGCTGGTAAACCTCAAATAGTAGCACCGGCCGAAATATATAAACCTGATAGCAATGAAAAGCACGCAAAGCCGATCCTTCATCGGCAGCGGACTTGTAATGAATAGCAGGACTAACCCAAACCGACAATAACAGGAACCTGCTTTTCTAAATGATCAGCAAACAAACCGTTTTTATTTTTGCCACGGAAAACACCGAGAACACGGAAAATCTATTGCATAATTATACTCGCTAGTAAGCCGCAAATAGCAGCACAATCTCAACTTAAATAAACCTGATAGCAATGAAAAGCACGCAAAGCCGATCCTTCATCGGTAACGGACTTGTAATGAATAGCAGGACTAACCCAAACCGACAATAACAGAAACCTGTTTTCTAAATGATTAGCAAACAAACCGTTTTTATTTTGCCACGGAAAACACCGAGAACACGGAAAATCTCTTGCATAATTATACTCGCTAGTAAGCCGCAAATAGCAGCACCATCCAAATTTAAATAAACCTGATAGCAATGGAAAGCCTGCAAAGCCGATCCTTCATCGGCAGCGGACTTGTAATGAATAGCAGGACTAACCCAAACCGACAATAACAGGAACCTGCTTTCTAAATGATCAGCAACATTACTTTCTTTTTCTATCGAACAAAACCTTTAACTTATAGGAACAAAGATTTCTCCGCTACAGGCTGTAACACAATGCCTGTTCATTCCGATTAGTTTTATTACTTTCGCCAAAAATCCAGTATCAATATGTCTTTAGCACAAGAATTACAAACCCGTTCGGGCAATAAATGCGAATTATGCACTTCTGAAACCAATTTATCGGTGTACGAAGTGCCGCCAACCAGCAATGCCAATAGCGATAACAGCATTTTAGTCTGTAAAACCTGCTTAGACCAGATTGAAAAAACGGAGCAGCTTGCCCCTAACCATTGGAAAATATTAACAGAAACCATGTGGTCGGAATTTGCCCCGGTACAGGTTGTGGCCTGGCGCATGTTGAGCAGGTTAAGGAATGAAGGCTGGGCAGCAGATAGTCTGGATATTTTATACCTTGAAGATGAAACTTTAGAATGGGCTAAAAAAACCGGCGACCATGAGCAAGATGGAACAGTAGAATTTCATCAGGACAGCAACGGCACGCGTTTATTTGAAGGGGATACGGTGGTTTTGGTGAAAACGCTGGATGTTAAAGGCTCAACTTTGAGCGCTAAATTGGGTACTGTGGTTAAAAACATCCGCTTAGTTCATGATAACATCGAACAAATTGAAGGTAAGGTGGAGGGACAAACCATTGTAATTTTAACGAAATACCTCCGCAAAGGATAATATGCTATTTGGTTCCAGAGCCTGTATCTTAAGCTGTGTTCATCCAAACTTATCACGTTGAGCTTGTCGAAACGTTTTACAGGAGCATTTAAACAAGTCCTTCGACAGGCTCAGGATGACAACCTATAATCAATTAATGATTTACCTATAATTGATTAGCCGCTTGCTGTTAACCTTAAATAGCAGCACCAACCTAACCTCAATAAACCTGAACGGAACGAACATCCCGAATGAAGCATTGTTGTTTATTATTTTTTGGTATGCTTGCTTGTTGCACAGGTTTCTTCGGGATAAAGTGGAGCGCAGGGCAAAACCCAAACTATTAAAACCGGAACCTGCTTTCCAAACCCTTAAACCAACTCCTTATTACTACTTGTTTTCCAGATTGTTAACAAAACAAGCAACCTGTTTTTTTGCTAAAAACAATTTGTACTAAAATTTTGTAGTTAGGCTAACGGTTTCTCTACAGTAAAAATATTTTTATTAAAGATTAATTCTCGATTTAAAATTACATTTTTGCAAAAATTATTTAAAAGTAAATGCAGAGTTACTCAGAATTTCTTGATCTAAGTGTTGGTTTCCCTCAGGAGGGTTTCGATGTTATAGATGATGAATTATATTTTCAGGATTTAAACCTGATGGAAATGATCGAAACTTACGGTACTCCCCTACGTTTCACGTATTTACCAATGGTAAGTAAGAAAATTCAGCAGGCGAAGATTCTTTTCCAAACCGCTATTTTAAAGAACAATTATCGTGGCGATTACAAATATTGCTACTGTACAAAAAGCTCGCATTTTAAGCACATTGTAGAAGAAGCTTTAAAAAACAACATCCACCTGGAAACTTCTTCGGCTTTTGATATGCCAATGGTTGACGCTTTGGAGAAAAAAGGGGTGTTAACGAAAGATACCACCATCATTTGTAACGGCTTTAAAACCTATCAGTACAAACAATATATCATTGATATGTTGCATGATGGTTATACCAATATTATCCCCGTTTTAGATAACAAAGAAGAATTTAACCTTTTTGATGATGAGGTAGATATTGATACGCCTTGTAATTTGGGTATCCGTATTGCCGCTGAAGAGCAGCCAGATTCGCAATTCTATACTTCGCGTTTAGGTGTGCGTATGGAAGATATCATCGATTTTTACAACAATAAAATCGTTCATAACCCTAATTTCAGGGTTAAATTATTACACTTTTTCATTAACTCGGGTATTACCGATTCGCCATATTACTGGAACGAGTTAGAGAAATATGTAACACTTTATTGCAAGTTCAAAAAAATCAATCCTGATTTAGATACCCTTGATATTGGTGGTGGCATGCCATTTAAAGATTCGTTGGTGTTCGATTTCGATTACGAATACATGGTAAACGAAATTGTAAAAAGGATTAAAGAAATCTGTGCCATCCACGATGTAATGGAACCAGATATTATTACTGAATTTGGTAAATATACTGTTGCTGAGGCGTCTGGTATTCTTTATAAGGTATTGGGCCGTAAACAACAGAACGACCGTGAGCGTTGGTTAATGTTAGATGGTTCTTTCATTACCAATTTACCTGATGTTTGGGCACTAAACCAAAAATACATTTTATTGCCGATTAACAACTGGGATGCTGAATATGAACGGGTTAACTTAGGTGGTATTACCTGCGATGGTCAGGATTATTACAACCAGGAAGCACACATGAACAGTGTATTTATGCCTAAAACGCGTAAAGTACAGTATTTAGGTTTCTTCCATACTGGTGCATACCAGGAAGTGTTGAGCGGTTATGGTGGTATCCACCATTGTTTATTGCCTAGTCCGAAACACGTTTTAATCCGCAGAAACCGCGATGAAAGTTTCAACTTTGAGGTTTTTGGAGAAGAACAGAACAGCAAACAGGTATTGAAAATTCTGGGTTACTAGTTCAGTTTGCAGTTTTCAATTCTCAGTTTGGAGCTCTTCCAAATAAACTTTCCACAATGAATTAAAGCGAGAACAAGTTTCTTATTTTTACAATATATAAATACCTTAGTTAAATAAACTAAGGTATTTTTTTGCCTTTAACCTTTTACCTTACACCTAAAAACCTTTAAAAATGCAATTCGGTAAAGTAGACGACCCCTCAATTATAGATTATACGCTTCCTGCTGATGCGCCTGAAACAGCAGCAATTTTAGCAGCCAATAAACCTAAACAAGCTTTTAAGGCTTACGTGGGTTGTGCCAAATGGAATAAGGCTGATTTAAAAGGTTTTTATCCAAAAGGGACAAAAGATGAGCTGACTTACTATTCTACTCAATTTAATTCCATTGAGCTAAATGCCACTTTTTATGGTATGCCAAGTCGTGAGCAGGTAATCACCTGGACACAAAAAACACCTGCAGATTTTAAGTTTTTCCCTAAACTCACCAATACCATCAGTCATTTTAAAAGATTGATCAACGTTAAAGAGCCTGTAGAGCAGTATTGCGATGCCATCAGTAACTTCGAAGATAAGTTGGGTATGGCTTTTCTTCAGCTGCACGATAATTTTAAACCTAAAGATTTCGAAAGGTTAAAAACCGTAATCAATGAGTTTCCAAAAGTTATTCCTTTGGGCGTTGAGGTGAGAAATGGCGAATGGTTTTCGAATCCCGCCATTGCCAATGAGTTTGCACAATTGTTTCAGGAAAATGGTGTAGCCAATATTATTGTTGATACTGCGGGCAGAAGAGATATGTTACATATGCGTTTAACCTCACCTACGGCCTTCGTACGTTTTGTAGGCGCCAATTATGATGATATTGATAAAAAGCGCTTAGATGATTGGATTGAAAGAATTGTAACCTGGAAAGAACAGGGATTACAAAACCTATATTTCTTTGTACACCAGAATGTAGAACTATCCTCTCCGCTATTTTCGGCTTATTTTACGGAGAAACTGAATAAGGCTGTAGGGACTGATCTAAAAATTCCGGTGATGGCCAATCAGGCTTCGCCAGGTTTATTTTAATTTTTTACGTTACGTCATTCCCGTGCATGCGGGAATCTTAATGCATTTTACATCAGGCACTAAGATTATCTTCGATGAGCACTTCGTGGTTCCCAATCAAGTTGGGAATGACGATCTTACTGTTAGTCGAGATTTGCAATCTCGATTAAATGAACTATGGATTTATAATCCAATTAAAGATTCGAAAGTCGGGATTGCAAATCCCGACCAACAATATTTACTGTCTCCTATAAACCGTTTCCGTCGCTTTTGCCTCATCCCCTTCCGGCGAAACGTTGTAAGCCGTTAATATCATTTCATCTGCACTGATAATCTCAAGTGTTGTTCTCCAGCCCCAAAGCTGCTCGCCATATTCCGGACTCCCATATTCACCAAAAACTGAAAAACCATTTGCCGTAGCTTCACCACTCGAAAGCATGATCTGTGTCCCCATGTGGAAACTATCGACCCAGCTTGCGGTGAATCTTTGGTAAGGAATGTCGAAACCGATAATCATTTTGCCTTCAAAAGCTTTTCCTTCCAAACTTCCATGATAATCAAAAGAAATAAAACGATTACCCAGAATAGCAATAATGGTTGCTTCAGCCGGAGATTCATCTGCCAGTACATCTTTTTCAAACCAGGTTTTGGTTATGCCTTTCCAGTTACCCATTAAACTTTGAAGCTGTTGATGAGCACCATCTATTAGAGATTGCTCGAATTTACTTGTCGCCATAATCCAAACTTATAAAAATATAGTTATAATGTTTAATGGTTTGCATAGAAGATTTTGAATTGAAAATTGTAAATTGTTAATTGAAAATTACTGATGTATGCTAAAGGCGTTAGATCTCAATCAGGTAATGGTTATCGATATCGAAACTGTGCCTCAATATCCATCTTTTCAAGATGTACCTCCCCATTTTCAGGAACTTTGGGAACAAAAAACACATTACCAAAGAAATCAGGACCAAACTGCTGAAGAATTTTATGAAAAAGCCGGTATTATGGCCGAATTTGGCAAGATCATCTGCATCAGCATGGGGATTTTTAGTATACAGGGCCAATCTACCTCATTGCGCATCAAATCTATTTTTGGCGATGATGAAAAAGAAATGCTGCTACAGTTTTCTGCCCTATTGAGTAAACAAATACCCACCTTAATGTTCTGTGCACACAATGGAAAGGAATTCGACTTTCCCTATTTATGCCGCAGGTTATTGGTTAACGGCATAGAAATCCCGGTTCAACTACAACTTTCGGGCAAAAAACCATGGGAAGTGAACCACATCGATACCATGGATCTTTGGAAATTCGGCGATTACAAACATTTTACATCTTTAAACCTACTCGCTGCTATTTTAGATATTCCTACGCCTAAAGACGACATCAACGGCGCACAGGTAAGGCAGGTTTATTACGAAGAAAAAAACCTGGATAGAATTGTTACCTATTGCCAGAAAGATGTAATTACTACCGCTCAGGTGTTATTAAAATTTAAAGGAATGGATATAATTTCAGCAGAAAACATTACCATTGTAACCTAATGTTAAACGTTGAGCATTTAAATATCGATTTCTATAACCAGGAAGAAAAAACCTGGTTTAAAGCGGTTAAACAGATCAGTTTTAAGGTAAAAAAAGGAACTGTTTTAGGTATTGTTGGCGAATCTGGTTCTGGAAAATCGGTTACGTCTTTTTCTATTATGCGTTTGCACGATGAACGTGCAGCAAAAATTACGGGCGAGATAGATTTTGAAGATATTAGTCTGCTTAACCTGAGTTCGAATGAAATCCGCCAGATCAGGGGAAACCAGATTTCGATGATTTTTCAGGAACCCATGACTTCGCTCAATCCAGTTTTTACCTGCGGGTATCAGGTGGCTGAAGCCATTATGCTGCATCGAAAGGTAGATCAAGCGGAAGCCAAAAAACATACCATTGCTTTATTTAACGAAGTGCAATTACCACGACCAGAAAAAATATTTGAGAGTTACCCACACCAAATATCAGGCGGACAAAAGCAAAGGGTAATGATTGCCATGGCTTTAAGTTGTGATCCAAAATTATTAATAGCCGATGAACCCACCACAGCTTTAGATGTAACCGTTCAGAAAACCATCCTGCAACTGCTATTAAAACTGAAACAGGAACGAAATATGGCAATGATTTTTATTTCGCACGATTTAGGCGTAGTAAATGAAATTGCCGATGAAGTTGCTGTAATGTATAAGGGCGAAATCGTAGAACAAGGTCCGGCAAAATCTATTTTCGAAAATCCACAACATCCATATACCAAAGGTTTACTCGCCTGTCGCCCCTCACCTAACCGCCAATTAAAAAAACTACCTGTGGTGGCCGATTTCCTTACCGGAGAAATTGATGATGCCTCAGCACACCTCCAGGCCTCAAATCAGTTAACAACAGCCGAAATAGCTGCACGCAGAGCCAAACTTTATGCTCAGGAACCTTTACTTCAAATTAAAGACCTATGCACCTGGTATCCCATTCACAATGGCCTTTTCGGTAAAACCACCGATTATGTTAAAGCTGTCGACCAGTTAAATTTTGAGGTTTTTCCTGGAGAAACTTTAGGCCTGGTGGGCGAATCGGGTTGTGGTAAAACCACTTTGGGGCGGACTATTTTACGATTAATCCAGCCCACATCCGGAGAGATCATTTTTAATGGGGAAAACATTACACATATCGGCAAAACAGCCTTACGGAAATTAAGGAAAGATATACAGATCATTTTTCAGGATCCATATGCGTCTTTAAACCCTAAATTAAGTATCGGTCAATCAATTTTAGAGCCATTACAGGTACATAAATTATACCGTAACGATAGCGAGCGTAAACAAAAGGTACTGGAACTGCTTGATAAGGTAGGCTTAAAAGAAGAACATTTTAACCGATATCCGCATGAGTTTAGTGGCGGACAAAGGCAACGTGTGGTTATTGCCAGGGCTTTGGCTTTGCAACCCAAATTTATCATCTGCGACGAATCGGTATCTGCTTTAGATGTTTCCGTTCAGGCGCAGGTTTTAAACCTCATCAAAGACCTTCAACGCGAATTCGGACTCACTTATATTTTCATTTCTCATGATCTTGCTGTTGTAAAGCATATTTCAGACCGTATTCTGGTGATGAATAAAGGAAAAATTGAGGAAGAGGGTTTTCCGGAACAAATATTTTATGCACCAAAAGCAGCTTATACCCAAAAGCTGATCGAGGCTATTCCAGGACATCAATAATAGAAAATGCTTAGATCGCTTTCGATTGTTATTTTAATGATTTCCTTTTCTTTTAGCATTTATGCGCAAAAAGTAGAGATTATTCAGTCGGCTACCATTTTTGAAAAGGCGCCGTTCGAGGCCTGTCACGCCTCAACTTTGGTTGATTTAGGCAAAGGAAAAATAATGGCCGCCTGGTTTGGCGGTAAACACGAAGGCAGTAAAGACGTAGTCATCTGGTCGTCAATAAAAACCGGAACACAATGGAGTAAGCCCATCGAAATCGCAAATGGGATAATAAATGATACGAGCAGATTTGCCTGCTGGAATCCTGTCCTTTTTAAGACAAAAAACGGCACATTATTTCTACATTATAAGGTTGGTGCGAATCCAAGAACCTGGTGGGCAGAATATAAAACATCTGTCAATGATGGAAAAACTTGGTCGAAAGCACACCAATTGCCTAAAGGTTTCTTAGGCCCAATTAAAAACAAACCTCTTCAATTACCTAATGGAACAATCCTTTATCCTTCAAGTACAGAAAGTTTGGATGAAAAAACATGGGCAATCCACATTGAGAAATCAGATGGCAAAGGAAAAAACTGGAAAAAGATTGAAATTAACTGCGATACCTTTGGCGTAATCCAACCTTCTATCCTCACCTATCCAAAAGGAAGGTTACAGTTATTGTGCAGAAGCCGACAGAATGTGATTGTAGAAAGCTGGTCGGAAGATAACGGCGAAAGCTGGTCTAAATTAACGGCAACAACATTACCCAATCCCAATTCGGGAAGTGATGCGGTAACCTTAATTGATGGAAGACAATTACTGGTTTATAATCCACTAACAGCAGGTAAAAACTGGTGGGAAGGACGTTCTATCTTAAAATTGGCCATATCAACGGATGGCAAAAACTGGCAGGACATTTACACCTTAGAAAACCACGATAAAGGAGAATACAGCTATCCGGCCATTATCCAGGATAAAAGCGGCAACATACATTTGAGTTATACTGCCGAACGGAAGAAAATTACTTATGTAGAGATTAGGGTAGTCCGTAGTCCGTAGTCCGTAGTCCGTAGTCCGTAGTCCGTAGAATGGAAAGGGATCTTGAAAGAAGGTTTAACTTGCAAAATATTATTTAGTTCATGGCTAATAGTCGATAGTCAAAGAGTGATTTTCTCATAACCTCTCCGGTCAATGAACTACCAAACCACCAACTATGAACTTTTGGCAATTTGCCTTACTAATGAACTAATGGCCGCTGAACCAATGAACTATAAACCATCATCCATACACCCTTTTCCATTTTCCGTATCCTCTCTTCCATCATCCATTTTACATATTGTCCCCTATATTTTCCATCCTGAGCATCTTTTCTGTATCTTCGGTAAATTCAGTTTAGCATATGGCAAAGAAAAAATCGGCAAATATAAAATTGGTTCTGAATCAATTGGTTAGTGATGTTTTTGAAAAAAACAATAATCAGCTGCTTAATTATAAGCAGGTTTCGGCCAAATTAAATTTGAACGATCAGGAATCTAGAGAAACCATTCTCGAGATCTTAAAAGAAGGAAAAAGTGCAGGAATTTTCTTAGAACCAGAAAAAGGTAAATTTAAACTTAAAGAACTTCAAAACTTTATTATCGGTACAGTTGATATGACTGCTGATGGTTCAGCGTATATCGTTCCCGAAGATGAATTTGAGAAAGATATTTTTGTTGCCCCCCGCAAACTCAAAAATGCATTGCACGGCGATACCGTAAAGGCTTATGTTTTTGCGAAGAAAAGCGGTCGTAAAAATGATGGCGAAGTTGTCGAAATTATTAAAAGGGCAAAATCAGATTTCACAGGTGTAATCAAAATATCCGATCGTTTTGCATTTGTTATTGCAGACGATAAAAAAATGATGCACGATATTTTTGTGCCTCTGGCCGATACCCACGAAGCCAAAAACGGACAGCGTGTATTGGTAACCCTATCTGACTGGCCTGAAAGCGCCAAAAACCCGATTGGGATTGTTAAACATGTACTCGGCAATCAGGGTGAGAACAACACCGAAATGAATGCCATTTTAGCGCAGTATGGTTTTCCTTTGGAGTTTCCGCCACAAGTTGAGCGCGAAGCCAATGCCATACCGGAAGAAATTCCTGCAGCTGAAATTGCCAAAAGAAAAGATTTTAGAAACGTATTAACTTTTACCATAGATCCGGCTGATGCGAAAGATTTCGATGATGCCATCTCCTATCAAAAGCTCCCTAACGGAAACCATGAAATAGGCGTCCACATTGCCGATGTTTCACATTATGTCATTCAGGGGACCGAACTGGATAAAGAAGCTTATAGCCGTGCGACCTCGGTTTACCTGGTCGACCGTGTAATTCCCATGTTACCAGAGCGTTTGAGTAATGGAGTATGTTCGTTGCGCCCGCACGAAGATAAATTGTGTTTTGCAGCAGTTTTTGAATTAGATGAACAAGCCAACATCCAGTCTGAATGGTATGGCAGAACGGTAATCCACTCTGACAGGAGATTCAGCTATGAAGAGGCACAGGAAGTAATCGAAAATAAAGAAGGCGATTATGCAAAAGAAATCCTGAAACTCAACGAACTGGCCTATATCCTTCGCGACCGTAAATTTAAAAACGGCGCGATCAGTTTCGAAAGTACCGAAGTTAAATTCAAACTGGATGAAGCTGGCAAACCAATTGGTGTTTATGTAAAAGAGCGTAAAGATGCCCATAAACTGATTGAAGATTATATGCTTTTGGCCAACCGTAAAGTTGCCGAGTTTATCGCCAAAAAAACAAAAGGAAAAGACAAACTGACCTTTGTTTATCGCGTACACGATTCGCCAAACATGGAAACCCTGAATACTTTCGCCACATTTGCTTCACGTTTTGGTTATAAAATCAACACCAAATCAGATAAAGAAATTGCCAGATCATTAAATAATTTAATGAATGATGTAGAAGGCAAAAAAGAACAGAATATTCTAACTTCGCTGGCCATCAGATCAATGGCAAAAGCAATATATTCTACTAAAAAAACAAGTCATTACGGGCTGGCTTTCGAATACTATACCCACTTTACTTCGCCTATCCGTCGTTATCCGGATGTGATGGCACACAGGCTATTACAGACTTATTTAGATGGTGGTAAATCGGCAGACATGGAATTTTACGAAGTGGCCTGTGTACATTCTTCAGCTATGGAAAAAAGAGCTGCTGATGCCGAACGTGCTTCTATTAAATACAAACAAGCCGAATATTTGGAAAACAATATCGGTACGGCGTACAAAGGTATTATTTCGGGTGTTACCGAATGGGGCATGTATGTAGAGATTGAAGAGAACAAATGTGAAGGCATGATTCGTTTAAGGGACATCTCAGACGATTTTTATGTGCTTGATGAGAAAAACTACTGTATTGTAGGTCAACGCAAAAAGAAAAAATACCAGCTTGGAGATGAAGTGATGATCAGGGTGAAAAAAGTAGATCTTTCTAAACGTCAAATCGATTTCACCTTAATTCCAGATTAAAAATTTAAAATTGTGCCTTAAACACAGTGTTTACGCAATAATTACAATGCATACTACAGAAGAATTACAACAAATTTTAGATACTGCAATACAAAATTTAAAGTTTCCGGATCACCCTAAACAGCTTTACGATCCGATTACTTATATCATTAATCTGGGTGGAAAACGGGTAAGACCTTTATTGGTTTTAATGGCTACCGAGTTGTTTGGTGAAGATGCTAATGAATCGATCCATGCCGCTATGGCCATTGAGATCTTCCATAATTTTACGCTGGTTCATGATGATATTATGGACAATGCGCCTCTTCGCAGAGGAAAAGCTACAGTACACGAAAAATGGAGTACCAATATTGCCATTTTAAGTGGCGATGTAATGATGGTAGAAGCCAATAAAAGCCTTGCAAAAGTTAACCCAGCCTTTCTCAGTCCTGTACTAAATGCCTTTAATGCAACGGCACAAGGCGTTTGCGAAGGTCAGCAGCTGGATATGGAGTTTGAAGGCCGTGATGATGTAAGTATTGAAGAATACATCAACATGATCAGGTTAAAAACGGCGGTGCTTTTGGGTGGTGCGCTAAAACTTGGAGCCATTATCGCGGGTGCTTCAGAAAAAGATGCTGACTTAATTTATCAGTTTGGCGAAAATATAGGCATTGCCTTTCAACTGCAGGATGATATTTTAGACGTCTATGCCGATCCTGAAAAATTCGGGAAACAGATTGGCGGTGATATTATTGCCAATAAAAAGACTTTCCTGCTATTGAAAGCACTATCGAAAACCAATTCATCAGCACTTCAGGGTTGGATTGATAATAAAAACCCAAATATTAAGGAAAAAGTTAAAGCAGTTACAGCAATATATAACGAACTTCAGATCCGAGAAGAAGCCGAAAAAGAGATGATGAAATATGCAGCGCTGGCTTTCCAAAATCTAAAAGATATTGAAGCCACAGCATCAAATAAAGAAGATCTTCATCAACTCGCAGAACAGCTATTGAAACGAAATAATTAAATCACAAACATAATTAACCTCTCATGCAAACCTTATCCATAAAAACACGATCATTATCCTACCGAATAGCTTTAAAATTAACTTTTCTTTCGGTCTTTTTGACCATTTTATTAGCTAATACTGGCTGTAAAGATTCGAGAGATCAGATGGCTAAATTTGTAAAAGACTATAACGATGGCGCCAGTTATCGCAATATTCAATCTGTAAGCCGTACTTCAGCAGAAGCAGATTACAAAAACAAAATCATCAAAATAAAGACAGTAACTACATTTTCGATCAGCGATCCGGAAAATAATTTCATTAAGCAGATTATGCCGAATATGATGATGGAGACTTTAAAAAATCAACCCTTATCAAGGCAGATGCTTGATGAAGGTGTTAAATTCGAAATCATCTATTACACCGATAATTTATCGGAAATCTCTTCTATCATAGTGGATAAAAAGAAGATGGATGAGTTAAACAGTGCTACAGCGGATGTACTCAACAACCAACCCAGTATTATTAATCCGAAGCCCCACGCTCCCACCAGCGAACTTGGAGCAATGCTGACCGCGCTGAATAAAAGTTTGCCATATACTGATCCATCATCTGGAATGACCATTTTCAGGGTCGATCAAAATAGAATTGGCGACCTCGTGTATCATGTTAGGGCTCCAAAAGACTTAGTTAATCCGCTAAAAACCGAAGCAGGTATATCATTAGTAAAAAGTGAAATATTAAGAAGTGGCAAATTATCAAAAATGCTAAACTCTTTTGTTCGCTTTAACATTACTGCGGTCAAATATATCTATTACGATCAAAAAGGAAACCAGCTGAACGAACTCCGTTTAACAACTGCCGATTTTAGATAATCAATATGGAAGATGAATACAAAGAAAGACCTGTTTGGAGAACGGTGCTTAGTATAGTTATAGCTATTTTTGCAGTAGTGCGTCTTGTTGCCACTTGCAACAAAATGGATTCGCGACAATCTAAGGCTACAGAACCTATTGAGTTTAAGATGTCGGAGCAGCAGTTTTCGGATCAGCGGCCATTGCCTCCTGCTCATGCACCTAAAGCCTGGAACAGTTTGCTTTATAAAAGATACAAATATCTCGACTCACTGGACCAAACTCGTTTAAGGGATTTTTATATTGTTAAAGTGGCAAAAGACTCTCTTGTTGCCCTGGATATAAAAAGCCAGCTTAAAATAGAAAAAGGTTGTTTTTTTCAGAACACACACGATGATTCCTTAAAATTCGCATTTAAAACCAAAAAAAATTTAAATGTCTTCGTGCATGATTTTGAAAGTAGTACAGCTGTCGACAAATCTTTTAAAAAGTTAAAGGCAGGGAGCGGAATTAAAAATTTCAAAGAATTTATAAAGTTAAGCCCAACAACTAAGCTGGTAACTTATAACATTGCAAAAGAAGGTATAAAGTTTAATGGTATTGCATATGTTTATGAACAAAACAACTATAAGATGTTTATTGAATTTGAAAGCAGCACATTACCACAAATGAAGTTAAACCATGAGGCCTTAACCTATGTTGCTTCTCACATTAAAGTGAGCAAATAAAAAATGTTGTTCTGTGAGCTTAGAACAACATTTTTTATTATTCTGATTAGGCTTTCACCAGCTTATATTTAATCCAAAAATCCGAGCTTTTAGAAGCTGATTCGCCACCCTCTGGTGGGCGTTGACCACCGCCTCCACCCATTCTTCCTCCACCACCCATACCACCACGGCCGCCACCGCCCATAGCTCCGCCTCTCATTCCACGGCTACCGCCTGATCTTCCTCTGCCGCCGCTTGCACCTTCAGGCTTACCTTCCCTTTTAAAGCCCGACTTATTCGGCTGATTGATTTTAATGTTGTATACCAATGGTTTTTTGAGGTCCAACCCCACCTGTAATTGCGCTAATGGAATACTCAGTTCATAAATAAGATCCCTATTCGGATGAATACTCATTCCGGTTTCAATGCCGTCCTGGTTCATTGCTTGCAGTTCACCATCAGCTATATTTTTAAAACCAGAAACACGGATACTTTTATTCATCACTACAGGATCATGTGTAGCTCCATCTGGTGATAAAGGCGCATGATCATGGTGTTCTTCTCCTTCTTTCGGCATTGGCGGCCTATCCATTAAAGGGAAAGTTAATTTCATTCCGTCTTTTTTCTTGCCTTCCGTATTAATATTTAAGGTAATTCCACCCTTCAGTACACTAAAAGTAGTTTGGGGATCCAACGATTCGATAATGATGTACAGGTTTTTGTCATCGTTGGCCAGGGCAAAGGCCAGCTTGGTGGCATCGTTGTATTGGTTAAGCGGTTCGTTCCATTCGTTCGATATGCCATCGGCCTTAAAAGGTTTCACCATGCGGATATTCTCTTCTACATCCTGTGCTTTAACGGAAAAGCTACCTAGCATAATAGAAAAAACAGATAAGCTGAGTATTTTAAAATTCATCGCAAATAATTAAATAATGATATACGAATGTATCGCGAGGAATTGTTAAATTTTGTTATTTAACAGGCTTTAACAATTGAGTCCGAAGTCGGTAGTCTGGAGTCCGAAGTCAACTAACCGATTTCCATCATATGTCATCCTGAGCGGAGTTGAAGGGAAATTATAGTGTTTGGCGTCAAGCGTTTGGCGGTTGGTGTTAGTTAACCCATCGCACAATATCTCGTCCTGAGCGGAGTTGAAGGGAAATTATAGCGTTTAGCGTCAAGCGCTTGGCGTTTAGCGCCAATTAACCGGTTCGACCAATGAACGAATGACTAATGAACCACACCAAAACAAAAAAAGTCCCGATTTTCATCAGGACTTTTCATTTATAAGTTCGTTACTAATTATTCTGCAGGTGCAGCTTCTTCAGTAGTTTCGTCTTTTTTAGCTGCTTTTTTAGCTGGAGCTTTTTTTGCCGGAGCAGCTTCTTCAGCTACAACTTCTTTCTTTGCAACCGCTTTTTTAGCCACTGGTGCTTTAGCTACTGCTGCTTCGATTTCAGCTTCAGTGATAGGAAGGATAGAAACATAAGATTTGTTATCTTGTTTCTTTCTGAAAATTACAGTACCATCAACTAAAGCAAATAAAGTGTGGTCTCTACCAATACCAACACCTTTATCAGGGTGGTGTTTTGTTCCACGTTGACGTACTAAAATGTTTCCAGCGATAGCTAATTGCCCACCGAAAATTTTAATACCTAAACGCTTACTATGCGATTCACGTCCGTTTTTCGAACTACCGGCTCCTTTTTTGTGTGCCATGATTTTATATTTTGTAACTCGCTAAAAAGCGAATTATTGGGTTAACAATTAATTATAGAGTGATGTCAGAGATCTGAATCTTAGTGAAAAACTGGCGGTGACCATTTTTCTTTTTGTAACCTTTTCTACGTTTTTTGTGGAAAATAATTACTTTATCACCTTTTAAATGAGATACGATCTTAGCTGAAACTTTAGCACCTTTAACTGCAGGAGCACCTACAGTAATTGCACCACCGTTGTCAACCAACAATACATTATCAAATTCAATACTAGCGCCTTCATCTCCTTGTAATCTGTGTACAAAAAGGTGCTGGTCTTTAGCAACTTTAAATTGCTGCCCTGCTATATTTACTATTGCGTACATTGTTTAAATATTAGTTTTTTAATTTTTATTTAACGAGGTGCAAATATAGAACAAATTCAATTAACACACAAATACATATCGAAAATATTTTTTACTTCAATCTTACCGGATCAGGATTGCGAGGATTTAAGGATTTCAAGATCTATTGAACAACTATTTTAATTGCATTTTTTTTAGAAAGTATGGCGGCATTTCATTTTCGGGCTTGCCAGGTGCAGAAGCCTTTGTTCTTAAACCTGACAGCAGCGACAGCCTCCGGTTTTTTCTATCGGAGCTATAGCGAATGGCAGGACTGAAGGCCACCAAAGGCTACCACCCGCTCATTTCCAAATCATAATTAAAAATTTGCGAGTATCCTGCACTTGTATAAAGATATGTATCGTTTTTTTTTGAAAAGCAATTTAGGCTATCCATCGGTTACTGCAGTCCTGCTGTTCATTACAAGTCCTCGTTACACTCCGGGCTTTTCATTACCATCAGGTTTAGTTCACAGAATTCAGTTTTTCAAGCCATCCTTTGCTATAATGCATCGCGTTACGAACCCACCAATAGAATGTCCTGTTCAAGCTCCGTCGACTCCGCTAAGGATGACATATCAATATTTTTTACTTCAATCATACCGGATCAGGATTGGGAGGATTTAAGGATTTCGAGATCGATTGAACAACTATTTTAATTGCATTTTTTAGAAAAGGATCGGCCATTTCATTTTCGGGCTTGCCAGGTGCAGAACCCTTCGTTCTTAAACCTGACAGCAGCGACAGCCTCAGATTTTTTCTATCGGAGCTATAGCGAATGGCAGGACTGAAGGCCGCCAAAGGCTACCACCCGTTCATTTCCAAATCATAACTAAAAATTTGCGAGTATCCTGCACTTGTATAAAGATACGTATCGTTTTTCTTGAAAAGCAATTTAGGCTATCCATCGGTTACCCCAGTCCTGCTGTTCATTACAAGTCCTCGTTACACTCCGGGCTTTTCATTACCATCAGGTTTAGTTCACAGAATTCAGTTTTTCAAGCCATCCTTTGCTATATGCATCGCATTACGAACCCACCAATAGAATGTCCTAATCAACTCAGTTACCCATTTCACATTTCCCATTTCACATTTCCCATTTTACATTTCCCATCTTACATTTCCCATCTTACATCTTCAATTTCATTTTCTCCCCCCTATCTTCTCTTCGTTAAAAAATGTTAAAGCGCTTTTCTTATTACGAATATTTCGTAGATTTACGAATATTAAATAGAAAACTTAAAAACAAAACTCATGAAACTAACCCTAACCATCTGTTTAGCAAGTGCCTTAACCCTTTCGGCAAAAGCCCAAAACCCTGATAAGGCCCTGGCAAGAGTAAGATATACTTTTACGCACATTGCAGATACAACGCAAAAAGACAAACCCCGTACGGAGAATATGTTGCTGGTAACCGGCAAAAATGCTTCTGTGTATACCAGTTATGATAAGCTGAACCAGGCCTTAAATACCCAAAAGCAGATACAGGAACAGATGAAAAACCAAACGGGTAACAGCAACATGAAAATTGAGATCAAAAGTGAAATGAAAGCTCCGCTAACACAGGTAGATTATTTCTTTTTTGCCAATGAGCATAAAATGATTACCAAAGAGCGCTTGTTTAACAATTACCTTGTTGAAGAAACTGCGCCACAAATCGATTGGAAAATTTTAAAAGATACCATGAGTTTTTCGGGTATAGCCTGCCAAAAAGCAACCACAAACTTTAAAGGCAGAAACTGGATAGCCTGGTTTGCTACAGAAATACCTTTTCAGAGCGGTCCGTGGAAATTAAATGGATTGCCAGGTTTGATTGTGGAAGCTTATGATGAGAAAAAAGAGGTAAAATTTACATTTGCTGGTCTTGAAAACGTAAAAGAAGATGCCAGCCAGGCAAACTCGGGTGAGGATGGCAAAATTGTAATGCCGAACAGTACAGGTGTAGTCAAAATGGTCGGAATAGATGTAAGCACCTCTTACCTTGGATCGGAGATTAAATTACCCGCAGATGCCATCAAAACCACCAGAAAAGAATTAGACAAACTTAAAGCGGCAAGAGATAAAGATCCACAAGGGTTTATGCAGGCCCAAATGGCCGCAAGCGGCATGCAAGGTTCGTTTAGGGCTAACCCTGCTCCACGTCCGGCCGGAGGCGCAATCATAAACAAAGCCGAGATCAACAACCCAATCGAAATTCCAGAGAAAAAATGAGAAACTATGCGATAATGCTGCTGTTTTTGCTCACTGCTTTTTCGGCTCTGGCTCAAAAACCGATCAAGGGTTTGGTTAAAGATCATAATGGTAAGGCAATTGAATCAGTTAATGTCAGTCTAAAAGATGCTGAAGGGAATATTATAAATTTTACCAGAACCAACCGTAACGGAGAATTTAATATTCCTTTAAAAAATGATCAGATTGCAGGTTATAAAATTGAAGCCTCAAGCATTGGTTATAAAAAACTGAGCACCGTTGTGACAGATGTAAACAAAAGTTATGACCTCGTTCTGCAACACAGTGAAACCACATTAGAAACCGTAACGGTAAAAAACCGGCCATCATTAACGGCAAATGGCGATACCTTAAATTACAGGCCATCTGATTTTGCCGACAAACAAGACCGGAGCATTAGCGATGTTTTGAAAAAAATGCCGGGAATAGAAGTTGCAGAAAATGGGAAGATCAGTTATAATGGAAAATCGA
This sequence comes from Pedobacter folensis, assembly GCF_056490665.1. Lineage (NCBI taxonomy): Bacteria > Pseudomonadati > Bacteroidota > Sphingobacteriia > Sphingobacteriales > Sphingobacteriaceae > Pedobacter > Pedobacter folensis. Next base: position 1,228,167 of record NZ_JBWJIF010000001.1, read on the forward strand.
TTTCTAACCTCTATGTAGATGGCGATAATCTTTTAGATGACAAGTATAACATCGGCACCAAAAGTATCCCACAAAGTGCTGTAGATAAGGTACAGGTTATCCAGAATGACCAGCCCATTAAAATGATGCGCAAAAACAACATGAGTGATGATGTTGCCTTGAACCTGGTGATTAAAGACGATGCTAAACTGAAGGTGATGGGCGATGCAACCGTTGGTGCCGGAATGCCCAGGCGCTTTGACGAAAACCTCACAGCTATGTTATTTAATAAAAAGCTGAAGTTCATCAATAACATTAAAGGCAATAACATTGGTAACGATCCGGGGATCGACCTTACCTCACACAATTTATCGGATTATTTAAAACGCCTCGACAATGATAAACCAGGCGGACTTTTATCTACAGGCGCTGCAGGCGTACCGTCCTTACCACAAAGCAGGTATCTTTTTAATCAAGCCGGATTGATTAATTTAAACAATTTATACAAGTTTAATCAGGACCTGCAACTAAGGGCAAACCTTTCCTATCTGTACGATCAGCGCGACCAGCAATACAATAAGTTTTCAGAAACCTATCTTTCTGGTCAAACCATTAGTTATTCAGAATCGCAGAACAATGTTATCAATCCGCAAAAACTCCGCACCCAATTTAACCTGAATGGAAATGCAGACAAATATTATCTGAATAACAACTTTGTATTGGATTATGCGCCTTACAAAAGCGCTTCTGGCTTTATCATTAATAATCTTGCAGCTAATCAGGTACTTCGTCAGGAAACCCTCGATATTTCTAATGAATTTAATTACCGTAAAAAATTAAAGTCGGAAGATGTAATTAACCTCTACTCTTATTTAAACCGGACAACGCAGCCTGAAACATTAAACATTACACCAGGCCTCAATGCCGATATCTTAAACAATGGAAACAGTTATCTGGGTTTAAGCCAGTACATTAAAATTCCAACCTGGTACACCAATAATTATGCATCGTTCGCCTTTGTGAAAAACAATTTCGTACAAACCTATAAGACAGGTTTTAATATACAGCAGCAACAGCTCAATTCAGAGCTTTACCGTATACAAAATAACCAGCAAACAGAACTTTCGGCTAATGCGGTAAATGATCTCGACTGGCTTAAAACAAAGCTCTACGCGGACGCGACCTATGAATTTACAAATGACAAATTAAAAGCAGGACTCAGCTTACCCTTAAGCTACAATCAAATTAACTACAGCGACGAAGTAAACCAACTGGATAAAAGCCTGCATAAATTATTTTTAAACCCTTCGCTTAATGTAAAGTATCAAACGAGCACTGAAAATTATGTGACGGCCAATTATGCCTTTCGGAACGACCTGGGCGGAATTGATGACGTTTATAGGGGTACCGTATTAAAAAATTACCGTTCGCTTTTCGCTAACAATGCACCGATTTCGGAATCGAAAACACATAACCTTGGAGCCGGATTTAACTTTAGAAAAGCGATGCAAATGTTATTCATCAATTTAACGGCCAACTACAGTGATGCAGAATTGAACACCATTTCTTCATACAGTTTAAGCAACAATATCCAGCAAAGGGTTGTGCTACCGTTAAGCAATCACATCCGTACGCTTTCATTTAGTGCAAATGCAAGCAAATATCTTTTCGATCTGAGAAGCACGGTGAGTGCAGGGTTAAGTTTTTCGCAGAGTAGATACGATCAATTACAGAATAACGAGCTATTTGCATTTAATGCACAAACTGTTTCTTATAAAGTAGGTATTGAAGCAAAACTTGCCAGCTTTATCAATTGGTCTTACCTTGCCAATTTCGCGGTAACCGATAACAAAGCCAAAGTTGCCAATGCGATAAAAACAAATTTTCAACAGCTTAGACAGCAATCTACCCTGGCCATTACCACGGTTAGAAATGTGTATTTAAATTTATCGGCGGAGCATTTATTCACACATCAGTCTACACAGCCGAACCTAAAATATCTTTTTGCAGATATGAATATTAAGTACAAATACCTCAAAATGAAAACGGACTTAGAATTTGGGATAACCAATCTGGCCAACATCAAAAGGTTTGATGCAATTTACCTTTCAGCAAATTCACTTACCACCGGAACATATTACATACCAGGCAGAGTGGCTATGCTTAAAGCTACTTTTAATTTTTAATAAATAGATTCGTCATTGCGAGGAGGAACGACAAAGCAATCTTTCATGCTAGTGATTCTTGCCATAAAGATTGCTTCCCCGAAAGGTCGGGACAGGCTGTCGGCTGAAAAGCCTGTCTCGCAATAACGGGCTTTCGCAGAAAGCTACGCTATTTGAAACCGATTATGGCTTCATACTAATCTGGATAGCCTGATTATTCCGGTCCACTTTGAGATCAGAAATCTTATTTAAATTCAGTTTATCAAGTTCCTCTTTTGAAATTTTATTACCATTTAAAAAATAGGTGGTAGTTTCATTCACTATAGTTCCACTGCCTGTTACATGTTGATTTCCATCCTTCCGATCTGATATTTTGGCTGTTGATTTTAAAAAATAAAACATACCAACACCACTTTTTGGGGGCATTGGCAAGGTCTCGAAATCACCGTCTTTTTTAGCTACAATCTTTATATTAACAATTTTATGGTCCGGATTTATCGTATCGGTAAAATTAAAATGCTGTACAAAGGTTTGGCCTTTAAAATCTCCATCTGTTTTAAAGCTCATCATTTTCACTTTATTACCCAGGCCCTTCAAAACATCTTCTACTGATTTTCGGGAGGAATCTGCACCATCGACTATACTTTTAAAAATAAAAGTCATTTTAGTGATTGTATCTGGTCTTTTCAATGTATCAATAAGTATGCTCTTTTTTGCTTTAGGCTTTAAAACCGTTTTCGGCTGTACACGAACGGCAGCAACTTTATCGGGCAAAACATCGTTGACTATTTTTGTTAAGGGTGCCAGGCTTTTCTTTACGTCCTTCTTATCGATGGTAAAAGCGAGTGTAATACAAAGCAATACAGGCAACACAAATAAATACCGGGTGAGGTTTACTTTTGAAGAACGTTTCGCATTCATCATCTTAATCCGTTTTCTAAGGTCAGACAGGTTAAAATTGTTCACGATAGCGACAGATGGCTGCAAGGTTCCTACATCTAATAAACTGTATTGGTAAGCTTTTTTATCAATCCCTTTCCTTAAAATTTTAGCGTCGGTAATAAATTCAATGTTTTCCCTTACGGCTTTTTTCATTAACCAAACCCCTGGATTAAACCAGTAGAAAACCACACAAATTTCAGCCAAAATGATATCAAAAGTGTGCCATTCTTCTACATGCACACGTTCGTGCTCGAGAATATTGCTTAAATCTTGTTTTTTATGTAAAAGCGGATTGATATAAATGGTTTGCCAAAAGCTAAACGGGCTTACCTCATCATTTAAAATCCGCACATGATAGTTGTTTAATTGCTCTGGCGAAGATTTTTTATGCATCCTATAAAGTGACATAAACTGCACCAGTAACCTCATGCCCATTACTATAACGCCAATATAAAAAAGAACAGTTAAACCTTGCCAAAATATCGAAACGGCATTTTGTTGCACCAATTGACTAACCTGCTGATTGAATTGCGGAACGAAGGCAGGTACAGCTTTCTGAGCGGCAAAAAACGCGGTCAGGTTAATAAAGGGATAGGCTGAAGAAAAAATGATCCCAAACAGCAGAAATACCCTGTTGATGGAATAGAAAGTTAGCCTGCGCAACACCAGGTAATAGGTTGCTGAAAACAAAATCAGCACCAAATTAATTTTCAATAGAATGATAAAGAAATGTGGCATGGCATTTACTTTTCAGGGTTCTCAATTAAATTTATAATCTCTTTAAGTTCCTCCGCACTGATTTTTTTATCCTTTGCAAAAAAAGCAACCAGTTCTTTATAAGAGCTCTGAAAATAATTATTCACAAAACCACTCATAAAGCGCTTTTTATATTCCACTTCCTTCACCTTGGCACTGTAGCGGTTCGCATTCGCAAAACGCTCGCTAACCAGATAGCCTTTCCGTTCTAAATTTTTGATGGTAGAGGCCAGTGTAGTGTATGGCGGTTTCGGATCTGGAAGTACATCCATAAAATCTTTGATAAACCCCTTACCTATCTGCCAAACGGCCAGCATCGCTTCTTCTTCCTGTAATGTTAACTTTTCCATTATTACGAATATATCGTAAATATACGAAAACATCCTAAAAGAAAAAGACTTTAACAAAACGCTAACATTTAGCACTTTATTAAAGTCTTTTCTGGTTCATTGTTGATTGATTAATCGTGCTTCGATAATCGACCCCAAACTGATTTACAGGCAATTTGGCTTCGGACCGCCGGACTCCCGACTTCGGACTAACCTTACCTACTTCCCGCTTCTTTTTTCCGCCTGTAATAAGGTTTCCTGAATAATTTTTCTCATTTGAACAGCTGCATCCAGTAATTTTGGATTGCCATCAAAGTCGCCATAAATGGTTACGTGTTTTGATTTCTTTTTATAATTGAAAGTAATATCATAGCGCGGTACTAACCTGGATTTGTCACTTTTTTTACCAATGGTATCTGGAAAATTCCAAAGGCCGATTTCATTTGCCTTTCTATGCATGTATAATACATCGTTGCTCTTTAAAAAGAACTTTTTGGTCACCACAGAGTCCTTATTGTTTACGTACTGATAAACACCAGTTTTTGAATCATATGTATTTTCTAAAGTATCTTTTAAGCCATAACTATATTGCATCGACACAAAATCATCCTTGCGGAAAGGTGCATTCTGAATAATCGGTTTGTAATAGATATAACAATAAATGATCATCGGAACGATAATGGTAATGGCTAAGAATATTTTTTTTCCTCTACTTGACACTTGATATTGAATTATTGAATGAATATTTAATTATTGAATGAGAGAATTGTTGAATGATTGAGTGATGGAATAAGGCAATTGGACTCAAGACTATTGACTCCGGACTCAGGACTCCTTAAGCTCCCCTTCCCACTTACTTACTACAGCTGTTGCGATGCTATTTCCTACCACATTTGTTGCAGAACGGCCCATATCCAATAATGGATCGATACCGATTAACAAGGCCAACCCTGCTTCCGGAATATTGAAACTTGCAATGGTACCTGCAATGACCACTAACGATGCTCTTGGCACACCTGCAATTCCTTTACTGGTTAACATCAGGATTAAAAGCATAGAAATTTGCTGTTCGAAACCCAGGTGTATACCATAAGCCTGTGCGATAAATAAAGAAGCGAAGGTCATGTACATCATCGATCCATCTAGATTGAAGGAATAACCCAATGGCAAAACGAAACTTACAATTTTATCTTTGCAGCCAAAACGTTCTAACAGCATCATTGTTTTTGGATATGCCGCTTCGCTACTTGCTGTACTGAAAGCCAAAAGTGCTGGCTCTTTCATATCGTTTACCAAGCGGAAAATACGTTTCTTCAATACTAAAAATCCTAAGAAAATTAAAACAGCCCAGAGTATGGCTAAACCCAGATAGAATTCACCAATAAATATAGCATAGGTATTTAGTACATTTAAGCCTTGTTTGGCCACGATGGCGGTCATTGCCCCAAAAACGGCCAATGGTGCAAAATTCATTACATAACCGGTCATTTTTAAGATTACGTGCGCAATGGCATCGAAAGCTTTGATCACAATCTGCCCTAAATCGCCGATGGCTGCAGTGGCTACCCCAAAAAATAGCGAGAATACCACAATCTGCAGAATTTCGTTGGTTGACATCGATTCGGCAATACTTTTTGGAAAAACGTGCGCAATAAAATCTTTCACACTCATTGCTGCTTTCTGGATCCCCGTATTTACCAGTTGATCTGGTAATGATAATTTCATGTGTCTTCCTGGTTCAAACAAATTAACCAGAACCATTCCCAAAACCAGCGACATCAGCGACATGGCCAGGAACCAGCCTAAGGTTTTACCCCCGATTCTGCCCACTGCTTTAATATCGCCTACTTTGGCTACCCCAACCACTAAGGTTGTAAATACCAATGGGGCAACAATCATCTTAATTAAGCGAAGAAAAATATCACTCAGCAGCGTAAAATATTCTAATTTTTTCTCCCTGATGTCTTCGTTCTCTTTTTTGATTTTGGCATTGGCTTTTCGTTCAGCTTTAAGTTGTGTATACCCAACACTGGTGGTATCGGTCGATTTGGCAATGCGAACCTCAATACTTTTTACTTTCGCATCGGCGGTAAGTATATTTTGGTTGTAAACATTTATTGAATTGACATTTAAAATATAGCCTAATGCAATACCCGCAATCAGCGCTAAGAAAATAAAAAGCGTGAGTTTGTTTTTCTTCATGAATATAAAAAGTTTGTGGCAACTTAATTTGGTAAAACTACGATATTTACGGCGTGTAACAAATTTTGATAACAGGTGACATTAAAAAATATATTATTTTTGATTTCCGCTGTAACAAAAAACACGCATCATCATCTAAAACGCAACTATAAACCCCTAAATGGAACAAAAAGACAAGTTATTTAAAGAGATCTTCGATTCAAATTCCAAAAAAATATTCCATTTATGTTATGGTTATACTGGCGATACCGACGCTGCAAATGATCTTCTACAGGAAACTTTTTTAAAGGTTTGGCAAAATCTGGACAAGTTCAGGAACAAATCTTTAATTTCTACGTGGATTTACAGAATTGCAGTAAATACCTGTTTAACCTATTTGCGATCAGAAAAAAGACAGGCAAAAGATGAATTAACAGATAACATTATAGAAAATAAGGTAGAAGAGTTTTCAGAGAAAAATGAACAGGTTGCCCTACTTTATAAATGTATATCGAAGCTCGAAGAAAATGACCGTTTGATCATTACGATGGTACTTGATGAGTTACCATACCACGAAATTGCCGATATATCAGGGATAAGCGAAGGCAATTTAAGGGTAAAAATTCACCGAATTAAACAAAAATTAACAGAACTATATAGCCAGTATGCAAGCGTTTGATCAAATACAGGAGTTGTGGCAAAAGCACGAGGTAGAAGTTAAAGTTTCTGCTGATGAGATGTTGCAACAAGCGAAGAAAGAAGTAAATGGATTAAAGCTAAAATCTGCTTTAAATATATTAGGAATGCTGGCATCCTTTATCGCTATTGCTGCATTATGGATTTTTATGCATTTCGAATCATGGACAACCCATGTTGGCATCAGTATTACCATCGTTGCTATTGGTGTATATACGCTTATCCTCTATCGCGACCACCGTTTGATTGCGAAAAATGATGCGACTGCCCATCCGCACGAATACCTGAATAACTTAAAAACCTATCAATTAAACCGCTTCAAACTTTACAATTCTCTATATTGGTTTTATGCCATTGCATTATCACTGGGAATTATATTTTATTTCATCGAAATTTTAACCTACTTGAGCATGCCTCAAAAAGTAGCGGCCATTGTGTTAACTTTTTCATGGATACTATTCTGCTCAACTATATTGCGCAAGGCTGTAATCAAACGCGAAAAGGAAAGAATTTCACTACTGATTGAGAAATTTGAGCGCATTAGCGGACAGATTTCTGTTGCAGAGTAATTTTAGGCACGGTTTTTTCATTGTAAAAACCAACACATGAAACCGTCATGATTTACCCATTAACAATGGAATAACTAAATCATGATCGCTTCACCACAGTTGAAACTAAAATTACACAGGTGAAAACACGATTGATTTTTTTATTATTTTTACTCGCATTGCCATGCACTTTTGCCTTTAAACAAGATTTTACCCAACCGGTTCAGCTGAATTGGGAAACACATTTTAAAGGTAAAGCTGATCTGCGCTCACCATTTTTTGCCTTAACCGCCATGACATGGAGATATAGTTATGAAAGTACTGTTTACCGTAACCGCGTGGCCATTAAGCTTAAAAATGATGTGAGTATCGATAAAACCAGATCGTGGGTGAAGTGGGATAAAATTAAAGATCCCGAAATCAGGGCCAGTCTTTTACACCACGAACAGGGTCATGCTGATATTCAATATATTTTGCTTTTAGAAGCCGAAAGGGTATTAAAAAACAGAAACTATTCAGTATCCAACTATAAAGCGCAAATATCTGAGCTGGCCAATCAGATCAGCGATTACTTTGATACCATGCAACGTAACTATGATGAAGAAACTGAGCATGGCAGCAATCATAAAATGCAGGCCCGATGGGATGACATTATCCAGGATAAGATTGAAGAATCGAGGACTGCTATGGCCGAATTACAAAAATAGTTTTGGAAAAAACACAATAAACCCCACAGCTACCGCCAGAAACGCAGCCACCAAAACTGCAGCCGCCGCCAGATCTTTAACCACTTTAATTTTGGGATGATAATCCGGAGAAACCACATCGGCTAGTTTTTCGATCGCAGCGTTTAAAATCTCAGCTACTATAACTGCTGAAATAACAGATAAAATAGCAATCCATTCTAAGTCGGAGATCTTTAAATAAAAAGATAAACCAATGGCTATTATTGCCGCAAACAGATGAACCCTGCCGTTATGGTCCTTAACGAAAAATAGTTTCAGGCCATTAAAGGCATATTTAAAGCTTTTAATGCGATCGATAATTGAAAACTTTTGGTTGCTCATTGTTTTTTAAATGCATGATAGATCCTGAATCAAGCTCAGGATGACGTCCTCCCAGGAATAACTCCTCGCCTTACGCCTTACGCCACACGCGCTACGTCTTATTTCACCTCACTTGTAGAAAAACTATTTCCACTTAATTTATACTGATAGGTTTTGGTAATGGTTTTAGTGCTATCGGCGCTATCTTTTACCGGGAAAGAGCGGAACAGGTCTCCGTTTTTAATAAAAAAATTATCGTTGCCGGTATAACCTTTCTTTTGACTGGTACTTAAAGAAGGGAAACTGATTTTATTGAAATTGCCACCCGAGTATTCAAAAACATTTAAATCCGAAACTGTTTTTTTGCTTAAAAGCTGAATGTACAATTCAGGATTTCCATCATTATCTAAATCCATATTCCAGGCATCGATCAAAATACCTTTGCGATCTACCGCAGCAGACCTATAATTATTGCGAACAGAATCAGACATGAGGATCTGATATCCGCCTATAGAGTCAACCCCTTTTCCCCAGCTCACAATTTCGAAGTTTAATCCGGGTTTCACTTCTATATCTTTATAAAAACGGAAGGGGTTTTTCTGCACTTTTGCCGTTTCTGTCTTAATTTCTTTCGGTTTTTCTTCTGTGCATGCAAAACAAAACAGCATCCCTGTAATTAACAAGAGATGCTGTAATGTATATTTTTGTAATTTCATTTATTTAGGACGTTTTGGTTGCCCCAAATTAAGTATTTTAGCCGTTTAAAGCAACATTTTTATTTCTTTGCCTCTGCTTTAACTTCAGGTGCTCCGTTATTTAAAACGGTTTCAGTAACTACACTTCTTCTACCGCTTGGTGCAATTACAATGGTTTTTAATACCCTTTTTTCGCCTTGTGGAACGATGATCTTAACCGGCGAGGTGTATAAAAATGCATTTTCTGATGGACGTGATAAATCAATCGAATAATAAATTTTAGCTCCGGTAATTGGTGCTTTTAAATCAATCGTAAATTCTCCTCCGGTTAAAGGTTTATCGCTCTGACCAATTGGTGTTGGTACCCAGAAATTCACATTCATCTTATCTAAGCGCGCTAAATGCGCTGGTAAACGTTGTTCAGAAAAATTCTTTAAATCTTTACGCTCAACCGGCGACCAGGCAATTTCTGATAAAGCCAGTAAACGTGGGAAAGCATGATTTTCTGCTTTTGCCGTAGTTTTGATATACTCAGACCACATATTGGCCTGTACGCCTTTAATGTATTTTCTTTCATCAGCAGTTAATACTTTCGGAATCGGATCGTAGGCATAAATCTTTTGATAAGGCGCGAATCCACCAATGGTTACCGGCTCATCAGGAGAATTAGATTGTTTATGGTCGATGTATAAACCCATTGAACCAGGTGTCATAATCACATCGTGTTTTTGTTGTGCAGCCGCTATTCCACCGTCTTCACCTCTCCAGCTCATTACGGTTGCATTTGGAGCCAAACCACCTTCTAAAATTTCATCCCAACCAATAATCGATCTTCCTTTTCCATTAACGTGTTTTTCAATAGTCTGAATGAAATAGCTCTGTAATTCGTGCTCATCTTTCAAACCTTTCTCTTTCATCAGGTTCTGGCAGAAAGGAGATTCTTTCCAATAGGTTTTAGGTGCCTCATCGCCACCGATATGAATGTATTTTGATGGGAAAATAGCAATAACCTCATCCAGGATATTATTCAACATGGTGAATGTGTTTGCAGATGGCACAAAAATATCATCAAAAACACCCCAGGTTTGCTGTACTTGTTTTCCTTTTCTGCTGCCCGCCCATGGCGTTTTATCGCTGATAAAAGTATCACGATCAGGGAAACAGCTTAATTCAGGATATGCTGCAATTGCGGCTGAAGCATGTCCAGGTAATTCAATCTCCGGTATAACGGTGATGTATTTGGCAGCAGCATATTGAACAATATCTTTGGCTTCTTCCTGCGTATAATAACCTTTAACCGGTGTAAGGTAATTGCCATTACCCGGATAATTACCGATAATAGAACCGTTACGTGAAGAACCAACTTCAATTAGTTTTGGATATTTTTTTATTTCCAGTCTCCAGCCCTGATCATCTGTTAAATGCCAGTGAAAAGTATTGATTTTATAATAAGCCAGCTGATCGATATACTTTTTGATAAAAGAAATCGGGAAGAAATGACGGCATACATCCAACATCGTTCCGCGGTAAGCAAAACGTGGATAATCGTTAATATTAACCGCAGGAATGGTAATTTTATCGGCAACTTTATCAGGCATCATTTGCATAGCCGACTGAACGGCATAAAACAGACCTGCGCCTTTTCCTGTTAAAACAATTTGTTTCGGTGTAACTTTAATGGTGTAACCTTCGGCTGGTAACTGATCTGCTCCAACAGATGTTAAAATAATAGCCTTTTGGTTAGGTTGAGTAATTTTAGCTTCTCTTAGGGCAAAACCTGCCTTGGTCACGATAAAAGCATTTAATAAATCAGACATCTTTGCGCCGTCGATGCTTTGATTTACTAAAACTGTGGTTTTATCTAATACGAAATTTCCGCTTGCCCTGGTAATGGCTACAGGCGCAGGTATGATACCCAGGTTAGGATCACTCTGCGCAAATGCACTCGTGCTGATTAATACTCCAATAAAAATCGATAATGCTTTGTTCATGTTGTGTTTTGGTTTTTATAGATTCATTTGATTATTTGAACCAAGATAGAGATTATGGAGACATTATAAATCCCACATTCTTGTTACAATAGGGATCAAACGTTTGATATCCGCGATTTTCATCATAAATCGATTTATTAATTACGGGCAGGTGCTTCATCATAAAATAGTCGTATTAACAATGGAGATAACGTTTATTTGAAAATCAGGTACAGCATTATTAGGAGACGGGAGTCCCGCTCCCGCTTCTGCCGATGGAAATATCGGCATCTCGCTTTGATCGGGTTTAAGTGGCACAACCATTGGTACTATTTTGGGTTGCAAAGTGCAAAAGAATTATTTCAGGCCACCTGCCATTCGACTTTAAATAGCAGCAGAAAACAATTATTTAAACCTGATTGAAGTGAAAAGCCCGCAGCGTAGCGAGGACTTGTAACGGAAAGCAGGACTAACAATAAAAAGAGTTACTGCAATTGCTTTCCAAAAAACATCAATCATAAGAAAGAGAAATCATCTCTTAGAATTTCTTCTGATAGATCTCTCCATTTCACTGTGTTCCAGTCGAGATGACGATTTTAATAAAAAAGAGACATCTGCTCTTAGAACTCCTACTCATAGATCTCTCCATTTCACTGCGTTCCAGTCGAGATGACGATTTTAATAAAAAAAGAGAAACCGTTACTGATTTCTCTTCTTCAAAATATTTTAAATTTATTTTTATGCTTCTACCGCGTGTTCTTTTGCGGCTAAGTATCTTTCTGCATCGAGGGCAGCCATACAACCAGAACCTGCAGCGGTTACCGCTTGTCTGTAATACATATCCTGAACGTCTCCGCAGGCAAAAACACCTTCGATATTGGTTAAAGTAGAACCAGGTTTAGTCGCTAAATAACCGGTTTCGTCCATATCCAACTGACCTTTAAAAATATCAGTATTCGGTTTGTGACCAATAGCCACGAAGAAACCTTCTACTGCGATATCTGATTCAACACCGGTTTTGTTATTTAAAACTTTAACAGCCGTTACATTTTTGCCGTTACCTAAAATCTCTTGTGTTTCGGTATTGTAATGCACCACAATGTTTGGTGTGGCCAATACACGGCTAACCATGGCTTTAGAAGCTCTGAATTCGTCTCTACGCACCAATAAGTGCACCGTTTTACAAAGTTTTGCTAAATAAGTTGCTTCTTCGGCTGCTGTATCTCCCGCACCTACAATGGCAACATCCTGTCCTTTAAAAAAGAAACCATCGCACACGGCACAGGCTGAAACACCAAAACCATTGTATTGTTGCTCGCTTGGTAAGCCCAACCATTTAGCAGTAGCCCCGGTAGCAATAATTACGGTATCGGCTGTAATGGTTTTAATTTCGTCAACCACTACTTTATGCGGCGTTGAAGAAAAATCTACAGAACTTACATAACCAAAACGGATATCGGTACCGAAACGCTCGGCCTGCTTGCGGAAATCTTCCATCATTTCTGGCCCCATAATTCCTTGTGGATAACCTGGAAAATTTTCTACATCTGTAGTCTGTGTAAGCTGTCCACCGGCTTGCATACCAGTATACATAATTGGTTTTAAATCAGCTCTGGCAGCATAAATTGCAGCCGTATAACCTGCAGGACCTGAACCTATAATTAAACACTGAACGTGCTCGTTTTCTTGTGACATTATATTGTGTGTTTGAAATTCATTAATCGTAGCGCAAATTTAATGCTTTAAATATTTGCTGACAAGTGCACATTGTCAACATAGTTTACTTATTAACATCATGGGATCAGCGGATAACGCCTGGGGTTTGGCGATTAAGTCCAAGTGCACATTCGTGATGTAATTAAGGGTAAGATGAAACATCTTACAGCACCAAAAATCACCGACCTTTATTCTCTCTAATCAACCGAACTACATTTCCGCCCATAATTTTCCTGATATCGCTTTCCGAATATCCGTTTCTTATGAGTTCTTCTGTAATTTTAGGATAATCTGCCACACTATTCATTTCCAGAGGAAAAGATTCGGCACCGTCAAAATCTGCACCCAGCCCCACATGGTCAATACCAATTAATTTTACAACGTGATTAATGTGTTTAACCAATAGCGATATGGGCGGACGTGTAGCATCGGCATCAACCTGATGGTTATAAATTAAGGTATCAATGGCATTGCTTCTGCCATATTTAGCCGTCAAAGTTTTAAGCTCGCTATCATATTTGGCAAAAAAAGCTTTTTGTTTGGTATTGAAAGCAGAATCTAAGAAACCACTGTAGAAATTAATACATACTACGCCCCCATTTTTGCCTACAGCTTTAATCTGATCATCTTTTAAATTTCGCGGAACCGGATTGATGGCATAAGCACAGCTATGGGAAACCATTACAGGCTTCGCTGATACTTTGATGGCATCATAAAATGTTCTTTCACCTACATGCGATAAATCGACCATTACCCCAAGTTTATTCAATCGCTTTACTACCTGTTTTCCAAAATTGTTTAAACCTGCCTGTTCAGGTTTTACCTTACCCGAGCTTTCTTCGGCGGCCGAACTCGACCAAGATGTACTGTTGTTCCAGGTTAAAGTAAGATAGGCCATTCCCCGCTTTGCCAGGCTATCGATGTAATCTAACCGGTTTTCGATCATATGTCCACCTTCCACCCCAATCATTGCGGCCAGTTTTTGTTTTTTAACAGCTTGTTCCAGATCTTGAGCCGTTGTAACCAGTTGGATCTTATCGGGATATCGTTTGATTAAACTATATAGCGAATCTATTTCCTGGTTAGCTACAGCATACCCACCCGTTTCATCACACCAAATGGAGAAAAACTGAACATCTAAACCGCCCTGCCTGGCCCTTACTAAATCGAAATTCCCCTTCGGCTGAAGCTTACCGATATCGATACCCGATTTAATCTGATTGAAGAGTATATCTCCATGGGTATCTACTACAATGGCATCTTGATGAATTTTGGAACTTTGGGCAAAAAGATTGATTTGTAAAACAATCAGACCAAGAAAAAGGCAAATACTTTTCATGTTTTAAATATAACATTAATTGTTTTTTACCACGAAGCAACAAAGGCACCATTATACTTCATTACCTTCACTACCTTATCCAGATAAGTAAATTGCGATTAAGCGGCGCTTGAAATTTAACTCAGCTGATTAATCCCTGCATTTAACAACCAATCTGCCTGAGATCTAGCTGAGCAGTTGATCATTGCTTTTAAGGCTATCTTTTGCTGTGCATTTTTGATTGAACGGCTAATCATACCGTGTTCAATTGCTTCATTTTCTTTCATATCCAATTTCTTAAATACTTCTACAATGCCCGCTCCACCAAACAATTGAAAGATAGGTTCGGATAAAGCAGATAAAACGGTTATTTCGTCCTTTCCAAATGTTGTGGCTATTCTTTGTTCTTCACTTGCCAAAGGATGATGTTCGACAAAAATGAGCTGTTTATCTGCCTGAACCGAGTTTAAATAATCAGCCAGGTAAACTTGTTCTTCTACCAGATGATTTGCCTTAAAGTAAGCTTCAAGTTTATTTTTGGTTTCCTGGAACCAGGCCATAAATAATATGTTGGAATTAGATTTTTTCAATTCAAGACAGGCTTGAAATTTTGCTTCTTCCGAAATCCAAATTTTATCAACAACCTTTAATTCTTTATTTTTTTTACCAAATAATCCAAATATCATAAGTGTATATTAAATTATTGATTAATATGTTAAACCCTAGGTTTGTATTATACCAACATTAAATTTCTTAGTAATCGGCGATTGATTAGCGGCCTCAATGCCCATCGAAATAACCTTTCTGGTTTCTAATGGATCGATAATACCATCTACCCAAAGCCTTGATGCTGCATAATAAGGTGTGGTTTGGCTATCGTACCTATCGGTAATTTCTTTTAACAGTTCGGCTTCTTTTTCTGGCGTAATTACCTCGCCTTTGGCTTTTAATGAGGCCTCCTGAATCTGGAGCAAAGTTTTTGCTGCCTGCGAACCGCCCATTACGGCAATTTTAGCAGTTGGCCAGGCATAAATCAACCTTGGATCGTAAGCCTTCCCGCACATTGCATAATTGCCAGCACCATAAGAATTCCCCAATACGATTGTAAATTTTGGCACCACAGAATTGGCAACAGCATTAACCATTTTAGCCCCATCTTTAATAATACCGCCATGTTCTGATCGGCTGCCCACCATAAAACCGGTAACATCCTGTAAAAAAACCAACGGGATTTTCTTCTGGTTACAGTTCATAATGAAACGGGTAGCTTTATCGGCGCTATCAGAATAAATTACACCACCAAACTGCATTTCGCCCTTTTTCGACTTCACTACTTTACGCTGGTTGGCCACAATACCTACTGCCCAGCCATCAATGCGACCTAAACCACAAACGATGCTTTGTCCGTAGCCTTTTTTATATTCTTCAAATTCAGATCCATCAACCAAACGGTTAATGATATCCATTATTTCGTAAGGTTTATCGCGGTTCTCCGGAAGAATACCGTATAACTCTTCTTCTTTTTCCTTAGGTTTAGCCGGTTTAATCCGGTCGAAGCCTGCATTTTGAGGAGCCCCCAGCATACTCATGATATTCCGGATGCTATCTAAACAGGCCTGATCATTGGGGTGTTTGTAATCGGTAACACCAGAGATTTCGCAATGTGTAGTGGCTCCGCCTAAAGTTTCATTATCCACTTCTTCACCTATGGCCGATTTTACCAGATAAGAACCTGCTAAAAATACCGACCCGGTTTTGTCCACAATCATTGCTTCATCGCTCATAATCGGCAAATAAGCTCCTCCCGCAACACAAGCGCCCATAATGGCCGAAATCTGCACAATCCCTTCCGACGACATGATGGCATTATTACGGAACATCCTCCCGAAATGCTCTTTATCTGGAAATATCTCATCCTGCATGGGCAGGTATACACCTGCACTATCTACCAGGTAAATTACCGGCAAGCGG
Organism: Pedobacter folensis; assembly: GCF_056490665.1. Taxonomy (NCBI): domain Bacteria; kingdom Pseudomonadati; phylum Bacteroidota; class Sphingobacteriia; order Sphingobacteriales; family Sphingobacteriaceae; genus Pedobacter; species Pedobacter folensis. The sequence continues at coordinate 1,244,479 of NZ_JBWJIF010000001.1, forward strand.
TTTTCCATCGCAATTTCTTGCGCACGCAGGTTCTTTTTTGCGGTCATCGGAAACCAGGCGCCCGCTTTTACAGTGGCATCATTGGCCACAATCATACATTGCCTCCCGCTTACATAACCTATACCACACACCACTCCTGCCGAAGGGCATCCACCCTGCTCGGCATACATGCCATCAGCAGTAAAAGCCCCTACTTCTAAAAAGTTAGAATCTTTATCAATTAAATAAGCAATCCGCTCGCGGGCCAGCAGTTTGCCTTTTTCTTTTTGTTTTGCGGCGTTCTTTTCACCGCCACCCAAATATATTTTTTTGAGTCTGGTTTTCAGTTCGTAAACCAACTGTTTATTTACATCCTCGTTTTTGTTGAATTCGATATTCATGGTGGCAATTTAAATTTAATTTTAGAAAAACAGTATTGACCAAAACGGTTTCTGGTCTACCGCCTGGTTTAACCGCCAGGTGCGCCGAGAAAAGTCGCAAAGAAAATAAGGATTTGCACATTATTAACTAAAAAATTTCTTTACGAAAACTTGGCGTCCTTTGCAGTTAATATAAAAGAAATCCATTTAAAATGATATTTTTGGGTAAATCCTAAAAATGGAACTAACCATCAATATTCCGGCACTATTGTTTCCTGCCATCAGTTTAATTATGCTGGCTTATACCAATCGTTTTCTGGCTTTGGCCAGCCTGGTGAGAAGTTTAAAGTCGAAATATGAAGACGGCGATAAAAATGCTGCGCTTCACCTGCAGATTGAAAACCTACGTTACCGGTTAAGGTTAATTAAAAATATGCAGGCTTTTGGTGTGCTCAGTTTTGCGAGCTGTCTTTTTTGTATGTTTTTTATTTACCTGGAGTGGAATACGGTTGCTGAGATTCTTTTTGCATTGAGCTTGATATTTTTTATGATTTCGCTCATTATCTCACTGATCGAAATCCAGATCAGTACAAAGGCACTTGAGCTGGAATTGAGTAGTTTAGCAGAATTGGATAATCCATCGATAGTGAGCAGGTTAAAAAAGAAGTTTGATAAAAATTAATAAACAGATGGCCATTAATACACCAGAAGAATATTTAAACAGTATTGCTGAAGAAAGAAAAATACCCGTTTCAAAACTGAGGGATACTATTCTAGAAAACCTACCCAAAGGTTTCGAAGAAAAAATTACCTATGGTATGCTGGGTTATATTATTCCGTTAACACTTTATCCGGCAGGTTACCACTGTAAACCGGAACAGGCTTTACCCTTTATCAATATTGGTTCGCAAAAGAATTTTATTGTGATGCACCACCTGGGTTTATATGCATTTACCGATTTACTGGAATGGTTTCAGGCAGAATACCCCAAACATTGTAAATATAAACTCGATATGGGCAAAGGTTGTGTCCGTTTTAAAAAGCCGGATGATATTCCGTACGCCTTAATTGCGGAACTGGCCGGAAAAATTACGCCTGCACAATGGATTGAACAATATGAAAAAGCATTGAAACGTTAAGTTAATGCTGGTAAACCACACCATTAATGATTAATTTTTTCCAGTTGCCAGCAAAACCTTTACCTTTTAAATATTTTATGGAATGCGGATGTCCTTTTAAATTTGGATGATAAACGGCATCGAATGAGAAAGTCATTTCGGTATCTGATTTTTGAACCACCGTTACTTCGTTATCATTTTCATCCTTTTCTCCTGTAGTGAAAAACTTATCACCCATTTTTGCATTAAAATCAGCTCTGGTATACGTTTTCGAAGGACTATCGGGATAACTCTCAATCAATTTATTCTGCTCGTCGATTCTTAAATAAACTGTGCTGATTGCATCGCCCCCAATCAAAGAATAAAACTTATAAAAAAGCTTTTTATTAATCCGAACGGTATCCTGAATTTCGGTATAAGATTGAGCATCCATGTACCATAGGTTACCAACCTGCATGGGTAAAAATGAATCGGCAACAGGATCTTGATCCTTATTTTTCATACAGGATAAGATAAACAGACCAATTAAAGCAAAACCTAAGAAATTGAAAATATTCTTCATCAGCGAATTTGTTTTTCTTTTTTTAAATGTTAAAAATAAACGATCCGCTACATCGCCATAATTAGCTGATAAAATGGTACAAGAAAACAACCTCTCCGCTAAATGCAGGCTTTTTCTGGTCTTCGATTTCCATTTCAATACCCATGTTTATCTTAGTTACGCCCCGAAGGTTAATGATAGAAGCCAGTTTTGCTTTTAATCTTACTTTGCTGTTTACCGTAACGGCCTGTGCAAACCTTAAACTTTCAATCCCGTAATTGATCTCCATTTTTAAATTCTGGATATCCACTATCTCTTTCCATAAGTAAGGGATTAATGATAAAGTTAAATAACCATGGGCAATAGTTGCTTTAAAAGGTCCTTCATTTTGTGCCCGCTCTTCATCCACATGTATCCATTGATGGTCTAAAGTGGCATCAGCGAATTTATTAATCTGTTCTTGCGTAATGGTATGCCATGAAGAAACGCCTAATTCCTTGTCCAGGTATTGTTCAAATTCTGCGTGGGAAGTAATGATTTGCATTTTTTATATATTTTTAGCGCCAAGCGTTTTGCGGCTGGCGAATTGATAATTGCTTGTGATTGATAATTAATGTTTAGCTTAAGTTTCTTTCCCTAAACCAAACTTCATCAGGACTAGCAGAAAAGCCATCCATTTTATGAATTAATATTTCTGCATCTGCCTCGTTAAAAACTAAATCGCGATTGGCCGGTTTCAAAAATTTACTTTGCACCATCATGTCCATTTGGGCAAATAAGGGATCATAAAAACCACTTACATTTAATACACCAATTGGTTTATTGTGCAAACCGAGCTGTAACCAGGTTAACACTTCAAAAAATTCTTCCAGTGTACCAAATCCACCAGGTAAGATCACAAATCCATCGCTCAAATCGGCCATTTTCTGTTTCCGCTGGTGCATGTTTTCAGTAACCACCATTTCGGTTAAACCCTGGTGACCGACTTCCTTATCCATTAAAAACTGAGGAATTACCCCTGTTACTAAACCGCCCAACTCCAATACATCATTGGCTAACACGCCCATCACGCCAACACTGCCACCACCATAAATCAACCTGATCTGCTGTTTTACAAGTGTTTCGGCCAATTGCTTTATCGCCTTACGCAATGTGATATCGCCATTAAAGTTTGAGCCACAATACACACAAACCGAGTTAAGCTTATTCATTTATTTCAAAAATTTACCGAAGTTAATATTTTATCAGCTTTCTATAAATTTTAATTCTGCACAATACTGTTACAGGTCTGTTTTTTGAAGTTTAAAGCACCAAAAGCGATAGCTTATTTTACGCTGTTTCATTTTGCCCTTCAAATCTCTTAGTCATGATAAAATTAGTTTCTGGTATTTTAATCTCCTAAGAAGCACTGACTGAAGTAAAACAGACCTGATGGAAGTGGGCATTCCGATTCTTCATCGGGATAAAACGTACAGCAGGATTAGCGGAACCGAAAAGCACAGAACCCTGCGCTGCCTAAAACAAAAAAAGGAGTAGCATTACACCACTCCTTTTAACCAAATATAAGAGAGAAAAGATTTCTTTGTTAAGCACTTAGAAAGAATAACGCAAGGTAGCGCCATAAGTTCTTGGATCGCCAAGTACACCTGCATACAAACCAGAGTTACCTGCGGCTGCCTGCAATTGCTCGTAATAATTTTTGTTTCCGATATTTCTGCTCCATACAAATGCCGAGAATTTATCAGATTTGAATCCTAATCTGGCATTAAATAAAGCATAACCTTTAACATTTAATATACTCGATGGTGTAGGATTTGAAGAATACTCTGAACGGTAACTGGCATCAGCAGCAATAAAATACCTGCCCAGTTTGGTTGCTAAACTACCAGGGGTGCTAAATTCTGAACCACCAGAAATATTCCATTTCGATATACCTGGTAATCTACCTCCTGAGGCATCTTTAAATGCTACCTGAGTCGCTACGCCATTTACCAATTCTGTATGTCCGGTTTCTTCTAAAGGTAGTGGTGCGTTGGTAAATTTCACATATTTACCATCTAAATAAGCAACAGCAGCATTTAAAGTTAAGAATCTTTCTAACTGATAAGTTCCATCAACTTCTAAACCTTTTACCTGAACTTTTTCAGCATTGGCCAGATAACCTCTGTTTACACCCAATTGTGGCGATTGCACATTGGTTTGATAATCTTTAATATCGGTATTAAAAGCTGTAATGTTCAAAATAGCGCCTTTAACTGGTTTGGTTTTTAAACCCAGTTCGTAATGCTGAACATATTCTGGTTTTACAACCGCTACTGATAAGTCTGCCTGTCCGGTTGAGGTAGTTGGCAAGCCCCCTACGTTTACACCAACTGGTTTATAGGCGGTTGAAAAAGTTCCATAAACATTTAATTTAGGGTTTGGACGATAAGATACAGTAAGGTTACCAGACAAATTATTGTTATCTACATTGGTAGTGAACTGTTGATTGCTGTACACTGCTGCTTTGAGTGCTAATAAAGCTGCATCAGTTGTTTGCAAACCGCCGTAAGTTACCCTGTCGTAATCAACATCTTTTTTGTCGTAAGTGTATCTTAATCCAGGTAAAACATGCAGGTTGGTTAAAAATTCCCAATCTACCTGTGCAAAAATAGCAGCACTTAGCGATTTGATGGTTGAATTGGTTTTAATACCAAAGCCATCTAACAAACCTGGCGTTGAATATAAAGCCTGGCTACCGGTATTGCTGGTTTGTACAAACCTCCACTGATCTTTACCCACCTCTTCGGTTTGAGCTAAACCTTTTAAGTTTTGGGCAAGGGCAAACACACCAATTACACCACTTAATTTATCGGTGATATGACCAGCATATCTAACTTCCTGTGAATATTGATCGTGACGAGAGTTACCTTGTGATTTTGTTAATGCCGACAATTCCGAGAAATCCCTGTCGTTTGTTGGATCCCAGTTCCAGAATCTCCAGGCAGTAGTAGAAGTAAGCGTTCCGTTACCAATTTTATAATCTACGTTTAATGATATCCCACCAATGGATTGATTGTGTCTCCAAGGTGTATTGGTATTAATTTCCCTTGAAAATGGATCAATCTTAGGTTGCTGATAGCCTAAATCAGAAACAATTTTAGCATACTGACGGTAAGCACTTCTTTCGGTTTGGGCAACGCCTGCAATGACCAGCGGATAACCTGCAGGGTGCTGCACACTTACATCGCCACTTAATAATATTTGTAATCTGTCTGACGGCGTATAGTACAACTGGCCTTTAAAACCAAGGTTGTTTTGTCCGCTGTATTTACGTTCTTCACGTGTATTCCAGATGGTACCATCGCGCTGCGTACCCGATATTGATATTTTTGCAGCAAGATTTTTGGCTAGACCACCAGAAACTGATGTTTTTGCCTGGATAAAGTTATAGTTCCCCACGCTCAGCTCTACCTTTGCGCTTGGTGTTTGGGTTGGTTTTGTGGTGGTAATGTTAAATGCACCAGCAGTAGTGTTTTTTCCGAATAATGTTCCCTGAGGACCACGGATCACTTCAATTTGTTCAATATCAAGAAAATCGGTTGAAGTTGCAGCCGGACGGGCATGATAAACCCCATCTACATAAAAACCTACTCCCGGATCAATACCATCATTGGTTAAACCGAATGTTGAGCCCAATCCCCTGATATTTAAAGTGGTATTTCTGGCATTCGAAGCATACAACTGTACCGAAGGAACCAGTTCTTTTAAACGGTTAACGTTAAAGGCACCTGCATTTTCTGCTGCCTGTCCACCGATTACAGTAATTGGAATAGGCACATCCTGTAAAACCTCCGAACGTCTTCTCGACGTTACCACAATTTCATCCAGCAGTGCATCTTCTACCAGAACCAATTCAATCGGTGCCTCCTGAGGTTTTAAAAACTGAAAATCCTGCGGTTTAAAGCCAACTGAACTCACTTGTAAATAAAATGGAACGTCTTGCTTCACATTTATGCTAAAGGCACCGTTATCATCGGCTACAACGGCCTGATTGGTTCCTCTTACTTTTATGGTTGCGTGTGGTATGGTGCTACCGTTACTTGCCTTTATTACACCCTTTATTGGGGTCTGAGCAAAAACAAAGCTTGCAGAAAGTATTAATGAAAAGAAAATAAGTAAACTTTTGTTCATGATTGGTTATATAGTTTGTTTTAAATGTTATTGATAATTGGCTTTGTTAATTGTTTAATTCTGTTTTAGAATATGAGCTACAACAACTATACAAGCGGGTTTTTAGCTCAAATTTCATAATTATATATAAATCCTATAGATTTAGTCGACAAATATATTAAAAAAATTTAGCTGCCAAATTTTATTTTGTGATTTTTCTATTTTTATTAATCCTCCAGTCCTTTATTAGGTTTTAAAACCTATAAGATCTAAAAGCAAAACGGGGCTATCGTAAAACGATGCCCCGCTGTAATTATCCTTAAATCCCCTAAAGGTAACTTTAGATATATATTCTTTTCCTAAAATTTTGAGTGGTTAGGAAATCCTCCTGGTCAGATTATTAAAAGCCTAAACCTTACACCCTAAACCTTTTACCTTACACCCTAAACCTTTTACCTTACACCCTATCTGGTATAATTTGGTGCTTCTTTGGTAATGGTAATATCGTGAGGATGACTTTCGCGCATACCTGCAGCCGTAATTTGTACAAATTGTGCTTCCTGTAACGCTTCTATAGTTGCCGCTCCGCAGTATCCCATACTGGCACGTAAACCGCCGATATATTGGTACATTACTTCTGCTAAAGTACCTTTAAATGGCACACGACCAACAATGCCTTCTGGAACTAATTTTTTAATATCATCTTCCACATCCTGGAAATAACGGTCTTTCGAACCTTGCTCCATCGCTTCGATTGAACCCATTCCGCGGTAAGATTTAAATTTACGTCCTTCGTAAATAATGGTTTCACCTGGCGATTCTTCTACTCCTGCAAATAACGAACCTGCCATTACTGTACTTGCACCTGATGCAATTGCTTTGGCAATGTCGCCAGTGTGCTTAATACCACCATCAGCAATAACCGGTACGCCTGTACCTTTTAAAGCTTTTGCACATTCGTAAACAGCATATAACTGCGGAACACCTACGCCTGCAATAATTCTGGTGGTACAGATAGAACCTGGACCAATACCCACTTTAACCGCATCAGCACCAGCATCTGCTAAAAATTTCGCAGCAGCACCGGTAGCAATATTACCAACAATAACCTGTAAATCAGGATATTTAGCTTTAACTTCTTTTAATTTATCCACTACACCCTTTGTATGTCCGTGGGCCGTATCAATGGTAATTACATCAACACCGGCATGAACCAACGCATCAACACGCTGTAAAGTATCGGCTGTTACCCCTACCGCAGCACCTACCCTTAAACGGCCACGCTCATCTTTACAGGCAGCAGGATAGTTTTTAACTTTCGAAATATCTTTAAAAGTGATTAAACCACTTAGGTATCCATCTTTACTTACTACAGGAAGTTTCTCGATTTTATGGTTCTGAAGAATTTCTTCTGCCTGAACCAAAGTGGTTCCTTCTGGTGCAATGATTAAATTTTCTTTAGTCATTACCTCAGAAATTGGTCTCTTCATATCCTTTTGAAAACGTAAATCTCTGTTTGTAATGATACCAACCAGTTTATTATCGCTACTAACAACCGGAATACCACCAATTTTATGCTCTTTCATGATTTTGAAAGCATCGGCCACAACAGCTGTTTCCAATAAGGTAACAGGGTCCTGGATCATACCGCTTTCCGAACGCTTAACTTTACGTACTTCCGCAGCTTGTCTGTCAATAGTCATGTTTTTATGTAACATACCAATACCGCCGTTTTGCGCAATGGCAATGGCAAGTTCGGCTTCTGTTACTGTATCCATTGCCGCAGAAATCAATGGAACGTTAAGTTTAATTTTTTTAGTTAAAAAAGTGGCTGTATTTACTTCACGGGGCAGAATTTCGGAATATGCGGGTACTAAAAGTACGTCGTCATACGTTAAACCTGTGGCAATAAACTTTGTGGAATCGAGTTGCATAGCAAATAAATTAGGATTTATTATTTGCCAGGCAAAGATACGAAAATTGAGGGAAAATAAAAGCACAAAGATAAAAATGCTTAAATATTGAGCTTGCCTGACAATTGCCACAGCACCAGAATGGCCAGGTTAGTATAAAATAACCTGACTAATTATTTAGCGATTTAATTTGATTAAACTCGGGATTTATATAAATTCATCAAACCAAATATATAAGTATGATTGATTTTTTGGAAGGAACGAAGGAATGGCTGATTGGCTTTTTCGGCTTATCGGCAATTTTACAGCTGCTGCAAACCAACGATTATAGTCAGTTTATGAGCTGGAAAGGAATCAGTGCGTTGATCGGTCCTTTAATTCCTTTTCTATTGGTTTTTGAAATTATTAGGATGACATTTTACCGCCGTTTTAAAGTGGTAGATTACCGCATTTCTTTCTTTTCGCTGGTTTTCAATTCATTTGTTGGTCGTATCATTTCAATCGGAATGGTTTCCATTTGCATTGGTTTATTTGGAAAATATGCCATTTTTAAAACCGAAATTACCTGGTACTGGCTCATTTATGGTTATGTAATATGGGAATTTGGCCATTTCATTTACCACTTTTTAGCGCATAAAGTCAGGCTGTTCTGGTGCCTGCATTCTACTCATCATGCGCCAGAAACCATGAATCTATCTGTAAATTTTGCTCACTTTTTTCTTGAAGCTCCCTATGCCGACCTGATTAGAACAACAACATGTATTCTTTTGGGTGTAAGTCCTTCGCTGCTTTTTTTAATTATGTTTATTGATGGCCTTTGGGGATCTTTTATCCATATTGGCGAAAACATTTCTAAAGATGGCCGTTTCGGTTTTCTTAATAAAATCATCCTCACCCCTTCTCATCATCGGGTACACCATGCGAAGAATGCATTGTATATGGATACCAATTTCTGCAACCTGCTACCCATCTGGGACCATGTTTTTAAAACCTATCAGGAAGAAGACAAATCGATAAAAATTGAATACGGCATTACCCGGGAAATGAAAAAACATAGTTTTTTAGATGCTTATTTTGGTGAAATTGTTCTTTTGGCTAAGGATGTTTGGCGTGCACCGGGGATTAAGAACAAATTCCGCTACATTTTTATGCCTCCCGGATGGAGCCACACCAAAGACCATAAAACGGCCAAAATAGTGAGATCAGAATACCTGAAAACTTACAAAACTGAAATGACGAGCCCATAAAAAGGAATACCAGATTACTTTTTAAAATTTCGCATACCCTATCGTCTGATTTAAAAGATTATATCAAAATTTGTTGTGCAGGAATTGATCATATCTCGCTGAATCTTTTTATTATTGCACAACCAAAAAACTAATTTTATAAATGCAGAAAAATGCTCTCAAATTTCTGACTTTAATGCTATGCATTGGAGTTAGCACCCTTTATGCCCAAACTACTCAACCTATAAAAAGAGAATTCAAGTTTGGTAAAATTGCCCCGACAGAATTTGAAGTGAAGGCCACAGGACAAGACTCCTCTGCCTCGGCGATTAAACTGTTTGACGTTGGCGACTGTTATTTTGAAGTCGGGCCTGGATCCGGAGGATTTATTTATGTTTTTGAAAGACACATCCGTTACAAAATCTTAAATAAAAATGGCTACGATCTGGCTAATTTTAAGGTAGAACTTTTCAAAAATAGCAATTCGGCAAAAGAAGACCTCAATTTTATGGACGCTGCCACCTACAACATGGTTGATGGCAAAATGGTTACCAGTAAACTGAACAAGGATGCCAAGTTTACCGAGGAGTTTAACAAAAACTATGTAATCAAAAAATTTGCATTGCCTAACGTTAAGGAAGGCTCTATTATCGAATTTAAATACAAAATCAAATCAGACTTTATTTTCACCTTGCGTGGCTGGAAATTCCAGTCAAACATTCCAACCCTTTGGTCGGAGTACAATGTAAAGATACCTGAATACCTCACCTACAAGAACAACCTGAGTGGATATTATCATGTCGACCATCCGCTTCACCAAAATGTAAATGCAACCTATGTACCTGGCTTAAGTTCTACTGCTGTTTACGATAAATATTGTGCTGCCAACGTCCCTGCGTTGAAAGAGGAGCCTTACGTTACCACAATGGACGATTATACGCCTAAAATAGAATTTGAACTTAGGGCAACCCAGTTCCCTGGCGAAGTTTATCAGGACTTTAATGGTTCGTGGCCAAAAATTATACATGGACTGGCCGAGGATGAAAATTTTGGTGGTTTTATTAATAAAAACAGTTATGCCAAATCGGTACTTCCAGGCATTCTAAAAGGCGAAAAAGATACCCTTGCTGCTGTAAAACTTATTTTCAACTATGTTAAAAACAATTTAAAATGGAATAAAGACTACTCGAAGTATGCTTACGAAACCAATCCAAAAAGCATTTTCGAAAAGAAAACAGGTTCATCTGCTGATATTAACCTCGCCCTGTTAAGTTTATTAAAGGAAGCGAAGATTGATGCCTACCCTGTTTTGATCAGCACAAGAGAGAATGGCGAACATCCCGGATATCCGGTGGTATCGGCCTTTAATAATGTAATTGGTGTTACACAGATCGGTAACAATTTATATTTTCTTGATGCTACAGATAAAGATCTTCCTGCTGGTATGATTGATTCTGATAACCTGAGCCACCAGGGCTTTTATATGGACTTAAAAAGTTTTAATGGAAAATGGCTTTCTACTGAACCAAGTGTATCGAGCGAAAAGATTTTTGTTTATAATATGACGCTTGATAAAGACCATAAATTATCGGGCAAAATCAATCAATATTCAAAAGGCTATAGCGCATTAAACCTTCGCAATAAGTATAGAAAAACAAATAACGAAACCGAATTTGTTAAAAACTTCAAAAAAGACAAAACAGGTCTTGAAGTTTCTAATTATAAAATCGACAACCTCGACAATCTTGATGAGCTGCTGACTGAAACGATGGATGCGGTAATTGAAGACAATGTGGAAGAAGCCGGGAACCTGGTGTATTTTACACCGTTGCTTTTCGAAAGAACCAAAGAAAATTTATTCAAACTGGAGCAAAGGAAATTCCCGGTCGATTTTGCCTATCCGTTTAAAGAAAGTTACCGGATTACAATCAACTTCCCGGAAGACTATGAAGTAGATAAGTTACCAAAAGGTGGGATTTTTAAACTTCCGGAAGAGAATGGAACATTTACCATCAATTACGTTGCAGAAGGCAAAACCTTAATGGTAAGAAGTATCATCAACGTAAACAAATCGCTTTATACACCGGAAGAATATTTCGATTTAAAAGAATTATTTAAAACGGTTGTGGAAAAACAGGCTGAACAGATCGTATTTAAAAAGAAAGTATAATGAAGTACTATTTAAGTTTGGCACTAGCGTTTGTAAGCGTTAACAGTGCATTAGCACAGGTAGACTACGATGTAGCAAAGATCCCGGAAAACCTGAAAAAGGATGCGATTGTAGTCATCAGGAATGAAGAATCATTTTTTGATGTTAAGGGTTTAGGTGCAGGAAAAATGGATTATAAAGTAGCGATGACCATTTTAAACAAGGCTGGTGAAGGTTACGGTGAAATGGCAGAGGTTTATGATAAATTTAGCAGCATATACAACATTAAGGCTACGCTTTACGATGCTGCAGGAAAAAAGGTAAAGGACTATAAAAGCTCTGATATTAAAGACCAAAGCCTGATTTCGGATTTTTCGATCTTCGAAGACAATAGACTTAAGCTCTTAAAATTTGTAAGTATAACCTATCCGTACACCATAGAGTACAGTTATAGTCAGGATTATAACGGATTGCTTTATTTCCCTTCATGGCAAGACCTGAAAGGTTTCGGGGTGTCGGTAGAAAAATCGGCCTACACGATTCAAAAGGCTAAAAACTACAAAATGCGCTATATTACGAGTCCGAATTTACAAACCGACTCGGTGCTTAATGGAGAAAAGGTACAGTACAAATGGAAAAGTGCTAACGTTGCAGCAGTTGCCGATGAGCCTTTAAGTGTAGGCATTGATAACATTTCTGCCTGGGTTAAAGCCTCTCCCACTCAGTTTGAATACGACGGTACCACAGGAAATTTCGATAACTGGAAGAATTTCGGATCCTGGTTGTTTACCTTAAATCAGGGCGGGAATAAACTTCCTGAAGCAACCAAATTAATGGTGCAAAACTTAATTAAAGATGCCAAAACCCCAAAAGAAAAGATCAGCATTTTATATAACCATTTGCAGCAGAATACCCGTTATGTAAGTGTTCAGTTAGGAATTGGTGGATTTAGGCCTATTTTGGCTGAGAAAGTTGCCCAGGTAAATTATGGCGATTGTAAAGCACTTTCTAATTACATGAAGGCCTTACTAAATGAAGCAGGTATTGCCTCAAATTTGATTGTCATTGGAAATGATATGCCCAGCTTAAATCCCAATTACTCCAGTATGGGGCAGGCAAACCACATGATTTTATGCATTCCATTAGCAAAAGACACAACGTTTTTAGAATGTACCAGCCAATATAAACCAATGGGATTTATCGGTTATAGCAATTCAGACCGGAATGTATTGATGGTTACCGAAGATGGAGGGAAAATAGTGCATACCCCTGCTTACAATGCTAAAGAGAATTATCAGATCAGAAAAACCAAAATTATCCTGGCTGAAGATGGTACCGCCAGCTCTGAAATAAAATCTACTTATGGCAACGCACAGTTTGAAGAAAATTTTTCGATGACTTTAATGGAACCCGTTGAGCTCCGCAAAACAATAATCGAAGACAGTCCTATTCCGGTGGCAGAGCTGATTAGCTATAAATATGCACAGCCAGATAAAACGGTGCCGGTGCTGACCGAGGAGATTAACTTTAAAACCAATCCATTGTTAACCAAAGGTGGAGATAAGTTGTTTCTGGTGGTAAACCAGGTGAATCGTCGCGAGAGTGTTCCGCTTAAAGTAGAGGGCAGAAAAACATACTTTTCTGTTCCGTTCAGTTATAATGATGATGATGAAATTAGTTACGTTTTACCAAAAGGCTATACTGTAGAGTTTATTCCAAAAGATATTGCCATTAACTCTGAGTTTGGCTCTTACACTGCAAAATTTAGTGTTAAGGATAACATGATTGTTTATAGCAGAACGCAAACCATGAACAATAAAAAGTATCCGCCAGAAAAATATGGTGAATATGTAGATTTTTATAAAAAGATCTACCAGGCAGATAAACAAAAAGCCGTTTTAGCAAAAACTTTATAAATTAGCATATGATTACTGAAAACCAATATTTTGATGGCAACGTTAAATCGTTAGGCTATGAAACCGCTGAAGGAAAATCGACGATAGGCGTTATCAATCCGGGAGAATATACTTTTGGAACAGCTCAGAAAGAAATTATGCACGTAATAGAAGGTGAATTAACGGCACTTTTACCAGATGCTACCGACTGGCAAAACATTAAAGCAGGTAGCCATTTTGAAGTCCCAGCCAACTCATCATTTAAAGTAAAGGCGAGCGTTCAAACAACGTATCTTTGCCAGTACAGGTAGTAAAAGCCTGCATCATCAAGGTAGAATTGTCATCCTGAGCCTGTCGAAGGGCACTTATAAATATTCTTAAGTCGTTTCGACAGGCTCAACGTAACAGATTATAATAAAAAAAAGAAGTCAAGTTTCAACTGCAGTACGTTAGATACTGAATCAAGTTCAGTATGACGAGTAGAGATAAACTTGACTTCTTTCGTTAGCATGATAACCCTTATTTCTTCCCGATCACCACCTCTGTAAAATGATCAGTTGTAAGGTATTTATTTGCCAAAGCCAGTAATTCTTCAGCAGTAATATTTTTAACTTTCTCGATATATCTGGTATAATAGTCGTAATCCAATCCTGCGAAATAAATGTTTTTGAATTTATCGGCATGGGAGAAAACATTCTCCAAGCTGCCCAGCATCGAACCCAGCATATAGTTTCGAACCAGATCCAGCTCCTCTTCCCCTACCAGCTCATTTTTCAATATCTCGATCTCTTTGTAAATCTCAGTTAATGCAGCGGAGCAAACATCGGCACCAACTTCAGTCGCAATATAAAAATAACCAGCCTGTTGTAAAGAAGAAATACCCGAACCAATGCCATAAGTATAACCTTTATCCTCCCGGATATTGTTCATTAAACGTGATCCAAAATAGCCACCTAAAACGGTATTTAAAATCTGAAGGCCCGAAAAATCCTCATGTGTGCGGTTAATCGCCAGCTGACCTATTCTGATGGCCGATTGTAAAGCCTCTGGTTTTTCGGTATAAACAAACTGTTTTGCTGTTGCGGTGAAATTGAAACTATTCTTTACCGCATTACTTTTTTCCCAATCCTTCCCAAAAGCCTCATTTAACAGCTCAAAGCTGGTGTTATCAAACTTTCCCGAAACAATTATGGTACAATTATTTGGTGCATAGGCCGCTTTAAAATACGTTATTAAATCATCGCGCTTTAATGCATCATAATGTTCTGCTTTAATATTTACACCATAAGCGGTATCGCCAAATAAAGCATGGGCAAATTCTTTTCTCGAAAGCACATCGTTTTTTTTCAGGTTTACCTGTAACTTTTGCTTCTGATTCTGGATGTAAATATCGAGCTCGTGTTGTGGAAACTGACTTTCTGATAAAACATCTTTCACAATCGGCAATACCGAATGTAAATGTTTATTTAAAGTGTACAGTGTAACCGAAGATTGATCCTGCGCATATTCTGTTTGGAAAAATGCACCATAAAAATCAATCTGCTCTGCAATTTCTTTTGAAGTTAATTTATTTGTTCCATTATTGATCAAAGCGCTAACCGCAATCGCCTGCAATGGTTTTTCGAGTTTCCAGTTTACGTTATCAAAAATAAATTCAATACGCACCAGATCCTGCTCTCCGGAATAAATTGTAAAAACGGGTACACCGTTATCTAATACTTTTTTTTCCGGGTGGATAAAATTTATGGTCGATACCTGCTTAAAATCAGGCGCCTGTTGTCTGTTAAGCATTTTCTTCAGTTAAATAATATAAAGTTGACGATGAATTGGTTTGGAAAGTTTCGTTAGATATCCGTTTAATATCTTCGGCTTTAACCTTTAAAAACGCTTCGGTTTCCTGGTTCAGTAAAGCCGCATCTCCAAGTAATTCGTAGTAAGCCAGGTTCATCGCTTTATCTAACAGGCTCATTTCAGAAAAAACAAGTACCGATTCTACCTTGTTCTTCACTTTAGTTAATTCAGTTTCAGAAACCAGCTCGGCCTTTAATTTTTCCAGTTCTACCCAGATTGCTTTTTCTGCCCTTTCGATTGTTACACCTTCCACCAGTTTACCTTCAACAATAAACAAACCCGGATCTAAACTGCTCGAAATATAAGCGTTGATATCGCTAAAAAGTTTCTGCTCTTTTAACAGGCTATTGTACAATCGCGAAGACTGTCCCCGTGATAAAATATCCGATAATAAATCAAAGGCATAATAATCCTGACTTAATCGCCCTGGCATTTTAAAAGCCATATAAAGTGCATTTAATGGCACATTCGCCTGAACAGTTTCGGCCCTAGCTTCAGTTTGAGGTTCTTCCTGTACCAAATCGCGGTTGTATTTATCTCCTGCCGGAATAGGTTCGAACCATTTTTCGGCCAGTTTTTTTACCGCTTCGGTTTTTACATTGCCACCCACTACCAAAATCGCATTTTGCGGGGTATAATGTTTCTTGAAAAATGCTTTCACATCATCCATAGTTGCATTTTCGATATGCGAAAGTTCTTTCCCGATGGTTGCCCAGCGGTAAGCATGCTTTTTATAAGCTAATGGACGCAACTTTAACCAAACATCGCCATAAGGCTGGTTAAGGTAACGTTGTTTAAATTCCTCACTTACTACATTTCGCTGGGTATCTAAACTTTTTTCAGAAAAAGCCAGACTTAACATGCGGTCGCTCTCCAGCCAGAATGCAGTTTCTATATTTTCAGCAGGCAGCGTGATGTAATAATTAGTAATATCGTTACTCGTAAAAGCGTTGTTCTCACCTCCTACGCGTTGTAAAGGCTCGTCATAATTGGGGATATTGATTGATCCCCCAAACATTAAATGCTCAAACAAATGCGCAAAACCCGTTTTTTCAGGATCCTCATCACGTGCGCCTACATCATACAAAATATTCAGAACTGCCATCGGAGTAGTTGCATCTTCATGCACCAAAACTTTTAACCCGTTAGCTAGTGTAAAACGATTAAAATCTACCATTATTTAATTTTAGAGCGGTAAAGATAATTTAATAATTCGTTTAGCAGAAAGTGATTATCAAGAGAATACAATTAAAAGATATTTTAGTCGCTGGCAATTCTATTTTTATTATTTTAGCAACAGATAATCAAGTAAACATGGGTGAGGAAACAGCAAAAAATTCTTTCGGAATTTTAAATAGTTTAAAAAAATTAATTTTTGAAGACAGTGCAGATGAGCCAGGCACCACACCAGCTCAGCAACCAAGCAGCTCCAGTACAAAAACGCCCGAACCTGTAACTAACCAGCCACAGGTTAATCTAAAGGAAAATGTGAGTGCAGTAGGTGTTACCGATGTGAAGCAAATGAAAGTAAAAGTTTTGGGTATACTGGAAAAAATGAATGAGCCCGGACTCGATTTTTTTGAAGTTTGGAATGCTGCAGCAGAAATGGGCAGTATTGATGCTTCAACGATTAAAGCTGCTTATACATCTTTAAAATATGTAGAAAAAGACTTAAATAAACAAAAGCTGTTAACTACCGGCCGAAATTATGCTACTGAGTTAAAAAAAGTTATTGAACAGGAAAGCAGCCAGAAACAGCAGCAAAAACGAAACATAGAAAACAGCCTGGTTGATGAAAAAAACAATCTGGTAAACGAAATTAAAAGCATTGAACAAAACATTGC
The DNA here is from genome assembly GCF_056490665.1 of Pedobacter folensis. Lineage (NCBI taxonomy): Bacteria > Pseudomonadati > Bacteroidota > Sphingobacteriia > Sphingobacteriales > Sphingobacteriaceae > Pedobacter > Pedobacter folensis. Next base: position 1,261,527 of record NZ_JBWJIF010000001.1, read on the forward strand.
CGAGCTTAAAACTAAATTGCAAAATAAAGAGCAGGATTTAAAGAGCCTTAATGTGAAGTATGATCCGCAGTTGAAAGATATCGATCAGAAAATTGCTTTAGGTAATGCAGCAGTTAAGGAGGTAATAGCCGATATTGAAAAAGCACTGAATATTATTGAAACAAACATAAATTAACGATTAAAAATTAACGAAAACGTAATGGAAAACAAAAATCAGTATGTAAATATTCCAGCCGAAATTAAAAGTCAGCTGCCTATATTTCAGGTTTTAGGCGATCATCTTCCCAGTCAAATACAAACACCTGAAGGCAAAAAGGTAATGTCAAGTATCTTTTTTTGGGCGCTAATTTTAGGAGGTGCATTTGCATTTTTCAAATTTCTGCCAATTATGCTGGTTTATGCAGCCAAAAGTATTTTACTGGTTATTTTTAGTATTATACTGATTGTATTGCTTTTATTGGCTCCAAAAATTATTTCTTTATTACACAGGTTAGGAACAATTTTACTTTTTAAAGGCGAAAAAGCCATTATAAGAGGTAACCCGATCGAAACCCTGCAACTTTTATCAAAAGACGCCAAGGATACGTTAAAAAGAGTGAAAGATAAAATTGCCAATGTTGATGGCGTACGGATTGACATGATCCAAAGCGGAGAAACCGCTCAGAAAACTGCCGAAGAAAAATATACTTATGCTAAACGCTTTACTGTTGAAGCCGCGGGTTTAGACGAAAAAGCTAAACAGGAAACAGCAAACAACAATATTGAAAAGGCCAATGATTTTAACCGGGATGCAAAAGAAACGCGTACAAAAGCTTTCCTTTTGGGTAAAGAGGGCGAAGCCGAAGAACAGAATGCACGTAGTTACGTACAATACGCCAACCAGTTTGCTAAAGTTTTAGAAGTTTTAAAAGATAACGAAAGTGCTGCCCGCATTTATGTGAGCACTTTAGATAGCAGTATTTCTATCATTTCTAAAAAACTGGAAGCAACCCAAAAAATGAAAAATGCAACTGAAGGACTTGCTGAAGTTTTTAACATTAAAGATGGATGGGCTTTTCAGGAAGCGATGAATGCCGCTACCGGAGCCATCAGCCAAAATATTGCCTCTATCCGTTCAAACCTCGATTTCTTGGATCAGAATAATAACATTACCGTTGGTGGTGCACCATCGCAAAGTGAACTGGAAGAATTCATCAAAAAAGTTGACGACCGCAACCTTAAAATGCTTAATGTAAGCAGAATGACCGATGCTTCTTACGAACTTAAACCTGAAGAAAAAATAGACAAAGGCTTTACCTTATTAGATTAATCAAACTCTTAATTAAAAACATATCACAATGGAAGAAAAATCGACCTGGGCAAGACTACGTTGGCCTATAAAAGCAATTATTATTGCAATACCTATTATTGGCCTTGGTTACTGGGCTTTCGAATCAGGAAAAATTGATGCTGTAACTAACACTGACGGAAGTAAAAAAGACAGTACTGAGCAGGTATCCTCACCTACTGCCGCTAAAAGCGATGAAAAAAGAAGCTTTAATTATACTCCTGAAAAACCTGTAAACGGCGAATATAAAGGTGTTGTTGAAGTTGGTGCATCGGGCTTTAACTCTTTTGTAGTAAATATTGATAAAGAAAAACGCTGGGAAATTATCTCTAAAGATTTCGGAAAATCATTTGTTTATGAAGGTTTAGCCAATACCGCAGATATCAGAACCGGACTAAAAGATTATATAGGTGCCATGTTTGATAAAGGTGTTAAATCTAAAAACATTCACTTTGTAATCAGTTCTGGTGCACAAAAAGAGCCTAAAACAACGGCCATTAGTTCTGAATTAAAGAAAATGGGCTTTGTGGTGAACCTTGTTACAGCAGAGCAGGAAGGTAAACTCGCCTTAAAATGTGTTTTACCTGCGTCTTATTATGATAATTCCTTTGTTGTTGACATTGGTTCAGGTAATACTAAAATTTCGTGGATGGATGGCGATGTGAAATCTTTTGAAGCACCCGGTGCTAAATATTATGAGAAAAATCTGAAAGATGATGATGTATATAACGAGGTTAAATCTTTATCATCAAAAATCCCTTCTACAAAACACGATGTTTGTTTCATTATCGGAGGTGTGCCTTTTGAACTTGCAAAACAAACCCGTACCGGTGATGAAAGATTTACTGTTCTAAATGATCCGGATCAATACAATACCGATAAAATTAAAATCAAAAGCGGTGTAAACATCTACAAAGCTATTAAAGACGCTACCAATTGCGATACTTTCGTATTTGACTGGGATGCCAATTTTACCATTGGTTTTTTATTGTCCCTTAAATAGTAAACGTTTTAAAAAGAGCGGCTCTTCAATAAGGTCGCTCTTTTTTTATGCCAAAAATTTACTTTCCTGCCATAATAACTAAGCAGTGTTGTATAAACAATTTAGTATTTTTGCATTATGAATACAGCCGATTTACTGCAAAGGGCATTACATTTTGACTTTTTAAGCCTTGAAGAAGGTGTCCATCTATACCACCATGCCGATACCGCATCTTTGATGTTTGTGGCAAATGAACTGAGAAAAATACAGGTACCCAGTGGTAAAGTAACCTGGCAGATCGACCGTAATGTAAACACCACCAACGTTTGTATTGCCAACTGTAAATTCTGTAATTTCTTCCGCAGGCCTGGCCACGACGAAAGTTATATTACTGATATCGAAACTTATAAAGTAAAAATTGAAGAAACTTTCCGCTTAGGTGGAGATCAATTATTATTACAAGGTGGTCACCACCCCGATTTAGGTTTGGCTTTTTATGCCGACTTATTCAGAAAACTAAAAGAATTATATCCCGATTTAAAATTACATGCTTTGGGCCCACCGGAAATTGCACACGTTGCAAAGCTCGAGGGCATGACACATACTGAAGTATTAAAAGCACTAAAAGAAGCAGGAATGGATTCACTTCCTGGTGCCGGTGCAGAAATTTTAAACGACCGCGTGAGGCGTTTAATTTCGAAAGGTAAATGTGGCGGACAAGAATGGCTTGATGTGATGCGTGCATGTCATCAATTAGACATTACGACTTCGGCAACGATGATGTTTGGCCATGTTGAGACCATAGAAGAACGTTTTGAACATCTGGTATGGATCCGCCAGGTACAGAGTGAAAAACCTGCTGATGCAAATGGATTTTTAGCTTTTATTCCATGGCCTTTCCAGGATGATGGTACTTTATTAAAGCGTTTACGTGGCATTAGCAACAATGTAACAGCTGATGAATATATCCGCATGATTGCTTTAAGCCGCATCATGTTGCCCAATATTAAAAATATCCAGGCCAGTTGGTTAACCGTTGGTAAAGCCACCGCACAGCTTTGCTTACATGCAGGTGCGAATGATTTCGGATCGATTATGATTGAAGAAAATGTAGTATCGGCGGCTGGTGCGCCACACCGTTTTACGGCAAATGGCATACAGCAATCTATTAAAGCTGCAGGTTTCGAACCTCAGTTACGCGGACAAAAATACAACTACAGAGATTTACCCGAGCACTTAGAAGAACAGGTAATTACGTACTAGGAATGTAAAAGGGATAGATGACGTCAAATGGATGAGGTGAGATGTATTTTTTTATACACATTGATCTTAAAATCCTGTCATCCCGATAATCTTGCAAAAAAAGGGAAGTAAAACCAAGTTCTACCTCCCTACCTTAAACAAAACATTACCTAATTAATAATGTAAAAAATTGCTCTTATAGCTTTTTGCCGTCTTTCAGGAATAAGTTTGCAATGGTGATTACACTTGCTTTATCCAGTGGTTCATCGAAACTTTCCACAGCAGCCAGTTTAGCCGCAGTTGCGTTTGGTGCACCAGTAATATTTGCAATGTTCACATTTGCCTGTACAGTTAAATCTTCACCAGCATAAACCGCATCTACCTGAGGAACTCCAGAGTCATTTGCCTGGCCTGAAGCGCCTAAACTAACCCATGGTTTGTAAACTGCAGTGCCAGCTGCTGTACGCATTTGACGGATGTGTGATGCATGACGTGCCTCTACGGAGTGAATTTGTAAAGCAGTTTGCAATACACCCGGGCTCACTAATAAATTCCCTGCCTGACCTTTATACGCCCTAACACCAGTATCTTCAAAACCTTGTGCTACCGCTAAGAAGGTACCATAATCAGAGTATACGGTACTAAATGTTCCACCTGCTCTAAAATCGGTATCTGCATAGGCAATTGGTGCACGGGCCGAACTTCCCAAAGCGCCTACCAATAAATCAACGTGTGCTTTTTCGTGATCACGAATGGTAGTAATGGCTGCCTGGCTGGCTGCATTAGGAAAATTAAAGGTAACATCGGTTACTGCCGATCCCGGAGTTTTTCCTACAATACAGTGATTATAAAAATGGTATTCTAAATATTCTAATGATAAAGCAAAGTTCAATACATCAACAACCGCTGCCGGTAAAGCGGTTTGTCCATAAGCTTTTTGGAACATTGAGCCCAAAGCCAGTGGCATAGCCGCTAAAGAGATTTTTTTACCCATGTTGAAAAAGCTTTTCATTGCAGCTCTTCTCGGATTTAATCTCTCATAGATTTCTCCGTCAACTTTTTCAATTTCTTCTAATATATTTACGATATTCATGATTTCTGGTTTTAAAAATTAAAGATTGATTACATTAATTTTGGTTTTGATATACTTTCCGGCAATATTTAAAACTTTGTCTGGAGTAAGTGCGGCGTCTAATCCCTTCGAATTATCAGCACCTAAAGCAGAAAGGCTGTTTAAATCAGCAAATGTTCCGTTTGAGATCAGATCGCGGATATAAGCTGCGTGACGGGCTTCAACCGAAACAATCTTACCAGCTAACAATAAATAAGCACCAGTTTTAATTCTTGGTCCGGCGCCATTGTATGCCGCTACTCCCAAATCCTCAAAGGCCATTGCCGTACCTAAAACACTGGCAGAACTGGTAAAATCAATTGATGAAAAATCTACTTCCAGACTTCCGATTGCAGCTGTACCTAAAGCAGCTTTAAAAAACTCTCTGTGGGCAATTTCATGAAACTGAATATCCTGGAAATATGCTTTCTGAGCTGCAGTGAAAGATGCAGGAGGTGCTGAAGCAACTTTAACATAAAATGCAGCTTCTAATTGCTCTAAAGCATATGCATAATTTAATACACCGAAATCATCTTTAAAATCTAGCGTAGCACCTGTTGCAAGCGGATCCATGTAGCCACGATCTTTTTTACAACCTGCGGCAACCAAAGCAATACCGGCTGCACTCGCACCTGCGTACTGAAGAAAAGATCTCCTGCCTACGGTGCTGTTAAATAAACTTTCATCTTGAAGTTCACTTTTTGTTTCTAGTTCATTGTTTTTCATAGTAATCTATGTTTAGTGGTTTTGAATTCGTTTGATGATACATACGTGACAATTTCAAGACTGGTTTTTTCTCTTTGCATTTTTTTTTGTAAGACCATTTTAATACATTCACCAACCTATAGCTATGACGATATTAAAAGCCATTATTGTTGATGATGAGGAATTTGCACGCTCATCGTTATTTTTTTTACTGCAACAGAACTGCCCGCAGGTAGAAATTACCGGTATTGCCAGGTCTGTAGCAGAAGCAAAAGATATTTTAGCGCATCATCCCATTGATCTGATTTTCCTGGATATTGCCATGCCCGGGGGCAACGGCTTTGAACTTATTCCCGATGCACAAAAACACAATGCCGCCGTTATATTTACCACTGCTTACGATCAGTACGCGCTAAAAGCGATTAAAGCAAATGCACTCGATTACTTGTTAAAACCAATTGATATTGATGAGCTTAAAATAGCTGTAGACAAGGTTTTTCAACATATTAAACGTTTTAAAAGCCAGAACGAAAACGACGAAAGAATCAATAACCTGGCTTCAAGTTTAAGTTCACGGGCAGAAATCAGAAAACTGACCCTCCCTTATGGACAGGGTTTTAAAATGATTGATATCGATGATATTATTTACATCGAAGCAGATAGCAATTATTCGATTGTACACTTAAATAACCATGATAAAATAACGGTTTCGAAAGTTTTACGGGAATTTGAAGAGCTTTTACCAGGCGATCAATTTGTGCGGATCCATAAGTCGAGCATTATAAATCTTAACCACTTAAAAGAGTATAATTCTAAAAACGGACTTCAGGTTTACTTAAAAAATGGTGAAAGCATTAACATTTCGCGAAGAAGAGCAAGCGATTTTTTTGAAAAAATAAAATTATTTACAAAGGCTAACAGTGATCATTAAACTACGCATAAAAGCGCTTTTATTTGCTGAAAAAGCAATCCTGAAGTTAAACTTTGGCCGCTCTTTTATTGCTTTTTTATTCGGGTTTATTATATTTTTCGCCCCGAAAAACCTGCTTGCCCAAACCACTTACCTCCCTCATTACAATACAAAAAGCGGGCTTGCCAGCAATAACTGTTATTACATTTTACAAGATAAAAAAGGTTTTATATGGATTGCTACCGATAATGGATTGAGCCGTTTTGATGGGACAAACTTCCAGAACTTCACCATCGAAGATGGACTTCCTGATACCCAGATTCTCCAGATGAGAGAAGATAAAGAGGGACGGTTGTGGTTTTTTGCCCTGAACGGTCAGCTCAGCTACTTAAAAGAAGGAAAGTTTTATAACCAGGACAACGATGAACTGCTTAAAAAATTAAACTTTAATACGGTAATTGTTTCCTTTTTAGTGGATAAATCGGGGCGGATCTGGCTCGGAACCAATGCGAATCTGATTGTTTGCTGGGATGGAAAAACGATCAAAAAATACATCTCTCCTAATCTAAACGATAAATTCATCAACGCCTTTATTCATGAAGATGAGCAAGGTAACATATTTGCTTATAGCGACTTAAGCGTACAGAAGTTTAATGGAAAAACTTTTTCCATGGTCAGTTCAAAAGTACAGCCACTTTCTTACATGACCGCTGCAAACAGTAGCCACAGATCTTTATTTTACCTGGACAGTGGAGGATTAAAACAATACAGGCACGGCAGCATTAACGATCTCATCCCGATTCCCCAGAATCTGATCAAGAACATGTCGGGATATTTTTATTACGATGTTAAGACCAAAGAGGTCTGGTTGTCGAATGCCAATGGAGCCTTCGCGCTCGATAAAAGCGGAAAAACAATCCAATATCTGCAGGATATTTCGGTTAACCAGGTAATCAAGGATAATAACCAGAACATGTGGTTTGCCACCAATCAGGGAATTTATATGCTCCCTAATACCAATAACCGGTTATCGATTATTGATGCAGAATCTGGTCTGAGCAGCAATGTCATCAAAAGCATTACCAAAGATGGGAAAAACCGCCTGTGGCTGGGTACCGATGATGCCGTAATCGACGTGTTAACCATTAACAATTATCAGGTAGATGAAATTGGTTTAGATGACTTTAAGAAATATAAAACCATTAAACAGATTACTTTCGACCCAAAAGACCAATCCATATATTTTGCTTCTGATTATGGAATGGGTGTTTTCAAAAATATCTATAACAACAGTAATGAGGTAAGTTATTTAAAAGAATCAAACAACTCGATGTTCGTTATCAAACACTTTAGCGTGGGTGAAAATAACAATCAGCTTGCCTTAGCCCTATCATCGGGAGTGGTTTTCTTATCAGACAGAAGAAATAAATTTGAGTTTAACGCGGCAAAATACCGCGAAAAAGAAGATTTTTTTAAAGACAGGTCTTACCACGTTTTTTACGATCGCGAAGGCAGTTTGTGGTTCTCGAATATCAATGGTCTTTCTCAATTTTCAAAAGGGAAACTAATTAAACATTACGAAAACCATCCTTTGCTTACCAAAAGGATCAATGACATTCAGCAACTTGCCGATGGCACATTGATTCTGGCGACAGATGGTTATGGTTTAATTTTTTACAAGAACAACCAGATTACCAGGCAGATTACTCAAAAAGATGGTTTAACGAATAATATCTGTACTAAAATATTTGTAAAAAACAGCGAAATATGGGTATTAACCAATAAAGGCGTTAACAAAATAGCCGATTATCCTAATCAACCCACTGTGGCTAATTTCGATTATGGCAAAGATCTTTTAAGTGATGACATCAACAGTTTATTTATTGATGACAGTACCGCCTATTTTGCGACAAACAAAGGCCTGATCTTATTCAAATACAATAATAAAAATATTGTTAGGAATCTTCCTAAAGTTTACGTTACCTCTATCATTAAAGATAATGAGCGTTTGCCAGTTGATCAGGGAAATTTCACTTTCGAAACCGGTAACAATACCATTCTGTTTACTTTTAGTGCAGTCGATTTTACCACCAGTGATATTACCTATCGTTACCGTTTAAACGAAAATTCGGCCTGGGTAGAAACCCGTACCAGACGCTTAGATTTTTCTTCACTACAATCAGGCGATTATGTATTTGAAGTAAGTGCAAAAAGCCAGAACGGTAATTGGGGCGAATCGGCGAAAATCGCTTTTACCATTAAAAAGCATTTTTGGCAAAGTCTGTGGTTTTTATCTATTTTAATATTGCTTGTAGCCTATATCTTTTACAAGGTAGCTGTTTACATTACCCGCAAGCAGAAAGATAAAGAGCAAGCACAATTGTTATTAAAAAACAAAGTACTCATGCTGGAGCAACAGGCCTTGCAGGCCATGATGAATCCACATTTTGTATTTAATGTGATGAACTCCATTCAGCATTACATTAATACGCAGAATACCGCTTCGGCCAATAAGGTTTTAACAGGGTTTGCCAGACTGATCAGAAAAAACCTGGAAATCTGTACAAAAAGTTATATCTCACTTGAAGAAGAACTGGAATACCTCAACCTCTATCTTAAGCTGGAAAAGAATCGTTTTGGAGATAAATTAGCCTATATTTTTAATGTGGATGAAGATATCGATAAAGAAGAAACTTTTATTCCGTCTATGTTGTTGCAGCCCTACGTAGAAAATGCAATATGGCATGGCATTATGCCAAAAGAAACCGGCGGCGAAATCCTGATCAATATTAAACTGAAAGACGAATTCTATCTTAACATCGAAATTATTGATGATGGAATTGGAATTGACAACTCTTTAAAGGATAAAAAGGAAACACACATCAGTAAAGGTATGCAGTTAACCAAAGAAAGATTGCACCTTTTAGGTCAGATTGGAGCAAAACCTATACACTTAAATGTGAAGCAGAACACCACAAATGGTACAACAGTATCCATTTCTATACCGTTAAAATAGAAAATTTACCGTTTACTCAATTATTAATACCACTCACTAAATAGAATCTTGTTCGAACCCGGTTTAGCCTTAAACTTGTGTTAGAAATAAACGATAGTGTTTATCAAAGACGTTCTTATAGAATTGATATAGATATTTAATAACCTAACCTAAAACTATATCTTAATTCAGGTTTCATTTGTGTGTTGAAAGCGGTCTTGTTTTTAAAAGCGAGACCGCTTTTTTTATGCCCAAAAATTCTATTTTTGTATATGCCCAATCACAACATCTCCAGGCACATCGAAGCCCTTGTATTCTCTTCCAGTCAAAGCATCGGTACGCAAGAAATTATACTGGCCTTAAATGCTGTTTTCAATGAAGAATTTACCGAAGCACAGGTATTCGAAAGTGTTGAACAAATTAAGGAAAAATATAGCCATGATGATTTTGCCATCGAATTGGTATTCTTAAATAATGGTTATCAGTTTCTCACCAAAAAAGATTACCATGAAACGGTTAACCAGCTGCAGTTACACCGTTCGAAGAAAAAATTAAGTCAGGCTGCTATGGAAACGCTGGCAATTATAGCCTACCGCCAACCCATCACTAAATTAGAAATCGAACAGATAAGAGGTGTTAATTCAGATTATTCCGTGCAACGCCTGCTGGAAAAAGAGCTGATCAGTATCGATGGAAAAGCAGAAACGCCGGGCCGACCTATTCTGTATAGCACCAGCACCTTATTCATGGATTATTTTGGTTTAAATAACCTAAACCAACTTCCCCAGTTAAAAGATATCGTAAAGGAGGAAAATACGGTCGGAGAAAATGTGGAATAAATAAATTAATTTCTTTGCTTCCAGGTTGTTATTAAAAAAAGTTTTTTTGTATTTTTAAACTATAAAAGCAATTTTTATTTTTGTGTTATGAAAGCGCCAAAGAAACTCCCAACCAAGCCGACTACCAAGAAACAGGTAGACGAAGATGATGATCTTGAAGATGACGATATTCAAACAACGAAAAAGAAGCCTCAAGATGATGACGATGATGATTTTGATATGCCATTAGATGACCTTGACAACTTCGATAATTTCGACGATGACGACGACGATTATTAATATTTAAAAAACATATATTTGAAAAAGCATCCGCCCGCTTGGTAGGATGCTTTTTAATTTTAAAATCTGCCCATGCAAGTTATACCCGTAAGCAATTCATCATTAAAAAAAGACTTTCTAGACACTCCAAAAATCCTATATAAAAACGATAAAAACTGGATCTGTCCGCTGGACAGTGAAGTTGAAAATGTTTTTAACCCCGAGAAAAATACCTTTTTTGCGCATGGAAAATGTATGCGTTGGGTTTTAAAAGACGATGCAGGAAAACTGATCGGCCGTGTAGCTGCTTTTATCAATGAGAAAAAAGCCTACCATTACGACCAGCCAACAGGCGGTATGGGATTTTTTGAATGTATTGATGATGAAAAAGCTGCCTTTCTTTTATTCGATACGGCCAAAACATGGTTAAGCGAAAATGGAATGAAAGCCATGGATGGCCCGATTAATTTCGGCGAAAACGATAGCTTCTGGGGCTTATTGGTTGAAGGCTTCACCCCTCCTTCTTTCGGCATGAACTATAACTTTCCATACTATCAGAAATTTTTCGAGAAATATGGTTTCGTTACCGAATATGAGCAATTAACCAACCACATTAACCTGACCATTCCTTTTCCGGAACGTTTTACCAAAATTGCCAACTGGGTAAGAAATAAACCAGGTTATACTTTCGAATATTTCAGCAAAGCCAATTCGAGCAAATACATTAACGATTTAATGGAAATCTACAATGATGGCTGGCAGGATTTTGAAAACTTTGTGCCCATTAAAAAAGAAACCCTCGAAGAAAGTTTTAAAAGTATGGAGCCCATTATGGATGAACATCTTATCCAGTTTGCGTACTTTAATGGCGAACCAGCATCCTTTGTTGTGCTGATTCCTGATGCTAACCAGATGATAAAAGGTTTTGATGGCAAATTAGGTTTAATTGAAAAATTAAAGTTTGCTTACCGTCGCTGGGTGGGCGTTACCCGCATGCGTGCAATTGTGATGGGCACTAAACCTAAATTCCAAAAACATGGCTTAGAATCGGTTCTTTTTATCCGCTTAGGCGAATATGTGCTGCCTAAAAACCAATACAAGGAACTCGAATTGAGTTGGGTAGGCGATTTTAACGAACAGATGATTGCTATCCATAAAGCCACTGGTGCTACCTTTGGCAAAAAGCATTTAACGATGCGCAAGATATTTTAACCTGAATGGGGTTGTCACTTGCCAAGGTTCGTGTCTCCACGAACCTTTTTTATTTTCCTGCCACGGATTCACTGAAAACACGGATCAATTATTCTAAGCCGTCTGCAGCAGATTTTTCTCCCGAATATTCGGGACTGCACTACAGTTGAAATGACGATTTTACGTTCAGCATCTACACTTCATCGTCCTCTTTTGTAATGAGGATGAAGGAGAAAGGCGATTTTATCGCCATGGAACCTCATCATTGCGCATTATAAATGCGCTTCCCGCTAATCCTCGTTACAAACGAGGACTATATTTTCTCGAAAACAATCTACGCGCTTTTATATTTTGGCAAATTAATCAAGAGCACACTTCTCAAAATAACCTCATCGTCCTCGTTTGTAACGAGGATGAAGGAGAAAGGCGATTTTATCGCCATGGAACTTTCTCATTGCGCATTATAAATGTGCATCCCGCTAATCCTCGTTACAAACGAGGACTATATTTTCTCAAAAACAATCTACGTGCTTTTATATTTCGGCAAATTAATCAAAAGCACACTTCTCAAAATAATCTTCATCGTCCTCGTTTGTAACGAGGATGAAGGAGAAAGGCGATTTTATCGCCATGGAACTTTCTCATTGCTCATTATAAATGTGCATCCCGCTAATCCTCGTTACAAACGAGGACTATATTTTCTCAAAAACAATCTACGCGCTTTTATATTTCGGCAAATTAATCAACAGCACACTTCCCAAAATAATCACCAATCCAATCACCTGAGTTAAGCCAATCACTTCATTGGTAAAGGTTAAACTTAACAAAACCGCTACTACCGGGTTTACATAAGCATAGGTACTCACCTGCGTAGCCGGACGCACTTTAAGCAGCCATACATAAGCACTAAAGGCAGCAATTGAACCAAAAAGGATAAGGTAAATAATCGATAACCAGGCATCAAGCGGTATGCTGCCCCAATCGAGTAATTTAAACTCAGATTTGAAAAATCCTCCGGGCAAAAAAGCCAGACTGGCCATCAACATCTGCCAGCCCGTATTAACCGAAACCGAACTACCGGTAGCGGGATGATATTTCGAATAAAGCGATCCCCCAGCCCAGGCTATTGGTCCAAAAACAAGTAATACCATGCCTATAACCTGCAGGTTACTTTGAGGTTTATCAAGCGCTTGCACGATCTGGTTGCCAAATAAGAGCACCACCCCTAAAAAGCCAATCACTAAACCCGAAACGATATACTTATTACTCAGGTTTTCTTTCCAATGTGATTTATCTAAAATAACGAACCATATGGCTGCTGAGGCCACCATAATGGCCACTAAACCACTGGGGATAAACTGCTCTACCCAGATAACGATTCCATTACCCAGGCCTAACATTAAAATACCACTTACTGCAGCAATTTTAATGGTTTTCAGGTTAAAAATGTCTTCGCCCTTAATCTTGCACCAGGTTAACATGAGCACTCCTGCAATAGAAAAACGGAATGCACCTAAAATAAAAGGCGGAAAACCAACCAGGGCCTTTTGAATGAAAAAGTAAGTTGAACCCCATACGATATATACAATAGCAAATGCGAGGTAAACCATTACCGGAGATGCTGTTTTATTTAAATTTGCCATGTTTTTATTTTTCAGGAATTACTAATTTTTGTTGCTCTTTTACGGTCTCCAGCACAATTGTGGTTTTAACCGATAAAATATTCGGAATCTTACTAAATTCATCCCGCAGTAAAGCCATTAATGAGGCCGAATCTGCTGTCCTCACCTTAATCAGAAAGCAATCGTCCCCTGCAATGACGTGCACTTCCTGCACATCAGGTATTTTTGCCAGCTCGTTTGCCGTATCACTACAGCCTAAACTTTGAGATGATTTCATCGAAATAAAGGCCAGTAATTTTAAATCGAGCGCCACAGGATTTATCCGGGCATTATATTGGGTAATTACATTCTTCTTTTCCAACTTCTTTACCCGTTCCAGCACAGCTGATGGAACCAGATCCAATGCCTTCGCTAAATCTACATTCGAGATCCGCGCATTATCCTGCATAAGTCTGAGTATAGCCAGATCGACATGATCCAGGCTAAAATTGTTTTCGATTACCATTCTATAAAACTATAAATTATTAGAATAAAATTCAAAATATTTTAAATAAATATGAATTTTATTCTTTAATATAATTTTAATATGATAATTAGTCGGCAAAACAACAGATTAACCGCATTTTATATTCCAAGTTTATCATACAGATCGATCACCTTTTTGCGGAGTTTGTTAATTTCCTCTTCTTTTTCGATCAGTTCTTTTTTAAGCGCGGTTAATTCTTCAGATGAATTAGATCCTCCTGATTGCCCGGCAATCAGCTGCATAACCGGAACCTTAAATGTTTTGGAAATCTGGAATAAACGGGAGATATTGAGATCGGTTTGACCCGTCTCGATTTTACAGAAAGCCGGAGTAGAAATATTTAGCTTTTTAGCGGCATCAGCCTGACTTAAACCTAAGGCCAGCCTGCTTTGTTTAATGTGATCTCCGATGCTTTTCATTGGGGTAGATTTGAGGTGTTAGATATGAGATTTGACTAAAAGGATTCTTCACAAATCTCACATTCGACTTGACAAATATCGGGATTATCAATACAAAATTTTATGTAAGTGCTAAATCACTACTTTTATTAGACCTATTAATGCGTTATTATTGAGAATACATCGTATCAAGTTCATCAAAATTTTTAATTTCTTTCAAATTAATCATTCTGTTTAACTTTATCTTGCTCCATTTTTCTTTAAAAACTTCATCACCACCCTGAGCATTTTCATTTGTATTTACTTTTTCCTGCTTCTTTTTAGTTAAAAAGTTAATACTAATTTCGCTGTCGATTACAGCACCACCGTTGCTTGCGTTATAACCTATCAATTCAAAACCTGAATTTTGATACCTAAAAGTATATTGCCAATAGCCATACCTACCGTGCCCATATTGAACATACAAATTTCCTTTTTTAATTTCAATAGAAAGTTCAGGCGCAAAATAAACCCCACCATCTTCATTTTCTGAAGAAAAACAATCATAGTTTTTTACTGCTAGTTCATAATACTTTTTTTTGTTGAACAGAATTATGATACCTCTTCGGTTACGGTCTAGCTTTCCACGATATTTGTCTGTAACAATTTTTCTTTTATCTGTTGCCTTGATGAGAAGAACACAGTCTTCCCGACCATCTTTATTCAAGTCGCCATTTATTTTTTCAAAAACCACATAGCCTTTTGGTAAAAAATCAGAAGGATTTTCCCGTTGTTCAACTTGTCCAAACACTATTGTTGATACAATTGCTACCAAAAACGTTAGTGTTTTTTTCATATAACTGGTTATTATCGCAACACCTATTTACGCAATTCACCAGCCAGTTCAGGCAGATCGAATCCCGCATAATTACCAGAGCTCATCATCAATAAATTAGCATCCTTGTAATTCAGACCTAATAAATAAGCTTTTAACTTTGCTGCATCATTAAAAAACTTCAGTTTTGGATTGGCAAATGCCTGCTGAACATCATCTTCAGAAAAAGGCTCCATGCGTTTTTGCTCGAAAGATTTAATATCGATGAATACAATCGCTTCATCGGCTTTATCCATTGCGCCGGTATATTCTTTCAGGAAATCTTTGTTCAAACTGCTAAAAGTATGCAATTCAATACAGGCTACTAATTTACGATTAGCAAACTGTCCTTTAACCGCATCAATCGTGGCTTTTAATTTTGATGGTGAATGTGCAAAATCTTTATAAACGTTGGTCGATTCATCAGCTGAGATGACTTCTAAACGTTTAGCTGCACCTGTAAATGAGGAAATGGCCGCATCAAATTCTTTTTCACTGATATCTAACTGTTTGCACACCAATTTTGCTGCATTTAAATTCATCAGATTATGGTCGCCGAATATTTTTAAAGCCGTTTCTTCAGGAAGCAAATACGTGATTCCATTTCTGATTTCATGCGCCGGAATGGCATAAGCAATTTTTGAGATATTGGCTTTTGATTGTGTTACAATTTCATTCAGATCGGCATCTGCTTTACAATAAATTAAAGTTCCATTCTCCTCAATCGTATCAATAAATTTGTCAAACTGCGAAGTATAATCGGCATAGGTTGGAAAAACATTAATGTGATCCCATGCAATACCACTAATTACGGCAACATTGGCTTTATAAAGATGAAACTTAGGTCTTCTATCAATTGGTGAGGATAAATATTCATCACCCTCTATAATCATCACAGGCGCTTCTTCCGTAACTTTCACCATCGTTTCGAAACCAGCCAGCTGTGCACCAACCAGATAATCGAAATCGCGTTTGTAATAATT
The DNA here is from genome assembly GCF_056490665.1 of Pedobacter folensis. Classification (NCBI taxonomy): domain Bacteria; kingdom Pseudomonadati; phylum Bacteroidota; class Sphingobacteriia; order Sphingobacteriales; family Sphingobacteriaceae; genus Pedobacter; species Pedobacter folensis. Next base: position 1,277,469 of record NZ_JBWJIF010000001.1, read on the forward strand.
CAGCACATGCAAAATCATGCTGGTAATGGTTGTTTTACCATGACTACCGCCAATTACCACGCGTAATTTATTTTTACTTTGTTCGTAAATGTATTCGGGATAAGAATAGATTTTAACACCTAATTCTTGTGCTTTCAGTAACTCTGGATTATCAATGCGGGCATGCATCCCTAAAATTACAGCATCCAGATCATTTGAAATGCGGTTTTCATCCCAGCCCATTTCGGCAGGCAATAAACCATATTTATCCAAACGGGATTTTGCTGGTTCGAAAATCACATCATCAGAACCCGAAATCTGATACCCTTTTTTATGTAAGGCGATGGCCAGGTTATGCATTGCACTTCCGCCAATCGCAATAAAATGTATGCGCATATTTTTTATTTTAGATTTGAGACATGAGATGTGAGAAAACTCCCTACTTCTTACGCCTTTGACAGCGTTTGGCGGTTTGCGTATGGCGTTTAAGCCTTAAACCCTAAACCTTTCACCTTAAACCTTCTTTTCAAATTGAGCCGCAACCCAATCGCCATTTTGTTTATGATCAACGTATTTGATGCCGTATTTCGCACATTCAGCGGTAATCATTCCTAAATCAGGATCTAAATAAAATCCACTGAAGAAAATTTTGCCTCCTGCCTTCAATACCTCGGCATAACGATGAATCTGGTCAAGCAGGATATTTCTATTGATGTTGGCAAAGATGACATCGTATTCTTCGTTAGGAATCACCTCTTTACTGCCACAAAGTGCCTTTAAATTATCTACCTGGTTAAGTGCAGCATTTTCTACCGTACTTTCATAACAGATATCATCATAATCGATAGCCATTAAACTTTTAGCACCTAGTTTCGCAGCCAGAATGGCCAAAATACCGGTTCCACAGCCCATATCGAGGATATTTTTATCCTTTAAATCGGCAGCTAAAATATACTGCATCACCATTGTAGTCGTTTGATGATGACCGGTACCGAAAGCCATTTTAGGATCGATTACAATCTCGTATGGATATGATGGCTGTGGCTCATGAAAGGTGGCTCGCACATAACACACATCATCAATAATCAGCGGACTAAAATTTTTCTCCCATTCGGCATTCCAGTTTTCGTCGGCAACATCTTCTAAGGTATACGCTGTTGTAAACTCTTCACTATAGTTCGCCAGGAGATCTTTTAATTCCTGCTCATTAAAATTATCCTTGATGACAAAAGCCGTAAAACCACCCTCACTATCTTCGAAAGTATCGAAGCCTAAATCGGCAAGATCGCTGATAAGCAAATCCTGTTGATAGTCTTCGATACTTTTGAATGTAAATATTGCTTTAATGTATTGCATTTAGCTGTTTAATGCTTTAATAATATCTGTAAAATCGCGTGATTTTAATGATGCACCACCAATTAGGCCACCATCAATATCGTTTTGAGAAAATAAGCTTGCAGCGTTGCTTGGGTTACAGCTGCCACCGTATAAAATAGTGGTATCATCAGCTACATTAAAACCATAGTTAGCCTGAATTTCACTCCGGATAAAAGCATGAATATCTTGTGCCTGCTCTGGTGAAGCAGTTAAACCTGTACCGATAGCCCAAACTGGCTCGTAAGCAATAACCAGTTTTTTAAAGTCTGCTTCAGCTAAACTAAAAATACCTTCTACCAATTGTTTTTTTAATACTTCGTAATAACTGCCGTTGTTACGCTCATCTAAAGTTTCGCCGATACAGAAAATTGGTGTTAAACCATTCGCCAAAGCAACTTTAGTTTTTTCAGCCAATAAAGCATCGCTTTCAGCAAAATATTGCCTGCGCTCTGAGTGACCTAAAATAACGTATTCTGCGCCAACAGATTTTACCATTTTAGCCGAAGTTTCGCCAGTATATGCTCCGCTTTCTTTATCACTAATGTTTTGAGCGCCAATTTTAACATCGTTACCACCCAATTTTGCCAAGCTGTTTAAATGAATAAACGGTGAGCAAATAATAGCCAGCTGATCGCCTTTGCGCTCATCTTTAACCATATTTACGATTTCGCTGAACAACGAAACACCTTCATTGTAATCTAAGTTCATTTTCCAGTTACCGGCAACAATCTTTTTTCTCATTTTGTGTTATTTTAATGTTAGAATGTTTTAAAGTTGGAATGTTCAAACGCTGAGACATTTCAACCTTTCAACTTATTTAAAATCGTCTATACGATTCAGTTAATTCAAATACTTTGGTAATAATATCCTTTTCTACTTCATCAAAAGCTATATTTTTCCGGGCAAATACCTTTTCGGTTGTTTCGAACATTTTATTCAATTTATAGGTATCGAAACCGCTGGCGCCACCCCAGCTAAAATCAGGAATATGGTGTGGGGGGAAACCCGCCCCAAAAACATTCGCACCAGTGCCAACCACACTGCCAGTATTAAACATGGTATTTATGCCTGATTTAGCATGATCGGCCATAATTAAACCACAGAACTGCAGATTGGTATTGCGCATTTTTTTGCCTTCATAATCGTAAAGTTTTACTTCGGCATAGTTGTTTTTTAAATTCGAGTTGTTTGTATCGGCACCAATATTACACCACTCTCCCATTACCGAATTGCCCAAATAACCTTCGTGGCCTTTGGCCGAATTGCCCCAAATGACCGAATTGTTAATTTCGCCTCCGGCACGGCTATTAGGGCCAATGGTAGTACCGGAATATATTTTAGCACCCATTTTTATTGATGAGTTCTCGCCAAGCGCAAAAGATCCCCTGATTAAACTCCCTTCCCATACCTCAGCATTTTTACCGATGTAAATAGGCCCGATAGTGCTGTTTAGCACACTACATTCGGCTTTAGCGCCTTCTTCAAAGAAAACATCATCACCCAGCAATTGGTTGGTACTACTGATCTTTGCTGAGCTGCGTCCTTCGGTTAACAGTTTAAAATCTTTTCTGATCTCACCTGGATTATTCCCAAAAATATGCTCCGGATAAACAATCTGTATAAAATCACTTTTATATTCAACCGGCTTTAATGATTTAACCGATGCTAAATCATGCTGATCTGAGCTATACGCAATAATCACATCTCTTTGATAAAGTACCTCACCCGCTTTAATGCCTGTTACGGCATTAAGTAAAGCCTCATCGGGACAAACGGAGCCATTTATAAATAAATCGGCATTTGGTTTGGGCGCAAACTTTACAGAGAGGTAATCTTGAGTTTGGAAACCGAAATCGGCTTTTAAATACTTAGCCCATTTCTCTGCGATGGTTAAAATACCAATGCGTAAATCGGCCACAGGCCTGGTAAACGTAAGTGGACGTAGAGACATCCAGGAAGCATCATCAAATAGATTGATTGTCATAAGCAACAAAAATAAAAAAAGTCCCGATGCTTTTGGCAAAGGGACTTCAAAAAATGCTTTTTGTTGCTAAAATTATTTCTTAGCGTAACGGTTTTTGAATTTATCGATACGTCCTGCTGTATCAACCAATTTCATTTTACCAGTATAAAAAGGGTGAGAAGTGTGAGAAATCTCTAATTTGTAAAGAGGATACTCGTTACCATCTTCCCATTTAATTGTTTCTTTAGTATCTACGCAAGATTTTGTTAAGAAAGCATACTCGTTAGACATGTCTTTAAAAACAACTGGTCTGTAGCTTGTTGGGTGCAAATCTTTTTTCATTTGAATATTATTTTTAGTTATTTGTGTGAAAGCATCAAGAACATTCTTGCAATTTGCTGGCAACAACGCTTATGACATTTCCTATTAGTCTTTCTACCTCTATTTTAGAGGATGCAAATGTATTAAATTATTTTTTAAAAATCAAGCCATCAAAACAAAATATTCTATATGTTTTAAACAGTTTTAATTTTCAGAAAGCAATTTACCACCTATTCTTATGGCTGCAAATTACGAAACCTAACTATACTTCTTCCAGGTTTCTACTTTAGCCTTTTGGCGGGCAATATAGGCATCGGCAATTACTTCAGCGGAGCTTAAGCCTTCTACGGTTTCCAGCAGTTCTTTTAGCTTATACTGATCTACATCTGCCTTATATAAGATCTGGATCAGTTTAGGAAAATCGTTGTCAATTAAATAAGCAAAGGCATCAACCATGGCATTACGCAATTGATTTTCGGAAAGATTATCTTCGATATCAAAATCTTTGCTGATAATTTTGATCACAGATGGTATATCGCTCACTGAATAGATATTTTTAAATCCGTTGATTAAAACCAACGGGAACAATTGATTAAGCGCATGCTTATCTGATATACACTTCCCTACCTCACCAAGCACCGCAGCACAAAGTTAAATAAACCTGATGGAAACGACAGCTCCCGATTGAAAAGAGGGACTAAAGTGTACAGCAGGACTGAAAGGGCTATGGAATACGGAACCATTCGTTTTCAAAAGACCCTGAAATAAATTACCTTCGGTGAGCTCGCTAAGGCTCGGTTCAGGGTGACGCCCGAGTTAAGCCATTTCCCATCTTACCTCTTCCATCCTCCCTCCTTATACCCATTTAATTTCCTGGCAGATCTCAATCAGTACACCATTGATATCTTTTGGATGCACAAAACACACCATTTTATTATCTGCTCCTTTTTTAGGCGACTCGCTAAGCAACACAAATCCTTCTTGATGCAAACGTTCCATTTCGGCAAGAATGTCATCAACCAAAAAAGCGATATGGTGAATCCCCTCTCCTTTTTTTTCGATAAATTTAGCAATTGCACTATCTGGAGCCGTGGCCTGCAGCAGCTCTACCTTATTTTCGCCGGTTTTAAAGAAAGCCGTATTTACAAATTCGGATGCAACTTGCTCTGTTTTATAGCAATCGGTGTTCAATAGTTTCTGATAAATAGCTATAGAACTGTTAAGGTCTTTTACCGCGATGCCGATGTGTTCTATCTTATTCATAGATTATAAGGTTATGTGAATGTAAAAATGCGGCTTTTCTCTATAAGGTCATAGCTATTATTTATAATTGTTAAATAAGTTTTTTCGTATCTTTGTGTTATAATTAACAGAATAGAGATGAAACAGCCGATATATTTAGATAATAATGCTACAACCCCGTTAGATCCGAGGGTGTTGGAAGCAATGCTACCTTACTTTACAGAGAAATTTGGAAATGCCGCAAGTCGTAATCACGCGTTTGGCTGGGTGGCTGAAGAGGGTGTAGATTATGCCCGTGAGCAGGTAGCCAAACTAATCGGCTGTACTGAAAAAGAAATTATTTTTACATCAGGTGCTACCGAAGCCGATAACCTGGCTATTAAAGGTGTATTTGAAATGTACAAAGAAAAAGGTAACCACATTATTACTGCGGTTACTGAACATAAAGCGGTTTTAGATACTTGCAAACACCTGGAGAAAAACGGTGCACGTGTAACTTATTTAGGCGTCAAAGAAGACGGTTTAATTGATTTAGCCGAATTAGAAGCTGCTATGACTCCTGAAACGATTTTAGTTTCGATTATGTATGGCAACAACGAAATCGGTGTAATTCAACCCGTTAAAGAAATTGCAGCAATTGCGCACAAACATGGTGCTTTATTTATGACTGATGCTACGCAGGCAGTTGGTAAAATCCCGGTTGATGTAAATGCTGATGGTATTGACTTAATGGCTTTCTCGGCACATAAAATGTATGGACCGAAAGGTGTTGGGGTACTTTACGTTCGTCGTAAAAACCCAAGGGTTAAAGTTACTGCACAAATGGATGGTGGTGGCCATGAGCGCGGAATGCGTTCGGGTACGTTAAACGTTCCGGGTATTGTAGGTTTAGGTAAAGCCTGTGAACTTTGTCGTTTAGAAATGGAAAGCGAATCAGTTCGTTTATCAGCTTTACGCGATAAGTTAGAAACTACTTTGAACAAAATGGAAGAGAGTTATGTTAATGGTAATACACAACACCGTTTACCACACGTAGCCAATATCTCTTTCAAATATGTTGAAGGTGAAGGTTTAATGATGGCGATGAGTGATTTAGCGGTATCTTCAGGATCGGCTTGTACTTCAGCATCATTAGAACCATCATATGTTTTAAAAAGCTTAGGTTTATCTGATGATTTGGCACACTCTTCGATCCGTTATGGTTTAGGAAGGTTTACTACGGAAGCAGAAATTGATCAGGCCATTGAAGTAACTCAAAAAGCGGTTAATCACTTAAGAGAACTTTCTCCGCTTTGGGAAATGTTTAAAGAAGGAATCGACTTGAGTAAAATTGAGTGGGCAGAACACTAAAAAAGGTAGAGGGCTGGAAGGCTTAAGGTAGAAGGTTAATCGCCAAACGCCTTACGCAAATCGCCAAACTGAAAATTAATTAAAAAAATTGCTCCGTAAGGAGATTAAAAAAATAAAATCATGGCATATTCAGAAAAAGTAATTGACCATTACAATAACCCACGTAACGTAGGTACTTTAAATAAAGACAGCAAATTTGTAGGAACAGGACTAGTTGGTGCGCCTGAGTGTGGCGACGTAATGCGTTTACAGATTGAAGTTGGAGAAGATAACGTCATCACTGATGCTAAATTTAAAACATTTGGTTGTGGTTCGGCTATTGCTTCTTCTTCTTTAGCTACAGAATGGTTAAAAGGAAAAACAATTGACGAGGCTTTATCTATCGATAACATGGATATTGTTGAAGAATTGGCTTTACCTCCAGTAAAAATTCACTGCTCAGTTTTAGCAGAAGATGCAATTAAATCGGCTATTAACGATTACCGCGTTAAAAATGGCTTAGAGGCAATTGTATTAGAAAAATCGCACCACTAATACCAGTAACAAGTATTAAAGAGTCAAGTATCGAGATTAAATGTCGACTTGATTGCAATCTTGATACTTGATACTATTATCTTGACACTATTATGATTACGATAACAGATAAAGCAAAAGAAAAAATCACCCACTTAATGCAGGATTCGGAAATGGGTTCTGATTACTTTTTACGTGTTTCAGTAAAAGGTGGTGGTTGCTCGGGTTTATCATACAATTTAGATTTTGATAACGAAGAACAAAAAGGCGATCAGTTTTTTGAAGACAGAGGAATCAAAATTGCTTTGGATATGAAATCATTTCTTTATTTGGCCGGAACTGAACTCGATTTCACCGATGGCTTAAATGGAAAAGGTTTCAACTTTATAAACCCAAATGCCAGCCGTAGCTGTGGCTGTGGCGAAAGTTTTTCAGTTTAATCGAGTCGATACAACTTATAAAAAAAGGTTTCATTTATGGAACCTTTTTTGCGTTTCAAGAGGTTTGTTTTTCACAGGATACATCATCTCGACCGAAACGCTTGTAGCGGAGAGATCTATCCCGATAGATTTAGCAACGCTGAGTAATTCGTAGTTCTCGACTTCGTTGCGCTCCGCTCGAAATGACGACATCGAAGTTGGTCCCATTGAAATCAATACCGCCTTAAAACTACTTAAAAGCCAATTTGTATTTTTAAACCAAAAAGCCTTATAATTGTTAATTATAATTAGCGAAACCAAATTACGAGCATGCCATTAATAAACGAGTTTTCAACTGTTCCTACCTTATTGCGGAATGTTGTTAAAAACATCCACAAACCTCAGGAAACCTTTTTAATCCATAAACAAGGTGCAGAATGGACTGAAATTTCTTATGAAGATACCTTAAAAAGAGCCGATGCTGTTTCTGCCTTCTTCCTGGAAAAAGGAATAAAAAAAGGCGACCGTTTAGGCTTAATGATTGAGAATTCTCCTGAGTACGTATATTATGATCAGGGTATTCAGCAAATTGGTGTAATTAACGTATCTATTTACCCTACACTTTCTGAACAGGAAGTAGCCTACATCATTAACGATTCGGGTATAAAAGCCATTCTGGTTGGGAACAACTTTTTATACCGTAAAGTACTAAAGGTAGCAGCCAATTGTAAACAGTTAAAATATATTATTCCGGCTTTTAAAGATTTCGAAAAAGTTGTTATTCCTAAAGATGTACAGGTAGAAGTAATTGCTTTTTCAGATATCCTGGCGCTTAAACATCAGGTTACGGCAGCAGAAAGGGCCGAAATTGATCAATGCAGAAGTTTAGTTTTACCTGAAGATGTGTCCTCTTTAATTTATACTTCGGGAACAACAGGAACGCCAAAAGGCGTAATGCTTACCCATTATAACTTTGTTAAGAATGTGGAGGTTTGTTTACAACAGATCCCCGTGATTGATCAAACAGAAACTTTTCTTTCTTTTTTACCGTTATCGCATGTATTCGAGCGAACAGCTACTTATCATGTTTGCTGTGCCCAAGGCTGTAAAATTGCCTTCGCACAAAGTTTAGAATTATTAGCCAAAAATATGGGTGAAGTCCGTCCAACGGTAATGAGCTGTGTACCGCGTTTATTGGAACGTATACACGATAAAGCCATAAAAGGAGGAACTGCAGGCGGAGGTACAAAAGCAAAAATATTTACCTGGGCCTTAGAAACAGGCAATAAATACCGTGTAGCAAAAGAGGCCGGCAAAAATCCGGGCTTTATTTTATCGGCTAAAAAAGGAATAGCAGAGAAACTGGTTTTCAGTAAAATTAAAGAGAAAACAGGTGGCCGTTTAAAGTTTATGATTTCGGGTGGTGCAGCATTACCTAAAAATGTTGGCGAGTTTTTCGGCGATTTAGGCATTAAAATATTAGAAGGATTTGGCCTGACAGAAACCTCACCGGTGATGTCGGTGACTGAATACCACAGACAGGTTTATGGCACGGTTGGCCGCGTGATTCCGGGTATTGAAGTAGGTATACAAGAAGTAGAAAGCAAAGAAATGCTCAGTATTCAAACGCACAATACCTTTAACGAAGAATTTGAATGTGCTGAAGGCGAAGTTATTGTTCGCGGTCATTGTGTGATGAAAGGTTATTTTAATAAACCTGCCGAAACCGCCGAAGCAATAGATAAAGACATGTGGTTCCATACGGGAGATATTGGTCGTTTTTATAAAGGAAATCTGCAGATTACAGATCGTTTAAAAAACATGATCGTAAATGCTTACGGCAAAAATGTTTACCCTACCCCGGTAGAAAACATTTACCTGAAAAGCCCGAAAATTGATCAGCTTTTTTTAATTGGCGATAAACGTGAATTTATTACAGCAATCATTATCCCGAACAGAGAAACTTTAGAAGAAACCTTTAAACTTAAACCATCGTTTTTCGAAGAAGCTGATCCTTTTATCCGCGATCAGGAAATTATGGATTGGATGGAACAGGATATAAAAAAAATATCAAACGAACTGGCCAAATTTGAGCGCATTAAAAACTTTAAGATCAAGCGTAATCCTTTCAATATAGATGAGGGAGAAATTACCCCTACCATGAAAGTTAAACGCCGTATTGTAGAAAAGAAATATGCCGAAGCCATTAACGAAATGTATGAGGAAGGCATAGAAGCCGAATCATAATTAAAAAAGGGTCATCATTACTAATCTGGTAATCATGACCTTTTTTTTTTTCGTTATAACGTTTTTAAAAATCAATTACAGGTCCATTCCATTTGCGTCTGTTGTTAATATTTCGCTCATATAATCAAAGAAAGGTCGCATGTTTTTAAATTCCTGATTACAATACGATAAGTAATCTTTACTTAAAACTTCCTGATCGGTGAATCGATGAACTAACAAAAACTGTTTATAACGCAGCAAATCGATATCCTGATGATCTCCGTCAAAACCCTTTGGAGCTGTTTTCAATTGTTCGCCTTTCAAAGCCTCGAAAGAAGAAATAAAAGTTTTATCATTTAATATGGCTCTCAGCGGTTCTGCATCAAAACTTATATTTTCCCTTATCAATTTCAAATCCTGAGGAGAAGGTCCGAAAAAGCCACCAGCCACAAAACTATTACCCGGTTCGATATGGAAATAGTAACCTCCCCTTCTTTGTTTGCCAGCCCGTTTAAAACTTCCACTCCAATGCGTTTTGTAAGGCGTTTTATCATTTGAAAAACGTGTATCCCGATAAATCCGGTATAAACTTTTCTTTCCTGAAGGTGTTTCAATTACATCATGGGTATTCATGAGGTCTAATAAATCCTGTGCAAAAGATTCTATGTAAACCAGTTCTTTCTGGTAGGCAGTTTTATGGTCATTAAACCATTCGCGTTCATTGTTATTTTTCAATAACCGTAAAAACTCAAAACTAGAAAGTGGAATTTGTGTTATATCGGGCATAGTTTTTTTAAAATGGCTAATTCATCTCCAAACAAATATAACATCTGTAAAACACTAAATTCATATCACTTATTCATAAAATTGTAATGGTTACCCTCATTTACCATGGATGGCTCAGTATTTAAAAAAAATAAAATTTCATAAAACATTCCTGTATCGAATATTGTTAGGCTATCAAACCTTACATCATAAGTAATATTTTTTAACGCAGCAGCTAATCGTTCATTTATAAGCCAATACTGTATTACATTATGTCTCGCCGTCCCCTATGTTTAACTGCATTTTTAATGCTTCTTGGATTACTATTTTCAAAAAAAGCACATTCCGCAGATGATTTCCCTTATGGTTGCAAGGTTTTTTACTCAGGTGCTGAAAGGGTTTTTACAGACTATTCTTCCACAGATGGAACGCAATCCAGGCATTACAGCATGTTAACCAATTATATTATTGGAGGCAACTCTTGCGAAGTCACCATATCAGCCAGCACCCCTTATCCGGGCGGATGTACTGTAGATGGGGTAACCACCGGGCAAAATGTGACCATTACAGCTGTTGTAGACTGCCCCATAGATCATAACCGCTTCATCCTTTTTATAGCCAGTGTAATTTTGGGGGTTTATATCATCAGGCAAAATGCAAGAAATTCTCTTAGGCAAGTAAGTTTATTTGCACTGTTGAATAGCTAATTCTTTACAATTTAAGATTGTTATTGATTATTAGTGTCTGATATATTTAATAGTTTTACGTATCATTTGCCTGAAAACCATGAAACACGATTTATTTTTTGAGCAGGTTTGGGATTTAACCAGAGAAATACCCAAAGGTAGGGTCACTTCATATGGTGCAATTGCAAAAGCTATTGGTGCGCCTAACCTATCGAGAATGGTGGCCAGAGCCATAGGCGCTTGTGGTGCAGCACAAACTCCGGTGCCTTATTATAGGGTAATCAGTAGCAATGGCTTGCTCAGCGGTGATCCATCATCAACAGCTAAAAGACAGGAACTTCTGGAAAATGAAGGCGTTGAAATTAAAAACCTGAAAGTTCAAAACCTTAAAAAGGTATTTTGGGACCCTTTTGTTGATATGGAATAAGTATTACGGGTAAAGTTTGATAATCCATCTTTTTATTTCATGGGGTTTAACAGCCTAAAATGCGATGTTATATCGAATAAAGCATTTAGTAATTACAATAGCTTTCTTATCTTTGCAACCATCGGTTTTATATGGATAGCTAATTGGTACTGAAAATTGAATTTTTTCCAATATTAATTCAAAATTTAATCAGCTAATTATTTCTTTTTCATTAAAGCACCAAAATTTAACAATAACAAAAAATGCAAAAGCATTACTTTTGCAAAAAATACCTGAAATGAGTATAGGATTATCAGAACAAGAAGTATTACGACGTGAGTCGCTAAAACAATTACGTGCGTTAGGCATTGAGCCTTATCCTGCAGAAGCATATGAAGTAAATGCATATGCTGCAGATATATTAGCTAATTATGAAGTAGATAAGACAGCATACAAGACGGTAGTATTAGCAGGTAGAATTATGAGCCGTAATATTATGGGTGCGGCCTCTTTTACGGAGTTACAGGATTCTACCGGCAGAATTCAGATCTACTTAAAGCGCGATGAACTTTGTCCTGGTGATGATAAAACCCTATACAACACCGTATTTAAAAAACTTTTAGATATCGGCGATTTCATCGGGGTTAAAGGATACGTATTCACTACACAAACAGGAGAAATTTCTGTGCATGTTACCGAATTTAAGGTGCTTTCTAAATCACTACGTCCTTTACCAATCGTTAAACGAGATGATGAAGGTAATGTATACGATGGATTTACCAATCCGGAATTACGTTACCGTATGCGTTATGTTGATTTAACAGTAAACCCTGATTTTAAACAGATCTTCATCAAACGCAGCAAAGTGATTAACACCATGCGCAACTATTTTGATAACCAGGGTTGGATGGAAGTGGAAACCCCTATCCTGCAGCCTATCCATGGTGGTGCTGCAGCGCGTCCTTTTGCCACACACCACAATACTTTAGATATGCCGCTTTATTTGCGTATTGCAAACGAGCTATATTTAAAAAGATTAATCGTTGCCGGTTTTGATGGTGTATATGAATTCGGTAAAATGTTCCGTAATGAAGGAATGGACCGTACGCATAACCCTGAATTTACTTCAATGGAAATTTACGTGGCCTACAAAGATTATATCTGGATGATGGCAATGGTTGAAGAATGTTTAGAAAAAGTAGCGATTGCCACAACGGGTGCAAGTGTAGTTAAAGTGGGTGCTAACGAAATTAATTTTGAAGGACCGTACGAAAAACTAACCATGTACGAGTCTATCCAAAAATATACAGGAATTGATGTTTCGGCGATGACTGAAGAAGAAATTGCCCAAACCTGTAAAGATTTAGGTATTGAAATAGATGATACAATGGGCCGTGGAAAATTAATTGATGAAATTTTCGGGGCTAAAGTTGAAGCGAATTTAATCCAGCCAACCTACATTACCGACTACCCTATCGAAATGACGCCATTGGCTAAAAAGCACCGTACTGCTGAAGGCCTGGTAGAACGTTTTGAGTTATTTGTTAACGGTAAAGAGATTGCGAATGCTTATTCAGAATTAAACGACCCTATCGATCAAAAAGAGCGTTTAGAAGATCAGTTAAAATTAGCTGCCCGCGGAGATGATGAGGCGATGGCCATGGATGATGATTTTGTTCGTGCACTGGAATATGGTATGCCGCCAACTTCAGGCTTGGGTATTGGTATTGACCGCTTGGTGATGTTAATGACCAATCAAAGTACCATCCAGGAAGTTTTATTCTTCCCGCAGATGCGCCCGGAGAAAAAGAAAATAGAAATGACACCAGAAGAAACAGAATTATATGCATTGGTTTCAGAAGGCGAGCAAGCTTTGTTAACCGAAGTAAAAGGCAAACTGGCCGATTGGAGTAACAAAAAATGGGATACAACCTTAAAAGCTTTAACCGCAAAAGGAATCCTGAAAGTTTCTAAAACGGATGATGGTTTATTCCTATCGCATAAATAGTCGAATCGGAGCCCCAAGAAGGGAATTACGGATTTGATTTTAACAAAAACATAACATAAACTTAAAAGGCTTGCTAACAATTGTTTAGCAAGCCTTTTCTATATTTACAGCAATCGATAATTAAAAATCATTGCGATATGAATACATCAAGTTTAGAAATCAACGAAAGAGAATACTGCATTAAATTAAGCAAAGATGCTTTTGATTTAACGCTGGTACGCCAATTAATAAAAAGAATCCAGGCCGAAGCTTTATTTTTCTCAAGAGTACAAGCTGAAGAAGAAGATATCTTAAGCAAAAGAGCCCAAAGAGAAGAATTGGAAGGATTTGATTATTTAGGAGATAAATAATAGATAATCGTCACCCTGAATTTATTTCAGGGTCTATAAGATGCTGACCACGAAGTAGCTACTAAACAATTGAAAATAGTATTTCTACTTGTAAAATAAATTCAGCATGACGTTAAATTTAATCTACCTCTAAAGTTCCCTCTACAGAATCATCCATTGTTTTTCCTGTAATTACCGACGCTGCCATTTTTAAGAATGCTACTGCAGTGCCGTGTTTGGTATCCCAGTAATATCCCTCCGAAGGGATAACCTTAATCAAGGTAATATCCGGATCGTCTTTCCCGCCCTGGAACCAGGTTTTAATAAACGGACTCCAAAGTTCATCAATTTTGGCCTGATCCCTGCTGATTTCCGAAATTCCATAAATATTTACAAAACCTGAGTGTGCTCCAGCCTGGAACAATAAATGTGTAAAAGGATCAGTAGAAATCTCTTCATTTTTATGACTGTCTTTCATACTCATAAACCAGATATTCCCTTCATCATCAACCTGTTGAATAGCCATTGGTCTTACCGATAAAGGTATGCCTGTTTTAATATTGGTACAGAAAAAACAGCTTTCAGCCTTTTCAGCTAAAGTTCTCAGTTTTTCGATGGCTGCTTTACCGTCCAAATCTTTAATATTATTTTCTTCCTGAGTATTATTGGTACTCCCTTCTTGTGATGTTGCCATAGGATTAAGATTTTATATTAACTACAATGGAAAGTAGAATTTGGTTTTGAGTTTTTGCGGAAAGTGGACGGCGGAGAGCGGAAAGCGAAAGGCGCTCAGCGATGAGTGTTTTAGCACAGCCACATATAATAGATTTATTGATCTGTAGTTATGGATTTTTTAATGAAAGGCAATATCTTTAATTAATGAATATCAAAAAACCGCAACCATTTAAAGCTGAAATTAAAATTATCGGCATTAATCCTTTTGTATTTGTGCCGGAAGAAGTATTAAACTATGTTTTTCATCAGGCCGGGAAAGACAAAGGTCAGCTGCCGGTTACGATGAAAATTGATGGGCATGAGTTTAAGCAAACCCTGGTAAAGTATGCCGGCGACTGGCGTTTGTACCTGAATACGCCAATGCGAAAAGCAGCAGGCAAAGATGTTGGAGATAGCGCAATCTTCGAAATAGCATTTGATACTGAAGTGCGTTCAATAACCATGCACCCGAAACTGGAAGAAGCTCTGGCGGAAAGTAAAGCAGCTAAAGCGATATTTGATGGCCTTGCACCCTATTTGCAAAAAGAAATTATACGTTACATCGCCAACCTTAAAACGGAAGAATCAGTAGAGAAAAATGTTAAAAAGGCAATCGGTTTTCTGTTGGGTGAAGAAAGATTTATCGGAAGGGACCCTTTGTAAGAGGATTCGTCATGGAGGTACGACAGCCTGCTCCGACTTTTCAGGAAAGCAATCTTATAACAATCGCTAACCCATAGTAGTAAGATTGCTTCCTCGGCTGAAAAAGCCTCATCGCAATGACGAATTTTATTGTTCAGAATGATTTATATTTTGAAAACCAAGCTTTTTATGCACAGCCTCTTCATTATAAACCTGATAGTAGCGAACACGATCCCGTTCTTCGTCGGGAGCGTAAAGCGGATAGCAGGACTGCCGCTTGCGAAGAAACACAACCCTCCCGTTTTCAAATCAAAAAAGACCACACAAAACTAAATAATACAAAAAAGCCATCTCAAATCTGAAATGGCTCTATATACGATGTAATCAGTTACTATCTGTAACGAACATGCTGTTGCTTATCCATCATGCCCATCTGATCTTTCATTTGTTTAATCTGATCGGCCAGTAATTTATTTTTATCTGCTTTTTTCGCTTCAGCAAGATACATGGTTGCTTCGCGTTTGTTACGTTTAGCCATTGCAATACCCGCTAAACTTAATTTTGCCAAAGCAATGTTATGATCCATCTGCATACCTAATGCAAGCGATTTTTTGAAATATTTCTCACTCTGCATGGGCGCTGTTCTGCTTTCAATTAACCCGATTAATAAGTTATAATAACCATGTTGAACTTTAATCAACTGCGTTTCGTAATTCGTAATACGGTCTAAAAACATTTTTGCTTTAGGCATGTTATCTTTTCTAAGGAACCATTGTGCTAAAAGCATGTTTTCATTAAAGAAATAAGTTACCAGTACAATTATCCCCAGTAAAATGGCAACAATGCCCCATGGCCAGAAACCGAAAATAAATAAAGCTACTGCGCCACCCAGTAAAGCAAACCCCGCAATTAATCTGATAATATTTGGCATAAATTTTATTCTAATTATTTTTTTTTGCAAATATCGTGTTTAAATGGCAGAAATTAGATTTTAAAACAATAATTTCATTAAAAATTTAAAAGCTCAAAAAAACCATCTCGTAATTATGAAAATCCTCTTATCCATAACCCTAATCGTACTTGCAATGAATGTTTCTGCACAAGATGTTAATAAAAAAATACACGATCAAGTCCACAACAAAGACATATTAATTAATGCTTGTACACGTGAGGGCATTACAACCTTTCCTGAGTTCAAAGAAATGTACGATCCACTTTACGCAGCATATGTACCGGATGCAGCTACCCTGATTGAACTGAAAAAACTGGTTAAAAACGAAAAAATCAAAATTGTTTTAGGCACCTGGTGTGGCGACAGTAAAGCAAACGTTCCAAACTTCTTTAAAATTTTAGACGCCTTACACTTTAAAGAGAAAAACGTAGAAATTATTGCGGTTGACGGAAATAAAAAAGCTGAAAACGGCATTATAGATGGTCTGGATATTGTTAGGGTACCAACTTTTATTGTTTTTGATAAAAAAGGAAAAGAGCTTGGGAGAATTATAGAGGGTGCGAAAACAACCCTTGAAGGTGATCTGTTAGCTATTTACAAGAAAAAATCTTAAACTTTTTGAGATAATTTTGGTTCATAGTTTAATGGTTCATGGTTGATAGCCTAGGAGTTCAGAACCTGAGGACTTAATACTTACGGGATCATCGTTTAATGGTTGATGAATAATAGCCTATCGCTTGATTGACACCCAAACCATTGACTATAAACTATTAAACCATCAACCATATTACATCACACATCTTACATCAAAAAACATGTCTGCAGCATTAGAACCAGGTTGGTTAGCCGTTTTAGAAGAAGAATTTGAAAAAGACTACATGAAAAGCCTTAAGTCTTTTTTACAGGAGGAAAAAAACAATGGTGCAATGGTTTACCCCAAGGGAGCCGATATATTTAATGCATTAAACACCACACCATTTGACAAGGTAAAGGTTGTCATTTTAGGTCAGGATCCCTATCATGGTGTTGGCCAGGCACACGGCCTATCCTTTTCAGTGCAACGCGGTGTTGCGGTTCCGCCATCACTAAAAAACATTTACAAGGAGCTGGAAACGGATATTGAAGGTTTTAAAACACCAAGCCACGGGCATTTAACACACTGGGCAGAGCAAGGCGTGTTATTGTTAAACGCTACTTTAACCGTTCGTGCTTCAGAAGCAGGCTCGCATCAAAACCGCGGCTGGGAAATTTTCACTGATGAAATTATTAAGGCTTTATCTCAAAAACGCGAACATATCGTATTTCTGTTATGGGGTAAATATGCGCAGCAAAAAGCGGTTTTAATCGATCAGAAAAAACATTATGTGCTTACCGCTGCCCATCCATCGCCTTTTTCGGCCTACAATGGTTTCTTCGGATCGAAACATTTTTCCAAAGCAAATCAGCTTTTAGTACAGAACAATTTAACACCTATCGACTGGAACTTACCGGCCTGATGAACACTTATTTTATCAGCGGTTTAGGTGCCGATAAAAGAATTTTTTCTAAGCTAAAGCTGGATGAAAAGATCAATATCATTCATGTAAATTGGATAACCCCAAATAAAGACGAATCATTAGCTTCATATGCTCAACGACTAAGTAGCGTCATAGACTTAAGCCAGCCTTTTGCCTTGGTAGGTGTTTCTTTTGGTGGGATGATTGCAGTAGAAATTGCTAAAATATTAAAGCCCGTAACAATAATAATAATATCGAGCACCATGTTAGCAGCCCAGTTGCCAACACTTTACCGTTTTGCAGGCCAGTTAGGCTTATTGAAGCTTATCCCTGCAAAACTCTTAAAATCTTCAAATAAACTTACTCAGCATTACTACTTCGGTACACGATCGGGCAATGAGAAAACTTTGCTAAGCAAAATTATAAAAGACACTGATCCTCATTTTTTGAAGTGGGCCATCGGGAGTATTTTAAGCTGGAGGAATACAATTAAACCAAATGGAATTTACCATATTCACGGCACCAACGATAAAATTTTATATGCTAAAACAGCACAACCAGATTTTATCATCGAAAACGGAACGCACTTTATGGTTTATCAAAATGCAGAGGAAATTTCAGGAATTATTAATAAATTACTATTGTAATTTTACCGACTATAGAATTACTTAAAAATCATCCCATAAGACATTATTAACTAATTAATGGATTTTATGATGATGAATAGAACTTTTCTCGACCAATTAGAATACAAGGTTACAGGCGCTTGTATAGAAGTAAATCGAGTTCTTGGCCCTGGCCTTCTTGAAAGTGTTTACCAGAAGTGCTTAATGAGAGAACTACAGTTACAAAGCATAAATTTTACTGCTGAACATCCTATTGTACTTTCTTATAAGGATGTGCTACTAGATACAGCGTTGAAGGTAGATTTGGTGATTGAAGACTGCCTGGTATTAGAACTAAAAGCCGTTGAGCGTATATTGCCCATTCATGAAGCCCAGATTTTAACTTATATGAAATTGTTAAGAATACCGAAAGGATTGTTGATCAATTTCAATTCAACCAATATAGTTCACAATGGAAAAAAGAGTTTCGTAAACGAATATATGTACGATATCGATTCTTAAATGCGAAAGTATGTACACCCAACTTAGTTGATCTCAGGTGACTAAGGTGGTAAAAATGGATGAACCACCTTAGTCACCTAAGCACACCTTAGCATTTTAGGTTGCTATAATTACCTAATGTTAATACTCCAAAGGCACAATCGGTTCTTTCTTCGTGGTCGACATGATCATCATCGTTTGGAAAGTTTTAACCACAGAAATCTTACTGATTTTATCCATAATTAAACGTTCGTACGCTTTAATGTCTTTCACATAAACCTTTAGCAGAAAATCGGCCTGACCAGTAACATGGTGGCACTCTGTGATTTCTTTAATTTGATTTACTTCATCCAAAAAGATCTGGATGGTATTATTTTTATGAAAATCGAGTTGAATCTGAATAAAGGTTTTTATACCTAAACCTAGTTTTTCTTCATCTACCAATGCATGATAACTTTTAATATATCCTGCCATTTCAAGCTTGCGCACACGTTCTAAAGTTGGTGCCGGTGATAAACCAATTTCCTGCGATAAAAGCAAGTTGGTAATTCTTCCGTTTTCTTGAAGAATTCTTAAAATTTTAAAGTCAATTTTATCTAATTCAGATGCCATATGGTGTTAAAGGTATTTGAGAATACAAACATAACCAAATTATATTCTAAATTTTAACATAATTTATCATATATATTTTAAATAAAAATTTTTAGATTTACCTAAAAATAAAATTAGATAAACATAAATGCAAAGTTACACGGAAGAGAACTATCTAAAGACTATTTATCACCTTGCGGAGAAAACCACAAACGTTCAAACCAATGCCATTGCAGAGCAAATGCAAACCAAACCAGCATCGGTTACCGACATGATTAAAAAATTAGCCGACAAAGGCTTAGTTGATTATATTAAATACCAGGGGGTGACTTTAACCGAAACCGGAAAAAATACGGCGATCGATATTGTACGTAAACATCGATTATGGGAAGTTTTTTTAGTGGACAAATTAAACTTTAAATGGGATGAGGTACATGATGTTGCAGAAGAGCTTGAGCATATTAAATCAATCGAGCTGATTGAAAGGTTAGATGAGTTTTTAGGTTTCCCGAAAGCTGATCCGCATGGCGACCCCATTCCTGATAAAAACGGAAGATTTGCCAAAACCCAGTTTATAAAATTAATCGAACTAAAAATTGGCGATCGTGGTACCATTACCGGTGTTACCCAACACAGCTCGGCATTTTTAAAACATTTAGAAAAATTAGGCCTTACCCTGGGCAAACAAATCCAGATCAGTGATGTTACCGATTTCGATGGTTCAGTAGAAATCATGTTATCCGATAAACAAGTTAATATTAGTAGAGAAGTTGCAAAACATATTTTAATCAGCAGCAATGGCAAAAACTGAATCGTTAAGTGAAGTACATCAAAGTGTAAATACGGATAAAAGAAAAGGCTGGAAGAGAATTCTGGCTTTCATTGGTCCCGCTTATTTAATTAGTGTTGGCTACATGGATCCAGGTAACTGGGCAACTGATTTAGCAGGGGGTAGTAAATTTGGCTACCAGTTAATTTGGGTTTTACTGATGTCGAACCTCATTGCCCTACTCTTACAATCGTTAAGTGCACGTTTGGGCATAGTAAGGGGACTTGATTTAGCACAGGCCTCTAAACAAGCTTATCCGCGCTGGGCCAATATCCCGTTATTTGCCTTAGCACAAACGGCCATCATCGCCTGCGATTTAGCAGAAATTATCGGGATGGCCATAGGCTTACAGCTGCTTTTTGGATTACCCTTAATCTGGGGTATTTCCATAACCATTTTCGATACAATTTTACTCCTCTTTTTACTTAATAAAGGCATGCGGGCCATGGAAGGCTTTATTGTTTCGATGGTTTTTATTGTCGGGATTTCCTTTCTGGTTGAAATGTTTATTGTAGAACCATCGCTTAAAGAAGTAGCACGAGGGTTTGAACCCTCTATACTAAATGGTGATGCACTTTATATTGCCATCGGGATTATTGGTGCAACAGTAATGCCGCATAACCTGTATCTACATTCATCTTTAGTACAAACCAGGAAGATTGAACGTAGCAACAAAGGCATTAAAGAGGCCTTAAAATTCAACCTCATTGATACAACCGTTGCATTGAACCTTGCTTTTTTTGTTAATGCTGCCATATTGATACTTGCTGCAGCTGCCTTTTATAAAAATGGCTTACATGAAGTGGCCGAAATTCAGGATGCGCATAAACTCCTTTCCAATATTTTCGGTAATGTAGCCCCAACCCTATTTGCTATAGCGCTAATCGCCGCCGGACAAAGCTCTACCGTTACCGGAACTTTAGCAGGACAGATTATTATGGAAGGCCACATTAACTTAAGAATACAACCCTGGTTACGACGTTTGATTACACGCCTCCTGGCTATTATCCCTGCATTTTTCACGATATTACATTACGGAGAAAATGCACTTGGTGGCTTGCTAGTGTTGAGTCAGGTGGTATTAAGTCTGCAATTGGGTTTTGCCATTATTCCATTAATCCACTTTACATCAGATAAAAAACTGATGAAAGATTTTGCAATTAAACCCTGGGTTAAGGTATTGGCATGGGCAAGCGCTTTAGCTATTATTGCATTGAATGTGAAACTTGTCATTGAGGAAATAGGTGGCTGGGCAAAAGAGGCCAATAACTGGTGGATTTATGTGATTGTAATACCAGCATTAATTTTAGTTGTTTTACTCTTGCTTTATGTTTTCTTCCATCCACTATTAGAAAAGAAAAAGAATGCCTCAAAACAACTTGTACCGCACGGGAATGCTTTAGATATAGGTAAAATAGATAAGATCAGCTATAAACGCATTGGAATTGCGGTAGATTTCTCTAAGAACGATAGAAATACCATCCGGCATGCTTTAATTCAAGGTGGCAAAGATGCACACTATTACCTGATCCATGTTGTAGAAACTGCTGCCGCCCGTTATCATGGTAATGATGTAATGGATCATGAAACACAGAGTGATGCAGCCAATCTGGAGAAATACAGGGTCAATCTCGAAGATCTTGGATACGATTCTACACCCTTTATTGGTTTTGGAAATACCGGTAAAGCCATAGCCGATATCAGCAACAAAAATGAAATGGAACTATTGGTAATGGGTGCACATGGACATAAAGGCTTAAAAGACCTTATTTTTGGCACCACCGTTGATTCGGTAAGGCATAAGGTAAATATCCCTGTATTAATTATCAGGTAATCGTTAACCACAGATAAAATGATTCACACCGCTATCAAATCCGTGTTTATCTGGGTAATCTGTGGTTTAAAAATAAGATTATTTACCGACTACCGTCATTAGCTTTTTGATGCCGCCATCTCCCGATTGGTACATCAGCAATTTACCTGTTGAAGAATACAGGTACATAGACGGGTATTGCTTTGGCAAAAAGGTTGGAATAAACATGCGTTTCTTATCCTGCAATACCGTTACATTAGGTTTGGCATTTAAACCTTTGGCGTACGAATTGAAAAACTGAGGGATAATGTAGCCCTCATCCATGGTAATCATGTAAATATTAACGTCTTTAAATTTGGCGTAATTGGTATTCAGGATTTTGCTTTCCCGCTGACAGTGCTCACAGGTACAATCAAACAAGATAAAGAGGTTCTTTTTTCCTTGTTTGATATCATTGTTTGAAAATGCTTTTCCATCCAGTTTGTAAAAGGTGAATTGTGGCAATAGTGTAGGTTGCTGTGCTTTTACCTGGAAAGCGATAGTTAACAATAAAATTAAAAAAAGGTTCCTGAATTTCATTTTTGATATTTAAAGTCCAAACTTAAACGAATAAATACGAACATAATAATATATCCTTAGCTTTTACAAACAGATGAACATTTTTATTGATTCCTTACTCGGAAGTTTTAGTTTAAAAATCGTCGTCATCTCGACTGAAGCGCAGTCCCGAACGTTCGGGAGAGAGATCTATAGAGACGGATTTCTCGGCTGCGTTACACTTCGCTCGAAATGACGACCTTTTACCACTTCTCCCATAAAATAAGAGCCTGGTTGACAGATGAAAGGTTTCTTATTGCATAGCCCCATCTTAAATAAACCCGATTAGCGCGGAAACCAAAAGCTTTTTCTGCTTTTGTTGCAGCAAAAGCGGGACTGAAGATGCCAAATGTCCCATACGCACATTTCTAAATATCAAAGAAGTCAAGTTTGAATAGCCAAACCGCTATAAAACTTGACTTCTTTATCTGTACAATTAAAAATTAAAAAAAATTATCACATCAATTTTTAGGATATTTGCACCGGCTGAGGGCAAAACGCATAAACAGTCGTCATCGTGAATTTGCTTCAGGATCTTTACAGTTATAAAAAGATGTTGAAAAGAGTTCAGCATGACGAGGCGGCATTTTATAGCTGCATTTGTATCCTTAGCATTATACTTTATACAATAGTATATATTACAACAACCTATACATTAGTACAATTTTGAAAAACGACATCCACATAAAGAATAAAAGAGCATATTTCGACTACAATCTTTTAGATAAATATGTAGCAGGGATTGCACTTTTAGGAACTGAAATAAAAGCAATCAGACAAGGTAAAGCCAACATGACGGACGCATTTTGCATGTTTATTGGCGGCAATCTGTATGTGCGTAACCTTCATGTTTCGGAATACTCACACAGCTCTTTCTATCATCACGATATTAAACGTGACCGTGCTTTACTACTTCAAAAGAAAGAAATTAGAAAACTAAAGCTTAAAGGTGAAGAAAAAGGTTACACCATTGTTCCATTACGTATTTTCATCAACGAAAGAGGTTTCGCTAAAATAGAAATTGCTTTGGCTCAAGGTAAAAAAGAGTTCGACAAACGCGATAGTATTAAAGACAGAGATACCAAACGGGAGCTGGATAGAGCGATGAAGCGGTAGGATAGTCTTCAGTCCGGAGTCTTTAGTCCGGAGTCAAAATCGACTAAAGACTGGAGACTTCGGACTATGGACTTAAACTACTACCACGCCTGGTCGCCAACTAAGGGCACAAACCTAAAGGTATCCAATACAATTTTTTCGTAGTCCGTTTCGCTTACGCGGATCACAGTAACCATTTTCTGGGTTTTCTCGTCTCCCACCGGGATCACCAGAATCCCTCCTATTTTTAACTGTTTCAATAAGATTTCAGGAACCAAAGGAGCGCCCGCAGTAACGATTATTTTGTCGTAAGGCGCGTGTGCAGCAATTCCTTTTGAGCCATCACCACAATAAAAAGTAGGTCGGTAGCCCATTCCGGGTAAAACCTGAATGGTTCTGTTGTAAATATTCTCTTGTCTTTCGATGGTAAAAACTGTGGCACCCAGTTCCATTAAAATACAGGTTTGATAGCCCGAACCTGTTCCGATCTCGAGTACTTTATCTCCTTTTTTAATATGCAGCAGCTCACTTTGGTAAGCAACCGTGTATGGCTGGGATATAGTTTGCCCATCACCTATTGGAAAAGCAATATCTTTATAAGACTGGTTCCAAAAAGTTTCATCGAAAAAGAAATGACGTGGAACTTTACCTATGGCTGTTAACACATTTTCATCTTCAATCCCGCGAGATTTTAACAACTCAACCAGCTTTTTTCTCGCTCCACGTTCCCGGTAATTATCAACAAATTTATACGCCATGAGCTTCAAAATTAGCGTTTCTTAAACGGTGATACAAGATAAAGAAATCCACATTACTGTAAGTAACACTAAATCAAAACTTAAATTAGTAATTAATACGGATCGACATCTATTTGTGTAAAAACGCCTTTAAATTCTTTGGTTGCATTAAACTGCGTGAGGGTTTCTCTTAATGCATCTTTAACTTTTTGAATGGCAGTATGTTTATCTGCTTTGATAATGATTTGTTTAATATAAAGGTTCCGCACCCTGCTTACCAAAGGTTGTTCGGGACCTAAAACGCGTTTACCAAACTTTCCTTTAAGGATATTCGCCAAAGTAAACGCAGCGTGATCCAGAACATGTGAATCTTTATGTTTGATGTACAGGAATATCATCCGCGAAAACGGTGGATAAAGAAATTTCTCGCGTTCAACAATTTCGTCGTTGTACATTCCCTCATAATCGTTATTGACCACCTGTTTAATAATGCGGTTTTCAGCATCATAAGTCTGGATACAAACATTCCCCTGATCGGCCCTTCTACCTGCCCTACCCGCAACCTGCGCCAATAGCTGGAAACTTCGTTCGTAAGCACGAAAATCGGGGTAACCTAAAAGTGTATCGGCATTAATTACCCCAATAAGATTCAGGTTATCGAAATCCAGTCCTTTGGCCACCATCTGTGTGCCAATTAAGATGTCGGTTTTCTTCTCCTGAAAATCATTTAAAATTTGCTGCAGTCCATTTTTTGTCCTCGTACTGTCCATGTCCAACCTGGCGATGGTCACCTCCGGATAAAGTAACCTGAGTTCTTCTTCAATCCGTTCCGTACCAAATCCTTTTTGTTCTACATGTACCGAGCCACAAGCCGGACAGATATTTACGCTACTTTGCTGATAGCCACAATAATGACAATGTAACTTGCCGCTGCTTTTATGATAGGTTAAACTTACATCGCAGTTTACGCATTTCGGGGTATAACCACAGGTTGCGCAGATCAGAATGGTGGCATAACCTCTCCTGTTCTGGAATAATACAATCTGTTCTTTTTTAGACAGCGCCAGATCAATATCTTTGATCAATACACTCGAAAAATAAGAACTCATCGTTTTTTTCTTCGTTTCTTCCGAAATACTGACTACCTGCTGATTAGGAAGCTGAACTCCACCAAAACGCTCTTTCATTTCTACGAGTCCGTATTTACCCTGTAAAGCATTATAATAACTTTCCAGAGATGGCGTAGCTGAACCTAAAATAACCTTGGCCTGATGCAGATAACCCAGATAAATGGCTGCATCCCTAGCCTGATAGCGTGGTGCCGGATCATATTGTTTGTAAGAGGGTTCGTGTTCTTCATCAATCACAATCAGTTTTAAGTGTTCGAAAGGCAGAAAAACTGCTGAACGGGCACCAAGAATAACCTTGTACGCGCCAGTACGCACTTTATTCCAGATTTCTACCCGCTCGCTATTGTTAAATTTAGAGTGGTATACCCCAATTGAATTGCCAAAATAGTGCTTAATCCGTTCTACAATCTGGGTGGTTAAAGCAATTTCGGGCAAGAGGAACAAAACCTGTCCATCTGTATTTTGTATAATTTTCTCAATGAGCTTGATGTAAACCTGCGTTTTTCCGGATGCGGTAACACCATGCAGTAAAACTACCTCTTTCTCTTCAAAATACTGATTAATCTGACTTAATGCTTTCTGCTGACCTTCATTCAGTTCGAAATTCACACTGAATTCTTCATCATGCGCTGCCAAACGGCTAACCGGCCTTTTCATTACCACAAAAATATCCTTATCGGTTAAAGCTTTTAATGCGGCAGGTCCGCAATTGCTTTCTTCTAAAAGCTGTTCCTTAGAAATCGGCAGGTTAGATTTTTGTAATTTCAGGTAAGCCAGTAAGGCATCTAATTGTTTAGGTGCCCGATCCAAAACATTAAAAAGCTGTTTCAGATTTTCTTCATCGCTATAAAAATCGTTTAATATGATGAACGATTTAAGCAACGGTTTATATTTCTGCACCACCTCTTCAGCCACCAGAACCAGTTCTTTATCCAATAAATGATTGATGATCGGATAGACGGTTTTCTGCCCAAGGAGCTTAGAAACATCATTAACGGTAAGTTTCTGCTGCTGTTTCAGTGCATTGATAATGATTTCTTCCTTATCGGTGAGTTCGGTATCTTCATTGTAATCTTCGCGAAGAATCAAAATCGTTTCGCTGGCCAGTTTTAAACTTGCTGGTAGAGCAGCCGCCATTACATCGCCTTCGTTGCACATGTAATAATTGGTCATCCAGGTCCAGAATTTGAGCTGGGTAGGTGTAATTACAGGCTCGGTATCTACTACATCGATAATATATTTGGCCTCATAAACTGTTGGCGGTACCGTGCTGATTCCACTAATTAAAGCGGTATAAATTTTATGTTTTCCAAATTGCACCACTACCCGTTTTCCAACGGCAATCTGGTCGTTTAAATCAAAAGGTACACGATAGGTATAGTTTTTCGCCAAAGATAATGGCAAAATAACTTCAACAAAAAGTGTTTCTCTTTCTGCAAAAATATCACTTTCGAAAGTATTCATTATTTATCTTTAAATGCCGCAAAAAAGAGCATTATCCATCCCAGTACAAATAAAAGCCCGCCAATTGGTGTTATTGGGCCAATAAATTCAGTAAATCCTAAATGCGATATGCTTCGGGTAGCCAATAAATACAACGACCCTGAAAAAAGGATAATCCCAAAGGTGAAGCAAAAGTAAGCGATATTAATGAGCTTGTTCCGATAACGGGCAAAGGTAGAGAGATATAATAGCGCAAATGTATGATAGAACTGATAATCAACACCTTTTTGCCAAATTTCTAATGATGGTCCATCGATTAAGGCTTTTAAACCATGAGCACCAAATGCGCCAAGTAAAACAGCAACAGCACCAAAAAAAGAAGCAGTAAGAATTATTCGTTTATTCATAGTTATTTGCAAGTAGCAATCGCTAAATTAATAAATTGACAAAGAACTTCTCACTAATCAATGTAATAAATTAAATTTGTTGCACAGCAGATGAAAAAAATCGTAATTCTAACAAGTGCATTATTTTTAGGTGTAGCCTTTATGGCTTACCTCTATTTTTCAAAATTGGGTACAGATAATGATGCGAAAGACCTGGCGCTGCAATCGGCAACCAATAATGCAGCATTGGTGTTTTCTTTTCAGAACGACAAAGGTTTTTACGATATTATTGAAGGGCAGCAACTTATCCAGCAGGTCTTGGGAAAGGACAAAATGAGCCTCTTAAAACAGCTGAAAACAAGCATTATTGATGACCATCTGCTCAACAAACAACTGAAAGATCAGCAGGTTTATATCAGTGTATTACCCGATTCGGATAAAACCTTGAATTTCTTATTTACCATACAGATACAGCATGATGATGATATCAAAAAATTCTATGAGCAGTTAAAACTTAAAAAAGCGATCAGTGAAAATGCTAAAGACCTGTATACCGTGAAGTTAAATGACAGCTTATCGGTTTATTTAGGCGTGCATGGCCAGGTATTAACGGCTTCAACATCGCTTAAACTGATCAATGATGCAAATGTACGTTTAACGGAAAATCCCTTTACTGAGTACATTAAGGAGAATAACCGGCAGATCAAAAATGTATTGGCCCACGTGTACATCAATTTTAACCAGGCGCCGTTATTACTCAAAAATATTATTGCAGGCAACATTAACGGAGAAATTGCGCTGTTTAACCAACAGAACAGTTTTGCAGTACTCAATTATAATTTCAGTAAAGAAAGAATTCTTTTTAGTGGCAATACCGAGTTAAAAGATCAGCATAATTACCTTAAACTATTCGAAAACACCGCTGCACAAAATACCTCTTTACAAAATATCCTGCCTGATAACACGGCAAACTACGCCCTGTATGCTTATGATGATTACGGCAAATGGCTTAAAAAATTAACGAACTGGCAAGCGCAAACTAAAGTGGCTACTAAAGCCAATGCAGTTATTAAAAATATCAAAGGTGAATACCGGATAGATTTGAATGCGATATTCCCGGCTTATACAAAAAATCAGTTTATTCTTTTTCAATTAAGCACAACCGAAAAATTAGGGGCTATTGCTTTAAGCAACGGCGAAAAGGTAAAACAGCTTTTGCTTGATGTAAGTGCAGACTACAATGAAGATATTAAGTTATTTAAATCATCCGATATCCTTTACAGTTACTTTGGCGAACCATTTAAAAAATTCGGCCGGCCTTATTATACCATTGTAGATAATAATTTGGTTGTGGCCAATAATGCGAGTACGGTTCAATCATTTTTAAATGATTACAAGCACAACAGGCTTTTAATACAAACGCCACAGTATTTAGATGCGGTGAACCAGATTTCGACCACCTCGAATGTGAGTTATTACATCAACACCAAAAATTCGGCAGATATTTTCAGGAATAATATTCAGCTTCCATTTTACAAACATTTGAGGGCAGACAGTGGTTTGAAAAGTTTCGATACTTTTTATTACCAAATGAGTGCAGACAAAAACAAGTTTATCACTAACTTACTTTTAAACAAATATTTACAGGCAGAAATACCAGATTCATTAAGTAACCGTTAATAAGGAAACCATCCCAACATACTATTTTACATGAAGAAACTTTTACTTGCGTTACTGGCAATAGCTAGCTTCGGGGTTGCAAATGCTCAACAATATGCGCTTTTCGGTACTAAAACCATGTTCGATGCATTCGAAAATCCATCTCAAAAATCTTTCACCTTAGATTCGTCACGAAGATTTTCTTCTAATTTCTTCCTACCCTATTTTGGAACAAATGCCATCAATAAAGGAAGCTCTAAGTTTGCCATAAGAAGATTAACACAGGAAGGTGTTTTTGATACAAAAAGTTTACCAATCGGCACCGGAGAAGTAAATCATTTTTTCGAAAACAGCAATATCTATGTTGCTGCATTCAGGCTTTTCAAATCTTACAAGTATCAAAAAGAAATGGGCTTTTCGTGGCAGATCAGGTCTGACGCTCATATCGATTACACCAATGAAACATTGGCAATTTTTGATTCGTTCGAAAGGTTTACGCCCAACCAGCAGTATACCGGAATATTCGATACCAAGGGTTATGAGCAGAGTTACCATCAATTTAGCTTTACCTACCGCGAAAACTGGAATAAAAGGCTGGCATTCGGTTTAAAAGCAAGTGTATTAAGCGGAATACTTTATAACAAATTAAATGTTACTGACTCTTATTTATACATTGATCCTGAAGCGGATGCACTGTTAATTGGCTTAAGAGGAACTTATTCCAGCAATTTTTCAGATTTTAATGAAGTAAATAAGAAAAACTTCTTTCCCAACTTTAAAAACCCGGGTGTATCTTTAAGCTTTGGGACCAATTACACGACTAAAAAAGGCCTGTTCTTAATGGCGAATATTAAAGATTTAGGTTTTATCTGGTGGCGAAGTAATACGCAACGTACGATGATAGATCAATCGAAAATTATTGAGAACATCGAAAACAACCAATCGAATACCAATCAGGAAATAGAAGATATTTTTCTCCTTTCGGAGCAGAGCAAAAAGTTTTTAGCCCCTACCAACGCCAAACTTGATGTTTACCTGTCCAAACGATATGGTTTTTACAAACCAGGATTGGCTGTTTCGAAAAACCTGTTTTACAAAGGTGGAGACATTGCTTTTGTAAATACCTTTATTGCCAACGATTTTTCGGGAAGTATTACACCCTTATACAACTTAAATGGCGTTTTTATGGTTGGGTTGCAGGCAAAATACCAAACCCCTAATTTTGAATTGTTTATGGGCACCGACAATTTGGTCGCGACCAGTTTTCAAACACTGGGAACGATTAAAAATGATGCAACTATTGGCAGTGGTCCTAATGGTGCTTCTTTTTACATGGGTGTAGGCATTAAATTCGGCAATGTGGTCAACCATCCGCAATTTGCCGACGTTATACCAGGTATAAATGATAATGAAGGCGGAAGTTTCTTTAAAAGTTTATTTTCAATCTTTAAAAGGAAATAAGCTACTTAACCCTGTGCCTGTTGTTTTTTAGATTGCGTAACGACAAAATCTTTCAGGTAAAAAGGTTCGAAATAAGCAACATCTTCAAATTTACTTTTGCTGAAAGCTTCATTCGCTAATCGCGACATGTATGTTGCAGAATTGAAATTAGCCGCATCGAATTTTGCATTTTGATGTGTTAAAACTTCAGCACACTTGGCAGCCCCATCACCTAAAAAAGTAACTGTTTGTTGTGCTAGATAATCCGTGAAACTGTCTTCGTCGATAATTTTGGCTTCGGTGGGTGTGATTATATTTAAGGAGTGATCGAAAATTGAGGTATAAACTTCCATCCTACGGGCGTCAATCATCGGGCAGATTAAACCAGCATAATCAGGATTTTCTGCCAGGTAACCAGCTGCCATCATTTCTAAGGTTTCGACGGCAATTAAAGGCTTATCTAAAGCATAACACAGACCTTTAGCAGTAGAAACACCAATCCTTAAGCCGGTATAAGACCCCGGCCCTTTACTTACGGCAACGGCATCTAATTCCTGGTAACTTACTCCTCCGGTTTTAAGCACGTCATCAATGAACAAAGTTAAATTTGCCGCATGCAGGTTCTGTCCCTGCTCCTCTTTAAATGAAAATGTTTTGCCGTTGACAGATAGTGCTACAGAACAAATTGCGGTAGCTGTTTCTATTTGAAGTATTTTAGCCATTGGACAAAGATATTAATAAAATGGAAGATGGAAGAGGTATTATGGAAGATGAGCTTGAGATTGAGCGTTATCCCGAAGTCTTGAGTCTGAAGTCCATAGGCGATTGACCAGTTTGGAGCTGGGCGTTTGGCGTTTAGAGTCGATTAACCGCTAGCCCTAATAGACCATCTCAAGATAGTGGCCATACACAAATGACTAATGACAAATGAACTAACTCGAAGTTGGAATCAATTAATCGATTGATCAGTTTGGAGCTGGGCGTTTGGATTAAATGACGGCCGCATCAACCAATAATCAAATGACAAATAAATCAATAACTAATGAGCGATGCCAACAAATGAACTAATGACCAGTGAACTAATAAACCTCGCTAAGGAACAGGATCATGACCATGTTTGCCCCATGGATGGCAACGGCCAATACGTTTCAGTGCCAGCCAGCCACCTTTAAATGGGCCGTGTTTTTTAATGGCTTCAACCCCATACTGTGAGCAGGTTGGTGTAAACCTGCAATTTGCGCCGAGCATTGGCGAAATGGCGTATTGATATACTTTAATTAAGCCTAAAAAAAACCATCCAAAAATTTTATTGATGAATTTCATTGGGCTGGATTAAATTGTGAAAACGCTTAAAAGTAGCAATCAGTTTTTTCTCGATAAAGGCAAAATCATATTTTTCTTTACCCACAAATTGAATGGAAATCAAAAGCAATCCCCGGTCAGCAGGTAAAGGCAGGTATAATTTATCTTGTTTATGGAGGCGATAAGCTTCGCGTATGCGGCGCTTGAGCAGATTACGATCTACTGCCCGTTTATATCTTTTTTTAGGAACGTTGATTACCACCTGCGCTTGTACATCAGCCGGTTGATCGACAAAAAGATAAGAAATCCGAAAAGGGTATAATAAAAAAGAAGAACCGTTTTTAAACAACAGGTCTAAATGTTTCCTGCTGCATAACCGTTCTTCTTTCCTGAATGTGTACATATATTTTTGATTGATAACTGCAGATTTTGATCTGCCAATCCCGAATTAACGGAAAAGCAATCAAAAATTATGCTTTATGCTTGCGTTCGTCAGAAACTGTTAATCTTTTTCTTCCTTTAGCACGACGTGATGCTAATACTCGTCTGCCGTTAGCTGTTGCCATTCTTTCGCGGAAGCCGTGTTTGTTTCTTCTCTTTCTTTGCGAAGGTTGGTATGTTCTTTTCATGACTGTATATTATCTATTGTAAAATTAAGAGGTGCAAATATAAAGCGATTTCTCTACAAATGCAAGAGTGATTAATTATTATTTTTTCTATTTAAATGCAAATGTAATAATTCTTTTGAAAAAGATGCCTTAGAGGCATTTATAAATATCTTATTGTACGTTTTATTGTTTTATCAAACGCGTCTACAACCTATGATTCGTCCTGATGGGACCTATCGTGTGGAAACATCTTTGTTAGCCTGTATTTTCTTGACATGTTCCAAAGGCGATCGTCCTGTGTCCTGAAGCTTCGGTATCAGCATCTTTCCTGCTATTAAGAGCTCCTTGTCTTTAAAAAACTATTTTGTGGTAACAAATATTATTATTTTTTCCGCTCTCTGCCGCGGGGGCATGGTAGTTTTTCGCAGATCATGGTGTTTTATTTGTGCTCAAGAATGCTGGCGCATTTTGGAGCGCCAAAGTACCCAAAGCGCTTTGTCAATCCGGCAGGTGGCTTCTCACTGCCCCAGGCTTATCAAAAAAACAGCGGCACTTCGTTTAATCAGGATTTGTTTTTATTTTCTTTGTCTGATTGAGCCCTTCGGGGTTTGTGTTCAATATCTTTTAAAAGTTGGGAATCATGATTATTGAACACAAAACCACTGCGTTTAAGGTTTGGTAGTGCTATTTGTTCTATTCTGTAACTGTTTTTTTGATTTTTCTGCCACTTGGGATTGACGACGTTCTTCGGCAAAACCTGAACTTTATTAATGTTGGTTAGCAAAATGCATAAAAACCCAAATCAAAATATGGGTCTACACGATGGGACGGGCTAATGTTCTCCTTTCACACGATTACCTGTGTTATTTATTTCATCAAACGTTCCTACGGAACGAAAATATGCATATGGCATTTTTTCTACCAATGATTCGTTCCTATGGAACGAAATTGGCAACCTGTAACTATATCCCTTGTTATTAGTATAAGGCGCTAGAAAGGCGCAAACCATTAATAGCAGCACAGCAGATGTGAAATAAACCTGATTGGAGTGATCCCGATTCTTCATCGGGAATAACGAAAAGCAGGACTAACAATAACTTCAGCACTCAATTGCTTTCCAAATAAAAACGGTTTATTTCTGTCGGTGAAACATCGACCGATAGATTCAATCAAAGGGCAATTTACAAGCCTAGTGCGGCCTTCAGTTTCACGTAACCCGTTTTACTCACTGGCAGCCAGATATCAGACTTTAACAGTACCACATAACTATCTTTCTCTTTTAGCTCAATTTTGGTTACCTGTGCCAGATTAATGATGTACGACCTGTGTATGCGGATAAATTGGCTGACATCGAGCGTTTGTTCGAAATAAGCCATGGTTTTGTTCTTATAGAAAGCACCATCAGTGGTACTTAATTTCACATAATCATCATCGGCCTCTAAATAGTTAATATCAGCAACCGGGATAATTTTAATTACACCATCTTTTTTAACCACTACCCTATTATTTTGGGCAGGACTTAAAGCTGCCGCATCCAAAACAGCCTCGGTATTTTCTTTTTGGTTTAATTTGTTCGGTAATTTTTTAAGGGCTGCATCGAAGCGCGATTTATCAATGGGTTTAAGCAAATAATCTACCGCATTAACCTCAAAAGCTTTAATGGCATATTCATCAAAAGCCGTGGTAAAAATTACGGCAGGTTTATCTTCAACCAGCTCGAGCATTTCGAAACCGCTGATTTTAGGCATCTGTATATCCAGAAAAATTAAATCGGGTTTATGCAAAGTAATGGCTTTTAAACCTTCAAACCCATCACCACATTCGGCTACAATTTCTATTTCTGCATGATCTGAAAGGTAATATTTTACAATATCTCTTGCTAAAGGCTCATCGTCAATTAGTATTGTTCTGATCATTTTTTTGTGGAATTTTTAGGGTGGTAATATATAAATTATTTGCCTCAATATCGGTTTCTAACAGGTGGGTATTCGCAAATAACAGATATAACCTGCGTTTAATGGCACTTAAACCAAATCCGGTTCCCCCGGCAGCCTTCATTTCCGGATCAAAAGGATTTTGTACACGTAATTGCAAAATATTATATTCAACAGTAACATCTATTTTAATTGTTATACCTGCCGAAGTGTTATAAAGTCCGAATTTAATGGCATTTTCTACAATGGGCTGCAACAATGTACCTGGTAAACAAAGATTTAAGGTATCATCGGCAACATTAACCTCGATGTTTAACCTGTGGCTGAACCTTACCTTTTCGATATCGAGGTACAACTGGATGTATTCCATTTCTTCCTCTACCGAAACCCATAACTCATCATCGCGTTTTAGGGTACCGCGAAGAAAAGAAGCTAATTTTGTAATCATTACTCCAGCCTCTTTCGGATTAACCATGGTTAGTGCAAATACCGAATTTAAGCTGTTAAAAAGAAAATGCGGCTGTAATTGATGCCTTAATTTATTTAACTCGGCCTCTTTAGCCAAACTTTTGGCTGCTGATAGTCTTTCGTGTGTTTCTGACTGTTCTTCTAACCTATACCATAAAATATTGGCTAGGGCACACCAGGCTAAACACATAAAAGAAATTAAACCCCTGAAGGCAAAAGAAAAATTGTAGAAATCCTTGTACTCTTTATAATCGGAAAAAATATAGAGCACCACATATTTTGATGCATAAATAATTACAAAAGTAAGTACAAGTGTGATGATCAGCACATACAGTATCCGCTCATTTTTCGGCTGGTAATACCCAAGCATATTACTAATACCAATGCAAGCCAAAGCCAGCAAAAAGTTATTGGTTAAGCTATCGGTTATCGATATCCACCAGGAAAAATTAACTACATAATGCAATCCGACACCACACAATACCGTCCACACTATTGCAATGGTAAGCGAGATTTTCTGTATTTGCGGAACGGATAAGGGTCTAGTTGTCAAAATGGTTTTGATTAGTTAATGATTTATTGCGGTGCTCCAGCTTTTCCAGGTATTGTGTAACCGATTTAGGCTCAACAATCCTCGAACTTACTTCTACACCATCAGCAAGTTCTTCGACTGCCGATATTCCGCCTACACCTATAAACTTCCATACTACTTTATCACCGTTACAATTATTAAAAGGAGGATTAAAATGTACAGCATTCAATTTAGCTTTATCTAAAGCCTGCGCAATCCCATCTGCTTGGATTAAACGCGTTTGTTCATTAAACTGGGGTGTATGTTTTCCCTCACCACAAATTACCTGATAGATACAATTTACTGCAAACCATTTCATAGGCGATGTTTTATCATAAATGTTTAGAAACTTTTAATTTCGATGCCTCCAAATAAGGCCGTCCCATCTAAAATCAATGTTTTTTTCATCTCTGCTACCGGCATTACATGCGATCTTTTATCTTCAACACTACCAAATAATGCCGTTACGTTCGATTTTATTGCCCAGTTTTGGGGTACAATTAATTTAATGCCTCCAAAAACTGCTGTTACATCAAGCGATGCGGTTTCAGGAAAATCAGCCTGAGTCATTACAATATCTGCTCCTCCAAACACCGCGGTAATATCGCCACCCTGAAAATTTTTAGAGTAAACGGTTTGGTTACTGCCCCCGAAAACGGCTACCACCTCTATAACATCATTATTATTTGCGGTTTTCTTATCGGTCGTTTCATCAAAATCAAAATCCGTATTGTGCTTATCTTTACGTTTTTTCTTAAACCCCCAAACATCCTTTGGCCTGAAGATTAGAAAGCCACCCACGATAACCAAACCAATACCTAAAGCATATTTGGATAGATTTAAATCCAGACCAGGTATATTATCTAAGGTATTGTATGTACCGATCAAAATCAGGATCAGCCAGGCTATTCCTTTAAAGTTACGACGAACGCCGATAAATACACCAAGTACAATTAAAAAATTAGACCAGCTGAATATCCATCGTGGAATGTTTAGTCCCATATTATTCAATAGAAATGCAAATCCGATGATGACTATGATGAAACCGCTCCAAACCCTTCCTGAGTTTTTGAGCTGGTTGTTATCGTTATTATTAATATTTTCCATTTGTGTTCATATTTAATACCCAAAAGTATTGATAAGCACCCGACCATAACAGGCCTGACTTGCAAAAACTCGGTAAAGGGCGGTAAGTGCCCTTATTTTATCGGTGAAAATTATTTTGTTATTTTGATGGCATGAAATTTTCCCTATTAATGTTTGTTCTTACTATTTCTACCGGCTTATATGCACAGGAAATAAGTAGCCATTACAAGATTTACGATGTAAAAAAACAGAAATCCATATCCATAGATGACATTGTTGCTGACATGGACCAGGCAGATGTTTTATTCTTTGGCGAAGACCACAACGATTCTGTAGGGCACTACCTGGAAGCGGCTCTTTTTAAAAAACTCCATTCAAAATATCCGTTGAAAACGGCACTGTCTTTAGAAATGTTCCATACCGACGTACAACCTGAAGTAGACGAATACTTAGCAGGCTTAATCTCGGAAAAGAACTTTATTAAAGAAGGCAGGGCCTGGGGAAATTACAAAGATTATAAACCTTTAATAGAATACGCCAAACAAAATAAGTTAAAAGTTATTGCGGCAAATGCGGCAACGCGTTATAGCAATGCCGTTACGATGGGCGGACTTAAAGTTTTAGAAAATTTCCCCAAAACATCATTCAATTTTTTACCACCTTTACCTATTGATACGGCCCGGGGTAGATATTATGAAAAATTCACAGAAACTTTGGGTGGCCACAGTATGGGCCCGATGAAGATTTACCAGACACAAAATTTATGGGATGCCACCATGGCCTGGTCTATCAATAAGTTTGTTAAGGCAAACAGGGGGATGAAGGTGTTTCAGCTTAACGGACGTTTCCATAGCGATGAAAAGCTGGGAACATTAGCCAAACTGGCTCAATCTAATCCAAAATTAAAAATCTTAAATATTTCATCATTTTCTGATGAAAGTTTTACCAATCCCAACTGGGAAAAATTTAAAAATCTTGGCGATTACGTCATCATAACCGATCCAACAGTAAAAAGGAGTTATTAAAAAAAAGCCGCCCCAATTTGACATCGGGACGGCTATTGTATGTTATGCTTTTGCTTTTAATAAATCTCTGATTTCTGTTAACAGCACTTCTTCTTTTGTAGGCACAGGGGCAACAGTTGGCGCAACAGCTTCTTTTTTCTTCAGGTTATTGGCACCTTTGATGATCAGGAAAAGAACAAATGCAACAATAATAAAGGTGA
Organism: Pedobacter folensis; assembly: GCF_056490665.1. Classification (NCBI taxonomy): domain Bacteria; kingdom Pseudomonadati; phylum Bacteroidota; class Sphingobacteriia; order Sphingobacteriales; family Sphingobacteriaceae; genus Pedobacter; species Pedobacter folensis. The sequence goes on from NZ_JBWJIF010000001.1 coordinate 1,314,877, forward strand.
TGACCTGCGAAAGGAAATTACCGTATTTTATTGCTGTACCTGCAATAGTAAGCTTGCTTAAATCTTCCAGCCCTGCTGCTTTTAATGCCGGACCCAAAACCGCTGGCGTAATTATATCTTCAACCAAAGAGCTAACAATTTTGCCGAATGCAGCACCAATGATTACACCGACAGCCAAGTCAAGTACATTTCCCTTAACTGCGAATTCCTTAAATTCTTTTACAATGCCCATATTTCATTAAGTTTTAGTTTTTTATTTACTAAAGTAGCAAACATTAAACTCAATACAAATGTTTAGCAAATAATTTTAAAACCGGACATATCGATAGCATTTAGGTCAAATCAGCAGAATATCTGAAATCTATTGTTTATTTTTGCCCCATTCTTTTATATTTACTATGCTAAAGCAACACTTACAACAAAAATTATTACAAAAGTTATCACCACAACAAATACAGTTTATTAAACTGTTGCAGGTGCCAACCGTTGCATTAGATACCCGTGTAAAAGAAGAACTTGAAGAAAATCCAGCGCTTGAAGATCCGAGTTTAATGACTCAGGATGAGCCAAAAAGCGAATACGATGATTTAAATGACGGGCCGGAAGATTACGAACAATCATCAGAAGATACCAGCATGGATGAATTTAATGTAGATGATTATTTACAGGATGATTCGGCCAATGATTATAGTACCAACTACAATAATGGCGACGACGATGAGGAGAAAAAAGAAACCCCTATCGCCATTGAAAGTACTTTTTTTGAAAGTTTACAGGAACAATTAGACCTTATTCCCCTCTCCGATCAGGATTTTATTATTGGCAAGCAAATTATAGGCAGTTTAGATGATGATGGTTATTTACGCCGTCCGTTAGGCTCTATGATCGATGATCTTGCTTTTTCTCAAAACGTAATGGTTGAGGAAGAAGATGTACTGGAAATGTTAAAACTGATCCAAAGTTTCGACCCTCCAGGCATTGGTGCAAGAGACCTGAAAGAATGTTTATTGATCCAGTTAAAAAGGAAAGATCCGAATAATCCGATTATAGTTAAAGCAATGAATGTTGTCGAAAACTATCTGGATGAGTTTACCCGTAAACATTACGATAAATTAGAAAAAAGTTTAGGTTTAGATAGCGAAGAACTTAAAGAGGTTGTAAACGAAATTTTGCGTTTAAACCCAAAACCAGGTGACGCGAATCAGGTTACGACTAAACAAATGCAGATTATTCCTGATTTCCACATCAGTAATAATGATGGCGTGTTAATTTTGACCTTAAATTCGAAAAATGCACCTGAATTAAAGGTAAGCAGATCTTACCAGGAGATGTTTGAGCATTACGACAAAGCCTCATCAAAAGATAAAAAGCTGAAAGAAGCAGTTCAGTTTGTAAAACAGAAGCTCGATTCGGCAAGGTGGTTCATCGATGCCATTAAACAAAGGCAGCAAACTTTGTTAAAGACTATGAACGCCATCATGCACTATCAATATGAATATTTTTTAACGGCCGACGAGCGGAAAATGCGCCCGATGATCTTAAAAGATATTGCCGATAAAATTGATATGGATATTTCAACCGTATCGAGGGTAGCAAACTCTAAATATGTACAAACTGAATTTGGCACTTTCTTATTAAAATCTTTCTTCTCAGAAGCGATCCAAACCGAAAACGGTGAAGAAGTTTCGAATAAGGAGGTTAAAAAAATATTGGAAGACTGTATCGGCAACGAAGATAAACGCAAGCCATTGGCAGATGAGAAATTAACCGAAATTTTAAAAGAAAGAGGTTATAACATTGCCAGAAGAACTGTGGCGAAATATCGCGAGCAGATGAATATTCCGGTAGCAAGGCTTAGGAAAGAACTTTAGATCAGTTTTCAGTTGGTAGTTGACAGTTATCAGTTTTAAGTTAGCCGTAAATTAGCATTGCCAAACAGAAGTTTTCTATTGTTGTGACTGGGAAATGAAAAAGTTCACTACGCTTGGCAGCTTCAGTCCCGCTTTCTATTCCAATCAAGCTTAAGCACAAATTTTTGCGCACCCTGCAACCTCAGAAATGAAAAACTGCCCTGGCCATTTAGCCCCGGTTGCAGCGTTACCCTGCAGCGAAGAGGTATGACGAAGCGAAGCGTAAAAGCGTAAAACGGGAGGACATTTATTAATTTGTACAGGCCCTGCGCTCCAAATATAAGCTGTGAATACAGCGATAAAATCGCCTTTCTCCTCCATCCTCGTTACAAACAAGGGCGATGAATAAGTTTTCGGCCTATCGCCCACTGAAAACTACCACATTTTAATATACGATGGTACTTTGTAGATATTGTTCAACAATAAGCCCAGTACAATTTCGTGGCTGCCATTACTTACCTGATTTAACTCCGATGTTGTAAAATCGTACGAGTAGGTTAAATTGACCATTTTACCAATGTTAAAGCCTGCCATTGCGGCAAAGGAGTCGTCTTTACGGTAACTTCCACCCAACCAGATTTTATCTTTAAAAGCGAGTTTAAGGTTGACATCAACAGAAACAGGTGCAGGCGAAACATACTTTACCATTACCGATGGCACTGCAGCAATCTCATCATCAACGAAAAATTTATATCCTGCAGTGGCAAAATAATGTGGCGCTTCTTTACCCAAATTATAGCTGTTATCACCTGTGAAACTTAATTTCTGCGGCAAAATTTGCTGTACAGATAAACCTGCAAACATCCTGGCACCATATAACCATAAACCAATACTCAGATCGGGCTTTACCTGATTTATTAATGCCCTGTTCATAATCGGATCTATCGGTGTATCGAAAGTAAGTGCATTCACATCTAAAGAAATACTCGAAATCCCCGCTGCAACACCTGCCGAAAGATTAAAATTATTACTGAGCTGCAGATGATAAGCATAAGTGACATTTGCATCCAATCTTTTTATCGGACCGGTTTTATCTAAAACGGCGGTTACGCCCATGCCATGGTGCGATGGTGATGACATGTAGTTTTGCATATAATTACGGTCCATCGGATTACCGGTTTGCTCAGGGAAAGAGGTTAACGCATTACTCCATAATTGATTATCGCCTAAGGCCCAGTGTGCAGATACAAATGAAGTTTGAGGTGCATCGGTAATACCCGACCATTGTTTACGGTAGCCAGCTTTAAAATCAAGGTAATTTTCAATTCCTGAAAGCGCCGGATTTAGCAGATACTGATTAAAAATGTATTGGGTATACTGTGGCTTTTGTTGTGCACAAACCTTAAATGTTGCAAAAAGAGCAAATATGACGATGAGTTTTTTCAATTTATCTGATTATAGTGAGCGGTCCTGTTATTGTTTTTCTTCCGTTACGGGGGTTGATGACATAATAATAAACACCTACCGGAAGTGGTTCATTTTGGTAATTCCCATCAAAAGGAATTTTATATCCATTGCTAAAAAATACCTTATTCCCATTTCTGTTAAAAATTTCGACAGTTGCATTTGGGTAAGATTCTAAATATTTAATAATCCAGGTATCATTTACATTATCGCCATTTGGTGTAAAGGTATTGGGTGGATTTAATACTTGCAAAACTTTAACCAAAACTTTCGATGTTGTGGCGCAGCCATCAGGCTGTGTGGTTGCTGTAAGCGTATATTCTGTATCGCTATCTGGGGAGGCAATGGGATTTAATACATCCGTTTTGTTCAAACCTGTTGCAGGTGACCATTTATACTTCAGGTTAGTACCTTCAGCAGTGGCAGGGATTTCGATCTGTCCACCTGCTAAAATGTAAACCAATGTACCTGCATTAGCAACGGGCGATTTATACACTTCGATTGTATTGGTTATGGAGCTTGGACAACCATTATCACCTGTAAAAGTATAAGTGATGAGGTGTGGCCCAAGTCCGGCAATTTTCGGATTAAAGGTACCATATTCTTTTATGCCATCGCCACTATATACGCCTGGTCCTCCATTCATTTCTTCCCCAGCTTTCTGTTTCGCCTGCGTAATTAAAACGGTTCCGTCGGCCTCGCAAACCGGAGCCATATCATCAAACACCAATTGCGGAACGGGTTTTAAGGTAAGCGTTTGATCTAAAAATTTAGAACAGTTTTCTCCGGAATAAGCAACAAGCCTGATGTTAAAAGTTCGGTCAGTGGTGCCGCCAAAAGTATCATACTTTATCACAAAAACTTCGTTATTACCCGGATAAGGGATGGTTTTATAAATAGAAGTTTCTCTGCCAAAATCTCTGTAAATCTCAATCTTTGTGATGTTACCTGTAAATACGGTGGATGTATTTTTAATCATGATATCTTCACTCACACAGCTATGATCGTTCAAAATTTCAAAATCTGCTGCTTTAACATCACCATTTACCGTAAATGGTTTTGAAACGAATGCCTCACATCCATCCTGATTTTTCACTGTCAGAATCACATTATAATTACCCGTGGCTGCAGGCGTAAAAGCACCATCTACTCCTGTGGTTGTGGCGATTACATTATTGTTATTGTCAGTGTACTTCCACTCAAAAGTTAAGCCTGTTGTAGTTCCATCTGCATTTTTGGAAATATTTTTAAACCTGGCTACTCCATCTGCTAAACAAAAATCAGGAAGCTCGAAATCAGCCGATTGCGGATCAATGACAGTTACCATTTTGCTTTTCAATACACTCACACATCCTTTATCGCTTTCCGTTATTAAAGTAATGGTATAAGACCCAATAGCACTGTATTGGTGAACGGGATGCTGTTCAGTTGAAGCCGTACTTCCATCACCAAAATCCCAGGTCCATTTCACGATAGTGCCCGGGCTTTCAATCGTCGATTTTTCAGTTAAAATAATCGGTTTGCCCACACATAAACCTTTCACATCAAAATCGGATATGGGTTGAGGATTAATCACAATTGGAAATGCCGAAGATGTTTCTGAACATTTAGAATCTGTCGTAGCCGTTAAAACCACATTATAAGTCCCCGGACGATCATAAATATGAACAGGGTTCTGCTCAGGAGATGTTTTCCCATCACCAAAATCCCATAACCACTGTGTAATACTTCGCGAATTTGAATTGGATTCACTTTTATCCGTAAACTGAACACCAGTAGACTGGCAACCCGTAGCCGGTAATTCAAATGCCGCTGTAGGCTGATTATCAACCGAAAAATCGATAATCAATTCTTCAGTATTACCACAATTATCGGCATTTGGTTTAGTTGCAATTACTTTAAACTGATAATCACCAGGATTTGGATAATTCAGGTCGTTAGGATACTTGTAGGTGTAGTATGTATTGTTGTCATTTGGCCTGGTAAAGGTGTTTATTGCCACGGGGTTATCATCGGTAAAACGTGCTGCGCCCTCAATCTCCCAATCTATTTTAGTGGCCTGGTAAGGTAAATTTATCGTTAAACTAATGGGTTCTCCTAAGCAACCGCTGCTAATAGGTTGTCCCGTAACCGCACTGGTAGGCTGAAAAGTAAAATTCTGAATATTTGCCCCGGCTAAATAAGCATAAGACTCTACTGCTCCGTAACCATATGAAATTGCCGAAAAACCACCTGCCGCAGATAACCTGTGCTGGGGTTGTGTATTGGTCACGTCAATTACAGCATAACTAAAAGTGTTATCAATAGTGGTAAAATTATTCACCGGGTTACCATCCAGCCTAAATGAAGCTATATCTGCTGTTTTAATAATTACATTAAGATAGTACCTCGTGATCTGGGTAGGAACGCCTACCGATCCCAAATCAGAGAAAACCGTAATATTATTTAGCGTTTGTTCAACCGGGTTAAGTACTGTTATTTCAGGATCGCCAGGAAATTGATATTGGTTGGTATTGGTTCCATTGTTTAGGTTGCAAGTTTGCGAAGTTTGGTATTGTGCCACCGCAATTGGTTTCGAACCTGAAATTACATTTGCTGAAGTAGTAAAAAAGGTAACCACTGCTCCTTTATTGTAAGGATTAGAAAGCGGAGTTCCATTGGCATTAGTGGTGCTCCCATTTACGGTTAAAACTGTATTGTCATCAGCTACAATAACCCTCATAATATCGGTATTACCATGAAGGGTGTTATAAAAAGGTGCGGTTACAAAATTCTTTCCCCATGCAGAAACCGGAAAAACCTGTTGGTACAGGTTATCTCCCCCAGCTGGATTACGACTATTACCTTCATTACAAAAAGCTGCCCAGGTATTACCTGTAAATACGGCTATAGGATTACAGTTTAAGGCTTTGATGTGGCTCCCGGTTAAATCACCAACTGATTGATACTGATAAACATCGCCTCTATTTAACTTAATGGTAAAAGTGGCATCAGCGTTTCTTCCTCCGTATCTTTCGTTTTGTTTAGGCGTAATTTCTACATCAGTATTATCAACTGTTGCTACAATTGTAAATTGCGAAAAACCCTGTTGATTTCCATGATTTTCATAACTAAAGGCATAATACTCTTGTCCCAGCGTATTGGTTGGCAAGACTAAGGTACCACCCGTACGGGCATTATTGGAAATAATACTATACAATGATATGGCCTTCGTTGTAACCACATGAATGGCTTTATTGGGTTCTATTAAATTGGAGCTGCCCATCAACACCGCGTAAGTATTGGGATTGATTACAAATGGCAAACAGGTATTTGCAGGTATGGTTGCACCTGCCGGAGAAACTAAAGTATTACCAACATAAACTTCATATTCGGTAGCCTGATCTGCAGATAAAAACAAGGTTAACCTTGACCTATCTCCATCAATATGCCCTGCATAAGGAACATAAAAATCTTTTCCCTTATTTGATGTGTTTTGAGCAAAAGACAAGGACCTTGCAAAAAGCAAGAAAAACAAAACCAATAACCAATGCCTGCTCATTACCTATCAGTTTAGTTTGAAAACGTTATACATGTTTGTTTGATTAGATATGCAATATACTATTAATCAAATCACAAGAAAAAACAATTATTAGAATTTTAACAATTTTTAAGTAGAAAAACGGCCTTTCGTGTAATAAACTGAATGAGTAGTGTAAAAAAGTTTCAGATGCGAAAGTAATGAGTTAGAAAAAGGAATATCATGTAAAACAAAAAAGCCACCTTATTAAAAGTGGCTATAAGATAAATATTCAGTTATTGCCTTGATCGGACTGATCGCCGCTACCGTATTTTGCAGAGAAATCTTTAGCTTTCTCATCTGCAACACTATCGTTATGATCTTCAGGTTCCAGATTTTCGTCTAAGCGGTCGTTCCAATCATTTAATCCCTTTTCAGGATGTTTTGCATTTTCTGCTGTAAAATCAGATTTTGATTTAGCCAGATCTTCTTTTTTATTTTCCATGTTGGCGTTTATTTTAGATAAAACAGTGCCGCTAACAGAAAGTTTGGTTCAGTACGATTATTTAACAGGAGGTTCATCTTTGGCATCCTTAAATTCTTTCACACTTCTCCCAATTCCCCTCATCAATTCCGGTATTTTTTTACCACCAAAAATAAGCAGGATAACCACTCCTATTAAAATAATTTCTATTGCAGACATATCTTTATATTTTTCACAATATACGTTAATTCTTATGAAATGGATTGTTAGTGATTGGGTTAATCGGTTAATTGTTTAAATCGGCGAATTGACAAAACTACAGACTTAAGCCTTCGGACTAACGATAGGATAGTTTACACCAAACGCCAAGCGCCTAACCCTAGACTAGCAAGGCATTTAAAGTCCTTTTTTTGATTTTAGGGACCGCGCCATGGCGCATAAATTCGGCAAAACCTTTTAATTGTTTGATCGACTTAATGGCTTCGTATCCTTCATAAGAAGTTCTGATTTTGTTTAGCAGCATGGTATCTGTTTTAAACAGATCACTTTCAACCAATATCCCTTTATTCAGAAATTTCTTAATCAGTTCGGCCATTTTGCCATTGGCATATAAATGAAGTGGTAATTTAAACATATCATTATTGAGCTTCTCGAAAGCTTCATTGATCCAAAGCACCTCAGTTTCTACATTTACGGCTATTTTTCCATCCTTCAAAACAATGGAAGTCAAAAATTCGCGGGCACGCTGACGGGAAATTATTCCACCATGAACCCCATCCCGTAAAGTATAATCCAAACGATCGGCACAGAGCGCTGGTAAGGGTTGTTCTAAAATATCAAAAGTACCGTACAAAATCTGGTTAACATTGTATCCATAATTTAACAGTACATCAGGCACTTCCGATTTACATAAAACTTCTGCAAAAACCTTTTCATGATAATCTTCATCTGTATTGTCGAAAACATAATCTCCCACATGAGAAAAAGCAGTATGCGAAATATCATGCAGCAAGCCGGCAATTTGTTCCAGTTCTGAGCCACCTAACATCCTGATCAACATGGTTACGCCAATGGCATGCTCCAGTCGCGAATGGCAGATATCCGGGTTGACCAAAAATATAGCCCCGCTTTGATGGATCCCGCCTAACCTTTTTAAAGCATCCGTATTTAACAGATCAGAAAATACCGCCGGCAGTTCCATTTTGCCATACAAAAAATCGTTTAACTGGATCATGTTGCTTTTTTTACTTATAAGGAATAATCAGTAACAAAAATACTAATTATTTTAGTTTTATTATAAAAAATTATCCACATTAAAACTTTTATAAACTAAATTAATTAGCCACAAAACTACTTTCAAATATTTTGAAAGCTATTATTACAATTTCATGATCAACAAAAAAGCAGCAGTAAAAACAAGCCTATAAATTAAACGTTATACTTGTAAAAAACAGCTATATGGCAACTGCTCAGCAAATTAGAAAAGCATATCTAGATTATGTTTTAACCAACGATGAAAAACCAAAATCGGTTTATATTTTTGTGAAGAAGCTAAAAATTACTGAGGCTGATTTTTATCAGTTTTTCTCTTCTTTCGAAAGCATAGAAAAAACAATCTGGTTCGAACTTACTTTCGAAACCATTAGCAAAATCAAAGAACAGGAAGTTTGGCCCCAGTATACTTCCAGGGAAAAAATGCTTTCTTTCTTTTACAGTTACCTGGAAAACCTGAAAAACGAACGGAGTTTTGTGATTTACAGTTTAAAGAATCACCATGGTAAATTTTCTACCCCTGATGTTCTGGCTGGCGTAAAACCCATTTTCGAAAACTTTGCTCAGGAAATCATTGAAGAAGGTTTAGATAGTGGCGAACTTGCTGAACGTCGTTTTCTAAGCAAGCGTTATAAAGATGCTTTATGGATTCAGTTTGCCTTTATTGTTAATTTCTGGATCAACGATGATAGTGAAGGTTTTGAAAAAAGCGACGAAGCCATTGAAAAAGGCATCAATGTCACTTTTGATCTTTTTCAGCATTCGCCAATTGATAATTTATTGGAATATGGAAAGTTTTTATCCAGAAATGGGAAGTTTGCAGATAAGATGAGGTTTTAAATACCAGATGAAGACACAAAAAAGTATTCCAACTACCAAGGTAGAGCGTTCGGCAAAGTTTGTTAAAACCGGTATTCAGATTGGGGGCAATTATATTAAACATTACTCCAAAAAACTGTTTAACCCTGAAATGGACCGCGAGCAGCTAAACGAAGATAATGCCACCGACATTTATAAATCGCTGAGCGAATTAAAGGGAAGCGCCTTAAAAATTGCACAGATGCTGAGCATGGATAAAAATATCCTGCCAAAATCATATGTAGATAAATTTACCCAGTCGCAATACAATGCCCCGCCCCTTTCGGGTCCATTAATTGTCCGGACTTTCACCAAGAATTTCGGTAAAACACCTGAAAACATTTTCGATAGCTTTAACTTAAGCTCCAGCAATGCAGCTTCTATCGGACAGGTACATCAGGCAACGCTTAATGGTAAAAAACTGGCCATTAAAATTCAATATCCAGGTGTAGGTGATAGCATTTCTTCTGATTTAAAACTGGTAAAACCTTTCGCTTTCCGTTTATTGGGCATGTCGGAAAGGGAATTGAATATCTATATTAAAGAAGTTGAAGAACGTTTGCTCGAAGAAACAGATTACGAACTGGAAGTTAGGCGTTCAATAGAATTTTCTGAAGCCTGTAAAAACCTCTCTCATGTGGTTTTTCCGAAATATTATCCCGAATTATCTGGAAAGCGGATCATTACCATGGACTGGATTGATGGCTTACATTTAAAAGAGTTTTTACAAACCAATCCTTCTCAAGCGCTGCGAAATAAAATCGGTCAGGCGCTGTGGGATTTCTACAACTTTCAACAGCACGAACTCAGGGCGGTACATGCCGATCCACATCCGGGAAATTTTATGATTACCCCTGACGAAAATTTGGGCGTAATTGATTTTGGCTGTATTAAGGAAATGCCTGATGATTTTTATTACCCGTTTTTCTCTTTAATTTCTACCGATGTAATTCATGATAAAAATAAAACGATAGATGCTTTTAGAAAACTGGACATGATTCATGCAGACGATTCTCCTGAGCAGGTTGAGTTTTATCATCAATCGTATAGAGAGATGATCAGCCTGTTTGCCAAGCCTTATACCAGTAAATCTTTCGATTTTAGTAAACCTGACTTTTTTGAGCAACTGTATAGGTATGGTGAAAAGATTTCGAAAATGCCGGAATTTAAGCAGGCACGGGGCGTAAAACATTTTATTTATGTTAACCGGACTAATTTTGGCCTGTATACGATATTACATGAATTAAAGGCAACGGTTAAAACAGATACTTATAAACCAACATTGAATAGATAAACTATAATGAGGGGATATTCAGTTTATTTTGATTGGGTTATTGTTAATCCATCAAAATAATTTCCATTTTGCAACGCTATAAACAAGAGTCTATCAGCATTTGTTGTATTCTGATTCATGATAATAATGATTTTGTTTCCATCTTTTCGCTCAACCTGAAAATCAGTGTGATTTACAACAAAATTCAAATCAGTTTCTTTGATGTTTTTTACATCAACTATTGCATTGTTATAGGTAATACCATTTAACCACCAACCTGTAGATTCGGACGTTATTGTGATTGAATTTTTACTGGAATTAAGAATGGCTGTTTTCTGAGATAATTTTATATTATCGTCCCATTTCCCAATTTGTTTCCCGCAGGAAATGGTAAAAAAGAATAAGATTACCAATGAAAGATAAAGGATATTTTTTTTCATAAAACTTGTCTTTTTATTATTTCTTGGGATAATAAAACTAAACAATTCTATTTAAAATTATGAATTTTTCTTTACCACTTCAACCATATGATCGATATCAAATGGTTTTTCGATATAGTCATCAGCTTTGCAATCTTCGGCCTGTTGTGGTAAGTTATTTGATGTTGAGGTTAGCACGGCCGATACATCTTCGGTTTCAGGGTCAGATTTAAGTTCTTTAATCACCTCTGATCCTTTCTTTTTTCCCTTGATGTGATCATCTACAATCACTACATCGGGTTCAATTTCATCTATTTTATCTATCGGCTCGGTTGTCAATGATGCCGTAACATCAAAGCCTTCCTCTTCCAATACCTGGTCCATTATATCGAGGATATCTTTATTATCCTGAACAAGTACAACCTTTTTCTTCATAAATAAACAGACTAAATTCTCACTAAAGATAAAGAAAAAGACTAATCCAATAATAAATCTTAAAATATTTTACAATTGGTTAGTAAATGTTGCAGGTTTTCGTCTTGAATTAATGCCTGTTCGTCGAGTATTACCTATCGATTGTATAAAAACGCAACATGGCCTGCAACGTTTTTCATTTCATTGCGTCTTATCTACAAAACTACAACAAAAAGACTTAAACATTTAAATAACAATTAATTAACATTTAATTTATTAAATAAAAATATTATGAAAACCTCAATCAAAACCCTAATCGCAACTTCATTAACAGCAATCGTTTTATCTTCGGCAGTATTTACTACAAGTGTTTCTGCAACAGAAAAAGAACCGGATGCCATTTTAAAAATATCGGCTTTTAAAAGAATTTCTGTAAAAGGAAATGTAGAAGTAACCATTATCCAGCGGAGTAATCCTGGCATTTCTTATACTGATGACAACACCGGAACAGCAAAAGTAATGCAGGATGGTGATAATTTAAAAATCGCTTCTACCAGTACCGAAAAAGCAAAATTAACCGTTTATGTAAACGATTTTTACAGAATTGAAGCTTCAGAAAATGCAATTGTTAAAACAGAAGGAAAACTAAGAACTAAATATCTTCAGATCTTTTTAAAAGGAAATGCACATGCCGAAATCAATACCAGCTCAGAAGGTTTATATACTGTAATTTCTGATCAGGCAGATTTAAAATTAAGTGGTTCTACTGATAACCATACTTTAGTAATGGGTAAATCGCAAAAATTAACCATTGATAGATTTGCAGCTTTGAAAACCAACATCAGTTCTGTAGAAACTGTGGCTGTTGAAAAAGAAATTGCCGCAATCAAATAATCATAAAACACACCAATGAAACAAGGCTTTCTGATCGCAATCAGAAAGCCTTTTGTTTTTAAAGGTGATTATATTACAAATTTCTTTAATTCTATTTTCATTTTCTGCTGGTTCCGGTTAATCTCCAGTTGAATTTTATTCCTGGCTAAAACCCTCAATTGTTGTGTAATCTGATCAACAGATTCGGGTACAAGCTGATTAACTTTTATCAGTTCATCACCCTTTCTCAAACCCGCCTGATAAGCCAACCCGTCCTCATCAACATTTTTAACAATAAATTTACCACCCTCTTTCTGGAAACCCAAACCCAGTGCATACAATGGTACAATTGGTGTTTCGAAATTTTTATTCGGACTTAACTGGATATAGTTTAAACTATAATTAAACAGCATATTGAATTTACCGATTAGCGACATGCCCAACAAACCATGACTGTTAAAGCCATATGGATTTTGTTCTTTTGGCAAATCGACCGTTACCACGGGGTTGTTAAGATTATAGCCTGCAATACTAATTGCATCAATCCCTCCAATTTGCGCTTTACTAATCTGATTGGTTAAATCCATCGAAGCACTTGATCTTTTATTTTTCAATTTATCAACCAGGCCATTTACATAAGTATTTAAAAAATAATTACCTGAAATACTGCCACCATTACCGGTATCAAACATTAAAATACTGGGATAATTAATGCCATTCACTTTTAATGTAACTTCTAATTTGGCTGTATTTCCATTCAGTTTTACAGGCACTTTATTTCCTGTTGATTGATCAAAATAGCCGAAATTATAAATACTCATCAAGTTATCGTCTAAATTAACGGCAACCTGATAATCTTTTAAAAGATCAAAGCCAATAATGCCATCCATTGGCTGGCCTACTACCTGCGATAAAGCATTTAAATTGGCAACAACAACTTGTTTCCCACGCACATTTACACCTTCGATATTTAACGCTAATGAATCGATGGTTTTAAATTGTCCGCCCTTACCTGCTGTTTTAATATCGATGGCCTTTTGATTGATTTTAAAATTTAAACTTGTGGCCAGACTTTCATTTATAGTTGTTGCACCCGCACCGCTATCGAACAGGAAATTGTATTTTTTACCTGCTATGGCTACTTCTACAAACATTAAACCTGCTGAACGTTTAACATTTACTTTCGACAGTAATTTAGCTGGTTGCAGTTCTTGAAAAACAGGATCAGCAAGCCCCATTAACAGCTCGAAATGACCAATTCTTTCAAAAGTTAAAAACTTGCTCATCCGCAGCCAGGAGATCATTTTCGGTCCAGTTTTTGGAACGGCAACCTGTTTTGCGTAGATTTTATTATTTTTTTTAACGACCGTTTCATAATAAACCGTATCTAATATAACCGGATTTACGAGTTGCGGCACAACCGGATACACATCCCTGTCACTATATTCGGCAATACGAAAAGATGGATCGAGTGCATCGAGGATATTTTTAATATGATGTGTCTTTAAATTTTCACCACACTGCTGCAATGCATATTTAATCTGAACATCATTGGCTTCCTGTTGTGCAAATGCATGTTGACTAATCAACAAAAGCACAATGTATACTATTTTTTTCATGGTAGTTATTTAGTTGAATGAATAGATTGATCGGCCATTTTCAAGGCCTGATAAGCATTAACGATTCCACCAGAAACAGAAATGTTCTGTAGCTTTTGCTTTCCCTGCCATTCTTCCGGAACGATGGTTACCGTTTTCATTAAAATATTTCTAATCTCCGGAGCTGATAATTTTGGATAATAGGAACGCAATAATGCTGCAATACCACAAACTACGGGAGAGGCCATACTGGTACCATGCATGCCCGAGTACTTATTATCAATCATGGTCGAATACACATCAAAACCCGGTGCAAAAAGATCTACCGATTTCTTCCCATAATTAGAGAAACCCATAATTTCGCCAAATGGACTGGTTGCCCCTACCGTAATTACATTTTTCGCCTGTTTACCATTGTTATAAAACTGTGAAGGATAAAAAACAAATTGATCAGTATCTTCGGTAAAATTCCCACCACCTCTTACAATCACGACATCCTTTTTTTCTGCGTACCGGATGGCTTCATCAACCAGGTATTTCAAGGGTGAAACACGTTTTCCAAAACTCATATTGATTAGTTGTGCTCCGTTATCTACGGCATAATAGATCGCTTTGGCTACATCCCGGTCATACTCATCGCCACTTGGCACCACTACACGGATCGGCATAATTTCTACCTGACCGGCAATACCTTCAATACCCAAATTATTGGTACGGTCTGCAGCGATAATTCCAGCCACATGTGTTCCATGATCAGAACTTTGAAAACTCAATTGATTATTGCCCCAGTTTTGCCCGTCCTTAACGTCTTCCATTACAAAAGCACGGTCATCTTTCGATGCTGCAACCAATTTATTCTGATAATTAATTTTAGCCTGACTGATCATAAAATCGCCCATGGTATATAAAATATTTGCGGGCTGACTTACACTATATTTCGCTCCCTGAGCTCTTAATTTTAAAAGTTCGAAAGCAAAAACTAAATCTTTATCGTTTGCGAACTCCGGTTTTTCTTCGTTAAAAGTCTGAATAGTAACCACCTTATTGGGGTACTTTTTACGAAAATAATGATCGATTGAATCAAATTTAGAAGCCATTTTTTCCGCTAAACCGATCGAAGATGCCGTTCTGTATACATCCGATTTACGTTTAACAAGTTCTAAATATTTTTTCTCTTCCCCTTTTAATTTTGTGGTATCTACATTTTCATATTTACGGACCAAACGCAAATATTCACGGTCATTTTCGTTGGCCGTAACCTGAATATTCCTTTTTCCATCAGCACTGCCTAAGAAGTTCCATCCATGAATATCATCTATGTAGCCATTATGATCATCATCTATTCCATTATCAGGAATCTCTTTTTTATTGGTCCAGATTACTGATTTTAAATCTTCATGGTTAATGTCAACACCGGCATCAATCACGGCCACCAGCACTTTATTAGCGATTTTTCCTTTTAAAATTTCGGCGTAAGCTTTGTTTACCTCCGTACCATAAACACTATCCTTATCGAAAGATAACAGGTGCCAGTTTTGAGGATGATGTGTAAACAGGTCTTTCTTTTTAGCTGCAGATAAACCACCTTTTTGCTGTGCATTTAGACAAAGCGGTAGCCATAAGACCAGGAATAGTCTTGTTATTTTTTTCATTTTCGTATTGATTTTTGGTTCTTTCTCTAAAGCTATTTGGCTTGGAGCGCTGTTTGAATTAAGGTTTCATAAGCAGGTTCTGATGCCTGTACAGCATGATCTTCGATAATTTTGCCGTCTTTACCAATTAAGATATACCTGGGTATGCCTGTAATGTTATAAGCTTTTTCGAAAGCAGATGAAGTTTTATCTCCGGCATGCAGATCAACACCATTCATATTTTTCGATTTCAAAAAAGCAAGCCACTTCGTTTTGGATTCGGCATTATCGGTAGAGATCGACATAAACACTACATTCGGATTATCTTTATATTTATCGCGGAATTTTAGGAAATATGGAAGCGAATGCATACAAGGAATGCACCAGGTGGCCCAAACATCTATCGCCACTACTTTTCCTTTAAAATCAGCCAGACTAATCATTTTGCCTGTGGCATCTGGAATAGAAAAAGCAGGCGCCATTGTGTTTTTAGCAACCTTACTGTATTTTTCTCTTAAAGAAATCAAATTTTTCTTGGCTGCCTCATCAGTTGTTTTTTCGATGGCCACAACCATAATTTTGTCCAACTCAGGGTTCCATCCTTTTATAGAGAGATGATAAACAATACTCTGGCTCAGCTCTTCGTTGATGATCCGTTCGTTGCTTACATTTTTAAGTATATAGGTCATTTTGCCTAATGATGAATTGTCGTTTAAATCTTCATCTTTGATATTTGCACCCTGACTCAATTTTAAGAACATGTAAAAATTGGACACCAGCGACCTAAGCCCGATAGATTTTAATGAATTAACCGCTGGATGATTTAAAGAGATCTTGTTTGCAATACCGAAGAAACGTTGGTCAACCTTTTCGGTTGGATGTGCCCTTAAATATTGTAATTTTGCTTCCAGATAGCGTAAATCATTATAAAAACTGGCTACTTGATTAATCCCTGCATCTTTAGATCTGGAAATTAGCTTTGTTTCGGCTTGATAGGCCTGATCAATTTCTGCTGTCGTTGGGATGCCCTTTTTTTCTTTGCTAAAATTTGCCCAGGCCACATTAATTTCATTAATCAATAAATTATTGATGGTTGGTTTTCCTGCCAGTTTAATGTTGGTTTCGGTAAGCATTCCTGGCGTAGCGGCTTTCTGTCCGACAGGCCCTCCTATTACAAAGGCACCCGATTTGCGTTCGGGCAGGATAATTTCGAGACGCTCATTGGGCTGTACGTATACCGGGAAATTATCAATCCAATACACTAAAGCCTCATTTGTAGGGAATTCCAAAACAAATTTGCCGTTCTCATCAAATTTCAAGCTTTTATAAAGCACTCTTCCCTGTTTAGAAAAAGCCTCTACAAAAAAACCTGAACTTTTCTCGTTGGCACCTGTCCTACTGCCATGGATGGTAGCAGAAAATGCAGGTAACACAGCAGCAACCGAAATCAATAAACTTAATATTTTCGCTTTCATAACTAGTTAATTACACCTGCATTACCTATGGCCTGCAAATCGATATTGTATTTCGTTTTATAATAATTGATAATGATATCGTATTTCTTTTTAACCAATCCAGCGGTATCATTTGATGGTTTTAAGATGGTCGCATCAAGCTCTGCTTTAGTTTTTGAAGTAATTAAAGCGATGTAAGAAAGAAAATCTCTTATAGGTTTGTTATCCTGTAAAGAAACTAAATAGGATACATAACCATAGGTATAAAAATTAGTTGCGGTAACCCCTGTTTGGGTATAATTTGTTACAGTGGTAAATTCTGCGGGAACATCAAGTTTACCTCTGTTAAATATGAAGTTGAAAAACTCAGTATGCAAATTATTTACATATGTTTTTTTCTGTGCATCCGTCATCAGATCAAAATCTGCTGAAAAGTTGCTGAGGGTAATCTGATTATAATTGGATAAAATGGTGTATTTTGTGGTTGGAGATGCTTTCATCCTTAAATTCTGTCCCAGTAAAACTTTAAATGGAAGGTTATTTTTCAAAAAATCATCAGAATAATAGTTAAGCCAGTTTTTTTGGATAAACGCAAGTGCTTTACCCACATAAGTTTCATCTGCTATATCTGCAGTGTAAGTTTCATTAAAGCCATTAGCCAGATATACAGGATTGGAAGCAAAATCTACAGCACTCCATTTATATAGGAAAAATGTACCGTACTTTTTGTTCAGTTCTACTAATATCGGATCGTAATCGTGGTTACCCTGCGGCAACTTATATTGTACATCTATTTGCGAAGGCGTGAGCGTTTCTTCTTTCTTACATCCCCAAAGCACACAGCTTAGTATTGCTGTAAAGACTAAATATTTTATTGTTTTCATTTTTAATCTGAGTTTATGGATTTTGGATCAAATTCGGATTACGTCTTAATGCCTCAGTTGGCACATCTAAGGTATATCGGCTATCGTTTTGACTTAAGGTAACCGTTTGAGGCGAGCCAGCAACAAGCTGGATGGTATGCGTCATTTCGGGCATGCCCCATCTGCGAAGATCAAACCAGCGATGATCTTCCAAACAAAGTTCACGGCGGCGTTCTGCTTTGTAATAAGTAAACAAAGCCTGCGGATCAGTTATCATTATTGGCGAATAATTAGCAGTTCTAATCCGGTTTGAACGTAAGAGATTGATATCTGCAAGGGCTTTTGCTATTCCTGAAGCATCGCCGGCTATTCCTTTTTGAATATAGGCTTCGGCACGGTT
Organism: Pedobacter folensis; assembly: GCF_056490665.1. Classification (NCBI taxonomy): domain Bacteria; kingdom Pseudomonadati; phylum Bacteroidota; class Sphingobacteriia; order Sphingobacteriales; family Sphingobacteriaceae; genus Pedobacter; species Pedobacter folensis. The sequence goes on from NZ_JBWJIF010000001.1 coordinate 1,333,229, forward strand.
AAGATATGCTTCTGCAGTCCTAAATGCTTTACCATTGCTAATGCTGGTATTTGCAGTTGAGTACTTCGCGGAGCCCGATTTGTAGCTTACAATTACTGATGTGAGATAAGCTGTACTTCTAAAACTGTAGGTAGTTCTCAGATCACCGGTTTCAAAGGTATTTAAAAAATTATCTGAAATGGAAAAAGCGGCTTTAGCAGCAACACCAACAGCTAAACCAAATGGCATCCCCGTTAATTCTGTTGAACTTCCATAGCCCCAAATCACTTCTGGGGATGAAACACCGTAGGCGATTGGAAATAGTGGTGTAGTGATGGCATTGTATTGTTGCAAAGTTGGTTTTTGCAGTATAACCGCATCCGCATATTTAATACTGGCATCCCAATTCCCCATATAAAGATAAACCCTCGATAATAATAATTTTGCCGCCGTAGCATTAAATTTATAAATATGGTTACCACTTCCATTTGCCTCAAGCAAAGGAACTGAGTTCAGTAAATCTTTCTCAATTTGTATATAAACTTCTTTAACAGTAGATCTGGCAACCGGAGAATCAGAGACTTCGGCTGTTAAAATAAGGGGCACACCTAAATCTGTTTCTGGATGTACACTCGTGCCTACATAAGGTTTACCGAAAAGATTTACCAGCATAAGATAATAATAAGATCGTAACGCTAAAGCCTGTCCCCGAAGGTTATCTTTTTCAGATTGCGGTCCATCTACGCGATCTACATAATCCAAAATCACATTACAACCTTTTATCCTTGCGTAATAATTGTACCAGGTATTACTATAGGTTGGAGCAACATCAATCAGCTTATCAATCATGTTGCGCTGCCAGGTGTAAACAGGAGCATATTTATTCAAACCAGCAACAATCGTTGCATTTGCATTGAAATCAGACTGAATATCGTCAGTTAATAAATCAAGGTAATCGTTCAGGAATGATTCGGCAGTTAATGCATAACCTTCGCCAGACAATAACTGATTTAGTGCCGCTGTTGTGGTAGGGCGTACCAAATCCTGACTGCTTTCTTCCAGGAAGCTTTTTTTGCAGGAAACAACGCTTATTGTTAAACAGATAAGCATTAGTATTTTATAATATTTTCTCATGATCTACAGATTATAAACCAACATTTAGTGTTAAAGAATAGGTTCTGGGAATAGGTAAACTGTTTCCTGTTACTTCAGGGTCTTGTCCATTTAATCGCTTATCAGCCACATAAAATAAATTGGTTACCGAAGCCATTAACTGGAGTGATTTTAAACCTAAATGGGTTACCTGTTTGTTTGGAACAACGTATCCAAGTGCTAAATTTCTTAATCTAATAAAACTTGCATCAACAACCCTGGCATTCGAATAATCGTAAAGCGTTCTCGAATATACGTAACCAGAGGTTCCCGGAACAACTAAACCTGTACTGGCTTGTGGTCCGGCTGTTGGTAACGAAGGAATAATGGTATTGGCCTCATCGCCAGGCTGACGCCACCTGTTAACCAGTTCAGATGAAAGATTCTGGAATGAATATGGCGCAGAACTTGCTGAGGTTGCTGTTGGATAAAGTTCGGCCAGACGTTTCACATTGCCTGTACTGATGTAGAGAAAGGTATTAAGCGTAAATGACTTATACCTGAAATTATTGGTTAAACCACCGGTAAACTTAGGATCTAACTGACCTGAATAAACCATTGCTTTGGTCACATCGGTAACAGCACCCGGGTTACTGGCTACATTTAACCCGTTAAAGGTTGGGTTTCCGTTAGTGGCATCTAAACCTGCAAAGTCGAATGACCAGATTGCAGATGACGGATATCCAATCTTATACAAGCCCCCGGAAACAGCCGTTTTCCAATCTGTTAAAGAGATTGCACCAGACTGCTGCACATTATTGGTAACTTTTGAGGTATTAAAGCCTATATTCCAGTCAAAATCTGATGTTCTGATTGCACCAACATTCAAAGAAAGTTCAAAACCCCTGTTATCTACATTCCCCGCATTGATGGGCATGGTTGTTAAACCATATTCTAATGGAATGGTCTTCTGAACAATAATATCGTATCCTTTTTTAATATAATAATCAAAAGTTCCTGACACCCTATTTTTCAGGAAGGCAAAATCCAAACCCAGATTTACAGTTTTGTTGCGTTCCCATCTTAAATCTTTATAGGCCAAACTTTTAATCAATAATAAAGGTTCACCAGATACTTGACTCACTGAAGAAACGCCTGATGGTATTCTTGCAATTAAATCAGGACTGAAGTTTTCGGCAACATTTCCCTGAAAACCATAACTAACCCTGGCAGAAAGCTGATTTAACCAGATAAGGTTATCAAATAAATGCTCTTCTGCAATATTCCATTTTCCGGCAATAGACCATACCGGTAAAAATCTGTGGTTTGAATACTGACCGAAACGATTTGAAGCATCGGTGCGGATATTTCCATTGATTACATATTTCTGATTGAAATTATAAGTTGCAGTTCCAAAATATGATACAAAATTAGAAACACGATCTGTAATCACTGGAATAGTTTGCCCAAATATTTGATTTATAATCGCTCCACTCGATGTGGTAATCGTTAAAGGAACTTGTGCAAATGATTTCCCACGGTCGGGCAGATAACCGAAGTTGGTTTGACTTAAACCATCATATTTTGAGCTCCTCACCTCCTGGCCAACCATAACGCTCAGGTTATCTTTATTTTGGCGCAATGATTTCGAGTAGTTTAAGTTATTTCTTACGGTAACGGTTTGATTGCTCATTGAAAAGCCGTTGTAAACTCCACCAACAGGCAGTGGAGATGAAAGATAAGCAACAGATCCGGGCAAGGCACTTCCAAATGCGTAACCCCTCATAACCGTAATGTAATTTGAGTTTTCTGTTGCGAAAGTATGAGCAGAAGTTTGATTATAACCGTAACCGAATAAAGACTGAAAAGTAAAATCTTTTAAGAATTTATATTCCAAATTTGCAGCCATATTAATGGTGGTTAACCTATTGGTATTGCCCGTTTGAGATTGCTCGTAGCGCGCATTATAATTATATGATCCTGTTGTAGTATTTGGTGCGGTATAGAAAAAATAAGAGCCATCATCATTAAAAGCGGGTATTGTTCTGCTGGTATTATAAGCATATTTAAAAGGATCAACCTGGTAAAAACCACTTGTTGTGCTTTTAGACCCATTTAGTTTTAAACCGATGCGTAAGTTATTGGTTAAATTGCTGTTGATATTTGCTGAGGCTGTATAACGGTTTTGCTCGTTACCTTTTGAGTTGCCTCTATCATTCATATAACCAATAGAACTGTAATATGTTGTTTTATCAGAACCACCAGAAACACTTAAGCTGTGGTTCTGACTTACAGGTGTTTGAAACAAAGCATCAAACCAGTCCATATTTGTAGTCTCCAATTTATTTACACCAGCAACAAACTGCTCCTGGGTAATTTTCTTATCGAATAAACTGGTCGCTAAACCTTCATATGAAACCGGATCTGGCGTTACAGCAAATTGCAGACCTTTGGCATAAACTTCTCTGGATACATCTACACGCTCTTTCGAGTTCATTAGATTAAACTGGCTATAATTCGGTCTTTGAGAAGTAGTAAAATTTGTAGAGTAGTTGATGGTTGGCTTACCAATTTTACCTTTTTTCGTGGTGATTACAATTACACCATTGGCTGCCTTTACCCCATAAATTGCGGTAGATGCTGCATCTTTAAGAACTGTAATATCCTGAATATCTTCAACATTTAAAAAAGCAACGGTACTGCCCACCAGGTTCTTTATCGCATCACTTGAAGACTGTCCGGACAGCGAGTTTAATTGTTGATAATCGAACGGAATCGGATCTTCCTGGATAATCCCGTCCACTACCCAAACCGGTTCTTGATTACCGAGCAGTGTTGAGGTACCACGCACCCTTACTTTTGGTTTTGAACCTATCAGACCAGAAGAATTGGTTACCGCAACACCCGGCAATTGACCCTGCAATAATTTATCGATCTGATTGGTTCCGGCAACTTTAATATCTTCCATTTTAACAGAAGCAATAGCACCAACAAAATCTCTTTTGGCAATGTTCTGATATCCTGTAACCACTACATCATTAAGCCCTTGTGCCGATTCCTCTAATTTAATATTCAACACCAATACTTCAGTAGTTGCATTTACATTAACTGCTTTTATTTCTGCTTTGTAACCAATATACTGATAGCGAATGGAGCTGTTATCATTAACTAAAAGCACATAATTTCCATTTTCGTCGGTTGAAGTTGCATTCTGCTGCCCAATTTCCTGTATGGAAACACCAGGTAAAGAGCTATTCTTTTCGTCGGTAATTTTACCCGTTAACCTAATTTTCTTTTGTGATATGGTTGGTTTTCCTGATGTGCTAAAAGCTTTTGTTTTAAAAATCACCACATCTTTATCAATTACAAAGGTGATGTTGGTTCCGTTTAACAGGCTGGTTAATACCAGCTCTAAACTTTTATTTTTTAAAGAAATACTTACCCTTGGATTTTTATCCAACTGGTCGGCATTATAAAAAAACTGCATCTTTGCTTGCCTGCTCACCTGTTTAACCGCATCAGACAGTTTTGCATTTTTAACACTAATGCTAATGTTAGCTTGAGTTTGCGCTTTTAGGGATGAACTGAAAATTATAATTGCACAGATTGCAACACTTATCGTTTTTACTAAAAGGCTTAATCCAGGCGAAAAATAATTTTGTAAATATTTTTTCATTTAATTTTGAATAGTTTGGTTGATTTTTTCGATTTTGGTTTGGTTAGATGTCAGTTTTTAACGTTGATCTACATATATCCTCCTGTTTTTAATGCTGAACTTCACCCCGCCGGTTTGTTCAATAATGTTTAGTATTACTTGTATATCTTTATATCTTTCAATTTCTCCAGAGAAATGGATTTGTTTTATTTTTTCAGACTGGAATTCGACATCATAATCGTACCATAAGCTCAACTGATCCATTACCTCATCAAGTGTAGCTTCTTCAAATACAATTTTTCCATTAGCCCAGGCCACAAAAGGTGTTACATCTATAGCTGTTTTGCTTAAAACATTGCTTTGCTGATTATATATTGCCTGTTGGTTTGGTGCTAAAATGGTAGTTTGATTGTTCGCACTTTTGGCTTCAACCTTACCCTCAACCAAAGTCGTGCGCGTAATTTTGGTATAGGTATTTACATTAAAAGTTGTACCCAAAACCTTTACATCCATACCATTTGCATGAACAATAAATGGTTTGTCAGGATTTTTTGCCACCTGAAAGTAAGCCTCTCCTTTTTCTAAATACACCTCTCTGCTATTGGCTGCATTTATGTTGACCGGAAAACGAAGTACCGACGCAGCGTTAATCATTACAGTAGTTCCATCAGCTAAAGCCAACTTATACTCGGCTCCCCTCGGAATAATTAACTGATTAAAAACCTGCTTTCTGCTTGTTGTACCGCTTTCTTTATAACTTAACAATTCTTTATTTTTATTGGTAATGCTTGTTCCACCTACCTCTGATAATTTTTGGTCGCCTTGTTCAGAGAGCTCAACCGAACGGCCATCAGATAAAATCAAAGTAGCCCGGTTATGATTGGTAGGTGCCAGTTTGGCTAAGTTTAACGCAACAGGCTCATTATTTTTAATATAATAGAAAATACCTCCGGCCAATAAAAACACAGGTAATAACAAAACCGCAGCATACTTCAACAATCCTGGCATTAAACGCGCACGCTTTGCTTCGAAATGATGCTGTACCATTTTCCAGGCATGTTGCTCGTCCAACCTGTTAACCAAAAGGCTGGCATTTGCAATCAGTTTATCGGCTTTCAAAGCATCAATCAGTTCTCTTTCCTCCAAACTTAATTGTTCGAGCAATTGCTGGTCGGGCAACTCATTGTTGTTTAACTGTTGGATCACTTTAATCCAGATATTTTCTGTTGCGTTCATTTTCTTAGACGGATTAATATATAGTATAACATATGTTAATTTAGGGTGACAGCAGTATTAAAAAATTATTAAATAATTTTCAACTAACTGATTATCAATAAAATAAATTATATATTTTGATTAGAATTTTCCTTTACCCAATAGGATGGCGATGAAAATTACCGAAAGCGGATCTTCTGCTGCTTTGGCTTTTAGAAAAGCATAAGCCCTTTTCATTTGTGTTTTTACGGTATTAACAGAGATTTGATTTGCCTTAGCAATATCGGCATAACTTAAGCCTTCTACTACGTATTGCAGAAACACTTTTTTGCGTTCATCGGGCAAAAGATTAACCAAACCCAAAACCTTTTCGTCCGTGGTTTCCTTTAATAGCAAAGCCTCTTCTTCTTCCAGGTAATCGGTTTGAATGGCTAAGGGTGTTTGCTCAGTTAACTCAACCGAAAGCGGTTGCTTTTTTAGAAAGGTTAAAGAAAGATTTTTAACGGCACGGGTGGCGTACGATTGAAAAGAAGTTTCGATGGTAACTTCATTTCGCCTGTTCCAAAAGTTGATAAAAAAATCCTGAACAACATCTTCAGCGGCAGCTTCATCTTTAATCATTTGATACGCAACAAGCACTAAAAACTTATAATGTTTTTTAAACAAGTTTTCGAATGAGGCTATATCAGAGTATTCTGCCAATTTTATTATGAATAAGGATGATTTTAAGGAATATCAATTGTAAAATTAATTTAAAACTTGGCAAAAAGAAATATAGTGGTGTATTTAGAATAATTATTCAGCCACAAAAACAGGGAACATTTTGTGAATGCTTTTTATTTTTTATTATCCTGAATGTAATTAAGGATCTGTTTAAACTGTTTGGGTGCTGCGTTTCATAGCCTAAAGATGCTTCACTGGGACCAGCATAACAGACATCCGTTTAATTTATTAAGTTAAAAAAAATCCCCTGGTTTTATGCCAGAGGATTTCAAAATTATATTTAATCAACTTAGTGCTGTAATACCTTAGCGATTTCCTTTTCGATAGATTTGATCTCTTTAGGTTTAAGCTTTTTAGCTGCATCTGTTTTGGCAGTTACTTTATTTTCCAGGTATTTCACACCTACCCTTAAAGCTTTTAATCCGGAAACGCCTTGAAGTTCATCCAGTTCAAGTTCCTCTAAATCATCGTTTAAATAACCTTGCACCTGCATGTATTTAATGTACTCCATATATTCTTTGGCTTCTTCTGGATTGAAATAAACCATGGCAATTTTATGGGGCTGCGTTAAACGTTCGGTGGTACCTTTAACCAATACTTTGTCAATACGTTTTTTAACTACTTCGTAACGGATATTGTAAGCACCTTCTACATCGAAACGACGTTCATCATTCCTGAAGCTAATGTCAATTGCATTAGAGTGGATAAAGATCAGCTGTGTAGTTTCTAAGGCACGAGGCATTTCGCCAATTAATCCTTTCGATAAACGTGCAATATCGACCATGGAGGTTAACTGCCAAAGGCGGATATTTTTGAGGTACAACAAATCGAATGGCCTGTCTGGCGCAATTTCCTGTCCGATATAAATATCGTATTCTACCCCATCTGTTCTGAATTTGGCGAAATAACAAGGGTAAGAAGCCTGTAAATTGGCCTGCGATTTCTCCAGGTATTGACTCACTTCGGTATTGATCAGTTGCATCGAAACTTCCAGCTGCCTGCGGTTGGCAAAACCAGCGCCGGTTTCGGGAACAATAACTTCGAAATAACGATCTACAAACTCAGCTGTTATCGGGTAATTTCCTTTTATAATCGATAAAAAAGGATAAACTTCGATTTCTAAAAACTCGTTCAGTTTGTTTTCTTCATTTGATGAAGCAAAATCACCGATGCGTTTAATCCAATCTTTACAATTGAATAATAGTTTATCGGTCAGTTCTAAAGAAATATGCTTGCGGATGGCCTTTAAAGTATCAATTAAACTGTTTAACTGCACTTCCATGTCATCTTTTAAAGCTTTATTACGCTCTATGGTAGAATTACGGATATCTATTGCACCAAACAATGGATACATATGTTTAAAGGTGATCGTTTCGATTTCCTTTAATTTATGGTAACTGTTATTTTGTTGAAGAAAGTGCCAAACCGCTTCGTTAAATTTCCATTGTACCGATGGTTGCAAAGCCGTAAATTTATCCATCAGCACTTCATCCATTTTGGCATCAAATTCTTCAATACTGTATTGGAAAAGCTGGCCGATTAAAGGCATCGCCGGACGCAACCTCGATAACAATTTATCATCAACCAACACTTCCTCGCTCGAATAAACCTCTAAGACACCTGCCAGCTGGGTATTGTAATACACCGGCAATACCGAATAAGAACAAACTCCTGCTGCTTTTAAAACCCTCAAAAAAGGATCTTTATCAATCTGGTCGTCGTTGATTGAACTCACAAAAATAGACCGTGGGTTTTCTTTATACTTATCAACCAGCGAATAAAAAACCTCTTCTTCGAGATTTGATGATTTTGCCGAATTAATCAGCATACTTTGTGAAAACTCCTGATTATCGAAAACGAGTTTATTGTTAACGGTTAAAAAAGGCATTAAGCCAAATTCAAGTTTTCCGTTTCCGCTAAGTGTTTTTAAAGCGTGGATTACATGCGTATACGCCTCCGTTTGATAATTGTGATTAACCAGGGCATCGCGGATACCATCAATGGCATGCTGCAAGGTCACATCAGTGATAGAAATGATGCTGAATCCTTCAAAATGGAAATTTTGCAGTGGCAAATGCGCTACCAGATACTCCAGTTCGGTTTCGTCCTGGAAATGTTTACCCAGTTCTTCAAAATTAAGCTCAGGCAAATCGCCTTTATGCATAATATCTACAAACTTGGTATCGGTTTGGATATTATAATATTGCGTAAGCTTCGTGTCCTGATTAATGTGCGCATAAATGATCTCATTTTTCAGTACTGAAGTAAAATTATAAAAACGGCCTAAAATAATATTGTAGATAAACTTAAGCTGTTTTTTCTCAATAGGCTCATTGTCTTTAGTTACCTTATTTTTAGGATCATGATCCTTAAAAAATTTATAGAATGCATTGGTGCTAAAAAAAATCTGATCTGGAATTGGGGTACTTAATGCCCAAAACAAATCATCTTCATTATCCATTAAAGGCGTTAGAATAGTAAAAATTAATTCTAAAGTATCTTTATATTGAGATAAATCTTCGGCACTGATGTTGCCAAGCAGCACATCGTCTTTTTCAATTTTTTGAAGTAAAAACCTGTAAAATTCAGATTTTACCGATTTTTCTGTTTTCAACCTGCCTTTTAAATACTCCACAAGCGGACGGAAAGACAGAGATGATTCTACCTGGCAATGTATACATTCGTTTTTATGTAGTTGTATTACATTGGTATTCATTGTATAAGTTTTGCTATAGTGTAAAATTTATAGTTATCTGTTTAATTACTAATTCATTGCAAAGATACACACTCCTAAAAGCAATGTTCGTCTGCTGAACGTAATACTTGGATATTACATCTATTAATATGTTACACAAATTTAATACCTAAAATTAAGCGATACGTATGGATACCAGCCATCAGACGAGTGTCCCATCACAAATCGCACAACTGTGAGTGATGCTGGCGCAAAGTAAACGCCCCCTCCTACACCGTGGTGCCACAATGTAGAGGCTTCATCTCTTTTCCAAACCCTACCTACATCATAAAAACCCAGTAAGCCAACTTGTCCGGGTAAAACATAACTTACTAAATCGCCAATTTTAGCACGTAGCTCTAAATTATTATAAAACATATGCTCGCCGGCAAACCTAAACTGACGGTAACCTAAAAGGTTCCCTTGACCGCCTAAAAATAAAGCCTGATAAAAAGCCGGCTTACCAATGGTTACTCCTCCACCGAAACGATCGGCCAAAATGAAGTTTTTCCGACCATCGAGGTTTTTGTACAGCGCTATACTCGCTGTAAATTGTCCGTAAGAATTAGAATATTTGTTAACGCCTTTATAAGCCAGCAGTTTAAAATCGACATAACTACCCAGGGTTGGCAATAAATCGTTATCACGCGTATTATTGGTGAAATTTACAAATGCACCTGCAAACATCTTTTCGTTCCGAACGGTAAGCGAATCGGATGAATGCAATTGTGATGGATTTTCGATAAAACGGCCTGCATTATCTTCCTGATTAAGTTTATAATATTGATACGATGGACCTACACTAAAAGTAGATTTAGGGCGGCGCCACCGGATGGAGGCATCAACCTGGTAAAGGTTGAAACGCGCACGGTAATACCTGATATCGTCGCCATGTTCGTCAAAATTTGTTTCATTCCCCAGGCCAAAGAAATTCTGCACATTGTTTGGCGCGAAAGCATCAGCTTTTAACACAAAATCGCCCTTACCTAAAGCTTTTAACCACTCTCCTTTATAATTAAACCTAAATGCTTTGGTTGAAAACGAATGCAAAAAGGAAACGGTCTGCGAATTGCCGTAAGGCTGTTTTCTGAAACCAGGATTGGTCTGTTTGTAAATCAAGCCCAACAAAACACCATCATCATTATTGTAACCTGCATTTAACAACCACGAATTCCGGCGATACATATCTTTTGGAATATAGCTGAAATTAGCAGTATCATTAGAGATTATTTTTCTGATTTTATTGGCATCCTCTCCATTATAAGTTGCCTTATCGGTTCTGCCATATAACTTTACAGATCCATTGCTGTTGGCAAAATCGTAAATTTTAGTGCCCTTGCCACCGATAATCCGCAGTTTAATGTTCGAATTTTTATTGTTCAGGATCAGGCTATCGTTACCATTATGCATGTATACCCTGATCTCTTTGGTTACTTTCGGATCAAATTTCCGGTCGAAAAGCTCGTCTTTAACATTACCCTCTTTAGAAATTTTATTGATTTTTACGCGTAAGCCATTATCATCTGCATCAACGATCTGAATCCGTTCATTTTTATTGGTCACTTCGATATCCACAATGCGGTTAAAGAAATGATAATACTGGTTCATTAACTTTGGCAAGGTGGCTATCCGGTTACGCATCTGTGCCAGAAAGGCATCATGGTGTAAGGAATAACTTGGTTTAGGAAGTTTTTTTAGCGCTTTTTCGAAAACGGCATCATTATAATTTGCGCAGAAATCTTTCACAATTTTATCAAATTCGGCCTCGTCGATATTGGCGGTCCAACGGCTGCTGATTTCTCTTCCTTCCCATAAAAACCAATTGATATCTTTTATACCACGCTCATAACCCTGCATCATGGGTAATAAAGAGGAAGATTGTGTGTAACGCTGTAAAAAGCCGTCTGATCTAAAAAATACCTGATCACGATCTCTTGGTACAGGCGAGTAAACCGAACCATCTTTAGTTTTGGTTTCTTTCCAGCGCCATTGGTCTTCATGTCTGTCCCAATCTCCGAGCAACACATCAAAGGCCCTTGCTTTTACCCAGGCTGGTCCGTCTAATCTATTATCGTTATCGTCTGTTAGCTTTTTATCCATTTTTGGAGAACTGTCTGATTCTCCCGTTGGTTCCCTTTCTTCGAACAAACACAAAGTATTGGCAAAAGCCGATTCAAATTCGCCCAGATTATCATCGGGCGAAACCCAGCCAATAATCGGGTTGCTATGCGCAATCCCCCCAGCCTTAGCCAGCTCAGGCACCACTAGCGCCGAAAACGGGTGTTGTGCCGACATGTTATCCTTGATAATATCTTTAGCAAAGGTTTCACGCAATGCTGCAGGCAATAGTACCTCAGGGTATTTCTCTACACTGCGCAACACGTATTCTTTGCCATTTTTATCCTCTAACCGTAATGAACGTGATTGATTCCCCCCGCCGCGTTGTGTCGCTTTTAAGCCACCCATCATTTGGGAAACCCTTAGTACCGGAACTTTTGTTCTTGCAGCATATTCTTTACGGTAATTTTCGCCAAAAATTGCCCGGTGAAAACGACCAACACTATCATATTCGGGTTTAATGCGCACAAAAATGCTATCAGCAGTAATCGGTTTATCTCTGTTTCTTACTTTTTGAGGGATGGTTTCGAACTTTTTAATGTAACTGTAAACCCTTTTAACGCTGGTATCTGAATAAATATAATATTCGTAACGCATATCGTTGTTTTTCAACTGATCAGCAACCACATAACCTTGCTGCATTTCGTGAAATAAAGATGTTTTGCCTTCTTTATTTGGCGATACTTTTGAACCAGATCCACTAATAATCTGCAAGTGTTTTCCTTTAATTAACTGCAGACCGTGTTCATGCCCGGCAACATAAGTTACGTTAGGGTAATCGCCGAATACGCCGGTTACTGATTTAATCATATCCTTATAGGCCGGATGGTTTAAATCTTCAGGACTTAACAAGGTAGAACGAAGTAAAGGATACACAGAGCCCAAAACAGGCAAAGGGATATATAAATTTTTATCTAAAGATGTTAATGGAAAAATATGGTTTCTTAAATTGAAATAACCGCCGTGTGGTCCGTAACTCTGAAATGGATGGTGCGAAGCCAATAGAATAACTTTGTTTTTATTTTCTTCGAGCAGTTGTTCCATTTTGACCAAAACCTCATCTTTTGTCCGGCATTCGCATTCGCCGTTGGGATTTGATTTATTGTATGGGAAAAGCCACCATTCGCTGTCGTAGGCAATAATGGTTAATTTATCGGTTAATTTAATCGCTACGGGATCAGGACATCCGTTTTCGGGTATCAGCCTCAATAATGAATCACCATGTGCTTTAAGGAAATCATCCTGTGCTTTAATTTTGGCCAAGCCCTTAGGACCAGATTTATCCCAGTCGTGGTTGCCGGGAACAAAATAAACCGCAGCGCCCATTTTACGCATAGGCTCGAATTGCGAACGCAAAATCTTTTTAGTTTCTTCTTCTTCTACACTTCCTGGCAGCCCCATTCCAGTAGGGTAAATGTTATCACCTAAATATACTACCGTTGTTTTTTTGGGAAGAATTTGCTTGGCTGCGTTTTTTAAATCCTGCATCTGCGCAGGATTCATTTCGCCTGCATCGCCAAAAAGAATTACACGATATTTTACATCATCCTGCGCTAAGGCAATGAAGTTAATTAAAAATAAGATGGTAAAAAGGGTAAATCTTTTAATCATAGACTCAGCGTTTGTATAAAGATAGTTATTTTAAAATTTAATTTATTTCTCCTTCGGACCGTCATCCTGAATTTATTTCAGGATCTAAAATCAGAAACAATTTAACAATGACCGATTTCGACAGAAAAGTCATCATCGAGTTTTAATTAATTCATAAACATCAGAACTATTGATTCTTTTTGTCCTAAGGCTAATCCTTGCCTCGGCTCGCCGCCGCCGATGGGCTCTTTCTTTTTGATGTCAAAAAGAAACAAAAAACACCGGCTGAAAATTTTTCTTTCAAAGCAACTACTTTGGCTTGTTCTGTGTCTCCCGAAAAATTTGTTAGGCCGGGTTGAAGTGGAACGAGGATACATTGCTATGGCCTAGCGGGGCCTGAATACATATTTATAAGAGAGCGATCTTATATATTATTTACTTTTTCAATTTAAACATTAAAATATTTCCTGCCGATAAAGCACCGCCCTCATTAGAGATATAAAGGTTCTGATCGCGGTCAAATGCAATACCTTCTGGTTGATTAAAGAAACTTCCTTTTAATGGATAAGTGGCTTTAATTTTAAAGTCTGCATCGGTAACGACCAATAATTTATTCATGGACGAAAGCACATACCACTCATTAGTTGATGGGTTTTTAGCCAAAGCAGATGGACGAAATTTGATTTTAGCTTCACCCGATAAGTCTGCGATCTCTTTATATGGTAATGCAAAGGTTCCACTTGCTGTAAATTTGCCATCAGCATATTTAAAGGCATAGATATCGGTTTGATCACTTTTATTTTTCTTAATTTCTTTCGTTAAAACATACACCAGACCTGCTTTCTCATCAGCAGCTAATCCTTCATATTCAGCTTTGGGAACCAGATCTTTGGTTTTAACCACATTGGCCACATCTGGTTTATTAATCTCAGAAATAGGGAATGAATGTAATTCGCCATTACTTTTTAACACAATTACGGTATTATTTAGAATAGCTACGTCTTCGTAATCGCCTTTACCGCCAAATTTGGTGAATTTCGATTCTTTATCAGTTAAACCCAGATGAAATAAATCACCATCTTCGTCCTGTATCGCAAATACTTCTTTCGGATCGCCGTTATGGAATACAATTCCAGAGATTTCGAAAAGATTTTGGGGCATGTTATATTTTACCGGATTTGCTAAATCATAAGGAAGACTTGATTTTTCTCCCCCGCCTGAAGAAACGGTTTCAGTTGAATCACTTTTTTTATTGTCGCGGTTACCATTTACGCATGATATACCTATAAAGGCAAGGGCAATGAGAAAGCCGGGCGCTAAGAAGTTTTTATTGTATTTCATAGGATAAAAATTTAATGTCCATGGTCTGTGTCCTCACAGACCATTAATAAGTAAAATCATGTGGTCTGTGAGGACACAGACCACGGCGTTATAGATTTCTCCATTCCGCTACGCTACAGTCGAAATGACGACTGCTTGGTGGAACTCTAGTCGAAATGACAATCATTTATTTTTTAATAATTGATAAATATCGTGTTGAGACTCGACAAGAGTCCCGCTCCTTTTGACAGGAATATTGTTCATGTTTTCATCTATACAAACGGCCTGCACGTTATCTTGTTTTTGGATTTCGATAATATCTATCATTTCTTGTTTAATCTGCTCATTATAAATCGGAAAGCAAACTTCAATTCTTCGATAGATATTCCGGTTCATCCAGTCGGCAGAACCCAGGTATACATCATTCTTGCCTAAATTGTTAAAAATAAAAATACGTCCGTGTTCTAAATAACGATCTACGATACGGGTAATTTTAATGTTCTCGCTCATTCCGGCTACACCTGGAATCAAGCGACAAATACTCCGCACAATCATATCAATCTTTACACCTGCCGATGACGCCTCGTAAAGTTTGTCGATTAAAACCTTCTCTTCGAGGTTATTCATTTTAATGGTAATACCTGATGGCTTGCCTTGTTTGGCGTGTTCGATTTCCCTATCTATCAAGTTAAGAAAAACCTGCTGTAAATTAAACTGCGCCACCAGCAAATGATTAAATTTAATCAGATCGGCTGAGGTGGGTTTAACCCTTTTGGCCAGAAAAATAAAAAGCAGTTCTACCTCACGTAACATCTCTTTATTGGCTGTCATTAAAATATGATCCGTATAAAAAGCGGCTGTACTTTCATTAAAGTTTCCGGTGGAAAACAAACCAGAATAGCGCATTCTATTACCAACCTGGCGTTTCACTAAGGCTACTTTGGCATGCACTTTTAAGGCGGTTACACTGTAAATAATATCTACACCAACTTCCTTCATTTTTTTGGCCCACTTGATGTTGTTCGCTTCATCAAAACGGGCTTTAAGCTCCACCAAAACAGTCGCTTTTTTGCCGTTTTTTGCAGCGCTGATTAAAGCATTTACAATTTTCGAATCGCTGGCTACGCGATAAAGGGTAACATAGATTTCCCTTACTTCAGCGTCAATAGCCGCTTCGTTAAAAAAACGCAACACGCTATCATAACTCTGGTAAGGCGTATGTACCATAATATCGTTTTTATAAATGGCTTCGGTTAACGATCCATCTATCAAATCGGTATTGCATAGTTTTGGCCAGTTTTGGTTAGATAATTTTGGCGAATTGACAGGAAAACCCATAAAATCTTTCAGGTTATGGTATTGTCCGCCTTCCATCCTGTTGGCTTTTTTCAAATTAAAAAGCTTTTTAAGGAGTTCGAAAACATTGGCCGGTATACCTGGCTGGTGGAGAAAACGTGTAGCCAAACCCGAATCGCGTTTTAACAATTGTTTTTCCAGCTGCTCTGATAAACTGCCCGAATATTCGTCTTTGAGATCTATTTCGGCATCCCGGGTAATTTTGAAACTATAACATCCGGTAACTTCACCTTCCGGGAAAATACGGTCTAAATGAAAACGTACGATATCATCCAGAAAAACAATAAAAGTCTCATCTCCAGTTTCCACCTTATAGAAACGGGGAAGCTGGTTGGAAGGGATATTTAAAATAACCACTTCTGCATCTTCCTTCTTTTTTAGTGTAATCAGAAAATACAGCTCATTATTTGAAGGAAAAAAGTTCGTATTCGCATTAATGTAAACGGGCTGCAAAAAAGCCATTACCTGACTTAAAAAGTACCGGGTTATATTTTTCTGAATTTCTGCGGGGAATGCCTGCCCGTAAATTAAATTGATCTTATTTTCTTTGAGCAGGGGAATAAGATCTGATTTAAGTACTTTACCGTAGCGCTGTTGCTGTTCTGAAATCAGCTGATTGGCTGTGCTCAGCAAATTATCGTCAATCTGAATATCGTTATCTTCCTTATTGCTTAATTTTTCTAAAGCGAGTAATACCGGCATCCTTACCCGGTAAAACTCATCGAGATTGGAGGAGAATATAGACAAAAACTTAATGCGCTCTAAAAGCGGAACAGTGTTTCGCTCGGCTTCCATTAAAATACGCTCGTTAAACTTTAACCAGCTTAAATCTCTGTTAAAAAAAGAGGTTTCGACTATCTGTTCCATTAAAGTTTACCGTAAGCTGCGTAAGCAATTACAAATGCCAATACTGCTGCAATTAAGCCAAACATGAAAATATTATAAGCCAAACGGATCAGTTTATATTTCCGGCCTAAAACTACACCCTGCGAGTAAACATCAGTAATGAGGGTTCCATATAAAAAATCTTTATCGTTCATCACCTTAATCATACCATCGGTATAACTGGGTAAGCTCATTTTATAAAAGTTGCCGAAAAACAATAAATTCACCTTTTTCTTATCCATATCTTCCTGGGTGAATTCTCCCTTCGGAATAGATGGACGGGTTGATAAAATAGATACCACCACACAGGTTAAACTCACCAATAACAAAATAAAGGTAGGTATAATCAGGTTGCCGTGATCTTCTAGCCGCCTTAACAATAAACTCACAATCAACGAAAGCATGATCGAATTTACAGTGATGAGGATATGTGCTTTATTATCAGCCATGTCGCTCAACCGCTGGTTGTTGGCAGAAGTAATCCTGAACATGGTTTCGATACCCTTATCCGGTCTGTCGTCTTTATCCTTCTTCTTTTTGCCCTGTACCACATTAGGTGCAAAGTTTTTAGTTTCGGCCAGTTCCGTACTGATTTCCTCCTGCGCCGTTAATTTACTTTTCAGTTTACTGATATTTTTTTGTTTCTGATCGCTCAGTAGTAAAGTGGCATAATCGGTATGGTAATGATGAGATTCCATAAACTGGATATCTTTTTTGCGCCAATCTAATTTACTGATATCTTTTTTATAGATCAGTTCATTTTCCTTGTGCATTAATTTACCCTTTGCTCTGAAATCGGCCAGGCCTAAATGGAATAAATCTGCATCGCAAAGGATTTTATCAATTTCATTTTTGGGTTTCTGGGGAATTTTAGTGGCCAGTATTGCACTTTTAACGTGATCACGGATTTCCTGATTCACCTGATGTTTGGCTAAAAAATGATCAGCCAGTTCGGCTCCTTTTGCTTCGTGGTTTAATGCATCTTCAAAATACCCTGTATCGTGAAAATAGGCCGCAACGGTTACGGCAAAAAAATCCTGCTCATTTAGCTGGTAATGATTGGCAATTTGCTGCGCAGCATTAACCACTTCCTGCGTATGTTCGAGGTTATGATATACCAGACGGGGATCGTTATGGGTATGGAAGTAATCGCCAACGTGCTTTTCTACATCTTCCTGCAATTGTTTATAGTTCATGAGCATATTGGGGTTGCGATAATTTAATATGTTGAAGGAAATGCATTTCTTGAAAATCTTTAAAACTGAAAAATCGTGTTATTATTTATGATTATAAAATTACGCTAATTTTTTAAAAACAACACTGATCTCCCCTCAACAATAATAATGCCTTGTTTATTTTACAATAAGATTTAGAAATGGCCCGGTTTAAAACTATAATCTGACTAAGAAAGTTTATTCTTGTTAAAAAAAGATAATAATTTGATATAAATAGCCTACTTATTAAAATCTGAAAGTTCTAATTTGCATCTTTTAAATTCATGATTGATCACCTATAGTATTTTAATCTGATGCCAATAGCCCAAACTTGAATGATCAAAAATTCAGGATATGAAATATAAAAACATTCAAGTACCTGCGAGTTTGAATGCTTTATCTAAAAACGGATTACAACCGATCATTTATCTGATACAAAACCGAAGCCGGCAGCGCACAAAAACCTATATAACAGATTTTTACACATACAAAGATTTGCATTGCTTTTTGTACCTGTACTTATCTTTATTACAACTATTTTGGAATATTTTTACGATTAAAACCAGATCGGTCAATAATCCCGATTTCTTAATAGCAGGTGCAGAAAGCATCACCTAAACTTTTTACCCAAATAAATAATGAAAAGAAAAAACACATTTTTTTTTTTACTCTCGATGGCAATAGGTCTGAATAGCTTTGCGCAAAAGACGATAGAAATTGCTACAAAAAACAATGTACTCATCCTGGAAACAGATCGTGATAATACCTTATTATCGACATACCTTGGCAAAAAATTGGAGAATGCGGGCGAATACCCAGGCATACAGGCATTGGATAAATACAAACCTGGCTCTGACGATCTTTTAAATAAACGTGAAGCTTATATTGCCTCAGGCTCACTTAATTTATTAGAACCTGCATTAACCGTAACCCATGCTGACGGGAACAAATCGACGGTATTGACATTTTCAGATGTAAAAACCGAACAGCTGGATCAGAACAGAAAGTTAACCAGCGTTATCCTTAAAGATTTAAAATACAATTTTCAGGTTACACTAAAATACCTGGCCTATTTTAATGAAAACGTGATCGAGCAATGGGCAGAAATTGAACATAAAGAGAAAGGCACCGTAGTGCTCAATAAATATGCTTCCGCAAATCTGACCTTAAGTGGAAAAAAATTCTTTCTTAAAAACCAATATAGCGGTGCTACACGCGAAATGCGATCGGAAGAGCAACAATTGCTGCATGGCATAAAAACCATCGATTCGAAATTGGGGACCAGAACAAATTTGCTTCATTCTTCTTCTTTCATGGTTTCGATAGATCAGCCTGCCACTGAGGATATGGGTGATGTAATTGCAGGCTCGTTAGCGTGGACCGGCAACTTTAAATTAGATTTTGAAACTTTCGACGAATATTACCTCAGGATAACTGCCGGAATTAATAATTTTTCGTCGAACTATACTTTAAAGGCCGGCGAAAATTTCGTTACTCCCCGCTTTATTTATACCTATTCATCTGCAGGAAAAGGTTTAGCCAGCAGAAATTTACATGACTGGGCCAGAAACTATCAAATATTAGATGGAAAAGGCGAAAGATCTACCATATTAAACAATTGGGAAACCACTTATTTCGATTTCAATGATGAAAAACTAAACGAATTAACCAAGGATACCAAAAAATTAGGGGTTGATGTTTTTTTACTGGATGATGGCTGGTTTGGCAATAAATATCCACGAAATGGCGCCACGTCTGGTTTGGGCGATTGGCAGTATAACAAACAAAAATTAAAGAACGGCATTAGTGCTTTAGGTAAAGAGGCCACTGCAAGTGGTGTAAAATTTGGCATCTGGATAGAACCAGAAATGGTGAATCCTAAAAGTGAGCTCTATGAGAATCACCCTGATTGGATTATCAGACAGCCGGAAAGAAAAGAATATTATATGCGCAACCAGCTGGTGCTGGATTTAACCAACCCTAAGGTCCAGGATTTTATTTACAAAACGGTTGATGATATTTTTAAAGAAGTACCGGAAGTGGCTTTTATTAAATGGGATTGTAATTCTTTAATATACAATGCAAACTCTCCTACTTTAAAAAACCAGGATCATTTTTATCTGGAATATATCAGGGGATTAAACAGCGTGCTGGATAGGATTAGGAAAAAATACCCTAAAATACCGATGATGTTATGTGCCGGAGGAGGTTCGAGGGTAGATTATGCTGCGCTACAACATTTCACCGAATTTTGGCCGAGCGACAATACCAATCCATACGACCGCATCTTTATTCAGTGGGAATATTCGTATTATTTCCCTTCCATTGCTGTAGACAACCACATTACCGATATGGGTAAACAACCCATTAAATTTAAAACAGATGTGGCCATGATGGGAAAACTGGGATATGATGTACGGGTAAATGAGCTCAGCAAAAATGATTTGCTTTTTAGTCAAAATGCGGTTAAAACCTACAATAGTTTTAAGGATATTATCTGGCATGGCCAGCAATACCGTTTACAGGATCCTTACGAAAACAAAATAGCCTCCATTGCCTATGTAAATGAGGCTAAAGACCAGGCTATTGTTTTTAACTATCATGTGGCAACCCTTTTTACCAATGGTGTGATCTTACCGATTAAACTAAAAGGATTAGACCCTGCTAAAAAGTATAAAATAGAAGAAATTAACCTGTACCCGGGGGCTAAATCGCCAATTGATAGTACTAAAGTTTACTCCGGAGATTTTTTAATGAAAGTAGGCTTTAATCCGGAAGCAAATGCCTACAGAACAAGTGTGGTTTTAAAGATACAGGCCATTTAGCATTTCCAAAAACATCAACATGATATTAAGGGTGGCTTTTCGCCCCCTTTTTTGATATAGACCTTTATACATCCCTATGAAAAAATACATTTTTAGCATTTGCGGCATTGTCTTGATTGGTGCAGCTACCCTATCCTTCAAAAACAAAAAAAAACAATCTTCTGATCGTCCGAACATTCTTTTCGCCATTATGGATGATGTTACCTACCAGCACATGGGCGCTTATGGCTGTAAATGGGTAAAAACACCAAATTTCGATCGCATTGCTCAGGATGGGCTTCTTTTTAAAAATGCCTATACACCAAATGCCAAATGTGCACCATCGCGATCGTGTATTGTTACGGGCAGAAACTCCTGGCAATTG
Organism: Pedobacter folensis; assembly: GCF_056490665.1. Classification (NCBI taxonomy): domain Bacteria; kingdom Pseudomonadati; phylum Bacteroidota; class Sphingobacteriia; order Sphingobacteriales; family Sphingobacteriaceae; genus Pedobacter; species Pedobacter folensis. The sequence goes on from NZ_JBWJIF010000001.1 coordinate 1,354,299, forward strand.
GAAGAAGCCGGCAACCACTGGTCTTATTTTCCGGCTAAATTTGCCTCATTTGCAGAGGTCTTGGCGCAGAATGGATATGCAGTTGGTTATACCGGTAAAGGTGTTGCACCTGTGGTGGCCAAAAAAGCAGATGGTACACCCAGGGAGATGCTGGTAAAAGCATTTAATCAGCTTAAAACAACACCTCCTACAGCTAAAATCAGTAATGTAGATTATGCGGCCAATTTCGATGCATTTTTAAGTACAACAGACAGCAAACCTTTCTTTTTTTGGTATGGAGGTTTAGAACCACATCGCGAATACGAATTTAACTCGGGCGTAAGTAAAGGAGGAAAAAATCTGAGCGATATTCCCAATGCAGAAATTTATCCCTTCTGGCCAAAAACCGATTCGGTACGAACCGATCTGCTGGATTATGCATTTGAAATTGAATACTTTGATAAACAATTGGGGAAGATGCTTAAAATGCTCGAAGATAAAGGCGAACTGCACAACACCTTAATTGTAGTTACTTCAGATAATGGAATGCCTTTTCCACGCGTTAAAGGACAGGCCTACGAATACGCTAATCACTTGCCGCTTGCCATGATGTGGGCTGATGGCATTGCCCATAAAGGCCGTAAAATTGAAGATTTTATCAGTTTTATTGATTTTGCCCCTACCTTTTTGGACCTGGCCAAAGTACCTGCTGCTAAAAACCAGATGAAACCCATTACAGGCAAAAGTTTTAAGGATATTTTTAGTGCTGATCAGGAAAAGGTTTCAGAGAAACGCAATTTCGTGCTTGTGGGTAAAGAGCGGCATGATGTAGGCCGCCCTAAAGATGTAGGCTATCCTATCCGGGGTATTTTTCAGGAAAACTATTTATTTATAAAAAATTTCGAAACCGACAGATGGCCAGCCGGAAATCCTGAAACTGGTTATTTAAACGTAGATGGCAGCCCAACAAAAACGGTTTGCCTCAATACGGTGTATGCTACTGATCATAATTTCAATTATTGGTTATGGTCTTTCGGAAAACGACCAGGTGAGGAATTATACGATATTAAGAACGATCCGGCCTGTTTAAATAACCTGGCTTCAAATCCGGCTCATCAAAAGAAATCGGCACAGTTAAGAAGTAAATTACTGACTTTATTAAAAGAACAATCAGATCCCCGCCTTTTGGGTAAAGGCAGTGAATTTGACAAATACCAATATGCCGACCAAAGAGGGGTTAACTTTTACGAAAGATATATGGCTAAAGATCCCAAATTAAGCTGGGGATGGGTAAATGATTCAGATTTTCAGGATATTTCAAAAATAGAACGGGCTAAAAATGCACGTAATAAATAAGTATTGATTGTTGATTCCAGTCATTAGCAATAAAACCTGAAAAATTGACCGGACTTGCGACTACAGCGCAGCAAAGTGGAGATAGCTTTTAACCTGGTTCAAAGCTATCTCCACCCCTGTAGAAATAACAATTTATCTATAGTGGAATAAGATTTTTCAATATTAAACAAGCTGGCTTAAAGACCTAAATCGTTCTTCGTAAGCTCTTGGCGAAATGCCGACAACATTTTTAAACACACGGTTAAAATTAGTCATGCTTTTAAAACCAGCTTTGTAAGCCACGTTGGCTATATAATCGGCCTTTTTACCAGTGGCCAGATTTTTACATACCTCATTAATACGTACCTCGTTGAGAAAGGTGATGAAATTGCGGCCGGTATGGCGCTTAAAATAACGGCAAAATGCACCAGAAGACATAAAGGCCTGATTAGATACTTCTTCTAAGGTGATGGGTTTATGATAGTATTGCATAATGTAATTAATCACCTTACTCAGCTGAACGTTTTCATTCTCGTTCATATTTGGTAAATAATCTATTGAGCAAAGCGATTCCAATTGATCTGCAAATCTAAATTCATTGATTAAGTCGATAAAACTGATCAGTATCTGTTCATCGTTTGCCTGATTGATTTTCTCTATTTTACGGGCAATTTTAACGGCAGATTTACCACTCAGCTTAAAACCATTGCTGTAATGATTAAAAACATGACGGGTCTCATTCATTTCTGGTAGTTCAAAAAGTGATCCTATCCCCGTTTTGAGGTTAAAATATATCGAGTATACTTCTACCTGGCCAATGCTGGCTGCACTAAAATGCTCCGCATCACTTTTTAATAAGTGGGGTACATTTGCCCCAATTACAAAAATATCGCCGGGGCGGAAATTATGGATATTATTCCCCGAAAAGACAATGCCCCTGCCTTTAACGATCCAGGTAATCTGAACTTCCTCATGCCGATGCAAATGAGGGTAAAAATGTGTATCACAAATATGTTCAACAATAATGCTCCGCTCATTAGGATATAAAATAGTAAAGGGCAGTACTTTCATCAGATTTCACAAAAAATATGGTGTACAATCTTAGCAGATATGATTACCCCAAGTTAAGTGTGAAAAGAAAATAGCATAAAGATTTAATGGTACAAATAACAAACAAAAGCATGCACACACAAACAACTCTAAATAAGATTGTTAAAGCACTAAATAAAAGGAAATGGACAGAAAAAAATCACTTAGCTAATGAGAAATGAATAATCGAAAACGAAGTCGCAACTAGAATATTTCTTTGGTAGAAAGATCCTCTAATTTTGGAGAAATGGCCTTACCAATTCCACTAAATAAAATCTTGATCCCCATCACCTTACCTATCGATCGTTCATAACTGGTCGTCAGTACTTTTTTACCATTTAGGATTACAGCCGCTTTTTTATTTTCAACCCTGATCTCTATATCTCCTCCGTTTAAAGGATCGAATGCTAAGGCACCTAAAAACTGTTCAGATCCCTGTACCCTTTTCTCCGAAAACTTATATTGTGAAAAAGCTACGCAGCTGGCCCGGTTTAAGGTTAATAAATGGCGGTGCTTTTCTCCCAAAATAATCACGGTGGTTTCTACACATTGCGTACCCGGGCGGCTTTGTTCTGAAAAAACCCTACAGGTGAAAGAGAAATTATCGCCGCTAATGTTTGAGGGTTTAATATTACTATAACCCACCAAAAAAGGTTTATTGGTGGCTAAACCAGCTGAATCTAATTGTTCTTTTGAAACGTAAATATTTTTAGGGTTTAAGGGTTTTAAACCTGCAATGGGGTAAGCCCTGGAGGTATCGTTACCCGAATTGGCCACCCAGCCTTTTGTACGCATGTATACCGCAACAGTATCAATTGGTTTATCCTGGTATAAAAGCGTTGCGTACACCACGCCTGGGTTTCTGAAAAATTTAGCCACTTCTTTTTTTCCGCTTATGGCAGATGGAAGCGCTTCATCCATAAAATCTATCTTAAACTCTTCATTGTTATTCACCGAAGTGCCCGATTTTAATTTAAAAACTGCCGTGTGTGGAACGTTTCCAACAGGATTCTCGCAGACCAATTTTGCATCAATGGGCTTAGCTGTAGATTTCCAAATGAAAAAGCTCCCCGTCAGGACGATTATGATGATGGCAAAAATGCTTACATAAGTATATTTTCTGCTGGTTTTAGGCTTAATTTCGGTGGGGATTGAGACTTCTTCGATGGGTTTATCGACTTCGGTTTTTACAGGAACAGGTTTTACTGCAGCGTGTACGAGCTCAAATTCTTGCCAATCGCGATAACCAATAAACTGTGCAAGTGCATCCCTTGTCGCTTTTTGTGGAAAATATCGCTGGGGTGTTTTCAATTGACCAAACAACCTTTTCAGCGTATTTACACTGAGGTACACTTTTGTTTGTTTACCCAATTGACTACTCAGGCTGTTATAATCAGATACCCGCCAGTCTTCAATCGCCTTGTCGCCCATTTTTTCGATTAGCTTCTGGCAACAGATATCCATTGCATCGAGGGCAGGTTGATTATGAGGTTGTAAAGCGCTGGTATCCATTCGACTATTTTTTTAACTATAGGGACTAATTAATTAAAACAGATCAATTCTGTAAAAAGTTCACAAATACTAAACTTTTGTTTTGCAAACATATAAAATAGTGATGGCTTATAAATATATTTTCTAATTAAAATAGCTTTTTTAATCTTACCTGATGAGTGAAAACTTATCCATTATTTTATTGCTTAAAATCTGATTATTAATATTTTCAAAATTATTGATTTTAGAAAAGCCAGACATTCAATTTTGGATAAAAGACTTTTAATCTGGTCAAAATTATTCACCTCAAATTTCTCGTCTATAGCTTAAAAAAAAGAGGCATGCCAATTTTGGCAATGCCTCTAAACTAAAACTGATTCTTAAGAAATTATAGATCAAATAGAAGTATTAGCTGTATTATCTGTCTGATCTAATCAAAAATTCTTTTTCAAAATCTTTCAAGAATGGTTTACCGCTAATATCAAATACAGGCTCTATTTTGGTTTTTGTCCAATACATCATTAACGCGCCTATATCAGCAACAGCTGGCGCCAACGAATAACCCGTTGTACCTTCATAGGTTGATTGTGAGGGCGCATCGGCTCCTAATGCAGACCAGGTATAAGCGCCTGAAAGGTTCATATTATATCCTGTGGGTGCGGTATTCTGAAGTGTTCCTTCTGCACCCTCGTCCATTTTCCAAAAACCAATTAAGCTATTGTAATTGGGGTGTTTGGTAATATCTTTAAGATTTAAATTCGCCTGAATGGTTGGTCCATCCAGTGCAGTTTGAAAATAAGCTAAATTTGCCACATAATAATCCATCGGATCACCTGATCCGCAATATTTAAATCCGATTCTTAATGGATCAGTTGATGTAAGCGTTTGGCCATTCCAATTGGCTTCGGTTGCAGCCTTAACTCCATCATAATAACAAATTGCTGTTCTGGTTGTCGCATTTACCCTTTTAACCGTCATGGTAAGCGTATGCCAGGCTACATCAGTTAGCCTACCCTGATCACCTTGAAACCATGTTCCACTATAATAAGGTCTCCACTGGCTTGCCCAGGTACCGAAAGTCCAGCCTGTACCTCCATTTGGGTTTTTTGCTGCATCCTTATATCCTGTTCCTTTTGAAAGAAAACCAACGTATCCTGTACCACCTTTGGTTATTTTAACCTGTGCCTGAACAGTGAAATCTTTATCGTTCCCAGCATTGTACAACCCATTATCCTGAGCAACCTGCGCAAATACGCTTGTGCCTGTAAACAAAACCGAATTATAGCCTATTTTCTTTAATTCCTGTGATTTCAATGCCGGATTATTAATTACGAGGAAACCACTTGTAGGGTTATCACTGCTTCCGCCGTGGTTGGATGTAATAATAACCAGCCATTCTTCATTGGTGTATGTTTTGCGTGCTTTAATGGCTTTGATAATTTCATCTACATAACCATCGGCCTTTAGTATGGCATCTTTATATGCAGCGTTAGTGGCCACATAACCACCATTTGCACCCGCAGCCTCAGCTTCTCTAAAATTCACAATGGTGGCCCCTACGCCTTCGTACTTGTTTAATAGTGCAATGGTAGAATCTTTAGCGGCTTGATCAGTATTTACCAGGGGCCTGTAATCAGCCACTTTTACATAATTCCGCAGGTTGGGCCAGGGCGTGATAAATGCGGTTTTAGTGCCTATTCCACTCATAATGTAATCCAAAATATTTCTTCTGATGGGCACAGCATCATGCTCTCCGGAATTTGGATCGGTTGTGGGCTGAAAATCATCTGTAGAAACCAGGTGCTTGGTATAAGGCACGCCAGTAAGCATAGATGTCCAGGTGGCTGCATCAGTTGCCACCGCCGATTTAAATGTTGCATAAGAGTATTTACTGGTAGGCAACAATGCGGTAATGGCTGGCGGTGCAATGGTTTTCAGTTCTGAGCCTGTAACACCATCTATACTAATTAAGATTACCCTTCGTGATGGTGCTACAGAATTATCAAGCTCCTCGTTAAAAGTTGGTGGGTTAGGATATTTCTTACAGCCAGCAAGCGTTACGACAGCTAATGACAGTGCCAGGAAAATCTGTTTTTTATTTAAAAAATAAATCATGTTAATATATTTTTAGCGCTTATTTAAATAGTGTAAGTTCTGATAAAGACATAAATGTTGTACTTGCACCTGTTCTTACAATTACTTTTACATAACGAGTTGTGATTGTTCCTCCGGGAAATGCATAATTGTAACGGGTTTCGTTTTGAGGTACTGTTGTCGTGCCTGCAAGCGTATAGGTGACATTATCAGGACTGGTGTAAATCTCCACATTTCTCACATATCCATTAGACTGGCCAATTCTTTGCACAAAACTGATTCCTTTTACTGGTGCCGCAGTAGCTCCTGTGCTCACAACGATACTAATTGGAAGGCTTTCTGCCGGTGTAGGCGATGAATATTTAGAATGATAAATGGTAGCGGTGTTATTATCAACCAGATTTGCTAAAGCACCATCTTGTGCAGGTGAACTGGCCGAAACTGCTGTTGTTGGTATTGTTGTTGCGACAACTGGTACGGGTCCATCGCCTCCTGTTCCTGTCATAATATTATAAGTCCATATTGCTTTTGCAAGTGGCGGATAATTTGCGGCTTTTATTTTACTTTGCGAAACGTTACTCACGGTAATACCCCATGCACCAAAGAACTGGATTAAATCGGTTTTGGTGTATTCGCAGGCCCACTCATAAAAATTATCCTTTTTGTCCTGATCGTTATTGGCTAAACGTGGTGCATGCCTTGCTTTGGTATAAATATAAGTTAACAAGCCGTAATCAAATTTTTCCAGAAGCTGTACAAAAGGGACTGTGCGTGCAAACGAACCGTTCTCTCTGCCACTATTTAAATCCACATCGAAGTTTTTGGTGGCACTTGGCGGCGTAGCAGCATAAGCAAGGGCCACATCATTCCACTCGTTAGGCGCATGCAGAATTTTGAAATCCTGCCCGTAAGCTTTTGCTACTTTGTATGAGAAAAGATTATTGGTCGATTCTCCCAAAGCAGACCAGTTCCAGGTGGTATTTTGTTGGCAGTTGTGTCCAAATTCATGATAAGTACCCCAGTTTGGATGCGGCTGATTGGTGGTCAGCTGGTTTAAACTTACCCAGGTTTGAAACCACTCGCTGCCGTTATAGTTTAGTAAACCCATAAAAGGGAAACCAGAGTGTCCGGCTGCCGTAGGGAAACCGCTAATCTGAATATCAACTGTACCTCTCCACGGTCCTTGTGGACTTCTGTCGCGCAAATCAGCTGCATTAGGTGATAAACCCATCCAGGCATTATAGTGTTCATCAAAAATCTCATTCCATTTGGTCATCAATGCCGTCGGATTGGTTAGTGGATCTCTTGATGAGGTAAACTTTTCTACAATCAGGTCTCTTGGCACCAGGTAGACTACACTTCTGCAGCGAAGTTCTAACCAGGGCACTTGTGAGGCTTTAACCTGAGCCATCCAGGCGGCATCGTTTGATTTGCCCAATTCGAAATCGGGGGTTACACATGCGCCTGAAATGCTAAATTCTATCGGATTGGGATAAGAAAAGGTCGCATTGATATAAATATACCCCCCGTAAAGGTTACGCACATAATTTACACCGGCAAACAATTGTTTTTTAACCACAATAATCGGGTCTCTCAACAAAGGGCTTACACCTGTTAAATTATCGGTATGTCCGCCAACCTGTACACTTAATCCATCTGCACCTGCAGGCACCACAATTTTGATCAATTCGCCAGGCGGCGCATAATAACCAGTACCAAATTGCGGTTGTGGTGCAACAGAAATCCTTAACATATTGGCGGTTTGGGCGCTAAAGTTTAAGTTTAGCGTAAACTTTGCATCTGTTACTCTTGGTTCGCCATCGCCAACCAAACCAGGGAAAACCCTGGCTTTAGCAAAGGCAGAACGATCAACAAATAACCGGTTGGTATCTACTGTAATGCTTTTGTTGTTTCCTGAGTTATCATCATAACCATCTTCTACTTCGTAGCCGTATTTTTTACAGGCTGATAAAGTCACCATGCCTATCAATATCGTTAGCTTTAATATGCTTTTCATTTGAAATTTCATTTAATACAATCAAATTAGTTCGTTACCACATCAGTAAAAGTTGGAGGCCAGGCTTTGCCCGATAAGTTCCATTCGGTTCGCGGCAGAATGCCTAACCAGTTATAAATCTGGAAAGGTAAGTCTACATTGTTGGGTACTGTACGGTAGGCTGCTCCTACTATTTCCGGATTAATATTTGGCGACAAATCGTTAAATGTTCCCCAGGTAGCATTACTGGTTAAAATAAAATCGTTGTTTTTGCCCGAGCGGTCTTTCAGTAAAAACCCGGTGCCTTCTTTACAAGGCCACCAGCCTTCTAAACTCGAAAAATAAGGATGGTTGGGTGTTACTTCCCGTTTCATATAAGTAATAACATCCGCATCAGACATGGTGGTTTTGTATATGGCCAGATCCCTGATTAAAAAGTTGGTTACTTTTCCACTAGCTGCACCAATACGAAGAAAACCAGTGTTGGTAATATCTTTACCTGTTACATCTACCGGATAGTTGGTACCAACCGGTCGCTTAACGCCATCAGTAAACATGGTTAAATACCTTTTAGTGCCTTCCATATAAACTTTTACGGCAATGGTATGCCATGCACCATCTCTGATTACAGTAACATCAGGACGCAAGAAAGCACCTGCCGCATTGGTCGCATTGCCCCAGTCAAACTGGAAATAGGTGTTAGAAAAAGCAAATGTCCACGCATTTGCAGCAATGGCGAAGTTTGATGACTTGGCCAGAAATGTAGGCCATGTGGTGTTTACGCCTGCGTCATTTCTGATTTTTAACATCATGACATAATCACCAGTACTTCCAAAATTACCAACAGTAGCATTAGACAACAGGGCTGTTACCTGAGTGGTTTCGGTAGACTGGAACCTTGGTGCACTACCTGCATAAGGTACATCAGAGGTGTTTGGTTTACCGATTAACCTGGCTGCGAATTTAGGATTATACAAGGCCACATAAGTATTGCGCGCATCGTCGCCAAAAAGACTGAAATCGGTACGGGGATTAGTTGTTGCGCCCCCTTTGTTTGAAGCAATTACCACCAGCCAATTCTCATCGCGAAAAGTAACACGCGCTTTTAAAGTAGCTACCATTTCACCAATGTAAGTATCTAATGTGCCAATAGCTGAACTGTAAGCTGCGTTAGTTTCACTGTATCCACCCGCTGCACCAGCCGTTTCTGCACTATGAAACTGTGTAACAATTAAATCAGCATTACCATCTTTTAGCTTGGTTACGGCTGATGTTTTTACCTCAGCATCTGAAGTTAAAGTTTGCTTTTCAGATGCATCTCCGGCTAAATTTTGGGTAAAAGCACTACTTGCAGCATAAGAAACCGTTGTAAACTTCGGCTTTTCTTGTTTGATCCTGGTAAACAAACCAGGATAAGTTGTTAAATCGTTTCCGGTAAAACTATCGCCTGTTACTTTGTGGAATTTTGGATCTACCCCGGTGATTAAACTTGCCCAGGCGCCCGCATTGCTTACCGGTAACTGCGTGCTATCCGTTAAACCTACAAAAGAATAAATTGCATTTTTATTGATTTCTGTAATCTTTGGCGGCTTAATTGCGGCCACAGCCGAACCTTTTACCCCATCCAGAATAATGTAAAGCACTTTTGGCTTACCCGAACTTACCCCGGCAGTATCATTTTTGGTGTTGGCCGGAATTACATTATCAAAATTTTTGTTACAGGCACTACCCAGTAACACAAGGGCAAAAAAACAAACCGATATGCAGCCAGTGCCCAGATTTGAAAGTGATATTTTTCTATGTCCCATATTTGTGAGATTATGAATGTTTAATTAGTTAAGCAGTTCTACCCTTAATATATTTTTAACCGGAATATTATCGAATCGGAAAATGTTTCCAACCAAAATGATTGCCGGATTTCCTGCTGTAGAAGTGGTTTCGATCATTTTTTCTATCGTCCCCTGAAATACACCGGTATTGTTATAACCATTTGCCAAGGTACCGTCGGCATTTAAAATCATAAATCCCTGGCGCAGCACGTTGCGGTATAAATTAAAGCTTCCTCCAACGATTACTTTTCCGTTATTCAACTGAGCGGCAAAATTCACTATGCCCCCGTTAAGACTGGGAAAAGTAAAACTTGAGGTTAGGCTACCATCAGCATCTAACATGGCTACTCCGGTACGGGACTGCCCGTTAAAATTTTTGAAAGTTCCGCCTAGCAGTAATTTGTTTGTCGTAGCATTATAGGTAATGGATGTAATTTCATCATCAGCACCTGTTCCGATATTGAATGAATTATCTACAGATCCATCTAAATTTATTCTTACGACGCGGTTTCTGCTCACCCCATTAAAGGTGGTAAAAGTGCCCACCAGCACCAATTTACCGTCGGGCATTTGTATCGCATCGTTAATATTTCCATTACCGGCATTAGGACTTTGTTTTGTCCCTGCGTTGTAATGAAAGCTCTGATCCATTGAACCATCCATATTCATACGCACCATTTGCCTCATCAGCACCCGGTCGAAAACTTTAGAATCGTAGGTAGACCTTTCGTAAAAAGCCCTTAAATAATAATCAAAATTGCCAATGGCATAAATCTGATCATTGAAAGTAAAAATCTTCTTAATGGTACCTTGTACCCCGCCATTAAAACTCGGCACAGTATCTCTGTTTTTTGACGGATCGTTAGGTGTGGCATTTACCACATCAATAATGGTAGAATCTAAAGTGCCATCTACATTTAAGCGGGTAATGCCGTTTATATTGGCCCTGTTTGGTCGCTTGGTATTAAAAGATGAAAAATTACCTGCAATTAGAAATTTGCCATTATCATTACCACTCGAAATCCTGGTTACTGCATTTACCAGATAGTTTGCGCCGATGCCAAACTTTAAGGCCGTTTCTACGGCACCCGCGGCATTTATTTGTGCAACATTCCCTATCGGAAGATCCTTGGTCGCCCTGTTTTCATAATCGGTAAAGGCCCCTGTTAAAAAGTAGCCCCCTGCAGGCAAACGTAAAATATCGTAAATTGGATAATTAGAGCCATTAACCACCTGAAAACCAGCATCAAAACTTACCTTACCCGCAATTTGCATGGTTGGGCCGAAAAACGTCTGATTATCAAGTGTAGGATCATTAACGGTAATCCAGATACCACCTGTACTGGCATTTACCGGCACCTTAAACTTTAGAGTACTATCGGTAAAATTTAATACTTCAGCCTCAATTTCGTTAACATACAGTTTAAACTTACCAGTATATTTTACCAGCCCCCTGATATTTACATCTACTTCGTCGCCGGAGGAAGCAATAGCAGGGCTAAGGGCTTTTGATTTAAATTGAATGCCCAATGGTTCTTTACCATTGGCATAAGGATCTTTCAGTTCTACTTCATTTTTTTTGCAGGCAAACAAAAGCATGGCCAGCAGAAAAAATCCGATTTGAAAAACCCTGGTTGTATATTTATTATAAAGAGATATCATCTTTTAAATCGCTAATCATTAAAAAAATTATTATTGTATTGGCGTTATGCCACTGGCCAGTACATCATTGATGAAAATGTTGTTCACAAATCCAAAATTATGCTTGTTAACCAGGGTACTCCCCGACAAGGTTGCCTGCCTTAATACGTGTATGATTCCATTGGTTGGTGCAATATCTGAGGTGGCTACCGGGATATTAACCAAACTTTGCTGTGGTTTAGTGAAGTCTTTTATGTAAGAAAGAAACAACTGCCTGTAACCTGCATATTTTATACTGGTAGCGCCACTCACCGCATCATTAAATATGACGCCGATATTCATGATCCTGCCATTCTCATAAGAAGAAAAAGACTGTCCGGGGAATGCGGTATAAGCAAGTGTATCCAACTGTGGATAATCTTTCAAACGGTTTGTTCCTTTAAAAATGTATTGCGAAAGTGTTTTGCGCCATACCTCACGTTTAATCTGCGACAATTCTTTTACCGTGTCTCTTCCGTTCTGTATCAGGTATGCATTTAAAGCCCGTACCGATTTATAAATGGAAGAACTTGTTGGTGCAAAAAAAGTAACGTTCTCTTTGTCCAGTACATCATCCATTCCCGCAAGTGCAATTACCCTCACCGTCGTATCGAACATGGCTGGTTTCGATTTCAGGTATTGCAATATCGTTCCGTTGTACGTTGGAGTGAGTACCCCAGAATCTACATAATACTCTTTATTGCAGGCAGTTGCCAAAAGCAATACGATAGCTGCGAATATTAAATTAATTTTTTTATTCTTCATCTCTTTAATTTTATCTCCAGAAATTATTTAAAGTCATATTAGGATTGTTCGCCAGGGCCGATTCGCTGATGGGCCATGTCCAGGCACCTGCATTAAAATCAGCCACACCTATTGGGTGATCGGAATATTCAGAATCCAAAATTCGTTTGGTACGTACCAGATCATAGAAATACTGCCCCTCACAAAACAGTTCTCTTACACGTTCGTAATAGATATCGTCTTTTAACTGATCGCCAATAGAACTGAAAGGAATAGCCTGCGCCCTTGCCCTTACTTTATTTACAAAGGTTTGTGCGGTAGTATTATCATCTAAATTTGCCGCCGCTTCTGCGGTTAACAATAATGCATCTGGCAAACGGAAAATAATGCGGCTATCATCATGAGAAATGGTGTTGTTTGTTCCGCTTGGATAGGTATTGGAAAACTTTTTCAACTGAAATGTATTGTTGCCGATATCGGCATTTTCGAACCAGAGGTTTCTTCGTACATCACCATTTCCTGCAGGAAATACTTTCTGCATAAACTTTACGCTGTAATACATTTGTGAGGTAGTGGTGGTTACGGTTCCACGGAATGGGTATTTAGAGAAAAAGACCGATGGGTTATCATACTGAGAAAGTACCTCTCCATAATTCGCATTCGAAACAATTTCGAAAAGGCTTTCTTTGGTATTGCCTTTGAAAATCTTTTTATTGTTATCTACCGTATAATCCAGCAAACCATAATCGGCATAACTGCTGAGTTCCTGTCCATATTTAACAACTTGTTCGTAATAAGCTGTTTTAATGCCATTATCAAATCCGGCAGCCCACATGTTCATGTGCATAATTAAGGCTAGTGCCGCACCACGCATGGCTCTCGTACCCACCTGGCTGGCATCAACATAGGTTACCGGTAAATCATCTTTAACTGCTGCCATATCAGCAATACAGTTTTTCATTACGGTAATCTGGTTGGTTCTGCCTAAAGGCTGATCATTATAGGCATTGGTATAATACGGAACATCACCATACATTCTCACCAATAAGAAATAGCAAAGGTTTCTTAAGAAAACACCCTCAGCCATATATCTTTTCCTGCTTTCATCAGAAATGGCCGAGTTGGGCATTTCGCTTACCTCTTTCACCATGAGGTTTGCACTGCCAATTACATCATAATAAGATTTCCACTCGGTTGCCGCTTTAAAATTATAGAAGTAATAATTGCCGTTTGTTGATGCAATAGCGCCTTTTAAGTCATTGTTGATGAAGTTGGTAAAACCAGCAATATTAGCAGAATTGATTACCGGTGCGCACCTGAGATCGGCAAAAGTATAAAATGTGCTCCCATTATTGAGTATTCTGCTTCTTAATTTAATATAGATGCCGTTTACAAATTTTTCTACATCGGCTTCATTTTGCCAATAATTATTACCTGAAAGGTTATCTATCGGTGTAACATTTAAAAACTTTTTACAGCTCAGCGCAGCAATGCTGATGATGGCTATAAATATTATATAGGTAATTTTTTTCATATCGATTTTCCGGTTAAAATTCGAGGTTTAGACCTAGTACATATTGTTTACTCAAAGGATAACCCCCAGAGCTATCGCGACCAAGTGCCGTTACAGCCTCTGGATTAGGGCCAGAATAATTGGTTAAAAAGCCAAGGTTTTGTGCGGTAACATATACGTTAGCACGGTTGATTCCGAACTTGCTTGAAAAAGTCTTGTTTAAAGTATAATAAAGCTTAATGGAGTTCAGCTTAAAATAAGTTCCATCTTCCTGGAAGAGTGTTTGCCCGTAACGGAATGGATCGATAATGGAAGCCCTGGTATAGTCAAGCGGATTCGGATAAGTTCCGTTATTGCCTGCCCCGGTCCAATAGCTGTATTGCGATAAGGGCACTAAATTTCCAAGCGTTGTAGGATTATTAAAGTTTCTGAACTGTGCTGCTAATGCATTGTTCAATATATCCCTTACCAGGGTAAATGATCCGTTTACTTCAACACTCCAGTTTTTATAGTTTAATAATGCGCCTATACCACCGGTAATTTGTGGCTGGGAGTTACCTGCAACTACCCGATCATTCGCATCTAAAATATAATCTCCGTTTAAATCCGTGTAAATCGGATCGCCAGCCCTAAAATAGTTCCTGATGCCAGTACCACCCGTTCTGTAACGTTTACCAGTCATTGGGTCGAAAGGTACATCAGCAGTACTGTTATAAACACCTTTGGTATTGTATAGGAAATTGGAAAGCGAGTTAATTCCCAGTCGGTAGTAAATGTCCTGCGCAAAATCCGGATCCAATGCAATCAATTGCCTTGCACCATCAGGTAGCGCTGCCAAAACTTCTTTATTGATGGCTAAGTTGGCATAAACATTAAGTTTGAAAAGACTACTTGGGTTTAAAGGTCTGGAGTTTACCTGAAACTCCCAGCCGTAATTCACATTACTGGTTTCTACCGTGGTCACATTTGAGAAAGAGTTGATATTAGCAATTCCTTTTTCGCGGAAAATATTATCAACCTGTTTGTAATAGGTATCGAAACTGAAGTTTAGTTTGTTTTTGAAAATACTAAAATCAAGTCCGGCATTTAAAGTTGTATTTTTAGTTGGCTCTAAGCTCAGGTTGGGTAAACGGCTTAGATCTATCACCACCGATTGGTTATTGCTGTAGGTACCGCCACCAAAATATCTTCCGTACACATCATAAATACTTCCGTTAGGCTGGATATTACTACCATAACTTAAACGGATATCGCCATAATCCAACCAGCGGTTTCCGGCTAAAAAGTTTTCTTTATCGAAATTCCATTTTACGGAAACAGATGGATTTTTTACATAACCGGCCAATGGCCCGTTGGTAGAAGTTCCATCCACACGGTAGTTGAAATCGATTACATATTTCTGTTTATAGTTATAAGAAAACTGACCTGCAAAACCTACTGATCTGAAATCGCTGAAATTATCTAACGTTCCCCCTAAAGTTTGGTTGTAAGCCGGATTGTGGGTAATTGGTCCACGGATAAAGCTGTTTACGGTACGATCGTTTAAAATGGCATCGGCTTTAAAATTAGAGCTGTTGATTTCGGTAAAAGCAAAAACACTAAAATTGTGTGCAGGCTCATTGGCCTTATCATTTATGGTATACACATAACTCAAACTGCTTCTGTTGTACAATTTGGTAGAACGGTCATTGTAAGAATAAAAATTAGCAAAACCGCCATTAAGCGAAGCTGGTACAAAATTATCCCTGGTACCGGTAATGTTTGTATAGTTGATTACGGTACTCGCTTTAAAATTCTTTAATATTTCATAATCCAGCTGCACTACAGCAAAGGTGTTTAAGGTCTTGTTATCGTTATCGCTTTCTGTAGCCCCCTGTACCTGGTTTACGGACGAGTACAAAGATGGTGGTGGTAATAAAGAAGATGAACTTCCTCCTGTGGCCACTCCGGTATTAAAAATACCATTACCACTTCCGGTTTGCTGTCGCTGCACCGAATTGTTCAACTGACCTAAAATTTTAAACTTACGGCTGGGATTGTAAGTCATGGTGGTATTTAAAATATACCTCGAATAGCCTGTATTTTGTTGTACGCCATCCTCATCATATAAACCTAAAGCCACTTTATAGTTAAAGGCCACATCTCCACCGGAAATGGATAAATTGTGATTCTGGTTATAGGTTGGGCGGTAGAAATACGACTGCCAGTTGGTAGAGTTGTTATAATAAGCGTTTAAGCTATCCGAAAGGAAATCTACCGCATTAATGGTACCCAATGCATGGTAGTAGGTAGAATCGTATTGCATAATCTGTCTTAACCTCATGTTACGTTCTTCTACCCCGCCAATTACCGCTCTTAATTGTGGTACGGTGCTTAAAAATGCAGAACCCTGATAGCGCACTACCGGCACTTTAGAACTACCTCTTTTGGTGGTGATTAAAATTACCCCATAAGCACCACGCGAACCATATAATGCGGTTGCCGCAGCATCTTTTAGTAACTGGATCTCTTCAATATCTTCTGCCGGAATCTGTGAGGCAGGCGAAGTACCCGGGCCCGCTTGCTGGAAACCGTAAGAGAATGTGGCGTTATCATCAACCGGCACCCCATCGATTACATACAAGGGAGATGTTGGCGTTAAGTATGCACTGTTACCCGATCCGCTAACGTTAATGTTGGATAAACCACGTACCTGAACCGAACCCCTGAAACCAGGTGCACCTGTATTATTCTGAATGTTTAAACCGGCTACCTTACCTTGTAGCAGCGAAATAGCATCGCCTGCTGGCTGGCCCTGAATTTCACTACCAGAAATTTTCACGATTGATCCGGTAGATAATGTTCTGGTTTTGGTTACATAACCTGCCGAAACCACTTCAACTGTTTTTAAAGTACTGTTTAGTGGCTCTAAAGTAATGTTGATATTGCGCCTGTTGTTTACTTTAACTGTAATGGGCGCCATCCCCACATAACTGAATTTCAGTTCGGCATTTCCGGCTACCGTTACCCTAAAATTTCCATCGTTATCGGTTTGTCCGATAACCTGGTTGCTTGCAACGAGTATAATGGTTACACCCGGAATTGTTTCTTTTTTTACTGAGCTGGCATCAATTACTTTACCAGTAACCGCAATTTTTTCCTGTGCGTGGACCTGGTTAAATAAACCCATCAGCAGCACCATTACGATTGCATAAAAATATCTCATCATGAATATATTTTGCTTAGTTTTTAATCCTGTCTCCATTAGTCGTTAACAAATTTTGGTTTCTCGGTTTTAAACCAGAAGATGATCTCCCAGTCGCCCTTTTCGTAAATATTATAGTTTAACCCTATGATTGATTTTTGTAATATATTGCCAAAACCAATGCGCTCGAACCTGAATAAAGAGCTCGCCTGTGCACCCGAACTTGTGGTATACCGGGTTGGATAATCGTTTAAAGGGATAGGATAAGCCACCTGATAGGTAACTTTCTCGGATGTTTTGACCATGTTAAAACCATGTACAACGTTTTCCCATTGCGTGGTGGCAAATTTATTGGGATCGATGGTACGGAAAAGTGTATCGACAAACTTGAAAGAAATGGTATTTCCAGGACCTCCTGTAACTTTATTAAACAATACCTGTACATCTGAGCTACCCAAAAAACGGTTTGTGCGCTCGCCACGGATATTGCTGATTACGGATGGATTAACAGAGGTTCTTACCTCTTGTCCGGTAACCGCATCAAAATTCGACGGCTCGTAAGGTCTTTCTCTAAAAGGTCTCAACCTCATTTTCTGAAAATATCTTTTACCGCCTGAATTAGACATTTCTACATCGAATACATAACCCGAATCTGGTTGTGATTTTACAAAATCTGATTTAGCAGCATCCCACATCAAAAACTGACCTGAATGTTCCCTGATTTCGAAAAGTTTATGGTTTTCTATCCCTCTTTTAGCTTCTATTTCTGCAAGTGATTTTTCATTACCATCATAAGCTTGTTTCCAGATTTTAACCGGAAAATAATCGTTCAGTTCAGGAGCAGATTCGCCGTTGAACCTCCTCATGTTCACAATTTTAAAATTTAAGGGTAAGGATGATGTGCCTGCGTTAAAGTTTCCGCTAAACAAATTATTACGGCCTAAAACCGGCTCGTATACCGTTTTGGTAAACTGTGTATCTTTACTGAGCGAGAGTGCATCATCTGGCAGGTTTTTTCTGCAGCCTGCTATCACTATTACCAACAGCAATAACAGATAAAATAACTTTGATTTATATATAACTAATTTCATTGCGTTATTTGTTTAATTTGGTGGTAAAATCGCCAAAGCCAAAAATGTGTGTAGGGCTTAAAATATTAATGATACCGTTACTGGTTTTGATATTTACAGCATTCGTTACGCTTCTTTGCCAGTTGGTTTTTACGGTCAGATTTTTCGGATCGGAGAAAGTAACCGTTACCGGACCGCCGCCCTGATAACCAGATGCATTTTGCTTTTGATATTGAATATGCATCTGATAGTTAAATTTGATTGAACTTGCATAAGAACCATCAAGGAAAGGCTTGTAAAAATCAGTCGTGTTCCTACCGGTGATGATATACTTATCCATCATGATCTCTAATTCGGTCAGATCAGCATTCTCTAAGGTTACCGGAGTTTTACCCTGTTCGGTTCTGAGCTGGTTAAGCTCATAAAGGGCAGCTGCAAAATTATCGTTGGTCGGTGCAAAAAGCGTCACCTTGCTCTCTGTAAGTGCTGTTTTTAAAGCAGTTGTCCTGTTCAATACCACCAACAGCGAACTAAATGTAGCGGGCTGGGTTTCGAGATATTGAATCACATTGCCATTAAACTCTGTTACCTCATTCTCATAATCGCGATATGGCGAATCTTTTTTACACGACGACCAAATCAGGCAGGTCATCACCACTATTAACAAGTGTTTTATTTTGATATTTAATTTCATTGATATGCTAGATTATTGCCAGAAATTATTTTGTGTAATGCCTGGGTTGGCATTGATTACATCCTGCGAAACCGGCCAGTAAATGGCACCTGCGCTTTCGGCCTGTGCAAAAGTTAAAGGCTGTCCATTCTTGGTAATGAAAGTTCCATTGGTTCGCTTAATCCTGTTGTAACGGACTAAATCGTACCATCTCCAGCCCTCTCCCATCAGTTCTCTCCTTCTTTCAGCAAAAATTTCGTTAATTAAATCTTTAGTGGAGCCATCAGGATACGGAATGTAACCCCTTAATGCTGCAGCTTTGTTCAGCGCCACAATGGCATTATCTCTCTGGCCCATTACAGCTAGTGCTTCGGCTCTTAACAGGGTGATTTCTTCTAATCTTGTAAATAATACTGCCGAAGAAAATACGGCGTAATCGCTGGTATTCGCCACGGCCTCAATGATCTTCACTTTACTGAACATCGGGCGCTGCGTGCCATACTGCGTAAAATAATTTTCTCTGTATAAGCCCGTTTGTGGATCAACACTAAACCTCAGGTCTAGTGGGTTTGTAAAAATTTTGCGAATACTGTCTTTAGGTACATAAATCTCCGGTTGTGCTTTAGGTACAAATGGTGCAGCTAAGGTTAATTGCTCAATATGCCCGTTGGCCGATGAATAACCATAGCCATACTCAAAAGAGTAACCAACTAACTGAGTGGCACGTTTATAGGCAAATGGATTAACCTGCTGCGTTTCGTTGGTACGCACATTTAGCGTAAGTTCATTAATCGTCAGGTATCTGCAATTGTAGTCGGTTACCCCTGGTTCTACCAACTGGGTATAATTGTCCAATACAAACTTGGTATAGATATCTGTTTCCAGGTAGTTTTGCTGCCAGGCAGTAACATGTGCCAGCAAGCAATAAACCGAAATGCGGGTCATTAATGTACCATACCAATTTGGATCGGTACTTACCGTTAGGCCATAATAGGCACCCGGAAGAATTACGTCAGTACCACCGTATCTAAAAGGTACAACCTGTGCAGCAGCCAGTAATTCTGATTTACAGAACGATAGTACTCTTTCTTTAGAAGCTCTTGGGGCTTTAATAAAATCGCCATCATGGGTAGTGGTCAGCAAGGGCACATCGCCCCAGATCCGTACCATGTAGAAATAAGCAAAAGCACGCAAAGCTCTGGCCTGGGCAATATCTACATTGTTATTTGCCAGGGTGTACCTATTATCAGATTTCACAATTTGCGACGAACGCTCTATAAATATCGTTGTGGCATTTACTACAGCGTAAAATCTTCTCCAGTTGGTTATGCTATTAATGACAGGATAAGAAGCGTTTAACCTTCCTTCTATAATGGCCTGCAAATCTGCACGGTTGGTTGACGCGAAGTCGCCATTTCTTAAATCGCCCATTAACCAGTGGCCGTTATCTGAGGCCAATGCATTCCGCATTAAGGCATACATGCCGATTAAATTGGCCTTGGCATCATCAATGGTTTTCCACGAATCTGTTTCTTTCTGCAACCTGGTAGATTGTGTGTCATCAATCTTTTTGCATGCACCACCAAGCAATACCAGGATCAGCGTAAAAGCAATCACACTTTTGTGGTAAATGCTGTTATGTTTTAAATTAAATGTCATGATTTCTTACTATCGATTATAAATCAAGTTTAAAGCCCAATACAAATGTTTTAGGGATCGTGATATTTGCACCATCGTACATCCCATTATAGTTTACCAGCTCCGGATCTACTCCCGAAAAATTAGTAAGGGTAAGCAGGTTTGTCCCGGTGGCATATAAGTAAGCCCGTTTAATTGTAGATTTCTTTTTAAGCATACCGCTAAAATCATAGCCAATGGTTACCGACCTCAGTTTGGCATAGGAGGCATTTTCTAAGAACAGGTCCTGATCTTCACGATAAGGCACTACAGAACTGAAAGGGTTATAAATCGGGTAGCTTTTAGCATTATCGAATGATTGCCATGCTGTAATTTCTCTAACTGAATTAATGTTATTTGCAGACTCACGATTAATAAAATCGTAACGGGCAGCATCATACTGGTTTATTGCTTTTTGTCCAAGTGCGAAAAACACATTGAAATTAACATCGATTTTTTTGTAACTGAATGTGTTGTTCCAGCCGCCAATAACTTTTGGCAACCGATCACCGGTAATTACTTTATCATTTATATCAATGCGGTAATCATTATTATAATCAACCCATCTCGGATCACCCGCTTTTAAAGTAATACCGTTAAAGGTCATTTTCTGACCAGTTGCCGGGTTGGTAGGCACCTCCGCATCGGTATTGTAGATGCCACTATTGGTGTACAACCAATAGGCACTGGATGATGCCCCAACTTTTAACTTATTGTTCTGATAAATCAGCTCCTCTAAACCATTGGGTAATGCGCCAATTTTGTTTTTATTATAATTGATGTTAAAACCTGTTGACCAGCTAAGGCCATTTTTATTTTGTACGGGTGTACCATTAATTAAGAGTTCGGCGCCACGGTTATTGATGGTTAAACCCGATTTATACTCGGTAATATAACCTAACTCCTGTGGTACCGGTAAGTTAATCACCTGCCTTTTATCATCACGGTTGTATACGCTAACAGCAGCACTTAACCTGCCTTTTAACATGGTGGCAGAAAGCGTAAGGTTGGTCCGGTCAGAAATTGGTAAAGGAATATTGTAACCTACATAACCTGTTCCATATGGACGGGCAACGCCGATAAAGGTACCGTAACCTGGCAAGGTAGGTTCATCTGCCCAGCCATTAACAGTTGTATATTGAGGACCTGCAGCAAAACGGTCATCAACAAACGGACGCACGGTACGACCCCATCCGGCATTCAGATCAAGGGCATTGAAGAAAGTGTTTTTTGATAAAAACTGATTTTTAATGCTCCAGGTACCACTAAATGAGGGTGCAAATAACCAGCGGCTATCTGGCTGTCCGTTCGATGAACCATCGCGGCGTAAAATGGCATCAAAACTTAAAAGGTTTTTATATTTATATTCTCCACTTGCATATAGCGAGAACAAACTACTGCGCTCTTTGTCTAAAAACCTGAAAACATAAAAATCCCCGTAAGCATTTAAATAATCGCCTGCGTTTGAGTTACCGTTAACCTGAATAATTTTAATAAAATCATTTGGCCCATTATAACCCCTGGCGTAATTATATTTATAGGTATCAGATTGGAATGTTTGTCCAACATCAACCTTTAGCTGATGATTAGTGCTGCCTAAATCGAATTGATAAGCAGCATGGTTATCGAGTATTAACCTTTGGTTGTAACCAAAATAATTAGATACATAACTTATTCCCGCCAAGAGTGTTGAAGGTAAAAAAACATCTCTGATGCCTTCGGTATAGTCGCCAAGCAAGGAGGTTGTTAAGGTTAAGCGCTTAAGTTTTGCATTTAAAATAAGGTTACCATTTATCCCGGTGGTTCTATTCAGATCGGTACTGCCGTCTACGATGTTCAGGTAAGCACCGTAGCTATCAGAATTAGGTGATAGCGGATTAGACAAATCGGGAATATACTGTGTTTCGGCAAAACGGTCGCGTAAACTGCGGTTGCGGTTACGGTCTAACCTGATTGCGTTTATGGCACTCGATACCGTTAACCACTTAAATGGCGCCATATTGATCCCAACTGATAAATTATAACGGCCAAGTTTAGTATTATCGGCATTCCCGGCATCTTGAGTTGCCGCACCGTAAAACCTAAAATTAGCGCGTTCAGAACCACCGGTAATCCCCAGGTTAGCATTATAAGTGGGTGATGTTTGATAATATTGTTTGTCCCAGTTTGATGGTCCGAAATAATCCAGATTAGTAGAATCCCTTAAATAGCTGGCGTAGGTATTGTAATTTGCAGTGCTCGCATATTTCTGATAGAAGGGCCTTCTGAAGTTATTGTCATAAACACCGTTGGTAGGCGCTATGGCCGGAGGGGTTACATAACCGTAATACGAATTAAAACTAATATCGCGATTACCACTCCTTGCCCCTTTTGTGGTAATATAAATGGCACCATTTGCAGCATTCGGTCCAAGTTTAGCCAATTCATATGGATCTTTAATCACCACAATCGACGTAATATTATCGATGTTGATCTGAGATAAAAGGTTATTCGCCGGGCCGATACGGGTATAATCATATTTTTGCACATCGTATGCAAAGGGGTGATCCTGTGCAAGCGGCACACCATTTAAATAAACTGCTGGCTGTAATGCATACCTATCTTTTTTACTGAATAATAATGATGATGGTCCCTGAACAATCATACTTTGTTCGGTTCCGGGCTCACCAGATGTTTCCTGAACATAAACACCAGCCAAATTGCCCTTTACCATTTGTTGCAAGGAAAGGTTTGGAACATTTTTCGACCTCGCTACATCAAGGGTATCCTTTAGTTTATTGAACCTGAGGAGGGATTTCATCATCTCTCCTATGGTATCCAGTTGTTTGGTTTTCTTTGTGGTATCCTGCTGTTGAATCAGGTAACGATTACCCATAACAGTCTCCCTGGCTGGGCTGGCAAAAGCCATAGAAATTCCAAAAACAGATAAAAACAAGACACCTATAGTGCTTGTAGAAATTTTAACCATTTTAAATAAAATTTAGTATTAAAAATTTTGATTGTGTAGATTAAGACCGGCGGTTAATTGCCGGGATTTTGTAATGCCATAATCTCCCGTCTGTTTAATGTTTCACTAAGAAAGGCGCTCGTTTATCATTAATATCCGGCCTACAACTTTTGCATTGCTTAACTGAACATTTGTGAATGACATTTTGGAAAAGTAAATTTTAATCATAGTTTTTTTGTTATGAGTTTGTTTTGGTTGTTTGTTGGGATGTGTTGTCGGTTACAGCTGTGGCTCAAAAAAAAGAGGTGGTTCGGTTCTTACCGGCACTCTTAAATAGCAAATAAATACTAAACAAAGTTAATTTATACTAAACATAAAACCACTTAGTTATTAACTGATATTAACAGTATTTTAGCTGATCTAACTTTTGCTAATTGAGCAGCTTAATTTTTATTAGTTATTGTTGTTTAGCGTATTAGCGTTTTTAACATATGCCAAAAAGCGAATTTCTTTTTTGATAAAGTTATATGCAGTGAATCCCGAAAAACACAAATCAACAATACAAAGTGATTTCAAAAAGATGGACAGGTAAGTATTTAAAAATCAGATTATTAAAATTTTTAAAAATCTGAAATGAACAGATTTATTCCTTCAAAATTCTCCGGTATTAATTTTTTGTTAATGAAATAGCATTTTTTAAGAGCAGTTTATAAAGCAGAAAATCTTCAATCGAGTTGACTTTTACATTTTGAGTGCGTTTGTAATAAGGCTACTACAACATTTACGTGCTAATTTTTATTGTTCTGGTGGTAGTCGGCTACAGCTGATGCAAAGAGCTGAAAATTTTAGAGGTGTTATGGCCTTCAAATTATTAAATTGCCGTGAATATGGTTTTAATAACAGGTATCGCAGGAATAGATCGCTAGCCTAACAAGATCGTTAAGCATAGCTATCGAGCTTTTCAAGAGCAGATTTAGTTCTTTACAAATCATATGCTTGTATCATCTCAATGCTATTAAATTAAGCCATAGTTTAGAGATATTTTTTTCCGCTCTATGCCGCGGGGGCATGGTACTTTGGAGCGCCAAAGTACCCAAAGCGCTTTGTCAATCCAGCAATGTGGCTCCTCACCATCCACGCTCATCAAAAAAACAGCAGCACTTTGTTTTGTGTTCAATTCCCCTGAAAGCTTTAAATCAGCGATATGAACACAAAACCACTGCGTTTAAGGTTTGGTAGTACCATTTGTTCTAATCTGCAACTGTTTTTTTGATTTTTCTGCCACTTGGGATTGACGGCGTTCTTCGGTAACACCCTTACTTTATCAAAGTTGCTTAGCAAAATGCATAAAAACCCAAATTAAAACATGTGGCCAAATGATAGGACTCTTAGCAATAAAGCACACACTAATAGCGATCGTTGTAAGATGTTTAGTTGGTCTGAAAAAGCCTGTCATCTGATAATTATCGGATGATACCACTCAACCTATCGCTGCACCAAAAATTCGCTGTCATCTATCCTAACGCTCCATTTCATCTTCTCTGGCTAAGTATTCGCTGGGCATACACCCGTAATACTGTTTAAATGCAGTCGAAAAATAAGAAGGAGAATTAAATCCACACATATAGGTAATTTGCGCGATGGTGTATCGTTTGCTCTGCATCAGCTCAACTGCTTTACTAAATCTGATTCTTTTAATAAAATCGGTTGCTGATTCGCCGGTTATTGCTTTAAATTTAAGGTATAAGTTGGAACGGCTCATACCAATTTCCCGGCTGAATTTATCCACTGAAAAATCAGAATCGGCCAGGTACTTTTCTACAATCGCTATGGCTTCTTTCAAAAACTCTTCATCTAATGTATTAAATGCTAAATTTTGAGGAACCACCTCTTTACTCCCGCCATAATATTCTTTTAACCGTTTGCGCGATTTTAACAGACTGGCAATTTTAGCGCCAAGCATCTCCACAGAAAAAGGTTTGGTAATATAATCATCTGCTCCCATTTCTAAACCCTTAATTTGCTGGTTTACTTCTGTTTTAGCGGTTAACAGAATCACCGGAATATGCGACGTATTAATATTTTGTTTCAGCCTTTTGCAAAAATGCAGTCCATCCAGCTCTGGCATCATCACATCACTGACAATCAAATCAAACTGCTCGTTCTCTAAAATATCCAATGCCATTTTACCATCAAAAGCTATTGTAATTTCATAACTTTCTTTAAAATAATCTTGCAGATAGTCTAAAATTTCTTTGTTATCATCAACCAAAAGCAGTTTACTTCTTTGCCCGTCGTTTTCATTAAGAGCTATTGTTAATGATTGATCGGCGTACATCAGGTTATTTTCGGCTATAGCTTCTTCTTCGGGTACGATCGAAAGCTCATAACGCATATTTTCGGTTTTTACATCCTCCTGGTAAACGGCATCTGCCATTGGGATGGAAACTGTAAATTTACTGCCCTTGCCAAGTTCGCTTTCTGCTTTAATCGATCCGTGATGAAGTTCTATCAGTCTTTTGGTAAAGGCTAAACCCACGCCCGAACCTAAATTCATTTCCTGGTTATTCACCTGATAAAAGCGATCGAAAACCTTTGCAATATCATCTTCTGAAATACCCACGCCCGTATCGGTAACGGTAATAATGGCAAAATTATCCTGCGTAGATAACTCAACACTGATTTTATTATGTGCACCGGTATATTTAAATGCGTTTGATAAGAGGTTGAACAATATTTTCTCCATTGCATCATTATCAAAATAGAAAGATAATTTTGCTTCGCTTGAATGGTAGGTATATTGTACCTGATTTTTATCCGATAGTGGTTTAAATGATTCGTAAACCTCATGGATAAAACTTACGATATCACTTTTGCTAACCTTTAGCTTTCTGGTACCGGTTTCTGTTTTTCTAAATTCGAATAACTGATCAACAAGGTTGTACAAACGTTTAGCATTGATCAACATCATTTCATGCCGTTTCGTAATCACTTTATCCGTTGAAGGCTTTTTAATCAACTCTTCTAACGGCGCCAGGATAAGCGTAAGTGGCGTTCTTAACTCGTGCGATACATTGGTAAAAAAGTCCATTTTCACCTGGTTGATATAACGTACCTTTTCTTTATCAATCCGTTCTAGTTTAAGCTGGTGTAAGGCCTTAATTCTTTGATCAATAATCCTGTACGCAATATAACTGGCGCCTACGAGGTCGATAAACACAAACAGATAAAACCAGGTAGCATTATACCATGGTGGCGATATGATGATTTTCAAGGTCCTTACCGCACTGGCTTCACCATTTGGCCCAACTGCTTTAATTAAAAAGTTATAGCTGCCTGCCCTCAGGTTATTGTAGGTTATTTTTAAATCTTCGGTATGTTGCCAGTCTTTATCAAAACCATCTAATTTATACAGGTATTTGGTTCTGTTGGCCGAGATATAATTGAAGGTATTGAAATGGATGGTAAATTGTTTGTATTCTGCCGCAAATTCGAGTTGAGTGCTTTGATCGATATGGTTCTCGAGTATTTTAGTTTCATCGCCACTGGTTACACTGTTATTAAACACCTCGAGGCCCGTAAAAGTTAATTTTAAAGGTAAGGGTTGTTGTTTAATGCTCGATGGGTAGAAATAAGAAAGCCCTTTAATCCCGCCAAATAATAACATACCATCGCTGGCTTTGCAAAAAGCATAATCGTTAAACTGGTTGTTCTGTAAGCCATCAGTTTCATCAAAGGCTTGCGAAGTTTTCGTTTCAGGGTTGTAACGGATGAGCCCCCTGTTGGTAGAAACCCAGATATTGCCTTCATTATCGGGCTGCAAACCATAAATGGTACCTTTTATAAAGTCTTTCCGGTTTTTATAGGTCACAAACGATTGCTGGTTCTCATCATATAAAATCAGTCCTTCTCTCGAACCAATCCATATCCTCCCCTTTTTATCTTCTGTAATGCAACTGATTACATCATCGCGCAGCTGATTATTGAGATCATTACCAAATAACATATTATCCGGATAAAACAGCGTAATGCCATTGGTGGTACCAATCCATATCCGGTGTTTACTATCTTCAAAAAGGTAGGTAATATCATCAGAACTGGGCCTTTTCCCTGCCTTGTCTAAATGAATATGGGTAAAAGTCTGACTTTGGGGATTAAACTGATCTAAGCCCGAGCGTGTTCCGACCCAGATCCGGTTTTTATAATCTTTTAATATCCCGTAAACCAGATCGCCTGCTATACTATTCGGATCATTTTCGCTATGGCGGTACCGCTTTACGTTACCGGTATTCGGATTTAAGATATTTAATCCACCATTGTGCATGCCCACCAAAAGGTTCTGATCATTGTCAAAAGCGATGGCTTTAATGTTATTTGCACTTAAACTGTTGGCATTGTTCTCGTTATTGGAAAAATAACTAATGTTATTGGTGGCCCTGTTCCAATAATTCAGGCCCTTATCATTCGTTCCGATCCAGAAATTACCTTTCGAATCTTCTTTAATGGCACTTACTACTTCATCGTTTAACGATAACCTACCTGTATTCTGGCTGAGCAGGTTAAATTTGATATCGTTTTTATGATAATAGTTAATCCCGCCGTAAAAAGTACCCAGCCAGATCCCGTTTTGTTTATCTTTAAAAAAACAGCGCACCGAATTCTGACTGATGGTATAAGGTTGAGAAATCTGGTGGTAATAATTCTCTAAAGTGTTGGTATTGGGGTCGAAAATAGTCAGTCCCTTAAAAGTACCCAGCCAGATATTTCCATCGGTATCTTTCCCAACACAGCGGATATTGTTGTCGGCAATACTCTTACCCCCCGGCGAGTGCATGAAAACTTTCTTTTCTCCGGTTTCGAAATGGTATTGAATCAAGCCATCCCCTTCGGTGGCTACCCAAAAAACATCTCCATCAATATATACATCGTTAATGGCGGGTTTATCGGTTCCCAGATCAATTTTTACCAGTTTATTTTTCGGACCGGTCATTTTAAAAAGGCCAACTTCGGTACCGATTAAAATGTTTTGTTTCCAGCTTCCAACATATACTACCCTTTTAATGCCTGTGTTAAAAGAGTCGTAATTAACCTGCTTAAACTGCGATTCGCCAGCAGTCAGCTTAAAAACCCCCCCAACAACAGAGGTAGCCCAGATATTATGCTGTGGATCTTCAGTAATAGAGGAAACATACCATTCGCCTAAACTACGGGGCAGTTTATAATTGGTAAAACTATCGGTCGCATAATTATAACGGCTTACGCCCTGATTACCTCCTACCCACAAACTTCCGGTATGATCGATAAAAAGGGTACGCGTATAATAAGACTGTACACTTTTCGGATCTGACTTAACGGGGCGGTAAACTTTAAAGCCTTTACTATCGTAGCGGTTAAGCCCGTCTTGTGTTCCTATCCATATGAAACCTAAAGTATCTTGTTTAATGGCAAATACCGTGCTTTGTGATAAACCTTTTTCGACAGAAATATTTCTAAAATGCCGGCCGTTTATTTGTGCATGAAGTTTAGAAAAAACACATAAAACAAGTATTGCGGTTAACAGATACCGGCCGAAACCCGGTAACCGTTTAGCTAACTTCCTACGATCTAAAATATCTCTCTGCAACATTGTACCTGGCCTTTTATTTGGATTTGGAGCCTCAAGTTAACAATTTCTTAATGAAACTTGAGTAGCGATAAAGCTAAATTGGTTAAAAAACAGACATTAATGCAAGCGATGCTGCCAGAGGCACCATACAACGACCTTAATTAATGCCAAATCAGTAATACATCCATAGGTATAATGTTGTTTAACTGGTTTTTACAAAAAAATAATACTACATAAAGTTTAGCTTAAGTAAACAGCTACATCGGGTAATATTTTAGTTCATGTAGCTGTATTTTATTTTCATATTGAACTGTTATTTTGATTCGGGATCGAACTTAACCACATCCGGCAGTTCACCCACTACTTCCTGTTTGTTCACTTGAGCACCCTTCATTTCCAATAATAAACTGCTGTTCTTAATTTGAGTACGATAGGCTTTGTTGCGATACACCACAGGCAGGTTTCCGTAATTAAACAAGGACACTAATTGTTTATCAAAAACCTGCAGGGCAGCGGTTTTATTCCCATCCAGTTGCGCCTGTATATCCCAGTTGCCAACTTTTAAATGAGTGAGGCCATTAACAGCTGTAATGGTTTTAATTACCTCCGGTTTTCCGTCTTTAATTTGTATAATGGTTAAGTACCTGAATTTTTGGGCCGGTAAAGAGGTGATACCTGCATGCCATTGGTTCGTGTATTCAATCAATTTTCCATCAGCGTCAGTAAGTTTGTTCCAGTTTAAAGGCTGTTCGTAAAACTGATCGTGTACATTCATTTTTAAGGCGCTGTTGGCAAATATACTGGCCGTTACGTTGCCCACATCGTTTGTTACGGTAAAATTTTGCTGGTTGGCTTTGCCGCTTTGATCCGCCTTGATGGTGTAATACGGGGTGTGGAACTGTGTTGTCCATTTTACAGGCTTATCAGCTTCCAGCTCATCATAGAGCACAATATAACCGCCATCTAACTGCAACATGTGCCTGCGGTATAAGGTTACACCACTTTCGCCGTAACCATTGGCTTTGCCTGGTTTGAGGTTGATTTGCTCAAACCGGTTTAACCAAAATTCGCTTTTAATATCGCCATAGGCATTGCTGGCATCGCCCAAAGCGTACTGAATATGATTGCCGGAAATGGCACGGGGTATCCAGCCATAACCTTCTTCGCCCAGTTTTTGGTTCAGGCTATCGGCCAGAATGGTATTATAAGATTTTGTTGAACGGTAGTTAAGCAAATTATGTTTATCGCTGAAATTGCTGTAATATCCGGCGCCGCCGAAAATAATTTTCCCCTTATAATTAATGGTAAAGGCATTTTGCGAGGCATGGCCGTGGCCTGAAGAACCAAAGGGATTGCTCAGCAAAAAGCTGCTTAAACTTTTATCGGGATTTGCCAAATCCTGGTACATGGCGACCACGCCTACATCAGCAAATTTGCGGGTTTTGGGTAAATTTGCTGGCGAGGTTACCTGCAATTTCCGATCAGGCTTATAATTCAGCAATCGGTATAAAAGATATTCGTCAGTACCGGTAAAATATTTGGGATTGCGTTTCTTAGCTTCATCAACATACCAGTTTAAATAAGGATTATCCATCCTGAAAGTTAGTGCATCGGTAAACCAGGCCTGCCCCCTGCCACCAGTTGGGTATTTCTCCCACATATCGCCGGTGGCCGTATTACCAGCACCCACCGGATTGGTGTATAACATATAATAAGGCAGGTTTTGCATCCATGGCAGGTTAAAATAATTTACGCCACTAAAATCGCCAAACATTTGCGACAGATAAATAATCGACCTGAAGTTTACCATAAAATAGCCATTGGCCTCATGCCAGCCTCCATCGGTAGTGCCTAAAACCGGAAATCTTGCTGTCCAAACTTCGTACAGGTAAGTTAACAATTCTTTGGCTTCGGGTACATCGTTTATTACGGCTACGGTAGCAATGGCGAGGTTGGCCATCGTAATTTGCCATACGTGGTTATCACTTACATGAAGTTCGAAACGATTAGGCAAATGATCGTACACCAGTTTTGCACGTACAGTAATGGCCTTCTTAAACATTTCTTTTTCCTGTGGGCTTAAAAAATCATAACCCGCATCGTAAAACCAGCCCAAAGCTTCCAGCACCACACCATTGTTAAAATCACTTCCCGTTGCCGGGGCATTGGGATCCATATTGATGATGTTTAAAGCCCTGCGTTTGGCATCCAGAATAAAACGTTTGTCTTTACTTAACTGATAAGCAATACACAGATTGCTGATCGGTTTACCTACAAAATCGCCAAAACCATGATACATGCGGGTTTCGAGTATTTTTTTCTCTATTGTACTTTTGCCTGCAGTATCGATTACCCGCATTGGTTTTTCGACAGGCAGCGGTGCATCCATCAACCTTGTGGCAAAAACAATAAACTTTTTGGCCTCGGGATTCTGGAGGTTATTTTTATAAAATTCTTCGCCAATGCGATGCATGCCCCACAGTAAGGGATGCTGGCCTTCATTGCGTTTTAAGACCTCAGTGATTGGCGGCGCTACCTTTTGATTGGCATATTTGGCATCAACCACAAAATGATAAACTGGCGACCAGGTCCATTTATCACTTCCTTTTAAAGCATAGCTGTATTTCCAGAACCATTGACCAGATTTTAAGGCCTGATGTAAGGGATAAACTGCCCAACGTTGCTCGGCACCGGTAATTACATTGTTTTTAAAATCTTTATCAGTAGCCAGCACAACTTTATAGCGCACATTGCCAATGGCTGGATCTTCAGGTACTTCACTCCCGCTTTCCATAGGGGTAACTATATTTTTGCCATTGGTGGCCGGCCACATCAAGGCAGGCGCATTGGTAGGAACGGTAATTCCGTTTACCGGATAAGGCCATTCGCGGACACGGGCGTGCAGTTTTTCTGCTGTTAATTTAATAACGGCAGGCCTTTGCTGAGCAAAAGAGCTTAGTGAAAATAGTGCTAAGATGAGGATGATTATTTTTTTCATCAGTTCTGCTGCTGCGTTTAATGTTTTATTCTTTTTTATTGGGCGTGCCCCTGCGGGTCGGGCTATTCGCTGCAAGTCCTCGCTACGCTGTGGGCTTTCCGCTGCTATCCCTGCCCGACAACCTCCTTTACGTCCGATGCGTCAGTCGGCCAAACACAAATCATTTACGGCAAAGTGTGGTCATCTAAACGGAGAAAACCTATAAACCTGCCGTAAACTTATCACCGTTTATTTTGCACCATTGTTTTAAATAGGCGCGCATGGCCATTAATTTCTTTTTGTAAGCTGTATTTTTTACCAGGTTGCTCATTTCTCCGGGATCTTTGCTCAAATCAAACAACTGTTCTTTGATTTCGCCCTGATTATAAACGATGTACTTAAAATCTTTGGTGATCACCGCTCTGCCATTAATACCTAAAAGCTGATCATTATCGGCAAAATCAGTTTCTATGACCAAAGTATCACGTAAATTCTTGGCGGGGTTTGCTATTCGTTTACTGATATCTACACCTTTTAAATCAGCTGGTTTTTGCACACCGGTTAGGCCACAAATGGTCGGAATGATATCTGTACCGTTACACACCAGCATATCGTCGGTACGGCTTTTTATAGAACCATCCATTTTGGCAATGATGAAAGGTATTTTAGCTGCTTCTTCGTATAAAATCTGTTTTTGGTTCCAGCTGTGGCCGGCATAACCATCGCCGTGGTCGGCGGTAAAAATGATGATCGTGTTTTTCTCTACGCCATATTTTTTAAGCGAAGCCATCACCATTTCGATGTATTTATCTACTTTTTCAACCAAACGGTTGTAAGCCCAGCGGTACTGGCGCCATTTTTCCGGCGAATAATTTACCGAAGGATAGGTTCGCAGGCCGACCGTTTTTTGTAGTTCGCGGAGTACTTTCGGTTCATCATCCGGAATTTTCCAGTTGGCTGGTAATTGCGGGCACTGATCAGGTGATGGAGCGTTTTCCAATACATCCATTTTCAATTCTTCATCCCTTGCCCATTCACAGATATCGTGTGGATTTAAAAACGAGGCTACCAGTAAAAACGGATTGTTTTTATTTTCTTTGATAAAACTGGCGCAAAAGGAAGGCGTTGCAGCGTCGTTGTAATCTAAAAAATTAGTATTCTGGATGTATTCGAAACCATGTTGTTTTATCTTTTTGGCAGGAATAGGCAGGTGCCACTTCCCTACGTAACCTGTTTTATAACCCCCGTTCTGAAAAATCTTACCCATGGTTAACAGGCTATCGGCCCATAAGCCGTCTTTTTCAGGCGAATTACCTACAAAACCTGTTTCGAAAGGCATTTTACCACTAAAGATAGCCGTGCGCGAAGGTGTACACAATGGCTGTGCGCAATAGGCTTTGGTAAAACGAACCCCGTTTTTTGCCAGTTTATCCATGGCTGGGGTATGCAGATCTTTATTACCAGCAATACTCATCGCATCAGCAGTTTGCTGATCGGTCATGATGATGAGGATATTGGGTTTACTGGTGCTTTGGGCGTTGGCTACTGCAGCTAAAAAAAACAACAGGCTAAGGATGTTATATTTCATTTCTCGAATCGTTTCTGATAACGAATTTAGCTATACCTGTGCAAAATGGGTTTAGAATATGGTTAAAATAAATGCAGTTTTGGTGAAAAAGGCCAGTTGCCGATTGAAAAACAGGTTTAAAACCTTTAACAACCGGCCCCTTTCATATTTGTTACAAAGCTTTATAACACGATTAATTATCCCGGATACTGACCAAACAATTTAATCAGGTGTGCTTGCTGCACTTTGTAGGCTGGTTTATCAAATAGGTTTACCCTTTCTGCCGGATCTTCTGAAAGGTTATACAATTCATTCAGTTTCTTGCCGTCTTTTTCTGTTATCCTTAATTTCCATTCGCCATCTTTAACGCCTTCTAAAACACGGTTTACATAATAAATAGGTTGATGTGGCTTATTGTAATTTTTAATGCTTAATAAGTTTTTTACCGATTCGCCATCTAAAGTATAAGTCGGCAATTTTGCACCTGTCCAATCGGCAATGGTCGGCAGCATATCAATATTAGATAATGGTGTTCTGATCACAGCGTTTGTCAAGGTATGGCCTTTATAATAAACGATAAAAGGTACACGATGTCCGGCTTCATAAGAAATACCTTTTGAACCTCTAAAGATACCTGCAGTGCCGATATGATAAGGCTGAGTGATTCCATCTTCGAACATTCTTTCCGGCGCATTTAGCCATGGTCCGTTATCGCTGGTAAAAATGAAAATGGTATGATTAGCCTGTCCGTTTTTTTCAAGCGTTTGCCAAAGTTTGGCCATCGACTCATCCATATCTTCTATTACGTTACCTAATGCACCGCCGGCAGAATGTAAACCATTCTTTTTTGCTGCCAAACCCACCGGCAAATGCGGCATATTGTACGTAAGGTATAGAAAAAACGGTTTTTTTTGAGCGGCTGATTCGTTAACAAACCTGATGCTTTCTTTGGTATATAATCCTGTTAACGTGGTATCCTCAGGTTTATAAATTTCTGGTCGTGTGTTTCTGAAAATTTTGATTACGGTATCTGTTTTTACATAGGGCGCACGGTAATCATGACTGTATAACATGCCGTAAAATAAATCAAAACCTTGTTGGTTAGGTAAATATTCACCATGGTCGCCCATATGCCATTTCCCGATTACTGCCGTTTTGTAACCTGCAGGTTTCAGCATTTCAGCAATAGTTACTTCTCCTGCCTTTAGTCCGGGCGCTTCACCAGGCCCTACCGGCCAAACCAAATTGGTACGGGTACAATATCTTCCGGTAATTAACGAAGCACGCGATGGTGAACAAGTAGGTGATGTGGTGACAAAATTGGTGGCTAAAACCCCTTTTTTTGCCATACCATCCAGAAATGGTGTGTTGATTAATGGGTTGCCATAACATGAAATGTCGCTATAGCCCATATCATCGGTCAGGACTATTATTACATTGGGTTTCTGCTGCGAATATGCAGATGAGCATACCAACAGAATACCTGCTACAAGTGTTTTTCTAAGTATTTTAATTATTATCATTATTTAGTTTATCTTTTCTTATTCGTTTTTATTCAAATACCACTACTACTGCTGTGCGTGCTGGTACGTTAACTACAGTGGTATTAGCGCCTACGGCATATTGTTCTCCGGCACCAGCTGAAAAAGTACCACTGGTACTAACGGTAGCGCCTCCAAAAGTAATTCCTGTTTTTGAAGCAATTGAAGCTGCTGTAAGCCGATAGAGTGTCATTTGTGTTGCAGCGTTGCTAAGGTTTACCGTGTACGATAAATCAGATTGATCTCTGTTCACCATCGTAACATAAGTTTTTCCGTTTTTGGTACAGGCATATGCAGTACACAACTTGCCATTAGCAGTTAGCGTAGCTGGCAATATTTGGCTTCCACTACCTCCGCCATATTTAAAGGCGAGCATAGCATAATAAGTTGGGCGCGGTACTATGGCTCCATTT
The DNA here is from genome assembly GCF_056490665.1 of Pedobacter folensis. Taxonomy (NCBI): domain Bacteria; kingdom Pseudomonadati; phylum Bacteroidota; class Sphingobacteriia; order Sphingobacteriales; family Sphingobacteriaceae; genus Pedobacter; species Pedobacter folensis. Next base: position 1,389,703 of record NZ_JBWJIF010000001.1, read on the forward strand.
GTTCTTGCTATAGGTGTATAGTTTGATGTGGCGCTGCCGTGAAAATCAACTCCCCGTCCATTATTGACAGCAACCTGCCACATAAAATCCAAAGCCCATAATGCCGAACCAAAAGCATCGCTAATACCCGCTACGCCACCTTTAGACACGCTGCCACATTCCGTAATACGATAAGGAAGGCTGTATGAGGTGGCAAGTGTATTGATTTTACCCAATTGTACGGGCGTGGTTTTATAGGTTTTTATAGAAGTAATGGAATCAAAAACTGATTCGGGATCGGTTGCTACAACTGGTGAATAACCGTTGCCATAGTAATGGCCAGAAAGTAATTTGATATCTGCATGGAGATTATCGGCAAATGGTTTTGAAAAAACAGAGATACTATTGGTCATCTTGCTTACATCAGGCCCTGCCAGCGGTGCAAGGGGTAAACGGTTGCGTACCGAATCGCGGTAAACGCTCCAGTCGGCCATATAACCGTTTACATCATAACCTGGGGGGCGAAGACCACTTTCACTGAGACTTGCCGGTTCATTGCCAAATTGTAATGCATACAAGTTTGCACCTAATGCGTTCGATACATATACTCCTTCTTTTGCATTAAGCGAAGGATTGTAATGCCCCATATTTAAGCCAAATATGAGCTTCCATCCACCGGTAGCACTGACAAATGCGGCCAATTGATTTATATCGGTTGTAGTGAGCGAATCGATACCTGTATTGCTATAGCGAGGGCCACTTGTCCATATGGTTTCGTCACTTGAACCTCCGCCTATACGTATTATTCCGTTTGCCCCTAAGTTCTGAATCATCTGTAAAAGCACAGCATTATCTGCTCTTAAAAACGAGGGATCGCGGGCAATATAATTGGTTTCGTAACTCAGTCCGGCAAAATTATCAGCTATTGTAAAACCCGGCTGTGTCTGGTTAATGGATACTGATACCGCCTGACCATTGGCTACAGGAGGTGGTGGCAGCGTAGAAAGTATAGACTGCTGTACTCCAGCTAATTTTTCTGGTGCTAATTCAGGGCTTTTTTGACAAGCGGATAATGCAATTAGAACGATACCCAAATACAAAAAGATACCATTTGAAGGTTTAATCATGCTGTTCATAACTGATCATTTCAGGGATTAAAGATTTTCTACAGGATTGTCATTACATTTTTTAGCGAAATACGATCGGTAATTTTACTGGAACTGGTAAGCCATCACCCTGTTGTGGTTAAACGTTGGAATATATAACATACCTGTTTGTTTATCATAACCTAAATCGGCAGTATTCATCTGACCTTGTACATCCAGCATTTTTTTTATCTCACCATTGGCTTTTACGTGGTAAATTAGTCCGGCCCAACAGGTAACCAAAAAATCGCCGTTTTTCAACTGTTCTAAACCATCACCTGCCTTTTCAAAACCTTTGGCTACAACAACTATTTTCTTTTGTTTATCAATTTTCCATAGCTCGGTATTGGCCAATACAAAAAGGTTTGAATTCACCCATTTTAAGCCATTGGCATTTGGTACATTTTGCAGGTAAAGTTCAGCTCGCCCATTTTTTACACAATAGATTTTATTGGTGCGTGTATCTGAAACATATACCGTACCTTTTTGATCTACGGTTACGTCATTAAGGAAAACGGCACTGTCGATTTCTAACTTATTAATGATTTTACCGCTCGTTATATCTATACTTACCAATGCGGTTAAATCGGCCACAAAAAGTGTGTTTTGATACCGGGCCAGGCCTTTGGGGGCGTTTAAGTTTTCTACCCATTTCGCATTGATGATGGTGCCGTCGGTATGGAGCATAGCTACCCCGCCTTTACCATCCTTAACATTTCCTGCCCCATCAATCAGACTTACATAGAGCTTTTTCTCTTTTGCACTATAGAGTACAGATTCTGGCACGGGCAGTGGCTTGCATTCCCAAACAGGTTTTGAAAGCTCCTGGGCTTTGACAGTTGTAATGCTAAGGGAAATCAGCACTAATGAGCGAAGCATATTTTTACAGGTCATTTTTGACAAAGTTTGATATCTGTTACTTATCTGCAACCATCATAGGGTAACGATCTATTGATTCCTGAAAACCATTTTTGTTTACCAATATGGTGCTTAACGAAAATTTGCGTCCCTGTGCTTTTGTCGCACCATTTGATGGGCCATACAATAAATATTCGCCGGTTGACTTATTTTCGATCTCTAACCTGGCTTCCTGCTCCGGGCTCAGTTGCCCATTGATTACATAATCGCCAATTACAATATTTCCATTCGCATCTGGCTGTACGTTTTTGAACGATAAAGTATTACTTTCATCTATTTGAATCACGGCTAAAAAGCGCATCTGCTTTGCTTTACCGGTGTTTTCTACCTTGTACTGAAATTGCTGCTTCTCAAATTTCTTAGCCGGCCTGCCTCTTTGGGGATTCAACCAATCGAAAGGTTTAACAAAAGAGCTATCTATCAAACTTTTTGCCATGGGCAGACTGCCAAAAACATTTACTGATGCATCGCCGTTATCGGTATGGGCAATTAAAGATTGGTCTTTAGGATTTAACGACATATTGGCCCGTTGCAATCCATTGAGCTGGAAAGCCCAGGATACTGGTTTTTGTGCTGCTAAGTCATCATAAACCACTACAATATTGGGACGTAAAAGCACCAGGTGCCTACGGAATTTGCTTACTTTAGGGTCGTCATCATCATTCATAATAAAGCCGTTTTCAGCCGTATAAGCATTGGCATTTTTGAGTACAGTAATCCAGTTCAGGGCTGTCGAATCCATCTTTTTATAGGCGTTAGTCGCATCGCCCATTACGTAACTTATGCTTTCACCATCTAAATATCGTGGTAACCAACCATAATCACTTTGTGCATAACCCTGTGTTTTGCCATCAACGGTAATGGTGTTGCGGGCGCGGCTATGTTTTTGTGCCAGCAGGTAATGTTTATCCTGCGTGGTGATGCGGTAGCCTGTCGGGTAAAACAAAGGTTTGCCTTTGTAAACGATATTAAAGCTATTTTGCTCGGCCATACCATGCGAACCCACACCGAAGGGTGAACTATAAAACGACAGGAACAAATTCTTTTTGGCATTGAGTACATCGGTATTCATAACGGCGATACCACTTTGCGGAAAAATTGCCGACTGTGGAATATCTTTCCAGTTTAAGGGCACTATTTTTTTAGGCTGATGTTGCAGGCGGTATGCTGAAAAATCGGTATTCTTAAACTGATAAACACTATCTAAGGACTGGTTGGAAATTTTATAGGCATAATTAATGGCAAAGGCATTGTTTTGCTCCTGCCCCAGGATATAGGCAAATCCGGTTCGTAACCTGTTCAGCTGAGCCCATTCTTCACTTCCATCTGCAAAACCATCTCCGGCAGATTTAATGGGAACAGTATAAGCCAAAGCGTTGGCACAATTTACATAATAAGGATGGCTGAAAGTATTTACCTTGAACAAATCTTTGTACAATAAAAAACTGCCCACCATCGATTCCATATTCACATGCATATAGCCCATATTGCCGTTAGCCCAAACACCATCGGCCAGAAATCCGCCACCAGGTGATCGCGAAAGGCCGATATTGTACAACATATTGAACCAAACATCGGCTTCGGGCAGATGATTTTTCATCACCATAGCCGTAATAAACACATCGTGAAAGATGTGCTGAAAAAAATGTTCAGCGACCAGGCCATCGGCAGCGCCGATATTTTCCCGCAAAGCCTCACCTATTATTAATTTGGCCACAGGGGTGATAAAATTTTCATATTGTTTTTTATCACCTGCCGGAATTTTGTCATTGGCGATATCATATGCCATGGCCAGCGTAGCCATCGACATTGAAGCAGAGAAATCGGCCATTTCATACATTTCTACACCATTTAAAGAAACAATATGTTTTGCAAATAACAGTGCATGATTTAAATATTTATCACTGTGCGTAACCTCATAAGCCATCAACAAATTTTGGATATCGGCGCATATGCCTTCCACTTCATAACGTAAACGGAATCTTAAAATCTGTTCTTTTTCTTCAGGTTTAGCCGTGGCCGGAATTTCCTCTCCCTTTACCTTATATGAGGCAATGTTTTTAGCCAAAGTTGCATCAGCTTTGCTGATGTATTGTGCCATCAGCTGGCGTTGGTCGGCAGTTGGGTTTTTGAGGTTTAAAGGCTTGAAAATACGTGGATGTTGTGCAGGAATCATTTGCATGGCGGCATCTTCTTTCGGCGATTCGAATTTTGGTACGCCGGGCAAAATATCAATTTCATAAACTGGCGACCATTGTTTACCCGCTACACGATAACGCCAATACCAGGTTCCGGGTGCCAGCGCTTTGTGGTTATTGTAAAATGGCATCCGCAAGCCATTTGCAGTAATGGTTTCTTTGCCAGATAAATTTTTGCTTTGCCCCAATTGAAAATCGTAGCGCAGATATTCATCCAGTTTTTTCTCGCTTGGCGGAGGGGGAAAAACCTTGTACTGCTCATAATCGCCCATTGGCCAGGTAAATATCGGCGGATTGGCAATTAAGGTATGTCCTTTTGTAGGATACGGAAATTCCCTGTTGCCTTGTTGCCGAATTGCATTCAGGCCTAATGTTTTAACACCAGTGCCAGTACCGGTTTCATTCTTTTTTACTTTGTAGGCATCGGCAAATTGGTAGAAACCTTTAAAAAGTTGTGCTACGCCATTTTGTGCAAAAGCAGTTTGCACCGATAAAAATAACGCCATTAATAAGGCAAATTTCATTGTTACTTTTTGCGCAGAGCGATGATATGATTTTAACATTGCTTGTGGGATATGGTTAATTGTAATGCAATTTAGGCAGATGGATTTCGGGAATGTTTAGGATATGTTTAAACTAGTTTTAAGTTTGATGAAATATGGCAATAGCAGACCTGTTGGAAGATGTTTGGTCATTTCACTTTGATACGCCGACAAATTTTACGAGATTTTTTGGGTGTTTCAGTCTTCAATAACAGGGAGCTTGCTAATCAATTGCATAAATTTTCAAATTCCTGATTTCTTGTCTGGATTGCAAACTCCTGAAACCAAAATATCCTGATGTGAGTGGCGCCGGATCCGTATAATTAAAAAATAACTCGCCATTTACCCAAAAGCTCGAAGTGCCGTTTTTTACAACCGTTTTAATGTGATACACTTTTTCGGCCTCCAGCAAGTGTTCCAGATCAGTATATTCTTTTATAACCGGTTTTGAGCCAGCCAGGTATTTCCTGAAACGGGTTGTGGTATTGTTCCATCCACCCATCCCCACATAATATAAAGAGAGGTTGTCATATTCGTCAAATTTGCCACGGCGGGTAAATAGGGTATCATTTTTAGGATCGGTGGCCATCCAAAATTGGTTCAGATCGCTCACGCGGTCGTTACAACCCTTACCCATACGCACTACCCGATCATACTCTATTTGCAGGTTACCACTTAGTTTTTTATTTAGCCAAACCGTTACGCCTCCCCAGGTATCTAAAACCATCGCATTTTTGTAAGTGTAAACCGTAGAGGTGTGGCCCGGAATATTATCTATTTCAGCAATCCAGGTGTTACAATCTAATGGTTTAGAAAAATCTGACTGGAAGATGAGTTTCTTTTTCACCTGGGCATTAACAGTAGTTGAAGCAGCCAATGACAAGGACAGTATGATGAGGTGTATTTTTTTTATCATTTGCATTTCTAAAATCGGTATTATCTGTGTTCAAAATGTTTCAGGCATTGTCAGCCCAACGATCATTCATTATGGAAGATCGTAAACCTTTATATTATCGTATTCGGCAATGGCACAAGGCATTAACCTGAATCCCCAGACTCCACCTCCCAATGGTTCATGATCTGTGTAGGTAAAAACAATTTTTCCATCAACGATATAGCTGATTTCTCCGCCTGTTTTTTTTATTTCGCAGTGATAAGTTTTATCTGGGTTTTTAGAGATCACATCTTCTCCCTCGTACAATAGTTTGCGGCCTGGGGCTTTGCGGAGGTTCGCCGTTTTGCGGTTAGGCTCGAAAAAAGACAAACGATAATTATTCATTTGTCCGGCCATCATTTCGGTAGACAATCCATACCGGCGGGGAAATGTTTTATCGAAAATGCTTTTCCCGTTTGTACCTAAAGTAGAAAAAACAACCATATGTAATGGTACCGGGTACAAAGCTTTAAAATCGAATTCAATTGAAAAGTTTTTACCGGTTGGGAATTTTTTATTCCAGAAATTAAAACTTCCTCCTAAAAACTGAGGCTGGTTGCCGGCAGTACCTTCTTTCTCATTAACGGTAGCATAATAGCGTGAAATTTCATCACCATACTGCTGCTTCATGGCATTTTCTACAACCTGCTGGTATTCCTTTGCATCATTCTTTTTTGAGATTTTACCTTCATCCATTAATTTTTTAAGCATAGGAAAATAAGTAGGTTCAAGGATTAGTTTTCCGTCCCTGATGTATCCCTTGCCTTCGCCTTCTGTAACCCAGTCTTTTAATTCTGCTTTGTTGCTAAAAGTGTAACTGCAGCGCAAAGTTTTTTCTTTCGAACTTTGCGCAAAAGAAAGTGATGGAATAATAAAGCTGGCAATAAGCAGTATCTTTTTCATTTAAATGATATTTTGTTTCGGCGGATGGAGATCCCACCGATGGAACAATGCTTTTTTTTGGCGTTTTGCTTGCGTGAGGGATAGTAATGGAAATCCTTTTGGTGAGGCACGAACAAAAAGATTGCAGCGAATAGCCCGACCCTTGCGTAGCTTGGGGCACGCCCAAATCTTTTTGATTACCAATATCCCTCCACCGCTATCCGGTTTATTTCTTAATTGTTTCTGTAAAACCACAATGCTCTACGGTAAAACCACCTTTAAATGGTTTGTAAATGCCGTATTTAAAGTATGGCCCCAACTCGTCATTTTTGCCAATGTTCACGTTTTTGATATCGCAAAGCACTTTATCGTCCATCCACATTTTGATGTATCCTTTTTCTAAAATCTGATCTGCTGTTTTACTGTATTTACTATATTTTATTTCCATTTTAAAATGGACCCATTGATTAATGGGCACCGAACTGGTCGGTTCAGAAAAGGCCAAAAAACCAGTTTTACCCTTCTCGCCAATCTCTTTTCCTACCGCTACCTTGCCAGGATATGGCCTTGTTCTGGTTTCGCTGTCTGATACACGCTCTGCACTGCCTCTGGCCATTAAATATAAATATGGCGGACGATAGCTCATTTCGGTAATCGGACCTCCTGCAGCGGCATCAACCCGCCATCCGTTTGGCTTTTTTGTGGCTTTACTTTTTCCGATGTGCAAATCAAAATACATGGTATCTAACATCGTCCTCATTTCTTTGATACTCACCTTAATTTGCTCACCTTTCGGGTTTACCAATAATGTTCTGTCCGGACGACCATGGATTTGGGCGATAATCCCCCCCTTATCCTTCGCTTCTGCTTCAGGAAATCTGGTATACCAATCGTATACGACAACATCGCCGTAATTGCCATGAAACGAATTGATATAGGCTTCACCAATTTCCGACAATTCTTTGATGTCATCATCTGAATAATCCTTTAGGTTTTCCTTAGTGCCAAAGGTGGAGGATAACTCGATCCTATTGGCCTCGCCGGTACAACTAAATTTATAAACAACATTGCCTTTGTGCAGGTTTTTACGATCTTCGGTAATACTGCCATTGGGTTCTTTATCACCAATGGGGATGAATTTATGGTCCAAAATCTGATTTGGGGTAGGAATACTTTTTTGTTCACTTAATCTCCAATCTATTTTCCGAATACCATCCGTATTATTGGTTTGTGCAAAGCCACTTATTACACAAAGTGCACCGCACAAGGTTAGTGAAACATTTTTTAACAGGTTCATATGTTCTGGTTATGTTGATTTTAATTTCTGCAGGTCTACTTCTATTTATTTTCAATTTTTTTCTTTAGCTGCTGATACTTCAAAAGGGCTTCTAAAAAATAATAATCGGCATAAATAAGTCCTGCATCTAATTCAGAGTTTTTTAAATAATTTCCGGTAGCGTGGTTTAATAGAAAAATACCTTTTTTGCTTTCATTTAAATAAGCCGGACTGGCCAAATTGGTCAAGATCTTTTCTCCCGCTTTAAAATATTTTTCTGCGTTTTCTGGTGATACGTCTGCTAATTTCATCAAAGCCGATGCCAGTAAAGCACCTGCCGAAGCATCGCGCATGGCTGGATATTTTGGCGCACGGTAATCCCAGTAAGGCACCATATCTTTTGGCATATTTTTGTTATTCAAAATGTAAGACGCAATACCATCGGCTTGGTTTAAATACTCTTTTTTACCGGTTAACTGGTACATAAAGCCAAAGCCGTATAATCCCCAGCTTTGCCCACGGCTCCACGATGCAGTGGCAGGATCGCTATTGCCATTGTTCCAGTCGCGTTTACGCATTTTTCCGGTTTGAGGATCGTAATCTACCACATGTGAGCAACTAAAATCTGCCCGGTACTGGTTCTTCATCGTCGTGTTAGCGTGGTTGATGGCCACCTGATAATAAACACTGTCGCCGGTAAACTCGGTGCCTTTTAACAGCAGTTCGAGGTTCATCATGTTATCAATAATTACCGGGAATTTCCAATCTTTGGCTGGATCCGGATTCCATGACATTAGCGATTTTACTGTTGAGTTGTACCGTTTAATTGCTGTTTTGGATGCTTCGATAATTACCGCCTTGTATTTCGGATTTTTAGTTAAGCGATAACCGTTGCCATAACTGCAATAAATCATAAAACCGATATCGTGATCGCCATCAAAATATTTATTGTTTTCAACCAGCGCAGTAGCATATTCAGCTTTTTTAAGGATGTCTTGATCTTTTGTAAACGCATAGGTTAACCACAAATTACCAGGATAAAAACCACTTGTCCAATCGCCAATGGGCTGAAAACCTTTTTGGGTAGAGCGTGGCAATTTTCCGGTTTGCTGTACCGTTTTAAAAGCATTGGTCAAATACACTTTTTCAAGTGCAAATATCGACGCAATTTTTTTGTCGCTTAATTGGGCACTAACATTTAGTGCCGCGAACATGGCAACTGCGCCAATTGTTATTTTTTTTAAATATGTTTTAGTATTCATTTTTACTATTTGCTGCATTAAATCAAACTTCTCCGTAAGATGTTATTTATCAATTTCTATGCTTATCGGTGCTCCGTTATATAATTCGGCCTGATAATTATAAAAAGCTTCATCTCTTTTATCAGCAAGTTCAGCTACAATTTTACTTCCGTTTCCTTCATTGGTAACCGTTACAAACTCGCCCTTGCGTGGATAAATACCGCCGTAAGAAAAGTCGTATTTACCTGCTTTTAACTGTTGTGAAGTATGAAATACCAGCTGCTGTTTATCAATAGCCGGAGCCGGATTGCTCACCGTCAGTTTCCATTTGGCGCCTTGATCTTTCAGGATCATTAAAGCAGGCGACTCGGCTTTTACGGTTAAAGTACCAAGGCTAATGCTTGCGGGTTTAAAAAAGGCCAGTTCCCAGGTTTTTTCACTTGCCACGTATACGCCATGCGCATCGTTATCTTTTTTATAAACAATGTCTTTGGTGTACTTTTCTAATACAGCGCTCATTTCATCGGCAGTAACATTGGGCACTAAACAATAGAAATAGCCTTTGCTAGCATCTGGATTTAAGCCATGGTTAATGGATATGATAAAATTGGGTACTTTACTGGCTATGCTTGGGTCGGTAATATTGATGGCTGTACCTGTTTTAATGTTTAACTGTTCTTTTCCTTCAGGGAAGATAATATAGCCCTTATCTCCGCTGTGCAGCCACATTGGTCCGTTGATATCATATTTCAGATTAACGACATCGCCAGGCTGGATGACCTCTTTATTGCCATCACGAAAAATGGTTAAGGGATTGATCAATGAAGATTGATCTACTGTGGTTACAATATCTTTTTGCTGACCCGGGCGCAATCTTTTAATGTTATTGCCTAAGGCCATGATTTTATCGCCCACAAAATAATAGCTTTTAAAAGCAGTAGCCGAACTGTATTTTTCGCCGGTTAAATGATGATAGATCCCAACACCTTCTTTTCCATTTGCTGTAACACCTGCCACCTCGTTAATGCCGGGCAAAGAAGCCTGGGCATGTCCACCCGGAATGGCATCAGTGCGCCATTCTTCGGTTAAACCTGGTAAGGCGTGCCAATCCATGTTGGCCAAAACTTTTTCTGAATATTCGTCACCCTTTATTTTTAAAGGTAAAATCCCATAACCTGCATACCAGGCCTTACGCACTTTTCCAAAATCTTCGGCACCTACGGTGCGTTTCGATTTCAATTTTAGCGACACATAAAAAGGCTTTTCGGCCTCGCCACGGCGATGTACTAAAAACTCATTTACCCAATAGGCATCGGTACCAGAATATTCGTGTGTATTGCTTTTAATTTTATTGTGAAGATCATCCAGTGCAGGTTGGTTACTGATTTTTGTATTTTCACTTTCAGCTGTTTTCAAATCTTCAATGGCTTCGAGGTAAGTTTGGGTAACGAATTTTTTCATATCGTCTCCATAAGATCTTCCGCTAATTAAAAAATCGAACCTGTTTTTATAAATTATTTTAGGGTATACCCTTTCCAATCGATCTGCCGGAAACTGATAAGCGCTATTAGGTAATTTAAAATCGGTGTTTTTAAACTGGTTAAAACCTACAAAAGCATCGGTTAGCCATTCGAAACCATAGGCAACCATCGCTGCATCAGTAGCATTGGCAATATGATGTGATACCGTACCATCAGGCTGAAAACCCGATTGAATATATTGGTGTGCCGGCACCTTATACTTTGTCATCCAATGGGCTACATCAGCGACTACACCATTCGGACTCCATCCCGGCGAGAAGCTCATCCCTTTAAAAGGTTGATTTTTATAATAATCGCTATACCAGTATTGCACATAGGTCATTGGGCGGTTATAATCTGCCCACATAATGGGCAATGCCAGCATCATCCGGCTACGGTGGCCCAGATTGGCATCGGCCCAGGCACCTGATGACCGTAAAGTATCGGTAATTTTCCCCCATCGCTCCGTTGGGTCGTCTACTGCCCTTCTGTTCGCTACTTCTGCCATGGCAGTTTGGTAAAAACGTACCAAATCGTAATATACACGTTCGGCCTGTTTATCACCCTGCTTCATTTCGGCTATTATTTCAGGCATTAAATGCACTACCGGGGCAATCAGGGCATCAGAAATTACCCATTGGTGGGTTACTACCTGTTCTTCAAGAAGATTGTGCAGTTTTAAGTTCGAAAATCCATCGCCCGTGCAATTCCCAATTGGTTTTCCATCAATAATTACATCTTTTCCTTCTACCGGCACTGCTTCGGTATAGGCCATCAGGGCAAGGTAAATTGCTTTTTTTAACTTTTCGCGCTCTGCAGGATTTCCTTCAGGACCATATTTCTTTGAGGTAGCGTAGGCATAGCCCAAACCTCCTATATTGTTAGAAACCGATTCCCAATCATATTCTATGCTTTTGCCTACAGGTTTATAAACTGCAGGATTTTTATGGTAAAAGCCATATTGGGTAAATTCGCCCTTAGTGGCCTCTAAAGTTTCAATAGTTTTTTCTACTTCAGCATCTGTTGGTTTTTTTCGCCCGAACATTCTTCCATTTGCCGTAGTTAGCGTTTTATCTTTATAACGGTTAAACAAGGTTTGCCATAAGGTTTCTTTAACCACTTTTACCGTCACCGGAAAAGAATTAAGCTGTTTAGCACCGTCTTTTAAAACCACAGTCAGCTGCTGGTTGCCCAAAAACTTTCCATCGAGGTTTTGTTTGGTGCTAAGTATGCCCATAATTCTTCCGGCAGGATCGAAGCGGGTACTGATAGCGAACAGATTATCTTTTTGGCTGCTAATGGCGAACTGATAACTTTTTGGAATGGGCTTGCTGAGCACATCTTTGTTTCGCTCTAAATGGATGCGTCCGATGACTTCTGTATTTTTCGGACTGTTTACCTCAATATCGAAATAATTGGCAAATACTTTTTCCTGTGCAAAAGCCTGATTAATGAGCAATATTGCCAAAACTGCAAGTGTGGTTATCTTTTTCATCTAATGTTTTTAATTTTTCTTTTAATTTTTTGGGTGCCCCCCAAGCGCTGTAGGGGATTGAGTTGTACACTTGTTTCCTTGCTTCGTAGCACTTAGTCAAACGGCTACTGTCTGGTCATGGTTTTAATAGGCTACTTGCCTCACCAATGAACAATTGAACCAATGAACTAACTCAATCTATCGAACCTGATTTCATTTTACCGGCCGGCGTAAATTTCTTTTGAGCAAAACCATCTAGTTTTACCGCAATAACACTGGCTATTTTATCGGGTGCATTTTTAGGCAAACCATTAATCTCCAGGCTGCCGTCTTCGCTTTGTGTTAATGATAATTTAGCAAAATCGCCTAAAACCTGTGCCGTTAAAGCCTTGTTGGTTAATCCAGCCAGTTTAAGCTTGCCATTGCCTGGCCAGTTAAATACCGATAAATAAAGTGTAGTACCTTTTTTATCGTCTTTGGCGGTAATGCGGCCCCAATCTACATCGCCTACAGGGTTAGCATGGCTACCATAAACAGCAACACCATATTTTTTAGTCCACTCGCCCATTTCTTTTAAACGGTCTACGCTCTCTTGCGGAAAAGTACCATCGGGCTTTGGACCAATGTTTAATAAAAAGTTACCACCTTTTGAGGCAATATCGGCCAGCTTCTGGATCAATTCTTTTGATGATTTCCACTCGTGGTCGCCTGTACGGTAACCCCAGGTGCGGTTCATTGTCATACAGGTTTCCCAATCTTTACCATCCAGATCTGCCAGATTGGGAATTTTCTGTTCGGGGGTTTTAAAATCGCCTGAGTAGCCTCCACCCAATCTGTCATTGGTAATAATGCCGGGCTGCAGGCTTTTCACCATATCGTTCATTTTTTTACCCTGTTCATTAGATAAACCGCCGGGCGTATCCCACCATAAAACAGCAATATCACCATAATTTGAAAGCAATTCTTTTACCTGTGGATAAGCAACATTATTGAAATAATCATCAAATGTTTTGGTCTGTTGCGCAGGATCCCAGCTGCCTTTATGTGCTAAAGTATAAGCGTCAATTTTAGCACTATCGGGGTTTAACCAGCCTTGTTTCATTACCCTACGACCGGTTACTGCCCCCGGGTTTACCCAATCCTGCGATTGTGAATAGTAAATACCAAATTTTAAACCATATTTTTTACAAGCGTCGGCCAAAGGTTTTATTATATCTTTACCATAAGGTGATGCCTGAATAATATTCCAATCACTTGCTTTGGTGTTAAACAAAGCAAAGCCGTCGTGGTGTTTAGCCGTAATGACAATATATTTCATGCCCGCATTTTTGGCCATTTGTACCCAGGCTTCGGCATTGTATTTTGCGGGATTAAAATGTTTGGCTGTATCTCTGTATTCTTGTACCGGCACTTTCATGCGGTTCATCAACCATTCTCCGTTTTTTACAATTTGTTCATGACCTCGGTATACGCCACCAAACTGCGCATATACGCCGAAATGGATGAACATTCCGAAACGGGCATCACGCCACCACTCCATTTTGGTATCTTGTGGGATCGCTTTGGTGTTGCTTTGTGCAAAAATGGTTTGGGTAGCGATGAATAAGATAAAGAGGATCAGGGATGATTTTTTCATTACAATTTGTTTATTGCTATTGGTTAGTTTGATAAACGAATATAGCTGCTTATTGCCGGGAGCAGTTTTAATGATGTTTTAAATGCTTTCAATTTTGATGAAATACCCCGTTATATAACCAATTGAGGGCAATTTGGGAATTAACAGGATGATTTTTTTCATCAGAGATGAGCAAGCTGTTTAGTTTACAGGTTCTGGATATTATTTTTGTCACGGAAACACAAAACACGTTAGGCAAACTTAATTAATGCCTGGTCTGATTTTATAATTCGGTTTTTCTGTGGGTAAAATTCATGATTTTTCCCATTAACTGATTAAACAAAAAATGCAGGGAAAATAAAATCCCTGCATTAAATACAATTAACTTATCGTAGCTTATTAATTCTAAATATGTTATTGTGGCTTGTCTCGGTGTTAAAATTTTATTGCTTTGCAGACGCTTTTTTAGCTTCAGCTTCAGCTTTTTCCTTTGCTTTTGCTTCTTTGTACGTTTTAAATTGTTCTGGCGTAAGTATCGCCGCAACCTTAGCTTCGTAATCTTTATACCATTGTTTCATGCTTGCTTTTTGTTCATCAGTAGCATTTTCGCCTAATGCTTTCATTTCGCCTCTGCGTGTCTGGCGATCGAGCTCCAGTGCTGCTAATTTAGGCTTTTGGTCTTCTGTTATTTTAACTATCGCATCTAATTTAGCCACTTCAGCTGCTACAACTTTATCATATTTACCAGATGCAGTTTGTGCATAGCTTGCCGTAAATCCAATTACGACAAAAATTAATGTGTAAAATAGTTTCTTCATTTTTTAGTTTTTTATTCTGTTTATCAATCAATTAATTATAGCAAAAGCTAAAGCCTGTGTTTTTTTACCTGATAAATCTTTAGGCAGCGATACCACAACTTCTTCTCCCTCCATTTTCCAGTCTACATTTTTACCGGTTGAAAGCAATCTGATTTGACCACCTTTTGCGGGCGCATTGCCTTTCCATTTTAGTGTGGCCGGAATTGTCTCTCCTTCTTTAATGCAGCAGATTGCATATTTCGTTTTGTTATCTTTTGAGCGGGTAAACCAGGTTAGTCCATCATGATAGTTACCGGTAATTCGGGTCGTGTAAATGGCTTCGCCATTGGCTTTCATCCAGGCGCCCACTTCTTTCAAGGGCGCTTCCACTTCTTTCGGAAATTCGCCTTCGGGCGTTGGGCCCCAGCTTAACAGCAAGTTGCCCCCTTTGGCTACAATTTCGGCCAAAGTATGGATGACCCAGGCAGAAGATTTTACTTGTTCTTCAGCAGATTTACGGTAACTCCAGCTTTTGGTTAAGGTTACGCAGGTTTCCCAGGGCGTATTCATTTGTTCTTTGGGGATCTGTTGTTCCGGCGTGCGGTAATTTTCGTAAGGACCATGTACCGTTCTGTCTACCACTAATATGCCCGGTTGTTTTTCTCTGGCCATTTTGGCAATGCGCGGCATATCCACCTCCTGGTTAAAGTTAGGATAGTTTGACCTGCCTCTTTCGTTCAGGCCCCATTCTTTACGTTCCAGTTCACTTTTTAATGCCGGACGGATCCAACCGCCATCGAGCCATAACACATCTACCTTGCCATAATTGCCTAAAATTTCGCCAATCTGGTTATAGGTAAAATCTTTAAATCTTTTCCACCTATCGGGATATTTGGTTAAATCATAATTAATATTACGTGTTGGCGTAGGAAAACGATCCCACCAGAAATCCTGTGAGTGCCAGTCTGGCTTAGAAAAATAGGCACCAATCATCATCCCCTCTTTGCGGTAAGCATCAAAAATATATTTCAGTACATCTGCTTTCGGATTGCCTTTGAAAGGTCCATTAGTGATTTTATAATCGCTTTGTTTGGTATCGAACATGCTGAAACCATCGTGATGTTTAGTTGTAAAAACCACATATTTTATTCCGGCATTTTTAGAGCTTTCGGCCCATTTCTCTGGATTAAATTTGGTCGGATTAAAATCCTTAGCCAGGCCCCAGTACCATTTTTTATAATCCTCATAGTTTAAAGTGGTATCGCGTTTAGGCCATGGTTCACCACATATTACCCAGGATTCGGGAATACCGGCCTGCGTATATACCCCCCAGTGTAACATCACTCCAAATTTCTGATCCTGCCATTTCTCCAGCTTGGCTTTCACCAGTGGATCGCTCGGGTATTCATATTCTTTAGATGGATCGTAAATGTCTTCTTGCTGGGCAATGGCTAAAGCAGGTGTTAGGGCAAGTATTAATACTACAAGTTTTTTAAACATTTTTTTTCTATAATTAATTAGTAACCAGGATTTTGCTTGATATTTTTATTCACATCAATTTCACTTAATGGAATAGGAAATAGCTCATGTTTTCCGGTTATAAAATTTGCAGGGGCAGGATAATTGTAATTAGACCTAATGGCTTTTACTTTTGTGTTGGTATCATCAATGGATTGTTTTAAAGCATTCCAACGGATTAAATCAGCTCTTCTTAAACCTTCGTAACTTAACTCCCAGGCACGTTCCTGCTGCACAGCTTTAAAAAAGGCATCTTTGCTTAAACCTGACTGCAGATCGGCATTGGTGGTTGTAGGTTTAGGTAATAATGTGGCTACAGCGGTGGCTCCACTGCCTTTTCCATCGGTAGGTACGATGCTCACCGTAGGTACAGAGGTATAGCCTGTTCCGGCATTCATCATGGCAATGGTTGCTACGCCTTTTGTTGCATTAACGCTAACAGCTCCAACGGCAGCATCGCTCCCGCCACCACCAGTAATTTGAAATTTTATAGATGAGAAAGTCGTGTAGCCAGTGCCTGGTGCGGTTAGGCTTACCGAAATTCCACTTCCAGGTACGTCAATCCCATAGGCACGTCTTCTTACCTGGTTGATGGCTTCATAAGCAAGCGTATTCGGACCGTTGTTTAGTTCATTTTCTACTTCTGCACGCATTAATAATAAATCAGCATAACGCATCACTACATAATTAATCCGTGTTCCCCCTCTTTCAATTAATTCTTGCTTTTGGTATTCCCTGCTCCATTTAGCAGCCCTCCATGATTCATCTGCTCTTGCTAAAGTCTGAGGTTGTTTATTTCCCAAGGCATCAATGGTGTAGTTGGCAATAGAAAAATCCCTTCTGGCATCGCCGGTAGCAAAGCTATCGTAAAAAGGCCTAACCGCCAGGGTCCTGCCATTTGTGGAAAAATAAACGCCCAAAGCAGTAACCGGAGTTCCATAAATTACACCTAAGGCATTACCTGAAGTGGTATTATTGTCTGAATTAAAAAAAGCGATCTGAAAAATATTTTCTGTCGGTTCTAAAACACCCTGACACTGGTTTTTGAAAACCTGCGAGTAGCTGGGGTTAAGCTTATACTGGTTTTGTGCAATTACATCATCAATCTGCTGCTTGGCTAGAGTATAATATTCCTTGTAATTTGCCGGGCGCTCCATTTGTTTGCTGGTACGGCTTAGCGAATAACCACCGGCATAGAGGGCTACCCTGGCTAACATTGCTTTTGCAGCCCATTTGTTAATGCGCTCATCGGTCGGTAATGCAGTTGGTAAAGCATCTGCTGCTTCCTGCATTTCTTTAAGGATGAATTTGTAAATTTCGTAACGATCGGTAACTGGCAGTTTAAAATCATCACCTGTTTGTGAAGGTGTGGTTTTAAAAGGCACGTCGCCCCAATAGTGTACCAGTTCTGAATAGTAGAATGCCCTCAAAAATTTGGCTTCAGCCATATTCCTATTTAAAGCATCTTTTTGGGCCTGTGTACCGCTACTGTAAATCCCCATTTGCGGGATGCGGGCTAATACCACATTTGCCCGGTCAATACCTTTGTAAAAGGCCGTCCATGTATCCAGAAAGGCTGCACGTTCCGGTGTACCGTTATAGTGTGGAATTACCCGATAATCGTCGGCTAAATTAGATCCTTCGGTTTGGCCTATATCCGTATCGTTATCATAAACCAAAGGGATGTTGAAGCCATAGGTACTGCGATCAGACATGATATCGTACACACCCAAAGTTGCTGAATAGGCCTCTGTTTCGTTTGAAAAGAAATTGTCAGAAGTAAAGAATGAATAAGGTTCTGTTTCTACCGCCTTTTTACACGAAACAATTGCGGTGGCACCAAAAATTAAGCCTGCCAATAATATTTTATTGTTAAATTTCATATTGCTTTTCATCTCTCTTGATTTAAAATGATAGATTAAGACCTGCCAGGAATGATTTTGCTCTTGGATAAGCACTGGCATCGATGCCTGGAGTTAAAGGATTGTTTACGACACTCACTTCAGGATCATAACCTTTATATTTTGTAAATACATATAAGTTATAAGCAGTAAAATAAACACGCGCATTGGCAATTTTTACTGCACTTAACCATTTTTTAGGAAAAGTATAACCCAGGCTAACATTATTGATCCGAAGGAAAGAACCATCTTCAATAATTTCATCATACAAGCGGGAGCTACCTCCACCATTGTAAGATGGTATTGTTTTACCCTGGTTTAGCGCAGCGAGTTCTACCGGACTGGTCACTCTTGCTCCCGAAGCGTTGATGGTGGTCCAGCGATCGGCAAATGAGGCAAATGTGTTCACGTAATCTAAAGTCAGATCAGAATTGGTTAATTTATTGGCATTATATACCTTATTGCCTAATGAGAAGTTTACAAATACGCTCAAATCGAAGCCTTTATAGCTAAAGTTGTTTCCCAAACCACCTGAAAATTTAGGCTTCGCGTTTCCTAGGGGCACCCTGTCGAAGTTGTTGATGATACCATCAGGCACACCATCGGGTCCGCTAATATCTTTAAACTTAATAAAACCGGGCTGTACGGTAACAGCATCTCTAACCACGCCTGGTTTTAAGGTATAAACATTGGTTGTTGGATTATAGTTAAAATCGCTTACCTGATATAAACCTTCTTTTACATAACCATACATTACACCCACCGGACTACCTACCTGCAAAATATAATCGCTGGCAATATTACCATCGGCCAACCTGCTGGTTTCACCATCACTTAAGCTTAATACTTTTGTGTTGGTAAAAGCCACGTTTAAGTTGGTTGTCCAGTTAAAGTTGGTTGTTCTGATGTTTGTGCTGTTCAAGGTCATTTCAAGTCCTCTGCTCGAAGTGGTACCTATGTTTTGGAACTGGGTATTAAAACCAGAACTGGCTGGTATGCGCGTATTAAACAACAAATCTTTAGAGCGGTTATCATAATATTCGGTGGTTAAGGTGATGCGTTGTTTTAATAAACCAATATCCAAACCAATGTTCAATGCTTTTAACGATTCCCATTTTAATGAAGGATTAGCCAGGTTTTCCTGAAAAGATGCAGATATCAACTGATCGTTTAACGGGTAAACCCCGGCATTATAAATACCTAAAGCGGCATAGTTTGCAATACGGTTATTACCTGCAACACCATAACTTAAACGCAGCTTTAAATCAGAGAATATATGCTGTTGTTTCATAAATTTCTCTTCTATAGCACGCCAGCTTACGGCAGCCGATGGGAAGTATCCCCAGGTATTGTTGGCACCAAATTTCGAAGAACCATCAGCACGCAGGGTTGCGGTTAATAAATACTTTCCTTTGTAAGAATAGTTGGCCCTGCTGAAGAACGACAATAGTTTGCTATCTTCTGCTGCTGTAACCGGGAAGGACGTTACCGTACCCAGTTGAAGTTTATCCCAACCTAAATTAATTGAAGGAAAGTTTGTTGAAGCGGTCAGTAAACTTTGATTGTAATTGTAGATGTATTCCTGACCCACAGAAACATCGAGTTTATGGTCTTTGTTAAATACGTTGGCGTAAGTTAATGTGTTATTGTAATTAAACTGCTGTGCAGTAGAATAACCTACTCCACCAGTAGCTCCGCCCGAACGTTGTGCAAATAATGATCTGGCATCGTTAAAAATCCTGGCTGAGTTATTATTATCGGTAAAGTTTACCAAACCACGATAAGTAAAGTGTTTATCAAAAAAGTATGATGCTGTTGCATTCATGTTCAACGATTTTAACCTTGATTCACGGTGCTGAGTCTCCAGCGTAACGATTGGGCTTTGATAAAGCACAGAACTAGGATTCGGATCTAAAGGATCTATATCCAAATCGATTAGTGAAAAATCATCATTACCAATACCCACAACCGGTCTGTAGCGCAAAATGGTATTCAGCAGGCTTAATCTCCCCTCGCCTGTACCTAAGCCGGGTATTTTCTGGTTGGCATAATTTACTATAGCACTTAAATTAAATTTTTGACTTACGTTGTGTGAAAGACTCACTTTAGCGATATCTTTTGCCGATGCGGTGTTGAGCAAAATCCCATTATCATCATTGCGCGAGTAAAATACATTAAAGCGGGTTTCTCTGCCCCCACCGTTAATACTGATCTTATGCGCCTGATTGACAACGGCATCGCCAAACGATTCTTTTTGCCAATCTACCCCTGGCCTGTTGCCATAGCGGATTTGCAGCGAATCGAAACTACCATAGTTTTTCAGAAATGAGGCTAAACGTGCCGGATCGGTTGCGCTCACTTCATAACGCAGCAAAGTATATTGCAAAGGATTCATCATCGGTAAAAAAGTAGTCACCTTTTTTACTCCTACGTAACCATCATAGTTGATGGATACTTTACCTTCCTTTATTTTTTTGGTGGTAACCAAAACGACGCCGTTAGCACCACGGGCTCCATAAATAGAGGTTGCTGATACATCTTTCAGTACGTCAACAGATTCGATATCCATCGGATCTAAAAAAGACAATCCATCTGTTTGCGGCACACCGTCTACTACATATAAAGGCTCGTTGCTTTGAGTAATCGAAGTTCCACCCCTGATTACAATTGATGGTGCTGCTCCCGGTGTACCGTCAGCCATTGATACCTGAACACCTGCTAAACGGCCTTGTAGTGCCTGTCCAACATTCTGTACCGGAACCTTGGCCAGTTCCTCACCTTTTATGGATGATATTGCACCGGTTAAATCTTTACGGGCCACGGTTTGTCCATAACCGGTAACCACAACTTCGTTCAGGTTATTGGCATCATCGATTAGTTTTGCGTTAATGGTTGTTCTTCCGTTAACCCCCTGCTCTGAAGTTTTTGTACCTAAATAAGAGAATACCAAACGGGCGTTTGATTTTACCTTAATGGTGTATCCGCCATCGTTACCGGTTATGGTGGTATTGGTGGTACCTTTTTCGTTTACAGTTGCACCAGGTAAAGGCTGGTTTGTCTCATCTTTCACTATCCCTTTTACAGTAATAACCTCTTGTGCAAAAAGGAAGTTATAACTGGTAAGCAATAGGAATAAAATTATAATTCGTTTCATGTGATTTCCCTTGTCGGTGAATTAATGGTTTAATTAGATTAGCTGAAACCCGGGTTTAATAAACAGGTTAGCGGCCGTTTTAACTGTTGCAGTTAACAGGTATTCATCAAAGGCTTCTGAAGCAGGACCTGCCGTTAAATCTACATTTCCGGCTATACCCAGCAGCTCTATTCCTGCCTGAGCGGTTTTGGTTTCCCTGTTGAGCAATCCGGCATCAATATCATATACAGGGTTTAGTGCACCAATCATCGAATCGTTTCCGGTAATCGGGAGTAAATCGCTTCCATCGGCATCGTTTCTTCTGATACTTACCCATGGACGTAAATATTTCAGGGTGGCAATCTGTAGTTTATTGACCATCTGGCGCAATTGGGCCGAATGACGAGCTTCTACGGTTTGTATCCGTGCAGCAGTGGCCAAAGCGGGTGTTCCCATTAATGTAATCAGTTGTCCTTTATAAGCACGCTCACTTAAATCTTCCAGCACCACAGCGGTTCTTAAAAATGTGCCATAATTGGTAGCCACATTCGCATTCACTTTGGTATAATCGAAACTGGTATAAGGCATTAAGGGCCTTGGTGTACCACCCAGATCGGTAACGGCTTTGGTGATTACATTAATATGTGCCTGCTCCTGATCGCGTAAAGCGGTAATAATGGGTTTATCGGCAACCGGTATTAAAGTTGGTGTAGCGGTTAATGCATTATTATAAAATTGAAACTGCATATAACCTAAAGCCAAAACCAGGTTTAGCGAATCTATTGTGGCCGCATTTGTGGTCGTTTGGCTATACGCTTTTTGAAACATGGTGCCAAATGTTAAAGGTAAAGTGGCTAAGGAAACTTTCTTGCCCATGTTTAAAAAGTGCTGCAATGCCTTACGCCTTGGACTCAATTTATTATAAACCTCGCCCTCTACTTTTTCTATTTCCTCAATGATATTTAAAATATTCATACTGTTTTGGTTTATAGATTGATTACATTCAATTTTGTTTTGATATATTTTGATGCTTGTTCCAGCACTTTACCTGGTGCGAGGGTAACATCGAGTGCGTTAGCGGCATCGGCACCTAAAGGAGCCAGTTCGGTAAGATCGGCAAAGCTTAGGGCACTTACCTGGCTACGTACATAGGCTGCATGGCGTGCTTCTACGGTTGCGATCTGACTTAAAATAATCAGGTTATAATCGTTTTTGCATTTCACTACCACATCGTTATAAGCGGCAACTCCCAGATCTTCGAATGTTCTGGCTGCATTTAATACGGCTGTAGCATCAGCAAAATCGATAGATGAAAAATCAAATTCAAGTACACCAAGGCCAGCTGCACCTAAAAATTTCTTAAAAAATTCGCGGTGGGCAATTTCATGGAGCCTGATATCATTGAACAACATTTTTTGCTGAACCGTAAAAGTTGCCGGAAAACTTGCTGCAGCCTTGATATAAAACGCAGCCTCTAATTGTTCTAAAGCATAAATATAATTAAGCAAACCTGCATCATCTTTAAAATCGATTGTATTATCGGTATTGGTATAAGGAGTAGATGCAGGTGTTTCTTCCTTTTTACAACCGATTAATCCCATTGTTAAAGCCGCTGATGCCCCTGCAAATTGCAAAAACTGCCTTCGCTGCATGTTGCTGATCGAAAAAGAATCTTTTTCAGCTATCGCTTCAGAATTATTTTTAGTCATTTTGTTAGTTGGTTTATAAAGTTCAGTATTGCAATCGGTATCCGGTTCGGTTATTAACTGTATACCTTATCTGTATTATTTGGTTAAATGTTTTAAACCTTTTCAGGTTTGCTTAGTCTGTAAGCCTGTTAGGAAAATGATATGTGGAGATTATTTTCCACAGGTCGGTTGCCATTCATCTTACTGTAACGAATTTAGCATTAGGGATAGAAAAAGAGTTTCAAATTTGTTTAAAATACTATCAAATTTGGCTAAACATGCCTTAAATGACTTATTTCGGCCTTCCCTGGGGTTATTTGGAGCAGAAATGATGACAAAACAGCTGAGATAAATGGTAAAAAATTTAACCGATTTATATTTTCCTGTAAGCGATATCCTACATTATTCGACAGAAAAAAAGGATATTCTAAATTTTAGAATATCCTCTCTGTTTAAATTCAATAATTTTTATTCTGACCGATTCCCAGAAAAGGATACAGATTTAGCTGAACTCCTGTTATTTTTCTGAAGAATTATTTCACGACATAATCAAATGCCTTAAATTTTTGAAAAACATTTGCTGCACAACCAAGCAAACCTGCCTTGTTGCCCAACCTGGCCGCAACCACCAGCTCATTACCAGGTGCAATAGGTACCGCTAAAGTTTTTATTCTTCTTTCTATCTCCCGAACATAAAAAGCACCCGACTCACTTATGCCTCCACCAATTACAATTTTTTGTGGACTAAATACATTTACAAAACTAATAATGCCCGTAGCCAGGTAATCGAAATGTGATTCCATCGCTTCAACGGCATATTCTTCTCTGGCCAGGTATTTTTCTACCATATATTTACCGTCAATCTCTTCTGGTGGATTAGGATGGATAGACTGGTAATGGTTAAGCAGGGCCGTTACCGATGCATAAGCTTCTAAACAACCACGACCTCCGCAAGCGCAGGCGAGTCCGTTATGTTGTACAACAATATGTCCCAGTTCTGTCCCTCTATTTCTAAATCCGCCGTAAAGCTTATTATCAATCATCACTGCGCCACCTATCCCTGTGCCCACGGTAAGAAAAACCACATCACTACAATCTTTGGCTGCCCCGTAAGTCATTTCTCCAAGGCCCATTAAATTGGCATCATTATCCATTACAATATTATAACGGGTTACTTCCTGCAGGATTTCGCCTAAAGCCAATTGTTTAAACCCAGGTAAATTATCCGCACCGGCAATAATCTTGTTGTTGTAAATAATTCCCGGAAAACCTATACCTACCCCAAGAATGGGATTTTTAAACTTTTTAGCACAGGTATGGATCGCTTCTACAATCAGCGCAATAATGGCGCCTTGTGTTTTCGCATTTTTTAGCGATACAATAATGGAATATAAAATTTCGCCATTTTGGTTTACTACCCCACATTTGAGTGAAGACCCACCAACATCAATTCCGATAGCATACGATTGTTCCATGTTGAAATTATTTAAAGTAATCATATACCGAACCTAGTTTAAATCTTTTTTGCATTGCTTTAATGGATATGTTTTTGTCGTTTCAATTTAGCATTTAAATATAGGCTAAAAATAGAATTCATGATAAGCCTATACATTAAATTTCAGATCAAAATCTTTAAAAATTGATTAATCCATTAAGAAATAGGTTAACAAACAGCCTTAATTACAAATACAAGGAGTATAGCCCTATAAAATTTGTGCGTTAACCAATTTCAAAATATTTATGATAATAATCAAAAGTGATTCTGTTTGCGCTGTCTTAATTTCACTTCACAAAACAATTATAATTAAGACCAAATTTCTACACTATGAAAAAAGCTTTTTGCTTGGTAGTGGTAGCCGCCACACTGGTATTAAACTGCTGTGCTGCTCCTGTACAAAATGATCCTCCCTTAAATTGGTTAAAGAAAACCACTGACGTGATTGCATTTCAGTTAAATAAAGCTGCACAAACCTATAAACCTGGCAAAAACCCACGCTCCGTTAATCCGAACGGAACCATCAGGATTGCTGGCATTACCGATTGGACAACCGGCTTTTTTCCGGGGAGCTTATGGTATGGTTATGAGCTTACAGGCGATAAAAACCTGGCTCAGGAAGCCAGAAAGTTTACGCTGGCACTAGATTCTATTCGCCACATCACCAATACACACGATGTGGGTTTTATGCTTTACTGCTCTTATGGTAATGCTTTCCGCATCACCGGAGATAAAACCTATTTACCCGCACTACAGGATGGTGCCAAACACCTTGCGGCACGTTTTAACCCAAAGGTAGGAGTAATCCGATCATGGGATTTTTCGTGGTGGCATTATCCGGTCATTATCGACAATATGATGAACCTCGAATATTTATACTGGGCAGCCAACGAATTTAAAAACCCGGCTTACGCCAATATTGCCAGTACCCATGCGACCACTACGATGAAAAATCATTTCAGAAAAGATTTCAGTTCGTACCATGTGGTAGATTATGATGCAGCAACCGGAAAGGTCCTTGCCAAAAGAACGCATCAGGGGGTAACTGACGAATCGGCCTGGGCCCGTGGCCAGGGATGGGGACTTTACGGCTATACCATGTGTTATAAGAACACTAAAAATCCTGCTTTTTTAGCGCAGGCAGAAAATATTGCCAAATTCATCATGAACCACCCACGTATGCCAAAAGATAAAATACCGGTATGGGATTTTGATGTGCATAATGCAACCGGTGTGGAAGAGCCTGCGCCGAGAGATGCCTCAGCAGCGGCTGTTATTGCCTCAGGCTTACTGGATTTGAGCACTCAGGTAAAAGATGGTAAGAAATATTTTGATTATGCTGAAGAAATTTTAAAATCACTTTCTTCGGATGAATACCTGGCCAAACCGGGCGAAAACGGTCTGTTTATCCTCAAACACAGTGTAGGTGCCTTTTTATACAATTCAGAGATTGATACGCCTTTAGATTATGCTGATTACTATTATCTGGAAGCATTAAAAAGATATACAGAAATAGCGGCAAAGGCTAAATACTGAAGGTAAAATCCTCCAAGTTTTAAAAACTAAAAATTCAACCAAATATTTTAAAAAACCAAACTTAAAACTATGCGTAAACAATTTACATTAACAACGCTTGCTGCGGCAACACTTATGCTGCTGGCGGCCTCCTGCAAAAAAGGCAAAGTCAACACACCTGACGAAAACCTTGATACAAAAATTTCGTTTACATCTTCTATTCTAGGGCAAGCAAACACCAAAGCTTCTGGAAATACCTGGGATGCAAATGATAACATTGGTGTATTTTCCAAAAAAAGCAGTGATGGAACCTTAGTTGATGTCAACAAAAAGTACACGACTACCGGCAATGGTAATTTTACGGCTACAGGTAGCGAGATTATCACTTATCCGAGCGATGGCTCATCGCTGAAATTTGCAGCTTATTACCCATATAACGCAACCAATACCAATAACATCTACAAAGTAAACGTAGCTTCGCAAACCAGCCTGCCAGCGATCGATTTAATGTATGCCAGTAACGCTACGGGATTTAGCCAAACCAGTACCACTACACCGAACCTCACTTTTACACACCAGTTATCGAAAGTAGAAATTACCGTAAAAGCAGGTGCAGGCGTGAGCAGTGTAAGTGGTGTTACCGCAGCATTTCAAAGTTTTAATACCTTAGCCGATTTTGATTTAATCGCCGGAGCACTGACTAGTGGCCTGGCCCCTGCTAATATTAATGCCAATATAACGGCATCTGGCGCAGATCAACTGGCCTCGGCCATTATGTTGCCATTAGCCGACGCCAGCAACAAAACAATTGTATTTACACTTCCATCAGGCGACAACTTTACCTGGACTTTACCAGCAGGATCTAAATTTGAAGCGGGCAAGAAAAATACCTATACTATTGTTTTACAAAAAGTTACCACGCCAGTAGCCGTACAACTGGGAACGGCTACCATTACCAACTGGGTAGATGTACCTGGTGGCAGCACAAACCTGAATCCGGATGTGACCACCCCAACGCCTACCGAGAAGCAAATTTTTATGGAAACTTTTGGAACCAAAGATTTAAGCGGATTTCCAAGTTCCCGCCAGGCTGTTACAGCATATGACAATTATGACAATCCTACCTTTGCCTATGCAGGAAATACCACAATCATTGTGGCCGGTAACGGATTTACCACCAATAATGCCAGATTTGTCGGCACTGAAAATAATATTAAAATGAACAATATTAATACCGATGGCTTTACTAATCTGAAATTGCAATTCAGGGCGACCTTAATCAATGCGCCTGCATCTGGTACTACACTTGATTTTGCCAACATCATCACCGTAAGGTATAACGGAGTTGACTATACTGTGCCAGCCGCACCAAGCAATAATAGCACGACGCCGGTAAGTATCGAGGTAAACTTAAGTACCGCAGCAGCCAATGCGACCAGTACTTTGGAATTTATAGGTAATAAAGGAATAGTAGCCCCGGCGACAGGTTCTTTTTTCCGTATAGATGATGTAAAACTACTGGGCACAAAATAATATCAATGAAATATAAGAGGAGCAGTCTTGAAGGGGCTAGCTCCTCTTTCTTATTTTCGGAAACCATGGAGCGCTTTTATATTCAACAAATAACATTCAAAAAGTTCATATTTTATATGGGCATCCTTGTGTTTTTATTCTCCTGTAAGCGGTCGGAAGAAGACAATTTTGTTATCAAAAAAGATGAATTAAAAAAAGTAGTTATCGTGTACATGTCGGCGAATAACAGCCTTGCTTCCAGTGCTTATACCAATATCAATCAGATGGAAGAAGCATTTGACCAAACAAACGGCAAATTGATTGTATATGCCAAAATATTTGGACAACAACCTACCGTATATGAAATTTCAAAGGATAGCAGTCCACAAATTATAAGCCGTAAAGTAAAAGTATATAACGACCACGACGCCTCGAACCCCGATATCATGAAAATGATATTCAGCGATATACAGGCTTTATACCCCGCCAAAACCTATGCTGCCATTCTTTGGTCGCATGCGACCAACTGGTTGCCCAAAAATGCCACGATTAGCCTGCGTTCTTTTAGTGATGATAATGGCAGTAAAATGGATGTGCAGGACCTGAAGTATGCCTTACCCAGCAACCTCGAGTATCTTATTTTTGATGCCTGCTCTATGGCCTCTACAGAAGTATTATATGAACTTAAAGACAAAACCCGCTACATCCTGGCTTCGCCAACCGAAGTGTTAAGTGTAGGCCTTCCGTACAACCGCATTGAAAAAAATCTATTTGAAGACCCCGAGGTGGGATTACCTGCGATTTGCGACAACTATTATCGTTATTATATGACGCAAAGTGGCAATAGTCAGTCTGCTACATTCTCGCTCATCAAAACAGAAAAACTGGAACAACTGGCACAAACCACACGCAATTTCCTGTACCAGCATGCTTTTACGTATCCTGATTTTAGACGGACTGAAGTACAACGCCTTGATTTTGATGCCGCTTCTCCTATGGCAGGATTTGATTTTATGGATTTTTTTGAAAAAAACTTCCCAGGTATTTCTCTGCAGGGATTACAAGATGCAGTGGATGATGTAGTGTTATACCAAGTGCATACGCCGAATTTTTTGGGGAAACCCATCAACCGGTTTTCCGGTCTGTCCTGCTATGTACCCCACCCGGATAATGAATGGGTACATCCTTTTTACCGGAGTTTAGGCTGGTATCGCGCAGCAGGATTTGATAAAATGTTGTAATGCAGTATTACACGTAAATAAGAAGGAGCGATAAGCAGCATGATCGTTTTAGGCTTTCTTCATCAAAATTGATATTCTTTTGATCCATATCGAAAGTACCCGCAACATTATATCTATAATTTTAACAAATGAATAAAAGATCATCTGCCTTTCTAAATCAAAAAGCAATAGCTACTTTATTCGCATTATTGTTTTTTGCTTATTCCTGCCGAAAAGATAATACAGGCCCATTGTCAGGCCCCGTATCTGGTAGCAGTCTGCAGTTTACCTCATCTGTTGAAGGTGAAACCGGAACCAAAGCCACTGGCAATACCTGGCAGGTAAACGATAGCATTGGCCTGTTTATGAAAAAAGCAGCTGATGCAGCAGTAATTGCTGCCAATAAAAAATACATCACTACCGGCGATGGCAATTTTTCAGCACAAGGAGACCATGGTTTGAATTATCCTGATGGTTCTGCCGTAAATTTTGTGGCTTATTACCCATATCAACCCGGCATCTCTGGCCATATTTATCCGATCGATTTATCCTCACAAACCAGCCTTCCGGCCATTGACCTGATGTATGCCAACAATGCCACCGGCTTTAGCAATAAAAGCACCACTAGTCCAAATTTAAGCTTTGCGCGTCAGTTGGTGCAGGTAGATCTTACCATTATGGCTGGCAGCAGCATCAACCTGAATGGCATTACTGCCAGTTTTCAAAATATGAATACAAGAGCCGATTTTGATCTCAATACAGGTACGCTAACGACGTGGTCTACGCTGGCTAGTATAAATGCTAATATTAAGTCTATTGCAGGTACCCCCTATTTAATGGCCTCCGTTATTTTATTGCCCCTGGCCGATGCAGCCGGGAAAAAAGTTATTTTCACCCTGGCCTCTGGCAGCACTTACACCTGGACCCTACCTGCAGGTGCTACATTTGAAAAAGGAAAAAAATACCGGTACAATGTTACATTGGGTAACGGACAACCCTGGTTACAGCCTTTTACACGTCGCGTATTTCCCGAAAGGGATAGTGCCCAGTTTGCCAATATTGTAGATAAACAATGGGTGGTTATTGGCAATAACAATCCTTATGCTTTTCAAAAAGATTATGGTATTCTTTTTAATGGCGAACCTTCTTATCGTTTTGAGCTAAAAAGTGATGGCACGACAAGAGACAGGGTTGAACTACAATATGCATATGCCACCAACCAGGATTATGCAGGTATTTCTGCTGCTGATTATATTAAAGACCAAAAAACGTTTAGCACCTACCTCCGTGGTAAAGGTATTACACCGCAGGCTAGCAAATGGCGATATCAATATGCGATCTATGTGCCTTCTAATACTGATCCAGCTTCAACGGCAATTTTTTCACAAATTCATGGCATGAACGATCGTACGCTCGTCGTATCACCAAATGGAGAACAAACCATGCTTACAAAAGACCAGTTTTTGGAACTGACGCAGACCATGATATTTGATGATGGCATCGGATATTCCATCGTAAACGGGGCAAAGGGACCTGCTAACGGATGGAAAATGGATGCTGGTGGTTATCCGCCAATGGAAATGGGCTTTGGCAGAGGACAGTTTTATATTTCCGTAACCTCTGACAGCAAATGGGCAACCGATATTGAAGACCGAAATGGCGCCAATATTGATCGTGTGGGTGTATTACAACCCGTAACCTCAGCCGGGGGATATAAAATAGCGACCAATGTGTACCGCATGCCTTTTGCCAACTATCCTAAAGATACCTGGGTTACCTTTATTATGGATATTGATTATTCCGCTTACAATGGGCCAGGCAACCAAATGATCGCTCCTGGAAAAATAGACGTCACCATGAGTTACCATCAAAACGGCACAGCTGTAAACACAAAAATTGTAAATAATGCCACTGTGGCTATTGGCCGAAACGATGCACCAGGCTATTACTTTAAATTTGGCATCTACCAACCTGGAGATGTCCAATCTTTTGTAGTGAACTGTGCAGGATATTCACAAACACCACGTTAATTAAAATATGTTTAAAAACGACTGCCTAACCGCTATAAATATTTTTAACAAATGAATAAAAGATTAACTAGCTTTCTCGATCAAAAAGCAATAGCAGCTGTTTTGTTTGCCTTACTGATTATTGTCTATTCCTGTCGAAAAGATGATAAGGGCTCCAGCTCGTCTCCGGAGCCAACACCTGGCAGGCAGGTGCAGTTTACCTCATCCGTTGAAGGCGAAACCGGAACCAAAGCCATAGGCAATACCTGGGAGGCTAACGACAATATTGGCGTGTTTATGAAAAAAGCCTCCGATGCTTCGGTGCTTGTGGCCAATAAAAAATATACCACCACTACCGGAAACGGGAATTTTACCGCACAGACCAGCGATGCCTTCAGTTATCCAGGTGATGGCTCTGCCGTTAATTTTGTTGCTTATTATCCTTACAAATCAACAATTACGGGCAATATCTACAAAGTAGATGTGTCTTCACAAAGCAACCTGCCTGCTATCGACCTGATGTATGCCAATAATGCTACCGGTTTTAGCCAGGGCAGCACTACGGTACCCAATCTAAATTTTGCACATCAGTTAGCGCGGGTAAACCTGATCGTACAGGCTGGCGGGGGTATTGCCAGTTTAAACGGCATCACAGCCAGCTTTCAAGACTTCAACACGCAGGCCGATTTTGATCTGAATACGGCTACATTCGCTGCCGGCACTAACCCTGCCAATATCAGCGCCAACATCATTGGCACTGCGGCCGCCGAACGGGTAGCATCTGCTGTTTTAATACCCATTACTGGCGCGACCAATAAAAAAGTGGTTATTACCTTGCCCTCGGGAGAATCTTTTACCTGGTTACTGCCTAATGGCACTAATCTCGAAAAAGGTAAAAACTACAGCTATACCGTGGTATTGCAAAAAAGCATTCCCGTTTCTATCCTTAATGTAGATTATGAAACCGGAACTCTCAATTCGGGCATTACGGGTATAAGCTCTTCTCATGCCACAGCAGCTGATGCCAATTATATGGTACAACCAGGCGCTACAGGAAACTATGCCATTGCCCATAAAGTAGTATATGGCGATAATGCATATTATTCTGATGGCGCTTACCGGAGCGAATCGGATGCGATAGCCCTTACCGCCGCCCGCTACGCACCGGGAGACGAACGCCGGTATGAGTTTAGTGTTCTGCTGAAAGACTGGACGCCCTGGCTTTCCGACCCTATTTATGAAACCAATATTTTTCAGCTAAAAGTATCTGGCAACTCAACTACCGATTCGGGTGTTCCTTTACAGCTGCGTGCTTCGAGAAACGCACTGCGGCTGCGCTACAGGGATAATATTCGCGTAGTTAATTTCCTGTCTGATGTTAGGCCTTATGTAAACCAATGGATACATTTTAGAATAGATGCAAAATGGACTAAAGATGCAACGGGATACATCAGAACTTTTATGAAACTGCCCGGACAAAATGATTTTAAGCTGGTGGATGAAAAAACAAATTACGACACTTTTGCCGGCGATCCAGCTGTCGGAAATATTGGATATATCAAGTGGGGCGTTTACGGAATCCAGGAAGGGCTTACCCGAATTACTTATCACGATGATATCAGGATTTATAAATTAAATTAATAATTCCGCTAAAAGCTAATACAAGACCCTGAATAAATATTACAGCATATGATGTGTTTAAAAAGAACATTACTGGCGATTACCATAATTTTATCGGCATTCAGCTCCACAAAAGCACAAGAAACAGCGGTTAGCAAAAGCAGTTTCGATGTGGTTAACCTGGATGCCAAAGGATTGGAAAAGGTTAAACATCTGGTAGCTGCTGCAAAGTACGAAGAGGGGGCAAAAGAATTGCTTAAATATTACCGCAACCGCACCAATGTGCGTCACCTTGATTTTGATACGGATGAGATTAAAAAATTAGCAGGCAAAAAGGTAAATGAAAATACACTTGAGCTGGCCAATAATATTTTGCAGCACAAATTTAAACCACATAAAGGTTATCCTACTTTCGATTATGGCAAAGAGATTAACTGGCAATACCGTCCGGTGCAAGATCAATTGCTGACCACTTTTTTACACCGCACTGCTTTTTGGGAGCCCCTGGGCATCGTGTACCAAAGTACCGGCGATGAGCAATATGCCAAAGAATGGTTATTTGAACTGCGCGATTGGGTTAAAAAAAACAAACAGGGTGCTTACCCCGATGATAAAGATTACGCCTGGAAGGCTTTCGTAGTATCGTTCAGGTTAAATCACTGGTCGGGGTATTTTAATCTTTTTCTTAACTCGCCAAATTTTACCCCTGCATTTTTAATGGAGTTTTTAAACTCTTACAGCGCACAGGCCGATTATGTAATGGCCAATTATACGGATATAGGCAACCATAGACTATACGAAGCGCTGCACATGATGTACGCCGGCAGCACATTCCCAGAAATGAAACAGGCTGCTAACTGGCGTAAAAGCGGCATAACCGTTTTAAATGAAGAAATTAAAAAACAGATACTGCCTGATGGCGTTCAGTTCGAGCTATCGCCCTCCTACCATATTGGCAGCATTAAAATATTTTTGGATGCACTACAAATTGCCCAGTTAAATGGAGCAGCACAGGAATTTCCTGAAAGCTACCGGAACCTTGCCGAAAAAATGGTGCTTGCAGTAGGTAAATATTCATTCCCCGATTATACCTTTCCGCTTTATGGCAATGCATTTTTAACCACCAAAGCGGCTATGCTTAAAAGTTATGCCTTATGGACAAAGGTTTTCCCTAAAAACAAAGTAATTGAATATTATGCTACTGATGGCAAAACGGGCACAGCCCCAGATTATCTTTCCGGCAGTCTTCCTAATGCCGGCTTTTATGCTTTCAGGAGCGGATGGGATATGAAAGCCATCGTAATGCAGATAAAAGCCGGTCCACCTGCAGCGTTCCACTCCCACCCCGATAATGGCAATTTTGTGCTTTGGGTAAAAGGTCGCGATTTTACACCCGATGCCGGGAGTTTCGTGTATGCCAATGTGGGCGACCAGGCAAATACCAAAAGAGATTGGTACCGCTCTACCAAAGCACACCAAACCCTGAGCATTGATGATAAAACCATAGAAAACGACGCGAAACTGCAAAAATGGGAAACGGGAAATAATTTAGATATCCTTAGCTATTCCAATCCCAGTTATAAAGATTTAAACCACCAGCGCACGTTTTTATTTATAGATAAAACATATTTCGTCATTATTGACAGGGCAATTGGCACAGCAACTGGAAGATTGGCCATCCGTTATCATTTAAAAGAAGATAGCCAGGCTACCCTGAATGCCAGCAACAACCGTATTAATACTAATTATGCTGATGGCAATAACCTTTTGATACAGGTATTAAATAAAGATAAAGTAAGTGTAAAAGAAGAGCCAAGTTTTGTATCGTATGTATACCAAAAAGAAACACCAAGGCCAGCTTTTGCTTTCGAAAAACCAAAGGCAGATGGCAAAACACAGGCTTTTATTTCGGTATTGTATCCTTATAATGGCAGCACCCCACCAGTGATCAACTTTACTGAAAATCCTGGCCATGATTTTGCAAATGGCAAAATAGACATTACGCTTAGTATTAATGGTAAAACGACAATTGTGAAGCAGGATTTAGGTACGAATTAAGGTGATGAACTACAAAGACAAAAAAGACCAAAGAGTAGCTTTGGGCAAAATAAATTGAATGAATAATCATATAAATAACTGATCAGACCCGAATAACAATGAATATCAGAAAAAAAATATCGCTTTGCTCCTTACTGACCGCTGGCCTATTTGCAAACGCACAAGATGCACCGCTTACCAAACAAAGTTTTGACAACATCAACCTTGCCTACCCTGGCTTAGAAAAAGTAAACAAACAATTTTTGGCAGGCCAATACGATAATGCAGGTAAAGAATTATTGAGCTATTACCGCAACAAGGCAAACCATAGCGAAATCACCAAAAACAAAACACTAAACAGTGGCGATAAAGAAAGCGCAGACAATGCTTTAGCGCACAAATTTAAGCCTCAGAAAGGTTATGGGTTTTTCGATTATGGTAAAGATATTAACTGGCAGTTTTGGCCGGTAAAAGATAATGAGGTCCGCTGGCAGTTACACCGCGTAAAGTGGTGGCAATCGCTAGGTAAAGCCTTTAATAGCACTGGAGATGAAAAATACGCCAAAGAATTTATCTTCGAGTTTGGCGATTGGGCTAAAAAAAATCCGCTGGGTTTATCAAAAGACAACGACAGTTTTGCCTGGCGCCCTTTAGAGGTATCAGAAAGGGTAAACATATTTCCGGCTATTTTTGATCTGACGGTAAATGCACAAAGTTTTACACCCGCGTTTTTATTGGAATTTCTAAACAGTTTCAGTTTCCAGGCAGATTATGTTCCTAAAAATTACAGCGAGCTGGGCAACCATTTACTATTCGAAGCCCAGCGTGTTGTAGGTGCAGGTTCGCAATTCCCTGAGCTTAAAAATGCGCCGGCCTGGAGAAAAAGTGGCATTACCGTGCTAAATAAGGAAATTGAAAAACAAGTATTTAATGATGGTATGCAGTGGGAAATGTCGCCATCATACCATATCGCATCTATTGGTATTTTTTTAAATGCATACCGCGCTGCACAGGTAAGCGGACAAGAAAAGGAATTTCCGTCGAGTTATATTGCTAAAATAGAGAAAATGGTATTGGCTACGGCTAACTTTTCCTTCCCTGATTATACTGCTCCCATGTTTGGCGATAGCTGGCCGGGAGATAAAAATGGGATGATGAAAAACTATGCTGACTGGGGCAAAAACTTTCCTGATAACCAAAGCATTGCTTACTTCGCTACCGATGGCAAAAAAGGTAGCGCACCTGATTATTTGTCGAAAGGTTTGCCTAATGCAGGCTTTTATACGTTTAGAAACGGATGGAAAAACGATGCAACCGTAATGACTTTAAAAGCCGGTCCTCCGGGAGAATTTCATGCCCAGCCTGATAACGGAACGTTCGAACTTTGGGTAAAAGGCCGCAATTTTACGCCCGATGCTGGTTGTTACCTCTACAGCGGTGATGCCGAGATCATGAAAAAAAGAGACTGGTTCCGCCAAACCCGTGTACACAGCACACTTACACTGGACAATAAAAACATGGTGATTACCAAAGCCACCCAGAACAAATGGGAAGCCAGTAAACCATTGGATGTATTAACCTACACCAATCCAAGTTATACCGGTTTAAACCACCAGCGCAGTGTGCTATTCATCAACCAAAAATATTTCCTGATTATCGATCAGGCCATTGGCAAAGCAACAGGTACTTTAGGCACACATTTTCAATTAAAAGAAGATAGTAAACCTGTGTTTGATAAAGCAAAAAACAGGGTATACACCACTTATGCTGATGGCAATAACCTTTTAATTCAAAATTTAAATTCAGATCAGGTTTCGCTCAGCGAAGAAGAAGGAAAAGTTTCTTATGTATACATGAAAGAAATCAGCAGGCCTGCCTTTGTTTTCGAAAAAGCGAAAAGTGATGCTAAAACCCAAAACTTTGTGAGTATCCTTTATCCATTTGATGGCGATAAAGCGCCTGTAATTACGGTAAAAGAAAATGAAGGGAACGATTTTGAAAAAGGGAACCTAAACCTTACCCTAAGCATTGATGGTAAAAAAAGCGAAGTAAAAGTAGCGCTGATGAAATGAGCCTGGCTGGTGAGGACACCAGCCAATAGAGAAAGGTTTGGCACTTTGCCAGCGTGAGGGATAGCAGCGAAAAGCCCACAGCGAAGTAAAACGAGGCGAGGACTTGCAGCGAATAGCCCGACCCCTTGCACAGCTTGGGGGCACGCCCAAATAAAAAGCCTGGCAAATAAACTTACAATTCTGAAAATGAATTGAAATGAACCTGGCTGGTGAGGACACCAGCCAATAGAGAAAAGTTTGGCGCTTTGCCAGCGTGAGGGATAGCAGCGGAAAGCCCACAGCGGAGTAAAACGATGCGAGGACTTGCAGCGAATAGCCCGCCCCCCCCTTGCGCAGCTTGGGGGCACGCCAAAAAAATGAGAGCAGGACAGACTGATTGAATGCCAAAACATGGAACGACCGGTTCCCAATAGAGATGATAGATTGAATTAATGACCTTAAAAAAAATACCATGATATAAGAAAAACAATTAACCATTTACTAACCAAAACCACATGAAAAAAAAATCATTTTACCCGCAAAAGTATATGGCTATGGCCATACTATTTTTAGCAAGTGCCTGCAGTAAAATTGAAAACGGCCTGACCAGCCAAACCGAGACAGCAAAATTCTCCATTTCAAAAATGGCTACCGGACCACAAGCCAACCTGAACTATGGCGATACCATTCTAAACGTAACTTACGAAGATGGCACACTCAACTCTGGTATAACAGGCATAAACCCAACCAATGCCACTGCATTGGATGCTGCTTACATGGTATCGCAGGGTGCTACCACGCTAAACCATGCAATTGCGCACAAAGTGGTATATGGCGATTCGGGATATAATTCTGATGGCAACTGGAGAAGTGAAAGCGATGCGCAACAGTTTATTCCTGCCCGTTATTTCCCCGGCGATGAACGCCGCTACGAGTTTAGTGTACTGCTTAAAGACTGGCCGGTGTGGAATCAGGGCGATGCCACCAATGAAAGCAATCTTTTTCAGTTAAAAGTATCGGGTGGTGAAAATGTTCCGCTGATGATCCGTGCACAAAGAAATGCGATACGCATCAGGTATCAGGATGTATCGGTGAAAGATATCGTAAGCAACCTCCAACCCTATGTAAACCAATGGATCCAATTTAGGATAGATGTGCTTTGGGCGACGAGCACTACAGGTTATATGAGAACCTATATGAAATTACCCGGACAAAGCGATTTTGTTTTGGTTGACGAAAAAACAAACTATTCTACCTTTACAGGCAATGTTAGCGATGGAAACATAGGCTACATTAAATGGGGATTATATGTGGTGCCACCCAACAGCACCCGTACCGTTTATCACGACGATATCAGGATCATCAACCTTAATCAGGCACCTACTACAACAGGCCTCATCTGGGGCAATAGTATTCCTGACGCTAATCCGGCCTATCTGGATGGCCCGTATACAATCGTTTCAAATATTACAAGCCCTACCGCTTACAACAATACCAGCCACGTATATATTCACCCCAATATTAAATACCAGCCTGCACAAAACATTGTATATGTGAACAGTACCAGTCCTGCGCCAAACCCGGCTGATAATGTTGTGGGTACCCCACGGTCTGATTTTTCCCGTTCAACGCTGTCGGCAGCAGGTATATCAGGCGGTGCTCCTGGCCCAGGCGGACGATACCTCGTCAGTGGATGGGTAAATGCAGTATCATCTACAACGCCATCAGCTTTTGATCCGACAGAATATTACGAGTTCAATTTGGAACCCCTAAGTGGCTACCATTTTAACTTTAGCGATGTTAAATTTACCGTGTTAAGGGGCGGCGCCACACATCCCAATACATTTGTGCTCCGCTCTAGTATTGATAATTTCGCCAGCAATATCTCTGCCCCTGTTACAATCAGTGGCACTACTACACCAACATCGATACAATTCAATGCCTCGGCACTTACCAATATTAGCACCGCCGTTACCTTTAGGTTATATGCTTATGGGGCTACCGCAACCAGTGGCAGTACTTCTGTTGGGCTTAACGATTTCCAGGTGAATGGCCAGGTATTGCCAAATCCTTAGATCAGTAAGCCTGAACAAAGCAGTGGTGTAATTTTATACTGCTGCTTTGTTCTGAAAACAATACAAGATTAGAAACCAATAATTTGGTGATTAACCTGTCCCCGTTATCAAAAGGCAAGATTCCTATGCACGTATTTAAAATAACCACCAATAGTTTTGATCAAAAAAAACACCTCTACTTTAAATTAAAAATTAATTCATCTATTTAAAACCTAACCAAAATTAACCTATGAAAACAAAAGAATTTAACCCAAAAACAGCAGGTAAACTGTTGGCAGCAATCGGTATACTGGGCCTATTGTTTGCCTGTACTAAAGAAAGCGTTGGCTCATCTGATACTGCCTTAACAAAAGGCAAGGGTCCGATAGAAAATTCGAATAGCCTGAATACCCTAACCGCGGGCGATACGATTTTGAAAATCAATTATGAAAACGGCACAGAAAATTCGGGTATTACCGGCGTAAATCCAACAAATGCGACAGCTGCTGATGCTGCCGATGTGGTTTCGCCAGGGAGCGAAAGCTCCACTTATGGCATTTCCCATAAGGTTACCTTAGGTCTTCCCGGTTATTATTCCAATGGTTCTTATCGCAGCGAAAGTGATGCCGATTATGCAGCAAATGCCCGTTATTTACCAGGTGATGAACGCCGTTATGAATTTAGTGTATTATTGAAAGATTGGGGACAATGGAATTCGGCTAACCCTGCTTATGGCGACAATATTTTCCAGCTTAAAATTACCGGCGGGGCTTTGGTGCCTGTACGGATCTTAACCAAACGCAATGCCATTGTAACCAGAAACACCAGCAATCAGGATAATTTAATAACTGATTTTAGACCATACATTAACCAATGGATTCATTTTCGTATTGATGTGAAATGGGCAACAACCAATACCGGTTATTTGAAAATTTACACCAAATTACCTGGCCAGAGTATCTACAACCTCGTTTTAAACAGAAGCAATTACGCTACCTATACCGGCACACCAGATACCTTACCTGGCCAGCATGGTTATATTAAATGGGGTGTATACCGCGAAGCTGGAACAGATGCCAGTGGCAATGTCATTACCAACGATAATGTTTTAACGCGGATTGCTTATCATGACAATATCCGCATTATCGCATTGAACTAATATTAAATGAGGTTGACTCAAAACTAATTTACGCTAATTTAATCGTCCCATCATCTTTCTAAAGGTCGTTGTTCCACCAGGTGGATATAACGGCCTTCTTTTTTTACCATTTGTTAAAAGACTTATACAGGATATTTTAAAGATTTAGATCATATTATTTCAGAAAAAACTATCTTCGTTATCTATCATCCACACATCCTTTTAACCTTATTTAAAAAACGCTAAAATGATGGAATGGTTAAAACTTCGATCGAAGAAATTAAATATCCTGAAAGAAAACTATGCTGTTTACCCATTTTAACGAAGCAGAAAAGAATGTACATTACCCTCCCGACAGGAAGATGTACCTGGGCTTAAAGCCTTATGTTTTCGTTATTATAGCCCTGCTGCTGTTAGCCAGCGTTGGTGTAGCCTGGATACAGTATTTAGTATATGGTTTACCTGACGATCCATCACGCCTGCTTCCTGCTGTTACGGCAGATACGGTTAAAGGCTTTCCGGTCTGGGTAATTTTATGCCATTGGGTTAACTTTTTCTTTCTGGTAATTTTAATCAGAAGTGGCCTCTCCATATTGATGGATCATCCCCGGCTTTACTGGCAGAATGGCTGTACCCCGGGATCGGAATGGTTGAAGTTAACGCCTATCCAGATACCAAAAGACAAACTTTGGACCGCCAAGGATGATGCACGTTATATCAGTCCGTTATTGGCACTTCCTGGTTTTCGGCATACGGTCGGCATAGCAAGAGGATGGCACTTTATCCATGTTCCATTTTTTGTATTAAATGGGGTTATTTTTGTTGCGCTGTTATTTGCTGGCGATCAGTGGCAGCGGATTGTACCTACCTCATGGCAGATTTTTCCTGATGCATGGTCTGTTTTTGTGCATTATGCTACCTTTAATATGCCATTGGAGCCCAATGGTTTTTATTACTATAATGCTTTACAAAAACTATCTTATTTTGGTGCGGTATTCGTGCTCGCGCCATTATCCATGTTGAGCGGTTTATGTATGTCGCCAGCTATAGAAAATAGATTTCACTGGCTGCCTAAAATTTTTGGCAACAGACAAGGCGCAAGGTCAGTCCATTTTTTAGTCATGCTTGCTTACCTGGCGTTTATAATTATCCATGTGGCCATGGTTGTGGCTACTGGCCTCGTTAGGAATTTAAACCACATCACCCTGGGTACCGATCATCCATCCGATCGGAGTGGTTTATATATTGGCATCGCCATTCTTCTTTTCACCATTATATTTTGCTTTTATGCGCACTGGGTTTCGTGGAAAAGGCCACGCTGGGTGCAACAGGCAAGTGCTTATATAAATGGTAATTTGTGGCTCCGCACCATTAATAAGTTAAAGCCAAAAGCTTATTTTAAGAAGGAAGATATTACGCCTTTTTTCTGGGCAAATGGTAAATTACCAGTCTCAGACAAATGGAATGATTTAGCCGCCAACGATTTTAAAAACTATAAACTCAAAATTGACGGATTGGTAGAAAACCCTATCGAGCTATCCATCGATGAAATGAAAGCTTTAGGTAAAGAACAAAACATTACCATGCACCATTGCATACAAGGATGGTCGGGCATTGCAGAATGGGGCGGCTTACCCCTTAAAACCCTTGTCGATTTGGTTAAACCCAAAGCAAACGTAAAAACAGTTGTATTTTACTCGTTTGGAGAAAGCTTATACGGTGGACCTTATTACGATACCCATACCTTAGATAACTGCCTTAAACCTGGCGCCATACTGGCCTGGGAAATGAATTATGAACCGTTAAGCAACGTTTACGGTGCTCCGTTAAGACTCCGGGTAGAAAACCAGCTGGGTTATAAAATGGTGAAATGGATTGAACACATTGAATTTATAGAAAATCATGAAAGTGTTGGTAAAGGCTATGGCGGTAAAAATGAAGATGATGAATACTTTGATCTGATAGCCAATACTTAAGCTGAAGTCAGTTTATTCTTGATGATCATGCGAATGAACTGATTGGATAATTAAAAAAGGGTAACTCAAT
This sequence comes from Pedobacter folensis, assembly GCF_056490665.1. NCBI lineage: Bacteria > Pseudomonadati > Bacteroidota > Sphingobacteriia > Sphingobacteriales > Sphingobacteriaceae > Pedobacter > Pedobacter folensis. Next base: position 1,431,161 of record NZ_JBWJIF010000001.1, read on the forward strand.
CACCTTAATCTGATTTTTAGTTACCCTTAAAATCTGTAAAAAATGAGAGGCGTTAATACAGATCGGTGCCGGTTAACTTGATCTGATAAGGCCATTCGCTGATCAAATCGGGTTTTCTTGGCAATTTAACGTGTACTGTTGGTGCAGCACTGACCACAAGCCATAAATAGGCAGTTTTAGCTGGCACTTTAAAGCGGTAAGATCCTTCATTCGAACGATATACTTTTCCGTAAACCCTTTCACCATTTTCTTTAACAGCTAAAAACCCATATCTCCAGCCGGCATTTTCGGGGTTAATATTTTGGGAGCCAGTTGCACCGGCCATTCCTTTAAATTCAAGTTTAACGGAAGTAACCGCAGGTACTTTAAGCCTTATGCCATTATACCCATAACTTTGGAGACAGTCTTTTTTGCTGATTTGGTACCAGCCATCTGCTGATGGATTAAATACGGTTTTGTGTTTGTTGGCATATTTACTCGTTACCTCGCGCACACGGTCTAAATCCCAGGTAACAAACCTGCTTGATGCATCAAAAACCTCATCATTAAACTGTTCCTGATCTATTTTGGTGATGCGTTTGTAAGTCATTACAGGATCTTCTCCCGGGTTTACGCTATTTAATAGTTTTCCATAAAAATCCAGTCCATGTTTTTCCGACCAATATTCTAACAAGAAAGGCGAATGGTACTGATTTTCGGGATGAAGAAAAGCCAGGTTAGTTTGTTTTAAAAATGCAGATAAATGGAAGTGTTCAAAATCTACCCAATCCGGATAGACCTGCCATAAGAGGTATTGGCTTCCCATTTCGTTTATCGCCCCATTAAAAGCGCTTCCATGATCGCAGCTGGCCAAAAATTGAAAAGAGTGCCCTAGTTCGTGCGCCAATACCCCATAAGGATAACGATGTACGCGTACAGCAGGTGTCCATAAAATGGCTACACTATCTTTTCCCCATCCGTAGGCAGTAGCGTCATTGCCGCCATAGATAAAAACCAGTGCCTTATAGCGATCAGAAACCGATTTTCCCTTTTTTAATACTTTCAGCTGATCAATATAATAATTGTAAAAACGCTCCGTTTCTACCAGCGATTTTTTGACATCGAATGTTTTTGTCGTATCCTTATTCTGCATCGGATCATCTCCAAATTCCTTTGACCAAAAGATTACAACGTTATCTGACTCTACTTTTCTTTTATTGCTAAAAGTGCTGTTATCGTCATTAAAGTCGTTGTTATAAGGTACCCTCGATACATTTTTCGGAATAAAAACCTTCTTAGCTGTTTTTAAGCCAGAAACGCTGCTTTGAGCGCTTCCAATGAGTGGAAGCGCTACTATTGCCAATACGGTGTATACTCGTTTAAGTGGATTGATCATCTATTTCAACAATGAACCTTATTTAAATACGTTTTTGGGTATCGTTCCTGTCCAGGATTCAGGCAGTTTGGTTACGCCAAAAATTTTAGCCAGTACTACCCCGGTATTTTTATTGCTGTTAAAAGAAGTAATTAAACCACCTTTTTTAATCTGTGGCCCGGTGATGCCCCAAGGCACCTGCATTTCAGCCATGGAGATACCACCATGACCTTTATTTATACCGCCGTGATCGGTAATCAATAAAAAGTGTGTGTCTTTGTAAATTCCGTCAGCTTTTAATTTTTCAAGTAAAGCACCTATTGCCACATCTGCCTGCTCTATAGCCGTAATATATTCAGGTGTCATCCAGCCAAAACCATGGCCCGCGTGATCGGTGTGTACGCTATATAAAAAGGTAAGTGTAGGGTTTTGTTTGTTTTTTACCATGAAATCGTAAGCTTTCTGGTAGTTGTCTTTATATTGATCTTTTTCTTCAAAAGATACCTCATCCAGGTATTTTTGATTGATTGGGTTAATTAATTCTTTCCAGTTGTAGTAATAACTGGTTTTAACATTGGGTACAGCATCTTTCAGTACTTTAAATATCGATGGGTAGTAACCATCCTGATCAGTTTCTATTGACTGTAAGGTGTGTTTTTGCAAGGTCCAGTCGTTTGCGGTAATTCCGTGTTCTTCAGGACCTGAGCCGGTCATGTGGCTGGTCCAGTTTGGTAGTGTAACCGATGGCATTACTGGTCGGGTGGTTAAAGAAAGTACACCATCAGCAAACAGTTTATCCAGATTGGGGTGTTTGGCTGTTTTAAATCCTTCAGCACTGAAACCGTCAAGGCCAATAATTAAAACGTGTGTAGCTTTACGCTGTGCCATAGCTGAAAGTGATAGTAAGGACAACACCATCACTGTTAAAAAAACTTTTCTCATAAATTAATCTCTTGATATAAAATTGATATGGTAAATATAAATTATAGAAAATCAAAATGCGGTTTGTATGGAAACACAAAACCTGGCCAAAAGTAAGTATTGCTAAATAAACTATTAATCAAGCCATTACTTAGCAACATTTGATCTAAATGGATATAACGATGATATTCTACATTAAATTATAGCACATAATTACTAAACAAATGTTTAATAATATTAAACATCAGGTAAAATAATTGTTATATCTTTCTAAAATATACGAATGAAGAGAAACTAGTAATTACGCTGAGCAACAAACAGGCTTAAATTATCCTTAAAAACTTACAAATATCTTTTTCGCCAAACCTGCATCATGTATACATTTATTGCCCATTGATCGGCAACCGGAAGGTTGGTAAACGGAATGGTTGGCATATAACTGGGCGGCCCAAATTCAGTTAACATGGTCAGGATTTTGCCCTGTTGCTTTTTTATGGCGACTACTTTATCCCACCAGGCGAAATGGGCTTCAACGGCTTGCTTCCATTCAGGCGCTCGTGGATCGCTTACCTGCGGCCCTTCTGCATGGCCTACCCTGGAGTGAACATGATCGGTACGTGAAATGGCAAGTGCCACAGTTTCGGGTTGATCTTCGAGTAAACTCTCGCTCACATTACACCAGTGAGAAATATCGAGCGTTAGCCTTAAATCAGGATTTCCCTGCAAATATGGCAAGGATGCCGGAGCCGAATAAAGCATACGGGAACGATGGGTTTCATGATAAATCGGAACACCCGTTTCTTTAGCATACTGAACGGTAAAATCAATGAATTTTTTGTTGTCCTGGTATTGAAAAAAATCCTTTCCGGAGTGAACATTGATATACAAGGGTTTTTGATATTGATGCTCAATCGCTTCTTTAAGTACTTTTTTAAAAGTTGCAAAGTGTGGTGCCGGAAGGGCTTCGTCGCCACGGCAAAGAAAACCAACTGCTAATTGGTATTTTTTTAACGCTTTAAATAATTCTTCAGCAATTTCCGGCGACCAGAGGAATTCGATTCCATCATAACCAGAATCTTTTGCCTTTTTGCAAAAATCAGTTACCGAGCCATTAAAACCCCAATAAGGCGCCATAATTTTTAGCGCGAAACCATCCGCCCATTTTTCAGAGCCGGAAGAAGGTGTGCTAAAAGTTTCCGTTGGCGTTAAAAATAAAGCAGATGTGAGTGCCATGCTACCACCAATAAAATCGCGTCGGTTATACTTCATTTGATATAGGTTTTACGGATTCAAGTTACACATTTTTAGTTTTTAAAGCATTTAGTTCATATCAAAAGGTGGTTAATGGCCGTGGAGACACACTTTTAAAGCCTGCTTTTTTTGCACATATTCTAAAGGTGATTATCATGCTGTCATCAACATTATCTGATTCGCTATAAACAATAGTTTGGAGATAATTTTTTGTTATTTTCCGCTCTTTGCCGCGGTGGCATGGTACTTTGGAGCGCCAAAGTACCCAAAACGCTTTGTCAATCCGGCAATGTGGCTCCTCACCATCCACGCTCATCAAAAAAACAGCAGCACTTTGTTTTGTGTTCAATTCTTCTGAAAGCTTTGAATCAGCGCTTATGAACACAAAACCACTGCGTTTAAGGTTTGGTAGTACCATTTGGTCTAATCTGCAACTGTTTTTTTGATTTTCCTGCCACTTGGGATTGACGGCGTTCTTCGGCAAAGCCTGAATTTTATTAAAGTTAGTTAGCAAAATGCATAAAAAAAATCAAAAGACGTGTCCACATGCTAGGATAAATCGGGACGGATAGTCGAAGATTTTCACTAGTTTAAAAAAACGTTTGCCCCTTACTTCGACCTCGCCCAACACTAACTGGCTACCATTGACAGCATGCATAGAATGATCGTCATTGCGAGGAACGAAGCAATCTTAAAGCGCCCGCTAATAACTATTTTGTTTTCTCCTTCCTTTAATGACATTGGTAAGAACACAAAAAAGCCTTTCAGAATATACTGAAAGGCAAATTTTATAATTACAATAAGGATATTTTTACGGATTGATGAACTTACGCTTTAAAATAATTTAAACCCAACAGAGAGATTAAATAAACCACTTTTTTCCCCTAATCCCTTATTAATTTTGGTAAGGCCCCTGCTGTATCTGGCATCGATGCTGATGTTGCCTATATCTACCCCAGCATTAAGTACACCGCCGAAATTGAGCTTTTTATAATCAAAGCCAACTGGACCTTTTGCTTCGTTAAGGGTATAATTAACATCAGGACCTGCAGAAACCCTAAAATTTAAGGCTTCGGTATCGATAAGCTTGTAACCTACCATAAGCGGCAAATTTAATTGGTTAAATTTGGGCGTGTAAGTGTTAGCGGCATAAACATATGAACTCTTAAAGCTAACATAATTCAATTCGGGTTGAAAATATAGCGATTTCCCAACCCGGGCGAATACCCCGAAATTATAACCTACCTTACCTTTTTTATCTGTTATGGCCTTTACACTTGTTGGCAATGTGGCATAGTTTACACCACCTTTTACACCAAATACCAGGTCAGAATCTTGTGCTTTTGCCGCTCCTGCTGTAATAACCATAACAGCAACTAATAAATAAAACTTGTTCATTTTCATACTTTTTGTTTTTAAATATTGAATATTTATTGTGTTTTGAAAGTATGACAACGACATTTGGATTTACCCCTACGTCATGATAAAAAAATGAATAGCTTTATTAAAACAGTTAAGCCCTTTTTAGTTTAACTGAGCCTCCTGGTTTCACCCAAACCGCTTTTTTTACAATGACTTTTCCCTGATCATTTAAAAATTTAGGCAGCCAAAGAATTTTCTTTTGGCCGTTATTGGTTAACGTGGTAGCCATATTCCCCTCATGTTTTACTGTGATTGAGGTCATTAATACAGGTAAATCTTTTAATTCGGAATTTGTTGTTTTATGGCCGCGGTATAAAGTGCTGATCTGATTAAGTCTTGCGTCAGCTTCTATCCCCATTAATCCTTCTGTAAAACCTTTAATTACCCCGAAAGAAACTTCAGGATACTCCCTCCTGGATGTTGCAGGATCGGTTAGGTGCAACAAATAACCATAAGCCTTTTCGGCCTGTCCGTTCTGGTACATGATTAAAGGGAAATACGACAGGTTTTCTACATTCCAGTCTTTTGACAATAAATGTTGTATGGTTTTTTCTTTACGATCACCCGCTTTTAAGGCATCGAACCAAAGTAAAAAGGTTTCTCCTTCATCCATACCGAACTTATTGTCGTTCGAATAAAAAGTATGGTACCGAGAAACACGATCATTCCACCACAAAGCATCGATACTTTTCTGATAAGCTGCAGCCTTTTCTTTAAACTGTTTGGCTTGATCATGTTGTCCTTTTAAATCAAGCATGGCTGCGTACGACATTAAACCCCTGTAGATGGCACCAACAAGATCAACTCCCATTTTAATATTGGGTACACCTTCGGAATAGGAAGGTAAACCACGGCACCGATGAAAAGCATCGTGATCATTGAAAGGTACCGGGGCATTTGGATGTGTTGGCCTTTTCAGCAATGAATCTGCCTGCAATACCCAGCGGTTGATATATTCGGTTACCGATTTTTCGTGAAAGTTTTTAAACCCTGCGCCATTGATGTATTCAAGGTCTCCTGTCCATAAATATAACTTCCAGCTGGCATTTAAAATATCAAAATTCGCATTCAGGTTATACCAGAACGCTGTATCATTACGGTAATCCTCTACGGCTGGCTTTCCTAAATGATTAATTTCCCAATAAGAACACCAATCTTTAGATTCGGATATATTATTGACAAATAGCCTGAACATATTTTTATTTTCCTTAGCCAGGCCCAGTATCTCCCCTCCAATGCTCTGATGAGCGACATCGCGCATACAGAATGCCGATCTTGGCGGCAATGCAGATTCATACCAGGGGCCAACCGGATCGGTAGGTTTACCTTTGTAACTCAATGCCATTTCTTTCGCCCGAATAAATGCGGTTTGTAAAGCAGCATCAGTTGATTTAAAAGTTACTCCGCCCTGGGCACAAACGCCACAGCATAGGCAAAGAAAAAAGTGTACAAAAAGAAGTCTTTTCATGTGTTTAATATAAGTTAATTTCTACAGCCTGTTTTCCGTCCCAGTTGATTTCCTGTTTTTTGCCCGTTTCCTGCTCCACCAAAATCCTGATTTTTCCTCCAATTTTGGAAACCGTAATGCCAAAATCGCTGTTAAAAGCCCTGATGTGTTTAAGCGACATTTGCTTCCAGTCTGAAGGAAGATAAGGGCACAAACGGAATGATTTAAAGCCCGTAGGTTGTATACCAAACAATCCTTCGGTTATGGCCCGGCAATATAATCCACTCTCTGCCGAAAGATGGCGCTGATCTCCTTCTGGCCAGGCTTCAACAGCATAAGGCACATGTTCGCCCAGCAAACGTTTGGCGGTATAGTATTTCAGGTATTTCATGGTTGTATCGGTTATTCCGGCGTTAAACAAACCGCGTACCGCATATAAAAGCGAACGGTCCCAGAATACTTTTGATCCCGATTCGCTTAACATCCCGTCTTTTGTCCACAGATAATCAGACAATAATGCCTTAGCGGTCTGTGCTTTCCGGTCGTAAATTCCCATCACCAGGGGCATTCCTATCCATGACCGAAGCTTATCGTTTCCTTCATAATAGCGGTAGGTATCGAATCCCTGCACTTTGGCACCAAAATATTTCTCTATGGCTGTTTTTAATGCAGAAGCTTCTTTACGCAATTTTGCTGAAGTCGTTTTATCGCCAAGACTTGCTGACAGATCAGCTGCACTGATCAATGCGCCATAAGCCAGTGTATTGGTTGACAGGTTAATTTTACCAGCCGGGAACCTGCCTTCCAGCTCATCCGAATCGGAAGCAATTACCCCATCTGCACTTTTTTTCCTTCTTGAAAATTCCAGGCACCATTCTATCAGCGGCCACAATTGTCGCGCTTCAGCGGTATCCGCGTAAGCCAGTGCAAACCTCGATGCACCATAAGCAATCATAGCCATATCACCGCGATCGCCAGCACCGTTCCATTGATCTGTTCCTTCGGCAATGATCGAACTTGGAATTGGCTTGTATTCGGGATTCATGTATTTGGCAAACAGGCGGAAACTGTTTTTAGCACTTTCATTCCCCGCAGCATTGCCCAAAAAAGGAAAAAACGGATCCATATATTCTGCCTGATCATTTGCCCAGATTGCAGCGTAATAAGATCCACCACCGGGACCATGCATTAAACCATTTTTCGTATCAAAAATACTTTCAGACGCCCTGATTTTAGCAAAAGCGAACATCTGGTTCAAGGTATCATTTGGCGTTTTCAGCACCAGTTGTTGCGTCATTTCGCTTACAAAATTTCGACGTTTTAACAATTCGTATGCTGATGAAAAAGTATAAGGTTGATCGGCTGTTTTCCTTGCAGAATAAACAATGGCATAACTTTGTTCTTCTCCCGCTTTTAAAATAAACCTGCCGGCACCAAATATTTTTGTATGGAGCAGATAGGTACCATAAACACCTTTATTTCGTGCGGTGCTATCTGTTTGGTCAAACTCAGGAACAACAATTTCGACTGGCTTCAATCCCTTATTTTTAAATACCGTGTGTTCAATAAATGCCGGTTTATCAGTTGATGGAAAGAGCTCCCGTAATACACTCACATTTCCGATCTCAGATTTAACCTTTACCGAACCATTGATTGAGAAAGCCAAAGGTTGCTCCCTTAAAGGGGTTCCGTCAATCAAAACGGGAGGTATTACCTGATCGAAATCCCTGATCAAACTACCCCGGGTATCGTTTGGGATCGTCCGCAGCATCGGGAATACGAGTTTTCTTTTTAAGATCAGGTTATTGTTATCGTTTACCCCATAGGTAATTATTGCAGAAATTTGTTTCCCGCTCATTTCTATCTGATCGGTATGTTTGGCATTTTTTTTAACAGTCCATTCAATGCCCCCGTTCTTTTGCAGGTGCCAGCGTAAATCCTGGGCATTTACATTAAAACCATATAGCAAAAACAGGATGAAGGGTATACATTTTATCGGGAAAGATTTCATATCAAAAAGGGAAAAATGGAGGTCTGTTCATCAATACAATTTTTCTTCAAATCTGTCACGTTGAGTCTGTCGAAAACGCCTTAAATTTTTCAATAAGGCCCTCGACAGACTCAGGATGACAAATTCTATTATTTAAGAGACAACCTTCATTAAAAATAGCATTTAATTAATAATTTGGATTTTGCACAATGGCAGGGTTCTTTTGTATTTCACTTCTGGGTATGGGATAGAAATAAAAACCTGGTGCCCAGGTACGCTCCTGAACCGTCATTAATGCATAGGTAAAAGTACCATTTGCTTGTTTGGTAATGGTTACTCCTTTTGCATCTTCTGAACCTATTTCCGCTATCCCCCATCTTCTGATATCAAAATAACGGTGTCCTTCAAAACAAAGCTCTATCCTGCGCTCATGTCTAATCTTATCCATTAATACCGCTCCCGATCCACTTACCACTGGCATACCCGCTTTTTCGGTTCTTATTTTATTCAGGTAATTTAAAGCTTCGCCATCTTCACCCAGTGCAGCACAGGCTTCAGCATAATTCAAATAGATTTCTGATAACCTGAAAACCACCCACTGGCTGGCATCGTAATCCTGAACATTCCAGTCGAAGGCCTCGTTTACCATTTTTTTCACGCAATACCTGGTTTTAGATGCATTCCATGGAGAATAAGGACTTTGGGGAGAATCATCACCACCTTCGTAAAAGCTGGTTAAACGCCCTTTAAACTGCTGGTTATTGGCCAAAATCGTCGCATAAAATCTGGGCTCCCTGTTCAGGTACGGCTCTTTTGCCTGTGCCGGATTGCTCCAGCTAAATTTGGTACCATCGGCCATTTCAAAATCATCGACCATTTGTTGCACCACATTGTAAGCGCTGTAACCATTATAACCATTTGGGCTCAGATCCCGGCTCACGGTATTGTAACGATCGGCTCTCACCAGGCCGCTGTATACCCTCGAAAAGATAATTTCTGAATTGAAAAAATCGAGATAAGTTTTGTTATAGGTACCATTGGCCGCATTGCCATATAAAGCATATTTAGGTGTAGCGAAATCAATTACGGCTTTGGCAGCTAATTTTGCATCTTCCCACAACTTCTTATCGTTTGTTTTGTTAAAATATGGGCTCGCAGCATACAATAAAAGTCTCGATTTTAAGGCCAGAGCTGCTCCTGCGGTAGCACGACCTTTATCATTGCTATTGGCATAAACGGTTGGCAGGGTTTTTAAAGCCTCCGTTATGTCGGCAAGGATGAAATCCTTTGTTTCGGTCCAGGTGGCTCTCTTTTCGCTAAAGCTTTTATCGTTCACATCGTAAACCTTAACAATCAGCGGTACACCTCCAAACCTTTTCAGCAGTTCGAAATAGGCCAAAGCACGTAAAAAATATACTTCGCCCTTCATGGTTTTAACCGCATCGCCCCCTCCTGTTACCTGATTAATATTTGCAAAGAATATATTGCTGTAACGGATAGAAGCATACATTTTGTTCCAGTGGTTCAGCGATCCTGAGCTTTGGTTATCTGGCGTGGCCTCCCCCCGTACATATAGGTTTTCATTGGTCCAGTTAAAGTTTCCGTAAAGCTCATCGGTTTGCGCGCCCCAGCCTAGTCCGCTATCCTGGTAAGCCAGCACGGTTTGATCGTAAATACTGTTTACAAAAACCTGAACCAATTTTGGATCGGTCCACACATCCTTTTCTGAGTAAGCGTTTAAAGGTTGCAGCTCAAGCGCCTTTTTACATCCTCCGATTAACAGCAGTATACAGATGAGTAAAACCATGCTGTTGATTTTATAATTATTGATGTTCAATTTCATGATATAATTTTTTAAAAGGTAATGTTTGCGCCAATATTGATCACACGCTGTTGTGGATAATACTGTCCTGAATTACTTGGGGTTTCTGGATCAAACGATGGCCCGAAGCAATCGATAGAAAAAAGGTTGGTTCCGCTGATGTAAAGCCTTACATTTTGCATTTTTATCTTTTCAATCCATGTTTTTGAGAAGGTATAACCCAGCTCAATGTTCTTTAACCTTACGAAGGCTGCATTTCTTAACCACAAATCCGATTCAAGGGTATTTACTCCGAATGTCCTGCCGGTTGGACCGCTAAAGTTTCTTGGATATTGATTATCGCCGGGGTTTTGCCATCTTTCTTCAAAAAATTCCTGAACCATATTTAAACCCGCCGGTGCCAGGTAAGATTTAGCCCTTGCCTGCCCTTGAAAGAAAAGCGTAAAATCTATGTTTTTCCAGCTTGCACCAACCGAAGTACCAAACATAATTTCTGGTGTGCGGGTAAGCGGCGTTCTCACTTTATCCAGGTCGTTAATTGCACCATCGTTGTTTATATCTTTATACCTGATGTCGCCTACACCAGTACCTGCCGGATGCGGTGTACTGTTAATTTCCTGTTGATTTTGATAAATACCATCACTCTGGTACAAAAACCACGAATCAATCGGGATATTGGTTTTACGCTGATAATCGGGAATATTCGCAGCTTCATCCATAAAAATCACCTTGTTCCGGGCGAAAGTGATATTGCCCCTCACGTTGTATTTAAAAGAATCGCCAATGTTGTTGTGGTATAAAACCTCCATTTCTATCCCCCGGTTTAATACTTTTCCCAGGTTTTCACTTGGTAATGTCAAGCCTGTATAACCTGGAACAGATTCACTTCTGGTGATTAGAATGTTAGAACGCAGCGATCTGAATACATCGATATTAACCCCTAACTTTCCCTTAAAAAACTGTGTTTCCAAACCGATATCGGTGGTATTGGCCAGCTCCCAGGTAATGTTCGGATTTGGGGTTGGTCCTAAAATAAGTGAAGAAACCTGCGAAGCGCCGGCACCCAAAGAGTAACCATAACCGCTGCCAAGCAGGTAGGTTTGCAAGTAATTGAATGCAGAAACCGCATCATTACCGGTCTTGCCCCACGAAGCCCTCAATTTCAGTTCATTAATCACTTCAGACTTGAAGAAATCTTCCTGCGAAATACGCCATCCTGCCGATACACCCGGGAAAAAACCATAACGTTTTCCTTGCGGGAAATTCTGAGAACCATCATAACGCATGGTATAATCTAACAGGTATTTACCTTTATAATTGTAAGAGAAACGGCTAATGTAATTCACACGTGCAGCCTTGGCAGCACTCGAATTGTTCTGCTGACCGATAAGGCTACCTGCAAAAAGCTGATCCAAACTATTGCTCAGGAAATTAGACCGGTTAGCGTTAATGATGTCGGTATTTCCTTTAAAGCTTTCGAAAGCGACAAAGGCATCAAAAGTGTGATCGCTGATTGTTTTTGAATAACCTAACTTTAAGTTTAATAAACCCTGGTTAATATCGCCCCGCTGCTCAAATAATGACGGCGTAATCGAAGAAATAACCTGGGTATAACCTTTCGTAGCCGGATTATAGCGGTATGCGGGTGGTGGTGTTTTGGTAAACGATTTGGTTTTCGATATCGTTTTATCAAACGCATAGTACCCATCCACAAAAAGTCCCTTGCTTACTTTATCCAGCTTCCAGCTAAAAGATGCTTTAGTTTGCAGGTAATCAGTGGTGAATTTTTGATATCCGGCCTCTCCCGAAGTAATGTAAACCATACTGTTATCCGGACCGCCGCCAATACCCACACCAACAAGCTCATTGTCGTATATCGGGGTAAGGTAAGGATAAGCTAACCATAACTCCCTGAAAATTCCTCCTGCATCATAACCACGTTTAGCTGCATTGCGGAATTCGTTACGGTAACTCACATCCACGCCCATTTTAAAATTATCGGTCACATTCACATCTACATTTGCCCTCGCCTGGTCTTGTGTGTAATAAGCGGCATCGCGTTTATAAATACCATCCTGTTTCTGGTGCTGACCGGAAAAGAAATAACTCACCTTATCTGTTCCGCCACTAAGTGAAAGAATGTGATTTTGCTGTAAGGCACGTTTTTTCATTACGGCATCCCACCAATTGCTGTTGGGATAAGCCAGCGGATCAGATCCGTTTCGGAATTTTTCAATATCTTCTGCTTTCCATGTTAATTGCTGACCAACCAGCGCATCATATTCATTGGTCGCCTGTGCATATTGGTAAGCGTTCAGCATTTCGGGCACACGTGTAGGTTCTGTTGTAGCCCAATTGGTGCCAATTGAAAACACTGGCCGACCCGATTTACCTCTTTTTGTGGTGATGAGGATTACCCCATTTGCCGAACGGGCACCATAAATGGCCGCACTTGCATCTTTGATCACCGTAAAAGATTCGATGTCAGCCGGGTTTAACCGGGCAAAACCGCCCGATCGGTCTGGAATCCCGTCAATTACCACCAATGCACCTGTACTGCCTAAAGTACTTTTTCCACGGACAAACACATCGGCATTATCATTACCCGGCTCGCCGCTTCTGGTATTTACAATAAGGCCCGGAACCTGACCGGCAATAGAATTGGTTAAATTGGTCGAAGGCGATTTTGCCAGTTCAGCTCCACTGATAGTGGCCACCGCACCCGTTAAATTAGCCCGCTTCTTGGTACCATAACCTACCACCACCACATCATTAAGGCCAGCGCCGGAGGTTTCGACCAATTGTACCTCTATGTTGGTTTTATCACCTACCGTAATTTCCTGATCGGTGTAACCCACATAACTGAATATTAAAATGGCATTAGCTGGAACGCTTAATTTAAATCTTCCATCGGTATCCGTTTTTATCCCCTGCTGGCTTCCCTTTACCCTAACCGAAGCACCGGGTAAGCCCAGGCCATTATCTGTTACCCTGCCCGAAACCTGTTGTTGGGCAAACGAGGGGACACAAATAGCAAAAAAGAGCAGTAATAAAATAAGCTTTTTCCAGAGCAAATCGGGATAGCCTAACTTTTGAAAAGTAAGTTTTAAGTTCATATTTGGTTTATTTTGGTTGGAATAAAAAGATAGCCTAGTTAATCTAGTCTATTCTGTTCTATTGTTATGTAAATATAAACGATCTTTTATCAGAATTGCAAAACTTATTTTTGTCTTTTGAAAAAAAACCGGATTCAGCAGAAGACTACTTTAACAAAACCAGGCCATTTTGTGCCTTTATTGTTACATAATCTATCTTTACAGATCAATATGCAGAAAATGAGATGTGGAATATTTTTTTTCGATTGTTGATTAACTGAATTTTATTACCTTGTAAATTAAAAGGCGAACAAGAATTACAAACCTATAGACTAGTGTAGCCCAATCTACTTTATGATCACTATTTTCGAAAAAATACAGGAACTCGAAGAAATCCCCTCTTATTCAAAACATGAGCAGTTTGTTCAGGGTTTTATTAATGCCATTGATGAAAGGATTATTTCTAAAGGAGAAGCGCTACCCTCTATCAATGTGCTGATTAAAGAACTTGGTTTTGCCCGCGAGACAGTCATGAAAGGTTATCGCGAATTGATTAGCCGGGGTATAGTGGAATCGAAAAAGCGTTTAGGTTATTTTGTAGCTAACGACGATACCGAACAAACCTTAAAGGTAGCCCTGCTCATGTACCTGATCGACTCTTTCCAGGAACAGTTTTACCGTAATTTCAGAAACGAACTGGGCCCAAATGTGCACATCGATGTTTTTTTTCATCATGGGAATATTACCATGTTCGAAACGATGCTGGATATGATCAAAGGAAAATATGGTGTTTATGTAATTTCGCCCATTCCACATCCTAAAACCAAACATTTGTTAGATAGCCTGCCGAGCAACAAGCTCATTATGTTCGACCGTTACGAAGCCTTAAAAGGTGAATTTAACTATGTTACGCAGGAATTTGAGCATTCTACTTACCAGGTTTTAGCCGAACTTGCTGATACCATCAAAAAGTTCGACGAAATGATTTTCTTCCATGTGCCCGGTTCATTGGATCCTGTCGAAATTATCAGGGCCTTTAAAAAGTTCACCAAAGATTTTGCCGTAAATACACGGATAATAAATGAATATGAGCCTGGAAGCGTAGAAAAAGGCAAGGTTTATTTTACACTGAACAACTCAGAAATCTGGAAAATCCTGAAAGATTGTGAAGCAAAACAGCTTCAGGTGGGCAAAGATATCGGTATTCTTTCACACAACGATGAAGTTGTAAAAGAGCTTATCGGTGGAGGCATTACCACCTATTCGGCCGATTTTTCGTTAATGGGCAAAAAAGTTGCACAGGCAGTGCTCAAAAAAGAAAAAATCCAGGAAGTCATTCCAACGGTACTCATCAGAAGAAATTCTTTATAAGCCAGAGCAGATGAACACTACAGCCTTTGTTACTTTTATTGTGGTCACCTTTCTGGTTGCCTTAATTTCCTGGATCAAAACACGAAAGCATAAAATCACCACTTCTGCAGGGCTTTTTCTGGCCAACCGTACCTTAAGTTTTACGGCCGTAGGGAGCGCTTTATTTTTCACCAACATCAGCGCGGCCGAATTTGTAGGCAGCAGCGAATCGGTATACATCAACAATATGACGGTAATGGCCTGGGGGGTAAGTTCGGTATTTGCCATGTTACTGGTTTCAGAATTTGTAATTCCGGTTTATTTAAAGGGCGCCATGTCTACCACCCCCGATTTTCTGGAAAGCCGCTACGATCCGCAAACGAAGAAACTTGTATCCTTCCTTTTTCTGATCGGCTATCTCATTAACCTGTTGCCTATTGTACTCTACAGCGGTGCCATAGCACTAAATGGCCTGTTTCATTTTTCCGACATCTGGAACATCAGTTATGGCAGCAGCATCTGGATTTTGGTTTGGTGCATCGGGCTTGTGGGCAGTTTATATTCTATATTGGGCGGTTTAAAGGCCATCGTTATTTCTGATCTGGTATTAGGTGCCTGTATGTTTACCGGTGCTTTATTGCTGGCCTATTTTGGGGTGCGGCATGTTGGAAACGGAGACCTGCAACAGGGCATACACACCATTCTGACCTCAAAAACCGAACATTTTAACTCCATAGGAAAAACGGGCGATGCTATTCCCTTCTCAACCATTTTTACCGGCATGATTTTGATGAACCTCTTTTACTGGGGTACCGAACAGGTAATTGTGCAGCAGGCCCTGGCTTCTTCTGATCTTAAAACCAGCCAGAAAGGAATTGCACTGGCCTGCGCGGGTAAACTCCTTGGCCCTCTATTATTTATGCTGCCAGGGATTATTGCTGTTCATATGTACAGCAATATGCAGAATACCACTGAAGTTTTTTCGAGGGTGGTAAGCGATGTATCGCCTCCTGTGCTCAGCGGTTTTATTGCTGCCGTTATTTTTGGCGCAGCTATTACCTCATTTTCTCCCGGATTGAACAGCGCAAGCACATTGTTTATCCTTAATATTTATAAACCTGCCAAAGAAAAGAAAGGCATTGTGGTTACTGAAGCCAATATGTTAAAAAGTTCAAAAAGGTTTGAAATGTTTGCCTCCTTACTGGCCATGTTCATTGCACCATTATTCATCTTTTCTAACGACAGCTTTTATACCTTTATGCAGAAGATAAACGCTGCGTTCAGTATCCCCATCTTTACCATTATGTTTGTAGGATTTGCAACCAAAAAAGTTCCGCCAATTGCTGCAAAAATAGGCCTGGGATTTTGCTTCGTCGCCTATATTCTTACACAAATGGTTTTTGATACCGGTATTCATTTCCTCCATGTACTGGCCATTCTATTTGTGGTTACCACAGCCATTATGCTCATTATAGGAAGACTATACCCCTTGAAGACTCCTTATGTAGCCCAGAACAAGCAGGTTGTTGATTTAAAGCCATGGAAAAACCGTTATTGGGTAAACGGACTCTTACTGCTTATTATGGTTTTAATGTTTTTATTGTTCTCGCCTGCATATCTCGCTGATTGAGGATTTAAGTCCTTGCATATTTTCGTTTATATTCTATCGGCGACAAACCTGTAATGCGTTTAAAGATTTTCCTGAATGCTTTTAAGTCGTTGTAGCCGGTATCTTCCATAATAAATGGCAGATCTTTATGGTTCATTTCGATGGCTTTTTTGGCTGATTCTATCCTTACCCTCTGCAGGTATTCGAAAGGCGTATTATTGGTGGCAGCTTTAAACCGGCGGATAAAATTACGTTTTCCCATATTCACCAGGCTGGATACCTCGTCCATGGCGATATCGTTCCGGTAATTTTCTTCAATGTACTGCTGGGCTTTTAAAATATCTTTATCATCATGCTGATGCTGCCCTGTAAATACCTTAAAGTGTGCCTGGCTGGTCCTGTCCATTTCAATGGCAAACATCTTGCTAATCCATAAAGCAGCTTCGCGGCCACAAAATTTCTCGATCAGGTAGAGGATCAGTTTAAGTGAAGAGAATGCCCCACCACTGGTATAAACGCCATCCTGGTCGGTAGTTACCAAATCGCTTTTCATGCTGATTTTGGGGTAACGTTTCTGCATATCGGCTGCTACCACCCAGTGCGAGGTTACTTCTTTGCCGTCAAGCAAACCCGCTTCAGCCAAAAAGTAACTACCTACGCATAAACTGGCTACTTCGGTTTTGCTGGCGTACATTTCTTTAATCCATTTCACAGCAGCCTGATTTCTGTCTAATACGCCATCATTACCCACACTGAAGGAGGGGATAATAATCAGGTCGGCTTGTTGTACATCTTCATCATTCAACTGCCGGACATTGACGTTGTTAAAATGAAAAGGGATTTCGTGGCCTTTCTCTGCAACCAAACTTAGTGCAAATACAGGCTTTTTACCCGCACGTTCCATATAACGGTTGGCACCACTCAATAAATCTACCACACCTGTAACCGAGGAAGGTACAGCTTCATCGAAAATATAAAGGCAAACATTTAACATGCTTAAATAGTTATTTTTATGATTACTAAATTAGGCATTTTACTTGTCACTTTTACGCCCTCAAGTTGTCATTTATGCCACCTAAATGATATCAATAATCTACAGAGATTTGTAAACAGATCAAGAAACATCAACAATGGGCAAATTAAATGTATTCAATTTTATCAGTCTGGATGGCTATTATAAAGATGCCGGCAATGGGATAGACTGGCACCAGCATGGACAGGAAGAGGGCGAATTCAGCGCAAAAAACCTGGAACACGATAGCATGCTGCTCTTTGGCAGGATAACCTACGAAATGATGGCATCGTGGTGGCCATCGCAAAATGCCTTTGCTGCGATGCCCGAGGTAGCCAGGGGCATGAACCAGGCCGAAAAGGTTGTGTGTAGCAATACCCTGCAACACGCCGACTGGCAAAATACGCGGATCATCAGCGGAGATATACTGGCTCAAATAGCAGCCCTGAAGAAAACATCGCCAAAAGACATGACCATTTTAGGCAGCGGTAACCTGAGCGCACAACTGGCCGAAGCAGGATTGATTGATACCTATCAAATCATGATTGATCCTGTAGCCATTGGTCAGGGTACGCCTATTTTCAGTGGCATGCAACAGCAATTGAATTTAAAATTAACTGATACCCGCAGCTTTAAAAGCGGTACCGTATTATTAAGTTACGAAGCACTATAATTAAGAATCTATACCTAAATATATAATTATGAAAGCAAAAATCTGGGCCAATTTAGGCGTTAAAAATGTAGAGAAAAGCAGGGCTTTTTACACCAAACTCGGTTTTGAAAAAAATGCAGGTCCCGAGAGTGACGAGTTAGCCAGCTTTTTATTTGGAGAAGATAATTTTGTGATCCACTTTTTTAAGGAAGATAGTTTAAAAAAGGGCATGAAAGGCGAACTCGCCGATTTGAGTAAGGGAAACGAGGTCATGTTTACCATTTCGGCAGAAACTAAGGAAGAAGTAGATGAATGGGCGGTAAAAGTGAAAGATGCCGGCGGTGCAGTATTCTCACCTCCAGAGGAATTTCAGGGCATGTATGGATGCGCTTTTGCAGACCCGGACGGCCATAAGTTTAATATATTAAAATGGAAATAAGTATATACCAGCGGCCTGTAATACAGGCCGCTTGCTTCACATCAATTTTTCATTCTATTTCTCAACGTATCTTCCTTTTCTTTAGTCCAGTAGGCACAATCCAGTTGCAAAAACACAGAAGTATAAGGAATTACTTCATTTGTTTTGATTACGAGTACTTTGAACAATTTCGATTCAGTATCTAATTTCTTAAAAACAGAATCATGCAGCATCGTTTGTACAGGCAGCTTACCCAGCGTAGTTTCGATGCCGGTTTTAAATTGAGTTAGCCCTTTGGCCTGCTGCTCAGTAATAAAACCGAGCTCCTTATCGCGGTAAACAATCGGTTTTACATGGCCCGAGAGATTGATCTGCGCAAGCACCTGTTTCAAAACCGTATTGAGGTCTTCATTTGCATAAATATATTCCATTCCTGCAGCATTTTGTTCTGGAAAGGCCTTATCAACGATTAAAATCCAATTTCGGTGCCCCAGCATAGGCAATTTTGCATTAAATGCCTGTTCCCAGCTTTTAGAAGCACCATTTAAGGGTTCTTTTTCTTTTGTCGGTGCAGTACAAGCTGATAGAAATAGTCCGCCTGCAATCAATGAAAGGGCAGCTGACTTCGTTATCAAACGAAAAGGGTTCATATATTTCATTTAAGCAATGTTGACAGTTAAAATCTGATTCTTTTGAATGTTTAAGGTTTCTTTTATCAGGATTTCCACCACATTATTTTCCTGTTTAAAAGTTAAAGGGATTTGTTTTCCGGCTAATTCAGCCGAAACTGCAGTTAGTTTTCCTCCGCCAAGTTTTTCCAGAGCAATTTTATTCAAAGCCAGAGTACCATATTTCAGTTCGAAATGGTGGATCTGTTTAAGTCCGGCTTTTTGCTGACTATAAGTTCCCCAGCCCATTGCGGCAGTAAAAGGTGCTTTAAAGTTCTCTTTGTTCCATTTCGGGGCAAAAGCAATATATCCTTTTGGACCATGGTACTCAAAACCACAGGCGGTAATAAAAGTCCCGTAACTTGCCATTGCCCTTGCATAATGGTCGCTACATTCTATTTCATTAAATGGGTTTCGCTTTGCCGCGTGGTGCCTGTCATGAATAACACGGGTTAAGATCAGGCTTTCCTGTACCATACCCTCTGCCATAAAATGTGCGGCTACCTGATGTTCAAAGCCGCTCATGCACTCATGAAAATAACCCAGCTGCCAGCCTACATTTTCTCCAAATGGTTTAGGTTCGTTATGGGGATTGGTATTCATCACCATTCCCCCCTCACCTGGAAGTGCATACGGGCGACCACCGGTATGGGTCTTGATATAAGGCCCCACATCCATGGTAAAATTATATTTCCATAAGGCTTTTAGTGCAGACAATGCTTTTCCCTTATCCAATACCCGCGGTAAACCCACCTGAAAAGCCCAGCTCTGTCCGTAAACCTGATCAATATGACAGGTATTATAAGATCCCAGTTTTTCACGTCCCTGAACGGCATCCGGACGGTGGATAAAATATTCTCCATTAAACAGTTCTTTTTCCATATTCCTGCGCCCGTTATTTACATAATTTTCGCAGATTTTGGCGAATGAAGTATCCTTTACTTCTTCTGCCATGGCCTGTGCTGCTCTTGCCGCAGCAATACAAAGTCCTACTATCCAGGCAATTTCTCCTTCCCATACTGCATCCAGGGTATTTTCCATCGGCGTATCGGTCATGCCATCTCCATTCTTGTCCTGATCGAGCATAAATTGCACAGCTTTTTTGATCTTTGGCCAGTTGGCCTGCAGGAAAGCATTATCCTTACTCATTTGATGTTCGCGATAGAATCTGAGCACCGTACCGGCCTGACCATCAATAGCCGGCCTGCTTTCATTTTCTGCCCGGAAAATAATGGCGCCGGTATCTGCTTTAAATCCAACGCCTAAGTCAACATGCTCACGCAAACCTTTCTCCAGTTCCGGAAAAATCCTGGCTACAGCCTGTGCGTATTGCCAAACGTGGGTACAGGTACCTGCGCAGGCACCCACACCTTCCCAACCCCAGAACCTGCCATCGGCAAAGCGGTAGGTATTGGCAGTAGCCAAGGTACCTATGTTTACAAAAGTCCTTTCCAAAAACCAATGCGGCAAAGTCGAATTGTTCCAGGTGTTACTCCACAGCTCAGTGGTAGCAGATAGTTCATCAAAATTCTTATCTATAAATGCCGAAACTGCGTTCGCATCTTTAAACTTCCTTCCGTAATGATAACCAGCTTCGGCATCTTTCACCAGTTTTTTAAGCTTGGGGTTAGGGTTATTAAAATGCCAGCTTATCGAATAATCTGCTTTCAGCGATTTTCCCGGCAATAATTCACCAGAGAGGCCAATACTGCCAACGAGTTTTTCTGGCGCCGCTATGGTTGCGGTAGCTGTTCGTGCCTGATCAAAATCCTTGCTTGCTATAGGCCATGGACTAAATGATGCCTGGGCTTTTCCTTCCGGGCTATGCAACATAAAACTCATCGTTCCACCATCACCAGCGGCCTTTACCTCCTCGTTTGTGGATTCAAAAGATGAAAATATACCCGTAGATTTTTCAAGTGTAATGACCTGGTTTTTTCGCTGCCCGGTATTTAGTTTACCTGTGAGTTTATTTACCCCATTCTCCATCCAGCCCAAAACAGAAACTTTTAAAGGGTTTTTACCTTTGTTTACGACTGCCAGGCGCAAAATGGTGGCTGGTAAAGCCGATCGTTCTGCATCAAGCGGAATAAAAGGCGAATAAACCTTTAGGTTTACTTCAAGCGGAAATGCTTTGCTGCTGTATTTAATATTGGCTACAGGATAAGATGCGGTAAAACTAACCTCATCCCAATCACTTTCATTGAGTTCCTTTATCACATTTTTCCCATCAATCACCGTTTTAACAGCGAAACCCTGATCGAGTACGCGTTTGTTATCGGCAATGGCAGGTTCTACATATGCCGCACCGTCTCTCACACGTATTTTACGTACCGTAGTCCCATCGTTCCAATTCACCACTTTCGGATCTATTCCTTCCTGTGGTCCTTCAAAGGTTTCGTTATAAATCTGCCAAAGCCAAAGGCGTCCATCTCCACCTACATAAACAGTTCCGGCATGTAAACCTCCTGCAGGCATACCAATGTATTTTAATTCATTTTTACTTTTCAGGTAAGTGCTTGCCTCACCTCTGTTAAAAAGCGAACGTGCCCAAAGCGGATCAATTCCTTTATCTTCCGGAATATTGTGTAAGGGATAATCTTGCGCAAAAATGCTCCGGGCCCAAACCGGAAACCATAATGTAGCCAGGCCTGCTGTTAACAAACCTGTCTTTTTAAGAAAATCTCTTCGACCAACTGTATGATTATGCATAAAAATTCTGTGTGGTGATTAATGTGTGTCTAATTGAGCTGATGTTATCCGTTACTCCATTCTTTTTTATAAGTTCAGCTGAAGATAATGGTCGCGAAGGCGGCGTATCTTTTATAAAAAGGGAAATAGCTTCGCTATCGACAGCCATCCATTTGCGCCCCGAAAAATCAGATAGTTGGATCATTATTGGTTAGGGATAATACCAATTTAAATATATGTTTATTCAGCCGATATCGCCCCGCTTCTACAAAAAGACTTAATCATTTGGCAAAATCGCATAATATCAGTTAGAGACACAAAAAACCCCTGTAAATAATTTTACAGGGGTTTTTAAGCCATGGGTTGGCCAGTGGTTAGCTATTAATTCCTTTCATTAATTAAGCATCCGGTATTTCAGGCTCCACCAGTTTGGCTAACTTTTCGAGCGATTCCTGCCAGCCGAGGTAACACATCTCTACAGGTATAACAGCGGGAATCCCTTCTTGTGTAATTTTAATTTCAGTACCCACCAAAGTCTTTTTGAACCAAACGGAAGTGATCATCTCACCAGGCAGGTTTGGATCATCAAACTGATCGGTATACTTAAGAAACTCGTTCGGCGTAACTTCAAGATATTTCCCCCCGAAGGAATGACTATTTGAGGTGGAAAAATTTTGAAACGACATTTTAAAAGAGCCTCCTAATGTGACTGTCATTTCGTGAACAGTACAAAGAAAGCCATATGGCGGTAACCATGAAGCAATGGCCAGAGGTTCGGTGAATGCACGGTATATTTTTTCTGGCGACGCTTTTAAAACCCTGTGCAATGAAACGCTGTTGTTCGACATAAAATCATTTTTTAATTTCCTACTCTTTAGGCTTTTCGGTTTCGCCCGTTTTTTGGGGTGGTCGCTGCTCCACCAGCTTTTCGGTTTTTCATATCAATCCCGACTATACAAAGATGGCATGTAAATCCGGGTTTGCCGGTGGCAATATGCGACAATGTTAGAGGGGCTTTACGGCCAGATAATTTAGATCAGCAGGGTACTTAATATTTTCTCAAAAAACATTGTAACTATTTGATTACATTGAATTTGTTTATATATTAGATCACCTGATCAATACATTAACCTAAACTAACTTAAACATGAAAAACACAAAAATTTTATCATTAGCCATGCTATGCGTTTTATTTATCTTCGCATCCTCATGTAAAAAGAACAACACTTCTGAACAAAGCGACAACAAAGACGAAATATCAGCAAGTACTTTACAGCAAATAAAAAGCCTGGGATTTAGTGTCGAAAATGCACGTAAGGTAGATAATGGTTATCTGGTTGAAGGCGATATCCTTTTAACAGATGCCAACCTCAACGAAAAATCTTCGAGTCCTAATTTAAATATTGCTGAAACCGAGCAGTACCGAACTACGAATGTGGTTAAATCACTGCCACGTGTGATTACCATTTCTGTTACCAATTTGCCACAAGTATATAGTGATGCCGTTAATCTGATGATTTCAAGATACAATTCACTGGGCCTGCGTATGACTTTTCAAAGAGCAAATACGGGTACTACCGGTAATATTGATGTATTTGGATTTAACGAAGGACCAAGCGGTGGCTATATCACTTTAGGTTCATCTGGCTTCCCTACTTCAAGTGGCGAACCATTTAACCAGGTTAAAATGAATACGAATGTTAATGCCTACGGAACGAATCCTAATTTATTGTATGTAGCTTCTGTTTTACAGCATGAAGTTGGACACTGTATAGGATTTCGCCATACGGATTATATGAACAGAGCATATAGCTGTGGAGGAAAACGCTCCAACGAAGGAGCTGCAGGTGTTGGTGCTATCCAAATACCAGGAACACCATCAAAAGCCGATGCAGAATCGTTTATGCTGGCTTGCTCTAATGGTGGAGATCGCACCTTTAATGCAAACGATGTAATTGCAATGAATTACCTTTATAAATAAACCAAATACAGATCAGGTATTGATCAGATAAAAAAGAGGGACTTTTCAGCTCCCTCTTATTTGTTTAAATCAGCGTTTATTTTTTTTCATCCAAAAGATACAGTCCAAATTCGGCAAGTGTAGGGTTCAATCTTGACGATAAAATCTTAAATCTTACTTTCTTCGCCGTAACCGCATCAAATTTTAATAAACGTTTATAACCTACAGTGGTTCCCGATGCAAAATCTTTCCATTCAGCACCATCAAAGTATGCTGCTTCAAACTTTTCTATGCGCTGCCCTACTGCAATATTTTCTTGTAATGAAAGTACATTGAAGGTTACTTTTTCAGGCCAGTTTAACTCGAAGGTTACCGTTGTATCTTTATCACGGGGAGTAAAATAAGTATTCAGTTTACCATCGAACATCGCTTTTACTGCTTTTGATGAAATCGAATTGATGGCAGCCGATTTAGCGATATTGTTTGAAAAGGTCTTTTTCATTTCCTGACCAAAGGCCTCAAGGTTTTGAACATCGCGATCAGCGATCAATCCTTTAGTATTAGGCGGGATATTTAAAAGCAAAACACCATTTCTTCCGACCGATGTAAAGTAAACCTCCATCAAACGTTTAGCTGTTTTTACTTTTGCATCTTCGGTGCTATGGTAAAACCATCCCGGACGGATACTGACATCAGTTTCTGCAGGGTACCAAACCAAACCTGTCGCATTGGCTAGTTTAGCTCTGCTCCCACGGTCCTGATCTTTGTAAGAACCCGATAAAGTTGGGATCACGTTTACTTCTTTCTGAGATAAAGCCGCAATCTTTTCCTGACTTTGTTCGGCCATTGGCAAAACACTCCATTCTGTTTCGCGGCCAACACCAGTTTCGGTACCTACCCAGCGTACATCCGGCCCCTGAACAGCAATAACCGCCTGGGGTTGCAGTTTTCTAATCAGGCTGTACCAGGCATCAAAATCGTAAACCTGCTTTTTGCCGTTCGGTCCTTCACCATTCGCGCCATCAAACCACACCTCATCTACCTTACCATATTGGGTTAACAATTCTGTAAGCTGATTTACAAAATAGGTATTGTAAGCATCCGATCCGTAGGAAGGATTGTTGCGGTCCCATGGCGATAAATACACGCCAAAACCAATATTATATTTTCTGCAGGCATCTGCCACTTCTTTTACGATATCGCCTTTGCCGTTTTTGTAGGGTGTATTTTTGATGCTGTGCTCTGTAAACTTACTTGGCCATAAACAAAAACCATCGTGGTGTTTAGCGGTAATAATGGCCTGTTTAAAACCTGCTGCCTTTATGGCTTTAACCCATTGTTCTGCATTGAGCAATTCGGGATTGAATTTAGAGATGTCTTCTTTCCCATCACCCCACTCGCGGTCGGTAAAGGTATTGATGCCAAAATGAAAAAAGGCGGTTAACTCCAAACCTTGCCAGCGCAACTGCCTGGCAGAAGGTACAACATTGGCTGCTTTAGTTATTATGGTGCTTTGATTATCTGTTTTAGAGATGCTTACATAACTTTTTTGCTGTCCATAAGCCTTGGCCGTTAATAATAAGGACAGTACAATGAGGGTGTTCTTCATTTGATTCTTTTATAGTTTGTGTGTGTTTAATAATGTTCTAAAATATATAAAAAGCAGCAACCAGCAAGGGCTACTGCTTTCGAGCGCTTATTTTGTATGCTAAAGGAACATTAAAATCAGCTACGATCGTTAACTTTGCTTATAGGCCAAACACCAATGACAAAATGGATCACCCGTGAACACCCGAAAATTGACCGGATTGCCTGCCCATGGCTGATCAGGCGTTTTATCGATCCTGATGCAGAAATTATTTATGTACCTTCAGATCAGGTGATGATGAAAGCTGAAGCTTTAGGGGCCATACCATTCGACATGCCAGATGTTGAATATACGCATTACGACGATCAGTGCACCTTCGATTATTTCATTAAAAAACACCAGCTAAAAGATACGGCGCTTGATCGCATAGCCGCCATCGTGCGTGGGGCAGATACCGATCGCCATGACTTTGCTCCACAGGCAGCCGGCCTCGAAGCTGTATTTTCGGGATTAGCCTATCACAGTTCAAATGACCAGGAATTACTGGCACTGGGTATACAGATTTATGATGGCCTGTACAGCTGGGCAAAACACCTTTACCACAAAAAACATACACAGGCGGGACCAGTTGAACAAATGTTACTGGAGATTTATACCAGATACCTTCGGGAAAATAAAGGAAAGAAAGCACCGGCCTGGGCAAACGAATTACGGGAAATGATACAGGACCAGATGGATACCAATATGTCATTGAGCCTACAGCAAGCTTCGGATGAACTGGAGATTAACCCGGCCTATTTATCAAGGGAGTTTTCCAAATATTTTGATAACCTGTCTTTTGGAGATTATATAAGGAAGATGCGGATTGAAAAGGCCATGCTGTTAATAGAAAGCACCTCTTATTCCTTAACCGAAATTGCCTATCTCACAGGTTTTTCTGACCAGAGCCACTTTAACCGGATTTTTAAAAAGCAGACCGGGGAAAATCCATCATTTTACAGAAAAAAGCACCAAAAAGGTAAAACGGATACAAATAGTTAAATCTGTACAATTATAAGGTTTTGCGAATCAGCAATATTGTAATGAAATACAATTTGCCTGATGAAAGAACAAACAGATAAAGCCAAACCGCTATACTCACTTGCCGAAATCACAAAATATTTCCTGAAACTGGGCACCTGGGGATTTGGCGGTCCGGTTGCGCTGGTTGGTTATATGCAGCGTGATCTGGTGGTGCAGAAAGGCTGGCTGACAGAAGAAGAATACAAGGAAGGGCTGGCACTTGCCCAACTGGCACCGGGGCCGCTGGCCGCACAATTAGGCATTTATATTGGCTTTGTACACTATGGTTTAATTGGCGCTACGCTAACCGGATTAGCCTTTATATTGCCATCCTTCATCATGGTGGTTTTGCTTGGTATGGCTTACCAGCTTTATGGCGGACTGGCCTGGATGCAAGCCGTATTTTATGGTGTAGGTGCTGCTGTAATCGGCATTATTACCATCAGTGCATATAAACTCACCATCAAATCAATCAGCAAATTCGAACCAGCTGCCATTAAATCCAAATGGCTTTTATGGCTGTTCTACATCATCGGAATCGTGATCACCGTGATTACCGAAAAAGAGGAAGTTTTACTTTTTCTGGGCTGTGGCATCCTGTACATGCTGATTAAAGCTCCACCACAATGGATTAAAAAACCTTCCCACCTCCCAGTCGGAATCCTATTTAGTACTGGTTTCTGGAACTATGACAGTAAAACTTTACAAGAGATCGGCTGGTTTTTCGCGAAGGCAGGCGCCTTTGTATTTGGCAGCGGACTGGCCATTGTACCTTTCCTGCACGGTGGCGTAGTAAAGGAATTTGGCTGGCTCACCGAGGCACAGTTTGTAGATTCGGTTGCAGTCGCCATGATCACCCCCGGACCGGTAGTCATTACGGTGGGCTTTATCGGCTACCTGGTGGCAGGTTTTCCGGGGGCCTGCGTTGCAGCACTCGCTACTTTTCTACCCTGCTACATCTTTACAGTAGCTTTAGCGCCTTCTTTCAAAAAGATTTCAAAAAACAACAGCGTGAAAACATTCGTAGAGGGAATTACCGCCGCTGTAATTGGCGCCCTGGTGGGTTCGGTCATGGTGATCGGCATGCGCTCGATAAAAGATATTCCAACCGCATTGATCGCTGTAGCCACTATACTGGCACTCCTCTACATCAAAAAATTACAAGAGCCTTATATCATTGGTATAGCGGCCATTATCGGACTACTCATCAAATTCATTTAGCTTTCAATGATGCATAAAATTTTTACCAGATCAATCACCCTGCACAGTATATTTTTACTGGTTTTCGCGGCTACACTAAGTTTATCCGCAACAGCGCAACAAACCGTCCAAAGCCCAGTCTATCCTAAGGTAACCGGTTATTTCAGCTTGCTCCACCCCATCGGATCCTGGGACAAAAATGGATTTCATGATAACTTTTCGGAGGTTTACACGCTCGCCTTTCCGTTTGGAATCAACATTTTAAAAAGCGACAAATTCGGAATCAGTTTCGAAATTGCACCCAGTATACGTACCGAACAACACATTTCGAAAGTAAGTTCAGTCTTGTTTCATCCAGGGGCGATGTTCCGGTTTAAACATGGCTTTACCTTTATCGGTCGTGTTGCATTTGAAACCAGCGGCCGTTATGGCTTTACACCAGTTTTGAACCAGGTGATCAAAAAAGGAAAAAATACGAGTGTATACCTGGCCATACCTTTCCCGGTGAGGTTTGGGAACAACCTCCCTCCCGCACTTTCTACAGGTTTACAGCTAGGCCTGGGTTTTTAATTTGGATCAAACTCTACCACCCATTCAATGCCATATTTATCCCTGAACATGCCGGCATAGGTACCCCATGGACTATCGTCAATTGGCCCCTCCACTTCTCCTCCTGCCGATAATCCCTTAAAGATTTGATCGGCTTCTTCACGGCTTTCGGCATTCACGTGTATTTTAGACCGGTTTTCATTTTCGCTTACCTGGCCCATAAATGCAGGAACATCATTACCTATTAACACATTGTTTTGGCCAAGCGGCAAACCGATGTACATGATTTTATTTGCCTCCTCTTCGGCTACCTGAAAATCGGGACCCGATAAGTCTTTAAAACGGGTAATTTTGGTAAACTCGCCGCCAAAAACGGATTGGTAAAAAGTGAACGCTTCTTCGGCATTGCCATTGAAGTTGATCCAGGGATTAATTGCTCTCATGGTTTTTATTTTTAATTGATGTTGTTGCTCAGCCCAATTGCACGGTTCATAGCTAAACCCACTTTGTAGCGAGATGCTTTGTGTTGCTATTTAAATATGTATCAAATCGCTTGTCATTCAAGTTCCCTGCTTTGATTTTCCAGATCCTCATACTTTAGAGATTTTTCATAATATTGATATGCTTTTTTTGCCCAGGCCCGAACTTCTCGCAAAGGGTGATTTAGCAGTTGTTTCATTAAATCCATCAGTTTTTGGAAATACCATTCCGATCCACCAACGGTTCCAAAAGTTCCGAGGTTTGCCACTATTTCATCTAACACTTTTTCTTCACTTCCAAATTTATCAATAAAGCTTTTAGCAAAAGGATGGACTACGAGTGCATTAACCTTTTGTCCATTTTCATGTTCCAATTCAATTGTTTTGTCAAAGGTCATCATATTGGCGATGGCTAATCTGCCTCTTTCATTATTTTTGGCCCATTCATAAAGTTTCTCATAATTATCGGTTTTTCTAAAAAGAATCCCCTCTCGACTATTATTCCCATTTTTGGTTCCAATCATAGATTTCAAATGTACTATCGTCAAGTAATTTTGGTTTAGTTTTTCTCCAATAAATGGCCAGGCTATGTCAAAATATTCATCCAATAATATAACGAAAACCTCAGGTAGGTAGCTTTCAAAACCATAGTTAAAATTTTTATCATCGGTAAATTCAGTCACTTGTGATGCAATTGTTTTTGCGAGGTCAGTATCATTCGTCCCAGACAATAATTTTGTTGCTGATGTTGACCAATAAAAAGGCTCCATATTACGACCTTGAATCAATAATAGGTTATCTGACATAATAATTTTTCTCATTTCCCCTTTGTACTTCTGCCAATTTTTGTCATTATGAAAACAGTGCATAAATAAAATCGAAAATGCGGTACATTTTCCATCCCGTCCATAACTGGCTATACGATCGATAAAAATTAAAAGCTCTTCAGCTGAAAGATAATCAAGTGGTTTTCCCATCCGGAAATGATCGAATATAGTAATGGGGTAATGACCCTCATCAACAAGTTGAAAAAGTTGCATCAATTGTTCTAACGGGTAAGGGTGTAGTTTTGACAGGTTGATGCAGTAAAATCTAAAATCAGGGTCATTTAAAAATTGTGCCAACATTAAATCATAGAAAGCTGGCTGATCAACTCCAGATATTAATCCCATGATAAATCCTGGATTTTGAGTTTGCGAATCAATTTCTCTTAGACTCTCAATAGCATCCATTACAATTTGTTGTGCATTTGGATCGATTTGTCCAATCTTTTTTCCAAAATTGAAACTCTGCCGCTGCTCCCCTATTAAAAGCGTTGGAATTTGATCTTTCCAATCGGTTTTCCGATCCAATAAGTGAATGGCAAACTCTTCAGCTTTTTGTTGCTGTTTGTAAACATTTACACCATTTATCAAGATAGGTTCATCGTAACTCCATTCTGGGAGAATGACATTTGCCAAAAATTCTTCCTTAAGATCTTTGGGCTGAAATTCCTCTATTAATTTATATATGTCGTCTCTTAAATCGCCGGGAGCTATATCATCATACTTCAAAGCCTTTTGAAGTTCACTTCTAACTTCCATCCATGCTCGAGCACCGCGATTAGTTACAGCCTGAAGACTGTCAATTAGGATATCAGACGCATTTTCAGTAATTAATGTCCTTACCGATCTTCCTAATACCTTCAGTGCGTGTTCACTGTGTATATTGTCCACATTTATTATCGGCAAAAGCATTTCTAAAATGCCCTTCCAGTATGCAATTATTTCATCCCAATTTTTTGGATTGAAGTCAACAAGCGGTTTGCCCCTACCTTGCTTTTCCGCTCCACCGCTTCTATGATGTTGTCCTTGTGGTATAAATGTTCGCGACATACAACTAATAGCAAGCTGAGTATAGTCAGAATCGTTTTGCGCTAACGCCCATTTCAAAATGTCTATGCGTTCCTGATAATCAGCCGCGGTACCAGCTAAGAACCTTTGAAACAATTGGGTAACCTGTCCAGTTGCATTGTTTGCCCAATTTTCATTCTCGCTAACTGCAAGGCGAAAGAGCAGTTTTGTGCTTTCGTAAAAAGTTTCCTTGTGGAAACATAATTTTTCTAATGCCCAAACAAGATTTCTTCTGCCATCCGAAAGATCTAAAAGTTCTTGCTTTGTCGAGCTAGCGAAGGCACTGGTTACAGCTGTGCAAGTTGCCTCGGGATTCACTTCAACAACATAGCGAAAGAGTAGTGAACCCCATTCAGTTTTAAGAACTTCCGCCGTACCAAAAGAACTGTTCATCCCAAACAGTTCTTCAACTATAACCTTTGCCTTATCCAATTGGTCAAGATCTGTCAATCTTGCCAAAAATTTTGGTTCAAGCTGAACTTTTCGAAGGTCCTCAATGATTTCTTTTATTTTGTCTAATGGTGTTACCGTAAGCCATTTGGCAGCTAGCTGAATTGCAAGCACAGTTGGTTTAACAACATAGTAAACGCCACGTTGCTCAATAATATCTTCCGCTTTAAATTTTTGACAGATTTCCTTGAATCGGCTAACGGTGACAACTTCATCACATACTCTGGTCCTAATAAATTCAGTCTGACTATTTAGTGAATCTCTATAGTTCACATTGATTACTGATGCAAAACTATCGTCAACAAATCCGAACGCAGAAAATACCGAACATGCACGAAGAACATTCAACTCGGTTTGGTTCGCAGGCTTTAGCCCAAAGACCAACTTTTCTATTGCCTCTTCTTCAAAAAACTTATCGAAGTCAGTTATCCCATTTTTCTTAATAATTTCGCAATATCGTACAGCCATCCAAGGATAACCCTCACATAATCTAGTTACATAACTGATGTCTTCAGCAAAGTGTGTACTCCTGAGCTGTTCCTGCACGATTTGTCTGACCAAATCTCGCTGATCCTCTCTATCGATTTTGATTTTTACATCATCAACCGAATTGTTGTCGTCAAAGCCTAACGTAATCAGCTTCAAATCCCCCTGTGTTTTAACTAGATTGGAAAGTTCTTTATGCCTTTCCAAATCACAATTATCAACCACAAGTATACCTTTTTGAGTTTTTCGATGAGAGGTAATATAATTATGTACTCTTTCATAGCGCCCCTCTATTGCAATATCACAATAAACAAACTGAGCATTTAAGAGCCTAGTTTCTGTATCAATAGGTCTAAAAGCTTCCACGACCAACCGTGTTTTGCCGATACCTGAATGGCCAATAATCCGAATTACCTTTTGAGATACGATGTTATCTCTAATAGTCATAATATGTTGAGAAACTCGAGTGTCAATTTGATATGGCACTCGGTCTGCTTTGTTATCAAGTTCGGTATCTATCCAGTCCCGATATCCTGTAGGCTTAGTAATTCCACTGAAACCTTGCACAAGGTCGACTGCCGAAACATACTTATTTACCCAATTTTTGATGAAATTTGCGTCAAACACTCTAATATCGAGACTGGCATAGTTTGGTTTCCCGGCAATTTGTATGGCTTCCCTAAGTTTGGTTATTTTCTTAGTTTTCATCGAATCAGTATTTGCCTGAGTTGTGAAAAGAATATAAGCACCATCAGAATCAACTATTTTTTCAACTTCAGGTTTTAGTTTTCTAGATTCACCTTCTTTTTTTGGAAGAAGAATTTCTTCAAAACAAGCTTTAGGGTTGAGTTCCGTTGCTTTATTTTGAAATGCGGTTATGTTTTTTAGCAAATGGGCCGTTGAAGATGGGTTACCATTCCACTCAATTCTACCATCGACACCACCATCCTGTGATTTTTCGTTCTCAGGAACCGAAACATAAACTTCTTGAAGTTTAAAATCTTCAGCTTCGAGTAAAAGGAGTTTCTCCAACAACCGTCCAAGCTGGTGTTCATCCAATCTGGAAATATGATCAATAGTTACTTCATTAATACCGTGCATAGTGAGGGCTCTTTAATTTCTTAAAGCTACAAAACTATTTTGAACACAAATAACCTTACTTCTTCCTATACCCTGAAGTAGGAAAGTTGAACAGAGAAACCAGAGCTGAACCTTGCTAACGTGCCAATCTATTTCTAGTCTATAGATCTGGATTGTCAGGCTATAAGTTGAAGGATATAGCACTGGGTATTTTCACATACTGATCTTCGGAAAGACCAGCGAGCTTCAAAAGATTTTTTGGAATATTTGTATTTAAAACTACGTTGCCATCACTTAAATTCTTAAGAATATTTTTGGTAATTGTCTTTTTTATTAATTCATCACCTTTTTCGGCAGCTAGTAGTTCGAGGATTTTACTTTTATAGCCGATACCCCGAAACGATTCTCTGAGGTGCCATACATTAATCCTTTTCCATCGCCTTATTTAGCTTTTTGTCGAATTTCGTCTACTTCTAAGAGGTGCCTTTAAGATGTTTTTAGCCAACAAAAAACCCCTTCAAGTTATCCTTAAAGGGGTTTAAAGCAGTGGGCCCACCTGGGCTCGAACCAGGGACCAAAAGATTATGAGTCTTCTACTCTAACCAGCTGAGCTATAGGCCCGGAAAAAAGGTTATCCTTTTTTGCGAGTGCAATGTTACAAATTTGAATTGAATTTTCGAAAATGTTTTCGGCATTTTTTCATAAAAAGGAAGAATATAAACTCATTTTCAAGTGCTTAATTTTACTTTTCATTTTAGCCCCCCTCTTTTCTGATTAAAAATTGTGGATAAAACACCCGTTCATCTATCCTCAAATCCATTTCGAATAGGTTAATTTTGTAATTGATATGAATACGCCCGATCCGGACAACCAGCTTCTTTTAGATTTTTTAGCCACCACCAACCAGCCGGTTTTTTTAACCGGTAAAGCCGGAACGGGTAAAACCACCCTCCTGCGCAAGATTAGAGACACCACGAAAAAGAATTTCGCCGTTGTTGCCCCCACTGCGGTGGCCGCCATCAATGCCGGAGGCGTAACGCTTCACTCCTTTTTTCAGATTCCTTTTGGTCCTTTGGTTCCGGTTGTTGATGAACATGCGGAAACGAACTTTAAATACTCGGATGAAAAAACAAGGTTATTACGCTGCCTTGATTTATTAATTATTGATGAGATTAGTATGGTTAGGGTCGATCTGATCGATTTTATCGACCGTACTTTAAAACGTGTTAAAGGTTCAAACCGTCCTTTTGGGGGCGTTCAGGTATTGATGATCGGCGATCTTTATCAGCTCTCTCCTATTTTTCATGATGCCTGGCACATCCTGGGCAGTTATTATTCTAGTCCGTACTTTTTCGATAGCCTGGTTTTCAGGTCTATACCCATGCTTACTTTTGCCCTGGATAAAGTTTACCGTCAGTCAGACCCCGTATTTCTGGATATTTTGAACGGCATGCGCGAAAACAGCCTTGATGCTGGTCTTCTTGCGAAACTGAATGAACGTTACGATCCCTCTTTAAATCAGGAATGGAAAGACGATTACATTACGTTAACTACACATAACCAGCTTGTAAACGAAATCAACCAGGGCTGTTTGGAAAAATTACCTGGAGAAATTTTCGAATTCAATGCGGAGGTAAGTGGCGATTTCCCGAAGGATGCCTATCCTACCGACGAAAAACTCCAGTTAAAGCTGGGCGCACAGGTCATCTTTATCAAAAATGACTCCTCGGGCAAAAGGCAGTATTACAACGGAAAAGCGGCAAAAATAACGGCGATTAGTCAGGATTCGATAAAGGTAACTTTTACTAACGGTGGCCGGGAAATCGAAGTAGAAAAAGAAATCTGGCAAAATGTTAAATATAGCCTGAGTGCTGAAGAAAATAAAATCGACGAAACCAGCACCGGATCATTCTCGCAGTATCCTTTTAAACTGGCCTGGGCCATCACGGTACACAAAAGCCAGGGATTAACCTTCGATCAGGCCATCGTGGACGTAAGCACCGCATTTACCCACGGACAGGCTTACGTAGCACTCAGTCGCTGCAGAAGTTTAGAAGGACTTATCTTAAAATCACCTGTGGTTGCCGAAAACATCATTACCGATGCCAAAGTAATCAGTTTTACAAAGGTCACGCACCAGGACAAACCTACGCCTGAGCTGCTGGCACGTTATAGTCAGCAATATGCCTGGGGATTGATCCATGAATTGCTTGATTTCTCGCTGGTAGCCAAAGACTGGGAAAAGCTGGGGCGTTCCAAACTGATCGACAAAGACGAGAAGAATGCCTTTTTGTCTATTTACGAACAGGGCAACCAGATCCTTCAGCAGGAAATCTTTAAAGTAGCCAGGAATTTTATCGTAAAGGAATTTTCGAAGATCAGCACTGATGAAAATCCGGCCAATGAAAGTGCTTTTATGGAACGTTTGCAGAAAGCCTCTGCTTATTTCGTTCCAAAACTCGAACAGCTCATCAGCTTAATGGCAAGAATTGTGGCCATCAACTTTTATAATGATACCCACTCTGATAAACTGCTTACAGTATTAAACGACTGTAAAGATGCCTTGCAGATCAAGCTGGCTTTATTTAAAATTTCGTGGAACCCCTTTTCGATCAAAGATTATATCCACACCTTGCATGCAGCAGGGAATAAACAACCGGAGAAAAAACCGGTTAAATCGAGCATCAAACCAAAAGAGATTTCCAATCCACAAGTTTATAAAAACCTGGTCGAATGGCGCAAAACCATCGCATTGCAGCGGGGCACGCAGGATTATGCTGTACTTTCTGACCTAGCGCTACTTTCTATTGCTGAAAAAATGCCCAGAACGACCGACCAGCTGGCGGCGCTTAAAAGCGTAGGGATTGGCAATGCAAAAGAACTGGGCCAGCAAATTACCCGCATTGTAAATGCCCATTTGGGTACAAGCGAGTTATTTTAAATGATTAAGCATTTATAGCCTTTACAATAAAGAAAATATTTAAAAGAAGGTAAACGGTTAAAAGCGAGATGGAAAAAAACCGGTCAAACTTTTCCGCTTTTTTCTCTTCTCCTCTTTTAATCATTTTTAAAGAAAAGGCCGTTAATATGATCACGATTAAAATAAATACCAGGGTAATTCCGTGCAAGGTATCTACCAGCGTAAAAGTAGTCGATTCGGGCAGCGAGCCATCAATAATGTATTTATTACCAATTACGGCAAAAAGCGAGCCCACACTTAGTCCAAAGCGCGAATCGATGCTATCGGCATGGATGTAAAAACACATATAGGCAATAAAAAAAGCAACATACATGCCTAAAAACATTTTCCAGAACAGGCCAAAAGCATCTCTGCTAATCCCGATCCTCACTTTATAACTGCTGTATTCGGTTCTCGGCACTTTTATACTGGGATCGCCAAAAGCTGTTTCATAAATTTTATTGGCTGCAGAAGTTTTTAAACTGTCGATATTCCAGCCGCGCAGGGTAAAACGGGGATCAAACTGTTTGCCCAGGGTATCGGGTACAAATATCAGTGATGAGGAATCGAATTGTGAATTTTCTACCGAAAGCCTCAGTAACTGGTGGTCGAATGGAAAATTATTAATCGACCACGAATCTTTCATTACGCATTGCAGCTTCATCAGCATGTACACTTCATTTCCACTGGTATCGATGGTAGAAAACGACTTACTAACGGTTTTAGCCTGAGGTACTTCAAGGTTATCGGCAAAATTAAATTCCTTGTTTTTATATTTCAGCCATAGCCAGAAGTTAACGGTATATTCTTTGTCTTTAAAATCTATATCGTGTATACTGGTAACGTAAATGCCGGTTTTTACCGTATCCGGTGTGTTTTTCTGTGCGAAAGATACGGTAATGATACAGAAAAGCTGGAGCATTAAACCCAGTAAAAAGAGTTTGGCGGTTTTCAACTGTGTTTTAATTTATGGTGTAAAGAATTTCTTAAATATACAGAATAACACTTTATTTATAAGCGATATTTTAGCTTATCGCTTTCAGGCCTCGCTTTTTTTTAATACTTTCGCAACCCCATTTTAGTCGCCAACCACAGCATTTCAAGCATGAGCAAGTTTTTATATGGAATCGATTTTGGAACAACCAATTCGGCACTTTCTATTTATGATGAAGAGAAGAAAGAAATTGTAGATACGATTTCTATCCCTTCGTTAATTTATTTTACAGAAGTAAAAAGCATTGTTGATGGTGAAAGTCATATTGTCGGCGAAAAAGCAATAGCTGCTTACCTGAGCGATGGCATGAAAGGGCGCTTTATCAAATCCATCAAACAGATCCTCTCGAGAACGACGTTTACCGAAACCCGTATCCACAATAAAAGGTATACCGCTTCCGATCTGGTTACACTGATTCTTAAAGACCTGAAAGAAAAAGCCGACCTGATTACCGGCGAAGATTGCCACAAAGCCATTATCGGCCGTCCGGTTTTCTTTGACGACGATAATACCATGAAAGATACCCTGGCGCAAACCAGGTTAAAAAAAGCTGCCGAAAGCGCGGGTTTTACTGATGTGCGTTTTCAATTCGAACCTATTGGAGCGGCCTTTGCCTACGAGAAAACCATTCAGAAAAAAGAACGCGTTTTAGTAGCCGATTTAGGTGGAGGTACTACCGATTTCACCTACCTGATCCTCGATCCGGATAAGGTGGGCAGCAAAGACCGTAAAAATGATATGATTGCCTCTGGTGGTATCTACATTGGTGGCGATAGTCTCGATTCTGCTTTTATGTGGGATAAAGGCACACCCTATTTCGGAAAAAACACCATGTACGAGGCTACCCCGGGCAAAGTTTTAAATGTGCCGAAATCGCTTTTTGCCAATATTTGTACCTGGGATAAAATGAACTTTTTTAATGGTTTAAAAATCCAGAAAGAGATTGAGGAATATTATTATTACTCGGGTAACAACCCGAAATTCAAAAACCTGATTACCCTGATCGAAAACAACCTGGGTTATTCGTTGTTCAGATCGATCGAGAAAACAAAAATCGAACTTTCTGACCAGCCCGTTTCCAATTTCGCCTACAGCAATATGGAAATTGAAATCGATGAAAATATTTCACTCGAGCAGTATAATTCGATTATCGAAAAAGACATTAATAAAATCGATGCTTACCTGGATCAGTTTATGGAAACCTACAAAATCAATCCGGAAGACATTGACTGTTTATTTTTAACCGGAGGAACCTCGATGGTTTCGGCCGTACAAAACCTGTTTAAAAACAAATTCCCACACATCCCGTTAAACTCCGGCGATAACTTTAAAAGTGTAGCCAAAGGACTGGCATATAGCGGTTACCTGTTTGAGGATTAAAGATAAATCTGCAACATAACAGCGCTGTCTGCGCAGGCCATAGGCCGAAGAGAAGAAAAACTGATTTGGATTTGGACCACAATGCCTGTGCAAAACAGTCAGTTTCTTATACCATGGTCTGTGTCCGCACAGACCATTTAATTTAAGATCTTGAACCACATAAGAAATATAAGTTCATTGAGGCTTATATGTCCTTAAATGTCTTACATGGTTAAATTTAGATGTTCAGCAGCCCAATAATCACAAAAAATCGTCAGCATCATTCATGGTTGCGACCTTAACAAACCATTTAATTTTAGATTTCGGAGAGAAGTCAAGTTTTGAAAACTTGACTTCTCTGGCACTGCATCTGTGGCTTATGGGCCAAAACAGCATTTCATTTTTGGGATTGCAGGGCGCGCCTTATACCATGGTTTGTGTTCGCACTGGCCATTAATTTAAGATCTTAAACCACATAAGAAATATAAGTTCATTGAAGCTTATATGTTCTTAAATAACTTATATGGTTAAAATTAGATGTTCAGTAGCCAAATAATCACCGAAAATCTTTAGCATCATTCATGATTGGGTTCTTCATAACCCATTTAATTTTTTCTCCTCAGCCTGTGAGGACACAGGCCAAGGAGAAGCCAGGAACCACAAGCTATTCCTTTTCTAATCATTAATAAAAATAATTATCCCTCCACTTTACGACGATATCAGATTCAAAAAAAAGGTTGGTGAGACACCAACCTTTGAATTCATTTTACAATGATTTTTTAACCTGTTTATCGCCAAATGGCAGCACCTTACTTGCTGCTTTTATGCCAAACCTGGAGGGCAAATTGGACGAGCAGCAAATTGCTGGTTTCTTTTTCTCTTTTACCTGCGCAATTTCTTTAACCTTGCCGTTTTTACAGGCGAAAAGCAAAACGCAGCTTAAAACTAGCATTATCCTGATCACTTTCATCTATTTTTCAATTTCAGACCAATCAAAACGTGGATTTTCTGCCGGCGTTTTAGCCTGTTTCATTAGCGCATAAAGCGCCTTTACCGTATCAGGGTTTTTGGCTGCAATATCATGCTTTTCACCGATATCAGCTTTTAAATTATACAACTCTAACTTTTCGGCAGTGCCTTTATCTTTAAAACGGATTAATTTCCAATCGCCTTTGGTTAAAGCTTCTTTTAAACCGCCTTCGTTAAACTGCCAGTAGAAATAATCATGTTCCTTAACTGCTTTTTTGCCGCTTAACAATGGAGAGAACGACAGCCCATCTATATTTTTTGGTGTGGCTGTTCCGCTAAGATCACCAAGCGTTGGCAATACATCCCAGAATGCCCATGGCGTAGGATTAACCTGTCCGGCCGCAATTTTACCCGGTGCCCTTACAATTAACGGCACGCGGATTCCGCCTTCGTACAGATCTCTTTTTACGCCTCTAAACTCGCCACCGCTATTAAAAAACACCGGATCGGCCCCACCTTCTTTATGCGGACCGTTATCACTGGTAAAGAAAATGTAGGTATCGTTATCCAAACCTAACTTTTTGATCAACGCCACAATCGTACCCACATCGGCATCCAGTTTATTTACCATTGCTGCAAAAGTAGCATGTGGCTGCGCCTGACTGTCGTAGTTTCCTTTTTTCTCAAAAGGCGTTTCAGGTGGAAATTTACTCGAACCATCTGCATTTTGGAATTTCTTCAATAATTCTGCAGGCACTTTCAATTCCGCATGCGGAACTGTTAATGGCAGATACAAAAAGAAAGGCTGATCTTTATTGGCGTTAATAAAATCAACAGCTTTATTTACAATCAGGTCTTCAGTATATTTTGTGGTATCAACAGGTACTTCTACAGTTTTACCGCCAACAATTTCGTACAAACGATTGGTGTAATAATCGTGTGCATGCGATTGATCCAGGTATCCGTAAAAACTATCGAAACCTTTTAAATGTGGCGCTCCTTTGCTGTCTTCATCGCCGAGTCCCCATTTACCAAACATGCCGGTTTTATATCCGTTTCCTTTTAAACGTTCGGCCAGGGTAGTGTCCTGTGCGCGTAGCGCAGCAAGACCGTCTTTGGCTTTTGCATTGCCCCTTACCCAGGCATGGCCCATGTTATAACCGGTCATTAAGGCGCATCTTGAAGGTGCACAAACAGTATTTCCGGAATAGAAACGGGTAAACTTAATTCCTTCTTCAGTGAGCTTATCCAGATTTGGCGTTGGAATTTTAGAGTTCGGGTTAAAGCTGTGTACATTACCATAACCTAAGTCATCGGCCAGTATAAAAATAATGTTGGGTTTCTTTTTACTTTGCGCCTGTGCCGTAGCTAAACTGCCCATCAGGCCAGCAAAAACGATAAATTTTAATATATTTTTCATCTCTATTTGTTATAGTTAGGATTCTGTTTTAATGCCGGATTATTCTGGATCGCAATGGAAGGTACCGGCCATAAATAATCTTTATTGGCATCGAAGAGGCGGCTATCAATCCTTGCCCCTGCGCTATTGGTAATATTTCCGTTTAATAACTGATCGGCTATCCTCCACCTGCGTATATCGTAATAATACAAACCTTCGCCTGCCAGCTCTACTCTCCGCTCGTGCCTGATCTCTGCCCTCAATTCTTCCTGACCTAAGGTAGATGGAATATTCGGCATCTTCGCCCTTGCCCTGATTAGGTTTAAAGCATCGAAAACCGATTGATCTGGTCCGCTGTCTTCATTTTTTGCTTCGGCGTACATCAGGAGCACATCAGCATAACGAAGTAAAATTAAATTTAACTCTGATGTTCCGCTGGTTGGTGCGGCCACAGGTTTTTCATTGTCTTTAAAAATAGTATATTTTTTTAATCCGTAACCTGTACTCGGGTATTGAATTGCGGTTACGGTAGCACCTTTAAACTGCGTACCTGGTAAAATTACAGTAGCCTGCAACCTGCTATCGCGGTTTTCGAAAGGTTTTGCGGCATTATAAACGGCAGAACTGTTAATCGGTTTACCATCGGTTGCGTAATAGGTATTAACCAGATCGGGCAAAGGTGCTGAACCCAATTGCTGATCTAAACTGATATCGAGCGAATGGGTAAACTCAGGATATTTATACTGCACATCAAAAATAACTTCTGCATTGCCTTCATTTTCCAGATAAAACAAGCCGCGGTAATCTGGAAATAAACTGTAGGTTTTTAAATCGATAACGGCTTTTGCGGCTTCTGCAGCTTCTTTCCAACGTTTGGCATACAACAAAACCCTCGCCTTTAAAGCCAAAGCCGCACCACGCGTAGCCCTTCCTTTATCTACACCTGAGTAGGTTAACGGTAAGGCAGTTCCTGATGAAGCCTCGGTTAAATCTTTTAAAATCTGCGCCAGCAACTCATCGGCAGTGTTTCTTGGCAAATTGGCCTGCGTTTCGTAATTGGTGGCATCGGTAATTAATGGTGCACCCCCGAATAAATTCCAAAGGGGAATATAATATAAGGCGCGGAGGTATTTGGCTTCGGCTTTATACCTTTCTTTTAAGGCGCCGTCCATATTTACTTTATCGATATTGGCCAATACGTTATTGGCCCTGCCTATACCTTTGTAACTGCCATTCCAGGTTTCGTTAAAATAACCCGTTGCCGCGTTGTGCAAGCCCCTCGAAATGATGTTATAATCGTTATTGTACTGATAGGTATTCGGACTTAAAGCATCCAGGTAAATGGAATTGGCCGCATAAACATTATAGTAAATTGCTGCATAGGTTCCGTTCAGGGCAGCTTCTGCCTGAACTTTTGTATTCCAATAGGTGTCTTGCGTAAAACGATCGGTTGGCGTTACATCCAGATAATCTTTACAGCCAAACAAGAACACCGAAATTAATATGAATAGAATATATTTTTTCATGACCGGTTATTTAAATGATACGTTAATTCCCGCACTAATTGTTTTTGCATTTGGGTATTCAATCAGATCGGCCCGGGTTAAATTCCTTTCCGGATCGCTAAATTTGAAGTTCGAGAAGGTTAAATAGTTTTGTGCATTCACAAATACCTTTAACACATCAATACCTGCTTTATTAAGCCATTTGTTGGGAAAGGAATAACTGATCTGCACATTTTTCAACCGGAGATATGAGGCATCTCTTACCCAAAAACTCGAAGTCTGAAAGTTTTGAGGGTAGCCATTCGATGTCGTTAAACGCGGTAAAGTAGCGCCAGTATTGGTAGGCGTCCACGAATCGGTAAGCCAGTCTTTGGTTACACCTGCGCCATTTTTAAATGGCTGTGCCAAATTTCCGGTTAAGTAGGTATCCACATCCTGCAAACCCTGGAAGATGAAACTAAAATCCCACCTCTTATACCCAAAACCACCTGAAAAACCGTAAACAAATTTTGGAATACTATTCCCAATGACTACACGGTCGTTATTATCGATCACCCCATTGGCATCTACATCTTTATACTTCAAATCGCCGGGAACCGTACCTGCATTTTGAAAAGCGTGTGCTTTCACTTCTTCTGCACTTTGAAAAATTCCTTCTGCCTGTAGCCCAAAAAAGCTGTCAATTGGCGATCCTTCCTGAATAATGGTATTACCGCTATAATATTTCTGGCCGTTTACATTGGTGACTTTGTTTTTCACATAGGTAAGGTTCGCGTCGATGTTGTAGCGAAAATCTTTAACCGAATCTTTAAAACCCAGGGTGATTTCAAAACCACGGTTGTTTACCGCACCGATGTTTTTTACAGGTCCGGCTAAATTGCCTACCTGCCCCGGAACGCTGATCTGTCTGAGGATTTTAGAAGTCTGTTTATCAAAAAAATCGACTTCAAAAGTCAGCTTGTTTTTAAAGAAACTACCTTCTAAACCGATATCGCTCATGGTGGTAGTTTCCCAGGTAATGTTAGGGTCGCTTAGCTGCGTAATGGCCGCGCCACTTACAATGGTTCCGTTAAAATTGTAATTCTGCCCCAGGGCAATGGCGTCTACATAACTGAATAAGGGAACATTCTGATTACCCAGCTTACCATATGATGCCCTAAATTTTAAGTTGCTAAAAACATTTAAATTTTTAATAAAATCTTCTTCACTTGCTCTCCATCCTGCTGAAAATGAAGGAAAAAAGCCCCACCTGTTGTCTTTAGCAAAGCGCGACGAACCATCATACCTGAAATTGGCCTCGAACAGGTATTTTTCATTGTAATTGTAGTTGAAACGACCAAAGTATGATTGCAACCTCGAGGCGCCCGAAGTACCGGTAACCTGAGGTGATGTACTTCCGGCATTGAGTTCGGTTAGGTCATTGCCCAGATAACCCTCATTATAAGCAGAGAAATTGCTGTCATCAAAACGTTCTAAACTAAACCCTGCCAATGCACCAAAATGATGCTTATCAAGCGAACCTTCCCAGTTTAAGGTATGAAAATTGGTAATATTGATATTGTTCTGGCTGATTTGTCTAACCCCTCGTGCGGGTGTATTGCCAATTGGGGTTACTACTCCGGTTTTGGGGTTGGTTAAATTAATAGCCGGATAAGAATATTTGTTGATACCATAAAGTAAGTTAGCACCTAAAGTAGTTTTATACTTGATGTTAAATGGCAACTGATATTCTAAAAACACATTGGCCAGGGTGCGGTACTGGTTATTCTTATTAAAACCTTCGTTTGCCAGGGCAACGGTATTCCTGAAAAAGTTATGTCCGGGTACCCTTATCCATTGATCAGCATAAGTACCATCCTGTGCATAAGGTGTTTGAAAAGGCAAACCACGATAGGTTAAACCCATTAAACCGCCCTCGCCATTGCCATCATCGGCGCTATAGGCACTTTCTTTACTATTCCAAAAGTTAGCAGTCAAACTTGCGCCCACCTTTAGGTTTTTGGTAATATCAGAACTGATATTCGAATTTAAGGAATAACGTTTACCCGAAGAGGCGATTAAAATCCCATCCTGATCTAAATAACCCAGTGAAATGGAAAAAGCTGTTTTTTCTGATCCGCCGGATATACGCAGGTTATGCTCCTGTATGGCAGCATTGCGGAACATGATATCGAACCAGTTGGTATTTGGATAAATAAAGGGATCGGTACCGTTTCTAAATTCGTTAATCAATGCGTCGCTACTTTCGGCAGGCTTGCCTTCATTAGCCAGGGCGCGGTTTTTACCGATCATATAATCGACCGTATTGGTTACCACATCTGGAAACTGCGTAGCTTTTTGCGAACCTGCATAAAAGTTATAATCGATAGAAAATGTTCCTTTTTTTCCGGTTTTAGTCTTTACTAAAATGACGCCGTTTGCGGCACGGTTACCGTAAATGGCTGCAGAAGCGGCATCTTTTAAAACGGTTACACTTTCAATATCGTTTGGAT
Source organism: Pedobacter folensis (assembly GCF_056490665.1). Classification (NCBI taxonomy): domain Bacteria; kingdom Pseudomonadati; phylum Bacteroidota; class Sphingobacteriia; order Sphingobacteriales; family Sphingobacteriaceae; genus Pedobacter; species Pedobacter folensis. Next base: position 1,475,286 of record NZ_JBWJIF010000001.1, read on the forward strand.
TAACATCGCCCAAAGGGAATTCAACGCCATCAACCAGTACCAAAGGGTTGTTGTTATTCAATGTACCTGCCCCACGGATGCGAATGGTTGCGGCATCAGCCCCAGGACGGCCTTTGGTTTGGTTGGTAAAAACACCAGGTACATTTTGAAGTGCCTGGGTAGCATTGGTAATGGGCCTGTTGGCCAATGTTTTGGCATCTACAGTGGCTAACGATCCGGTCAGGTTAATTTTCTTCTGTGTGCCGTAACCTACTACCACCACATCATCCAGGGGATTATAGTCTTCTACAAGTTCTATCGTAATCTGACTTTGGGTCACCACTACTTCGGTTTGTTTATAGCCCACGAAATTAACCAGTAAAGTAAAGGGGAACTTTTGTCCGGTAATTAAACGAAACCTCCCTTCCCTATCGGTTGAGGAACCGTTAGTTGTACCCTGAATTTTAACTGATGCACCGATTAAGGTTTCTTTGGTTTTTGCATCAATTACAGTTCCCGATAAGGTGGCATTAATGGTAGGTTCTGATGGGTTTTGTGCCTGCGATAACAGTGGAAAGCATAAAAACAGCACAGGTAATAAAATACGGCAGGTTTGCCGTATGCCCAACCGAAAATTGGACATCTTACTTCGTAAAGCCAGATCCCCTTGTACGGGATTGACTTTCTCAAAATTTTGCATAACTTTGAAATAGGTGATTTGAATTGATTTGAAACAGGTGCAACGCCAATTGAATTCCTGTTTCGTTAATTTTGCCTGGGGAAAATACACTTGTATTTTCCTTTTTTGTTACTACAGAAGTAGAAACAAATCATTATTTTTAAATCAACAGCAACAATACATTCTATTTACAGCGATAAATAAAGGGCCGGGTATGAGAACGGATTTCGTAAACTCTTGTTTCATAATGATTATATTTTTGGCAAATATAATTTTTTTCAAATAGACTACAAATTTACTAGACTTTTTATTTTTCCCACGCCAAACTGAGGCAGATACCCATTTGTAAACGCCGGAATACAGCTATGTAACATTATTAAGAATATTTTTTTTCTTTAGCCTGAGATTTTATAATTTAGCCGATGTAAAATTGGTGCGGCTGATAAAATAGCGTCAGTAAGCAAAACTTTACGCGTTAGGCGCGAAAGCAATTAATGTGGTGAGGTCTGGAATACCTGTCTTCTAGAAGAGATGAAATCAAACTGATGAACATTTCTTTGGCAGACGCACCAATTTTCATTCAACTTAGGTTTGGCGGCTAAATTGCAGTACCGATATGCCTTTGTGGCGTCTAAAACTGGTGCTAAAATTAGTGGTTTGCTCAAAACCCAATAGCTCAGCTATTTCATCAACTGTATAATCACTATGCAGCAACAATTCTTCTGCTTCGCGCATAATCCGATCTTTGATCAGTACGGTCAGGCTTTTCCCAAGTACGCGGTCTAAAAATTTATTTAATTTACCAGTACTCATTCCCATGCCTTCTGCATAAAACTGAATGGATCTTTCTTGTTTGTAAAATTGTTCTAAAATGGCCCTAAACCGCAATACCTGCTGTAAATCATCTAAGGTTAAGGCAGCAAGATAGCCATCTAAACCAGCCGTAAAACCCAGAAATAAGGATAAGTATTGTGCTAAAAAGGGCATATCCTTTTTAGTATTGATTTCTCTTTTTAGCTGATCGAGTAAACTATACGTTTTAGTTGATTCTTGCAAATCGAGATCCCTGAAAGACAGATTTAAAAAGAGGTTCTTAGCCTGGGGATCTAAGTGCTGAAGTAAAAATTCGGCATACAATAAACTACTGAAACTTAACCAGTAACCTGAGGTAATTTCTCCATCGATCCTGACCAGGCCTTCCTCAGGGATAAAAAAAATCCTGCCTTTTAACAGGGGGTAATCGCCAGAATTCATGCATAAAAAGCCATTCCCTTCGCGTACAATCAACATACGCATAGGGTATATTGCCTGCAACGCACGTTCTCTTTTAAAAAACCCGTTAATTGGCTCCAATTGTATCATAAAAACTTAAGGATAAACAACAGTAAGACCAAATTTATCAGATTTGGTTACAAGTTGCTAAATTAATTTATTATAATATTAAATGCTATCTGTAATACAGATTAAGAATCAAAGCATTAAACAATCATTAATCTTTCGGCTCAAGAATTAGCACATTTACTGCAATTGATAATGTTTGATGCAGTTCAAAAGAAATTTTTAATCCCCTTCTTGGATTAAATCCATTTATCGGGCCGCTTTGATAAAACAGAACTTCTTCTCCAATATCGCTCCTGATTTTCCCAAAGCCTTCAGTTTCATTATAATAATCTATTGTTCCCATTTCTTTTGCCTCCATTTTCGACGATTTGCGTTAACTATTGTATAGCTAACCCAAAAAACTGTGCCAAATAATAATAGAAGCTTATATAATATAAAAACAACTTTACAATAAGCGCATTGTCTATGCAGATAACACCATCACCTGAACAGCCTCAATGCCACTTGGTGTAAATTCGATGTCAAACTGAACAATATTATTGGATTTTATCGGATCAATTACACCATGGGCAAAAACACTCACTTCTCTCCCTCCGTTTGATGGTGTGATACTGCCAACGCCTTCTTCCTGATTATAAAATTTTACGGTACCTAATCTCATAGAACTACTGAATCAGTTTTACATTAACCGCATTGGGTCCTTTTTTCCCCTGGGTGATTTCGAATTCTACCCGATCATTCTGACTTATTTTATCAGTTAAACCTGTAACATGAACGAAAACTTCTTCTCCGTTTTCTGTAATGATGAAACCAAAACCTTTAGATTCATTATAAAATTTTACTGTTCCTTGCATTTAATTTAGATTTTAATACAACAAACATACAAAAACTCAAAAAGGTTTTGGGAATTAAATCGATTTCTATACTAAATCTATAGATTAAGCAATAATTTGTGCTGATTTTGGAATTTAGACAAGCAAAGCGCATTTAAACAAAAAAGTCGCAGACTGAATCCACAACTTCCCAATTTTGATACTGTACACTAAGCATTGATCAACTGGATTAAAATTAAAGAAAGCATATAATGAAGCAATTACCGGTATAAAAATCCCGATAGGCATACAACAAGGCATAGCAAGCGGTTACCTTACATTGTTGCATAGTCAATCAATCCTAGTTATATAGGACTGCGTAATACCAGAAAGTGAAATCTTTTTTATTTGGATACCGAATTTTGCCGCATCATCAAAATAAACCATTCAAGGAGGAAAGTCCCTCCTGAAAAAAGTATTTGAAAATTGAACTAACCCTTTTTTCCGCTAAAAATCACAACGAAAACACTAAAACCACCTAAAAGGAAAACTATTCCAAGAATCAAATTTACTTTATCGCCCATTCCGTAATTTACAGATTAAAATGACAATGACAATAGGCTGACACAAAATAATTCTAAAAAACAACCTAAAGTTGTACGATTCTAAAATTAGCTTACATTTTAACACAGTTGTTATAAGCTGATAACGAGCTAAACGGAATGTTGAGCAGGAGATGATTTGAGATTAAAAAATCGGAAGCTTTTATATTAAATTAAGGTTTTGGGTCTGATCTTTTTAGCTACACCCATGATGTTTTTAGCCACTACTCCTCTTTTGGTAATAGCGGTATCAAACTCCACTGTACTCCCAACATACAAACCTTTCGCTTTGCAATCTACTATATCAAAATAGATGCTTTCTAAAACTAAATATTGAGAGATCAAACCGAAACCTCTTTCTTTATTATAAGCTGTTATTACTCCAGTCATAGCATTATTTTTAGCGAGTTTATCTATATAAAACTAACATTATCAACGCAATACCAATTCAACAGTAGAGATCCTGAAAGAAAAAATAGATAACCTTAATAAATTTGTTGATGACTGGATTTTGATTAAAAACGTTTTTATACCATCCTTTTTTGATTTTCAGCATGAGTGATGCCTTCTTTAATAAAATTAAACAGGCCCACATTTAATTCCTGCTGTTTAAGTTACATAATCTTTACTTATTATGAAAAAATTAACCTGATATCTTTATCGCAGTGATGTGCTTTATTTAATCATTGCTTCATGCTATAATTCAATCATTCATTAAATAATAACTAATTCTATTTTGACATTATTCGCATAAATTTTGATACAATACCACAGGCTATAAAACTATATCCTATATTTATTAAAAATCTCTGAACCAAATAAATGAAAACAACTTTTACCCTACTGTTATCTGCCCTTGCATTTGTATTTATATCGGCAACCACATTAAACAAAAACATTTACGAGAGCAAGGCTTTCGAATTTTTCACCAAATCTAAAATAGACACACCAGATCAAGATCGTTTTGTAAAAGTTACCCTTGCGCAGGGAGAATTTACAGAGCCTACCGAAATGACCATCCTCCCTAACCTGGATATTTTGGTAGCACAGCGCAGAGGAGAAGTGTTGATTTATAAAAACCAGACTAAAAAAATTAAGGAGGCGGGTAAACTCGATGTTTATTTTAAAACCTCTGTACCCGATGTGAATGCTGAAGAAGGTTTACTGGGTATGGCTGCAGATCCGAAATTTGCAGTTAATCAATATATCTATCTTTTCTATAGTCCGTTTGATAAATCGGTAAATCGATTATCCAGATTTAAATTGATTAACGATCAGATTGTAAAAGAATCAGAAAAAATCATTTTAGAATTTTATTCTCAACGCGAAATCTGCTGCCATACCGGAGGATCTATTGCTTTTGGATCGGATAATTTATTGTATGTTTCAACAGGTGACAACTCTACTCCTTTTGATGTACCCAAACAACAATATGTGAACAAAGGTTATGCCCCGCTCGACAACAGAAAAGGTTTAGAACAATATGATGCCAGAAGATCGGCCGGAAATACTAACGATTTAAGAGGCAAAATTTTAAGGATCAAAGTAAATGAAGACGGCACTTACAGCATACCTGATGGCAACCTTTTTTCTAAAAACGATCCAAAAGCCAGACCAGAAATTTATGTAATGGGCAATAGAAACCCTTACCGCATTTCGGTAGATCAAAAAAACAACTTTTTGTACTGGGGAGAAGTTGGTCCTGATGCCAGTAATGATGACGCTTTAAGAGGTCCGAGGGGTTATGACGAAGTTAACCAGGCTCGTAAAGCAGGTAATTTTGGCTGGCCATTATTCGTTGGTGATAACTATGCATATAAAGCTTACGATTATACCAACGGCGCCAACGGGAATGCATTTGATCCTGAATCGCCTATTAATAACTCGCCAAACAATACCGGTTTGGAAAAACTTCCGGCGGCACAACCGGCATTTATCTGGTATCCTTATGGTGCATCGAAAGAGTTTCCACAGGTGGGGGCAGGTGGCCGTACAGCAATGGCTGGTCCGGTATATTATGCTACAGCAAACTCACCCTACCCGGCTTATTATAACGGCAAGCTGATTATTTATGAATGGGTACGTGGATGGGTTAAAGCGGTAACCATGAATGAACAGGGCGATTACCTGAGCATGGAGCCCTTTATGGCTAAAGTTTCTTTAGCAGCACCTATTGATATGGAATTGGGACCTGATGGAAAAATATATGTCCTTGAATACGGTAAAGGCTGGTTCACCAAAAATCCTGATGCTGCCATTACCCGAATCGATTACCTGAAAGGTAACCGCCCGCCAACAGTTGAAGACCTAAATATTGCAAAAACAAGTGGCCTGCTTCCCTATAAGATGACAGCAACAGTTACCGCTAAAGATCCTGACGGAGATGCTTTAACTTATATCTGGAACCTGGGCAAAGGAGTAACCAAAACAACCACCACACCAAGCATACAGCATACCTATGCTAAAGCAGGCGAATATCCGGTAAGTGTTACCGTGATGGATAAAAGTAAAGCTTCAGCAAAAAGCCAGGTAATTCCGGTTTTTGCAGGCAACGAACACCCTAATGTGAATATAGATTTAGCCGGTAATAAAAGCTTTTATTTCCCCAATAAACCCGTTGATTACAAGGTTTTAGTGAGCGATAAGGGTGCAAAAGTAAATAACAGCCGCATTTATATTTCCAATACCTATACCGAAGGAAGCGATTTAGCGGGAGCGCAATTGGGCCATCAGCAGGCAGCACAAACCCTTGTGGGTAAAACCATAATGTTAAAATCTGATTGCAGCACCTGCCACAAAGAAGCTGCTGTTTCCATCGGACCTGCGTTTAACAAAATTGCCGCAAAATATAAAAACGACAGCAAAGCGGTTGATTACCTGGCTTCGAAAGTGATTGCGGGCAGCCATGGTGTATGGGGAGAAGTACCCATGCCGGCACATACCACGATGAAAGAGGCTGAAGTGAAAAAAATTACAGAGTGGATTATGACTTTGGGTAACAAGGAAGCTGTTAAGGCATCACTTCCAACTTCTGGCAAAATTGTTCCGCCAGCAGCTACCGATAAAAAGAAATCGGTACTTACCTTAAAGGCAACTTATACCGATGCAGGTGCTGCAGGTTTAAAACCTTTAACCACAACCAATCTCATTAACCTTAAAAGCAGCATAATTGATGCAGACGACATTAAAGATTTTGGAGGTTTTCAGCGAAAAGATGTTTTTGGCGGAGAAAAACTGGTATTAACGAAGGATAATGGCTGGTTAGCCCTCAAAAATATCGACTTAACGGGTATTTCAGGCTTTGGTTTCTCATTCTTAAACCTTGATCCGGGTGCTGATGGTGAGATCGAAATTAGGTTGGATGACAGCAAAGGCATTATGATCGGAAAATCTACTTTTAGAAAAAGTATACCAATCAACATGCTTTCGGATGGAAAATTTCATTCCATTTATTTTGTGTTCAAAGAGTTAAAAACAAGTGATAAAAAAAACAGGCCAATTATTCAATCGATAACGGTAGAGCCTAAATAATATAAATCATTATGGAGTTGTTGTCAGTCTGAGCTTGTCGAAGACCTTTTGATAACGAAAACAAAAAAACATTTGTCCTTCTACAGGCACAGGATGACAATGTTTTTTGTTTTCTCCTTAATTTAACAACATTGGCAGGGAATCTTAAGATAAAAAAAACACTAAAGCATTAAGGTTCCCAATCCAGTTGGGAATGATGATATCGCAAATTATGAAGCCCGAAACTTATCGACTATAGGTTTCGGGTTTTTTATTGTAAAAAAACCTGATTTAATACCCTTCATTAAATCAGCAATAATATCTTTGCAGCAAATCAAGATGATTTCCATTTCCATGCAAAACATTAAAAACATTATTTTCGATTACGGAAACGTAATATTTGATATCGATTTCAGAATTGCTCAGGCATCTTTTCAAAAATTGGGCATCACCGATATTGAGAATTTCTTTGCCCATAAAGCACACAATCAATTATTTGATGATTTTGAAACCGGGGCAATTTCTCCTGCCGAATTTAGGACTGGAATTAGAAGGGCGGCAGGAAAACCTGAATTAACCGATCAGCAGATTGATGAGGCATGGAACAGTTTATTAATTGGCACCATTCAGGAAAACCACGATTTACTGCTTGAAGTAAAAGAAAAATACCGTACTTTTTTGTTAAGCAACAACAACGAAATCCACTACGACTGGATCATTGATTACCTGAAAGCAACTTTCCAGATCAATAATTACGACGCTTATTTTGAGAAAGCCTATTTCTCTCAGCACATGAAACTGCGCAAGCCCAATACCAATATTTTTGAGCAGGTATTAAAAGAAAACAACCTAAACCCGGCCGAAACCTTATTTATAGACGATAGTCCGCAACATATTGAAGGTGCTAAAAAAGTAGGTTTAAATACCTTATTAATGACCGAAAAACCTGCTCAGCTAGGTGCCTTTTTAAAAGCAAACGGAATTTTGTAAATTAGTATATGTCAGAAAAAAAGTTTAAGTCGCTAAAAGAGTTCTATCCTTTTTACTTGTCAGAACATACCAATACCACCTCGCGTATTTTACATTTTATCGGGACCGGATTGGTTTGTCTTGCCTTTTTTACTGGTTTTCTTTTTCACAACTGGCATTTCTTTCTCGCCATACCTGTATTGGGATATGGTTTTGCATGGGTTGGACATTTCTTTTTCGAGAAAAATAAACCCGCCACCTTTCAATATCCCGGCTATAGCTTAGTGAGCGATTTTATTTTGTTCTACGACCTCTTAACTGGCAAACAATCTTTTGTGGTGAAGAAATAGTTAGTAGTTTTCAATTGACAATTTTCAGTTCGCAGCATCTATTGACTACCCTGGCCTGGAGTGAAAGAGAACCTGGGAAGTTTAAGCCATAGATTTCAAAATCTACTACCGCACCACCTAAACTCGATTGAAGCGGCATCCTTTTTGGCTGTCACCCTGAGCGAAGTCGAAGGGCAGCCAAAAAGATATAGCGCAAAGCGAGACTGTACGTCCCGAAGAACTACTGCATGCTCATTTTCAAAAAAAATAATGGATTAATAAGATGCTGAACTAAATTACCTTCGGTGAGCTCGCTTAAGGCTCGGTTTACTTCGTAGCTTTCCACTTCGTTACAGGTCAGCATGACGATACGAAAATAAAAAACAGCTGGCAATTTCCAGTCAGCAGTTTCTATTACCGCCCAAAACTGAAAATTTCCAACTGTTAACTGAAAACCGAACTACAGTTTCCTTCTTTTTAGTTCTCTTTCAATCAAACCTAATTCACGGCCTGTTTGTCCGGCAACAGATGTATTTTCTTGTGCCCTTCTGAACAAATAAGGCATTACCGCTTTAATCGGTCCATAAGGAACATATTTGGCTACATTATAATTCGAATCGGCAAGGTTAAAGCTTAAGTTATCGCTCATCCCCAACAACTGGGCAAAATATACATGCGGGTGATTGTGTGTAATATTCTTTTCCTCTAAAAGGTATGTCAATAAACGGCTGCTATCTTCATTGTGCGTTCCGGCCACAATGGCAATTTCTTCAATATGATCTACACAATAACGCAAAGACTCATTGTAATCACGGTCTGAAGCTGCTTTATCTGGCTGAATTGGCGAAGGATAACCCATTTCTGCTGCGCGTTTACGTTCTTTTTCCATGTAGGCCCCACGAACCATTTTCACCCCCAGAATAAATCCATCTGCTTTAGCAATTAAATGATCGGCTTTCATATCGGCTAACTTATCATGACGGTACATTTGATAGGTATTGTAAACAATAATGCGTTCACGGTTAAATTTACGCATCATATCCAGGGCCAATTCATCAATTGTATCCTGAATCCAGGTTTCTTCCGCATCAATCATAATGGGTACGCCTTTATCGAAGGCTGTCTGACAAATCTTCTCACAACGTTGTTTCACCTTTTCGTACTCAGCTTTTTCGCTGGCATTTAAGGTTTCTTTAGCATCCAGTTTCTGCAATAAGGCAAAACGACCAATTCCGGTGATTTTGAAAACAGTAATCGGGATTTTGACATCGCCATCAGCGCGCACAATGGTGCGGATAATTTCGGCGCAGGTTTCATCAAAAACCTGCTCTTCTTCTTCTCCTTCTACCGAATAATCTAAAATGGTACCTACACCACCTTTATGTAGTTGTTCAATAGCTTTATCACATTCAGCAATGGTTTCGCCACCACAAAATTGCTGGAAGATAGTTGCTTTTATTGCGCCCTGAATGGGTAAACCGATATTTAAAAAGAAATTGGTAATGGCAGGACCAACTTTGGTGAGAAAATTACTGCCAATCATTTTAAAAAGCCAGTAAGCTTTTTTTAGTTCGCCGTTTGTTTTTTGTCGGAAAGCGACTTCCGTATTATCGAAATTTGGTTGCTTGTTGGGGGATAAATCCATTTTTTATCTATAATTAAGTCAGATTGGTGCAAAATTATAAAAAGCATTGATTGTTAAAACTAAAAACCTCTAAATAATCGTATTTTTGCAGAAAATGATACAATTCAAATTAGAAGGCGAATTTATTCCACTCATCCAGCTGTTAAAAGCAAGCGGATTGGTTGGCAGTGGCGGCGATGCCCAAACCGTTGTTGAAGATGGTTTAGTAAAAACTAACGGCGAGGTCGAATTCCGCAAACGTTATAAGGTTAGGGTTGGCGATATTATTACTTTTGGCGAAAACAAAATAGAAGTTATTTAATGAAACCACTAACCAGCGCAGGTCACACCCTATATTTCGAAAGTAGTTTAACCGCACTAAAAACACTTTTAGAAAGCAACAAATACAGTAAAGTTTTTGTACTTGCTGATGAGCATACCAGCGAAATCTGTTTACCGCTTTTTCAGTCGCTTTTAGATGATTTTTCTGAATTTGACCTGATCGAAACTTCGGCAGGTGAAGAAAACAAGAATATTGATTTCTGTATAGGCATCTGGAAAACGCTTTTAGATTTTGAGGCCGACCGCAAAAGTTTAATGATTAATTTAGGTGGCGGTGTAATTACCGATATGGGCGGATTTATTGCCTCTACCTACAAAAGAGGTATCGATTTTATCAATGTACCTACTACCCTTTTATCGCAGGTTGATGCTTCGGTAGGTGGTAAAACAGGAATTGACATCGACAATGTAAAAAACATGGTGGGTACTTTTACCTTACCACAAATGGTTTTTATCGAAACCGCATTCTTAAAAACATTGCCACAACGCGAGCTTTTATCGGGCTTTGCCGAAATGATTAAACATGGCTTGATTTATGATAAGCCCTATTACGAAAAGTTAAAAGAAAGCAACTACTTAACCCCTTCTGCTGAAGATATTTACCGCTCAGTAGAAATTAAAAACGAAGTGGTAACCATCGATCCGCACGAGAAAAACCTGCGTAAGATTTTAAACTTCGGCCATACCATTGGGCATGCCGTTGAAGGTTATTCTTTGGCTAATGACGAAAATCCGCTAACGCACGGTGAAGCCATTGCTATCGGTTTTGTTTGTGAAGCTGCATTATCGATCAAAAACAGTACGTTAACACAAGCGGAACTGAAAGATATTAGTGAATATATTTTATCCTTATATCCTAAATACCACATCAAAAAAGAAAGCTTTGACATGCTTTTAGAATTGATGCAGAGTGATAAAAAGAATGAAGATGGAAACATTCTCTTTTCACTTTTAGAAACAACAGGCAAATGCACGTTTAACTGCCGTGTAAGCACTGCCGATATTTTGAGCAGTTTAGATTATTATAATAGTTTATAAAATGAAATTTACAGGAAGTGATATTTCTGTTGTTGGCCTGTTTGGTTTTGTAATCGTTTTAACCCTGGTTGAAATGTATTTCAGCTATGTGCACGACAGAAAATTATATACTAAACGCGATACCTGGACCAATATCTACCTGATGACGGCCGCTATTGTGATTAATTTAGCCACAAAAACAGGCACTTTTTTTCTATTGCAGTACTGTTATCAATTCCGTTTGTTCCAAATTCCTAATATTTGGCTTTACTGGTTTGTTTTGATTTTAGCGCAAGACTTCCTGTACTGGTTTTTGCATACGGTTGGTCATTATGTACGCTTTTTCTGGGCCATGCATGTTACACACCACTCATCTGAACATTTTAATTTAACCACTGGTTTCCGTTCAACTGTTTTCGAGCCATTGTACCGTGTTTTCTTTTATTTGCCACTGGCATTTATGGGTTTCACCGCGGTTGACATTCTTTTTGCTTACCTGGTGACCCAAATTTATGGTAACCTGGTGCATACGCAGTACAACATTAAACTTCCGAAATGGTACGGATATATTTTCGTTACCCCATCACATCACCGGGTGCACCACGCCAGCAATGTACGTTACCTTGACAAAAACATGGGTATGGTTTTAATCCTTTGGGATAGGTGGTTCGGCACTTTCCAGGAGGAGTTACCTGAAGATGTGGTGAAGTACGGCTTAACTACCCAGCCTGAAGATACGGGTGCGGTTAACATTATTTTCCATGAGTTTGTTGCATTAAGTGCCGATGTTAAAAAAGCACCAACTTTTATAGATAAAGTGAAATACATTTTCAATCCGCCGGGTTGGAGCCATGATGGAAGCACCAAAATTGCTAAAATTATGCAACGGGAATTACGTGAAGAGGAAGAGAAAAGGTATGAAGCATTACAACAGAATAAAGTAAAAGGACTCAACGACCGCGGAGAGTTAAGTTCTACCGGATAAAAAAAAATCTAAAGGTCTGTGGCTCCACAGGCCTTTTTTGTTAACATCATTTCTTTGTTTTTTGCCTCGGATGCACGGAAAAACACGGATGACCTTTAAGCACGCTAAAGTGCTGTGATTCTGAGGAGTAATCAATTTTATACAGATAAATATAAATGACATTTAAATATCAGCAGGTATATAATTCCCCTCTTTTAGAGGGGTGTCCGCAGGACGGGGTGTTCTATTTGCCCTAGCCAGACAGGCCTCTTTCTTTTTTTAATCGGTTGCAGATGCTGAACGGCAAGGCATCCAATCTGTGATTAATGTTCTCACTTATGCATAACTTTAATTCGATATTTAGCATATTGCAGTAAATTATCGTCATGAAAAAACTAATGCTCTCGCTCCTCTCCATTTTCTTTCTCACACTCAGTGTTAAATCGCAGCAAATTAATAACATCAGGTATTTTGATATAGATAGTAAGGAAATCAGTAAATCAATCTTCGAAGAAAAACGGGCAACCCATGCTGTGCTGGATATCCCTGGTGATTCAGTAAACTATCGTAAATTAATTAAAAGAGAAGAGCAGGGAAAAATCGGCAACCGTAAAGAACTCATTGCCCTGCTCGAAAATGCTTCGCATAAAAAGATCGACACTTTACAACAGATCGTCATCATCTATTATCCCGGACCGGATCCCTGCAATGCTAACGGCAATACCAGCTTCATCACATCAGCCTACAAGGAGATTGAAAAAGGCGTTAGAGACATCGCAAATGCCAAAACACTTTATATTTATAAGGACGCTACAGGCCTTGAGAAATATAAAAATGCCATCCCATGGATTAAAGATCCGGAACAAATTGTAGAAAAGACATTTTTTAAACACCCCTATCCTTGTAGCAGCTTTACCGTTATTTCGAAAGACGGCAGCTATTTCAGTTATTTTGGAGAATTTTATAGCGGTTTTGTGCTGGAAATCTCAAAAAAAATGCGGTAAATAATCTCGGTCTTTACATGATTGATAAATTCGATGCCTTAAGCACAAAGCACCTTTAACCATATAAAAATCCGTTTTTCAACCGTTTTAATCAACAAAAAGACCTATTAAGAATCCAGTTCATTTTAAACAAAATTAAATTTTATTAAAAATATTTTCAATTTCCTATTGACAAATAAAATTTTGTTGCTACATTTGGCTCAACAAAAAAAAGAGATGCAAATTACAAACACATATTACTTTGGTTACTTTTACTATTTTAGTAAGAGCCGGGGCTAATATGCAAAAAGATATATAACAATATTAAAATGTATAAAAAAGTCCCGGCAAACAGCCGGGACTTTTTTGTTTTAACGCAAAAATGGAAACGACAAAACGAGTAGCAATTCAGGGTATTAAAGCATCTTTTCACGAAGAAGCCGCATACAAATTCTTTGGTAAAGACATTGAGACTGTTGAGTGTAATTCTTTTAAAGAAACCTGCGACAAGCTAGAGAAAAACGATGCCGATTTCGTAGTAATGGCTATCGAAAACTCTATCGCCGGCAGTTTATTGCCAAACTATACACTGATCCGTGATTTTGGTTTTTCGGTTGTGGGCGAGGTTTACTTACCTATTCAGTTGCACTTAATGGCGTTACCAGGCGTAAAATTTGAGGATATTAAAGTAGTTACTTCCCATCCCATTGCCATCCGCCAGTGTATCGATTTCTTTTACGATTATCCACACATTAAAATTGTAGAAAGCAATGATACTGCTGCCTGCGCCAAACGGATTCAGGAAGAGCAATTAACCGATACCATGGCCATTGCAAACAGTTTAGCTGCAGAACTTTACAGCCTGAACATTTTAGAACGCCGCGTAGAATCGAACAAAAAAAATTACACCCGTTTTCTAATCCTTAAAAAAGATAAAACAGACGAAGGAAAGAAAATAAACAAAGCATCAATCTGTTTTCAGGTTGGACACAAAGCCGGCTCGCTGGCCACGGTGTTAAATATCTTCGCAGAACAGGATGTAAGCTTAACAAAAATACAATCTATGCCGGTTTTAGGTAAGAGAAATGAGTATTACTTTTACGTCGATTTAGAATGGCCAAGTACTGAAAAATACGATAAAGCCATTAGAAAAGCATTAAAATATACATCGAACTTCAACATATTAGGAGAATATCAGAAGAACGATAAAGTATAAAAAGTCGGGAGTCCGAAGTCAGGAGTCCGCAGACAAAGTGAACATTCAAACTTGTAATAATAAAATAATTAAAATATAACTCCGGACTGCCGACTAGGAACTCCGGACTTTAAACAACCCCATCATCATGAAACTTAATTTAAACATCCAACCCTTAAACACCTGGTTAAACGTAAACAACGAACCATTAATCATTTCTGGTCCTTGTAGCGCAGAAACTGAAGAACAATTATTAACTACAGCGCATTTATTGGCTGCTACCGGTAAAGTATCGGTATTGAGAGCTGGTATCTGGAAGCCACGTACCCGTCCGGGAGAATTTGAAGGTATCGGAAGTATCGGTTTAGAGTGGTTAAAACGTGCTAAAGCAGAAACTGGTTTACCAACAGCTGTTGAGGTTGCAAATGCAAAACACGTTGAAGAGGCTTTGGCAGCGGGTGTTGATATCCTTTGGATTGGTGCACGTTCTACTGTAAATCCTTTCACTGTTCAGGAGATTGCTGATGCTTTAAAAGGCCATGATGTTCCGGTATTGATCAAAAACCCGGTTAACCCTGATCTACAATTATGGATTGGTGCAATTGAGCGTATTAATGGTGCAGGAATTACTAAAATCGGTGCTATTCACCGTGGTTTCTCTTCATTCGAGAAAAGTTCTTTCCGTAACGAACCAATGTGGGAACTTGCTATCCAGTTAAAAACACTTTGCCCAGAATTACCAATCATCAATGATCCAAGTCACATTTGCGGTAACCGTGAGTTAATCCCTTACATTTCTCAAAAAGCATTAGATTTAGATATGCAAGGTTTAATGATCGAATCTCACGTAGATCCTTCAGTTGCCTGGACAGATGCTAAACAACAAGTTACTCCAGCGGCTTTAGCTGAATTGGTTGATCGTTTAACTGTTCGTGAGCCAGAAGCACCAAACGAAGCTTTTGCTGATAAATTAGCTGATTTACGTAAATCAATTGATAAAATTGATGATGTATTATTGCAAAAACTAGGCGAACGTATGGCTATTGTAGAGAAAATTGGTGAATTTAAACGCGATAACCAGGTAACTATTTTACAGGTTAACCGTTGGGATGCCATCATTAAAAAAGGTCATGCTTTTGCAAAAGCTTTAAAATTAGACTTAAACTTTACCGAGAAATTCTTAGAATTGGTGCACGGTGAATCGATCCGTAAGCAAACTGAAATTATGAATGCCGGCAAAGCTGAACAAGGCATTGCTGCTGAGCAACATACTGAAGTTAAAGCATAATAAAGGTTTAAGGGTTGAGGGTTTAGGGTAAAACCATATGCTTAACCCAAACTTGAAAACTGAAAGACGAAAGCTTAAAGCCAAGTTTAACAGTGGTGTCATGCTGAGCCTGTCGAAGGATTTATGATAATTTTCGGCAAACTCAATATGATATAAAAAACAAATATAATGTGGTGTCAGATGTTTCATCTGACACTTACATTTAAGAATAAAAACAGAATAAAATGTCGAAAAACGCCTTAGTTTCTTTTAAAGGAACCAAGAATATTAATACGGAAATCCAATTAACGGGCTCGAAAAGCGAATGCAACAGGGCTTTAATTATTAGCGCTTTAAGCAAGAAACTGGTTAAAGTTGAAAACCTTTCCAATGCTGCCGATACGGTAACCTTAAATGGCATTCTGAATAATCTTGAAGAAGAGTTAGAAGTAGAAATCCAGGAATCAAAAACAGTTGATGTTGGCCCTGCCGGAACCGCTATGCGTTTCTTATCGGCTTATCTTTCAGCTAAAAACGGCAATTTCTTACTTACCGGTACCGAGCGGATGAAACAACGTCCTATTGGTATTTTGGCAGAAGCCTTAAAAACAATCGGAGCTGATATTTCTTATGCAGAAGCCGAAGGTTTCCCACCATTGAATATTGTTGGCCCTTTAAATCAAAAAACTGCTGAAGTTAAAATTAAAGGCGATATCAGCAGTCAATATATTTCGGCTTTGCTGATGATTGCTCCTATCCTACCTCAGGGTTTAACTTTAGAAATTGAAGGCGAGCTCACTTCTAAACCATATGTAGATATGACTTTAGATATGTTGGCTGAAGTTGGCATTGCACATTCCTGGAATGGAAATTCAATCTCCATTAAACCACAGGCTTTTAAACCCGGCACCTTGGTTGTAGAACCCGACTGGAGTGCAGCATCGTATTGGTACAGCATTGCAGCTTTAGCTGATGAAGCAGAAATTAGTTTACCTGCTTTAAAAGAGAAAAGTTTGCAGGGTGATAGCCAGATCAAAAATATCATGAAGATTTTTGGCATTGCAACCAGCAAAACCGATAATGGAATTGCGATTAGCAACTTAGGCCTTTCTTTAGATACAAAAGAAGTTTTAGACTTAAAAACCTGTCCTGATTTAGCACAAACTATTGTCGTTATTGCGGCAGCTTTGGGTAAAAACATGGCTTTTACAGGTTTAGAAACCTTAAAAATTAAAGAAACAGACCGTATTGCAGCCCTTCAGAACGAATTGGCCAAAATAGGTGTGACATTAACGGAAGACAACCTGGTGTATACACTAAACACTGACAATCTTCATTTCCCGGATAAAATTACGATTGCAACCTACGAGGACCACCGTATGGCAATGGCTTTTGCACCGCTTGCACTATTGATTAACGAAGTTGAAATTGAAGAAATGCAGGTCGTAGAAAAATCTTATCCGTATTATTGGGAAGATTTGAAAAAGGCGGGATTTGAGGTGAGAGAGATATGAGACACGAGATTTGAGACACTAGAAGTGAGACTCAAGAAATAAAACAACAATAATAATCTAACCAGATTTGGGTGCAATTTGAGGAGAAAATTCTCAAATTTAATAGCTCAAATCTGACATATAAAAACAATGAAGTTCAGATATGATAAAAGGAATAATACTCAAATCTAGTATCTAGCTTCTCACATCTAAACAAATATGGCAGGCAACTCATTCGGACAACTATTTCGCATCACCACTTTTGGCGAATCTCATGGCGTAGCCATTGGGGTAATTATTGATGGCTGTCCGGCGCAATTGGATATCGACATGGATTTTATCCAATCAGAACTGGATAAACGTAAACCGGGTCAATCCAAAATTACCACGCAAAGAAAAGAAAGCGATACCGTTCAGATTTTATCGGGTGTGTTTGAAGGAAAAAGTACAGGTACGCCTATTGCACTTTTAATTCCGAACGAAGATCAACGGTCAAAAGATTACGGTCATAATGTTGATGTTTACCGTCCCAGCCATGCCGATTATGTTTATGATGCGAAATATGGTATCCGCGATCACCGTGGCGGAGGTCGTTCTTCAGCCCGCGAAACAGCTGCCCGTGTAGCCGCCGGAGCAATTGCCAAGCTATTTTTAAAGCAGCAGGGCATTGAAATTTTTGCACATGTAACTTCAGTAGGTACCATAGAAGCGCCTAATTTAGAAAGTAATGATTTATCAGCTTTGCTGCAAATCAGGGAAGAAAATATTGTACGTTGTGCTGATCCTGCAACGGCACACGAAATGATTGAATTTATCGATTCGGTTCGTAAAGATGGTGATACCGTTGGCGGAAAAATTGGCTGTGTAGTAAAAGGTTGCCCTGCGGGTTTAGGCGAGCCTGTTTTTGATAAATTACATGCCGATTTAGGTAAAGCCATGCTCAGCATTAATGCGGTTCATGGTTTCGAATATGGCTCAGGCTTTGCGGGAAGCGAATTAAGAGGATCGCAGCACAATGATATTCCTCAGCCAAAAGCTGCCGATTCGAAAGTTTTTAAAACCACCACCAATTATGCCGGTGGTATTTTAGGCGGCATTTCTAACGGAATGGATATTACCTTCAAGGTAGCTTTTAAACCTGTTGCCACCATTATGCACAACCAACAAACCATCAATGCAGCTGGTGAAGCCTCAGAGATTAAAGGAAAAGGCCGACATGATCCTTGTGTGGTACCCAGAGCGGTAGTTATTGTTGAGGCCATGGCAGCACTTGTTTTAGCCGATCAGTTTTTAAGAAACAAAGCCAGCATTATTTAATTTGCATTAATGAGAATTATTACCTTCTTATTGTTATTAATCAGCATGAATAGCTTTGCACAAAGTTATGCTGAACAGATCGCAAAACATCGTGAAGCCTATAAACAGGATTTCATAAAAGACGACCGGTCTCCACTGAAGAAAAACGACCTGCAAAACCTCCACTTTTATGAGGTAGACAGTGCCTATAAAGTTTTGGCTGACGTGGAAATACTGAAGAATGAAAAAGTTTTCAAAATGCCTACTTTTAATGGCTCCAGCAGCGATTACTATAAATATGCACATGTAAATTTCGTTCTGAATGACCAAAAAATTCAAATGACTTTATATCGAAGTGTTGCTTTATCAACCAACCCGGTTTATAAAGATCACCTCTTTCTCCCTTTTACTGACGAGACCAACAATAAGGAAACCTATGGCGGTGGCAGGTACATCGATCTGGACGCAAAAGAAATCATAAACAACCACATCGAAATTGATTTTAATAAAGCCTATAATCCTTATTGTGCCTATAGCGACGGATACCGTTGCCCTGTTCCACCAGAAGAAAACGACTTGCCATTGGCCCTAAAGGCAGGCGAGAAATTATATACTGGTGAAAAGAAACATCAGAAATAAAAGTTAATGTTACGTTTATCCATAAAATGATACCTGGATTGTATTATAATCCACATTTTAACGTAAATTACAAACATTAAGTAATAATAAGTGTTCTCTAAATAAATTATATAACCTATCCCTAAATGACGTACAGCTGTTTAATTGTTGATGATAACGAAATTGAAAGAGATGCCATAGAAATGCACCTCAAAAAAATCCCATCATTAAATATTATTGCTGTCTGTAATAACGGTATAGAAGCTTCTCAAATTTTAACCAGTACCCCGGTAGATATCGTTTATTCTGATATTGATATGCCAGAGCTATCTGGTATGGATTTACTAAAGAGCCTTAAAAAACAGCCGCTATTTATCTTTATCACTTCATTTAGCGAGTATGCCGCAGAAAGCTTTAACCTGGATGCCCTTGACTTTATTGTTAAGCCGGCAACATTCGAACGCATATTAAAAGCTACCAATAAAGCAATTGAATATATTGAATTAAGAAAACAGGTAAATAAACTTCCTGTTGAAAATTTAAACAACGAAGATAAAGACGACGATTACTTCTTTTTTAGGGAAACTAAAGGCATTACCAAACTGAAATATAATGATGTGATTTATATTGAAAGCATGGGTGATTTTTCGAAGCTGTTTACCAGTATTGATAAACATGTGATTTTGGTCAGCCTAAAAAATTTAGAAAAACAATTGCCTTCGAAAATTTTTTCAAGGGTACACAAACAGTATATCATTAACATTAACCATATTGTAACCTTAACCAATCACGAGGTTCATTTAGATCATAACTTCCTGGTTCCAATAAGTGCTTCAAACCGTCAGGAATTACTGGAGAAATCTATTGACAAGAAAATTCTGTCGAGATTTTTAAAATAAGTTATTTTTTCAAAATGATTTTAAAATAACTTCCGCCTGCCGGATTAGTATCGGCACTGATTTTACCGTCCATTAAGCTAATAAACGTTCTACAAAGCAATAAACCTAAACCAGTACCTTTTTCTTTATTGGTACCCAGGGTGCTCACACCAGCCCCCAGATAACCTGCTTTATTAAAATGTTCGACCTGTACGGGCGTTAAACCGATACCCGTATCTGAAATTTTAATTTCCAGCGAATTTCCATTAGAAACTGAATTTATGGTGATGGTGCCACCATTTGGCGTAAACTTAATCGCATTACTAACGATATTTCTAATAACCAGCATAAACATATTCGAATCTGCTTTGCAAAATGTTTTGGCTGGCACTAAATTCTCGATAGCTAAGTGCTTATCATTCGCGTTATCCTGTAAAGAAAGGATTACCTCATTAATCAGCTCATGAACGTCTAATGCTTCTAAATACGGATTAAATCCCTGCATCTGGCTTGCCGCCCAATTGAGGAGGTTCTCCATCATGGTGGAGGTATAGGTGAGGTTATTTTTTAGTGATGCAGCGTATCGGTTTAATTTCTCTTGCTCAATATTGCCACCTTCCAATAACTGCATAAAGGAAATTAAGGAATTAACAGGGGTACGCATATCATGACTCACCACACTAAAAATACGATCCTTAACCTTACTTAACTGCTCTAATTCCCGTTTTTGAGTATTGATAATCTTATTCAGCCTGGTGGTTTTCCGCTGATTAAAAAATATAACAACCGCAATAACCAGAATAAGTGTAGTGGCTATGGTCAGGAATAATTTTACACGTTCATCAAATTTAATTTGCTGTACCTGTTTACTAATCTGTTTATCCTTTATTCCGGCGGCTAACTGTGCTTCGAATTTAGCATTGGCAAATTTGCTATCCTGAGCCAATCGCTGAATATCGAGATCGGCTTTTGCTTTTTGAAAAGTTAACAGATCCAATGCTTTTTCTTTATCGCTCAACACCAATTGCTGCCTTTTTAGTGCAAGTTCCTGTTGTTGCCTTTTTAACTCGCCTTCTGTCAGTTTCTGCTTCAGTAAATAATCGCGCTCTTTAATGCCAAAATCGAGCTGCATCTGCCTCCTGGTAATTTCCTTTTCCTTTTCCTGATCGAAAATCTTATCCCTAACGGCAATATACTGCCTGTAATAGGCTAAGGATTTGTTATAGTCTTTTTGTTTTTCATAGACGGCACTCAGCCCTAAACTCGATTGCTTTTCAATATCCAACAACCTGTTTTCTTCTGCAATTTTTAAGCTGTTATTGAGTAATACGATTGCATTTCCTAAATCATTTTCTTTTTGGTAAAAGTTCCCCAAAGCATATAAACTTGCGGCATAAGCCTCCTTATCTTCGCCCGATTTATTTAGCTCAACCGATTTTTGATATGATTTTAACGCCACATCCTTTTGCCCTATCGAACTGTACAAGTCGGCAAGGTCTCGTTTAACGGTTGCCACTAATCCTACATCTCCAATCGCTTCTGATACCCGTAACGATTTGTTGTAATACTCTAAGGCCAGTTTTATTTTCTGGCCGGGTAATACATTCATCTCCGTTAATTCACGATCTGAAGCCTCAAAATAATTGGTTCCAATCAGGCCATAAACAACGGCTACACCTCTTGTATTTTCGCCTTCCTTAGCAAAAACCTTGAGTGCCATGTTCATGTACACCAGTGCCTGACTCTGATTACCCAGACTCTGATAAATGGCAGAAATATTGGTATAACAACTTGCCATATCGGTTTCGTTGCCCATTTTTTCGTAGATGGCTATTGCTTTTTGGTTAACTTCTAATGATTTGACATAATCAGGAATACTGCCATATAAAGCTCCCAGATTGAGGTAAGTACCGGCTACCATATCCAAATTGCCTATTGAGGAAAACTCAGCAACTGCATTTTGATAGTTTTCTTCTGCCTTTTGATAATCAGACCTGCCATGATACATTAAGCCTCTGCGGTAGTAGGCCATGGCCGAGAATTTTTTTAGGTTTTTCTCATGCGAAAGCTGAATGGTTTTATCTACGTATTCTTCCGCTTTATCTACATTTTTCATCCTCATGTATTGGCGGTAAACTTCCGTCAATATTTTGATTTTGGTAGAGTCTGATTTTAGATTATTATGATTTAAACTTAAAAGGCTATCCAGTTTCTTCTGCGGCGCACTCACCTGGCTAAAGCCGGCTTTGCATAAAAATAAGAAAAAGAGCAACAGCATGCCTTTTTTAAAAAAACACACTTTACTAATGAACTGAGCATTTACAAGATAGCGCTTCATTTGCAGGTCAAACCAATGAATTATTTTTACTACAAAATGAGCATGAAAAATCTTGAAAATGACAGCGTTTCATATCCGGGATGAGATAAAACATACTGAAATAACAAAATAGAATTTGGTTTATAAAAGTAAGTAAAAAACTGATCAATAGGTAACTGGTTTTTTACCTTTTCATCAAAATCTTAATCATTTTAAGCTTCAACCAAATAAGAAACTGATTGTAAACCCTTTAAATTATTCAGCGGGTTAAATCTTTTAGCTTATCTACGCTATTAAAAAAATGAAGGATATTTAACAGGATTGGCATCATGCATCATCTGGTAAATGGTTTCAATAACATCATCAACCGATGGTTTACTGAAATAATCACCATCTGATCCAAACGGCGGACGATGTGCTTTAGCCGATAATGTTTTCGGCTGACCATCTAAATGGAAATAACCTTTTTGTTCTTCCAATACCTTTTGCAGGATATATGCTGATGCACCTCCGGGAACATCCTCATCCACCACCAGTAATTTATTGGTTTTGGCAAGCGAGTTGACACAAACCTGTGTGGTATCGAAAGGCAATAGTGTTTGCGGATCTATAATTTCTACTGAAATGCCCAATAAACTCAATTCTTCTGCCGCTTCCTGGACAATTCTTAATGAAGAACCATACGAGATTACCGTAATATCAGTTCCTTCTTCTAAAACCTCAGCTTTGCCTAATGGAACCGTAAATTCGCCAACATTAACCGGTAGTTTTTCTTTAAGCCGGTAACCGTTTAAACACTCAATTACTACTGCAGGTTCATCAGCCCTGAAAAGGGTGTTGTACATCCCGGCAGCCTGGGTCATATTTCTGGGTACACACAAATGCATCCCTCTTAAAGCACCTAAAATCATGCTGATTGGTGATCCTGAATGCCAGATTCCTTCCAAGCGATGACCACGGGTACGCACAATAACGGGTGCCTTCTGAATCCCTTTGGTACGGTATGAAAGTGACGCTAAATCGTCGCTCAGTACATTGAGTGCAAAAATTAAATAATCCAGGTATTGTATTTCGGCAATCGGCTTTAAACCCCTCATCGCCAAACCAATACCCTGCCCCATAATGGTCATTTCTCTGATTCCGGTATCGGTAATTCTCAGTTCACCGTATTTGGCCTGTAAACCCGCAAAACCCTGATTTACATCACCAATATTCCCTAAATCTTCTCCAAAAGCCACCAAACGCGGATCGCGGGCAAAATTTTCGTTAAAGCAGGCATTAAGCACTTCCCTGCCATCAACCATTTTCGATTGCTCATCATAAGCCGCGTTAACCACTGCAATCATATCCGGGCTTTCTTTACCGTTAGTATGCAGTTTAGAATTGTAACGGTCGTAATTAAACCTAGCCTGTTGTTTGTACCATGCCAGCAGCTCATTCCGTTCAGGAGAGTTAAAACTAGCCGATAAACGTATGGCTTTCCGGGCAGCAGTAAAAACTTCCCTTCGCTGTGCATCCGCCGTTGAAGCCAGGCTTGCTGCAATTTTAGCCAGCTCAGGTTGATGTTTAGCTACACCACTAATTAAATCAACTACTTGTTTTTGTTCGGGTTTAATACTATCCAAAAACTCATTCCAGGCTTCTTTTTGTGCATTACGTACAAAAACCTTTGCTTCTTTTTCAATTTCTGCAATTTCCTCTTCGGTTGCTACCGCCGAATCGAGCATCCAGGCACGCATTTTCAGGATACAATCGTGCTCGGTTTCCCAGGATAAACGGTCTTTTGACTTATACCTTTCGTGCGAGCCAGAAGTAGAATGTCCCTGGGGTTGAGTAAGTTCGGTCACGTGGATTAAAACAGGTACATGTTCGTCTCTACAAACATGTATTGCTTTTTCGTATACCTCGCATAAAGCGGGATAATCCCAGCCTTTTACTTTATAAATTTCATATCCTGGCTGATCAGCATCACGCTGAAAACCTTTTAACACTTCAGAAATATCTTCTTTTGTAGTCTGATATTTTGCCGGAACCGAAATACCATAGGCATCATCCCAAATCGAAATGGCCATCGGTATCTGTAAAACACCTGCTGCATTAATGGCTTCAAAAAATACCCCTTCAGAAGTTGAGGCATTGCCAATGGTACCAAAAGCAACTTCATTTCCGTTTACCGAAAAGTTTTTCAGGTAATCGAGCTCTTTATTTTGTCTGAATAATTTAGAAGCATAAGCCAAACCAACCAAACGGGCCATCTGGCCACCTGTTGGAGAAATATCTGATGAGCAGTTTTTAATCTGCGTTAAATCGTTCCAGCTGCCATCTTCATTAACTGATTTTGTTGCAAAATGGCAGTTCATCTGCCTACCGCCCGAAAAGGGATCTGCTCCTTCGGTTGGATTGGCGTAAAGCTGTGCAAAAAATTCTTTAATGGTAGAAATGCCTGTAGCAAAGGCAAAAGTTTGATCGCGGTAATAACCCGAACGCCAGTCGCCGTTTTTAAAAGCTTTCGCCATAGCCACCTGGGGCACTTCTTTCCCATCGCCGAAAATACCAAATTTAGCCTTCCCTGTTAATACTTCTCTACGGCCTAAAACGCTGGCCTGCCTACTTTCAAAGGCTATTTTGTAGTCGTTTATCACGATCGATTTAAAATCGTTAAAACTGAGTTCGGAAGCATCAATAGTGTTGGTCATCAATTTTTCATTCGGCATAGTAATCAAAGATTGGTTGCGGCAAATATATACAAAATTAAAAGTTTGCCTTTATCCTCCATTGTAAAATTATATATGGATTTGTAAAATATATTTGGAATAGTTTTTGTTTTAATATGAAAACATTAAATTTGTTTTAGAATTTAAAAAATAAAATACAACCACATAACATGAAAAAGATCTTAGTATTATTCGCTTTTGTTTTAGGTTTAGGTATTGCTGTAAATGCACAAACCAAGCCTGCAGAGTTTAAATTTGAATCGGAGACGCACGATTTCGGTAAAATTGTTTTGAACAAACCAGTAACATACGATTTTAAATACACCAACGTTGGCGAAGAACCTTTAATTATTACCAAAGCTGAAGCAAGCTGTGGATGTACTGTGCCTAAATACACGTCTACTCCATTGAAAAAAGGTGAAACTGGTGTAATTTCGGTAACGTTTAACGCTGCTGCTGGTCCATCTAGTTTTTCGAAAGCCGTAACCATTACTTCAAATGCTAAAACACCAATTAAAGTGCTTTACATTAAAGGTGAAACGGTTGCCGCAGCTTCAAAATAATTTTTTAAACGATAATATTTAAAAAGTCCCGATTTTCATCGGGACTTTTTTATTTTTGTGCCATGCCAAAAATTTCACAAAAAGGCGTGCAGATGCCTGCATCGCCAATCAGAAAGTTAACTCCATTTGCAGATCAAGCTAAAAAAGATGGTAAAAAAGTTTTCCATTTAAATATTGGTCAACCCGATATAGAAACACCTGAAGGAATGTTAAACGCCATCAAAAACATTGATTTTAATGTTTGGGCTTATACACCATCAGAAGGTACACTTGCATACCGTTTAAAATTGACCGAATATTACAATAAACTGGGTTACAATATTACACCTGAAAATATTTTGGTAACAGTTGGTGGTTCTGAGGCCATCACCATAGCCATGCAAACCTGCGTAAACGAGGGCGACGAAATTATCATTCCTGAACCTTTTTATGCCAACTACAATGGTTTTGCCTGTATGAGCAATGTGGTGGTAAAACCAATCCTTTCTTATATTGAAAATAGTTTTGCCTTACCGCCAATTGCCGAATTCGAAAAATTGATTACAGAAAAAACTAAGGCGATCATTATCTGTAACCCCAATAACCCGACTGGTTATTTATATTCAAGAGCGGAATTAGAGGCGTTAAAAACACTTTGTGTTAAATACGATCTGTTTTTATTCTCTGATGAAGCTTATCGTGAATTCTGCTACGATGGAAGGGAATTTATTTCTCCAATGCATTTAGATGGCTTAGATGAAAATGTGGTCATTATGGATACGGTTTCTAAACGTTACAGCGCTTGTGGTGCACGTTTAGGTTGTTTAATTACCAAAAACAAGGAAGTTATCGCATCAGGATTAAAATTTGCGCAGGCAAGATTAAGTCCGGGCATGGTTGAACAAATTGCGGGTGCAGCGGCTGTAGATACACCGGATAGTTATTTTGAAAAAGTAAATACCGAATATACTTTACGCCGCGATACTTTAGTTGGCCGGTTAAATCAAATAGAAGGCGTTTTCTGTCCTAATCCGGGTGGTGCATTTTACGTAGTCGCAAAATTCCCGATTGATGATGCGGATCAATTCTGTCAGTGGATTTTAGAAGATTTTAACCACAATAACCAAACGGTAATGATGGCACCTGCAACGGGCTTCTACTCTACCCCAGGTTCTGGTAAAAACGAAGTGCGTATGGCATACGTATTAAATACAGATGATTTAAACGCAGCTATGGACTGCCTGGAAGTAGCCTTGCAGCAATATCCTGGAAGAACGGTATAGTTTGCAGTTGGCAATTTCCAGTTTTCAGTTTTAGATGCCAAATATTAGTTTACAGCTATTATTTGGCATTTTATTTGTATATTTGTGTTCGTTAATCTGTTTGATGTGTTGCCAAGACCAGGCAGCTGCAAACTGATAACCGCAAATTGAACTGGGGCCGTTCTTGGATTTGACAGGGTGGCGAAGGTTATGTTAGCATGCAGTGCGTTGTACGGAGAGCACTTAAAGTGAACGTTCACATTTTAGTTGGCGAAAATACTTACGCCTTAGCTGCTTAGTTTAGAACTAACTAGCTTTTGTCCCTCTAACTGCTGCATTGTTGGGTTAGAATCCGGGGCATCGAAACAACAAAGCTGGCTTTAAGGAGATACGACTTAAAGTGAGACAAAGTATCTAAGGATTTAAATAAGGTCGGTTTTCAGCCCGTTTATTTCCCTAAAATCAATTGAAAAATAAGCATGTAGAAGGTATAATTTATCTCACAACTGGACAAGGGTTCGACTCCCTTCGGCTCCACTGGAATCAGTAACAAAATTCACCAAAAAACACTAAAAGCCTGCAAATCAACGATTTGCAGGCTTTTAGTGTTTTTTGGCATTTAGTGGCTTTTTTGACCAAAAAACGCATATGCGAGGTGAGTCAAGCGGTGAGTCAGACTACGAAAGTTTCGGACTCACCGCTTTAGGGGTCTACCGGAAATACACTTAGTAAGTTAAAGACTATTCTTCTTGGATTTAAAAAAGTAAAATCATTACATTTGGCTTGCTGATTTTGGGTTTTCCTGGCCCGAGAAGCTTAACCAAACTGGCTCTATGACAGAAATGTCGTCTATAATTGAGAAATCACTTTTAAACGCTTTAATCGGAGGCGACAGGAAAGCATTTATTCAAATTTATGAATATTATTGGCTACCGTTATTGCTTCATGCTGAACGGATGTTGAACGATGAACAACAAGCTCAGGATGTGGTTCAGGATGTTTTTGTCATGCTTTGGGAAAAAAGAGACACCTTGATTATTCAATCCTCCATTAAAGGTTTTTTATATGCCGCTACTCGAAATCGGATTCTCAATATTTTCAAAAAGGAAAAGGTAAAAGCGAACCATTTTAATACATTGGCCAACTCCGAGGAATCCGAAACCATACAAACCGATCATTTAATACGTGAAAAGGAACTTGGGGCATTGATAGAAAGTGAAATTGAAAAATTACCACCAAAAATGAGAGCAGTTTTTCTGCTAAAGCGTAAAGACCAATTGTCCTACAAAGAAATTTCAACAACCTTAGGCATTTCTGATCTAACGGTGAAAACACAGATGAATAAAGCCATTAAGATTCTAAGATTGAGATTGGAAGGCTTACGAATTTTATTTTTCTAAATAAATTAATTCTCCAATACAACATTGCCTTAAGCAAATTGTCCTAAGTATATAAAGGAGAATTTATTTTGGACAAAAACAAAGATCAGCTACTCGAAAAATACCTGTCAGGCCACTGCAGTGAAGAAGAAAGAGCCGCAATAGAACAAGAATATAACCACTTTGCCAAAAGTAAAGAGAATCTGATTAAGCCTGACCAAAATCGGTTAGCGCAAACCAAACTGGCGATGTGGTCTCAGATAGATACTCGTACTTCTCTAAAAAAACACAATTATACTGGCAGATGGCTTATTGGCGCAGCCGCATCACTCATCATAGTATTTGGACTGTATTATTCTTATCGGAATACTGAAGTCCCCCTACCAGCAGGTAAATCAGCTAAACACCTAACGAGTATTCCTCCAGGTGGCAATAACGCGACGTTAACATTGGCCAGTGGTCACCAGATTATTTTAAACAACCTAAAAGATGGAGCGATCCAACAGGAAAATGGTGTACGTATCCAAAAAAATAAAGATGGAGAATTAACCTATGTATTCGCTGCAGACCAAAACCAGAATGTAAACTCCTATAATACAATTACCACACCACGAGGTGGAAAATATACCGTTAAACTTGCTGATGGTACCCTCGCGATGCTTGATGCGCAATCTTCTATACATTTCCCTGTGGTTTTCCAAGGTAAAACAAGAGCTGTTACCACGACAGGTCAGGTTTATTTTGAGGTAGCCCATGACCCAACAAAACCTTTTATAGTAACTTCTGGCAAACAAAGCATTGAAGTTTTGGGCACACACTTTAACATAGAAAATTATAATGAAAAAGGTGATGCAACTACAACCCTCATTGAGGGAAAAGTTAAAGTCCATTTTAATGGCCGTACCGCAGTTTTAAAGCCTGGTCAACAATCAACTGTAAATGCTATGAAGCCAGAAATTATCGTCGGCACTGTTGATGATATAGAGGAAGTTCTTGCCTGGAAAAATGGATTCTTCAAATTTAATGATGCCGATGTTGTGAGTATCATGCAGGAACTGAGCAGATGGTATGATATAAAAGTTCAGTACCAGGGCAATGTAACTACTAAAAGATTTTCTGGTAAAATTTATCGAACCTTAAATTTCGATGAAGTTTTGAACATCCTGAAGTTTTCTAAAATAAAGCTAAAACGGGATGGGAATACGATAACCGTTACCAATTAACTAACCAAAACCAAACTAATAAACTATGCAACTCATCTACACATAAATCCACCTGAGCATTAAAATATAAAAACCGCAAAAGTGATGCAACACTTTTACGGTAAGTTTTATTGAGCTCCCCGTTTCTAATCAAGGATTAGAAACGCCAATCTTAAGAAAATCAAGAATTTCAACTCAAACCACTAAGTTAATGAAAATATATTTTTTGTTGGCCAAAATCAAGTATTGGCTAAACTTTATTCCACTCTATATGAAATTGAGTACACTTTTATTATTTATTGTAATCATGCACACCAATGCAAAAAGTGTTGGGCAACAGATTACAGTAAACGCAAAAAACCAACCACTACAACAATTGTTTAAGGTTATTGAAAAGCAAAGTGATTACGTGTTTTTCTATAGTCCTACAGATATAAAAGAGACAAGATCTACAGTATCTGCAGTCAACCAAAACATTGAGGCAATCATGGAGCAATGCTTGAAAAACTCTTCCCTGATTTATAAAGTGGTGGGCAAAAACATTATCATCTCTAAAAAGGATGAAGTATTAAGCCCTGTGGCCGACATTGTTATCAGAGGAAAGGTAACCGATACTACCGGCCAAGCCCTTCCCGACGTAAGTGTACTGGTAAAGGGAACTACCCAGGGTACGAGAACAGACAAAAACGGAAATTTTATGTTAACCTTAAAAGATAGCAAATCTACGCTTATTATATCGTTGATTGGCTATTCAAGTAAGGAAATCAATGTAAGCTCAAGTGGTGTTTTAGATATCGTACTTAAAGAAGCAGCAAATCAGTTACAAAATGTAGTTGTGGTAGGTTATGGTAGCCAGAAGAAAGAAAATTTAATCGGTTCAGTGGCCCAGGTAATTGCCAAAGACATCAATAACAGAACAGCTCCATCTCTTTCCAATGCCTTAACTGGCCAACTACCAGGGGTAACACTAATTCAAAGGAGCGGTCAGCCTGGTTCAGATGGGGCCAATATCCAGGTGAGAGGATTAGGATCATTTGGTGCCAGCGCAGTTCCGTTTATTTTGGTTGACGGTATTCCGGTAAATTCTTTTAATGATATCAATCCCAATGAAGTAAGCAGTATATCGGTATTAAAAGATGCCTCCACTGCCGCAATCTACGGATCAAGGGCTGCCAATGGTGTTATTTTAGTCACGACCAAAACAGGACAGGGGGCAGATGGGAAATTAGTAATCAACTACAATGGTTATGCAGGTTTCCAAAAACCTACGGCCTATCCAAATTTCGTGAATTCCACAGATTATGCCCGACTAATAAACGAGGCTCAGCCAGGTACTTACTCTGCGGCAGAAATTCAAAAATTTGCTGATGGAAGCGACCCGAATAATTATCCGAATTCGAATTGGATTGATATGGTTTTCAAAAAATCGGCATTTCAAACAGGTCACAACCTTAGTTTTGCAAATAACACCAAAAACACGCAATACCTGGTCGCGTTCGGATTATTAGATCAGGATGGAATTGTAGCCAAGAACAATTATAACCGTTATAACCTTCGATTAAATTTAACCAATAAAATATTAGACAACTTAACCTTAACGTCGAGAGTTAGCGCAGCCCAATACAGTGATAACCAGCCTGCCCCACCGGCCAACCTGGATTTTAATGATATGTTAACTGCTATTGGTCAGGCGGTAAGGACCCCTCCCACTTACGTAAACCAACTTACAAATGGCGATTATGGCCTGGGATTTATTGGCAAAGGCACCCCATTCACCTATTTGAATAATGAATCATTCTATAAAAACAAACAAACTGACCTGTTAATTAATGAACGTATAGATTATAAAGTTATACCAGAACTCACCCTTTCTGTTATTGGCGCTTACACCCAGTTAAGCGGCACAGAAAAACGCTACCTGTCTACGCAACGGCTTAATTCATTGGTAAATACTGGCCCTGGTAACTTAACTCAAATAAGCACGCTAAACTATTATAAAACATTCCAGCAACTAGCAGAGTTTAAAAAGAATTTTGGAGCACATCAATTGGGTGTTTTAGCCGGGCATACTTTTGAATATAACTATAACAGCCGAAACGCAGCAAGTAGAGGAAATTACTTTACCAATGCCTTAACAGAGCTTAATGCAGGTGATGCAAGTACGCAAACCAATAATGGCACTGCAAGTGAGGCGGCATTAGATTCCTATTTTGGCCGTTTAAATTATTCATTTGCGAATAGATACCTGGTAGAAGGTACGATACGGTACGATGGTTCTTCCAGATTTGGACCTAGCAATAAATATGCTACTTACCCTGCGGTGGCAGTGGGATGGCGAATCTCAGAAGAGAAATTCTTGAAGAATAAGCTTTCGTGGCTAAATGAACTGAAATTTAAGGCTTCATACGGTACATTGGGCAACCAGAATATCGGAAATTATCCTTACCAGGAATTATTAGTATCAGGTTTTAATTATTCATTTGGCAATGTTATCTATCCAGGTGCGGCATTAAATAATGTTGTAGACCCTAATATTAAATGGGAATCAACCCGTACAAAAGATATCGGTATTGAAGGTACCTTATTTAAAACACTGAATTTTTCGGCAACTTATTTTGATAGGTACACCTATGATATCCTTGTAGTGCCAACGGGCAGTGTGTCGCGAGTGCTGGGCTTTTCGCTTAGCAATGTAAACTCTGGCAGTTTAAGCAATAAAGGTTTTGAATTTACTTTAGATTACCGTAATAAAATTGGTGAACTCAGTTACAATGTGGGCGGTAATTTAAGCATTATTACCAATAAAGTACTTGATTTGGGTGTTGGCAACGTCAATCAGCCAAATGGCTTGGTAGGTAATGGAAGTACTATTTTTATAGGTTACCCGCTAAATATATACTATGGTCATATTGCCGATGGTATATTCGTTAATCCGGCTGATGTGGCCAGCTACCCCACTCAGACAGCAATTAACCCTACGGTGCAGCCAGGAGATATTCGGTATAAGGACATTAGCGGCCCCAATGGATTACCGGATGGTAAAGTAGACGCTACCTACGATCGTACCTATCTGGGGAGCCAAATTCCCAAATATACTTTCGCACTCAATATAGGACTTAATTACAAAAATTTCGATCTACAAATCAACGGACAGGGTGTGGCCAAAGTTAAAGGGCAGTTAAATGGATATGCTGGTTTTGCCTTCTTTGGAAACGGCAGCATTCAACAATACATGGCTGATGATCACTGGACAACCAATAACCCTAACCCTAATGCAAAGTACCCAAGGTTACAAGTGATACCTAATGCGGGTACACCAAACACACTAGCTTCGTCCTTTTACTTGTTAGATGCAAGTTATTTTAAAATTAGAAATATCCAACTGGGGTACACATTGCCAGCAACATTGTTCAAAAACACCCTTATAAAAAGTTTAAGGATCAATGCCAGTGCACAAAATGCCATCTCATTTCATAAATACCCTAAAGGCTGGGATCCTGAAATTAACAGTGGCGGTGCTTATTATCCGATTATGGCTAATTACACTTTTGGACTAAACGCGAATTTTTAACCTTACACTCCTCGACAAATGAAGACTCAATGGCTTTTAACTAATACCCTAAACGGAAAAGTAAATCATAGAGGCATCATCAAGGACAAAAAAATAAACAGATGAAAAAATATATTTATTCATTGAGCATTGTCATCTTATTAACTGGCTCAATATCGTGCCGCAAACAACTCGATACCACACCATTAGATAGTTTTGCTAACGAAACCTTCTGGACCACTCCGCAAAACGTGCTCATAGCACTTACAGGCGTTTATAGAGGAAACATACAAATGCTCACCATTCCCGCAACAGATGTTGAGTTTAACCCTACAGACTGGTGGTCCTACAACGGACTCTTGTTTACTGAGTTTGCTACCGATAATGTATATGATAGAAGAGGTGATAATTCAGCTTATAATACACTCACTAATGGTGCACTAACCAATTCAAATGCGAATTTGAGCCAGGTTTGGAATTTTAGCTACGGTAAAATTGCGAGATGCAATTATTTTCTAGAAAACATCAGTAAAGCAACTTCCTTAGATGCTAAGTTACTTAAACGTTATATGGCGGAAGTCAGGTTCATTAGAGCTTGCCAGTATTTTTATCTTTCCCAACATTTTGGATCGGTACCATTGGTAACTAAAGTGCTTACCAAAGAGGAAGCCAATACCGTAAAAAAGGCATCGGTGCTAGAGGTACAAAATTATGTTGAAAGTGAGTTAAAGACAGTTATCCCGGATTTACCTAAATATGGCGCAATACCAGCATCCGAGAAAGGAAGAGCAAGTGCGCAGGTTGCAATGGCTTTTTTAGGCCGTTTGTACATGGCAGAACAAAAATGGGCTGATGGCGCCGCAGTTTATAAACAGATTATCGATTATAACGAAAATATCATCGATCCCAAATTTAGCAGCCTGTTTGATGGCACCAACGAGAGCAGTAAGGAAATCATCTTTGCCACACAATATCAGCAAGACCTGGGACCAAATTCCATGCTCTTGCATATGTATCCGGCAGCTTTAGGCGGTTATCATTTATCTAATCCCTTGGGTAACCTGGCAGAATCTTACGAATTTAATGATGGCACACCTTTTTCTTTTACAGATCCACGTTACAATCCTGCCGACTTAGGACAAAATCGCGATCCAAGGTTAAAATATACGTTGCTTTACAATGGCCAGTTGTTCAAAAATATAATTTATGACTGCCATCCCGACCATACCTCTTCACCAGATCAACTTACAACAAGTAAACAGGCTACCCGTACGGGCTTTGCACCACGCAAATTCCTTGCTGAAACCTTTGGCGGCAGTAATTTAGCAAATAGTGGTATCGATCTCCCTATAATTAGATATGCAGAGGTATTATTGAGTTACTTAGAATGTCAGCTAGAGGCTGGCTCAGCTATCGATCAAACATTACTAGATGCAACCATTAATAAAGTAAGGGGCAGAGCCGACGTAAACATGCCTAAAGTAACTGAAACCAATCCTGCCAATTTAAGAACCATTCTAAGAAGAGAAAGAAGGAATGAACTTGCTCTTGAAGGTATTAGGCTGTGGGATTTGTTAAGATGGAAAATAGCTGGAACGGTTTTGAAAGGAAACTTTTACGGTGCAGCCTATCCTGGGGCAACGAATTTAAGGAAAAACGGAACAACTGTTGACCCTTACAGCAGGTGGTTTGTAACAAGTAAAAACTTTAGGACCGGTCAGGATGAACTATGGCCAATTCCACTATCAGAAGTAAGTATTAACCCAAATCTTAAATAGTATCATTATTTATAGAGCGTGTTCTAAATGCAATATTATTTAGGTCTGTACCTGACTGAATTAAAAACTTCATTTGGACATGCTCATTTACATCATCAATATGAATAAATTTATTGCTACAATCTTTTTTGTACTATCTGGCTTTTCCCTTAATGCACAAAACAAACCTAATGTAATTATAATTTGCGCGGATGACCTGGGTTATGGAGACTTAAGCTGTTATGGCGCAACCAAAATCCATACGCCTAATTTAGATGCACTGGCTAAAAACGGATTACGTTTTACCAATGCGCATGCTACAGCATCAACCTGCACGCCATCTCGTTTTTCACTAATGACAGGCCAATATGCCTGGCGTAAATCCGGAACCGGGATCTTGCCCGGCGACGCTGCCTTAATTGTACCTACTGATGGTACCGCTTTGCCTGCGATATTTAAAAAAGCGGGTTACACTACAGGCCTGGTTGGCAAGTGGCACCTGGGTTTAGGCAATCAGGTAGAAAAAGACTGGAATAAGGAAATTGCTCCCGGACCAAGGGAAGTTGGATTTGACTATTCATTTATTTTCCCCGCAACAGCAGATCGTGTGCCTACCGTATTCTTAGAGAACCAAAAGGTAGTTGGGTTAGATCCTAATGATCCGATCACGGTAAGTTATGGTAAAATGGTTGGAAATGACCCTACTGGCAAAGATCATCCCGAATTACTGAAGATGTTTCCATCTCCGAACCAGGGTCATAACCAAACCATTGTAAATAACATTGGTAGGATCGGTTATATGACAGGTGGTAAACTAGCCCGTTGGACAGACGAGGAAGTGCCATTAACTTTCTTGGCAAAAGCACAAGAATTTGTCGAAAAACACCAGGCTCAGCCTTTTTTATTGTATTATGCTTTAACAGAGCCACATGCGCCCAGAATGCCTGCAACGATGAACAAAGGTAAAAGTGATTTAGGTTACCGGGGAGATGTGATCTTGCAATTAGACTGGGCTGTGGGAGAATTGATGAAACGTTTAAAATCTTTGAAATTGGATAAAAATACCATCGTCATTTTTACCAGCGATAATGGCCCTGTACTTAATGACGGGTACCTCGATAAAGATGTAGAACAGCTAAATGGCCATACACCAGCTGGGGTATTAAGAGGAGGAAAATATAGTATTTTAGAAGGAGGCAACAGAGAGCCTTTTATTGTTTCCTGGCCTAAAGAAATCAAACCTGGAGTAAGTGACGCTATGATTTCGCAGGTTGATCTGGTTAAATCATTTGCCAGTTATTTTAATATCTCTGCTGAACCAATGGATAGTCAAAATATGTGGCAAGCATTGATCGGCAAAAATAAGGTAGGCCGTTCAGTTTTGATCGAACAAAGTAACCAACTGGCCATTATACAGGATAACTGGAAATACATCAGACCTTCGAAGGGTAAAGCATATTATGCCGACACCCATACAGATAGTGGCAATCTCCCTACTGCACAGCTTTACAACCTATCTAACGATTTAGGGGAAAAAACCAATCTTGCGGATAAATATCCCGAGAAAGTTTTAGCACTGGAAAATTTATTAAAAAAGGAAGAGACCAGAGTTAGATAATCCAAGTTGTGGATGTTTATTTCACTATGCCTGCTTCAAAATAATTGACATTTTTTTTGAGCAGGCATAGGTTATTAAATTCACTTCTGTTATGAAAATGATGCCTTGTTCATCAATACGCGTTCCACTCCAGGCAGAAACTAAAAATCATCGGCAGCATTACGAGTACAAAACAGGAGGATTTATCCATTTTTGGCCCTTATCTCTTTCCTCCTTCCATCGGATGTTCTTTCAATAACTGTTCTGTTGTATAGAAATCTTTTTTCCCCTGGGTGGCTTTCCTCACGGCTTTCACTTTCTCCGGAGAAATAGCTGCCCCGTTATTTCCGAATGAGTTTCGAAGATAGGTTAGTACGGCCGCCACTTCATGGTCTTTCAATAACTCGCCAAACGGCGTCATAGGAACCTGGCCGGTGTATTTTTTGCCATTTACCTCTATCGGTCCCATAAGGCCTTTCAGCACCAGTTTGATTAGCCTTTCGTCACTCCCGTTTACCCATTTACTGGCTGCAAGCGGTGGAAAACCAGAAGCTGTGAGCCCTTTACCGTCAGCCTGATGGCAGGTTTTACAATATCCTTCTTTGTTATAAATAATCCTCCCCTGGTTAAACAAGGCCAGTGTAGGGCCTTTAAGTTCTGTTTTTTCCTTTTTCTCATATTCTTCTGCCAGATTTTTTCCATTCAAATGTGCCACAGCAGTTTTATAGGCAGGTACCATCCAACTATCCATAGGCATTTTATTGGCCTCGGCTAAAACAGGAAGCCCCTTTTCCTTACCTATCCATGAAGCCGCTACGATAGCCATCAACCTTACCCGGCTATTTTTATCCCTGGAGGCTTCCATCAATAAGTTGGCCTGGTCTGGCAGCTGGTGTCCGGTATACCGTACTACCTGCACTGCGGCAGCTCTTGCACGATAATCTTTCGCTTTTAATAGCTGTTTTAAAAGTCGCTGATCTACTTTGTTCATTCCCCAGCTCACCCAAAGGCCTTCAAGTAAATGATGTTCATAACGGATGTCGCTGGTATCCAGTTTCGCTATCCAGGTGGTGAGTTTAGCCAGTACCTGAGCAGCATTACGGCCCCTCAGTTCTCGGCGGGTACGGTAACGGGTGCGGTACTCGGGCAGTTTGAGGTTATCCAGAAGTTCTTGTATACTGGCACCAGCTATCTTAGCCGGTTTTACTAAAGGCCTTGAAGGATAGGTAATCCGGTAAATCCTTCCATGCGAATGATCGCGCAGGGGATCCCGAGCATTGTGCTGCATATGCCCAATAAGGATATTATGCCAATCGATCACGAATAATGAACCATCGGGTGCAAACTCCAAATCTACAGGGCGGAAATTAGGATCATTGCTCACCAGCAAATCCTGACGGAAACGGCTTTTATAACCTGTGCCGTCATCTTCCAGGGTGTGTTCTTTCGTTCCCAGGAAACCAATGGTATTGTTGATCAGGAAGTCTCCCTGGATGTGATCAGGAAAATGGCGGCTGGATACAATTTCAATACCTGATGTTGGCCGTACCAGATGCGCCTGCTCAATCAGTTGTTTTGATTTGTGTGTGGCCTGCCCATATCTTGGTAAGATTGTTCCGGGGAGCATCCAGCGAAAATCAGGGCTGGATGTTTCTGCAAAAAAAGGCTGTCCCCAATCATCAAATGTAATACCCCATGGATTTGGAATGGCCATTTGCGCCGTGCGCTCGAGTTTCCGGCGTATAGGATCGTATCTGTAAAAGCCGCCGTTGGTTGCATAAACAGGTCCGTAAGAAGTTTCTACATTTGTACGGAGAAACACGCCTTCGCCCGAATAAATGGCCCCTGAAGGATCTGTTGTGAAGGCATGACTGCTATGATGCGAGTCGTGGTCATCAAAACCGCTTAACAAAATTTCTTTCTTATCTGCTTTATCATCGCCATCGGTATCGGTCAATAAGATTAGATTAGGCCCCTGTGCTACATATACGCCTTCTGCGGCAATCTCAAAACCGAGCGGTAAATGGAGCCCGTCTGCGAAAACAGTTTGTTTATCTGCCTTTCCATCCTGGTTGGTATCTTCGAGAATAATGATCTTGTCGTTGGGCTTAGCATCTCCTACTTTATATTGCGGATAGCTGGGCATAACCGCAACCCACAGCCGTCCTTTATTATCGAAGGATAACTGTACAGGTTTGGCCAGGAAATTAAACTCCGTTTCTGAAGCAAATAATTCCACCTTGTATCCCGGTGGCACTTTCAGGCTGTTAACAGCCTCTTGCCCGATGAGATATTTAAGGTTACCGTTTTTTTTGCTGGGTGTATAGTTGGTTTTAACCTCAGGCAAGATGCTGGTGTGTTTATCAGCCGCTTCCAGGTCCATTTTCTCCCCTTTAGCCGCCAGCCAGATCGCCGTGTCCCTAACTGCTGTCATCTCCCGGATTTTCTTTATTTCAGCGGGAAAATTGTCTGGTCCATAGGGTTTATACCTGCGGCCATAAACGTGTACTCCATTTGGAATTTTGAAATCGTTCAGCCACATCCAATTCTTTTCCATCACGGCATCGTGCACCAGCTTTCTGTTGTTTTCTGCAGGGGAAGAACTTTCTCCAAAAATCTGGTCTGCCAGCAATTTCCCGAGTTTTTTATAACCTTCTTCATTAAGCTGGGAACCATCGATGGTTAAAGGCGCCGCAGTATCCTGATACCATTTTAATGAAGGGTTGAATACATCTACAAAGCGTACCTGATTTTGCGAAGCGATCTCTTTCATTGCAATCGCATACAGCTGGATATTTTCATTTTCCTTTCGACCATCCGGCAGATCGTAGCTGCTTTTGTGGCTAAGGTCTTCAAAAGCGATAGGCGAAACTATCACGAGTTGTGGCGCTGAAGTACCATTGTATTTTTGCTTCAGGGTCCATTTAATAAAAGCATCAAGTTCTGCTTTGTAGTTATCAAGTCCGGCTTTTCCGGCGAAAGATTCATTAAAGCCAAAAAAGGAGATAATCACATCTGTTTTGAGCCTGCTGAGCCATTGATCGGGCGTCTCAAAAAAACCTTCACCCGGGTCCTCCATTTCTAATGTTCCTCCGGCATCTTTGCTTTTTACCAGGTTTGCCCTTTCGATCTGGAACTTTTCTGCACCCGGGAAAGCCCATGGAGAATTCCTGCCAGCATGCGGCCGGAAACCAGGCGTTTCACCTTCGTCGCACATGTTGCGGATGAATAATTCATGCGTTGGAAAACGAAGCTGCAGCTCTGTTTCAAAATTATCATAATTGATCATCCTTGCCCCCAAATTGTTGCCGATGATTGCAATACGTGTTCCCTTGGCAATGGCCAGTGGCGTATCTTTATATTTAAAGGCATTCATAATTACCGCTGCAGGTACAATTACGAACAGGCATAATATGCTAATTTTTATTAGTCTCATGATCGCTGACAGGTTTATTTAGCTACACGGTAAGGTACCTGGATATCCATTTTACCCTTCCATTTCTTTGGTACTTTCAGGCCCAGTTCGTCGTGAATGGCATTGATCACAAGCCGCTGAAAAGATTCTATCCTGAAATCTTCAGGATGGCCAAGAGTGGTCATAAAAATCTTTCCACCAAAAGAATTGGTACCCGTCCAGGCAACAGGATTGTCGACCGCTGCTCCCTGCGGATTTACGGCTTTGCCCATTAACAATGAAGTAGAGCCTTTTAATGGATAGTCTGGCACAACATGGTACAACCAGGAACGAACATGAAAATCTTTTGCTACGC
Organism: Pedobacter folensis; assembly: GCF_056490665.1. Taxonomy (NCBI): domain Bacteria; kingdom Pseudomonadati; phylum Bacteroidota; class Sphingobacteriia; order Sphingobacteriales; family Sphingobacteriaceae; genus Pedobacter; species Pedobacter folensis. The sequence continues at coordinate 1,515,274 of NZ_JBWJIF010000001.1, forward strand.
CAGTGAGTATAGGATTACCTGATGCTGTAGGAATGATGCTCACATCTGTGCTGCTATTGTGGCCATAGTGGGTATGTTTGGCTTTTCCGCCCCAACCCGGAGGAGCGTTCAATGCAAATTCTCCGAAGGCATTCCATTTTTCGCTAACATGCCCTTTGGGAAAATTGAACGCATGTGTAGTCGTGCGGAAGCCCATCACTGGTTTTCCAGACTTCAGATAGGATTCAATATGGGCAAGCTGTTCGGCGGGGAGTCTTCGCCAACGCAAATAGAACACAACCAGGTCTGCATCTTTTAATACTTCCAGCCCTGGAATATTTTCTTCACTGTTGTGGTCTGGAGATGATTTGAGTACAATAGTCCTCATGCCATAGTTTTTTTCCAGTTCTGCTGCAATAATGGGAAGGGTTTCTTCACCGCTATATTCATGGTCTCCGCACACAAAAACAACAAGCGGCTTTTTAGTCTTTTGAGAAGATGGCGTAGAGAATAATACGGTACTAAGGGTTAACAATAAACCCACACAAAAAGTATTCATCTTTATAAGAATTTAGTGATTATCATATAAACGCGTTTCGATTATATATACTATTTAAATCTGGTTGCTGACCTGCAAGTACTGACAATACATTCCTTATGGTAAGCAGGCACATCTGCTTGTATGTGGATGCAGTAAGACTGGCAGCGTGCGGCGTAACAAGTGCATTTGGGTGTTGTACAACGGCTAGGCTCTGCAGAGGCGGTTCATCTGGTAATACATCTGCAGCAAAACCAGCAATAGTCCCTGCGTTCAATGCGTCAAGAAGTGCTACATGATCTATCAGTGCCCCCCTTGCCGTATTGATCAGAAATGCCTTTGGTTTCATTAATGCCAGTTGCGATACGCCGATGATCTCATTGGTTTCATTGCTTAAAGGCAGGTGAAGGCTTACTACATCCGATTGCTGTAATACTTCGTCCAAAGGCAGGTCCTGTACCGACCTACTCCAGCACAACACTTTCATGCCGAAGGCATCTCCCAGTTTGGCTACCCGTTTTCCGATATTCCCCAATCCCAGTATGCCAAGGGTTTTGCCATTCAACTCATCACCAGCATATTGATTGCGCCAGTTCCAGTTATTCTGTTTAACATGAATTACTGAACTGTGCATATCGCGCATTAACATCAACATTAAAGCGAGCGTATGCTCTGCAATGGTCGCCGCGTTACTGCCCGGGGCATTGATCACCCTGATCTTTCTGGCGCTTGCTTCGTCCACATCCACATTATCCAGGCCAACACCACATCTGGCTGCTACTTCTAAATGCGGACAAGCGTCCATCAAGGCCTTATCTATGTGTTTTTTTCCCCTTGTAATAATCGCATGTACTTCCACATTGTTCAGCGTATCTTTTAATCCGGCTTCATCATATCCTGTGAATACATTCACAGTTTCCTGCAAGAGGGCTAATGCTTCTTCTGCGATAGTTTCCAATAGCAATACGTTTTTCCTCATGGCTTGTGATGATATAAGGTCGCGTCGTCTGATTTGAATCCTCTGAAATCATTCCTTTTTGAAATATACAAGCCCTCTTCATACAGTTCATCTTTAAAGATACGGTCATCCACCTCGGCTCCTGGTATAGAAGAAATTTCTACCAGGTTACCAGCAGGATCACGCACAAACATCTGCATGGCACCATCAGGTAGCTTTCTTACTTTTCCCCAGGGATTTACATCAATAGCGTTCAGTTCTTTCATGCGAAAAAAGATGCTGCTGAAATCGTCTACCTGTACACAGATATGCCCGCGAAATGAAGTACGGTCTTCCCATTCCGAAATATGCAACTGCTGTTCATCGTTAAATTTGAAAAACATCACCGGATAATCGAACCGAAAAGCGGCGAGTGGTTCAAGACCGAGTTCCTTTGTGTAAAATTCGCCTGCTTTTTCCAGGTTATCTACTATGAGTGTAACATGGTTAATTTTTAATGCTTTTGCCATACGTAATGATCTAAACCGATTGCTTAAACTGTTTCACAAAATCCCAATTAGGGGTCAGGCCCAATCCCGGGGCGGTGGGTGCGCTGATCTCACCATTTACAACAGCGATCTGTTCGTTCACCAGATCGTACATCATAGGGTTTCCACCCAGGGAGAACTCAATAATGGTTGCGGAAGCCGAAGCAAATGCCACGGTTAAGCCTGCCATAAAAGAAAAGGCAGAACCCCAGCAATGGGGCGCCAGCTCCACCTGATGCACACTGGCCAGATGGCTTACCCGCATGGCCTCCGAAATGCCTCCAATGATAGCCGCATCTGGTTGTACCACATCTATCGCCCTTATCTGTAAGAGATCATGGATATCAAAACTGGTAAACTCACTTTCGCCTGCGGCGATGGGTATATCGGTAGCAGCTCTCACCTCTGCAGTTCCTTTCCGGTTATCAGGACTGATGGGCTCTTCGAACCAATACACATTACAGTCTTCTACGCCTCTGCAAAATTGCTTTGCTTCAGGCACACTGAAGGTTCCATGTGCATCTACCATCAATTTGATATCCGGCCCTAGTGCAGCCCTTGCAGCCTTTACCCTGTTTATACTTTTCTGCACGGTATCATCCATCACCCCAACACGCATCTTCACCCCTTTAAATCCCTTATTCACGTAGCCCATCAGCTGTTCGCCTATATTTTGCTCATCCGCCCAGCCTCCACTCGCATAAGCGGGCATTTTCGTTCTGCAGGCGCCACCCAGGAGATCGGTTACAGGGACATTCAGCATTTTCCCCTTCAGGTCCCATAATGCGGTATCAATGCCGCTCATTGCGGATATGGTAAGTCCCCTCCTGCCAAGGATTGGAAATTTTCTTCCCCTTGATAAGGCGTAATGGTCTCTTGTCCCGTTGTACATTTCTTCCCAAAGGCGGGTGATATTTTTCACAGATTTGCCAAGCAACATGGGCTTCAGCTCATTTTCAATACAATTTACAATGGAAGCACATATTCCGCATGAGCCTACTGCGGCTTTGGCTTCACCAAATCCCTGTAATCCAGAATCGGTGGTGATGACTACAAGGGTCATGTCAAAGCTGGTGAGCAATCCATAGTCTGAAACATGCTGTTTTGCTTCAGGAATTGGACAACGCAACCAAAATGCTTCTACATTCGTTATTTTCATTAGGATATCTTTTATCGGTTATTAATCTCTCGTAGGCCTATTTTTTACCCGTATTTATTTGATTCTTGTGTTTAGATGAGCTTTGATAAAGTATGATAGGATGCTTTGGTAAGCATGGTATAAAATGCATCTGTAACAGAAGAACTGCCATGATCTATCAGGAACTTTTCCTGTTCAGGGCTAAGATTTTCAGGTTTTTCATCAATTGAGCCGGGGTAAGGATTTGCCGGTGTACGGTCTAACGGCGAACAGAACTCTACAGAAAGTGCACCCTTATAATTTACTTCATGCAGGGTATCAACAATCTTTTGCCAGTCGAGATTTCCCATGCCGGGGGCCATCCTGTTATTATCGGCTACATGAAAACCTACCAATCTATCTTTTGCCATTTTAATCGCTTCAAACATATCCCTTTCTTCGATATTCATATGAAAGGTATCAAGGCAAACGCCACAGTTTGGGCCAACTTCTGCCGCCAGGGCCAGCGCCTGCTCTGCTCGGTTAATGAAATAGGTTTCAAATCTGTTAATAGGCTCTATGCCTAAGGAGATTCCAGCGGATTCACTGTACTCATATATTTCCTTCATCGAATTCACTGCCCAGGCCCATTCTTCTTCAGGCCGTCCATCTGGCACAATCTTTCCAACTGTACCCGGAACCACTGAAACCATATGACCATCCAGCTCTTTCACCATATTCACTACATCTTTAACATACTGCACAGAAGCTGCACGTTGCGCCTCATTGCGTGCCAGCAGGTTACGTTCCCCTAACATCAACGTTACTGAGCCCCAACAGGATAGCCCATGTTCTTTCATTAATCTTTTCAGGTCTTTGGTGTTGTACTGATCCGGGGTCCCCGCGATTTCAAGTCGGGTATATCCGATAGCAGAAACCCTTCTTATTGTGGTTTCTATCGTTTCAGCACGCATCCAATTGTGTATCGCGAGTTCCATAACGAGTGATATAAAATTTGGTCAGGTTTATTACAGGCCATGCTTAGTAAAGCCTACATAACAAACATATCCAGATTTGGGTTGAAATAAAAATACTTCATTTGCTAATTTGTGATACTATATTTACCTTAATTCAAAATTTCCGCTCTCAAAACTAATTAATGGTACTAAAATACAGCATATGAAAGCTTCTTACCGACACATATCTACACCTGAGGATGCCAGTTTTGCCATTAAGGAATACCGTCAGCCACGGTTCACCAATACTTTTCATTTTCATCACGGATATGAAATTATTCTGATTGTGAAAAGTTCAGGGCATGTGTATGTGGGTAACAAAGTGATGAACTATAACGAAGGAGAGATTTTTATGTTCGGACAGGGACTGGTGCATTGTTTTTCCAATGATAAATTACCTAAGGATACACCTGAAGAAGTGCATGCCATAATCGTGCAATTCACGGCAGATTTTATGGGAAAGGATTTCTTTGAACGACTGGAGCTAAGAAAGATAAAAGAGTTGTTAGAACAATCGGCTTATGGTATCAAATTCAGTAACGGGGCACCTTCTCTTAACGCACTGTTCTTCCAATTCCAACCCGACCAGCAAATGCGGAACCTGATTCTGTTGCTTCAGGTACTGGAAGAATTATGTCTGCGCAGTAGCGAAGAAGCTTTATTGCTCACTGACGATGTCAGAAAAATAAGGTACAAGGAAAGTGATTCTAACAAACTGGCTTCCATTTTCAACTATGTATTTGAGAACCATCACCATCATATTGATATCAGTTCGGCGGCTTCCATGGCCTGTATGAGCAAAGCAGCTTTTTGCCGTTACTTTAAAAGAAGCACCCACAAAACCTTCTCGCAGTTTGTAAATGAGATCAGAATCAGCCATGCCGCCAAGTTATTGATGGGGAAAGAATATAACATAACAGATATATGTTACGCCTGTGGCTTTGATAATGTTTCTTATTTTAACAGGCAATTTAAAATTCATCAGGGTATATCGCCCAGCGCATACCGCAAAGTATTTATGGAAAGAAACGCCAGCAATCCTTTTTTACGACCTACCCATTGAATTGCGATTACTATTTACTTGAACCAGATGTTTCATCATACATCAGTGAAAGTCTTGCCTATTCCATTTTCCCGCATTTGCAATTAAAACAAACCGATAATGTTAATTGTTGATCTCATAAAAGACTGAAAGATAATCGATTGGTTAAACTTAAAGATAACCAATTTGCCAACGGAAGGTTAAAAATGATGGTGATATGGTCATAAGAAAGGCTTCGGTAAAAGATCAGGTCCATGTTTCAGGAGTATTGACACTGGCATTCAGCACCGACCCGATGGCCAGGTGGTCGTTCCCTGATCCTGCAAAATATTTGGAAGTTTTCGCTTCAATCACGATGGCTTTCGGAGGAAATGCATTTGAGCAGGGAACGGCTTATGTAGCCGATGGTTTCACAGGCGCTGCGCTATGGTTGCCACCGGGTGTTGAATCCGATCAAGAAACCTTATCCAGGTTGTTCGATGAGCATACTGACGACAGGATAAAAGAAGATATGTCCAGCATTATTGAACAAATGGAAAAATTTCACCCGACAGCACCGCACTGGTACTTACCAATGATAGGTGTCGATCCCGCACATCAGGGTGCAGGTACAGGCGCTGCATTGATGACTGAAGCACTCAGGAATGTCGACAGTAGTGGATTAATTGCCTATCTTGAATCTTCCAATCCCAGAAATATTCCATTATATCAGCGTCATGGTTTCGAAGTTATCGGAGAAATTCAATCTGGCAGTTCCCCTGTTTTACGGCCCATGTTGAGAAAAGCGAGATGAACCAATCGCCAGTAATTTGTTCCAAACTTCCAGTGAAGAGATTCGCTGGATAGTTATTTATTCTTGTTCTCAACGCTGGATAGTTACCTGTACTTTTTCCATCGTTTTAATGCTGATCACCAGGTCTGTTTCCCTCACCCCTGATCATGCATCCCATGGTATATTTCTTTGTAAGTGCTGCAGTTGTACATAGAATACTTTTCAGTAGGTTATTTTCTACTGCAGCCATAATACAGGTATCGAGAGGTCACCATCAATTACAGGTAGCAACAGGTAAAAATACGGCGTTTGCGAAATCTACTTACTACACCATAACCTGATGCAAAAGCGGAATTCATGTGGTATAGCTTTTGTAATTTATAGTTACACGCTAAAACAAAGACTTATGACACAGAAAGAATTCAGCGAGACCATCAGCTTTCATGCATCTTCCCTCAGATCGCATGCGCTTAATTTCACCAGGGATCCGGAAGACGCGAACGACCTGCTACAGGAAACCCTGCTCAAGGCGACACGTTTTGTCTCTAAGTTTGAAGACGGTACGAACATTAAAGGATGGCTTTTCGTGATTATGAAGAACACCTTCATCAACAATTACAAAAAAAGCCTAAAAAACCGCGACCGCACCGTTCAGGAAGAAGAGATTACTTCGGCCAATCTTTATTATAGCGCGACCACAAATGGTTCGGTTGGTAGTTTTGCCATGCAAGATATCAATCTGGCCTTATCCATGCTGCCCGAAAAATATGCTGCGCCATTTATCCGCTACTTTGAAGGTTACAAGTACCATGAAATTGCAGATGAGATGCAACTGCCACTGGGAACTGTTAAAACCTATATCCACGAGGCCCGGATACTGCTTAAAAAATACCTCAAACAATACCAGTCATAAACCGAAAAAACTGGAAAGTAGCCAATACCACTTCTTTCCAGTTTTTTATACACCGGGTCAAAATAACAAGTTCCAATTACCTTGAGCCAGTGCGGAAAATACGCGTTTTATAAATAATAATACCTAAATATAATCCATTAGATCTTTTCAATAAAAATATGAAATCTTCTTCTGCCTAAATGGTGAAAGCAGCAACACATCAGTTAAGTATACCCTTGCTATAGGCAAACCGCATGAGTACAGCTGTATTTTTAGCACCAGTTTTATCAATCAGACTCTGACGGTGACCTTCTACAGTCCTTCGGGAAATAAAAAGTTTATCTGCCATTTCCGAATTGGTCAGCCCCTGCCCGATCAGTTGAAGAATTTCAATTTCCCTTGAAGAAAATTCTGATCCTTGTATGTCAATGGATGCCGGAAGTGATTTTTCGATCATCTTATCGAGCAAATTAATCGAAAGGCATGAGCAGATATAGCGCTCACCTGTAAAAATCTTCCAGATTGCAAAAAACAGTTCTTTTGAAGTGACAGATTTTGTAAGAAAGCCCATTGCACCTGCACCCATGGCCTGGTAAAGATGTGATTCATCATCAAGCATGGAAATAATTAAAACAGGAATGTTCAAACCCTTATCCTTAAGAACCTTTACCATGGTTATACCATCCATTACAGGCATTCCGATGTCGGAGACAATCACATCTGCCTGGCAGCCCTGATCAAGGGCATCAATTACCTCCTGACCATTTCCTGCGGTAAAAACAATCTGGTATTCGTTGGTAGATTCCAGAAGCATTTTAAGTCCGTCCCTGATGACTTTGTGATCTTCGGCTAAAATTATTTTTTTCATTATGAATTGACGCAATCGGGACAAAGCTGCGCTGGATTGTCGGAATAGTCATATGCTAAACAACACGCCACATTCCATAAAGTTTTAGATCGTGCCATTCAATTTCCAGAAATTTATACATCTTAACGATTTGAGCTCCCCATTAAGCGAATAAAATAGCTAAGCAGTGGATAACTTAAGACAATATTCCTGAAACCAGTAGATGCCATTGGGTAAAGGACAGGCCAATGGCGCTTCCACCATTTACCACCAGGTTCCTGGCCTGATCGAGCAGTCCCAGACCTTCCGTATTAGGTACCTCATTACGCCCATGTACCTCGGCGCTCAGCACATTGCCACTGCGGAAAACAATAAAGGTAGAAGTAGCACGGTCAGAAAAAAAGTGGGCAGTTTTATTTTCTTCAAGACCAGGAACCCTGCTGGGTCTCGCCACGAAAAGCGTAAAATCAATATCCAGATTGGTATTCGTATACTGTTCCATGTGTTCGATAGAAACCCAGTCATAACCAATGCCTACCGAAGTTCCCAAACCGGGGATATCGATACGGATGTAATCTTTTTCCCGGGCCGCTCTATCGAGTTCATTTCCGAAACTGTCGATCAGTTTAAAACGGCTCGCTTCAATAGTGGAGATATGGTGCCATTCGTTTATATCAAGGAGGCGGTCAACAGCTTTCTGGTAGGCAGCAATAGCCTCCATTGGAGAAGGAAATATCTTTTCTTCTTCAGCGTCGCTCTGCTGACCAATCTGCTGGGTGGGTATAAGGTCATCCTTCTTCATGGTTGCTGTTTTAGTAAAAATACGATTAACAGCACAATTGTTTTCCGTTTTGATGAATAAGGTAAAAACAGGTAACTAACATCAGATGTAATAAATACCTGTTAACAAAAGGCCAACTACCTGTTTACTCGATTTATCAAACTATTCTATTGTCCCTCAGGTTGATACCTATATAAAAGATAACTTAACATTAGCAAATATGGCAACTTCAACAAAAGCAGCAAGCCCTCAAACTGGCGGCAAAACTGCAACAAAAAAAACCACTGGCAATACCACAGGTAAAATTGAACCTGGTGAATTCCACGAATTCTTTATTGACGAGTTAAAGGATATTTATTGGGCTGAAAAACACCTGGTAAAAGCGTTACCTAAAATGAAAAAGGCTGCCACCAGCCCAGAATTGGCTGCAGCCTTTGAAAAACATACTCAGGAAACCCAAACCCATATTGACACATTGGAACAGGTATTCGGATTACTGGATGAGAAACCGGCAGCAAAAAAATGTGATGCCATGGCAGGGTTGCTTGAAGAAGCAAACGGCATCATCGAAGATACTGATGCGGGCACAATGATCCGTGACGCAGGCCTGATCCTTGCCGCACAGAAAGTAGAACACTATGAAATTGCTACCTACGGAACCTTAAAAGTATTCGCTGAAAACATGGATCGTTCAGATGTAGCTGAACTTTTAGGACAAACCTTAGAGAATGAGAAAGCAACAGACGTAGCGCTCACCGAAATTGCGGTAAGTGCAGTAAACGCTGAGGCAGCGGCTGAGTAAAAATATTGATCAAGGCTCGAAAGAGCCTTGATCATATCTGTATTTTAACTAGGCAATATTCTCCAAATATTTCACAACTTCTTCTTTTTTCCTGCTCGAAACCAATACCTGCTCATTATTTTGCATCAGCAGGTAACCCTCCCGGTAAAACTTTTTAACGTATTTGAAATTTACCATATAAGATTGATGGCACCTCAAAAATCCGAATGGGGTTAATAAATTTTCATATTCCTTTAGTCCTTTAGAAACCAGAATCTCTTTTCCATCAATTAAATGGAAAGTGGTATATCCTTTATCACTCTTACAAACCACTATATCGTCTATCGCAATAATTTCAATGTATTCAAAAGTTTTTAGTGCTATGCGTCTGGTTGCACCTAATCCTTGCGCAAGGTAATGGGCTTTAGCGATGGCCAATTGCTGTTGACTAAACCGTTCCTGTTCCTGATGATGATAACATTTATTAATAACTGCGCTTAAAGAAATTTCATCTATCGGTTTCAACAGGTAACCAAACGCGCCTAAATTCAAGGCCTGAATGGCATACTGATCATAAGCCGTTAGAAAAACAACCTGAAAATCCTTCATTCCAATTTCATCGAAAAGCTGAAAGCTGTCGCCATCTTTCAGCCGGATATCTGCAAGAATAATATCGGGTACCAGGCTGGGGATTTCCACCAAAGCTGTCGATACCCTATCGGTGAAACCTACAATTTCAAGATAACTGATTTTCTTTACAATCTGCAAAATATGCTGCATAATTCGCACTTCATCTTCAAGGATATATAACTTCATTTTATCGTCTTCTATTCTTCAATTAAAGGTATCGTGATTTCAGCAATTACGCCCTGCCCTTCTATTTTATCATTAACCGTAAATTCAGCACGTTCACCACGTGATGAAAAAAGCAATGCCAAACGCTCTCTCAGGATAATCTGGGCCAGGGACTGCTTATTTTGTTTTTCTGTATGATGATTCACAATTCCGCTACCGTTGTCATCTACCTTAATCAATAACATCCTGTTAACCTTACTAAATGAGATCTTCAACATGCCTTTATGGCTGATCAGTCTTAAACCGTGTTCTATGGCATTTTCGACAAAAGGTTGTATCAGCATTGGCGGGATAAGTACCCGTTGAGGGTTTAAATCTTCATCTACAATTATCTGGTAATCAAATTCACCTTCATACCGCATTTGCTGAAGCCGGATATAGTTGGTCAAGGTATTTAATTCTTCACCAAGCTCAATAAAATCCTTTCGGTTTTGCTCTAAAACGCCACGCAGCAAACTCGAAAATGAATTGAGATAACAAACCGGTTCATCCACATGGCCTGAAGTGATTAAACTCTGCAGGTTGGCAATTGCATTGAATATAAAATGTGGATTTAACTGGGTTTGCAATAACTTTTGTTCGATGTTTAACCTTTGGTTCTCAGATTGCAGCAATCTGTTTTTCTCTTTTAAACGTTGTTGACGGTAAATAAAATAAAAGAATAGAAAAATAGCCAGAAAAACCAAGGTAAGTAAAACAAGTGTCCAGCGTTGCTGCTTTATAGCGGCCTCATTTGACTTGTTAAGCTCATTTAGTTTCTGAATGCTTTGATCCTTTTTCTCCGTTTCGTATTTCTCCTGCAGATCAGCAATTTTAACTGCTTCAATCGCCTGATAATTTCTGAGTTCTATTGTATAAGCAGAATCTGCGGCCCCCATAGCACGTACAAAATCTCCTTTGTGTTGATAAGCCTCCTTAAGTCCCTGGTAGTACCGCCCGTTTTGTTTTTTAAACTGATTCTTCTTTTCGCGTTCAATACCTTCCAGATAATATTTGATAGCCGAATCGGCCTGCTTATTCCGGATAAAAGCCGTCGCCAAATTGTTGTAAGCGATGTCGTTCAGGTTGTTGTGTTTTTTGAGGTAATTGAAATATAACCTGCTAAACTCCACCGCTTTTTCATTCTGATGCTGTCTGGCATAAATCTGAGACTCGTTATTGTAAGAACGGGCTATAGCAAGGCTATCGCCAACTTTAGCAGCCAGTTCGTGAGCCTTACCATTATAAAATTTCATCTTTTGATCGTCATTTAGTCTGGCTGCCAGCAGAAAACAAATATCATAATACCGTTGTTGAACAACTGCATGCGTTTTGTATGGATGATTTTCATAATAGAGCACCGAGTATTTGAGCGATTCTTTCTCATTGTTATTTTGAAAATATGCCTTGGCCAGCAAATCGTAAAAACGGTAAGTGACAGGGCTGTGAACCCGCTCCGCAATCTTCATGGCAGAAATTATTTTCTCCATTACGCTTGATTCGACGAGTAATCCATCTCCGAAACTCAGACTTAGGATGCTGTAAGTTTTCAAAAGTTCTACCGCATCATCAGGGGTTTTGCCTTTCATCTGCTTAAATTCAAGCAGGGCACTGTCTGGTCTCTTTTCCAGCAGATATTTTCTTGCTTTAAAATAGTGAAGATAGGAACTAACAGGATCGTGTTTAGCTTTAATGAGATTGTTCTCCTGATAAACTGCGCTTTTGAAGGCCTCGTTAGATAAGGTATCCAAGGCTAAAATCGCAGCCAAAGAATCCTTCGCTACACTTGCCCCCTGGCTGTTCTGATGCTGTAATTTAGCCTTTCCCTCTTTATTTTTGCACGCACTGCATACCAGGATTCCACAAAACAGAAGATGAACATATATGGTTAATCTACTCCTCATTAATCAAATTATTTTATTTACTATCCGCTAATTCTAATCGATCTGATACCTTAAAAGTTTTCTGAACTGATAAAACACCCTTTCAATCAACCTTAAATCATGTGTTACGATTTCTGCTTTACCTTTTAGCTCCTTGTCAAAAATCAAACTTTCATGATGAGAAGTTTTCAATCCTTTAGGGAGCATAACATCTACATAATAATTTCCTTCGGCATCAGGGGTCAAAGATATGTTTTGCACCCTTCCTTCTACAATACCATATTCCTGAAAAGGATAATTTTCTAATTTGATCAGCACTTTGGCTCCTGGATGGATCTTCCCTGAATTAGTGGCTGAAACCAACATCTTCCCGATCAGCTTTTTGTTATTGTCGGGCAAAATAGATAAAATCGCATCCCCCTTTTTCACAAACTGATTTTCTCCCCAAAACTGCTGAAAACTGGCCATGCCGTCTGTTGAAGAAACAAGGAGATAATCCTGTTCCCATTGCTTTAATGACTTTCTTAATTGTTCAAACAGTTGCAGCGTTTGAGAAGCAAAACCGATTTTGTCTTTTTCGGTGTTTATGATAGCACTACTTTTTGTTTTATTAAAATTTGAGATACCTTCTTCTGCCTGAGATATGGAAATATTGATATTTTCTAAACCTTGTTGCGCCTGTAAAAATTTAATTCTTTCGTTCTCGAATTCTATGGCTGAAATAACCTTCAAACCAAAGAGTTTTTGTGCGCGCTGATAATTTTTTGTCGTGAGCTCGAACCTAGCCCGTTCCAAATCCTTTTGTTGCTTTAACGATATAATTCTTCCTCTGTATTCGACTATATTTTGATCAGCAGCGATATGCTCAGGCGTGTACGGGCGGAGTTTTGTAAACAATTTTTCATCCTGAAATGCTTTTGCAAAAGCATTGTAGTCGCCTTGTAATTCTCCTAAATTAAAACCTGATGTTTTTTGAAGCGGAAATGAAAATAGTCGGGCTGATGATGTAGCATCCACAATTTTCTTTAATTCAAGCATGTTTTTATAATCGGCTGTAGATTGTAAAACCATTAATACCTCATTTTTGCGCACCTTCTGGTGATCTTTGATGAATATTTTTTCAACTTTAGAATCCGTTCTTGCCTGAAGCCGCTCTGGTGGATGGTGTGAGGTTACAATAATGGTAGCGGGTACAAATTCAGGATATCTGATCACATAACTCATCATCAAGATCATCAAAATTGCGCAAAATACGATCACATTTCCCCAACGGACCATCCAATGAGGAGGTTCAGCCAATACGTCCTGAACACTTTCTGAACGCAGTTCTATATCGTCTAGCAGGTCTTTTTTAGTTTCCAAGTTCCAGTTGATTTTTGATTAATCGGTAATACTCCCCCCTTTTAGAGACCAGTTCGTTATGATTGCCTTCTTCCACGACCATTCCTTTATCCAATACGATAATTTTATCGGCATGTTTTACGGTAGACAATCGGTGCGCAATAACAATTGCGGTCTTTCCTTTGAAAAACTGCTCCAGGTTTTCGATGATGATTTTTTCGTTATTGGCATCTAATGCACTAGTAGCTTCATCAAAAAAGATGTAGTCTGGTGATTTATAAACTGCCCTTGCAATAAACAGCCGCTGTTTTTGACCACCGCTTACGCCTAAGCCTTCATTACCAATTTTGGTATTGTAGCTCAAGGGCAAACTTTCTATAAAATCTTTAATATTGGCAATATTAATGGCCCTGCGTAGTTTTTCTTTATCGATAACATCCTCACCAATACCAATGTTATTGGCAATGGTATCATCAAACACATAACTTTCCTGCATCACAACACCACAATGGTGACGCCAAAACCTGGGCGAAATGTTTTTCATGCTGGTATTTCCTATTTTAATCTCACCTGAACTTGGTTCATAAAACTTGGTCAATAACTTTAGCAGCGTCGTTTTTCCACTCCCACTAGCGCCAACAATTGCGGTTGTTTTTTGGAATGGAATAGTGAGGTTTAGATTTTGGAATACAAAGGATTCTGAACCAGTATACCTAAAAGAAAGGTTGCTCAGCTCAATATTTTGTTCGGGTATTTCTGTAGCATATTGCTCACTGGTATGCTCTTCGTCTTCCTTGTCATGAATCTCTCCCAAGCGTTCCAACGATATTCTGGCATCCTGGGCCTGCCTGATGAAATCAATTAATTGCAGTAATGGGGCATTGAGCTGACCAATAATATACTGTACAGAGAGCATCATCCCCAGGGTCAGGTTTCCACTTAATACCAGTTTTGCAGCCAGAAAACTGACCAAAATATCTTTGATCTGGTTGATAAAACCACCGCCAACAGATTGCCATTGTTCTAAAGAAAGCGATTTTATCTGCACTTTGAATAATTTGACCTGTAGAAATTCCCAATCCCATCTTTTTTGCTTCTCTGCATTGTGCAGTTTTATTTCCTGCATGCCATTGATGAGTTCGATGACCTTACTTTGTTCGCGTGCAGTTTGAGAGAACTTTTTATAGTCTAATTCCTTTCTCTTTTTAAGGAAAAAACTGATCCAGCCGACATATAAAATTGCACCAATTAAGTACACGATAAACAAGCGGTAATCGTAAATCAACAGAACAACACTGAAAATAATGAGGTTAACCATCGAGAACAGGGTGTTGAGCGATGAATTGGTCAGCAATTGCTCTATCCTGTGGTGATCGTTAATTCTTTGCATAATATCACCTGTCATCCGGGTATCGAAAAAGCTGATGGGCAACTTCATGAGCTTAATGAAGAAATCTGAGATGATGGAGATATTGATGCGTGCAGAGAGATGTAACATAATCCAGCTCCTGATAATTTCTATACCCATTTTGCCTAGAAAAAGCATAAGCTGGGCAAGTAAGACCAGGTATATAAAATTGATATCCTGATTCTGGATGCCTACATCAACAATACTTTGGGTTAAAAAAGGAAAAATCAACGACAATATACTTCCTGCCAATAAACCAATAATGAGCTGGAGAATCAGTGACTTATACTTGAGCAGATATTTGGATAAAAAAGAAAAACTTGCTTTCTTTTCTTCGGCATCAAATTCACTTTTATAAAATGCTGGGGTAGTCTCCAGAATAAGTGCAATGCCTTCCTCGGTACGTACATCCGCATTTTCACCGATCCAGCTTTTTATAAATTCGGCCCTGCTATATTTAATTAAGCCGTAACTGGGATCTGATACATAAACGTTTTGTGCGCTGTCAATTTTGTAAACCACTACATAGTGGTTTTTATTCCAGTGCACCATGCAGGGCAAAGGCGCTTCTGCAAGCAGCGTATTAAAATCTATTTTAACACCCAGGGTCCTAAACCCCAAATTTTCGGCAGCATTACTGAGGCCAAACAAACCACTTCCTTCTCTGGTTGTCTCCGAAAGCGTTCTAATCTGCTGTAAGGGGATGCTTTTCTTATAGTATTTAGCAATAATCCGCAGGCAGGTAGGACCGCAATCTTTACTGTCGGGTTGTTTATAAAATGGGAACGACTTCATATTAAACAGACCAGGCATTTTCAAATTCCTGAGTTAATTTCTCTTGATCAATGGCCATTCCGGCTGCAGAAACGGCCACTCCGGCATCGCTTAAAGTTCGGTAGCCTGTTTCATCATCCCACCTGGATAAATATGGATTATACCGGCATTCGGTGGCATGATACCATTTTCCATCACCCTTAAGCGGAACCCGACTATCCACGCACATGTATCTAAACTCACAGTCTTTGCACACCAGCATATCATTTTTATTGATACGCCCCAGTTCCCGAAATTCTGCCGAGGATATAATCGTTAAAAATTGTGCTTTGCTGAGGGAGGCTATATGTCCGTAACTTATTGTATTGTTTAAACCATTTTTAATATGGCCTGCAGCATCAATGTAGATCTTTCCAAAATAATAAGAATGGTAATTGTAAGCCTCAAAAAAATGCTCACTGTTTATATCGAGTTTATCAAAGGTTAGCCTGCTGCTGTAATCTGCAAAGCTTTCCTCAAAAAAATTGTAATATATATTGTCGATCAACTTGGTTTTCTCCCCTACCACTGTGTTGAAAAAGTTGACTGAAAAAATCAGCGGATGAAACCTGAAAGCTTCGCAATATTCTTCGAAAACCTCAGCGTTAAAATTTTCGATGTAAAGGTAAATGCCATCGATTTCGAGTGTGGCAATTTTCTTAAACAGCCTGAACAGATCTGCGCTTAATTCAGTTGCGATGATGGAAATATTCATTAAATATTCTCCATCCAAAAAATC
Organism: Pedobacter folensis; assembly: GCF_056490665.1. NCBI lineage: Bacteria > Pseudomonadati > Bacteroidota > Sphingobacteriia > Sphingobacteriales > Sphingobacteriaceae > Pedobacter > Pedobacter folensis. Next base: position 1,531,542 of record NZ_JBWJIF010000001.1, read on the forward strand.
CAGGAAACTTTCATCGATATTGGCATGAATAATCAGGTTGCTTAACTGATTGGGTGTATATAGATTCCTGTCGAGGGGAATAAAGCGTTTCTGTTGATCAGCATCGGAAAGTTCAAATATAATTTCCTCCTGCATTAAAAAACTGATCAGCTCCTGTCTTTCTCCGGCATCCTTAATTTTAGAAAACTGAATAAAGTTGTTGGTATCCAAAATGGCATGATACTCGTTTGGGATAAAAAAATAATCTTTTCTGAGCAGATCGTAAATTATTGCCCTATTGTAACCGCTAACAGGAATACACAATTGGTTTCTTAAAAATAATTTGTTCATAGCGGCGATTTGTAGAAAAGATCCAATTGTAAGTTGGTGGTATTGAATAATTTTGAGCTCCTGGTTTTAATCAGGTATTTAGGCTTCTCCTTTTTCATTAAAGATTTCAGGTGTACAGGTGCATTACCGTTCTGAATTTCAAATTTTATCTTTTCCATGTTATAGCGTTGTGGCAATCTCCTTTTCCAGATGGTAATTGCAGGGATTAGAAACCATTCCAAACTGACCTATAGGGTTGAGATCTAAAAAATAGTATTGTTGATCTTCCAGGGCATAAACCACATCAAAGGAAGCGCAGTTGAGTCCGATCGCGTCCAATAATTTTTGTATTTTACGTTCATAAGATCGGGGAAACTGATAGGGAGTCAACCGGTTCGGTTTCCCGTAATCATAGTTTCTAAAATCTACATTGGTATTTTTATTGTTCTGGGAAAAAATAGCCATTGCGTAAAAATCACCATTTAGATAGAAAGCCCTGATCTCGTAAGCTTTAATAATATTTTTCTGGAAAAATGTAGGGACAAATTGCTCAGGCAGATCGTTGATGTCTGCTAAAGTGATTTCTGCGGTATAGGATAAATGAGCAAAATCATCCGAATCAACCATGCTGAATGGCGCAGTTAAGGGTTTGGAGATCAGTTGTTTTTCCTGATGATAGAAATTTAATAACGTATTTTTACAACTGGTAACCAGAAAAGCTGGTGCTGCAATAGCATATTTTTTGCAGAGATCCATCAAATGAAGTTTGTTGATGTCGCGGGTCCTGAAATTGTTTATAGCCGGCTTTTTATCCAGCACATAATAAAAGTACTGCACCAGACTGGCAATTTCACTTGACAGATATTCTTTGATCAGTGCACTGCTGAAGTTTTTGCTCAGGTAAAGCCCACCCCTACGGTACCATATTTTTGTTATTTGCGCACTATGCACCCTTTTACCGTCAATTTTAAGGGTAAAATCATCTGTGGTAAGCGAAATAATTTCTACATCAGAATTTTCATTCAGCCGGATGAATGCCTTTTTCATATGTATTAACCAGTTGATTACCCTACTGGTTGAATAATCATCGTTGACCGAGAAAATTAATATCATAATTGGGTAGATTATTAGCGGCTGTTTGCAATTGACGATACCAAATGGAGGACAGAAGTCCCCCATTCTGGTTGAGTGAGATTTACCAGGTACTTGTGGTTTGGCTCAGTACTTTACCTTCATCGTTGGTCATCGTGGTGACACTGTCACTACAACAATTGCTTGAAGTGTAAGTAGAACATGAGCTAAAAGTTCTGGCCAGTTTGCCACCATTGATTTGAGCGTCTTTTAAATCAATTCTTTTTGCGAATAGTGCTTTGTTGTTTTTCATAAGTCTTTTCTTAATTTATAGCTAAGTTTATACGGTTTATTTACAAACGTAATCTGTGCAGGCGCTGATTGGTTCTCCACAGTCGTTTTTAGTCACATACTGGGTGTCTGTACAGCCACCACCGCTAGTCGCTGTCGAGGTTACTGTGCTGGATTCAGCAAGTCTTCCGCCATTAATCTGGCAATTTTTTAGCTCAATCCGTTTTTCGAATAATCGGTTACTTTTCATAATTGTTTTAAATAAATATTGATAGATAATCCGCCAACTTACCCTGGCGTATGGGTTGTTGACAGCAAATTCGGGATACATCGTGACTAGCGCAAGGAACAATTTATATCCGAGGGCTTTAAAGCGATATCCGCAGGCAATTGATAAATATTCGTTTTATTAAAACTGACCATTTACAATCTACAGCCAATGGTTATGAGAAAGGAGCTTTCAGCGTAACAGGTGAATAAGTGGATTGTCCTAGCTGGTTGGTAGGATCAAAAATCACTGAAATGAGTATAGGGATTGGCAAAAAATGATGGATTAAGAGTAAAACGGTCAGATGAACCACCTTACAACTTTTACGACTATCTTTTTTAGAAACTGCAAAAATGCAGTAAATTGCGCTCGTCGTTATTCTTATTAATGCTTTCAACTGTTATATAAAATTTAACTAAAAGCATTAAAAAGAAATCATGAACAGTTTAAAGTTCAAAATAAGCCTGTTATTTTTAACTATAATGACTTTGTTGTCATTAACAGCCCAGGCTCAAACCTATACCGGCTGTGTAATATATGAAGCTTCAGGAGATCCACGTGTTAGTGAAGGCATTTATACAACGTCGTTAGGAACCACTTCCATTTGCAATGACTATACTGTTCAAAATTATTCTACAACACCAGCAACATCAGCACTATCCAGCTATTGTTTTACCCCAAGTTTAGATAATGCTTCTCCCGCATTGTACAGGAATTGCGTAACTGGAGGCAAATGCGGAATTATCAAAACAATTACAATAGTCAACTGCCCAATAGACGATTACACCCTATATCTTACACTGGCATTAGCTGTAGTGGTGGTAAGTGTTTTGAGAAAGCAGGTTTATGCGATGCAATAGCTCTATAAACCCCATCAATGGATTGGTGTTGGCGTATCTCCGGAATAAGCATCGAATAGCACATTAGAAACCTATTCTACTGATTGATAGCCTCCTGTAAGCTGTCAACATTTATCACGGTCACTCCCTTTTAAAATTTATTAAAATCAATGTATATTCGTACATGGATCATGCTAAAACCGTGCTTATCTTCGATGATGACCCCGACCTTTTGAATATTTTCAACTTCCTTTTTGAGGAAGACGGCTGGCAGGTACACAGTTTCCAGAACTGCGACCTTGTAGTTGAGATGGCAGTAAAGCATCGGCCGCTGCTGATTCTGATGGACAATTGGATCCCATCTATTGGCGGAATTAAGGCCACTCAGCTCTTAAAGTCTAACGAAGAATTGAAAAACATCCCTGTGATCTACATCTCGGCCAACAATGATGTGAAGGCGCTTTCGGAAAAAGCTGGAGCAGATGGATTTATTGCAAAGCCCTTTGATCTTGACGAGCTTTTGAAACTTGCCAGCGCGCTGGTAAACAAAAGTTAAAAGTCCTTGTTTTATCAGTCAGACCAACCAGGATTTACCCAGCAGACCACCACTTCCCCAGCTTATGGAACATGAAAACCAGACCAGAAACGAACAACAGATCATATCGCTCATTGAGAGTGCACCTTTCCCGATTGCGGTATACGAGGGGCATGAAATGCGCATCACACGGGCCAACCAGGCCGTAATCGATGTATGGGGTAAGGGAAATGATGTGATTGGAAAAATCTATGCGGAGCTGCTTCCAGAGCTCAAAGACTCTGGCATCTACCAAAAACTTGAGGAGGTTTACTCAACAGGTGTTCCCTATCATACCCGTAACAGCTGGGTCAATCTGCTCATCAAAGGAGAATTGAAGGAATTTTATTTCAATTATTCCTTCACCCCACTATATGACCAGAGCGGAAAAGTATATGGGGTAATGAACACCGCTGCCGACGTGACCGATCTTAACCTTGCCAAACAACACGCAGAATTCAGCGAGCAAAACTTCCGCAACATGATCCTTCAGGCACCCGTAGCGATGTGCCTGCTGCGTGGACCAGCGTTTATTATTGAGATCGCGAACGAAGCAATGCTCGATATCTGGGGAAAACCGAGGGCCACGGTAATGAACAGACCAGTCTTCGAGGCGCTTCCCGATGCAAAGGAACAAGGTCTGGAGCAGGTAATGGAAGAAGTTTACCGTAGCGGAGAACCTTTTTCTGCTAATGAAACACCTGTACAACTCTTGAGGCACGGAAAACAGGACACCGTTTATCAGAACTTTGTATACCAGGCCTATCGCGATCCTTTCGGCGCAATTCTTGGTGTACTCGCCATTTCTGTTAATGTAACCGAACAGGTAAAATCGCGGCTGGAGTTGCAAAAAGCATACGAACAGATCCAACTTTCAAAAACCGCAGCACAACTTGGCACCTTTGACATGGATCTGGAAAAGGGAATCATGGAATGGGACTGGCGCTGCCGTGAGCTTTTTGGTGTGCCCCATCAAAATGCAGTAACCTATGAGAATGATTTTGTAAAGGGACTTCATCCGGATGACAGGGAAAGAATCACCAGCATCATCGAAGCACTGCTCTCGGGAAGCAGCCCTAACGGCGAATATGACGTGGAGTATCGGACAATCGGCCAGGCCGATCACCGCTTGCGCTGGGTACGGGCAAAGGGAAAAGTCTACTACGAAAACAAAAAAGCAAAAAGGTTCATCGGCTCTGTACTGGATGTGACTGCGGAAAAGCAGAACGAATTGCGCCTGGCCGACCTGGCTGAAAAACAGGCACGCCTTGCCGCAGTGGTGAATTCAAGCGACGACATTATTATATCAAAAACCCTGGAGGGAATAATTACCAGCTGGAACCCGGCAGCAGAGCGGGCCTTCGGTTATACTGATGCCGAGGCTATCGGTTGCCACATTTCCATTATTATTCCACCCGAACGTATACAGGAAGAGGACTACATTATCTCGCAGATACGCAGTGGAAACAACGTCGATCACTTTGAAACAATAAGACAGGATAAAAATGGCAAGCAGTTGCACTTGTCGATCACAGTCTCCCCTATTATTGGCCCTAAAGGAAATGTTACCGGCGCCTCAAAGATCGCCCGCGACATTTCTGAGCAGCTGCAGGTCCAGGACACGGCCAGGAAATATACGGAGCGCCTGGAAATCATGAATATGGTGATGGGCTCTATATCCGAAGAGCTGGAGCTGAACAAAATACTGCAAAAGGTGACTGATGCCACCACTGAACTCACCGGCGCAGCGTTCGGCGCCTTTTTTTACAACAAGACCGATGAACAGGGAGAATCCTATATGCTCTTTACCCTTTCCGGTGCACCCAGAGCAGCTTTCGAAAAGTTCGGCATGCCCAGAAATACGGAGGTATTCCGTCCTACCTTTTCAGGAGAAGGCGTAGTCAGGGTCGATGACATCACAAAGGATGAAAGATACGGAAAAAATGCTCCTCATCATGGCATGCCAAAGGGGCATCTGCCTGTGGTTAGCTACCTGGCTGTGCCGGTAGTATCAAGAAACGGGAACGTGATTGGCGGACTGTTCTTTGGGCATCCTGAACCAGCAAAGTTCACCCAGGAACATGAGACAGTCGTTAGCTCCATCTCCGCCCAGGCGGCCATTAGTCTGGACAACGCAAAACTCTTTGAAGAAGTAAAGGCACTTAATGACAAAAAGGATGAATTCATCGGACTGGCCAGCCACGAACTCAAAACACCACTGGCCAGCATCAGTGGTTACCTTCAGATCTTAAACCGGTTGACATTCGATGCCAAACAGCAAACATTCCTGGCAAAAGCATCCAACCAGGTGCAAAGGCTTACCGCTCTTGTTAACGACCTGCTGGACATATCCAAGATTGAAGCCGGAAAGCTACAGCTTTCCATTAAATCATTTGACCTGGAGGCCGTGATCAGGGAATCGATTGAACTTATTCAACACTCAGCTCCTAAACATAGCATTAGTTTTCATAGCAATACCAAGCCCTGCATGGCCAGCGGCGATGCCCAGCGTATCGAACAGGTCATCATCAATCTGCTTACTAATGCCGTAAAGTATGCCCCGTTAGCCGACCAGGTTAAAGTTAACCTTGACTGCTCTCCTGAGCGGATTACCGTAAGCGTAAGGGATTTCGGACCCGGTATCCCCCATGACAAACTTAAAAACATATTTACGAGGTTCTACCGCATTGACGAATCCTCGCCTAATATTTCAGGACTTGGTATTGGGCTATACCTATCCCATGAGATCATCACGCGTCACAAGGGAGACATCTGGGCAGAAAGCGAACCCGGCTTGGGTAGTACTTTTCTTTTCACGCTTCCGGTTGGTGGTGTAGATTGATACATAAGGTGTGTTTCACTAAAAGTGATACAATATAGCTCCTTTAAACAATTCGTTTTCCATTCCTGAAAGCAGCGAATACCAGAGCGATTAGGATACCCAAAGCTAGCGCTGTTACCGTTGATAAAATTACCGGATCGGGCACTCGAAGGTATAATTACCCGATCCGATATAACCTGTTTCCCTGCCGTCGGGGAGTTTTATGCTCGCAGAGGTATTTGGAGGTATCTCCACCTGTAGGGTAAATAGCGCTCCTTTAATCTTCCAGGATGAGCTCACCTTGCCGTAGGCAGTTTCAAGTTCAGCAGCTGCACTGCTAAGGCCTCCTCCTGGCTCAGGACAAATCCTGATTACTTTATATCCCGGACCTTCTGCCTGAGGACTTATCCCCGCAATAGTCCGGTACATCCAATCACCGATTGCGCCATAGGCATAATGATTGAAGGAATTCATATCTGCCCTTTGAAAACTCCCGTCAGTTTTGATTCCATCCCATCTCTCCCAGATACTGGTTGCCCCCTGAGTAACCGGATATAGCCAGGATGGGTAGGTTTTCTGGAGCAGCAATTGATAAGCTACTGCTGTATAGCCAAACCTGCTGAGCACATGACAGAGGTAGGGGGTTCCGAGAAAACCGGTAGTGAGGTGGTTTCCGTAACTCTTAATATTGGATACCAATCTCGCTGCAGCCTGCGGCCTCAAATTTTCAGGGAGAATATCGAATTGAAGTGCGAGTACATAAGCCGTTTGTGTATCTGAAGCCAGCCTGCCATTAGCTGTTAAATATTCTGCGATAAAAGCGCTTTTGATATGATCAAGCAGTTGCTGATAAATCCTTACCTCATTTGTCTTTCCCAATACTTTTGCTGTGCGCACAAGTATGGAGGTAGAATGTATGTAAAAGGCCTGGGCAATCAGGTACCTGTCGGTTACTGCCGCTCTGCCAAAACTATCATCATCCGGACTATAAAAAAGCCAGTCCCCATGTTGTGCTCCGGTATTCCAAAGCCCATCTTTCGTCTCTGAAGAGATATAATCTACCCAACGTTTCATACTATTGAACTGATCGCTTAGTATTTCCTGATCTCCATAGGCCATATACATTTCCCATGGGATAATTGTTACTGCATCTCCCCATCCCGCATCTCCGTTCTGTCTATCTGCAAGTATGTCTGGAACAACCAGGGGTACTACACCATTTTTAAGTTGCGTCCCGCTCAGATCCTTCATCCACTTTCTAAAAAAGGCAAATACATCCATATTAAAGGCAGCAGTTCGCGCAAAGACCTGGGCGTCAGCTGTCCATCCCATTCTTTCATCACGTTGCGGGCAGTCCGTTGGTACATCTAAAAAATTACTGCGCTGGCTCCGCTGGATATTGTGCTGCAATTTGTTCAACAGTGAATCGGAAGTGATAAATGTTCCTGTTTTTTCCATGTCAGAATATAATGCAACTGCATAAATATCAGCCAGATTAATTTTACCTGGGTAGCCCGATACACACACGTAACGGAAACCCTGAAAGGTGAAATGGGGTTCAAACTGCTCTACCCCATCTCCATTCAGAATATAGGTATTTTCCTGCCGGGCGCTTCTCAGGTTCCGGGTATAAAAATTTCCGTCTTTATCTAACACCTCAGCATGGCGTAGCTTAATTTTCGTTCCCCTCGGTCCTTTTGCGCGAAGTACTACCCAACCCGCCAGATTCTGCCCAAAATCTATCACCGTATCGCCTTTGGGAGTAACCAGCAATTTGCTTGCATGGAACACTTCATTTTTAGTAATTCCCTGACTGCTTACTGTTACCAGCTTTTCCACTCCCTTAGGCAATACTTTTACTGAACCCCATGTAGCGTTTTCTAAAAAACCAGCATCCCGCCATCCCGGCTCTGCCAGCCTGCTGTCAAATATCTCTCCGTCGTAGATGCCCGAACTTAAGATCGGCCCATACTTGCACTTCCAGTTTTTATCAGTGGTAATGAGCTGTTTTCGCCCGTCGGTATATACCATTTCAATCTGGACCAACAGCGCCCGTGTATCGCCGTAAAACTTACGCAGGCCCCGAAATCCAATTCTTCCCCGATACCATCCGTCACCAACAGAGACTGCAATGGCATTTGCACCAGTTTTTAGGAAGGAGGTAATGTCATAAGTTTGATATTGGATGCGATTTTTATAGTCTGTCCAACCAGGTGTAAGGTACAGGTTCCCTATCCGTCTGCCATTCAGATGCGCCTCATAAAGTCCCTTTGAAGAAATGTAAATGGTTGCTGAACGGAGTTTCCTGCCTGCCAGAAATTCCTTTCGGAACTCCAGGCATGCTTCAGCAGTATCGCCAGCTGCAGGGCTGATCCACCCGGCTTTAAAATCCTGCTCATCAAGACCTGTTTGAAAATAACTGCTTGCCGACCATGGCGAGACATTGCCATGATTATCCCAGACCTGCACCTGCCAGTAGTATCTGGTAGCTGTGGCCAGCGGTTGCCCTTTATACGCTACCCCTACGGACTGTTCTCCACTACCCGATTGTATCCAGGATTTCCACTTCCCCGTTGCAGAAATATAACTCATCCTGATGCGATATTGAGTCTGTTTGGTGTTCCGTAAGGTTGAGTACAGCTTCCAGCTAAAGTGCGGACAGCCTGGGTCTATGCCCATCGGCTTGATCATATGATCAATGCTTAAGCCCGCTACTGATAACTGGGGTGTTGCCACAGCCAGCTGAAAACTACATAACAAAGCTACGATCAGAAAAAGACGGTACAACTTGCCACGTTTGTGGGATTCGTTAAACATCATGCTGTTAAATAGGGTGATTAGATTCGATTGTTTTTTTCAAAGGGAATTAACGTGTTTGTAACCTTACTGTTTTAAGAGTTCTACTCCATCTAAACTACACCAGTTTCCGGCATTGGCCTTACTATAAAGAACTACTTTACAGCTATTGTTGGTTACCGCAATGTTATTGATCTGAATTCTCTTCCAGGTAGAAGTTGCCGGAATACCTGCTGTTTTTTGAACACCAATGGCTCCATACTCTTTTGCAATAAGCTGACAAGTATCCTGACCACCGCCGCTTAATACATAAGCCCTGAGGGTATAGTTACCATTTGGTATTCCACTGGCCACCTGGTAACTTTTAACAGTATAGGCTGTGCTTTTCCAATGGCTCAACCGATAATTTCCGTTATAAGCGCTTGTTTCGGTATACGCCCCATTGGTATTTGCTGTGCCATTGGTACAATACCAGGAAACAGGATTGTGAGTCGGACCCTGCTCATCAAAATCCGGATTAAGTATATAATTCATATTAACCGAATCACGAAACGCCTCTGTTGATATACTAGGTCTTCCCTGTGCGTTCATCATTCCCTTTGGATACGTTGTAACCGGAGAATAAGACTCTGGTGCCCAGTAAAAAACGCCAAGACCACGACCATTAGGTACATGCCTTGTTTTGTTGATAATGTCCGCGACATACGCTCTGCATTTCACCGAATCCTGCCAGTTGAGGCCAATTTCACAAACCATCACATCTTTGTTATAAGTGTTGACAAGCCGTTTCATATTCACGAAACACTGATTATTGGCTGCTTGCCAGGTATTGCTACTTGAGGGATACAATGACAATCCCATCACATCAAATTTTCCGCCGTTGCCTGTAAGCCCATCATATATAAACTGGAGTGAACCGTAATTATCGCCTCCGGCAACATGAATAATAACTTTACTGTTTGGGCTAACGGCCTTCACTGCATCATAGCCTTTATTCACCAGTGCAGCATAATTAGCCATACTGGCTGAGGCTTTTCCAGTGTCCCAGAGCATACCATTGTTCGTCTCATTACCCACCTGTACCCAATCAGGATAAATTCCATTGTCTTTTAGCGAATCCATTACACTGTAAGTATGGTTGTAAACAGCGTCTTTCAACTGGGCGAGTGTAAAAGCATTCCAGGCAGTTGGTTTAATTTGATGGCCGGGATCTGCCCAGGTATCGCTATAATGGAAATCGATCATAATCCGCATACCCAGATTATGGGCAATAACTGCCTGCGACACTACACTTGCCTGATTGGAATAACCCAAAGTGTGGTTAACCCACACCCTTAACCGCACTGCATTTGCGCCAAGGTTTTTGAAAAGCAGGTTACACTCTGTTTGAGTACCGGCCTGATCATAATAGACCGCGCCTTTGGCTACATCTTTTGCAACCGAACTGAGGTCTACCCCAACAGCAAAATCCGGGTCCAGTGAATTGTTCAGTGTACTCACTGAGCTGGATAACATTTTTTCAACCTTTAAGTGGTCGGCATTTCGCTCATTTGCATCTGATGATGCAGCCTTTTTGCAGGCGAAGGCAAATGGACATAGAATGACCATAGCCAGAAAACTGTACTTTCTCATATTGATTTAAATTGGTTAGCAAAAAAATTAGGTTTGTCGGGGTTAATTTTTCCCGACAGCGAGTTCTGAATTTTCCTGTCGTTTTATCGAAAAGAAAATTACCAGGGCAACCAGTAAGATGAGCAGTCCTACTCCGATCACAATTCCTGAAAACACCGTAGCGATGATTCCTAAAATGGTTATTCCACATCCAACCACCGCCATAGCGATCGCAATTACCTTTATACCAAAAATATTCTGTTGTTTAGCAGCATGGTTAGCGGTAACTTCTGTCTTCAGTTCTATCGCTTTGGCAACCATCAAATCGGGCCCCCATTGCTTCAACGACCGATAATAAAGTTCAAAGCAAAGCAGAAGCAAAACTGGTAGTCCAACGCCCAAAATTGTCTCAACGGTACGGCTTAATTTGATGTCAAAAAGCACGGGTGTGACCACTTTGAAAAAGAGCCCTGTAAGCAAACAGGTTATGGAAATAAAAACTAAGGAAAAGGAGGTTTGTCTCCTGCTAAAAAGCGACCAGATAATAGGCCCGAAGAGTGCACCGCCTGCAATAGAGGCCGTGCTGAGTACCACTTCCACTACTCCCCCGGCCCGGGGAATTAAGATGGCAACGATAATGGTGGCTGCGCCGAAAAACAATGTAAACAACCGCGCCATTAAAATCATTTCCTTATCTGTTGCCTTTGGCCTGATCACCGACTTATAAATGTCATTAGCAAAAACTGTTGCCACCAAATTGATGGTTGTGTTCGCCTTGCTGGAAGTGGCGGAGATCATCCCGGAAAGGACTATTCCGATTAAACCAGCGGGAAGTACCTTTTGACAAAGCATCATGTATGCCCCTTCAGGCTCCAAGCCCTGTAGGTTTGGATTAATAATCCGATAGATCATCGGAGGAATCATCCAAATAACAGGACTAACCAAATATAAAACAGCAAAAAGATAAGCTACTTTTTTAGATTCTTTTACGGTAGATACGCTTGTATAACGCTGAACATAAGACCAGTTACCACCAATATAAAAAAGCTGGTAAACTACAAAAGCCAGCATAAATTCAAAGGTATAATCAGCATTGAAAGGTTGGAAAAAGTTATCCGGAGCTTTTTTAAATAACTGCCCTACACCACCTATCTCACTAAAAGCAATCGGAATAACAATTAACACCGAAGCGGTAAGAATTACGAACTGTACCACATCGGTTACCAATACTGCCCAAAGTCCGCCTGCAGCGGTATACACTACAATCAACAGACCAATTACAATGATACAGGCATTAAGTGAAAAGGGAGTGGCTACATGAACCATTTTCCCTACCGGATATAATACCGCAGCTGTTGCAAATAAGCTCAGCAGCAATACCAGATAGGTGTAGAACTGTTGTGTTTTAACCCCAAAACGTGTTCCCAGATAATCTGCTGCAGTTACTGCCCCTGTTTTTTTCCACTTTCCTGCAATAAATCTTGCTACCAGAAAACCGCTGATGGCCATAGTAAGCTGGATGACGTTGGCAACCAGTCCATTCTTATAGGCAATAGATCCCCATACGACGAAAGTTCCGGCCGAGAAGTAACTGATAAAAAGAGAAAGTCCATTAATCCACCAGGGCGTTGCTCCTCCGGCCTCGAAAAAAGCCTGACCATTTTTACTCCCCATTTTGGTAAAAGTAAGCCCGATCGCAAATATCACTACGGCGAAAACCGCCATTACATAAAAATCAAGTTGTACCATGATAATCTTAATTATAACATCTAATTGCAAATATTGCGGCAGGAACCTCAACTGATGGGTGTTCAAAAATAAAGTTCAAACTATCAGTAATTACCGGTTGGTTTAAAATGATACTGTTTCTTCCCTGATAATTCCCCGTTTTTTCGAAAATGATATTCCCAGCTGCATCTTTAATCTGATAATTCCTGATACAGAATGGCATTACCGATTCGGGATGAGACATGAGAACCGATTCCATTGGATGGTCATAATCACAATCAAAAACGATTTCAATTTTTGACACTTTTTTAGCTTCTTCCCATTTTAACCTGATAGTTGGATTGGAATCATAAAAATCTGCCGCCCAGGCATTTGTCCCACTTACAGGCCGGTCTATGCCATTACGTATGTTTTCAACAGAAAAAGGCTTTAGGGCTGGTGTAAAATCAAGCGCCAGATTTAACCCTTCCGGACGTCGTTGCGGGCACCAGAATTCGAATTCATCTACTCCGATATCTTCAGTAGGAATCTGCTTCCCGTAATTGGATACAGCCTTGTTTACCAGATTAAAGACAGATAATATTCCGGTGATGCGCTGTTGAGTAAAAGCGACCTGCACTAAAGGATTTTTATCGAGGATCAAAAACAAATAAGCATCCTTTTCAACAGCAAAATCAAAATCTACCTCCATCCACTCCGTTTCTGGTGAAAGTTTAAGTTCCTGTTCTTCCAAAAGTACGTCTGGAGTGAAGTTCCCAGGCTTGCTACTGCCCATTAAACGCAGGTTAAGAGATGTTTCAGCGGTACACGAAACCTTGAAGCCCACTTTTGGAAATCTTCCTTTTTGCACCGGAATTAATTGTGCAGTAGATATCGTTAGTGGCTGAAGCTGCATATTGCTATACATAGTTGACAACCTCAGTTCGCTTGATGCAGAAATCCCAGCAGAGGCAACCAGGTCATTTCCATCATTTATGCTAAAACCTGGAATGAACTGGCCGGCCCGAAGTAACTGTTGTTGCAACGCGGCCATTTTGCCCGAAGAAAGAACTTCTGCCGGAAGAATCTGATGTGTTAGACAAATCTTTGCCGCAGCACCTATAACCTGTGCGGCGTTGGCACTCGTGGCCATTACCCTGGTTGAGGCAAAAGCAACATGGCTCGCGCTGATTATCCGGCCCCCAAGAAAAAGATTTTTAACATTTCTGCTGTATAAACAACGGTAAGGAATTTGGTAAATGCCTTTTGCATGCCATTGATTACAACCTGGCTTATCGCTAAAAACACCATCGGCGGGGTGAAGATCAAGCGACCAGCCCCCATAAGCTACTGCATCCTGATGGTGCCGTTGTTCGATGATATCCCGTTGGTTCAGGATATATTCCCCCTCAAACCTCCGGCTCTCGCGTTTACCGGGGATCGTGCCTACCCATTCTAAGGTGAGGTTTTCCGCATCCGGAAAGTTTCCAGAGTTCTTGATATAATCCCATGTACCATAAACGACTTTCCAGAGTTCCCATTTAATCTCTTCTGTATCATACACCGTATCCATACGGCCTCCGTACTCAATCCACCACAACCTACAGCCAAACTCTTTTGTATTAAAGCTCTTGTAGCGGGGAATCTTGGTGACATCAGTGAGGGCAAATTCAGGGGCTTTGTATTGAACAGGTTTACCGGTATCTTTAGAGTAAAAATAGAGCGAATGCCCTAAAAGCTCACCATATTCTTTACTTGGGGCAAACTTCTCATTAAATTCTGTCTTAGGTTCAGCGCCCATCCGAAATGCGGCACCGGAAAGAAATCCCAGGATGCCATCACCGGAACAGTCGCAAAATAATGGTGCAGAAACAGTAAACAAACTAGAGTTCTGGCTACAAAACCCACGTATTGATGCAATTTCACCTCTGGTATTTTTCTCCAGTTCATAAACCGCTGTATTGAGTAACAGCTGAATATTCGGCTCGGCCATCACTGCATCAAGCAGGATGGTGTCGAAAATTAAAGGGTTTCCTTCCGGATTGCGATACATATTCTCTACAAGCAACTCATCAATCACGCCACCTTCTCTTGCCCAGCGGTTATTGTTGCCCATGTGTGAAGTGGCACCCAGTACCCACAACCGCACTTCGCTTGATGCATTGCCACCCAATACCGGCCGATCCTGCACCAGCACCACTTTAACTCCAAATCTTGCCGCTGTTATCGCTGCGCAAACCCCGGATAATCCTCCCCCTACAATCACCATTTCTGTGTGGATACTGACATTTCTTAGGCTTCTTTTCTCTTTTTCTCTCGCTAATAGCATATATTTTTATTTAAGGTCGATAGTAGTGGTCAGGGCAGTAAAGCCCGTAGGTTTTAGTACATGAATGGGTAAAGAGGTTAATCCAGCAGGAACATTGATTTGAATTTCCTGATGCTCACCCGGCTTGATCTGTGGAATTATTTTACTCTCTCCACCATACTGCAGCATGTAATGAGTAAGTGTATAACTTGGAAAATCCTTTCTGCAGGTGAATTCCAATACGAGCTTTCCGTTCTCTTTGGTGTAGCTTTTTTTGGTGACAATAAGCGGAGAGAATTCTTCCTGCTGGGCGATGTAAGCTTCCCTGGGCTTTAAATAATAATCTACCAGTCCCCAGGGCCTTTGCCCCTCGGCATTACTCCCTGAATAACGACTGTAATAATCATTTACAGACCACCAGGCACATCCGATTACTGCGTTGCTTTTTCGAAAAATATCTATTGCTGCGTGAATGTAAACCGATCGTTGCTGCTCATTTTTCACCTGGTCTGCCCTTTGGCCCCACTCGCTAATCAGAATGGGTTTGTTTGGGTATTCCCGCTGGATTTTATCAACAGTCCACGCCAGTCCAGCAAGATCTGCATAGATGTTCGCGCAGATAAAATCTGCATAGTAGCTGGCTTCCTGTTCAGGGCGTTCGTATTTTCCAGCCAGTTTATTGCTAACAAAGGTTAACAGTCTGCTGGTGTCTATCGTTTTGATATAAGCGAACATGTCCCTGGTCCAATCTACTCCGGCAGGTCTTCCAGATTCATATTCATTACCAACACTATAGGCAATTACAGAAGGATGGTTCCAATCCTGTTCGATCATTTCCCTGAGCTGCTTTTTATACACCTCACGAAGAGATTTATTGTTGAGCTCGCGATCCTGATATCCCCAGTTCCCCGCCTCAGCAATGATCAGCATGCCATTTTTATCTGCCCAATCTAAAATACTTTCAGGAAGCGGATAATGGGTAAGGCGCTGAAATTCCATTCCTCCATTCTTCATTGTCCGCAGGTAATGATCGGCCAGACTATCCGAAACAACCGAACCGATTTTAGGATAGTCGAGTACCAGGTTTCCCCCGCCGAGCTTAACGGCTTCGCCATTCAATAATAGTTGAGCTCCTTTCACTTCAACCTTACGGATACCAAAGCTTACGCTTTGCGTATCTTTACCAACCGTAACCCTGGCCTGATAAAGTTCAGGATGATCAAGTCCCCATAATTGCGTATCCTTAGCCTTGAATGTAGTGGTTGCCTGAAGATAGCCGTCAGAAGATCTGTTCTGTACGGTAGGTTTGATAACCATCTGAGCAGGTAGGAGCTTACCGTTTTTAAAGAAACGGATATTTACCGGGTCATTCCAGTTTCCCTTACTTAGCCATGTAGCTACTTTGATCTGAGCTGTACCACGCTTAAGATCAGGTATGGCCTCTATCTTCACTTTACTGATGTACAGTTCGGGCCTGGTTTTGAGATAAACATTTCTGGTGATCCCTCCATAATTGATCCAGCCTACATTTCCGGCATTTTCCGGGTTACTTCCGATAGTTGGTATGGTAAGTGAATCCAAATGGTTATTTACTTTGACTACCAGGGTATTCTGCCCTTGCCTGAGTACATTGGTCACATCAAACTCAAAAGGGGTATAACCGCCCTCATGTGCGCCTACACGTTGATCATTGAGCCAAACTTCTGAGCGGTTAAAAACGGCATCGAAATGAAGAAAAACCTTGTTGCCTGCATTTTCAGCAGGCTGGAAGTTGAATCTCTTCCTGTACCATGCATTCCCTTCAAAAAAAAGGTAACGGCCATCTGCGGAGAAACTATGGGGCACTTTCACTTTGTCCCATCTCGAGTCAGCTGAATACCTGTCTTTAGTCCAACCCCGCTCTTCGCCTGTTTGGGTAAAATCAAGCGAAAAACGCCAGTCGCCATTTAAAGAAATATCGCCCTGTTTTTCTTGAGCTGTTAGCTGAATAGTTTGAAGAAGCAGCGCTAAGCAAACCAGAAATTTAGTTTTATAGTGTTTCATTGGTGTTCAGTTATGTTACCAGCCTGTATTTTGACCTAAACCGGCATTTAAGGTAGTTTCGGCATAGGGTACAGGCCATATATAATGTTTTGAAGGATTGAATGCCCTTGTATCTAAGATAGACAACTTTGAAATGAAGGCAGCATAAGATGGAATATCGTTTACATCGAAAGTTGGTGTTCCGGGAAAAGGATAATCAGCTTTATTGACCGGTACGCCTACGATTTGAGTGGTCATTACTTTTTCTGCAAGTTTCCAGCGGATCAAATCCATGTATCTCCGGCCTTCCAAAACGAGTTCCATTCTTCGCTCTCTTCTTAACACCCGTCGCAAATCTGCCTGAACTGAAGTAGTAATAGACGGATAGGCAGCGGTTGCCGACAAAGCCACACCATATGCCCTGGCTCGTACCATATTTATGGCATCCAGCACAGATTGATCGATCTGGTTGAGTTCGATTTTGGCTTCCGCATAAATCAATAATATTTCAGCATAACGGATAATGATCTGATCGAGATCGACCTTGTTGTATTGAGCAACCTGACTTTCATCTATTCCTTTTTTCCATAGATAGCCAGTATAGCTGGCAAATGGGAAACCCGCATTTTTAGCATCTTTATTGGTTACCTTTTTGTTATCTTTTGTACTAAATACCATCGTACTGTCGGGATGATTTTCATAAATATAACCCAGCCAGTTTTCCCCAGGGGTAACGATTGTTGCCTTTAACCTCGGATCGCGGTTTTCAAAAGGTTTTTTAAAATTATACAGGGGAGATTTATCTATCATTAAGCCATCTCTGCATTCATAACTATCAATAAAATCAATGGTTGGAATATTAGATGCAAAGCCACCTGCATTACGGCTAATGGTATACTGAATGTCGTAAAACTGGTTGTATGTAGTCGATCTTGGAAAAGACATAATGATCTCCTGACTATGCTGCCCTACTCTCAAAAATAAATCTCTATAGGAAGGGTAAAGTCCATACACTTTTAAGTCCATAACTTTTTTCGCTGCATCGGCTGCTACGGCCCAATCATTCAATGAGATTGCAATCCTGGCCTTTATAGCCAGCGCAGTGCCCTTGGTCCAATATTGTAGTCCAGTTGGGTAAGAACTGGGAAGGACAGCTGCTGCAAAATCAAGTTCATCGTAGATAAACCGAACGACTTCCGCTTTAGGCGCTCTGGTAACTGTCTTAGCCTGTTCGAGTGTTTGTGTGGTTTTTATCAATGGAACATCTCCGAAATGGACGATGAGAATACCATATTCATAAGCTCTTGCAAAACGTGCCTGCGCCTCGAGCTGACGGCGATATTCGGTGGTAACATCCTGAGCTTTGTTAATGTTATCCAAAATTCCATTTGCCCTGGCTATTCCTTTATAAGCGGTTAGCCAGGTATTGGAAAAAGTTCCCGACTGTATAGTGGTTGTACCGTGTATAACATCATTTCCATTACCAGTACGCTGCCAATAACTATCACCCCAATCTTCTGCATCCTGCGGATAGAGCGCCGCATTGTATAGCGCATTTACAGCCAGTTCGAGTTCAGTTTTATTCGAATAGAAAGTCTCGGTACTGGGTTTATCCAATGGAAACCGATCTAATTTTTTGCATCCTAACGTAAATAAAGTAATGGCAAGAATGCAATAGGTATATTTTGATTTCATGTTGTTTTTAATTAAAAGGTTACACTTAAACCACCGTAGTATGTAGTTACGATTGGGTTATCGCTTTGTCCACCTTCAGGATCCCATCCTTTTGGATAGTTGCTCAAGGCAAAAAGATCTGTCGCACTGGCAAAAATCCTTGCGCTTTTTAAGCCGACATGTCGCAGTACCTTAGGGCTAAAAGTATATCCGAGAGTAACGTCTTTCAGTCTGAAATAAGCAGAGTTGAACAAAAAGAAATCTGAATTCGCATAATTCCCACCCCGGTTATTGTAGGTTAGGCGCGGATATTGTGCCTCTGGCCTATCTGGAGTCCAGGTGTTATCGATCATATAAACGGGCACATTACCCAAATTATCAATAAAAGGCTGATACATAAGACTCTGCGGTTTACCCAGTTGTTTACCTACACCTTGAAATGAAAATCCAAAATCAATCTGTCTGAATTTAAGGCTTGCATTTCCGCCATACATATACCGCGGGAGAGCGTTGCCCAAAATCACACGATCTTTGTCAGCTGAGATCTTGCCATCGCCGTTAATATCGCGGTATTTAATATCGCCCGGACGTTCTGCACCGGTAAGCTTGGGTGAGGAAGCAACATCTGCAGCATCTTTAAAATAACCGATGTTCTCATATCCATACCAGGCATTATAAGGCTGACCTTCCAGAATCGCCTGGTCTCCCAGCGTTGAAGTTCCTTTTAAGTCTACAATGCGGTTTTTGAAATCAGAGATGTTGGCAGAAACACTGTAGCTCCAATCTTCATTTATCTTATCGTTCCAGCCTACCTGAGCTTCCCAGCCCTTATTAATCAGTTTTCCTGCATTCTGAGAGGTCGCATTTAAGCCTGTACTCAGGGGTATGGGAAGATTCAGCAGGATATCGTAAGTGTTTTTATAAAAATAGTCGGCATTTATTGTTAAACGGTTATCAAAAAAACCGGCATCCACACCGATATCATAGTCTTCCTTGGTTTCCCAGGTTTTATTTCGGACAGCAAAATCTTCCTGATTACCGCTACTGGCGGGCACAATTTGTCCTGCTGCATTATAGAATAAGGTGGAACCCAATGCAACCAATGCCTGATAGCTATAATTTCCGATCTGCTGATTTCCATTTCTACCCCACGATCCCCTGATTTTCAGAAAAGACAGCCTTGATTCATCTTTAAGAAAATCTTCTTCTGAAATTACCCAGCCTGCTGATACTGATGGAAAAAAGCCCCAACGGTTTTCCTGAGAAAACCGTGAAGATCCGTCGTACCGGAAATTGGTTTGCAGGAGATATTTGTTTTTGAAGTTATAGGTCAGTCTTCCGAAAAAAGACCTTAATGCACTCTCGTTGGCATTACCGCTGTTAGACCAGTTGAGTTTAGCGCCAGCATCGATCACCTGATAATCTGTAAGTACATAGCCATCTCTGTATTGCCCCGAATTTTCGTTTCGAAAGGCATTGTTCTCAAAGCCCAAAAGCGCCGTAAAACTATGGTGTTTAGCTACCGTTAACTGGTAGTTTGCCAGAAACTGGGCATTAATCGCCTGTGAATATTCCTGGCTTTCATTGAGTGAATTGCTTGTACCAGACGTGTTGACTATAACCGATGGATCATTTAATGCGGTGTATCGAACAATCTTCGAAAAGGTACTATACTTGGTAAAACCCAACTGTGGCGCAAAAACACCTGAAAACTTCAAACCCTTTAAAGGCTCATAATTAAGCTGCAAACGAGCATTTAATTGATTGTTACGGCTGTTATATTCTCCTCCGAGGTAATTATTAGCCAAAGGATTACCTCCATCTTTGCCCGGTGCATAGCGACCATCAGAATAAAAATCGTCATAAATGCTGGAAAGTTGTTTTACCAGAAACAAATCACTCGAGCTCGCCGAAAAAGCAAGTGCCCTATAAAATGCCAGGTCTACATTTGCACTTAATTTGTCGTTGATGTTGAGGTCGTTGTTAACCCTGAGCGAATAGCGTTCAAATGATCGGTTAGGATCCATTCCAGGCTGGTCGGTATAACCAAATATCACTTTTGTTTTTATGTTTTTGGCCCCTATGGCAATATCGAGATTATGACGTTGCTGGAATGCAGACTTCTTAAAATAGGTCTTTTGCCAGTTTGTATTTGGATATTTATCAGGCTCTGCTGCATTTAATGCTGCATAATTATTGATGATATCATTTGAATAGATTGGCGTTAACCCATCATTCACCTTCATTTCATTATTTAACCTCATCCAGGTTGCAGCATCTGCAAATTCAGGTAGAGAACTTATTTTTTGCAAGCCGAAATCGGCACTGTAGGTAATACTGGCCTGACCGCTTTTTGCCCGCTTAGTACTGATCAGGATTACACCGGCAGCGGCTCTTGATCCATATATTGCTGATGATGCAGCATCTTTAAGTACCGAAATATTCTCTATGTCATCCGGACTCACATTATCTATATTTCCGGGTACACCATCAACAATTACCAAGGGATCATTAACGCCAAGCGTTGTTATACCACGGATCCGTATCGTACTACCAGCAGCAGGCCCACCAGACGATCTGGTAACTGAAACACCTGGTATAGCACCCTGTAATGCCTGGCTCACCCGTGTCGTTTTACGGTCGGTCAACAGGTCACCACTTAAGGTTGATACCGCACCGGTCAGGTCCTTTTTAGTAGCCGTACCATAGCCTACCACCACGACTTCATTCATTTCGATCCCTTCTTTCTGTAGCGCGACCGTTAGACTATTTCCCGAAACCGGAAGTGATAGTTCAGTGGTTTTATATCCCACAAAAGAAATCTGAACCTTATTAGAAGAATTATTGGATTGGATAGTAAAATTACCATTGTTATCAGTCGCCACATTTTTCTTTTCTACAGTAAGCAGAACAGTGGCACCTACAAGGGGCTGACCAGTTTCATCATTAACCTTACCCTTAATCAGGGCAGGAATTTGTGCAAACAGATAATTACTGCACAAGATGAAAATGGCCAAAAAAGTTAGTCTTCTTTTCATTTTTAATTTGGTTAGTTATTTTATAAGCAGGTCTTAGGACTTGAACTAAAACCTCACTTGACATGCAACAAATCTATTTCAAAATTCAGCGCTCACTTCAGATTTTTTGTTAAAACATTTTTGGGAATGCTCCCATTTTTGGGAACATTCCCAAAAAATAATTAGCTTTAACCTCATGAAAAAGCACCAGATCACGATTATTGATATTGCCCGGCAATTGGGGATTTCCAAGTCTACGGTTTCCAGGGCTTTAACCGGGCACGCCAGTGTTCATCAACATACCCGGGAAAAAGTGCTCAAGCTTGCTGAAGAGATGGAGTATGAACGCAATATGTTCTCCATTGGCCTCATCAAGAAATCAAGTCTTACTTTGGGTATCATTGTACCGGAGTTTACCAGATCGTTCTTCCCACAGGTAATAATCGGTGCGCAGGCAAAAGCCAAAGCTGCTGGCTACAATTTAATCATCAGTCAATCTGACGAAAGCTACGATACCGAGGTAGCCAATGCCAAGGTTATGCTGGTGCATCAGGTGGATGGGCTCATGGTGTCTATAACAAAGGAAACCAAGAATTTCGACCATCTGAAAGTCTTTCATCGCAAGGGGATTCCAATTGTTTTCTTCAATCGGGTATGTGATGAGATGATTGTTCCTAAAGTGATTGTTGACGACATGGAAGGCGCTTTTGCAGCTGTTGAACACCTGATTAAAAAAGGCCGGAAAAGAATTGCCCACCTTGGTGGTCCCCAGTCTTTATCTATAAGCAACAAGCGGCGGGAAGGTTATACGCTCGCCTTGCAAAAACATGGCTTTCCTGTTGATGAGGCACTATTTGCCGAATATGATCTGACCATTACAAGTGTGGAAAAACATATTGATTACTTCCTATCACTGGAGCCCCGTCCTGATGCCATTTTTGCCATTAATGATCCAGCGGCGATAGAAACCATAAGGGTACTAAAAAAGAACGGAATTACAGTACCCGGAGAAGTTGCTGTAGTTGGCTACAGTAATGATATGATTTCCTCCTTTATTGAACCCGCGCTAACCACCGTTGAACAACCCATTCAGGAAATGGGCAGGGTTGCTGCACAATTACTGATCGATCAGATACAACGGAATGTAGAAGATTGGAAGGCCCAGACCGTCCTACTCAAAACAAAACTTATCGTTAGGGATTCAAGTTAGGACGGTCAAAACCTTCTACCGCTTTCCTTTGCCCTGAAAGAAAGGAAAACAGGTATTTTCTTGTACTTTTTGCATCACATCATAGGCTGAAAACCTAATCAAATAAATTTTCTACTTTATACATTTTAATACTGCTCGCCTGGATGATCTTCTGTGTCCCCTGATCAATTGTGATTAGAAAACCCATCGATATCTGTTTGGTAGCAGTAGTCTTAAAGTCAAAACTCAGCATTTTATTATTCAGGTCATTGGTTATGGGTCTTTGTGCAATTGCTGTACCTATTCCGGCAGCGTCGGGTAAAGTAGCCCCCTCGGTTACCACAAAGTATGAGTCGCGATCAGCGGCCACTTTCTTCATATCAACATCAATAGCGTAAGTTCCGGCAGGTAGGCTGAAAGTTTGAAAGATTTTACCGTTAATAATCGGACTGTCTCCTGAACTCCAACGCTCCAGTCCCATAAATCCAACATTCTGATCATAACCGGCGCCCGTTGGTCTCGAGTTCTTAATCGCATCATTACTGATCCAATCCTGTAAGTTTACAAAACGGGCGGTTGTTCCTGTTTGTCGTGCAAAAATAGCATTTTTAATGTAGCTGCTTGTTACATCGGTTTTGAGTGTGCCGAACTCTGAGGTATTCATAAGCACATACGCTGATTGTGCTGTGGGATTAAGACTATACTTACTGGTTTTAAGCACTTTAACTTTTACGGCTACCGGTTTTCCTGCGTGTGCATCAATTGCGGCTTTCGTAATATTGATATAAAATGCGCCTTGCGGACTTCCAGCAGCAACATTAACCGTTGATACCGGATCTTTGGAAGTTGCCGAAGCACTCAGAAAACACTCTGATGAACTTAGCTTATCGTAACCCTGCGGCACATCATTAAAATCAAGCTGTAAATCAGCACTAAAGCCCTCATTTTCCTGCAAACCGGAAAGTGCCAGGCCTAAGGCTCTTCTCACTAACTGATTAGGTTTATCTACAACAATATTGTCTGTTTTGAGTATCAGCTGGCCACTGGTAACCTGTACCAAAGATACTTTAGGTTCTATTATGGACAGACTTTTTAAAGTATCAACCTTACAGGCATTGGTTGATAATATTAAGAGTAATGCGATTGCTATCATCGCTTGTTTGAAGTTTGTTTTCATCATTTCAGCTATTTATTTACCAACCAGGATTTTGTACGCAAACCTTATTTCTCACAATATCAGATTGTGGAATAGGCCATAGGTAGTAGGCTTTTAAAAAAACTCTTTTTTCGATCACTGTTCGTTTGTAGAAATCTAAATCGGTCAGGCTTTTGCCACCATCTACGTTCATTCCCATGAGTGGTGCTCCATCGGTTTGCTCCGCAATCTTCCACCTGCGCGTATCCCAGGCCCTGAAACCTTCAAAGGCCAGTTCTACTCTCCTTTCATCCCGGATAGCCTCGCGAAATGCTGCCTGACTTGCTTTCTTATCAGCAGTAAGTGCAGGAATGCCGGCACGTTCTCTGATTTTGTCAATGTAAAGGGCTGCCTCATCCCTACTTGCCTGGCTATCATTAGCCTCGTTCAATGCTTCAGCATAGTTGAGATATATTTCGCCTAAACGAATAAGAACTAAAGAACGTAAAGCACCTCCCCATTCTACCAGGTTAGAGTTCGGGCTGATATTCTTACAGGTCAGGTAGCCTGTGGCAGAATGATCATGCGAGCCTTGTTTTCCACAGTTTCCTGTAAAATGGAGTTCAACAGTCTGTGCTGGCTTACCATCTTGTTTATAAATCCAGTCTGCTCCATTATAGATGATTGATACATAAAAACGCGGTTCGCGGTTAACATACATATTAAAGGTGTTAGCCTTGGTATATTTACCTGCTACTCCACTAAACCCAGTTTCAGAATAAAGAGAGCCAGGTTCATTGATTTTTTTACCATTAGCCATAAAATAAGAGTCGATCATCTGCTGTGCTATACCAACCCCGTTCCATCCGTTAACAAATCGTGGTGCGCAATGGCGTTCCCAGCCAACATCTGCTCCTGATGAGGCCATCTGCGGACGGGCATAAATAACTTCCTGATTCCAACGGTCAAGAAACAGATCACGATAGGAAATATAAGGATCGAAGACTGATTGTCCGTCGGGAACTTTTTTGTATAATCCTGCCGGCATTTTATCGATCAAAGCCTTCGCAGCATCTGCAGCCTTCTGCCATTTGGAGGCATCGTAAACAGTATTCATTAGGGCTGTTCCATCTAAATTTTTAAAGTTCTGATAATCAGCATTTCCATTAAAAAGTGGGCTTGCGGAAAGCAATAACGCACGCGATTTAAAGCCCATAATGGTCAGTTTATCTATTCTTCCCTTATCATTAGCGCTCATAAAACGTTCCGGGAGATCTGGACTTGCAAGTACAGCATCAAATTCAGAAATGATGAAATTCATGCATTCATCAAAAGGGCGGCGGGGCATCTGCAGCTCCTCGTTGCTCGCATTTACATCTGTAGTTTCCAAAGGAAGGATAACTACCGGGCCATATTGTCTCACCAGAAAGAAATAATAGATGGCGCGAAGTGCCCTTGCTTCCTGTTTCCAGCTCTTGCGCATTTCTATGGTAAGGGTTGGATCATCACATTCATCAACCCGGTTAATAAATATGGAGGCCGAACGGATACCTTTGTAAAAAGCGCCCCACTTATCATAATAACCACTGGATGGATTCCAGTTTCCATTGTTCATCTGTCCGGCCCATGCCGCAGCCCATATAAAATCACCTTCATCGGTAATGCCCAATGTATTATAATTATTCTGCATGGAGAGAATATCTGGTATAAACGAGTAAACGCTACTCAGGTAAGCCTGAGTCTGTGTTCTCGAGCGGAAAACCTCATCGATAGTCAGCATGTCATCGGGCTGTTTGTCCAGAAATTTCTTACAGGAAGTAAAAGTCAGAATACTCAAAACGATGATTATTCCGTATTTGATTTTTGCTAATGCCATTGTCTAGGTTTTAAAAGTTAATGTTTGCGCCCAGAAGAAAAGTTTTCTGTAACGGATAGGACGCTCCGTTTCCGTTGCCCAATTCCGGGTCCCAGAACTTAAAGCTGCTGAATGTATAAAGGTTCATACCTGATGCATAGACCCTAAAAGTTGATATTTTGGCTTTTTGAGTCCATTTTTTTGGTAAACTATAGCCAATTTCTGCGGTTTTTAGTCGCAAATAATCAGCTTTACGCTGCCACCAGGTAGAGTTTCGGTAATTGTTGGGATTCGAACCAGAACTCAACCTTGGAAAAAGTACGTCCTGGCTTGGATTTGAAGGGCTCCAGCGGTCGGTTGCATAATAAGTAACATTACCCTGAGTCTCTCCTCTGGTGAAAGGAAAAAAGCCATCGCCTCCTAGCATAAAATTCATATTACCTGCCCCCTGAAAGAAAACAGAAAGATCGAACCCTTTGAAAGCTAAAGAGGTACCAAATCCATATACAACTTCCGGAATATCCGAATTGCCGATTGCTACATCATCATAGGTATCAATCACGCCATCGCCATTGATATCTTTGTATTTGATATCTCCAACCCGCACTGCACCGAAAGTTTGTCTGGGTGAACTGTTAATCTCCTCCTGAGAAGTAAAAAGTCCTTCAGCAATTAGTCCAAAAGGCTGGCCTAAACGTTTTCCCTTTGCATTTTGATAGGTATAAACATAATCAGGTTCATCGTTATCTAACAGGTTGTTGCGGGCGAAGGTATAATTACCCCTTACTGCCACATTAAACTCACCGAAATTGCGTGTATATTCGAGTGTAGCATCAATACCATGGTTTTTAAACTCACCGATATTACCCCATGGCCGTTGATTTAAGCCTGCGATCTGCGGAATGGAATTTCTTTGAAGGAAAATCCCTTTACGGTGCCGATCGAAGAAATCTGCCTGGAGGTTAAAACCTTTTAAGAACCTAAGTTCAAAACCCAGGTTGATTTCTCTCTCCTTTTCCCAGGTCAGGTCGGCACCCCATTCATTTTCGCCTACACTTCCCCAGTTTACGTTTACATCCTGCCCCAGAACATAAGCGCCATAGCCACCTCCTACAGTAGTGAGGTAAGCAAAACGGCGGGCACCCAGGTTATCATTACCTTTTAAGCCCACTGTACCTCTGAATTTAAGAAAGCTGATGATGTCGGTGTTGATCAGCTTTTTAAAAACTGGCTCTTCAGAGGCAATCCAGCTAAGTCCAGCAGATGGGAAAAGACCGAAACGATGGCCGGCGGCAAAATTTTCTGATCCGTTATATCCGGCATTTACCTCCAGAAAATATCTTGATTTATAACCATATGTGGCCCTGCTCACCAATCCCATAAAGCGGAAAGGTAAGGCTGCCATGGCGGTACCAGCATCGCCATTCTGATAATCCTGCTGATTGTAACCTATCATGCCCGATACCGTATGGTCGCCAAACTGTCTGTTGTAATCCAGCTGACCAACAAAATAAATCCGGCGGTTACCACCTGCAGATTTACCGTACGATAGGTCTTTTGAACCTGTATAAGTTTTTTGAAGCACCAGTTTTCCGGTAAGCGGATCTCTTCCGGGAGGAACAATTGTCCAGCTATCGCCGCTTCTTAAACGTTGCACATTATTATAAGAATAAGCATCGTAAGAGAATTTAATTGAAGATTTCAATCCTTTTATGATCTTATCTGCATCGTATTTCAATGTGATATCTGTTTGCAGGGTATTTGCCCATTGGTTGGTATAACCCCTGTCTACCAAATATTGATAAGGGTTAAAGTTTCCTGAGCCTCCGCTGTTCAGATAGATTACCCTTCTGGGATCTTCGGGATCAGGAGCGGTTGGTGCATATTTGGCCGGGGTAGCCAACATCATGTTGTACCAGATCCCACCTGTATTACCATCTCCCGGATAGTTATTCAGCATCAAATATCCACCTAAACCTAAACTCAGTTCCATATCGGTGCGTAATTGCAAATCGATGTTTGAGCGAAAGTTGATCCTTTGGAGTTTACTTTGCGAATTGTACGTTTTCAGGGCATCAGTGCTCCAGATACCCGATTCGTCGTAATAGCTTCCTGAAACATAATATTTCGCTTTTTCAGAACCTCCGCTCACATTCATCGTTGCCCTTTGGTTACGCGAAAAATCCTTCATCATCAATGCCATCCAATCTACATTTGGGTAGAGTAGCGGATCAACGCCTGACCGATATTTCTCAATCACCTCTGGCGTGTATGGTGTAACATAGCTGGGGTTGGTGGCCAGATTGGCTTCATTGAGTAAAGTAAGGTAAGTTGGTGCATCTACAAACTTGGGTTTCGAAGTGGCCTGTAATCTTCCTTGTTCGTATTTGAAATTTACCTGCGGTTTGGCCAGCTTTCCTCTTCTGGTAGTGATGAGAATTACACCGTTTGCACCACGTATTCCATATATGGCCGTTGCCGATGCATCTTTCAGTACCGAAAAGTTATCTACATCCTCTGGTTCGACGTTGTTCAAAGAACGCTCTACACCATCTACCAGTACCAGCGGTTCGCGCCCTGCCCCAAAAGTACTAATCCCCCGAATCCAGAACTGGGCATCATCCTTGCCGGGCTCTCCACTGCGCTGCACAGCTATTACCCCGGCAACTTTTCCCGCCAGGGTATTACTCAATGAACGGCCGGCAGCTACTTTTAAGTCAGCTACTTTTACCGTAGATACGGCGCCTACCAATGTGCTTTTCTTTTGGGTTCCGAAACCCACAACCACCACGTCATCCATGGTATTACCCGCTTCTTTTAGGGTAATATCTAAGGTTGTTTTCCCTTCCAGTGAAACTTCCCTGGTTTCGTAGCCAACAAAAGAAAAGACAAGGGTTCCATCTGCATTTTCAAGTTTTAAAGAATAATTACCCTTTGAATCGGTAAAAGTTCCAACATTGGTGCCTTTCAGCTTCACGCTAACACCCGGGATGCCTTCCCCTTTATCATCAGTTACCTTTCCTTTGATTACTTCAATGGAAAGCCTTTTGACGTTATTGGGCTGCCTGTCTGCATATGCTGTAGCACTGGTGGCCGCCAGCGCAGTCAGCAAAAGACACCCCACCGTTCGGATGGCAGAAAACTGCCGGTTCGGCTTAGACCTAGCCCTAAGAATAGCCGGAGAAATAGAAATCATCATGTATAATATTTGGTTATTTATTGGTTAGTTTTTTTCCTGTTTGGCAGGAACAATTTTATCACTTAATAGCGTTACAAAAAGTATGGTATGGTAACAAAAAACGGCTTGTTTGTAACAAATAAGCCTGTTAATGCCCTTTTTTAGGAAACTGATAGCTTAAACACAATTCGTGGGTTGCACCAATCGGCGAAGGATTTCTGTTTGGCCCCGGTTCATAAGCATAGCCAGTTTTAAAATGCTGGCTAATTTTGAAGCCTCCATAAAATGCCGGACCATATTCAAAGCGATAAATGCCTCCAGCCCAGAAGCGCTCTTTCAGGTACAGGGTTAACATCGTTTCCATTTTTCCCTGGTAGGTAGGAACAGTCTTAAAGATGGCCCGTGGTTCAACTATCGCCTGTCCAAAAGAAAACCGGTAAGCCGTCGAAAAGATAAATTGCCTGCGATTAACTTCGACTATTGTACCAGCCCATTTTCTTTGACTGATAAGTGCGGGCGCTGAGATCCCAAAATCAAATTCTTCCCTTCTGTAAGAAATGCCAATATCTCCCTGGAGCAAACTCCTGTTGTGATCAGCGTTGAATAGCACCTGGTCATCTAAATCGGTAGCATTCAATTTCGAAGTACTCACTGATAATGTAGAAATGCCAGCACTAATTCCCAAACTTAAAGTCGATTGTTGATCCAAAGGCAAATGGTATGCAAAAATCAGATCAGCATCTGTGTTACCGATCAGACCTAACTTCTCGCTTGAAAGTCTTGCCCCAATAGCCATGTTTTTAGCCAGAGGCATTCCTGCAGTGATCAAAGCCGAGGATAGAGACCGGTCTGCACCCGCCCATTGCATACGGGATAAACCTATAATTTCAGCTTTATTTCCTGCACCTGCAAACGCAGGGTTATACAAAAAAGGACTATAATAGGCATGATTAAAAGAGGTTTGCTGCTGCGAGTAAGCTTGAATGCCAAAAAGCATCACCGTCAATAATATTAATTGTTTTTTCATTGTTATCTGATTAAAGTGATGTTTCCTGTTTTAAGGAGATGTTCGTTATCACTGATAGAATAGAAATAGATACCTGTAGGTGCAACTGTTCCGTTGAAAGTACCATCCCATTTCTCAGAGCGATCGGAACTAAATACCTGGGCACCTTGCCTATTAAATACCCTGATCTTGAGGGGTGGATATTGTTCCACATTTTCGATTACCCAAAAATCATTTTTCCCGTCTCCGTTTGGTGAAATAAAATTCCTGGGGTTGAGGGCTAATTTCTCAGCGGTAACAACCTGATCTTCTTCAACAGCAATATGAATCTGTTGGGATGAAACTACCTGGTTATCTTCGGCAATAGCTTTGGCCGTGATCTGATAATTACCTTTTTTAACTTTAGGCCATAAATAAACATAGGGCAATTTGGTTACTTCTGCTATTTTATCCGCAGACTGATAAAACTCTACCCGGCTGATTTTCACATTGCTATTGATAGTGGCCTCGATCGGAATATCGGCTCCTGTTTTGAACCTGGCGTTGGTAAACGGGCTGGTTACCCATATATTCATTTGTACCGGCTCATTTGACCGGATAAACAGCCCTTTTCTGAGTTTAATAAAACCTTTTAAATTAGTGGAATCAAGAAGCTTGGTCAATCCCTGATCAATTACTTCATTGCTATCTAAAGTTATATTGGTTAGATTTTTGAGAAAAGCTACAGTATTCTGTCCAATACTATACTGTGCGCCGGTTCCGTTAGGAACACTTAAGCCTGTTCTATAAAATTTATTTTCCTTTATCTTAACATTGCTTGCAGAGGAAATAACGAGATTGACACCATTGATATCTTCAAGCGTATTACCTTCAATAAGAATGTTATCAAAAACACCCGCGGGAGAAAGATCATAACCGGCTCCATCAGCTATTGAAATCGAACCTGCCTGATTACTCCAGGGAGCCGGGTTGAAAAATCCTGTTGAACGGATCGTATTATTTCTGATGATGAGGTTGGAAATCTTAGCCACTCCGGCACCTATCTCCGTATTTACTGTTACCCCACTATGTCCGGTATCAATGATATTATTTTCTATTAATCCATGGCCTGCTTTAATGAGTACTCTTCCCGAGCTTCGAAAATTATTGTTGCGTAATACAAAATGCTCACAGCGCCGGTCTGTTGAATATAATTTGGCTCCTACAGCCCATGGAGAAGCCCTATCCAAAGTAACATTTGAACCGGACTTTGCCGTAACTACAGCAAAATCTGCATTAAGAGCAGTCCGCAATGTATCGCCCACTACCAAAGTACTACGCGACAGGTTGAGTGTGTTTCCTGATACCGTATTTACCACATATTCACCATCCCAGGTTACACTCCAGGTATCATCACCAGCATCTTTCACTTCGCAGTTTTCTACTGTAGGGCCTACACGCATGAGTTTGTGTTGAATGGCATCCCATGAGGCCGACAACAAACGTTCCTGCACAGCGCCCGCAGGCATTGGCCCCGGCACTACTTTACAACTGTCCAATATAGTTCCGCCCGCACCACCAACTTCAAAAATCCCAAAGCCCGGTGCCGAGAATACGGTCACATTTTGTAATTTAATCCCTCCACGGTTATCGCCCAGCACAATTGCATTTTCTCCACCTGTTTCATTTGCAGTACTTAAACTGGCCATATCTCCTACAACTGCTATTCCGGGCAGAGCCGGTTGACTAACCCGAACAATAGAATCTCCGGTTATGGCGGCTGTGGATCCCCAAAGGAAGACGTTACCTTTTTTCCTGAAACGGGTTACAGGATCCACAATATCTATTCGGCTATATGCTTTAACGTCATATCCTTTATGAATTTTAATATCGACATAACCTTGTCCCGTGGCCACAATATCGCCCTGGGTAAACGTTAAAGGATTATAGTCTATTTTTAGTCCTTGCAGGGTTAGGTTGCTGCAGTCTGATATACTTATTGCACGCTTTTTAATGCCACAAACCATGTTCACGCCATCGGCAATAATTTTCAGGTTGTTCACGCCGTTGAGCGCAATAAATTCATTACCAGGAAGTGTTCCGGTATAGGTTCCAGGTGGAATGGTTAAAGTTGTTGCTTGATTTTCTACGGCTTCATAAATCAGCTCTTTTAAACGGGCATTGGAAAAAGGTGGATTTGCCGGAGTATTATCCGGGCAGAGCACATTAATATCTGCCTTTGTAAGCGCACGATTGTAAAAACGCATATCGGCAATAGCCATTTTTACCATATAATTCCCAATTTCCGGCGCGTATTGAGGAACCGTATTGATACTTAAATCAGCATCATTGTTAACCGGGGTAAGGGCTAAAACCTTTCCGTTTACATACAGCTTCAGGCCAGTTTTTCGATCGCCAACCCCATCAAATACCAAGGCGAGGTGGAGCCACTGGCCTTGTGGATGGTCTGTATTGTTCAGTGTGGCAATACTTCTGTTTTTCCAACCATTTCCGCTGGTATTGGCAGCGTTCTCAAACTCGATCTGATGACCTTTCAAGTCAATTTCAAACCGACCGCCTGGCTGGCTGTCATTGCCATAGGCAAATAAAATACGCCCGGTATTATCATCTGATCCGGAATCAATCTTAACCCAGGCACAAAATGTTCTTGCAGCAGATCCCGCAGCACCCAGCCATGAGTTACCTGTTGCATTTGATAGCATTACTCCACCATCTCTCCCTGTTGGAAAATAAACAGCACTCATACTACTACCGTTTATTTGTTCTACACTCCATTGAAAATTGGTTCCAAAAGCTTGTTGTTGCCCGGCCTTAACCGCTGCAATGTGCCTGTTGCTACCAGAATAATCCTTCAGATAGGTATCGCCTGTCTGATAATCGAATTTGTACCACGCCTCCAGATTGGAGCTAATATCTTGCGCCCGGGAGGGCAAAAAGAATCCTGTCAATCCTGTAAACAGGATGAGCCTGAAATAAATAGATCTCATAATTTAAATTTGGTTAGTTTGTATTTTGATGATAATTGTGCTTAGCCGTTTCAATTTAAATATTCGCAAACACGCTTACAATAATGCCTTTGCTGAGCGTACCTGACGAACAGTATGCTTCCGTTGTTTACCTGTCTTCCAACCACGGTATTTCCATCTCCCGTAAAGACATAAGCATAAGTTTTCAATAGCGTAATAAATCACGTAAAGTTTTTCCATGCTGATCAGTTTTAGTAGAAGTAGGAATGATAATTATCGATTCCTACCTTTTTTAATTTCATTTAGCGCCGATACCATTTCACTCAGCCTATCGGGCTCTTCCCGGCTCAAATTGTATTTTTCTGAAGGATCCTTAAGCAGATTATAGAGTTCTTTTCCTTCTTCTACATATTTCCATTCTCCTTTTATAAGGGATAGGCTGTTATTCATTGCATGCCCTACGAAAACATTGCGACCTGGTTTATTGGCATTCATCAGTGCAGGAAGTACATCAAAACTATCAGGAGCATTCCCTGCTGGGATTTTAACCCCGGAAAGTTTGGCTAATGAAGCAATCAGGTCGATCTGGCTGACCAAACTTGCTGAAGTTCCGGGTTTAACGCTGGCAGGCCAGTGCACAATAAACGGAATACGCGTTCCTCCTTCATATGGACTATATTTGCCGCCACGGAATGGGCCTGCAGCAGCATGACCAATCGATTGAGCTATTGCATCATCTTCGTAACCATCTGCCAGAACTGGTCCGTTATCACTGCTGAAGATGATCATGGTGTTGTGCATTAAACCTTTTTTCTTTAAATGCGCTACCAGTTCACCAACCGTCCAATCAAGCTGTAAAATGGCATCTCCGCGTAGCCCCATACCGCTTTTGCCGATAAATCTACTGTTAGGAGATCGGGGAACATGGATGTCGTGCGTAGCAAAATAAAGGAAGAATGGTTTGGTAGATTCCTGATCAATAAATCCAAAAGCCTTGTTCTTTAAAGTCTCTGCGATATCTTCATCCTTCCATCTCGCCTGTTTTCCGCCCGTCATGAAGCCGATCCTGCTGATGCTATCAACAATTGTTTTATTGTGGTGATCGTTCGCTTTGATTTTAAGCATTTCAGGGTTTTCATATCCAGTTGGATCATTGCCAACTTTACCATGATAGCTAACTTGAATAGGATCCAGAGGATCATGCCCTACTACACGGTGGTTTTCTACAAATACGCAGGGCACCCGGTCGGCTGTTGCAGGGATAATAAAACTATAATCAAAGCCGATCTCCAAAGGGCCGGGTTTGAGGTCAGCATTCCAGTCCGGTCCAGCTTTTCCACCAAGTCCCAGATGCCATTTGCCTACTACTGCCGTTCGATAACCTGCCTGCTTTAACATACCGGGCAAAGTTGTTGCTCCCTCTCCGATAATTAATGGTGCATTTCCTTCTAAAATCCCTGTCCCCTCCTGTCTCCAGGCATATTTCCCCGTTAACATAGAAAATCTGGAGGGTGTGCAGGTAGAAGATGTAGCATGCGCATTGGTAAACTGCAAACCTCCTTTAGCCAGTGCATCGATATGTGGCGTGGCAATTCTTTTTGCGCCATAACAGCTTAAATCGCCATAACCAAGGTCATCTGCATATATGATAATAATATTGGGTGTTTTCTTTTGCGCAGTAGCGGCCTGAATGCCACTTAGGCACATCAGCAACAATAGTACGATGCGTATGAATTTATTATTTGTCATTGAAATTTTTTTGATCATAATTAACCCCTTCTACTGTTACATTCGAGCAGTTTTCGATTACAAAACGTGGATCTGTTGAAAATCTGGAGGTATATTGACTGCTTTCCTGGATATCGTTATCCCGGAATACCAGTCCATCCACACAGTACATATTTAATATTCGGGGGTCGAAAATGCGGAACGTGTTATTTGAAATTGAAATATTTTTATGGTACCGGCTTTTTGTCCGCACTTCTTTCGCAATCCCCGATCCTACTTGTATGCAAGCATTTCCCCAAACACCATAATTGCAATTGTCGAAAACATTATTGCGGATCACTACGTCGTTTACTCCAGATTGCTCAAACCAAAAACTTGCGTCTCCCTCAAAAAGAATGGCCGCTCCGGGAACATGAAAAGTATTATTTTCCACAACAGTTTTTCCGCTGGAGTTTAAAAGTATACCTCTGGCCCGATTGCCCCGAATTATACAGTTCCTGATCAGCACTTCAGGATAATCTCCGGCATTGGCAATTACGTCGCCTACTTTAGTCTGCGCTGGAATGGCTTCTTTAAAAAAAACTTTGGTAAATTGTTTATTAAGGACTTCTGCCTGCTTAACATTCCGGGTTCCATATCTAGTGATACTTGGGCCATCTACAAACTCTACCGACAGATTAGGCTTTAAGTACTGAAAACCATATTGTTGACGATGCACCAGCTCTACTTCGATCTCAAAAGGAGAAACAATTTTACTGATGCGGCTGTAGATGCCATGGATATTGGTAGCATCGTCTTTCTGATTTTCAAAAAGACAGTTTTCCAGAACAATCTTACCCGAACAATTGGAAAAATGAGTGGCATCTGCTGTAATGCTCACTATTCTTCCACTACCAGGTGATGGCGTAACCCGAACTTTGTTCAGAAAAATATCACGGCTGTTTTGGGCTACAACACCCATACCACCGCAATGAAAAATATCTACGCTATCGAAATGAATATCAGAACTTTCGGAGATATTGAAGGCAGGTACCAAACGAAAAGCCGAAGCAAATACCATAACATTTCCGGGTTTACCGGTTATTTTATTGGATTGAAGCCTGACCACTCCGGGCCGGATCTGCTGAACGGGAACATTCGCACCTACCCAAAGATCATTAGCCATAAAAGCTGTCTCCTTTTTAACAGGATCAAACTCCAGCAAATCACTCCAAGGATAAACCACACCTAAACTATCGGTAAATAATAGTGTGTGATGGTCAATTTTATAAGGAAATTTGCTGCTAAATACTACAGTTATCCCGGTTTTATCTTCCGAAAGAATCCTGGCCTCACTGTGGAAGGTGCGGACATAATCTATCGAAAAATTCTTAAACAGAATATGATGGGTATCCTGAAGCAGAAAAGGACTTAAAAAACCACTGAGTATAAATCTGGAACCCTGGCCATCAATTTCCAGATTTTCCATTCCGGAAAGATCAAATACAAAGCGCTTCAGGCCTTCGTCGTTATTACTCATGAAGACGTATTTTTCTATAGCCAGGTCGCGCTTAAAATGATAGGATCCTTTAGGAAAAACCAATTTAGACGCCTTAACCTGCCGGCAATAATCTATGGCCGCTTTAACCATTGGCGTAGCATCGTCTGCGCGCTGGTATCGTGCGAAACTGACAATGTTGACCACTACCTCTGCACCCTTAGCTGCAGAGATAGTTAAACTTACGAGCAAAATGGCCAACATACCCTTAATGAAAAATTTCATAGGTACTGGTTTTAGTGTTTAATGTCTTTTTTGCTTCTCAATTCCATAATGTCCTGATCTCTGCTGGTAATTTCCAGTTCTAAGCGTTTGATCTTATCCTGTAAGTCTTTCACCTTTCCATCTTCACCCTTAATTCTTTCTACACTTAACGGAGTGGGGTTTGTTTCTATATTTTTTGCCTTAACAATTGTCGTTGCAGCAGGGCTAAAAAGCAGCGGAAGATCAGCTTTAACAGAAGTTAAGCTAATCTCATCGGCCTTAAGGCCCTCTGCATAAGCTTTGATCCTGATCTCACCAGGCTGGGTTGTGGATCTGATGAATACTGTAGCCGTTCCGAACTGTGTTTTCATCGGGTTTGCCTGATTTTTTTCGCTACCGATAATTTCGCCTTCTCCTGTTATCTCAAAATGGATTTCCTCTGAGGCTAAAACTTTGGGCACGCCATTATTATCTACTATTGTTGCCCTTACAGGTATAAAATCAGAACCATCAGCATACAGCCCCATTCCGGCGCTATCAATTTCCAGCTTTACCCCTGTTGTCCGTTCCGGATACTTTTTAACCGACCGGACCACTACTTTACCACCGATAAGTCCTTCCGCTACCATATTAATATCTTTGGTACGATTTCTCCAGTTCGAAC
Source organism: Pedobacter folensis (assembly GCF_056490665.1). Classification (NCBI taxonomy): domain Bacteria; kingdom Pseudomonadati; phylum Bacteroidota; class Sphingobacteriia; order Sphingobacteriales; family Sphingobacteriaceae; genus Pedobacter; species Pedobacter folensis. The sequence goes on from NZ_JBWJIF010000001.1 coordinate 1,568,312, forward strand.
TGATTTCGTGAAAACTGAAAACATTTTTAAAGGTGAATGGTGCGTGTGGCATATTTTTCATCGCACTATCTGGTTTGGCTGTAGCGATTACTTTGCCAAGCCAGGTTAGCCTCACCTCTTCACAATTACTAAAAACGGTAATATCCTTTCCTGAAACCTGGCTTAGCTCATGTGCAATGTAAACCATTGGCCCGGTCTTAATTCCCGGGAGTTTGAAACCGGGATCATACTGGCTTTTGAACAGGTAAAAAGAGTATCTTGGCATTCGGAAAACATCGAGTAAACCGCCTAAAAACGGATCTGGATGATAACCCCTCTGGTGATCAATACCGGCCCAAAGTGCCGCTCCAATTCTTTTTGGAGGCGTATCAAATATGCCATTTAAGCCCCGGGCCCTTATACCAGCCTGGTTAAGCATCGGCAACTCTCCCCATTCCCGTTTCACACGCGTCATGGCATTCTGCGAATAGAAATTATCCACCTCACCCCCATCGCCATATTCGCGGGTAAATGAATTTTTGGCTTCCTCCATGCCTCCGTGATAGTAAAAATCAAATCCTGCTTTTTTGGCCTCATCTACGTCAGCTGCAGTGAATGCGCCCGGAAACGGAAATTCCTGATGAACAATTTCATGCAATCCCTTCATTACCGAGGCCGGTTGCCAGGGGGTTTCATTAATGGCGGTTTCCCATAATAAGAGTGCTGCCCGATTACGATCTCTCCTAACCAGATTATGGGTGTCTTCTCTTAAAAATTTTTCAAAGCGAGCATCTTTTTCATTGTAAAACTGCCAGCCAGGGTTAGCCGAGGTTACCAAAAGCCCAAGCTCATCGCAAGCATCCATAAAAGCTGGATCTAAGGGATAATGTGCCGCGCGAACAATTGTATTTCCCGATTCACGCAATAACCTGGCGTCGCGGTATTGTCCGGTATTAGGCAATGCATTACCAACATAGGCATAATCCTGATGTCTGTTAACCCCTGAGAGTTTATGTCCGATATATTTTTTGTTGACAAAAAAACCGTCATTTCCCCGCATTTCGAATAAACGGATGCCAAAGCGTGTTCTGTAGCTATCTATTACTTTTCCATTTTGGATAACCTCTGTTTTAATAAAGTGGAGATAGGGATCGTCGGGATGCCATAAATGTACATCACCAGTTTTTAACTGTTGACTGATCTGACCGGAAGCCCCTGCAGCCAGTGCTAAGGGTGCGGTTTTGGTTAACAATACTTTGCCAGAGGCATCCTCTAAAGTTGAGCATATGCTTAATTTGGCATCAACCTTACTGCTGTTACACACTTCTGTCCTCACTTCCAGGTCTGCACGTTCTCCATTCACATCTTTAACGGCAACAAATACGCCGCCGCCCGCAACAGTGTGGCTAAGTTCTGGCAGGCTAATGTATAAATCTGGTGTCTGTATCAGATAAACATCTCTGTAAATCCCACCCAGATAAGCAAAATCAAGGTTATCCTGTGGTTTTCCCGGAGGGTAAGACTCGTCGTTAGAATTGTCAGCCAACACTGCAATCACCTGATCTTCATCTGGACGGAGGGTAGAATTATCTATCTCTATTGCAAAAGGAAGATATCCGCCAAAGTGTTCAGCCAACTTTTTACCATTCAGGTAAACCTGGGCCTTCCCCATTACGCCTTCGAAATAAATAAAACTTTTGCTTGTTTTTGCCGGAACTTTAAATGTTTTACGGTACCATGCCGGTCCCTGATAGTTCCGCATGCCACTGGCATTTTCCGGAAGTATCTCCAATCCATGAGGAAGCGATACCTGTTCCCAGGCTGCATCGTTAAATTCTTTTCGCTCTGCACCGGTAACATTGCCCTTATGGAAACGCCAGCCGGGATTAAAATTGTAAACCTTTCTCGGACTGGAAGGTTCGGGATAGAATCCCGCCACTGAAAAATTCTGCTTGGTAACCTGGTGTTGTTGCCCTTTTACGGTGGTGGTTAGGCAAAGCGATAAACTCATGCTTAACGACATCATTAATCGGCGGCAAACCGTTTTGTGGTGTTTCATTGTGTATTTGGTTAGATTTTTAAATTTTAGTTTAATCTGTTCCCCGGAAATCAGAGATGCAATTTTATCGCGATATTTCCATTTTCAAGATTGCCCACGTAACAAAAAAAAGCAGTTACGTAACAATACCGCATTCCCAGTTTATTAATAGAAGAGAATTGGCTAGAATTGTATACCAAATCATCCCTTTTATGAGACCTGTTTTATTGTGCATCCTCTGTTTACTGTCCTTTTTCGGTAAAGGCGCTGAATATTGCGATATCAGTTTTTCTCAAAACTATATTTTCAGATACCTATCCGTTAACAATGGACTGTCGCAAAACTCCATTACCGCCATCATGCAAGATCGAAAGGGATTTATGTGGATAGGGACATATGATGGATTAAACCGTTTTGATGGTTTCGCAGTTCAAACCAAGCGTCATATTTCGGGTAACAGCAACAGTCTTTCTGATAACCGGATCTTAAGTTTACATGAAACCGTTAATGGCATGATATTGATTGGTACTGATGGAGATGGAATTAATCTCCTAGATCCACAAGTAGACAGTATCAGGCACCTTGAGGTAAACAAAAATGATATACTCCGTAACACTGTTCAAACGATCACGAGCGATAAATATGGAAATATCTGGGCGGGGACAACCAGAGGGCTCGCCATCATCAATCCAGGGGGTAAAATATTTTTCATTGAGCGCTTGAAAAACTGTAATATCAAATCCTTAATAACCGACCACCAAGGCGACATATGGGCCGCAACCAACCAAGGGCTGTTTCATATCCTACTGCAGGGATCGAAAACATTGAGAAATATTACATTAACTTCAGTAGTTCAGAACAGATGGATATCAGCAGTTATTGAAGATCGAAATAGAAATATCTGGGCAGCTACAGGTCATGATGTTTTGAAGATCAGTAATAACACGATCAGCTACCAGTACAGTCTTCCTGCATTAGCAGAAGCTACTGGCATTAAGCAGGATTTAGAAGGAAATTTATGGCTCAGCAGCAAAAATAGTGGCATTTTCAGGCTAAAATTAAATAATCATACTGAAGTTCAGTCTATAGATCAATATGCCACAAATAAGGCTTTCTGCAACATTGCAGAAAATTCGGCAAATACCTTATTTATTGATCGTTCTAATACATTATGGGTAGGTACTTATCAAAAAGGGATCAATTATACCGACCTTTCTTCTAAAAAATTCTATTCTTTCCTTCCCCTGATGGAGAACCGGGAAGGAATTTTCGGTTATCAGGGAAAATACATTTCAACAATTGCAGAAACCCCAAATGACTTATGGATTGGAACCTTTAATGAGGGGCTTTACATTTATGATAAATGCAACAAAAAACTGCAGTCGTATAGGTCGGAAATCGGCTCTACCTCGATCTGCGCCATTGAACAGGCCAAAAATGGCACCATCTGGATTGGGGGGAGCGATGGCTTGTATCAGGTTACGAATGCCGGATCGAGCGGTAAAAAACAGATATCGACGATAAAAATTGGTTTTGTTGCCCGTTCCATCTGTGAAGATAAAGCAGGAAATCTATGGATCGCCAGTTTCACAGGTATCCATATTTATAGCCCCTCTACGAGGACTTTCAAAACCATTACAACTGCAAATGGCATTTCTTCCAACGCGGTATACGTGGTTTATTACGACCCCCTTTCGGATATGGTATGGGCTGGAACCATTGGAGGCGGTCTTAATGCTATTCGTTCTACTCCTGGTGGCAGTTACAAAATAGCGGTGTACAAACATAAGCCTAATGGTACGGCCTCCCTGAGTAGCAACCACGTCTGGTCTATTTATAAAGATCAAAAGAATACACTTTGGGTGGGTACTGATGCAGGTTTAAATGCATTAAAATTAAGCAACAAGGCCGAAATATCGGACTATAAAACCATATCTGGTGCAATGCTTAGTGACCGTAAAATTATGGCCATCCTGGAAGACAAAGCCGGAAATCTCTGGTTAAGCAGTAGCCAGGGACTTTTTAGGTATAATATCCAATCGGGCGCTACCAAGCGATATACTTTTCAGGATGGGCTACAGAGCAATACCCTCAATGAAGCAGCCTTCCAGAATCAGTATGGGGTGATGTATTTTGGTGGCATCAATGGACTCAATTACTTTAAACCAGCCAACATCAGAAACAATCCATTTGAGGCCAGTCCGGTATTTACAGAGCTGAGGATATCTAATCAGCCAGTTGGAATCGGGCAGAAAGTAAACGATAAAGTAATCCTTGCAAAAGATATTAACTACACTTCAAATATCACGTTAACCTATCGGCACCGTGACTTTGCCATTGGTTTCTCATCCTTACATTTCGCCTCTCCGGAAAGCAACCTATTCCGTTATAAATTAGATGGTTACGACAAACATTGGATTACCAGTGATAACAATCAGCGTTTGGCGGCCTATGCCAACCTTGACCCTGGCAGATACCGTTTTCTGCTTCAATCATCTAATAACGATGGTTCATTTTCTAGTCACATCAGCACCATCATTATCGATATTACACCTGCACCCTGGGCCAGCTGGTGGGCTAAAACTTTGTATGTATTACTTTTCTTACTGGCAGGTGCCTTCCTGGTGAATTACTCTATTACCAAAAACAGACTTCGTACGGAAATATTTCAGGAAAAACTGGAAAAAGAAAAGGTGACAGAGCTTAATGAGATTAAACTAAATTTCTTTACCACCATCACCCACGAAATCAGAACTCCTTTAAATCTTATTATCAGCCCATTACAAGATTTATTAGGGGTTGCAAACGTATATGATCACTATACCAAAATGAGGCTCAAAATCATCTACCGCAACTCCATGAAGCTTTTTACACTAATCAATCAGGTGCTGGATTTGAGAAAGATATCATCTGAGTCTGAAAAATTAGTCATCAGAGAGGCTGACCTGGTTAAAACAATCCTAAATGTAAAAGAATCATTCGATTGGCAGGCAGGACAGCATAATATTCGTTTAGATTTCGATAGCCCGCGCACAATTAAAGCGTGGTTTGATCAGGATAAGATTGAAAAGATTATTTTTAACCTCCTCTCCAATGCATTTAAATACACCCCATCCGGGGGTAAAATTGCGGTTAGCCTTGAAGCCGATGCCAAACAAGCGACTATCACTGTTCAGGATACCGGAATCGGGATTCAGCAGGAGGAACGAGACCGCATTTTCGAAATGTACTATCAAAGCACAGCACATTTTAATTCAGGCACAGGAATAGGGCTTTCTCTATCTAAAAAGCTGGTAGAAATGCATTATGGTGAAATCAGCCTGGTTAGCGATGGCAATAGTGGTTCGAAATTTACAGTTGTCTTTCCCATCGCACGCGAGGGTTTTCAAGCAGAAGATATCCGTGAGATCATGGAACCTGCAAAGGAGGATGACACACCATCTGAGCCGGAACATATCCATATATCTAAAAAGACCGTGTTGATCATCGAAGATAATGAAGACCAGCGTGCTTATCTGAGGGAATGTTTAACTGCTCACTTCCATGTACTCGATGCGGCAAACGGAGCTGAAGGAGTAGAAACAGCACAGAAAATGCTTCCCGACATCATTATCACCGATCTGATGATGCCAGCAATGGATGGAATGGATGTATGCCGAAAAGTTAAATCCAATGCCAAAACAGCCCATATCCCTGTGATTGTGCATAGCATTAACAATACCGGACAGAGCGTAAAAAATGCACTTTTAGCTGGCGCAGATGATTTTATTGCAAAGCCTTATGACTATGCTATGCTAACGCTTAAGATTAATAATATTTTGCGTTCTAAAAATCAGCTCTTACTGAATATGCATAAACAAACGTTGAGCAGTCCTGCTGAAGTCAGTATTCCTTCTGTTGATAAAGAACTGCTGGAAAAAATAGTAAGCTACGTAGAACAGAATATGGCCGATAACCAGTTGAGTGTAGAAAAAATTGCCGATCATATTGGTATGAGCAGGATGAACCTGCACCGGCGGCTACATGCTATCCTGGGCAAAACCGCATCAGAATTTATCAGGGAAATCAGGATCAAACGCGCTGGTCAGCTTTTGGCGACTGGCTCTAAAAGAATATCGGAGGTAATGTTCGAAATCGGAATATCCAGCAATGCCCATTTTAATAAATATTTCAAGGAAATGTATGGAATAGCTCCGAAAGAATACATTAAACAAGCCAGTAATACCACAAATGAAAGTTAAACAACTTTATAAAGCAATTGCGATCATGATTGTGCTTGTTGCTATGGTAAATACTCATATTTCCGCTCAAAAAATATACCTAAGAGACTGGGGAATAAAACCTGGCAGCGGAGAAAATATAGGGCCACTCCTGCGTAAGATTATGGATAAGTATAGAAACCGCAGCGGAATAAAACTCATATTCGAGCCTGGCAGATATGATTTTCGCCCCGTTTTGATAGAAAATAACGAGTATAATGCTAACGGTCTGGAGATTATCGGTATGCGGAATTTTTCGGTCAGAGGAAATGGTGCAACATTTGTATATCATGGAAAAATGCGCCCCTTTCTCATCAAAAATAGCCAGGGGGTGAATCTGGAAAAATTCAGTATCGACTGGGATCGTCCGCTTATCTCACAAGGTGATATTGTATCGATTACTGATGACTACCTCGACTTAAAGATAGACACAGTACAATACCCTTTTACCATGGATAATGGGGTGTTAACTTTTATTGGCGAAGGTTGGAAAAGCCAGCTGAGTTCCGCTTTTCATAACCTACATACCCTCTACGATCGCGGCCGGAAAGAAATTCTCTACCGAACAAGAGACAATCCATTGGGGAATATTTTTTTTGGAAAGTCAGAAATAAAAGCCCCGGGCATTATCAGATTTTACGGTCATCCAGCACAGCAGGTTCCCATCGGAACATACGTCACCCTTTACCATGGCAGATACCTTACCCCCGGCATCGAAATCTCTCATACTAAGGATACAAAAATTGAAGATGTTACCATCTATCATGCGTTAAGTCATGGGATTTTAGCAGAAAGAAGCGAAAACATAGCGGTACTCAGATCCAGCATGACCGTTAATGAGCAGAAAGGCCGGGTATTCAGCATAGTTGCTGATGCATCCCATTTTACCAATTGTAAGGGGAAAATATTGGTTGATGGCTGCAACCATAGTGGCATGGGTGATGACTTTATCAATGTGCACGGCATTTACACCAGGGTATTGAAACGTTTAAATAACAAAACAATTGAAGTTGCAGCCTCCGGCCGTTCTTCATTCCGTTTAGGTGCTATTGGTGATGAATTTTACTTTGTTGACAGCCTTACCATGAAACGCGATGCATATGCGCGATTATTGAAAATAGACACAATTAGAAAAACCCGTACTATAACTTCCTATTTGCTGAGCTTTAACCGAAACATTCCAGAAAGCATTGATAAGGGCCATTACCTCGAAAACCGGACCTGGACGGCAAGTCTGGAGTTGAAAAACTGCAAGATCCTGAAAAAACACCGTGCCAGAGGGATTTTAGTAACCACCCCCAAAAATGTTGTTATCGAAAAGAATTATTTCAATACTGCCGGAGCTGCCATTTTGATTGAAGGAGACTTAAACTTTTGGTTCGAATCTGGCGCTAACCGCAGAGTAACCATTAAAGACAATATTTTTGAGAACTGTCTTAGCTCTGGTCCAGAATGGGGCGAGGCTGTAATCACCATCACCCCATCCATCAAACGGTTGGGATCGTCGCCCTACCACGAGAACATCAGGATAGAAAATAATGTATTTAAACATTTTGATTCGGCTATCCTATTCGCCAGATCAGTAAAAAACCTCAGCTTTAAAAACAATCAGCTTTTTAAAACGGCCGGTTACCTTCCATTTTCAAAACATCCCACTTTTTACTTTGATGGCTGTGAGGCGATATCCATTCGAAACAATAAGCGGGCTAATACTTTTACCACAGCAGATGTAACCTTCCAAAATATGCCAGAAAAAAACTTAAAAACGGATTGGAGATAATAACTACTGGTCTAGGCATGGTTAAGTTTACTACACTGCAGCATAATTATTTAGCGTGTGTCAAGCAAATATTGACAGATTGAGCAACATTTTGGCTTTGAAAACCTTCTGAAATTAAAGGTAAACTGGAGTTAATAAACTTACTGAAATTTGTTTTTACTTTAAAAAATCAAGTACTATAGTATGAAATGTTTCAGGGCTTTCGTAGTTGAACAGATGCCCCACATTCGGTATAACCTGTAAGGTTGAACCAGGTATCCCGTCTGCAATTATTTTGGCATCAGCGAGTTGGGCAAAGACATCGTACTCTCCGGTGATGATCAAAGGCTTTGCGGTTATCTTTTTTAATTCCGGAATAATATTAAACGATCTCTGTGCAAAATATTGATTTCTCCAGGCGTAAAGCGGTTGTTGTTCAGGGTCGTTTTCGTCAAAGCGCAGGAAGATTTCGTTTTCGGGATTTGAAAGAAAATTGTTAGAAAACAACCATGGCGCTATTAAATCAAACATTTGTTTTGTGGTGATTCCCTTTTCGTAAACATCAAGAACTGCATCTACGTATAGGCGGATCTGTGTATTGAGGGTTGCACACGATGCGGCAATAATTAGCTTTCTAACCTTATCAGGATAATTTACGGCAAACTGAAGGGCGATATTGCCGCCCATGGAAAAACCAAGAATGTGAGATTGGGGGATATTTAAACCTTCCATTAAACCGTTAAGATCATCAGCAAACATATCCATGCTATAAGCCTGACCAGGTGCTTCTGTCCTCCCAATTCCCCTTGTATCAAAAATGATCACCTGATAATGGGCAGAAAAATATTTAAGGCTGTCTTGCCAGAAAGTCCGGTCGCCGCCAAGACCGCTAATGAGAATTAATGGATCTCCATTTCCGTGTATTTCATAATAAATTTGAATCCCGTTTGATTGTAGGTGTGGCATTAGTATTTCGATTTAATGATGTTAAAGTTTTTTAGATATCGTTAATGGTCCTTTAAATATTTCTTTTTTCCATTTTGCCGTACAGCCATCGGGAACGGTCAGTGTCATTACCCGATCTGCGATATCAACAACAATGGTTCCCTGAGGTGTTGGAACTGCGGCAGATACCCAAGAGAGCTTACCCAAGTCTGGATTAATTTCAAAGTTCTTCCACCCGTCTGTTGACGGATGCAGGCCAAGGATAATGTAGGGCAATACTGCTGCTGGTCCTGAACTCCAGGCATGGCAAAGGCTTTTTCCAAATGGCCGGCCATAAAAGGAATACATTTCATCTTTCTTTTCGTCAGCACTATAGGCTTCCCAAAAAGTTGTGGTCCCCGGCTGGGAAAGCATTCCGCCCCAGATTTCCGTGACTGAATGAAGTGCTGGCTCCATCTTTCCCGTCCTGGCAAGAGCAAGTGCTTCAAAGCCACTCATATATGGAGTTCCCACTGCGGCTACTTTTTTATTCAATAGGATACCAGCTATTTTTTCGTAATCTTCCGGGCCGGAAAGTCCTGAAACTACCGCTAAGATATTGGCATGGCGCGAGGGGTCCTTCGGCTGATAAATATCATCCATCCAACTGCCCTGCTTTTCGTTCCAGCCGTATTGAAATAACTTTTTCTTTAGCGAACCGGAAGTTGCCTCCCATGCCCGGGCGGTATGCTCATCTCCCACACGTCTGGCCAGATCAGCATAACTCTGCTGCGCCCACCACCATAACACCTGTAGGGACGAATTTTTATTTACCTTAACCCAATCAATAAAAAGCCATTTGGTATTTTTAACATCGATGAACCCAAGGCTATCGCACTTTGCAGCCAGAATTTCCATGGTTTCTTTGATGCGCGGCCATTGTCTTTTTAAATGTTCAGAATCTTTATAGTAAAGCTGATACTGCCTTTCTGAAATTAACCACCATAGATCGTAATCAATTATCCCGTTAATATCCTGTTTTTTTATGCCTGCCCTGTTCAGTACAGTTAAACTATTTTTAACAGGTGTTGCATCTCCAAAAGTATAGGCATTGACCATCATGCTCATCGCGAGGTCCCCGGCCCAGGGCAGGCGGTCGCGTTTGATGCCATCGACCAAAAAATCGTTCATGCATAAACGCAGGGTGTAGGCGCTGTTCATCCAGATTCTGTTCAACAACGAATCTGAACAGGCAAAGGCACCATGATAGCGGGCGGAGTGAAAAAGGGCCCCGGCATAAACAGATTTTACCGTGCCAGCTGTAACCTTTAGGTATCTAAAAGCCAATGGTACTTTTGACCGCCATTTTCCATTAGAAAGCGAAATAAGCTCCATTGTCTGTTCTAATGACTTGTCGGTAACATGCTGGTTGGCTTCCATGAGGGACTCACCTACAGCTATAACTGGTTTTGATCCCGACTCGAGGTACACGTAGGCCAAAAGTTCCCTCCCAAAATCAGATACACCCGCCTGGATTTTTATGGGCTTTACTTTGGTTTCAGCCACCTGGCTTTTGTGGGGAAAAATTCCATCCTTTAATTGCGCAAACTGCTCCGGTGCCTGCAATTTTTCTGCTCCCGCTTTCCATTTCCAGCCAGATTTACTGGTATTAAAAGGACCATCCTTAATCAAAAGGCATGGTGGTTCTTCATCTGTACTAAGCTCCAGTTCTATTTGTGTGACCAGGGTCTCACTTGCCAATATCACTTTCTGACCGCCATCGCTGGTCTTTTCGAGGCTGGTTTCGTTGCCATTAATCCTTATTTTAGCAGCAGCATTTGTGTAGAACGCTAGAACGCCGAGCGGAACAGGAGTTTCTGCCTGATATATAAAAGTAGCCTTTGTATAAGGCCGATGATATTCACCAGGGTAGCCAACTTTCAGTTTAGCTTCAACAACATCCTTCCGCATTTTATCCAGACGGTAACACTGAAGCTCCGAATAACCGTAAATCCAGTTTGTCCCTTTTATTACCTGGCTTAAGGGAAAGGTCACCTCTGATTTATAGGCGGGATCGATAATATATTTTTTGGAAAGCTGATGTGCCCTGCTTTGCGCATTAATATTCAGCGCAAAAGTTAGTAGCACTCCAGTTGCATATAAGGTTTTATACATTTTTTTTATTGTCATACATTAATTCATTTTACAGAGGGATCATATTCCCCGGAGCTTTGTAAACTGGTTGCTCAGTTCCAGCCGTAAAAGGTTTTCATAATTTAATTCATCTCTACCAGGAGCTATATCTGGGTTACAAAGTAGATCAACAGCACTATAAAAATAAAAAGATCAGTAAAAAGTGCGAACGATTCATTCATACCGGCCGGACGCTTTAGCAAGTGCTGAAATCCCGCTATACCATAGTAGATCCCGCTGGCAAAGGCACTCACTACACGCCAATCGGGAAAGAAAAAAGAAAACATCGCAGTTAAACCAAAACAGCTATTGGCAAATCCAAGCTCCCTGATTACAGGGAAACTTTCCTCTGTTTTAAATTTGAAGATTTCCCTGGCGGTAAAGGCCGGATCGATTGTCTGTTTCATCCCAGCAATGAATAACCTCATCCCTACCGCCCAGAAAATAAACCAATTCGAAAGCATGGCAAAAGTAGGCTGGACATTCTCCACGAAATACATTTCGAGCACTACCGACAGCAGAGGCATGATAAAAGTCAGCAACGATACGATTATGATGTAAGAATAAGTCTTCAATTTTTCCATTAATTGTTTAATTTAAGTTATAGATCACTTTTAATAACTGATTAAAGTTTGTCAACACTTCTGGCGCTAAAATTTTCTTCAGATCAAAGTATAGCACCAGCGGATCTTTTAGCTCCAAAATATTCGTTCTATGCTAGTTATCTTTCTTTGCTGTGTTAAATACATATTTACCTGCCTGCACTTCCAGTATTGCGTACCCATCCTGGGATCCGGTGCGTTTAGCAAAAGTTGAGGAACTTTTTACCTTGTAGCCGTTTGAATCAGGAATGAAGACCGTTGCAGTGCAGTTTGGAGGAACCGTGATTTCTATTGCGATGCTTCCGTTATTTCTTTTCCACTGGCTTTTTATTGTTCCTACATGGGTTTCTAAGCTGGCTTTTGCCCATTTAATCCTGGCATCCTGAACTACCGGCGGTCGGATAACAAAATGCCTGAAGCCTTTGCTGTCAACCGGTTTGTGGATACCGGATAGTCCGTCCAGATACCATGCGCCCGGATAAAGAAATGAACTGTGTAATAGCGAATGGCCGGGTAAGTCCTTTTCCCACATTTCCCAAAGGGAAGTAGCTCCATTGGCTTTCATATATCCCCAGCTTGGGTAATCGGTTCGGGAGGTCATGGCATAAATGAGATCATCCCGTCCTTCATTTCGTAATAATTTAAAGAGCAATGCGCCACCTGTGATTCCTACATGGATATGCCTGTTGCGTACCACCATAATTTCTTTCTCCAACCGCTGCATTACCGATTTTCTAAGTGCTTGTGGCGGGATTTCTGCAAGAAGTGCAACCGCCAGATTACCCATCGACTGATCGGCATAACTATTGTCAGCAGGGTTGAAATATTTAGCATGTATGGCTTTAGCTGAGTGCTCAGCCTGCTCCTCCCAACGAATGGCATCCTGTGTCTGATTCAAAACCCGTGCTATTTTTGCTGCAGTACGCAAATTATAAACCCGGTAGGCATTGTTGAAACAGATATTCTGTGGCTTGTCGTTATTCATGCCTTCAGCAGTAGCATTCGGCCAGAGCCAGTCGCCCAAAAAATCCCATCCTCCACCGAACCTCACCAACAGATCATCTTTGGTATGGCTATCTAAAAAGGCCAGCCAGTTTTTCATCAGATGATAATTCTTTTCCAATACCCTCATATCTCCTTCCTGCTGATACATTAGCCAGGGTAATACAACAACGATTCCCCCCCAGCCTGGCCCGCCACCGCCTTGATAAGTCGGCGCGGTATGTGGAAGTATACCATAATCTGCTGAACCACCATAATTGAGTTCATCCATAGATTTCGTACCCTGTACATCACGCCAATCTTCCATCCATTTGGTGTAAAAGGCGCCCAGGCGATAATTGTACATACCAGTTTCAGAGGTAGCGTGTGCATCACCTCCATAACCCAGCCGTTCGCGTTGTGGACAATCCACAACGTATCCACCCAGCGAAAGATTTTCAAAATTCCATCGTGTAGTTTCATAGATCCAGTTTTGCAAGCTATCTGAACATGAAAAAGACGATGCAGACCGGTAATCTGTATTCACTACCCACCCTTTAATATCAGTGAGTTTTAGTTTTTTCTTAAGTCCTTTTATCGTGATCCAGCGGCCAGCGCTGTAATTGAACCGGTTTTTAAAAGTGCCCGAACCACTTTTCCCAATGATAAAGCTATTGTTGATATTAAAGGTTATTTCTTCATTTTCCCGTTCAGAAAATAACATATCTATGCGTTGTCCGGGCGTTGCGGTAAGTTTGACTGACGTCCATCCTGCAAAATTCACTCCCATATCTACCCTGAACGAGCCATCCTTTCTGCTTTCGATGGCGACGGGTTTTATGATATGCGTTAACCGGTTGCTTTCAACCATCTGAGCCGTTAGCATCAATCGTGGCCTAAAAACAAGTGCCTCCTGCCAATCACGCTCATTACAGGCTGTGGTATTCCAGTTATCATTAGCCTCCCGGTCGTCCCAAAGTTCACCTCCCATGTGTCCAAATGACCAGTTTCCCAGCAACATGTTTGGACTTGGATGTGTTTTCCAGGTTTTATCTGTCTGGAGCTGCATGATCAGGTTTCGGTTGGCATCATAAAGGTCAGCCTGCGCGATAACGATAGGTGCAAGTGGTTTGTCTTTCGTAGCATAAGAACTAAAAACTGACCAGGAGGTACCTAGCCATAGCGCAATAACATTCTTTCCTACAACAAGATCCGCACTGATATCGTAGGCAATATATCTTGCCCTTTTTGAATGATCGGTTACCGCTGGGGAAAGTACTGCATCGCCAATTTTCCTGCCGTTAACATACAGTTCGTGATAGCCCACAGATGCAATGAACATTTGCGCCCTTGATGGCCTTTCCTTTAACTCGAACGTTTTCCGCATCCAGGGATCGGGCAAATTGCTGCTGCTTTTCAGTTCAGTAAGGTTTGATGCACCTATCCACCTGGCTTTCCAATCTTCCGGTTGGAAAAGTCCGGTACTCCAATGAGCTATTGAACTCCAGGCAGAAGCATGATTATTTTCATCTCTCACACCTACTTTCCAGAAATAAGTACGATCGGTACCTAAGGCTTTACCCTTGTAAACAATTTGTTGTGTTTCGTCCGAATCTATCCATCCCGAATCCCAAACCTCCGCCTTTCCTGGTGCAAGATCCTCCCTGGATTCACTCACCAAAATCCGGTATCCGGTTTGGCGCTGTCCATGCCCTTCAGCGTTTGTTGCCTGTAACATCCAGCCCAATCGCGGCTGCAGTTCATCTATTCCTTCCGGATTGATCCGATATTCGCAAAGCAGCTGCGCTATCTTCAGACTGCTCTGTGCCTGTGAGGAGTAGGAAAAGAAAATAAACAGAAAAAATAAAATCAATTTTGGGATATACTTTTGCGCATTCCCATGCTGCGATCCCTTGGTTATTGTACTCGTGATTAATGCTAAATCAAAAAGTTGTTGATCCTCAGTTGAGGCAGATAACCGGGTTCCAGAGAAGTTCATAAGCAACTGTTTTCAGAATTTTAATGTCATAATAATCGGAAAGTAAAACAGTCGGAATAATTGATTGCCTGACGCTCCAAGGAACATTTACGAAATGATATAAGGTTAGAATAAAACAAAATTAGCTTAACGGCTTTTCAAACTGTCATGGACTGTCCTGTTCTGATATCATCACCACAATTGCTAATTGTAGACTAATTCATCTTCAATTACTGTAGAATCGTGATACGTCTGATACTTAGGTGTCGAATACTGCAGAACGAGATCATTTTGATGTTACAACAGAGAATCATTTTGTTACAAATGAGTATAAACATCTAAAAGCTCTATGTTTTACCAACTTATTCTAAGATCAAAATACCAATTTTAAATAACAGAGTAAACAAAATAAACAGCAGATTTAGTGGTTGAACAAAGTTTCCGGATGAAATCCTTACTTCTTTGATTAGATGATATTATTACTTAAACATTAAGATAATTTTCTATCTTAAGTGCGAATATCATTTGTATGAAAAACATTATCCTCTCCATTTTATTTTCAATCATTTACTTTCAGAACTTTGCACAAAATGTTAAAGGAAAAGTACTTGCATTATCGAATCAGGATCCTATAGCATATGCTACCGTTAAGCTTAAGTTAGGTGAAAAAGTTACCCTTACTAATGAACGAGGGGAATTTAGCTTAGAAATTGATAACAAATTTCCTCTCGATACGCTTGTAATTTCAAATATTGGTTTCTTTACCGAGCAGATTGCCGTTAACAAACTCCCAAAAAATGGAATTATCACCTTAAAAGAGAATGAAGCAACATTAAAAGAAATTGGGATTAGCGGTGGCAAAAAGAAGTTCAAAATGTTAAACGAGTTTGCTTATTCCACAGCGCGTTATTCCATAGAGAAAGATACGGCACAAAGCTTTGTAAGTTCTAAATTCCCCATTGCCAAAACTTTCACAGCTGATGTTGACAGTTTTAAGTTAGAATCTATTCATGTTGGGCGATATGTTGAATCTATAATTCCAACTGCGAAGCTATTGACTTTCAAAGGTCAAATTGTCGATCATCCGACACGATTATTATTCTATGATTTGAAGAAATATACACGTAGAGCAATATTCAACCTCTATATCGTCTATCCAACCGCTGCTGGAAAACCTTCTCCACTTTCACAGGCAGTTAAAATCCCCGTAGATATTAATAACCAGCAAAGTGATGTAGAAATAGATCTGCGTAGTTATAATATAAGGCCTAAACAACGCGATTTTTATATCGCGATAGAATGGCTGACTATTTTGCCTAACCAAAACTACAGTTTAGGCGTGCGTAACAGACCAAATATTTACCGGCAATTTGCATGGCCTACAGCAAAAAACGATAAAAACAATGGTGACAAGGCCATTGCCTTAGTTTACGAATTAGGTTATGAACCTTTTGTAGTGATGTACAATACAAAACTTGAAAACTCAACGCAAAAGTATGCATGGATACAAAATACATGGGTAGCAATAGAGCCAGATGCTGCTGCAAAAAAAGACGAAGAAATTGCGCTTTCCGCCAAAATATCATACTACCAATAATGAGAAAATTATTTTTAATGTACTGTTTAATTGGCCATTGCTTTTGGGCAAATGCACAACAACAATGGATGAGTGCAACGGTCGACATCAAAGATGCCAAATCAGGCAGATTTATCGCTATGGGTATGGCTGCTCATTATCGCGCCAGCAAATGTTATGCTATAGAAAATGGAAAGCTTAATTTGCTTTACAACAAACAAACTTTACTCGACACGTTATTTATTGATGTGCAAGGATATGCTAAATATAAAATTACATATGCAGATTTAATACATCAGGGTAAAGCTTTACTACAATCCTTACCCAAACTTTTGGATATACAATTATCTGCCCTCAAAAAAAACGAAAGTCTTAATGATTATGACAACCAGGCCATTTTTCATTGGATTGGTTTGCCAATGGAAGACAAACCTTTTCGTTACTTACAGGTAGGTCAAATATTTTATAATAATTATGCCGGGGCCAAGCTGAACAAAATCAGATTAAACCAAATGTTATTGGACTTACCAACTCAAAATATTTATGAGGATGGTTCTATCAGCGCTGATAGTGCGACTTATGCGCGATATCCAAGTTCAACTATCTTTATGGATGAAGATAAGGACTATATGAAGAGTTATTCACCCAGTTTTTTACAATCCAATAAATTCAACTTGCGTATTTACCAATTGGATAGCAACAATCAACCTATTGTAGAGCTTTGCACCACTCCTATTTTAATTGATCGCGAACCACCGGTAGAGAACATGCACATCAATTTATCTAAGTACAAAATTATATTACCACAAGGCAAATTTATGATTGCTGTAGAATGGGTACCCACACAGCGAAACCACAGTTATATTAATTTTGTCAAAGCAATTTTTCCAATGAGCCAATGCCTTCGCCCTTTTATAGGGGTAAGCGAGAAAAAAGGCGACAAACTAAATGTAATGGCTCTTGATTATGCTGGTAACTGGAAACCTTTCGATTATCTTTCTCCCTATTATACAGATTTGGCAATGGAATGCGACCTTAGCTATTGATGAATGTAACTATTAACTGTTATCATTTAACTTATTATGTTTTTGCTGGTGTAGATGCGGTTTTCACGGCAGACCAAGAGGCTGATAGCTAAAACCTGCAATTACCATGATACTTGTGGGTTTTGTATTTAAATAGCTTAAAGGTAGATCACATCACACAACGCTCATCGAAAATTACCGAAGGTATTAAAGAAAACGATCTGAGACCGACTACCTTAAGGCCCGTTGCGGAAAGCACAATTTCAAACCATACATCGCAATTGAGGTACAATTCAAAAGGTGAATCTGCAATCCATAAATCTATTTCCTGATCGTTCACATCGGTGATAGTTGCCAGACCCGAATAGCGGTTTATGGCCGATATTTTACCAAGGCGCATCATAAGTATAAAACCCACCCTATATGGATGGTCTCCGCGCCAACGCCATGACCGGTACTTCCGGCATGGTGCAGCATTTTTTTTGAATACATATATTAGGATAGACTTTCCATTTTAATATTTCCATCAGGCTTCCGGCTTTAATACCCGGAGGTATCATCAATAGCCGGCCAGTCGTTCAGGAAATCAATTTCTGAAGCAAACATGCCGAATATTGGGCCAGTGCTTTCAGAGATATAAATTTACAAATCCCCTCTATGCGTATCTGTGCCAGTTAACAGTTGGTAATCTTTAGCCCCATAAACAGCAATGCTGGTTAACCGTTGGAAATTCCAGGAACTGGGACTTCGTGGAATCTGACTCCGTGGTGCTATATTTGATCACTTAATTCCGAATCTGACGAAAATCCAATATTTTAGCATAAAATGTCTCTACGCCCTATCCCGTACTTCGCCGGCCTTATGCTACTGGCTGTTCTGTCAATCCGTGCACAATCCGTTCTCCTTGAGAAACGCCGGCTCACTTCTGCAGATGGATTACCGCAGTCCTTTGTGAGCGGTATTGTCCAGGACCGGGCAGGATTTATATGGACAGCTACCCGCGAGGGACTTGCCAGATACGATGGCCGCAGGTTCAAGGTCTTCCGCCATAGCGTGAACAACCCAAAGAGCCTGGCCTCTAACATCATAGCTACACTTTACCTCGATAATCAGGATCAGTTATGGATCCAATATGAAAACGGTGCGCTGGACGTGCTCAATGCCCGCACAGAACACCTGTACCATTTTTCTGATGATCCTGTGTTCAGGCCTACTTTTTCGAATATCAAAAACATCAATGCCATCGTATCCCCTAAAAAAAATATTTATTGGATGATCTGTGATACCGGCGGCATCTTTGTTGCCGATCTGCAAATCAAGAAACTTCATTTTTATTCACCTTCCAGGCTGGGCTTGGGCAAAAAACACATTACCGGAATAGCCACATCTGCAGGCAGGATTGTGCTCAGCACCGACTCGGCAATCGTCACACTCAATACCGCAGGAAAAATACTGAGCACCATTCCGTTCACTTTTAAGAATCCAAACCTATTCGACCCCAGCAGGCCCTGGAAGGATACCTCGCCAATAATCAGAAAAAACGGAGATGTGGTTATCCTTGATAAGGGAAGGGTAATCATCTATAAAAAAGCCAGCCGAAGCTTTAGCATACTGCACCTGGCCGAGTCAAAATCTTATGTGCAGCCTTCTCTGGCCATAGATAAACAAGGAAACATCTGGTTTGGCAGCAATCAGACTGTATTTATGCTGACTACTGATAGCAGACTGATCCCCAAGCCCATCTACAGCGCTCCGGACGAGGTGGCAAGGAATATGCTGATTGACCGTTCGGAGGTACTCTGGATCGGAACAAATGGCTACAACCTCCGGCAGTTCGACCTCCGGCTTCCCCGCATGCCGGCTAAAACCTATACCACAAACTTTTTCCTCGATATGCTTCACCGTGAACTGAATGTCCCGTTAAAGGAGATACAAAACAGTCCGCTGGCTACTGCAAGAACGCCTTACCTATTCCGTTCGGTCAGGGATAAGCAGGGAAAAATATGGATGTCAATTGCAGGCGCCGATGAGCTTCCAGCCCCCAACCTCTGTTATTATCAACAAGGCCACCTGATCAGCGACAAATGGCGTTATGCCGATACGATCAGCACTAATCACCGCAACCTGAGCGCAATGGCAGTAAGTAGCAAAGGTCAGCTTTGGGCAGTGGATGATAAACTCCACCTGATCCGCCTGGACACCGTGAAGCGCCTGGCCACCACGGTATCGCAGATCCCCCTTTCGGGCATGAAAGAGATATATGAGATTTATAGCCTGCTCATGGAGGGAGAAGATATTTTCTACATTACGACTTCGAACGGCTTTTTCCGGTTTGACCTTCGCACAAAAGTCAATATATCCTATGGAAAGATGCTGCCCGGAGCAGAATTTACCATGCTGATCAGGGATCCTATAAAACCAAGCATACTATGGGTGGGTACTAAGGGCGACGGGCTGATTAGAATGGATCTCGCGCGTAAAAAATTCAGGCTCTACAGCACAGAAGACAGCCTGCCAAACAATACTATTTATGCCATCCAGGCCAAAAAAGGCAGACTGTGGTGCAGTACCAACAAGGGGATATTTTCATTTGGTCTTAAGGATTCCAGGATCCAAAGCTACACCATGACCGATGGGCTTCCGGTAGATGAGTTTAACAGGTTCCACTATTTCGAAATGCCCGATGGCAGGCTGGCATTTGGCGGGACTGAGGGCTATACCTTATTTCTGCCCGAAGCAATCACCCATGATAACTTCGCGCCTCCGACTGTACTTACCGGCATTCGGGTAAACAATAAACCCGCCGATTACGGCGAACCTGGCTCCCCCTTTAATCGGGCAATCAATGCCCTTGATACTCTGAATTTGTCTTACCGTCAAAACTTTCTGGAACTTGATTTCGCCGCACTGGAATATAATATTACCGGAAAGCTTAACTACCGGTACATAATGCTTGGACTAGAAAACAGGTGGATTGATGCTGGAACAAATAACCGGGCAACTTATACCAATTTATCCCCGGGAACCTATCAGTTTAGGGTCAATGCCACAAATTCTGCCGGACAATGGAGCAGGGAATATAAACAACTGACCATCATTATCCATCCACCATTTTATCAAACCTGGTGGTTTATAACCGCGCTGGGTATACTTTTTACAGCTACAGCTTATTTGCTTGTCATGCAAAGGATTGCCCGCATCCGTCAGCGGGATCAGAAAAAACATGAACTGGAGATCGAAATGATTGAACTGGAGGCGCAGGCCCTGCGTGCCCAGATGAATCCTCATTTTATATTCAACTGCCTCAGCTCCATCAAATCACTGATTCAGGAAAATGCAAATCAACAGGCCATTAGTTACCTTTCTACCTTTTCCAGGCTGATTAGGGGGCAGCTCGGCAACGAACTACAGGAAATACCCTTAGAAGAGGAAATCAACACCTGCCGTTTATACCTGGATATGGAAAAGCTCAGGTTCGGAGATAAGATCAGTTATCGCTTTTTAACCGAACCTGATATTGAGCCCAAACGAATAATGGTACCGCCACTTTTCCTGCAACCCCTGATCGAGAACGCCATATGGCATGGCATCCTGGCCCTGGAACAGGGCGGTGAGATTGTGATCCGCATTTATAGCGACCAGCAAAATATCATCTGCTGCGTGGAAGATAATGGCATCGGGCTGACCGCATCCCATGCCCGGAAGTCAAAAACCAGTAATCTCTATGAATCAAAAGGAATTGTACTCATCGAAAACCGGCTGAGGGTATTTAATGTCAGGAATGAGACCCAGAGCAGCATTACAATCTATCCTCGCCCCGGAGGAAACAAGGGCACCATTGTCGAAGTTAAATTTTTAAAACCTGAAAGAAATGATCAACGCCATTATCATTGATGATGAAGCGCATTGCGCTAATGTACTCAACAACGATTTAAAGCTATACTGCCCGGAGATTAAGGTGCTCGATATTGCCCATTCGGGTTTAGATGGAATCAGAAAAATCCGTGAACATTTGCCACAAGTGATATTTCTGGATATTGAGATGCAGGATATGACCGGATTTGAAATGCTCGAAATCCTGGGTCCATCGCTTCAGTGCAAGGTAATCTTTACCACGGCATATGCCCAGTTCGCCATCAGGGCCTTAAGGATCAATGCACTGGATTACCTGTTGAAACCGATAGACGCACAGGAACTTATACAGGCGGTAGAACGTATAGGAAGATCCATTGAAACAGATGGAAATAATATTCAGCAGGTACAGCATGCAATAGCCAATCTTAAGCTTCCGCCGGAAGAGCAGAAACTGGCATTACCTAACCGGAACGGATATGATTTTATCGCCCCTGCAGAGATCCTTTACTGCAAAGCAGACGGGGCCTATACCGAGGTCTACTTAACAAATGGCAAGACCATTCTCCTTTCTAAATCGCTGGGGGAAATTGAAACCGTGCTCCCCCCTTCGCTATTCGTCCGCATCCATCACTCCTGCACCATCAACATCAATCACATCAGCCAGTTCAGGAAATCTGAGGGGGCTAGCCTGGTCATGTCTAACGGACACCAACTGGGGATTGCGCGCTCAAAAAAAGATCATTTGCTCCGACGGATCGGCTTATTGACGAAATAAAGCCGGGATTGAGGAATTAAAATTTGTGTAATACTACCCTAATGAAGATTATAATGCAATGACCGGATATTTTGGCAAAACAAAAAGCCGTTTGCAAGGGTTTTGAGATCATGACAGCATTTAACATTGAAATCGAACATGATGATCAAACGATCAGTCTGACCATTATCCCAAAAGATGATTATTTTAAGATTGTTTATTTCGGCGGGATTTTAGGCGCAATAAGAAAACAGGGATCTGACTGGACCTTACTGAAAGCAGAAGAAATTGAGCCCGGCGAACTGGCGCCATTTGATTACAAACTGACAGAAGATGGTCATCATATTTCGCTGGGTGTGGCCGAGATTAACCAGATCTCTGGGGCAATCGAAAATCACCTTAGCTAATGCATCTAACATTAAGACAAATTGTAAAACATCTTGCTAAATCTTCAATAGGCCTCCGGTATTCAAAATTATCTTTAAATGGAATTTTCATCAAATTAAAAGGCAGGGAATCAACTTCTATCCGGTGTAAGCATTTTTACAAATTCCTGTACCGATTCATCAGTAGGAGCAGCGAAATCTTTAATCCCGTCAATTGTCTCCTGGCTAATGCTGGCTGATCGCTCAAACATGATGTTTTCGTACGCTGAAATGGCATCATTTATATCCTTATATTCAAAACTTGTCAAACATTCGCAAAGATCTAAAGCATCGAGCATAGCTAAATTAACGCCCTCACCATTAGGGGGCATCAAGTGTGCTGCATCACCAATAAGTGTAAGGTTACTTTTTGTCTCCCACCGCTGTTCTAAAGGAAAGTAATTCAGTAGCCTTGAAACAAAATGATTACAAGCCTCAAATAGCGTAAAAAAAACAGGGTTCCAGTCTGTAAAATGAGTAATTAGATAGGCGCGCACCGCTTCAGGCTTATTAAAATCAATACCGCTGGTGCTCACCCAATTTTCCGGATACATTGATGCTGCGTAAAAGGTTAATCCGCCATCACCGCGTGGCTGGGCAATAATTGTTGCTCCTGCTCCCATAATCATCAGGTTAGCCTGATCAACTAATTCGTAAATTTCCGGGCATTCTTTTTCGGGTTGTTCTATTTCGCCCTGAATAATCATCGCTCCGGAGTAGCATGCTTTTACATCAGTTAGATAAGGACGGATCTGTGATCGGTAACCATCCGACCCTATAATGATGTCTGCGGTGGCGGAGCTTCCGTTCCTGAAATGTAATTCCCATTTATCTTTAACCTGATGCATATTTAAAAAATGACTATCCCAAACAACTGTTCCCGGTAGCAGCGCCCCTATCAGAATATCCCTAAGTGCACCACGGCCAATCTCTGGCCTGAAGTTTTCGTCACCAAAATCTGCCGCTGAACTTTCCTCATCCAAAAGTATATTTCCTTTTGGATCAAGCACTCTGAATTTATCAGCGCCCGGTATATAATTTGATTTAAATTCCTCCATTAATCCAGCTGCTTCCATCACCTTTAGGCCGGATTCAAAATGAAGGTCAACAATTGCCCCTTGTATACGTGCCGACTGACTATGATCTCGTTCATATACTTTAACATCCGCACCTTTAAGCTGTAAAAGCCTTGCGAGCGTTAAGCCCCCAGGTCCACCACCAACAATGGCTATTTTTTTATTTTGTAATAATTTATGTTCTTTTAAAGTTTCCATTAGATGTTCTCTTTTTGATCGCACAAAGAAACATGGAATGTTCAGGCAGAACAATGGCTGAAACAGGTAAGTATAGGACTATTCGCGGTTTCTTTCACGAAATACTGTAGGTGTGCAACCTGCTAACTTGACAAACAGCCTTATGAAATATGAATAATCATCATATCCCAATTCCACAGCAATCTCCTTTATAGAAAGAAGAGAATGGAAAAGTAAGCGTTTAGCTTCCAGTATAATACGTTGCTGAATATGAGCAGAAACAGATTTTCCTGTTGTGGCTTTAACACACTCATTCAGATAAGAAGTAGATATATTCAGGCGTTTTGCATACTCCGATGGCGTTTTAATCTTTTTATAATAATCTCCCAATGCCACTTTAAATGACTTATTAATAACTTCGTAACGGTTAAGATGGTCTGTTTCTTCAGACCTTGCCAGATAGAGAGAGGTAACCAATGCCACCAATGTATTACAGCTTTCCTGCAAAATAGCATTGTATAGTTTATACGCTTTTTTTTCTGCAAGTCCCAGGCACAAAACCGCAGTTTGCGAGAGAATAGCTAATGTCGCAAGATCAACTGTTAAAGGTTTAACTGGATAAAAATTTTGTAGCAAGCTTAAATATTGCGGATGGAGATTTTCTTCAGTGATAATCATGGTGCTGACCAAAGCATGTTCAAATGTGATGAGTCGGTGTACCTGGTCTGGTTGAATATAAATGATGGAAGGCGCCTGGATATTGTAGGTTTGAAAGTCAATTTCTATTACTGTGCAACCTTCTTCCTGAATAATAAAAGTATAACCACCGTCACGGTGCGACCGTTCCACATCCTCAAAGTTGGGTGGGCCGTCGAAGAATTCTCGCATGATCATTATTCTACCGAAGGTTCCATGAGGAAGTGTATTGACGGGTATTTGTAGGCTTTTTTTATTCACTTCTTAAAATTACCAAGATATTTGACATTTTAACAGCCCGCGTTAAAAAACATATTCAATGCAATTTCTTTTTACCAAAATCCAGTAAAAGGCTAATTTTTGAGATAATGGATTACATTAAATTTTAAAAGTCAGGAAAATTGAAAGGATTTCTATAAGAATCAATTCCCCCAATCCGTTAAATAGATTACTTTAAAAAACTATCCAAATAACCGAATATTGTTTGCGTTTGCTGCATCAGGCTTACATGCCCCTGCGAAGGGACAATGGCCAATTGTGATTTGGGCATTGCTCCAAAATCAGCAAATATAGCACCCCCGAGTAATTGATATGTTTTAATCAACTCCATTTTATCCAGTCCGTCATTATCACCTGCGATAAGTAATACGGGAGAAGAAATCTTCGCGATATTATTGTCACCCATGTTGTATGGTTCGCCGGCTATAGCAATCATCTGCTCCAGGAACTTTGTCCATTTTGTTTTGTCGGGAGCTACCGCATCGTATGCAACGTGCATCGGACTGTTCGTAAAAAGGTCAGGTTTCATGCTTTTAAATGCATTATTCACTTCAGGCATCCAACCAGCACTTTTATAAGTAGAAGAAATGATCACCAATTTCCCTAACCTTTTAGGGCTTTGTATGGCAAACTGGTAAGCTACGCTACCTCCGAAACTATAACCAA
Organism: Pedobacter folensis; assembly: GCF_056490665.1. Lineage (NCBI taxonomy): Bacteria > Pseudomonadati > Bacteroidota > Sphingobacteriia > Sphingobacteriales > Sphingobacteriaceae > Pedobacter > Pedobacter folensis. The sequence goes on from NZ_JBWJIF010000001.1 coordinate 1,593,554, forward strand.
TTACATCAGCACTGTCTATTTTAAGGTAATCCATTACCCCTGCCACATCGCTGGCTAAGGTAACATGCGATAATTTCCTATCCGAAAACGGGCTGTGTCCATGGCCTTGCAATTCGATCGCAATTACTTTTCTTGTTTTTGACAATTGAGGAATTAATTGTCCCCAATTTGCTTCAATGGTCATAAAAGCGCCATGCAGTAAAATAACAGGCTTACCCTGGCCATAGGTTTCGTAATAAACTTTGATACCATTCACCGGCACAAAACCACTGCCATTGGGTTTACCTTGTTGAGCATGTGATTGAGCTATTATACCCATCATAATTGCAATGAGTAGTATTGTTTTAAGAAGATATTGTGTTTTGAATAAATTTTTCATAACAGTTTAAATTAGTTTGAAAATCATGAACAATACAAAGATAACGCTCATTTCAGGATTTGACCGCGGGCAAAAGCGACGACATAGCGGGTGAATTGTGACAAAAGATCATTATTGTACAGACAAAGAACTGATAAGATTTTAAGTCTTAAAACTTTTATATCTGGCAATGGTTGTATAGGCATGGAGAACATAAACGAGCTGATTATTCCGGCAGCCAGGCAAGGCGAAGTTGAAGTATTAAGAGAACTTATCCGCAGGGGTGCGGATTTAAACCATCGCGATGAGAAAGGATATACCCCTTTAATCATTGCCTGTTATAATAAACAACTGGAGGCTGCAAAGTTATTGATAGACGCAGGAGCTGACCTGAATGCGGCTGATACTGGCGGAAACACGGCATTGATGGGCGTAGCCTTTAAAGGTTACATTGATATTGCCAGTTTACTTATTGAGAGCGGCGCGCTGCTTAACCTCCAGCATGGGAATGGAGGCACCGCACTGATGTTTGCTGCCATGTTCGGCAGAAATGATGTACTTAAGCTATTGCTGAACCATGGTGCTGATCGTTATATGCTTGATGTACGGGGTCAGAGTGCCCTTGATTTTGCTGCCTTGCAAGGCAATGAAACGGGCATACAGTTATTAGAATCTCACAACGGGGCAACGCATCTCTCAAAAGCGCCTTAGTATTTTTTTTTACTGATATCTTCTATCATGTTATCGGGCTACCTAAACTAATTAGGAAGAGTTATCCCATCCCTATCTTTTCCATGTCAAATGAAGTGGAGGCTGTTAGGCCTCCACCTGGTATATGTTGTATTGACCTTATGCAGGTATTTTCCTTGGCTTTTCGCGTTCCCAGAAACGGTGCAGCGCAATAATCTCTACAAAGGTTTTGCTGAGTTGATCAAGATCTGCAGAAACAATGATACCCTCCCGCAAAACGGTTTCCCTGGAATATTCTGCCGGGAGCTTTTTAAAGAAATAGGTAGATTGCAATACCTGAAGTGCATCTTCGTCTGCTGCAATTGCTTTGCAATGCTTAAAAGCCTCATTCAAAAAGTGGATCGCATTGGCCTCGGCTTCCAATGCTGCCACAGCGTTTTTTCCACCTGGAACATAAACCGCATCATATAGTACAGATGCTGCTGTCAGGAAACTCTCGTCTACCTTAATCTTTTTATCTCCTTTTGAAGTGATCTCGCCAAGTTTTGGCGCAATAATGTGCACCACCGCACCATTGGCAATAAGTGAATCCTTAACTACAGACAGGGATTTTTCATCCACACCATCTGCAGCAAGTATGGCAATTTTTCTGGTCCTAATGGTATCCTTAATCGTTTCTGCCATACTTAAAGGAGCCGATTTGGAAAGGCTTCCTTTAGGATTTAAAGAGGCATAATCCGCAGGGTCGCCATCAGCTGGTATACTGTTGTTCAGTTCGCCCAGCGGGATCTTTGGAATATCCAGACCAAGCGCATAAGCAACAGCTGTAGCCAGTCCTTTATCAATTTGAACGAGTACCGCAAGCATGCGCTCACGAATCGCGGTGGTTTTTACCTTTCCAAGCTCAAAACTCAGTGCATCAATAATATGGTTCTTTTCCGGTTCGCTCTGCGAGTTGAAGAACAGGCGTGCCTGCGAAAAGTGATCAAAAAAACTTCTGCTCCTTGCCCTGATCTTTTTAGCATCAATACGTTCATTATAGCTTACAAATCCCCCTTCAGCAGCTTTTACCTGTTGGGGATCGTTGGCTGCAATAGCGTTAGGTCCATAACTGGTTTTACCTCTATTGATCGTCTGGCGCATATAACCATCGCGCTGGTTATTGTGTACCGGCACTACTGGTCTGTTAATGGGAATTTCGTGAAAATTCGGGCCACCCAAACGGATCAGCTGGGTATCGGTATAAGAAAAGAGTCTACCCTGCAATAACGGATCATTGGTAAAATCAATCCCCGGAACCACATGGCCAACGTGAAAAGCCACCTGTTCGGTTTCGGCAAAAAAGTTATCAGGATTTCTGTTCAATGTCATCTTACCAATACGCTGTACAGGTACAAGTTCCTCGGGGATCAGTTTGGTAGGATCCAAAAGATCGAAATCAAATTTAAACTCGTCTTCTTCGGCTACGATCTGTACGCCCAGCTCCCACTCCGGAAAAGCACCGGCCTCGATGGCATCCCAAAGATCCCGGCGATGAAAATCAGGATCCTTACCGGAGATATTCTGGGCCTCATCCCAGGCAACGGAATGTACGCCCAAAAGCGGTTTCCAGTGAAACTTCACAAAATTAGATACGCCACTGGCATTAACAAACCTGAAAGTATGAACTCCAAAGCCTTCCATCATCCGGTAACTCCTCGGAAGTGCCCGGTCGCTCATCGCCCACATGATCATGTGCGAAGATTCAGGCATCTGAGAAATAAAGTCCCAAAAAGTATCGTGTGCTGAGGCTGCCTGGGGCATTTCATTGTCGGGCTCGGGTTTTACCGCATGTACCAGATCAGGAAACTTGATTGCGTCCTGGATAAAAAACACAGGCATATTATTTCCTACAAGATCGAAATTGCCCTCCTGTGTATAAAACTTCACTGCAAAACCACGAACATCACGCGCCAGGTCAGTTGAGCCGCGCGAACCGGCAACGGTTGAAAACCTAACAAAGACCGGCGTTTCAACTTCAGGATCAAGCAGAAATGCAGCTTTGGTTAGTTCCGACATATCTTTATATACCTTGAATACACCATGGGCTGCCGATCCCCTTGCATGCACAATCCGTTCCGGAATGCGCTCATGGTCAAAGTGAGTGATTTTTTCACGCAGGATAAAATCCTCCAATAAAGTGGCTCCTCTTTCCCCTGCTTTTAATGAATTCTGGTCATCATTGATCCGAAGACCATGATTGGTGGTCAGCAATTCGCCAGTGGAGTCCGCAACAAAAGATTCCAATTTAACGGTTTTATCATTTTCCTGACGAGCAGGAGCATTTTTCTTTTCAGATGTTTTCTTAGCCATAATACCTTACATTATGCCTATACAACCCAATATGCTGAACAATAGTTTTGTTTATCTGATACTAAAAAAAGAAAACACAAAAAGCGGCACGATTTTAAAAAAAACACGCTAAAATTAAGTTTCACCACATTAACGGTTCGTCTTACCACGCCAATACAAAAAAGTGAAAATAAAAACCCTAGAATTAAGCAATTGGCTACTAAGCAAATGGTTTATGAACTTGTAAACATCAGGGAAATAATGTTAGATGCCCTTAGGGCAGGAACGGTATATCAGCGTCCGCACAAGGAACTGCAAGACGAAATCGTAAAGGAAAGTAAACGAATATTCAATGCCATTCAGCACCACATCACACAAATAGCCCCTGACAGATCAAAGGCATATCTAACACAACATCAAAAAGGCTTGATCCATTTAATGGAGGAGTTGGAAACCATGGTGAATAATTTGCCTAATGCCAGTTATGAAAACAAAACGGAAGAAATTAATAGCCTAATCAATCTGCTCAACCAGATGGTTTTGGATCTTCAGCATTATTTCCCATATTATTTTGATTATCACAGTCCTGTTCCACTTATTTACCAAAAGCAAGTATTATTAAATATTGCAGAAAATTCTACCCAGATCTTTACAAACCTTGAAGAGCTGCATGCCGATTTGGAAGCCATCGAAGTTTTTACGCATATCTTTGAGCACTTAAATAGTGCTGCAGGCCGTTTCACTTTCGAACAGGCCGGATATCTGCGTGATTTTTTCGAATCACTTCAAATCGCATTAAAGAAATTTGTGCCCCCTATAGAAATACCGGGAATTATTCTACTGCTCAGCGCCTTAAATTTCAATCATCCATCTTTTTATCATTCCTGTTGCAGCCATTTTAATCATGAACTTCAAAAGTGCGAAAACATAAGCGAGCAATATAGATTACTCCATTTCTTTAAAAAGCTAATCGGGCAGGTTTTTAAAACCATAAGCCTACCATACAGCAGGAATTTGCCCGATATTGACGAATCGCTGCTGAGGTATATTGAAAGCGAGATCAGCTACCTCAAATCAATCGATACCATAGCCGAAGACCTGAGTGCTGGTGGTATTTTAGACAGCAGTTTTAAAGTAAGCTTTACCGTAAGACAACTCGCGATCTTTATTCACTTACAAGTGGAGGCCGGCATTATCACAACTCAAAGCCCCAAGGCATTACATCAATACATTACGAAAAATTACACAATTCATTAAGTGTTAACCCGGCCTATGCAGGCTATAAGGAAGAATTCTTTGCTCAGCTTGCATTACGTACACAGTGGACAGGATTAAGTGGCGCCCCCCAAACGGGTCAGCTTTCTTTGGATGGCGTTACAGAAAGTTTTAAAAAGAACATTGGTGTGGGTTTACAGGTTACAGCAGATAAGTTGGGCGCGCAGAGGGCAAACTCAATTTACCTCAATTATGCCTACAGAATACGTTTAGATAGAGACGATACCCAACGTTTGAGTTTTGGTTTAGCTGCAGGTGTTACCAATTATGCTATTGATGGCGCCTCCTTGCATCCTGTTGAGCAAGACGATGTTACAATACCTACCGGAACAGTAAGCAGTTATGTGCCCGATGCGCGCTTTGGCGTTTATTACAGCTCGCCAAACTATTATATCGGGGCGTCGATCATGGATATGTTTTCTGGCGACCAGTCAAACGATATTTTCAAATGGGATACCGCTACACAACAGAACATCAAGCGCAAGCGCCATTATTATTTTATTACGGGTGCCCTTTTCGAATTATCACGGGATGTAAAGTTAAGGCCAAGTTTACTTTGGAAAGAAGATTTTAAAGGGCCAAGCAGCCTGGATCTTAATGCCATGTTCGTATTCGGAGATAAACTTTGGGTAGGTGCAGGATACCGCACTGGCATAAACATATGGGATAAAACATACAGAAACGGGCAAACTTTAAGCGACGCCAATTCCATTTCGGGCATTGCCCAGTTTTATGTTACAGACCGGCTAAGGTTAGGTTATTCTTATGATTATACCATTAATGGCCTCAGCAATGTACAGACCGGTTCTCACGAAATATCGATCGGGCTCACCTTTCCACACCGGTCTGAGCGCTTACTGAGTCCACGTTTTTTCTAATTCAATTACCATCTAGATTAATCCATTATGAATACTAAATATTTGCTGTACCTTTTAATAACCATCAGCTTTTATAACATCAGTTATGGTCAGGAACAGTTATCCTTTAGAGATCGGGCTAAACAAAAATATGAAAACTATGATTACGCCCAGGCTATCCCCATGTACCTTAAACTTGTAGATGTAAAAGATCCCCAGATAGGTGATGTAGAAAAGTTAGCTTACAGTTATTACAAGATAAACGATTACGAGGCTGCAGAAAACTGGTTTTCGCGCCTCATCGCCTATCCGGAAAGCAAATCGGAACATCTGTTAACATATGGTTCGGTACTGAAATCAAACCTTCGTTATATCGAGGCTAAAAAAGTTTTCGAAACCTATGCCTCCAAAACCGGCGACACCAAAAAAGTAGCTAACGACTTATTGGGCTGCGATTCTGCACAGGTTTGGCTGGCTAAACCTACGGCTCATTTAATGCATAACGAATCTGCGGTCAATACATCGCTTTCCGAATTTGGTGTATTTCCATTTGCCTATACTGTATTTTATACCGGAGAGCCGGATGCAGGCGTTTTTAAAAGTGTATATGGCCGGACTGGAAATCCTTTTTTACGGATTTATACTGCAGATAGAACAGCCAGTGGCACTTTAAGTTTCCCCCTTGTCGACAAATCGGTTTACAATGATGCCGATTACCATGTAGGCCCCGTAATCAGTAATAAAGCAGGCAATATGCTTTTTGTTTCCCGAACCTACGTTGGAAAAAAGGATGCAGAAATAGAATTAAAGGCGAAAACAAAGTTTAGAACAAATAATATCGAACTCTATATTTACACGGCGAATAACGGCAATTGGACAGCACAACCTTTCCTTTATAATAATGTAAAACAATATTCATTGGGCCATGCCTGTTTAAGCAAAGATGAGCAGACACTTTATTTCACTTCCGATATGCCGGGAAGTATTGGGGGAACGGATATCTGGTTTAGTACCCTGCTAAGTGATAACACCTGGAGTAAACCACAAAATGCCGGCAAGGTAATCAATACCGAAGGAAACGAAATGTTTCCTGAAATGGGAGCAGATAGTACGCTTTATTTCTCGAGCGATGGTTTACCAGGCATGGGTGGTTTGGACGTTTTCGGGGCAAAAGGAAGTAGGGACAACTGGACAAAACCATTTAATCTACGTTATCCGATCAATTCGGCAGCTGATGATTTTGCCTTTGTAAACATGAGCCTGCCAACTGCTGATCTGGGAATCGGATATTTATCCTCGAATAGAAAAGGCGGAAAAGGTGGCGACGATATTTACAGCTTCCTGATTGAAAAACCAAAGATTATACTGGCCTTGAAAGGCAAAACTTTCGACAAGAGCACAGGTGCCTTGCTCCCGCTCACTAATGTAACGCTAATGGCGGGCGACCGCAGGGTAGTTGGTAAACAGCTAACCGCTGATTCTGCCAAATACTTTTTTGAACTCAGCAAGAATACAGATTATATGGTACTCGGCCAGAAAGTTAAATACTATAGTGATTCTGCAAGGTTAAGCACTGTCGGTCTTACCAAATCAGATACCCTGGAAGTGAATTTATACCTGAAACCACTCTTTGTAGTCGGTACAAAAATAGAAATCAAGAATATCCATTATAATTTCGACAAATACAATATCAGGCCAGATGCTGCTAAAATACTCGACGAAACTGTCCGCATCATGAGGGATAATCCTACGCTCGAAATTGAAATGGGATCGCATACAGATAGCAGAGGTTCTGACATTTACAACATAGACCTTTCACAGCGCAGGGCACAATCAGCCGTTAATTACCTGGTGAGCCGCGGCATTGCCCGTAGCCGCATGAAAGCGAAAGGTTATGGCGAAACGCAGTTACTTAACCGCTGTAAAAACGGCGTAGCCTGCTCTATTGCCGAACACCAGGCCAACAGGAGAACTGAGTTTAAGATTGTGAAATATTAATCACTAAACCATTATGGACTGAAAGTCCCCAGGTTTAATAACGAATGAAATTTATTATTAAAAAAGCCACAGATCCGCAGATTGCGTCTAATCTGTGAATCTGTGGCAAAAAATAAAAATTTGTAGCAAAGAAATCTTGCACTAAACCGCATCGTTTCAACTAAAGGATGAAACCATTAAATCTGGGCTGGCCAAAAACCAGCCCATTTTTTGTGATAAAAACTTACAGATTTCTTAATCAGATTTGCTGGTGTAAGGATATGCCTCATTATAAAGTTTGGTGACCTATTCGCCCTTGAAAATAACAACTTTCTTTCCTGATGTTACAGGTGGCCTGCGCTAAAATTTAAATTGCCCTGACCCGATAGAGGTCTGAAAAAGCTGGCGGTACGCTTTCTAAAATAACAGAGTCACCTTTTGCCATCCATATTCCATTTAGCCTGCAATCGCGAGCAACAGTAACCGAAATCGTACTGAAGATGGGATCCTTTTGTAAAAATCATCCAATCTCCCCTACTGCAAACACATGCAAATCAAACGTTTGCGCAGTCTTTTTCCTTTTACATCGTTGTAATTATGAATACATTGTATTGAGGCTTTACACAGACTTACATCCAGCTGTGTTAGGATTTAAACTGGCTAACTAAATATTACAAAACGAATGATCACCATAATCCATTAGTGGAATATGGCTACCTATAACCAAATACTTACCAAAACCTAAAAAATGAAAAAGAAACTATTACTCTTAACCGTTTCGGCTATTGTAGGGCTTTCGGCCTGTAAAAAAGCAGCCGTATTACAAGATGAAATTGTAAACACCAAAAAAACCATGAGTGGTGTCAGTGTACAATCCCTCACGCAAACCAATGTTTTTAATGTTACCGAAAAAATTAATGCATCAATTGAAAGAGATCGTTTAAAAAATGGATACTATTTAACCGATTTTACAGCAACCGGCTTATACATGGCTCCGGGTGCTACTTTAGATATCACTGTAGAGCAAACCGCAGGAACCCGTTTGCCTAAATTATTAATTGGCACCTACTCTAGGTATGGCACCTGGAATACCCAGCCCACCGTTGTACAGTTAACCGCAGGCACCAACACCATTAGTAATGCTGTTGGCGGCTTATTGTGGATCAGGTACACCAACTCGACAACCGGATCAACCGCTAAGTTAACTTTCAATAGCGGCTATACCTATGCGCCCTATTACAAACTTGGTGTAACTACAAATTCAGACTGGATTAACCAATTACAAACCTATACCACGCCTGATGTTGTTTTAGAAGGGGCCAATTGTTTTATCGTCGTATCACGAACTAAGGCCATACAGTACCAGGCAGAAGATCAGAGCGCTATATTAAACAAAATTACACAGGTTATTGCACTGGAAGATGATTTGAATGGTCTAGATAACTCATTACCTGCTCATGCTAAAAATGTGCATACCTATCTTTTAACACAGCATGAAGATCCGGCCTATTATTTTTTCGCTTACGATTACCGCACGGCTTATATTACTTCAGATGTGAATGCCATTTTAACTTTAAGCGCAGTAGGTACCAATGGCTGGGGCTTATGGCACGAACTGGGTCACCAGCACCAAATGATGTGGCGTTGGGGCGCTTTGGGTGAGGTTACGGTAAATCTTTACAGTTTATATGTGCAACGTACACTTACGCCATCTATCAACAGGCTCGTAAATGATGGGGTTTGGCCGAAAGCTTTTACCTATTTAGGAAAACCTGCCGGAACCAAAGATTATAACGGATCAGCAAGTTATGCCAATCCTTTAACCGATCTGTTCATCAGGCTTTGCATGTTCCAGCAATTAACCCTGGCTTATGGCGATAACTTTTACAGAACCCTCGCCAAAAACATGCGTGTTGAAAATCCAACCTTAGCTAATGATGATGCCAGGTTGCGTTATTTCATGCTGAAAGCTTGCAGTATATCGGGCAAAAACTTAAGTAACTTCTTCCAGAAATGGGGATTGAATTTATCTACCCCGGCAGCTACTACCCAAATATATGCTGATATGGCCGCTTTAGGTTTACCTGCACCAAGCACCGATCCTTCTACCCTGCAAGACAACGTTGCACCTTTAACCGAATTAAGTAAAACCGGGTGGAGCATCAATTCTTTCAGCTCTGAAGAAACCAGTGGCGAGGGTGCTATTAATGGCAGGGCTGCCACTTTAATTGATGGAAGTTACAGTACATTCTGGCACTCACGCTGGACTACCTCTCCAACAAGTTATCCGCATCAGGTGGTTATCGATCTGGGTTCTTCAAAATCGGCAAACGGATTAAGCTTAGTGCAAAGAAGCGGCTTGAGCCGGGCGATTAAAAACTTTCAGGTGTTAACCAGTACCGATAATATAACTTTCACATCGGTAAATAATTATGTAGCTCAAAATGTTGCCGGCGCACAATATTTTGCATTTGGCAGTACCAAAACCTTAAGATATCTTAAAGTAATTGCCACCTCTGCACAAGACGGATTGCAGTTTGCATCGCTGGCAGAGTTAGGTTTATACAACTAAGCATTTAACAGGCTGTATCATAATATAGCATGTCATCCTGAGCTTGTCGAAGGAATTGTTTAAATGCCGCTCAAAGCATTTCGACTCATGACATTAATTTATGATACAGCCTCTTTTTATTTTACCACATTACCCATTGCCTTTTTGATTTATATTCGCAGTATTAAAAACATCTGAATACCATTATTTACCTATTGATTTATCATTAATGAAAACAACAATTAACTCATTTAAAAAACTCACTTTATTTAGCCTTGTTTTAATAACGGCTGCCTGCTCTAAAAAGGAGCTTGAACCCGTAGAAACAGGTCCAACCACACCTGACTACTCTTTTACAGGCACTTCTGCTGCAGAACTGATGTTCGAAGATGGCGAAGAAATGTCAACCATGACCAGCGAAAGCAGAAGATTTAATGTAAATAATGTATTGCGTATCGTAGCCCTAAACAATACTACGATCGAAGTGGCTAATTTTGCACCTGTTGATATCACTGATGCCACAATTCTGGTGTCAATTAAAGGTCAGCCACAAAAAATTCAGTTATTTCATATTGGAACCATTAAAGGGCATAGAATTAAACAAATGGAATATCCCTTTATTACCGGGCAAACTGAATATCTCGACGTTAACAATAATACTGTAGATCTATCCGCCTATAAAACCATTGGCATTAATCCGGCTGATATTAGTTTTGAATTTACAGGCACTACCCAATTGATCACGAAGCTTAAAAAGTTGAATATTATTAAATGGCAGCCTAAAATGCATGATTTTGACCCTCAAAATGAGGACAACAACTGGCTGGACGAACCAACAGCGAAACAGTTCAGGATGTTTACCGGTTTTATGATCAATTTTGCTTACATGTATACCGATGATACCATGCGAAGCAGTATCGTGAATGAACTGGTTATCGGCAATGATGGGACAACCCCGCTTACGACTGCTGAAAAAGAGGCTGATTGGATTAAAGCACAAACACGTACAAAAATCAATTGCGGTTTAACTGATACCCGTAAAGTATCGGGACTTGGTGGCGGAAGTACATTTGGTATGCCAGACTGGCTTACCTTAAATTATATGACCAAAAGTTACAGCACGCCGTTTCACGAAATGGGACATGTTCTGGGATATAGCCACAGTTCATCGATGACTTACCCTCAAAACAACAGAGGCAATGTACCTGTATTTATGGCCAGACAGGATGTGATGAATGCAGCAGGCGATTTTCCGGTAAGAACAAACAATTATTATAAACCTGATGATATTCCAGCAGCTAAACCAGCAACAAGTGCACTAAAAGCAATTGATAGCGGTTTAGAGTGTATTCATTAACTTCATATCAGGCAATTACGAAAGGTCGTTTAATGAATAGGCCTGCCCGGTTATGCCTTTTAGAAGATTTATAGCAATGAAAAGGGTAACAATTTTTGTTACCCTTTTTTATTTTAATAAACAGTGGAAAACACGCCTGGCTCAATATTATTTTTTCATTTTTGGGCCGACAATGATTTTCCTTTTGCTTATTTTAGGTGCAATCTCCTGGCCAGGCCTTAATTTTGCGTCGTCTACATAATTAAGCGCTTCAGGCGATTGACCTACCCAATTGCTTTTTCGGCCTTCGATGTGCATCGTACCTGATGAAGGATCGATTGTTAAAGAAGTAAACAAAGCATCCTCGTAAGGACAGGTACTCGATATCCACGGATGGCTTTTATGAATTTCTTCTGAATAACTGTTGTGTTTGTATTTACCTCCAACCCAAAAATAAGAGGCCGAATTAATGTGGACATAGTTGATGTTTTTGATAAAAAGCTGGCAATCTATGTGCGTATGACCATTTATGGCCAGCAATATTTTATCCGAAGCTGCACTTAATATTTCCTGTATGTCTGCCGCATTATCTACCGCCATGGCTCCCGCTAGTGGCTGGTGGCTGACTATAATAATAGGCTTATCGATTTGTTTTAGTTGCTGTTGCAGCCAGAGTTTTTGCTCGTCGTTAATATAAGCTGGATAGCCACCTTTGCGTGTTGGCGAGCCCTTATCATTTCCATCTAAAATAATAAAACACACCCCATTTATTTCTTTGGTATAATATCTAGATGGCATTTTCCAATAGATCAAACATTGTTCTTTGGTGTGCCCATTGTCTGTATCATGATTGCCGATAACATGTAATGCTGTTTGGTGTGCGTTATTAAAACGATCAATCAGTTCTTTATTTTTTTCATTAGGATAAGCGAAATCGCCCATTTGTAGGATCAGATCGGGATTGATTTTTTTAGTGTGCGCTAAAAAGGCATCTAATCGTTCGCTCCCATTGTGAATTACATCCTGATGAAGGTCAGTGATGATCCCCACTTTTACGGGTTTTACTTTATTCGCAAACATAGCAAGCGCCGTATCGGGAATCTGTAAAACGATACCCGTAGCAAATATGCCATTGATAAATGCCCTTCTATTTAATGTTTTCATTGTTTTAGCGTATTGTTTTTAATAATCGGTTCGACCAGACCTGAATTCTTGACAAGTTTAGCCTCACTGTTTTCAAACTGTTTTATTTAAAGGTGAAAATGCCAGGCAGAAATTTTTCCGGCCTGGCATTTGGTTTCAGTAGCTTAAGGGGCTACTGATATCAAAATGGTCCAATCGCGTATCGTCCCATCTGCAGAATGCAGCCTATAGGTAAACTGGCCTTTAGAAAAATCGGCAATGATACCTGCTGCCGGTGCGCCATTCATTGGCTCTATTGTTTTTGCGAAGTGCGTAAACCTGATGCCTACTTTGGTAAGGTCGGTTCCTTTTACGGCAACAATTCTTACCGTAGCCTGGCCCTTATCTACCACATTAGAGGTTGTCGTAATACCGGTTGTTTGATAACCAGTTACTACTTCTCCATAACCTAACTGATTCTTAACCTCGTCGTATTTGAATAATTGTGCCGTGGTAATATTGGCATTATCGCCCCACTGAGTATCATCTAATTCTACCCTTGGTTTCATACAAGCCGATAACATGAATAAACTCATTAACATCAGGCTATACAATATATTTTTATGTTTCATTTTTAATAATTTAATTAATACCAACAATGAATTAATTCCAACCCGGATTTTGACTGAGCGTTGCATTATTTGCCTGGTAAAGTTTTATCTGCTGAAGCGGAATAGCACTTAGGTAATCTCTTCCCGGATTAATGTAGAGCCCTCTTCCCCCTGCCTTAAAATCAGCCACTTTAAAGTAAGGGTTCATTCTTCCATTGGCAAATCTGTCTACATTGCTACCCACAACCAGACTAAATTCGTTAAGCGTATAACCATCTTTCCTAATTTGGCTATATAATGCTGGGTCTGATCCGTTATCCAAAGTAACCTGGGCAGGCGTACGATTGAAATAATCAAGAAACTCCTGTAATAAAGCGCCTTTTGGCTGATAGCCATTAATTACCTTTTCGTATACGGCCCATCTCTTTAAATCATCCAGTCTGAAACCTTCAAGTGCAAACTCTACACTTCTCTCTCTTCTGATTTCATTTAAAACAGGCGTTGCAGTAGGATCGAATCCGAGATCCTCGCGGTATGTTCCAGGCGTAATGGTATTGATATTTAAGGGTGTCATGCCTACCCGGCTTCTAATCAGGTTTACTGTTTTGTCTATATCGGTTTGATTAATTGTTCCTAATATAGCTTTGGCTTCGGCTAAAGCCAATAAACCTTCTTCGTAGCGCATCAGGATATCATCCGTTTCACCTTTTGTTGCCTCTTGTGCCAATACCGCACCTTTAAAATTCCGGTATCCGGTAGAAGTAAATCCGATGGAAGTATATGGTGCCTGCGAAGCAATTACCGGGTACCTGAACGGTACGCCGTCTCCTCCTCTGCCTGCCAATTGATTAAGGGGACCACGATCTGGCGTCCACACCGTTTGTTTAAACCTGGGATCTAAATTGTTGCCGAGCTGATTCAGCGTATTGGTATAATTTGCTGAAAAGACCTGTGGTGTTCCATCCTTGTTTAAATAGATATCAACCAGGTGGTCGGTAATAGAAGGACCAGAATCTAAAATCTTGAAAAAGAAATTGTGGCTTAATGCAAGCAAAGCGGCATCATAAGCCTTAAATAGAAAAACACCATCAATATTGGCTGCATTTTTTTGTGCAAAAAGCTGATTGTATGCAATTGTTTTATCGCCCGCAGCAGTAAATATCTTTGTGCCATTTCTGTTGATCAGCTGTAAAACTGTGGGCTCGATCATTTCTAAAAACTCGACACCATTTTTACCAGCCATCGCATAAGCACTCGTTTTTTTACCATGGTAATATTCCCAGGTGCCTTCGTATAATGCAACCCTAGCTTTTAATATCAGTGCAGCTTCTTTATTTACTCTTCCTGCAATTGCGGCCTGGCCTTCTCCTTTCCAGTTTAGTTTAGCGATAGCTAAATCCAGATCTGCGATGATCTGTTTCGCAACATCATATCTCGAAGCCCTTGGCTGGTATAACTTATCAAGGTCATTGTCATTTAAGGCTTCTGTAACAATGGGCACACCGCCAAAATTTCTAAGTAAGCCGAAATAATCCCATGCCCTGAAAAAGTATCCCTCACCAATGTAATGGTTCGCTGCATCTGTCTTTTCTGCATTTAGATTGGCATATTTAAGGAAATAGTTATCTGATCTGATATTTGAATAACCTCCAGACCAGCTGCTATTGGCATCGGGTGCGACCGAAACCGCATCCCATCTGTATAAACTACTGGTAGCTGTTGTTTGTACAATCATCATATCTGAATTGGCATCCAGCGCCAGGTTACTGTTGCCACCGGTTGGTGTACCCGTACCGCCCTGGGTATTATATTGTGGTGCTAAGCGGCCATAAAATCCGTTAACAAAAATTTGCAGGTGGGTTGCAGTCTTAAAAAAATCATTTGGATTTACAGCATCCAGCGGAGTTGTATCTAAAAAATTTTTCTTACAGGCCACAAAACACATCATTACAAAGAGCGCAAGTGCGATTTTGCTTGATTTACTAATGTAAGCTTTCATCTCGATTATATTTATGTATGAAGTGATCGATTAGTTATAGGTTGATGTTTAATCCCATTGAATAGTAGCGTAGTGGCGGATAACCATTTACACCATTTCTTAAAAGCTCGGGATCATATTTGATAAAGGATTTATTGTAAATGAATCCCAGATTTTCGCCACTAAAATAAACGTTAACCTTTTTCAGTTTAACTTTGTTCACCCATTTCTGAGGGAGATCGTAAGCTAGCGTAACGTTTCTTACCCTTAAATTGGCCAGGTTTAACGAATATTTATCGGTTGCTGATCCTCTGCCAGTATTAAATGCAGGGAAAAAAGCATCTGTATTACCTGGACTCCAATAGCCTAAATCGGTACTTTCTTTAAATGCAGGGGTATAGAAATAGGCTAAATCGGCACCTGCTTTAGTCCCCCACACCCATTCGGTATCGTTATAAACACGCCATTGCATTACCCCTTCTAACACGGCTGAGAGAGTAAAATTACTCCAGGAAACAGTTGGTAGTATGGAATAACTCTTGCGGGGATAATTAAACCCGTCTTTAATAAGATCGCCTCTGCTATACCAAAAGCCACCGTTGCCAGAATTGATATAACCATCGCCATTAACATCGTTGTACATGATGTACCCAGGGTAGTTATAGGTTCCGCTTAAGGTTCCTGTTCTCAAATCACCCGCGTTTTGCGCAATACCCTTTACACCATACACGTAGTTTTGTCCAAATTGTTCGCCGGGTGTCCAAACACCACTTACAATACCTGTTTTATTTGCATTGTACTCGGTAACGTAACCGATATAATCGCTCATGTTAAACTTAAGTGAATAGTTTAAAGGTTTGCCCGCTGCCTGAAACTGATCATTCCATCCTACCGAGAGTTCCCAGCCACGGGTTTCGGAAACGGCATTGTTTTTTCTTGGGGCATCAGTTCCCAATACCTGTGGAAGTGGGTCAACAGGGCCAATTTGATCAATTACAGTGCGCTGATACCATTCGTAGGTTACATTAAGTCTGTTTTTTAGCGCAGTGATATCCACACCAATATTTAAAACAGTTGGTTTTGCCCAGGTTAATTCTGAGGTAACTAAATCAGGAGTTGATGCGACATTAGCATATGTCCCGCCTAAAAGAAGATTTTTATTAACGGTGGTGGGTACAGTTGGCAAATAAGTGTAATATTCAGGGGTAACACCATCTTTTTTAAAGGCATTTAAATCTCCAGAAGTTGACCAGGAAACACGAGGCTTAAATTCTGAAATGATGTTTTTTAAAGGCCAGAAATTTTCCTTTGCTGCATTCCATGCTCCTGATACTGAAGGGAAATAGCCCCAGCGAGATTTACTCGCAAATCGCGAACTGGCATCACTTCTGCCGGCAAGCTTTACAAAATATTTTTCAAGATAATCGTAAGTAATTACGCCATAAAAACCTAGGGTGCTCCATTGATACATACTATCGCTTGCAGTAGGATTATTGGCTGCAGTACTAAGTGATTCTGAAACATCCTGCGCAAATAAATCCGTTTTGCTACCCGATAAAGATTTAAAGCCAGTTTCTTCGGTTTGAACACCGAACTGTGCCAGAAAATTATGTTTTTGTGCAAACGAATTACTATACTGGGCACTTAATTTAGCCATCTGATAGCCCAGCACGCCATTTGTTTTACTAATACTGCTCAAATTTGCCGAGCGGTTGTTTTGGATTTTGGTACCATCAGGCAGTTCGGTATAAACAACCTTTGTTACTTTTGAGTACTCGGTAAAGCTCTGTCTTCTTGAGTAATCTGCATTAATTTCGAAATGTTTGAAGGGCTTTACAGTCGCCCCGCCACTAAGCACAATATCATTTCTGGTATTGTTGATAAGTCCGCCATCACCTAAAATGCTTGCAGCACCCAGGATCCACGAATATGCATTTCCAGATGGAACTCTTAACGGTGTAGCAAAATACTGCATCATGCTGGAGAAAATAGCGTCATAATTGGCTATGTCACCACCATTTCCAGTATAGTTGGGACCTTGGTTAGCCTGCCTCGCATAATTGATATCTGTTCTCAGGTCCAGCCAGTCTGCAGCTTTATATTTAAGCTTGGTTTGAAAGCTATATCGGGTATTGAAATTTAAATCACCTTTTAGTAAACCTTTGGTATTATTATAACCAAAGCTTGAAAAATAGTTAACCCGATCAGTTCCTCCACTGAAATTTAAGTTGTGCTGCTGACTGAAATCATGGTTATTAAAATAAGTATCGTAAAGCTTTGTAGTCGCAAAAGACTGCTCTCTGGTCCAGCCTTTAAAACCAGCATCACCACTTGGAAACTGCCCGTTTTCAATATACTGTTGTGCTTTATCACCAAATTGAGTTCTTAACGCATTAAACGACGGATCATTCCAGTCTTGTCTTAGCCAGGCTTCCATCCTTGCAATGGTAACCGCATCAACGCCATCTGTACCCGTTCCATTAGGCTGCCCGTTACGCTGCGCAATGTTAATGTACCTTGCCCAATCAGGCGAATTGGGTTGCGTTGGGGCAAGCACCATTTGACCGATTTTCGAATTGGTAGTATAGTTTACCGATACTTTTCCTTCTTTACCGCTTTTTGTGGTAATCAATAATACACCATAAGGTGCTCGCGATCCGTAGATAACTGTTGATGCCCCATCCTTTAAAAAGGAAACGCTTTCAACATCATTTGGATTAACGTCCTGAATGGGTCTTTCAACCCCGTCAATTAAAATTAATGGTGCACCGGTACTGTTAATTGATGTAAAACCCCTGATGTTTATGGAAGGATTAGCTTCAGGCGCACCACTGGGCATCCTGATATTCAGTCCGGGAGCTAAACCAATCAAACCATCGGTTACCGTACGGATAGGCCTATTTTCAAGGGCCTTTCCATCTATGGTTTGAACAGCATCGGTAAGGCTACTTTTTTTAACTTTACCATAGGCGGTTACCACCACATCGTTTAAAACTTCCTGGCTCGGGCTAAGTGAAATTGAGCCATTTACTGCACCTGCTACAACTTCTTTGGTTTGGTAACCAATAAAAGATATCACCAATACAGCTGCTTTATCTTTTACTTCGATGATGAAGTTTCCGTTTCCATTTGTTTGCGTTACATTCTTCGAACCTTTTTCGGTTATACTCGCCCCAGGTATAGGATTACCATTTTCATCAAGTACTTTTCCTGTAATTTTTTCGGCAGGCAATTGAATAGGGTTAAAGAAATTAAACTTTATTTCTTTTCCTTTGATCAGCACGGTTTTATCGGTGATCTCAAAGGCTAGTGCCTGATCTTTAAAACAGATTTGTAATACCTCATCAAGGGAAGCATCCTTAACATTAATGCTCACCAGTTTGGCTTGTTTTACGATCTTCTTATTGTAAAAAAAATCATAATTACTCTGATTTCGGATTTCATCGATAATTGATGATAGGGACGCATTGGTTCTATTAAGGGTTATTTTTTGGGCGAAAGTGCTCGCACTAACCTGCATAATGGTTATTATCAATAAAAATGTTATCATTTTCATCACCAGCAGAATTTTGTAAAGGGCATGGCAGTTACCTCCATACCTATTATGTAAGTTTAAATTCATAAATTTGGATTTGTTGGGTTTCGGATTGATTCTTCGTTAAATTTTATTCCGACTTGTCGGAATGGGTAACTCAACATCCGGTCAGAGGTGCGCTAACACCTTTGGCCATTTTTTGGTTTACCACAGTTGTCGCCATTATTTCGTCACAATTACCCTCCTTCCCTCTATTTTAAAATGTACGTCGCCGTTAAACTCTATGATTTTCAATAAGGAAGATATATTTTTAGCACGCGATACTTTGCCCGCGTAAACATTATTTGGATCGGGTTTAGTTTGATAAACGACATCAACATCATACCATTTAGCCACCTTTGCCATAATGGTTTCGAGGTTATCATCAAATTTGAAATAACCATTTTTCCATGCCACCACATCTTCCATATCGATATCATTGATTACGGTAATTCTCCCTGCGTTCACCTGGGCCTGTTCTCCCGGAACAAGTAGCTTGCTTACTTTTCCATCCGAAATTTTTACTGAACCTTCTAAAAGCGTTGTTTTAATGAGTTTGTCTTCTGCATAGGCCATCACATTAAAGTGTGTACCTAATACTTCAACCACCTGACTACCCGCATGCACTTTAAAAGGCATCTTCGCGTTATGCGCAACCTCGAAATAGGCTTCACCAGAAATTTTTACCTCCCTTTCGTTCCCGATAAAGTGTAATGGATAGGTTATACTCGATAGGGCGTTTAACCAAACTTTAGAATGGTCCGGAAGAATGACCTGCCATTGTCCGCCTACGGGCACCTCTATCGTATTAAACTCTGGTTTTAACCCTTTTGATGCGTTATTGCCCGTTGCTTCATAAACCAGCTGACCGTTGGCTGTTTTAGAAATCCGAATTCCGGTTTGACTGGCGATCTGGCCGTTAGTTAAACCGGATAAACTGATCTTTTTACCATTTGCAAGCGTTAAAATTGCCTTATTACTCCCCGGAGCCACATCGTTAGCCTTGGCCACAACGAGGTTATTTTGATCTGTTTTTTGTACCCCTGATCTAAAATAAAACAAGGAACCAATGGCCAGCAGCATGGCCGCAGCTATTGCAAATGTTTTTAACCATTGATTTGGATAAAGCCTTATTGCTGGAGTTGATTCTGATTTGATGCTGTCGCTAATCCGCAATAACATCTTCCGCTCGGTTTCCGAACGTTCATCAACCGACATGTGATCTGTATAACCTTCATTCGAAGACTGGTTTTCGTACCAAAGTTCAATTTCCTGGATTTCGGCGGGTGTAGCCTCTCCATTTTTGAACCTGGTCATAATTTCCAGCAAATGCTCATCGAACGTGTTTTGATTTTTGCTCATATAACAGTATTCGGAGCAAAAGCAAAAAGGTTCTACAGGAAACTAAAATAAATTCAAAATAAAATACAACAAACTGATTTACAACACAATAAATTTAATTAAAACTGAATCACTAAGGAGTCAGCGTCCATAAATTTATGTAACGAATAAATTTGCTATTAAAAAGAGGGCATATCATAAAGCCGATTTCAGCCCATATGCTATCATGTTGTCCAAAGGACTGTCCAAACACCTTAAAGCATATTTAAACAGGTCATTCGTCAGGCTATCAATGATTTTATTTTATAAACAATTATTAATCATCACTTTAAACACTTCTTATTTCCATCCAGCCAGGCCATAGCACGGTATCCCCGTTCTACTTAAATCCGGCCTAACAAATTTTTCGGACTAAATTGTTCTGGCCACACAGCTGGCTTCAAAAGAAAAATTTTCAGCCGGCATTTTTTGTTTCTTTTTGATGCCAAAAAGAAAGAGCCATTCGGCGGCGGCGAGCCGAGGCAAGACCATGATGTATGGCAAAAGAAATCAATTATATATCACTAATATTGATTTTTATAAAATAAATTATCCCTCAGGATGACAGATCTACATTTATGATACAACCTCAAAAAATAAATTGCATAAACTAAAACCATTGCTCTGAGAGTACATGGTTTCCACTAACGGAAAGACCAATCAATTTATTTAGATAAAAAAAGCAAACAGGCAATCATCAGATAGGTTCTGCTGCCTTTAAACTCTTCTCTAAGGAAAAGCATGGCTTTATGAAGATGTTTTTTTACCGTGCTTACCGAAATCTCCGCACGCCGGGCAATCTCCTGGTGCGACAGTTCTTCAAATCTAAACATCATAAATACTTCCCTGCATTTTTCGGGTAATTTACTGCAGGCAGAAAGTATAAGTGTTTTAAACTCTTTGCTTTCCAACTGATGATCAGGCAATACCGGTGAAAGGTTTGTTTCTGCAATCAGGTTGTCGATATGTTTATAGTGTAGCTGTTGCAAACGATAGGTATCGATTACTTTAAACTTAAGCGCTGTTTTAAGATAAGCCTCCAGCGTAGATTTTGGATCTATCTCATTGCGGCGAAAATAGAGATTAACAAATATTTCCTGCACCACCTCTTCCGCATCTTCTTTCGAACGTAAGCGCTGGTATGCTGTATTGAGCAGAACTTCCCAATATCTGCGATAAATTTCAGTAAATGCGTTTTCATCACCTAACCTCAGTTGGGCAATTAAATCAGCGTCAGAAAATTTCTCATTAGTTTTCATCATGTTAAAAGCTAGCCACTTAAAAAATTATTTTTAATCCACTTTAATTTTATGAGGGGCGTTAAAGCAATTGTTTATTACACATGTTTTTGCATATAAAAAATTTTATTTGGTAGAAGTGATTAAAATTAGAACTTTTTATTTGTTTAGCAAAACTAAACTATGTTTATTATGATATAAATAAATTCCTGTTAATTTTTAGTTACCAAATTTTAATACCGGTTCTGATAAAAACTGGAAAGTATTTGAGAAAAAGAAAGGTAAGTAACAACTAATCAAAGGAATAACAAAACCACACAAAGCTTTACCAGCTCGTGCACAAAGTAATGACCGATACCAGATCATCGGATCGGAAACGTGAGGTAAACCGTAAAATTGAATATTAAAAAAGGTATGTCAGGCTTATAGATTATTTACTTCAAAGCCACGATAGCTAAGCATTTCGGCATTATGCGAAACAATCAGACGAAGTTTTAATCTTTCTATGATTGCTCTAGCTTGCGCAATATTTCTTTGCATATCGTTTATTCCCCTGATTTCTATTCCACCCGACATGAGTTTAAATTTGCTGGGCTCAAACTGATCAATAAACTGCTGTAGATCCGGACTCACTTTTACCTGATTATTTTGCATCATTAATTCTTTTGCCACAAAGCAAGACAAAGCATTTTAACTTATCAGCGCATTCATATTAACTTATTAAGAAATTAGTATTTTACGCTAAAAGAAATTACGGTCATTGAATATCATGTATTTAATTGCACTTGAACTGAAAATGCAATAAATTAGCTTAGCAATTAAAGCCGGCCCGATTGGCCCGTAGCGAACCTCTTCCTAAAAAACAGATGATGCCCAATAACAAAGTATATCCGCTAAGCCTGCTGTTTCTGGCACTTTTATTCAGCTCCGTATCTGCAATAGCGCAAATTGTACTCAAGGATAAAAAATATCGTGTAGACACTAAAATATTCGCGCAAACTGATTCAGGCACACTAAAGTTAGATATTTATTACAGTGGTAAAATAACGGAAACTAAGCCAACAGTTCTTTTTGTATTTGGGGGAGGTTTTGTAATGGGCCGCAGAGATAGCAAGTTATTTGATCAATATTTTAATACTTTATTGTCGCATGGTTTTAAAGTGGTTTCTGTTGACTATAGACTTGGCCTTAAAGGAAAGAAATTTCCGAGTCCATTTAATACTTCTAATTTAAAAGCCGCTATTGATACCGCTACAACAGATGTTTTTGATGCAACAGCATACCTGATCAAAAATGCAAAAGAGCTCGGCATAGATACTGCAATGATCATCCTATCGGGATCAAGTGCGGGCGCAATTACGGCACTGCATGCCGACTATAACAAGCGGAATGCCACAGCCTTGTCGGTTAAACTTCCACCGCATTTTCAATACAAAGGTGTAATTTCTTTTGCAGGAGCCATATTAAGTTATCATGGTGCACCCAAATATGCCATCCCACCAGCACCTACCATGTTTTTTCATGGCACAACCGATAAACTTGTTCCCTATAATAAAGTGAGGTTGCTGAACCGGGGCTTTTTTGGCTCTAAGTATCTTGCACATACCTTCAGCAAAAACGGATATCCGTATTACTTTCAGTATGTACAAGGTATGGGGCACGAAATAGCAGGTACACCCATGGTGGAAAACCTGCCTGATATTTTGTGGTTTATTGAAAATTACATCGTTAAACAAAAACGATACTTTATGGAAGTAAACTTTAAAGATGCAGACAAAAAACCCAGCTTTAGCATACCTCCTGCTTTGAAAAAGAGGTAGCGTAAATGGAGTGATTCACTATTTTTTCAGTTCGAGCACCGCAACGATAGGCAAATGATCTGAAGCATATCGTTCAGGAATAACCTCGTGCGAAACCACTTGAAAAGGATTTCCCGTTTTAAAACCAATATGATCAATTGTTTTCCGTGGGTTGATCACAGGAATGGTAAAACCACAATCGCTACAGGTTCTGGTAAACTTCGAATCGAATATCTTGATGCTTTCTGAACCTGGATCGGCATTCAAATCACCTGCAACAATTAGTGGTAAGGTTTCCTGTGCGGTTAAGCGATTGATCTCTTTAGCCTGAAGGATACGGTTATCTTCCGGGCGTTGGGCATCAAGATGGGTAGAAGCAAAACGGATAAAAACGCCTTTGGCAATTTCGGCAGTTGCAATGGCTAAAACCCTTTGTTCTGCTTTGGCATCGTTATTTTTAGGCAACATAAAAGTTTGTTGTGCAGATAAAGGAAAACGTGATAAAATGGCTACGCCATAGTCGCCCCCATCATGATCAATTGCTTTACCAAAATAAAAATTCATCTTTAATTTAGTTGCCAATACCACGGCCTGGTTAATACTTCCTGATCTTTTGGTATTTACATCTACTTCCTGTAAAGCCACCAGATCTGGTTTTTGCTGTGCTATCGCTTTGGCAATGGCATCAACATCAATAAGGCCTTCTTTCTCTTTTGATGGCGGATTGCAATGGTGAAGGTTATAAGACATTACGCGCAGTACATTACTGTGCTTTGATTCAGCTTGTTTGCTAATCTTGGGTGAACATGCGCCCAAAAGGCAAATGCTTAATATTAAAAAAGAGTATAATTTCATGTCGGTTAAATTAATAAATAAAAAGAGGCCGTATCATAAAATTTTAATGACACAGCCTCTTATATTAGCTACCAGCCTGGGTTTTGCCCCAGTACCGGATTACGCTGTAATTGGGTAATTGGAATTGGCCAGAGATAATTTTTAGGCGCAACAAATTTTCTACCGGTGTTTACCACAAAATAGCCATTGGCATCTGTTGCAATGGTCGCTACATATTGCTGATTAAAGCTTTCAACCAAACTTTTCTTCATGCCCTTTACATCCTGGGCCAATAAATTGCCTTGTTTCCAGCGGAGGATATCGTAATAACGCTGTCCTTCAAGCGCCAGTTCAACCCTTCTTTCGCGTCTGATTTCGGTTCTTAAATCCAATCCGGCCGCTGCAAGTTCGGTTATTACCATTCTCTTCATCCCCACACGATCGCGCAATTTATTAATGGTATTATCAATATCGGTTTGGGTAAGTGTACCTTGCTCCATCCTGGCCTCTGCAAAAGTAAGCAGCACTTCAGCATAACGGATATGATGGATATCGTTCGAATCCTGGCTTACCGTACCTACAGCAGCAACTTCTACGTATTTGCTAAAGTAAAATCCGGTTCCGGTTATACAACCCTTTTTATCGGCGTTCCATTTAGGCGTATTAAATATCGGATTTGTAGTGGCATCGGCATCACCATCATCTTGTCCACCCCAGGCCCAACCTGGTGTTAATATCGTTTGGTTCATGCGTGGATCCCTATTTTTAAAGATATCGGCATAAGTGCTTTCGCTATACAACGGTGATTTATCAATCGGAAGTCCATCGATACATAAATAAGCATCAACCAAGGATTTGGTTGGCGAGTAGCGACTCGTTTGATCGGGTACCTGGATTTCGCGACTGGTGTTGTGCACACTTACGCCGGCAACATTCGGTCTGGCTAAAATGGTTTCTTTGTTGGCACCCGCGGCTAATTTTCCTTTGTAGGTAAAAAGGTCGTTATAACATTTGGCTGTACCACCAGCAGTATATAGCTGATAAACATTCAGGTCCATTACTGATTTAGCGGCAGCTTCGGCAATGCTCCATTTCTCAAAAAAGAGTGCTACCCTGGCTTTCCAGGCAAATGCGGCCCCTTTGGTAATACGGCCAAGATCTGTAGCAGTATAAGCAGTTGGAAGGCCGGCCGCTGCAGCATCTAAATCTGCAAAAACAAATTCGAGCACTTCTGCCCTTTTATTACGCGGACCAAATACTTCTTCATCACCAATATCGAGTGTTTTGGAGAGTAACGGCACATCGCCGAAAAGGAAGATCAGATAAGTATACATAAAAGCCCTCAAAAACCTTACTTCGCCTGCATACTGCGCCAAAGCAGTGGCACTGATATTGGTGGCTTTGGTATAATTTTCGAGAAAATGGTTACAACGCCTGATGGCCGCATATAAATTTACCCATTCGGAGTTTAAGGTACCGGAGGTAAAATCGTAATTACCTGCAGAAATGGCCTGATATTCTGAATTAGGCGGGTAAATGGTATTGTCGCCCATGTTTTCCATGGCGATGGTATTATTGTTTCTTAAATTGCTGTAACAGGCATTCGCAGCCAGCTTTAATTGTTCTTCCGTTTTCCAGAAGCTAATATCGGTTACCGAATCCAGCGGTTCGCGGTCAAGAAATCCTTTTTTACAACTGGCTAAGAAAAAGGATGGAATCAGCGCAGCGCCGCCCAACAGACCCGTTGCTTTTAGAAATGATCTGCGGCTGTTGATATATTGATTTTGATTTTTCATGGGTGGTTTATTTTAACTTAATCGAAAGACCGAAAATGAATGTTTTAACCTGAGGATATAATCCGCCACTGGTTGCCTGCGATTCGGGATCGTAAGCATAAAAGAAGTTGGTGTCGGTAAACAAGTTATCAGCCGAAGCGTAAACCCTTAGCCTATCTATATGAATTTTCTGCAAGAAATTTCCAGGGATAGTATAACCCAGCTGTAGATTTTTCACCCTTAAATAAGCTGCATCCTGTAACCAATAATCGGCCAATCTTCCGGTGTTTCGGGTATCTTTATATACGAAACGTGGGTATGAACCTCCAGTATTTTGTGGTGTCCACCTGTCCATGTGCACTTCCTGAGGAAATGCAGCATCGGCATTATAAGCATGTAAGCCCACTCCGGTAATGTAGCCATTTGCCATGCCTACTCCTTGTAAAAACACACTCAGATCAAAATTATGATAGGCCGCATCTAACCTGAAAGAATAATTATACCTGGGATAAGCATCACCGATTACTTCGCGGTCTAAATCGGCACTAATCAAACCATCGCCATTTAAATCACGGTATTTAAGGTCGCCTGGGGCTACTTTACCCGCATCTGCAGCAAAGATTGGGAACTTCGGCACGTATTTGCCCGCAGCATCTTTGGTAAAATCAGCCTCCTGAGCTAATCCATCTGTGCGGTAACCATAAAAAGCATCAAGCGGTTGCCCCACCTGACGGATCCTGTCGCCAATGGTTGGTGGAACACCGCCCAAATCGGTAACGGTATTTTTGATATCAAAAAACTGCCCGGTTATGCCATATTTAAAGTTTCCGATCTTATCGTTCCAACCCAAACTCAATTCATATCCTTTGTTTGATATGGCTCCTGCATTCTGATCAGGAACAGTAAGGCCAATCACGTCAGGTTGTGGCACTTTAAGTTGAATATCTACCGTTTTTTTGTTAAAAATATCTCCGGTAAAAGTAAGCCGGTTATTAAAAAAAGCCAGGTCCATACCCACATTGAGCATCGTGGCTTTTTCCCATCTTAACAAGGGATTAGAGAGTATCGTTTGTGCAAAACCAGTAGTCAGGATATTACCTATTGGCATGGTCCCCACACTGGTTAACACTTTAATATATGGATACCACTCAGAATAAGCTGGTCCGTCTGCTCCGTATTGATTACCTAATGAACCATAGGAGGCGCGGATTTTACCATCGCTAAACCAGTCGCGGCTATTGTCTTTTATAAAACTCTCTTCACTAAACCGCCAACCTGCAGAAACTGAAGGGAACACGCCCCATTTTTTTCCAGGTGCATATCGCGAAGACCCATCGTAGCGCATATTAAATTCTACCAGGTATTTTCCGGCATAATCGTAATTAACCCTCGAAAAAAGTGACTGTAAGGCATATTGATAAGCATCTCCGGTTGCCGTTGGATTTAGTGATCCAATATTCAACACCGGTACATCATCACTAACCAGATTGGTTTTAGCAGCCGTAAAAGCATCAAAACGGTAAGTTTCTTGCTGATAACCCCCAAGCAGTTTTATGTGGTGTTCGCCTAAATTAAGGGTATAATCCGCCTGCATGGAGAAATTTTGCAAGGTCGTAGTCGTGGCAACTTCCCTCAGCGAATTGTTCGGACTGGTGGTGTAAATAATGGCATTGGTGGCTGGATTGAAATAATCGATCCTTCGGTTAAATGTCCTTCTTTTTTGAGAACTGGCAATTAAACCATACTGCGATTTGATATCCAAACCTTTTAGTACATGCAGGGTTCCGGTAATGTTGGAGGTAAATTCTTTAGAGAAAAAGTTATTGAAACCACCATCAGTAGCAATAGCCAAAGGATTACTGGATCCACCGCCGTAACCCCAGGTCCCCGTAGTAAAGCGTACAGGTGTTAATGGCGAGCTGGTAAATGCCGTATAAATAGCACCTCCGCCGCCTTCCGTATCGGCAGCAGGCTGGTTTTGGTTACGGTCTAAATAGCCCAGATTCACATCGACATCCAGCAGGGAAAGGAGCTTTAATGCTGACAGCTTTATCCTGGCATTGTTTTTTGCAAACTTATATTGATCGCCTGCAATCAGGCCATCCTGGTTTTCTCTTCCATAAGAAAAATAATAATTAAAATCGCTGCTTCCTCCCTGTACGTTAATGCTGTGGTTCTGTTGTGGAGCATAATCTTTTATCAATGCGTCTGTCCAGTTGGTGTTGGCAAAATAATTAGGATCAGAACCATTCCGCGCGACCTCAATCTGTGCATCTGTGTACGATTTTGGAAGGCCTGCATTGATCTGTGCTTCGCCAAGCAGTGTCATGTAATCAACCGAACCTAACATTTTAGGCAAACGGGTAGGTGTTTGAAAACCATAATAACCGTTATATGAAATAATGGCCTTCTGATTAAACTTACCTTTTTTTGTGGTCACTAAAATTACACCGTTTGCTGCTCTGGAGCCATATATTGATGAAGATGCGGCATCTTTAAGCACGGTTACGCTTTCAATATCATCAGGATTAATCCAGTTCATATCGCCTGGTACACCATCAATCAGCACAAAAGGATTTGGATTATTGGTGGTTCCTGTTCCTCTTATCCTTAATGCCGAATGTGTAGCGCCTGGTTGTCCGCTACCGCCAATAGTGGTCAGCCCGGTAATGGTACCTTGCAAGCCTGTAGAAACTGCAGTAATAGGCCGGTCTGCCAGTACCTTGGCGTCAACCTGCGATATGGCTCCCGTTACATTTGCTTTGCGCTGCGTTCCATAACCTACTATAACCACATCATTCAGCCCAACAGTTGACGGTTTTAAACTGATGCTATAAGTGGTTTGATTTCCAATGGTGAAGTTATAGTCCTCATAACCTACCATCCGCACTTTTATTTTATCGCCAGGAAAAGCTACAATGCTAAATCGGCCCATATCATCAGATGACACTGCTTTTTTAGAACTTTCGTTTACGATACTTGCTCCAGGTATTCCCGTTCCGGTTTCATCGGTAACAGTTCCCTTAATATCAAGTTTTTGCGGTAGGGCTTTTTTGGTAATGACTATGGTATGCTGTTCTATGGCGTAACTAAGCGGCAGGTTTTCAAGACTTTTGTCCATTACCTGCTGAATGGTCATATCTTTTACAGTAACATTGAAAGTTCCGGCCTCACCGATCATTTCGTTGTTGTATAAAAAGTCATATCCGCTCTGCTTTTTAATTTCCTGAAAAATTTCTTTCAATGAAGCTCCTTTTAGCGAGAAGTTTATCTTCTGCGCATAAAGGGATGCTCTTACCTGGACGCAGAAGATTAATAGTACGGCTATCGTTAGTCGCATCACCTTAAGTGGCTGAAACATGGAACTTAGCCTGGTTCTTTTTAAATAAAAAAAATTCATTTTGTATGGTCTGTTTAGTGGGTGGTTAATCCGTTTTGTTGTTTAGGGCAAAAATTTAGTTGATAACAGTTACCCTCCTTTCTGCAATATTGAATTTTACCGTTCCTGTAAGACTGAGCACTTTTAGTACCTCAGAAATATCTTTAAACTTCGAAACCGAACCTGTATATGATAATTTGCGGTTATGGGTATTGTATACAATATCGATGTCGTACCATCTCGAAATTTTGCGCATTACTGATGATAAATTTTCTTCATTAAACACGAAATAGCCATTCTTCCAGGCCATGGTCTGCTCTATATCGGCTTTATTCACCGTAAACTTGTTTTCATATAAAACCCCTTCTTCACCAGGTTTAAGATAGGTAACTGCTGAAGCTGATGTAAGCATCACTTTTCCTTCCAATAGCGTTGTTTTGATAAAAGCTTCGTCTTTATAGGCCATCATATTAAAATGTGTACCGAGTACCTTTAGCTTCATATCCTGTGCTTTTACATAAAAAGGCATTTGTTTATTCTTGGCTACTTCAAAATAGGCCTCGCCATCGAGCTCTACCTCACGACTGTTGCCAGTAAACCGCGTTGGAAAGCGAATGGAACTAGCGGCGTTTAACCAAACTTTAGATCCGTCAGGAAGCACCAAAGCATATTGCCCTCCTCTTGGAATTGATACTGTATTCAGTACCACTTCTTCTGATGCATCGGAAATAACATCATAAGCCAATGTTCCATCAGCGGTTTTATTGATGGCAGTACCACTTTCGGAAGCTATTTGTCCCTGAGCCGCATTATTGAGTACAATCTGTTGTCCGTTACCAAGTGTGAGTATGGCTTTATCTGAACCAGGTTTGATTGTTTTTGCATGGTTTAATACCACCGCATGCTGCTTACTTTTAGGGTTAGTATTGAAATAAAAAACTGCCGAGACAATAAAAATCAATATTGCAGCTGCTGCAGCGATCTTCGTAAACAATGTAAATGGTTTAACACGCCTGCTTTCACCAGCCCTTTCCATGACCTGTAAGAACAGGCGTTCGGCTTGCTCGCCACCCGGCTTTGTACTTTCAATCAGTTCGAAATCATCTTCATAAGCATTTAAGCTTTCTATTTCTTCTGGTGTACACTTTCCCTGAAGTGATTTTTGATAGAGAATAATATATTCCTGTTTTGTCATGCGAAGCGCTTTTCATCATAGAGCCATAACTCCGCCCACACACACCTATTTTTCTCAAAAAAAATATTTAACCAGCCTAACCTGGTAAAGAATTAAGGTATCGTTCAAAATATTTATATTAGCTTAACAAATTCTTTATCTTGATCAATGAACTTTGCATAAATGAAACCTATCCATCCAGCGGCAGACGAGTGCGAATTATGGGAGGCCATTAAATTCGGGAATCAAAAAGCATTTAAAATATTATTTGACCGGTACTTTCCTACTTTGATGGCTACTGCCTCGCACTATTTGCAGGATGAGCAGGCATGCGAAAACATAGTGCAGGATATTTTTCTCAATATATGGCTCAAAAGAGATGTGCTCGAGATCAGGGATTTTAAAAGTTACCTTAAAGCCGCAGCAAGGTATCATGTGTATAAGGTCATCAGAAGTAAAAAGTTAGCCGGAAGTGTAATTTTTACCGATGAAAATCTGGAAAACGAATCGGCTTATGCCATTAATAACGCTGAGGAATGGCTCAATGTATCGGCACTAAAAACACAGGTTAGCGGATATTTACGGATGTTACCTAAACGCTGCAGGGAAATTTTCTTAATGAGCAGGGAAGAAAATTTAACAAATGGAGAAATTGCAGAGAAACTTAATATTTCTAAACGGAGCGTCGAGAATCAGATCACCGCAGCGCTTCATCACCTGAGGGTTAATCTCAAAAACTATCTCTTTATGAGTGGATTGGTTTATTTTTATGCGGCACAAAATCCTTCAACAGAAAAAAATATTCATTTCCTTGTTGAATCGCTGTTGTTGTACCCGCTGATTTAGCTTAACGGATTAATTTTCGTGCTCACCGTCCTCCGCAGTCAGTATTCTTTCCATTTCTATCATCATCTGCTCGGCCAGGCGTTGTTTAGCCTGCAATTTCGACAAGTAAGCGTCAGCAAATGTGACTTCAAGTTCATCCATAATAAAGGCATATTTTGCTTTAAGTTCTATGAGATCAATCTGAAGCTTCCTGGAAAGATTTTGCATAGTACAAAGCTAAAAAAAGGGCGGCTATAATTGCAGGTTATGGTCTTATTTTTCTTTTTAAAAAAAAATACACCAAACAGACAATCCCGTTAAAACAATCTCCTAATTCTTTCGTTTATAAATTGATTCCGGCGTGGTTTCCGGAATAGATTTGTTTGGTTAGTTGATTAGGGATCACTCCCAAAGTGAATCCCTTTTCTTTTTTACAAAGCTTTCGATCTGCCGGGCATGGTTTCCAGACAATATTTTCTAAATTCAGCCTTTCAAATCGATAATACAATGGAAGAAATCAGATGGGGCATTATTGGCTGTGGTGACGTGACTGAAGTAAAAAGCGGACCAGCTTTTAATAAGGTAAACAATGCTAAGCTGGTTGCGGTAATGCGCCGTGATGGTGAGAAGGCTGCTGACTATGCCAGGCGACATCAGGTGCCTAAATGGTATGATGATGCTACTCAATTGATTAACGATCCGGAGGTTAATGCCATTTACATTGCTACCCCACCCCTGCAGCATGAGGCTTACACCATTGAAGCCTTAAAAGCCGGCAAGCCGGTATATGTAGAAAAACCCATGACTTTAGATGCGGATGCGGCTCAGCGCATGACTGATGCGGCTAACCAGTTCAACGTAAAACTTTCCGTAGCCCATTACCGTCGTGCCCAACCCATGTTCTTAAAAGTTAAAGAACTATTGGCTGCACACAGCATTGGCGATATCCGTTTAGTCCGGTTAAAAATGCTCCAGTCGCCCAACCCTGCGTTGATTGCCAAAACAGCCGATAACTGGCGGATTAACCCAGCCATTTCTGGTGGAGGTTTATTTCATGATCTGGCTCCGCATCAATTAGACCTGATGACTTATTATTTCGGTGCCGTCAAAAATGCGATGGGTATTGCTACCAGGCAGCAGGAAAACACCGAGGTTGATGACCTGGTGGCAGGAAATATCCTTTTCGAAAATGGCATTGTTTTCAGCGGTACCTGGTGTTTCTTAGTCGCTCCACAAGATCAAGCCGATATTTGCGTGATTTATGGTTCAAAAGGCCACATCAGTTTCCCCATGTTTGGCAATAAAATTACGGTTACTACCGATCAGACAGCAGAATTTGTATTTGAACCTTTGCAGCATGTGCAGCAACCCATGATTGAAAAAGTTGTTGATTACTTTTTAGGCAAAGGACAAAATCCGTGTAGTGGCGAAGATGCCTTAATTACAATGAAGTTAATGGACGATTTTACGCGGAAGTAAGCGCTATGATGCTATGGAAAAGGAAATAAATGGCTGAACTAACACTTCATTTTTGGAATTTGCAAGACACAAAAAGGTATTAACCACATAAGAAAGGTAAGAAAATATAAGACCTCTGAGCTTATATGATCCTTCTACCTCTTATATGGTTTAATTAATAATTCTTCGGTTTGCTCAGGACTAAGCACACCATCATCCATCATCCATCTTACATTTTCCATCATACCAGATCCTTCGACTCCGTTCAGGTTGACAATCGCTAAATATAAAATTCATTACCATATAAGAAATGTAAGAAAATATAAGCCCCTTGAGCTTATATGATCCTTCTACCTCTTATATGGTTTAATTAATAATTCTTAGGTTCCAAATAAAAATAACCTTTTGATGATCTAAATTCTTTTTAAAATTTCACTTCGTAACTTTTACCTGCCAGGGTTTTAATTTCTTTAAATTGGTTATGGTATTTAACCTTACAAACACCACCTTTAGGAGCGAAAATTTTTGCACCAGTTAATTTTCCATCGTTCCAATTCATATCTACTACAAAATTGCCCCTAGTTACGAAACCTTTAACCGATCCTGTTTTCCACTCTACAGGAAGTGCGGGTAACAATTCGACATAGCCCTGGTGGCTTTGCAATAACATTTCTGAAATACCGGCGCCACCCCCAAAGTTTCCGTCAATCTGAAATGGCGGATGTGCGCCAAATAAATTGGCATAAATACCGCCGCCACCGTATTTCACTGTAGCATCTTTACCTACAAAACGCATTAATTTTTTCACCGCATCGTAAGCACGTTCTCCATTTTGCATTCTGGCCCATAAATTTATCCGCCAGGTAATTGCCCAGCCTGTACCTTCGTTTGTACGCAGTTCAAGCGATTTACGTACCGCATCGGCTAGCTTTGGTGTTTCTGAACTGGTGATACTATAACCGGGATATGCCGAAAATAAATGCGATAAATGGCGGTGATGTGGTTCTCTGTCTTTCCAGTCGTGGTACCATTCCTGTAAATTTCCGGCTTTGCCAATCTGATATGGATAAAGTTTAGCCATTGCCGCCTTTACTTTGGCTTGCATCGCTACATCAAGCTTTAATATTGCTGCAGTTTTTAAATAATCGGCAAATAACTCCCTGATCATCGCCATATCTGCAGTACTACCATACAAAGTTTGACCAACGTAACCTTTATCGGTGATGTAAACATTCTCAGGTGAAGTTGATGGTGCCGTTACCAGGTAGCCTTTAGGATCAGCCGTTAAAAAATCTAAACAAAACTGTACTGATCCTTTGATTAAGGGATATGCCTGCTTTTTAAGAAAGGCCTCATCTTTGGTGAAGGCATAATGTTCCCATAAGTGGGTACTTAACCAGGTGCCTCCCATTGGCCAGTTGGCCCAGCAGGGGTCGCCTTCTCCGCTATCGCCCACAGGGTTAGTCATTGCCCACATATTACTGTTGTGGTGGCATACCCAGCCGCCAGCACCATAAAAGTTTTTTGCTGTTATGGCTCCGGGTTTAGCCAATCTGTCTATAAAGTCTAACAGGGGTTGGTGCATTTCCGAAAGATTTGCAGCCTCTGCTCCCCAATAGTTCATTTGTGCATTAATGTTCGTGGTGTAATTACTGCTCCAAGGTGGACGCACAGATTCGTTCCAGATGCCCTGTAAATTAGCAGGAAGGCCACCTGAACGGGAAGAACTGATTAATAAATACCTGCTGTATTGATAAAAAAGGGCAATTAAACTGTTATCGGTTTTACCTGTGGCAAATCGATTGAGCCTGTCTATTGTGGATAATTTTTCATTTTCAGTATCGCCCAATTGTATGGCAACACGGTCAAAATATTTCCTGAAATCGTTAAGATGCGCCGTTTTTAAACTTGGATAACTTTTGTTTAACACGCTATTGAGATAAGCCGCAGCAATAGTATTTTCAGCTTTGCCTGCTAAGCCTGGGTTTTTATCAATACCATTATAACTGGTCGCCATAGAAAGCGCCAATATTACTTCGGTAGCGCCATTAACACTTAAAGTTGTATCCGTTAAATTTTGTTTCCCATCTGTTTTTAAAACCTTTAACATCGATACAAAGCGCATCGCATTTGTGGTATCGTTTACAATTGCATTGGCAATATTTCCTCTGTAATTCGGTTCGGTATGCACAGGTGCCCAACCTTTCATCATCAACATACCCGATTTAACCAAACTCCTGGCCAGCAGTTTACTATTGAAATTACACGAAAAGCTAAGTTTATCTTTCCCAGTTGCAGTTAATTTAAATATAATCAGCTGATTGGGATGAGAGGCAAAGGTTTCGCGGGTATAAGTGGTATGGTTAATCTGGTAACTTACTTTTGATACCGCATTTTGAATATCCAGCTCCCGTTTATAGTTAGTGGCATCGCCTGCGTGATCGAATTTAAAAAACAGATTACCAAGGGGCATAAAAGCTTCTGAGTAAGGCCCCTGCATAAAATGAGCAAGTGAATCGGCCGCTTTATAATCTTCCGAAAAAAGTGCTGTTCTGATAGGTCCCAAATAATTTTTGGCATTGGGATTTATTTTTGCGGCATCAATCGGTCCACCCGACCATAAAGTGGCTTCGTTTAATGATATCTGTTCTTTAGCGATACCACCATATACCATAGCGCCCAAACGCCCGTTGCCCAAAGGCAGGGCTTCTTCAAATTGCGTTGCCGGTTTGGTATACCACAATTTTAGGGCATTATTTTCCTGAGCTAAAACAAAGGTAGCAATACAACAAAAAAATGTTGTCAAAAAAAATCTCATCTTAATTGGATTAGGATATAACATATGGCGTAAATAAAACAAAAAAATAGTTCAAACAATAAACTATTTTTTGCAAATACATAAACTAAATAATCATCTGTAATTAACTTAATTCTTAACCGTAACCGGACTTTCGAATTTAATATCTGATTTAATATCTTTTTTAAGCATTTCCTTCAATCGTATCTCGGGCTTTTCGATGCCGCCAAACTGATTGCCTTTAATTAGCACGCCTGTACAGGCCAAAAAATTAAATGCCGGACGGTTTTTACCTGATGGCATAAAATCTGACTTTTCGATCTTGTTATTGATAAAAGTTAGCCCGTTGGTGCTTTTTGCCGATAATAAAGGATAATCGAACAGTTTAAAGGTATTGTTTTCGACCCTGATGTTCCGGTGTACATAATAATTTTTAACCAACTCACGGTTTTCGGGGTTAATCTTAATGGCATAACTATCAGGTGCACTGTTAAAACCGCATTCTATAAACTGGTTATTGCGGATGGTTACGTCGGTTACCGGACCCGATTCGTACCAGCCCATGGCATCATTTTCAATCAGGATGGCGTGAATGCCCGTACGGTAATAGACGTTATTTTCGATCAATACCTTACGTCGTGTGGTAATCAGCGTTCCTCTGGAGATCGTTCCTTCGAACCTTGAATTTGTAATTTTTACAGATGGTGTCCAGGTGATGTTTTCCAGGGCATCATCTACTTTCAAATCACTGGAAAAAGGTTTTTCCATTTCCACCAGCATTTCTCTTTCCGAAATTAGTTTTGCGGTTTTGATTACACCCTGGGCGTAAATCTGAAGTGCAGCACTATGCAAATAAGCTACCGTATCACCTGGTATAAAAGCATTAAATCCATAACTCTGGTGATGCATAAACTTTAACTTTAAACTGTTGGGCGATACAATTTCGCTTACTTTTAAATGTGTACCGTGTACGTTAACGGGATCATCATGCAAACCATTAAACCGGCAATTATTGATGATAATTTGTCCTTTGCAACCCGAAAAATGCATGCCATCAGCCGATGAGGCAATTACACGGCCGCTTCCGGCTTCAGGCGCTACAAAAACACTGTCGTAACTCAGGTTTTCGGAGAACTGAGATACAATACCCAAACCATGCATTGAATACATGTTGATGTTGTGCAGACTGATATTTTTAGAGCGGTTATTAAATGCGCCTACATAATCGCGATAACGGTCTCTAACCGTTAGCACATCACCAGCCTGCGCTTTAAATTTCGAAAAATCACCGGTAAATTTTACCTGAAGTGGCCCTATGTTTTCGGCTTTACTTTTAGAAAAAACTTCCCAATTGCTATAGAATAAGGTGCCTGCATTTGGTCTAACGAGTACCGCATGGTGGTTTTTAGCTATCCATTTTTCGCCGTACCATTCCAACCGACCATTAACAATGGCAAATTTGCTATCGGGATGGATGTTTGCGATAACCGATGTTGGTGTAATTTCCTGCAAGGTCATTTCCGACATCCCCGGCCGCTCATAATTAATGGATAGGTTTTGAAACCTGATGTTTTCACTCCCATCAATCACCCAGGTAATCATTTTTCCATGAAAGATAAAAACGGAGCCATTGCCTTCTAAAGTCACATTTTTTAAGTCTTGTAGGTATAAGCCGACGCTTTGTTTTTTTATCGGGAATTCTACTTCTGAGGAGGTGTTGGAGATGTAATAATGTGTTTCGGTAGCACTGTCTGGCCAAAAATCATACCTGCCTTTTGGGAAATTAATTACAGATTTCGCTTGCCCTTTAGTTGCTTCAATAGCTTTTTTTACACTTGCAGTAGCATCAGCAAAACTATTGGGTTTGGCCCCAAACTGGGTAACATCAATGGTTTGGGCATGGAGCTGATGAGCAATACATAATAACAAGGCGATAAAATATTTTTTCATTTGTGTGTTTGCTATAAATAATTCAGCCCTTACAGCTTTAGAAAACGGTAAGGGCTATAAATTTAATTTAAATGGATTGTAGTTTGATATTGCGTTATCGCTTTTATTGATTTAAATCCTGTTCCTTTGTTTTTAATCTCCTGTATTAACTCAGCCTGAACACCTGTGGTTTGGTTATTCCAGTCCTTTAAATCTAAGTTAATTTTGCCTTTACCTAAAAATCGCTGCAAGCCAATTTGCCAGGTTTCGCCGTTATACAGGTTATCTGTTTTTATGGTCTGTTGCTGAATCAGATCGCAGGCATCACCCCAGTAATCTACATTTAAAACTACATCATTTACGTTTGTAGGAAATGTGGCCGGGAAACTAATCTCTGCAGTTTTACGGCTTGGATAATTTACCGTGATTTTAGCCATATAGTTTGGTGTTTGCCACTCATACTGATCGAAGAGCGATTTCGTCGTTTTAGGTTTAGCAGCTGTAAAAGCATTTAATCCCTTTGGATAAACCATTAAATTAAATGTCGCTTTGTTAAGTTGCTGCAGCGTAATTTCATCATTTTGAATCAGAACATCTGCCTGGCTAATCAATAAGGCATCTTGTCCTTTCAGTTTTAACCTCCATGCATTTTGAGCTTGCTCAGGACTAATAAAAATAATTTTGATTGAATTTCCGTCTGTGTCTGTAAAGCTGCAGTCCGTTTTATCAAGAGCCTGCAGTTGCAGTTGATCACCAGTTTGTACCGCTTTCCAACCTACAATATCTTTATTTTTAAGCGTGCGGCTGTCTAAAGCGAATTGTGGGTTTACACCTTTTAATTGCTGAAAAACCAGCGTAATATTTTTACCATTAACTAACTTGGCAAAAGGTTGTGCGGTTGCATATTTAATTAAAGCTGAGCCTGCTTTTAAGTTAAAAGGTAAAATTGCCGTCGTTTGTCCTTTGAGTAATAAATTGGGGTAATTAATCGTTTCGTTTGGCAGGTTTACCTGCATCGTAACGTGTTTATCGGGCATGGTAATGCGCACCTGTGTATTACCTAAAAACAGGAAACCGCTATTGCCCCTGGCCCTGGCTATATATCTTAAGTCTTTCGTGTTTTTTTCGTCCCTTACCGGATTTTCTGGTTCGTAAACCCGCATAGGCGCTAAATCCGCACCGAAATCGTTCACAAATGTGTGAATAATTTTAAGGTCCCTGTACGAAGGTCTAAGCAGGCCAAATTCATCTATTGGCGACTGAAAATCATAACTTTCGGGATGGCCTGGTTCTTTTAAGCCTGGCGTTTGGGTACCACCATGAAACATGTAATAGCCAATCAGATTCATCCCACGGCCAATCTGGTTTTGTAAATGTCCAGCCAATACTTCGGGTGCCACCACAAAACGGTTACGATAAGTCATCTGACTACCGGCACCTTGCTCGCACATTCCCCTTGGAAATTTATTGACATCATAAAAAACCTTACCTAAAGCATCGTTCATGATCCATTGATCGTTGCCATATAAAAAATCTTTTGTCGCACCGCCACCGCCTTTTTCCCAACCCCGGTAAGCATATGCACCTTGTAAAGGAATCACTTCCATTTTGGCATCGTCAAATACGGTATTAGCGGTTACCGTCCAATAAACTGGATTAATCTGTGCTTTCCGGGCGATTTCTTTCAGTGTAGTAATGTGTTCTGCCTGGCCACTTGCGTATTCGTTTTCTAACTGCACGCCAATAACCGGTCCACCATCGGCAAAATACATTCCCTTGGTTTGCTGGCCAATTTGCTTAAACAAACCTTCTGATTCTTTTAGATATTCGGGGTTGTTACTTCTGTTCCCTTTCATTTTTGCAATCCAATCTGGGTGACCTCCATGCAGCTGCTCACCGTGGCTCCAGGGGCCAATCCGCAGCCAGACATACATACCATTTTTTTGGCAAAGCGATATAAACCGTCTGAGATCACGGTTACCTTTCCAGTCCCATACCCCTTTGGTGGTTTCATGTTCGTTCCAAAAAACATAGGTGGCTATGATGGACAAACCTCCGCTTTTCATCTTCAAAATTTCGGTTTCCCAGTTTTCTGGCCTTACACGGTTATAGTGCATTTCACCCATTAAAGGAAACCAGGGTTGATCATTTTTAGTAAAGTATTGGTTATTTACACCAAGTTTGATACCCGCCGGATTGATGCCAGACATCGGGATATCGTTAGTGACTGTATGGTTTTTGTTACTGATATCAATTTTATAAACCTGTGCTTGTAAAATTGATACAAAATGGACGAATAGTCCTAGTAACAGCATTTTTATTCTGATCATTTTGTTGATTGATAATATTGTGAAAAAAAGAGCCGTTAAAATTTAACGGCTCTAAACTAAACCAACTAACCTATTAATTATTCGTAAATGATGTTACATTTATGGTCCACACCCTACTTTGTCCGTTTGCAGCCGTTACCACATATTTAAGTGGTTTGGTCGCATCCGTAGGATCGCCAAGTGCAGGCGTACCACCTGTTGGCGAAATAGTGGCTGCTGTAGAGATGTTCATATAAAACCATAGTTTACTTTGTACCACTTTGGCTTTTTCTGCAGCAGTAAACTGACCACTAGCCGCAGGTACACTAACGGTAACATTAATTGTCGCATTTGGCTTATCGATTGTTTGAACTACATTCAATTTTTGATAGGCAACCAATGGTTGATCATACAGCGTTGTTGTACCTGTAAATCGGTGTTCTACGTTTACAAGGGTAATTTCGTTTGTATCAAATAGTGCATAGTCAGTTAGCCCCTTTTTTAAACAAGAGGAAAATAAACCCAATGATAAGATCATCATCAGGAATGATATGTATTTTATTTTTTGTGTCATGATTTATACTGTTAAGGTTACCATCCTGGGTTTTGTGGGCCAAATTTGGCGTTATTATCGATATAGCCCTGTGCTATTGGAAAAAGGTATCTTCTTGAAGCGTCAAATTTTCTGTTATTGTACTGACTGTTAAAAGGTCCGGTTACAATTGAGAAAGATTTACCGTCTTTTGATAAGTCCATTACGCGGATTGGCTCGGTTAACTCACTTATAGTACCACCTGGTGCATTACCTTCATTTGCATTGCCACCAAACCTGCCCCAACGCAATAAGCTATAATACCGATCATTTTCTTCAGCAAGCTCTACCCTTCTTTCTATTTTATAATCTTTCCAGGCAGTGGCAGCTGTTCCTGTTATAGCAGCCGGAAGTTTACCATGTAAGGTTCTGGTTTTATTCAGATTTAAAACCGCGTTGGCTATATCTCCTTTAAGCAAATACGCTTCTGCCAGGTTTAAGTATACCCTACCTAATCTCATACAAATCCAATGGTAATCTGTTCTAACACTATTTAAAAAACTTGGTGCCACATTGGTATACAAGCCTTTCCGCCAGTACATGTTACTTAAAGTACAATCATAGCCACCACCATTAATAGTCCCCAAAAACCTGCCCGAATTACCTTTTAAACTTGTAGTAAACAATTCACCATAAAAAGTAGTATTGTCGCTAATGATAGAAGCCTTCCATCTCGCATCTCTGTTTTCGTTGGTTAAGGTTAGCATCGTTTCGGTACTACCTGGTTTAATACGGCCCATTTTTATAACCACATCATTATTCAACTTGGCCGTTTTATCATCAGGAAAACCCGTTTTTGCAAAGGGCGCAATGACATTTACACTCTCATCAATGGCGTTAAGATACTGTGAGGTTTGGTTCCATGGCACCACTTTGCTTGGATCGGCCTTATCAACGGTTAGGTAATCATCAGTAAAGTTTTGTGTTGGAAAATTCTCAGGCCAAACCTCAAAAGGAACAGGTTTGTTAAACAAAGGCGAGCCCCCAAATTGTACAATAGTTTCTGGTTTGATGTTAGGCAACTGATGTTGCATAGGTGTATCAGATAAGAAAGTATTGATGGCTTTTCTATAAATCGCAAAGATGATCTCATTGGAGGTACTTTTGGTCTCATTGAACATGCCTTCATAATCATTATCCAGTACATATCCTCCGCCAATTACAATTTGTGCATTGGCAATAATTTTATCCAGTAATGGATCATTAGCCGCTACATTCGGTGCTGCCGGATAATTTTTATATGCTAAAGCTTGTAAACAAACCTCGGTTAAGTAGGCTGCTGCAACATATTTATTCGTCCTACCAGCCACCTTTGTGGTTGGCAAATCAGCAACGGCATCTTCTAAATCTTTAATGATGTAATTGTAACTTTCTGTAGGATTTGCAGTGCTAGGTAATTTAAGTTCATCATTTTCGGTTAAAACCTTGTCTATCCAAACAATGCGACCAGTTTTTCTGGCAATGTTGAAATAAGTCATCGCCCTTAAAAATTTTGCTTCAGCAATGAGTTCCTTTTTATCCGGACCAGAAATTCCAGCTGATTCACTTACATTTTTGATGATCACATTACAGCGACGTACGGATGCCCAGTTATTAAAACCATAATCACTTCTATTCGTTAAGCCTTCTGTAAAAACGGTGAGGGCATTACTTGCATTGCCATAGGCACCTATAATGTTAGCTGTATAAGCATCTTCGGCACCCTTAATTCCACTGCTATATGAATTCATGATACCATAGGTACCAAAAACAAAAGTTTCGGCATTCGCTTTAGTGCTCCAAACCACCTCTGGACTTATTAAGCTGAGCGGATCTGCGTCTAATACCTTTTTACATGAGTTTAGTACTAACAAACTAGTAAAAACCCCAATTGTTATTATAATTTTTTTCATGATTTTTAATAATTTATTTAGAAACCTACATTTAAACCCAATGCGAAAGTGCGTTGAATAGGATAACCGTAATTGTTGGTATCTGATTCTGGATCTATAAAATATTTCTGACTTTTGGCTGATGTTAACAAATTAGTGCCAGATGCAAATAACCTCAGGCTTTCAAAAGGTAGTTTTTTAAATGCGCCTTTTTTAAAATCATAACCTAACTGCACATATTTTAACCGTACATACCTAGACTGGATCAACCAGAAGTCGCTTCCTGTAAAATTGTTACCTCCATTAACGGCAGTTTCGCTAACTGCTCTTGGGAAGAGGGCGTCGGTATTGTCTGGCCGCCAATAATCAGATTGAAAATCATAAGTGAATAAACCCTGTGGATCAGCACCTTGTATAATATTACCAATATACCTATCACGTTTACCAGATCCCTGCACTACGGCACTAAATGAGAAACCTTTATAGCCTAAATCGACTGTAATACCATAATTGGTTCGTGGGGTGGTATTACTCCCTATTCTTCTAAAATCATCGGCGTTAAGTTGTCCATCTCCATTTAAATCCTGGTATCTTAAATCGCCGGCACCTACATTAATTGAAGTGATGCGTCGAGCTCCAGTTAACAACTGGCTGTTATCTGTATAAAATCCAGCATTCAAATAACCAGTTTGTAAAAAGCTTCCAACAGTATTGGTTGTCCTGGTATATGGATTTTTCAAAGTAGCGTCATCATCAGCGGCTGAGCGTTCTGTTAAAGAATTAAATCGGGTAAAATTTACACCAATTTTATAGGTTAAATCGCCAAGATTGCTAGCCCAATTGACGTTAAAATCAAAACCTTCGGTACGTGTAGCACCATCTATAAAGTTAATTTGCGGCAAGCCAATACCCAATGTTTGAGCAAAACGTGGATCGCTGGTTACGAAACCTGTTCGGCGGGTATAAAAATAATCGAAAGTGGCATTTAACCTATTATTTAGCGTGCCGATTTCCAATGCCAAATCTCTATTGCCAATAGTTTGCCATGAATAAGTACTACTTGGTAAAGTTCCAGGCTCTGATGTACCCTGAACCACATTTCCATTAATTACATAAGCCTGGGCATTAATACTATAAGAAGGCACATAGCCAAATGCATTAACACCTGTTTTATCACCCAATACACCATAAGATCCCCTAAGTTTCAAAAAATCTATAATGTGTTTATCTTTCAACGACTTCATAAATGGCTCGTCAGAAATAATGTAATTTCCGGATAGGGCATAGAAAGTACCCCATTGTTTACCTGGTACAAAAAGATAATCGCCATCTCTCCTAATGGATCCTTCAATGGTATACCTTGATTTGTAAGCATAGGTTAACCTCCCCAATAATGCAGCTCTTGCCGCTTCGCTTTCGCCACCTCCCAAAGTTTGGTTTAAAGATGGTCCAGCCACCAATTGGTCAAAGATAATCTGGTAATTTACCCTGCTTCCATTTATAGATGATGCCTCATCTTGCTGGCGTTCTGCCACTCCGGTAAAGTCAATACTGTGATCTCCAAAAGTTTTATTGTAAAGCACATATCCTTGTAAGGTCATTGTGCTTCCTTGTCCTTGCGATACACTTAAACTTGGTGGATTACCAAATATGGGAACCGTGCTGTTTAAATTATATGCAGGAGCAAGATAATTCCAATTTTTACCTACGTTATTGTAGGTGGTGTAAGCACCATTAAATTTAAATCTCAGACCATCTAAAAAATGTGCAGCATATTCCAGCCCCAGATTGGCATTTAAAATCTTGGCAAAAGATTTATTATAACCAGATTCTGGATGTAACTCTCTTACCGGATTATCTGGCTGGGTGGTTGGTAAACCAAACTCATTAACTGCCAACTGATCAGTAAGTCTATTTTGAATATGGCTATAAATTGCTCCATACCCAGCACCCGGCTGAATATTGCTTTCTATAAAACCATCCAATCCTGCGGTTACCTTCAAATTTATTTTTTCAAATTCGCTAGTCGTATTTAAACGATAGGTAGTTCGTTTATTATAATTGTTGTCAGTTCTTAAAATACTTCCCTGATCATAATAAGAAAGGCCTGCATAATAAGTTAATTTTTTAGTACCAGAAGTTACCGATAAATCATGCCTCATTTCTGGCGCAAAATTTTTCATGGTTAATTCTTGC
The DNA here is from genome assembly GCF_056490665.1 of Pedobacter folensis. Taxonomy (NCBI): domain Bacteria; kingdom Pseudomonadati; phylum Bacteroidota; class Sphingobacteriia; order Sphingobacteriales; family Sphingobacteriaceae; genus Pedobacter; species Pedobacter folensis. Next base: position 1,637,770 of record NZ_JBWJIF010000001.1, read on the forward strand.
CAATCCGTATTTGGAAAATTGAAAGGATCAGCGCCTGTACGTAATTTCTCTAAATCAGCTGCTGATCTAAATGGACTTCTTCCCTCGAATGCATATAGTTTGTTTTTTGCCAGTGCTTGTTCGTAAGAGTTAATCCTGTCTGGGAACAAAGTAGGCTGCGAAAATATTTGATTATAGGCATAATTAATATTGGTTAATCCTTCTTTACCCCTTTTGGTGGTAACAAGTACTACTCCATTTGCACCTTGATTACCGTATACAGCGGTGGCACCGGCGTCCTTTAAAATGGAATAGCTTTCAATATCATTGGGGTTAAGATTTGAGAAGTCATTCGCTGAACGTACAATATTGTCGATTACGAAAATTGGACTTTGACCACGAATCAAAATACCACTTTTGGTACCTGGTGCTCCGCTACTTGCTGTAACAATTACCCCTGGCACTCTACCTGCAACCGCATCGTTAATAGATTGCACGGGTAAAGGTGCCACATTGGTCATATCTAATGTGCTAATTGCACTGGTAGTTTTCCGTTTTGTGGTTGTACCATATGCCTGCACTACAACTTCATCAAGACTGTTGTTCGATTCTTTTAAAACGATTGTCATTGACGAGCTGGCAGGCATCTCTACCGTTTCATAGCCGATGATAGAAAAAACCAGGATCGAATTGTCAGGTACCTTTAACGTAAATTTACCATTCGAATCGGTAGAAGTACCAATGCCTTTAATTCCTTTTACCGCTACGCTCACACCCGGGATGTTCGAACCAGTTGCATCTTTTACTAGCCCCTGAATAACAATATCTTTATCTGTATTTTTATTAGATAAAATAGTCACCAGATTATTTTCCTGCTGATAAAAGCTCAAAGTTGTACCATCCAGCAATGTACGCAGCACAACATCGATCGGTGCCTGAGAAATTTTCAAGGTAATTACTTTATTGAATGGCCCTTCGGTTGGACTGTATACGAAACGGTATCCGCTTTGTTTCTCGATGATCTGCAGGGCCTTTTCGAGCTTGACATTTTTGAGGTCAAGAGAAAGCTTTTCTTGCGAAAAAACCTTGGCAGAAACATTTAAACAGGTAATAAAGATAATAAAAATGGCAATCTTCATTTGAATAATGAATTTGGATAGCAGCCTGAGCCATGGCGAGGCTTGACTAATGTAAATTTTAATCATATTTTTGTTTTTTGGTTGGTTTATTTGAGGCTGCGCATTTTGTGTAATGAAGCCTCAGATTAAAAAGATGATCAAAAAATTATTGAAGGGGAATTGTTGCAGCAATCCCCTTCTTTTCTTTTGATACAGGTTTATTTTGGTTAGTTTGTTTATTTGGTTATCGTAATCAGCTCTCCTTTCTTTTTGAATTTAAAATGTTTTACTTCTTGCATTTTCTGCAATACCGTTAAAATATCTTCATTTTTGAAATGTGCCGTATAAACGTAGGCAGCTACTTCTTTATCCTCAAACTCTATAGTGACATTAAACCAACGCTCAAGCCGCTCTTTGATCTCTTCGAAATTGTTGTTTAAAAAAACGATATTATTATGTGTCCAGGCCGATTCCACGACCTCTTTGTTCACCATCGTAAGATTATTAACTTCAATTTTAGGCAACTTATCGTCTGCGTTCCCAAGTGATGGTTTCAGATTCAATCGATCTTTTATAAAATGATAGGTGATTTTTTGCCCGGCTTTAAGAATAATAGTGTTTTTATTCAATCCATTATTATCTTCTAATTTAATAGAGCCCCGAACTAAGGTTGCCGCCGATTCGTTTTCGTTGTTATAACTTTTAACATTAAAAGCAGTACCCAATACCGTGATCTTAAAATCCTTGGTACGCACGTAGAAAGGTTTCTGTGCATTGTGTTTTACATCAAAATAAGCTTCTCCGGTTAATCTAACGTTTCGATCTTTTTGATTAAAATTGTCTCCCAGCTCGATTTTGCTATCACCATTAAGATATACTGAGGTACCATCGGGTAATACGATTTTTTTCTTCTCCCCTTTTTTCGCTATAAAGTTTTCAGCGTATAGTGATACTTCAGCTCGCCTGGAATAATTAAAATAGATGAGCCCTAAAAATAAAACAACAAAAATGGAAGCAGCAATGCCGTAATGTATTGCCTTGAATCTCCTGATTTTTACTACGGGCGATATTATGCTGGTCAGGTAATCTACCTGTTGATCAACAGGTTTTAAATTACCGCTTAATACCCCATATAATTTTTTGGCAGCATCAACTGTTTTATGCTTTTCAGGATTTTTGGCAATCCAATCTTCCCAAAAAAGAACACATTTTTTGCTGCTACCCTCGCAATATTGCTTAAAGGTATCATCCATTAAAAAATCTTCTGGGTATTTATATTCGTCGATCATTACAGCGCTTTTAATACCAGTGCGCAGAATGTTAAACTTTTACCAAGTTTTTTTCGCTTTTTTTTAATTTATTTTAAAACAGCTTTAAAATACAATTACAAACAGCTAAAATTTAAGGTGGGTACGGAGGAATTTGAGGGCGGTATAAATGGTGTTATAAGCCGTTCTAACGGTTAATTGGCTTCTTTTAGCCACATCTTCATAACTTAAACCATCGTAAAAGCGCAACTGAATCAATTTTCGTTGTTGAGGGGTTAGTTTTTCTAAAGCCGCAAGTAAACTGGCTTTAACCAGCTCATCAGATTGTATTTTTACAATCAGCTCTTCGTAAGGCATCTCTAAAAGATCTTCGTCCTCTCTAACAATAATTGAAATGGCCTTATTTAACCGCTGTTCGTGAGCGATTTTCTTTAAAATCTTCCTTTTCAGAATGGTACGCAGATAAGATTCCACTTGTTCCACCCTGGGAAGTGCATCATGTTTCTCCCACAGTTCGAGAAAAACCTGGTTTAAAGTATCAGTAACTACTTCAGCATCGTTACAAACGCGTAAACCGAATCCAGCTAAACTCCGGTAAAGACTTTTATACAAATTAAGGAAAGCATCTTTTTCACCCAAACACATGGCCTCCCACCACAAACTATGCAGAGAAATGTCCTCACCCAGAATATTCTTTTTGTCCATGTTAGTGGCACGCTTTGTTTGGTTATGATCTACTTATTTAAATGGGGTTCCTTTATAAGCATTTTTCAAAAGTAACATTTAGGTTGCATATTTTATGTTCATAAATACTAAACAATAGGATATATTCTTTTTACCCTTCCATGAAAACCCTAAAAACCAAGGGTTCACAAAGGATTTTTTCCACTATGAAAGCTTCTATTTTAATTGGAAGATTTGTTGTTTAATAAAAAAACACCCACTGCCATTAAAAAATGGTGGTGGGTGTTTATAAATAAATTCTTTTTTAACCCGACTTAAAGCTTAGAAAGCAAAAGTTTTACCGAGGCTCTTTTTTGATAATTAGGATCGAAATGGACATATTTAATTTTGCCTGAACGATCGATAATATAGGTTGCAGGAACGGGTAAGGTATGCCGGGTATTACCATTGTTAGCTTCCAGATTTATACCATAGGCTTTGTATTTGGTAAAGGTAGCTTCGTCCATCATAAAGTTTACATTGTAGGCTTTCATAATCTCATCGTCTTTGTCCTGAAGGATAGAAAATGCCGCACTGGTTTTTTTGATTGTTTTATCAATGTTTTCTTTCGTTTCGGGTGTAACACCAATAACGAAAGCATCTTTCCCATTTAACAAGCTTAAAGAATCCTGAAGTTCTTTAATGTGTTTGTTACAGTAAGGGCACCACTGACCACGGTAAAAGAATAATACCACAGAATGGTGTGCTTTAAGCGCACTTTTCAGGCTCACTGTTTTACCGTTTTGATCCACTCCATTAAACATTGGCGCTTGATCTCCTTCTTTTAAACCCTTTTGTGCTTTTGTTTGTAGCGATAATACAACAGCTAAGGCTGTAAATAAAATAATTCTTTTCATTTTGTCTTTATGTTTTTTACCTCTTAGTCGAACCGGAAACATTAACCTTACAATAAAAATTAATTTTTATTTATTTCTTTTTCAATTTTCTCGGTTAAGTTTTTTTTAAATGCTTCGTCCAGTTTAAAATCGTTGTTTTTGAAACTTACAAAGGCCTGATTAATCAACATACTTTGTTGCTGATAAATCCTGCACACAGAACAACCAGCCAAATGAACATGCAATTGCAAGGTCTCTGCTACAGTAATTTTTCCAGCTATTTTTTTTTCAGTTAAAAAAGTAGCCTGCTTACAGTTATTGATCATATTTCTCAGTGCACTTATCATATCAGTTCCAGTTTTTTTGAAGGCAGGCCCTCAGGTTAAGTTTTGTGCGGTGCATAATCACCCAGAAATTAGCAGTGCTGAGTTTTAATTCGGTACAAATCAGCTCTGACGTGAGATCGTCCATATGTTTCATTGAAAATACAGAAAACCATAAGCCAGGAAGTTTGTTCAAACAATCATTCAAGATAGTACCCAGTTCCTTCATCATTAAAGGGTTATCTATTTCCAAACCAAATGCTCTTGGATAATCTTTTTCAGTCCAGTGCCCTGATTCTGGTTCAAAAAAATCCTTCAGTTCGTTTCCTGCGTCCATTACCTTATTAACAGAACGTTTACGGTAAAAATCAGCTATTTTGTTTTTTAAAATTGCCGTTAGCCAGGTTTTCTCTTTACTATTTCCCTCAAAACGGTCTAATCTTTGTAAACCTGCCAAAAAAGTATCCTGTACTAAATCTTTGGCCACATTTTCATCTCTTACGCTCAACATTGCAAAGCCATACAGGTAATCAGCATATTTTTCTACCCAACTTAGTGGGTCTGAATGAACGTTCTTAACTGTATATTCTCTATCCGTTTCGTTCTGCATGTTTTGGTATTATCTATATAAATATACTGCTTATTGATTAGTCGCAGGGAATGAAATATCCTTACAAATTATTTTATATTTTTTTAAAAAAAGGCCTGTATGCTGATGGAGCTAAATAAAAATATTAAAAAAAATCACTCCGATTTAAAGTAATTTTTAAAGTTGTACGTCTACAGCTCATAATAAACCTAAAAACTTTTCTATATGATAGCCGTTTTCAAAACAAATGTATCTACGGATAGCGAGTTAAACGTAATCAGTCCATTGCTGAACAGCCAGTTCAAAGAAATTAAATGGAATATCGATTTATGGGATTCTGATAAAATCCTTAGGGTCGATTCGCCAAGAGATTGGACAAAAGAAATTACTGAACTCTTTAACAGTATTGGTTTGCGCTGCATTAATCTCGAAATTTTTCATTCCGAACCTTTTTAACCGCATATTTTCCTTAAAAAGCAGAAATTACCGATCTAAAAAACATAAAAGTTAAAAAAAACTTTCATCAGGTTTTAATTCAAATCCCTTAATAGAACGCTACTACATTGTAGCATATCTTATGGCTTTCTTTTGGCTATTTTGTAATAGATTATGATTAAATTGCATCATCTATTACATCAATCCCTAATGAAAGAAATTACCGATATCATAAAGGCGTACCAAAAAGCAACGAAGGAAAAGAAAAAAACGGCCCTTGCAACGGTAGTTCAGGTAGAAGGTTCTTCGTACCGCAGGCCTGGTGCCAGGATGCTGATTACTGAAGATGGACAGTTGACAGGTGCCATTAGCGGTGGTTGTTTAGAGGGTGATGCGTTAAGAAAAGCGCTTTCGGCAATTGTACAGCAGGAGAACAAACTCATTACTTACGATACCACCGACGAAGATGATGCTAAATTTGGTGTTCAGCTGGGCTGCAATGGTATTGTACATATTTTATTCGAACCCATTATAGAATCGGATGCGTTAAACCCCATCGCTATTTTAACCGCTTTGCAAGGCAAAAGAGCGCATGCCGTATTGGTAACACTTTTTTCCCTAACAGATAAGCTGCAATTGGGCACCAGCATGCTCTTTAGAAATGAACCTGTTTTATCTAAAATTCCAAAAGAAATCAAGGATAGATTGCTTCAGGATGCTGAAGAAGTTTACAGGAATAAAACAGCTACATTCAAAACCTACCAAACTGAAAATCAACAAATTGATGCCTTTCTGGAGTTTATCCAACCCCCAGTTTCATTAATTATAGCCGGTGCAGGCAATGATGCACAGCCTTTGGCCGAAATGGCTTACCTTTTGGGTTGGGAAGTAACCGTAATAGACGGGCGGCCAACACATGCCACGCCTCAGCGTTTTACAAACGCAACCAGGGTTTTAGTGAGTAAACCCGAAAATATTTTGGCTCAAATTCACATAGATGCACAAACCGCTTTTGTACTGATGACACATAATTACAATTATGATCTCCAGCTACTTAAATATCTATTGAATACAAACGCACCTTATATCGGTACACTAGGCCCAAAGAAAAAGTTGGTCAGGATGTTAGGTGAACTGGATTTAGCAACACCGGCAAACGAAACACGTGTGCATGGGCCAATTGGGCTTGATATTGGTGCAGAAACTGCAGAAGAAATTGCCATTTCTATTCTCGCAGAGATTAAATCGGTTTTTACAGGCGCTTCGGCCATGTTTTTAAAAGAAAAGAAAAAACCGATCCACGTTTACGAATTAAAAAGTAATTAAGCATTGAAAACGGGCATCATCATATTGGCAGCTGGCAGCTCTTCACGTTTGGGGAGACCAAAACAGCTTTTGGATTATAGAGGGAAAACACTCTTGCAAACCGTCATAGATGAAGCTTTAGCCACAAATTGCAAACCTGTTTTAGTTGTTTTAGGTGCAAATGCTAAAGAAATAGCCGCCCGGCACGAGAATGACCAAATCAGCATCGTGATTAACGAAAACTGGAAAAATGGAATGGCCTCGAGTATTGTTGCCGGACTTTCATCCATGATCAAAAATAATAGCGCATTGGAATGTATCATTATTGCAGTTGCCGACCAGGCTTTTATAAAAATGAGTAACTTTAATCACTTAATCGAAAAGCAGAAAGAAACGGGTAAAAATATCATTGCCAGTGCATATGCAGAAACGATAGGAACTCCTGTCCTCTTCAAAAAGGATTACTTTGAAACACTTTTGTCGCTCAAAGGTGCAGAAGGGGCAAAAAATATATTAAAACAGCATCCCCATGAGCTGGAAACCGTAATTTTCGAAGGTGGAGGAATTGATATTGATACAGAAACAGATTACAACAATTTAATTAGCCAGCAATGATAGCAGATTCTTTTGGAAGAATACACGATTACCTGCGGATATCGCTAACCGATAACTGTAATTTTCGCTGCTTTTATTGCATGCCTGAAGAAGAGTACGACTTTACCCCTGCCTCCCGGCTCATGCAAACCGACGAAATTATTAAGCTGGCAGAAATTTTTGTTGCCAATGGCGTAAAAAAAATCAGGCTTACCGGCGGTGAACCATTGGTAAGAAAAGATGCCGCCCAAATTATTGCCGCACTGGGTAAACTTCCGGTCGAGCTCGTCATCACCACAAATGGAACCCGCATTGCCGAAATGCTCCCCGTGTTAAAAGAAGCAGGTATTAAAACCATCAATATCAGTTTAGATACCCTTCAGCCAGAAAAATTCTTTATGATTACCCGAAGGGATGTTTTCCATCAGGTACGCAGTAATATCGAACTGCTTTTGCAGCATAAAATAAAGGTAAAGGTAAATATGGTGGTGATGAAAGGCCTTAACGATAATGAGATCAATGATTTCATTAGCTGGACTAAACACAACCCCATTCAGATCCGGTTTATTGAGTTTATGCCCTTTAGCGGTAACAAATGGACAAGCAATAAAATGTTTTCTCTGGATGAAATCCTGTCGGTAGTGGAAAAAGATTTCACGGTATTACCTGTCAAAGGAGAACTTCACGATACAGCCAAAAGTTTCATGATTCCTGGTCACGAAGGCTCTTTTGCCATTATCAGCACCATGACCAACCCCTTTTGCGACACCTGTAACCGCATGCGCTTAACTGCCGATGGAAAACTTAAAAATTGTCTGTTTTCGGATAGCGAAACCGATCTGCTTACCGCATTGCGGAAAAATGAAGATGTGCTTCCATTAATTCAATCGGCCATATGGAGCAAAAAGAAAGCCTTAGGCGGACAGCTGGTCAGTGATTTTGAAAAAATTGATGCCACGACCATTCAAAACAGAAGTATGATTACCATTGGAGGATAAAATTTTCATGATCAGCGTTAAAGAAGCAAAAGACCTCATTTCTAAACACATCACATTACTAAATCCCATTTCAATTGACCTGGCAAAGGCATCGGGGCATGTACTTGCGAAAGATGTTTATGCAAAATATGATATTCCAGCATTTAGCCAGTCGTCTATGGATGGTTATGCCTTAAAGTTCGAATATCACGAACAAGAACTTACCTTAATTGGAGAAATGGCCGCAGGAACGGCAGTCCGTATCACTATCCAAGAGGGACAAACCAGCAGAATATTTACAGGTGCCCCCTTACCAGAAGGTGCCGACACCGTGGTGATGCAGGAAAAAATTACACGTAAGGATGGAAAAATCACTTTGCAAGATCCCAATTTAAAACCTGGCTTAAATGTTCGTGATAAAGGTTCAGAAATTATGGCCGGAGCATTAGCAATGGAAAAAGGTAATCTGCTTAGTCCGGCTGCTATTGGCTTTCTGGCAGGAATTGGCATTAACGAAGTTAGCGTTTATCCCATGCCCAAAATTTCGATTATTGTAACGGGAAAAGAATTACAACAACCGGGGAAAACACTCGAATTTGGACAGGTGTATGAATCGAATTCCTATTCGCTTTCTGCAGCTTTAAAACAGGAAGGCATAGAACAGATTACCATTTACGAAGCCGATGATGATCTGGAAATCCTCAAAAAAGTATTACAAACTGCAACAGCAAGCAGTGATGTGGTGCTGCTCACCGGAGGTGTAAGTGTAGGCGATTACGATTTCGTAATCGAAGCAGCTTCACATTGCGGCATCAAACAGATTTTCCATAAGGTGAAACAGAAACCTGGCAAACCGTTATATTTTGGCACCAAAGATCAAAAACTAATATTCGGACTTCCAGGTAATCCTTCATCTGTACTCAGTTGCTATTATAATTATGTATTGCCATCCATCAAATCCTTATCGCATAAAAGCAATAGCATAATGGAGGTTCAGGCAGAGCTTACGCACACCTATTCCAAACCTGCCGGGTTAACACATTTTCTGAAAGGTAAGTATGAAAATGGGCTGGTTACCCCACTCAGCGCCCAGGAGTCATACCGGTTAAGCTCTTTTGCACAGGCCAATTGCCTGATCTGCCTGAACGAAACACAAGAACATTTTAAAGAAAGCGACATCCTCACCGTATTGATTTTACCAGACTAAACGATGCAAGAAAGTTTTATCCTCTTTTACTGTTTACTTTTTATTGTAGCCTTTTTATATGCTTCAGTTGGGCATGGAGGCGCAAGCGGTTACCTCGCACTGATGGCTATTTTCGCCATTTCGCCTGCCGTAATGAAACCTACGGCACTATTGCTTAACCTGTTTGTTTCTTCCACCTCTTTTATCCAGTTTTACCGCGGTGGCCATTTTAAATGGAAAACTTTTTGGCCTTTTGCGCTCGCTTCCATCCCGCTCTCTTTTGTTGGTGGTATGATGGCCATTGAAAGTTCCATTTATAAAAAGATTTTGGGTGTACTTTTACTCATTCCGGTGATCCGTTTTTTCTTCTTTAAAAATACCGATCCGAAAGATTTCAAACCATCAAACATTCCGTTATCATTGCTTATTGGGGGGATTATCGGTTTACTTTCGGGCATGATTGGCATCGGAGGCGGGATTATCCTTTCTCCTATCCTGTTACTTTTAAAGTGGACGGATCAAAAACAAACTGCAGCCATTAGCGCGGCCTTTATTTTTGTTAATTCGGTTGCCGGTTTAGGCGGACAGTTGATTAAAGGTTTCGAATTTAACAGCCACATGCTCGCTTATGTTGGGGTAGCTTTCGCTGGAGGCATTTGTGGTGCTTATTTTGGTGCCTTAAAATTTCCGCAAACTGTTTTAAAAAATGTACTGGCCTGCGTATTGGCGCTGGCCGCTTATAAATTACTATTTACACATGCATAACATGAAATATCTCATCATCGCCCTATTGTTTTTAAGTTTTGCTGCGCATGCTCAAGAAAGCAAGCAATTTGTAATTGAAGGAAAAGTTAAAACACCATTAACAATTACTTTGAACAATTTAAGCGCCTATAAATCCGTTAGTTTGGATAGTATGACGATTTATAACCACCTGATGCAGCGCAAAAGCAGTATCAAAAACATTAAAGGTGTGCTTTTGAAAGATATTTTGGCCAAGGTAGAAATAGATGCGGCCTCGCCCAAAACATTAAGTGAATATTATCTGGTTTTTACCGCAACCGATAACTATAAAGTCGTGTACTCCTGGAACGAAATCTTTAATTCGCCTACGGGAAATCAAGTGTTGGTTTTAATTGATTATGATGCCTTACCAACAAAAGCGGAAAAGGGAAATATCGCCATTATTACGCCCAGCGATTTCGCAACAGGAAGAAGATTTGTAAAAGGATTGAGTAAAATCAGCATCTTACAGGTAAATTAGCAGCATGGAAATTGAAATGATCAGTTTTGGCAAGATCGCCGAGTTTATCAATAATCAAAAAATTGATATTGCTGGTATTGTCGATACCGATGCCTTTAAACAATATCTCGAGAATGAGTTTCCTGCTTTAAAAAGCATGAAATATAAACTTGCCCTGAACAAAAATATCGTTCAGGAAAACACCAAAATTACCAACAACGCCACAATAGCAATAATGCCTCCTTTTTCCGGAGGATAAACAATATATGAGTGCAGAGCGATACAACAGGCAGATTATCCTTAAGGGATTTGGGGAGGAAGCACAGCAAAAGCTTTTAAGGGCTAAAGTACTGGTAATTGGTGCCGGTGGCTTGGGCTGTCCTGCGTTGCAATACCTGGCTGCAGCCGGCATTGGCCATATTGGTATTGTTGATGATGATACCATCTCACTATCCAATTTACACAGACAGATTCTTTTTACAACGGCTGATATCGGAAAGCTGAAAGTAGAGGTTGCAGCGAAGCGCCTTCAGGAGATGAATACCCAGATCGGGATCATACGTCACCCCATACGCTTGCAGAAAAATAATATCCTCGATATTGTATCCAGATATGATTACATATTGGATGGTACAGATAATTTCGAATCCAGGTACCTGATTAACGATGCCTGTGCACTGCTGAACAAGCCACTTATATTTGCCGCAGTTTCGGGTTTTGAAGGTCAGTTAGCCATATTTAATACACCCGATCATCTAACACCCAGCACCAATTACCGCGATCTCTTTCCCATTCCACCCGATAAAGGAGAAGTAGCCAATTGTGCCGAAAATGGCATTATTGGCGTATTACCGGGCATATTGGGCACCATGGCAGCTGCAGAAACCATTAAACTGATTGCCAAAATAGGCCAGGCCTTAACCAATAAAATATTAAGTTATAATTTACTTACACAAGAACAATATACCATCAATATTAGTCACGGAGGCGGTTATACCCTACCCAAAACTGTTGATGAATTTTTAAATATGGATTATCAGGATACGAGCGAAGGACCACAGGGATATATAGAAATTGATGCCGGCGAAATGATTAAACTGCAACAATTAGAATCGACGATTTTAATCGATGTACGCGAAAGACACGAAGTACCAATACTGGATAAACAAATTTTTACACAGGTACCAATGTCGGAATTCGGAGCCTTTATGAGCAAAGAATTTTATCAAAAACACGTGGTTTTAATCTGCCAGCATGGAATCAGAAGTGTAGCCGCAGCAGAAGCCATGCAGGAAAAATATGGCGATGCCAAAAAGATTTACAGTTTAAAAGGTGGTATTGTAAAATGGAGAGATCATTTTCTCAGACCCTAATATGAACGAAAAAAAGATAAAGAACATATTTGTAAATGGCCCGATAGCACCCGCTTTTATTGCCGATAGTATTGCCAAACACAGCAGCAAAACCGCTATTGGTGGTCATAGCATTTTTATGGGTCAGGTGAGAAAAGATGAAATTGAGGGTAAATTTGTTGCAGCGATAGATTATACCGCATATGAAGACCTTGCGCTCGAAAAAATGCATCAGATCAGGGAAGAGATTTTCGAAAAATATCCATTAAACTGCATGCACATTTATCATAGCCTGGGCAGGGTTAAAACCGGTGAGATTTGCCTGTTTGTTTTTACCTCTTCGGCACACCGAAAGCCGGCAATAGCCGCTTGTAGCGAAGTAGTAGACCGGCTAAAAGCAGAATTACCCATCTGGGGAAAAGAAATATTCGAGGACGAAACCCATCAGTGGAAAGAAAATAGTTAAATATGGTAAACATCACAAAAAAATCCAATACCCTAAGGATTGCCATTGCAACCGCAACCGTAAAGGTATCTAAGCAGGAAACCATCGATGCCGTTGAACAGCGCAAAATTCCCAAAGGCGATGTATTTGAATTTGCACGGGCTGCCGGATTATTTGGGGTAAAAAAAACCAGCGACGTGATTCCAGATTGCCACCCGCTCCCCATAGAATATACTGCTATTGCCTACGAAATTGTGGGTTTAACCATCATCATTACCGTTGAAGTACATACCATTTACAAAACAGGTGTAGAAGTTGAAGCCATGCACGGTGCCTCCGTTACTGCGCTAACCATGTATGATATGTTAAAACCAATTGATAAAGGAGTTGAAATAGAAAATATCAGGTTATTAAAAAAATCGGGCGGAAAATCTGACCTTAAAAATGCCAGATTCCCCGAAATTAAAGCTGCTGTTGTGGTATGTTCAGATTCTATTTTCCAGAATAAAGCACAGGATAGCTCTGGTAAAGCGATTATTTCGAGATTGGCACAATGGGAAATTAACGCAGCAAAATATGAAATTCTACCCGACGAAATCAACCTCATCCGTGATAAAGCCAGCGAATTAAGTAAAAGTGGTTACCAGCTGATCATTTTTACCGGCGGAACCGGACTTTCACCACGCGATGTAACCCCGGAAGCGATAGCGCCTTTAATTGACAGGAACATTGAAGGGATTATGGAAACTGCCCGCCGTTACGGACAAGAGCGCATGCCTTATGCCATGCTTTCGCGCGGTGTAGCAGGTTTTATTGACGAAACGCTGGTACTTACTTTCCCGGGATCGAAAAGTGGTGTAGAAGAAAGTATGGATGCCCTGTTCCCGCAGGTTTTACACTTGTTTAAGGTGATTAAAGGTGAGAAACATTAGGTTGAGTTAAATCGTCATTTCGTTAGTCGGGATTTGCAATCCCGTCTTAAGAACCAAGGATCTCTAATCCTTAAACACACATAGATCAAAATGCGGATTACAAATCCGCAGGACGAAGGTCAAGATCACAGATCCTGACCAGCGCAAACCTTTCATTATAAACTATCGTTAGTCGGGATTTGCAATCCCGTCTTAAAAACCAAGGATTTATAATCCTTAAACGCATAGATCAAAATGCGGATTACAAATCCTCAGAGCGAAGGTCAAGATCACAGATCCTGACCAGCGCATAGTTTACCTATATCAACAAGATTAAATCTAAACAGCAAAAATGTTTTTTGTGATAAAAAATTAAGTCCTATTTTTGCGGCATGTCGTCTAAATATAAGATTTTATACTTTTTCCAAAATTCTGATACCGCTATACTAGAAATTCAGCGTCTTGGTCTGCCCGACAATGCAGATGCAGAGGCAACCTACCACTGGCTTTACTTTGATAAAATTACAGGATCGTTGGTTAAATTATGGTTCAGGTCGATGGATTCTTCTACCGAAATTGAAGAACGTTATTTTGAGCAAGGTTATCTTAAATTCAATAAAACAGAGGCTACCTATATAGAAAAACACAATTCTTCTCAACAAAAGCTCAATAATATGGGCAATAGAGCTATTGGAGAGGATATAAGTGTTTTATTGGAAAATTATCTGAAATAATTCAGGCCATTTCCGGCAGCTCTGATTCTAAACCAACTTTACTTAAAGGATAACGGGAGGCATAGAAATCCTGAAGCGACTGGCAGAAATCCGGATACCATTCTTGCTTTTGCATGCTTTCTAAAAGTTGCGCACAGGCCAGTACATCGGCATCGGCCTGATGCAATGCATGAGCAACAAAATTAACCACATCCCAAATGCCTTCCATCATAAAAAACCGAAAGGTAGACAGGATTGCAGACCATTGCACTTTTTTAGCCTGCAATAAAAAGAACCGCGAAACAGGACTGCATAAACGTTTAAAAGCCATGTAATCCTCTTCTGCACCCTCGAGGTTCAAAAGGCCGTCACTATAAGGTAGATTTACAATTTCTGCCGCAATTTTATCACGGCCATGGAAATAAACACTCCCTGCACAGATAGAAGATATCGATATCAGTGCTAAATGATCGTAGATTTCGGGATGCATTTTCAACTTGCCATTGCGTACAAACACCAGTCCGCCTTTTTTAGCAGCGCCAGCTTGTGTATTCATAGCCGATAAACTTAAGAGTTCAAACTCGCCAGCAAAATTAAGTGCTGCTACAAATTGTGCTGCAGCCATAAAAGTACCCCGATCAAGCGGTTTATTGTTGATAACAGGTTTCTGAATTGAAAAAATAGAAAGTTGCAAAAATATTTAATTTGTTTGGTTCCGGCCGATTGTATCGACATTAGCAAAAATAAAAATCCAATCCAGAAAACAATGATGTTGATCGCGGGTAAAGCGGGTCAGAATGGTAATCAACTAGAAATGAGAAGGAAATTTTTTCAACCTTTTTGTTCATTAAATGGTATACTCGTTTTCGATGGTATTTAAAACATGCGGGCAAAAAAAAAGCAGGACTAAATCCTGCTCAAAATCTTTTTGGGAAAGAATTAAACAACTCTTACTTTCACTGCATTAAGGCCTTTTTTGCCTTCTTGAACTTCGTATTCAACTGTATCATTTTCTCTGATTTCGTCAATCAGGCCTGATGCATGCACAAAAATCTCAGATCCGCTTTCTTCTTTAATAAAGCCAAAGCCTTTTTCTGAGTTAAAAAATTTTACTGTTCCGTTTTTCATTATACTGGATGTTTTTAAATTAAAAACCAAAAATAGGATTAAAACCGAAAAACCAAAATTACTGGCAAATAAAATTGCTAATTATGCACAAAAAGATTTACAACTGTAAAGATTACGGCGGCCATTTTACAGTCTGAAATATTAAGCACTAAGTTGATGAGGGGTTAAAAAGATTTTCCCTGCGTAATGGAAGAATACCAATTAATAGGATGCGACCTTAAATTCATGCCATCACTCTCAATATGATACAAGATAATGGGCATACTAAAATCGACAAAACGCTCTACCTGTCTGGACAGTTTACCGAGAAAATCCATACTCGATATACCCTCTTTTAAATGAACGTAAATTACACTGCCTGTTTTAAACTCAAAGCGTTCCACCACTCCTGGCCACTCTGCTTTTATCCTGGTGAGGAAAGCTTTGATTTTGGTTTCTTCTTTTAGATTTTCCATAAGCTTATCAGGTTTTTTAATATATGCTAATTTAAAAAATTATTCCAAATAAGATTAATTGTAACAGTACCTATACAATTAGCAGGTAAATTAATGATGATGTTGAATGCAGTAAAGAATCTTTAATTAAAGTGCTAGGACGCGATAAAGCATTAAGATTCCCAATCGAATTGGGAATGACGATAGATCCCCCCTTACGTCATTCCCGCGCAGGCGGGAATCTTAATACCAAATACAAAAAAACAAATGCGCTAAAGCATTAAGATTCCCAGTCGAGCTGGGAATGACGATAGATCCCCTCTTACGTCATTCCCGCGCAGGCGGGAATCTTAATACCACATACAAAAAAACAAATGCGCTAAAGCATTAAGTTTCCCAATCAAGTTGGGAATGACGATAGATCCCCCCTTACGTCATTCCCGCGCAGGCGGGAATCTTAATACCACGTACAAAAAGACAAACGCGCTAAAGCATTAAGATTCCCAGTCGAGCTGGGCATGAAGATAGATTCCCCCCTTACGTCATTCCCGCGCAGGCGGGAATCTTAATACCACATACAAAAAAACAAATGCGCTAAAGCATTAAGATTCCCAGTCGAGCTGGGAATGACGCCACCTATTACTTAGCCGAAACAACTTCTATATTTCCATCTTCTAGTCCTTTCCCTTTAACCTTCAATGCTATTGCACCACCCTTTTTATCAGACTGTAGCACCACCACCAGTTTCCCACTGAATAATTTCATCGTTGGTTTCACAAAAGATGCTAAAGAAGTGGCATCGCCATTACAAGTGGCTTTAAATGTCCCTGCTCCTTTTACTTCAAAATTTAAAGCATTGGTAGCGGTTGGACAAGGAATTCCATTCTTATCAACCACAGATACCGTTACAAAAGACAAATCCTTTCCATCAGCCTTAATTTCTTTCCTATCAGGGGTGAGCACAATTTTATAGGGTTTGCCTGCTGTGATTACCTTTTCTTCGGCTATGGGTTGCCCCTTGCTATCAAAGGCTACTACTTTTAAGGTTCCGGGTTCGTATTTCACATCCATCCACATTAATCTGTAACGGTTTTGAGGTGTCGATTTATCCTTTTTCTTTACACCCAGGCTTTTGCCATTTAAGAAAAGTTCGGCGCTATCATAGCTCGTGTAAACGAAAACAGGTGTAGTCTGGCCTTCTCTTCCCTCCCAGTTCCAATGTGGAAGTAAATGGAGTGTAGGCTCTGTTTTGTTCCAGCGGCTTCTGTAAAGGTAATAACGGTCTTTAGGTAAACCTGCAAGATCTGAAATCCCGAAATACGAACTCCTGGATGGCCAACTGCTATCATAGGGTGTAGGTTCACCAAGGTAATCGAAACCTGTCCAAACAAATTCGCCAATTACCCATGGTTTATCATCCTGCATTACAAAATCATCGTCAGGTACATTAGACCAGCTACAATATTCAAGATCATAAGATGAAGACTGAAAATCAGGGTATTGTTTATCAAATCCTTTTACAACCGGAAATTTATATATTCCCCTGGAACTTACCGTTGAGGCTGTTTCAGATCCCAAAATAAATCCTTGTGGAAAGACCTTATTGGCTTCCTCGTATAGGTGCACCCGGTAATTTAATCCCGGAATATCCATGAGCGCTCCAAAACCCGATTGCATGGTGGCCTTCACCTGATCCATCCCTACGGTAACCGGGCGTGTAGGATCTTCGCGGTGGAAAATTTCCTGAAGCCATTTGGCCCTTTTCACCCCTTCGGCACCAAACTGATCGGGCACTTCGTTTCCTGAGCTCCACATCACAATACAAGGGTGGTTTTTAGTGGCCCGTACCAGATTAACAATATCCTTTTCGGCATCGGTATTAAAATAAAGGTGATAACCATTTTCTACTTTGGCTTTTGCCCATTCATCAAAACTTTCGGCAAGAAACATGAATCCCATTTCATCGCAAAGCTCCAATTGTTCCGGCGAAGGCATATTGTGCGAACTTCTGATGGCATCGCAACCCATTTCTTTTAAAATGCTGAGCTGCCTCCTTAGTGCAGCCGTATTAATGGCGGTTCCAAGCGGACCAAGATCGTGGTGCAAACAAACACCCTTAAATTTCCTTACTTTGCCATTCAAGCTGAACCCTGTAGATGCGCTGAAATTGATTGACCGAAGGCCTAGCCTTGTTTTCACCACATCCTTTAAAACGTTTCCTTCATAAACACTCGATACAGCGATATACAGATAAGGCCTTTCCGGACTCCAAAGATTAGGATTATTGATTTCGATATTCTGATCGCTTTCATCGCCGAAAATGGATTTAGCCGTATCAATAGCCACCTGTTTACCTAAGCTATCTAAAATCTGCGTAACCAAACGAATACCTTTACCGGTTAGTTTGGTTTTGATATTTACTTTAGCAAATTCTTTTTTCACTATAGGTGTGCTTATGGTGATTCCCCGTTGATCGATGCTTTTTTCTTCTTTAATGATCAAATGCACATTGCGGTACAAACCTGCACCCGGGTACCAACGCGAAGATTTTGGCATGTTTTTCAAATGAATGGCCAATAAATTATCATTCGCTTTAAGGTCATTTGTAATATCAATATAGAAATAATTGTAGCCATAATTCCATTGCCCAATCAGCTTTCCATTCAGGTAAACACGGGGTTCGCTCATGGCACCATCAATCTGGAGCAAAACTTTCTGATTTGGCTTAATCACAGGAAGATTGAGTTTCTTTCTATACCAGCCTTCACCAATATAAGGTAAAGCTCCGGTCCTGCCTGTTTTTTCGCTTGCCTTTGTTTCGCCATTTTGAGTAATGGCCGTTACCTGCTTGTCTATTTCCTTATCAAAAGGTCCGCTAATGGCCCAATCATGCGGTACGGTGACCGTTTCCCAGCGGGTATCATTAAAAGTGGCTTCGGCCGCATTGGGAAAACTTCCCTTTGAAAACTTCCAGCCTTCATCCAGTAAAATTTCGGTTCGTTGTGCAAAGGCATTTAAATAAGCCAGGCAAACCATAAAAATGGTAAAAAGAATTTTATTCAATCGGAACATGTAATTGACAGTTATTTTAAATAGATAGATTCGATAGTAATATGAGTTGGTTTAGTGATGTTTCCATAACCAAATGTAACTTCAAGTTTTTCAGCATGCTTCAAACTAAAGGTAGCTTGACTTGGTGATTGATAGTAAAGTGGTAAAAAACCCGGATAAGGACGTGGAAGCAACAATTGCGCACCGTTTTTAAGCTGATTTAATGGAATTTCGATCAGTTTAAAACCTTTTCCGGCGAGAATTTCTGTCGCGAAGAAATGTGCATCAATATCAGTTAAACCGATTTTAATCTTGGTATTTTCGGTATTTGCTTTAATCTTGACCACCAATGTTTTTAAATTGTTCAATTCTGCAGACCTCCCAGCCATTTTATCAGCAAAGAAGCTTTGAAACCCCATCAATTGATTAGTTTTTGGCTTACCCATGGAGAGTTTCAGATTCAGTACCGATGGATTTTCTTCTGAAACATATTCAATTTTATTGTTTCCCCAATCAGGGTTATAGATATTGATATTTTTGCCATCATTGCCTGCATTAAAAATTTCGACAATGGCATCTTTAGCGGCCACATAGGTCTGGTAACTTTCCGTTTCAAGCTTATCCCAGGCATTGGGATTTCCTTTCACATTTGCCGGGAAAGTGATGTAATCGCCATTTGATTTATGAACGATGATTTGATATTTCAGCAGGCCATTTTTAACCAGTTCAGCCGGAATTGTTGCCTGATATTGGTATTCCTGATTTTTTTCAAAAGGAATATTTTTCCAGCGATTCACAGCATTCAATTGAACAAATGCTGAATCTTTTGCACCTAAGCCTGTAATTTGTGCATTGATGGCTAAGGTTATATCTTCTGAAACCGTTGTTAAAGCCTGATGTTTAACAAAAATAGCTTCATTGGAAGCTTTTGGGGCAACAAATTCACCCAAGGCTATATGCTGACTAATGCTTTGAGCGTTCAGATTGGTTTTTAAGTTTTTCTTAATCAACAGGTAAGCACCCGGAGAAACACTAAAACGATGTTCAACAGCTGCTGAATTAAAGGTATTGCCTTGATTTAATCCTTTGACTGTAAAGCCAGCGCCCAGATCGGGAAGATCAATATCGATTGGTAAAGTAGACCAGATAATCTGTGTGACCTCTTTTTTTGGCGAAGCTCTTTCGAAAGGATCTCTGACGGGGATTGCATCTGGCATTACTTCCAAACGCCACACCCCGGTAGCCACCTGATCGATAAAGTAGGCTCCCCTGCCCTGATATTGAACAATTTTAGAGCTGCCCACACCTGCAATATGCTTCAGTTTTTTTGCATTGATTAGTTTTGAGGTGGTGTTATTGGTATAATAAAATTCTTCAGCGGTATTCATTTCGCTCAGCGAATTTTTGTAATCAATTTTAAACGGGCCAAAAGTATTGCCCTTGTTTAAAGTATCTAAACGACCAAATTGATGGAAAACCTTCGAAGCAATTAACATACTGATTGCTTTTGATGGCGTATAAGCGAGGTTTAAATAATGAGTTTGATACTCGGTATTGGCATAAGCAGTTGCCATCGGATCGTAGGCAAACTGGGTTGCCCATTGAAAACCTGCAGCCCTAAAACTCCTGGCCATTGCAGGGTACATCATCGGCGCCATTACATCACCGGCATCAAATTCGTAGACTACCTTAGCCCGGTTTTTAAATCCAGGGATGCTATCGAAAGGGATTTTATACCTGGCTACATTTGGAAGGTAATTTCCTTGTAAAGTATGTCCGGCAACTAAACCTGTTGGATACCATTGAAAACTATGCCCCTGAACATTTGCTTTCACAATGGCATCAGCGTACCAGGGCGATTCGCTAATGTTATAGAAAACAGGTTTGGTCCAACCGGTACTTTTTATGGCGGCTGTCATGCGGTTAACGTATTCGGTTGCCCTTTCCTTTGGCCCGCTGTGATGGGGTTCGTTATTGATCTCCGTAGCTAAAATATCTACATCCTGTTGGTAGGTTAAACCAGTGTAAGGGTTTTTATGCTTAAAAAACTGTTTCAGGTAATTTTCCTGCGCTTTAAAAGCTTCTTCATTTACTACAGATTTATCTTTACCATACTTATTAGCGAAGCTTCCTGTATTTTCATCTTTTTCCGGATAACCGTTTCCCCAAAAGGCAATTGGCGTAACCAGGGTTTTGATTTTACGTTTCTTAAGTTCTGCAAGCAGAAAATCGAAAAGACGTAAATGTTCGTTATTGATCAGGTTTCCTTCAGCATCTGATATTTCCTGATCCCAGACATGTACACGAAAGGCATCTAAACCCAATCGCGAGAAATGATAAACATCGTCTTTTATCGCTTGTTCGGCAGTAACGCCCATTCTTAAAATGGCTCGATTGCCATAGGCAAAAGGTGCGGTATAGTTGGTACCGAAAAAGGCAGCTTCCTTATTGTCTTTCTCCCAGCGAATTACACCCGATGCATCTACAACAATACCTTGATTATTTTGCGCACGGGTAACGATTGCCATAACAGCAAAAGCAACGAAAAGAGACAGTTTTTTGAGTAAAATCATAAATAAAAAATTGTTTATTATGTGCGGATTTAAAATCCTGTTGGTCGGATTTGCAATCCCGACGCTTTAACTGCGGATTAAAATCCGCCTCTCACCACGTCCGGATTACAAATCCGGACCAACTACCAGGTTAAGGCAGAAACGCATCCATTGCAACCGTTGGTTTGCCCGTATCATCAAAAGCACCCAATTTATAACCACTCCAGCTATTGTAAGATTGCGGCTCCCAATAGAAAACCCCTAGTCCTTTGTTATTTGGCAATGATTTATTCTTCGCGATTAAATCTTTAATAAAAGCTTTGCAGGCTACCGCTTCTGAAACCGGCATTCCCAATTCACAGATCATTACTTCCGATCCGTAACGGGAAACCATATCCGTCATGTTGGCTAAACACTGGGTATTTTTTGCCGACCAATCTGTAGCTGTCGGATACATGGACATCCCGATTACATCCCATTTGGCACCATTATTTTTTAATCCATCGAACATCCACCTGAACAGACTGTTATCATAACCATTAGAAATATGCACCACCACTTTCGAAGTTGGATTTACTGCTTTCACAGCATTATAGCCAGAAAGTACCAGATCTGCAAAGTTTTTCATGTTTGCAGATGCTTTTCCATCATTCCATAACATGCCATTATTGGTTTCGTTACCCACTTGCACCCATTCAGGTATAATTTTATTGGTTTTTAAAACCGTTAAAACCTCAACGGTATGGTTGTAAACCGAAGTTTTTAAGCCAGCAAAATCCTGTGTTGCCCATGCGGCAGGTTTGTTTTGCTGCCCCGGATCTGCCCACGAATCGCTGTAATGAAAATCGATCAACAAACGCATGTTCATGGCTTTTGCTCTTTTTGCCTTGGCTAAAACGTCGGCTGTATTGCAATAACCTGCAGCTGGATTTACCCAAACCCTAAGGCGAATGGTATTGATCCCTTTATCTTTTAAAATTTTAAGCAGATCTTGTTGTTCTCCGGCAGCGTTGTAAAACTTTTTACCTGCAGCTTCCATTTCGCTCAGCCAGCTTACATCAGCTCCCAAGGCATAAGTGCCCACAGGATCTGGCTCAGGATAAATCTGTGTTTCGCCTTTAACTGATTTTTTACATCCGGCACCTATCATTACCAGTAATAAAATAAACCCCAGCCATTTCATATTGTTTATGCTTATATTTTTTAACATCTCTCGCCTATTTAATTGAATACGTATAATTTCCGTCACCAGCACTTAAATCTAAAGTAACGGTGAAAATGCCTGTTTTGGTAACCGGGATATTGATACCGCCCCAGGTTGGTGCACCAGCATAAACCAAGGCGCCGTTGGCATCTACCTTGTAGCTGATATCGTAACTACCATTACAGGTAAACACAAAAGTTTTGCCCGCAGTTAATGAAACATTGGCCGCAACCCATTTGCCAGTTGTTGCATTGTAAATCAATGGTGTTGATGAAGTACTCCAGGCGTTATCATCGCCAGAGATAAAGAACTTAACAGGTGTATAGGTGATCGTTAATGCATCTACATCGGCATTTACTTTCATATAAGCCGGAGCTGGTGTAAGGTACAAATTACCTCCCGTTAAGCTCATCGTAGTTGAAGTACCTCCCCAACCGTAAACCTTGCTGACATCTTTTGTAGATACCAATTGAAAAGCATCGCCACCATAACCATCGGCATTTGGCAGATTAAGATAACCTTCGTATTTCGAATTGAATTTAGCAGAGGTTAGTACAAAACCATTGGTCCTTGCGGTTGGTGTTTTCCAGGAATTACCTCCTTTTACCATCAAAGCAGGATATTCTATGGTGGCTTTGTATGGATTAACCGTCATGGTTAAACTCGAATAAATTGGTTTAATGGTTGAGGCTGTCCCGGTATTTTGAGTCACTTCTGCTTTCAATCTCACCACTACGGTACTTACCACACCTGTTGGCAACAGCAGCTGATTGGCTAAAAGTGAATTAAAATCGGCACCCAGATAAGCTTTTTCAAAAGTACCGGCAGTAAGTTTAACGATTACCGCATTGGCCCAGGCATTTGCACCTACAGTATCTGCAGGCACATCAAATTCCAGTGAATAGGTTGGAATAACACTGGCACCAAAGTTTGCGGCTTTAAAACTAAATGTCGCAACGTTAGCAGCATCATTCGCTGAGGTTAATACCACACTGGCTACCGAACTTTTAAAAGCAAGGCTACCTGCATTTGGCGGTGTAACGATATTTGTACTTTCTTCTTTTTTGCAGCCAAAGAACAGACTGATTAAAAGCAAAGTATATATGATCTGAATTGATAACTGTTTCATAATGGTTTGGGATTAATAACCTGTATTCTGACGAAGGTTTGGATTAGCCGAAAGATCGGTTGGCGGCAATGGATAAAGGTTGTATTTGCTGTTTACGGCTGCACCGTTTTTAACGCCACCTTTCCATGCCCATAAATAAGCAGCAGTGGTAAACTTTCCAAAACGGATCAAATCCGTTCTGCGGCTTGCCTCGTACCAAAGTTCACGCCCGCGTTCATCTAAAATAAAATCGGTAGTTAAAGCGCTTGAGGTGATGTTTCCAGCGACGCTTCCGTTATATGCACGGGTACGCAACTGGTTAATGTACGTTAATGCCTGTGTTAAACTACCGCCTGAACCACCGCGTAAAACAGCTTCGGCATAGGTTAAATAGCTTTCACCTAAGCGGAAAAGTGGAAAATCGATATCCGAAAAGTCTTTGGCAACATCCTGGTGTGGCGCCGGCCCACCAGAGCGGGTTTTATTGCGGAATTTAGTGCTGGAGTAACCATCGTTAGAAGTATACAAATCGTTCACCTCCAAATTTTGTCCCGACATATAAAACTGAGCCCTTGTATCTGTTGCACCTGTTTTATCGGCAAAAAGATTGACAAATTGCTGGGTAATCCTTAATCCACCCCAATCGCCATTCGAGCCTGAAACTTCTGCCGGTACGTGTGCCGGACCATGCATCAGGTAAGTAGTACCCCCAAAATTCTGGGTATTTGTGCCGTCGTAATTAATGGTAAAGATGTTCTCGTCGGTATTTAAGTGATTATCGGCAATGGTTAACTCGCGGTAATTGCCATGCAGCGTATAACCTGCGGCCGTAATTTTGTTGCAATAGGTAATCGCGTCGGTATACCTGGCGGTACCGGTATAAACTTCTGCATTTAGATAAATCCTAGATAACAAAGCCCATGATGCAGCTCTATCAGCACGACCATATTCGTTTGCTTTTGGCGCAGCGAGATCATTTTCAATGGCCTTAAGTTCTGATTCTACATAGGCGAATAAATCTTTACGGGCAATTTGTTTTGGCAAATCCTTACCCCCAATTTCGGTGGTTTCGGTAACCAGTGGCGGATTTCCATAAATATCCATTAATACCGCATATTGATATGCCCTGATAAAACGGGCTTCAGCCTTAAACCTGCGTACCTGATCAGCATCAGCGCCTGTAATTCCTCTTTTGCTTAAATTATCATCTGAAGATTGATTGATAAAATCGTTGCAGAGTGTAATCTGAAAAAATGAACGGTAGTATAAACCATTGATGATCGAATTGATGGATGACCAGGTCATTTCATGCAGTCCCTGGATACCCGCATCGTTCTGCCATGACCAAACGGCCTCATCAGTAGTTAATTCCTGCAAGTTCCAGTATAAACGAAGGAAATCGGAATTACCTTCATCTTTAATAATCTCCACCGGAATATCGGGCTGACCAACGGATGCATTTCCGGTAAGGGCAAAAGCACCATACACCTTGGCTAATGATTGTTTATAACCGGCAGCTGTGGTATACACTTTATCAGCCGTAAGATCGTTTGTGGGCACTAAATCCAGTTTGTTGCACGAGGTGATCAGCATCCCGATGGCACAAACTAGCGCGAATAATGGTAAAACACGTGGTTTCATATATTTTTTGTTAAAGCAGTTCATCATCTTAGAAATTAACATTTAAGCCTAAAGAGAAAATACGAGGTCGTGGATAGATATTATTATCCACTCCAGAGGCCACTTCTGGATCCAACCCTTTGTATTGGGTAATTACAAATACATTCTGTACGCTGGCTGTTAGCTGTACATTTGCTTTGGTTTTAAGGATCTGACCGAAAGTATAACCCAGATTAACGTTATCCATTCTTAAAAAAGAAGCATTTTGAACATAATAATCGCTCAATAACTGCTGGGTTTTAAAATTGGTAGTCAGGTAATTGGGCGAAGCATTCAAAATAATTGCGGTTCCTAAAATCTGGTTTAAATTACCGCTTTGGCTATAGTTATTGTTGTAAACATAGTTACCTAAATTTGCCCTCAGGGTGAATGATAAGTTCCATTTTTTGTAACTCAGGTTATTACTAAAACCCAGGAAAACTTTAGGATCTGCTTGTTTTCCTTTTTTGAAATCGTTCTGATTGATTACGCCATCACCATTCTGGTCTACATAAACGCCCTCAATTGGATTTCCGTTCTGATCATAAGTCTGTTCAAACAGGTTGAAGGTGTTTTTTGGTCCGCCAACTGCGTTGATAAAGGCATTTTGTCCACCAACCCCACCGGCAATGGTTCCACTCGGAAAACCCGCATAATTTGGATCATTTGGTACTACCGTTAAATTGGTGATGGTATTTTTGTTATAAGTGGCATTAAAGCTAAAATCCCAGTTGAAATCTTTCTCTCTTATTGGGTTAAAATTCAGGGTTAACTCCGCTCCTTTGTTTTCCATATCACCCACATTTACAATTGCTGTTGCAGCGAAATTGGTTCCGGCAGGCTGAGGAATTAAATTCAACAAATCGCTGGTTTTCTTGCGGTAAACTTCCAGGGTTCCCGTAATGCGGTTATCCAAAAATCCGAAATCCAAACCAATGTTAGCTGTTGCAGTTTCTTCCCACTTAATGTTGGCAATGTAAGCGCTTGGACGATACATCTGATAAAAGGTATTGCCAAACTGATAAGAGGCATTTAAGGCACTTAAACCATAGGTAGACATATATCCATAATTGCCAATCCCATCCTGCTGACCGGTTATACCATAGCCTACACGTAGTTTTAATGCAGAAACAATTTTACTATCCTTCAGAAAAGATTCATTTTTAATTGTCCAGGCTAAGGCCGCAGATGGGAAAACGCCATATTTAAAAGAAGGTCCGAAACGGGATGAACCATCACGACGTACTGTTGCGGTTAATAGAAAACGCTCATCGTAGTTGTAATTTAATCTTCCAAAATAAGAGATCAAACGATATTGAGGTTTGTTAAAAGCAAAAGCAGGATCTGAGTTTACAACTTTATTTCCATAAGCATCAAAACTTGGATAGTTGTATTGGGTAGTTAAATAATCATTGTAAGAATAACCTGCGGTTGCATCAATCCTACTTTTAATCGATTTAAATTCTTTAACATAATTCAGGTAAAAATCCAGAACGGTATTTCTTCTATTTTGTTTGTATTGATTGTTTACGCCGTTGCTCAAGATCGATTCTGCAGCATTTGGATCTACGTAAACCGTTCCTTTACCCGAAGCTACATCATAAGCAGCGTTTAAATTAGCGTGCAGTTCTGGCAAAAAGTGAAAACTATAATCCAGTTGCAGGTTACCTATACTGCGCATCGGTTTCGCACGATCTTCTCTTTGCTCCAATAAGCCAACCGGATTACGGCCAACTAAATTAACCAGACCGGTCGGCGTAGTTGAATCTAACCACTCCCAATAACCATTATAGTCTGGCCTGTTCGTGTAAGTAGCTTGCGTTGGATCAAAACTCACTGCACCACCAATAGCGGCTGTATTTGCAAAACGTGTTTTCTGCATACTTCCTTTCAGGTTGATATCGAGTTTTAAGTGATTATCAAAGAACCTTGGATTAAAAACAACGGCAGCTGAAGTTTTCTGCAACTCATCCGTCCTTAACACACCTGTTTGATGCTGATAACCGATTGATAAACGGTAAGGCAATTTTTTGATTCCACCACTAATGCTGATGTTGTTATCAGTAGAAAAACCATCCTGATAAATCAGCTCCTGCCAGTTGGTATCAAATGTACCCAGCTGTGCTTTTTGCGCTGCCGTTCCTTTCGAATTCACAATCGCACGTATTTCATCGGCATTTAATACATCCAACTGTTTGCTTAATTTAGAAACAGAATTTACCGAATTGAAAGTTACTTTTAAGGCATCGCCCAAACCTTTTTTGGTGGTGATGATGATTACACCATTTGATGCCCTTGCACCGTAAATGGCTGCTGCCGATGCATCTTTTAAAACCGTAAAGGTTTCAATATCATTTGGATTGATGAAACTCAAAGGATTTGATGCGCCCGAAACGCCACCGCTTTCTAAAGGTACACCGTCTATTACGAACAACGGATCGTTACTTGCGTTTAATGATGAACCGCCACGGATACGAATGGTACTGCCACTTCCCGGCTGACCGCTGTTCGAAGTAATCGAAACCCCCGATACCTTGCCTGATAACATCTGCTCTGGCGTACTGATACTTCCTTTTTGGAAATCCTTTACACCAACCACTGCTACAGAACCCGTAAGGTCTTGTTTTCGGGTGGTTCCATAGCCCACTACAACCACATCGTTTAAGGTAGAAGCATCCTCCACCAGGGTTATGTTTAAGGTTGTGGTTCTCGAAACCGGGACTTCCTGAACTTTATAACCTACCGAAGTAAATTCGAGTATACCGGCCTTAGCAGGAATTTTGATACTAAAATTTCCATTGGCATCAGTAGAGGTGGCAATCGTCGTTCCTTTCAAACGAACACTTACGCCGGGCATACCTAAATTATCGGGTGCTGATTTAACAACGCCGGTAATGGTTGCCTGCTGTGCAAAAAGATATCCATGGGTAAAAATCAGAAGTAAAAGCATTAACATTCGCTTGTTACCCTTGAAGAAAGATGTAAAAATGTGCATAGAATATTTTGGTTAGAATTAACAATACAAATGAAGGTTTTATCGCACTCTCCGCCTTGTGCTATTGTTCATTTTTTTTGTGCTAATCGACATATTATTGCTTTAAATGGCTTTTAATCGCCATTCCTCATGCCTCATTCACGCAGGCGGGAACTACGAAGTACTCAGTGAAGCTAATCTTTAGGAATAATACAAGCCTGGCTAAGGCTTTAAGATTCCAAATCCAGTTGGGAATGACGTTCCGGGGATAAGCCATCGTTTATAATAAGGTTGATAAAAAATCAATTATCTTTATCGGCTCAGAACTGTCTGCATAAACTGTCAAATGAACACGTTAACGAGAACTTTTTTCCTGCTCCTTTTTATTTTTTCGATAGGAAATGTTAGCGCACAAAATTTAAAATTTAAACACGTTAGTGTAGAGGATGGACTATCGAACAGTACCATCGAATGCATCTTTCAAGACCATCGGGGTTTCATCTGGTTTGGTACACGCGATGGTTTGAATAAATACGATGGCAATCAGATTACTGTTTTTAAGCACAACAAAAACGAAAATAGCATCAGTGATAATTTTATCAGGTGCATCTTTGAAGATCAAAACCATACGCTTTGGATCGGCACTTCGGATGGACTGAACAGGTTTAATGCCGATAAAAACAATTTCTCAACCTACAGGGCCAAAGACCAAAAGAACCAGACCAACATTGTTACCTCAGTTAAAGAAACCAGCAAAGGAATCTGGGTAGGCACTTATGGTGGTGGACTAAACCTGCTCGACAAAACTTCGAATACCTTCAGCCGATATCAATATCAATCTGATGTGGCAAAAACCGACCGAAAGGATTACATCAACGATTTGTATGGCGATGCAGCAGGAAATATCTGGATGGCTACCGATGCCGGGATTCATATGTTAGACCTTAAATCAGGTAAAGCAGCAGTTATTAAAACATTAGAGAATGAATCCTTCAGGGTGATTAAAAAAGATTCAAATGGCTCTTTTTGGTTTGGAACAGAAGAAAATGGCCTCATCCATTACGATTCTGACAAGAATACCATTAAAACATACCAACACCAGGAAAAAAACAGCAATAGTATAGGCAGCAACCTGATAAGGACAATTGTTTTCGATCAGCATAAAAACTTATGGGTTGGCGGTATTAATGGTGGCCTAAACCTTTTTAATCCAAAAACTGAAACATTTACACATTATCAGAACGAGCCTGGCAATGCTTTTAGTTTATCGCAACGTACCGTTTCGGCCCTTTTTGTCGATCAGCAGGATAACCTTTGGATCGGTACCCACCGCGGGGGCGTAAACCTTTATAGCCCACAGGCAGAAAAGTTTAAATTGGTGCGCCAGGAGCCCAACAAAAACAGTTTAAGTTACAATGATGTAAGGGCTTTCCATGAAGATAAAGCTGGCAACATTTATATTGGGACCGATGGTGGCGGACTCGATATCTATAACAAAACCAGTAAAACCTTTATCCACCACCGCTATAATCCCTTCAACCTAAATAGTATTGGTGCCGATGCCGTTTTAGATATTACCGCAACCAAAAGCGGCTTGTTATTAGTCGGTACCTGGGCAGGTGGCTTAAACCTGATGCACAACGATGGCTCGTTTACCCGTTTTAACCACAATGCCAATCCGACTTCCATTTCTTCGGATTATGTACAAAAATCGTTCGAAGACAGCAATGGAAACATCTGGATCGGCACTTATTATGGTGGTTTAAACCTTTTCGATGCGCAGAGCAAACAGTTTAAACGCATTACCGAGGGGAAAAATGGCAGTAAGTTAACGGGCAACAACATTGTGTCCATTAATGAAGATCAATACAAAAACCTTTGGATCGGCACCGATGATGGCGGTTTAAACTGTTATAACCTCAATAGCCAGGTATTTACCCATTATTTTTTGGGCGGTGGAAAACGACCGGATTTAAGGGTAATTTTTATAGACAGTAAAGGAAACCTTTGGATTGGGCAGGCTGGTCTTTACCGCTTTAACCGTGCAAAGAACAAATTTGAACTTTACACCACAAAAGCAGGTTTATCAACTGAATTTATAAAAGGAATTACGGAAGATGACCAGGGCAATTTCTGGATCTCAACTGCCCATGGCCTGACGAGATTTAATCCACAAAACCAGACTTTTAAAAAATATAATACAGCTGATGGTTTGCAGGGACTTGAATTTGAAACCAATGCCTATTTAAAAACCCGGAATGGGGAAATGTTTTTTGGGGGAATAAACGGTTTCAACTCGTTTTTCCCTGATGATATCCAGACCAACAAATTTATCCCCCCTGTTTACCTTACAGAATTTCAGATCTTCAATCAAAAAATCTTACCAAATACAGCTGGTTCTGTGCTCGAAAACGACATCAGTTACACCAAAGAACTTCAGCTGGATTATGATCAGGCTTCAATATCATTCCGTTTTGCCAGTTTAAATTATGTGGCCAACGAAAATAACAACTATGCTTACCGCTTAGAGGGTGAAGATAAAGACTGGGTTTTTGCCGGCCATGTGAAACAGGCCTTTTACACCAACCTCGATCCGGGAACCTATACTTTTAGGGTTAGGGCATCGAACAATGATAATCTTTGGAATACCACCGGAACTGCTGTAAAAATCATCATTTCTCCACCTTTCTGGGCAACCTGGTGGTTTAGGTTAATCGTTATTGCAACCGCTCTTTACTTAACCTATTTAGCGCTGAGCTTTAAACGCAGACTGGAAATCAGAAAAATAGAGGAAGAAAAAAGAGAAGAAATCCACCAGACACAGCTTCAGTTTTTCACCAACATTTCGCATGAATTCCGCACCCCGCTTTCGCTAATATTAGGGCCAATAGAACGCCTGTTGAGGGAAGATACACAAGAAAGTTTCCAAAGTTATTACCACACCATCCACCGCAACGCCAACCGCTTATTGAGGCTCATTAACGAACTGATGGATTTTAGAAAAACAGCTTCGGGGGCTTTAAAACTCAATGTGGTAAACGGTAACCTGAACCTTTTTATTGATGAAGTGGCCGAAGAATTTTCGGAAATGGCTGCTGAAAAAGGAATCAGCTTTACGGTAGAAAAAGAAAATCTCCCTGCCGATATCTGGTTCGACAGACAAGTGATTGAAAAAATTATCCTCAATCTGATTAATAATTCCATTAAATACACAAAAGCTGGCGGAACACTCAAACTTCAGGTTTTCACCGAACTGACCGATTATAAACCAAAATTTGAAAACCAATTGGTGATCAAAAGTGACTATGAGGCCAAAGCCTACATCTATTTCCGCGTGATTGATAGTGGAATTGGGATTTCTAAAGATTCTATCCAGCATTTATTTGAGCGCTACTACCGGATAACTGAAACGCATCTGGGCTCGGGAGTGGGATTGGCTTTCGTAAAGAGTTTGACCTTATTGCATAAAGGCTTAATTCAGGTATCAAGCCAGCGGAATGAAGGAACAGAAATTATTATCGGCATCCCAAGTAGCAAAGCAGATTATACACTAAACGAACAGTTCAGCCAAAATAACGAGCCAGGTGGTACAAGGCTGGAAAGCATCAGCTACCGGTCGGAAACTGAAGTAATCCAACTCGGAACCGAACAAATACCTGCAAATACTGAAACCAGTATCCTAATTGTAGATGACAACGAAGAACTGAGAACCTTTTTAAAAGATACCTTAAGTCCGTTTTATACCATTATTGAAGCTTCAGACGGCCATTCAGGGCTTGAACAGGCCCGAAAAAATTTACCTGATCTGATTATCAGCGATGTGATGATGCCGGGCATGAACGGAACAGAATTTTGTAAGTTCATTAAAGAAGATATTGAAACAAGCCATATCCCGTTTTTAATGCTTACCGCTAAAAACAGTGTGGAAGCTGAAATTGAAGGTGCCGAATCGGGTGCCGATCTTTATTTCACCAAACCCATCAACATTAACCTGTTACAGCTCACCATCAAAAATATTTTTGAGCAAAGGCAAAAACTGAAAGACCACTATTTAAAAAATAAGGATATTGAGCCCAAAGCGCTTGCCCATTCTGAAAGAGACAAGGCTTTCCTCACTAAATTATTATCGATCATAGATGCGGAAATGATCAATCCTGAAATGGATATCGATTACCTCTGCAAGGAAATTGGAATGAGCAGAACCAAACTTTACCAGAAAATAAAATCAATCACAGGACAATCTATTGGTGAGTTTGTGAGATCGGCCAGACTCAGAAAAGCCATTGAAATCATGAAAAGTGAAGATGTTTTGATGACAGAGGTTATGTACAGGATCGGTATTCAAACACAATCATACTTTACAAAAGCCTTTAAGAAAGAGTTCGGTGTAACGCCAACCGGCTACATGCAGAACCTAAAACCTTAAGGATGGATTAAATTAAAAAAGCCCTTCAATCCTGAGAGGGCTTTTTCATAGTCGTCTATCCCTATAAGTAGGAATCCAAAACTAATTAATGTGTTTAATATTTTTAGGGGTTGAATAAACTGAACAGAAAAATTTTTCGGCTTAATTCATCTTTGTTTTTTGGGCTTTACATGCCTTTAAACGGGCATAACGAACTATTACTCCACTCCCTTTGCATTCACGGGAATAACATACAGTGATTTTGAAGCCGTAATAAAAAGCATGTTTTTGTCTTTTCCACCAAAACAAATGTTACCACACCACTCTTCGGGTATATCAATATGGCCAATTTTTTCGCCTGTAGGCTTGTAAATATTCACTCCTTTTCCGGTTACATAAATATTTCCTTTACTGTCTAAAGTCATCCCGTCAGAATGCTGATTAAGGATTAGTTGCCTGTCGGTTAATTTAGCATCGGCACCAATATGATAACGGTAGGTTTTATTCGCCCCCATATCTGCTACATATAAAAATTTACCATCTGGCGTACCCACAATACCATTAGGTTTAACCACATCATCCGCAACCACGATGGCTTCTTTTTTCCCTTTTGGAAGATAATACACTTTTTGACCTTCAATTTCGGGCGATTTTCTAGTCCAGTAATCGCGTTGATAATAGGGATCTGTAAAATAAATGCCTCCCTTGGCATCCAACCAGATATCGTTCGGTCCGTTTACCTTTTTGCCCTCATAATCGCTGAAGAGCACTTTTATTTTTTTGTTTTTATCAATAGACCAGATCTGGTTATGCTCGTCTGCACATACAATCAGGTTGCCCTTTTTATCGAAATAAGTTCCGTTTGCCCTACCCGATTTATCCATATACAGGCTCAGTTTTCCATCAATACCATATTTCCAGATCTTATCATTAGGCTGGTCGGTAAAAAAAACATTCCCTTGTTTATCAACCGAAGCACCTTCTGTAAACTTAAATTGTGCAGAAATCACCTTTAAACTGTCCTGAACAAAAAGGTTATCACCTGCATTTTGTGCAAAAGCACTAACGCCAAAGGCAGAAAATGCCAAAAAGAAGAAGTATTTTTTCATTTGTATTTTATATATATAATCGGTGTTTGCTGGTCGGGATTTGTAATCCCGATCATCGAGTTAAGGTTTTTTAATGCTTTTGTGGATTGCAAATCCACAATTCACACAGTCGAGATTACAAATCCCGACTAACCAAAGGTTGTAAAAGTATTAACTTACCCGTTTCCCTTTTAGTAACATATTTAGTGCATCGTTCAGCGTTCCGGCCTTTTGCACTTCACCTTCATTTACAAAATAAATTTCGTCGGCATTTTCAATCGTATTTAAACGGTGTGCAATAATCACCAGCGTAGTTTCTTTTGAAAGCTTATTTAAAATGCTTCCCAAAAGTTGTTCGGTTATGGTATCGATATTGGCTGTGGCCTCATCAAGAATCAACAGCTCAGGATTTCTTAACACCGCACGCATAAAGGCGATCAGCTGTTTCTGCCCCAGACTGATACTATCCGATCCTGAAGTAATCTGCGTATTTAAGCCCTCATCAAATATGGCTAAAAGTGCATTTAAATTGGCTTCTTCAATTATTTTCTCCAGCTGCGCATCACTTACTTCCTTATATTGACTGTTGCCGTACAAAATATTCTCTTTTACCGTTCCGGTAAATAAAAATGGCTCCTGCAAAATGAAACCGATTTTTTGTGTTCTTTCTTCAGCAGAAAATGAACGGATATCTTTACCATTTAATAAAACCGTTCCTTTTGTGGCATCATACAGGCGGGAGATTAAGGAAGCAGTGGTGGTTTTCCCCCCTCCGGTTGGCCCAATTAAGGCGTAAGTTTTTCCCTTTTCAAATTTTAGGTTAATGTTATGGAGGATTTCTTTACTGTCATCATAAGAAAAATGCACATTTTTAAATTCTAGCAAAGCATCAGAAGTGATGGTTTCTTTTGTTTCAATCTGCTTCAGGTCACTTTCTAACGATAGAATCTGCGATATCCTGTCCCAACTGGCCATCGCCACCTGAAAGCTGGTCCAAAGGGCCGCCAATTGTCTTAATGGATTATAAAAATTGGTGGTATAAGCAATATAACTCACCAATAAACCCAAAGTAAAGTTGCCAGTAGAAATGAGATAAATACCGAATAACAAGGTAATCAGTTGTGCTATGCTCGATAGCAATCCATAAACAGGCACAAAAATATTGTTGGCTAAACCAGCACCTATTGCCGTTTTATAGTTTTCAGTATTGGCTTCATCAAAACGTTTTCTAAAATAATCCCTGCGGTTAAAGGCAATAATCACTTTAAAGTTGTTCAGGCTTTCCTGTATTTCGGCGCTCATTCCGCCAACGCTTTTTAAGTTTTTAGCATTTTTTCCTTTTACCCAGGGTGATAATGCCACCGTAAAAAGAACAATAACCACCGCAGGCGAAAGTGTTGCAGCCCCCAGTTCTAAATTAATCGAAAGCAGAAAAATACCTGCTCCAATCATCGTGACTATACTACCAATAAACTGCATTAACGATTGTGAAAAAAACTGGTTAAGCTTATCCGTATCGTTATTCACCCTCGAAATCAGGTCTCCTGCTTTATTCTGGTTAAAAAATGAAACGGGTAACTCCTGCAGTTTATTAAAAATGGCATTGCGTAAAGTGTATAACATTCGCTGGCCCACTCCCCCCATCAACCTGGTTTGGGTGTAACCGGTAACCATGGCAATCATGTAGATCACCAACAGGATGCCACCAAAAATAAGCACACCATGGAATTGTTTGGTACGAATATAGGTATCAACCGTGTGGCCCACTAACAATGGCCCCAAGAGCAATAATCCCGAGTTTACCAAAATGGCAATTAGTGCCAGCCAAAGGTTTTTACGTTCAGCCGATATCAACTTTAGCAGGCTTTTTAAAGCCTTATAGGTAGATTGCTTTTCCTGCTTGTTGCTAAGCTGGTTAAGATTGTAGTTCATAATTACTGGTGCTCTGTTGTGAATTGTAAATCTGAACATATTCAGGACTGCTTTTCAGCAACTCCTGATGGGTTCCTTCTGCAATGATTTCGCCTTCCATCAGCAAGATCACTTTATCATAATGTTCAACAGAAGCTATTTTTTGGGTAATAGAAAGTAAAGTTAAACCTGGATAATTTTGCTGGATATTTTCCAGAATCCTTTTCTCCGTATTGGTATCCACACGGGCTGTAAAATCGTCGAGTAATAAAATCTTCGGATTCACCGCTAAAGCCCTGGCCAGCATAATTCTTTGTTTCTGTCCACCTGAAAGGCTGTTTCCGCGTTCCGAAACAATGGTATTCAATTGATCGGGCAAAGCATCTATAAAATCTTTAAGTTCTGCAGTGGCGATGGCTTTGGCCAGCGATTCGTCTGTAACGGTATCGCTAAAGGCTATATTTTCCCTAATGCTCATGTTGAACATGATACTGTCCTGAAATACAAAGCCTACCTGTTGGTGGAAATTCTCCTGGTTATACTTCTTAATTTCTTCGTGATCAAACAAGGCCGCACCAGAATCTGCTTCAATCAGACCTGTTAAAATATAAAGCAATTGTGATTTTCCCGCAGCCGTAGGGCCAATAATTGCGGTTTTAGAACCTGCTTTGGCAGAGAATGAAACCGACTTTAAAATTGGCTTCTGTCCAAAACTCAAAGTAATATTTTTCGCTTCTACATCTCCCTTCAATTGTGTAGTCAGGGTGCCTGGATGTTTAATCTCCGCAGCATTTAACACCGTTTCTATCCTTTGGTATGACGCTGTAGCCTGTGCAATTACGTTGCTCATAAAACCAATCACCAAAATGGGAAATA
The DNA here is from genome assembly GCF_056490665.1 of Pedobacter folensis. Lineage (NCBI taxonomy): Bacteria > Pseudomonadati > Bacteroidota > Sphingobacteriia > Sphingobacteriales > Sphingobacteriaceae > Pedobacter > Pedobacter folensis. The sequence goes on from NZ_JBWJIF010000001.1 coordinate 1,674,157, forward strand.
TAATGAGGGTAAGGTAACTGCTAAAAGCAGTAAACTCGCCCAGGCTCATCGAATTGGTAATTACAAAGTGACCACCCAGTACCAAGATGCATAAACCAGATAAATTGGCTGTAAAAACAATCACCGGAATCAAGGCTGCAAACATGCGGAGGATGGATATCCCTAAATCTCTCGCTTTGGCATTTGCATCCAAAAATTTATGGTATTCTAAGGCTTGCGAATTAATTACGCGGATTAAAGCCGAACCTAAAATACTTTCGCTGATGACCTTGTTCAGCCAATCGATTACTTCCCTGCTCTTTTTAAAAAGCACTTTTACCTTGCTGAGCACATAAAAAAATGCACCGCCAATAATCGGTACAATCGCAATTACACAAAGTGCCAGTTTCCAGTTAATCATCAGGAGCAGAATACTTGCCCCAACAATTAAAAATATAGATGAGCAGATGGAAACAATGGCCTGCGAAACAAACATTTTGATCGAATCAACATCGGCGGTAAGGTTAGTCAGCAGTTTTGAGGGGTTAGCCTGAATAATGTAGGCATGGCTTTGTCGCGAAATTTGATTAGATAACCTGGTTCTCAAATCTCTTGCCACACGCTCAGAAGCATAGGTTTGTACGATACTTTGTAAATAAGTAAAGATAAAAACCAGAACAATGGCCAGCGAAAACTGAAGCAGGATAGATTGAAGATTAAAAGTTTTGTTGGTATAAGCATCGATACCGCTGGCAATAATCTTCGGTAAGAGTAGGTTGATACCGTTACTGAGCAAAGCAAACAGGATCAGCATAAAAATTAAGCCGCTGTAATTCCCAAGTAAACTGAAAATACTCGGCTTTTTGGCTTCTTTGGTTTTTTCCATATCAATGAAGATACCTTAAATTGTAGGTTCCAAATTTAGCCGAATTAATTGATAACGTTTGTAAGAAAATTATAGAAGAAGAAGAAAGCTATAAAATTAAAAGAGGCTGTATCATAATTATAGATTTGTCATCCTGAGCTTGTCGAAGGACTTATTTAAATACCTCCTAAGTTGTTTCGACAAGCTCAACATGACATAATTTAAGGAGAAATTACTTTTATGATACAGGCTCCTACTTAATATTAACCGTTTAAACAGTTAATTATCCTACTTGCTTTCCTTCAAAACCATATCAATCGTAATTGCGGTAGCTACAATCGCCACTTTTTGATTGCTTTCGGCGTAACTGGGATCGATAGAAACATTATATTTATCGGCCGTGGTAAAAACCTCTTTCAAAGCACCAGCCCATTTTTTGTTGATTTTGCCCATTTCGGCACCTGCATTATTGGTAATGCTAAAGTTCCAGGCTTTCCAATCGCCAGATATTTTTGCAATCTCCTCTCCCGATGTTGGGCTTGAAATGGTAAAAGTTGGCTTAAAGAATTTAAATTTTTGTTTAATAATGCCCACTTCAACACCAAGCGGATCGGTCACAATAATTTTCGACATCCAGAAGGTCCAGCCTCTTGTAATGGTGGCCTGCAACTGGTCGTTGGTATCGGTAATTTCCAGTTTAAAAGGCATCATACGCTTATCAACCAGCAAAGTTAAAGCCTTTTGCCATCCAGAAATACGCTGTTTAATAATCCCGATCTGAGCGCCCTGATCGTTGTAAACCTTATACTCGTTTGCAAACTTCAAAAAGTTTACTTTCTCATCAATAAAATACTCGTCGCTTAAAAAAAATGGAGGAATCTGCTTGTTCATACTGTAGATTTAAATATTAGATAAGCTGCTAAAATATATATTTTTCATTGACTATCCTTAATTTTCTAATACAGCATTAATTACTATAAGAGTCGTCACCCTGAATTTATTTCAGGGTCTTTATTACAAAGAAGATGCTGACCACATAGTAGCTACAAGACAATTGAAAATACTATTTCTACTTGTAAAATAAATTCAGCATGACGTAATGATTAGAAATAGCTTATTTAGTTATATCCTAGCTTTAATTCCAGGCAAAACATTAAGATATCTTTCAACTTCATTTAAACCCAATTTGCCACTAAACATTGCTACCTTTGCAGCAAAAGCCATTGAAGAAAATGGTTAAACCCAAAATACATGATTGAAATAGGAAAATACAACGAGTTAAGAATTTTAAGCAAAACAGAAGCTGGATTAAACTTAACCGACGGCGATAAACTGGTGATCCTGCCTTACCAATACGTTCCAAGCGGCGTAGAAATTGGCGACAATATTAATGTTTTTGTTTTTGTACAGAAAGATGGCCGCTTAACCGGTACAACTCAGAAAGCTTATGCCGAAGTGGGCGATTTCGCTTTTTTGAAAGTGGTTTCTGATGGCGATGATGGCGTATTTATGGATCTGGGCATCGATAAAGATGTGTATGTGCCTGATCGCGAACAAAAAAGGCCAATGCAAAAAGGCTATAAATATGTGGTTTACCTGTATTTAGACGAAAGTAACGACCGCCTTTTGGCTTCTTCTAAACTGTACGATTTTGTGGAAGAAGATGGCTTCGATTTTGAAGAGGGCGACGAAGTAAGTTTATTGATTACCGAAGAAACAGATCTTGGTTTCAATGCCATTATCAACAATACTTATATCGGTTTGCTTTACAATAATGAGGTTTTCGATAATATCCAACCGGGCGAAATGCGTAAAGGATGGATCAAGAAAATCCGCGTGGAAGGTAAAATTGATTTAACCCTGCAACCAAGCGGTTATGGCCATATTCTCGATTCGAAAGAAATGATGTTAAGAGAGCTGAAAAAGAGTGGCGGTGTAATTGAGCTGGGCGATAAAAGCTCTCCTGAAGATATTTATCACCGTTTCCAGATCAGTAAAAGTGCCTTCAAAAAAACCATTGGTTCATTGTATAAAGAGCGCTTGATTATGCTTTCTGACGATTCGATCAGACTGATTACAGATGAGGATGCTGAGTAAGTTAACCACAGATCAAAAGGATACACACAGATAGTATCTATAATTAGCCACTGAGACACAGATTTAACACGGAACAGTTTTTCTGAGATTTCTGTGCCTCCGTGGCCAATATATAAATCGTCATTTCGACTGAAGTGAAACGAAATGGAGAAATCTCTCTAGATAGATCTCTCCATTCCACTCCATTCCACTCCGTTCCAGTCGAGATGACGACACTTTTTATTAGCGTATGTCATTGATAGCGTAGTTGAAGGATCTCCGCTACGATCGAGATGAAGGGCCAATTTCCGTGATTTCCGTGCCTCCGTGGCAAAAACCTAATTCAGATTAAACTTTTCGTTCTGCACCTTCACCGCATTTGATGCCGAAACGATGGCCACGATCATAATCCCGATTACAATAGCCAAAATCACCTGCAAGGTAGAGTAAACCTTGGTTCCCGAAACAAAAATTTCTGATCCTTTAATCAGTTCGTTCCCTACTTTAGATTGTATTTTGATGAGTGCCGAAAGTTTGGCTAAAGTCTGGTTTGCAGCATTTCTACCCATCGATTCATAAATTGCCCTTCCCTCTGTGCCCGCCATGTTCAAAATTTTAGCCTCCAATCCCTGTTGAACAGTTAATGCCTTTTTAAGATCATTTAAAAAACTTTTTTCCTGCTTTACCAATAAAGTGAGTTCGTATTTATTAATTACCGAATCTATTTTACGGTTGTGTTTATTCATTTTCACCATACCAGTTGAGGGATGAACCGCACCATTACCTAACAATGTTTCCTGAAGAATCTCATTTTTATAATACAGATTTTCAGCAATAAAATATAAATCTGTTGCCGGTACCAGCCTGTCATTGTACATCGAAATAAAAGATTCGTTAATCTTCTCTACACTTTTATCTTCCAAAAAACGGATCAATAAGGTGCAGCACATGATGCAAAAAAGCAAGAAAGCAATTTTAAGCTTGTTTTTGAGACTAAAGGCAAATTTCATATTATAATTGGTTAGTATTCTAAACGTCTTAGTAATTATATCTCACTTAGATCGTCACCCTGAATTCATTTCAGGGTCTCTTCATAAGATAGATGCTGATCCCGAACATTCGGGACAGCATGACGGTATCCCCTAAAAGTAGTCTTCCTGCGCAGTCTTCGCAAAAAGCTGAGGCGCAAAATTGACTAAATATAACTCTTTTTTTGCTCGTGTTACTGCAGTGTATAACCAACGGAGAAAATCGAGATCGATCATTTCTTCGGTAAGATAACCCTGATCAGCAAAAACAGCATCCCATTGGCCACCCTGTGCTTTATGACAGGTTACTGCATAAGCAAACTTGATTTGCAGTGCATTATAAAAGGGATCAGCCTTAATGGCCAACATCCGCTGCCGTTTATTGGCAATATGTTCATAATCTTCGTTAAGCCCATCAAAAAGCTTCTTATTTTGTTCGTAAGGCAGGTTTGCACTTTCTAAATTTAAGGTATCCAGCATTACTTTGCAGCTGATCTGCCCTGCAGCCGGGAAATCCATAAACTCCAAAGTAGCATCAGCAAAACGAAAACCATAACGTTCTTCTTCCCCCCTCACCCGGATCACCTTTGCCATATCACCGTTGGCAATAAAAGCGGTATCTTCATTATCGGGCAGCCAGAAATAGTTGTTCCGCACCACCATAATCTGATCGCCTCCCGTTAATTCTTCTTCGCGGTAAAGCAGCCTTGCCCTAATCTGCTGGTTGTATACATTGGCCGATTTATTGGAACGGCAAACCACCAAAGTATTTTCCATACCGAATTTACGGTAAGCATATTCTAAGCCCTCTACTAAACGTGCCCCTGGCATATTGTAAATATCAGTATAACTTTTAGTCAGGAATTTAGGCAATGGATTTTCAGGATTTTTAGCAATCTGGTTCCGCAGCATGGTGGCATTGGCCAGAATGCCCGATTTCTTCCCTTGTCTTACAACTTCCTTTAGCTCAACAGACGAAACGGTTAAGGCAAATTTATCCTTAAGGTACTGCTCGTTCAATGCTGGACTGTCTAAACTCCCTACCGGAGGCAACTGCGCCGTATCGCCCACAAAAAGCAAAAAGCAGTTTTTGGTATTGTACACAAACTCGAGCAGATCTCTCAGTATCGAAGATCCCGTTTCGTTAAACTCGTCAGCTATCATCGAGGCTTCATCGATAATAAACAACGTATTTTCGGAGAGGTTCGGCGCTAGCTGAAACTGCATTTCGGGCGATGCTGCTGAGCGTTTACGGTAAATCCGTTTATGTATGGTTAAAGCTTTTCGGTATGAATACTGGCTCATTACTTTCGCTGCCCTTCCCGTTGGTGCAAGCAGTTCACTACGCAAATTAAATTGCTTCAGTACCTTCACTAAAGCCGCTACAGAGGTCGTTTTACCCGTACCCGCGTAACCTTTAAGCACAAAACAGCGGTACTCATCGTCCTGTTGCAAAAACACCGACATCCGTTCGCAAAAAAGCAATTGCTCCCTGGTAGGCGTATGTTCGTATGCAGAAGCGATAAGCTGGCTTTTATCCGGGATCATTAATGGTTAATTGTTTAAATGGTTAATCGGTTAACTGTTTTCAGGACAAAAATAAAACCTGAGTTTTTAGCATCGGCTTAAGTTAACTAAACCGTATTGAAGCGATATCTCCCGATCTAATCGCCTGCTTGTTTTTTTGCAAAGATTTTGATCGGGAATTTAGCGAAAAGACGGACTGCGGCAACCAACTGGCATTACAGTACCTTTTCAAATCAATACAAGGATTATGCGCTTTGCTCCCTGCGCGCTGCTAATTACAAAAGTAAGGTTTCGATGCGATGTGCCATTACCATATTTTGTTTTTTACTAAAGCTGAAAATGGTAAAATGGCCATCCTGAGAGGCGACCAAACCGATAGATTGCGGCTGATCGTTAACAAACTGCGCCACAGAAAAATGCCGCGTACCACCCAATTGTCCGGGATACAGAATTTTATCTTCACCACCAACAATAGGTTCCGAAAAGGCAATCTGTTCTATAGTTGGTTTGCCTTTAGCACGACCGATTTTTGCGCCAAAAGCAATCAGATCAAATTCTTCATTGATGATTGTTGCACCATCAACCGCTGTTAAACCGGCTAAGTGGTCAACCTCTCTACGCACAGCGCCCTGTGAAAATATCTCACTTTGGTTACCACTTTGTTTCGCCAGATTAGACAGGCCACAGAATGGAGGTTCTACCAAATACTGTATGGGGTGGATAATGGATTCTTCCCATTTCGTATCACCTTTAGGTACAATGAGTAATGCCCCACCACGACCATGCGCACGCATAGAAACCGAAAATTGGATCAGGATATTAATCGGGTCGTTCCAGCTGGCTAAAACAGTCAGATCTAATAAGGCCTGCAAAATAGGCGGACAATCTTTATTTGTACAGCTCCTGTCGTCTACGATACGGATCTGCTCGCCTTTTAGCACCGCAACATTGGTAAATTTACCAATGCCGTAAATCCTTCGGTGTTTAATTACGATTAATCCAGGTTCAGACACATCAACAACAAAGCAAAAGTTCGGAATATTGAGGGTTGTACCCCAGATATAAAGTTCGCCATCCTCTTCCCAAACACCCAGGTGAATTCCGGAGCGTTCAATTCCAGGTGCTATTTTGGTGAGGGTATTGGCATTTAAGGCTAGCTTTTTCGCGAAACGTAATGGTTTCGAGGTTTGTTCTGGTGGTAAAAAAGCGATCGAAATCCGTGGCGAATGCCCTTCCTCCTTACGCAAACTGCTCCAAAAAGCAACATCGATTATCGCTTCAATTATTTTTCGATCCGGTTGAGTAGCCAAATCTATCTCACCCTGTGCAATTGCATTTTTATGCAGTTTAACAAAATGTTGCTCAATAGTTGCTGCAATCGTGTTTGCCGCTTTATAGGTAGGCTTATAACTCATGTTCCGAATTTAAGCCGAATATTTCGATTTTTGAATATCAGAAAGGTTTGATTTTGGTAAAAATATTTCGAGGTTTTAACCGCAAATTATACAGAGAGAATATTAACCACAAAGACGCCAAGCACACAAAGTGAATTTTATGTTTTTGGCCAAGCGTCATTCCTCAAGTGAACTTAGGTGTCTCAGGTGGTAAAAATAAAGTTCATTTGTTCATTGAGCAATTAGTAAGTAAGATGGCTAAGAATTATTTCCGTGAACTCCGTGTTTCCGTGGCAAAAAACTAAAGCACTATAAGTCAAAACCAAAAATTTAAGCTCATCTTACCGTTAATCCTCAAAAAAGTCTATTTTTGTTTCAATGAGTAACAATAGTCTCTTATTAGTCGACCCGAATTTTAAAGCTGGTGCATCTGCTAACTGCCATTTATTATTAAAAATAACGAATGACAGCCTTTCTTATGCTGTGGTCAGTAAGGATACAGAGGAGATTAATATCATTTTTGATAAACAAGGTTGTGAAGATGTACAGAAAGAACTGAAATCAGCCTTTGAAACTGATCGTTACCTCTCCTTAAACTATGCAACTGTAAAAGCGGCAATCCATACCTCGAATTTTATTTTCATCCCTGATGAATGGTTTGATGGTGAAAACCTGACCGTTTATGCTAAATATTTAGGTTCTGATGCTAAGGTTTACACTAAACATAACGAGAAACTGGGCTTTAATACTGTTTTTTGTTTAGATGAAGATTTAAAAGCAAATCTGCCCGAAAAAACAGATTTATTTCCACAGTCTGAACCATTAATGGTTTTATTTAATCATTTGGCAGATGAATCTTTATTAATCGATTTTACAGCAATATCTTTCAATGTACTCTACATCAAAGATAAAAAGATCGTTTTTCAGAACCATTATCAATCAGAAAATGCGGAGGAATTTAATTATTTCCTGTTGCTGATGATTGAACAACTGGGTTTAAATGATGCCATTCCCGTTTATTTACAAGGCATTATAAACGAAGATGATGAGCATTATAACTGCTTATTAAAATACTTTAACCAACTTTATTTCTTCCTTCCTGCTGGAAAACAAAATAGCGAATTATTGGCCGATATGCCTAAACACTATTTCAGCGGTCTCCTTGCTTTAGATTTATGCGAATAATTGGTGGCAAATTAAAAGGCATCCGTTTGCAGCCCCCTGCAAATTTACCGGTACGCCCAACTACGGATATGGCCAAAGAAGCACTCTTCAATATCCTCAACAACAAATATGATTTCGAAACCTGTACCGTTCTGGATCTATTCTGCGGTACCGGAAATTTAACTTTTGAGTTTGCCTCACGCGGGGCAGAAAGTATTTTAGCCATCGATATGGATTATGGCTGCATGAACTGGGTTAAAAATACCGCAAAACAACACCAGTTTGATCAAGTTGATGTGCGTAAAGGCGATGTTTTCAAATTATTAAAACAAATGACTGGCGCTTACGACCTGATTTTTGCCGATCCGCCCTACAATATGCCCAACATCCCACAAATTCCGGTGATGGTTAAAGAACAACAATTGCTTAAACCTGACGGTCTGTTAATTGTAGAACATCAAAGTAACATGAAACTGAACAGCCAGCCTGGCTATACCGAAACCAGAAAGTATGGTAATTCGTCTTTCAGTTTTTTTGAGTTTAGTTAGTAGTAAAAAACGATAAAATTTCTTTAGCCACTATAATATTATTTCTTTTTTGAAAGCGTGTAGGCAGTAAGTTGTGGCACCCTTCAGTCGTGCTTTCCATTGCAATCAGGCTTATTGTCAAGGGCCTGCTTCAATCTTATGCCATTGAATTTCTTAATGTCCTTAATTTCTTAATGATAAAACATTAAACCAGATATATTCCGTGTATATCCGTGTTTCCGTGGCAAAAAATACAGAAGACCTGAATCGTCATGCCAAATTTATTTTACAAGTAGAAATAGTATTTTCAATTGTCTTGTAGCTACTATGTGGTCAGCATCTTTTAGTATAAAGACTCTGAATAAATATGCATTGAACTTCTTAATGTCCTTAATTTCTTAATGATAAAACATTAAACCAGATATATTCCGTGTTTCCGTGGCAAAAACAGCTTAATTTGTGTTCTTCGTGTCTTAGTGGTAAATAATTCCGTCATAAAAATCTATATTTGAATCATGAAGATAGCGCTATTTCCAGGCTCATTTGATCCGATCACTATTGCTCACGTAAACATTTTACAACGTGCCACTCCCCTTTTCGATAAAATTGTGGTGGGTATCGGACTCAATAGCGCTAAACAGAATTTCTTAAGCGCAGAGCAGCGCCTTCAAATTTTACAAACTGTTTTTAAAGGCTATCCGAATATCGAAATCCAAACATACGAAGGCCTAACCGTAGATTTCTGCCGAAAAATAGATGCCACCTATATGGTTAGGGGCATCCGTTCAGCTGCTGATTTTGAATATGAAAGAGCCATCGCGCAGATTAACCAGACGATGATGCCAGAGGTAGAAACCATTTTACTCTTAAGCAAACCCGAATACTCAGCCATCAGTTCTACCATTGTACGCGATATTTTAAGAAACCATGGCGATGTAAGTCCATTTGTACCAAAAGAAGCCCTTAGTTTTTTGTAAGAAATTTGGCACCGTTACATTATTCCCCTCTTGCAGAGGGGTGTCCGCAGGACGGGGTGTCAGACCTGTACTCAACTGATCTTAGCGTCTCGCTAAGACATAATTATTTCTACCGAATACCAATTACGAGAGACAAAGTATAGTCTTAGCGAGACGCTAAGACCAGTAAGTGTCCCACCTGCGCGTTAAAGAATACTCATTTTTTGAAGTATCATCCGTGTTCATCCTCTTTATCTTCCCAATATTAACAGGTAGTGCTTAAATTTTATTTAATTTAACCTGTAACGTTTTTTAAAATCGCTTACCAATGGGTTATATATTAAATGAAAGAAACAGAAAACATATTTCTCACCCTGATTAATCAACACAAAGCGATTATACATAAGATTTCGAAAATGTATATGAACGGTTTTGAAGAGCAGCGTGATCTGTTTCAGGAAATTGTATTACAGCTTTGGAAAGCCTATCCCACTTTTAAGGGTAATTCCAAATTTACCACCTGGATGTACCGTGTCTGTTTAAATACAGCTTTAATATACTTTAAAAAGGAGAACAGAAAAGTAGATAAGACACCTTTAGACGAAAATATTGATATAATCGATATAAATGAGAGCGAGGGAAAAGAAGAAAAACTGGCTTACCTGTATACCGCCGTTCAAGAGCTGAATGTGATAGAAAAAGCCTTGATATTTCTCTTTCTCGAAAATCAATCCCATCGCGAAATTGCCGAAAACCTGGGCATCAGCGAGGTAAATGCACGGGTAAAACTGAACAGAACTAAAGAAAAATTACAATCCATCATAAAGAAAAACGGTTATGAATTTTGACGATATAAAAAACGAATGGAATGCTGAAAGTCCGGAAGGAAGTGACATTTCGACCGATATGCTTAAAATAAAACAAGCACATACCCCGATCGACAGGATTAGAGGCAAAATGAAACACGAGTTTTTTTACCAGATCTTCTTTTTGGTTATCATGGCCTTTGTTCCTTACTTTTTTGATTTTTCATCAGCCATGGATCAGGTATTTTTAATGTTTTACGCCATCACTTGTGGTTTTACAGCCTATTACTTTATAAAATTCTACCTCTTCTATAAAAACTCTTACGATATGAGCCTGGATACACGTAAAAACATCCTTTGGTTTTACTACGAAATGAAACTGAATATCGAACTTTATAAAGCCCTGACCTATATTGTTGCCTTTATCGGAATTGCCTTTCTTGCAGTTTACCTGTTTGTAGAAAAGGCTTCCATTTTCTCCAGGATTTTAGGCAAACTATCACCTGTTTACATCTTATTAAACTGCTTTTTCACCATTCTGATTATAGGCGTAATTACCGAGTTATGGGCATGGTATTATTATGGCAAACATTTAAAACAAGTAAAGAAGGTAGTGGATGAACTGGATTATGAATAATCGGTGCAGTCAGATAAAAATATTTGACACCATAGCTACCAAAGGTGCTGAAATAAGTTCAGCAGGACGATCTCTGGGCTAGAACACTTATAGTATTCCTCCGGCTCTTAAAACATCCATAATTGATGGAAAAGTATTTTTAACCACAGGTGAAATGTGGTTTTTGTCTAGCCATACGGCTTCATCAATCCCTTCTTCTTTCTGAGGGACCAATTTCGGTTCGCCTTTAACCTTCATTTTATACCAGTTCGTTTTCTTGATTACCATTTTAGTACCAATCGGGTAAACGTGATAGGTTTTACAAAGTTTTTCTTCGCGTTTAAACACCTTAATGCCGCACTCCTCTTCTACCTCACGAACTGCCGTTTCTTTCATTTTTTCACCTTCTTCAAGCTTTCCTTTGGGTAAATCCCATTTTTTATTTCGAAAAATAAAGAGATAATTTCCATTTGCACTCTCTACCAAACCACCTGCAGCTTTAATAATAGTACAATCTTTCTTTAGTTTTTTAAAGGTCTCCTGGGGATTTTTTGTCAAGAAAATATAGCTCTTCTTCGAACCATTTTTTAGTTTTTTGTAGAACATTTGCAGATCAAAATCCTGGAATTCAAGTTGTTGAATTTTCTCCTTTTGCTCTGGCAAAAAATCTGAGATAAACAAAGTGTTATCGTTGATATAAATTCTATAATTTCTTGGCATATATTTTAAAACACATTAACAGCATAAACTGCGTTTTACAGCAGCCTATTCCTTTCCCGATTACATTTAAAGAGTTCTTTCTGCGAAACCTATATATTTTGCAATGCTCTAAAAGTAGAAAAATTGTTGGGTTATTTATAGGGTATAAAAAAAGGTTACAACAATTAATGTTGTAACCTTATCTAAATTAACGCTCTCAATCAAAGATTGATGCAAGGCTCTCACCCCTTGCTTGCTACAAATATATAATAATTTATTAAAGAGTGAAAAAAAAATATTTTTTAATCCATAATCATCCTATATCACTTGAGGCCAGATACACTAGAATGTAAAAAAAATAGTTAGTAATCTGTATTGGAACATTCAACGGGAAAACAATGGTGAATAATTCCCTCAACGATAATATTTTTCATAATTTTAACCTTTTAATCTGCCATGCCCATACCTTCATTATCCGAAACAGATCTGGAAGCATACCGAAATGATCTTTCTAACCCAGAAAAATCAACAGGTGAACTCTTTATCACATTAACCGGGCTTTATCAGCGTTTTGCCGGCAATGAACAACTATTGGCAAACTTTGAGTATGCCGCCGAACTGCAAAGTTTAGAAAATAGTTACGCTTCTAAAAAAGACCAATACAATAAGGAAATTGCGGAACTCAAAAGGCAGTTTAAACAACTAGACAACCGCATTGTTGCCGCAGAGCAAAAGTTACGTCACGGTATACCCGACGATTTGATGGTAATGGATAAAATTATAGCTGAGCAAGAATCCATCGTTGAAGATCAGGAAAAGCTTAACAATGCCGAATCATCCGTTGTAGAGCAGGTTAGAAAGATAGATATTGCACATGGAAAAGACCTTCAGAAGCTGGAACAGCAACAAAACAATAGAAATACGCCGCTGAACAGTAAATTTTCTGCTTTTAACGAACAGCTCAAACAAGCAGAAAAACGCATTACACTAAAAGCAAGTGCAATCGCCATTATTGCCATTATCGGTATTCCTTTGATTTTAGATTTGGTTCTTGTTTCCTTAGAATTGCCTGCTTTAAGCAAGAATACCAATAACCTGATCTTTACCCATTATATCTTTTTAATCGCGCTGATTTTGGTCGAATTGTTCCTAGCCGAAAAAATCAGGAGCAGGATCTCTGGCATGTTATCTATCTCGTATCTTAAAGATTCGTTAACTACGCTCCAAAACCTGTTGACGGAAAATAAAAAACAGATCTTCAAAGTAGAATCTGAGCACAAGATTTCCCTATCAGAATTTGTAAAGCAAAATTACACTGCCTAGGGAACTGATTTGTTTGATAAACAAATAGGGATTTAGCAACCGTTATTTCCAGTTCCTAAACCCCTATTGATGAAACGCGATCAGATATTCAGATCTATAGCGTAGCCATATCAATTACGAAACGGTAACGCACATCACCTTTTTCCATACGCTCGTAGGCATGGTGGATGTCTTTGATATCAATCATTTCGATATCCGATACGATATTGTTCTCCGCACAGAAATCCAACATTTCCTGAGTTTCGGCAATACCTCCAATACCTGATCCCGCAAGGCTTTTTCTACCACCAAGTAAACTGAAAGCGGCAATTTCTGCTGGCTTAGGCGGAACACCTACGCAAATGTGTATACCATTTGTTCTCAACAAAGAAAGGTACATGTTAAAATCATGTTCTGCAGAAACCGTATCCAGTATAAAATCGAAGGTACCCCTTGCTGCTTTAACCTGTGCCGGATCGGTCGTAACTACAAAATGGTGTGCGCCCAGTTTTTTGGCATCTTCTTCTTTTTTTGGTGAAGTACTCAATACCGTAACTTCAGCGCCAAAAGCTACACCGAATTTCACGGCCATGTGACCTAAACCACCTAAACCAAGTACGGCTAGTTTATGGCCTTTTCCTACTTTCCAGTGTTTTAATGGAGAATAAGTGGTAATACCCGCACATAAAAGTGGGGCTACAGCTGCAAGGTTTAATTTATCTGATACATGAAGCACAAATTCTTCTCTTACTACAATCGAATCCGAATATCCACCATAAGTTGGTGTTTTACCATCTCTTTCTAAACCATTATAGGTCTGCGTATTTCCTTCTAAACAGTATTGTTCTAAATCTTGCTTGCAGTTTTCGCAAACCTGGCACGAATCTACCATACAACCTGTACCGGCAAGATCGCCTACCTTAAATTTCTTCACATGATCTCCAACCTTTACTACCCTGCCCACAATTTCGTGCCCCGGAACCATTGGGAAAATTCCCGGAAACCAATCGTTTTTGATCTGGTGCAAATCTGAGTGGCAAACCCCACAGAAAAGTATCTCAAACTGAACATCATGAGGCCCTACTTCCCGGCGCTCAAAATTCCAGGGTGCAAGATCTGTTTCGGCATTTTGTGCCGCATATCCTTTTGTTGCTATCATAAAAATTTAAATTAATTTTACCATAACAAATGTAAACAGCTTTTGTTAAGAACAATTACGCAAATCAAATAATTCATTGCAAAATTCAAACAATACTTATCATTTACGAGAGATTTTAAAAACGCTATTTGAACGAAAATAATCATTTAATGCTACAAAATTCGTCAGTCTAAAAACTTAGCTAGCCAATATAACATTTACATTCTCTTCTATTTTCAGGCCTTGCCATTCTTTATCACATTGATTTACAGCGCTTGGCAAGAAATAGCTTTTACCATCCATCAAAATTTCCGATATTTGTAGCATTTGGAAGTCGTGATTCAATTCAATTCCCGACATTTTCTTTCCCCGCTAAAACAAGTGGGGCTTAATAAACGTTATGACAAACACAAATAAATCTGTAATTTTGAGCCATGTATAATAAAAGTGATATTGAATTAAAGGTAGCGGAATTTTTATTACAGATAAAAGCAATCAAATTACAACCAAATAACCCTTTTACCTGGGCATCTGGTTGGAAATCGCCGATTTATTGCGACAACAGAATTACCCTTTCCCACCCTCAGGTTAGAACTTACATCCGTCAGAAACTTGCGCAGGCCATTCAGGAAGAGTTTGGTTCAGTAGATGTTATTGCGGGTGTTGCAACTGCCGGAATTCCTCAGGGCGTTTTAGTCGCTCAGGAACTTGGTTTACCTTTTATCTATGTAAGGGCGAAAGCTAAAGAACACGGTACCGGAAGTTTAATTGAAGGTGAAGTGGTAGAAGGTCAGCGTGTGGTGGTTATCGAAGATTTAATTTCAACCGGAAAAAGCAGTTTACAAGCTGTTGAGGCACTAAGAGCGGCAGGATTATCGGTAGCTGGCTTAGCGGCAATTTTCACTTACGGTTTCGAAAAAGCAGACGAAAATTTCGCAGCGGCAAAATGTCGTTACTTAACCCTATCAAACTATGGCGCCTTAATCGATTATGCTGCCGAGCACAGCATTATTGCCAAAAGTGATATGGAATTATTAGGCAAATGGCGTTTAAATCCTTCAGAATGGGGACAAGGACAAGTATTAAGTTCGGAGTCTTAAGTTTTGAGAAAAAACAAAAATCTATAAAAAATATATAATGACTGTTATTGAAAGCGCAGTGGAGGTGAATAAACCAGTTGCAGAGGTTTATGCATTCCTATCCAATATGAACAATCATCAGCAACTGATGCCCGAAAACATCTATAACTGGGAATCTACTGAAGATGATGCTCGTTTTACCATTCAGAACATGGCAAAATTGGCCATCAAAATTTCGAGCCGTATCGAAAATCAGGAAATAACAGCCATTCCGAGTGAAAAAGCACCTTTCGATGTGGAGTTAAAGTGGACTGTAGCAGATAACGGAAACGGAACAACTACAGCGAAACACATTATCTCAGCAGATTTGAACATGATGATGAAAATGCTGGCATCTGGTCCATTACAAAAGTTGGCCGATCACCAAACCGAAAAACTGAAAGAAATATTAGGATAAAAAGTGATTGCACAGATTTAAATGATTGCACAGATACAAAAGACGAGTTAAAGCTCGTCTTTTTTTATGCGTAAAAATTCCATTGTGGTTCTTTTATCAGCATTTTATTTTAATACCTTAGTTTTTTGAATAACCATTAAACTATGAACCTCAGATTTCTACAGGTAACTGCTTTATTTTTTGCCCTCTTTCCTGTTTCCGAAACGTTTGCGCAATCAGTTACAGCCTTGAAAACCGAATATTTGGTTAATCCGATCGGGTTAGACAATCTAACCCCACGTTTTACCTGGCAAATGAACGATGCCAGCCAGGGCGCTAAACAAACTGCTTACCGTATTTTAGTGGATACTGATTCGGCCTCGCTTGTTAAAGCTGAAGCAAAACTTTGGAATACAGGGTGGATAGCTTCAGAAAAAAATCTGATCGTTTATTCGGGCCAGTTACTAAAACCTTTTACCAAATACTATTGGAGGGTTGACATTGCCGATGGAAATCAAAAGAAATCAAATAAGCCATATATCGCCAGCTTCGAAACAGGCATGATGAAAATGGAAAACTGGCAGGGTGCATGGATCTCGGATACCGAAAATATCAAACTTAAACCTGCTCCCTATTTCCGGAATACCTTTACCACAACTAAAAAAATCAAATCGGCCAGGGCATACATTGCCGCAGCGGGATTATACGAACTATCCATCAATGGGAAGAAAATAGGCAACCACCGCATGGATCCGATGTACACCCGTTTTGATAGACGAAGCTTATATGTTACCTATGATGTAACCAATGCCATCAGCAAAGGCAAAAATGCGATAGGTGTATTGCTGGGCAATGGATGGTATAACCACCAATCAACCGCAGTCTGGTATTTCGATCGTGCCCCATGGCGCAATAGACCAACTTTTTGTCTGGATGTGCGCATTACTTACGAAGATGGCACTACCGAAACCATTACATCGGGTAAAGAATGGAAAACAGCTTTAAGCCCGATTATTTTTAATAGTATTTATACCGCCGAACATTACGATGCCCGCCTGGAAAAAGCAGGCTGGAACACCGCAAACTTCGACGATACCGATTGGAAAAATGTGATGTACCGTTCAGCACCCTCTAAAAATATTGTTGCGCAGGTCATGCACCCTATCCGTAATGTGGAGGAAATAGCCAGCAAAAGTTTAAGAAAATTTAATGATACCACCTACCTTTTCGATCTGGGCAGAAATATTTCGGGAGTAAGCAAAATTACAGTGAGCGGACCGGCCGGAACGGTGATTAAACTGAAACATGGCGAGCGTTTATACACCAACGGACATGTGGATATTTCGAATATTGATGCCCATTACCGCCCAACAGATAATACCGATCCTTTCCAAACCGACATTCTGATTTTAAACGGAAAAGGTGCACAAAGTTTCATGCCCCATTTTAATTATAAGGGCTTTCAATATGTGGAAGTAAGCAGCTCCGCGCCCATCGAATTGAAAAAAGAGGACCTGGTTGGCTACTTTATGCACAGTGACGTGCCAGTTGTGGGCGATGTGAAGTCCTCAGAATCAATCATCAATAAAATCTATTACGCCACCAATAATTCTTACCTATCCAATCTTTTTGGCTACCCAACAGATTGTCCGCAACGAGAGAAAAACGGCTGGACAGGCGACGCACAGATCGCCATCGAAACAGGCCTTTATGGTTTTGATGGCATTACCATTTACGAAAAATGGCTCGCCGATCACCGTGACGAGCAGCAGCCAAATGGTGTTTTACCATCCATTATCCCTACCGATGGCTGGGGTTATGAATGGGGCAACGGCCCCGATTGGACCAGTACCATTGCGATTATTCCGTGGAATGTATACCTGTTTTACGGCGACAAAAAATTACTTGCCGATTGTTACGAAAATATCAGGAAATACGTAAACCACATCGATGAAACTTATCCAACAGGCTTAACTACCTGGGGCCTGGGTGATTGGATTCCGGTAAAATCTAAATCGCCTGTCGAACTTACCTCTACCTGCTATTACTATGCTGATGTGCTTATTTTAGCCAAGGCAGCAAAAATTTTAGATAAAAACGATGATTATGAAAAGT
Organism: Pedobacter folensis; assembly: GCF_056490665.1. Lineage (NCBI taxonomy): Bacteria > Pseudomonadati > Bacteroidota > Sphingobacteriia > Sphingobacteriales > Sphingobacteriaceae > Pedobacter > Pedobacter folensis. The sequence continues at coordinate 1,691,864 of NZ_JBWJIF010000001.1, forward strand.
ACATGGCATTGGCTAAAAAAATTAAAGATGCTTTTAATACCAAGTATTTGAATAAAGAAAAAGGAATTTATGCTTCCGGTATACAAACCGAAATGAGCGTTCCGCTTTATTGGAAAATTGTTCCGGAAGAATCAGTTGCCTTAGTTGCCAAAAATTTAGCCAAACGTGTAGAAGCCGATGGTTTCCACCTGGATGTAGGATTATTGGGTACAAAAGCCATTTTAAATGCGCTGAGCGAAAATGGTTACAGCGACATGGCCTACAAAGTTGCTGCACAAAAAACCTATCCAAGCTGGGGCTGGTGGATGGAAAACGGAGCGACCACTTTATACGAGAACTGGCCTATTGATGCAAAATCGGATATCTCGATGAACCACATTATGTTCGGAGAAATTGGTGCCTGGTTATACAAATCGCCGGGAGGTATTAAACCTGATGAAAAACAGCCTGGCTTTAAACATGTGATATTAGATCCGCACATTATGGAAGGCCTCAGTTCTTTTGAGGCTAGTCATATTGGTCCGTACGGTAAAATTATAAGTGCATGGAAAAAAGTTGATAAAGGAATCAGGTACGATATTACCATTCCGGCAAATTCTACAGCTACTATTAACCTGCCGCTTTCGCCTGGCATGGATAATTATGTAAATGGTAAAATAAACAACACTGGAAAAATAGATTTAGCGGCCGGTAAGTATGTACTTGAACATAAAGCAAAAAAATAATCTATAACATTACCGCCTGGCTTAGATGTACTCAGGTGGCTTAGGTGGTCATTTGTTTTTAGAAAAGCAGCGTTAGTGCTTTTAGGCTATGAAAGTCCCGCTATCCGCTTCAAAGCCTCGGCTCGTACCTCACATTCGGGTTTTATGCTGCTATCGGGTTTATTAAAATGAACCTGATAAAGTGGAAAGCCCGTATCCCGATTTTTCTTCGGGAGCGGACTTGGAGCGATAGCAGGACTGTTCTAACCAACACGGACTGAACCCTGATTTTCAAAATAAGATTAACTACATAAACCACCATGCATATTCGAAACCTGAGAGGTTTAAAAGATCCAACACGACAAATTTTCAGTATAATTCATTAATTATCAGCAATTTAGTCATTAATAATAAAATCTTACCGACAAAATTTCCGATTATAAAATCAAAATTGATGTGGCATTTGTTTTGACCTTAAAGGGAATATGAACTTCAACAATTTTACTATAAAAGCCCAGGAAGCAGTTCAACAGGCTTCTGAAATAGCCCAAGGCAATCAGCAACAGGCTATTGAAACGGCACACCTGCTTAAAGGTTTGCTCACTGTTGATGAAAACGTGGTTTCTTATGTTTTAAAGAAATTAAACGTTAACCTAAATTCATTAAATCAAAACTTAGATGCAGAGATTGCCAAATTCCCGAAAGTGAGTGGAAGTAATGTCTATCTGTCATCTAATGCCAATAGCGTTTTGCAAAAAGCGCAAACATTTTTAAAAGAGTTTAAAGATGAATTTGTATCGGTAGAGCATTTATTATTAGGCATCTTAGCCGTTAACGACAGCACTTCGAAATTATTAAAAGAACAAGGTGTTAACGAAAAAGACCTTAAAAAAGCCATTGTAGAATTGCGTGGCGATAACCGGGTAACCGATCAAAATGCCGAAGCCACTTATCAGGCTTTAAGCAAATATGCCAGAAATTTAAACGAATACGCCGAGAGCGGGAAATTAGATCCGGTAATTGGCCGCGATGAAGAAATCCGTCGGGTTATCCAGATTTTATCCCGCCGGACCAAGAACAACCCGATTTTAATTGGTGAGCCAGGTGTAGGTAAAACGGCCATTGCTGAAGGTATTGCTTTCAGGATTATCAAAGGTGATGTACCCGAAAATTTAAAAAGCAAAGTGGTCTACTCGCTCGATATGGGATCGCTTATTGCAGGCGCCAAATATAAAGGTGAGTTCGAAGAGCGTTTAAAAGCCGTAGTTAAAGAAGTGACACAGAGCGATGGCGACATTATCCTCTTTATCGACGAGATCCACACTTTGGTGGGTGCCGGTGGTGGTGAAGGTGCCATGGATGCAGCGAACATTTTAAAACCTGCCCTTGCCCGTGGAGAGTTGCGTGCCATTGGTGCAACCACTTTAGATGAATATCAAAAATATTTAGAAAAAGATAAAGCTTTAGAGCGTCGTTTCCAGAAGGTAATGGTCGAAGAACCGGATACCCAGGATGCCATTTCGATCCTTCGCGGACTGAAAGAACGTTACGAAACACACCATAAAGTAAGGATTAAAGATGAAGCGATTATCGCAGCCGTAGAAATGAGTCAGCGGTATATCTCAGACCGTTTCTTACCAGATAAAGCCATCGATTTAATGGATGAGGCTGCCTCGAAATTGCGTATGGAGATGGATAGTGTGCCCGAAAATGTGGATGCTTTAGACCGTGAAATTATGCGTTTAGAAATTGAACGCGAAGCGATTAAACGCGAAAAAGATGATAGAAAGGTTAAAGAACTTTCAGAAGAAATTGCCAACCTATCAGCAGAGCGTGATGAATTTAAAGCGAAATGGCAAGGCGAAAAAGACCTGGTAGATGCGGTAAATAACGAACTGGAGCAGATTGAGCACTACAAATTAGAAGCAGAACAAGCTGAACGTGCAGGAGATTATGGCAAAGTGGCCGAAATCCGTTACGGAAAAATTAAAGAAGCACAGGATAAAGTTGAGAAACTAAAAGCCGATTTAGAAAGCCAGCAAAGTGATAGCCGCATGCTTAAAGAAGAAGTTACCGCCGATGATATTGCTGGTGTGGTGGGCCGCTGGACAGGCATTCCGGTTACCAAACTGATTGCCAGTGAGCGCGAAAAATTACTTCACTTGGAAGAAGAATTACACCAGCGCGTAGCAGGTCAGGATGAAGCGATTGAAGCGATATCTGATGCCATTCGCCGTTCCCGTGCAGGCTTGCAGGATAAACGCAAACCAATCGGCTCTTTCATCTTTTTAGGTACTACTGGTGTGGGTAAAACGGAATTGGCAAAAGCCCTCGCTGAATTTTTATTCAACGATGAAAATGCCTTAACGCGTATTGACATGAGTGAATACCAGGAACGTCATGCCGTGTCGCGTTTAATTGGTGCGCCTCCGGGATATGTGGGTTATGATGAAGGCGGACAGTTAACCGAAGCCGTTAGGCGTAAACCTTATTCGGTGGTATTGCTTGATGAGATTGAAAAAGCACACCCGGATGTATTTAATATCCTGCTACAGGTGTTGGATGACGGACGTTTAACCGATAATAAAGGAAGAACGGTGAATTTTAAAAATACCATCATCATCATGACTTCCAACATTGGTGCACATTTAATTCAGGATAACTTCAAAAACTTAAGTGATGAAAACCGTGAGGAAGTAATTGCCAAAACCAAAAACGAACTGTTTGAAGTATTAAAACAAACCATTCGTCCGGAGTTCTTGAACAGGATTGATGAACTGATTATGTTTACGCCGTTAAACCGCAGCGAAATTAGAAATATTGTAAGTTTACAGTTTAAACATGTACAGCAGACACTGGCCGAAATGGGTATAGAAATGGATGCCAGCGACGAAGCTTTAGATTGGCTCGCGCAGTTGGGTTACGATCCGCAGTTTGGTGCGAGGCCGTTAAAAAGGGTTATTCAAAAAAGAATCTTAAATGAGTTGTCGAAAGAGATATTGGCGGGTAAGATAGATAAAGACAGCAAAATTAAGTTGGATATGTTCGATCACAATTTTGTGTTCCTGAACCAAAACGCAGGTTAAAACATTCCAGATCAAATCCCACAGCTTAATTTCTGTGGGATTTTTTTGTTTAATAACTAATTTCTCTGCTATTGACAGACTTTATAGGAAAAATCGTCATCTCGACTGGAACACAGTGGAATGGAGAGATCTGCCTAGACAGATTTAGCTGCGCTGAGCACTTATGTGGTTCCCGACTACGTTGCTATCGCGTGAAATGACAGCCACGTATTGAGCCCTAATTCAAAAATACATTTGAGGTAACTAACATGATAGTTCATTTTCTTGTTTTTTGTTTCAATAATGATTATTATTGATTACACACAAAAACACAAATAAAATGAGACCTAAATTAATCATCATGGCGCTGCTATGCGCCGTCAGTTGGCATTGTTATGCCCAAACAGAAAAAGGAACCGGTTTTGCTGGTTTGAGCCTGAGTTTTGGGACTTCAAAACAAAACAATTCATCACCAAGCCTAAACACCTTCACCGTTACACCTCGCGGAGGCTACTTTTTGGCTAATAATTTCGCTATAGGCCTGGAGATCCCTTTAAACCTTTCCAAACTCCGTGGCGAAAGTTATATCTCCTGGGATGAAGAAGATGGAAGATACGAAGATCGTTATGGCCCCAAAGAATTTAGCTTCGGCTTCTCTCCCTTTGTACGTAAATATGTTGATGTAAAAGAACGTTTTAAGTTTTTTGTACAGGCCAATTTACTCCTTCAGATTAATACCTTTAACAGGGTTGACGATGAAGGTTATCTTATCCGTACCGATGCACGTGCAAAAGGCTTTGGAGCCAGTTTAACTCCAGGGTTTACTTATTTGCTTTCTAATGATTCGAGCATAGACTTTTCGTTTCCAATTTTAAGTTTCTTTCATCAAAATTATTATGCTGAAGAATCGTTGTACAATTTCGATAAGAAAAATAACCTGAAATTGGCACTCGATAACTTTACCCCTACTTTCACCATCAATATTCACTTCTAAGTTCACACCACATGAAAAATATATTCACCAAAATTTTAAGCGTAACGAGTATAAGCTTATTATTTCTTTTAAGCCTTTCCAATCAGGCAATTGCTCAGCGCTTTCGGGGCAAAATAGAATATTATAGCAGTGTATTCCCTTCTGAAGATGGAAAAATCAAATCCATCAATGGTACTAAAATTGAATATTACAATTCGGTTTTTAAATCGGAAGATGGAAAAGTAAAAACAATTGGCGATAAAAGAGTGGAATATTATAACAGTGTATTCCCCTCCGAGGATGGAAAAATCAAATCTATCAATGGTATTCAAATTGAATATTACAATTCGGTTTTTAAATCGGAAGACGGAAAAATTAAATCGATTGGTAATATCAAATTTGAATATAATAACAGCGGATCTCAAAAAAGTGATGGTAAGATAAAATCAATCCATAATGAAAATGATGATTCCGGATCAGAAGACGCATTAGACACCTATTACTTTATTGAAAGACTCAATTGTCAATAATTTACAACCTAATAAATGATGGAAGAGGCTGTATCATAATTATAGACTGTCATCCTGAGCCTGTTTAAGGACCTGTTTAAATACGCTTTAAGGTGTTTCGACTACTTGTCCCGATTCTTCGGGAAGCTCAACATGACAGCATCTTAAGTGAAATCGCATTTATGATACAGCCTTTTTTTTTATTTACTGATCTACAACGACTTAAAAATAAATCAACTAAACAATTAGTTTTTGTGTGTTTTTTATTCTATTATTGGATACACAAAAAACACAAATGAAATGAAAAAACAATTATTAGTTACGGCTATGGCCGTGGGTATCTCCCTATGCGGTTTTGCGCAAACAAAAGGAACAAACGCTTTAAGCTTTGGCGTTAATACTACCACAAGCAAAAGTAGCGGTAACAACTACGAAACCAAATCAAAAAACAACTATTTCACACTTGGTTATGGCTTTTTCTTTAAAGACAATGATAAGATTGGCTTAGATTTAACCTATGGAACAAATAAAAATTCCTCGGGAAATAATAGCCACCAGGAGCAAAAAAGCTACGGCGGAAACCTAAGTTACCAACACTACTTCCCTCTTGTAAAAACCTTGTTTGCATATGCGGGTGGAAAAGCAGCTTATACTTATAGTAAAAACGATAATTTATATGACAGTAGTTATACCCCAATATCAGGCTATAAATCAAACCAATACGCTATAGGAGCCTATGGTGGTATTACCTGGTTTGTATCAAAAAGATTCGCCTTAGAAACAAGTTTGTTATCAGCAGATATTGTTTACAATAAAACAGAACAAAATGAGATTAATGCGAATAACTATTTTACAAAAAATGAATATACCTCATTCAATTTCAGCAGCCAAGGAGTTATCAATAACCTCGGCTTTAAGATCTATATCCTATTTTAACCTCCTCAACTATTAAAGCTTTGGCCCATCCCCTTAAAAAAGGATGGGCTTTTTTATTTCTTCTTCGTTTCAATATTCGGCAAGAAACCGGTTAGTAAACCGATTAAAGGCAGAAACGCACAAACATTAAATACATATTCGATACTGGTAGAATCAGCTAACTTCCCTAACAAAGCCGAACCGATACCACCCATGCCAAAGGCAAAACCAAAAAACAAACCTGCAACCAAACCTACCTTCCCTGGAATTAATTCTTGTGCATAAACTAAAATTGCCGAAAATGCCGATGCCAGGATCATCCCGATAGGCACAATGAGCACACCTACCCAGAACAAACTGGCATGTGGTAGCAATAATGCAAATGGAGCAGTACCCAATATTGATGCCCAGATTACGTATTTCCGGCCAATTTTATCTCCTATTGGTCCGCCCAGCAATGTTCCGGCAGCTACCGAAAATAAGAACACAAATAAATAAATCTGCGAAGTTTGCACTGAAACATGGAATTTATCGATCAGATAAAAGGTAAAATAATTGGTTAAACTCGCCATGTAGAAGTATTTCGAGAAAATCAATAAGAGTAAGATACAAACAGAAAAGATCACCTTAGTTCTCGAAAATTGATTCACGACCGTTTGAATATTGATCTTTTTACTCCTCGAAAGCATAAATCCTCTGTACCAGTTACCTACATAAGTTAAAATAATAATGGCCAAAAGTGCAATAACCGAAAACCAGATCACGCTGAACTGCCCGTAGGGAACAATAATCCAGGCAGCCAATAAGGGGCCTAAAGAACTTCCGGCATTGCCGCCCAACTGAAAAACAGATTGCGCCAATCCCCGCTTCCCTCCTGATGCTGCATGCGCCATACGTGAAGCCTCGGGATGGAATATAGAAGAGCCAATGCCAATAAAACATACCGAAAGCAATATGGTATAAAAATGGGTCGATTGTGAAAGCGAAATTAAACCGATCAGCGTAAAACCCATGCCCGTAGCCAATGAGTATGGCTGAGGTTTTTTATCCGTGTATAAACCCACAAAAGGTTGTAGCAGTGATGCAGCCAGTTGAAAGGTTAATGTAATTAGGCCGATCTGCGAAAAACTTAAATGATAGCTGGTTTTGATAATGGGGTAAATGGCAGGAATTAACGACTGTATGGTATCGTTAAGCAGGTGCGAAAAACTTAAAGCGAAAAGTATCGGGAAAACGGTTTTTTCAATAATGGAGGTGGTGGTGCTATTCTCAGTCATAACGGTAAATTATACCGTCAAAAATAGTGAATATAAATTTTTAAACTACACCGCTTGTCCTTGCACAAACCAAACATTTTTATAAAGTTTTGGTTTTATAGCTATGGAAAAGAACAGAAAAATTGTTGGCTTATGCGGAAGTTTAAGAAAGGGATCTTACAATGCCATGCTGCTTAAAGTTGCAGGCAGTTTAATCCCAGAAGGTATCCACTTCGAAACAGTAGCTTTTGATGATATTCCTGTTTATAATGCAGATTTGGATTTGCCTGAAACAGAAGAAAGGCCGGCAAGCGTGACGAAATTCAGAGATGCCCTCGCTACAGCTGATGCTTTTATTATTGTTTCTCCTGAATATAATTATTCTATCCCTGGTGGACTAAAAAATGCCATTGACTGGGCCAGCCGTGGCAAAGATTCGCCCTTAATGCATAAACCAGTGGCCGTAATGGGCGCCACACAGGGCATGTGGGGAACGGTTAGAATGCAAACAGCATTTTTGCCTGTTTTTACCTTCCTGAACATGAATCCGGTTTTACAACCAGAAGTTTTAGTAGCTCAGGCGCAAAATAAATTCGATGCCGAGGGAAATCTGACGGATGAGAGAACCATCGGTATCATCAAAAAGAAAATAGAAAATTTAATTTCTGCCTGTAAAGTTTAATCCAAAACGGCAGCAATCCCCTATACAAAACCTGCCATTTGCGACAGTTTAAAATCTGACATTTATACAAAAAAAGTCAGATTGTCAATCTGTCATGCCTGAAAAATTAATCAGTCGATTAATTTTTGGTCACACGAAAATAATATTGACTTAACACTAAATTTATATCTCTTTATCAATTAGACAGTTGACCAAAAACTGATTTTTTGATGACGCTGACAAAGTTTTTTGGCACAAGTGTTGACTTTTATTCAAATATAGTCAGAAATTAAAAAAGTAAAATTGACTATATTTTTATAACAAATAAATAATAAAAAAGATGAAAAAACTATTATTATCTTTAGTAGCAGTAGCAGGTTTAGTTTACGGTGCACAAGCACAAACTGAAAAAGGAAATTTTATGTTAGGCGGTAATGTAGGTGTAAACTCTACAAAAGCAGATGGCGCTCCAAAAGCAGATTTCAGCTTTAGCGTATTACCAAGCGTTGGTTATTTTATCAGCAACAATTTTGCAATCGGTACTGGTGTTGGTTACGAATACAATAAAGAAGTAAGCAACAAAACTCAGGATGGTGCTTTTAAAGTTGCTCCATTCGGACGTTATTATGTTGGTTTATCTGATCAATTCAAATTCTTCGGGCAATTATCAGTGCCATTGGCATTTGGTGAATTAAAAGCAACTGATGCTAACGGCGATAACGCAGTTAAATTGGGAACTACGACTAAAATCGGTGTAGAACTTGCTCCGGGATTTGCATTTTTCCCAACCAAAAGAATTGGTATCGAACTTTCAGTTAAAGGTTTAAGTTATGAAAACTATACTTTAAAAGCTGAAGGTACAGGTGCTAAGTTAAAAACAAACACTTTTGGCTTAAACGCTGATACTTTTGCACCAAGATTAGGTGTACAATTCTACTTTTAATTCATTCTCCCTTAGGGGAAAATAATAAAATGACTTTTTTTTCAAAGAGCGTCCCGGTTTACCATCGGGACGCTTTTTGTTTTACTTCTTTTCTCTGATGGCTTTAAATTCAGATCCGTCTTTCCATTTTGGATAAGAATCTTCGTTACTGATGCGATAGCCCAGATCAAAAAGCATCCGAACATCTGCTACAATACCTGATAAATCCCATGTTTTGGCATCGAAATTATCCTGCGGCGAATGGTAACGGAATTTGGTAAAATCGGCTACCTGCTTTAATCCCCATGCCCTGCCGTTCTTAATGTTATCGACGCCAGAACCGGTAAACAGTGAAGGCACACCAACCTTGGCCAGGTTAAAATGATCTGAACGGTAGTACAATCCTGATGATGGAACAGGATCGGGAACAATTACCCTACCCTGCTTTTTAGCCGCCTCGGCAGCATAATCTTCCAGTTCTGACTGGCCAAAACCATATACCACAATATCTTTGGTTTTACCGGCAATGCCCATCATGTCCATATTAATATTGGCTACGGTTTTAGCTAAAGGAAAGGTAGGATGTTTGGCATAATATTCTGATCCTAAAAGGCCCTGCTCCTCTGCCGTGTAAGAAATAAATAAAATGGTCCGTGCGGGAGCTTTGGGTAGTTTTTTAAATGCTGATGCAATTTCGAATAAAGCAGCTACGCCAGTGGCATTATCAACCGCTCCGTTGTAAATCGAATCGCCCTGTATTTTTTCGCCCACGCCCAAATGATCCCAGTGTGCCGAATAAATAATCGCTTCATCTTTACGTTGATCACCGGGTATTTTAGCCAGAACGTTATAAGTAACTGATTTTTTGATGGTATTTTTAACTTTGAGTGAGGTGGTGACATTTAAATCGACAGCCTTAAAACCTTTTTTCCGGGCACTTAAAGCCAGTTGATCGAATGATTTCCCATCCATTGCAAACAGCTGTTTGGCTTTATCTAAAGTAATCCAGCCTTCTACTACAGCCCTGCTCATGCCATTGTCTTCGCTTTGCAGCGTAAGTTTAGATTTCGACCAGCCACTGCGCACAACTGTCCAGGGGTAAGCTGCCGGTTCAGTATCATGAACGATAATAATTCCTGTAGCGCCCTGTCGTGCAGCTTCTTCAAACTTATAGGTCCATCTGCCGTAGTAAGTCATATTTTTGCCTTTAAATAAGGTCGAATCGGCAAAACCCGGATCATTAATCAGCACCACTACCGTTTTCCCCTCTACATCAAGGTTTGCATAATCGTTCCAGCCATATTCGGGCGCAACAATACCATAACCTGCAAAAACCAGTGGTGAGTTACTCATGCTTACTTCATCTTGCACACGGCGCGTGCCAGCCACAAAATCAGTTAAATAATTGAGGGTTAAGGAAGCGGTTTTCCCTTTAAGCACCATTTTATCTTCAGGTATGGATTTAATTTCGACCATGGGTACCTCCTGGAAGAAACTATCGCCATTGCCAGGCTGCAGGCCCAGTTTTTCGAATTGAGTTTTTAGATAATTAATGGTTTTGGTTTCTCCATTGGTAAAAGGCTTTCGCCCCTCTAAACTATCAGCTGCAATTACGGATAGATATTGGGTTAAACTCGAATCATTAATCGCTTTTATGGCTAAAGAATCGGCACCAACACTGTTATTTTTTGCACCTTGCTTACAGGAACAAAAGAAAAGGAGTGCACAGCTGGGAAGTAGCAGGAGTTTTTTCATTTAAAGGATCGTTTTTAAATAATTAATCGCATTTCCTGAAAAATACGAAGAAATTGGGAACATTCTGCGTTTATCATCTTAAATCTGAGAACAAAACGCGCAAAAGAATCTCCCGCAGATCTCACAGATTCCACAGAAAATGCTTATTTCTTAATCAGCTTAAATTTCTTTAACTGTTGCCCGTTTTTATTGATTATACCAACATAAACACCCGTTGATAATGCATTGAGTAAAAAGCGGTTTGAGCTTGTGGCTTTTTCTTCAAAAACCTTCTGCCCTAATATATTAAATAACAACAAACTATAATCTTCGAAAGATCCGCTCAGGATGGTTAAATAATCGGTTACCGGATTGGGATAGAAAGTAAATTCATTTTCCTTAAGGAACACTACCGAAACCAGATCGCTCTGTACCTGGCCGTTAGCCGTTTCGAAAGTAACACGGTAAAACTGAATGCCCGCTTTTGGCTGATCATCGAAAATGGCATAATCAAGCTGATTCTGAACAGGTTTGGTTTGCTGTAAAGCCGTGAAAGTATTAACACCCGTTTGTTTTTCCCAAATGATATTCTTTAAATCCAGGGTGCTCCCAATACTGAGATCAAGCCTTACCTTATTGTCGCTTACAGCGGCAGACAAACTCTTAACATAACAGGCAATGCCCTGCTGTGTATAATCGATGGTATAACTTTTTATGGCCGTAAAAGCTAGGCCGTTTGCGGCCACAGCAAAATATTTACTATTAACCTTGCTTACATCAAGCTTAACAATGGTATCGGTTAGGGTTAACACCGGAGACAGGATATTATCTATTATATTATATAAAGTATAATCTTTTGCACCGGGCTGAGGGTTCCAGTTTAACACCACACCATCTTTACATACGTAGCCAACTTTTAAAATCCTTGGACTGGAAATAGTAAACGATTGGCTCAAAATTACATTTCCCGCTACCTCCATTTTGATCATGGCTTTAGTGAATAAATCAGGGGTATTCCAATGGTAAAAACCTTTGCTTAAATCGATCCCCGAGGCGATTGATTTCCAGGTAAGCCCGTCATCATAACTCACCGATAAATTTCCGGTTTTACTTGCGTAGGTATTCTCCCACCGGATGTAGTTATCTTCATTGGCAAAAAAGTATTCGTTTTTTTCCGGGCTGATGAAAGAAAAAGTGTTTTTGAATGTATAACGATAAGCCAGTGCAAAACGCTGGTTATTGCCTTGTGCGATCCTGTTACCCTTAACATGGATATTATAAGCACCGGCAGCGGGATTATCGAGTGTAACCTGTTGAACGTTATTGATAAGATCAGCCTTACGCACCGCTGGCATTGAGAGGGAATCTAAATGAGGAAAACTGCTTAACACCCAGGGCAGTGTTAAATTTCCGGCAGGGTTTTCGAGACTTAAATCTAATCCGTTCACCAAACTTTGTGCAGCATTTACAACTGCAGGAGGATCATTCCAGGTCATGGTAAGTTTAACTTCGGCTACATTCGCCGGAATAATCAACGGAATAAGCAGATCCTGATTTTTAGCCACCTCATATAGAGAAACCCTGTTTTCATCTAAAGTTTTTAAGGATTGGGCTACATTGAGTTTCCCGTATCCGTACACAAAATCAACCTGAGGTGTGCCCAAATCATCAGCCGAATTAATTACTGTTGCCCTGATGAGTGATGCAGAAGGTGCTTTTTTATATTTCTGCTGGTAAAATTGTTCCAGCAAAATAATCGATCCACTGGTAATCGCTGCAGAGCCAGATGTTCCATCCTCGCCAAGGGCAATAAGTTCGGGTTTTACACGACCATCGTAGGCAGGACCTTTGCTACTTAGGTTTTCAGAAATATTTTCCCTGTTGATTCCACCTATTACCAATAAATTTTTGGCCTGTTTAAAATTGCCCGTTAAATTAGCACGGGCGGTCATGCCCTGATAAACACCCACGGATGGTGTGCTTGTTCCTTTGTTCCCTGCAGAAAAAACATGAATCAAGGTATCGGTTTCAAAAATCTGTTTATCATAGGCAGCGGCCTCCATGCCATAATCGTTATCTATATCAGTACCGTAGGAATGGTTTTGAACTTTAATCTGAAGTTTATTTAAATCGGCAGCCAGGTCAGGCATGAGGTTAGTGAAATCGGAATAGGCAAGTTTGGCTTTAGGTGCTGCGCCCAGGCCACGGATAAAAGAATTCCCGTTCCCCAGTGCTAAAGTAGCCATAATAGTGGCATGCGTAGTTGGTGTTTTACCAATCGTAGCGCCCGGAAGTGTTTTCCCCAATAAATCAAGATCGGCTGCATCGTACATTCCTTCTTTAAACGAAACATTTATGCCTGTGCCATCGATACCGGGAAAAAGACTACGGGTATTAGAAATTTGGTTTAAACCCAGATCGATTCCGTTAACCACAACTTCCTCTTTCGCCACCGGCAGAACATCAGCATATAAAATATCATTGAGTTCCAACAAAGCCATTAAATCACCTGGCGACAGGTAAACCATACCAATGTTATTGACATGATCGGTTGATTTTATATTTAGGCCTACAACAGCCTTTGGTAATGCATTTATATTCTTGAAGGCCAGCCTAACCAGGATAGAATCGTTCTTTTTAGTGCTTTTATTTAATACCTTCATCAATCGATCACTCACCTTCCAAAGTCCGTTGGCTTGTTCCTGTGAAGCTATACTGTTAGAAAAGCGATCAATATTAGATCTATCGACGATAAAATAATCGCCAGAAAGCCGCTTTTTGGGCTTCAACATTTGAATTTCAGCCGCTGTTAAACTATGTTTGAACCGAACTAAAACAGGCTGATCGGCACTTATTTTTTGCAAATTGCCAGTTTTTGAAATATATTTTTCAAAAGATTTTTCTATTCCGCCAGGTTGTACCTGCGCTTTTAAACCCAGTACAGACAGACAAAAACATATAACTAAAAATACAGTGTTGACTTTCAAAAATTATTTTATTATAAAATTTTGTTTACATCGATTATCTTCTCTAAATTAGGATTTATAAGGTAATCCACAAATTTTATTAACTAACTTATTCAACCTAAACTAATTTAATTCTAACCAAGATGAAAACAACCAAATTTTTATCGATTGCAGCAGTATGTTTTCTGCTCACTAACCTATACTCATGTAAGAGTAATAATACAGAAAATGCAGTAGAAGACAAAACTGATATCTCAGCTGACAAATTATCACAGATTAAATCGCTAGGCTTTAGCACCGACAATATCCGTAAGATAGATGAAGGCTATTTGGTAGAGGGCGATATTCTTTTAACTGACGAAAACTTAGCTGAGCCTTCTACTGGTGCAAATTTAAACATTGCCGAAACTGAACAGTACCGAACCACAAACCTTGTTAAATCTTTACCACGGGTAATTACTGTTTCGGTAACCAATTTACCTCAGGTATATAGCGACGCTGTTAACACGATGATTTCGAGATACAACTCGTTGGGTTTACGTATCACATTCCAAAGGGCCAGCGCCGGAACAACCGGAAACATTAATGTTGTTGGCTTTAATGAAGGTCCAAGTGGAGGCTTTATTACCCTAGGCTCTGCAGGTTTCCCTACTTCATCAGGTAAACCTTTTAATCAGATCAGAATGAACACCAATGCAGCAGCCTATGGTGCCAATCCTAATTTATTGTATTTAGCTTCTGTGATCCAGCACGAAGTTGGCCATTGCATCGGTTTCCGCCATACGGATTACATGAACCGTGCCTTTAGTTGCGGCGCGAGTGGAGCAGGAAATGAAGGTGCATCGAATGTTGGTGCGATTAGAATTCCGGGAACACCTTCGAGTCCTGATGCGGGCTCATTTATGTTAGCCTGTTCTAACGGCGGTAATCGGACCTTCAATGCAAATGATGTGATTGCCGTAAATTACCTTTATAAATAAAAAATACCCCAAAGGATTACCTTAACAGATCAGAAGCCCCGAATAATTTCGGGGCTTTTTTTTATACCACGGTATCACAGCACCTTTTCAATGTAAACAGTCAAAATTTGGAACACGGCACCAAATTAACCAAACCCGATAGCGCCAAATAGCTCCCGATTGGAGCAAATATTTGTATTTAAGAGATCTTAAAATCGGGACTATAGGCAATAGCAGGACTGAAATAACCGAAGAACTACCGAACGCTGCTTTTCAAAACATTAACTCATCAAAATGAAAATGGTTTGTGAGGACACAAACCATGGCAAGAGAAAAAAGATTGCCACAGCTAATAAAAATTAGCCACAACGACGATTCATGCGGTTAAAATTAATCGGCCACTTCTTTAATAAACTTGCCACTTGCGTCGTACCATACATTTACATCTGGTGTACCTTCAATATCAATTTTATAGGTAATTTTTCCTCCAGTGTTAATCCAATCTACATCATCAATCCTGCCTTTTGGATATTTAGCTTTAATATTTTTGGCTATTATTGCCGGAAGCTGCGCATTTGGAATATCTTTTTCGAAAGAAACCGTTTTGCCAGCGGCTGAGTAAGTGGCTTTATGATCTACCTTTCCTAAATTAAAATCAACTTCATAATTTGCACCTTTCTTTTCCCAATCTGCATCTGTTGCTTTTGGATAAGCTTTATTAAATGCCGTTTTAACCGCTGAGGGAACATTTTTCTGATCTATATCTTGAGCGTTGCTACTGGCAATTCCTCCAACTAAAAGTAATGTTGCCAAAATTGTGCTTTTGTAATTCATATTAAAATAACAGCCATCTCCTGCAATTGTTTCAAGCTTAATCTGCTCCTTCTTTATAAATGGAGATAATACCATGGTTTTGCGAATAAAGAGATACAGCCCTAAATGAATTAAACCTGATAGCGCCAAATAGCTCCCGATTGGAGCAAATATTTGTAATTTAAGAGATCTAAAATCGGGACTATAGGCAATAGCAGGACTGAAATAAGCGAAGAACTGCCGAACGTTGCTTTTCAAAACAATAGTTCATCATAAAAAACATGAAAATGGTTTGTGAGGACACAAACCATGGCAAGGAAAAAAAAGATTGCCACGGCTAATGAAAAATTAGCCTCGCAATCACGATTTATGTTAATAGGCAATAGCAGGACTGAAATAACCGACGAACGTCGGAACGCTGCTTTTCAAAACAATAACTCATCATAAAAAACATGAAAATGGTTTGTGAGGACACCACCATGGAGAAATACTAGTTAGGTAGGTTGCTATGGCAAATGAAGATTAGTCTCAATAGCTATGAGTTTTTTTGGAGCGCAATACCTGTGCAAAACATTTAGCCTGTCCCATTTTACGCCTATACGCTTCGCTGCCTCGTACCTCGTTGCTGCAGGGTAACACTTCAACCGGGGCTAGGTGGCCAAGGCAGCATTCCATTTTTAAGGTTTATGAATACGTGCTTCGTGCAACGCTAATCAGGTAGATTGCCACGATTAATGAAAGATTAGCTCCGCAATGAAGACTTATCGCTATAAAAAAAATGGCCTGCATTTCCGCAGGCCATTGTAATAACTATTGTATTCAAATTATTTTCCGTTCTGTTCGATATCTCTGTCCATTTCTACCAAATCAACATCACTCGGTTCAGAAAAATCGCCGATTAAATATTTGTTAAAATGATCAGCCAGCTTCCAGAAAGCATACTCCGTCATATCACCAAAACCATGGCGCTGACCTGGGACAATCAGGAAATCGAAACGTTTGCCTGCCTTCATCAATGCATTAGCCACGCGGATGGAGTTTGCCGGATGCACATTGTTATCTACATCGCCGTGCATCAATAACAAATGACCTTTCAGGTTTTTGGCTAGATCAGGGTTTTTATCAATGCTATATTTAAATGAAGTATCGCCTTTTAAAGAGATCGTCTCTTTTACACCATGGTGTTTTTCGCTCCACCAGCGGTTGTAAATGCTATTATCGTGATTTCCGGCATTCGAAACCGCAGCTTTAAAGAAATCAGGGTAAACCAACATCGCAGCTGTCGACATAAATCCACCTCCAGAGTGGCCTGTAATACCCACTTTAGATTCGTCGATATAAGCATATTTAGCTGCCAATTGCTCAATAGCCGTTTTTTTATCCGCCAAACCATAATCGCGCAAATTGCCATAACCGTAAGTATGGTACCATTTAGAGCGCGAAGGGTTTCCACCACGGTTACCTACCGTAATGACGATATAACCAAATTGCGCCAAACGTTCGGTGCGATCCATGCTTTTGCTGAAAGCCTTATTTACCGCTTCCGTTTGCGGACCTGGGTAAACATACTCAATAATCGGGTACTTTTTATTCGGGTCGAAATCAAAAGGTTTATACATTACGCCATATAAATCGGTAATTCCATCATCAGCTTTTACTTTGAAAGGCTCAGGGAATTTGTAACCCGCTGTCATCAGCAATGAAAGATCTGTAGTTTCAAGGTCCATTACTTTTTTACCGGCCCCATCATAAAGTGTTGCTTTTGGTGCAGTATTTACCCTCGAATAATTATCGACAAAGAAAGTATTGTTATCGTTCATGTTCGCCGCATGATCAAAATCGCCTGCATTTAACAATTTCAGGTTCGAACCATCAAAATTGATGCTGTACAAGTGCAGATAATAAGGATCTTCCTTTCCTTCCCTGCCATTTGCCGTAAAATACAGGATACGTTTTTTCTCGTCGATATTCACGATGCTCTCGCAGTGGAAAGCGCCTTTGGTAATCTGGTTTTTCAGCTTCCCGTTTTCATCAAAAAGATAAAAATGTGCCCAGCCATCGCGCTCACTCCAATGGATCAGTTCTTTACCATCGTTTACTAACCCTGGACGGTTAACCTCCACATAAGTATTAAAACGCTCGTCGATTAAAGGCGTAACTTTTCCGCTGGCAATATCAACCGTACCGATGTCGATACGTTTTAAATCGCGGCTGGTGCGCGAAAAATAGAACCTGCTATCGTTACCCAACCAAATAGATGGGCGGAATTCGTTATCACGATCTTTATTTAATGATGGTTTGCTCCAAACCGAAACACTTTGATCTTTAAATGCGGCAACGCTCAGTTTTTTATAAGATTTTGCAGCGAAATCAAATAAGAGTACTTCATCCTGAGGGGCTTCAGCCTCACCAGGCATTTGATATTTATAGGTTTCTAAAGTTGGACGACCCGGTGTAACGCTATTTATGACCCAAAGATCTTTAACCTTACGCGAATCGGTTCTGTCCAATACGAAATATTTCGAATTCGGCGACCAAAGCACATAAGCACCGCGACGTTTTTTATTGTTTTTTTCGTTCTCTACATTGTTTTCGCCATCGCCGTCGCTTCCGTACGAATAAAACTTAACGCCATCTTTAGTGAGCTGATGTTCTACAATGGTGCTGTCATCTTCATTTTTGACTGCTTTTTTGTAGTTGTCTTTATCCATCCAATACAGGTTGTAATTACGGGAAAAAATAATGGCCGACGAATCAGGCGCTACCGATCCCCATGATGGTTTAGGTTTTGGTTTACTAAAATTTGGCACCTCTGTTAATTTTGCACTGGCCAGTTCGTATTTGAAAGAAAATATTTTCTTCTGCATAGAATCTGCAGCTTTTTTATCTTTTCTATCCTTCTTAAGCTCATCAACACTGCTTTTAATTTCGAAAGAGATACTTTTTTCGTCGGCGGCAAATTTCAGGTTTTCGAGTGGTAAATGTTCGGCATCGAAGGGATCGCGGACAATCAGGGTAATATCGGCTGCCAGTTTAGCATTATCAAACATCAGTTTTTTGCTTTTTGATGCAGGATCTACCAGGTACCAAAACTTTCCTTTTGGACTTTCGAAAGTGTACCAGAAACGATTGCTCAGTTTTAACCAATGCGGATCTACTGCAGTAGAATAAACCATTTTTTTCAGCTTATTTGGCGAAAAACGCGATGCAAGCTGATAATTTGCTTTAGGCTGAGGCTGAATATTCTCGGTTAGGGTAAATGTTTTGTTTTGTGCGACTACAGTTAAGGATAAAAACTGCGCACACAGCAGGAGTTTATAAAGTTTATTCATCAAAATTTGTTTGAGCCGCTAAATTATTTAATTAAAGGATATTAAGCAGTTTTTGATGTGTAATAAATGCGATAGTTAGCGTAATTTCCTGCAACTGAAATTAATTATTAACACAATTTATTTTGATATATAAATAATTAATGGATTTTATAGTTTTGTAGCTATATATCCTAATAATGAAATACAGCTTTTTAACCCTAATAACAGCCGGAGCAATCTTATTGGCCAGCTGCCAATCTAAATCTCAAACAGAAAATTCTGCTACTAAAGATTCTACTGCACAAACCAGCAATACGGCAGCCAGCACCGGAACACCGGTTGATGTTTCGAAAATTAAAGTTGCTGATGCTAAAACCATTTTAGCCAGAAAACAGGTGCCCATTTTATGCTATCACCAGGTAAGAAACTGGAAAGCAACTGATGGCAAAGTAGGCAAAGATTATATTGTAGAAATCCAGAACTTTAAAGATCAGATGAAAATGCTGGCCGATAGCGGTTACCATACCATTTTACCCGATCAGCTTTACGCCTACCTGAACACTGGTGCAGCGCTACCGAGCAAACCCATTATGTTAACCTTCGACGATACAGACCTGGATCAGTTTACGATTGTGCGACCTACTTTAGATAAATTAGGTTATAAAGCCGTTTATTTCATCATGACGGTTTCGATCGGTAAAAAAGGCAAATTTGTAGATTACATGAGCAAGGAGCAGATTAAGCAACTTGCTGACGAAGGAAATGTGATCGGCAGCCACACCTACGATCATAAAAATTTCAAGAAATATGCGGGTAAAGATTGGGAAGAGCAATTAGATAAACCTACCAAAAAACTGGAAGAAATTACAGGTAAAAAAATGACAGAATTTGCCTATCCTTTCGGTTTATGGAATGCAGAAGGTATTCCGGAGCTTAAAAAACGTGGTTTTAGAATGGCTTATCAACTATCAACCAAACGCGATGAAAAAGATCCGTTATTTACCATCCGCAGGATTATTGCCAGTGGTTACTGGTCGCCTAAAACATTAAGCAATAGCATTAAAAACAGCTTTTAACAGGCGACGAATATGAAAAGTTTTCTGCTCTACGGTGCTGTTTCTGCATTATTTTTAGCCTCATGCCAATCATCTGATGCTTCAAAAGGAAAAACTGCCGCAAAACCCAAAACAGAAGAAGTTAAAATAGATTCGACCAACACCAAACCTGCCGATACCAAAACAATCCTGGCGCGCAGGGAGGTGCCGGTTTTGTGTTATCACCAGATCAGGAATAACATTGCCAGTGATAGCAAAAGGGCGCATGATGATATTATAGCTCCTGATAAGTTTAAGGAACACATGAAAATGCTGGCCGATAGTGGCTACCACTCCATCCTACCTGATCAGCTGTACAATTATTTGGTATATGGCGCTAAGCTGCCTGAAAAGCCAATTATGATCACTTTTGATGATACGGATGAGGATCAATTTACGATTGGAAATACAACGCTGAAAAAACATGGTTTTAAAGGCGTTTATTTTATCATGACGGTATCCATCGGGAGAAAAGGCCGGATCAATTACATGACTAAAGAGCAGATTAAACAGTTATCCGACGAAGGAAATACGATTGCCAGCCATACCTACGATCACAAGAACTTTGCCCAATTTACCGATGAGGACTGGACAAGCCAAATTGATGCACCTACTAAAAAACTGGAAGAGATTACAGGAAAAAAAGTGGAATATTTCGCTTATCCCTATGGCGTTTTTAAAGCATCAACTTTGCATAAACTAAAAGAACATGGTTTTAAAGCGGCATTTATACTTTCGACAGCACGTGATGAAAATTATCCGCTTTACACCATTAGAAGAATCATTGATCCGGGGAGATACACAGCAAAAAACTTATATTACAGCATAAACAAGAGTTTTAATAAAACAAAACCATAGTTTCGACTGTAAATCTTAAGTAAATCAATTCCCTTGCTTATGAAATATGCTTTTCTTTGTTGCTTTTTCGGATTACTGGTTTTATCGGCCTGTAACAACCCTAAAAATAGCGCCAATACCACTGAAACTACAGCTGATAGCACAGCGAATGTAAAGGCCGAACTTACAGAAAGTTTCTACAAGAGATTGGAAGGCACCATTGCGGGCAAAAAAGTAATTATGCATTTGCAAAAGGTGGATGACGATGTAAGTGGCACCTATTATTACGATGGCTCCTGGCTTAACCTATCAACTGATACTTTGATCGGGAAAGATAGCATTATCCTGACCGAATACAGTTTTTACGAATCTTACTTCACGCAGGACTTTAAATCGCCACATTTGGCCTTTAAATGGAATGGAAATGGCTTTAATGGCAATTGGGAAAGTGGCGATAAAACCAAAAAATTTCCGATTGTTTTAACGGAAAAATATCCTGAGGGCAGTTATCAGTTCAATGCAGGCATTTATAAAGAATCGGTTAAAGCATTTGCCAGTCAGGCAAAATCGCCTGCTGCAGAAATCAGTTTTGAGTATCTGGAAAGCAAAAACAATGATGAATACGGCAACTGGCTAAACTCGGAGCTTAAAAAAATATCGGGCGTAAAACCTAATGTTGACCGCTCAACAGGCTTCAAAAACATTGCGGCAGCTTATTTCAAAGACTATAAAACGCAGGTTACCGAGCAATCCAAAAATAGCCGTGGAGATGATTTTCAGGCCTGGATGAATTATACCAACAACAGTCAGCAGTCGGTTAATTATAATGATAATGGTTATGTCGTAATCGATTTCCTGGCTGATGCCTATACCGGCGGCGCACATGGCAATTACAGCAGTACGATGTTCTGTTTAGATGTGAAGAACAAAAAACAATTGGTACTGAGCGATATCATTAAAATAGATTCGAATACCTTACAAAGCATTTTAGAACGTAATGTTAGGAAAGAATACAACATTAAAGCTAAAGATGCTTTAAGCACCGTACTTTTTGATGATTTTATAAAACCGAATAAAAACTTCTATTTCAATGCGAATGGGATTGCTTTTATGTACAACCCTTACGAAGTAGCCAGTTATGCACAGGGACAAATTGTCGTATTTATTCCTTATTCGGATTTAAAAACTTATTTGGTGCCAACTTTTGCAGAAAGGATGGGAATTAAGTAAGTTCTCCGTTAGCAATTTTCAGTTAACTTAATTCTGCGTTTACCCCTTAAATCAGCGGGCATAATATTAAAAAAGGTTTCCCGCTGATCAAACAGATTTGAGCGCAGATTTTGATTAAGAAATACTGAGGGAAAAAAAGTTAATCGCTAGCTTCAATGGAGAATTGAAAATTGCCAACTGAAAACTTTATAGTATCTCTTTCACGAAATAATCTTCAATGAACAATTGCAAATTGCTAACTGAAACTTTATACTATCTCTTTTACGATATATTCCTTGCCATTAAACTTGAAACGCTCATTTATTGCTTTTCCAATTAAAAACCTGCCTATTGGCGATGCCTGCGATACGGCGAAAAATTTCTGTCCATCGGTATTAAGTTCACCGGCGCTGATGCTGATGTAAAAATTACCTTCTGAGGTTAAAACCAGACTTCCGTTTTTAACCAGGCGATCTGATTCTACATTTTCAATTTGCTGCAACGCAATTTTCTGCTGACCGGCTTCGTATAACAATTTACTGTTGCGGTCCATCTCCTGCTGCATCATCTCGCGGGTAGTTTCGTATTTATCACCTGCACTACTTTTTGTATCATCGTTTGATGCCTGCCTCGCCTGTTGTAAGGAATACTCAATATTCTCTATCCTGTTTTGGATAAAAGTTAAACAAAGCTGATAAAGTTTTGATTTTAAGGTAGACATATATGATTATGGATAATGGGTGATGGAAGACGTAATTAACTACGGAGGGCAAAGGCCTGTTTTAAAATAGATTCGATTTTCTTTTTAGGAATATCTTCGAGGTGGTTGATCAATAAAATTTTCATTCGGGCTCTTTTCTCCTGCAACAGATCTTCGTGTTCAATTTTATTTCCGTCAACCAAACCGATGTAAGGTTGATGAAGTTTTTTATGGATCCAAAGATAACAGAACATTTTTCCTTTATGGGAATAAAAAGGCATTCCATATTTCCAATGCTCAGTAATATCGGCATAACCCATTAAAAGCGACCTTAAATATTGCAGACAGCTTTTAACAGGTTCATCTTTTTGCTCGAAATAGTTATCCAAAGGATTTAGCATAATGCATGATGTTAGATGGAGATAATCTGTAGTCGTCAGTCTGTAGTCTTCAGTCCGTAGTCTAAAGTCGATAACCAATTAACCATTGACTAAATATTAGTCCGAAATCGATTAACCATATCAACCAATGAACTACTGAACCAATAAACTAATGACTAATGACCAATAAACTAATGACTAATGAACTACAGAACCAATATACTACCCCTCTATCCACCTCACCTTTTCTTCTATCGAAGTCCGGTTGGGTTCCCATGGTTTTTCGTTATGGTAGCCCATGTAGAATAAACCGATGCACTTTTCGTTTTCACCGAGGCTTAAAAAGTCACCTAAATCGTCAATTAAAGGTGGAGAACTCCAGTAGGCGCCAACTTTTAAACTTTCGGCAGTTAAAGCCATATTCTGAACCGCACAAGAAACTGCCGCCAATTCTTCCCACTCTGGTATTTTACCGCTCACCTGCATATTGATGGCAATAATGCAATCGGCCTGACTCGTTTTTTCAGCAAAACTATCGTACTTTTTCTGTAAAAACTGCTGGGGGCTAACCAATTGCTTGTATAATTTACCCAGTTCTTCACCAAGTTTTGTTAATCCCGCTTTTCTGATCACGACAAAGCGCCAGGGCTGTGTTAATTTATGTGTTGGTGCGTAATTGGCTGTTTCTAAAATCTGGTTGATCACCTCAACCGGAATTTCTTTTTTTATATAGCTGGCAGGGAAAATACTGCGACGTTCTTTTATAACTTTTGAAACGATATCATATGTTGTACTCATTTGGTAAATATAAGGTAAAAGGTGGAATGATATATGAGGTAGAAGGCGGAAGGTAGAGGGTTGAAGGTTAAATCCCGAAGATTTGACTTTACGTTAACTGAAGAAAGCTTAATGGCGGAAGGCAGGAAGATTGAGGGCTCAAAAACTGTCAGCTGAATCTGTTAAGAAGAACTGCAAATTGATAACTGTTAACCGCGAACTGCCAACTGTTTCCTGATCTGTTTAACTTTTGCGAAAAAGGCAATACTTTCTTTATCTACCAGGAAATCCATGGTTTGTAACAATTCTTCTTTAATCCAATTGTGTTTGACATTTAAATTGGCCAAAAGGTTTAAACAGTGTGATTTTACAGCTACCGGAATCTGCTCATCAATTAACCAGGCAAAAGCAACTTCTACCAAATGATCGGTATCATAACCGGCAAGGATTTTCTTAACTTCCACTGAGGCATTTTTTTTGGTCATAAAGGCCATAATTTTAACATAATGCCTCAATGCCGACAAATTGTGTTGTTGTGGAAATTTCTCTAAAAAATAAAGTGCGTAGGGCAGAAATCTCTGCTGATGGTTAGTGAATACATTTTCTAAGATCCAGGCGGCCCTGAAACCAATTTGTTCATCATGATAAAAACTCAAATCAATCAAATCTTTTACCGAAAAGGTATCTTCAGAAGCTATAGCAGCTAATTTTTCTACTTTACTTTTTTGCAGCGTGGTTTTTATGGTATCTAGCAAAATATGATTTGGCATGGGACTAAAATAAATATTTTACAACAAAGTACATTGAGATAGGTCGTCATTCCCAACTTAATTGGGAACCAAAAAGTGCTCATCTAACATAATCTAAATGCTATGTATAGCTTGCATTAAGATTCCTGCATGCGCGAGAATGACATAAGCCTACTTTGAAAAAGTTTATTAAATAATCAATACCCTTTAATGTTCGGGAACAAAAGATTTATTTCCAAAAATATCCGTTTTGAAAATGCCCACCTTTTTACCATTAACATCTTCTATTACAGTATGGCCAAATACATCTTTTTTATACTTAGCTAATATATTTCCATGGTCATCTTCAACAACGGTATCGCCAAAAATATTATTTTTCTGTTTGCCTATTACCTTACCATTGCCATCTTCTATGATGATATTGCCCGAAATATCTGTTTTATAAACATTTAAGATCTGGCCACGGTCGTTTTCAATAACGATATTACCGAAGATATCTGTTTTTTGCCTGATGGCCACTTCTGTTTTCCCATCACCAGGAACCAAACCTCCTAATTGCTTTGGCACCAGGTTTTGATCACGTTCACTTTCTAACACCTTATTGCCAAAAAAATCTTTCTTTTGTGTACCTACAGTTTTTCCGGCTTCATTTTCTAAAATCGTATTACCGAAAAAATCCTGCTTTTGCTTGGCTATGGTTTTGCCATCTTTATCTACAATAATGGTATTGCCAAAAAAGTCTTTCTTCTGTTTGCCGATGGTATTATCTTTGGAATCGACCAGAATGGTATCGCCAAAAAAATCGACTTTATATTGATACTGGGATTCTTGGCCAAAAGCCACGATGGAAATAGCAGACATGATGATGCCTAGTGTTAATTTTTTCATATTGATTTCATTTTGTGTGTATCACTAAAATACTAAAATCACATCATGAAAAGAAGTAATGACCAAAAATCTATTTTATTAATTGCGCTACATTTCGTTATTAATTTAGTCTCTGGGTTTTATACCATTGGCCAAAAGCTTCTCCCCTTTGTAAAATAAACCCGGTAGCAGCGGGCACGACGTGTAACGGAGTAAAGCGGATAACGGGACTGCTTAGCCAAAAAAGAACGGAACCTCCGTTTTCAAAAAAATTGGTTAACCGGTTAACTGATCATACAGCTTTCAACAATATAGCAATCGAACTTTCCAACCTCAAAACCTTTCAACAATAAAACAATAAAACAACCAAACCATCAAACACTTTCCTACCCTCAACCTTTTTCCCTATCTTTGCGGCTTATTTCAATTACAGCATGATTTCAGTTTCTAATTTATCGTTACGATACGGCAAACGCACATTATTTGAAGATGTTAACCTAAAATTTACCCAAGGCAACTGCTATGGCGTAATTGGGGCTAACGGCGCAGGTAAATCTACTTTTCTAAAAATTTTATCGGGAGAAGTGAACCAAACCTCTGGTAGCGTGGCTTTTACTCCAGGCGAAAGAATGGCGGTTTTAAAACAAAACCACTACGAATTTGATGAGTTTTCGGTATTAGAAACCGTAATGATCGGTCATAAAGAACTTTATGCCATCATGAAAGAGAAAGATGCCATTTACATGAAAGAAGATTTCTCGGAGAAAGATGGCGAACGTGCCGGAGAGCTGGAGAATCTTTTCGCAGAAATGGATGGCTGGAACATGGAAAGCAATGCTGCTACGATGTTGAGCAATTTGGGCATAACGGAAGATAATCACTATAAATTACTTAAAGAACTGGACAACACACAGAAAGTACGTGTGTTATTGGCACAGGCCTTATTCGGTAACCCCGATATTTTATTACTGGATGAGCCTACCAACGATTTGGACATTGAAACCATTGCCTGGTTAGAAAACTTTTTGGCCGATTACCAGAATATCGTATTGGTTGTATCGCACGACAGGCACTTTTTAGACGCCGTTTGTACGCATATTGTCGATATTGATTTCGCTAAAATGAGTATTTACACTGGTAACTATACTTTCTGGTACGAATCTAGTCAGCTGGCTTTAAAACAACGTAGCGACCAGAATAAGAAAATGGAAGATAAGGTGAAGGAGCTACAGGAATTTATCCGCAGGTTCAGTGCCAATGCATCTAAATCAAAACAGGCTACTTCGCGTAAGAAAGCTTTGGATAAGATCGATATCACCGAAATTAAAGCCTCGAGCAGAAAATACCCGGCCATTATCTTCAACAATACTGGTCGCGAAGCTGGTGACCAGATTTTACAGGTAGAAAACCTGGGTAAAAACGGAAATGACGGTGTATTGTTCGATAAAATCACCTTCATGGTAAACAAAGGTGATAAAATTGCCGTATTATCTCAGAACAGTTTGGCTACCGCAGCATTTTATGATGTATTGACAGGCAGAGACGCAGAACACAGAGGTGAATTTAAATGGGGCGTTACCATTAGCACTGCAGATATTCCGAACGATAACTCTGAGTATTTTGCCGGTAAAGATGAAAACCTGGTAGATTGGTTACGTGAGTACTCAGGTACCGATGCGGATGAGCAATTTGTACGTAGCTTTTTAGGCCGTATGTTATTCTCGGGTGAAGAAGTACTTAAAAACGTAAAAGTGCTTTCAGGAGGTGAGAAAATGCGTTGTATGTTCTCCAGAATGATGTTACAACAAGCCAACTTATTAATGTTTGATGAGCCAACCAATCACCTGGATCTGGAATCTATCGAGGCCTTGAACAATGGTATGAAAGATTTTAAAGGTGCGATATTGTTTACTTCACGAGATCACCAGTTAACAGAAACCGTTGCCAACCGCATTATCGAAATTACGCCGAAAGGCACTATTGATAAGTTGATGACTTACGATGAGTACATTAACAGTAGTGATGTTGCGAAACTAAGAGAAGAAATGTATTCTTAAGTGAGTATCTATAAAAATTATTGATAAAAGAGTTTTGATTTGATATCAAAACTCTTTTTCTTTATAAAACAATACTAAATATGAAAACGCTCTCCATACTCTTATTATTTTTTATTTGTTTTACCGCTACTGCACAAAAGAGCGACTCTACCAGAACCTATTATAGAATTATTAGAGGTGGCATGATTGAACATGCAACAGAACTAAAGACTAAGAGGTATGTCAAAAATGGTTTATCAGAAATAAAAGCTGGTAAAATGCTTGTAGCTACAGGCCTCTATAAGGAGGGAAAACGATACGGAAGATGGCGCTTCTTTAAAACATCCGATACGGTTGATCAAATCTACAACTATACTACTAAAAAAGTAGAATACAGTCTTACTAGACCAGATTTCTCTTATGAAATAGATAGCTTAAAGAATGGCGACCAAGTTATGTATCCGGTTAAAATTGGCGGTTCGTATTTTGCATTCTTTTTTTTGTGGAAACAATATACCCCACCACATGATTTAAGGCCATATAAAGGAATCCATAAAGCCTATCTCATATTCCACATAAATGAAAAAGGCATACTCACAAAATACGAAACCAAGGTGACTTCATCAGTTTACAATAAAACCAGTGAAATTAAACTTAAGAATTTGCGCGAGGAAGACTTCGACTTTATGCCTGCAATTGTAAATGGGAAACCCGTGGCAAGCAAAATTATTTATGAGAGTAAAATTACTGTCGATTAAAAAAAACACATCTGTTGTAGCGTTTTCATTCCGTTAATCGTTTTACAAGAAAAAAGCGTTAATGGCCATTAACCAATTTTGTTCATAAAATTGATTTAAAACATTAAAATGAAAACGAATTTGAAAAATTTTAGCACTACAAAAATTATACTCTCTCTCTTAGCGATAGCTTTAACCATAACTGCCTGTAAAAAAGATTTTAACAACGATCCGATAGAAGCTGCCGGTATTGGCTTTGTTCATGCATCACCTGGAACAGCTGCTTTAGATTTTATCCTGGATAACCAAAAAATAAACAGCTTTACCTACACTAAAGATCTGGGCTATTATGCTGCTTATCCTGGAACAAGATTAGTTGGCGTTGCTAAAAAAGACTCTTTAAAATATTTAACAACAGCTACAGCTACCTTAAAAGAAGGATCATTTTATTCGGTTTTCGTAGTAGATACTTTAAAATCTACCAAACTTTTAATCCTGGAAGATGATTTAAAAGCACCAGAAACCGATAAGGCTAAAGTTCGTTTTGTAAACTTAAGCCCAGGTTCTGCTCCATTTGATTTAGCTATTGCCGGAACAGATGCGCCATTATTTACAGCAAAAGCATTTAAAGAGTTTACCACTTTTAGCAATATTGCACCGAACGACAGCTATACTTTCCAGTTAAAACAAAGCGGAACAGTTAAAGTGAGTTTACCAGCTGTTAAAATCGAAAAAGGTAAAATTTATACCATCTGGGCTAAAGGCTTATCAAGCAAAACCGATAGTACCGGCGTTGGGTTATCAGTGATGACAAACAAATAAAAAATATTTCACGCTACCTGTGGAAATGAAAATTGACACCACTCAAAAAATTGGGTGGTGTTATTTTCTTAAATTTGCAATAATTAATCATGATAAACCTTTAATAAATAGTCCTTTACAGGGGTGATAAAAAAAATACTCAGTTTTGAGGAAATTTTAAAAGGCTGTGTAAAAAACGACAATAGCTGTAAAGAAATGATGTATAAATCATTTTATGGCTATTTAATGGGCATAATTTTAAGGTATACCAAGAATCCTTCGGACAGTGAAGAGCTTGTAAATGACAGTTTTATCAAGATTTTCAAACATGTTGGCGGCTTCAAAGCACCAAAGAACCCGGAAGAATTACAGCGATCGTTTAAAGGTTGGATTGCCCAGATTGCTTCGCGGACAGCAATAGACAAAATACGAAGTTCGAAAGTTCAATTTTATGTTGATGATTTAGCAGAAAGTGAACATCCGGTTACCCAGGTTTCGGTTGCTTCGGAACTACACGTTAATGATATTTTGAATTTACTAAATCACTTACCAGATACGCAGAGACTGGTATTTAACTTATATGAAATTGAGGGCTTCGCCCACGATGAAATTTCGAAAATGTTAAACATTCCTGAAAGTTCCAGTCGTGTTTACCTTACACGTTCTAAAAATAAGTTACGTACCCTTTACCTAAATACCATGGTTAATTCATACGAAAAAAATGGATAAGGAATTAATTGAGCATATCACCGCGCAACTCCAAAACCATGAGGAAACATACCCTGATGGTGCATGGGAGCGCTTTTCGGAGAAAAAAAATAAGAAACCAGGCATCGCTTTTTGGCCTTTGTGGGCTGCTGCTGCCTTAATTTTTATCTTCGGAGGTGTATTTTTTATGCAAAACAATACAGATCAGAAAAAAGAAATTGCGATAATTAAACCTAAAGCCACGCAAAATCCGGCGGCTAAGGGGAATACAGATGCGGTTATTGAAACTCCGGCCAATCCTACTTCATTAAATGGCAGTGCAACTGCTGCAAACAACCTTGTTGCCAGTCGCCCGGCCAAAACCGTGGAAAGCATAAAACCATTATTAACACCACAAAGCGATTATACTTTTATCAATACCGAACAATTGGTTCCGGCAAATGATAATCTTTTAGATAACAAACTTGCAGGTACTAATCTTTCAAACCTGAAATCAAAACCGTTTGATATTTTAACGGAAAAGAAGAAACCTCAGCCAAATACGCAAACAAGTTTTGAGCGATTGCTTGCCCATGATAGTTATGTAAATCAGCAAAAACCGCCATCCAAAACAAGTGAAAATTCTAAATGGCAGCCTGATGTGTACGTAGCCCCGGCAATGGGTAATGACAATAAAGTAACCATGAACTATGGCTTTTCTTTATCGTATGCCATCGCCAACAAACTATCGATAAGCTCTGGTGTTTCTTATGCATCTATTAGCACCACCGAATCGTTAAATGCTTCTGCACCACAAACTTTATCAGGCAAAAACCTCGAGTCGGTTGATGCTAAAGTGCGTGGAATCAACGTTCCTCTGGAATTAAAATACAATATAAGTGATAAACTCTACACCAATATTGGGGTTTCTGCACTGGCTGTTTTAAACAACTCGCAACAGAATAACTACATTGTAAACCAGGTGCAGAATTTTTCTTCTACAACAGCAAATGGTTATGCTGATTCGAAAACGATGATTGTGAAAGAAAAAACTACTGAACCACAACCTGAAGCGAATATAGATCCTGATAAATACATCGGATTTTATAATTTCTCGTTCGGTTATAAACAAAAAATATCTAAAAAGAACAATATTGCCATCGAACCTTTTTTAAGGTTGCCGATGAAAACTTTCTCTAAAGAAAACCTCAATCTCACTAATGGCGGACTGCGTTTGAAGATTGATTTTTAAAAAACTAAGATATTTAGTATATTTGGTTAAATACCTCATATGAAAAATATCAAGCCATATCCTACTGAGGAAGAGCTGCCTCCAGTTAAGACGCTTAATGAAATTGATTTCTCTGCGTCTTACAGTTATGCAGATTATATGCGTTTCGAATTTGAAGAGCGCTTAGAAATCATCAAAGGGTACATTTTCGAGATGAGCCCTGCTCCCTCCCGTCTTCATCAAAAACTATCGGGAAGAATTTACGTTCCAATTTACAACGCATTGAATGGCCATAAGTGTGAAGTATATTCAGCACCTTTTGATGTCCGTTTAGCAAAGAAAACCCAGGAGGATAAAGAAGTTTTCACGGTAGTACAACCTGATATTGTGGTGGTTTGCGATCAGACCAAACTCGATAAACGCGGATGCATAGGTGCACCTGATATTGTTGTCGAAATTTTATCTCCAGGCAACAATAAAAAAGAACTGATCAACAAATACGAGGTTTATGAAGAAGCAGGCGTTAAAGAATACTGGATCGTAAGTCCTTCGGAAAAGACTTTTTTCAGGTATATTCTTGATGATAAAGGTAAGTTTCAACCCACCAAACTGTTAACCGTTGGTGAAAAGGTAACCACACCGATTATGCCGGGGTTTTTACTTGTTCTGGAAGAGGTTTTTCAAGATTAAGTATGGACATACAAACGAAAGAAGTCAAGTTTACATAGCAAAGTGGCTATCTAAAACTTGACTTCTTTGAAAATCGTTTATATTTAGTAATTAGTGACCTGAGTGACCATCCGCTCCGTGCGCATGACCATGAGCCAATTCATCTTGAGTAGCTTCACGTACATTCAAAATCACACCATTAAATACCAGGTTTTTACCAGCCATTGGGTGGTTTAAATCAACTGAAATGGTTTCGTCGTGAACAGCTGTAACACCTGCCCTAAACTGGTTACCATTGTTATCTTGCAATGGAATTACATCACCTACATTTGGCAATTCGCCACCAGCTTCAGTAAACATCGTTTTTGGCAAATCGGCAAAAGCACCCGGATCGATATCGCCATAACCATCTGCAGCAGATAGCTCGAAGCCATATTCATCACCAGTTTTTAAACCAGTTAAATGCTCTTCAAATTTAGGCAACATCATGCCTACGCCATATAAAAATACTAAAGGATTTTGTTCGTCAGCTTTTTCGACAAAAACTTGTTGTCCTTCTTCGTTAGTAGTATGCAATTCGTAAGTTAACGCTACTACAGAGTTTGGTGAAATATTCATTTAAATTAATTTATTGTAAATACTCTAATGCGTCCTCAACAGTTTTAACCGGCAACTGGCATACTTTATTTCGGCAAATATAAACTTTTGTTTCATTGCTTTGCTTACCTTTTAACAGCGGTAGGTTACTTTTTGTTCCGCCCAATGTAATTTTGTTTGGAATATAATGTCCGCTTAATGCTAATTTAACAACATCCGTTTCTAAACCGGTAATGGCAATTTCGTTTATGCCGTAAATTTCGTTTAACAATTGAATGGCCCAGTTTGAATAGGCAGAACCATAGGTTTTTATCTTCGGATGAACCGCAGCAAGCATTTCTGAAGCTTTTTCGGTGTATTGTTCTACATCAAAAAGCAGGCCCAGTTGCTTTAAATTCTGCGCCATGGTAGAGTTTGAAGCCGGAATTACATTATCCATTACTTCATGTTTACGGGCAATTAAATCTTCACTCTCTGCTGAGGTGTAGAAAAACATTGGCGAATCTGCATCCGTAAAATTAGCAATCACATAATCGGTTAATAATTTTGCTTCTTCTAACCATTTTTCCTCAAAATCAGCTTCATATAGGGCAATCAACGCTTCAATAAAAAAAGCGTAATCGTCTAAGAAACCCGTAATAGAAGCCTTTCCGTTTTTATAATTGCGGTATAAACCACCTTTTTCTGATTTTAAGTGCGATAAAATAAAATTGGCGGCAGTTGAAGCTTTTTCATAATAGGACTTCTGATTTAACACTTCTGCTGCATCGGCTAAAGCTTTAATCATCATACCATTCCAGGCCGTTAAACATTTATCATCCAAGCCCGGACGGATCCTTTTACTCCTAACCGCCAGTAATTTTGCTTTAGCTGACTTTACTTTACCGTGAAGTACTTCTGCATCAATATTAAATTTTGCAAGCAGGTCATCATCGCTGATCGTTTTACGTAAAATATTGGTTTGCTCCTCTTCCCAGTTGCCTTCTTCGGTAATGTTGTAATAAGCGCCAATCAACTGGGCATCTTCACCTAAAACCTCATCGAATTCACTTTTATCCCAAATGTAAAATTTGCCCTCTACCCCTTCGCTATCAGCATCCAGTGCCGAATAAAACAATCCATCTGCTGAAGTCATCTCATCGAAAACCCAATTTATCGTTTCAACAACGGTCTGTTTAAAAGAATCGAATTTAGTACATTGATAGGCTTCTGCATATAAACTGATCAGTTGCGCATTATCATAGAGCATTTTTTCAAAATGGGGCACGTGCCATTTATCATCAACCGAATAACGGGCAAAACCACCGCCGATCTGATCGTAAATACCACCACGGCTCATTTCTTCGAGGGTATGACACACAGCGGTAAAAACTGACTCATCATCTTTTAAAAAGCCATATCGCAATAAAAAGACCCAGTTATTGGGTAAAGGGAATTTTGGTGCACGGTTATATCCCCCAAAGCCAATATCGAAATGACGTTTCCAGGGATCGATAATTTCAGTTAAATGTTCATGGGTATATTCTTCTGTTGTACCTGCAGCGATTATTTTTTCGCTGTCTTTAATGCCCGAAGTTAACCGCTCTGCATACTGGATAGCCTTATCGGGTTCATTGGCCCAAAGTGCAGCCACATTTTCCAGAATATTGATCCAATCATTTTTCCGGAAATAAGTTCCGCCATAAATCGGACGCTGATCCGGCAAACAGATACAATTTAATGGCCAGCCTCCACTACCTGTCATGAGCTGGATGGCATACATATAAATCTGGTCAATATCCGGACGCTCTTCACGATCGACCTTAATGCAGATAAAATGACGGTTCATCACTTCGGCAACTTCATGATTCTCGAAACTTTCGCGCTCCATTACATGGCACCAATGACAGGCTGAATAGCCGATACTAACCAATATCAGTTTGTTTTCCGCTTTAGCTTTTTCTAATGCTTCTGAGCCCCATTCGTACCAATTAACCGGGTTATGGGCATGTTGTAGCAAATATGGCGACGAAGCGTGGATTAAATTATTGGTATCAGACATGGCTGCTAATGTAAAATGTAAGCGGGAAAAAGGAATTTTAATTTGAGGCGTAAATCTATTAATAATCTACAAACCTGTTTCTATTTAGTTTTTGTTTTTATACTTTAGTTGGAAATCTAAATAATGAATGGAATTTAGCACAAATGAGCTATTTAATTTAAATATGATGCATTGCTTTACGAATTGAGTTGTAAAGATGATCGGCTTCTATCCCGATTTGCAAACCTTACACCTTCAACCTTATACCTTCGACCTTAAAAAAATGAGAATCACCCATACCGAAATATACCGCTTTAGCATCCCCATGGAACCTTTTGTGATTGCAACCGGAACCATGCATTTTGCACAGAACGTATTGATCAGGATTTACACCGATGCTGGCATTCACGGCATTGGAGAGTGTTCTGCTTTCCCGATGATTGTTGGTGAAACGCAGGAAACCTGTATTGCCATGGCTAAAGATTTCGCCGCCATTTTAAAGGGGAAAGATCCTTTAGATATTCCTGAGCGGATGAACGATTTATTGGGTTATGCAGATCATAACCATACCATTAAAAGCGCTTTCGATATGGCATTATTCGATATTGCAGCGAAAAACGCCAAATTACCACTGTATAAATTTCTTGGCGGAACCAAACGCAGCATTGAAACAGATATGACCATTGGTATCGACACGCCAGCGGGAATGGCTACAACAGCATTAAAGTATAAAAGCCAGGGTTGCCGCATATTAAAGATTAAGCTGGGTAAAAAAGTACATGATGATATCGAAAGGGTAAAACATATCCGCGAGGCGGTTGGTGAAGATTTGATTTTACGCCTGGATGCCAATCAGGGCTGGAGTTTTGATGATGCTTTATTTGCTTTAGGAGAATTAGCACAGTACAACATTGAGTTTTGCGAACAACCCATGCGAACCTGGTACGATGATCAATTACCAGAACTGAATGTAAATTCGCCGATTAAACTAATGGCCGATGAAAGCTGTTACAACCATCACGATGCCCGAAAATTGATCAATAGC
This sequence comes from Pedobacter folensis, assembly GCF_056490665.1. Classification (NCBI taxonomy): domain Bacteria; kingdom Pseudomonadati; phylum Bacteroidota; class Sphingobacteriia; order Sphingobacteriales; family Sphingobacteriaceae; genus Pedobacter; species Pedobacter folensis. The sequence goes on from NZ_JBWJIF010000001.1 coordinate 1,727,088, forward strand.
CAGTCTACAACTTATTTAAACATTAAATTCTCGAAATCCGGAGGCATTTTAGAAGCGCAAAAAATCCATGAAGAAGCTTTACAACGAGGCGTAAAATGTATGATCGGTAGCATGCTCGAAACCCGGATTGCGTTAAGTGCCAACCTTCATTTTGCATTGGCCAGTCCTAATGTTGAGTTTTTTGACTTAGATACGGCACTATTGGGGCACCTGGTCGACCCTGTGGTGGGTGGCTTAACTTATAACGGTTACTTTCTTGATGTTCCCGAGGAAATTGGTATTGGTGCGGAGGCAGATGAGTTTTTCCTGGAGAAATGTGAAAGCTGGACGGTTTAGCTATACTAGTTTGGAGGTGAGCGTTTGGCGTTTGGAGTCGGTTAACCGATTTAAACAATTAACCAGTTAACCTCATCTAATTAACTAATAACCTATCCAACGCCAAACTATCGCCGTTAAAGGCATTAAAATCGACTACATGGCCGATGCCGTTAATTTTAGCTTTATCAGAATGCTGCCAAAATTTCCAGCGGCTTTTATCCATTCTTAACTTTGGTTGATAATAATGGGCGATCCACAAAGGATAATCATCAAAATGATCGACTAAATAATCTTCATAAAATTTAAGTCCGGTATAAACAATCGGTCTGACTTTTGTTTTCATTTCTACATAATTGAGAAAATCAGAAAGTTCTGCCCTCATTTTTAGTGGCGAAACGCCATCAAGAGATTCAATATCCACAACAGGTGGTAAATCCCCTTTCTCTATATTAACCACTTGTAAGAAAAATTTAGCCTGCGTTTTACCATCCTTTTTGGGTCGGAAGAAATGATAAGCACCACATATAATCCCTGCTTTTGGCGCTTCACGCCAGTTGCGTTGAAAATAGGGATCAACTAACATTAACCCCTCTGTGGCTTTGATAAAGGCAAAACGGATGCTGACCTCATCCTCTTTCATATCTTTTACTTTTTGCCAGTTTATTTTGCCCTGGTAATACGAAACATCGATTCCGTGAACCGTGTATTTTTTGGGGATCTTGATATTAAAACTTTCGTAAGTTCTGTAATTGGGGTCTTGACCCCAGTCTTTAACCCAGCGCCAGGTAGCCACAAAGCTCCTTAATACATAACCGTAATAAAATGGAGAGAGCAAAACCAACAATAAAGCAGCAATAACCAATTTAAGCTGAACGGAAAGCGCGCCTTCCTTTTTTCTGCCTGCTGTGGTTTTTCTGGTTACAGGTTTTCTGGCAGCAGGTTTTCTGGCAACTGGGCTTTTGTTTATCGGGGTTCTTTTCTCTGGCGGCATTTGATCGGTTTCCGGATGCAAATTTGTAAAAAATTATGGGATATTTTTTGCTCATCTTTTTTAGCTCAATAAGCGGATATTGAATTCAGATGATTAAATAATATCTGGCATTTGGTATTTTTACTGCATCTAAATACACCATGTTCAAACTTATTTTCGACACTTATAAGACATCATTTAGCGGATTAAGCAGAGAAACCTGGCTTTTGAGCATTGTAATGATGTTTAACCGATGTGGTAGTATGGCCGTTCCGTTTATGGGCTTATACGTTACCCAAAGTTTACATCGATCGGAAATGGATGCGGGTTTGATCATCACCTTATTTGGTGTAGGTTCGATCCTTGGATCGGCAACAGGCGGAAAGCTGACCGATATGATTGGTTTTCGCCCGGTGCAAATTCTATCGTCAATTATTGGCGGTTTGCTTTTCATGCTTTTTTCTACGATCACCCACTTTTCTACATTATGTATTTTAGCCGTAGTCATCAGCTTTTTTTCTGAGGCATTCCGTCCGGCAAATTTTACGGCAGTTGCCCATTATGCCGCAGAAGGAACCATAACCAGGTCGTACTCCTTAAACAGATTGGCCGTCAATATAGGTTGGTCGGTAGGAATCAGTTTGGCAGGTATTATTGCCTCCATAAATTACAAACTCCTATTCATTGTTGAGGGAGCTGTAAGCATTGTAGTTGGTTTATTAATCTTGTCGTTTTTGCCACAGGTGAAAGATTTTATCAAAAAAGCCAAAGAAAATGCCAGTAACATGGTGATTATGAAACCATGGAGAGACATTTTTTATGTAAAATTTATCCTGCTCACTACGGTTTTTATTACCTGCGCTTTTTTAATGTTCAGGGTTGTGCCAGTGTTTTTTAAAGAGCAATGGCACATTGATGAATTCGCCATTGGTATTATTATTGGGATTAATGGAGTAGTGATTGCCTTATTCGAAATGATCATGATCAACAAGATTGAAGCCAAAAAATCTCCCATGTTTTTCATCATCATAGGGGCAGTTTTATTTTCGGTCTCTTATATCATGTTGAGTGCTCCGGTGAGTTTTCACATCGTTGCTGCTGCACTTACCATTGTTGTTTTTACCTGTGGAGAAATGTTCTCCTTACCCTTTATCAATACGATCGTGATCAGCAGAAGCAATGAGCATAACAGGGGTTTATATGCGGCAGGTTATACGTTGAGCTGGTCGTGCGCACAAGTAGTCGGACCATTATTCGGATTTTTCATCGCCAAAAACTTAGGTTACAACTGGCTTTGGCTAGGGCTGGCCTGTATGCTTTTATTGTGTGCCTGGGGATTTAATACCCTGAATAAAAAGCAGGCGAAAAGTGTTTTGCAAACCAGTAAAGTTCAGCTGGAAATTGAATAAAAATATCCAGCTGAACAGCAATTATTTTACTTTCTGGGCTTTTACCCCTTCGTTTGTAATTTTTACAGGAAGAATATTGCCATCTGCATCAAATTTCATCTCATCAATACAGGTAACACGGTGGTTTCCATCTGTTTCGGTTAAGGGACGACGGTGATAAACGATATAATACTTTTCTTTTTTCTCGTTAATGATAACCGAATGATGGCCCGCGCCGGTAGCAATTGCGGCATCCTGTTTTAATATTTTACCGATCCTTTTAAACGGACCAAATGGCGAATCGCCCACGGCATAAGCTACAGAATAATCCGGACCAGTCCAGCCCCCTTCGCTCCACATGAAATAGTATTTACCATTCCGGATGAACATATAAGGGCCTTCAACATAATTATCAGGTGTAATTTCTTTAAAGGTCGTACCATCTTCAAAAGGCAAAAAGCCCGTAAAATCTTGATTTAATTTGGCAATGTTACAATGTTTCCAGCCTCCATAAATTAAATAATACTGACCATCTTTATCTTTAAACACAAACTGATCAATAGGTTGGGCGCCATTATGAAACTTATCTACCAAAGGTTTCCCTAAGTGATCTTTGTATGGTCCTTCTGGTTTATCGGCAACAGCTACGCCAATTCCGCCAATTTCTTTGTCGCTTTGAATATCATTGGCACCAAAAAACAGGTAATATTTTTTGTCTTTTTGAACAATTGCAGGAGCCCACATCGCTTTATTGGCCCATTTTACAGCAGCCGTATCTAAAATATGCGGGTGTTTTTTCCACTTCACCAAATCATCTGATGAAAAGGCATCTAAAAAAACCTGTTCCTTATACCTGGCCGAGTAAGTGGGGTAAACCCAATATTTATTGTTAAAAATAGCAGCATCGGGATCTGCATACCAACCTTGAAAAATTGGATTCCCGGATTGGTTAATCGTTTTAGTATCCTGAGCAAAAGAAGCGAGTCCGGATAAAAGTAAAAGAGATGAGAATAGGTATTTCATGGTACCAATTTAGAAAAAAAACCCTGGTAAAAAAATTAACCACTAAAATCAATTGGTTGAAACCAGTTGAGATATAAACAACAGGGATGGTCTTCGACTCCGCTCAGAAGGACAGTCAACTTAAATTTATGTAATGTATTGGAAAGCAAAACCGGCAACAATGCACTTAAAGTAGCCCCGCCATCCGTTTCAAATCCTCGCCCTCATATTTCGGGCTGTGGGTTTTCCACTACTGTCGGGTTTAGGTGGCAAGGCCGGTTATACTATTTAAAGATGCAAATTGCATCTGTAGTGCTGTCTCTGGGAACTGTCTGCAGTTAAATAAACCCGACAAAGCTGAATAGCCCGGAATGAAGTGCAACGAAATGAGGACTATAAGCGATGGCGGGACTACAGCACCTATGAAATACAGAACGCTCATTTTCAAAAAAATCGTCACCTCGACTGAAGTTTGGCAAAATAGAGAAATCTGCTGAAAATAGATTTCCCGACTGCGTTGCACTCCGCTCGAAATGACGATCTGTTGGGTCAGAACGGATAAATTAAATCGAACTTATTTGCTCAGCTCTGCGAAATATTTATGGAATAAAGGCAAAGTTTCTATTCCTTTATAATAATTGTAAATATCATATTTCTCATTCGGAGAGTGTAGTGCATCGCTATCTAAACCGAAACCAAAAAGCACCGATTTAATTCCCAGTACATCTTCAAACAAAGCCACAATTGGAATACTGCCACCACCGCGTGTTGGAATAGCCTTTTTGCCAAAACTATCTTCAATTGCTTTTTCTGCTGCCTGGTATGCAATACTATCAGTTGGGGTTACCACAGGTTCGCCACCATGGTGAGGGGTAACTTTTACCTTTACATTTTTAGGTGCAATACTTTCGAAATGTTTGGTAAAAATCTCGGCAATTTCTTCTGAGCTCTGGTGTGGAACCAAACGCATAGAAATTTTTGCATTGGCTTTACTTGGCAACACGGTTTTTGCACCTTCGCCAATATAACCGCTCCAAATTCCGTTTACTTCTAAAGTTGGACGGGTACCTGTACGCTCCAGCGTTGAATAACCTTTCTCACCCCAAACTTCTTCGATATCTAAATCCTTTTTGTATTCAGCTTCGTCATAAGGTGCAGAATTTAATGCTTTTTTCTCCTCATCGGTTAATTCAAGCACTTTATCATAAAAAGCAGGAATAGTAATGTGGTTATTTTCATCGTGCAATGAAGCGATCATTTTACAAAGAATAGTGGCCGGATTGGCTACTGCCCCACCATAAACCCCAGAGTGTAAATCGCGGTTCGGACCAACCACTTCAACTTCCATGTAAGCTAAACCACGTAAACCGGTTTCGATTGATGGATGTTCCATGCTGATCATTGAAGTATCAGAAATTAAAACAACATCGGCTTTTAAACGTTCAGCATTGGCTTTTACAAAAATACCAAGATTTGCAGAACCTACTTCCTCTTCACCTTCGATCATGAATTTAACGTTACAAGCCAGGGTATTGGTTTGCATCATCAGTTCGAATGCTTTTACATGCATATAAAACTGTCCTTTATCATCACAAGCGCCACGGGCGTAAATTTTACCATCGCGTACGGTTGGTTCAAAAGGTGGTGTATGCCAAAGTTCTAATGGATCTGCCGGTTGAACATCGTAATGGCCATATATTAAAACGGTTGGTAAAGAAGCATCTATAATTTTTTCGCCGTAAACGATAGGATATCCTGCTGTTGGGCAAATTTCTACCTGATCAGCTCCTGCATCTTTTAATTTCTGCGCAACGTAATCAGCTGTTTTTAAAACATCGCCTTTGTATTTCGGATCAGCACTAACCGATGGAAAACGCAATAACTCAAACAACTCATCTAAAAAACGTTGTTTGTGCGTTTCTACATAATTTTTAATCTCTTGCATAACAAAATGAATTTGGACAAATATAGGCTTTACCAAATAAAAGGCACAGCAAGCGCTTAATAAATTATCCTCATATCGGCGTAAAACTTTAATATCGCCAGATGATAATAGCTTCAATTATTTTTTTTTAAAAGCTAAAAATCAATGTATTATCTGCAAAACGTAAAACCCGTCTGTTAATAGATACAAAAAATGATTTATTGTTTGTAAAAAAAGATAGCACAGCATTATTTATATTTACTTTTTTGTAAATTGCGCGAATAACAGATATCCTTAAATCCTGTACGAAAGAATTTTAACAATGAAGTTTAGCGCAAAAGTTTTTCTATCTCTGCTGCTGCTTCTTGTTGTCCGCATCTCTTCCTTTGCTCAAGCGCAAAATCCCACCCGCGTAAGTTGCCCGGAAGCAGCTCAATATTATTCGAAAGACAGTATAAATATTGTAACCTTTGGGGCCAGTACTGTTGAAGGTGTTAAGGGATTGGGTTTCCAAACCATGCTGGAGAACAACTTTTTAAACTGTTACACCAACAAGGTAGTCGATATTACTAACCACGGTATAGGCGGTCAGACTACTTTTCAGGGTTTGCTCAGAATTGATAATGCCATAGCCAATAGAACAGGCTTTATTGTGATAGATATGGGTATTAATGATGCTATAGCGATTGCTGCAGGCAAAGGAAGCATAGCCGAAAGCGTTGCTAATATGAGGGTGTTGATTACAGCAAGTCTTAAACAAAAATTGATTCCGATTTTATGTACCCTTCAGTTTGTTGACGATAGGACTGTTAAAAGTTATGTTACTGTAAATACCAATATCAGGAACCTTAATACCGCATACCGGAAATTAGTTACCGAGTATAAAATATATTTAGCAGATGTAAATGCGGCGATGAGGCGCGATTTTTCGCTTTATCAGGATGCATTTCATCCAAATGCACGCGGTTATAGATTGGTGAGTTATGTTATTTTCGATGCCATTAATAAAGCAATTTTTGATAAATTCTTAAAGTTTACCGTTTCTCAGAATTACCCAAATCCGGCGGCCATGCAAACCTTTATTGATATTGTTTTGCCGGAAACGGATAAAATCAACATCCAGATTTACGATTTGATGGGCCGATTGGTAAAAACAGTAGTAAACGAATACCTCAATACCGGAAAACACACACTAGAAATCAATACTTCTGCTTTTGTTCCCGGCATTTATTTCTTCAAAATCTCTTCCGATTCAGGTCAATATAATTCTGCAAAAAAGTTTATTGTAGCGAGGTAACAAAAGATTTAAACATTAGTCTATTGATAGATTAATATGTTTTATACCTTTAACCATGACCACTGAGACATTTTTCACCAATGAAGTTATTGATCTCGATCTTCTCCCAAAATACGAAGACATTCAGTTAGGCCGGCCACATCCCGATTATTGGAAAATCATCTGCATCAATCTGTTCATCTTTTTTGGCCTGCTAGGCATAACTGTTGGTTTACTCCTGTTCTTTATCGATGAAGTAAAAGCAAACGCAAAATGGATTATCCCGCTTTACCTGGCCTTATTAGCCATCTTCTTTTTACTCTTTCGTGCCAGTTTTAAGAAACGGGGTTATGCCATCCGTACACATGATGTAATCTATAAAAGCGGGATTATTGCCGAATCGACCACAATTGTACCTTTAAACAGGATTCAGCATATTGAATTAAATGAAGGGATTTTTTCCAGGATGTATAAATTGGGATCATTACAACTATTTACCGCAGGTGGCCAAACCGGGCATATCCATATTTCGGGTATTGCCATTGACGAGGCAAAGCGTATTAGAGACCTGCTTTTGAAAAAACTAGACCTGCTCGAAAATCCAATAACTGAATTGAATCCTAATGAATAACGATTTTAGCAAACCGCAACGCGAATCGGCCTTTGGTATCATCATCATGGGCGCTCATACCATGCTAAAAATTGGCAAAGCGAGTTTTTTCTTATTCATTATCGCATTTGTAAAAATGTCGGGCACTTCTTTTACCTATCTCCTGTTGGGCATTGCTGCGATCATCGTATTCAGTTTCATATTTGCTTATTTATGGTATTTAAAATTCACGTTCTTTCTGGATAAAGAAAAGCAGGAATTTGTAGTGAATAAGGGGATATTCAATCGCGATCAGGTCATTATTCAGCTTGATAAAATACAGCAGGTTAACATTAACCAGAATATGCTGCAGAAAATTATCGGTGTTTATGGTTTAAAAATCGATACTGCAGGTGCTCATGGAGAAGAAGTGAGCATAAAAGCCATCGACGAAACTTCGGCCTACAACCTTAAAGAGCATTTATTAAACAGAAGAGCCGCAATTGAAACGCCATTAGAAATTGAATTAGAAAACAAGAAGACAGCAGAAACACCATTTTTAAGAATAAGTACCTGGACATTGTTTAAAGTTGGACTAACCTCTAATTACGAGCAAAGTTTAGCTTTACTTGCTGCTTTTTTTTACACCGTTATTTATGAGGGCAGGCAGTTGCTTGATGCTTTTAAAATTAATAAAGATGAAATTCAGAGCACGGTTACAGGTATGCTGACCATTGTTACCGTTTTTATCTTAATTGCCTGCCTATTAATGGTATTGTTGATTATTAACCTGGTGAGAACTTTTTACAAGTATTTCGAGCTCGAAATTAGTGAGCATAAAAACACACTCTTACTCTCTTCAGGGCTAATTGCCAAGAAAAATACTCTGATTAGTCCAAATAAAGTCCAGATTACCAAATACAGCCAGAATTACTTTCAGAAAAAGATGAATATGCTGAATATGAGTTTAAAACAGGCTCATTTTGGTCAAAGTAAAAAAGGACATGAAATGCAGGGAAATACTTTGGAAATTCCGGGATGTAACCCTGGCGAACGGGATGAATTGTTAAAAATGATATTGGGTCAAATTCCTTTAAAAACAAAAACCTTTATCCCTGACTGGCGCTTTTTGAATTTACCGATCTTCTTTAAACTGGTTTTGCCAGTTGTGGCATTTTTAATCATTGCGTTTAACATTCCTGAAGTTAAACCTTATATGGGTGCATCAATTGTTTACTTTATTATAGGCACTTTGATGATTTATATCAGCTACCGCCGACATCGGATTTCAGTAAACCAGGATTTTATCATTAAAAAAAGCGGAATCTGGGATATTTCGAATGAAATAGTAATGCCAAATAAAATCCAGGCCATAAGCACTTTTCAATATCCCTGGCATAAAGGGGTTGATGTTGGTCATCTTACCTTACACACGGCGGCTGGCCAGATTCACTTTAAATATGGAAATTATACCGAAATTAAACAGCTGGTTAATTACTGGTTGTATCAGGTAGAAAATGGAAACGAAGATTGGATGTGAGTTTTAAAAGAATTAAAGCAATTAATATGAATACCAGGGAACAGATCATTTTAAACGAAAAGAGATTATTAACGGCCATACTGAATGGTGATGTTGCAGACCTTAATCTGCTTTTGCATGAAGATTTACTTTTTAACCTGCCCAATGGAATAACCATCACAAAGGCCATGGATATGGAAACTTATACATCTGGCAGTATCGATGTAAATTCTATTATCCCCTCTGAGCAGCAAATTAACCTGATTAATGATACTGCAGTTGTTAGTGTGAAAATTGAGCTAAAGGCCGTATATGCTTCACAACCCATCGAAGGTATTTTCAGGTATTTGAGAGTCTGGAAGTTGTTTGATCAGGAATGGAAAGTAATTGCCGGAAGTTGTGTGGCCATATAAAAAATAACAGCTGCCAGGTTTAAATCCAGGCAGCTGTTATCATTCAATTAATCCTGGTATGCCGCAGCAAACTCAGCCGCAAAATCTTTAAGCTTAATGTTACCTAAAACGGGCCTGTTTTTATAATAATCTACAAAAAGTTTATTGCTTCTTATCGCATCGCCCATTTCTACGTAGTTTTTGGCTATTTCTTCCGGTAAACCCGCTCCTACCATTCCGTTAAATGCATCTTCATCGCTAAATTCTATCCATGGTAATTCCGGCTTAGCGACTGCAGTACCTAATATTTTTGCAACATCGGCTGGCGTACTTTCATCATCACTGGCGACATACTGTACGCTTTTACCTGTAAAATTACTTTCCAATACTTCAGCGGCTACCTCAGCAATATTACGCGGATGCACCAAAACTAATTTTGCATCAGCACCAAAATTAGACCCTAAAATGTTTGCCTGTTTAACCATATCAATATTGGCTAAAAAGTTAATGTAGAAATAACCAGCACGCAAATGTTTTACCTCTACCCCATTTAATGTAGCAAAAATATTTTCTACATCGTGTAATCCGGCAATAGGACCAGTTCCATCCGGCAGGTCTGCACCTACGCTACTTAAATTCACTACTTTTTTAACACCTGATTCTTTAATGGCAACAGCATAATTTTCGCCAATACTTTTAATATATGCCCTAAATTTTGGTACTGCAAAATTCGGCGGAACCATGGTGTAAATGGCATCAGCGCCTGAAAAGGCCGCTTTTAAAAATCCGATATCGCTTACACTACCAATTAATGGTATTGCGCCCAGCGATTTAATTTCTTCGGCTCTGTCAGCGTTGCTGCTAATAATTTTTACTTCGTGACCTTTAGCTACCAATATTTCGGCAAGTGGCTTTGTAATATTACCTGTTGATCCTGTTAATGTTATTTTCATGATTTTTTGTTTTTAAATATTGAATACAAAGCTATATTTGTACTTACTTTTATACAAGTACTTACCCCAAAGTATGTAACTATGACAGCTGTTAAAGAAAGTTCGACCCGTAATTTTAATAAAGGCATAGCGCTAACCAGCTGCCCTGTTACTTTTGTAATGGAAAAAATTGGTGGTTATTGGAAACCGATTATTATTTTTCATTTAATGAGCGGACCAAAACGCTATAGCGAGTTAAAACGTGCAATACCACAGATCACCGAAAAAATGCTTATACAACACTTAAAGCAATTGCAAAATGATGAACTTGTTCATAGAGATGCGCAAGCAGTTGTTCCGCCGGTAGTTACCTACAGTCTCACAACATCGGGGCAGGATCTTTTTGAGGTCTTGGATTCAATGGTAGATTGGGCCGTTAAAAACGGATCGGTTTAACCTTGATAGGAACTCCTTCTGACTATCTTTAATTAGGAGGAAGATGCTGAGCAATAGGTAGCTTATAAACTTTGACGTAGCGGTTAGCCAAGCCGCTACGTGTAAAACCAATATTTTACTGAAATTATTTTATACGTACGGGACTATAAGATCATTATTCCCTTGATGTTTCCTACTTGTTTATAAACAGCAATCACCTCATCAGCATTTTGCATGATCTTTTTTACGGTAATGGAAACATATTTCCCGGTTTTTGAAGCATGCTCAATAAACTCATCATCAGGCAAAACAGCACGTAAATCTTGTATTTTGTCTAGTCCGCCTGTAATAATAAATTTAAAATTGTACACACCCGGAAATTGCTCAACACTTTCCAGTTTCTCTTTTAAATTGGCATAAATATCTGTATTTGTTCCTTCGGGGATATCAGTAAACTCGATATCCTTATTTATTTTTTTCTCTTCCATTACGAAAGCATATCAAATTCTATACCCAAATAAATAGGGTGCAATTCTGACAGAATTTAAATAAATACAGGTTTGGCTTTTCTAAAAACCGATGGAGCAGATTTACCATAGCCATATTAGCCCCCAATAAAATAAGGGCCATTTTACCATATAAGATAGATAAGGGCCATATAAGCCAATGCAGGATAGATTCTGACCACGAAGTAGCTATTAGACACTTAATAAGAACAGCTAATAAAACAAGTTCAGAATGACGAGTCACAAAATAAACTATGGGTTTTATACCCCTAATAGTAGCACAAACTAAATTTTATAAACCTTGGCGAAGCGGATACCGGCCTGGTGGGCAATGCCTGTAGGCGTATGAGCAAAGCAAAGGGCTACCGAGGCCGATGAAATACAGGTTTGGCTTTTATATAAACCCATGGAGCTGATTTACCATAGCCATATTAGTCCCCAATAAAATAAGGGCCATTTTACCATATAAGATAGATAAGGGCCATATAAGCAATACCGGATAGATTCTGACCACGAGGTAGCTATTAGACCTAAACTTAATAGAACAGCTAATAATACAAGTGCAGCATGACGGATTATAAAAATCGGGTATCATTTCGACTGCAGCATAGCGGAATAGGAAATCTTTGAACGATGTTAATAGATCTCTCCACTCCGGTCGAGATGACGATACCGCTCAGCCTGTCATCCTCACGCTAAGTTTTTCTAAAACTGAGATCACAGAATGACGAGTCACAAAGTAAACTATGGTTTTTACCCCCCAAATAGTAGCACAAACTAAATTTCATAAACCTTGGCGAAGCGGATACCGGCCTTGTGGGCAATGCCAGCAGCAGTATGAGCAAAGCAAAGGACTACCGAATGCTATGAAATACGGATGTAGCTTTCCTCAAAATCAATCAAAACAAGTTCTTTTTACCATGTTAGGCTATAAGTTTCAACAAGTCTAATGGCATGATTGATTCTGAAACAAGTTCAGAATGACGAACCGTTAGGACGACCGATTAGGTTTTAAACTAATTACTAACAACTTTGGCAAAAAGCGATAGGAATTGTTATTTTTGAACCTCAAAAAAACAGGAGCCGATTTGGATTATTTAGCAGGATTAAACCCACAACAAAGAGCAGCAGTAGAGAACACAAAAGGACCAGTAATGATTGTTGCTGGTGCAGGTTCGGGCAAAACCAGGGTAATTACATTTCGTGTAGCCCACCTTATCCAAACCGGTACCGATCCATTTAACATTCTGGTTTTAACCTTTACCAACAAGGCGAGTAAAGATATGCGTGAGCGTATTAGTAAAGTGGTTGGTGCAGAGGCAAAGAACATTTGGATGGGTACTTTTCACTCTGTTTTTGCGAAAATTTTAAGGGTAGAGGCCGAAAAAATCGGTTATCCGAGCAATTTTACCATTTATGATACGGATGATAGTAAAAGTGTAATCCGTGCGATTTTGAAAGAAATGCAGCTGGATGATAAATTATATGCAGCGAACTTTGTTTTCAATAGAATTTCATCAGCTAAAAATAATTTAATTTCCTGGGGCGAATATCAGGCTAACGACCAGATACAGGCCGAAGATATCCAGAATAAACGTCCGTTGATTGGCCAGATTTACGAAACCTATGCCAAACGCTGTTTTAGAGCCGGCGCCATGGATTTCGACGATTTACTGTTCAAAACCAATATTTTATTGAAAGAACATCCGGATGTTTTAAATAAATACCAGCAGAAATTCAGGTACCTGATGGTGGATGAGTATCAGGATACCAACTTTTCGCAGTATACCATTGTGAAAAAACTGGCTGCTGCTTATCAGAACATCTGTGTGGTAGGTGATGATGCACAAAGTATTTACGCCTTCCGTGGTGCAAACATCCAGAACATTTTAAATTTCGAACGCGATTATCCTGATTTAAAGGTTTATAAATTGGAGCAGAATTACCGTTCTACCCAAAATATTGTAGATGCAGCCAGCAGTATTATTGCCAACAATAAAAACCAGCTCGAAAAAAATGTTTTCTCGGATAATGAACCTGGCGACCGCATTAAGGTTTCGCGGGCTTTTACCGATAACGAAGAAGGTAAATTAGTTGCCGAAGCCATTATTCAGGAGCGCAGTACTAAAGGTTACCAGCACAACGATTTCGCCATTTTGTATCGTACCAACGCACAAAGCAGGGCTATGGAGGAAGGTTTGCGCAAATTAAACATCCCTTACCGGATATATGGCGGTCAATCTTTCTACCAGCGCAAAGAGATTAAAGATTTAATTGCATACTTCCGTCTAACCTTTAATCCGAAGGATGAAGAGGCTATAAAGCGTGTCATTAATTATCCTAAGCGTGGTATTGGCGATACCTCTATTGATAAAATTATTGTTGCGGCAGACCAGCATGGAAAAACCATGTGGGATGTAATTTCGAATGCACACGAATATGTAGATGGGCGTTTAGCCAATCAATTGAACGATTTTGCGATGATGGTGCAAAGCTTTCAGGCAGAGGCAAAAAAGCTCGATGCCTACGATACTGCTTTATTTATTGCCCAACATGCAGGTATTTTAAAAGAATTATATACCGATGATAGTGTTGAAGGACGTGCGAGATACGAAAATATTCAAGAATTATTAAACGGTATTAAGGAATTTGCCGAGCGCGAAGACATTGAAGAAAAAGGTTTGGATATCTTTATGCAGGATGTTGCCCTTTTAACCAATGATGATAAAGATGGCGATAAGAATAAGGATACGGTTTCTCTAATGACGATCCACTCAGCCAAAGGTTTGGAGTTTAAAAACGTATTTATCGTAGGACTGGAAGAAAACCTGTTCCCCTCACAAATGTCGTTAACCAACCGAACTGATTTAGAGGAGGAGCGCCGTTTGTTTTATGTGGCCATCACCCGTGCCGAAGTGAAACTGACACTTACTTATGCTACTTCCCGCTACCGCTGGGGAACTTTAACCAACTGCGAACCAAGCCGTTTCATCAACGAAATTAGTCCGAAGTTTTTAGAATTGGATGTTAAACCAGCCAAGTCGAACAGTTTTGAAGGTAATTTTGATGATGACCGCAAAACATGGACCTCGCAGCCACGCGATTTCTTTAGCAAACCGAAACCAGCAGCCGGCGCAACTACTTCTGCCCCACCCGCCCGTCCGAAAACAACCTCGCTACTGGCAAAAGCACATGTGCCAACGCCTGGCTTTACTCCATCGCAACCACATGAATTTCAAGGCGGTATGGAAGTGGAGCACGAAAAATTCGGTTTCGGAAAAATTATCAGCTTAGAAGGAACTTTGCCCGATGTTAAGGCAACTGTATTCTTCCAGGGTTTAGGTAATAAACAGCTATTGCTTAAATTTGCCAAGCTGATGATTGTAAAATAAGGACAAATTTCCATTTAGCCACGGAAACTCAGCTACACAGAAAATTAACAAAGATTCATCATCCTGACCCGATTTTACATCGGGTAAGGATTTTTAATAGATAAACCTTAATAGATGCTGAATCAAGTTCAGCATCACGATCGCTTTTGAAAATTGCATCCAACACTATACCCTCTGCGCTTTCTCTCTGCCTTCTCCACTTTTAATAAACAGACCGGTCTTCGAGAAATTCTCCAATCTTGAGTGTAATTAATTGTTCACGATCCAATGATTTAGCTTGTACAATCCATTCATCTGTCACCTCAATAACTTCAACCACAGTACCAAAAGGAAAAAATTCGCCTTTATTGTCAACTGTAATTTTCACCTTTTCTCCTACCCTTGGCTCTTTGAAAAATAATTGATTTCCGACTATACTCAGTCCTTCAATTTTTTCTAAATCTGATAAAAGATATTTTCGGTAAGGTGATTGCGGATTTTGTGAAACCAGGACAAAAGACTGCGTCTCGATTTCATATTGAACCTGCATTTTATAGAAAAATTTACCCCGAATTTTGTCTCCCAGATAAATTTTCTCTCCTTGTGCAGTAAGGCAGCCTGTGTAAAAAGATTCTATATTCATAAATTAACTGATAAGATCTGATTTTCCATCGTAAACACCAAATATGACTTAAAATTTTAGAATGCTTATCTTGAAAAACCACAAAATTATCCTTATTATTGAGGTCGGTTCTCCCGATTACAAACCATGCAACTTACTAGGTTAGAAATTAAAGGTTTTAAGAGCTTTGGCGATAAAGTGACCATCAATTTTAATGAGGGTGTTACTGCTATTGTGGGGCCTAATGGTTGTGGGAAATCAAATGTAATCGATGCCATGCGCTGGGTTTTGGGCGAGCAGAGTACCAAAGCTTTACGTTCAGAAAAGATGGAGAACATCATTTTCAATGGGACAAAAAACCGTAAACAAGCGCAGCTCGCCGAGGTTTCATTAAGCTTTGATAATACCAAAAATATCCTGCCTACCGCCTATTCGCAGGTTACTGTTACACGTAAACTCTATAGAAACGGCGATAGCGAATACCGTTTAAACGATGTTCAATGCAGGTTAAAGGATATTACCGACCTTTTTCTGGATACCGGAATCGGCTCTGATAGTTATTCCATTATCGAGCTTAAAATGGTTGATGAAATTATTACCAACAAAGAGCATAGCCGCCGTTCTTTATTTGAGGAAGCATCGGGAATCTCAAAATACAAATTACGTAAGAGACAGACTTTCAGTAAGTTAAAAGACACCGAAGCGGATTTAGAACGGGTGGAGGATTTACTTTTCGAGATCGAAAAAAACCTTAAAACCTTAGAAAATCAGGCTCGTAAGGCCGAACGTTATTATAAGTTAAAAGAACAATACCGCGAACTGAGTGTTCAGTTGGCTACGCACCGTATAGCCTTCTTCCGTACCGACTTAAATGCTTTAGAAACACAGGAGCAAAATCAGCAGGTAAACCGGACAGAACTCAGCAACAAAATAGATACCGGTGAAGCCGAACTACAAAAGCTTAAACTGGGTAGCATTAGTCAGGAAAAGAACCTTTCCGTACAACAAAAGGCCACAAACGAGTTTGTTTCCAAAATCCGTGCTTACGAAAGTGAGAAAAAAGTAAAGAACGAGCAGATGCGTTTTTTACAGGAAAAAGAAACCCGTTTATCTGGCGAGCTCGAAAAAGATAAAAATCAGGTTAACCACATTAAATACAACATCAAACGTTTAAATGAAGAAGTTTTAACAGAAACCGAAGTTTTTAACCGATTGGAATCTGATTTAAAGCTGCTGAAATCGACACTTGATACTTTGCGGGAGCAACAACAAACGGAGAAAAACAGGATTGATAACCTGATTAAATCGGTTAACGAGTTGCAAAACAACGTATATCAGTCGCAAAAGGAAATTGATATCCTGAATATCCAAAAAGATGCCCTGGTACAGGAAACTAACCGAAATGTGGATGATACCGAAACCAAAACCTTAGAGTTAAAAGCTTTCGATCATGCTTTAGCCGAACTTGATATCCAGGTTAGGGAAAAGCAAGCCAACATTAAAAACCTGACGGAGGCTGAAGAAATTTTAAAGGAAAAACTGGCTGCTTCAGAAATCAGCCTAAGTTCGAATAAGGAAAAGCTGACGGCCGAAAACCGTAAAAAGGATGCCAAACAAAACGAGTATAATCTTACAAAATCGCTGGTTGATAGTCTGGAAGGTTTTCCTGAATCGATCCGCTTTTTAAAGAAAAACAACGCTTTTGCTAAAAGTGCCTTGCTCCTTTCTGATATTTTATTTTGTAATGAAGATTACCGCATTGCCATAGAAAATTACCTCGAACCGGTAATGAACCATTATGTGGTTGATCAGTATGCAGATGCCGTTCAGGCGATTAACCTCTTAACCGATGCCAGTCGCGGACGGGCTAACTTTTTCATTTTAGAAAATGTTCCTGATAAAAATCCGGTTATTGGTACACATGAAGGACTTGTTTCGGCTTTATCGGTAATAGAAGTCGACAAAAAATACCAACACCTGTGCAACCTGCTTTTACAAAATGTGTACATCGCAGTGGCTGAGCAGGAAAATTTATTTAAAGTCACGCCAACCGAAAGTTTAACCATTTTGGCTAAAAACGGGAAATATGCCCAAACCAAATTCACTTTAGCGGGTGGTTCGGTAGGTTTGTTTGAAGGTAAAAGGATTGGTCGCGCCAAGAATTTAGAAAATCTGGCTAAAGAAATCAAGGCTTCAGAATCGTTGATTAATCAATATAATGCGGCGATAAAAGCCGAAACTGATCAAATATTTGAGTTAAAAGAAGCTTCAAAAATCAATCAGATTAATGCCCTGCAACAAGAAATGAACCGTTTAAACAACGAACACATTTCTGTGCAAACCCGTCGCGACCAGTACCAGGAATTTATTACAACCAGTGAAAACCGCAAAACAGACATTGCCCAAAAGATTGTTTCGATAGAAAAAGCCTTGTCTGAAAAATTGCCTGCATTGGTTCAATTGCAAAAAGACCAGCAAGAAGCGCATGTTAATTTACAGGAACAGCAACTGAATTATCAGGAAATTGCCGACCAGGTAAACGAAAGTGCAGGTAAATACAATCAGGATAACATCCGTTTTCACCAGCAACAGAACAAATTATCGGGTTTAGAAAAAGATTTAGATTACCGTTTTGTACAGGAAGAAGCATTAAACAAACGCATCGCTCAAAACGACAAAGAATTACAAGAAGCACTGACTCAAATTACGGCAACCTTACAACACACCGATCTTAACGATGATACGCTTTTAGAAATGTATCAACAACGTGAAGAGATGGAAAAAGGGCTTGCAGAAGCCGAGCAAGCCTATTTCACAAGTAAAGGGAGCATTAACGAGGTTGAAAACGACCTGACCAATATCCGTAAAAACCGCGAAGAAACCGATTTCTTATTAACGGAAATCAAGGATAAAAAAAATGCTTTAAAAATCGATCTGAATGCCTTAAAAGAACGTTTAGCTGTCGAATTCAATATCGACATTAACGATCTTTTAGAAACAGATACCGAAATTGAAGCTTTAGAAAGTGAATTTGATCTCCGCCAAAAGGTAGAGCGAATGAAACGCCAACTGGACGAATTTGGTGCCATCAACTCAATGGCCATGGAGGCCTTTAAAGAAATGGAAGAACGTTACACTTTCATCCAGAACCAGAAAAAGGACCTTAATGCAGCCAAAACCGATCTTTTACAAACGATTAAAGAAATAGACGATACCGCTAAAGATAAATTTATGCAGGCCTTTACCCAGGCCCGTGAGCACTTTATCGTGGTTTTTCGCTCTTTATTTAACGAAGAAGATAGCTGCGACCTCATTTTATCAGACATCAATAATCCGTTAGAGGCTGACATTGATATTATAGCACGTCCGAAAGGGAAAAGGCCTTTATCGATCAATCAGTTATCTGGTGGAGAAAAAACTTTAACGGCTACTGCCCTACTGTTTTCACTTTATCTGTTAAAACCTGCTCCTTTCTGTATTTTCGATGAGGTTGATGCCCCATTGGATGATACCAACATCGATAAATTCAATAATATTATCCGCAAATTCTCTGATCAATCGCAGTTTATCATTGTATCACATAACAAACGGACCATTGCCAGCACCGATATTATTTATGGCGTAACCATGGTAGAACAAGGTGTTTCGAGGGTTGTAGCGGTCGATTTAAGGGAAGTAGCGGCTTAAAATCTTAAAGATAAAAGTAGAAAGAC
Source organism: Pedobacter folensis (assembly GCF_056490665.1). Lineage (NCBI taxonomy): Bacteria > Pseudomonadati > Bacteroidota > Sphingobacteriia > Sphingobacteriales > Sphingobacteriaceae > Pedobacter > Pedobacter folensis. The sequence goes on from NZ_JBWJIF010000001.1 coordinate 1,746,045, forward strand.
CAAAGCAAAACCTACCATTTCTATCTTTGCCAGGAGGCTTTTCAGCCGACAGCCTGCCCCGACTTTCGGGAAGCAATCGATTTTGTAATTAAGATAATGAAAGCTACTACCACTGGCTTCTTCAGGCCTGCTGTACACTATAGTCCCGACTTTACGCCGGGAGCTGCCGTTTCCATCAGGTTTAGAAACGCAATACCGTAAACTAAACAGCGTTTGAATAGCATAATGAAAAAATGTATATTTGTTATAACAACTTAAGGATATGTTAGCTACAGTTAAAGGATATTACGAAAAAGGAAAGATAACGTTGAAAGAAAAAGCACCTGTACAAACAAAAACAGAGGTTATTGTTACCTTTCTTACAGATGAACAACCAGCTATCTTAAAAAGAATTCCGGGTGCGCTGAAAGGTAAAATATCAATCCCAGACAATTTTAACGATCCTCTAGATGATTTAAAAGAGTACATGTAATGACATCTAATTACTATCTTTTAGATACACATTGCTTACTTTGGTTTCAGGAAAACAGTCCAAAAATCCCAAAAAAAGTATTGGATATTATTCAAAACATAGAAAATATCGTTTACTTTAGTCAAATTAGTTTATTCGAAATCTCAATAAAACAATCTCTTGGTAAACTTCCCAATTTCAGTGTAACTGTTGAGGACATTTATAATCAAGCACTTTTAGATGGTTTTACGTTTTTATCAATTGAAAATTCCTCAATTTTCAATTATAATAGCGTCCCATTGTTGAATGAACACAGAGATCCATTCGATCGGTTAATAATTTCTTCAGCGATACAACAAGATGCTACCTTATTATCCGCCGATGAAAAATTCAAGTTGTATCCAACTATTTTAAAATTGTTTTGGCAGTAATCTATTATAACCATGAAAATCCTATATATCCTTCCCTTAGCCATAATGCTAAGTTGCTGTTCATCAGTAAAAAACCAAAATAATGCCACATCTGACAAGTTGGATACCCAATTACTAAAAGATGTTGAGGTATTATCATCAGATGCCTATCAGGGTAGAAAAACCGGAACAAAAGGCGCTGAGATGGCCAGGGCTTATATTATTGAAAGATTTCAAAAATTAGGCTTAAAATCTTACCCTCAACACGTAAACTATGCGCAGGAGTTCACTTTTAATGGAAGAGGCAATGCCAAAATAAATGGCACCAACATCTTCGGCTACATACCAGGCAAAGGAAGCAATGTTATTGTGGTATCTGCCCATTACGACCATTTAGGCGTAGTAAAAGACGAAGTTTTTAATGGTGCTGATGATAATGCATCAGGAACTGCAGGATTATTAAAAATTGCCGCTTATTTCGCCAAAAACAAACCTAACAACACCATCATTTTTGCTTCTTTCGATGCCGAAGAAATGGGGCTGCAAGGTGCAAAAGCATTTGTAGGCAATCCACCTGTACCCATTAACACGATTGCCATTGATCTGAACATGGATATGATCAGCCATAGTGATAAAGGTGAACTTTATGTATGTGGAACTTTTAAATACCCTGATTTAAAGAAATATGTAGATACGACTAAAACCAATATCAAACTACTTTTCGGCCATGATGATCCTAAACAAGGTCATGATGATTGGACCAACCAGAGCGATCAAGGAGCTTTTAACGCTAAAAATATCCCCTTTTTATACTTCGGTGTAGAAGATCATAAAGACTACCATAAAGCGACAGATGAATATGCGACCATTACTAAGCCATTTTTCAGTCATGCAGCAAGTGCCGTATTAGATGTGGTAAAAAGTATCGACAAACAATCAGGTTTACAACAATTGTTAAAAGATAAAATGATCATGATGGACAATCCAAAAAGATCAGAAAAGTTTTAATAAACAATACAAAATAACCTAAACCTGCCCTATGCGGCAGGTTTTTTTATGCCTTACACATTTCAAAACAAAAATTATTTAACTGTATATCAAGAAATTACAAACAAAACTATAAAAATAGTTTGTAAACTATTTTTATAGTAGTAACTTCATTTAACCAAACTATAAAAATAGTTGCTATGATAAAAGAACTCACAAAAGCAGAAGAACAGATCATGCTCATCCTTTGGGAAATGGGCGAAGCCTTAGTAAAAGACGTTATCGAAAAAATGAACGAACCCAAACCTGCTTACAATACCGTTTCCACGGTAATCAGGGTTTTGGAAGGAAAAGGTTTTGTTGATCATAAAGCCATTGGCAATACCCATATCTACTTCCCTATTATCAAAGAAACTGATTACAAGCGTTTTGCATTCGACAAGGTCATGAACAATTACTTCGAAAATTCTTACGAAAGTTTGGTTTCTTTTCTGGTAAAAGAAAAAAGTATGAGTACTGAAGAACTCAATGAAATTATTCAATTGGCCGAGAAACTTAAAAAAGATAAATGATGAGCTGGTTATATTATTTACTCGAAGCAAATCTATATTTCGCCTTATTTTATGGCTTTTATAGATTATTCCTCCACCGGGAAACCTTCTATGGCTTAAATAGAAGTTATTTAATTAGTACCTCCATACTGGCATTTATTCTTCCGTTTTTTCAGCTGGGTTTCTTAAAAACAACTGTAATCGAACAGGTTACGATAGCCCCCTCAACGGAAGCTGTTGTTGGCCAGGTGATGATTCCAGAAAATTTGCCTTTGGAAAGTTATCAACCGGATATTTTCACCTTTGATCATGCAGTCATCGCGATTTATGCTTTGGTTACCCTTGTTTTTCTGCTTAAAATGCTCTTTAACCTATCCAGAATTATCCGGATGCGTAAACTACCATCTGTTAAATTGGATAATGGAGTGAAAATCATTGATTTAAAAGATTCTAAAATAGCTTTTTCATTCTTCAATCTCCTCTTTTTAGATCCACAGTTGGCAGAAAAAAACACCATACTCAAACATGAGCTGGTGCACATTAAACAAAAACACAGCCTGGATGTGCTGTTATTCGAAATCATTCAAATCATCAACTGGTTTAACCCAATCGTTTATCTCGTTAAAAAAGATATTAAGTTAATCCACGAGTACCTGGCCGATGAAGAAACAACGAGATGCGATGTAGAAAAATATCATTATGCAATGTTTCTGATCCAAAATTCAACGGGGATCCAAAGCTTAACATTAACTAACCAAATATTCAGTTCATCAATATTAAAAAAGAGAATTAACATGCTAAATCAAAAGAAATCAGCACGTTGGGCAAAGCTCAAATTGCTATTGGCACTGCCCGTTATTGCAGGCATATTATGCATTTCTACCATGGCCTTTACAAAAAATTATGGATTTGTGGAACTTGGCCCTTCCTCGAAATTACCATCAACAAAACAAGATACAGTTAAAAAAGCATTCGACAGTAATGATGGCATACACGTACCAAATCCCAATGAATTGTATTTAGCCTTACGTAGAGATCCTAAATCAAAAAAACTAACGACATATACAAAAAAGTTAATACTTCTAAACGGCAAAGAAATAAAAGCCGGCACGAGTGGGGGCGTAAAAAACATAAAACATATGATTAGGTTAAATCCAGCAACTGCTAAGGCAAAATATGGTGAAAAAGCTAGTCATGGTGCTATTGAGATTTTCAGTTCAAATCCTGAGATCATAGGCACTCCTCCGAAAGTAAAACTACCAGCTAACTCATCACAAAAAATTATAATTTTAGCACCTCCACCTCCCATCGAGCAGGATACAACCAAAAAGAAAAAACTAAAAGAGGTAACTATAAAAGCTTACCGGGCTGCCATGGAAACTAAAACAGCTCAAGCTTCAACGGATATTAAAGACCAAACAATAGAGCGTAAACCTACGTCAACATCTGATAAAAAATTAAAGGAAGTATTGATTAAGGCCTATGAAAAAGGAATGGGTGATTACAAGATTTATTTTGGGAAGCTAAAACTTTTAATACCAAAGGTAGAGTTCAATAATCTACGATCAGATAAAGATTACGCAGGCTTGATTCTTTTGAACAATATATCTAATGAGAATCTTAAAATAGAAAAAATAACTACTGACTGTGATTTTTTAGAGTTGAAAACTAACTCTAAGACTTTAATACCTAACAAAAATTTTAGCATTGATGTGGTCATAAGAAACGCAATAAAAGGTAATGTTTCTCAAAAAATATCTATATACTTCATCGGACAAAAATCTCCAATCATTATTCCTGTTGAAGGGAGCTTTATATAATCTCCATTTATAAAATAACTACTGCGGTACGTAAACCACGTATTTCGTTTCGAAGAAATCTTCTTCAAAATAAGCTGAAAGCGGATATAATTCTGCTTTCAGTTTTGATTCTTTAATCTCTTCTGCTAAATCGCCACCTTTTAAGTACAAAATCCCATTTGGAATGGCATTTAACGTATCTTTTTTAAATTTCCCCTGTATCCATGGGTAAAATTCGCCCAAACGCGTAACGGCTCTCGATACCACAAAGTTAAATTTCTCTTTAATTTGTTCTGCCCTTAAATGATCGGCCCTTAAATTCTCCAAACCTAAGGCCGAAGCCACTTCTTTTACCACTTTAATCTTTTTTCCGATAGAATCGACCAGATAAAATTCTGTTTCAGGAAACAAGATGGCCAATGGAATGCCCGGAAAACCGCCACCTGTACCTACATCTAAAACAGATTCGCCGGCTTTAAAAGTACATACTTTAGCTATGCCTAATGAGTGTAATACATGGCGTTCATATAATTCTTCAATATCTTTTCTCGAAATTACATTAATCTGCGCATTCCAAAAGCGATATAAATCGAACAATTGTGAGAATTGAGCAATTTGTTTTTCACTTAAGTCAGGAAAATATTTTAAAACGATATCAGGTTTTACATCAAGCATATTGCAATTACTATAGGATTATTGAATTATTTCCAGTTAACTTTTTTCTTGCCAAATAAGGCTAAAAATCCGTTCAGGGTTAAAAACAGAAACAAAAGTATGTCTAAAATCGGGAACCACCAACGCAAATCGCTATAGTTTAAGCGTTTCAGCAATTTCGGATAGATAAAACACCTGATGATGATGCTTAAGCCAAGGATTCCGAGCGCTACATATTGGGCTTCACGGCTAAAAAACATACATCCGGCAAAGAAAGCATAAAACAGAAACTGAAACACAATCTGAAGGCTCAAAATAAATTTATGCTTTGATTTATACAGCTTTCCGGCACCGAAATGACGTTTTTTCTGCCTCAGATAACCTCCCCAGGTACTATTGGGTTCACTCCAAACATGACTGTCGCGATGTAAACGGATTTCGGTATTGTATTTATTGGCATGTGCATTTACGAATAAATCATCATCTCCGGATGGGATATGCATGTGTGCTGCAAAGCCTTTATTTTTGAAAAAAAGTGATTTTTTGTAGGCCATATTGCGCCCAACGCCCATATATGGCATGCCTTTTAGCGCAAAAGACAAATAATTTACGGCCGTAAAAAAGGTTTCGAACCGAATGAGTGCATTTAACAGACTTCTTTTCTTCAGATAAGGTGAATAGCCCAAAACGATCTCCGTATTTTCGTCGGCAGGTTGTTGCATATCCATTAACCAGCGTTCGGAAGCTGGCGTACAATCTGCATCAGTAAAAACCAGCCAATCATACTTCGCTGCCTTTATTCCCATGGTTACCGCGAATTTTTTACCTGCTATAAATTTATCGTTATCTAAAATCTTAACTACTTTCAGGTTATGGTGTTGTTTTTCCAGTTGTTCCAGAAATTCTTCTGTACCATCCCAGGAGCGGTCGTTAACCACCACAATTTCGAATTCCGGATAATCCTGCTTTAATAATGTAGGCAGATACTGCGTTAAATTTACAATTTCGTTTCGGGCACAAACAATTACACTTATGGGTTTTTGGGCCGATAACGGGACCTCCTCGATGTTTACATTGGCCAATTTCAAATGAACAAAAAGTACATAGTAAAGCTGAACCAACAGGCAAAAAGCCAATATCGAGAGCAGAATAATTTCAAGCAGGGTTAATATCACGATGGTAAAATAAATAGGCGCAAATTTCTCATTTTTAATCTGTAAATCACTTTTATGTGGATAAAAAATTAAACAAAAATATGCCCTCAATTTTTGCTATTTTTGGCAGATTTTCGACGAGAAAAAACACATATGAACCGTCTGCCATCAAAATAATTAATTTAATAAAACGTATTTTGAAGGTGGTAAGCTCCAGCTAACAATTGGAGAAAAATAATATAGAAACAGATGAAATTTAGTTTACAGGCTAACGATCCACTATCTAAAGCCAGAGCTGGAACAGTAACCACTGCTCATGGCGAAATACAAACCCCTATTTTTATGCCTGTGGGCACAGCTGGAACGGTAAAGGCCGTACATCAGCGCGAACTTAAAGACGATATTGATGCTAAAATCATTCTAGGTAATACTTATCATTTATATTTAAGACCAGGTTTAGACATTCTTGAAAAAGCTGGTGGATTACATCAATTTATTGGCTGGGACCGCCCTATTTTAACCGATAGTGGAGGCTACCAGGTGTATTCTTTAAGCAAAGTGCGTAAGATTAAGGAAGAAGGTGTTACTTTTCACTCACACATTGATGGGTCAAAACACCTTTTCACCCCAGAATATGCAATGGATATCCAGCGCACTATTGGTGCTGATATCATCATGGCTTTTGATGAGTGTACCCCATACCCATGCGATTACACTTATGCAGCGCAATCCATTAAAATGACACACCGTTGGTTAAAACGCTGTTGTGCACGTTTTGATAGCACTGAACCTAAATATGGTTTCGACCAGACCCTTTTCCCTATTGTTCAGGGTTCGGTATATAAAGATTTACGTATAAAATCTGCGGAATTTATTGCCAGCATGGATCGTGAGGGTAATGCCATTGGTGGTTTATCCGTTGGTGAGCCAGCCGAAGAGATGTATGCCATGACTGAAGTGGTGTGTAATATATTACCGGAGGAAAAACCGCGTTATTTAATGGGTGTTGGTACGCCAATCAATATTTTGGAGAATATTGCACTCGGTATCGATATGTTCGATTGTGTAATGCCAACCCGAAATGCCAGAAATGGCATGCTTTTTACGAGAAATGGTATTATTAACATCAGAAACAAAAAATGGGAGAACGATTTTTCTCCATTGGATGCAGAGAGCGATCTTCACGCTGATTTAGTCACCAGTAAAGCATATTTAAGACATTTAGTACATAGTAAGGAGATGCTTGGCGCTCAAATTGCTACCTTGCATAATCTACATTTCTATCTTTGGCTCGTCAAACAAGCCAGGGAAAAGATCATTGCTGGTGAATTTTACGAGTGGAAAAACAAAATGGTTAAAGTATTAGGCAATAAGCTATAAAATGAGTCTGTTAAAAGGGAGAATAAAAATCATCGATCAATACATTATCGGGAAATACCTGGGTACATTTATTTATACCCTGGCCATTTTTGTGATCATTATTGTCGTATTCGATTTATCGGAAAAGATGGATGATTTCATGAAAAGCGGTCTTAGTTTTTGGGGGATCCTCTCTAAATATTATGCAGGCTCCATTCCTTTTTATGTGAATATGCTTTCACCACTGATCAATTTTATTGCGGTAATTTTCTTTACCGCTAAAATGGCCGATCAGACTGAAATTGTACCAATTTTAAGTGGTGGCGTAAGTTTTAACCGCTTTTTATTTCCTTATTTAGTGTCGGCTACGATTATTTTCTCGGCCAACCTGCTTTCAAATCTATACATCCTCCCTTATACCAATACCCTAAAAAACAGCTTTGAGAATACTTACGTAAAACGTAATGATCCTTCCACTAAATCAAACATCCATATGAAACTGGATGACAAAACCTATATCTACATTGATAATTTCGACAACAAAACGAATTCGGGATATCGGTTTTCTTTGGATAATTTTAGCGGAGATATACTCACTAAAAAGATCGTTGCAGAAAACATTAAATGGGATTCGCTCAAACGCAAATGGCAGCTGAACAACTACTCCATCCGTAAAATTGACGGCTTGAAAGAAACCATGATTTATGGCAACGGGAAGTTGAAGGATACCATTTTGGATATGCGTCCGGATGATTTTTCTGCATATGATAATGTCGTGCAGAATTTAACCACAAAGGAACTTTCTGACAAGATCAGGAAAGAAAGAATCCGCGGAACAGGGGTAATGAACGATCTTCAGTTCGAAAAATATAAACGTTACCTTCATCCGCTTTCTGCCTTTGTATTAACGCTTATAGGCGTAGCACTGTCATCACGTAAAGTACGCGGAGGGGTCGGTGTATCCTTAGGTATCGGAATCTTCATTAGCTTCGCTTATATCGTATTTAATCAGTTCACGCAGATGTTTTCTACTAAAGGGGGATTACCGCCTTTTGCTGCTGTTATTATGCCTACATTATTCTTTGGGTTATTAGGTTTTTACCTATTAAGAAAAGCACCAAAATAGCAATGGAAGCTACCAAAAAGAATTTACTGATCCTTCACCTTACGGTGTTGGTTTGGGGCTTTACAGGCGTACTGGGTAAAGTAATTTCTATTGATGCAGTGCCTATGGTATGGTACCGGGTTTTAATTGCATCCACCACACTTTTCGCCTGGTTTTTAATCACCAAAAAGAACATTAAGATCACCAAAAAACAGTTTATCCAATTCTTTTTAACCGGCGGAATTGTAGCCATTCACTGGATATTTTTTTTTCATGCCATTAAAGTTTCTACTGTTTCGGTCACTTTGGTTTGCCTCTCTTCCTTCACTTTATTTACCGCAATTTTAGAACCGCTGATTAAAAAACAACCCATACAAATGGGCGATATTTTAATCGGTTTACTCATCATATTGGGCATATACATGATCTTTAAATTTGAAGGTAAATATACCCTGGGCATTATTTTTGGCTTACTGGCAGCGGTAGCTTCGAGTCTTTTTTCAACTATAAATTCAACCCTGGTTCAAAAAAGCGAACCGTCTATCATTAGTTTTTATGAACTGGTAGGCGCTTTCTTCTGGATCACTTTATACCGTTTATACGATGGAACGCTGCTGAACACAGCTTTCAACTTAAGCGCTAAAGACTGGTTTTATCTTGCTCTTCTTGGCACACTTTGTACATCTGTTGCGTACGTTGCCGGTGTTGCGGTAATGAGAACTTTATCGGCTTTTAGGGTAGCGTTAATTACCAATCTGGAACCCGTGTACGGAATCGTATTGGCCTTCATTTTCTTTCAAAATAAAGAGCAGATGACAGGTGGATTTTATATAGGCGCAACCATTATTCTGGCTTCTATTTTTCTATATCCGATTTATAAAAAAAGGAAGAACCAACTGTAAATCCCCCTTCGAGAATATTCCCGGTTTTGACAAAAACCATTTAAATTTCTATATAGCTTTATACCAACCGGATCAATTTTTAAATCGTTCCTATTGTTGCCTGCTCCTCTTTCCTGGTTATAAAATACTTAAAACTTCAGCGTTAAATTTCTTTATACAGGTCAGGCAAAAACAAAAGGAGAAAGCTTATCACAGCGCATCATTTTAAGGTGAACCTGATCTCCCAAAGGCATCTAGATGAGCTTATATACAGGTGCAAAAACAAATGAGTATACACAGCAAACCGATACCTTACGATATAAAGATCTTGATGTTCAACTTTACTGCAAGGTCAGTTTCAATCACACCATCAGAACAAAAGAATAGTTGTAATCGAAGAGATTGACGAGCATTAAAATGGAGTCTATTCAGCAGTATAAAATCGAAAGTGAACACAGTTTACAACGATATTCTTAATACCTCTTCACAGAAAATTTGAACATAATCTGCGGGACTCAAACGCTCAACTTTCTTAACTCCTTACTGATCAAAAAACCGTTATAGTCCATTTTCCGATTAAGGAATGAAGGACAAGAACCATAAAAAAAAGTGACCCAGCATCATTTAAAATCATTGAGCTAAAGCGAATCAAACAATGGAATTTAATTACTTCTCCCTGCGTTTTTCTAGTAAACCAAGCAGACGCTCATTTATGTAATAAGATCAGATAAGGGTCAACAAAACACTAAATAAATAACTTTAAAATTTGGCTGTACCACACCAGATCAAGACCTACTTGTAAGCTTCACAACCAAAACCATCGCACGATAAAAAACGCTTAAATACCACTCAACACCCACCGATAACAAACCAGAATTGGAGCCAAAATACCGGAGAACTTAAATGTAAAAACCAATCAAATCAGCAGCTAAATTAAGTCAAAAATACCAGCTTAATTTTAAGCTACACTCAAGCTCATGACCAGCCATTTCTTTCAATTATAAAGCCCCCAAAAAGAATAAAAATCTACGACATTATTTAGCAAAAATCCTCGCCCAATTGAACGGTATAAAACTCAAAAAAAGCAGCTAGATAAGATGATTAAATCACTATAAAAAAGTTCATCCAATTCAACGAAAAACACCTCCAAAACAAACAAGAAATATGGCCAAAAACAATACTTGATAGTGGTAATTGTCATGAGGTATTTTCTATTGAAACTTCACAACACTCGGAGTTAAAGGCGCTATAGGGAAAGGTGATAACTTGTCTTAAAAGTTCAGTCTTCAATCGACAATGGTTTTGGATTTCATCAAAACCTTCTTTAGAAACACGAAAAATACAGGCCACTTTACGATTGCCAAGCGCAAAAATATGGACGAAAATCACGGCTATAAAACCAAATTTTAGTATGCTTTTCACCAGGTACGAGAGAAAAAGCAGTCCATTCTCAATTTTAAAAAAACAAAGACAAAAACAGTAAAAAACTGCTTTTAAACCACCATAAACAGCATTTTTTAAACAAAAATGAAATTCCATTTAAAATTACCTGAAAACACCATTATTCACGAATATCGTCAGGAAATCGCATTATAAGGCCAAATTATTATCGATTTCGGGCGCTTAAACAGCAAAAAAACATACAATTTTCATCTTTAAGATCAAATTTTAAGCAAGAAAATGGGCGTAAAAACCATGCTCCAAACCCCATTAAAGCGATCAATTTTGGTGATCGAATGGGCATTTTGCTTTCCGATTATTGATCAAAATCAGGTAGCACATACTGAAAACGAGCTAAAAGATTACCAGCATACAGGTTAAGTAATCGCTAAAAAATAAAGACATTTTGTCACCACAATCTAATCCAGCGCATGCACAAAAATTTTGAAGGCCGCATTCAACCCTTAACTTTTGCCTCAAAATCTGACAGATACCATGTGATGATTTAGCAAAATTCAGACCTGCTGAATTCAATTTTAAAGCGGATTATTCGAGCTAAAATCCTGACTGTTTTTCCCGCATTAAAGAACCAAAAAATAGCAGCAAAACTTATCAAATAAAGACACACTTTAAGCCATTGCCTTTGCCTTGCCGATTTCTAAAAAACCATACACCAATTAAAAAAGGCGTTAAAATTTTCAAAGAAAATCGATTAATAAGTGTAAATTAAATCAATAAAATCAAAGCAATTAAAAATACTGACTTGAGCACAAATCAGCCATAAAAAGAAATAAAAATTAGAGGTAAAACCAACAAATTAAGGATTTATATAAATTTCATTAATATTTAAAAATCAATAACTTAAATAATTTTACATCAATTAAAAATTTACAAATATTAGCAGTTGCAAATTTTAAAAAACTAAATATTTTAGCAAAGAATTTAGATGAATTTAAACATATCAAACAAGAAACTAATTATCAAGTATTTAAGTTCTATTACTTTAATCTTTACATCACTATCGGTTTTTGGCCAGATTTTCAGCACTGCACAAAACCCACTTAGTGTAAAATGGAACTATATTTCTGCAGGGGGCTTTAAAATCATCTATCCGCAAGAACTGGAGAAAGAAGCCCAAAGAATGGCCAATACCCTACCCTTCATCTACCCGAAAATAGGACTGGGTTTAAGGCAGCAAAAAACCACCATTCCACTCCTCTTGCAGAACCGCGGAACTGTAGCAAATGGCTTTGTTCAGCTGGCACCCAGGAAGTCTGAATTCTATGCAACCCCACCCCAGTTTTTCGACAGTCAGGATTGGCTAAATAACCTGGCGGTGCATGAGCTTAGGCACATTGCCCAGTTTGACAAATTGACAGGAACAAAGGCACATCCCTTTCCTGAACTGGTTTACTTCGCTTACTTCGGGGCAGGCATCCCTACCTGGTTTTTCGAAGGTGATGCAGTGGTTAACGAAACCGCTTTGACCAATTCGGGCCGGGGCCGGCAGCCCAACTGGATCATGCCATACCGGGCTTCAATTTTGGAAGGCAAAAAAATATCATACAGCAAGGCCTATTTCGGTTCGAACAAAGACGTTACTCCCGGCTATTACCAAACCGGATATTTGATGGTATCGGATATGAAAGAAAAATATGGTCAGTTCATTTCCGACAGCCTACTTAGCGACATTAGAAAAAGGCCTGTAAGATTGTACCCCTTTTCGCAGAGCTTAAAAAAATTCACGAAACAAAACTCCAGAACTTACTTTCTTTCCACTCAAAACAAGCTTGCTGAAAAATGGAAAATACAGGAAGAAAAATCGGTTACAGAAAGCTATGAAAGCTTAAATAAAAAACCCGCTCTGGCAACGGATTATTTTCTTCCTGTACGGCTAAACAAAAACCAGGTTTTGGCACTCAAAGAAAGCAAGACTGATGCACGTTATTTTGTAGTTATTAACGAAGATAAATCAGAGCAAAAATTATTCGGAATCGGTTACCAGGAACAGCCATGGTTTACTTTAAAAAATGAGCTTTTGGTTTGGGATGAAATACGCTACGATCCGCGTTACAAACAACGGAGTTATAGCGTCATCTGTTCCTACAATTTAAAGACTAAAAAATTCAAAAAATTAAGCAGCAAAAGCAGGCTCTTCTCGCCCAGCCTTTCTAACGACGGGAAGAAAATCATCGCTTCAAAAGTGGAGCTGAACAATCAGTTTAATTTGGTAGAGTTAGATGCAGCTTCAGGAAAAATTTTAAAGACCTACCCCAATCTTGAAAACGAAATCCTGCAGACACCTTCCTTTGATGAATCAGGAAATAAGGTTGCCTATATCGGTGTAACTGAGAAAGGAAAAAGTTTATGGCTGATTGACGGAGAAAAAAAAATTCAGCTGATTTCGAACAGCAGGCAACAGCTCAGCCGCCCGGTTTTCATCAACAACAAAATTGTTTTCAATGCACACTTTAACGGCATCGACAATATCTACAGCATAGATCCTGTTTCGAAAAAAATAAATGCCCTTAGTGCTTCGAAATATGGAGCCTTTAACGCCAGCGAAACTGCTGATGGAAAAATCATTTTTAACAATTATAAAATCAATGGTTACGAAATTGCGGAGGCAGCCTTATCCGAAAAACCAGTCGGCGAAAATAACTTTGTAGATTTTTCGGCTGCTGCAGAAAAGCAGGAAAATGTGGGGAATGTTTTCGACAAAATTCCAGACAGCACCTACCAGGCTAAACGCTACCATCAAACCTTAAACCTTTTCAGCTTCCACAGTATTATTCCGGTTATCGATAACGAATATCTTTTCGGCCTGGAGCTGCAATCGAACAATCTGCTCAACACGATGGACTTTTATACAGGCGCAAAATACCATCGCGATTTAAAACGTTTTGAGTACACAGCAGACATCATCTATAAGGCACTTTATCCTGTATTTAGTGTATTGTACCGCAACCGTCCGAAAAGAACGTTCTACAGAGCTAAAAACGCGACACAACAGGGCGATTGGAGAGAGAACTACATCAAACTTAATGCATCGGTTCCGCTTTCGTTTAATGCCCGCAATCAGAACTATGCTTTCACCCTAAATGCAGCGACCAGTTTTACGCAAAGGTACATGCCCGAAAACATGCCTACCGGTTTTATCCGCGAGCTCAAATTTCCGATGGAATATAATTTCACTTTCAACCACAGTGTGCGCACTACCGAAAGAGACATTGCACCAAAGTGGGCACAAGTGTTCAGGGCAACTTATAATCACCAGCCTTTTGACAAAAACTTAAAAGGAGAAATCTTAGCACTCGAAAGTTTCCTTTACTTTCCAGGCCTTGCAAAAAACCATTCCTTTTTGGCAAGCTTCAATTACCAAAAAGCAAGTGGGGTAAATCAGTACGCAACCGAGATTGCAACTGTTTATGGGTACAACAATATTTTAGCGAAAAGCACATTACAAAACAGTTTGCTTTTTAACTACCGTTTTCCCTTTGCTTTTCCGGATTGGGAGTTGGGGCCTTTAGCTTACGTCAGAAATTTTAGGGCAGGTTTATTTTGCCATTACGAAAACATTGGGAAGGGCACAACCTTTAACGATCCGAAAACTTATGGGATAGAATTGAACACAAGTGTAAACCTTTTGCGCTATCAGCCTGTTGTAGATTTAGGAGCGAGATTGGTTTTTGTTAATCAGATTTACAATCAAAATCCGATATTAGAGTTTTCATTTAATTATAGCTTTTAAAACCATGAGCGCAAAAACAATTTCCATCATTATCCTGACTGCATTGCTGACCATATTTTTAATGGTGAATACCGAACCTGTTGATTTTGATTTCCTGGTTACCACAGTTCCGGTATCTAAACTTTTGGTTATTGGTGTTTGCATCATCATCGGTTTTATTATCGGTTTTGTGGTGGGTCGTCCCAGAAAAACAGTGAGCAGTTATGATGATGAGATCGAAAGAAATCAACCGGTTTCGAACAAAAAAGAATTGAGCGACGAGGATAGAGATTATATTAGCTAGGGCCAGGATTGAATAGAATTATAAGATTTCAGGATCATTGTGCTTCAAGATTTCGGATCATGATGTTTCAGCATTATTGGATTCCATGATTATCGCGCTTCATGCTTCAGGATTTCAGATCATGATGTTTCCAATATTATTAATTTCAGAATCATTGCGCTTCAGGATTTCAGGATCATTGTGTTTAAGTATTATTGCACTTTAGGATTATATAGTTTATCTTAGTTCACAAGAGAATCCCTATTTCTTACAGTAAATTTTAATTTATTAATATGAAATATGGCGATTTAACAGGCCGAATTATTGGGTGCGCGATGAAAGTCCACTCTTTTCTAGGTTCAGGTTTTCAAGAAAAGATTTATCAAAAAGCCTTGGGTATCGAAATGAGGATAGAGAAATTATCCTACAAGGAAGAAATGATAATGAATATTTTTTATCGTGATATAAAAATTGGATATAGAAGGGTAGATTTTTTTGTTGAAAATACGATTATGTTAGAATTGAAAGCTGTATCAGAATTAAATGATGCACATCTTGCCCAAGCGATTAACTACCTTGAAGCATATAAACTGCCTGTAGGATTGTTAATCAATTTTGGAAGTAGGAGCTTAACTTTTAAAAGAGTTTATAATACGAAGCACGCGGATAACAAGAGACATGACTAGTATGATCTGAGAATGGCAAGACTTAAGTATACAAATAATGCATAATAAATATATATTTTAGGGCCAATGTGATCTAGGGATAGCAAGATTTAGGGCCCGATAAGAAGTGAATTTTATGAGCCCTGATTTTGAAACCCTATCATCTTAAAAATCCTAGCTTATCGCGGTCATGATCTCACCATACAACAAGCCACTACCCCCACCATAATGCTGGATAATTTTCAACCCTGGTCTTAAAGCAAGTAGTATGGTTTTTAATTCGGCTTCCGAATGGGCTTCGATACCGTTTCCGAGTAAAACCAGATCTACCTGTTGTTCTTTACAAATGGAAATGGCTTCTTCATTTTTACAAACACATAAACCCTTCCATTCGGGCCGGGCATTTAACAAGCGGTTCATCACTGCGGTAATTTCTGTATCGCGGCCGATATAAAGTATAGTAGTTTGCATATTTTAAATTTAAGCAATATCGTTGTAGATCAAAAAAAATCGTCATTCCGACTGAAATACCAATTTTTTCATTGGCAGTAAGGTGGAGAAATACCTGATCTCTACTTCAGGATTTCTCCACTACAGTCGAAATGACGATTCTTCTAAATTAATTCAATTCCATCGGAACGTCCATCAATAAAACCTCTGCATCTGCAGTATTGGCTTTAAAACTGATGCTATCGGTATCCCAAACACCTAATCCATCTCTTTTGCTCAACACCTGTCCGTTAATGGTAACTTCTCCGCTGATGACGAACGCATAAACACCGTTTCCCGCTTTTTTGATTTGGTATGTGGTTTCAAAACCTTCATCAAACTTTCCTAACGAAAACCAGGCGTCCTGATGGATCCATATACCGGCATCATCCGCGTTTGGCGATAAAATCTGCTGGAAGTTATTGTGCCTTGCTGCAACATCTAAAGTTTGCTGATCGTAACGTGGGGTAACGTTTTTCTGGTTCGGAAATAACCAAATCTGCAATAAATTTAATTGTTCATCTGCATTTGCATTAAACTCGCTGTGGCTAACTCCTGTTCCGGCACTCATTACCTGAATTTCTCCGTTTTTAATTACGGCTGAGTTACCCATACTATCTTTGTGTGCAATTGCACCTGCTAATGGAATGGTAATAATTTCCATGTTATCGTGTGGGTGCGAGCCAAAGCCCATTCCACCATCAATACTGTCATCATTTAAAACCCTTAAAACGCCGAAGTGCATCCTTTCCGGATTGTAATAATTAGCAAAACTGAATGAATGGTGTGCATCTAACCAACCATGATTAGCATGACCGCGGGTGTTTTCTTTGTGCAAAATAAACTGTGACATAAATTTCCTTTCTTATTTATGATACAAATTTACAGCAGCGAAGTTTGGCAGACGTTGATGTAGGGTAAGAAAGTTTGGCGAGAAGCGTTTAGCGAGAAGCGTTTGGCGAGAAGCGTTTGGCGAGAAGCGTTTGGCGGTAAGCGGTTTAAAACCTGATGTACTAAAGCCCTTGCTTTGCCAGTACGGCATCGCTATTAAGCTCCCTCAAGGCATCTAAAGCTACCCAGTTTGCTTTTTTGTTGTTTTGAGCAAGGATATTGTTAACGGTTTCGATGGCATACTCATGCAGAAAAACATTTCGTTTACCAATCTGCCTCAGCGCCCAGTTGACGGCCTTTTTAACAAAATTCCGGTTATCATAAGCCTCTCTTTCAATAACCGGAAGGAAACTTAAAAAAGTTTCATTGGGTTCTTTTTTAAGGTGTACAGCCGCCTCGGCCATTAACACAAAACCGGTACGTTTCACAAATTCCGCTTCGGCCTGAGCAAACTCAAAAACCTTCGACTTAAAATAAGGCGTTTTAACAAAAAGATTTCCGCAAGCCTGATCACATATATCCCAAGAGTTAAAATCTTTCGTCCATGCGTTTATTTGCGCTTCTCCGACTTCTTTATAATCGCCTATAAATGTTGCTAAAAGCCGGGCTTCATGAAATCCGGTCTCCCAAAGCAGTAAAGACAGCTCCTGGTTTTTACCAATCTGCTTGCCCAGCTTGCGGATATTAGGCACGCGAATACCAAAAGCCCTGGAAGTATCGATTCCAAAATGAGCCATCTTTTTTAAATACTCAGGCTCACTGATGGCTTCCAGCTCGGAAAGAATAAAAGCAATGTCGCTCATCGTAAAAAAATATTCCGTTATTCTATAAAAAAATCTGCCGGAGATACAGCCTTACGTTTTCCTGCATTAATGCTGTATTCCAGCTCCAGGGTATATCCGCCGCCGCCTTCCAGAAACAAAAGTTCAAAAGGATGGTAGCCTTTTTTCAACGCAATTTGTGCAGATTTTTCAATGGCAAAGTGCATTCCATCATTATCAATTAATGTTTTATTTTGCATTTTAAGCACACTTCCATCGTCAGAACGGAGAAAGAACGAATAAATACCATCTTCGGCTGCATAAAAGAAACCTTTATGGCGCGTAGCAAAACTTCCGGCTTTATCTTCCACCGGAATTTCGATAGCCGCTGTGGTTGCGGATTTCGTTTTATCAGCCTCTGCGATTAAATTTACAACCTTGTAAAATTTCGGATAATAGCTAAAATTCAAACCTGGTTTTGGGTTATTCAGCGATACGGCATCCACATAATCGGTTTGTACATAATTGGCAGTAAAAACATCGCCCATCCTTCCGCCAGCACCAAATATGGCCGCTTTTATCGTCTGGGTATGATCAATATAAATGGGTTTAATGTATGTTGGAGAGCTGATTTTTGGTGTACTTCCATCAGTGGTGTAATGCACGATAGCATTTTTGGGTGCCTCGATTTTAAGCGCTGCCGATTTCAGAAAAACATTATTTTCGGCAAAACCTTTAAGATCGGTAAAACGGTAATTGATATGCATCGCATCTAAAACAGCAAACTGCTGATCCATTTTCCTGCTAAAGGTTTCGAAATTCTGTTGATGCCCCCATAATACTTCAGACATTGCTAACATGCGCGGAAAAAGCATATATTCCAGCCTTTGTTCTGAAGGGATATATTCTGTCCAGAGATTGGCCTGTCCGCCTAAAACATATTTTTGTTCGTTTGCGGTAAGGCCGAAACCAGTTGGATTGAATCCATACACTTTTTGCAGCGAATGTGCATCCTGTTGTGCATCAAAATAGCAAAACTCTCCCGGAGTCATAATGAGTTGATTTCCTTTTTCTGCCGCATGTTTAGGAGCTGTTGGCACCCAGGTGCGCCAATACATCATAGTGGCCGTTGGCGAAACGCCACCATCTAAAATTTCATCCCAGCCAATTAGTTTTTTGCCCAGGCTATTGAAATATTTTTCCATGCGTTTAACAAAATAGCTCTGGATTTCATCGATATTTTTAAGGTTTTCGCGCTTCATCAGGGCCTCACATTCGGGTATATTCTTCCAGCTACTTTTTTCAACCTCATCTGCTCCTAAATGAATATACTTCGAGGGGAACAAGTGTGCTACCTCTCTGAAAATATTTTCAGCAAATTCAAAAGTAGTTTCCTTACATGGACAAATGGGATCGGTAAAACTTTTTTCCCTTTGCACTGATCCGGTTGAGGTTAGCCAGGGGAACAGTTTTGTTGCGGCTTGCATGTGGCCGGGCATATCTATCTCAGGAATAATTTCTACCCCTTTACCAGCTGCATATGATACCAGTTCTTTGATCTCCTCCTGCGTATAAAACCCACCATACATTTTTTCTCCATCGATCATTTTAAAATGTTTCTCCGGAATATTGTAATCAGGATTGGTAGCAGCCAGTTTTAAACAGGCAGAATCCTGGTTATTTAATTTTCTCCACGCTCCTTTTGCCGTTAGTTCAGGGTATTTCTTGATTTCAATTCGCCAGCCCTGATCATCGGTAAGGTGCCAGTGAAACTTATTAAACTTATAAAAGGCTAACCGGTCGATAAAACGGTGAAGATAATCGATATCAAAAAAATGACGGGAAACATCTAAATGGATACCACGCCATGAAAACTTCGGCTGATCATTAATTTCTAATGCGGGTAAACTCCAGGTATTACCAGTTTTAAAAGCATTGGCAGCCGCCAGCTGTTTAAGGGTTTGTACTGCCCAAAAGGCACCTAACTTATCACTTACCGCAATGGTTATTTGTGTTGGCGAAATACGCAAACGATAAGCCTCTGGCTTTAGGTTTGCATCCTTGGTAAACAAAATTTTATTGGCAACTCCATTTGCCCTGGCTTTTTTAAGCAGATTGATCTCCCGGATGGCTATTGAAAAAACACTATCCGTATTTGCTGAAATGGCGGTGCTGGCAGAAAAAATAAAGTTACCTTTTAATAGTTGAAGTGATTCAGGTTGCGGGACCAGGCTTACTTGTGCGAAGGTAGATTTAGCAATAAGAAAAAATGCTAAGCCAAGCACAAGGATAAAAGTATTTAATTTCATTAAAGTTACGTTTTGATCAATTGATCAAATATAGTTTTTTCGGTGAAAAAAGTTCATTACAATCCACCGGTTCTATTTCCATTTGAAACTTACGCTATGTGCTGGCAATATAACCAATCCTTAACACCGCCTGAGGTTTAAGTTTACATATACCATTTAAATTGCTTCAATTTTACCATTGATAGTTATTCACCTAAAAAAACCATTAAACTTAAAGAACCCATGCAAAGAAAACTCATCTGGATGCTACTGGCCCCATGTTTGTTAGCTGTATCTTGTAAAAAGAATACCTTAAATGAAGCGGACACCGACACCGCAAGTCTTAAAAAAAATAGGTTGCTGGCCACCACAGCAGCAACCAGCGCTGCCGTAAGTGTAAATGCCTATACCAATACATCAGGCTACATCAGCACCGGTTTTTCATTTTTAAACCCAACACAAATTGATAAAAACCGCCAGGCCATTGGCGGCAGTGCTTACACCGAAGTATATGGCTTTAATGTTCCTGAAGAAAACAGGGTAAGAGGTATCAGGTGGAATGAAGATGATGAAACCACCGCTATATGGCGCCCTCAGGGAATCGCCGGTTTTTCGAGGAATGGTGTACGTTATTTATTGGTCAGCTGGTATGCCAAAGATGCGGCAGAGAGCAAAGGATCGAGAATAACTCTGATCGATATCAGCCCAAGCTCGAGCACCTATTTAACTTACCGACATATTTTACTGGTACAGCATACCCTTCCAACCGGCACATTGGATTATACGCAATATGGCACTTACGCTCCCTTAAATGTGCACGCCGGCGGGATAGCTTATTTTAATGGTAAAATTTATTTAAGCAGCACAAGTTTAGGCTTAAGGGTATTCGATTTAGATAAAATTATAGAAGTAAGCGCTGGCACGGGTACCGAAAATAAGTGCGGCAAAGACGCCAGTGGTAATCTTTATGCTTTTAATTACCGGTACATACTGCCACAAATCGGTTATTATAAAATTAACGAGGCAGATCCTTTTTCAACGGTACAGGTAAATTATGAGAATAATCAATTATGGACAGGGCAATATTATGCCGGAAGTGCAGATGCATCGATTGTACCTAAAATATTCGGGTTTCCCATCAACGCATCCGGCGAAGTGCAGAATTCGGGTATACAAACCGTGGTTCCAAAAAACAGTCTGTTTACTTCAGATCATGCACATGGCATACAAGGCGTTTTTAGAAAAGGTAACAGAACCTGGCTTTCCTGCACCGGATCACCGAGCGAATCATATGGGTCAACCGCTCGTTTAGCAAGATATACCGATGGTGATACCAATACCGTACGATACAGATGGCCTTACGGTGCTGAATCCTTATATCTTGAAACGCAATACGGATATCTATGGAGCTTAACTGAGTTTGAACCCAATGCAGGCGCTCAAAATGGCAGTCAGGTTAACCGTTGCATATTTGCCGTAGATTTTTCAAAATACGAATAGCAGCCTTAATCAAATCAAAAAGAGGCTATATCATCATTTTATATCTATCTCCTTGAGAAAATTCGTCATTTCGACTGAAGCGTAGCGAAATGGAGAAATCTTTTATCATAGTACAAAGATTTCTCCACTACGGTCGAAATGACGATATCATGCCTTAAGCCAGTGCCTGCTCAATATCGGCTAAAATATCGTTGATATGTTCTAAACCGATCGATAAACGGATAGAACCTTGTTCAATACCCACCTCATTACGCTGCTCTTCAGTAAGTTTACTATGCGTACTGGTAGCAGGGTGTGTTGCAATTGAACGGGTATCGGCTAAATTTGCTGAGATCGAGAACATTTGCAGGCCATCCATAAATTTACGTGCAGCATCGATACCCCCTTCAACCACAATGGTTACAATACCACCACCCTGTTTCATTTGCTTTTTGGCAATATCGTACTGAGGGTGTGATGGTAGAAACGGATACTTAACCAGTTTAATTTTCGGGTGTTTTTCTAAATATTCGGCAACCTTTAAAGCATTTTCGCAATGACGGTCCATACGGATGGCCAGCGTTTCTAAACTTTTAGATAAAATCCATGCATTAAAAGGTGATAATGCTGGTCCACTGTGACGGGCAAAACCAATTACATCAGCGATTAATTCTTTAGTACCTAAAATAACGCCGCCTAACACACGTCCCTGACCATCAATATATTTAGTAGCCGAGTGGATAGAAATGTGTGCACCAAATTTAATCGGCTGTTGTAGATACGGTGTGGCAAAACAATTATCGACAACTAATAATACGTTGTGTTTTTTAGCCAGGTCGCCCAAAAATTCAAGGTCGATAATGTCGATACCTGGATTAGATGGGGTTTCTACAAAGATCATTTTGGTGTTCGGCTTAATTAAAGCTTCCCAATCCTGTGGTTTATCTAAATCGGCATAATCAAAAGTAACGCCCCAGTTAGAAAAAACATTGGTTAATAATTGGTGTGTTGAACCAAAAACCGATCTGCTGGAAACCAGGTGATCACCATTTTTCAGGAAAGCACCAAATGTGGTGAAAATAGCCGCCATGCCTGTAGCGGTGGCAAAACCATCTTCTGCGCCCTCTAACAGGCACATTTTCTCGATAAACTCTGATGTATTTGGATTTGAATAACGGCTATATACATTCCCCTCTTTTTCGTTTGCAAACAAGGCACGCATTTCTTCGGCATCCTCAAACTTATAACTCGAAGTAAGATAAATAGGCGATGAATGTTCTTTGTGTAAACTGCGTTCTGTTTGAGTGCGTATAGCTATGGTTTCAAAATTTTCGGATTTCATTGTATTGTAAGATATGTGTATTGAGATGTGAGATACTATTTGAGATGTGAGATGTGAGATTTGAGATATGAGATTGAACCCTACACCTTAAACCCTGCATCTTAAACCTCCCCCTACACCTTATTTATTTTGTAAGTAAAATTAATGGTTGCAGAGCGGCCCAAGATATTCGATACCGAGCAATATTTATCGAAGGTCATTTGTAGTGCACGCTCCACCTTTTGAACACTTAAATCGCCAAATAAATCAAAGTGAATATCAATGACGTCAAAAATTGGCGGCATTTCTTCATCTTTCCTGGTTGCTTTAATCGCTATTTTAACATCATCAAGTGGTTCTTTCTGCTTGGTTAATACGTTTACCATATCAATGCCACTACAGCCGCCTAATCCAATCAGTAACATCTCCATAGGTCTGAAACCTTTTCCTTCGCCACCAATGGCAGCCTTTGCATCCAACTCTACAGTAAAACCGCTCTCGTTTTCTGCTTCAAAATTAAATTTACCGCTCTTGCGGATCAGATTTATGTTCATATTAATCGTACCGAGTATTAAGTATCAGGTATCAAGACCTTAAGCCTTCTACCTTCCAACCCTCTACCTTAATTTAAATATTATAAAATACTAAGTTATTTTCTTCCAGTTCGGGCAATTTAACCGGATGGTCGAAAATTGCAAAAACCGACGAACCGCTGCCACTCATTAAAGCGAATGTTGCGCCTGCATCGTATAAACTGGTTTTTATTTGACGAATTTGGGGATACTTTGCGAATACCGATGGCTCGAAATCGTTGATAACCTTATTTTTCCATGTTGTTGGGCACAAATGTATGATTTCTTTTAACGATTGCAAAGGTTTTTGCGGTTTTACCTGCGCATAAGCATCAGCCGTACTCACGTGTACAGGCGGTTTTACCAAAACTTTAAACCAGGCTGACAAATCTATTTCGCACTTTTCAAATTCGTCGCCTTTATTAAACGCGTAAACTGGTTTATTCTCGATAAAAAAAGCACAGTCTGCCCCTAACTGGCGGGCGTAACCTTCCATCTTATCAACCGACATTCCTAAACTGAATTTCTCATTCAACAATTTAATCAGGAAAGCACAATCTGCCGATCCGCCACCAAGACCTGCTCCCACAGGGATATTTTTCAATAAATTAATCTGCTGTGCCGGAATATCATAATCCTTTTTTACGAGTTGATAGGCTTTAACACACAGGTTATCATTCGCATCGCCGGGAATATCAATGCCATGAATTTTGCACGATGTTTCTTCCGCATCGGTAATTTCGACCGAATCCTTAATATTAATCGGATAAAAAACCGTTTCGAGGTTATGGTAACCATCAGCACGTTTTTCGGTGATATTTAAACCAAGATTTATTTTTGCGTTGGGAAAAGATAACATTTTAGTCGTGAGTCAATAGTCCTGAGTCCATAGTGCCAAAACCAGCAACCGGCCCGTTTTGCAAACATACAAATTTTATGTATGTCCCGGCTTCACGTCGGGACTAAGCCCAATCAATGTTAACAATTAGTCAGTGTGTATAAAAATGATTCTGAACACCTGATAAATTTTAGATATTTGTAAATTATCAGAACAGTATGAAGCAATATTTAGATTTAATGCAGCATGTGCTTGATCATGGCGCTCAAAAGCACGACCGTACCGGAACCGGAACCATAAGCGTTTTTGGTTATCAGATGCGTTTTAACCTTCAGGAAGGTTTCCCGATGGTGACCACAAAGAAACTGCACTTAAAATCTATCATTCACGAACTGATCTGGTTTTTAACAGGCGATACCAATATTAAGTACCTAAAAGATAACGGCGTACGGATCTGGGACGAATGGGCCGACGAAAACGGAAACCTGGGACCTGTTTATGGTTCGCAATGGAGAAGCTGGCCAACACCCGATGGACAACACATCGATCAGATCACCAATATCATCAATACCATCAAAAACAACCCCGATTCGCGCAGGATTATTGTTTCCGCCTGGAATGTGGCTGAAATCGAAAATATGGCTTTGCCGCCTTGTCATGCTTTTTTTCAATTTTATGTGGCTGATGGAAAATTAAGCTGCCAGTTATATCAGCGCAGCGCCGATATTTTCTTAGGCGTACCTTTTAACATTGCTTCTTATGCTTTATTGACCATGATGGTCGCACAGGTATGTGGTTTAGAGGCCGGAGACTTTATCCACACCCTTGGCGATGCACATTTGTACAATAACCATATCGAACAGGCCAACCTGCAATTAAGCCGCGAACCAAAACCGCTGCCCACGATGAAAATCAATCCTGAGGTGAAAAGTATATTCGATTTCAAGTTTGAGGACTTTACATTGGAGAATTACGAAGCGCATCCGCATATTAAAGGAATAGTGGCGGTATAACCCCCCCAGCCCCCTGAAGGGGGGAGCTAAAGACATAAGGGAAAAGATAGCAATAAAACAATAATATAGAGATTAAGCACTACACATGAACGATGGAAATTCAAGTTCCCCTTTAGGGGCGGATGGGCTGAACGATGGAACGGAAAAGCCCCTTCAGGGGTTGGGGTTATCCATCGCTGTAGCAGTAGGCGAAAATTTTGCAATAGGCAAAAACAACCAGCTTTTATGGCACATGCCGGCCGATTTAAAGTTTTTTAAACAAACTACATCGGGACATACCGTAGTAATGGGTCGCAAAACATTTGATTCTGTAGGCAGACCATTGCCAAACCGCAGGAATATAGTGATTACCAGAGATCCGGATTTAAAAATTGAAGGCGTTGAAGTAGTAAACAGTTTGGATGAAGCTTTAGCCATTACCCAAACGGAAGATAAACCTGTATTTATTGTAGGTGGCGCTGAAATTTACAGACAAGCCTTGCCAAAAACACAAACCCTTTATTTAACCACCATCCATCATAATTTTGATGCGGATACTTTTTTCCCTGAAATTGACCGCAACGAATGGAAATTAATAAGCAGCGAACCGCACCAGGCCGACGAAAAGAATAAATACGATTATACTTTTGAGGTTTTAGAAAGGATTTAATTTGTTAGGTCGTCATTGCGAGGAGGCTTTTTCAGCCAACGAAGCAATCTCAACGCTTTAGCAAACAGCGATCGTTGTAAGATTGCTCCCCCGAAAGGTCGGGACAGGCTGTCGTTCCTTCTCGCAATGACGTAATCTCAAAGAAGCGCTTCTTCCCCTGCCAGCTAAACCCGATATACGTGGATGCCCCCGATTTTTCTATCGGGGCAGAAACATTAGCGGGACCTAACCAAAGCCAAAAGTGCTGCACCTGCTTTTCCCAATCATGATAGCATCAAAATGCAGGTATTTAGTAAAAGGATTAGCAGACAAAAAATGAGATTATTGCCCGATAAAAATTAATGTTAATAAATTATCAATTAAGGGGTTCTATAATTTAAAAATTTAATTAGATTTGCCGACTTGTTAAAAAACAGCGAAAGACAAAATTATTTTAAACAAACAATGCAAGGAAAAGGTTTTATTAAGTTTATAGCGATAGTATTAGCTATCGTTTGTGCGTACGCACTTTCTTTTACTTTGGTAGCATCCAAGGTAGAAAAAGACGCAAAAAACGCTGCGAAGGGTGATTTAGCCAAAGAAAAGGCTTACTTAGATTCGATGAGTACCGTGAAAGTTTATCCTGTAGTTGGATTTACTTATCAAGAGGTAAAAGCGAAAGAGATTAATTTGGGTTTAGACTTAAAAGGCGGAATGAACGTAACGATGGAGATATCGTTAGCGGAGTTGGTTAAATCATTAGCGGGTAACCCTACTGATGCTAACTTTAACAAAGCCGTTCAGAATGCACAGATCCAGTTAAATGCCGGTGGTAAAGATTACATCAAAATTTTTGTTGATGAATTCGAAAAATTAAGCCCTGGAGTAAAACTTGCAGATTATTTTTCTAACCAGGATAATGCATCTCAGTTAAAACCTAGCGCAAGCAATGGCGATGTTGAATCTTTCTTAGAAAAAGAAGCAACCAGTGCTATCGATCGTTCATTTACAGTTTTACGTTCACGTATCGATGGTTTCGGCGTAGTGAGTCCGAACATGCAAAAACAAGAAGGTAGTAACCGTATCTTAATCGAAATGCCAGGTGTACAAGATAAAGAGCGTATTGCTAAACTTTTACAAGGTTCTGCCGAATTACAGTTCTGGCAAGTATACCAGGTACAGGAAGTTGCGCCATTGTTAGAAAACATTAATAAAATTTTAGCTGCAACATTAAAAACTGATGCACCTGCAACTAAAGATACAACAGCTGCTGCTGGTGGTAAATTAGCCGGTTTAGAAAAAGCTGCGACTAAAGATACTACTGCTAAAGGTGGCAAACTTGCTGGTTTAGGTAAAAAAGATACCAGTGCGGTTAAAGCCGAACTGATTAAATCTAACCCATTATATGCTGTTCTTAACCTTCCAATTTATCAGGGTGAAAACGGACAACAACAATTAATGCCTGGTGCAGTTGTGGGTATGTCGCTACAAAAAGATACTGCAAAGGTTAATGCTTATTTAAAACTTCCTGAAGTTGCTGCATCTATTCCATCTACGATGAAATTTATGTGGAGCGTTAAACCTAGAGAAGGTTCGAAAATTTTCGAATTATATGCAATTAAAGTGGTGAGTGCTGATGGTAAACCAGATTTAGGTGGTGAGGCAATCAGCGATTCGCGTGCTGACTTTGATCAAAAAGGTAAACCAGAAGTAACCATGTACATGACCAGTGAAGGTTCTGCTAAATGGAAAAAAATTACTGCTGAAGCTGCCGCTGATCAAAACAACAAAAAATCTATTGCCATTGTACTAGATAACCAGGTTTATTCTGCACCTACCGTTCAGAACGAAATTGCTGGTGGTGTTTCATCAATCACCGGTAACTTTACACAAGCAGATACTAAAGATTTATCTAACATCTTAAAAGCTGGTAAATTACCTGCTCCTGCGCGTATTGCAGGTAGCTACGTAGTTGGTCCAACTTTAGGTGCACAAGCTATTCACGATGGTTTAATCTCATTCGTAATTGCCTTTATCGTAATCTTAATCTTCATGGCGTTGTATTATCACCGTGCGGGTTGGGTTGCTAACTTTGCATTGTTAATCAACTTATTCTTCATCATTGGTATTTTGGTATCACTTGGTGCAGTATTAACCTTACCTGGTATTGCTGGTATCGTATTAACCATTGGTTTATCGGTAGATGCAAACATCCTTATTTTTGAGCGTGTACGTGAAGAGCTTGCGCATGGCAAGAACACGGCTACTGCAATTAAAGAGGGTTTTAAACATGCAATGCCATCAATTATTGACTCAAACGTTACCTTATTCATTTTAGGTGCTATCCTTTACGTTTTCGGTAGCGGTCCGGTTCAAGGTTTCGCAACTACATTATGTATCGGTATCCTTTCTTCATTATTTGCAGCTGTAGCCATTTCGAGAGTAGTTTTCGAATCGTTATTAAACCGCAAAATTGATGTAAGTTTCGATAACAGCATTACACGTAACGCCTTTAAAAACATCAGTTTCAACTTTGTTGGCCGTCGTAAAATTTACTACGTAATCTCTACCATCATTATTATTGCCGGTATTGGTATGTATTTCAAAAATGGCGGTTTAAACTTAGGTGTAGACTTTAAAGGTGGTAGAACTTATTTAGTTCACTTCGATAAAGCAGTTAACACTGAAGATTTAAAAGCTAAGTTAAACCCTGTTTTCGGTAACGAAACGCCTGAGGTTAAAACTGCAGGTGAAGATAGTCAGGTAAAAATCACCACTACTTTCCACATCGAAGATCAGGACATTAAAACTGATAAAGTTGTAGAAGACGCTTTAAACAAAGGTTTAGCCGGTTCTAAATATGAAATCGTAAGTTCACAAAAAGTAACGCCTATCATTGCAAGTGATATCGTAAACGGTGCATTCTACGCAGTATTGATCTCATGTTTATTCATGTTTATCTACATCGTGGTACGATTCAAAAAATGGCAGTATGGTTTAGGTGCGGTAATCGCATTGTTCCATGATGTGTTAATGGTATTATCTTTCTACACTATTTTAGATGGTATTATGCCATTCTCATTAGAAATTGGTCAGGATTTTATCGCGGCAATTTTAACGGTAATGGGTTACACCATGACAGAGACCGTTGTTGTATTCGACCGTATCCGTGAGAAACTAAAAGAATCTGGTAAAGAAGATTTACATGGCGAAGCGCGTAACAACTTAATCAACTTCGCGTTGAACAGTACTTTAAGTCGTACCATCTTAACCTCATTAACCGTATTCTTCGTGTTATTGGTAATCTTTATTTTCGGTGGCGATAGCATCCGTGGATTCATCTTCGCATTGTTAATTGGCCGTATCATCGGTACATATTCATCATTATGTATCTCTACTCCTATCGTAATCGATTTGGGTAGCTCAGCCGAGAAAAAATAAGAGATTAATTTTCTTAAAATATATAAGCGCTCCGATTTATCGGGGCGCTTTTTTTATGCGCTTTTTTGTTACCAAGAAGGCACAAAGAACACAAAGTGGTCTGTTTTATTTTTTGGTTTTTGAAAAGCAATACCTGTAGCTCTTCGGTTCCGATAGCCCTGCTGTTCGTTTTATCCCGATGAAGGATCGGGATGCCCACTACCATCAGGTTTAATTAACTTAAAATGGTGCTTAAAACCTACAAAACCCATGTTCGTCATACCAGCGTTATATCTTCACGATTAAATCAGAATAACTGCCAAAACCTCACTTTTTAAACCTTTTGGCTATCTTTTTGTTACATTAGCAATAGATAAACCGATACAAAATGGATTTACAACTTCCTAAAAGCGAATACCCTAGAGTAGTTATAGTTGGCGGTGGATTTGGCGGAATTGAGTTAGCTAAACGATTAAAAAACAAACCCTTTCAGGTGGTGATGCTCGATAAACATAACTACCATACTTTCCAGCCCTTACTTTATCAGGTAGCTACAGGCGGTTTGGAAGCCGATTCGATCGCTTTCCCTTTACGCAAGATTTTTAAAGGTCAAAAAAACCTGATTTTTCGCGTGACCAAGGTGACCGAAGTAAATGCTGCCGAAAACTGTTTACAAACCGATATCGGTAGAATCAATTACGATTATCTGGTGATCGCCACAGGCTCTACCAGTAACTTCTTTGGCAATAAAGAAATTGAAGCCAATTCAATGCCCATGAAATCAATTCCGGAAGCATTGGATTTAAGAAGTTTGATTTTACAGAATTTCGAAAAATCGCTGATTGAAAAAGATGCAGATAAAAAGAGTGCCCTATTAAACTTTGTGGTAGTTGGCGGTGGTCCGACAGGAGTTGAAACCTCCGGAGCCATTGCCGAGCTGAAAAAACACGTTATTCCGAACGATTATCCCGAAATGGATTTTAGTAAGGTGAATATTTACCTCATCGAAAATTCGCCGGAATTATTGGGCGTCATGTCGCCGCAGGCACAGCAAAAAGCAAAAGATTTCCTTACCGATATGGGCGTTCAGGTAATGAACGAAACCAGGGTACTAGGTTACGACGGTCATACCCTAACCTTACAGGACAAACCACCGATTTTGAGTGCTACGGTAATTTGGAGTGCGGGTGTTAAAGGACAAGTACTGGCTGGTTTAGATAAAGCAGAAATTGTTCGTGGTGGTAGATTGAAAACGGATACGCAAAATTTAGTGGTGGGTTACCCAAATGTATATGCCATTGGCGATGTTGCCGCTATTATTGATGAAGAAACCCCTAATGGCCACCCGGGGGTTGCACCTGCCGCCATCCAGCAAGGACATCATTTGGCCAAAAACCTGATCAACATTAAAGAAAATAAACCTTTAGAGAAATTTAAATACTTCGATAAAGGCTCTATGGCTACAGTAGGGAGAAACAAAGCGGTGGTAGATATTGGAAAAGTCCGTTTTCAAGGGGTTTTCGCCTGGTTTACCTGGATGTTTGTTCACTTAATGACTTTGGTGGGCTTCAGAAACAAAATTATTGTTTTCGTAAACTGGGTGTGGAGTTATTTCAGTTACGATAGAGGAACGCGTTTAATTATCAGAACCTTTGCCAAAGACCGTAGTGTTGATTATAGGAATGAGGTACCGACAGTAAAAGAAGAAGTTAAGGTTTCTTAGTCTTTAGTCTTCTTTAGTCTTTAAGGTAACTTTGATGATAAAAATTTGTTTCCTGTTTCTTCTTTTCTTTGCGAAAAACTTTGCGCATTTTGCGGTTAAACCAAAAACATGAGCCAAAACAACTTCAAATTAGTAGAATGTCCACGCGATGCCATGCAGGGACTACACGATTTTGTTCCAACCAAACTTAAGGCCGAATATTTAAACCTTTTGTTACAGGTTGGTTTCGACACGCTCGATTTTGGAAGTTTTGTGTCGCCAAAAGCCATTCCGCAAATGGCCGATACAGCCGAAGTTTTGGCACAATTGGATTTAAGCAATACTTCTACCAAACTTTTGGCCATTGTAGCCAATTTAAGAGGCGTAGAAGACGCTGTAAAACATGAAGCGGTAAATTACCTTGGTTTTCCATTTTCGATCTCAGAAACCTTCCAGCAGCGCAACACCAATTCAAGTATCGAACAATCATTGAATACAGTGGAAGAAATGCTCTCTCTGTGCGCCAAAAACAATAAAAAAGCAGTGGTTTACCTGTCAATGGGTTTTGGTAATCCTTATGGCGATGAATGGAATTACGAAATTGTAGAAAAGTGGGCTGATGTACTGGTGAGTAAAGGTGTGGAGATTTTATCTTTAGCAGATACTGTAGGCATTTCGACACCGGAAAAGATAGAAAATATTCTACCTAAACTCATTTCCCGGTTTAGCCGCACAGAAATTGGCATTCATTTGCACTCCACTCCTGCTGAGCGTTTCGAAAAGATAGAAGCGGCTTATCATTCGGGCGTAAAACGCATTGATTCGGCTTTAAAAGGTTTTGGCGGCTGCCCTATGGCTGCAGATGACCTCACCGGTAACATTGCAACCGAAGATGTAATTACCTTTTTGAATACGAAAGGAGAAAATTTGAATCTGAACATGGAAAAATGGAACGAGGCCATGGTTTTATCAGGGAAGATATTTGGGTAAGCCTATTTTTCGCCACGGAAGCACCGATTTACACGGAATAAGTATTACGATCTTTTAACATTAAGTGAATATCAAAGATCATCCACATGTGGATTTCAGTGGTAGTTAGTTAAAATTAAAAGGAAGAGTGAATTTCACATCAATAAACTTTCCATCTTGCTTACCGGGCTCCCATTTTTTCATCAATTTTACAACACGGACAGCCTCAGCATCTAAAAGTGGATGAACACTATTAATTACTTGCGGATCGATAACATCACCATCTTTGGTTACAGTAAAGCGAACAACTACTTTACCTGTTACTCCCTCTTTTTCCAATTCCCTTGGGTATTTTGTATTTTTTGAAATAAATTCCGAAAGTGCAGAAATTCCACCTTTATAAGATGGTGCCCGTTCGATGAATGCCATTCCTTTTTCACCTGTTACTGAATTTGTTACCTTAACAACATCAGGGCCTTTTTTTAACTCACCACTTTCGTCCCATTCTGCAACTTTAATCATTTCGTTTTGCTTAAATACAGATTCCATTTTTTTCTTTCCATCTGGGTAAAACCAAACGAAATTTCCATTTTTAATATCAGGATTAAGTGAAGAATAAGTTCCCTCCATTTGAATTGCACCTGTGTTATAAAAATCTTTTATAAAGAAACTTTTATGATCTGTATCCTCTTTTATTACTCTATAGTAATGTTTATTTGCCTTATCGGTTTTTACCCATTTTGAATCAAAATAGACTGTATCAATTTTCTGGGCCTTTGATGCCATTACCATTCCAAAAAATGATAATGTCAAGAGTATTCTTTTCATTAGTGCGAGCAAGGTATTTTACGATTAATTTAGTTTATAGTGAGACCAATACTATTTTTTCAGTCTAATTAGATTGTATCCGGGCTATTGGCTTAACTTAAGTAGCAAAACTGGTATTTAAAACTTAAACCTTTTTCACCATTTTAAAATGCTGTATCCCGGCTTCCTCAAATTGCTCGCCTTCAGCCACAAAACCAAATTTAGCGTACAAACTCATGGCATCCAGTTGCGAATTCAGGTAAATATAATGCGCATCCTTCGGCAAATCAGATAAAGCTTCTGCTATGAGCGCTCGGCCAACTCCCTGTCCTCTAAAATCTTTTAAAACCGCAAAACGTTCTAACTTGTAACCATTATCCGTTTTACGCCATCTGCAGGCACCACAAGGCTGTCCGTTACTGGTAGCCAGAAAATGTACCGACTCCTCTTCATGTTCCCATTCCAGTTCCGGCGGACAGTTCTGTTCTTCTACAAATACAATCTTACGGATAGCAAATACTTTATCTAAATCTTCGGGATGATTAACTTTTTGAACTTGTAGACTCATTATCGTGGTGTTTAAAGTGTTTATTCGATTTTAATTTCATTTCATTAAGCTCTTTGGCCACATCAATCGAATGCGAGCAATGAATATCGGCCTCTTTTTTGGCAAGTGTGGCAATCGTAACGTAAAATTTATGCAATTGATCTAATTCTTTTTCGCTCAGGTCTTCAATATCTACCATCCGGTTGCTGGCGCCTTGCTGTGCCGCAATCAGTTCATTTAATTTTAGCTGAATGGCTTTACCATCTTTATTCTGTGCCTTTTGGATTAAAAAAACCATTAAAAAGGTAATGATGGTGGTACCCGTATTAATCACCAATTGCCAGGTTTCAGAATAATCGAAAAGCGGACCTGTTACCGCCCACAGAACTACAATTGCCGTAGCGGCTATAAACGCAACAGAACTACCGGTAAACTTGGTTGCTGCATTTGCGAATTTCTCGAAAAAATTATTCCTTTTGGTATCCTTTTTAGATTTTGCCATTACAATTTGTTTGCTTAAATATACCATAAAACAAACAAAAGCGCCATAAGTTTTTAAACCCATGGCGCTTTTGTTTTTAGTTGAAAAGTTGTAATGTTAAAATTGTTGCAACGTTAAAACCTTTCAACTTTACAACATTTTTTACTCCCTTAAAGCTTGTCGTTTACATTAATACAGTTTAGATCTTCGAAAGCAGTAGTTAAACGCTTCACGAAAGTTTCTTCACCTTTACGTAACCAAACGCGTGGATCGTAGTATTTTTTATTTGGTTTATCATCACCATCAGGGTTACCAATCTGGCCTTGAAGATAAGCTTCGTTCTTTTTGTAGTATTCTAAAATACCTTCCCAAAATGCCCATTGCATATCGGTATCGATATTCATTTTAATTGCACCATAAGAAATTGCTTCCCTGATTTCTTCCTGGGTAGAACCAGAACCACCGTGGAATACAAAATTGATTGGTTTCTCTGCAGTTAAGCTGAATTTTTCTTTGATAAAATCCTGAGAGTTTTTCAAAATTACCGGTTGCAATTTTACGTTACCTGGTTTATAAACACCATGTACGTTACCAAAAGCAGCAGCCACAGTAAAACGAGGCGAAACTTTGCTTAATTCTTCGTAAGCATAAGCCACTTCGCTAGGCTGAGTATATAATTTAGAGCTGTCTACATCGCTGTTATCCACACCATCTTCCTCACCACCTGTAACACCAAGTTCGATTTCGATAGTCATATTCATTTTAGCCATGCGTGCTAAGTATTTAGCAGAAATTTCCATGTTTTCTTCGATCGACTCTTCTGATAAATCCAACATGTGTGATGAAAACAAAGGTTTTCCGGTTTCAGCGAAGAATTTTTCACCGTGGTCTAAAAGTCCATCAATCCAAGGCAATAATTTTTTAGCGGCGTGGTCAGTATGTAAAACCACGGCAACACCATAATGCTCTGCCAATAAATGTACATGTTTAGCTGCCGATACAGCACCTAAAATACATGCTTGCAATTTCTCATTATCTAAAGATTTGCCGGCATAAAACTGTGCACCTCCATTAGATAATTGAATCATAACAGGCGAATTTACTGCCTTAGCAGTTTCCAATACCGCATTAACCGTATTTGTACCGGTTACGTTAACTGCTGGTAAAGCAAACTGATGTTTTTTAGCCTGCTCAAACAATTCTTGAACGGCATCTCCGTAAATTACGCCTTTGTAGCCTTTTAAACTCATTTCTTGTTAATTTTATTAAGTCCGAAGTTATAAAAAAAAATAACATTCCAAGCTTTTCTGACAACAGAATTATTTGCCTAACAGCAAAATAAGGCCTATTTAGTGTAAAAAACACATTATCCTTAGTGTAAAAAAGACACACTTAAGTTTACAATTCGCAGTTGGCCATAAGCAAATACCAGTTTTCGATTATTTCAACAATTGGTTATCAACCAACTCACCATAAACTATTTTTACCTTTAATAAGGTTCGACTTTATTATATTTTTCGTTTCTTTGCAATCCAATTCTTCAAAAAATTATATGGCTTGGTTTAAGAGAGAAAAAAAAGGTATCATTACTACAACAGAGGAGAAAAAAGAAGCACCAGATGGGTTGTGGAATAAATGTCCAAATTGTAAAAAACCGCTACATCAGGCAGAACTTCAGGAAAACAAATACGTTTGCCATTACTGTGATTACCACCTGAGAGTAGGCTCAAAAGAATATTTCGAGGTTTTATTTGATAATAACGAATTTAAAGAGCTGTTCCCTAACCTAACATCAGGCGACCCTTTAAACTTTAACGATAACAAACCTTACACCGATAGAATTAAGGAAAGTCAGGCTAAAACAGGCTTAAAAGACGCTATCCGTGCGGGTGTAGGTAAAATTGAAGGGCAAGACCTGGTAATTGCCTGTATGGATTTCGCTTTTATCGGCGGTTCTATGGGTTCAGTTGTAGGTGAAAAGATTGCAAGATCGATCGATTACAGCATTAAACATAAAGTGCCCTTCCTGATGATTTCTAAATCAGGTGGTGCACGTATGATGGAAGCCGCATTTTCATTAATGCAAATGGCTAAAACATCAGCCAAACTCGCTTTATTGGGTCAGGCTAAAGTGCCATACATCTCTTTATTAACCGACCCAACTACAGGTGGTGTAACGGCTTCATATGCGATGTTAGGCGATATCAATATCGCAGAACCAGGCGCACTGATCGGTTTCGCTGGTCCGCGGGTAATTAAAGAAACCATTAAAAAAGATTTACCGAAAGGTTTCCAGACTTCAGAATTCGTTCTCGAACATGGTTTCCTCGATTTTATTGTAGATAGAAGAGCCATGAAAGCTAAACTGGGCGCTTTTATTAAAATGATGAACAACTAGCTGGTTCAATAGTTCATTAGCCATTAGTTCATTGGTCTGGGTACCAAAAATTGAATTCATAATATTTAGAAAAGCAGGGCTTGAATAACTTAGGTTAATTCAGTCCTGCTTTTTGCTTCTCCCTATTTTACATCGGGACCGCGGCAATCAGGTTTAATTAAATAGTGTTGTAGTTCTTTAGAGGGGGTACTTCCACCAAAAGCATTGAACCACCCCGCCTTCTCGCACCCCTCCGAGGGAGGTAATAATATACACCAAAATTTTTCTTATTTTTAAACTAACCAAACCATAACTAAAATGAAAAAGATATTTCTGTTAATCTCCCTAATCACCATTACTTTCGCCACACAAGCGCAGGAGAAAAAAGCTAAAGTGCCTTACGATGAAGCCTTAGCCAAAAAACTTGGTGCCGATAATTATGGTATGAAAATGTATGTGCTCGTTATTTTGAAATCAGGCACAAACACCACAGCAACAAAAGCCAAAACAGATAGTTTATTCGCAGGCCATATGGCAAACATGGGCAAAATGGTTGAAGCGCAAAAACTCGTAGTTGCTGGTCCGATGGGTAAAAACGACAAAAATTACCGCGGTATTTTTGTGTTAAATACAAAATCGATCGAAGAAGCCAAACAATTACTGGAAAGCGATCCGGCCATAAAAGCCAAGTTACTGGAACCAGAATTATACAATTGGTATGGCTCGGCAGCACTTGCTGAGTATTTGCCGTTTCATGATAAGATACAGAAAAGTAGTTTTTAGGATTAATAGTTAACGGATGTAGGAAAAAACAGAGAAGTGCCAGGAAGAGAATGTTTTATCACATAAGTTTGTCATGTCGAAGGACGCTCCATAACACCATAAAAGGTGTTTCGACGGGCTCAACGTGACAAAATCCGGAGAAATTAGGTTTGTGATACAGACCCACGCCGATTCTTGCAACATTTCCATTAACATCCGCTAAGCCCACTCCTTATTTCATAAATTAGCTTATCAAATAATCAACCCTAGCTTATTATGAATAAAAAACTACTATTTTCTGCACTGTTGCTGTGCACTTCGGCCAGCATTTTTGCGCAAGACAAGAAAGTAATCGACAACATTGTAAAAGAGGTGAATGAAAATTCTCAATTAGAAAAACTTGCACACGAACTTTTAGATGTTGTTGGACCGCGCTTAGTCGGTTCTCCGCAAATGAAACAAGCCAATGATTGGGCTGTAAAAAAATATAGCGATTGGGGCATCTCAGCAAAAAATGAAAAATGGGGCGAATGGGCCGGCTGGGAAAGGGGCATTACACACATCGATTTAATAAGCCCGCGGGTGAGAACCTTAGAAGGTACACAATTGGCCTGGAGTCCATCTACCAATGGTAAAGCAATTAATGCAGAGGCAATTATTCTTCCAGCCCTAACAGATTCGATATCCTTCCAGAAATGGTTACCCAATGTAAAAGGCAAAGTTGTATTAATTTCGATGAATCAGCTTTCCGGCCGACCAGAAAAAAACTGGGAAGAATTTGCCACCAAAGATTTGTTCGAAAAGTTTAAAAAGGAAAAGGCCGATGCCGCCAAAGCGTGGACAGCCAGCATTGCCAAAACTGGTTTAACCGCAAAAACACTTCCTTTAGCCATAGAAAATGCAGGTGCAGTAGCCGTAGTGATCAATAACTGGTCGCAGGGTTTTGGTGTAGATAAAATTTTTGGTGCAAACACTAAAAAAATCCCAACCTTAGATTTATCCGTTGAAGATTATGGCTTAGTTTACCGCCTAGCATTGAACGGTGATAAACCTAAACTGAGAATTGAAGCAGAAGCTAAGAAATTAGGCGTAGTACCTACCTTCAATACCCTGGCTGAAATCAAAGCCACACAGAAACCAAATGAGTATGTCATGTTATCGGCACATTTCGATTCGTGGGATGGGGCAAGCGGCGCTACTGATAACGGTTCTGGTACCATTTTAATGATGGAAGCCATGCGCATTCTAAAGAAATTTTATCCTAATCCAAAACGCACCATTCTGGTTGGTCACTGGGGAAGCGAAGAACAAGGTTTAAATGGCTCTAGGGCATTTGTAGAGGATCATCCCGAAATTGTAAACAATCTTCAGGCTTTGTTTAACCAGGATAATGGTACGGGCCGCGTAGTGAATATCGGTGGCCAGGGATTCGCTAAATCGAAAGATTACATTACCCGTTGGCTGGCTGCAGTTCCAGATACGATTAAAAACCAGATCAAAACCAGTTTTCCTGGATCTCCGGGTGCCGGAGGATCAGACTTTGCCTCCTTTGTTGCGGCCGGAGCATTGGGTTATTCCTTAAGCTCTACCAGCTGGGATTATGGTACCTATACCTGGCACACCAACCGCGACAGTTACGATAAACTGGTTTTCGACGAAATCAGAAGCAATGTGATTTTAGCCGCCATTATGGTTTATATGGCCTGCGAAGATCCTGAGAAAACCTCTAATGAAAAAGCGACAGATTTACCTGTAAACGAGCGTACCGGAAAACCAGCTACCTGGCCGGTACAAACGAAATCGAATAGAAAAGGTGGCTTGT
Source organism: Pedobacter folensis (assembly GCF_056490665.1). NCBI lineage: Bacteria > Pseudomonadati > Bacteroidota > Sphingobacteriia > Sphingobacteriales > Sphingobacteriaceae > Pedobacter > Pedobacter folensis. The sequence goes on from NZ_JBWJIF010000001.1 coordinate 1,784,681, forward strand.
AGCTAAAGATTTTGGATACATTTTTAAAGGAGCACTTGGAAACAGGTGCTCTTTTTTGTTACCTCGGATCGTCATTTCGAGCGGAGTGCAACGCAGTCGAGAAATCTATCTAGGTAGATCTCTCTCCCGAACGTTCGGGACTGCGCTTCAGTCGAGATGACGATTTTTCTTAATGTATATCTCTTTTACTCCTCTTTCTTCTGAAACTTATAAAACAAATAGCCCAAAAAAGGTAAAATCAGCACACTGCCCAGTAAAAGGGCTAAACCTAAGCTATAAATTGTTTTTTCAGGTCCTACGGTTTCGAGAAGCGAAATGGCATCTCCATTTTTTAAACGGATAAAATTTGGAAAATGCGCATAACTAATGGCCAACAGAATCATGGTAACCTGAAAGCCAGCCAAAATACGCAATACCTTCGTTTTACCCTTAAGCAGTAAGTACCACAACAAAACCAGCGATAAACTTGCCAGGACAATGGCCGATAAACCTACATTACTTTTAAAAACCCAGTCGATCAAAGGAATTCCATCCCTTTGGGCAGCCATAAAAACCATCGCGCCAAAAACTACCGCAGCCACATTCATAAATTCGGCTTTTTTAATGAAACGGCGTTTATCATGAGCTTCTTTTGTTTCACCAATCAGGTAAATCGCGGCAAGGAAACCACAAAGCGCAACCGTAAACAAACCTACAGCAACAGAAAACCAGTTCAGCCAGCCCGAAATATAGGCGGTATAGAAATCAGTCGCCTGTGTGTTTATATGCCCCGAAATTAAGCTTCCGGCAATAATACCCAGAAAAAGTGCGGTAACAAAACTCGAATACCGGAATATGCGGTTATAAAGCCAATGCATATCATCTTTGACTGCATCGTAATGACGGAATACAAAAGCAGTACCCCGCGCGATAATCCCGATGAGCATAATCGCCAACGGAATATGCAGATAAACCGACATGGTGGTATAAATATGTGGGAAACCCACAAAAAGAATCACAATGGCAATAATCAGCCACATGTGGTTGGCTTCCCAAACCGGACCAATGGCATGGTACAAGGTTTTACGTGTTCTGCTCCTGTTTTTTGTAGAAGTAAACAGTTCGATAATCCCTGCACCAAAATCAGCCCCACCCAATAAAAAGTAGAGCAGAATGGCCATGCATAAAAATGTAATGACAACGTCTTTCATATCTGAAAATGATTACACCGATGTTTTGATTTCACAGATCATAATTTCATCCGTGGTTAATGATTATTTTCTTCAGTTTTATTATACAGCACGGGCACCATTTTTATCTGCCGGTAAAGCAAGAATGTTACTATGATGCTTAACGAAACGTAAATGGCCGAGAAGATATAAAAGGAGTAAGCAATACCAGGCATTGGCGTAACCGCATCCTTAGTACGCATAATGCCGTAAATAATCCAGGGCTGCCTCCCAACCTCTGTAACTACCCAGCCTGCCTCTAAAGCGATATAACCAAGCGGAATGGCTATAACGAATAGCTTTAATAACCAACGTTTTTCGGTTAAAGGTTTCTTTTTAAATAAGATGAAGAAATAAGTTAAGGATACTAAGAGCAGCAGTGTACCAATCCCAACCATAATCTGAAAAGCATAATGGGTAATGGCCACCGGCGGATGTTCGTTTTCAGGAATCTGATCCAGTCCCTTAACCTCAGCCTGGAAATCGCCATGGGCCAGAAAACTTAAAGCACCGGGGATTTCGATTGCACCTTTTACCGTTTTATCTTTCTCGTTTACAATGCCACCAATTAAGAGTGGAGCAGGTTTTTCAGTTTTATACAAAGCTTCCATGGCAGCGAGTTTAGCAGGCTGCCTTTTGGCTACATCTTTTGCCGAAATATCGCCACTTAAAGGCTGCAATAATGCGCCAATGCAGGCAAATATGGCCGCTATTTTAAAAGCTTTCAAATGAAATGCTGCATTACGATTTCTCAGGATCATTAAGGCATGTACACCTGCCACAGCGAAGCCTGTAGCAGTAAATGCGGCTAAACACATGTGTAAAGCCTGGCTAAACCATGCTTTATTGAACATGGCCTGTATGGGATCGATATTAAGGTATTGCCCGTTTACAAAATCAAAACCCGCCGGACTGTTCATCCAGGCATTTGCAGCAACCACCAATATTCCGGATGCTAAACCACTTACACCTACCACCATGCCGGTAAACCAATGGAACCACTTATTTAACTTGTTCCAGCCATACAGGAAAAAACCTAAGGCTATGGCTTCGATAAAAAAGGCTGTTCCCTCAAGCGAAAAAGGCATTCCGAATATGGGTCCTGCATGATCCATAAATTTTGGCCACAACAAACCAAGTTCGAAAGATAACATGGTGCCTGATACCGCTCCGGTAGCAAAAAATATGGCTACTCCTTTACTCCAGGCTTTAGTGAGGTTTTTATATACCTCATCGCTTGTTTTAAGCCATTTATAATGCGAAACAGCCATAAAGAAAGGCATAACCATGCCAATACAGGAAAAAATGATGTGGAAGCCTAACGATAAGGCCATCTGGGAACGGGCTGCGATAAAATCATCCATGAGCTGTAGATTTTGAATTGTAACAAATATAGTTGTTAAAGACTAAAGCCTACGGTAATTCAATGACGTTGAAAGGATTATTTTAAATATAGAACGTTTATAAATTGAAAAAAGATTTGGTTGTTCTTTACATGGACACCAAATTCCAAGGTTGTCATCCTGAAGGATAATTTATTTTATAACGATGACAGGGTGGTAATGAATTATATATTGCGTGGAATCGTCATTCCCAACTTGATTGGGAACCTTAATGCAATAAGCTTTAATTCCCGCCTAGGCGAGAATGACGATCACTCTATTGGATTCTTTCAATAGTATTTGAGTCGAAAGATTGTCAATGGAATTAATTAATTCAAAAATTTATTAGCAAGAAAATTACTTTCCAATAAATTAGGACACGATAATAGTTACCGCTTATAAGATTGCTTCGTCGGCTGAAAAAGCCTTCTCGCAATGACGAAAATCTTCTAAACTCCTTTCAACTCATCATAAGCGGCACCTAAACTTCTTTGAATACCTTCACCCTTCCATTCTGATGCATTTGGAATGGTAGTTGCTTTTAAGATGTCTTCTTTGCTTTTGCCGGCTTTAATCTCTCCGCTTACAAAAGTTAAAAGATTTTGAAGGTAATTTTGAAAAGCTTTAACATCTGCTTTGTTTCCGGTCACTTTTTCTGGATCTAAGCTATGCCCCCAGATAAATAAGGTATCGTTATCAAACTGCGCTAAAATTTTATCCAGTGCAGTAATCCAATTGCCGATGTGTGCGCCATTTTCTCTGTCGATATAAGGAAATTTACGATTGAACACCAAATCGCCTACATGTGCAATATTTGCGTGCTCAAAATGATAAACTGCATCGCCATTGGTATGACCAGAGCCATAATAGTAGGCTTTTATGTTTTCGTCTCCTACCTTTGCGGTCCATTTTGTTCCAAAAGTGGTATCGGGCAATAACTGTTTGTCTAAATTATTTGCTTTCTCTGCTCCTCTTTTCTGGTTCACCAGCGAGTTTTGATGCGCCACAACTTTTTCAGCCAAACCTTTAAATGAAATATTCCCGGCGGTATGATCGCCATGGTGGTGGGTATTAATCAGGTATTTGAAAGGTTTTTCACCCAGTTTCTTTAGTTCTTCGATCACATGGGGTGCCGAAGTTGGTAATTGTGCATCTACCACCACAAACCCATTACTCGAATTTAACCACCCGATTGTTCCACCCTGCTCGGTAAATATGCCGACATTATTGCGCAATGCTTTAAAGTTATACGCGCGTAGCAATTCTTGCTGTGCAAAAACATCTGTTTTATAAACTGACAGCATGGCCATCGCCAATGCCGAATTTTTGATAAAATTTCTTCTTTCCATTTTGGGATTTAGCTAAAAAACCACAGCAAATGCCGTGGTTTAAATTTAATCATTTTGTTCGTAAATTATATTCCGGGCAATTATATTCCCGAACCCGGTGTGGTGCCCGGCTCGTGCCCCGGACCAAACGAATTGTTTTTACGGTCTTTATCTTTATTAAACAAATTGGTTGACACTTTTGATGATTTGTTTTCATCTAATGTTCTATCCGCTTTAATATCTTCTGCTGTTTTATCAAGTAAATCGTTTTCAACAACTTTACCTTTTTCTTTATTTGTTTCCATAGTATTGTAAATTGATGTATTAAAGAAACAAGTGAAAAATAAGATTGTTTTTCTTAGTTGTTTTGGGAATGGGATTATTGCTGACCAATTTCTGGTCTTAGTGAGACGCTAAGACCTCAGACCTATCAATTAATCTTGTTCTTTACGTTTCAGTAGAAAAAATAAAGTCTTAGCGAGACGCTAAGACTAAGTGCAGTAGCAAAAATAAAGTCTTAGCGAGACGCTAAGACTAGTGCGATACAATCACATTGGTTGTTTGGTAATCAACCAAAGCGTTAACGCATCACACAAAGAAGTATCTGCCTCTCCTCAGAAAAGCCACTTGTATAAATTAATTATGTTTATCTGTCGCAATTACAACATTGCTCCGGGAAGTTTTCCTAATTCATGAATGCAACCGAAAGAATGAAATCTTCTTTTATGGATTTTGTTGAAATGATTTGAAGATTCAAACGAAAATGGATTAAGGATAAACTTGTAAATGTGTTTCCTTTCTTCATTTAATTTTTCTTCCTGCTTCGCGTTCTCTAGATTTTGATTTTTTTGGCTCTTTTCCATGACGATATAGATTGTTGAAAACATGGTTAGTTTTCAGGGTTAACAATTTTAATCAGAATGCCTTTCTAACTGCACAATGCATAAGTAAAAAAAGCTATTAAAAATTTGCTTAACCTTATACCACGGGGAATTTGATAAGGTTTCGTTCTGGAACTACATTAAAATGGCGTGGATTGCCTTTATCTTAATTAAATATAAGTTTTATTTCTGAGTTTTGCAAGAGTTTTTTATAGCTTAAATAGTGAGTAGCAGATGAATTCAAAATTGATTGTTTATTTTGGAAATCAGCCACAGTGCCGTTAGGCTAATACCGTCCTGCTCTTCACTTTACTTCGCTACGCTCCATGTTCGTTCCGATCAGGTTTAGGTGGCACAGCCAGTATAACTATTTGGGGTTGTAAGGTGCAGAGTAGATCAGGCGCCATACCATTAAACCCTCAATAGCAGTACTGGTTTCAGTTTGTAAATCTGATTGAAATGGAAAACCCGCAGTCCGATTTTCATCGGGCGAGGATTTGAAATGGAAAGCAGGACTAACCTTAAAATGAAATGCTGTCTTTGCTTTCCAAAAAAAATCGTGATTAAAATTTTTTCCTACAAAAAAGTTCCAATTTTCATTGAGACTTTCCTATCGATTCAATTATGGTTATTGTTTTGGAAATCAAGCATAGTGATATTTAGGCAGGTAAAGTCCTGCTCTTCACTTTACTTCGTGTTCGTTCCGATCAGGTTTAGGTGGCACAGCCAGCATAACTATTTGGGGCTGCAAGGCGCAGAATAGATTAGGCGCCATGCCAAAAAAAAGTCCCAACTTTCATTGAGACTCTCCTATTTGGTTGATGATATTTTAAGCTAAAGCATTCTGCTTGACTACCATTTTAACTTTTTCGATTACGTAATCTAACTCTTCTTTTGTAGTGTATTTGCTAAATGAGAAACGCACCGAAGGACGGTTCGGATCGGCATTGATACCATTTAACACATGCGAACCAATATTTGAACCAGAAGAGCATGCACTGCCGCCAGATGCACAGATACCATTGATATCTAAATTAAACAACAACATATCGGCCATATCCATCTCCGGAAACGATACATTTAATACTGTATACAAACTTTTATCGGCCTCGGTTTCGCCATTAAAAGCAATTCCAGGGATTTCGGCGATTAATTGTGTTTTCAGATAGTCTTTTAAGCCCTGAATATAGGTCTGATGCTGATCCATTTCTGCATAAGCAATTTCTAAAGCCTTTGCCAAACCCACAATACCGTAAACATTTTCTGTACCACCGCGCATGTTACGCTCCTGTGCACCACCATAAATCATCGGTGGAATTTTAATGTTACTGTTTACATACAAAAAGCCAACGCCTTTAGGTCCGTGGAGTTTGTGTGCTGCGCAAACAATAAAATGTGCTTTAAGTGCTCTTACATTGTGCGGATAATGCCCCATGGTTTGCACCGTATCGGCATGGTAAATGGCATTGTATTTTTCGCAGATATCGCCAACTTTAACCATATCAGTCAATGTACCCAACTCATTATTGGCATGCATTAATGAAACGAAAGTACGCTCATTGTTTTGAAGCAGTTCTTCTAAATGGTTATAATCGATATTCCCTTTTTCGTCGATATTAACGAAACTTAATTTATCAATTTCACCATTTTTAAGCATCGTATTTAAGGTATGCTCAACAGCGTGGTGTTCTATTTTTGAAGTAATGGCATGTTTAATTCCATAGGCTGAAATTCCACAACGGATAGCTGTATTATCAGCCTCGGTACCTCCGGAAGTAAAAAATATTTCGGATGGAGATGCATTTAACAGACCAGAAACGGTTTTACGGGCTTTCTCTACAAGCGTTCTCACCTCACGACCAAGCGCATGAATGGCAGATGGATTACCGAAATAGTTTTCCATCACGTTTGTCATTTCTGCGATTACTGCCGCATCTAAAGGCGTTGTGGCCGCATTATCTAAATAGACCCTTTTCATTTCTACGAATATTTAAAAGTTAGTGTGTTGCGGAAGCAGCATTTTTAAGCACAGCCTCCATTTTAAATGGTAAGGGTTTAATCGTTTTATTAAACCCTTACCAGTATGCTTCAACCCTAAAATCCTCTAGGGATTAAAGGTGTAATATTTCTTTAATGTCAGAAATAATTTTGTTTGCCAAATTCTCGGCAATGGTTTCATTTTCTGCCTCACTGTAAATCCTGATGATTGGCTCAGTGTTCGAACGGCGCAAATGTACCCAAGTTTTATCAAATTCTATCTTCAAACCATCAATTGTACTGTATGGCTGATTTTTATATTTCTCTTCTACCTGTTTCAACAAATTATCGATATCCATTTCTGGTGTAAGGGTAATCTTGTTTTTAGAAATGTGGTATTGCGGATAACTGCTTCTCAATACTGAAATTGATTTACCAAATTTAGCTAAATGCGTTAAAAATAAGGCAATGCCAACTAAGGCATCTCTGCCATAATGCGATTCAGGATAGATAATTCCACCATTTCCTTCACCACCAATAATAGCGTTGGTCGCTTTCATTTTGTTTACTACATTCACTTCTCCAACTGCCGATGCATTATACTCAGCGCCTGCACTTTCAGTTACATCGCGTAAAGCACGTGTTGATGAAAGGTTTGAAACGGTATTTCCCGGCGTATTTTTCAATACATAATCGGCAACTGCCACCAAAGTATATTCTTCCCCAAACATACTGCCATCTTCGTTTACAAAACATAAACGGTCAACATCCGGATCAACAACAATACCTAAATCGGCATTTTGTTTCTGAACCTCTTTCGATATTTCAGTTAAATTTTCAGGAAGTGGCTCAGGATTGTGCGGAAAATGTCCGTCTGGTGTACAATATAATTCTACCACCTTACTTACGCCTAAAGCTTTTAACAAAGCAGGGATAAAAATACCGCCAGTTGAATTTACACAGTCGATTACGACTTTAAAATCGGCTTTTTTAATGGCCTCAACATCAACCAATGGTAATGCTAAAACTTTATCGATATGTTTTTGAAGGTAGGTATCGTTTTTAATTACTTTACCTAATTTATCTACATCAGCAAAATCAAAATCAGCACTTTCTGCCAAATCTAAAACTTCTTTTCCATCAGCATCGCTAATAAATTCTCCGCTGGCATTTAATAATTTTAGGGCATTCCACTGTTTTGGGTTATGGCTTGCGGTTAAAATGATTCCGCCGCCGGCTTTTTCATCAGGTACGGCTACTTCTACAGTTGGCGTAGTAGATAAACCTAAATCGATTACCTCAATGCCCAGGCCTTGTAAAGTTCCGATAACCAGGTTATTCACCATCTCACCCGAAATACGGGCATCGCGACCTAAAACTATTCTTTTATTGCCTGTTTTTTGCACCACCCAGCTACCAAAAGCAGCGGTAAATTTCACAATATCAAATGGGGTTAAGCCGTCTCCAGCTCTTCCGCCAATGGTTCCTCGTATTCCTGAAATTGATTTTATTAAAGTCACTGTATATAATTTAATTGAGGCTCAAAAATAAGAAAAAAAACAAGATAGCTGCTATTTTGCCGAGCTTCTGCAAGTTAATTTACATTGTTTTTATATCTATTTATGCGATCAGTTTTATATGATTGGCTGAAGCATTAAAAACAAACGTGTGTTTAATTGAAAAGCTTAATCTGATTTTTATTGCCAATTTTTTTTGCACGAATTATGGCTTCATTTACCATACTATAAAAAATCGATTCATAATATTCTTGCAACTTTATTGCATAAAAACATATTCTAACTTTACTAGCGATTGTAAAACCTTATATTTGCATCTTTTTAAGATACAAACGGCTTTTATATGCAGCGCAAGTGGTTTCAATATTGGTTCAATTCGCCATATTATCATATTCTTTATCAACAACGAAATGATGCTGAAGCCGAGTTTTTCATCGATAAACTTACGCAATTTCTACACCCAAAGACGGATGCTAAAATGCTGGATATTGCCTGTGGCAAAGGCCGGCACTCCATTTATCTGAACAAAAAGGGATTCGATGTTACCGGAATAGATTTATCAGAACAAAGCATTAAATACGCCAAGCAATTCGAAAACAGCAAATTACACTTCCTCGTTCACGATATGCGAAGGTTGTTTTACATCAATTATTTTGATGTGGCTTTAAACTTATTTACCAGTTTTGGTTATTTTGATACAGAGAAAGACCACGTAAATGCGCTTAAAACTTTTCGCAAGTGTTTAAAAGCCGAAGGTATTTTGGTGCTCGATTATTTTAATACGGAAAAGATCATCCGCAATTTAAATTCCTGCGAAACGAAATCACTTGATGGTATAACTTTCAACATCACCAAAAATGTTATTGATGGGAAAATTATTAAAAAGATAAATTTCGAAGACAAACAAAAGGTCTATAATTTCGAAGAGCGGGTACAGGCATTTAGTTTTGAAGATTTTGAACGCATGTTGAACAAGGCCGGGATGGTTATCGAAAAAGCCTTTGGCGACTATGGTTTAGCTGATTTTGACGAAAATAGCTCAGACCGGTTAATTTTAATCTGTAAAAAAGCATGATAGAAAGCATTCAGCAACTTGATGTAGAATTGTTTTTGAAAATCCACCGTGGGCTTTCCAACAGCTTTTTCGACTGGTTGATGCCTTTAATGCGTAACCGTTTCTTTTGGTCGCCATTTTACCTTTTTATTGTTGTGTTTTGCATCAAGCAGTATAAAAAACAAGGTTATTACATTATTGGCATGGTACTTTTCACCTTCGCTATGGGTGATTTAATTGCCTCGAGGGTGATAAAACCTTTGGTATCTCGCGTGAGGCCATGCAATGATTTAAGTTTAACGAACGACATCATCCACCGTGTACCTTGTGGAAGTGGCTTAAGTTTCCCTTCTGCGCACGCTACCAATCATTTTGCTATAGCTGTTTTTTTAATCTGCATTTTTTATAGCCGCTGGAAACCTATTTTACCTATTGGTATCTGCTGGGCATTTATTATCAGTTTTGCGCAGGTATATGTTGGTGTGCATTACCCTGTTGATGTAACCACCGGCGCGCTGTTAGGCATAACAATAGGCATTATCTGTTCTAGAATATTTAAAAAATTACAACCTGATTTTTAACTTATGGAAATCTGGAAACTCTGTGTACTCTTTTTCTGTGCCTTTTTAGGTGGAACCGCTATATTTTTGGTGAAAAGTGATAAGTCTAAATTACTTAAGCTAATTTTATCTTTTAGTGGTGCCTATCTATTTGCCATTACGGTTTTACATTTAATTCCTGATGCCTACAGCGGCCCCGATAAATGGCAAATTGGTGTTTTTATCCTTATTGGTTTCTTATTACAAATTTTCCTGGAGCAATTTTCAGAAGGTGTAGAACATGGCCACATCCATAAACATCACGACGGGCATGTTTTTCCATTTGGGATTATGATCAGTTTGTGTTTACATGCTTTTTTAGAGGGAATGCCATTAGCAAAAGAACAGCATAACGAATTGATTTTCGGAATTTCTTTACACCACATTCCGGCTGCTTTTGCACTGGCCAGCATATTAATGCAGAACCATTTCAAAAAAAGCAGCATTATATTTTACCTGATTGTGTTTGCCATTATGGCGCCTCTGGGCTTTTATGTAAGTGTTGGCTTAAGCAATGGTACTATTGGAGGCATTGATGCTTATTTCAATAAAATTATGGGCATTGTAATTGGTATTTTCCTACATATTTCTACCACCATCTTATTCGAATCGAGTGCCGATCATAAAATCAATACCCGCAAAATGATTGCTGTTTTATTGGGGATTGGTGTAGCATTGATTGGTTTCTTTGCGGGACATTAATTCAGTGGGCAGTTCTTAGTTGCCAATTTGCAGTTAACCGATTTAAACAGTTAACCGATTAACCAACCAATAACCGTTTTAAACACTTAATCGTTTATAATATTTATCCCTACGTAAAACATCTGTAAATTCGTATATGGATGATATTGTAAATGAACCTGCTGTAGCCTATCACAAAAGGCATTATACTGTTGAGGAATACCTGGAGATGGAAAAAGCATCGACAGTAAAACATGAGTATTTTCAGGGTGAAATATTTGCCATGTCTGGCGCGGCTTTTAACCATAATCTAATATTTTCAAATGTTTTCGGGCTTCTTTTTTCAAAATTAAAAGGTTCGAAATGCATACCATTTGGAAGTGATATGAGAATGAATATCCCGGAAAACACTTTATTTACTTATCCAGACATTTCTATCTATTGTGACGAAATTAAACATTTAACAGAAGACAAAGACACTATACTGCAACCAACGATAATCATCGAAATTCTATCTCCATCAACCAAAAATTACGATAGAGGCAAAAAATTCAAGCTGTATAAAGATATTCCATCGTTACAAGAGTACATTATGATCGATTCTGAATCTGTGTTGGTAGAGGCTTATTATATTAATGATGAACAAAACTGGATACTCAATAAGCACAAAGAGGTTTCTGATAGGCTAAGGCTTGCTTCGATGGGGTTTGATATAGCTTTAAGTGATATTTATAACCATGTTTCTTTAAGCGCTGTAATGTGATTTCCTCCGCAACTTCAATTCGCTATTAAAACAATTAACCTTTAGGGCAAATTCACTAAATTGATTATGGATGAAATTGTAAATGAACCTGCTGTAGCCTATCAAAAAAGGCATTATACTATCGAGGAATACCTGAAGATGGAAAAAGCATCGATAGTAAAACATGAGTATTTTCAGGGAGAGATATTTGCCATGTCTGGCGCGGCTTTTAACCATAATCTAATATTTTCAAATGTTTTTGGGCTTCTTTTTTCAAAATTAAAAGGTTCGAAATGCATACCATTTGGAAGTGATATGAGAATGAATATCCCGGAAAACACTTTATTTACTTATCCAGACATTTCTATCTATTGTGACGAAATTAAACATTTAACAGAAGATAAAGACACTATACTGCAACCAACCATAATCATCGAAATTTTATCTCCATCAACCAAAAACTATGATAGAGGCAAAAAATTCAAGCTATATAAAGATATTCCATCATTAAAAGAATATATTATGATTGATTCAGATTCTGTGTTGGTAGAGGCTTATTATATTAGTAATGAAAAAAACTGGATACTTAATAAACATGAAGAGGTTTGTGATAGGCTAAGGCTTGCTTCAATGGGGTTTGATGTAGCTTTAAGTGATATTTACAGCCATGTTTCCTTTAACACTGCAATTTGATTCCATTCGCAACTGCAATTAACTATTAAAACAATTAACCTTTGGGGCAAATTCACTAAATTGATTATGGATGAGATTGTAAATGAACCTGCTTTAGCCTATCAAAAAAGACATTATACTATTGAGGAATACCTGGAGATGGAAAAAGCATCAACAGTCAAACATGAGTATTTTCAGGGTGAGATATTTGCCATGTCTGGCGCTGGTGATAATCATAACGAGATTTTTAGCAATGTTTTTGGAGAAATAGCATATAAACTTAAAGGCAAGCCATGCAGACCTTACGGAAGTGATAAACGAATGAGCATTCCTGAAAATACATTATTCACCTACCCTGATATTTCCATCTATTGTAATGGATTAAAGCATAGTGAATTTGATGAAGATACCTCGATTTCACCAACTGTAATCATCGAAATTCTATCTCCATCAACCAAAAATTATGATCGAGGCAAAAAATTTAAGCTGTATCAAGATATTCCATCGTTACAAGAGTACATTATGATCGATACTGAATCTGTGTTGGTAGAGGCTTATTATATTGGTGGTGAGCAAAACTGGATACTCAATAAACACGAGGAGATTTCTGATGTACTAAGTCTGGTTTCGATGGGGTTTGATGTAGCCCTAACCGATATTTATGAACATGTTCGCTTTAACAAGGAGAAATGAGTTGCAGACAAAATTGAGAAGCGTGAACTGAAAATTGCCAACTACCAACTGAATCACTTCTTCTCTTTCTTCTTCCCATAACCCCAGGGACAGTGTTTACATTTATTTTTGCAGCAATAACCCCGCTTTAAATGGTAGGCCTCGGTAAAAACCATTAGTCCATCTTCATTAAAGTAAAAATCTTCGCCTTCTTTCATATATTATCAATTAAAGATCCTGAAATAAGTTCAGGATGACGAACAGCCGATATAATGCCACTCTCCAATTATCACAACTAATTGAGTATTTTGACCTCTAGTTTATTTTTAAAATAATCTTTAAGCTGTTTACCGTCACCATGTAAAGTCCATACCTGAGTTGGTTTAACTTTTTCTATTGTTTCTAAAATCGCATCCCAATCAGCATGATCAGAAATATAAAGTGAAATCCCATTTTGTTGCTGCAGATTCTTCCATCCAGAGGCAAAGGCGCGTACTACATTAATTGCCTTATGGTAACTGTGAAAAACCATGGGTGGTACAATATAAACCTGATGTTCCTGATTATTTTTCATCACCTTTCTATCGTACATTTTATAATTTCCTACTCTCATACCATAATCCTCATAGATTTTAACAAAAGGCATAATACTGTGGTGAACCATTATGTTCTTGGTAGGGCAATGCTCATTGAGCAATTGGATTATCCGCTGGCTTTTACCTAAAGCATAAGAACCAAGCATAATATTCGCATGGGTTTCGTTCAGTTTTTTTATTTCGTCTATTGGTGAAGGGTGTTTGGTTTCCGGATTGGCAAAGGTACTCTCCGTAATCAATACATCGGCTTCAACGAATTCGAAAGGCTCACAGGTAGTATCTGGTTCAATCTTATAATCGCCGGTATAAAGGTATTTTATTCCCTTATACTCCATTAAAACCTGTGCAGAGCCCAAAATATGTCCGGCAGGATAAAAAGTAATGGTAACCTCTTTTATTTTGAACGGCTCATGATAACTTTTGGTATAAAAATCAACTGCTGCAAATTTACGGTAACGGTGTTTCATAAACGTTGCTGTAGCAGCCGTACAGTACACATTCTGGCTGCCACCAATAGCATGATCGCCATGGGCATGTGAAACCACTGCTTCTTTAACCGGCTGTTGTGGATCGAGGTAAAAATCGCCGTAAACACAGTACAAACCCGTTGGGGTAATGGTAATGAAATCTTCTAAAATCATTTATAAGGATGAAAGGATTTAAGGATGTTATGATTTAAGTTGATTAAGCCTTGCCGCTCTTAAATTCTTTGGCCGACTTCAGAAATTCCTGGTGTAAAACTAAAACCTGTTCGATTATGGATTGCTGCTCATCATTAAGAATAAAATGATTGGCCATTTTCGATTTTTCTTCGTCACTCAGCTGTTTATCCATACGTGCTTTAACCTGCTCTGCTGTTACCCCGTCACGTTGCATTACCCGCTTCATTTTAATTTCGTAAGGAGCCGTAACCAGGATAGTGGTATCGCAGATCTTATAGGAACCACTTTCGAAAAGCAAAGCAGCTTCTTTAAGCGTATATGGAGTATTAGGTGGTATGGTTTCTTCCCAGGCATCAAATGCCCTAAAAACTGCAGGATGAACCAGTGCATTTAATTTTGCAAGTTCTTCTTCATTGTTAAAAACGATATCAGCAATGTGTTTGTTATTTAACCTTCCATCGTCGAGATAACTTTCTTTTCCGAAAGTAGCTTTAACTCCCTCCACCAACAAAACATCTTTGCACATGATTGCTTTGGCAACGGTATCGGCATAAAAAACCGGAATTCCCAACACTTCAAAAACCTTGCAAGCCGTGGTTTTGCCACTGCCTATACCGCCTGTAATACCGACTTTATACATTATTTTTCTACAATGAAATCTATTTTAGAAGGAACAACGCTCACCAATTTACAATAATCAGGAAACTCGGTTATTTTTACTTTAAACTGGTGATGCCTTAAATTTTGCCATTCATCAACATCAATAGTAGCCGTAATAAAACTCTCATCAACCTGATCGTAATTACTTAACGCCACTAAAAACGAAACCTTAACCTTTTTTGGATAAAGTTTAATGCTGTTATAGCTTCTATTATTGGTAATTTTTAATGGTACTTCAATCGTTTTCTCAGTAAATTCATCAACAGGGAGTTTAACCTCTACAGATGATGGATAAATGCTTACATTTTTATGGATACTATGCTGCAAAGCTACTCTGGTTGTACTGCTACTCTGTATTTTATCCTGTTTAAGGGTATCGGTGGGCCAGAATTTTATTTTTGAAAGCTCTTCTAAGGGACCGGCTACCTTCACATATTTAGGGTTGAGGACAATTTCGCTGGAAATGCCATACTGTTTTACAAAACTCAGTTTATCAACTAATTTTACCGGCACTTTTTTCACTACACGTTTGGTAAAATCGAAATACAGGGTATCGGGTTTAACAGAAATTACCTTTTGTGTACTTTCTAACTGCCTGTTGATGTTAAACAGCTGATCGGAAAAAACAATAAAATCTTTGGTATTGAGCTGGCTCAGATTAACAGAAACAGAAGGCGGACTGATCCTTAAACGGGCAAATAATAATTGCCAGCCTGTTCCTTCTACCTGTAAATCTATTGTATCAGACTGTAAGGGATAAAATGCTCTTTTGGTAGGTGTATTTTTAAAAACTAAAACTGTTTTCGCTACATAAATATATTTGTTGTTTAATGCCATAAAAAGCCATGCAGCTATAGCCAGCAGCAAGCAGGCCAATAAGCTAAATACACGTCTTTTTTCAATCTTCGTTAACCTAATGAAGGGCATAATAAATTAATGTTAGCGGTAAGCTGGAAAAATATTATCCAAAATGCATTTAATCAAATGTAGTAAAACAAAAACAGTCCCGAAAGTTTTCGGGACTGCACTTAAATTTTATTAATTTATTAGGCTTTAGGCGCTGCAACTGCTTTGGTTGCATCTAAAGAAACTGCCGATTTATCGAAACGGATCTTTACACCACCTTCAACCTCAATTAAAAAAGTAGTTTCGTTCATATCGGCGATACGACCGTGAATACCTGCGGTAGTTACAATTTTATCACCTTTTTTTAATTCTTCAACCAATTTTTTATGGTCTTTAGCTTTTTTAACTTGCGGGCGGATCATGAAAAAGTAGAAAACTACCATGATGAGTACCATTGGTACAATTGTAGTTAGCATGTTACTACCACCTGCTGCTGCCTGTAATATTACTGTTGATGTCATTTCTTATTTATTTGTTTTTTTGTGAATAGTTGGTCATCCATGTTTAACAGATGATCGACCAATTTATTTTTTAGCAAGTACCTCTCCTACCAAATGAACAGTGGTTACCGTTGGATTTGCATTTGATGTTACGGTTACTACCTTATCTTGCATGCCCATTTTACCTTCGCTATTAAAAACTACGCTAATCACCCCTTCTTTACCTGGCAAAATTGGTTCGCCTGGTACCTGCGGAATGGTACAGCCACAAGTTGCGGTTGCATTTGAAACAATAAGCGGACTTTTACCTGTATTTTTAAGTTTAAAATCGTGCTTAACCTTTTCACCCTGGGTTATTTTACCGAAATCGAAAATATCGCGTTCGAAAACAATAACAGGGGCATCAGCAGGGGCAACTTTAGCTGTTTTTGATGTATCGTTGCCAACCGAAACAGCTGTAGCAGTTTCGGTAGTCTGATTATTTGCATTACGACATGCTGCGAATGAAAGTGCAGCAATAGCCAGGATAAATGTTCTTTTCATTTTTAATCTTCGATTAATCCGCGGCCAATCTTTTTAATGGTGTTGTTTTTCTTAAGATCGCCTAAAATTTTGTCTAAAATACCGTTAATAAATGAATTACTCTTCGGTGTACTGTAATCTTTTGATAACTCTAAATATTCGTTGATGGTTACTTTAACCGGAATAGATGGAAAGTTTAACAATTCGCAAATGGCCATTTTCATCAAAATGGTATCCATTAATGCAATACGTTCCGATTCCCAGTTTTTGGTTCTATCAGCGATCATTTCCTGATATTTTGCATCATTTTGTAAAGTATGTACAAAAAGATCCTGAACAAATTTGCTGTCTTCTACCCAATCGGCACTAATTTCAGTCAATTTATTTTTGAAAGGATCTTCGGATGTAAAGTTTTTCAAGGTTTTAGCGACCATACCTTTCATCACTTCGTGATCTACCTGCCAGTTGATAAATTTCTCTTCAAAAACCTGCAAAATGGCCTGGTTTTTTAAGATGATTTTCCTGAAAATGTATTTGATGATATCTTTTGATGATTCTAAACTTTCGTTTGGATCGGCCAGATAATCGGCATATTCTTTTGATGCTTTTAACGAATTGTAAACTGTTTTACGGATTTCCGGATCGAAACCCCAGTCTACTTTATATTTTTTTACTGCAGATACGTACTCAGGGTTCTGCTGCATTAAAACGCTAAACTTATTGTGTAGCAATTTCATGTTAGGATTAATATCCTCTGCTGTTTTAATAAACTTATTTGCGCGCTCTGCAGCGTCGTTAGCAGTAAATTCGGTAACTTCTACCATTAAAGATAACATCCAGATGTACATTTCGTACACGCTATCGATGCTCTGCATTAAAGTTTTCAAATCACCTTTAATGTCTTTTTTGTCTGCCATGTGCCAAGCAAAAATATTTTGCAAAGCTTTGATTCTTAAGTGCCTTCTGTTTAACATGAATGTAAGAACGAGTGTGGTTTTTTAAAACCTGTTTTAATAATTATGATTTAATATGACGATTTAATTTTTTTAACATCTGCAATGCGTTTCTCGGCGATGCGGTTGGCTGCAATATTTGTTGATATATTTTCGGTTTTGCTTAACTTAATTACACTGCGTGTAGCATCGTAAATATTCTCGGTAAGCTGTACAGTACGTTTTTTACCAAAACCTGTTAACTCCGAATAACAGGAAATCAATCCACCGGCATTAATTAAATAATCAGGTGCAAATAAAATCCCTTTCTTCAACAGCAATTCGCTATCTAAAACTTCATCTTTTAACTGATTGTTTGCTGAACCTGCAATAATAGCAAACTTCATTTTTTCGATGGTTTTGTTATTCACCGTAGCACCCATGGCACACGGCGCATAAACATCGGCATCAGTTGTAAAAATTTTATCGGCTTCGATTGGCTTTGCCTTATATTTCCGGGCAACGTAAGTGAGTTGTTCCTGGTTAATATCGCTGATCAAAACCTCGGCGTTTTCTTTTCTTAACAGTGCAACCAGGTGCTCACCAACATTTCCGATGCCTTGAACCACAATGGTTCTCCCGGCTAGCATATCGGTACCGAAAACTTCTTTAACACTGGCTTTAATGCCTAAATACACACCTTGTGCAGTAAAAGGAGCCGGATTGCCGGCACCACCGATTGACTCGGGAACACCAGTAACATAATTGGTTTCCATACGGATATATTCCATATCGCGTGTGTTGGTACCCATTTCTTCTGCCGTAATGAATTCGCCATTCAGGTTCTTAATAAACCTGCCGTAGCTACGCATTAAAGTTTCTGTTTTATCTTTCCTGGAATCGCCAATGATTACACCTTTGCCACCGCCCAGGTTCAACCCAGTGATGGCTGCTTTGTAAGTCATACCCCGCGATAAACGCAGTGCATCTTCTAAAGCTTCGCCTTCGGTGCTATAACTCCACATGCGTGTTCCGCCTAAAGCCGGCCCCAATGTGGTATCGTGTATAGCAATAATTGCTTTTAAACCTGTATCTGGATCGTTGCAAAAAACCAATTTTTTATGGCCATAGGCACTTAATTGATCTAAAATTGAAAAATCTGACGGAGAATTTGCTGGCATATTGAACGTTCGGCTAACCTGCTGCAAAATTAAAATAAAAAACCATTATTACACCTATTTAACGAAACTATAACAAAATTAATTCGGTTCTGGATAAATTTAATAAGCCTATGAGATTATTAAAACGTTATAGGTTAAGGTAAATCATAAAAAAAACGTGGTTAAATTCACTAATGTTTGGTTCGTGGGACACGAACCAAGGCATGAGAATGAGGTGATGAGGTAAACATTCAATGATTTTCAGTTTCCATAACTAAAACTGACAACAGATTTTACTGAACCAAGAGCCACAATCTCATGTAAAATAAACCTGATAGGAATGTAAAGCCCGATTCTTCATCGGCTTGAAATGGATAGCAGGGCTGATCTACCCAAAAAGCACCAAACCTTGCTTTTCAAAATAATATTGACCACCTAAGTCGCCTGAGAATACTTTAGCGATATGGTTTAGGGCTCTCATTAATCTAGCTACTTTACATCATCCATTTTACATCCTCAAGTGTCATTAATTTTTAAAGCTTAGGCCAGAACAGATAAATATGCATTATGAAATAACAAAATTAGCTAAGTTTGTATGGAATGAAACATTTAAGCCGATTAAACAAATACTTTCTTAAATACAAATGGTGGATTATACCCGGAAGTATTTTCGTGGTGATTTCTAATATTTTTGGCGTAGTGCCTGCCCAGGTGATTGGTTATGCCGTTGATTTGATTACCGAAAACATTCAGATATTTAATCTTTTTTATGGTTTCGATCGGCAGGCCATTATTTACGATATTTTTAGCAGCAATCTTTTATTTTTTGGCTTGCTGGTTATTGCACTTTATTTATTGCGGGGGCTGTTTCTGTTCTTTATGCGCCAAACCATTATTTTAATGTCGCGGCACATAGAGTTTGATATGAAAAACGATATCTACCAGCATTATCAGGAACTGAGCTTAGGCTTTTACCGCCGGAATAATACCGGCGATTTAATGAACCGTGCTACAGAAGATGTTAACCGGGTGAGGATGTATGTTGGTCCGGCGATTATGTACACGATTAACACCTTTGTGTTATCGGTGCTTATTATCTGGTCGATGTTTGATGTAAATGCCAAACTGGCCATTTATTGCCTGTTGCCCCTTCCCTTTCTGGTGGTGATTATCTATTACGTAAACACGCTGATCTTTAAAAAAAGCGGAAAGATACAGGAACGTTTATCAGATCTATCGAGTTTTGTACAGGAGCGTTTCTCGGGCATTAGGATCATTAAATCCTATGTTCGTGAAGATTATACGCGAGACATGTTCTCCATCCAGAGTAACGATTATAAAAAAGATTCGATGAGTTTGGTAAAAGTATCGGCCCTGTTTTATCCTACTATGCTTCTATTAATTGGGCTGAGTACCATTTTAACGATATATATTGGTGGCATCCAGGTAATGAATGGCAGTATTACGGCAGGGAATATTGCCGAATTTATCATTTACATTAACCAGTTAACCTTTCCGGTAACCATGCTGGGCTGGGTTACTTCTTTAATCCAGCGGGCTGCTGCATCGCAAAAGCGGATAAACGAGTTTTTAGATATCCCATCCGACATCCAATCGAAAGAAAGTGCAGAAATTGAGCTTACCGGTAAAATCAAGTTCGACCAGGTGAGTTTTACTTACCCGGATACCGGCATTGAAGCTTTAAAAGACGTGAGTTTTGAGATTAATAGCGGCGAATTTGTAGCCATTATCGGAAAAACAGGCTCCGGGAAATCGACATTGGCGAATCTGATTATGCGGATGTATGATGTAGAAAATGGCGCCATTGATATTGATGGAAAGAACATTAAGGCCTTAAATTTAAAAGATTATCGTGAACAGATTGGCTTTGTACCTCAAGAGGTTTTCCTTTTTTCGGATACGATAAAAAACAATATAGCCTTTGGTTTAGACAGTGTTACCGATGAAGAAGTGCATGCGGCAGCAAAAAATGCCTCGGTTTATACCAACATTATCGACTTCGAAGAAAAATTCGAAACCATGCTGGGTGAGCGTGGAATAACCCTCTCAGGCGGCCAAAAACAACGCGTTTCTATCGCAAGGGCATTGATTAAATCGCCGAAGATTTTAATATTTGATGATTGTCTTTCGGCGGTTGACACGAAAACCGAGGAGGAAATACTGCAAAACCTGGGTAAAATTATGGCCGGAAAAACAAGTATTTTAATTGCCCACAGGATTTCGACCATTAAAAATGCAGATAAGATTTTAGTACTGGATAACGGCAAAATCATTGAACAAGGCACACACAATGAATTACTTAGTTTAAATGGCAGCTATACCGAGCTTTATAACCACCAACTTTTGGAGGAGGAAACCCGAACTATTTAAATTGTGATAAAATTGTATTTTGAACTTTAAATATTTGCTTTATATTTACCGAAACCAAAAACCAACATCAATACCAACCATGGGAGAATTCGACAACAAGGAAAGAGAAGAAGTTTTTTCAAAGAAAGTAAGAGCAGGTAAGAGAACTTATTTCTTCGACGTGAAGGCTACTAGATCGGGTGATTATTATTTAACAGTTACCGAAAGTAAGAAAAGATTAGAAGACGGTGTGTTTGTAAAACATAAAATCTTTTTATACAAAGAAGATTTCGAAAAATTTGCAGAAGGACTAAATGAAACTGTTGATTACATCAAAACTCACCAGGATGTGGTTGAAAAACGTTATGAATATTCTGAAAATGGAGAACATAGCACTAAAGCAAGCGACGATTTTACTTTTTAAGTAATTATAATTTCAATAAAAAAAGCCTCCCAATTTTTAAAATCAGGAGGCTTTTTTACTTATATGCCTTTTTATTTGATACCTACAGTGCTAACGGCTACGGCAAGAATGAGCAGAAAATAACTCACTAAAAATACAATGGTGAGTACGCCCCAAAATTTAAAAAGTGATTTAACATTTGCAATGGCATCGTTTAAGTTTTCCTGATCGCCAAACAGCACACCTTGTTTGCCTTTAGCTGAAAAACGTAACAACAGCAAACTTGGATAAAAAAAGAGTAAGGCCAACAGCAGGTAAAATATAGTGATTCCAGTTGCCCCGATACTGGCCAGAGGCCCTAACTGATTAAGCATTGCAGGATTTGCCGTTATTGCTGCTCCTATTCCAAATGAACTTAAAGTTAAAAATGCCGAGATAACAAAACCGACTACGGATAAAAATCTTGCCCATTTACTCATATCGTAAAGGTAGCTCCGCATTTCTTCGGTAACAACCAATTTCACTTCCTGGGGCACTTCATTTTCAAAATCTTCCATTTATCTCTATCTATTTTGGGCTAAACTTAGATAAAATATAGATTTGATACAATAGCAAGGGTTTAAATAAAGGTTTTAAAAGCTTATCTTTGCGCGGATTTTAGCGGGGACGGGAGATGGAAAATGTAAGCTGGATGATGATTACCGACTAAAGACTGTGGACTAAAGACTTAAAGACTAATAAATAATGGCATTACAATGTGGTATAGTTGGTTTACCAAATGTTGGAAAATCGACTCTTTTTAACTGTTTATCAAATGCAAAAGCGCAGGCTGCAAACTTTCCCTTTTGTACTATTGAGCCCAACGTTGGCGTAATTACAGTACCTGATGATCGATTAACCAAACTGGCTGAGCTGGTTAAACCAAACAAAGTACAACCGAATACTATTGAGATTGTAGATATTGCAGGTTTAGTAAAAGGGGCATCGAAAGGTGAAGGCTTAGGAAACCAGTTTTTAGGAAATATCCGTGCGACCAATGCCATCATTCACGTTTTACGTTGCTTTGATGATGGAAATGTAATCCATGTGGATGGTTCTGTTGATCCGATCCGTGATCGGGAAATTATTGATACTGAGCTACAGCTTAAAGATTTGGATACCGTTGATAAACGGATTCAAAAAGTTGAGAAAATGGCTAAAACAGGTGGTGATAAAGATGCTAAACGTACTTATGAAATTTTAACGGTTGTTAAATCTCATTTAGAAAGTGGTAAATCGATCCGTACGGCACCATTGGCTCAGGAAGATTTTGATTTTATTGAAGATTTAGGTCTGCTTACGCAAAAACCGGTGATGTATGTTTGTAATGTTGATGAAGCATCGGTAATTAACGGCAATAAATACGTTGATTTAGTTAAAGCTAATGTTGCAGATGAAAATGCGGAAGTTTTAGTGATCTCTGCTAAAATTGAATCAGAAATTGCAGAACTGGATAGCTACGAAGAGCGTCAGGAATTTTTAGCTGATTTAGGTTTAACCGAATCGGGCGTGAACAAATTGATCCGTGCCGCTTATAAATTATTAAATCTGTACACTTATTTCACCGCTGGCGTGCAAGAAGTTAGGGCCTGGACGATTACTAAAGGGTTTACAGCACCACAGGCTGCCGGCGTTATCCACACCGATTTCGAAAAAGGATTTATCCGTGCGGAGGTGATCAAATACAACGATTTCGTAACCTTAGGTTCTGAAAACGCCTGTAAAGATGCTGGTAAATTAGGTGTTGAAGGAAAAACCTATGTAGTGGAAGATGGCGACATTATGCACTTCAGGTTTAATGTTTAAGCCCCTAAATCCCCTAAAGGGGACTTTGAATAACATAGAGCCATTCGCAAGAGTGGCTTTTTTTTGCCGTTTTTTTGCCACTGAGGCACGGAAATCACGAAAAACCAGTCTATTGTCACGCTGAGTGGAGTCGAAGCGCATAGGAAAGGTAAATTAAACACAGATATCCAGCAAGCAGTTTGACATGAAAGATCCTGAAATAAATTCAGGATGACGAATGCTTCAGGATGACGAAGGCAGGAGGAGTAAGCTTTAGCAAGACCTACCTACATTGCTTTTCAAAAAACTCAAATTTTTCATCCGGAGTTGACAACTTACAGGCAAGGCTGCCCAGGAAGTTGTCAACGCTAAATGCTATTGTTTAAATCTCCAACCCGTAAGCAGCTAATTGCACTTTGGTATCTTCGTAATCGGTATGGTGGATGCCTCTCAAGCCCAAACCTTCGGCAACCTGTACAAAAAGCATACGATCGTCGATGTACAAACTCGTTTCTACGTCGCTCTGCGAAATATCGATAGCTACTTTAAAAATATCAGCATCGGGTTTACGGAAATGTACAAAGCTTGATGACACGAAGAAATCGACAAATTCATTCAGTTTAAAGGTATTGATGCGGTATTGGTTTAACTCCCTGCCCTCGTTGCTGATGACGGCTACCTTTAGGTTGTATTTCTTTTTTAAATCGCAGATCAACTGAATCATTTCCGGATAAGGAAGTGATTTTTTGAACATAAATTCTTTAAAATCATCGTAGGTAAAACTCCGTTCTTCGAAGAAAACAATGCGTTCCAGGTATTCATCAAGGGTTAGTTTACCTACCTCATAGGTATCGAAGGTAAGGTGATGGCGTTCTTCGAGATCAACCGAATCGAGGTTAAAAAGTACTGAAGCTTCTCCCCTTGCATGCCTGTCCCAGCCGTTGGTTAACAAAACACCACCGATATCGGTAAAAAGTGTGGTAATTTTCTTTTGCATAATTTAGATTTAAAGTAAAACGCCTTTTAAAAACAGAACAGCAAAGCTGAAATAAATAATCAATCCCGTAACATCAACAAGGGTTGCTACAAATGGAGCAGATGAGGTTGCAGGATCGGCTCCCAGTTTTTTTAATAAAATCGGCAGCATAGAGCCACTTAACGACCCCCAGAGCACCACAAAAACCAAAGAAACGCTAATGGTAGCAGCAATTAAAATCCAGTGTTCTCCATAAACATTGGGTACGGCCAAATGCCATACAAAAATGCGTAAAAATCCGATGAGGCCTAAACATAAACCCAGTAGAAAACCTGATGTAATTTCCCTGTTCATTACACGCCACCAATCTTTTATGGTTACCTCGCCAAGCGCCATTGCCTGAATAATCAGGGTTGAAGCCTGAGATCCGCTATTCCCTCCACATGAAATAATCAGCGGAATAAATAATGCGAGTACGGTAGCTTTATGAATTTGTCCTTCGAAAAAACCCATTGCGGTAGCGGTAAGCATTTCGCCAACCATTAAAATGGCCAGCCAGCCAACACGTTTTCTTACCAGGTTAAATATTGAAGTATCGAGATAAGGTTCATCCAAAGCCTCGGTACCCCCAATTTTGTGCATATCTTCGGTATATTCTTCGTTGGCAATCCACAAAATATCATCAACGGTAACAATCCCCAAAAGAATGTTATTCTCGTCTACTACAGGTAAAGCCACACGGTTATTCATCCTGAAGATATTGATGGCATCTTCCTGAGGATCGTTGGCTTTTAAGGCAATGAAACGTTTATCGGTAAGTTCGCCGATAATGGCTTCAGGATCGGCCAGTAAAACCTCGCGAATCCTGATATCATCCAGCAACACGCCTTCTTTATCAATCACGTACACAACGTCGATGGTTTCGGAGTTTTTTCCATAACGCCTGATGTGCGCCAATACCCTGGTGATAGACCATTCGGGTTTTACGGCGATATAATCGGGCGTCATTAAACGGCCAATACTATCTTCTTTATAACCAAGGAGTGCAAGTGATTCTTTACGTTCTTCAGGCGGTAAAAGCGTAATCATTTTTTTCACCACATCACCTTTTAATTCGCTGAAAAGTGCGGTACGGTCGTCGGGCGGCAGATCTTTGATGATCTGATTCAGTTTATTGCCCGAAAGTTTTTTAATGATGCGCTCCTGGGTAGGAAAATCCAGAATCCGGAAAACATTTACGGCCCGGTTGAGGGATAAGGTTTCGATAAATTTAGCTGCATATTGTGGAAGTTCATCAATCAGTTCTTCTACATCCGAAATATTCAGTTGATCGAGATATTGCTTTAAAGCCTTATCATTTTCTTTTTCAAGCAGTTCCTGAATCTCTTCCACAACCAATTCTTCCATAAACAAAATTTAATTTATTACATGCCTAATCCTCTATTAACGGTTCGCAAAGGTGCATTTTTATTTCCTAAAAAGCCAACGGTGTACCTTTAAAATTAGCCAAAAAGGATTCTTAAATTAAAAATAAAGAGGAATAAACTCATTCTGCCTGCACTTGTCGTTATGATTTAATCATTTTTTAACATAAAAGATAGCTCAACAGCAGGAAGTTAATTTTATCAGGTATTTACCGATTAAAAATAGGCTTGATTTTTTAATGAAATGATTTTGATTTTTCTATATTTGCAGCCTTATGCTCCCGTAGTTCAATGGATAGAATTATGGTTTCCGGTACCATCGATATGAGTTCGAATCTCGTCGGGAGCACCAAACGAGACAAATCAGTTTAAGCTGTTTGTCTCGTTTTTTTGTTTAACACCTCCCTGCTAATCAGAGATATTAACACTAACTCATTCCTTTCAGGCATTCGAAACCTCCATCACGCAGCAGATTTTTCAGGCGAAATTGAGGCTATTGTCTGCCAAATTGGGTGTTCCAGCGAAAATGATCATAGGTTTTATATTTACCAGATTGCAAAAAAATATCGCACAAGAGGGCAATTTCCACATTTTTATATTCCTCCCTTTACCCTGTTCTGGATATCATCATTTCCCCTTTTGCGTTCTTTTGTACTGAAAGAATTACCAAAACGATAGGAGAATGAAAGCATTACCCTCCGCCCATCAACATTTACATGGCTATACATATCTATATTCTGGTACCTGGTAATCTGTTTGTATTGGCTCGACTGAAAAATATCGTTCACTAAAAGTTTTAGACTGGCTTTGTCTTTTAACAGATTTTTTTGAAACGCCGCTGAAACGGAATGATAAGATTTTTCGGTAGAAATGCCATAAACTGATTTCGAATGATAATATGCATTTAACTCTGCACTATAACCACCCCCAAGTTTAAATGAGTTTTGGGTATTGATGGTAAAACTAACCTGACTGTTTTTGAATGCTCCGGAATCTTCACCACCACGATAAATATTGTTGTAAATATTGGCAAAATTTGTTGCTGTCCACCAGCTGAAATAATTAGTCTGACCGGTAAAACTAACACCATAATTAACCAGACTCTTCAGATTCTGCGGACGTTCGTAAGTCGTGTTCAGGTTATCAATCTGACCCGATACCCAGGTTATGACATCAGTAGTTCTGCTATAATTTAAGGCAGTGGTATACTTGCTTTTAAAAATATGGCTCAATACGATGTTTTGTGTTAGTTCGGGCGTTAAATATGGATTTCCTTCGTAGTATAAAAGTGGATCTCTAAATACCCTGAACGGGTTTAAATCGCCATAATCAGGCCTTTGTACCCTACGGCTATAGGCCAGCTGGAACTGGTTATTTTCGCCTGCTGTCTTATTCAGTGCCAAATTTGGGAACAACTGAAAATAATTTCTTTTAATTAGCGATCCGGTTGTAACCTGATTGCCCAAAGTATGGGTATACTCTCCTCTTAAACCCAACTGTAGGGTAAAGCTTTTAAATTCGCGGTTAAGATTTAGGTAAGCGGCATGGATCTGCTCTTTGTATTTAAAATAGTTACTGCCCGCAGGATCGTACACCCAGGCACCATCCGTTAAATTTTGATAAACCAGGTTATTATCGGAAGTTATAAATGAACTTTTCAAGCCGCTCTCGATTTTGATGGCCTTACCCAATTGATCGGTATAATCTACCTTACCTACATACACATCGGTTTTAGCCGGAACATAACCTTTTCTATTGCTGGTTTGCGCAGGAGCAGATACATCAGGTGCAGTGTAAGTATCTAAATTTAACCTGGAAGTAAAACTGTTACTGGCAAAATCTACATCGGCACTAAATGTTCTGGCTTCTTTTTTAAATTTATGCAGGTAGTTAAGGTTGTATGTTAAATTGCTCCAGTGCTGCTGATCATAATTGGTGGTGGCCATATCAGACTGGATAATGCCCTGCTGACTTTGCAAAATATTACTCGTTTGACTATCGTGCAGGTATTTACCAATGTTCCCATTTACAAGAAAACCAATGGCGTTCTGCGGATCTAAATCTACATCCATTCCTACCCTGAAATTGTTGGTATTTAAGGGTTCGTTTGTTTCGGTATGTTGATTAGAAATCCGGTCGTAATTACCTGCTACATGGCCATTATTATAAAACCGTCTGCTAAAATCGAGGTATTCGATTTCGCCGCGGTAAGCATAATTATAGCTTCCATACACGTTAAAACCTGCATTTTTGTAATTAAGGTTAAAACCCGATCCATATCTTGCCTTTCGACCCAAACCACCATTAACAGCAAGCGATCCATTCAGGCCTTTCATCTGGTTTTTCTTCATCACAATATTAATAATACCAGCATTACCTGCAGCATCATATTTGGCGGAAGGATTGGCCATAAGCTCAATTTTAGAAACAGATGCCGAATTAGTTCCTTTTAGCAATACACTTAATTCTGCCGGAGAAAGATAGGTTAGTTTTCCGTTGATCATCACGTTAACACCGGTCCTCCCTTTTAACGATATTTTACCTTCGTCGTCTACTTTAATGCCAGGTATGCGTTGCAACAATTCCAAAGCCGTATTTCCTTCAGATAGAATGCTGTTTTCCACATTGATGGTCATCTTGTCTATACTTTGTTCGATTACCTTTTTTTGAACGGAAATGTTTACAGCGTTTAAAGTCTGTGCATCCTCTATTAATTTCAATCGTCCTAAACCGATTACCCTGTGCTGAATACTAATCTGGATCACATCGGTATGATGCGTGATATAACCCATATTAGAAATTTTAACACGATAGCTACCATGTTGCAGTGCCGGAAAGGAAAAACGCCCCAACGAATCGGTCAAAGTTCCTTTTATACCTTTCCCATCTGCATCTTGCAGGGCTACAGAGGCAAATTCTACGGGGCTACCGTTTTCCATCACTACAATGCCACTGATGGCTGAATCGGTCTGTGCACAAACAGGTTTACTCCATAAAAAGCAGAGCACCAGCGGAAAAATATAAGACAATAATCTACTAACATCAGGTTTTTTACCTGAAGCAAAGGATAGGAATCTGCACATAAATTAAGCTTTTAAGGGTATAGGGATGTTTTTATTCTTTTTAGGTTTTTTCTTCTTTTTACCCCACCAGATATAAAATCCGGTAATGGGTAAACTGGCGCAAATGAAGCTCACCAGAAAGAAAATAATTTTTGTGGTAAGTCCACCGATTTCACCAACATGCAAACCATAATTAGAGCGTCTGATCCAGGAAGCCAGATTTTCATCACGGAGTCTTTTATTTGAGGCGGGTAATTCTTTTAAGCTGTGCTGATCTAAATAAACATCGCGCCAGGTCCCTTTATACATATCGGTACATACATAAATGGCTTCTGATACTTTCTCCGGAAAATGTAGGATGATTTCGAAGGGACGATGTTCGGCAATTTCGTAAACTCCTTTTTTCCATGCACGGTCTACCTGAAGAAGAACATTCGATTGAGGGTTTTTAGTGATATCAGATAAAGCTTCAATCCGCTGACCATTTTTGCCTCCTGCCAACCAGAATACACTTTTGTTAAACCAGGCGAAGCTCATCATCAGTCCGGTAAAGGCAAACAAAAGCGCTACAATAATGGAATAGAATCCCAAAACATTGTGCAGATCGTAGTTGATTCGTTTAAATCTGGCACGCCATTTTATTTTAAAACTCTGATCTCTTCCTTTTTTATTCCATTTTTTTGGCCACCATAAAATCAATCCGCTGATGAGCAGCAAGAAAAAGATGAGTGTTCCCCAACCCACCACCTGATGGCCGATTTTTTGGGGTAACCACATGTAAAAATGACCGTCTTTAAAAAACTGGAAGATATCTTTTTCCTTCACCATGGCCACCACTTCTGCAGTATAGGGATTAACATAAACCAGCGAATCCATTTCATGGATACTGAAATGTGCTGTTCTATTTTCGCCATGGTACCATACCGATTCTATCTCCCGCCCAGGCAATGCCTTTTGTACCGCCTGGTACAATACAGAAGGTTTAAGAATAGCTTGCCCGGTAGCTGCAGCTGGTGTTGCATGCAGCCACGGAGCGCTTAAACTTTTTATCTCCTGTTCAAAAACAAGTACACAACCGGTAATCCCCAGCACAAATACTACTATTCCGGAAGCAATCCCAAGCCATAAGTGCAGCCAGGCATTAATCTTTTTAAACGTCATTATAGG
Organism: Pedobacter folensis; assembly: GCF_056490665.1. Lineage (NCBI taxonomy): Bacteria > Pseudomonadati > Bacteroidota > Sphingobacteriia > Sphingobacteriales > Sphingobacteriaceae > Pedobacter > Pedobacter folensis. The sequence goes on from NZ_JBWJIF010000001.1 coordinate 1,814,498, forward strand.
GAGATATTCAGGTTATTTTAATTTCTCTATTCTTAAAATGTAATCGATGCCACCTACAAACTCTACTCCTTTGGTTAATTGATCGGTAGCTGGATCGTATTGCCAGATGTAGTCTTTATCTGCTGCATTAACTGCGATAAATGCTTTACCGTCTTCAACAATTACAGCATTCACCATACGCTCGCCTTTATCAGCCGGAAGATTTAATTTTTTGATCAACGCACCTGTTTTAACATCAACTACACAGAAGTAATGATCGGCATCGATACTCTGGCCTGCAATACGCGAACGTACTATGGCTTTTCCATTGCCAATGTACCACATGGCAGGAACCATTTCGTTATTGGCAACAGCCGAGAAATTAAAGAAATAGGTTGGGTCTATTTCGGCCGAGCCGTTTTTAATCCGGTACATGGCAGATGGTGATTTATAATCGTAAACATTAACCGGATCGCTGATGAAATATAAATCACCGGTTTCATCCACGAATGATGATGGTGCATAAACATTTGGTCCGCCCAGCCCGGTTGTACGCGTATCTGAAAGTGATTTTTCAACCGCCATGGTGCTATAATCGATTACGGCTACATAAGCCCTTTGATAAACCAGCATGTTTGGATAATTGGTATAATCGGTAGAACCAAAACCATAACCCAGAAAGAGTTTATTGTTCCTGTATTCGGCAAAACCGATGGTATAGGCATCAAATCCGGCCGGAATCTTTTCTAAATTCAGCTTTCCTGTTTTAATGGTCATTTTGTCCACTTTAACCACAGCATAACGGGCTTCGTTGTTTCCATCTCCAAAAATAACCAGGGTATTATGATCTACCCAGGTATAAGAGCTCCAGTTTAACCATGAAAAAGGAATCTCCTTATCGATTAAAAGCGATCCGTTTTCTACATGATATTTGCCTAAACGGCCGCTACCTGCATTTGCGTGGTAATAGAAACCATCTCTCTGGATCACATCCTGCGCATAAACCTTGCCCGTCATTTCGGCACCATTCCCTTTTAAGCTAACGGTACCCCCGGTTAGCGATTGGATACCTGCAATGTAATAAGCGGTATTTGGCCAGCTGCCCACACATAATACCGCAGCATATTTGGTACCCTCTTCTATATGGCCAACATCTCTTTTCTCGCATCCGCTGGCGAAAACAACAATAAGTGCAATGGCGAATAATTTATTGAAGTGATATATAATTTTGTTCATCGTGATTGATATAAAATAATGTCTGATCGATTTGGAGATTGGTTATTGGATAAAATACCTCAGTTTTACAGAAAACGATCTGCCCGGTTTCTGTAACCTGAAATTATCGTAAGCAAGTTCGTTGGTTAAATTTTTACACTCCGCCGAAATGTTATACCTGCCGTTGTGCAATGAGTAGCTTAATGCTGCATTTTGGATAAACTGTGTAGGAATATCTGATTTTCCGTTAGGGTTTCCCTTTCCTTCCCAGGTTAAATAAAACCAGTTTACATATTGGGTAAACCAGTTAAACTGCAAGCGTGTATTTTTGCCCAACAGGTCATTTTTCCCGATACTGAAATCGGCATTTCCAAATAACCATGGTTGGTTAGGAATTTTATTCAGGTAGGTTCCTTCTACATTATACGATTCTGTTTGACCGTTTTTTGTAGTATTTACTGCATTTTGATAGGTTAAATTCAGGTTTATTCCCAATAACTGATCGTAAGTGTAGCGTACCTCGGCTTCAAAACCGGTAATGCGAACGCTCGACTGGTTTTGGTTTTTTAATAATTTAGAGCGCTCATCAGGCACTGGGAAGATAAAATCCTTAGCATCGCGATAAAAGCCCGATGCTTCTACAAAAAATGTATTCTTGCCCAACTTAAAATTGTAATAGGCTCCAAGGTTGATGTTATCGCTACTTTCTGGTTTCAGATCTGGATTTCCCTGTAAGTTTAAACCATCGCCAAACATTTCTTCGGCTTCCTGTAAACGATAAGCATGCTCAAAAGAAGCTTTAATACCTAAATCTGGCGTGATTTTATATCTGGATGCAACCCCGTAACCCAAATTACTAAAAGCGGTATCCAGTAAAGTATAAACCTGATTAATGTACTTAGGCCTTTCTAAACCCAGGTGGTAATATTTAACAAAAGCAGTATTGACCAGTTTCTTATCTAAAAGGTCTTGCTGATAAGCCAGTCCCACAATCTGCTTTAAAAGACCAGGTGTTTCATCGTGATCGGTTAACAGTTCGTTAAAATTTCTGTTTTTTAAATGATCGAAAGTATAATTTAGGTTTAAAGTGTGTTCACTGTTGATCACATAACTCAAATTGGCCATTGCATAAGTTCTGGGCCTGATAATATTTGCGATCGTTTTAATTCCGCCCATTTCCGAATAACCCTTATCGAAATAAGTTCCATCCCAGTTATAGGTGCGTTTTACCGTATCGGTGGTTTTGTAAGTATCTTTAGATCTGGCTAAAAATGCACTTAAACTTAAACCATCAGTAAACAGATTATCTTTTTTATACCTTAAAGTAGCACTGCGTGCTTTACTGGCCCTGGTTACTTCGCCATATACAATGTTCTGATCGAAACCTGTTTGCAAATCCTGATGTGCTTCGTTATAACCTACACCAACAAATAATACATCAGCCCATGTCTTATTGGTTATCCCGGCTTCTACCTGTCCCAGCAACGACTCATAATTATCGTGGAAACGTCGAACATCTGCTTTTACAAATTCTGCTCCGTTTAAATCAGCAATATAATTGCCTATACGCGTTCCACCCTGCACTACATCCACATCTTTCATGATATAGTTATTATCAGAAGAATTATAGAAACCACTGGCCTTAACAATAATTCCAGTTTTTTTATCTACAAACTGGCCGTTTAAAGAAGATCGGTTGGTATTAAAAGATCCATAACTATGACTTACATCTAAATAATTGCTTAGCTTTTGATTGGTAATGACGTTTACTGCACCACCCATTGCATCGGCACCTAAATTAACCGGAACAACACCTTTATACACTTCTAAACGATCGGCCATATTAACCGGGATATTATTGAGCGACATGGCGCTGCCCATTACATCCATCGGAATCCCATCTACAAAAAATTTAACCTGTTTACCAGATAAACCGTTGATGGAAAATTTGAAATCAGAACCCAAACCACCCTGCTCGCGGATACGAACACCGGTACTGCGGTTCAGGATTTGATTTAAATCGGCAGTGGTATTGGCCAGTTTCCTGGTATCGATGGCATTAACACTGAAACCCGACTCTTTAACTTCCTGTGTTTTGGTTTTGCCATTTACGGCAACATCGTTCAGTTGTTTCTGGTCTTTCTTTAAAGAAAAATCTATTTTAACGTTCTGCCCCTGTTTAACCGTAATATTTTTTGATTCTTGAATAAAGCCAATGTATGATATAACAATGGTATAACTGCCTGGCTGAATATTTTTGATTTCGTAGTAACCTGACTGATCTGTTGTGGCTCCAATTTCGGTTTCCTTTATCTGGATGGTAGCCCCAACAATTACTTCTTTGCCATCTTTAATGGTCCCTGAAATGGAGGATGAAGTTTGAGCAAAAGCGCTTAGAGATAGTACGCTGAATAAAATGAGTAGTAGATTTTTTCCGTAAAACATTGTTTTAATATTGTGCATTTACTGGGTAGTAGCACAATTCGTATTTTCCCGAAGGTGAGAAACGAAAAAAAATAAAATAAAATTGGGACGGTAAACGGAAGAGGTAAAATGGAATATGGATTCCCGCAAATTTGAGATGATAAACGTAACGAAGAATTTTTTATTTGCGGTTAAAAAAAACCAGTTATTAATCCTTCAATCGGTCTATCCGCATAATAAAATCGGTATCCCCTCCCAACTGAAGTCCTTTTTTCAATGTATTGGTTTTGATATTGTACAGCCAGATATAATTGCCTTCTTTGGTAGAATTCACAGCAATGTAAGCGGTATCGCCCTCCACAATCACACACTCTCTTCTGGTTCCCTTATCTAACGGAAGATTGAGTTTGGTAACCGATTGTGTTTGCAGATCGAGTACGTAAAATTCAAAGTGTGCCGTGCTATAATGATCGCCCAAGCCTTTAAAAAGATCTTTTCTTTCAGAACGGATAATGGCTTTATTTCCGCCAAGGTACCACATTCCATAAGCATGGTTCTGAACCTTTGAAGCCGAGATATTAAAGAAATAATCCTGGTTGATCTTTTTTTCACCGGCCTTGATCTTAAACACCCCAGTAGGCAGCTCGGTCCTGTTACCCAAAGCTATCCCCGGGCAGGACTGGAAATAATAATCGCCATGATCATCCTTAAAATTATAAGATTGAATGGTATTGATTCCACCAGGATAGGTAGAACGGGTATCTTTTTGTGTGTTAAGAAGTTTCATTTCCGGGTAAGTCAGTTCTGAAACATATAAGGTATCGCTGGTTAAATAATTGGATACATTCTGTGTTACATGGTAGGTATAACCAACCAAAAGTGCATTTGCTTTTTTCTCTACAAAACCAATAGAAAGGGTGGTGAACTTACCCGATGGTGCGGGAATCTGCATATCGCCCTTTGCGATGACCTCCATTTTAGCTGTGTTGATAAAAGTATATTTGGTATGGTTGTAACCCGAAAGATTTAATCCGGTAAGCAGCAGGCTATCCTTCCCGATCCAGTTAAAGATCTCGATGCTGAAATCTTTAATATCCAAAAATCCTGCGACAACCAGTTTTCCGTTTTCCAGTTTAAATTTAGAGAAACGGCTGGTTTTACGATTGAGGTGATAAAAGAATCCATCTTTTACAAAAACATCTCTATCCATATCTTTCTGATCCAAAAGAATACCTTGTGTTTCCGGTTTTAGCAAACCACTATCTAATGCATTTGTCGTGAGCATATATTCTCTTCCATCTTTGGCCAGAATATACAAGCTATATTTAGCATCTTTTTGGTCAGTGCGCTTGTCTCCGCAACCGAGCATACAGCAGGCAAAAATAACGGGAATGAAAAATCTGATGATGCGATGGAGGTTCATTGTAGGCGGTAGAGCTGGTTAAATATCAAACTGGGCCGAAAGCTGTTTCTGCATCACCGGGGGTAAATCCATTAAATTGCGTTCGCTGATTACCACGATACTTTTTACACCGGTTTTATTTTTAAGGATAATATAAGTCTGTCCTTTTAACAAGGTTATCTTCTTATCTGTGCCTTCAAAAACAAGATCGATATCTTTCTTTGGAGAAATCAGGATACTTCCCGTCAGATCGATCATGCCATCGCTATTGTTTATTTTAGCAATGGTATTTGGTCCTATGGCTACATCGTATCCTTTGGCATCAATATGTTTTACGTACCGTGCAGAGGGATTATTTAATTCTAAAAAATCAGTTTGTCCAATAGATTTATTGGCCATTATAAAATAAGCAATAACACCAGCCATGGCCATAAATACAGATGCGGCAATAGCACCCTTCCACATGAAATAAGTATTGCTCCTTTTTGGCAATGGCTTAATCGCCTGTGGCATAACGGTTTCAATTTCCTGCCACATTTCCTGCTTCAGGGCATTTTTATCTTTTGCTAAAGCTACGGTATTCAGCTCCTCTACATCAGTATTGAACAGCCATTCTTCTACCCTCTGGCGCTCTTCGGCACTACAGGCATTTAAATGGTATTTTTCTAAAAGTTCTTGACTAATGTTCATGCTAATGAGTTGCTCCTAAAAAGGATGCAGGTATCTGCAAACTTAATAAATTATTGCTTTTAAATAGAAGTAGCTTAAACACCGATTTTCCGTAAGTCTGTAGATAAAAAATTAATAACTGGCCAAACCAACTTTAAGCCTGCTCATGGCCTTCGTGATATGATACTCTACAGCACGTTCGGAAATATACAGCAAACCGGCAATTTCTTTATTGCTCATTCCCTGTTCGCGACTCATTTTGTATACCCGTTTGCACTGGCAGGGCAAAGTATCGACCAAAACATCTACTTTTTCTTTTAAATTATTAAAAAGCACCTGTTCTTCGGTACAATTGCTGGATACCGAGCAGTCCATCATCTGAAATTCGTTATGCTTTTGCCGGTTTACCTTATTTCGGATATACTCGAAGGTTTTAAATTTGGCCGATCGGATTAGGTAATGTTCAATTTTTTCTATTTCGAGTTCCGATCTCCGCTCCCAAAGGGACTTAAAAATCTCCTGAACCATACCCTTTGCGGGTTCAACCTCTTTGATATTATTGTAACAAACTGCAAATATCTTCTCCCAGTATAGTTCATAGGCCATTTCGAACGATTGTTTATCGATCTTCATTAATTTACCTGAGAAAGGATGATTTGTAGCTTCCAAATACCTGCTTGATGGTTGGCTGCAAATATAGCTATTTAGATCAATTAAAAATAAGAGCTTTTAAAAATGGTAGATAATTTCTACTGTAAAGCAGAAAACACTTTAAAAACGAGCCGATAGGCCAATTAGAATGTTGGTAAATCTCAGTAAGCCTTCGGGCAATAGCTCACTTCTGGCTTTCTACCAAAAGTGAACTAAATTGTAAATTGTCTTTGCTGACCAGATAATAGGCACGAAACAGGAAAGTCCCGGCTCGTTTATGTTATAGATCGGACGGCAGGTAATAATTGCTGGTTGTGATCGGTAACTGTTTCTTTGCCAGCATATCTTTATAGATTATCCCTGTTGCTACAACCGCACCCCGCTTGTCAGCGGTTGGATAGGTCATACTGGAATCATGTGAAAAGCCGACCATATGGCCAATTTCGTGTACGGCAATGGAACAGATGTCCATGGTCAGGTAGTCGTGTAACACATGGTTGGCTAATCCAAATGTAGATCCGCCACCTAGCCCGGAAACATTTACAACTACGCCACAGTTGATTGTTGACATATCTAATATCTTCTTAAAAGCTTCCTGTTTCTGTTCAGCAGTCAATAACACCTTATCGTTTCCGGTAATCGGTTCAGCTAAAAATGCTGTTCTGGTCTCTTCAGCCTGAATCAGATAGGCCAGGTTGATGATCAGCCCTGAGAATCTCCGTATATCCTTAGCTTCAATATTATCTTTCCAGTTATCAGTCGGAATATCCTTAGTATCATATTCATGGTATTTAATCTTCCATTTTAATTTGGACAAGCTTTTTAATTTTTTGATCAGGTCCGAATCACCGGTAAAATCAAACGATACTTTTTCAATCGGGATACCTGTAGTTTTATATTGCGCAAGATCTACCTCTCCTCCATCGCTATCGAGAAATTTGGTTCCCCCTTCAATGAACGGATATTTGATCTGCTGGACGCCATGTGCCCTGATTTTTCCAATTCTGAACAACCTCACCGGCTTTGATAGCCCCTCTACGGTTAAAAGTATAGTGGCATCTGCGATTTCAACAGGCGCAAAATTAGCCACTTCGATCGTCGTCGCATTGATAGCCTTCACCCGCAGCACCTTACCAATCTCATAACGTCTTGCTTCGGAAGTCAAGAGTTCCATCGATTCACCGTCCTGGAACATCAGCGCAGCGTTATTATTGTTATCAAAATTATACTGAACTGTTGTTACAGGGTCAGGAACGGGTGGCGTTGGTTTTTCTTTTTTACAACTAAAAAATAAAACCGTTAATAATAGAAAGATGATTTTTTTCATAGTAGATATTGATTTAATGATATCATTAGGTAATATTTCATTACCTAATGATTAATGATCTATTGGGATGCCCCTTTTGCTAATATAACCCAAGTTCGGCTATGGCGGCAAATTGTGTTCCATCCCAGGAAGTATTGGCTACAATTTTAAGGTATTTAAAGGTCAGCGCCGATCCAAATGCAAAATATTGTTTACCATCTGTTTTAACAGTTGAAAAATTTCCCCTGGAGGTATAACTGATGCCGTCGGTACTGGTCAGAATTTCAAAATCTTTGATCGCCCGTCTTGATCCTGAACGGTGCTGCAGGGCGATACCACTTGCAGTCTTATTGCTTCCAAGATTTACGCTGATAAAATGAGGATAAGTTCCTGCAGGGGATGATGACCATTTGCTATGCCAAAAAGTAGTCGAGTTATTGTCAAGGACATTCGTTGCATAACCATTCTCTCCCGTTTCCTGTGAGCTGAATCCATCGATTGTCCAGCCTGTTTTGCTAAGTTCCGGACGATAACCGAAATTAATCACAGGTATACCACCCTGAAAGGTATAATAATAGATGTGCTCGGTAATGGTACCATTGGTATGCACAAATTTGACTTTCAGCTCATAAGGTATGCCATCCGTTTTTACCCAAAATTCTGATACAGGCATGACCACACTGAAACTATCTGTTCCGATTTTTGAACTGGCCCAGGTAATCGCATTATAATCGTGGTTAACTCCAGTGCCCTCATTACCCACATTAGGATCGTTAAAATACAGAACCTTATCTACCGTGCCTGTAGAAGTAAATTTTCCAGAGCACACGATCGCACTTTGTGCTGCTGAGTAGCTGGCATAAATTCTAGGTATTGTGGTGCTTACGCTGCCATAATAAGTAGAACTGTTATTGTTGAATACTTCGTTGTTGTTAAAAATAGCTGCATCTGCTGCAGAAATAAAGGTTGGCGTTTTGCCCAGGGTATAGTTGCCCGATCCCATCAACGATGTACCGAGGCTATTTTTTTGAGATACGGATTCGCGGTTGTGGGAAGAATTTAATGCATGTCCCATTTCATGTGCCAGTCCGCCAATCCATTTAGTAAACGGTTCAGTACCAATATTAGCAATATTAAAGCCTGCATAATCCAGGGCATAACAGTATTTTCCGTACCCATAAAATGGATTTCCTCCGGCGGGTTCTCCATTTGCATTTGTTGTGAATGGAGGTAACAGGATAAGTACATGCTGGCTTTGCTTTAAGCCCGGATGAGCAGTAAAAAAATTATCCACTTCTGTAACACCAAGACCAGAATTGAAATTTGTTTTCGACTGTGTACTCCTGATTACATTAATCTGGACTAATTGCGTAGTTGTATCTTTAACAAGACCAAAGGTTTTTAATCCATATCCGTTTCTGTTCAATTCCTGGGCATAGTAATTCTGGATCCATGTTAACACGCCATCAACCCTGGATCTGAAATTTGCAAGTGTATCAAGATCAGTTGGAACCAGATAGACAACGGTAAGATTACGGTTGTGAGATATCACTGGGTTCGATACCGTCATATGTGGATTAGACTTGAAGGTACTGTTTGTTTCAGCTACCGGGATTTCTGTTCTTTTACAGGAGGAAGCGCAGAAGATGCCTACTGCGGCAAGGGCAATTAATAATTGTTTTTTCATTGTTTTATTTTTGGTTAGGTAAGTTGATATTCTTATTCGCCTGGCTTATGCAAAATAGCAACGGCGATATTTATAGGCATAAAACCCTGTTTCATGGGTTTTAAAAATTTGGTTCATGGGTTTATCTGGTTAGTTAATATTTTGACCAATCGCTTGGCTTATCTCTACCGTAAAAATCTTTAATAAACTGATTACTAAGCCGGTAAAATCTTAAACAAATAGTGTGAAAATTTTAAATTTTAGGCCTTTTCAGTATTCTATTCGCTTTTCAGAGTCAATATGGAGCTAAATAGCTGATTGTCTTACCAATGGCTGATTTGAATCTTTAAGGATAAAAAGACTGATCGCTTCCCAGATTGAGTGGTTGCTTGTAAAAGCGAAAACCCTGAACAATTCATATCCAGGGTTTTCCATCAATGTTGGGTACAATCTCGTGCTACCATTCTTTTATTTGGGTAGCTTTTATTCTAGTCAATAAAGTCCTTCTACAGGCTCAGGATGACAAATATTATAATACAAACTCTTTTAGCATGCAACCACAAAAGCAATCTTCCAGCGGACAGTAAAATGAATTGATTTTCATTTAATTATTTACCTGCTGAGTGGTCTTTCTGGAAAGAACTACCCATCCAGGCTTTTTGAGCGGTCCAGGGTGCAGCTGCTTCTGTCCAAAATGCATTGTCGGCTGGCAGCCCTAAGGGTAAAAAACCCAAGGTTGCCATATAAAGGCTACCTGTGCAGGTGTATGGATCGGCAATTTCAGGCTGATGGCCGTTAAATCCTAAAACCAACCATCCCTGTGCATCAAAATTCTGGTTACCGGCATACATATTTTCGAATACTTTAGTCAGCGCACAACGGACTTGTGCGGGGCTTAATTCTTTGGGTAACTTTTGATCGAGTGCAATTTGCCCCAGGGTTTGAAAAGCAGCCGTACGGTAGGTTACACTTCTTCCTATTGGTGGATATTCGCCTGTTGATGAAATCATCCTTTCGGTAATCTGGGCATAACGTACAGCACGGTCGGTGGCTTTTGTTAGCTGTGCTTCGGCCATCTTTTTCTTGCTTACCATTACTTTCAGGATATCCATCATCATGGGGTGGATGACATAAGAATTGTAATAATCGGTACTGAAACTCGATCCGTCAGAATACCAGCCGTCTCCAACATACCATTCGTTTAGTTTGTTAATGGCTGTCATGGTACGGTAAGGCTCGTAGTCTTCGCCAACACTTAACAACCATGCTTCTTCTATTGCCGTAAATAAGAGCCAGTTGTTATAAGCGCCAGTTCTATTTCTTAAGGATTTAATTTCAGCGATGTATCGTTTTTGCGTGGTTTCGTTTAATGCTTTCCAGATATTAGGTGCACGCAAAAAGCCCTGCACCACATAGGCTGCATCTACAATAGGCTGCGCATCGGTTCTGAAATTAATATAATCGGCACTTGACGGATCAACGGCATTGCTTAAGGCCTGAATGGTTTCTGCTTTAAACTTTGCCCTGAGTTTCCCCTCTTCTGTTTCATCATCCGGCAGGCTTAACCAGGGCGCAATACCGGCAAAAGTACGACCCAAAGCTTCTGTATAACCGACCTCCCTTACATTGTTATAGTAGTGTGGCGCCACTTCGGTAGCCATATTTTTTTTCAACGTATTGCTGGCCAGATTATGAATAACAGGATAGGCAATTTTATATAAAGTTTTTACCCAGAATGCCCTGTCTTGTGCACCGCTGGCTGGAGGATTTACTTTATTCTTCTTTCCGCTTTGTGCCTGGGTAACTGCGCTTGTGATTAAAAATACAAGGCTTATTAAGAAGGCATGTTTAAAATTGTTCATGGCTAATTTGATCATTTTATTTGGTGCTGATTTCGAAAAATTTGCTGGTTCCGGCTGTAATGTTCTCGGTAAAATATACCCCGGTTATTTTTTCATCTTTATAGCTGACACTTAAAGGCACAATTTGGCCGCTGGCCGCGTTTCTTGCAATTAATTGCTTCGGATTTTTCACTTTTACTTTTTTTACAATTTGTGGCCATGCAATTTTTACCGTTTGATTGTTACTGGTTGAAGATCCGTTGTATGCCTCGGCAAAAACACTTTTATCATGATTTGCAATACTTAAGCGAAACATTTCACTTCCTGCCAATAAAAAAGCACCGACCCCGTAAACATCTGTATCGTCATAGCCAACCTTATCTGGTGCAGCACCTTGTGCCTGTACAAAACCCAGTTTTCCATCAGGGTGTACAGAAGCGCTAAGGGCAGCCCATGCTTTGGAAATTACCCCTTCGTACTTTTTGTAAGGGATGAGCCCGTTATTTACGCCCCAGGCCATCGCATAACAGATAAATCCGGTACCGCTGGTTTCTTTTGAAGCATAACTTTCGGGATCGAGTAAACTGGCATGCCAGCTGCCATCTGCCTGTTGCAACGACGCTAACTTTTCAGACATGCTGATAAATAATTTCACTAATTTCTCCCGCTCAGGATGATTTTCGGGTGTTACCGATAAGAGGCGAACTAAACCGCCAATAACCCATCCATTGCCTCTACTCCAGAATACTTTTGTTCCATTTTTTTCCTTTTTATCGAAATAACGGCTGTCGCGGTAAAAAAGATGCTCATCTTGATCGTATAAATAGGATGTTGATTTCCACCATAATGCGATTGATTTATCGAGGTATTTGGCATCTCCGGTTGCCTGGCTTAAATAACCCAGTGCCGGTGGGCCCATAAACAAGGCATCGCACCAGGCCCATTCGCGGGTATAAATATTATTTTTCCATTCCAAACTTTCTAAATGTGGTAAAGAAACAATGGTATCGGCCAGGGCTTTAAACTTCTGAATATATTCGGGTCTTTTATAAATGGTATACAACTGCGAATAAAGCTGACCAACGCAATAATCGTCTGCAAAATATCTATATCTTCCTGTTTCCCACTTGTTATCTTCACCAACCTGAATGAGCTTTTTATAATAGCTATCGTTATCGGCCAGGCGTGCCCATGCCATCATACCAGCATACATGGCGCCACTAGTCCAGTCTTTCTTCGGGTTTTTCCATCCTGCTGTTTCTAAATTTGTCCATTGCCAGTCAGCAACTTTTTTCATCTGGCTGATGATATCACTTGCTACCAGCTGTTTTTTCTGCGCACTTACCTTTTCGAAAGCGAAAAGAACCAAAAGGAATAGAATTATTTGTTTCTGCATTTAATTGTTGATTTTAATGATCTGGTTAATAACATACAGTCATTTATTAGGATATTGTTTAACTGGTGATAAAAATTCTTTCGTTATTCAGGATTGTTAAATAGCAAAGCTGCTTAATTCTCCCGTTTTTATATGGGGAAAATCTTAAATGATTGGTGTGAAAACCTTAAACTTTAAGGTCTTCACTTAAACTGCAATTTACCTTAAAAAACATCAATAAATTGGTTACCAGCACTATGTAATTGTTTATTGAGCCGGAGGGTTTTCTCCTTTAAACCTGAACCAGTTAAAATCTGCATAACCACCTTCTCCTTCTTTTTTGGTACTGAAATTAAATAAAGCAAAGCGATTGGCTGTCCAGTTATACCCAACGGCCATGTTAAGCTGATTCCCAAATGAAATGAATTTCTCTCCATCCAGGCTGTATGCGAATGTTGCTTTATGACCAATATGTGAGGCATTTGCCTTTATCCAGATTTTATGCTGTTTAAAAACTTTAATGCTGTCAATCACTTTATTATTGTTTACCATAATCAATGTTTTTTCGTCGCCTGCTTTCCTTACCGCGATATAAGCGTAAGGTTTTTGAAAAATACCAAATCCGGCAACATTACCATCTTTTAAACCCGTTATATCCATTTCAACAATCCCTTCAGAGGCTGGCCCCTGAACACGCTGGGTAAGTGTATTGCGCGCCATTGTTAAGTCGTTCGCCAATGAAGCCTCCAAACGCATATGGCTTTTTCTTTTCTTTAACGACCATTTTTCGTTATCGGGATTATGGTTCCATTGCCATTGCAAGCCAAGGTTTACCGCATTAAACTCATCGGATGTTGCCGGTACTTTTACAGGATAAGTCTGACCAACATTTGGCTTTGCTGCATTTATTACACCTTTCCCATCTACACCTAACATCGGCCAGCCATCTACCCAGGTTACGGGTTCTAAGTGAGGAGAACGACCTATTGGCCAACGGTCCTGCATAATCATAAACCACCACGAACCATCTTTAAGCTGCAGCATTCCACCCTGGTGTAAAAAACTACCGGGAAGCGTTACATCACTGCGCATAACGACTTTCGCCTCGTATGGACCGTAAATATTATCCGACCGTAAACAGATCTGTCTGCCATTAGTGCCTCCGGTAGTACTTAAAATATAATACTTTCCATTTACTTTATACATGTGCGAACCTTCTAAATAAGGAAAATCACGGTTTTCATAAATTTCTTTTTGAGGTGTTTTAACCGATAAAGCATCTGCATTTAATTCGGTTATAAAGATTTTTTGTTGTCCATGCGCCACATAAACTTTACCATCATCATCAAAAAACAGCCCCGGATCGTATAAATATTCCGGAAAAATAGTCCGCTTCCATGGCCCTTTAATGTCTTTTGCCACACACATGGAATAACTGCCCTTTGCCCCATTCCTGCTCGGGGTACAAAAGCCAACGTAAAATAATCCGTTGTGATGCCTGATTGTTGCTGCCCAGGAGCCATTACTGTACATATTTCCGCCCTGCAGGTTATATCTTGGATCTTCATCATATTTATCTACGGCATACCCTGCCATTTCCCAGTTCACCAAATCTTTAGAATGCAAAACAGGGCAGCCAGGCACATAGTTCATGCTGGTAGAAACAAAGTAAAAATCATCACCTACACGGATAAAATCCGGATCGGCCCAATCGCCCGTAAGTAAGGGGTTCTTAAAGGTGCCGTTGCCATTATCGGCTGTCCATACATTGGAAAGGGGTTTCTGGTCAACATTCTGGGCCTGGCCAAGCTGAAAGCTTAACAAACCGATGCTGACCAGAAGTAATTTAATTTTTGGAAACATTTAATGGTTATTTATGATGGTAAAATTGTGATTAGTAACCAAAACATAGCTTTAATCTTTTGAAATTCCGGATCTAGTTTTTATACAGTCCAATTTCTGCAATACACGATTTATTTGGTTCTGCTGTATCATAATTAGACTTCACAATAATTTTGAAGTACCTGAATGTTTTAGCAGAAGCAAAAGGAATTTTAGATTCAGTGTCAACCTTTGGTACAACGAAGTTACCTGCTGAGGTCCATACCTGGTTATCCGAACTGGTCAGAATTTCCACATCTTTTACAGCACGGTAAGCCCCTGCCCGCTGGCGGATGGTAAAGCCATCGGCAGTACTGCTTCGAGCGAGATCAATGGTTACATAATGAGGCAAAACTGCTGCAGGAGATGAATGTTTGGCAAACCAAAAGCTATTAATATCATCGTCAATCATGTAACTGGCGGGTTTGTTCTCTATTACAGTTTCCTGCGAACTGAAATCAATTACCTTCCAGTCACTTTTATCAAATCCGGATGGCGCTATGTTGATCACCGGAATATTATTTAAAAAGTTAAAATTAAAGGTCGTATTTGTGATCCTTCCGTTTTCGTGAATCAGTTTTACTTTTAATTCTGCAGGATTGTTTGCTTTATAGCTGTTATTCATTTCAGTCATCGGCAATTCTACATAAAAGCTATCAAGCCCGATTACTTTCGTGCTCCAGGTTACCGCATTATAATCTTTATTTACCCCAACTCCTTCATTATTGTTGTTGGGATCGAGGTAATAGGTAACATTAGTAACCGGAACACTACTGGTAAATCGGCCCGAGACAATAATAGCACCTTTGGTCGTAGAATAGGAAGCGTACATCCTTTTAATTTTTGCCGTTACCGCTCCATAATAAGTGATGGAAGTGTTGGTTTGAAAAACCTGATTGGTATTTAAAATCGCACAATCTGCCTCCGTGAGGAATGTAGGTGATTTTCCATAGGTCCCATTGCCACTTCCCATTAGCGAAGTACCATAGTTGGGGTCATTTATCCTTGACTCACGCTGTCTGTTATGGTCTAAATTTATACCATGCCCCAGCTCGTGCATTAATCCTCCCAGTCCGGTCGTACTGGTAACCTCTTCTCCTCTGTCGGGCCAAAAACAATATTTTCCGTAACCGACATAGGGATTACCGATGCCGCTTGGTATGGAAGGACTTATGACAAGCGAATGCTCGCCTGATTTTGAGCCAGGGTGGGCTGTAAAATAAGCTTCCACTTCAGCAACAATATCATTCAAATGATCTGTAGTATACTTGTCGTAAGTGTATTTTGCCGGTATGGTAATTATTTTTATCCTGGTTTTGCTAGGATTGGTGAATAAACCAAAGGTTTTAAATCCATATCCATTGAGTTTCATCTGATTGCCATAATAGGTTTGCGCTGACAACATGATGTCGCTTAAGCGGCGTTCATATTCTGGTTTAGCCGGATTATCTGTCGGCACAAAGTATACTACATTTAAATTATACTTGTGATCACTTGTAAAGCCTGTATCTACAGTTGCGACTGGCGTTGTTGTTTCGACAGTTTCTACGGGAACATTTTTCGTGCAGGCTGCAAAAAAGAGCGGCAGGCAC
This sequence comes from Pedobacter folensis, assembly GCF_056490665.1. Taxonomy (NCBI): domain Bacteria; kingdom Pseudomonadati; phylum Bacteroidota; class Sphingobacteriia; order Sphingobacteriales; family Sphingobacteriaceae; genus Pedobacter; species Pedobacter folensis. The sequence goes on from NZ_JBWJIF010000001.1 coordinate 1,830,499, forward strand.
AATAACAGGGATGTTTTTTTCATTTTGAATAGATTTTTGGTTAGGTTGATAGGTAGATTATTTTTACTTCATGATTTTCCTGGTTGATTTACCAACCAGGATTTTGAATAAGCTTATCTGAAATATTGACCTGGATTGCCGGAATTGGCAGCAGGTTCATTTTTGGTTCAATAAATACCGAAATAGGTTTTGGGATGTTAATCTTCTCGTAAGAATAGGTTCCATTTGCATTTTTGATGATCTTCATTCCGGTAAGCACAGTTGCATATGTACTCGCTCCAACCTTCCATCTGCGGATATCCCAGAAACGGTGATCTTCGTAAGCCAGTTCAATCCTACGCTCGTCTCTGATGTATTTGCGCATTTGTTCCTGATTTAACCCTGCAGGGAGATTTGCAGGTAAAAGTCCCGCCCGCTCTCTAATCTGACGCATTGGCTCATAAGCATCGGCAGTTTGTCCAGCTTCGTTTAATGCCTCTGCATAATTCAATAGCACTTCAGCATACCTTAAAAAAGGAAAAAAGTGCTGTGTTCCTCCAGTTGAACCGGTTACATCTTCGCTCATCATTTTACGGTTATAGTAACCTGTTTCCGTTCCGGGAGTGATATAAGGAATACTCAGCCCATCATTAGGTGCATTAAAATAAGTAAATACCGGTTGTTTGGTATTGGTTGATGGATTTAACCACGATGCACCGTTATAGATAATGGAACGATAGAATCTCGGATCGCGGTTTACATAAGGATTCTGTGGATCATAACCTGATCCAGGTGCATTGATCGGCATTCCGTTGCGCATCGGGTAAGTGTCTACATAATCGCCGTTGGGCGCATTATGATACGCACCGCCCCTGCTTGCCGGAAGATGTGAGTTTTCATAAGTACGGTTACTTCCCGCCAGTCTGGCAAAAATCATCTCTTTATTTACCCTAAGCAGGAATACATTATAGAAACCCTCTGCCGTGCTGTTATTTCCGCCGTCGCCCTGTAAAAGGCTATAATAATTCAGGTCAATAACCGCTTTCGCAGCAGCAGCTGCCTTTGTCCATCGCTGTTTATCTTCAGTAGGATATCCAAAAACAGGGTTAGCGTTTGCAGCACCCCCATTAAATAAAGGACTTGCCGCAAATAACAGCACGCGGGCTTTTAGTGCCAGGCAAGCACCCTTTGTAATACGGCCATGGTTATAACCCTCTGTTCCAGTATATTCCATTGGCAGATCAGCTGACGCACTTTCCAGGTCCTTAACCACATAATTTACGCATTCTTCGTAACTGTTTCGCGGCAGATTAAAATCATCATCTAATGTAAGTACCCGATCAACCAAAGGAATTCCGGCATAATGTTTCATCAATAAATGATAATACCAGGCCCTTAGAAAACGGGCTTCGGCTTTCATCCTTTTCTTTAACGCTGCAGATAATGGCGATTCATCTACCCTGCTGATAAAAAGATTGGCCTTTCTGATCGATTTATAGGTATTCTTCCAGATATTATTAAAAGGATCGGGTAAAGAACTAGGGCTATAGTTTCCCTGCTGAAAAGCTGCTGCAGGTGAAACATTTGTCGTTGTCCAGCGCTCGTCAGACTCATCGCTAAACTCCGACAAAGAGTTTGAGGTGTTGATGCGCGTGGTCATGCTTTCCGGCCCCAGATCGGCATAAATACTGGTTAATATCTGTATGGTACGAACACTATCGGCCCATACGTCTTTATCGAAGATATCAGTCTGGGTATCACCTGTTAATACGCCGTCCTTTTTACAGCTAAACAGGGCACTTACAGCCAATATTAGTAATGCAATATGTTTTAGTAATTTCATGACATTTAAAAATTAAGGTTTAACCCAAGACTATAAATTTTCTGTTGAGGATAATTTTCTCCCCGGCCGCTTGGCGACTCGGGATCAAGGATCTTAAGCTTGTCCCAGGTAAGCAGGTTTGATCCGTTAGCATAGATACGAAGACTACCTACTCCTATTCGTTTCAGGGCTGAAGGCGTTAGCTGGTAGCCGATCTCCAAATTCTTTAAACGCAGATAATTACCTGAGCGCTGCCAGAATGTAGATGTTGTTGGCCTGTTGTTGGCACCACCACCGGCAAGATGCAGTTTTGGATAGGTTGCATTGGCTGCATTCTCAGGTGTCCATCTTCCCAGGTGGAAATCCTGAAAATTTCCGATATTTTCATAAATCAGCTCATCTGTAGGCCTAACACTGTTGTTTACGGCTCCCTGAAGCAAAAAGCTAAAATCGAAACCCTTATAGTTTAGCCCTGCAGACAGTCCAAAAGTAGTATTGGGTACAACCGGGAAACCAATAGGGCCCTTGTCATCGTCATTTATAATTCCATCACCATTCAGATCGGCATACTTCAAATCACCCACCTGTGGTTTAAAAGCGGTACCAGGACTGTTTGCAACATCTTCCGGGCTTTGGTAAAACCCGATCCACTGCCAGCCAAAAGGCTGCCCTACTGGCTGCCCGGTAAGTTGTAGCCAGGGATACTTTTTACGTTCCTCATCACGCTCCAGCACTTTGTTTTTCGCTATTGCAATGTTTCCTTTTACAAAATAACCCAGTTTGTGATCCCTGTTGGTATAACCGATCTCCAGTTCCATTCCCTTATTACTTACTTTGCCCATGTTTACCTCAGGCAGGGTAATCCCCACCACATCTCCTACAGTGGTCCTTGTGGTAATAATATTGTACCTGAAATTATCGAAGTAATCGAAAGTGACATTTACTTTAGATTTAAACAATTGTGCATCAAAGCCGATATTTGCCTTTCTTTCTTTTTCCCAGGTTAACTTGTCGTTACCGAGTTTTCCTTCGGCCAGTCCGTTGTAGGTGGTATTCGAATCACCGAACTGGTAAGTACCAGTAGGCACATAGGTACTCAGGTAGGCATAAGTGGTGAGGTCAAGGCCAACATTGTCGTTTCCAACAATTCCGTAAGAACCCCTGATTTTAAAATAGTTTAAGAATTTAAGGTTATTCTTCACAAAAGATTCTTCAGATACCACCCAACCTGCAGAAGCGGCCGGGAAGACACCAAAGCGGTTGGTATTGTTAAATTGGTTTGAGCCGGTATAGCCAAGGTTAAATTCGACCAGATAACGTCCCGCATAATTGTAGGTGGCTCTTCCAACCCAGCCCAGGTAACTGATTTTACGCGATGGATCGGGAACTCCGCTACCATTGACATATACCCTTGTATTTTGGTTATAAAGTGCCAGAACCGTTAAATTGTGTTTTCCGAACTGGTTTGCATAATTAAGAGATGCTTCGAGATTGGTAGCCGTTCTTGGAGCAAGGTTGTTTGTACCAACCTGATAAGGCCTTAAAACATTGTTAGCCGTGTTGAACAGACTATAGGTGTTGTTGGTAGGATTATACCTGTAGGTTGGATAGCCACTCCTGAACAGGTCCTTTTCTGAAAACTGGGTATTGTTAAAAGCAAATGCACCTTTAGCAGATAAACCTTTTAGCAAAAAGTCGAGTTTATGTGTGGCTGTTAAATTAGAGGTCAGTACGGTGTTGTAAGTCCTGTCGTAACCAGCCAATGTTAACTGCGCTACCATGTTAGGATGTTGATTGCTTTGAGGCGGTGCGGCATAGGAACCATCGGGATTGTAAACCGGGAATGAATAAGGTGCAAAACCTAAACGGAGCAGCTGGTTAAACACCGAACGTCCTGCTTCGTTGGGATGCGGCTGGTTTACGTTTTCCAGCCTTGAAGACAGATCGAGGCCAATATCCAGGTTATTGTTTACCTTAATATCTACATTCGATCTGAAATTATAACGTTTTAAATAATAAGTGTTGTCGGTTTCACTTTCCTTAAAGTTTTTAAACAATCCATTCTGGTTCATCATTCCGGCCGAAACAAAATACTTTACATTTTCGGTACCGCCCGAAACGTTGGCATTAAACTGTGTTTGTAATGAGCTGGGCCTCATCACTTCGTCATACCAGCTCACATTAGGGTAAACGGAAGGATTTGTACCTAAACGAAATTCTTCGAGCTGGCTATCGGTATATGGAAAATTAGCCGCCTGCCCGTCATTTACGTAACTTTCTTTTAATAACAGCAGTGAGTTATAGGCATCCAATAATTTCGGCAAGCGGATTGACTGCTGAATTCCCGTTTGGTTACTGATGGAAACCTTTGCTTCACCCGTCTGGCCACGTCTGGTTGTCACGATGATTACACCATTTGCCCCGCGTATCCCATAAACCGCTGTAGCCGAAGCATCTTTCAAAATAGAGATATTCTCTACTTCGTTCATATCAATCTGACCAATATTATCCTGTTGTACACCGTCTACAATCAATAAAGGTCCCGTCCCTGAACGGTAGGTACTAATCCCCCTGATCTGTATGGCGGCCTCATCTTTGCCAGGCTGTCCGCTATTCTGCTGCGCAAAAAGGCCTGGTAAACGGCCAGACAGGGCATTGGTAAGATTTGCCACCGGACTCTGTTTAAGTTCTTTTCCACTTACACTGGCAATCGACCCTGTCATTGTCGCTTTTTTCTGTGTTCCAAATCCAATCACCACTACATCATTCAATCCTTCTACACTTTCTTCCATTTGTACATTATATACGTTTTTGGATTGCAGCTTCTCTGATCTTGTCCTGTAACCTACCCCGCTGAATACCAACGTTCCATTCGCAGGTGCGTTCTGAATCACGTAAAGGCCTTTATTATCTGTTGTACTTCCAATAGCAGTACCTTCTACTTTAACATTTATTCCCGGAAGCCCCCCGGCACCATCGGTTACCCGACCATTTATTGTTCTGGTTTGGGCAAAGCCAAACAGTACACTCAGTGTACAAACCAGCATTATATATATCTTCTTCATTATATCGTAAATAGTAATTTGTAAGCCCGCTTAATTCCAGCCCGGATTTTGAACCAGGGCGCTGTTTTTCTGTATTTCCACATAAGGTATCGGATACAGGTACATTTTAGCCGCATCAAATGTGACCGTTTGCACCACGACATTCGGGTCGTAGGTGAATGTTTTGTCGGCATTTTGAATAACCTTCATCCCTTTTAAGGTGCCGTTTAAAACATTTTCTGCAATTTTCCATCTGCGGATATCCCAGAAACGGTGTTCCTCGAATGCCAGCTCAATGCGTCGCTCGTTTCGGATGATTGCTCTCATTTGTGCTTTATCTAATGAGCCCAGCGCAAAAACTCCGGTGCTGCCGCCTCTTTTTCTGAGGTCGTTAATTACTTTGTAAACAGAGGCATCAGGCGCAGCTAATACTTCATTTTGAGCCTCCGCATAATTGAGGAGGATTTCGGCATATCTGAAAATGGGGAAATTATGGGTGGCGCTTGAAAAACCTGTTGCAGAGCCACTGGTGGTCATAAATTTGCGCATGTAATAGCCTGTTTTTGTACCCATGCCAATACCAATCCGCGTATTGTTCTTACCTCCTACAAAGGTTTCTACGGGGCTACCCAGCCATGAAAAACCATTGTGGAATATGGTGAGATAAAAGCGTGGATCACGGTCTTTATAAGGATCTGCAGCGTTATATCCCGAACCTGCTTCACCTATAGCCTTACCATTTAACATCGGAAAGGCATCTACAAGATTCTGTGTTGGGTTGGTGATTCCCTGCCCGGCTCTTTTATAACCCGGCGGCTCGTTAAGGCTTTCGATACTGGTATTATCTGCCTGCTGGTAGGCCAATATAAATTCTTTGTTGCTCCGTGTAGTGAACATGGTTCCAAAATTGGCTTCGAGCGAATAGCTGTTTAGTTTAATCAGGTCGTCGGCCGCTTTTGCTGCTGCCTGCCATTTAACCACATCATTTGAAGGATTGTACAGTGGACTGGCTTCATACAAAAGCAAACGCGATTTAAGTGCCAGTACCACACCCTTAGAAAGCCTGCCCACCTCACCTGCTGTAAGCGTTGCCGGCAATTTATCTTTCAGGAATTCACATTCTGCCAGGATATAATCTACACATTCAGCCCTGGTATTCCTTGGAAGCTGAAGGTTGTCGTTCAAAACAAAAACCTTATCGCCAATCAATGGAACACCGCCCCATCTTTTTACCAGCTCGAAATAAAAAATGATGCGTAAAGCCCTTGCCTGAAAACGAAGTGCATCTTTTTTAACATCAGGAATGCCTGAGGTGCCAATGTTTGCCAGTAAAATATTCACTCTTCTTATTGCCATATAAGATGTCACCCAGGGATTTTCAGGCAGATCTGAAGGACCCCATTGTCCGGTCTTAAACTTATCTACAGCAGTTACAGAAATATCTCCGCTCAGTGCATCATCGGTTCCGGCATCCAACAGGTTATTACCTATGCGGTTAAAGCCATTGGGTAGCTGCGCATATATTCCTGCCAAATATTCATCAATCAATATGCCTTCTCTATCCTTAGGATTAAAGATATCGCTAAGGTCGGTACGTTCTACAGGAAGCTGCGTAAACACATCCTTTTCACAGGAGGAGATAAACACGGCAAACAGTACCACGATTAATATTTTATATAATTTCATATGTTTAAAATTTAGCGGTTAAACCAATGTTATAGCTCTTGTAAAGCGGATAACTGCTGAAGAGCGACTCCGGATCGAGGTCTTTAAGCTTCGTAATGGTGAACAGGTTAAAGGCCGAAGTGAACAGCCTTAAATTTCCCAGCCCTATTTTGCGCGTTACCGAAGAAGGCAGGGTATAACCGAGTTGTATATTTTTAAGTCTCAGGTAATTGCCATCCCTGATCCAGTAAGTTGAAGTTCTGTGATTATTGGTGTTGGTACCAAAGCTTAAACGCGGATAATCTGCAGCTGTATTGGTGGGTGTCCAGCGATTTAAGTGATGCTCCTGAACATTCCCATTCTCCTGGAATTCCCATGCATTGTTTCCTGTAAAATAAAAGTCTTTCCCGGCAACGCCCTGTACCAAAGCAGAAAAATCAAATTGTTTATACCTCAGGCCAATAGAACCGGCGTAGTAAACCGGCATACCTTTTTTTCCAATCGCGGTCACATCATCTTCATTGACTACCCCATCTGCATTCTGATCTACATAGCGGATATCTCCAGGTTTAAGCACCGTTGAAAACTGTTTGGGACTCTGGTCAATTTCGGCCTGGTTTTGGAAAAGTCCTGAAGCAACCAAGCCAAAAGCCTGGCCTATCTGTAATCCGGTACGCTGCTGGTAAGCGTATTTTCTGACCAGTTCATCAGTAAAAACTACTTTGCTGTTGGCCGCCTGAAGATTTCCACTCAAACTTAATTCCACCGCTCCGATCCTTTTTTGGTAATCTAATCCCAGCTCAATACCATTATAATTATAAACGCCTAAATTTTCTAAAGGATAAACGGCTCCCAGTAATGGGTTTGACTGGCCTCTTTGCTGCAGTACGTCATAGCGGTGCTGCCTGAAATATTCAAGGCTTATCCCCAAACTGTTCTTTAAAAGCCTTGCATCAATGCCCGCACTGTATACCCTTGTTTTTTCCCAGGTAATGGAAGGATTTCCTAAAGAGGCCTCATTCCAGCCTGCCATTCCGGTAGCTGTACTCCCGAAATAATAAGCATTACTTCCTGTGGTGTAGTAGGGCTGAAAAGCAAAATTTGAAGTCCTGTCAAAACCCAACAGGCCAGCTGATGCTTTTAACTTTAACTGATCAAAAATATCGCCTTTTATAAAACTTTCTTTACTAAGATCATAACCTACAGAAAGGGCAGGAAATGTTCCGTACCTCTTGTTAACAGGATATTGTTCGGTTCCCTGGTGGCTTACCGTCATGTCAGCAAATAACTTTCCATCATAGTTGTATGACGCTGTTGCAACAAGCCCCTGATAGGCGTGGGTGAGTGAAAGACCAACATCATACTGGTCCCAGATATACCTTAATGAAGCATCAATATGATGTTTTAAAAAGCTACGGTTATACTTTAAGCCTGCATCATAATTCAAGCGTCTTGCAAAACTGTTTCCGTACGAATTTGCATTGGCATAACTGGCGTTGGTGCCAAACTGCAAATAACTTTCAGCCTGGGTAACCGGATCAATAACGGGTTGAAAAACAGCAAAATTAGATCTGCTTCTTGAGATAATGTTGCTATAATAAGAGGTGTAGTGTATGGCACCTGTTAAAGAAAGACCGCTGGTAATGAAATTAAGTTTACGGTTCAGGCTGGCATCTACTAACAAGGTGCGTCGGTTATCTCTGTTGTAACCGGTTTGATAAAGCTGACCGTAAATATTTTTTACGTAAAGTGAATTTCCAGCTAGCGAACCGTCCTTATTAAAAACAGGATATGCATTTGAAGGGGTTTGCCTGATCTGATCCAGTATGGCATCCGTTCCGGCACCAGGACTATTCACCTGTTCGTATTTTCCCGACAAGCCTAAAGCTATGCTTAAATTCTTGTCGATATCAACATCAACATTTGACCGGAAATTATAACGGTTAACCGTATTGTTGGTATTCAGGTCATTCGTTCCATCCCTAAAAATCCCTCCCTGGTTCTGATTCTCCAGTGCTACAAAATACCTGGCAGCAGGCCCGCCACCCTGAACACTCAGGTTAAACCGGTTGAAACTATAACGGGGTTTAAGTGCGGTATCATACCAGTTTACATTTGGGTACTGATATAGATTGGTACCGTTCTTATAACCTTCCAAATCTGCAGGACTGTAGATCTGAGGGCGTCCGTCATTGGCTGATGCTTCGTTCGCAAGCAATGCATAATTATACGAATCGAGGTATTTTGGTAGATTTATCGACTCCTGGATTGCGCCTTGTGCTGAAAAACTGATCACCTGTTTAGCATTAAGGCCGTGCCTGGTTTGCACCAATACTACACCGTCTGAGCTTCGCATCCCCATGGCGGCTAGTGAAACCGGATCTTTAAGGACGGTGATGCTTTCTATTTCATTAAAGCTCAGTCCATCCATATCCCTGATCGCACCATCTACCATAATTATTGGTGTCCGGCCCCTTAAGCTAAGTGATGAACGATCGTTGCCGTTTAAGATAGATTGCGTAGTAATCAGCCCGTTCAGTCTTCCGCTTAAGGTATTGCTGATACTTGGCGTAGGAATATCACTCAATTCTTCTCCTTTAACTTTAGCCACTGAACCCGAAAAAGTTGAAGATTCAGGGGTTCCAAATAAAGTATTCACCAATTCGCCTTCAGCATCCTCTTGTAGAAATACATCAATGCTTTTTCCCGCCACACGGTGCTCCTGCTTATTGTAGCCGGTTAATTCGAAGATCAGTACATCATCGATATCGGCTTCCAGATTATAATGGCCTTTTGCATCAGTAAGTGCATTGCTGACCTTACCTTTAACACTCACTTTAACATCTTTTAAAGGATATCCATAACGGTTTTTTACCTGCCCTTTAATTAATTTCTGATGAGAATGGTACTCAGCTCCATCAACAGAAGAAGCGCTGGTTACATTGTACGATAGTGACCATACTATCACAATGAAAAATATCAGGTATTTTTTTTTCATGCGCTTACTAAAATTTGATTAATAGGGGTTGAAAAAATTCTTTTCATACAATAATTGATGAGGTCTAAGAAACCGGGGTAAAAAGCATCAATGCCAGCGCGAAATTCGATCGGGCGGTTATTTACACCCAGCGCTACCGCGTGATAGGTAGGCCATTTGCTGCCCCATACTTTAGCAGGATCATTGTTGGGATGTGACAAGCCTGGATGACAGAGACTGCCTTGTTGCTGAAAAATCCCAGGAAGCTCAAAATGTTTACATTTCGTAAAAACTTGGTTCATTGGTTTGTTGGTTAGCTGATTTATATTGACCGGTTACCCGGCCTGGTTAGTTTGTAAAATTGTTTAATCAACCGAATATTATATGGGGAATATCTTAAAGGAATAGTGCGAAAACCTTAAATTTTGAGGTGTTTTGAGGCTTTGAGCTATTTTTTCTGCAGGAACCTAGGGCTATATTTAATTTTACCAAAGAGTGTGGCTTACTGTTCTTTAAACGAGCAGATCTTTAAAAAGAGCCTGGCTAACCTTAAAAAATGAGTGCATAAAAAAAGAGCGTGCTTTTCAGGCACGCTCTTTTTCATTAAAATTAAAAACTAAGGGACTATAACTTAATTACTTTTACAACCTTTCTTTCTGTGCCCTGTCTTACTTCTACCATGTATACCCCGGTAGGGAGTTCGGCTCCAAAAGTCAGTTGCTCAGTAGCGGCTGTTTTAGCTTCTTTAACCAATTGTTGGGCAATATTATACACCCTGTATTGCAATGCTTCATTGCTGGTACTTTCTACCAGCACTTTAAACCCGGTTGTACTTGGATTTGGCCAGGCGGTAATTTTTAGTCCCAGCAATGCTCCAATGGCATTGCCAATATTCGTATTGATTGGCGATTCTTCGAAATTCACTGCTTCCTGATTCAGTAACAGTTCTGGTTTATTGCTGGTTGCCTCGCGCGAATTAAAACCTACCAGGTTACCAAATCCTTTTCCGCCCTGATTGATCAGCCTGATGGAAATGATTTTTTTCCCTAAAGCAAGCTGGCTATTGATATAAGCTGTTACGTCCAGCTCATACCAGGCCCTGGCTGTATTTTTAACAGTATAAGTACCAAGCAGTGTACCATTTTCTGACGGTTTGTTATTCCAGGTAATGGTATTTTCAGCCCAGGTGCTATTAGACAGGCCATATACCGATACTACCCTCGATGGATTAATATCTATACGGGAAGCATATACCCTGATTTTTGCACTGTTTACTACTGAACCAGAAAATGTGCTGTAATCGAAACGCAGGTAAGATTCTCTGAAAAAGGACCAGTTTTCGCTGCTCACATCCAGGCTTTTCGCGCTGCCATTATTAACACCAGCAAAAATCCCATCACGCACAAATGCATCGGCTACCGGATTAACCGTTAAAGCCTGTGGCGCATTTACCTTCACATTAATCGCTGAAGATGTAGCAAGCCTGCCTAAATGATCGGTGGCTTTAGCGGTAAGCGTATACATTCCTACGGAAACATTATTCCATGCCAGGTTAAATGGTGCTGTAGTAGATTGGCCCAGCAAAGTTGAACCTTGATAAAACTCCACTTTAACAATCGTTCCGGTGGTATTGGCATTGAGGCTAATATTCGAATTTGCCGTAAATGTAGCGTTGTTTATCGGAGCGCTAATTGATACGGTTGGCGCAGCGCTAACCGTAACGTTTACAATAGCCGAGAGTGTTGTTCCCCCATTATTGTCGGTTGCCTTTGCGGTAAGTGCATAAGCTCCGGCCGGAAGATTAGTCCAGGTAAAACTGTAGGGCGTAGTAGTCGACTGGCCCAGCAGCGTGCTGCCCTGATAAAATTCTACTTTAGCAACCGATCCATCGGCATCGGTAGCGTTGGCGTTAATGGCCAGATCAGTACCCGAAGTAAGTGCCGCAAGGTCTGCAGGCGAACTGATGGCTACGCTTGGTAAGGTATTGATCTTAATCCTAACCGTATCTGCAACAGCTGTTCCGCCATTATTGTCGGTGGCTTTTGCAGTGATGTTATAAAATCTGGGACCAGGATTATTCCAGGTAAAGCTATATGGTGCAGTGGTAGATTGACCTAACAAAGTGCTGCCCTCATAAAACTCTACTTTAGTAATTGTTCCATCGGTATCAACGGCATTGGCATTTAGAACAACATCCGAACCCGCTGTATATGCGGCCTGGTTTGCCGGTGAACTGATGGCCACCGTTGGCAAAGTATTTACGTTGACTTTAATGGTATCTGAAACAGTTGTTCCACCGTTATTATCGGTTGCTTTAGCCGTAAGGCTGTAATTTCCTGCAGCAGGATTGGTCCAGCTAAAACTATAAGGTGCGCTGGTTGACTGACCTAAAAGTGTGCTGCCCTGATAAAACTCAACTTTAGTAACCGTTCCATCGGTATCGGTAGCAGTGGCATCAATAGTAATGTTGGTACCTGCGGTAAACACCACATTGTTTGCCGGCGAACTGATCGCTATTGCTGGTAAGGTATTGATGATCACCTTCACGGTATCAGACACCGTTATTCCGCCATTATTATCGGTTGCTTTAGCGATAAGGCTATAATTTCCTGCAGCTGGATTAGTCCAGGTAAAGCCATATGGCGCAGTAGTTGACTGGCCCAGTAAAGTGTTGCCTTGATAAAACTCTACCTTGCTGATTGTTCCGTCAGTATCAGTAGCATTCGCATCGATAGTAACATTCGTACCTGCTGTAAACACCGCATGGTTTGCCGGTGAACTGATGGCCACTGTTGGCAAGGTATTGATGATCACCTTCACCGTGTCTGATACCGTTATTCCGCCGTTATTATCGGTGGCCTTAGCAGTAAGTGCATAGGTTCCAACAGCCGGATTAGTCCAGGTAAAGTTATAAGGAGCAGTGGTTGACTGCCCCAGCAAAGTGCTGCCCTGATAAAATTCTACCTTGGCAACTGTTCCGTCGGTATCGGCTGCATTGGCGTTTATGGCCACATCTGCACCTGCTGTAACTACAGCATTGCTCACCGGTGAGGTAATAGCCACCGTTGGTAACAGGTTGGCCACATCTACAGCAGGATAAACCAGTTTTCTTGAGCCGTCATATCCAATGGCATAAACACTGGTAGAACCTGCAGCGTATTGAACCGTTGTGGTTGCATTTGCTGTGGTGGCTTCTCCGGCGCCATAAATCGCCACATCGGTAAGTACTTTTTGGTTATAGGTCTCAAAAGCTACTGCATTGGCCCATTTCGTATTGTCTATTTTTAAGGTGTTGGTATTCACCGTTACCCCAACTGTTGCCACCGCAGTTGTTGCGAGTGGAACCTTGTTTCTAAAGGTATTTATCGTATTTGCCGAAATATAATTTAAGACCGGAGATACTGGTTTTGGATATCCTTTAGCCTGTACAGCAGCGATGAGCGCATCTATCTGTGCCTGTGTAATGGTTAAACGCTTTATCGAATAATCGTCTATATCCATATCAATTGGCAACAGGTAGCCACTTTTCACGAAGAAGTCGGTCAAATCTTCCTGAACGGCGTCGCAGGTAGCACTTACGAAATTGAGCAGTAACTGACCTTCATTTAATCCTGTCTGACTGGTTGTACGCATTTTCTCCAGCACATCGCCATACCAGAAAGCTACATCAGGCTGAGCAGCTGGAGCAGGTGTACCTGATAATCGTTGTTGCATCGTTGGCAGGTTTTTACTTGCGCCTGCAAGCTGATAATAAACTTCCAGTTGCCACAAAGGCACCAATCGCACAAACACATCGCCTTGTGCTTCCATATGTTTTTTCTGTATCAGGCAATTATCAAATAACGATCCGTAGCGGCCACCATATAAACTGGCTGCACCTGCTTTAGGCACATCGTTACCTTTTTCAAGTCTTGTTGTATTCGGGTAGCTGCTGCTATAGAGGTATTGGATCCATGCCGAATTAACGTTATTGGTTACTTCAGTGGTGCCTATCCATTTAGCTCCTGGCCTCACCTGGTTATTGTGGCCAAACTCATGCGCAATTCCCCATGGATCTTTAAAAACCCCTGTAGCACTTGCCAGGTTCGAACCACTTCCACCAACACCTATGGGATAATTTACACCATCGCCACTTGCGTTGGGATTTCCATCCCCGGTTATAGACCTCAGAAACATATGGTTTTTAGGCACTCTGTTGTATTTTACAAGGCCATTTAAGGTATACTCATTGTGCACAATGGTATCGTAGGCTGCAACCAGCGCTTTTCCACTAGCTGCCGAATTACTGATCAGTATATTTTTGTTGAGATTTAAATTAACATAGGTTCCTTTCATATCTAACTTCGAATACACACCGTTCAGCAACATCTGTGTCCATTGGTCGTTGGTATCCGTTAATGGATTATAATAACCATTTACCTGCCCCGTGGTAATGTTAATCTGGATAGGTTGCAGATTAGGCTTATCGCTAAAATAATTGATATAGGCTAGTCCATCATGTAACACATTGATAATGTTTACGCCTTTTTTCAAAGGATAACTATCGGTAGTGGCGCTATAATCAAGTCCAAAATCCTTCACCAGCAATTGTGGATTTACACCATAAGTATCACCAACAAAAACAATCGCTTTGGTATTGGCCTTGAAAGCAATTCCGGTCGGGTTTTCTACCCTGTTCAAGCCATTTGATTTTAATATGCCTTCTACTGTGCCTGGATTTGGATAAAAATCGTAGCTCTGTACACGGTATTTTTTGTTGTAACTATTGTTAAAAATACACTGTGCCAATGATTTAAAAAACGGAGAAGCAATGGCATCGATATCCGCCTGCGTTATTCCTGCTTTTAATGTGCTATGCAGCTCATCGGCAAAAATATTTGTATATAAATTGCCTGCGCTGTTTTTCTGATAAAACTGCATTTCGGCGCAACTGGCGAAATTATTTTTACCGGTAAGCACTTTCACCACAATTTGGGTAACGTTGGTTAAAGCTACAGGAAAACTGATCTGATACGCCGCTGAACTAAAACCCGTATCGAAATCCATTAATTTGGTTAGGGTAGTTTGCGTAGTGGTTTTATACCAGATTTCGCCCGTACCAAAAATACCATTCGAACCACCATCTTGCCTGGGCACATAGGTGATATAATCAATGGAAGGATTGGTGGTAAAATTATAAGTTAAACTGATCGGGAATCCACCACCTGCATAGTTAGAGTGGTAGAGGGTAGCCGTATTATTATCGTAAGTACGCGCAATGCCCTCACCACCGTTTGACGCAGGGCTTACGCTGGCACTTGCAATATCTAGTTTAACATCAGTATAGGCTGTAAAATCTTCTGCTATCGGATTATCACAATCAATTGGCTGAACAAATGGCCCTGTTTCTGCCGAGCTAAAATTGATCTCAGCACAACTCGAAAAATTGCCTCCTGCTGCCCTGATAACGAAGCGGACGATGTAGGGTTTTACAATCGGGCTGGCCGTCATATCGATTGTTTTTACCGTATTGTTTTGCGCCCAGCTGATATTACTCAGCTTGCTTACAAAAACCGAAGGCGCATCGGCAGTAGCATAATAAACATCTACTGTAGTCCAGATACCATTTGGCCCCGACTGCCTTGGGGTATAATCCACTTTATTAATGCTTTTTACACCAACAAAATAAAAATCAACCGTATCTGGCATGGCGTTTAAAGACCAGTTAGAGTGGTACATGGTGGTCAGGTTACCATCGTAGGCTTTCGTAATTTCGCTACCACCCTGTGATGGCCGTTTCGAAGCCGCCGCCGTGATGGTGACCGGGTTTTGGGCATTTGCAATTGCACAGAGCAATAACATGGCAAGAAAAGAGAGTAATCGTTTTTTCATCTGGTTAGGGTTTAAATTAAATAATATGGGTTTTATATTGCTTTTCAACCGCTTGTCTTAAAAGACTATTGGTTATTAAAGCCATTGGTTTAGTTTTTTCGGCCATCCCCCCCTCTTCTGATATCTTTTCATCGGCAAAGTCTGGCCAGGACCTGCTTGTTATTGCTTTTATTTTCCCTTCCTCGGGAGAAAATTTACGGCAAGGCCAAAGCGCAGCGTATTGGCCAGCGGATTGCTTCTTTCTGCAGTAGCCAGATAAGACATATCAATGCTGTAGATCTGGTACCTAAAGCCTGCACCCAGGGTAAAATAACTGCCATCACCTTTCTGGGCATCCTGATAGTTATAACCAGCACGAAATACCATCATATCTTTAAATAATAATTCGAGCCCGGTTGACAGCCCAACTTCCCTTAGCTCTTCATTAAAACCGCCTGGTGCATCATTAAATGACCCGAAAATCCCTGCCGGGACAGACCTACCAGGGTTCTTTCCACTGATAATCTTTCCATCAGGCGAATAAATGGGCTGGGTAGGTATAAGCAGTTTATTGATATCTAAGGCAAGGGTCAGTTTGCTTTCATTTCCAATAAAAGCTATTGCAGAGCCCAGTTTGAACTCAGTAGGCAGGAAATATTGCGTTCCGGTATCGCTATAATTCATTTTTGTCCCGATGTTGGATATATTTACCCCCATCGACCAATCTGCAGGTCCGCCGAATAACATCACCCCGGTCCGGTAAATCCCGGATATATCGGCTGCCAGGGCCCTTCCCGGTCCTGACTGTACGCCTGAGCTTGTGGTGCCAGTAAACAGACTGCTATTGATGAAACGGATGCTTCCGCCCAGTGCGAATTCTTTCCCAAAACTCCGGGCATAAGTAATATCAGCCGCAAACTCTGTCGGACGGGCCGTTCCCAATTCCTGTGAATTATCATCGGTGAGATTAACGGTACCCAGAGAAAAATACCTTAAAGAAGCCCCGATGGTATTGCGGCCATCCAGGTTGCGGTAACCACTCAGGTAAGTAAGGTTCATATCTGGCACCAGGTTCCGCATCCATGGCGTATAGGTTAACCCTACCCCTGTTGATTGGGTAGGCAGATAGGCCATCGCTGCTGCATTGATGGCCGCCGAATGTGCATCAGCCTCTAGTGCCACTCCTGCATTTCCCATTCCAGCAATACGCGCACCAGGGGTAATCCTTAAAAAGGGCGCTGCAGCGATCAAACTGTTGGACCTGGAATCATTGTCCATTTTCCCTGCCTGCTGGGCATCAACGTTTATAGCGACTAAGGTTAGCAGGGCCAAAAGGAAAAATATTCTGTTCATCGGTTATCGGTTATGAGTTAAAATTTTTAGTTTTATATGATCAAAAAGCAACCATCATTTCCACCGCTATTAATCTTTTATCCTGCACCAGCCAAATCTTTCCGGTTCGATATTACACGCACCTGGCTACCTGTTGCCAAATGGCATCTTACAGCTGATCCTGCCCATTTCAGGCCATATGGTAATCCTTCCTGATTTCAACCTCATTTATTTCAAGAGGTATCCGGCAAAAACTTGTTTAATAGGTTTATTTGGTTAGTTGGTTATTGCGAAAATTTATTCGTTTGTTTTTATAAAATGATTATAGGATGTTTGGTATAGATCTTAGTTAGAGACCTTTATCAAAACTAAGTACAATTGATTTAAGTCAAATAAAAAAGACAGCACAAACGTTTGTCTGCCAGTATATTGTCAATATCATCGTATTTAGGAGGTGTTGATAGTGCCGATAATTGCACTGCATCTGCTTTAAAACTTTTAAATTAGGATATCATCTTAGTGGGTGAAATAGAAAAATAATAAAATTCTATTCAACAGGGTTAAGCCCCTGGCTTAAAGGTATAATTATCTGGTTATTTGCGAAACCGCCTGCGCATGTAAATTTATTATTACAAAAATAGGAGATGATCGAAATAAATAGTATTGCAAAAAAGAGGAGACCGGTTTGATTTTGCTTTACAGGCGATCACATGATGAAAACAGAATTTAAAAAAGCCGATCACACGCAAACGTTTGTGCTTTGTTTTAAAAGAGGGCAGATCAGGCAGATCAGGCAGCTTAATATTCAGAAAAATAAGCGAAAAAGTCTTCCTTAAAAACAAGATAATCAGAAAATACATTTAGCATATTATGATAATAGATGTTCTTATTAAGATCATTTTCAAAAGATAACACATAACCATTGCCTTTGGGGTTTGCAGTAAAAAAGAAAGCAAAATTACTTTGGATGAGCCAGTTATGTTCATTCCTATCAGGAAGTTCAATATAACAGTTTACTTTACAGCGCTTCACATCACTTTTATGAAAATCGATATGATAAACAATAGGAAGTTCTATTATTCCATAGCATAAAAGATCTACCAATACCACGATTCTTTTTCCAGCACCATTCATTTCAACTAGCTTATGTTGCATATTTTTTCACTGATGTGGCGATGATTACAAGACTATAAACATCAGAACCAAAACGCTTTAAACCTCCGGGAGAGGATATTGCGTTTTGGTTCATACGCTCAATACCATTAAGTCATAAAAAACATTTGTCCTTCGACAGGTTCAGGATGACCATATTTTTTATTTTCTCCTGAACTTAATGACACTGTCGAATACTATATTTAAGGTTATATTTCTATTCGCTATGTGAAAAATTATACTTTATAATACTGCTCCCATCCTTTACGGGGTGGAGGGCCGATGAGCAATTCGTTTGCATTTTTACTACTGGTGATTTTCTTCTTTTTTCTGTCGAAAACTATTTTTTCTCCTGTCCACTGCGCCAGCACGCCAAGGCAGAATACCTGGCTTAACGGGCCTGCAATTTCGAAAGATGAACGGGTTTGTTCTTCGCCTTTACATGCTTTTAAGAAATTGGCAAAATGATTGGATGGGCTCAGCGGTACAACAGGCAAGCGGGAAGCCATTTCCTTCGCTTTTTCCTCCGGAATAATGGATAATGTGCTGCCATGCGAACCACCTTTAAAAGTGAGGTCTTTGCCATAAATAATTTTACCCGGATTTAGTTTAGCTGCAGTAACAGCACCATTGCTTGGTGGTGGAATGTTGGGATCGAGCCCTTGCACACCATATCCGGCCGGGATTGGGGGAAGATTGTCAATACCATCGTACCACTTCACTTCAACAGGGGGCATACTGCCACGTTTAGGGAATTTAAACGAAAGTGTGGAAGACATCGGATAGAAAAAATTATTGTGGCCATCTAACTTTATCGGGTCTACCTCATAAGGAAGGCCAAGATCAAGAAACTGATGA
The DNA here is from genome assembly GCF_056490665.1 of Pedobacter folensis. Taxonomy (NCBI): domain Bacteria; kingdom Pseudomonadati; phylum Bacteroidota; class Sphingobacteriia; order Sphingobacteriales; family Sphingobacteriaceae; genus Pedobacter; species Pedobacter folensis. The sequence continues at coordinate 1,849,178 of NZ_JBWJIF010000001.1, forward strand.
GAAGTATCGAGGATATGCGCACCCCAATCGCCCAAAGCGCCCATACCAAAATCGAACCAGCAGCGCCATTGCCCATTCACAAAATCTTTGTTATACTGGTGCCCCTGGGTCTGCATCTGCCAGATATTCCAGTCAAGGGTATCGGGCTGTGTTTCTGCTGGTGGGAACGAAGTGATTTTCGTATCCCAGCCATGCCAGCGCCTTGCCATGTTCATATGTGCGGTAATGGCGGTTACATCTTTAATAATACCTGCTTCTACCCATGCTTTATACTGGAAATAATTGGCTTCCGAATGCCCCTGATTTCCCATCTGGGTAACCACTTTTGAGTTTTTCCTTGCCGCTTTCATCATCAGTTCTACCTCGTTAAAGGTGCGGGCCATCGGTTTCTCCACATACACATGTTTACCAAGGCCAATGGCCATCATGGTAATCGGAAAATGCGAGAAATCGGGCGTACCAATAGAAACCGCTTCAATCTGGCTGCCCATTTTATCGAACATCTGCCTAAAATCTTTAAAACGCGGCACATTTGGAAACATTTTCAGAATGGCCAGGGTATGTGGTGCCTCCATGTCTACATCGCATAAGGCTACAATATTTGCCAGTCCGGTGTTGTGGAGTTCGCGGATAATTTCGCCTCCGCGGTTACCAATGCCAATGCAGGCCAGGTTTACTTTATCGGCAGCACCAAAGCCTGAAGGCTTATGCCCGTTTGCAAATAAAAAACCAGGCATTGCGGCCGCAGCAGAAGCCAGTAAAGCCTGTGTTAAAAATCTTCTTCTAGAGTTGTGGTTATCGCTCATATAATGCTTGTTATTGCTAGTAAATTACAGTATTTTTTTTTATTTCCACTCCTGTCTTCCAGCTATCAGACTATAATCAGTGCTTAGCAATAAAAAAACACTTACCATTTGTTTCATTTTTGTTTATTGGTCTTGGTTGATTTTTTTTAAAAAAAATAACGCTAATTTTCAGGAATAGGCTTGTTCTCATAAACTGCCGGTACCTGTTGCTGTAACCAGATCGTCATCCAGGCTGATCCCATCCGGCTGGCAATGGCCTCTTCTCTGCCCAGGTAGCTGTTTTCCTGATCGCCTGCATAAGCGTGCCCATCGGCAAAGCGCTTTTGCTGTTCAAGCACCTTATCCATATGCAGTTTAGCCCAATATTTTCCCTTATGTTTTGGGGCAAGATTATCCCAGCCATAAGTAAATGCCGCAATATCGAGGTTGGCATAATTATCGTAAACACCCTGCCCCCAATCTGAACCTTCCGGGTAATAAACAGCTGCCGTTCCTTCGCGATACATGGTACCGCCCGGTGCTTTATAAGGTGGTGATGAAAACTGATGTGCAGTTACCGAAAAATAAATTTTATCAAGATTGAAGCGCGCTGCCTCCGGTGTTGTTTTTCCGGCCAGCGAAAATACAATCGGTGCATTGATCATCGAGGCAATGGCATTGTACTGTGGATGGATGATCCCATGATTGATCACGAAACCAGGTTCTTCCATATTGGAGCCCTGCACCCAGTGGCTAACAGGATATCCGTGTATCATCCGCGAATTATGCAGATCGGAAGGTAAGGCCGTTGAGGCCATTAAATATTCTACCGCCTTATGCAGCCATTGAGCGGAATGCGGATGCTCTGGCAACATTACCGCAGCCAGGTATAACAGCTCGGCATTCCAGGCATCTTCTTCAATTTTAGAATCACCGGGAAACAATACTTTCCCGGTGCTGTCTTTATAATAGAGTGGAACGATACTCAGAAAACGATCTGCTTCGGAAACGATCATCCGGGTGATGTAAGTTTGATCTTTTTTAGAAAAATCATCCCATAAAAGCCAGGCCGCATAACCCGAATAATAAGCCCAGTGGGCGGCCTGCCAATCGCCACCCCAAACCTTTCTGGTTTGATTCACTTTATGGTCGTAGGCTACAGCCCTTACCATTTGGATCGTTTTATTTTTAGCTTCCTGTAAAGAAATCCCTGTAATAGCGGGATCGTATATCCTGGTTTTGATGGCGATGGCTACACCAAACGACATGGCTGCAGGAAAACGATAACGGTATTCGTTAACCTTTGAGATGCTTTTCAGGTCGAGGTAACCGCTGGAATCCGGCTGATATTTTTTGATATCCCGGTACCAGGTGTTTAATGCAAACTTATTGGCATTCAGCAGGCTTGTTTTTACAACTTTCGCCAGTTCATCATGAGGTGGCTTCTTGTGGAAACTGCTCCAGTTAATCGGCTTCACTTTTATGGTGTTGCTGGTTAATGCACCCGATTGGCTATGCGCAGTTTTTGCACTGAATAAAACAGGAATTAGAAAAAGTAAAAGGCTAGATTTACGCATTTGATTGTCTCCAGTTGATTTTTAGATATGCCCATTTTAAGGTGCATGCATCTTAAAAAACTGCTTAATGGGTTTATTTGGTTATGGATATTATTGAGCGCTTATTTGCTCAGCTTAGCTTGTAAATTTCCTTAATCAACCGATTATTAAAGGGTGAAAATCTTAAACAAATAGGTCGAAAATCTTAAATCCTACGCTTTTTCAGTAATCGTCGGTTAATTTTGAATATTAACACCAAATATCTCATAACTTTATTATAATGATCATCCTGCTTCATTTAAATTTAAATAGAAAATGCGCCATCCGTGCAGCGGGCTGGATAGGCATGATGTGCTTACTCCTGTGTGGAGCTTTGCAGGTAAATGCGCAATTATCTGTTTCTACACATTTCAGTACCGAAGATGGACTTGTTCAGAATAATGTGCTGTCTATTGCTCAAGACAGACAGGGTTTTATGTGGTTCGGCACGGAAAATGGCCTAAGCAGGTTTGATGGTTTGAGGTGGCGCAGTTTTAAGAATATACTGGGGGATACCAATAAACCTTCATCGCCTGCTTTGATCAGGTCTTTATTCTGGGATCAACAGAACCGGTTATGGATGGGTACTGCATTAGGACTGATTACTTTCGATCCCCTTACCGAAAAATTCAGGCAGATCAAGCTTCCTTATCCCATACAACCCGAGGTTAAACAAGTAACAACAGATCGTTCTGGAAATATCCTGGCAGGTACCACAGCCGGTATCGTACTAATCACTAAAGAAAATAAAATCATTGCTTCAGCAAGGGCTTTTGGTGATGGCGAAGATATATTGTGCCATACGATTTTTTATGGGTCAGATGGCAGGATCTGGTGCGGGACAAACAGAGGGCTTTTTGAAGTAAAGATCAAAGCTGACCGGATTATGCTAAGCAGAACAACAGCTGAACTGCCGGTTTTCTTGCAAAAGGAGAAAATTACTTCGATTAAAATGGATAATAATGGAAGGTTTTGGTTTGGATCATATGCTGGCGGCCTGCTTTTATGCCATTACCAGCAAGGGAAATTTATAGAGGCGCAGCAACAACCTGCTTTGCCTGGTGGGGCTACCCACAAAATAAGGTCGATTATTAGTTTGTTAGACCATAAAATTAGCGTTGCCACTGCCGACGGTCTGTTTTTTTTCGATATCAATAACCTGAATACCTTTGAGTTGACCAGCAAGGCGGGAGATGAGCAAACCTTACACAATAGTTCGATCCACAGCTTGTTTCAACAGCGCTCAGGAACCATTTGGATTGGTTCTTATTACAGCGGTCTGGATTTAATAAAGCCACCCCTTGCCCCCTTTCGCCATCTAGGCATTGGTCCAACCGCTTTAAACCTCAACCATCGGGTGGTCAGCAGCATGTGCAACCGTAATCAAACGGAGCTTTGGATTGGCACCGAAGGCGGAGGAATAAATATTTTTAACCAGTCAACTAAACAGGTCTCTTATTTAAAAAACCAGCAGGGTAACGACAAGTCAATCAGTTCAAATTTCATCAAAACCCTGTTTAAAGATGAGGATGGGAATTTATGGATTGGCACTTTTTCGGGCACTTTAGATGTCCTTAATGCCAGCTCTAACATAATCGAACACCGTTTAACCGGGACTGAACGAATTACCGAGGTGAACTCAATTGTAGAAGACGGGCTAAACAGGCTCTGGATTACCTCAAGCAATGGCTTAAAGGTATATAAACGTACCGGAACCCATTTGAAAGCGGATAGACTGATGCAGCAACCGGCACTAAAATCTTTTCTCGCTGGCGTTGCCTTTCAGGACACCAAAAAAAGGTTATGGTTTGCTACCGAAACCAAAGTAATGAAAGTTGAAGGTGATAGTATCCGCATTTATCATTTAAAATATCCTGTAAACACGATTTCCGAACATCATGGCACCATTTATTTAGGTTTAGAAAGCCATGGCCTGGCAGCATTTAATGAGCAGCGTGCTCAGTTTGCCTTATATCAAATCAATAGCCAGGTGAATAATCGTTCGGTATACAGCATCGCTTTCGATAGGCAAAACCGTATCTGGCTGGCCAGTGACAGTGGATTGCTCAAGGTTAGCCCAAAGCAGAAAATCGTTACACAATATACCAAAGCTGACGGACTGATCAGTACCAATTTTAACATCAACGCCAGGTATGAACGGGATAACAATTTGTTTTTTGGAACATTGGATGGACTGATTTATTTTGATCCTGACCAAATCCGGGACGATACGACAAAATCAAGTGTAGTGATTACCGGCATGCGGATTTTCGATGTACCGGTAGAGATTGATAGTTCGGTATTGCGTAAATCCATCACCTATACCAACAAGGTTGAACTTAGCCATAACCAGAACTCCTTAACCTTCGAATTTGCATTGCTGGATTTTATTAAACCTAAAAAAAATGCATTCCGGTATAGCCTTCAGGGATTAAGCAAAGGCTGGACCACAACTAATTTAGCCGAAGCAACATTTAACAACCTCGCTCCCGGCACTTATACGTTAATGGTAAGCGGTAATAATGGCAGCCCCAACTGGATGGAACCGATTCGTTTAACCATTAAAATACATCCGCCGTTTTGGGCCACCTGGTGGGCTTATATGCTGTATGGTATTATTTTAACCAGCATTGTTTTCTTCATCAGTCGTTATTTTGTATTGCGCACCCTCTTAAAAAGAGAAGACGAACTTCACCAATATAAGATCAATTTTTTCACCAATGTATCTCATGAAATCAGAACACACCTGAGCCTCATTTCTCCCCCGATAGAGCAACTCGTTTCTGACGAACAATTGGGTAAAAAACAAAAAGATAAAATACTGGGGGTTGCCGGTAACGCCAGGCGACTACTAACGCTTGTTAACGAACTGCTGGATTTTAGAAAGACAGAGGATAAACATTTAACATTATCAGAAAATGTGCAGGATTTACTGCCTATACTGGAAGATTGCCTGCAGATGTTTTCGGAAACCGCTGAGCAAAAACAGATTACCACCCTCTTAGAAAAGGAAAATCTAAAATCAGCCTTTTTATTATGCGATGCCTTTCAATTAAAAAAAGCCATTATCAACCTGTTGGCCAATGCCTACAAATTTACACAGAATGGCGGCCTGGTTAAACTCAGGATCAGCCAGACTGATCACGAGGTGACCATTACGATTGAAGATAACGGAAGGGGTATTTCGCAGTCACACTTAAACAAATTATTCGAAAATTACTATCAGGTTGCAGACCATGGTTTTCAAAATACAGGTTATGGTATAGGTCTGGCCCTGTCAAAAGCTATTGTTGAGCTTCATCAGGGTACGATTACGGTAACCAGCCGGTTGGAGACGATGAATGAGCCCGGACATACTTCCTTTACGATTTCCTTACCGAAAAGACAAAAAGAAGCCTATGATTCGTTAGCAGCTTACGATGCCGACCATACTTTCCCTGATCATGGGGATGAACAAACGGACCATAAACCGTTATTGCCCTTAACACAGGCAGATGAAAGCCAGAAACCAACTATTTTATTGGCTGAAGATAACCTCGAGCTTGCTATATTGCTGGATGATATCTTAAACCCTTATTATCATGTAATCATCAGCAGAAATGGAAAAGAAGCCTGGGAACAGGCAAAACGGCATATTCCCGATCTGATCATCAGCGATGTTACGATGCCTGAAATGTCGGGATTTGACTTTTGTGACCTGATCAAATCTAATGTGGCCACCAACCATATTCCTTTTATATTGCTAACAGCAAAAACACAGGCCGAAGATGTAATAACCGGCTTATCTCATGGTGCTGATGTTTACCTCACTAAACCATTTACCCCGCAGGCTTTGCTGCTGCAGGTAAACAACCTTATTGTAGCCATACAGAACGTGCACACGCATGTTGGTCAGTTGCTGAACAAAAATTCAGAGCCGATTGATATCTTTAACCAATTAATCCAAACCCAGCTTGGTACGGAGAGTAAGAAATTCATGAATCAATTGGTCGAAAACATCACAGCTTCCATAGAGAATCCTGAATTTGGTGTTAACGAACTGGCCAGGCTGATGAACATGAGTACGCCGATCCTTTACAAAAAAGTAAAATCGGTCACTGGTTCATCGGTAAATGATTTTATAAAAGGGCTACGCCTGAAAAAAGCGGCAGAACTGCTGGAAACCAGGCTTTATACGGTTTATCAGGTTTCGTATATGGTGGGTTTTTTAGATAGCCGCTACTTTAGTAAAGAATTCAAGAAGTTTTTCGGGAAGTTACCTTCGGAGTGGATAGAGACCGACTAACACGAAGCTTAATGTATTGCCAGTAGTTACGCCTAACTACTGGCTTTTTTTTAATTTGAATTGAAAACCATTAAAAATCTACATGATAATCTTTGGAGAAGGGTTTTGCAGCCCAGGCTTTTTTCGATGTCCATTCTGCCGCAGGTGCAGCCCAAAATTCGTCGCTGGCCGGTAAACCCAAAGGAAGGAAGGATAAAGTAGCCATATACAGACTGCCTGTAGAGGTATAATAATCTGCTATTTCAGGGTCATGCCCGCAAAAACCAAGCTGTAACCATCCTTTTGCATCAAAAGTTCCAGGGACATCATATATGTTCTGTTTAACTTTAGTTAAAGCAGAACGCACCTGAGCAGGCTGAATAGTGGCTGGTAACTTATGCATGAGGGCAATCTGGCTTAAAGCCTGAAAAGCACCGGTACGGTAGGTAATCGAGCGGCCAATTGGCGGGTAGGTTCCTTCAGGAGAAATCATGCGCTCCTGCCCTACTACGTAACGCTGCATTCTTTTCACAGCAAGATCATATCGTTCTTTTTTAATAAGCTTTTTATCCAGCATCACGGCAAGTGTATCCACCATCATCGGGTGAATCACAAAAGAGTTATAATAATCAAAAGCCATGTTTACGCCATCACCATACCAGCCATCGCCTTTATACCATGCATTTAAGGTATCTACACCTTCATTTAATCGGGCTTCATCATGCGGTTCGCCAATCGACAATAAAAAGGCTTCTGTAATAGAACCGAATAACAACCAGTTATTTTTAAAGGGCTTTCTGTTTCTCAATGATTTAAACGAAGCAATAATTTCTTGCTTGGTTTCAGGCTTTAATGGCTCCCACAAAGCTTTAGGTGCCCTTAAAAAAGTTTGTGCCAGGTAGGCTGAATCTACAATCGGCTGATAATCTTTGCTGAAATTTAGTTTATCAGGACTGTTTTTTGCAAAACAGCTATCCAATCCCTGAATGGCCTGTAATTTCAGCGTACTTCTTAAAACGCCTTCTTTTGTGGTATCATCAGGTAAGGAAAGCCAGGGTGCAATACCGGCATAGGTACGGCCAACAGCCTCCAAATAGGATACAGCAGGTGTTCTGGAGTCGAATTTTGGCGCCGTAACCACTGGCATATTTTTAATCAGTGTTCCATTGGCTAAATTAGAAACAACCGGGCTGGCAATTTTATATAGCAGTTTATACCAATATTCTCTATCGTTTTTTGATTGGCCTTTTGCAGCGTTATTAATTTTTGTAGCGGATAAAACTTCATTAGGATTAAATAACCCAAATACGCCAGTTAATGACAGCGCTCCTATAAATTTTCTTCTTTCCATTTTATGTGTGTTATAAATACCAGTTTTTATAGCGCATTAGCGCTTCGAGATAGTAATAATCGGCGTAACTAAGCGGAACGTCGACTTCCGATTTCAAGGGTAAAGCGCCAGTACTGTGCATGAGCAGAAAGCCACCGTTTTCACCCAGTTTTGCCCGATAGGTATCAGATGAAAGTGAAATAATCATTTTTTTTGCTTCGCTTACATATAATTTCTGCTCGCTTTTTGTTGCATACTGCCCTAATTCTAACAAACCTGATGCAATCACCGCCGCAGCAGAAGCATCGCGGTACGTATCTGGAATGTTTGGCGCGTTAAAGTCCCAATATGGAATCTGATCGGCAGGCATATTCGGATGATTGATGATAAATTTGGCGATGTTTTTTGCCTGATTAAGATAGTGTTTGTTTTTGGTAAAGCGGTACATCATGGTATAACCGTACAAGCCCCAGCCCTGGCCACGACTCCAGGCCGATTCGTCAGATGCCCCCTGGGCTGTACCTCTTCTCAGTACTATGCCTGTAGTCATATCGTAATCTACTACGTGATAAGAGCTATAGTTTGACCTAAAATGGTTTTTAAGCGAAGTATCGGCATGATTGATGGCAATTTTCTTGTATTTCGGATCGCCACCATGATCGGATACCCAGGCCAGTAACTCCAGGTTCATCATATTATCAATAATAACCGGGCCTTTCCATTGTTTACTGCTGTTCCACGATTGGATTACTTTAGCAGCCGGACGGTAGCGTGTAGCCAGCGAAGCAGCAGCCGTATCGATGGTTGGTTTATACAAAGCATTACCAGTAATGCGGTAGGCATTGCCAAAACTACAGAACATCATAAAACCTAAATCGTGGTTTCCGGTATAATGTTTCTCCTTCTCTAGTACCGCAAGGCGTTTTTCGGCTTCTTTTAAGGTGCCGGAATCTCTCGTATACTCATAAATATAAAGCAGCGAACCGGGATAAAAGCCACTGCACCACCATTTGGTATCGCTCGTTTCCAGTTTATTATTTTTGGCATAATAGGTTTTTGGCATGCGGTCTGCCGGTGTATTTTTGGCCAGTAACTGATATTGTTTCTGTGCAAATGCAAACTGCTTGTCGAGCAGGTTTTTCATTGCTCTTTTATCATCAGCTGCCTGTTGTGCATTAGCCATTACTGCTACAGCCAGAAAACATACGGCGAACAATAATTTCTTCATAGTTTAGGTAAATTTGTATTATTCATTTTGTGTTGAGCCTTAACATAGGCTTTTGATGTTGGTTGCGGCAAATTTGTGCTTTTACAAGTTTAAAAGAGGGTGAAAATTATAAATGATAAGGTAGAAAATCTGAAATCAACAACCTTTTCAGGATATATTCCAACATCTTCCATTTTTAAGACCTCGTTTTTATATAGTCGACCGTTCTTTTTGAAAAAATACTGCCAACCAGATTTCTACATATTTTGAAATCCGTAAAAAAGGACTGTCCTCCCATTGGAGAACAGCCTTTTTGCATTCTCATCGATAGCCCTTAATCAGCTCGCTACATTCACTAATTAATCGTACTGGATTTCATGATTCTAATTTTGTTGTTGCCCTGATCGGCGATGAGGAAGTTGCCGCCATAAGTATCGTACTTTATACCCCAGGGCTTATTAAACCTGGCATTGGTAGCCGTTCCATCAACATTTCCGGCGGTACCAGTTACAACATTAAATGCTGTAATGGAATCATCGGTAGCGGAGCCAGCCACCAAATCAAACGTTGAGGAATTAGTCATTTCGCTTGTTAATTTTGATATAGAATTTGCCTTCTCATTACTAATAAGAACAATACCACCATTGCTAATAAATATCCCCGAAGGATCATTATAGCTAGTAGTTTTAGTTCCTCTTAAAATCAACTTAGCATTGTTAGAAAGTGTGATTTTAAATAATTGACTTTCTGTAGAACTATAGCCAGTATTCCCCATACCGCTTACATAAAGATATTTTTTATCGGGGGTTAGGGCAATTGCTGTGGCCTGATAATATGCAGATACAGCAATTGTGGTAACGGTATTACTGCTTAAAACTATTTTGCGAATGCTACCAGTTGTTGTACTGGTAGAAATATCAGTTAGATATAACGCACCGGCCGCTTCATCTATGGTAATACCACAAGGGTTGGTAAAGGTTGCTGCTGTTCCAACACCATTTGCCGTACCTGCTGTTCCACTTCCCGCAATGGTCGTTACTGTACCTGCCATATTAATTGGATTAATGGTTATTTTCCTCACTTTATGACCAGAGTATTCTGTAACATATAACTCCGTGCCGGCATCGCTCAGCACCATACCTTTTGGCTTGTTAAATGTTGCTGCTGTTCCAACACCGTCAATGCTACTCGCCGTACCGCTTCCTGCTAATACAGTCGTATTGCCGTTTCTGCTTACCCGTATAATGCGGTTGTTGTTCTGGTCGCAAATGTAAATATTGCCCCGCTTATCGTTTGCTACATCGGTAGGGGCGTTTAAACTAATTCCATTATTCAAAGTCAGTGAACTCACCATCAAATTCGAAAGTATGGGTTCAGGATAGGTTGCAGTTTTAAGCGTTAGCGGAAGACTAACCTGCTTGGCTGCCGAACCCGTATTTACTGCGGTAATGGATTTCGAAGCAAAATAAGTATCATTTACTACTTCAAATTTCATATCCCCAGAGAAACGTATCCGTACACTCAATTTTCCATTTTCATCGGTAACGGCAGTGGTATCTAATTTAAATGCGGTTTCGCCGGTAATTTTCGAACTCACATTAACCGTTACCCCAGGTAAAATCTGATTATTTGCCTGATCATAAACCAACACATCAACAGGGGCTTTGGGACTCAGTTTTTTCGATTTTAAGGTTACTTTCCGATTTTTTTCATAAGCCATTCGGGTAATTACAGAATCAGGGAAGAAATAAGAGGGATCTGTTGTTCTGATTTTCACCTCGCCTTCAAATGGAGCATTCAAAATCAACTTTCCATCGCTGCCGGTTGTGCCCAATAAACCAATATCTTTAAAATCAGTTTCTCCAGTCAGTTTTTGCAGAACGGCCACATCAATACCAGGCAGTAACGCATTATTGTCTTTATCTAATACCGTAATCTCCAATGGGACGGTTAAAGGCTTAAGCTTAGCGATCAGATTTACAGCGCCACCCTTCACATTTTTAAGCGTTGCCAAAAGTGTATCGGGAAAATACTTCATGGTATCGCCCACCACTACCCTTACCACATTTGGATAAGGTAACGATACCACCAGCTGTCCGTCAGTTCCTGCATGTTCTAAACCTCCGGTAGAAGTATAAGTGTCAGCGCCCGGTGCTTTGGTATCAATTAATAAAGGAAAGTTAGAAATACTTACATTTTGCTCATCCTTAACGGCTATGTTCAGTGGTGCCATACCAAACTTTGGGGTAGTATGCAAAAGAATACTTGCAGCAGCATTAAAATAAACAGCCTGCTCACCTTTGTGATAATAAGTGGTATCTACTTCTACCTTTATATTATTCGGATAGGGTAATTTTGTCTTGATCAGGCCGTCTTTATCGGTTCTAATGGTATCTACCTGCGTATAGGTGCCGGTTCCCGTAGTTTGGCGACTAATAATTACTTTAACCCCAGCCACTGGCAACTGGTCATCGTCGTTAATCACTTTAATATCCAGTGTCTCTTTTGGTGTAGTGGTATCGCTCAGTGCTTCAGTGGCAAACTTTTTACAGGCAGCAAAGCATAGGGCAATACCTACAATGATGATATAGTATTTGTGTTTCATCTATATATTTTTTAGTAATGATGAATCTCCATACCTTAAAAGGATGCAGATCCATCAATATTTATGATTTAAAATCTATTGTTGATTTACGGTTTATAAAATTCCACTTCGTAGAGTTTCAGCCACGATTTCCCGTTTAACTTCCATGAATCTTCTACATTAACCCCAAACCAATAAATAATCTGCGAAGCAATATCTGAATTGGAAACCGCCATAACCGTATTGCCTGATGGTGCAGTTGCGTTACATACCGGTTTTTCAAAGGCATTCCATGCGCCTCCATTTCCACTAAAAACAAGGTCTTTACCTGCCGCAACAGGTGCCTGATTAAGCAGCTTATTACCATTTACCTGTTTACAAGGCCAATACCCAATTAAATTTGGATCACCAACGGCAACGCCATCACTACAGGTATAATTTTTAATTTCTGTATCTGAAAGGGCTTTATTGTATATGGCGATATCGTTTACGGCATATGATGAAGTATTTACTGCGGAGTTAATATTACCTAAAATCAGATCATAAGGTACCGTACCGATGTTCCTTCCTGTGATATCAACTGCTGCGCCAGGCACTCCATCCACATATAAAACAGCCATTCTTTTACCTGCATCTGTATAGATTTTTAGGGTTATGGCGTACCATTTATTCAGATCGAAATTAGCAGGTGCATATGCATAAATTAAGGTTGATGAATTATAGCCCATCACTACTCTAAACCTTCTGGTGGAGGTTGCACTCAGTTCTACCATGAACTCCCAGCCGTTAACAGTACCGTATGAAGCGTTTAATTTCGACAATATCACAGCATGCTGATTTGCACCGGCAGTGGATTTTACCTGAGCTTTTATCTGAATGGTTTTATCGCCTGTGCTACCAATATCGTAAATGCTGGCATTAGCAGCACTTAGTACCGCCTTTACATCAGTAACGGCCTTAGCTGCCGGAAACAAAAAGGCATCAGTTAAAGACACATTATCTATTTCTACCTTTTTAAAAGCCGGGTTATAATAAATATTGAAGGAGTTACGCTCCCGTTCCGTCTGGCTGGTAAAACCTTTGTTTATGCCACCATGATTGGAGGTAATGACCACTAACCATTCTTCATTGGCATATGTTTTTCTGGCTTTAACAGCCTCCAGTAATTTACCAATGTAAGTATCTACCTGCGTTACCGCGGCCTTATATTCTGGCACATCGGCAGAGTAGCCATATTTAAGCCCGGCCTGATTAACCTGGTTAAAGTTGACCACTATTAAATCGGCCTTATTAATCCCTATTTTTTTAACCGCCGTATCCGCTGCAGCGGCATCGTTGTTCACTGCAATCGGCTCATCAGCGTAAAGAAGCAGGCGATCAACCAGGGTATTCCAGGGCGAAACCGCTACCGAATACCTCATTTTAGGGGTAGCCTGCAAACGTTCAATTAACGAGGGATACTCTACAACCGCATCATGCTCGCTGGCACTTTCGGGAACGATAAAGGTACTATCCTGTATTTTATGGATGGTGGCGATCCCCGTCATGATATTTTTCCAGGTTCCGGCATCGCTTACGGGAGCATCGCTTCTGCTCTGCCATGAATATTTACTGTTGGGCAATATGGAAGCAATAACCGGAGGCATAATTTTTTTCACATCCTCTCCTGTAGCACCATCAATACCGATTAATAATACCTTTCTTTTTTTAACCGAAACAATCTCCTGTTTCTCGAAAACGGCCGGTGGATCATAATACTTTTTACAACCAAAAATAACGGCACAGAGCAGCAGCATGGTCAATACGCTGTATTTTTTTAAACAAAGTGAATAATTCTTCATTGTTGGTTTATTTTATTATTAACTATTATTTACTTGGATCAGACAACCATACGGTTTCGGTAAGCAATGGATATTTTGCCTGAATTTTAGCTTTGGAAACCGCACTTACCGTAATCCCCCACTTGGTTAAAAAAGGCTCCATATCGGTTTTGGCAAACTCCGATAAACGTTCGTAAAAGAAATCGATCTTATCCTGGTTGTTATTGGAGGTAAACCTTGCGTGCCTGGCTTCGGTAGCGAGGTAAGTGATAAAACTATATCCATAACGCTCCATTAACTGGATAAACATGCCTAGTTTAGCATCTTCTGATGCATTCGCGTATGATTTGGTACCAGTAGGTGTTACAAAAGCCAATGCAGCAGTCATCATGCGTTTATAATTACTGTGCTTATAACCATGGTACTTGGTTACCATTAAAGAGAAAATGTTGTTCGACACCTCACCGTTACCATCAAAGTTCCAGGTATTGTTCATCTGCATGTTGTGTCCCAGCTCGTGATAAGTACCCCAGTTCTGGCCTACCACCCCGCTTAACGTTACGGCCTGTGCGAAATAATTATCATTGGCCATCGCTACCACCGGGTAACCGCTATGCTGCGCCCCAACTGAAGGTTGTATGTCGTGAACAATTCGCCAGGGCAACATCGGATTTAAGTCTCTGGCATCGGCGGCATTTTCTGATAAACCATACCATTCCCAGTAGCAGTGTAAAATCTGCTCATCCCAAGTTTGCATTAAAGCGGTTGGACTGGCAATAGGGAATTTAGCCAGACGCGAAAGCGGCAAAGTAAAAATGATGCGTTTGCCACGCAGCTCGAAAAAAGGAACTGTTGTTTTGGCAATCATGGCTTTCCATTCTTCATCTGTGGTTTCGCCCAGCACAAAATCTGGCGATTTAACTGTTCCCGTAAAATAGAAATCTATTTTTCTGCCTAATGCTCTTGGTGGAATGATATAAACCTGGCCACCGTATAAATTGCGGATCAGGTTTTTACCTGGTGCAAGGTTATGGCGGGTGTAAATAACGGGTGCTCTTAACTTTGTAGTGATGCTGGTTAAATCATCATCCCATGCCCCTATTTGGGCAATCATTCCATATTCGCCCGCCGGAACATCGATCTGGATGAGTTCGCCTGCAGGTGCGTACATTCCCGTGCTGAACCAGCCCTGCGGTGGTACAGAAATCCTGAGGTTGGCATTATTGGCATATACAAAATCAAAGTCGAGCGTTACCTTGGTATTTTTAATCCGAGGTTCTGAAATCGCCACCAAACCTGGGAAAACCCTCGCCAGGTTAAACTGCGTTCTATCAATCTTATATTTCGAGGTATCCAGGTCCTGGTTTCCAAAAGTATCTACTACTTCAGTTTTGCTATAGCCATCTTCAAAAGAGTAGCCATAATCCTTTTTACAGGATTGGGTAAGCAGCAAAAGAACTGCAAAAGCTGAGGTTAAGCCTATTATTTTTTTACTTCTCATGGCTCAGTTATTTTAAAATATTAGTGTAAATCGGTGTCCAAACTTTTCCATCGAGGTTAAAACCTGTTGCATTGATGTTTAGCCAGCCTAAAATAAATCGTGGTATATCGATGCCTCTTGGTACTATTTTATAAAGTTCTGGTGTTGGCTTGATACAGAATTTATTGTCGTAATCTTCAAAGCTCTGCCACTGGGTAGATTTTTGGAAAACAAAATCACTTTTCGATTTACTCTGGTCCTTAATCAGGGTACCCGCGCCATCGAGTGCCGGCCAGTAACCGATTAAATTATTATAGTTGGGGTGTCTGCTATCTAAAAGCACCTGGCAGGCAAAATCTTTTATAACCGCATCGGGAACGGCGGCATTAAAAATCCTGATGTCGGTTATAAACTGTGTAGCACTGTTGCCATAGCCCGAACGATAGCCGGCAACTAAAGGTTCAGTATTGTTTACATTCCTGCCCGTTATTACCGTTGGAGAACCAATTGGATCGCCATCCTGAAACATCTGCACATACCTCACGGTACCCACAAAGTAGATCTTAAAGCCTATATGATACCATTGATTAACTTCCATGGCTTTGGTGGTTGGGGTAGAGATCGCGGCAGAAGCCAAACCGCCCAGCCTCCAGGTACCATTCGATCCGTTATGGATAATCCACCAGCCAGTGGTTCCATTGGCCGGACTGGCTGTTTTAAAAAATATTGGTGCATTCTGTGTTCCGAAAGCCTGAACTTTTAATTTAAACTCTACGGTATACTCTCCGGTTGTACCAAAATTATAGAGGTTCGATTTGGTGGCATCAACACTGGCAATGGTATCGCCGTTTAATTTTCCATAACTGCCTGAATAGGGTAATGAATTTAAATTAGCAGGTTTGTTGTAAATGGTCGACTTGAAATTAGGATTGTAAAGGATAACAAAGCCATTTAACAAGGGTTTACTATACAAGGTTTGATCCATTAAAGCCGGTATTACCGGATAATCGCCCCCTTTATTGGATGCAATTACGATGAGCCAGTTTTCTTTGCTAAAATTAGGCCGTGCTTTGATGACAGTATTTAGCTCGCCAATGTAAGTATCGATATTGCCCATGGCTGTTGCATATTGCGGTACACTGGCATCGTAACCATATTGTGCACCGGCCTTATCAACACCCTGAAATTCAGCCAGCACTACTGCCGCATCCTTATTGGCCAATTCGGCCAGTGTTGCTGTTTTTACGGCTTCATCGCTCGAAAAAGAAGTGTTTACATCTGCGCTGGTCACCAGTTTGGTACTCAGTGCCGGAGATATGCTAAAAGCAGCTGTTCTTAAACTGGTATTGTCTTTAACCCGTTTAAAAAACATTGGATAATCGGCAAGTTTATTGTTCGAAAAATCCTCGCTAATTACCTTATGTTTGGTCTTGTCTACACCTGTAAGCATATCGGCCCATGAAGTAGCGTTGAGTCCGTTTTCATCCGATACAGCATTGATGGTAAACATGCCATTTTTGATCATTTTAGATAAATTGGGCGTTGGGGATTTAAAAACCGACTCTCCCCTGGCGCCATCCACAATCACGTACAATACTTTTTGCTGCTGTGCATCAATAACATTGCCTCCGGTATTGTTAGAGAAATCCTTTCTGTCGGCTAATTCTTTATTACAAGAAATTATAGAAATCGTTAAAACGACTAAAACGGCCGTTAGTTTAACTATAAATGCTGACTTTTCTATTTTACTTTTCATTGTATGATTATTTAATAACAACATTATTTTATGGTTTAATAGAGATGCGGACAGCACCTGAAACCTGCTGGTTATCGAAAAGAGAAATTGCACCTGCAATAAGCGCGGTAGGGTTTCCGAAAATATCTACACTTTCGTACACATCGTTTACAATGCCCTGAAACTTACCGGTATTATTGTATCCGGCAGCTAAACTTCCGTTTGGATTTAAGATCATAAAACCCTGTCTAACGATGCCGTCATACTTTTTAAAGGATCCGAACACCAATATCTTACCGCTTTTAAGCTGGTAGGCTTTACTGATGCTTCCCCCTTCGATTGACTTTAGCACCAGGCTTTTATCTACCGTACCATCGGCATTTAACATCACTAGGCCTTTTGTGGCAAAACCATTGTAATTGTTAAATACACCAGCAACAAGGTATTTGCCCGATGTTGCGCTATAGGTAATGGCGTTTATGGCATCATCGGCACCTGTTCCTGAGGGATAAGTTGGATCCACCAGCCCGTTTGTACCGATTCTTACAATCCGGTTGCCACTCAGGCCCTGATAATTGGTAAAAGAACCGACCAGGATAATTTTGCCGTCACTCTGCATTAAGGCATCGCTAATCGGTCCGTTACCACCAGCATATGGCAGGTTTGCCGTTTTATTAAAATTATAGGTAGAGTCCATTTTACCCTCCATACTCATTTTTAACAAACCGTTTAATTTGGTATAGCCCACCACTTTATTATCTCTGGTCGAACGTTCGTAGAAATACTCAGCGTAGTTATTAAAGCTGCCCACCACATAAATGCTGTTGTTATAGTTAAAAACCTTATTCACCAAGCCCAATACCCCACCGTTAAAAGTGGCTACGGTATCGTAAGAACGATCTGAGCTTGTGCCCACTACTTCAACCTTCGATGAATCTAAAGAACCGTTTGTATTTAATCTGGTGATACTGCTAATGCCATCACGATCGTTATATTTGGTTAAGCTACCTCCTACAATAAACTGACCTGTTGCCAGTCTGAAAATAGAAGATATAGAACCGTTGGCACCTTTTCCGGTTGAAAAACCTGAAGTGATAAAACCATTGGAATTGGTTAATACAATATTGTTTATGGGCTTTTTAACAGTGGCAGCAGCCATGTAGTTATTAAATGAGCCCACCATAACCAAGTTGCCATTGGGCAGGGGTAGAATCTGCCTGATAACGGTAGCGCTGGTATTGGCTGCAAAAGTGGCATCTGTTTCTACTTTACCTTCAACACGGTAAGCCGGACCAAAAAAGATCTGATCATCAACCACCAGGGTAGTTCCGCCGGTACTCGCACCTACAGGAAAAAGCACCGTAATGGTTTTATCGGTTATTTTAGTAATGGTAGCTTCGGTATCGTTGATGTAGAATTTTACTTTATCCTTAAAAGGCATTAAACCATTTACCTCGAATGTGATCTGGATTGCGCCATTTACCTCTTCTGTATCGGATACATCTGATAAGAATTTTATACCCAATGTTTCTTTACCTCCTGCATAGGGATCTTCGCTAATGGGATTTTCCTTTTTGCACGATGAAACGGAAAGTACCAGCAATAACAAACAGGCCATCCACATGGTATTTTTACCAAAAATTTGTCTATTTCTTAACATATTGATGTTTTTATTGATTCCCAATTCCATTTTCTATTGCTATCGAATTAAAGTAGTTACTGCTAAATCCAAAAGAGTGCTTTTCGATTTTTAGCGCATGGACAATCCCGTTTGTAGGGTTGATATCGGATGAAGCCACCAGTGCATTTATCCAAAAGGCCTGTGGCCTTGATAAATCAGGGATATAAGAAATCATCAACTGCCTGTAACCCGCATATTTCACCCTTACTTCTGAAGCGCTTCCGGCATTGGTTACCGCATCATTATACACCACTCCGATGTTCATTGGCGTGCTATTGTAAGAAAGGTAGCCCTGCCCTTTATAGGTGTTCAGTGCCAGCGTATCAACCTGGCCATAATCTTTAAGCCGGTTGGTGCCCTTAAACAGGTATAAAGAAAGTACGGTTTTCCATACGGCCGGTTTTATATCGGTTAGTTTGGTTACGGTATCTTTTCCTGTCGATAAGAGTTCTTTATTTAAGGTGCGGATCGCTTTGCCAATAGTTGGATCGGTGGGTGCAAAAAATGTTAGGTTATCATTGCTGAAAACACTTTCCATGCCCGCTATTTTAATCACCTGGGTAAGGGTATCAAAATGTAAGGGTTTCGATTGGAGATATTGTAATATGGTACCGTCAAACTTGGCTTCTTTTACCCCTCCGTCTATATAATGTTCGTATTTTTTACAGCTAAAAGCTAAACCCACAATGATTGCGGCAAATGTTAGCAGTACTGTATTTTTATTAAACTTATTCATTGAATCTATTCTTTAATAGGTTAAATCTTATTATTTGCTTATTGCTTATTACCTCCAATAGTTATTCAAAGTCATATAAGGATTGTTTATGGTTGCACTCGGATCGATGGGCCAGGTCCATGCGCCTGCCTGAAATGCCGAAAACGAGAGTGGATTTGGCGTAAATTTTGGATCTATTATTTTTTTGGTGCGCACCAGGTCATAAAAATGATGCCCCTCGCCCATCAGTTCCTTACCTCTTTCTAAAAAGATGGCATCTTTTATCTTTCCCTCGCCCGGGTTGGCAGGGAAAAGATCAGCACCCGCCCTTGCCCTGATTACATTGAGCAAAGTTGCCGCTTCGCCATCACGACCTAATTCGGCCAGGGCTTCTGCATGCAATAAAATGGCATCGGCCAGTCTGAAAATAATCGGGTTATCATCAAGAGATTGAACCAGCGCTGCTCTATTGAAAAATTTATAAAACTGCCATGTACCTGTTTCGTCATAAATAGTTTCATCAAACCAAACGCTTTTACGCTTATCGGTACCACCCTCGGGATAAATTTTCTTCATGTAGTCTGATTTATAAACCATTTCACTATAAGGCCTGTCGCTATTAAAAAACGGCACATGTACCACAGAGAAAGAGTATTTATATCTCGCATCATCTACCGATTCTCCTATGTTATCACTCAACTGAACCTCAAAAAGTCCCTCTTGCGATTTACCGAACATGATGAGATAAGTTTGTTCGATAGGCAATAAACGATAGGCTTTTTCCTGCTCGACACCGATATTCTGCAACTCATTCCCCAGTTCATCAACCTGGTTGTAATAAGCAATGGCATTGGCGGCATCGAAACCCGCACACCACATATTCATGTGCATCATTAAATCTAAAGCACCGCCACGCATGGCCCTGATGCCTTTAAAAGTGGGGTCGCTGTAGGTCCATGGTAGATCATTTTTAACTGCGCCCAAATCGGCCAAGCAGCCTTTTAAAACCTTAACCATATTGGTGCGGGGTAGCGCTTCCTGGTTGTAAGCATCGGTGTAGTAAGGCACATCACCAAATAACCTCACTAAAAAGAAATAAGATAAGCAGCGCATAAAAACGGCTTCAGCAATAAACTGTTTCTTTTTTGCCGGTGAAATGGCGGCATCGGGCATGGCTTCTACTTCCTTTACCATAATATTGGCCGACTGGATAACTTTATAAAAAGGCATCCATTTTTGAATCAGATCATACCTCGATCTTAACTGAAACCATTCGTTAATGGCATTGGCTTCATAGCCAGGCAAAGAACGGTCAGCCCTTGCTGCGATGGCCATTTTTAGGTTATTGGTAGCCATATAAGCAAAATCGATACGAGGTGGATAACCTTTTGTTGACGGGATGACCCACCCACAACGGGTATCGCCGATTTCGAAAAGCACATTCTTCATCGAAGCTTCTCTAAATAAGCGGTATAAACCCAGGTCGTAGCCCTCTACATCCTTTTCATTTTTCCAGAAATTGTTACCAGACAGCTTACTTAGCGGCTCAACATTTAAGAATTTTTTGCAGCTAAAATTTACACTCAGCAGCAGTAATACTGATAGTATGTATATTATTTTTTTCATCGTTATCCTGTTTATAATTGAATGTTTAAGCCTAAAGCATATGTTCTCCTCACGGGGTAACCTCCGGAGTTATCTCTGCCCAGTGAACTCACATTTTCGGGGTCGGCGCCCGAATAAAAACTAAATGTGTGGATGTTATTGGCCGTACCATACACCCTTAAACTGGTGATACCTAAACGTTTTGTTAATTCGGGCTTGAAGGTGTAACCCACGGTTACTGTAGCTAGTTTTAAATACGAACCATCTTCCTGAAACAGGGTTTGGTTATACCTGAATGGCAAAAACTGCGTAGACTTATCGGTTGCCGAGTAACTGCCGTACCTTAAATAATCGTAAGGGTTCGGGTAGTTTGCAATATCGCCCGATTGACGCCAGATATTATACTCCGTTATCGGCACTAAGTTGTTTGCTGAAAATGGAGAAGAGAAATTCTGGAAACTTGCCGCCAAAGGATTGTTCAGGATATCACGGTGCCAGGTATAGGCCATAATTACATTGAGCGAAAAGCCTTTGTAAGAGGCATAACTGCTAATACCACCATTAATTAAGGGCTGAGAATTACCTGCTCCCACCATATCTTTAGCATCGAGCACATAATCGCCATTAATATCTGCATAATAAGGATCTCCGGCTTTGAAATACACCGGGGTTGAACCATTAAAGGTGTGGTAACGTGTACCGTTTGCAGGGTTAACCGGAACATCATCATCAGTAGAAAATACCCCTTTAAAATTATACAGGATATTTGTTAACGAATTTCGGCCCAGCCTGTACAATATGGCCTGACCAGTGGCGCCTCCATCTAACAAAAGCTGTCTGGTTGCATCAGGAAGAGCTGTAATTTTCTCTTTATTGTAGGCTCCGTTTATACTAACAGACCAGTTAACTTTGCTGCTGGCTGGTAATGGCCTGAAACTAAGCGCCAGTTCGTAACCATAGTTAACATTGCTTACTTCGTTGGTTTTTAACTTGGTAAAGGCATTATGGGTGGTAATGTTTTTCTCCCATAACTGGTTGTCAACCATTTTATAATAGGTATCGAAATTTAGGGTGATCCTGTTTTTAAACAGATTTAAATCTAAACCTGCATTGTATTGTGTGGTTGTGGTTGGTAATAATTTAATG
This sequence comes from Pedobacter folensis, assembly GCF_056490665.1. NCBI lineage: Bacteria > Pseudomonadati > Bacteroidota > Sphingobacteriia > Sphingobacteriales > Sphingobacteriaceae > Pedobacter > Pedobacter folensis. The sequence goes on from NZ_JBWJIF010000001.1 coordinate 1,871,125, forward strand.
TTTGGAAGATTGTTAAAATCGACCGCGGTGGTAGGGATACCGTTATAATTGCCATAATAATCGTATGTTCCGTTGGCATCAAATACGTTACCAACCGGCGCAATATTTCTACCCCACGAAAGTCTTAACATACCTACATCAAGCCATTTAGAATCGGCCAGGAAATTTTCTTTATTGAAGTTCCATTTCAAGGCTAGTGATGGATTTTTTGCCCATGGTGCATTAAGGCCCGTGCTCGAGGTTCCATCCAAACGGAATGTAGCTTCAATCAGATATTTGGTTTTGTAGTTGTAAGATAAACTTGCTGCCAGTGAAGCGGCTCTCGAATCAGAATAATTATCCAATACCCCACCACCCGAACTTGCCGAAGCACTACCGAATGGCCCCTGGTACTGATCGTTGGTATACTGATCCTGCTGAATAGCATGCGCCTGGAAATTCCGCACATAAACTTCAGAGAAAACATAAGCACCAATATTATGAACATCTTTTTGAAGCGATTTATTGAAACTAACCATCGCCCTGTTGTAAAGTGTACTCCGCTTATCATTATAAGAATAAACACCTGCAACGTTGTTATTCAAGATGGCCGGGTTAAAGGTTTCTGTTGTGCCCATCGAATAATCGTAACTGGTAATATTGGAAACCGCCAAACCGGTAAGAAACTCATACCTGGCCTCTACACTCGTTTTAATATTGCCGGCTTTGTTGTCGTTATCAACAATTAATGCCCCCAGGGCAGCATTGCTGTTAATTAAATTTGGACCAGGTAATAGTGAAGATGAACCTGCCCCTGAAGCAACACCAGTTTGCAGAATACCGTTACCACTTCCTTTCTGGCTATTGCCCAAGCTACTGGAAAGAATGAGGTTGACATTAAATTTCGGACTCGGTTTGTAGCGGGTATTCATGCTTAGCGAATACCTGGTAAAACCTGTATTCTCCTGTATACCTTTTTCGTCGTAATAACCCAGGTTAATTTTATAGTTAAAAGAGTCATCACCACCGCTTGCATTTACGTTATGCTGCTGGTTATAGGTAGAGCGATAAAAAATACTCTGCCAGTCTGTAGAGTTGTTATAAAAAGCATTTAAACTATCGGCCAGCATGGGGGTATTATCAACACTCTGCCTTGCCGAGTAGATGTTGGCACCATAGGTATAAATTTCCCAAAGTCTTAAATTGCTTTCTGCAGCGCCCCCAATCACCTGACGTAGTTTAGGTGGGGTATTAAAGAAAAAATTGGTAGAATACTGGATAATCGGGGTTTTCGATTTACCTCTTCGGGTATTGATCAAAATTACGCCGTAAGCACCCTGCGCTCCATATAATGCAGTTGCACTTGCATCTTTTAAGAAAAGGATTTCGTCTATATCTTCTGCAGGGATTAATGATAATGGACTAATACCCGGACCATTGCTGGAAAATCCGTACTGATAGTCGGTATTTAAATCAACAGGTACCCCATCAATCACAAACAATGGCGAAGTAGGAGTTAAAAATGCATTATCGCCTGATCCGGTTACACTAATGCCTGATAAACCCCTCATGTTAATGCTGGGTGCTGCACCCGGGCTACCCGTGTTGTTCTGGATGTTTAAGCCGGGTACTTTGGCCTGAAAAAGCTCGGCAACGTTACTCACCGGAACATCCTGTATATCTTTCCCCCTTAACGAAGTAACTGCCCCCATTACGGTTTCTTTGGTTTTTTGACCGTAACCGACCGTAATTTTAACTTCTTCTAAAGTGGTCAGATCTTCAACCATTACGATTTTCAGATCGTTTTTACCGTTTAACTTTACGGTAACATCTTTATAATTGAGGTATTTAAAGGTTAGGGTTGCGTTATCGGGTACGCTTACGGTAAATGTACCATCATCTCTTGTCATTCCTATTGCCCGGGTTGCTGTGCTCGCCATAATGGTTACGGCAGGTATTCCTGAGCCATCTCCCTTATCTACAACCTTGCCCCTCACGCTAATCAGGTTTTGGGCCCATGCTGAACTGCCCAATACCGTTAACGTCATTAACAGCAATAAATTTAATATGTATTTTTTAGCCATATCTGTATAATAAAAACTCATGTTCAACTTATTTTTCTGGTGCTAATCGTTAGTAAACTTGGGGTTATCCTTGTTAAACCAGATCACGATTTCCCAATCCCCCTTTTCGAAAATGGCAAAGTCTAAACCGAGGTTAGCCTCTACCCTAAAGCCTCCAAAACCAATCCGGTCGTACGAAAAAGCTACACGGGCCCTCGACCCTGCAGCATTGGTGTAAGGGGTTGGAATCTGCACCAGGGGAATTGGGTAAGCCACATCGTATTTAACCGATGTTGGAGTCATCTTCATGTTGAAACCATGCACCAGCTTAGTCCAGTTGGTCAGTTTAAATTTTGCAGGGTCAATAGGTTTTAACAGGGTATCTAAAAACTTAAAGGAAAGCGAATTACCCTCGCCTGTTTTATTAAACAATATGGTAACATCGCCAGCGCTTAAAGGCTGACCCGATTTTTCGCCGAAAATGCCTGCTATAGTAGAGGGTGTAATGGTACCTCCGGTATTGGCTCCTGTTAGCGGGTTTATTCTGTTGGGCTCGTAAGGCAATTCCCTTTGTGGTTGTAATACCAGATTATTAAAATACTTACGGCCACCATTATTAGAAACCTCCACATCAAAAACATAACCTGAATCGGGAAGCGCTTTAACAATATTGCTCTTAGCCTCAGCCCACATAATAAATTCTCCAGAGTGTTCGCCTACCTCAAATAAACTGTGTTGCTCTGTGGTGCGTTTATTTTCAATTTCCTGAATAGATTTTTCGCTTCCATCGTAGGCTTTTTTCCATACCAGCACAGGGAAAGGTTTTAAAAGTTCAGGGCTGGTTTGGCCGTCGCCATTGCGCATCGCCACGATTTTGAAAGTTAAGGGCAAGGAAGAACTTTCGATGTTGAAATTATCGCCCATGAGGGTTGTGCGCCCCAGTATAGGCCTGTAGGTGGTTTGTTTAAAACCTGCATCTTTATTAAATGCATCACTATCGCTTGGCAATAATTTTTTGCAGCTAAATATGGCCAGTATGCCAATAGCGACAAAGAATAAGACAAATGATTTATTTTTTGATATCATATCATTCATGATTTATTTATTTAACCTGATTAAGAATTCGCCAAAACCGAATTCGTGAGAAGCAGAAAGCACGTGTATGATTGCATTATTGGTTGCAATATTTACCGCCTGTGTAGTGGCCGACTTCCATTCTTTGGTGTACTGTGAGTTTTTAATATCGCTGTACACAACTCCTTTTGGTCCGCCAAAAACATATCCGCTGGCATTTGAGTTTAACTCCTGCGCATTCATACCGTAATTAAAATGTGTGCTGGTTAAAAATGCACCATCGGCAAAGTGTAAGCTATCGGTGGTTATTTTATTTCTAACAATGTAACGGTCTAGCAAAATCCCCAGCTGGTCTACATCCAGGTTAGAAATGCCCACAGCTTTTTTATTCTGGCTTAACCTTAAATTATTAAGGGCATTTAAGGCAATTGAAAAGTTTCGGTTGGTGAGCGAAAAAAAAGTAATCGCTTTGCTGTTTGTTAAGGTATCTTTTGCCCAGGTAATGCGGTCGCATACTTTTAGTAGCGAATCGTACTTCCCGGTTTGCGCTTTTAGGTAAGCATAGGCATTACCATCGAACACATTTGCCTCATTTTCGTAATTGTATGCCCCGTCATCTTCCTTTTTGCAGGAAAGTATAAACAGTGTTATGGCCATACAGAATGCTATATTTTTAATACTTTTTATCATCATTACCTCCAATATTCGTTTTGTGTAATTTTTGCATTGGTGCTTAGTACCTCTTCATCAATAGGCCAGTATATCCCTCCCTTTTTGATCAGGTCTAAAAACTTTGCATCATTGTTTTTCAGCTTGTTATACCTCACCAAATCGTACCATCTCCAGCCTTCGCCCATTAATTCCCTTCTGCGTTCTGCAAAAATGGCGTCGATCAACCCTGCATTGGTACCTTTGTAAAGACCTATGCCCCTGTTGTTCCGGACAATATCTAAAGCATCAGTAGCATCTTCCATACTGCCTATTGCAGCCAATGACTCTGCATAAAGCAGGGTAATTTCTTCTATCCTGGTAAATATTAAAGCTGAACTGTAAATGGCCAGTGAGCCATCGGTTGAAGCATTTCTAATGCATTTTATTTTGCTGAATACGGTATTAGAAGTTCCGTATCCACTGAAATAATCAGATACGGGTAAACCGGTAAGCGGATCGAACCTAAACCTCAGGTCGTTGGGTTCGTTAAAGATGGACGCAATTACATCATCAGGCATTTTAATCTGTGGTACAGCTTTAGCGATAATGGGTGCAGCCAGCGCCAGATCTTCCATATGGCCTATGGTGCTCATTTCAGTTGTGTTGTAGTTAAAAGGAAAACCTACCAACTGGGCGGCATTATTGCCATAAAACAAGCCATCTACCTTGGTTAAGTTGGTCGTTGTGGTATATACACCTCCGCTTAAGCCAAAATTGGTCATCACAAACTTTGAATACGCTACCGCATCGAGGTATTTTCCCTGCCAGGCAGCAATATGCGCCAGAATTGAATAGGCAGAAATCCGGTTGAATAAAATGCCATCCCAATAAGGCGCTACTTTTCCGTAATAGTTTTGCTGATTGAAACCATTCTCAATTGCACCATAGCGGTAAGGCAGATTATTTACAATGCTTAACAGTTCGTTGGTCGCAAACTGCAGTACAATTTCGCCTGCTACTCTTGGGCGTTCTGTAAAATTACCATCTGTTGAAGCGGTAATCAGGGGAATATCGCCCCATATACGAACCATATAAAAATAAGTAAATGCCCTTAAAGCCTTCATTTGGGCAACATCTACCTTATAGTTTTCTTCGGTATACTGTTTGTCGTTTTTTAAAATCTCTCCCGCACGGTCGATAAAAACTGTACAGCTGTTAATTACGGCATAAAACTTACGCCAGTTGCTCAACGATTTTACAACCGGATATGGCGCGTTTAAATTATTTTCGGTAATGGCTTTTAAATCCAGCCTGGAAGTGGCTTTAAAATCACCCATACGTACATCGCCATATAACCAATGCGCATTATTATCGGCCAGTGCCGCTCTTAACAGGCCATAAGAGCCCAATAATGCGGAGCGTGCATCGGCTAAACTTTTCCAGTTATTGCTTTCATTTACCAGGTGGGTAGAATCGATATCCAGTTTTTTATTACAGGCCGATATAAACAGGGTACTGAACAGCATAAACAAGACTGTGAATATCCTTCTTGATGGTATTACTTTATTATTCATGATCATTTTATGCTTATAAATCAATTTTTAAACCTAGGGTGAATGTTCTCGGCAACGGCAGGCCATAACCTGTATCTTCACCCACATAGTTAACCAGCTCTGGATCACCTCCGGTATAACTTTTCAGGGTATATACATTAAGCGCCGAGGCGTACACATAAATTTTCTTGAAATTTTTGCTGAAGTATTTGAATCTGGAAATGTCGTACCCTAAAGAAACAGACCTTAGTTTTGCATACGATCCGTTTTCAACAAAAATATCCTGATCGGTGCGGTACGATTGAACAGCACTCCATGGGTTATAGATCGGGTAATCGGCAACATCAATTCCTTTTTGCCAAAAGGTAATCTCATTTACAGAGTTGATGTTGTTATTTCCGGTTTTGTTAATGAAATCGAGCTGATTTGCAGCTGATTGATTGATGATACTTCTTTTTAAGGCGAAATAGATGTTGAAATCAAGATTAAAACCTTTGTAACTCAGCGTACTGTTAAAATTTCCCACTATCCTTGGCAAATAACCGCCCATGGCCACTTTATCGTTTTCATCAATTACATAATCGCCATTCTGGTCTTTCCATTTAGGGTCCCCTCCATGGAGTTTCAGTCCTTTGTAGCTCATCATCTGAAAATTGGCCGGGTTTACAGGAACATCAACATCGGTTTGGTAAACACCCTGACTTTGCAGCACCAGAATCTGATCAATCGGTTTTCCAACGGTCAGTTTTTGTGTTCCGATGGTTATTTCCTGAAGGTTGTTCGGCAATGCTTTCAGTGTATTTTTATTGAAAGCAATGTTAAAGTCTGTTGTCCAGCCTAGTTTATTGGCTTTGGCTTTTAATATTTCGGCCGAAACTGCAAGTTCGATTCCTTTGTTATTTACATCCAATCCGCTTTTGTACTCTTTGGTATAGCCCGATTCGGCATTAACCGGCACACCCAAAATCATCCGTTTATTGTTTTTAGAATAGAAGGATAATCTGGTTTGCAACCTGTTGTTAAAAAAGGCGCCATCTACACCAAGATCAAGCTCTTCTACATAAGCCCATGGAATATCATAACCAATCCAACCCGAACTATACGGTCTGGATAAAGTACCAATACCGCCATACGAGCCTACTGATTTATTAGAACTCCAGCCTAAATCGGTTACATACTGAGGACCTGCACCATGCTGATCGGTAATATTAAGGGTACCCAACCGACCATATGAGGCATTCAGGCTTAAACTGCTGAGGATCGATTTTCCGGTTTTAACATATTTTGTAATGTCCCATTTGGTACTCACCGACGGTGAAAAAAACCACCTGTTATTGGCCTGCATATTCGATGTACCATCGGTACGGGCAATCACAGTAGCAAAAAACTCGTTGCTTAAAGTATAATCAAAGCTGCTGTAGAGAGAACTAACATTGATTTTCTGCTTGTCGGTAAACTTTTTGGTATAAAAACCTTCAGGCTGTAAATAATCGCTATGGCTAATGTCGCCATCAACACTATTGATCCTGATGTAATCGCTGGTACCTTTGTAACCTTGCAGGTAATTGTACTTGTTCACATCGAGCGAAAGTGTATGCCCAAACAATGCTTTAAAAACATGGATTTTATTTAGTGTAAAATTGTAAGCCAGCGAGTTATCTACATTTAAACGTTGGTTATAAGCATAAAAATTGGATACATAATTATTCCCGTCCATTAAAGTTGTAGGATAGAATAAATCTCTCATTCCCTCATTGTAATCGAATGATATCCGGGTAATGAAATCGAAACTTTTATACTTTGCATTGGCAGAGAACGAGCCCTGAATTACATTATTGATGTTATTATCGATGGTTTTATTTTCATATTCGCTTAAATAGTTGCCATAAATATTTTTGTTGGGTGCTATCGGACTAATCAGATCGGGTATATATTGCATTTCGGCAAAACGATCTCTTAACGAACGGTTTCTATCCCGGTTTAACCGCGTAGCATTAACCATGGTTGATATGGTAAGCCATTTTAGAGGAAGTACATTAATAAAAAAAGATGCATTGTACCTATTGAGTCGTGTATCGTCGGCATTACCTGCATTAGAAGTGTTACCGGCAAAAAACCTGAAATTAGATCTCGACGTTCCGCCTGTTATACTGGCATTTATGGTGTGTAAGGCCGAATTTTTATAGTAAAGATCGGTCCAGTCTGATCTGCCATAATAATTTTCGTTAGTGGCATCAGCCAGATACGAAGGGTATTTATCAAAATCTTCGGCAGTGGCATATTTATTATAAAAAATACGGCGTAAAAGGCTTTCGTCCCGACCATTGGTGGTGGTTATCTTATTTTTGGTCGCATAGCCGTAATAACTGTTAATAGAAATTTCGCGGTTACCCTGATGGGCATTTTTGGTGGTAATTAATATTGCACCATTTGCAGCGCGTGGGCCATATATAGATAAAGCAGCCAAATTGCTGATCACGTTTATGGATTGAATATTATCGAGATCGATAGAAGACAATAAATTGGTGGCTGGCCCAATTGGGGAGAAATCATACTCCTGGATGGTATAAACAAAGGGATTATCGCCGATTAAGGGAATCCCATTGATAAAAACAGCAGGTTGTGCTTCGGCAATATTGCTTTTCGAAAGCAAAGGCCTGTTTAAGCCCCTTAACAACATCGATTGATCTGCGCTGCCAGGTTCCCCGGTAATTTCCTGTACATATAAGCCCTTCGAATTACTCTTTAATGCTTGCTGTAAAGAAATAAAGGGATAAATACTAACGTTGCTGAGTTTTACGGTATCGACATTTCTCTTCGATACATAACTCACCAACACAACCGAATCGATAGAAACAGGCTGTTTTGCTTTTTTTGTCGTATCCTGAAAATAGCTGTTATTGGAAACGGCTCTAAGGTAATCTGTTTCTTTTCCGTACGACTTAAGGCTAAGTATACCGGTAAACATGATCGATGCCATTAAAAATAAGGCCATCTTTCCTGGTATGTTTTTAAGTGACCAGACCTGGGAAAGCTTTTTAATGTAATGATCCAATTCTTGATTTTTTTCGTTCATTTTAAATAATGTTTGTTGGCTTAACTATTTAAAAACAGCAATACAATCCCATCCAAACCTTTCGGTTTAGGCAAATAAATTCCTACACCATTTTTTATGGCAATGCTTCAGGAAAAGAAATAACAAAGTCTAATGGGGCTGCTCTCCATCAAGATCTGTTGCTCTTTTTCTTTGGGCTGGAAACTGTTTAGCTGTTTTTACCTTTGTAATTTTGGGCCGGGCTTTAATTCGGAATTAAATGTTGACCTGGAAATGAAAAGTATTTGACATGATCAAATTTTAGTGTTACCAGGATCATTTTAGGATAAGGCAGCACATTAAACATTTCGGTTAAAGCTTTAAGGTGTAGCAGTAAGGGGGAACGGAAAAACGCAGCGGAGACACAGCGTTTAATTTGCTCCGGATTAACCTTCAAAAGATCTAGCTTGTGAAGTAGTTGTTTTTTCATCATTGTTGGTTTTGGTTAATTGCTTATAAACATGCTTTAGGTAGACATACTTATAACGTTCTCATATCTTCCTGAAGCCAGGAAGGATACGTGTTTGGTTAAATCAAAACTGGTGTATTATCCGTTAAAAAAGGGTGAAAATTGTTAAAGAAAGGATAGAAAATTAGACACAATCAACTAAATATCAAGCTATTTAGCTTAAAACCTGAGATAGGAATATTTTATGCAAGGTGTTTATATTTAACAGCCGCATCGAATGTAACCGCCACCTATATCATAAAAAGGAGCATGCAACTAACAGTGGCAAATACAGGGGTTTACCCATTAAAGGGTATCGTAAGTATTAGGAGATTCTTTTTTGAATGAATTAATTCAATTTAACTGGGTATAATGTTTAATAAACCAGTTTAAAGCCGGGTTTTTATTCGATTCTTTATAAGCCAGTACCACTTCAGTATTAACGGGAATAGCATCAAATTCAATAAAAGATACTTTCAACTGTGCATATTGCTTTTTTAACGACAAGGGCAAAATAGATACACCCAAACCTGCTTCTACCAATTGTAATATAGAGTGCACATTGTTAGCCTCATGGGTAATGTCGGGGCTAAAGCCCATCCGCTGGCAAATCTCCATCAGTTTCTGGTTATACTGGGGTGCAAAATCTTTATTAAAGAAGATAAACGGACTTTTCTTCAAGAAATCGGCGAGTCCGTTTTTTGCATCAATTTTTTGATCTGTTAAAGGAATAACCACTACAAAGGGATCAAAAAATAAAGATTCTACTTTTAATTTTTCCGATAAAACCGGAGCTCTTAAAATTCCCACATCTAAACCACCATGTTCTAACTCTTTAATTTGGGCGAGTGTAGGCACTTCGAATAAACTTGTTTTTAGGTAAGGAAATTCCTGGTGCATCAATTTTAAAATTTCGGCAAGCTGCGATTGATAAACCGAACTGATATAACCAATCTTTAATTCGCCGCTAACGCCCCCATGAATCTTACGAACTACCTCTTTACTTTCTTCCAGTTTGGCAAACATGGCATCTACTTCAACCTTAAAATACTTGCCTGCATTGGTTAATGCAACCCGCTTATTACTCCGAACAAACAACTGTACACCAAGTTCTTCTTCAAGCTCTTTAATCTGCCTGCTCAAAGGAGGTTGCGAGATAAAAAGTTTGCTTGCTGCTTTGGTAAAATGAAGTTCTTCCGCAACAGTTTTAAAATACAACAGATGTCTGAGTTCCATATTAATAATACCTTATAAGTATCGTTTTATGCTAAAATTGATATTTTACAAATATGATTAACTGCACTAACTTTACAAAAAAAATAAAACAATGAATAAAGATTTTTCGCACAAGGCAACCAATGAAGAGATTAAAACCAGGTTTGATAACGATGTAGAACGTTTCTCGAACTTAGAGAGCGGACAACAAACCACCATCGATGCACCACTTACCATGGAGCTTTGCACCGGAGCGGCTAAATATATTAATCCTAATGCGAAAGAACTGCTGGATATTGGATGTGGTGCGGGCAATTATACCTTAAAAATGCTCAGTAAAATTCCAAACCTTAACTGTACACTTAACGATTTGAGTTTACCAATGCTGGAACGTGCAAGAGACAGGGTATCGGCACAAACGACCGGAAAAATAACCATCGTGCAGGATGATATGCGCAACCTTGATTTACCCGATAATCATTTCGATATTATACTTGCTGCTGCAACATTTCATCATTTGCGAACCGATGCCGACTGGGAACTCGTTTTTTCTAAAGTTTACCAGGCTTTAAAACCCGGAGGCAGCATCTGGATTTCGGACCTTATTGCACACGATTCGGTATTAATTGATCATCTTTTTAAAGATCAATACGGAGCCTATCTCGAAACCCTTGGTGGTGCTGCATATAAACAGCAGGTATTCGATTATATTGAATATGAAGATACGCCGCGCTCTTTAAACTATCAACTGGCTTTGTTGCAAAAAGTAGGGTTTAGCGTTACCGAGATCTTACACAAAAACTCTTATTTTGCGGCATTTGGTGCAATAAAATAAAGAAAGATTATGATAGGTGATATGCGACCAGTATTACCTATCATCATCACCCGGGTGGATACTCAAACTGATCTGATGCGGTTTACTGCCCTATAATTCATCTTCAGGAACAGCAAATTAAACATCCCTCTTGTAAATAGTCATTCGCTGATTTGATGTGATTTTCTGCCAAGTACCCAGCGGTTACGCATGCACCGGTAACACCTGTAACGTTTCATAGGTAACCAGAAAAACAGGGTTTTCATGATAAATGTCCGTGGAATTCTTTCCAAATCCGATTTATCGCCCTTACCGCAAGGACATATACCTTGAAAATGGTCGTTCCCGGTTGATTCGATTACTGCTGTCATGACACAAAAAATTGAAAACTTATACTAAACACATGGATAAGCAAAAATATAGCGCAAATGTTAATATAAAATAACCTGTTGAATATCAAAACAAGCTTCAGCGCTCTGTATCTGGAAAATTCCGCTGTTATTTCCTGATCTTTCTATAATACCTGGCTATTTTTTAGCATCTTTTTTAAATGTTTTTATACAATCTTCTATTTCCTTCTTCGATCATATTTCCACCCTGGCCTTAACCACCTGCTTAAAACGACCTACTGTAAGCAGCTGGTTTTACTATCGCGAAATTTCACATTCGGAAAAAGTTCTATAATATGACGTTTATTTCTTTCCCTGATTTCGCTTAGTTTGGTAAAAGATATTGACTTTGCATCGCTGTTACAATGTTCAAATCCATATTTACTTTTGTTTCAGTTAAATATACCAGTTTGTGTTTAAAACACACCCTGCTAAATAAAATATATAACTCAATAAACCAATCAAGGTTAGCAGTTTATGCAGGCTATAAAAACCAAAGTGATGTAATTTTTTGCCTGATCACTCCTATAGATGTAACCACATTATTTCATAGCTTTACGAGCAAACAATACAACATGATGAATTTAGTGATGTCAATTATCGGATGGTGTGGAGTGGTATTTTGTACGCTTGGCTATCTTTTCTTAAGCATGAAATTAATCCGTGCTGATTCACTCACTTTTCAGGCCCTCAACATATTGGGTGGTTTGTGTTTAGCCATAACCGCGTTAGACACCCACGATCTGCCAAATGCCGCAGCAAATGTCCTCTGGATGTCTATTGGTTTATATGCCTTGAGCAGGCAGTTTAGCAAGCGGGAGCAGAAGCAGCCTTAAGGGGTGAGATAGAAAGGGCATCGTATGCCTTTTGTTTATAATAAGCCAAACGGTCTAAATAGGCTTTTTTATCGCTTTCCATTGAAAGGTAAAAATAAGCACCATCTACCAGTACAAAAATAAAATCAGCAGCAACCTGTGGGTTCTCCACATTCGTAATCTGCTGTTCATTACATTGTTCAATCATCAGGGCCAGACCATTACGAAGGGCATCTAAAATAAGTTTATACTTCAACTTGATCTTTTTCTCCCTAAATGCCAAAGCATAAAAGGTATAAAACAATCCGTCATCAAAAAGCAGGTTCCACTTTTTAGAAAACAGCATTTCAATCGTGGCTTGTAAATCGGCTAAATTTGCTTTCCCTTTATTCTTTATGGTATAGATCAGTAAATACCGGTCGAGTATGTGGTCGATCAGTTCATAAGTCAGTCCTTCTTTCGTTTCAAAATAATGGATAATCAGGCTTGGGTTAATATCCATCACCTTGGCAATCTTGGCAATAGAGGTATTTTCGTAGCCCTCTTTCTTCGCTACCTGGTAAAATACCTTGATAATTTCCAGTCGTCTTGTCTCTTTTAGGCTTTTGCGTCCCATCGTGCAGTTAATTTAATTAGGCAAACTAATCAAAAGTAGCTGTATTGTGCAAATTTATTTTTTTAAATAGATTGAATGAACATTCAATTAATATATTAATTTAGTCTTAACTTAACCTTAATATGATATGTTCAATTTAGCGCCGCCGAAAAGCACCTATCATTCCAAATCAAACAACTAAATAATTAAGAAAAATGAAAAAAAAGTTACTCTGGATCTTTTCCTTACTGATCCTATCCGCCAGTGGCTTTGCCCAAGGGATCGCCATTAAAGGGGTGGTTTCTGATGCAAAGACGGGCGAGACGCTCCCTGCTGTAAACATTACTGTTAAAGGAACAAACTTACACATCGCCACCAACAGCAGCGGTGTGTACAGCTTAAGCAGCGTAAAACCAGACGCTACGCTTATTTTTTCCTACATCGGCTACAAACAACAGGAAATTGCCGTTGGTGGCAGAACAAAAATTGATGTTTCGCTATCTCCTGACTTTGCCAATCTCGATGAGGTGGTGGTAGTTGGCTTTGGAACCAAGAAAAAAATCAATGTTGCCGGTGCAATTGATCAGATTTCGGGCAAACAGCTCGAATCGAGACCGGTAACCAACGTATTGCAGGGTTTACAGGGTATTAGTCCCGGGTTGAATATCACTTATGCAGGTGGTGCACCGGGCAGTGTACCCAACATCAACATCAGGGGATATACTTCCATTAATGGTGGCTCGCCACTAGTGGTTATTGATGGAATTCCTGCTACCAGCAATGATGATATGTTACGCTTAACCCCGTCTGATATTACTTCGTTTACGGTATTACGAGATGCGGCATCGGCAGCCATTTATGGGGCACGTGCAGCATTTGGCGTAATTCTGATTACCACTAAACAAGGTGCTGCAGGCAATAATGTAATTAGCTACAATACCACGCAATCCTGGGGAAAACCAACCTTATTGCCTAAACCGGTAACCGATCCCTATATTTTTTCGAGGGTTTTGGAAACCTCTACCGATAATACCCCATGGGATTATGTGAATTATAACGATGAATATTATCGCTGGGCAAAAGAAAGGTCAGACAATCCTTCCATAGCCGATACCCGATTAAATCCAACCGATCCTACTAAATGGGCTTACATGGGCAGCAACGATTGGTATAATTACTTTTTCAATAACGCCAGCTTATCTAAAAGCCATACCCTTACCTTTTCAGGTGGTGCTGCCGTAAACGAAAAACCTTTAACCTACTATCTTTCGGCAGATTACAGCCGGGATAACGGACTAAACAAACTTACTGCCGATTATTGGGACCGCTATGGTTTAAGGTCAAAAGTGGGCTTTTCTCCACTTTCCTGGCTTAAAGTAGATAATAACCTGAATATTTATCAAACCAAACGGGCGCTTCCCAACGGGAACATTACCGATCTGTATTACCTCATGCCTACTGATGTGGCTACAAACCCTGATGGCACCTGGGCAAATACGGCCGCTGGTAAATTGGCTGCAAAACTTGTTGATGGCGGAAATAACCTTCAGAATATGTTCGGTTTCCAGAATATTACCAGCGCTACGGCTTTATTTTTAAAAGGCGATCTTCAGTTCAATGCAGATGCATCTTTCAAGCGTGAACTCTGGAAAACACATAACGACAGCAAAAAATACAAAATTGGCTATGGCCCTAATGATATCCGTGAAGAAGGTGGAACAGGTTCAGTAACCGAAAACAATGGTTACCTGTATAACAATGCCTTTAACATATACAGTACTTACAAAAAAACCTTAGGCGATCATTTTTTCAGTGCCATGGTAGGCTTTAACAGCGAAGATTATAGCTATTCTACCGTAAATGCGAGTAAAGATATCCTGATTTCTTCTTCTCTGCCCTATTTATCGCTTACCAGTGGTACGGCAACAGCCAGCGCAGGTTATTCGGCTTATGCAACCAACAGTGCATTTTCGAGATTAAATTACACCTACAAAAACAGGTACATCCTGGAAGCGACCGGGAGGTATGATGGTTCATCGCGTTTCCCGATAGACAGACGCTGGGGATTTTTCCCTTCGGCATCGCTTGCCTGGATAACAAGTGCTGAAGATTTCTTTAAACCATTATTATCTACCGTTTCTTCTTTCAAACTACGTACCTCATACGGTGATCTTGGAAACCAGAATGTGGGCGATTTTGGTTATATCCAATCTCTTGTACCAGGCACTTCAGGCTATTTAATTGGTGGCAATGGACAGAACCAGGTGATTAATGGTGCTCCGGGACTAAGCGTTGATCCTCAAACTTATACATGGGAAAGGGTTTCTACCTTGAATATGGGTACCGATATTGGCCTTTTGAATGATAAACTTTCTTTCACTTTCGATTATTATATCCGCGATACCAAAGGCATGCTTACTGCCGGTCAGGAACTGCCGGGTGTGCTGGGTACAGGTGTGCCACGCCAGAATTCGGCCGATCTGCGCACCAAGGGATGGGAGCTTTCGGTAACCTACAGAGACCGGTTTGATCTCGGTTCGAAACCTTTCAGCTTTGATGCAAAAGTATTCCTGGCCGATTCTAAAGCCAAAATTACCAAGTTCAAAAATGACCAGAACCTGTTTTCAAATTACCGCGAAGGACAGGTTCTTGGAGAAATATGGGGATTACAAAATGATGGCGTTTTCCGCAGTAAAGCAGAAATTGCCGCTTTAGATGAATCTGCACTTATTCCATGGGGTGCCCTTTCTATTGTTGAGGGATGGCCAAAATATATAGATCTCGACGGCAACAAAAAAATAGAAAAAGGACTGAGCTCAAACGATCCAAAGGATTTAAAAATCATTGGAAACAGCTCCGATCGTTATACCATTGGTGCCAACCTGAATATGGATTGGGGCGGTTTCGATCTTGCCGTATTTTTACAAGGCGTATTAAAAAGAGATTTTTACCCTCACCACTATCTTTTCTGGGGACCTTATCAACAGCCCTATGCTAACGTTTATCCATGGAACCTTGATTTTTACCGTGGAGCAGCCGATTCGCCTGAACAAAGAGCCAAACACTCGGCTTCCTATATTGCTGCCGGACTTGCTGATGCCAATACCGACTCGCAGTATCCGGTATTACAATCGTGGCTTGCTGATGCCAATTATGGATCGGGTTTAGATATTCCTCAAACTAAATATCTGTTAAATGGTGCTTACCTGAGGCTCAAAAATGTATCGCTTGGTTATACCCTACCGGTTCAATGGACCAAAAAGTTTCATGTAAACCGTCTTCGTGTATTTGTTACCGGCGAAAACCTTTATGAGTTTTCTTCTATTAAGAAATTCATCGATCCCGAAGCGGTTAACCAGGGGCCAAGTGCCTGGGCATATCCTTATCAACGCAGATATGCTTTCGGTTTAAACCTCGATTTTTAACCTAAGCCCTCACATTTAAATCATTTTAAAATGAAAAAGTATATAATATATATCGTATTTATTGCAGCTGTGGGTATGCTCGCCGCCTGTAAAAAAGCTGGTCTGGACCGTTTTCCACAAACCTCCATCTCTCCTAACCTGTTCTTTAATACCGAAAGTGATCTTTCACTTTATGTAAATGGTTTGCTCTCTCAACCAGACCGCAATACTTATCTAAACGATCAGAGTACCGATAACGTAGCCACTACCGCCGCAGTTGAGGTGAAAAACATGATGGCGGGTAACGCGAATGCCCAGAATATTACCACCGGCTGGAGCTGGAGCAGATTAAGAAACATTAACTACTTTCTGGAGAATTACGGAAAAGCGCAGGTTTCTGCTGCTGTTAAAAATCACTACGCAGGTTTAGCCCGGTATTACCGCGCTGAATTCTATTTAGACAAAGTAAAACGTTTCTCTGATGTACCCTGGTATTCGGGCACCCTGGAGCCAGGTGATGAGGAATTGTACAAAGCCCGTGATCCGAGAACAATGATTGCCGATAGTATCATGGCCGATCTGGATTTTGCCTATAAAAATGTAAGGGAAAGTGTTCCGGTGGGTACCCCGGGAAAATGGGCTGTTGCTACGCTATATGCACGGGCAGCACTTTATGAGGGTACTTATCGCAAATATCACAATGAGCTGAATTTAAGCAGCTCAGCAAATACTTTTTTAGAAACCGCAGCCAGAATTTCCGGAGAGATCGTCGCTGGCAAAAAGTTTAACATTTACAATACCGGAAAACCGGAGCAGGATTATGCCACACTTTTCTCCAGTCAGGATTTAACGGCCAATAACGAAGTGATTTTGGTTAATATCTTTGATCTGAGTAAGAGTAAAAGCCAGAATGTGAACGGGACAGTATTTGGCGATTATGAGCAGGCACCAGCTAAAGACCTCTTGCAAACGTATTTAATGAAAGATGGAAGCAGGTTTACCGATGTTGCCAATTATGCTCAACTGGGTTTTGTGGCAGAATTTAAAAACCGCGATCCGCGAATGTCGCAAACCATGGTTTATCCGGGATGGATCAGGGTACCCGATCCTACGCCCTATATCCAACGCTTAAACAAAAACTTTACCGGCTACCACCAGCTAAAGGGTTATGTAAACAGTACCGATAATGCGATTTTAAACGGTGTAGATTTTCCGGTATACCGCTATGCAGAAGTGCTGTTAACCTATGCGGAAGCGCTTGCTGAATTAGGTACTTTAAGCCAGACACAGCTCGACCAATCGGTAAACCTGCTTCGCAAAAGAGCCGGTCTGCCTGATCTCAATCTGGCAACAGCTAACGCTAATCCCGATCCGGCATTACAATTGCAATATCCAAATGTTACGGCTAATGCAGGTGTTATCCTGGAAATTAGAAGGGAACGCAGGGTAGAATATGCTTTTGAAAACATGCGGTTTGACGATTTAATGCGCTGGAAAGTGGGTAAGCTGCTTACTAAAAGTCCTGAGGGCATGTTTTTCGCCGGACTGGGCAAGTACGACCTTACCGGTGATGGTGTTGATGATATCATTTTAATCGACAGAACAGCAACTATTCCGGGTGAAGATCAGAAAGAAAAGAACTCACTTGGGGTAAAACTTATTTATTACCGCGCTGGATTAATTGGAACAGATGCAACGGTTTATTTAAAGAACGGCAACACCGGGGGGAACATCGTAACAGAAAATGCGACCAGAAACTTTGAGGAACCAAAATTCTATTATCGTCCTGTTCCGCAGCAACAAGTAATCCTGAACCCTAAACTGAAACAAATTTTTGGCTGGTAAGATGGCAGAAATAAAAAGAAGGTCTTTACTAAAGGCCATAGGACTATCAGCTGGCGCTGCATTTTCAGGCACACTCCCTGCCCTGGCTTCGGAAACACTGCTGGAAAAACCAAAAGGCAAAAAACTGGTCCTTACTGTACCGCATATCACTGATGTGCACATCCGTATTGGAGACAATGCCCCTGAGCGGTTTAAAGCCTGTTTAAAACAGATTATCAGCAAACATAAAGTTGATTTCTTCTTAAACGGAGGCGATTCGATCAACGATGCTTCCTACGATAATGTGGTGCGTAACCAGGTAACCGAACAATGGGCTATTTGGGATGACTGCCTTAAAACAATTGATCAATACGAAGTACACAGCTGTATCGGCAACCACGATACCTGGTGGAAGGCGCCAACAAAAGACGATGAAATGTATGGAAAGAACTATGTGGTAAAAAGGCTGAAAATCCCTAAACGTTATTATAGTTTTTCCAAAAAGAACTGGCATTTCATTATCCTTGACGGGAATAACAGTAAAATTTCGCTTGATGATGAGCAATATAACTGGCTTGAGCAGGAATTAAAAAACCTGCCTGCCGGTACGCCTACCCTGCTGATGTCGCACTATCCAATTCTGGGCACTACCCAGGTATTGGTTGGTGGCGGCCATTCGGATTGTAAAAAGCTGAAAGATCTTTTCTACAAACACCGCGATAAGGTAAAAATCTGCCTGAGTGGTCATAATCATCTTTCCGATCAAACCGTTTATAATGGTGTTCGATACTGCTGCAATGGGGCCATGAGTGGTTTTTGGTGGGGCAAGGGCGATGCAGAATCGGCAGGCCCCGGCTATTACCTCGAAACGCCACCCGGATATGCATTACTTAAAATGTATGATGACGGAACAGTTGAAAATGAATACTTCCCACACACTTTCTAATCAAGGACAGAACCATGTTATTAAGAACAATTATTTTAGCCTGTTGTGTTTCTTTATCCCTGCCGGTACTTGCTCAAAACAGGGCGCGTAAAGTCGTTTATGTAATCGCCGATGGTATCCCTGCCGATGTAATGGAACGCCTGGACTTACCGAATTTCAAAAAGATCATCTCAGCAGGATCCTATTCGCGCATGCATGTGGGTGGCGATAAAGCCACTTATAACGAGACACCAACCATTTCGGCCGTGGGCTACAACAGTTTACTTACCGGTACCTGGGTGAATAAACATAACGTGCCCGATAATGATATAAAAGCGCCTAATTACAATTATCAGCACATTTTCAAGCTGTTTAAAAATCAGTATCCACAGAAAAAAACAGCGATTTTCTCCAGCTGGACCGATAACCGGACCAAACTGCTTGGCGATGATCTTGCTGAAACCGGCAACTTTAAGCCCGATTTTGTAGCAGACGGTTTTGAGTTAGATACAGCGCGCTTTAAACATGACAAAAATTCGGCCTACATGCACCTTATTGATGAGGAAGTGGTTAAACAGGCAGCCAGCACCATTCATGATATAGCGCCGGATCTTTCGTGGGTATACCTCGAATATACCGATGATATGGGGCATCGTTATGGTGATAGTCCGGAGTTTTATAAAGCTATTGAGATGCTGGACAAACAAATGGGCCAGATATGGGATGCCATTACTTACCGTCAACAGCAATTTAAAGAAGACTGGTTGATCGTCATCACAACCGATCATGGACGTGATGAAAAAACCGGCCGCGGACATGGCGGACAATCTGAACGTCAACGTTCAACCTGGATGGTAAGCAATTATAAAAACCTGAATACTTATGCCCAGTACTTCGATCTTGGAGTAGTGGACATTATGCCTTCAATTGCCCGTTTTCTCCAGGTAAAACTACCCGAAAATGTAGCACAGGAAATTGATGGCACACCATTTATCGGACCGGTATCTATAGCAGGATTAAAATTAAATCATGTACAAAACCATCTCGACATTAGCTGGAAAACACTGGAAAAGAAAGGTAAAGTAAAAATTTGGCTGGCAACGACGAATAACTTTAAAACAGGTGAAAAAGACAATTATCAGCTTTTGGCCGAAGTAGATGCCAGTCAGCAGCACTACCTTGCCGATCTTAAGAATTATCCTTCAACTTTTTATAAAATACTACTCGAAGCACAAGATAATATGCTCAACAAGTGGATAACGGTTAAGTAATCCGTTTCATTTTAGCCCTAAGCCCAATAGCTGATCGTTTAAGATCGGGTATTGGGCTTTTTTAATTACCAATGGCCCTAATTATATTCGCGACAAGGTATTTTAACCGGGTATGGTGGATTAAATAATGGAAAGAAATGATCCCCAAAAGCGCGCAGCTTAATCCTGCCAACACATCAAGCGTATAATGATGGCTAGTATAAACAGCCGAAAACCATATCCCTAACATTACCGTAAAAAAGAAAATATTGATTTTCCCCAGACGGTTTTTCAAACCATAATAAACAACAATAACGGGGTATGATGAATGTAGCGATGGCATCGCTGCAAATACATTAGAGCCTTTGCTGTATATCCCCTGAAAAAGCGTAAGGTTAAAATAATGATCGAATCGGGCTAATCCGGCAGTATTTCCTGCGGTTTTGGCTATAAATTCGAAGCCATGTTCCTGTACATACCAGGGTGGCGCAGCCGGAAAAGCATAATAAACCACGAAACCCAATAAATTTACCCACACAAAGGTGAGCGAAAACTGAACAAACTGCTCTTTATTTTTAAAGAAAAGATAGGTCGCAAAAGCCAGCGGAACCGGCACCCACATCAGATAGAAAAAGCCTGTCAATACATCTAAAAATGCAGTGCTATTTATTTTCCAATACTCGTTGGGGCTAAGTATTAATCCATGATGATGAATACCAAATAGTTTTTTTTCCAGCTGATATAAATCTTCAATGTGCACTTCGTTAAACAGATAGTTTGGGAAGGCTTTCATGTAATCAAACAGGATCCAGTAAACAATAAAGATTGAGAAACCTAAAATAAAACGCCTTGTTCCCGCGGAGATGAAGAATAAGGCATTAAAAATAAAAATCAGTACCAGCTGATCGGTTTTAAAGCCGACCAGAAGTATCGATAACAATAGGTATCCAACAGATAAAGCAGCTATTAGATAAATAGTCCGAAGATTATAAAAGCTGTTTTTAAGCAATACTTCTTGCTGCATTTTATTTTTTATCAAAATTAGACCTAAAAATATGGTCCCAAAAAGTCCAGCTTACCCCATAACCTTTGGTAGAATCTGAATAGTGGTGAAGCATGTGGTGGTGTTTTAATTTTTTCCAGAAACCGCTTTTAAAATTGGCGTGATGAAGCGCATAATGCACCATGTCGTAAAAGAGATAACCGATCATAAAACCGGAGAAAAATGGGTAAACCACCGTATCGGGCAATAACCAGTCGAAAAGAAAGTAAAAACCCAAAGCCATTGGAATACTGGCCGAAGGCGGCATCACTAACCTTTTGGCATCATTGGGATAATCGTGGTGTACACCATGAAAAATGAAATGGATCTTTTTGCCCCACTCCGCTTCCGGTTCGAAATGGAAAACATAGCGGTGTAAAATGTATTCGGTGATGGTCCAGATGCCCAGACCGAGTAAAAACCAAGCTGCAAAATTTAAAACGGGCATTTCGATTTCCACTAATGCTTTCCAAAAAAGAAAGGCAATCACCGGAACATAAACAATCAAGGGTACATAAAACCGAACTTTGGATAAACTTTCCAAAAAGTCATGCTTAAACATCCTGATGGATGCGGTGGAATTTGAAACAAAATTCTTTTTCATTTGGTAAAATTATTTAAACTGGTCTTCGACTCGGCATAGGTATCGTCATCCTTAACTTGTTTCAGGATCTTTATAATGAACGAATCGCTAAAAGGTCTTCGACTCCGCTCAGACAGACAAATCATATAATCGATCGTCATTCCCGCGCAGGCGGGAATCTTAAAGCTTATCGCATTACGATCCTCAATCAAGTTGGGAATGACGACCCAATAAAGGTCTTCGGCTCCTCCCTGGTTCGTCATCTCGACTGAAGCGAAGCGGAATGGAGAGATCTTTGAACATAGATTTCTCGGCTACGTTGCACTCCGCTCGAAATGACGAACAGCCAGGAAACGCTACCCGCATAACGCCCTCCGCTAAACCTTAATCCTTTCAATCAATACTTTTGAAGGTTCCGAAGCATCAAAACCTTTTATTTCTACATATTTCACATTCGGGAACCAAAAGGTCCCGCCTTCAATCCTCAGGAATATCCGCTCCAGTTGCATTTTTTTATTATTAATGGTCGCAAAAACATGGTATTTTTTATCTGCGCCAGATTTATTTAAGTACATCGGCAGTTTTTTATGTGAGGTAAACCGAAGTTCGAACTGACCATTACCCAGATTTTTGCTGATGATACCATATGCAAATTTCCGCTGGATATAACTTAAATCTTTCTTTTCACCATTATCCCCATACCGCATCCAAAATACATTTACAGGCTGGTCTTTATTCACCACACCATGTTTATCTACATTTAACTGGCAGATAATGGTATTGGTATTCGGATCGCGCTGTAAATAAAACAACTGATTACTGATGTCTTTCGGCGTAGGGAAAGTAATCGGAGAAGAATCAGCGGCCTGTGCATTTGCGTTGAGGGAAAACATGCCACCTAAACTCGTCATCAATACCAAACCTGCAATCAACGCAGCTTTGTGATTTCCTTTTCGCTCCTTAAACTCCTGTGCTTCGAGTCCTCTTTTTGCCTCTTGTAACCGTTTAACCGCCGTAATATTGGTTAACACGGCCATTACCGTAATGGGCATGGTAAAAATCGACATCGTTTCGAAAACATGGAATGAAATACCTGGCACATAAACCTTATAATCGCCCCCCATAAAATGACCCGCAATACCACAGGCAATGGCAAAAACACCAATGGTTACCACACGTTCTGGTCGCTGCATTAAACCACCTTTACATTCCACGCCCAAACCTTCGGCCCTTGCACGAGTATAACTCACCATCATCGAGCCAATCAGCGCGATAAAGGCAAACAAGGAACTTAAGAAATAATGATGCGCTACGAGATAATAACAGATCCCCAAAAACATAATCATCTCACTATAACGATCGAGTACCGAATCATATAAAGCACCAAACTTCGAACTCATGTTCCCTAATCGCGCCACCTGACCATCGAGCATATCAAACAGGCCTGCAAAAAGCACTAATGCTCCTCCCCAACCGATGTATGACATGTCGCCGCGGTTCGATTTTTCGGCACCCAATACAAAAATTACCGCTACACCAATATTAAGGATCAAACCAATGGTGGTTACGGCATTAGGTGTTAAACCTACTTTAATCAATCCCTTTACAAAAGGATTGATCACTTTATATATGCCCTGTTGCAGACTGTCCCTTAATTTTTTTTCCATAGCTTTTTTCTTAAAAATCAAATTTTACCCTGGCCCTTATTCCCCATTCCGAAACTTCCGGATTATTGAGGTAGTTGAACCGTTTCACCAGATCGACCCTCAATAATTTAAAGATGTTGCCTACACCAACACTGCCTTCCATATAGGGTTCGTTGCCCAAAGCATAAGTTCGCTGTGTACCGTTTTCGTAAATGGGCAACTGGTATAATCCTGACTGGAAATTCGGATTGTTTTCATTCCTCAATCCACCATACAAAGCCTTAAATGAAACTACTTCTCTTAATTTCAATCGTTTAATTAAGGGCACTTTATTAAAAAAGAAGCCGTTAAAATTGTGGTCTATATTGATGCTCACATAATGATCGCTCACAAACTCCAGGAAGTTCATCAGGTTATACGAATTAAGCTGATAGGCATAAGTTTGGTTGGCGCGGTGTATAGCCAATAAAGGGAAAGGCACTTTTCCGGCAATATAACCACCTTCGAAAGTCACGTCGCTATAGCCTAACTGTGATAAATAGAAACGTTTATCGATGCTTCCCATTAAGTTATGGTAATTGTATTCGCCGCCAAAAACACCCTTTAAACCTGCGGTATAACGTAAATTAAATACGGGATAACGGTCGGCAATGGGTACACGGTAAATTTTGCCCTGATAAAATTTCTCATTTGGTGCGTATCGTAATTGCAAAGAAATCTCACTGGTGCTTAACCTGTTAACATATTGATTATTCGAGTTGATATAGTTCAATCCACCGGCAGGCGTTTGACTCCATTTTTTAAAACCAAGGTTATAAGAAAAGTGATTTTCGAACTCTTTTACATAATCAAAACGGTAAAAATCGTTGTACAACAACATATCGTTTACCCCACGTTTAAACGAAAGCAGGAAATTATCTTCCTGTACAAACTGGAGTTCTTGTCCGGGTATTTTGGTATCGCGTTGAAAACTGGCCCTCACGTAGTTCTGAGGAAATTCGTAGATCGATTTATTGTTCAGCGAATAAGTTCCGGAAAGGAAAAACTTCCATTTCTCATCTTTAATCCCGTAGGCTAAGTAATTTTCGAAATAATAGCGTTTGCTGAGCTCGGGCGTTGTTCGGCCACCCACACGCAGCCTTAAACCTTCTACATTGTTAAAACTGTAGAAGGTATTTACGGGGCCAATTTCGTAAGGTCCTAAATTCTGATAACCTGCAAATAAAAGGGTAACAATTTTCATCGTCCGTTTGAAGGATGGGAGGTTTTGCAGGGTATCGATATTGCCATAAATTTCCAGCTGGTTTTTCGAAATGCTATCCAACCTGTTTTTCTCCCAGAATTTATCGTCCTTTTTAGCAGCATCGGCTAATACTACCGTACTTTTCCCCTGAAAAATGGTATCAGGCAGCATGGCATCGAACTGGTAATTTTTAAAGGTAACGGTACGTTCGCCGGTAAAACCTATGCCTTTTGTTTTGCCAATTCCGAAATCGGCCAACAGATTACTTTTGCTAAGGCTGTATTTGCCTTTATCGTTTGCTTCAAAATCAAGGTCGATTTTTAGCGCACGCACAAAGTTGAGGTTAATGTTTTTATTTACCCCAAATGAAGCGCCGGTAACCGCATAATGGCTATCATTGGTTACATAAATCTTTCCCTCAAATAACATATCATTTGTATTTCGGGGCGTAAAAGACAGCTCAATAACCTGAGGTTTTTGATTTTTTAGGGTATCGGTAATAAAAAACTTATAAAAAGCAGGTGCACCATCTGCAATTGGGCTTAAAAATTCGTTACTGATAACCGAGATATTGTTTTTATAGATATCGATATCCTGGTACATCCGATCGAAGTAGGTCTTCAATCCTTTATTATCGATATACCGGCTATCAAATTGAACCTGTTTTTCACCAATTACGATGGTTTTATTCTTTTCGGGGTTTTTACTGAGGTAGCTATCCGAAAGTTTTTCCTGAATATAAACCGGCAAAAGGTTTTTCCCACCAATCAAGGTTGAATCCTGCTCCTGAAATAAAAACTGATAATTCCTGAACATTCTTTTGTTCTTAAACTTATCCGAAACATTGCTCAGCGAGAACAACATCTTCTCGTATTGCCTAAAAGATGCTGTATTATAACTTTTAATGCGGTTTTCTTCTTTGTGCGCAATCACCTGGCGGATCAATTCGACCGCCGGATTATCCTTATTGCGGTATTTTATCTTTTTACCACCCACAATAACCACTTCATCCAGGGCCCTCGAATCGGGAACCAGGGCAACATCAAGCTCCTGTGTTGCAGATGCCATTATATTTTTAAAAACAGTCCGATAACCCACATAATTAAAACTGATTTCACTTTGAGGATCGGGAGAAACCAACGTGTACTTTCCGTTTATATCGGTCTGTATCCCGACCTTGGTATCTTTAAAAAAAACGGAAACGTTGGGCAGTGTTTCTTTGGTTACGGCATCGCGCACTGTACCAGATACTATTGTCCTTTGGGCAAAGGCATTTACCTGCAAAATAAAACTGAGCACCACGAATAAAAAAAATGAATAGATCGGTTTCATTTAACTTGTAAAAATAAACTGCTTTTGCATGATATAATTGTAGCTTAACCCGGTTAAAACCGAGCTTAACACCTTCGCGAGTACGTAATTGAGATTAAAAAAACGAGTGAGGATAAACACGCCTGCGGTTACGATGATCAGGTTGCCTGCCCATACCAAAATGTATTTCAATAGCTGCCATTTAATAGCTTTTGATTTACTTTCGAAAACCCATTTCCGGTTCACGTAAAAATTAACAAGCCCACCGCTAACCGTACCGCTTATACTTGCCGCCAGATACCACCAGCCAAAAAGATTTGCGGCAATGATCGTCACACCGAAATCTGTAGCCGAGGCGACTAAAGATGATGCCTGTGCTTTTAGGTAAGTGAACATCATGGATTAAAACAGTGCTAAAACAACCACCAGCTGGAGAATCACATTTGCGTAAATGCCAGCCAGCACATCATCGGCCATCACGCCCCAACCACCTGGCAATTCTTCCATTTTACGGATATAAAAGGGTTTAAGTATATCAAAAAACCTAAAAAGAACAAGTCCGATTAGGGTATATTGCCATTTTAAAGGCACAAATAACAGGGTAATACACATTCCCGCTACTTCATCAATCACTACCCTTTGATGGTCTTTTCCCCAAATTTCTTCTACCCGATCGGCACTCATTACCCCCAACATCACGATAAACATGGTGATCAGTACCGGCCATAAATATGGGTTGCTATAAGGGCTCTGGGAAAGGTGCCAGCAAATGCAGGTTGCTATTGCAGCATATGTACCGGCACCTTTGCCGATATAGCCGATTCCCAGAGCCGTTGAAAGAAATTTGTGGATAAACACTATACCGTTTCTATCAGTTCTTCTTCGTAATCCTGACCTAAATGGGTGATCAATTCTTCGCCCATGATGTAACGTAAGGTATTCTGAAGTTTCATCAATTGTTTAAAAATGTCGTTTTCTGCAGGTACACCCGGAATTGTTTGTGGCGATTTCAGGTAGAATGACAACCATTCCTGAATGCCCGATAGGTTTGCACGTTTAGCCAGATCGATAAACAAAGCCAGATCCAGTACAATCGGTGCGGCCAATATCGAATCGCGGCAAAGGAAATTGATTTTGATCTGCATTTTATAACCTAACCAGCCGAAAATATCGATGTTATCCCAGCTTTCTTTGTTATCACCGTGCGGCGGATAATAGTTGATCCTGATTTTGTGGTACATATCGCCATACAAATCAGGGTTAACTTCTGGCTTAAAGATATCTTCCAATACACCCAGTTTTGATACTTCTTTGGTTTTAAAGTTATCCGGATCATCCAATACCAAACCATCGCGGTTTCCTAAAATATTATCAGAAAACCAACCATTTACGCCTAACGAACGTGCCGCTAAACCAGGCGCTAAAATGGTTTTCATTAAAGTTTGACCGGTTTTAAAATCTTTACCAGCAATTGGGGTATCGGTTTCTTTAGCCAGTTCGATTAAGGCAGGAATATCAACCGTTAAGTTTGGTGCACCGTTAGCGAAAGGAATTCCTAATTTTAATGCAGCATAGGCATAAATCATACTTGGTGCAATACGCGAATCGTTATCTCTTAAACCTTGCTCAAAGGCAGCTAGTGATTCGTGCACTTCAGATGGTTCGAAATAAATTTCGGTAGAACCACACCAAACCAATACGATACGATCGCAGTTATTTTCTGCTTTGAAGTTTTTAATATCCTCCATTACGGCTAAAGCCAGTTCGTAACGGTTATCGATATCTTTTACATATTTGCCATCCAAGTTTTTTACGTAATTTCTGTCGAAAGCAGCGCGCATTGGTTTAATGGCCTGCAGTTCTTCACGCACATCGCGCAAAAGGTTAGCATCTAATACACGGGCATTCATTGCCGCTTCGTAAACGTTATCTTCATACACATCCCAACCACCAAATACCAGATCCTCAAGACCAGCCAGCGGCACAAAATCTTTAATTTTTGGTTGTTTATTCTCCGTTCTTTTGCCCAAACGGATGGTTCCCATCTGTGTTAACGAACCGATTGGTTTCGATATTCCTTTTTTAATTGCAGCAACGCCGGCAATCATGGTTGTTGCTACAGCACCTAATCCCGGCATTAATATTCCCAGCTTGCCTTCAGCTGCTTTTACTTGTTGTTTCATTCTATTTTATTTAAAATCTTATAACCAATTGTTTTTACGGTACCAGTTTATGGTTTCATTCAGTCCTTGTTCCAACCCGAATTGGGGCACAAAACCAAAGTCGTTCTGAATATTTTTAATATCACAGCCCCAGTTCAGGGCCGTGAGCTCTTTTATCTTATCTACATTTAAGGCGGGTATTTTATTGAATACGCCATACAACCTTTCCATCGACCAGGCAAGGCCCTTAATCATTTGCACAGGTACATTCACCGTCAATGTTTTTTTGTTTAAAGCTTTGCGCACGTGGGCCGCCAGTGCAGAACGGTTATAAACTGCCCCGTCTGAAATGTTATAACTTTTGCCAACCACATCAGATGCGAGTGCTTTTATAATGATATCAGCCAGATCGGTGGCGTATACAAAACTGAGTTCCTGTTCCTGCTTACCGATATACAGTTCAAACCCTGCTTTGATCGTTTTAATCAATATGAAAATGTCTTTCTCCCGCGGACCGTAAACCGCTGTTGGTCTGAAGGTAATTAAGGGCAGATTTGGAATCTGAGCCAAATAGGTCTCGGCAAGCGCTTTACTGATCCCATAATTGGTTACCGGATTTGATGCCCCTTTATCGGTTAGTTTTTCATTTTTTTGATTTAAAGGTCCCAGAGCGGCCAAACTGCTGATAAATACAAATTTCTTAATCGGGTGTTCTGATTTCGAAGCTGCCAGCGCCAGATTTCGGGTATAAATGGCGTTTACCTGATTGTAATCATCGAGTTTTTTCGCCTTGGTTACCGCAGCGGCATGCACGATATAATCGTATTTCTTTTCTTCTATGTTTTCTTTTAACAGGTATATCGAAGAAAGATCAAGATCTACGTAATTAATCTGAAAATCTTTAAGATGATCTGCAGCAGCTGACCGGCGCACATTTGCATAGACTTCCAGATTGCTGGCCAAAGCGGCTTTAATCAGGTGATAGCCCACAAATCCGGTTGCTCCTGTTATCAATACCCGCTTTTTCATATCGTTTTCTCCAAAATCCTGTATTTGCGGTATAACTTCCCGCCAATATCTTCAATGGGTTTATTGATCAGGTCGTTATGATCTAAAGTCCAGCTGGCCTCTGCATATTTCATATTTTTAGCCTTGAAATGTTTGATGATACGACCGTAAAGACAGGCCTCAATGCCCATTTTCCGGTAACCATCGACCACGCCAAGTAATAAAATACGGATGCCGTCAATTTTCTTTTTATTGGCTAAAAGTTTGATTAATCCTGTAGGAAACAACCTGCCGCGTTTAATTTTGATCAGGATCTGGTTGATATCGGGAATGGCCAGTGCAAAACCCACAATCTTGCCATGCTGCTCGGCCAGGATGCAAAATTCAGGATCGAGGATCAGTTTTAAATCGTTCGCCGTATAGTCAAATTCTTTATCTGTCATCGGTACAAAACCAAGGTTTTTATCCCATGCTTTATTGTACACCTCTCTTACCGCGTTGCACTCTTCCCTGAATTTCTTCATGTTGATTTTGCGGAGTACAATATCATTCCGGAGCAGCCGTTCCTCTATCCTATCCAGTAGTTTAACCGATCTTTCGCTGTAATTCCCTGCGGTATAACGGTAGGCCCTTAAATCGACATTTTTCTGGAAACCCGTTTGCTCCAGAAGCGACAGATAATATTGGGCGTTGTAAGGCATCATGGCTACAGGCGGTCCGTCGAAACCTTCAATCAGTAAGCCGCATACCTCATTGGTAGAGAAATTTACCGGACCTAAAACTTTCGTCAATCCCCGATCTGATAACCAATCCTGTGCTGCGTTTAAAAGCGCCTGCGCAACTTTCACATCGTTTATACAATCGAAAAAACCAAAGAAACCATCATGTCCGCCGTAAACCTTATTGTGGTTGGTATTGTTAATTGCAGCAATCCGGCCAACTATTTTACCCTCATCATAAAGCAAAAAAAGCTGGATTTCCGAATGTTCGTAAAAAGGATGTTTACCCGGGGTAAGCAAATCGCGTTGGGCAATAAATAACTCAGGAACATAGTTTACATCATCCGCATACAATTGGTGTGGAAAATCAACAAAGGCCTTTAATGCTTTTTTACCAGAAACCTTTACCAGTTCTCTCATGATTGGCTTCCTACTAATTCTACGTTAACGGCCTTAAAAGCTGCGCTTAGTTTGGCGATGGCCGATTCAATCTGCTCGAAAGTATGGGTAGCCATTAAAGAAAACCTGATCAAAGACGAATCGGAAGGCACCGCCGGCGAAACAACCGGATTTACAAATACCCCATTTTGCTGAAGGATATTGGTAATCATAAAGGTTTTGATGTTATCGCGGATGTAAACGGGAATAATCGGACTATTGCTGTGCCCGATATCGAAACCGGCCTCGAGTAAAAGTTTTTTCGCATATTCTGTATTGGCCCAAAGTTTATCTATCCGTTCGGGCTCCGATTCGATAATATCCAGTGCAGCAATCACACTTGCCACAGCAGATGGCGGCATACTTGCGCTAAACATGAGTGAACGGGCGCGGTGTTTGATATATTCGATGGTTTCGGTACTGCCAGCAATAAAACCACCTAATGAGGCCAGCGACTTGCTAAAAGTGCCCATAATTAGGTCTACATCCTCCGTAAGGTTAAAATGTGATGCTGTTCCCGATCCATTAAAGCCAATTACGCCAAGGCTATGTGCATCATCCATCATGATATTGGCGCCAAATTCGTTGGCTATGTCTACCATTTCAGGAAGGTTAACTAAATCGCCTTCCATACTGAAAATACCATCTGAAACAATCAATTTGGCTGAATCTTCAGGTAACCGGCTTAATTTGCGGCGCAGATCCTGCATATCGTTATGGGCATATTTAATCGTCCGCGAAAAAGCCAGACGGCTACCATCAATAATAGAGGCATGATCGTATTCGTCCAGCAACAGGTAATCGTTACGATCTAATAAACAAGATATTACCCCCAGGTTAACCTGAAAACCCGTGCTGAAAAGTACTGCAGCTTCTTTACCTACATACTCGGCCAACCGGTTTTCCAATTCGAGGTGAATATCGAGCGAACCGTTCAGAAACCTCGATCCTGCGCAGCCGGTTCCATATTTTTCGATGGCTGCTTTAGCGGCTTCTTTTATTTTGGGATGATTGGTTAAGCCTAAATAGGAGTTTGAACCAAACATGAGTACCTTTTTTCCATTGATCACCACCTCGGTATCCTGGCCAGATTCTATCGACCTGAAATAAGGATACAATCCCTTTTCTTTTATCACCGCCGCATCCTTAAAAGAGGCAATTCTATCTTGTAATTTTTTACGCATGCTGAACACTTATATTCTTCAGTTTTTTTAAACCCTGTTCTGAAAATTTGGTCTGCACCCGAATGCTATTTGTAGATATTAAAATCAACGATATAGATTAAGGCCGCATTAACCGAACGATTTGATAACACAATTTTAACGCGGAATTGAAGCCAAAAAAAGGTTCAAATGTGGGATATATTGGTCAAAAAGTTGGATTGGCAAAATGTGACATTCAGATGAATTGACTAATTGACATTCTGACTTTTATTATAAAATAGTAAAAAGGTTAAAAACAGCCAAAAAAGCATCAAAAACAAGATAAATACCTGTATTTAAGCATAATACAGCAATACAAACTCTTAATCAAAAACACAAAAATCAATCAGAAATTAGTCATTTTAAAAAAATGTTCTTGCAAAACTGATCCCGAACATTACATTTGCCATAGCAAAATCCGACAGATAAAGGGCGAAAAACTATCCATAAAAGGGTGGCTAAAATTGTGGTGCAAAAGATGATCGAATCTGTTAAGAAATTATTAAAAAACGCTGAACGATTTTATGCAACAAGAGTTACTCAATAAAACTTTTTCAGAAAAAAAACATGAGGAAGCGCTTTCTTTAAATGATGGATTGATGGCAAAAATCCACCATAGCAGCGATCCGCATTATTGCAGTTCGGAACCTTTCCGCGTATCGAGTTATGCTTTAATTCTGATCACCAAGGGAAAGATGAACCTTCGGATAAATTTTGTGGAGCATGTATTAAACCAGAGGGATATTCTACTTATTTTTCCACATGCTGTTTATGAGATTAAGGATAACAGCGATGTTTCTTTCATCAGCATCCATTTCAACAAAAGTTATTTAAAAACCAAAGGGGTATTCTTTAACAGCGGAGAAGCTTACCGGATGTTCCAGAACGACCCCACGCATAAATTTTCATTGTCAAAAGAGGAATATACATTCATTTATTATGATATGCTTGCCCTGCACAAAAAGCTGAAT
The DNA here is from genome assembly GCF_056490665.1 of Pedobacter folensis. NCBI lineage: Bacteria > Pseudomonadati > Bacteroidota > Sphingobacteriia > Sphingobacteriales > Sphingobacteriaceae > Pedobacter > Pedobacter folensis. Next base: position 1,903,543 of record NZ_JBWJIF010000001.1, read on the forward strand.
GTATCAAAAGATACCCCGCAGATTAAAAACATTGTGCATAATAGCTTTCTGGAATTGCTTTATGACCTCTTTCTGCTAAAAAACAAACAGAAAGATGCCTTACCTTTTGTTCACGATAGCAGGACAGAACTCACCAATCGTTTTTTATCACTGGTATCAGAAAACTTTAAAAAGGAAAAACGTGTAATTTATTATGCCAATTGTTTACGCATTACGCCAAGGCATTTATCGCAGGTGGTTAAACAGGTAACCGATAGAACGGCGGGCGCAATTATTGATGAAATGGTGATCAGAGAAGCGAAACTACTGTTAACCAGCCATGTAATGAATATCTCGGAGGTTGCCATGGAGCTGCGCTTTAGCAACTCCTCTTTTTTTGGCAAGTATTTTAAAAAACAGACGGGCATTACCCCGTCTGAGTATAAATTATCGAATAATATTGCGGTATAGGTCGATCTCATCACACTACTACAATAATTTCTTGAAGGAGCCGTCATAAGGCTGTATCATATTTGTATTTCACTTCGAATTTGTCACGTTGAACATCCCGAAGAATCGGGACAGGTTGTCGAAACGCTTTGTAAGACATTTAAAAGGTCCTTCGACAAGCTCAGGATGACAATTCTATACTTATGGGATAGACTCATCTTTTTTTTGCTACAAAGACCCTGAAATAAATTCAGGGTGACGACCACAATCGGGAATAGTATTTCCGGTCTAGTTTATTACCTTCAGTTTTTTACCGGCCAGATCTTCCCATCTGTAAAAATGAAAGGTCTTATCATCGCTCATGGCCACCAGCAAACCGTGTTTAAAATCGTTATTTAAAGGGACTGAAACCACATCAATCCCATCTGTTTGATTTGCGGAATATTTAACGGTGGTTAATAGCGGATGTGGGTTGCTAGTATTGGCTTTAGCCACCCGATCGTACACCTTTAATTGTTTAGCGCCCTGATCGGAAACGACGATATAACCCTTATTTCCTGATGTTTTATAAATAGCGATTCCTTCATTGTCGACAGCAAAATCGCCTTGTCCGAATAGGGCCAATTCTGTATTCCCTTTGGCCGGATCGGCGTAATATTTACGCACACCAACCTGCTCATCGCAATAGTAAACATAACCCAGTTCGTTATCTACAGCAATGGCTTCTATTTCTTTCTTGCCACTATACTGGCCGAATTTCCGCACTAAATCTGCTTTAACATGGCCTTTTCCATCGTCAGTTAATAGATATTGCCAAAGATAACTCCCGTTTTTAGGTCCTGTTTTACGGCCAACAATGGCATAAATTTTTCCACTCGGATCGGTATACATCGAAATCCCCATCAAATCGCGGTACTCTGCGCCAGTTTCGCCTACAAAAACCGAAATTCCACCATTATCGATGGCTTTCATATCGGGAAGAGAAAATATCCGCAGTTTATGCGTGTAACGTTCTGTTGTAACTGCAATATCTGTCTTTTTCCCGGCCAGTTGCAAACCATAAGCAATATCAACATTATCTGGTCGCTTTAAACCCTTTACCGTTTTTGATTTAATGATTTTACCTTTCAGGTCGAAAACATACAGGCCACCACTGCTGTCTTTATCCGTACCGATCACCAAAGACTGCGCTGGATCATTCGGGTTTACCCAGATCGCAGGATCGTCGGTATCAAAATCGACAGGATCGGATACATACAGGGGTTTTACTGCTGTATCATTTCCATTTGGTGTACCTCCATTACAAGAAATGGCCAGGCTTAAAACCACAAAAGCGGCAAAGTTTAATATATTGTTATGCTTCATTTTATATTTTAGTTCCGTATGCACCAACAAATGTTGATGGTGAAGGTGAGACATAGGTGATACCATTTTTCATTATAATTCCAGTTTGGTGATGGCGGGTAAAGTTAATGATGCCTTTACCCAAGGCTGGGGAGTTGCCCTGCAGGTGGAAATCCCATGCGGTATTAAAATCGGCATTCGTCACAGCTGTATTTAAAGGATAATTCACAAATTTAGGATCGTTTGCGCCGGCAACATTACTAATGACATCGTTTTTACCGCCCACAATATCGCCAGTTGGCTGAAACTGATTTACTGTGGTCTGATCGAAACCGTAATACCAGTTATTGCTGTAAACAGAACGGCTGTCTTCAGGCTTTTTGGGATCTCTTTTCACACCAAAACGGGTATTGGCGAAAAGATTATTGTACAGATCGGCGCGCACCGTACTTTCCAGCCAGATCGATCCGCCTTTCGCCGTTGGTCTTCTCCAGCCCGTATTTACCATGGTATTGTTATAGGCAATAATATAGGCTTGTGGCGTTTTATCTCCGGTGTTAGATAATTTTAAAGCATTGGTATTGGTGCTATAAACCAGGTTATAAGCCACATCTGCCAAACAGCCCGATTTAAAGTTCATGGCCTCTCCTCCTGTTACTCCAGTAGTATAAAATACATTGTTGGCAAAAATGATTCTTCCACCTTCAATATAAGTACAATCTTCCTGAAAATTTCTGATGGTACTATTTTGAACCACCAATCTGCCCCTGGCATTGGCAAACCAAAGGGCGGGCAAACTTTCGCCGGCAACAGCTTTGTACAAGCCCATTTTTACCGAAGTAGAAGCATCGGAAGTTTTAGCACCGCCATATTCGAGAATGACATGATCGAGCACCAGTTCCTCACATGTCGGACCAGCTAAAATACCACCCCAAAGTTTACCAAACTTGGTTAACGGTGTTTTGTAAAAATCGTTTACGGTAAATTTGATGGGGTTCTCTGTGGTGCCCAAAGCATACAGATTACCTTTTATAATCATTTCGGGTTTCGCAACCGTATCCATCAGTACCGTTACGCCTTCTTCAATAGTGAGCGTTTTCCCTTCCGGAATGACAATATCACCTTTAATGACCTGTGTACTGCCTTTAGCCCAAACCCCTGAAACTTCGCCAATTGCCGAACCATCAACAGCGGTGGTATCGACATCGATATTGGCTTTTTCACATCCTGTTAAGGTCAGCGCCATCAGGATCATCAATTTAAAAATCTGATTCGATTTCATGTCTTTGTATCTTTAAATTCTAATTAATTAAACTTATATCTGAAGCCAACCAGATAATTCTGGCCATAATAATCACTTCTGATCAATGTATTTCCTTTTTTAACCAGGTCTTCATTGATATTGTTATTCTCAGGATTTGTACCTTTTATAAATAACTTTGTTGGGGTATTTAAGATGTTATTGGCTTTGATAAAAACACTAATGCCACCTTTAAAACGTTTCTCAGCAGAAGCATCCATCTGTACAAATCCTTCCTGCCACAAATCGTTATTTAGGAATTGAGAAACCGTGTTGATGCGTGGCCCTGTATAAGCACCTGCAACCTGAACATCCCAGCCTTTTTTAGTGTCTTTAAACAATAGCGATAAGTTGGCAATATGTGCTGACTGACCGTAAAGCGGACGCTCCTGATTAACATTAGCCGGTTCCGTATCTCCTGTAGTAGGATTAATAACCCTGGTGGTTTTAGTGGTGTTGATGCGTGAATGGGTATAGGTATAATTGGCCTTTACACCTATTTTGCTGAAATATTTGATGTAATCTACTTCTGCCCCATAGTTATTGGCGGTACCAAAGTTTCCTGGCGTATAAAAAGTGTCTTGTCCACGAATGGCATCGGCCTGAAAGGTATATTCAATAGGATTTTTAATGCGTTTATAAAAAGCACCAACCAATAATTGCTCTGAAGCGCCAGGAAAAAGTTCGTAGCGTAAATCGAAGTTATCGGCTAAAGCACGTTGCAGGTTCACATTACCACGTTCTACAAATTCTTCGTTTTTCACTCTTCCAGGTACAATTTCATAAAAACCAGGGCGGTTAAGGGCCTTGTAATAAGAAGCATGTAATTGCGCTTTCGGGCTTAAGAAGTATTTTGCAGTTAAACTGGGTAGCAGATCAGTATAAATCTGATTTCCTTTAGGGAAAGCCTCACCTGCAGGAAAAAGCAGATTATAACCCTGGTTGGTATGTTCTACCCTTAACCCTCCGATTACTTCCAGTTTAGCTGAGTTATATTTAAACATACCGTATCCGGCTGCTATTTTTTCGCTTGCATCGTAGGTTAGTGCATTAGACACTGCACCTGTAGGATTACTCACCACGAGATTTAAATCGGTATAATTTTGAAAATTCACACCGTAAAGATCAAATGCATTGGCTGCACTTGGGGCAAGGTTGTAATTGTTAAAGAAACTGCTTCTTTGTTTATCGCGGTATAAACCTCCGGCCATAATATCCAGTTTGTGCTCATCGACTAAAACATGGTAAGTCAGATCAAGATATCCTGCCAAATCCTCGTCGGTACTGCGCTCCCATCTGCGGGTAACCGGATCGGTATTAACCAAGCTGGTCCGTTTGCTCTGAAAATTCTGCTGTATCCCGTTTAAACTGATGCTGGTATTTTCGGGTACATCATTTTTAGCAGAAGAATAAACAGCCGACCATTGCACTTTAAATTTATCATCAAAGAATTTATGATCGCCATGAAGTGTTGTATTGTAAATCTGCTGCTCCGTTAAGCGGCTGCGCGTATCGTAAACCAATTCAGCATTCCCTGCGGTTGGATTATAAACCCCATTATAGGTAGTGGTTACCGCATCTCTAACCTGCTGATTTTTTAGGTTAACATACACATTATATAAACTGATCTGGTGATCTTTGTTAAAAACATAATCAATTTTTCCATGTAAACCTGTTCGTTGCTGCTGTTCGGAATACTCACGGTAACTTTTACTGGTAATTTTGGCATAAGGATCGATACCTACCACTGCGTTATTGTAAAAAGTACTGTTGCTGCCGCGATAAGTGTTCTGATAACTTCCTGCCAGCACCACTCCGAGTTTATTATCCAAAAAGCGTTTACTTAGGGATAAGCTCCCGATTAAATTGGGTGCAGGATTTTTATATTTATAATCGAGTGTCCCTTTGGTAAAATCGCTTTGAGTAGCATTGTAGTTTTTCCCGTTTACTTCGTAAGGCGATTTGTAATTAATACCTGAAGCATTGTAACTGGTAAACTTCCGGTCGAAAAACAACTGGTTATAACCTGTAGAAACATTGGCATTTACCTGTAATAAACCAGGCGCATTTTTCATCACCATATTAATGGCACCCCCAATGGCATCGCCCTCTAAGTTTGGGGTAAGTGTTTTATACACCTCTAAACGATCGAGTAAATCAGAAGGAAAAAGATCAAGCGGAACATAACGGTACTTATTATCCGGACTTGGAATTTTCACACCATTGACCAAAGTATAGTTGTAGCGTTTATCCATTCCCCTTAATATGGCGTACTGCCCGTCGCCATTGCTGTTGCGCTCTATTGACACACCCGAAATGCGTTGCATCACATTGGCTACCGTTAAATCAGGCGAAATCTCAATCGATCTCCCTGAAACGATATTCATCAGCTGTGGAGCATTTTTTTCCAGGCGTCTTGCCCCTTGATCGGTAGAACTCACCGCATTCGATTTAATGGTGATATCATCAAGACTTTTAGAATCGCTCTCCATGTAGAACTTTAAGTGATCATTATCCTCTTTCAGTATCACTAAGGTTTTCTCGATGGTTTTGTAGGTAATGTAGCTTACACTAATTTTGGCTGAACCTACTTTTACATCCTTAAATTCGAAAGTACCATCCAATCCGGTATTGGTTGTGCGCCTTGGGTTTTCTAAAACCACTGTTGCACCTACAATGGCCTCTCCTGTTTGCTTATCGTAAACATGGCCTTTCAGTTTTGTGGCATTTGCGGTGCCTGCACAAAAAAGAAATAAAAACAGAATTTGTAATCGTTTATTCATCGTGTTTGGTAATGTCTTTTTATTATCGACGGGGCAAAGGTGTATACACGATTTTACACCAGGAAATTATCGAGGTTACATAAAGGCAACAGCGTTACAACAGCCATAGATCAAAAAGCAACACAAAACCACAAAACAATGATTATCAACAAATTAAGCATACACAAAAACGCCGTTATGCTTTTATTACCGTTACATTAACAAATTGTTAAGCCTCAAAAAACACCAAAAAACAGCTCATATGTTACAGCTGATGTAACGGTTATAGCGCCTGGATAAATGCAGATAAATTATCGCCTTGCGACATATTCAGCTTTTTTCTGAGCCTATATCTCGATACCCTTAAACTATCGGTGGATATACCGAGCAAGGTTGCGATATCGCCTGAATCGAGATTCATTTTTAATAGTGCAATCAGGCGCATATCGGCCGAAGTAAGTTCGTTGCTATATTTTTTCAGGCTTTCGAGAAATTGATGATGCACCTGTTCGAAAGCCACCGTAAATTCTTTCCAGTTGCGTTCGTGGTTAAAGCTCTGGTTAATCTCGGTGAGGATCTGGTTCATTTGCTTTTTCTGATCGCGTTTATCCTCTTTTACCATCGCCTGTAAAGTAGCTCTAAGGTTTTCCAGGAACTGGTTGTGTTTGATCAGATTTAAGGTATGGGTAGATAATTCCCTGCTTTTAACCTCCAGCAACTGCTTTAGGTGCTGTTCTTCTAGCTGAAGATTTTTGAGTTCGAGGCTGGTCATATCATGTTCTATTGCCTTCTGCCGCGCCAGCATCTGTTGATCTTTCAACTTTAACCGTTGTCTGCTAAAAATAACAAAACCTAAAACGACCAATAATATCACCACAATTGTGGCTGAAAAAGCAATAATCCGGTTCACCTTCCGGTCGTTTTTCAGTTTATTAATCTCATCCGATTTTTTATTGATATCGTACAATACCTGTAAAAAAGCGACCTGTCGTGCACCATCTTCCGAATACAGATCGATGGTATATTTATAACCCAGTTTTACATAATGATAGGCACTATCCATGTTATTCAGCAGTTCGTAAGCCTTCCCCAAATCTCTGCAACAGGAGCTTAACTGATAAATATTACCCATTTTTTCGGCCAGTTTCAATGCAGTTTCAGTTTGCACAATACTTTCTTTATACCGGCCGGTTTTACGGAGGATATCGCCCAGATTATTAATCACCTCAATGCTCCCCAGGTCATTATGATCTTGCTGATATAAATCTAACGACTGTTTAAAGTGCACATAAGCAGAGTCGTAGCGCTCCAGATCTTCATATATACTACCCAGGTTTTCGTGTATTTTTGCCTCCCCGCTTTTATCGTTAACCTGTTCGTTTATTTTTAAAGCGAGTTTTTGATAGTAAAATGCACTGTCGTAAAGCTGCCTTTTTTCGTATAACTGCCCGATATTCCCCAAAACGGTTGCCTGGCCTGTTAAATTATTCGCTCGTTTATAAATGCCAATGGCTTTATTATAGCTATTTAAGGCTTTATCTTTTTGCTTCATGTAGTAGTAGAGTACACCGGCATCGTTAAGGTTGGCGGCCAGCAAAAGTGATTGATTGGCTGTATTGAATATTTTATCTGCTTTTAAAAAGAACTCTAACGATTGACTAAAATGCCCCTGTGTATAACAAACCTTGCCCATTTGCTGTAAACATTTACCCTCTAAAAGCTCATCATTATCGTCGATAGATTTCGCATATATTTTTTTTAACTGAGCCAGGGCTGCAGTCGGGTCTTTTTGATTGAGCGCAATAATCGATTCGAATTTTTCTTCCTGCGCATTTACATTTGAAATGAAAAACAGGAAAAGTAAAAGAACACTAAAAGGTTTGATCATGTTAAAGCATCTATATATCAGGCAATGCTGAACAAAGAAAGAGCGTATATGTTAACTTAAGGTTAAGTTGGAGAATTAACCGATGGAGATGAATGCAACGCTAATTTCGAGGCCGATTTTATATTAGCCCGTTAAATGATATTTTGTAATTTAGAAGTTAAGAGCTTGTATAAAGCTAAACCGTAAAATAAACACAGATGAAAAAGATTATTCTCGACCTTGCTGTTACCCTTGATGGATATATTGAAGGCCCCAATGGAGAAATTGACTGGTGTATTATGGATGGGGATGCCAATTTTAACGATTTTTTAGATGGCATAGATTCTATTTTTTATGGACGGATCAGCTACGATCTCTGGGGAAATTACCAGCCCGGAGAAGAAGAAAACGATTTGATGAAATCGATCTCCGAAAATATCAACAGCAAGAAAAAGTATGTTTTTTCGCATACCAAAACCGACGATGGTACAGGTGCAACTTTTATCCATTCGGACATTGTGGAAAGGGTTAACGAAATTAAAAAACTGCCGGGTAAGAACATATGGCTATATGGTGGTGCGAAGCTAATATCTACCTTTTTAAATGCCGGCCTGGTTGATGAACTGCAGCTCGCTGTACACCCGGTAATATTAGGCGGAGGTAAATTATTATTTAGTGAAATAACCAATCGGGTTTGGCTAAGCCTAAAAGAAACCAAAAGTGCTCCATCGGGTGTTGTGCAGCTTATATACGATGTGAAGGATAAATGAGCTGATTAGTTTAGAGTTAAGGGTTTGGCGTTTAGAGTCAACTTAACCTTGAACTGTACCATGACTAGTGAACGAATGACAAATGAACCAATGAACAAAAATCAAAAGACAATTTACAGTGGGCAGTTATCAATGGGCAGTATGCAATGACCAATGCCTAATGAACAACATCCTCCAGCTTACAGGTATTTTTTCACCAAAGGTATTTTCCACAGTAAATAAGCAGTTGCCCAACTTAATCCCAGCGACAAAACAAAAACAATTAGAAACTTAAAACCTGCAGAGATATTAAACGATAACAATAAAAACTGGAGCCAGGTTACATAAACAAAATGAACCAGGTAAATTAAATAGGCATGGCTACTGAGCGAATCCCACCAGGCGATCTTTTTGACAACCAGTTTGCTGTAGCTGGTTACGAAAGCAAGAAATGTTAAGGTGCAGCAAAGCACAAATAATATATTGCTGATCATCGCATTTTGATTGCTACTGAGCAATTTTTGATCTACTGCTTTGTTCAAAACATCGGTTGAATACAAAAAAGCACCGAAAGCCATAAGGGCCAGCAAACACCATAACCGATAGTATTTAACGGTTAACGATTTTTTAGCTAAAACGCCTTCACTGATCGCTAATTTTCCAACAACTGCCCCAATTGCAAAATAGGCAAAATACAGGATTAAGCGGCTCAGCTGAAAATCGAAAGGTCCAATCCCCGTCCAGCTATATGGCCCGAAATAACCTGCCATGGGCAGATAAGCAAGCAAACCTGTTAAAAACAAAATTAAAAACAGGCCAACAGCCGTCGTGTTTTTATTAAGGTTTAATTGTAGCGCGCTGTTCTTTCCGCCATAAAATAATTGATGAAACGATGCCGCAACAAAGTTAAAAACGAACAATAACCATAAAAACCACGGCGGACCAACCGGCCAGGCCTCAGTTGTGAAAAAATCCTGAACATAAGTCCAAATATTGGTATTACCACGCATTAAATAAAATGAAGGGAAATATGCCAAAAGCATCAGCACGGTACCCAGCAATAAGAACGGAATCAATAACCTGAAAACTTTATCTTTAATAAAGCATAGATAACCCTTTTTATCAATGCCAGAAAAAAAGAAAAGTCCGCCCAGAAAAAACATAAGCGACATAAAAAAGGTATCGTTAAAGCTGACCATGCCATCAAGCAAGGCCCATCTGGCATGATCTACTACTGGATGTGTAGACAGGATATAAGCATCTTTGTTAAATACAGAGAAAGTGGTGTAGGCCAATGCCGCATGATGTGCAACCACTAAAACGGTTATGGTTGAGCGCAGGTAATCTATCCATACATTCCTTAAAGATTGATTAGCCATGATAATCTCCATTAAAGCAATTACATTATTGGTAAATTTACTATCTTAATAAGATTAAGCATCAAAAAAAAGGCACTATATTTTATGGAAGAAATAAAAAACGGCGTTAAAGCTTTTTATGCCAAAACGCAGGCCGATTGGCGCCAATGGCTGGCCGAGAACCATGAAAAGGAAGTATCTGTTTGGTTAATCATCTATAAAAAAGATGCATCGGCAAATAGCCTGCCCCATAGCAACGCCGTTGATGAGGCCCTTTGTTATGGCTGGATTGATAGCTTAACGGTAAAAAGGGATGAAGAAAGCCGTTACCAATTTTTCTCTAAAAGGAAACCTAAAAGTAACTGGAGCGCGATTAATAAGAATAAAGCTTTACACTTAATAGACCAGGGACTGATGAGCGATGCAGGATTACAATCTATAGAAACCGCTAAAGCCAATGGCATGTGGGATGCCCTGAATGATGTGGAAAATCTAATTGTACCCGATGATCTAAAAAAAGAATTTGAATCCAACAAACCAGCACAAACACATTGGGAGAAATTCCCCCGTTCTTCAAAGAAAGCCATACTAAAATGGATATCAGAAGCCAAAAGAACAGAAACAAGAGCAACAAGAATTAGTGAAACGATTCGGCTGGCGGGAGAAAATGTGCGGGTGAAGTAGAATTTAGTCCGGAGTACAGTTGGCGGTTAACAGTTGGCAATAAACAGTTAACAGTTAGTTTAGGGTTTAGGGTTGATTAACCGATAGGCTTGAACTGCACCATTGGCCTAATAACCAATCAACGAATGAACCAGTGAACCAATGAACTAATGACCAATGAACCAATGACCAGTGAACTAATGACCAATGAACTAATGAACCATTTAATTATTCAACCTATTCCTATATTCTGATGGTTTCATGCCTTTAATGGCCTTAAAAAATTTATTGAAGTTGGTTGGATTATTAAATCCACTGGCATAACAAACATCCGCAATGGAATAATCTTCTGATTGGAGTAATTTGCAGGCGTGCCCAATTCGTATTTCATTGATAAACTGGGTAAGCGATTTTTGTGCCCGCATTTTAAAAAAGCGGCAAAATGAATTGGGTGTCATGTTACACAATTCGGCTACCTCATTCAGATGTATGTCGTTATGAAAGTTTTTCATTAAAAACTGATACACCTTATTAATCCGGTTATTATCTTTCTCATCATATTGGTTTTTAAATGTGAGACTAGATAAATACTTAAAATCTTTTGCCCTGGCTAATATTTTGATGATTTCTACAACAGAAACTATATTTTCGAAACCATCATTATTTTCAATCCCGAGTAAAATCTCCCTTATTTTATTACTGGTTTCTTTTTCGAAGGCTAAACCTCTTGATGCCCTCGAAACCAGATCTTCTACCAGCATTAAAACAGCCTGATCGTCGGTTAACATCGAAAAAAAATCAATGCTAAAATAAATAACGGTAGATTTTACCAGCTTATCATCTCTGTCCTCGTAACTTTTATCGTTCTGCCAGATGTGCGGAAGGTTTGGTCCCATCAGTACCAGGTCGTCATCTTCGAAATTCCCAATATGATCGCCAACAATGCGTTTACCATGGCTTCGTTCAATCCATACCAATTCACACATATCATGAAAGTGGAAAGATGAAATCAGCCGGTTATTGTCGATATGTTTTATATGGACAGATTTGTTACCTGCGTGGTTAACATTGATAAGTTCAGACCTCATAATATTTTACAAAAACCTTAATTAAGTAAACTAAATTAATGATAAATAAGGAAATTAAGTTATTTAAGGTAAAAAAATTTAAGTTTTTCCAAATATAGTTTTACAAAAGGAATAATGCTGCGCGTACTTTTAGTATTAGTAAACATTTGATTACATGAGACATAGACTGTGTCTCAGCAATCAGCTGTTTTTTTAACCAAAAACTATATAAACTGTATGAAGAAAATTTTCCTATTTTATTTCATGCTATTTCTATCTGCAGCAGCCTTTTCGCAAGAAAAAACCGTTGTAAAAGGAACAGTACGAAATGCAGAACAACAACCCCTCGCCGGTGTTAGCGTGGGGGTAATCGGGCAGAATGTGGGTACTACTACCGACAATGATGGCCGGTTTACGATTCAAATCCCCAAACCTGCGGGTGCAAGGCTAAGATTTAGCTTTGTTGGTTACACCACAATCGAAGTAGCCGCAAACGATCCGAAAGCGATCAACATTGTTTTAAAAGATGACGCGCAGAATGAACTGCAGGAAGTGGCCGTTGTAGCTTTCGGAACGCAGAAAAAAAGCTCATTAACCGGTTCGGTAACCACCATTAGCGCGAAAGACCTAAAAGGCCCAACCAGTAACCTTACCACTACTTTAGCAGGACGTGTTCCGGGAGTTATTGCCTACCAGCGTACCGGTGAACCCGGACAAGATAATGCCAACTTTTTTGTAAGGGGTGTGGGTACTTTTGGAACCGGAAAGCAAGATCCGTTAATTTATATTGATGGTATTGAAAGTACACCTACCGATCTGGCCCGTATTAACCCTGATAATATTGATAATTTTTCAGTACTGAAAGATGCGGCAGCTACTGCATTATATGGTTCAAGAGGATCGAATGGGGTAATGTTACTAACCACTAAATTGGGCGCCCAGGGCGTTACCAAAATCAATGCAAGGGTAGAAAACAGGTTATCAACCAATACGCAAAATTTTAAACTGGCTGATAATATTACCTACATGCGTTTGGCAAATGAGGCCGTAACCACCCGTGATTTTCAAAACCAGGGCGGTGTGAATCCACCATACTCACCTAATAAAATCGATAATACAGCTGCAGGTATGGATCCCTTGCTGTATCCAAGTAACGACTGGGTTAATATTCTGACAAAAAATAACACCAGAAATTTGGCAGCAAATTTAGATGTAAGTGGCGGTAACGAGAAAGCAGTTTATTATGTAAGTTTAACTTACGATGAGAATAATGGTTTACTGAGGGAAGCCGGGTTAAACAATTTTAACACCAATGTAAAGGCACTTTCTTATTCCTTATTGTCAAACATCACCATCAACTTTACCAAAACCACCAAAGCGCTCATCAGCGTGCGTGGTACATTTGATAACAATACTTCGCCGGTTGGCGGTGGATCGCGGATTTTCACTTTGGCTTCTCAAAGCAATCCGGTAGCTTTCCCTGCTTTGTATCCGCAAAGTTTTTTACCTTATGCACAACATCCCCTATTTGGCAGTGCCTTATTGCCTAACTCCAATAATCAACTGTATACCAATCCATTTGCCGAATCAGTAAAAGGGTTTCAGGAATACAACAGGGCACAGCTGGTACCCCAAATCACGATAAACCAAAATTTGGATGGTATTACAAAAGGTTTAAGTGCCCGCGCCATGGCTTTTACACAGCGTGATGCCGATTTTACTTTGGTTAGGCAGTACAGTCCTTTCTATTATCAGGCAAGACAGGTTGGTGGACAAACCCTCCTAACCTCTCTTAACGAACCTACGCCGGGTTCATCAACACTCCAGATCGGAATCCCTCCAACAGAGTACCTCACCTATTCGCCATCAGCAAAAAACGTAAGTACAGTTATTTATGGTGAAGCGGTAATTAACTATTTACGCACCTTTAGCGAAAATCATTCAGTTGGAGGAAGATTTATTACCACCGTCCGTTCTACCGTTAATGGCAATGCCAACACCTTACAATTATCATTACCAAAACGTAATTTAAACTTTTTAGGCCAGGCGAACTATGCTTATAAAGATAAATACCTGGTAGATTTTAGTTTTGGTTACAATGGATCAGAACGTTTTTCACCGGATAAACGTTACGGGTTTTTCCCGTCAATCAGTGGAGCATGGATCGTTACGAAAGAAAAATTCATGGAGCCTTTAAGCAAAGTGATTACGAATTTAAAACTTCGGGGCAGTTATGGTTTAAGCGGTAATGATCAAATCGGATCAGATGCCGATCGTTTCTTTTATTTATCAGAGGTAGATTTAAATAGCTTTCAAAGGGGAGCTACATTTGGAGAGAATTATGGTTATAGCAGAGCAGGTATTTCAACCAGCCGTTACGCAAATCCAAATATTACTTTCGAAAAAACAAAGCAATATAATTTAGGCTTAGAATTAAGTTTATTTAACGATTTCAATTTCGTTATCGAAGCTTATAAGAAAAACACTTCTAGCATTTTATTATTCAGGAGTAATGTACCCTCAACTTCAGGTTTGCAGGCCGGTACTTTTGCAAACATTGGAGAAGCCAGCAGCCAGGGGGTCGATTTTTCATTCAATTACTACAAAAATTTCAACAAAAACTATTGGGCTAAAATCTATTCTACGTTTACATACGCCGCAAGCAAAGTATTATTTAATGAAGAACCTAATTATCCTGACAATCTGAAACATTTAAGTAGAGTGGGAAAATCGGCAGGGCAGCTATATGGCTTAGTAGCCGAGCGCTTATTTACCGATGAAACAGAAGTGAGAAACTCACCACGCCAAAACTTTGGTATTTATGGTGCTGGTGATATTAAATACCGCGACATCAACGGCGATGGGATTATCAGTTCTTTGGATATTGTACCTATCGGCCTGCCTAAAGATCCGGAAATTATTTATGGTTTTGGCGGTTCTTTCGGTATCAAACAGTTCGATTTTAGCTTTTTCTTTCAGGGATCAACCCGTTCTTCATTTTTCATCAATCCAAGCTCAAGTCGTAGCGCAGGTACGGGAAATGTAGAAGGGATAGCACCTTTTGTAACGTTTGGTGGTACCCAATCTGGTTTGCTGGATATTATTGCACAAGACCACTGGAGTGAAGACAATAGAAATGCATATGCCTTTTGGCCAAGACTAAGCAGCGAAGTAGTGGCCAACAATGCGGTGGCATCATCCTGGTGGTTAAGAAGGGGCGATTTTTTACGCTTAAAACAGGTTGAACTGGGCTATAATTTTAGTGAAAAACTGGCTAAAAAAATCGGCTTAGGCAGTGCCAGGATATACATGAGCGGCCTAAACTTATTTGCCGTAAGCAGCTTTAAACTGTGGGAAGTTGAAATGGCCGGTAATGGTTTGGGGTATCCTTTGCAAAGGGTATATAACCTGGGCATAAAGGTTGGAATTTAACCAGATTAACAATTTTATTTGATCAAGATGAAGACTCAAAAGAATAATTTATATAAAATAACGCCCGCCATAATAGCCTGTATCATATTACTGGTGATGGGCTGTAAAAAAGGTTTTTTAGATGTGGTACCAGATAACTTACCCAAAATAGAAAATGCCTTTGCCCTGCGTACCGAAGCAGAGAAGTACCTCTTTACCTGTTATTCGTACATACCAGATGATGGAAGTACTGCTTCAAATCCAGCATTTTTAGGTGGCGATGAAATGTGTGTTCCCCTACCAAGCAGATCTACTGATATTGCCACGAATATACCACGTGGTAACCAGACGGTAGTGGCACCATTTTTTAATTATTGGGATGGAGGAATGTTCCTGGCCATAAGGGATTGCAATGTTTTTATAGAAAACATGAAAGACATGAGCAAAGTACCCGATATAGGTATAGACGAAAGGAATAGATGGATTGCTGAAGGTGAATTTTTAAAAGCTTATTACCATTTTATCTTATTACGTGCCTATGGTCCGATTCCTACTATCGAAGAGAACGCACCTGTAGACGGGCCGATAGAAAACACTAAAGTAAGGCGTATGCCGGTTGATAGCGTAGTAAACTTTATTGTAAAACACCTTGATTTAGCCATTGCAAACCTGCCAGATGTCATTCAAAACACCAACAATGAATTGGGAAGGGTAACCAGACCGATTGCCCTGAGTATGAAAGCACGTGTTCTGGTATTGGCAGCCAGTCCTTTATTTAATGGCAATACGGATTACAATACATTTAAAGATAAACAAGGTGTACAACTCGTGAGCACGACCTACGATCCAAAAAAATGGGAAAGGGCAGCTTTGGCTTGTAAAGCTGCCATCACTTCATGCGAAGGCGTAGGTATACAATTGTACAAATTTCCTACTTCTATATTTAAATTAAGCGATACCACTATTAAACAGATGAACCTGCGAAATGCAGTGAGTCAAAAATGGCAAAACTCGGAATTGATCTGGGGGAATCCAAATACCGCAACCAGTAATTTACAATATATAACGGTGGGTCACTTTGACGGCAGATATGGAGCAAGCAATGGTGCTATTGCCGATGTAGGCGCCACGCTAAAACTGGCTGATCTGTTTTATAGTACGAATGGGGTGCCGACCAATGAAGATAAAACCCTTAATTTCAGTAACCGATCAGAACTAAGAGCCGGCGTTAACAAAGAACGTTTTAACAACCTAATAGGTTATACCTCATCGAGGCTTAATTTCGACAGGGAAAACCGTTTTTATGCTTCACTGGGTTTTGATGGCGGAATATGGTATCAGGAAGGTAGCTTAACCCGTAGCGATGAAGGAACATTTAGTTTGCAGGTACGTTTAGGCGGGGCAGGTAACGGGACGCCACAACCGCCAACGGGTTACTATGCTAAAAAATTGGTGAGCTGGAAATTTACCTGGGCAGCAAACAACTCGACCAGTACAGAAAGGTATCCATGGCCAATGTTTCGTTTAGCTGATCTCTATCTTTTATATGCAGAATCACTCAATGAATTTTCAGGCCCAAGTAACCTGGTTTACGATTACCTGAATAAGGTACGGGAACGTTCTGGTTTACCTACAGTTCAAAAATCATGGACAGACTTTTCCAATAACCCAGGCAAATACCAAAGCAAAGAAGGCTTACGCAGCATTATTCGCCAGGAAAGAGGGATTGAATTGGCGCTGGAAGGCAGCCGATTCTGGGATTTAAGAAGATGGAAAACAGCAGGTACCGAACTTAATGGCAACGTACAAGGCTGGGATAAAGATCAGGCCGATCCAACACTTTATTACAGAATTATAACCCGATATATACAACGTTTTGTAGCCCCTAGAGATTACTTATGGCCAATAAGAGAGAATAATTTATTAATAAACGAAAACCTGGTTCAAAACCCGGGTTGGTAAATTTTAGGCAAAATGGAAAAAAACTTAAAAATACTACAATCCGGCATCATATTGCTGCTTGTGGTTCTTACAACCTTTGGCTGTAAAAATGATATACTTAACGGTCCTATCGAAAATAGTGCTGAAAAGCCGGGAACGGTATCAAATGTCACCGTAGAAAATAAAAGCGGTGGTGCTTTGTTAACCTATACCCTACCCCCTAATGAAGGGCTTTCTTACATTAAAGCGGTATATGAAATACGCCCGGGTGTAAAAAGGGAGGTGGTAAGTTCTTACTATACCAGCCAGCTATTAATTGATGGCTATAACTCAACAAATGAACAGCAGATCACATTATACGCCGTGACGAAGAGCGAGGTGATGTCTGATCCTGTTATCGTAAAAATTAAACCACTAAAATCGGCCATTCAACTTGTTTATGAGAGTTTAAATATCATTGCAGGTTTTGGCGGACCAAATTTAAAATTCACCAATCCCAACAGGGCTGCTGTTATTATTGCCCCGATCATAAAAGCAGATAATGGCAGTATTAAAGCATTGGATAAAATTTATACCCAAACGCTGTCAGGAAATAGTACACTTAGAGGCCAAGAGTCTGTAGCCACAAATTTTGGTTTTGTAGTCATGGACCGTTTTGGCAATCATACCGATACTTTGTATAAAAATATAACGCCTTATAGCGAAGGCATGTTAGAAAAATCAAAGTTCGCAGCATATAACCTGCCAGGAGATGCAACCATGGCTTATGGCACTTTTTTAAGTTATTTTTGGGATGGCAGTTATGCAACGGCAACATGGCCAAGGGCATTTACGCTGGAAGGGGTTACTACACCACAAACCATTACCATCGATTTAGGCGTAACCAGGGCCCTAAGTAGATTTATATTTTTCCCACGTACTGAATCGGGCAACAAATATTACGTTAGGGCAAATCTTCGCGATTTTGAAATCTGGGCAACCAATAATCCGCCGGCAGATGGAAGTTATACCGGCTGGACCAAACTGGCTACCCAATCGGTAGTAAAACCTTCCGGCCTGCCATCGGGCACCGAAACGGCAGAAGATCTGGCCTATGCATTGGCGGGATGGCCAACAGAGTTCGAACCTGGCTTACCTGCCTTTAGGTATTTAAGAATTAAGTCTACACGCAACTGGGAAAACACCTATGCCATTATGGGCACTCAAATAGAGGTTTATGGCAGTAAAAATTAAAATAATAACGACGATTTAAATTTACTCAGATGAAAATAAATATATGGATGTCTTTTGCATTAATGGGATTTTTCGCCTTTAGTGCCTGCTCAAAAATAGACGATTACAGGGGGCAATTTCAAGGAGACAAAGAAATATCTTACCCTGGCATTTTAGATTCTGCAAAAGTTCTCGCGGGCAACAAACGGGTGATGGTATACGGTCAGTTTACTTCAGATCCTAAAATTGTGAAATACCAGGTATTTTGGAATGGAAAACAAAACATGGTCGAAAAAACGATCGTTCGCAGCAGTGGTGTAGACGAGGTTAAGTTAATTATTGATAACTTAACAGAAGGGGGCATTAATTTCGAAGTCAGAACTTTTGATAATAAAGGAAACATGTCTATACCCATTTACATCAATGGTACTGTATTTGGCGAAAATTATGCTTCAGCAATTGTAAACCGTGTTTTTAATCCAGCCACGACAAAATACGATGCGACCAGTAAAATTTTAACCATAGATTGGCAAGGCATAGATCCTACAGCCATTTATACCACTGTTGAGTATACTGATGTAAACGGCCTGCCTAAAACCATGCAGGTTACAGATCCTTCATCGGTATTAACCCGGATTAACGATTATAAAACAGGTACAGATCTATATTATCAGACAACTTATAAACCTCAAAAAGATGCTATAGATAATTTTACAGTTCAGAAAAAGGATACTTTTAAACGTTAGCCAATTATAAATTAACACACTCAAAGGGTAATTTTCGATATGAAAATTGCCCTTTGTTTTTTATAGCTGATTAAACTTTTTGAAACAGTTGATTGCTTTATTTGAAACATGGGTTTTTGGAAAGGCCGGGACATCCTTTCCTGGCGGTTTGCCGCCCTGCTTTCACTGCAATCTTTTTGCATCGAATTAGCATCAAATGATAAAACCTCTGCAGCAAAAAGTATTTCCGTTCAATCACGTTTAGGTACAATGGCCACTGCTCAAAATAGAATTACCTGATGCATTTTGGCGCCTTATTGATTTTTACGGATCTTCTATTACTGATATGCTTAAAAAATAGCGGTACTTCTTAAATTTCCTTATTTTCCAGGACTAAGGGTTGCTACAAAACGACACAGGAATAACAAAAAAAAAGCTGATGTTTCCATCAGCTTTTTTTAATCCAGAAGTGTATCCTAAAAAAAGATAATATTAAAGGCTACTGTAATGATCAAAACGATAAGCCCTAAATAAAGCGGATTGGTATACCAGGTTTTGCTCTTTAAATCTTGTTTCGGTGTTAAGCTGTAAACCAGTCCAACCAGTTCGTTTTCGTCTTTGGCTTTTGTGAACAAACTGATTACGATGGTAAATACCAGACACACCATAAAGGAGATTGAAGCGATGGTAAAGGCCTGCCCTGTTGCCGAATAAAAATCGAACAAATGAACCAGCCAGCCACCTTTGCCTTCGGCCACTGATAAACCATGTGTAATGGCCGCAGCGCCTGTACCTAAAAGTAAACCCCAGAAGGCTCCATGACCAGTGGTCCGTTTCCAGAACATGCCCAAAAAGAAAGTAGCAAACAGGGGTGCATTTACAAAACTAAATACCAGTTGCAATAAATCCATTATACTGTTAAAGCCACGGGCCACATAAGCTGTAGCGATAGAAATTAAAATACCGGCAACAGTAGTGGCCTTGCCAACCATTAAATAATGCAAATCGGAAGCTTTTTTCTTAATATGGGTTTGGTAGATATCATAAGTAAATACCGTGTTAAAAGCGGTAACATTGCCCGCCATACCACTCATAAATGAAGCAATTAATGCGGTTATGCCTAAACCAAGTAAACCACTCGGATAAAGTTTCTGCAACAATAAAGGCAGTACCATATTATAATCCTTATCTCCATTAACATTAACAGGCAGTTCGAAGCCGCTATACTGCCCCTGTAAGGCCAATAAAATGATTCCAGGAAGAATCACGATGGCCGGCATTAAAATTTTAGGAAAAGCAGCCAAAACGGGTGTGCGTTGTGCCTCGTTAAGATTTTGGGTAGCCATTGCCCTTTGTACCACCAAAAAATCGGTACACCAATAGCCAAATGCCAATACAAAACCCAAACCAAAAACCATACTAAAGGCATCTACGCCCATCGGGTTGTTTGCCGGACTATCTAAACCCTTCCAAACGTGAAGCTTCGCATCATCAACATGTTGTAAAATACCATCAATTCCTCCGGCCTTATCTAAGCCGATATAAACCAAAGGCGCTATCCCGATAATGATTAAAAAGAACTGCAATACTTCGTTATATATGGCGCCTGTTAAACCTCCGGAGAAAGTATAAATCAATACCACACCAGCGGCAAGCCATATGGACAAATCAAAATCCCAGCCTAAAATAACTTTCATTAGCATGGCCAGTGCATACAGGGAAACACCAGATGAAAAAACAGTCATTGCAGCAAAAGTAAGTGCGTTAAAAGTCCTGGTTTTTTCGTCGAAACGTAATTTTAAATATTCAGGTACACTTCGGGCCTTACTACCGTAGTAAAAGGGCATCATGTATACGCCTAAAAAAATCATGGCTAAAGCAGCACCCAACCAATAAAAATGCATGGTATATAAGCCATATTTTGCGCCATTGGCAGCCATGCCCAAGACCTCCTGTGCGCCTAGGTTTGCCGATATAAAAGCTAAACAAGTAATCCATAACGGAATATTATGCGAGCTCAGTAAAAAATCATTTCCTGTTTTTATTTTCTTTTTCAGCACCAAACCAATGCCCATTACCAAAATAAAATAAATGGC
Organism: Pedobacter folensis; assembly: GCF_056490665.1. Classification (NCBI taxonomy): domain Bacteria; kingdom Pseudomonadati; phylum Bacteroidota; class Sphingobacteriia; order Sphingobacteriales; family Sphingobacteriaceae; genus Pedobacter; species Pedobacter folensis. The sequence continues at coordinate 1,924,467 of NZ_JBWJIF010000001.1, forward strand.
AATAATCAGGTAGTCGATAAGTTCTAGTTTCATAGATTATTATTTGGTTAGTAGTATTTGTATTATGGCACAAGCCAGTAATTATTGTTGTTTGTAAGGAGCGGTTGGCAATCCCGTTACCTTTAATTTTACCATAAAGAGCGAGCCACTGTGTGGGTATTTTTTTAATTCGTCGGCGCTTAATCCATCTTTTGCGGTGGTAATTAACATTTGGTTCATCAATTTACCCCCAAATGCGCAGCTTGTTACGTTTGGTGCATTGATTTCAATCTTTCCTATACAGGCCCCGGTGAGTGGATTATACCTGTTTACACAAGCACCTCCCCATATGGCCACCCAAAGCATGCCTTCACTATCAATACACATCCCGTCGGCCACGGTATTGGGTTCGGTTATTTCTACTACAATTCTTTCGTTGCTGATATTTCCGGTATCCAGATCATAATCGAAGGCTTTAATGTGGTAAAGAAAACTATCGATGTAATAGAGGGTGCGGTTATCCTGCGACCAACAAATGCCATTAGATACACTTGTGCCTTGAATTTTCTTAACTAATTTTCCGTTGTAGCAGTAAAGATTACCTGCACCATGTTTGGCATTAATATTCATTGTCCCCACCCAAAGCCTGCCTAATGCATCGCAAGCGCCATCGTTACTCCGGTTTTCGCTATCCTCTTTAAATTTCGCCAGGTTTATCGTTTTACCGGTTGCTAAATTGAATAACACAATTTTACCCTGTAAAGCCACTAATAGCTGATCATTTTCGGCAGGCGCCAGCATACCAGGCATTGCCGATATTTTTTGGGTAACTACTTTACCATTTGCCGGATTACAGGTACCAATTAGTTTGCCTTTGATGTCGATAAACAAGAATTTTTGCCATTCAGCATGCCAGCGGGCACCTTCTCCTAAAATTAAATCTGCTTTATAAAGCACATCTGGCTTCCAAATATCCATCGTATTGTTAAAAAATTACCCCCATCTTAGTATCGCTTTTGTCTCAAATCCCAAATCCACATTTTCCATCTCCCATCATCCATCTCCCATCCTTCCATCATCACCTTAGCTATCCTGCATCATTGCACTTCGGCCTCCATCAATTAAATAAGTAGTCCCCGATGCAAAACCGGCATATTCGCTGGATAAAAACACACACCAGCCTCCGATTTCTTCTACCGTACCTAGTTTTTTTACCGGATGAAGGTTTACCGTACGCTGCCTCTCTTCTTCAGGCTGAATAAATGAATTAAACCATTGCTGATTACCGGGCGTATCGATAAAACCTGGCGCAATACCAATCGTTCTAATACCAGGCCCCCATTCTATGGCCAAACTCCTAACCAAGCCCGTTAAGGCGGTTTTGGCAATGTTATAGGGTGCACAGCCGGGGATACTGGCAAAGGCATGGTTAGAAGCCATTACAATAATTACCCCATTATTTGTGTTTAACAACGATTTGCAACGTTTGGCCAGGCGCCAATGTGCTGAAAGGTTTAGGTCTAAATTAAACTGCCAGTCTTTTTCGGTACTGTTTTCTAATCCCGTAAATACATTCTGTCCGGCATTAGACACTAAAATATCCAATCGTCCATAATCATTGGTGATATCTGAAACAAGCCCATCAATGTCTTCGGTTACCACCATATCGGCTTTAAAATAGTCGGTATGTGCATCAAAAGACTCCATTTCTGCTAAAAACCGTTGCGCAACATCACTCGTTTCACTTTGTTCTGCGCAGCCTATAACGGTGCAACCCGCTTTGGCCATCATTTTGGCAATCCCCAAACCAATACCCGAAGTAACACCCGTTACCAAAGCTATTTTCCCCTTTAAATCTATTGTTAGTGCCATAAAATCTATTTAAAAACCTACCAGGCGTTAAACCTGATCGGTTATATTCATATTTAAACGTAGAAACCAGCCCTTGGCGTTAAAATGCCGGGGTGTTTTTCCATTTCTTCTTCAATTAAATCGACACCTAAACCTGGCCTGTCGCTCAGTTTCAAATGCCCGTTTTGTACCATATCAGCAATCGGATGCGAAATCACTTCATCACGCCAGGGCACATCGTTAAACATAAATTCTTGTCTGAAAAAGTTCGGCACCGAAGCGCAAACCTGTGCCGAAGCCAATGTAGACAGTGGCCCGTTTGGATTATGTGGCGCCAGGAGCACATTATAGGCTTCCATCATGGTCGCCATGCGTTTCATTTCTGAAGGCCCACCGCAACGGGTAATATCAGGCATCATAATATCGCAGATATGTTTTTCCAATACATCGCGGATACCGTGACGGGTATAGTGGCGCTCGCCTACGCAGATGGAAACATTCGAAGGAATCCGATCCCTCATGGCCTTCAAGGTATTGGCATTTTCTGGTCCTGCAGGCTCTTCATACCAGGTAATATTTAATTCTGAAAGCCTTTGTGCCATCGTTACCGCCACACGGTAATTTAACATGGCGTGCGTTTCAATCATGATGTCAAATTCGGGTCCAACAGCATCGCGAACGGCCTTACTTACATTAAATGCCAGATCCTGTTGAGGAGCCGTAAGCTGGAGATTTGATGATAAATCTTCCCCATACAAATAATTGGTGTGTGCAAACGGGTCGAATTTTAAGCCTGTAAAACCCGCTTCTTTAACTTTTTTGGCCTGTGCAGCATAATCTGCTGTATTATGACCGCCACCTGTAAACCAGTAGTTGGCATAAAGTAAAATGTCTTTCCTGAAAGCCCCACCTAAAAGTTCGTAGCAGGGTACGCCCAATACTTTTGCTTTTAAATCGAGCAATGCCATGTCTATCCCGCTAATGGCACACATACTGGCACCAAACGGGCCCATCCAGTTTAAATCTCTGTACAGTTTAGTCCATATAAAATCAGTTTTCATCGGATCTAAACCAATAATACGTTGCCCTACGTGTTTGGTTGCTTCAAAAACAATCGGACTGCCTGGCCAGTTTGTAGCTTCGCCTACTCCTGTATGTCCGGTATCGGTATATATTTTTAATAAGGTCCAGTTGTATTTTACGCCCTCAACCAGCCATACTTTTACATCTGTTATTTTCATTTTGTTGTTGTTTTTATATTCGTTTTGTTGGTATTACCGCCAACTTTTAATTTATTCTATTTACTTAGCCAATAGCTGTCAGATTGAGTTTTCTTAAGTAAACTGCAAATCCTTCGACAGGCTATCATTGACAGATTCCAGAAAAGGTCGTCATTGCGAGGAGGAATCCCGAATGTTCGGGAAAGCAATCTTTCATGCTAACCATCCTTGCTAGAAAGATTGCTTCCCCGAAAGGTCGGGACAAGCTGTCGGCTGAAAAAGCCTTCTCGCAATGACGTTTCTTTTTTATTGCAGCCTAAAATTTACACTTCCTTTTAATGTTTTGCCTTTAATATTAATGCGTCCATCGGTAAATGGCGAGCCGTAAAAAGGCTCAGAACCGTTATTCCAATAATCAGCAACCAGCAATTGTATTTTTTCATCTTGTAACCAGCTTCTTGATGCCTGTTTACCATTAGATTGAATCACCATTTCCTTATTTCCATTGCTTAACCGGGTTTGGAGTATATGCTGTTTGGTTGACCTAAAATCGTTCGATCCCATCTCATTGCTGTCATCTTTCCATTGTTTAGCTGCCGGTTTTCCAAATTCTTCTACAGCCGGTAACCACTTAGCATTTAATTTCGCGGTTCCGCTGTTACGGGCAATATCTTCTGCTGCATAAACGGTAAATTCGCCTTTGCGTTTCCAGCTTAATTCGTCGAAAGTTTTGGGTAACTGAAAAAGCATCCCATATTGATAAGGCCTTTCTAAAGTAGTTTTCACTTCGTAGTCTACCTGAGTGTTGCCATTGGCAAAAAATCTATAGGTTATATCACCATCCCCGGTGGTATAGGTGGTTTTGATCGCAAAGGTGATTGCATCGTTCGTTTGATCTACCTTAATGGCATTTGCAAAAATGGTGTACGAAGGATAATTTTTAATCGGGTGGATGTTATTCTGGTACGTTTCGCCAGCTACATTGGGTTTGCCGCCATCTTCGCTGTTCATCGCCACGGCACTAAATACCGGCCCCTGTTCTAACACTTTTATCCCTTTGTTTGTTGCACCAGATATTACACCTGTAATTTTGTTTATGGTATAATTTACATCTCCTTGTGTTACAAAATAGGCCATTTCATTTTCTGTAAGCGATAAGCTCAGCTTGTGGTGAGTTATCGTTTCTTCAGTCGGTTTCAAAACCATAAGTTCTTCGTTCACCACATTACCCGAAGGGTCTTTAAATGAGATATATACTTCTTTTGTTGCTTCTTTTACAGGGATTTCTAATTGGCCTTCGCCATGTGGTTTGATTGCTGAGCTTAGCTTAACAGGCACAGCATCAACCTGAGCAGTAATTTCTACATCACTCAGCGAAATAAAATCATGACGGTTTTCTATTTCCAGTACCAATTTACCATTTTTAATGATTGGCTGAAGCACATTTTTGATGACCACAGGTGCATAGGCTTTTTTCATGCCCCAATATTCAGGCTTTGGCCTGCGCCAGGCATCAATTGGTCCCCAGGGGCCATAACCTACGATATTGCCATCGGGTAAATGAAAAGTATCATCAATACCGCTCCAAATGGCACCACCTAGATTACCTTTGTGTACATACATGCTATCGTACATTTTAACCAATGATGGGCCATAACTTGCCCTTACACCCGGATCGGTTAATAATTCGCGGCGGTTATAAGTGCTTAAATGGGCATATTCGCCAAATAAAGTTGGCCTTTTCATCGTATCGGTGGCTTTAGGCCCATTTATGCCTGGATAATGGTAATTGGCGATATCAACTTTATTGCCTCCATTATTGAAACCACCCCAGCATTGATCGTGGAAAGAAATAGGTCGTGTAGGGTCTAATTTTTTAGCTTCGCGATAAACTTTATCCCATAGCGGGCTCCAATAACTTTCGTTACCTAAACTCCAGATAATTACCGAAGCATGGTTTTTGCCAGCCTGCATTTTCTCAATATTCGCAGCGAGCATGTAAGGATAAAACTTTTCGTCTTTATAATTCCATAACTTCCAGATTGGCGAAGCACCGTGCTGAATCCATGTTAAGGAACTCTCGTTTTCTACAAACAGGCCAATACTATCGGCTATGGCTAAAAACCTTTCGCTTGGTGGGTAATGTGAAGTACGGATGTAATTGCAATTGGCTTGTTTAAACAATTCGGCATCTTTCAATTCCAAATCGTCGCTTATGGCACGCCCGGTAAGTGGATGCACCGAATGGCGGTTAACCCCTCTTAATTTAATGGGCATTCCATTTACAAATACCTGATTTCCCTTTACCTCAACCTGCCTGAATCCAATTTTTTGTTGATGGCTTTGGATCGTTTTTCCATCAATAATTAACGTTGTGGTTAAAGTATATAGATATGGCTTATCGGTATTCCATTTTATTGGATTTTTCACCGAAATATCGGTTTGAATGGAAGTCGATTTTTGACCAGATACTGCCGGTACTGCAGTTTTAACCGTAGCGATACTTTTTCCGGTAACAGCTGCTAAAGTGTAAATGATCTGTCCTGCTGAAGCCTTTTGCCCCTGATTGTTGACCAATGCTTTGAGGTTAAGTGTCGCATTATTGTGGTTTTTATCGAGTGTTGTTACCACTGTAAAATCGGCGATATTAACTTCTGGCAGGGCAAACAAGGTGACATTACGCAATATCCCCCCTACGGTATGTACAGCGTACTGCGAGGTACAAGCCAAAATATCGCTGATGGTATTGGCCTGCACATCAACCTGAAGCAGATTTTCACCATTTTTAAGTGCATCGGTAATATCAATTTCGAAGGGAACAAAGCTACCTTCATGTTCGGCTAGTTTTTTACCATTGATTTTAACTATTGCGTGCGAACTTACCCCATCAAAACGCAACTTCATGCGATTGCCTTTCCAATTGTTTGGTATCGAAAACGTTTTGGTGTAAGTAGCCGTTTCTCCGGTATTAACCGTATAACCTTGCATTACCCACTCCCCTGGCACTTTAATATTTCCTTTTTTGTTGCTTTGTTCAAATTTCCAATCGCCGTTTAAAGAAATAACAGGTTTATTGCTGCTGAGCAACGAGGATGGGATTGGTGAAAGGGTACTGGCTATGCCACTGTTTTGTGCCAATAGCTGTAAAGCAGTACTGGTTATCAAAGCAAAAGTGAGCAATAATTTGCGTCCTGTTTGGTAACCGTGAATTTTATTTAGGGTCATGATTGTTGTATTAAAATTTAATTTGCTCATCTTCCCGAATAACTTCGCAGATGGGCATGTTGTCAGTCTGAGTCATTAGTCATTCCCGCACAGGCGGGAATCTTAATGCACACACATTAAAAATGTGTTTCTCTTTTACCCTCCTTACAAACGAGGACAATTATCCGATCGAAATGGCGACACCCACTTATTACTTCAACTGAAGCGTTACACTGTCCTGTATTATATCGCCTGCTTTTAATGGGCGATCCATTTTTTCTGCGTGCCCTCTGAAAAATCTTTCGGCGCCCATATTGCTGTAGCCAGCTACCAAAGCTTTAATGCCTTGTGTATCTTTCCAGGCCCTGATATGCTGCTGGCCGTTGGCGTTTACATTAAAAGAAGATGTACCGTTAGTTAAGGCTGCTTTATTGATATACATTTTGGTCGACCTGAAATCGTTGGTACCTAAATCATTTCGATCTAAGCTCCACGCAGTGGCTGGTAATTTAGATGGACCTGCCGGACCTGAAACCTGGTTAGCAGAGTTTAACAGTGCTTTACCAATCGGTCTGCCAATATGATCGGCCGGGTAATAATCCCACTGTGGATTTCTGTTCCAATCTAACTCCTGAAAGCTGTTTGGCACTCCAAATACAAGGCCCCATTGACGTGGGTTAACTTCTTTTTTGATGGTATATTGATAATCGATTTTTACTTTGCCATTAGCCAGAAAGGTATAACTCGTGGTTCCGCCGGCTTCGCTGTACACATCTGTTACGTGAACCGTAAATCCGTTTTTCGTTTTATCCAGTTTAATATCTTTAACAATCCTGTTTTTGCATACATCGGTAAAAGGATCAAATTGCTGGCTTTCGCCTGTCATCTGCGTTCCCCTGCCCTCGCCTGTTAATGGCAAAACCATTAATCTCGCGCCGGTATTCCAAACCGTTGCACCGTTGTTGGTTACCTGTTCTATATCGCCCTTAGCCAGGTTAAGCTGAACATTTAGCTTCCCGCTTTTAGCTGTTAAAGTGCTGCCGGTTTGGGTATAAGTCCATGGCTGACCAGCCGGTTTGGGCACCAAAGTTAAATCGGTAATTGTTGGTACAATGGCAAACTGGTAAATATCAATGAGTACACCACGCGGATCGTAAACTTTAATCGTCATTTTATCGCCTGGCAATGGTTTTTTATTCACGGTAACATTGGCTGTGGTTTTACCATTTCGTTTTAAATCGGCCTCAATTAATCCACTCTCATTGGCTACGCTCCATTCTATTTTACACTCTTTCAGGTTGCTAAAAAGTAATCTGTTTTCCAGTTCAACGGCTACTTTACCATTGCTCCAGTTGCTGGCCAGTTTAATTTTTACCGGCGAATAGATTTTTTTCATGTGCCAATATTCAGGCTTTGGTCTTCTCCAGCCATCAAGCGGCCCCCAGGTGCCATAACCAACTGTTTTTCCGTTAGGTAAAAAGAAGGTATCATCAATACCTGCCCATATTGCGCCGCCCAAAACAGCATCGGTGCGGTACATATTTTCCCACATGGCTTCGAAACCAATCCCCCATGCATCGCGTACCCCAGGATCGGTTACCAGTTCTAAACGGTTATAGGCATTTAAGTGCACATACTCATCAAAAACAATCGGACGTTTATAATTTCTGTAGGTTTGTGGTCCTGTTGGGCCCGGATAATGGTGATTGGTAATTTCCAGATCGCCTTCATCTGCATCGGGGCCATACTGACTGAAATTACGTGGGCGTGTTGGATCGAACGATTTTGCCAACTTAGCGGTTTCTTTAAAATAGGCGGCGTATTTACCGCTCTCGTTACCCATCGACCAGATGAGTACTGCCGGGTTAGACCTAAAATAGTTAATCATATCTAAAGTTTGATCGACCATTAAGGTTTGATAAATTTCTGTTCCTGCTGGTACTGCAGTATTTTCTGCCCAGCAAAAAGGTGCTTCTACTTCTAAAAACATCCCCAGGCGGTTGCAGGCATCAATCAGTTCTTCTGCCGGCGGATAATGCGAGGTACGGAAATAATTTACATTACCTTCTCTAAACAGTTGCACATCTTTTTCCCACATGTTTTCGCCAACTGAACGGCCACGTAAAGGCATGGTTTCGTGGTGGCATATACCCCGAAGTTTAATGGGCATGTTATTTACAAAAACCCGGTTCCCTCTTACCTCTATCTGGCGGAAGCCAATACTTTTGGTGATGACATCTTCCGCTTTACCATCTTGTAAAATGCTGAATTTTACAAGATATAAATTAGGATGTTCCGGATCCCATTTGGCAGGTTTAACTACATCAAAACTGATATTCTGCTGTAAATATTCGCCTTTAGCCATACTTTTATCAACAGTAACCGTTTTTTCAGTCACTTTTGTCGTTCCATCCGTTTTGAAAAGTTCTGCTTTTATAACAAGATTCCCGGTTTTACTATCCTGTTCATTGGCAATAATCAGATCCGTATTCAGCGTGGCGTTTTCATAGTTTTTATCCAAAATGGTTTTAACATCCGCATAGGCAAAATTGATTGGCGCGAGGGCCATTACATATGCCTTTCTCGAAATCCCTCCCAAAGGATGCACTGCATAGGTAGATGCACTTGCCAGGGAGTCGGCTTTGCTTTCGGACTTTACTTTTACGAGGATTTCGTTACTGGCGCCCCATTTTACGGCATTGTTAATATCAATTTCGAAAGGTGTAAAACCACCTAAATGTGATGCAGCTTTCTTACCGTTCACCCAAATTTCGGCATCGCTGTATACGGCATCGAAACGGAGTTTAATGCGTTTGTTTTTCCAGTTTTCCGGAAGGTCGAAGTTTTTTTTGTAACCGGCATAAACCGCATTCTTTACTTCAAAACCCTGCATTACCCACTCGCCCGGTACCTGAATATTTTTGTCGGCAGGTAATGCGTTGATATCGGTCGAAAACTGCCATGTTCCGTCCAAAGAGATCTTATCCGGCTGTTTTGAGCCAGAAGGTGAAATGCGGTTAAGTTTTAATACCTGCTGATCGGTTGTGGTATAGGTGATTTTTTGAATTTGTGCATGTGCTGCACCCGCTAAAGCCAGTAAAACTGTAAAAATTCTATAAAATAGTTTCATTTGTGTGTTTGATTTATCTTTTTTGAATTTATTCTTTACATAATACCATATTTATCGAAGGCTTCTTTGGCGCTCATCCCCTCGAGGATTTTCTTCTGCACCATTTTTTCGCCCCTGGCTTTTTCAAGTGCTCTTGTGACCACCTCCACTTCATGCTGTTTTGGAACAATGCAAACACCATCTATATCGCCAATTACCAGATCACCCGGGTTAACTAAAACACCCTTAATTTCTATTGGCACCCTGAAATCGATTACTTTACCTCTTGGTGCCTGGTCTTGTGCATAATTGCCATAAGAAAATGAAGGGAAGCTTAGGTGTAATATCCCTCTGGTATCCCTCGAATAACCATCTACTACGGCTCCTGCTGCACCTAACATCTGTGCCCTTGTGCTCATCAGCTCGCCCCATAATGCATAATTAGGGGAAGAACCTGTACAGATATATACCTCATGTTTTTTAAGGTCATCGAGTGCCTCGAGCATCAAACCAAATGGTTTTTTTAAAATGGGATTACTGCTTTCATGTTGCCCACACTCTAAAACATCAGCCTCTAACACCGTCATCGCTCTTCCAGCAACAAACATATCAGGATGTAAAGGTTGTATCTGTGGCGGCAAAAACTGATGGAGCAAACCCATCTTATCCATTATATCGCCAATAACAGCAGTATAAAGTTCTGTTTTTATTACCTCAAAAAGTTCATCGTCATTTTGCCACTCCGTCGTATTAATTGTCATTTTTTATAGAATATTGGGATGATTGTAGGGTATTATATTAATTATTCAAAAATGTATAATTACCGGAGAAAACATTTAAGCATAGTTATCTACTTATTAAACTTTTTTAACATAACATCAATCTTTATAGTAATTGAAAAGACAAAATACTTCATCTTATTAAATATTGATTGCTAATAAGCGACTGAACAAAATTAAAAATCAGGGCAAAAAAATAGCAGCCAGTAAAGCACTGGCCGCTATTCATTCTTATTTATTCATGTGTGTTGTTTTAGTAACCTTTAGCTGTTTGCGGGGCTTTTAAATTTGTATTTCTGTCTAAAGCCGCTTGCGGGTAAGGCATTAACATAAATTTAGGGTTCCAATTACGCTCCTGAACAATTACATTAGCAATATCTTTAGGGGTTTTCATTACATCAGCTGCAATGTTCCAGCGTCTGATATCGAAATACCGTTGTCCTTCTCCTGCCAATTCTATTCTGCGTTCGTTACGGATAACTTCTCTCAGTTTTTCTTTGGTGTTGTTAACTGTTTGATTTATTGGTGGCATGCCTGCACGATCGCGTACATCATCTAAAGCAGCAAAAATAGTTGCATCCGGACCACTTACTTCATTTTTAGCTTCAGCATAGGCCAATAGTATTTCAGCGTACCTAATAATGCTATAATCCTGAGGGGCATCAAATTCTAAACCACTTACCAACGACTGCGGATCTAAATATTTTTTAAAAGTATAACCTGTATAGCTTTCACCTCCACCAGGGCCCGACCAGGTAAAGACATAACCATCTTTATATTCATTCCAGGTAGCCCCAGGAAATAATACACTTGCATACAGTCGGGTATCTCGGTTTTTAAACTCATTAATGTAGTTGGCTGACGGTGTTTTATTAATGTTAAAATCGATTGCCCTTTGCTCTGGTGTAGGTGGTGTAAAAACAGTACCATCAGCTTTCCAATACGCATCTACTAAAGCTTGAATAGGCGTAATCGAAGCCCAACCACCCATATTTGGAGTAGCCAGTAAAGTTCTCAATCCGTTACCGTAAGGAGCATAACTCTGATTTTCCTGAATATTCTGCGATACGAGGATTGCTTCTTTATTACCTTCATTAGCTGTCCAGAACTGTTGTTGATAACTTGCCAAACCTTTATAAAATTTTTGTTTAGCAGCATCATCAGCAAAAGTAACCAGTGTACCGTAATCATCTTTTGTATCGTTAGCGGTTAAAGCTGTTTTTCTAAAAAGCTGATAACCTGCTGCCATTACCTTTTGGGCACTTGCTACAGCATCATCATATTTGCCATATTCTAATTGAATACGTGTTAAGATAGCCCAGGCTGCGCCATTGGTGATACGGCCAGTTTGATTTGGGGCGCCACCGGCATAACTGGCAGGTAAATCGGCTGCAACAGCTTTAATCTCATCAATAGCAAATTGAATGACAGTTGCAGCAGGCGTTGGTGCTACGGCCGTTTCTTCAGGATCGGTGTATGCTGTTTTTAACAAAGGTACCGGTCCGAAATAATGTGCGAGTTCGTAATAAGTAAAAGCCCTTAAAACCCTGGCTTCGGCAATGAAACGTTTTCTTAATGTTTCATCCATTGTCGCTTTACCTATGTTATCTAAAAAATAGTTATAGCGGCGTATATAAATGTAGCGGCCATTATACCCGGCATCTAAGGTGGCATCAATGCTGCCGGCAGATACCCGGGTTGCATTACTTTCCCAGGGATATTGACAATAAGCATTATCGGCAGCTCCATCATCATAAGCATAATTAAAAGCATTGGCTAAATAACCGTAACATCCGTTTAAAGCCAGCTGCACATCATTTTGTGATTTCCAAAAAGTACCGGCAGAAAGTTTATCCTGCGGAACAAAATCTATCGACTTTTTACAGCTTCCTAAAACGATAAAAGCGAAAAGTGATATATATATAAATTTTTTCATGGTTTTTATAGAGTTAAATTTAAGCCAACAGAGAATGTTTTTAAAGACGGATATGCTGATCTTTGTGAAGGCGCTTCAGGATCAAAATCTTTCAACCTTTTATCACCACGGATGGTAAAAGGATTATTACTCGATGCATAAATTCTTAATCCTTTAATTTTGGCTTTATCCAGTATGTTTTGAGGAATGGTATAACCTAAAGTAATTGCCTTTACCCTAAAGTACGAAGCATCGAATAACCAGAAGCTAGACAAGCCAAAGTTCTGGGTATCGTTGGTTACCCTTGGATATGCTGCATTTGGATCAGGGTTACTTACTGTCCATCTGTCTAAAACGTAATTTTTAACACCTGCGCCATTAAAAAAGGCTTGAGAAGCTTCAGCTTCCAAATAAACTTTTACATTGCTTACGCCCTGGGTTAAGATATTGAAATCGAAACCTTTATAATTGGCAGATAGATTTAAACCATAGGTAAAGTAAGGCACATCATTACCATTAATTACCCTATCGTTACCATCTATTACGCCGTTACCATCCTGGTCTTTATATCGGATATCACCAGGTTTTGGGTTATTGGCTTGTTTAGCGTGACTATTGATATCGGCCTGGTTAACAAATAAACTTTCAGCCTCCCACATATAAAATGAACCTACCGGTTGGCCAATGCGGTTAATATAATAACCATTTGGAGCAGTTTCGTTTGCACCCCCTAAATCGGTTACTTTATTCCATATTTTACTCACGTTACCACCTATCGAATAGCCAAAATCATTTATTTTTCCGTTGTAATTTAACGAAAGCTCAAACCCGTTATTTTTAACTTCGCCTAAATTTACCGATGGGGATTGTTTTTCGGTTCCGGTATCGTCTAAACCCGCTTCAGCCGGAATATTTGGATCTGGTAATAATATATCTTTAGTAATGCGGCTAAATACATCGAGCTGCAAGGTTAACGATTTAAATAAGGTTGCATCTAAACCGGCATTATAGGTAGTTAGCTTTTCCCAGCTCAATAACGGGTTTGCCAGTTTACCCGGTGCTACCCCATCTTGTTTCGATTGATCCAAGATTACTGTAGTAGCAGCATTTAAGCCATCATAAAAATCATAATTACCTACGTTGTTAATGTTACCCAATTTACCTGCCGATAAACGTATTTTTAATTCATTAACAGCAGTAAGATTTTTCATAAAATCTTCCTGCGATATCCGCCAGGCTACTGACGCTGATGGATACCAAGCCGCACGGTGGCCAGGTGCAAATCTTGATGAAGCATCGTTTCTCGCACTCGCTTCAAACAAATATTTATCAGCATATGCATAATTTAAACGTGCAAAAACAGATGCCAATGCGCTTTCTCCTGAGTTTCCACTTGCTGTTGTGTTTGCCGGAAGCGTAGAACCGGCATCAATAGCACTTAAATCATTATTCGGAAAACCTTTTCGTACTACATTTATGTTTCTATTCTGTGCTTTTTCGTAAGAAGCACCAGTCAAAACTTTAAAATAATGTTTGTCTATATTTTTTTCATAACTGGCAGTAGCCTGGGATAATAAACTGGAGGTATTTTCCCATCTTTCAGTTAACTGATTGGTTAATACAGCTGTGCTACCCAAAGGTTTTTTGGTAATGAATCCTGTAACTGGATCTATGGTATTGATAAAAGAACTGTTGAAATAATTATAGGTGTTATAAGAAAACAAACCCGAGATATCTAAACCTTTAACAGGCGTGTAAGTTCCATTTAAATTACCGATAAAACGATTGGTGTTGTAGTTGGTTCTACCACCATCTTGTAATAAACGTAACGGATTTTGGCCAGCTATGGTCGCATTTTCTTTCCCCGCAGTTACACTGCCCCACTCACCATTACTTTGTTTGGCTACAGATAGCGGAATAGATCTGCCAACACCAGTAAAACCTATTTCTAAATTATCATTATTATAACCATCTCTGATAAATGACAAATTACTTCCAATCTTAAATTTATCACTAATTTGGGTTTCCGTATTGGCTCTTAATGAGTAGCGTTTTAAATCTTTCCCTGGGATTAAAGAGTTTTGGCCAAAATAGGTACCACTTAAATAATACTTGGTTTTATCACCTCCAGATACACTGATCTGATGTTCCATCATCGGTGCACTTTTACGTAAAATTAAGGCATACCAATCGGTATTGGGATAAAGATCTGGATTGGATTGGCTTTGTATAGCTTGTAAAGCTGCTGCATCGTACAGCGGTGTTCGACCTAAATTGGTTTCTGCTTCGTTACGCAAAATGGCATAATTATAAGCATCGGTATAATCTGGCAAATAAGTGGCCGATTGTCTGCCATAGTAAGCATTATAACTAATCGTTGGTGTACCATTTCCTTTTTTAGTGGTCACCAAAATTACACCATTTGCAGCCCTTGCTCCGTATATTGAAGATGCAGAAGCATCTTTTAACACCGAAATTCCTGCCACATCATTAGGGTTGATACGGGCAAAATCACCTTGAGTAACAACCACACCATCAACTACAAATAAAGGAGATGATGAACCTAAATTCGCACGTCCCCTTACATTGATGCTACCTAAGTCGTTCCCCAAATCGCCGGGAGCTGATTTAATGGCCACACCTGGCACAACACCTTGCAAAGCATTGGTTAAAGAAGTTACCGGTCTGTTAACAAGCGTTTTGGTGTTTACGGTATTAACCGCACCTGATAGATTAACCTTTTTCTGTGTACCATAGGCCACTACCACGACATCAGTTAATTCATTGGCTTGAGGCACCATCGTTACTTTTACCGTTGCCGAAGCTTTTACCTCTTTGGTTTGGTAACCTAAATAAGAAATAACCAAAGTGGCATCATCTGCTACCCCTGTCAATTTAAAGTTTCCGGCTTCATCACTCATTGTGCCCTGTTCTTTGCCTTTCACTTTAATGCTGGCGCCAGGTATGCCTTTGCCTATTTCATCTAAAATAGTTCCGATTACATCTATTACCTTATACACAGGTGTACTTTGTTCTAGATTAAAGCTCGGCGCAATGTTTAATGGGCGCTCTTTAATTACAATGGTATTGGCCTGTATAGAATAAGTTAAAGGCTGATTTTTAAAACATTGGTTTAAGACTTCAGCCAGGGGCATATCTTTTACATCAATGCTTACCGTGTTTGCTTTTTTTAAGTCGCTCTGGATAAAAAACACATAATAGCCACTTTGATTTTTTATTGCTTTAAGCACTTTTTGTAATGACGCGTTTTTTTCGTTAAGCGTAATGTTCTTTTGCGCAAAACTGCCCGCATTAACGTGTAAAAAGGCTACAAAAAGCAATAATATGGTTAGCTTCATAGATAACAGAATTTTATTCTTTATACAGCTTTTACCGTATAAATTAAAATCGTAAATTTTCATACATTTGTTAGGTTTTAGGTTAAGTTAAATGCTTATAGCAGTTGCTATTACATTTACAATGTTTTAACTATTTGGTTATTGTTGGAACAATTTTTTAATCTAAAGCTTTAAACGGGTTTCGATTGCACTCGAAATCCGTTTTTCAGATTAAAACTTAATATTTACTTTAAAATTTTAATCCTCCTTCCTTCTATTTTAAATTTAAACTTATCTGTTGATTCTAATATTTTCAAGGTTTCCTGCAGGTTATTGTGTTTAGAAAACGATCCTCCGAAATAAATTCCATCAAAATCGCCAACGTACTCAATATCAACATCGTACCACCTGGCCAGTTTTTGCATTGCTGCTTTAATGTCTTCGTTATTGAACATGAAAAAGCCATTTTTCCAGGCGATATATTCTTCTACATCCACATTGCTCACCTTGAAACCCGTCTTTTCAAAAACGGCCTGCTGTCCTGGTTTTAATAAACCTGTAGCCAGTGGACTAAAGTTTTTAACCGCTACACCACCTTCTACCAGGGTTGTTTTAACTTCTGCATCGTCTGCATAGGCACTTACATTAAAGTGTGTACCCAATACACTTATTTCTTGTTTTGCTGTTTTAAGTTTAAAAGGCTTGTTTTTATTTTTAGCTACTTCAAAATAGCCTTCGCCGCTAAGCTCTACCATTCTGTACTTACCCAAAAATGTGGTCGGATATTTTAATGATGACAGCGCATTTAACCAAACTTTAGTTCCATCGGGAAGGGTAACCTGATACTGGCCGCCAGCCGGTGTGCTGATGGTGTTAAAACCCGGTTTAGCTGAGCCTGATTTATTTTCTAAAATGGTATAAATTAATTGACCGTCGGCTGTTTTGGTAATTTGGATCCCCTCCTGTTTAGCTATTGTACCGTTTACCGCCTGATCTAAATTGATTTTAGTTCCATCAGCAAGTGTTAAAAAGGCTTTGTTACCTCCAGGTTTGATTAAGCTGGCTGATGTATTTATTTTTTTAACATTATTACGTTCACTCAAAAGAAACCAGCCAAATCCTAAAACGGCAATGAATGATGCGGCAACAGCTAAGCGATAAAAATACCGGTTAGGACGTTTTATCTCTTGCTGATCTATCTGTTGATTAATTTTATTAAAAATCTTTTCGCCCACTTCAGTCTGCTCCTCTTCATCAATCTGTTTCTCACCAGTCAAACTTTTTAGGTCCAATTGATTATTGTACCAGGATTCTAACTTCAGACGTTCTTCCTCACTGGCTGTACCGGCTACATATTTTTCTGTTAATCTTATTAATTCTGCTTTTTTCAATCGTTTCTGGTTTGGTGTATGTACCTAAAACGGGTAACATCCCCCAAAAGAAATTTCACATTTTAGATAACAAGCTATATAACAGCAAATTAAAATTAAACAAAGTTAAGTAATGGTAAACAATTGGATTGAAATTATTTCGACTATAAGCTGAGTGTTGACTTATTTCCCCCAAATGCCGGCCAGTAAGAGGATGGCCCAAAATAAGAATTCGCCCATATCGGTGCGCAGGCGGCGTAATGCAATGGTAATCTGGTTTTCTACCGTTTTTGGTGAAATGTTTAAGCGGTCGGCAATTTCTTTTACACTAAGGTGTTCTTTTCTGCTCAGGATAAAAATTTCTTTACATTTCTGCGGTAACTGCTCAATACTCTCATCTAAGCGTTGTGCAATTTCTTTTTCGGCAAAGGTATTTTCAGCATTGTGCGGACTTACCAGAAGTTCGGTATCATGAAGTAAATCGGTGCGTAATTTCCCGTCTCTGATGGCCTTAAATACCTGAAAACGAACTGAAGTAAACAGATAATTATTCAGGTTATCGACTGAAGTATGTGCACGTTTTAACCAAAGGCTCACAAATATTTCTTGTATAATATCTTCAGAGGCCTCTTTATTGCGCAAAATATGATAGGCTGATAAATATAACTTGCTCCAGTACCTGTTGTAGATTTTTTCGAACGCAGACCGGTCATTGCTTTGCATATCGCTAACAAGCAAACTATCAGGCCATAGTTGAAAATTATCAGGTTTCATTAGGGATAAGGAATATCTTTGCAAAACTAAGCAAAAAAATAACGGCTCAATTTACATATTTTTCGCAATGTAGCATAAAAGTTGCCTTACTGAAGAGACAAAATAAGGAAATGAGGGAAGAAACAGTTATCAGTTTGCAGTTATCAGTTTGCAGTTCTCAGTTTATAGTTCTCAGTTTCCAATGAACTAATGACCAATGCCCAATGAACTAATGAACCAATGACCAATAAACTAATGAACCAATGACCAATGAACAAATGAACCAATGACTAACGAACTACCCCATCTCCCTAATCAACGCTCCCATTAATTCTCTTGCAGAAGTATATTTTAAGTTTACCGCGTTTTGTCCCGACCAGAAATTGTACATATCTTTTTTTCCCTGTTCAATAGAAGCGGCTCTTAACGGCCCCATTAACCGCGTTTGCAAGGGAAAGGGCAATACCTCAGTTTCATAGTTAATGGCGGTGGATATCCGGTTAGCAATCATCCGGCCCATTCTCCCGGTTAATGATTTAGAAAGTACTGTGTTTTTTGATTCTTCCGAAAAAAGTTTTGCCTTGTGCATGGGCGTGGCATTAGATTCGTCGGTTACTAAAAAGGCGGTACCAATTTGAACCGCATCTGCACCAAGGTTTAGTGCTGCACGCATCCCCTTACTATCAGCAATACCGCCTGCAGCAATTATAGGTGTTTTTGTTTTCGCCTTTACCTGCTGGATTAATGAAAAAGTTCCTGTTAATGATTCATCAGCTGGTTTAAGAAATGAAGGACGATGTCCGCCTGCTTCAAATCCCGTTGCTACAATGGCATCAACTTGGGCTTCTTCCAATGCCAAAGCCTCATCTAATGTGGTTGCCGCACCAACTGTTTTAATGCCTAATTTTCGCGCTTCGTTTAATATTTCTTTTGAAGGTATGCCGAAAATAAAACTAAATACAGCAGGTTTCAGCTCAAAAACGGTTTCTACCTGTCTCAAAAATTTCGAAGGGATATAGGTATCCAGATCAGGCATCGGGATGCCCAATTCATCAAAAAAAGGTTTAAATAATCTTTTAACTTTTTCTATTTTTTCTGATGGATAACTAAGCAAACGTTCATCGACATCATTTACCCATAAGTTAATGTTGTATGGTTTATCTGTTTTTGTTTTGATGAGCTGATCACTTTCGATAATTTCTTCAGGACTTAAGGTATAAGCGCCGAGGCTGCCCAAACCACCAGCGTTTGATACAGCCGCTAAAAGCTCGGGGGTCGAAAATCCACCGCCCATTGGACCCAATAAAATGGGATATTCGATCTTTAAAAGTTCGGTTATTTTAGTTCTATTCCACATCCTAATAAATTTTTACGTTGGTTAATAATTTATTCACAATCACCCATCCCCGATCAGTTAGATTTAATGATAAAAGATCGTAATAATTAAAATCAAAAATAGGCAGATGAACTTTGGCAATTGCAATAGAATTGATAATTTCTATCGACAATATTTCCATACGGAATGTTTCATTAAGCTCCTGCGGACTTTTACGGCTAGCAACCCCTTCTAAATATTCATCAAGCGTTTTAAAATATGGAAGGCCATTTACATCACCAGCCAATATAGACTGCGGGTGAAATATTTTCCTGAGCAGTGCGGTATCTCCATTAAAAACTCCCTTAAAATAAGATGACAGTACCTCTGCTATTGCATTTGCGTTTTCGGTGTAATTGTTCATGATTTTAATTGTTAAGGTATGCTCGGGCTGATTCTTTTCCTTTGCATACCTGGTTATTGCTTTAAATTTTATTCTTAACCCATATGATGGCCCGCTAGATGACCTCCATCCAGATTGATGATTTCGCCGGTTACGAAATTACTTTCTGCCAGGTACAGGGCGAGCTGAGCAACATCCTGCGTTTCGCCAATGCGGTTCAGCAAATGTAAACCAGCAAGGTCATCGGCATTACTAATGCCATTTTTCTCCTGTAACGGGCTTCTGATAATGCCTGGTGCGATGCCATTTACGCGGATATTATTTTTACCAAATTCGGCAGCCAGTTGTTTGGTCAAAGCATGGATGCCCCCTTTACTCGAAATCGGTGCTGTTGCCGGAAAGCCTCCAATGGCATGATCTACCAATACAGTTCCGATGTTAATGATGGAGCCCCCATCCTGTTTTAACATTTGGGCTATAGCGGCTTGGCTGGTAAAGAAAGTGCCCTTCAAATTGATATTCAAAAAGCTATCTAAATGCGCTTCGTCTACTTCCAGAAATGCTTTTGGTTCAAAAATACCGGCATTGTTTACCAGCACATCTACAGTACCAAAACGCGCTACCGCAGTTTCTACCAATAGTTGACCAGTAGTAGCTTTACTGATATCGCCAGCTACCATGGCCAATTGATGCTGCGACCCTAATTCGTTGAAAGCCTTAATTAAATTGCTTTCATTAGCCGAATTAATTACCACATTGTGTCCTTGTTTTAAAAATAAAGCTGCAATGGCACGACCAATACCTGTTGATGCACCTGTTATGATGATGGTTAGTGTTTTCATGATGTTGATTATTTCCTGTTTGCTGTTATCCCTTTTTCGCGTAACACCGATACCTGTTCGCCTGCATAGCCCCAATCATCCAGTTCGATTTCTTGAATTACGATATGCGTAAGTTTTGGATCTTTATCCAATACCTCACTAATCAGTTTGGTGATCCCACTAATTAAAGTCTGTTTTTGTTCGCGTGTAACGCCTTCGCGGGTTACTTCTATTTTTACGTATGGCATGGCTGTTCGATTAAATAGTTAATGATGCGGTTAATTTTACGTCGAGCTCAAATTCATTATAGATCAGGTTATCGCCAAGGTTGGTGAAAAAGTTACCTGATCTGAATTTCATGTTGTACTTCGTACGATCAATAAAGATTTTACCAGAAGCGGTTAACGTATTTCCATTAGTAACAACATCTGCTGCAAAAATTACTGCATGCGTAATGCCTTTAATGGTTAAATCGCCGGTAATTACCGTATTATCTTCATTGGTTTGATCAACGGCTGTGATCATAAATGTGGCTTCCGGGAATTGATCAGTGGCAAAAAAATCTTCAGAGAATAAATGTCCGGCGAACTGTGCGTTGGTGGCAGGGTCGGTCACATCTAATATGACGATGGAAGTGGTATCGATGATAAAGTTCCCATTGCTGAGTTTACCATCGTTTAAAGTTAGTGCACCCGATTTAATGGCTATAGTTCCATTATGTGCTCCGGTTACTTTTTTACCGGTCCAGTTGATGCTGCTTTGAGCGCTTACAATTTCAAATTTTGTAGTTTCCATTTCTTTGTTTATCAATCGTTAGTGATTTGACAACACAAAGTAAAGGAGGAAATTTACGGGACTTAGGTGATCTACATCACATTCTGCAAGCCTTATTTGTGTGCGTTGTAAAGCCTGCTCAGGGTCTCTCTAGAGACACCTAAATACGCTGCAATTAAATGTTTGGGTACGAGATTATAGAGTTGAGGATACATGGTGAGAAGTTCTTCGTAACGGGCTTTGGTATCGTTATTCATAAAAGATAACAGCCTTTTTTGCGAAGCCAGATAACCCCTGTTTGTTCTCCAGCGGAAAAAATGTTCAGCCTGATGGATTTCGCTACAGACTTTTTCGCGGTTATCGTTAGATAGGCATAATACCTCCGCATCGCTAATACAATCTACGCTGATGGTTGCACGGGTATGATTATACAGGGCGCCATAATCTGAAGTCCACCAGGTAGGCATGGCAAACTGCAGGATATACATCTTGATTTCATCGTTGATAAAAAATGCTTTCAAACAACCCGAAACCACAAAATATTCGTGATCTACCTTATCTCCCTCGCTAATGATGGCCTGCCCTTTTTTAAAAGACCGCAGCGTGAAATGGGAAAACAAATAGTCGAACTGCTCGTCGGTTAATGTAGCGGTTTTTGAAATATGCGCTTTCAGTATTTCTTTGGGATCCATGGCTGGAAATAAAGGTAAGAATTATTGGGATTAGTCGGGAGTCCGAAGTCCGGAGTCGGGAGTCGGGAGTCTATGAGACCATAACCAGTTAACCGATTTACACAATTAACCGATTAACCCCTAACTAATGACTAATGAACCAATGAACTAATGACCAATGAATCAAAAACCAACCCTACAAAGGATAAGCCGTTTCGCTTTTAGGCTCTGAGAGGACAAAATAACTTTGAACGGTGGTAATATTGGGCAGTGTTGCCAATTTGTTCCGTAAGAATTCATGGTAATCATCCATATCTTTTGTGGCAATACGAAGAATGAAATCATGTGCGCCGGTCATCTGCAAACATTCCATTACCTCACCAAACTTAGAAACTTCAGTTTCAAATTCGATCAGGGTTTTAGCGGTATGCTCTTTCAGTAATACATGCGAAAAGGCAATCAGATTTCTGTTGATTTTTTTCCGGTCAAGAATCGCTACAATTCTTTTAATGTAGCCCTGCTCCTTTAATCTTCTGATGCGTTCGTGAATGGTAGCGATAGATTTATGCAGCTTCAATGATACTTCTTTATTGGTTAAAGCGGCATCATGTTGCAGCAATTTTAATATTTCTACATCAACCTGGTCTAAATCTCCGTGTGTCATCTAGGTGAATAAATTGAAAAAAGATATAATGGATGTTAAAAAAATCAGCTCAAACTGAAATAAAAATGAAATAATGATCAAAAAAGCAGAAATTTTCTGTAAAAAACAACATGTATTGACATAAAAAATTATAATACTGAGTTTTACCGAAATAAAAAAACGATCAAAATAAGCATTGCTATCCGATCTAATCAACAGCCATGACCACATTAACAAGAAATAAAATGACTTCTGCTATGGAAGGAAAATTTGAACATTTATCACTTCTGGTTGGTAATACCCCTATGCTCGAACTCACCTACACTTATCGGGCTAGCCTGGGCAAAATTTATGTTAAATGCGAACATTACAACCTAACGGGTAGTATTAAAGACCGGATGGCACTTTACACCTTAAAAAAAGCTTATGCCGAAGGTAAAATTAAAGCTGGAGACCGGATTGTTGAGGCAACCAGTGGAAATACCGGGATTGCTTTTGCTGCCATAGGTAAGGCTTTAGGGCATCCGGTTACCATCATTATGCCAAACTGGTTAAGTAAGGAGCGCATGGACATTATTAAAAGTTTAGGCGCAGAAATTATTCTGGTGAGCAAAGAAGAAGGTGGTTTTATCGGTAGCATTAAACTTGCAGAAAAGATGGCCGCAAACGATCCAAATATTTTCCTGCCTAAGCAGTTCGAGAATATTGCCAATCCGGAAGCACACGAACATACCACGGGTAAGGAAATCTGGGAGCAGTTACGACTGAAAAACCTTTCACCTGATGCATTCGTTGCCGGAGTAGGTACCGGAGGAACCATTATGGGCGTAGGGAATTTCTTAAGAAAACAAAATGCAGATATTAAAATACATCCATTAGAACCCGCCGAATCGCCAACCTTAACTACTGGTTACAAAGTGGGCAGCCACAGGATCCAGGGCATTTCGGATGAATTTATCCCCGAAATTGTCAAACTGAACGAATTGGATGAAGTGCTGCAGGTAAACGATGGCGATGCCATCCTGATGGCACAAAAACTCGCCGAAAAACTGGGACTGGCCGTTGGCATATCTTCAGGTGCAAATGTAATCGGGGCGATCAAACAACAGCAAAAAATGGGTGCAGACAGCTGTGTAGTGACCATCTTTTCTGACAGTAATAAAAAATATTTAAGTACCGATTTAATGAAGGTAGAACCTGTTAAAGCCGGATACCTCACACCTGAAGTCGACTTTATCGATTACCAGGCCTTTAGCAGATTACATTAATAACAAATAAACCAATAAACCACAACATGAAAAAAATCACCTTTTTATTATGTGCGATATGTCTAATCAGCATCAGCGCATACAGCCAGATTTTAAAACCCGTAACCTGGAGTTACGCCGCAAAAAGAACAAGCCCTACTACGGCCACTCTATTTATAAAAGCTACCGTAGACCAGGGCTGGCACCTCTATTCGCAATTTGTTAAAGATGGTGGCCCGGTTAAAACAACCTTTACCTTTCCATCATCGGGTACTTATAGCTTAGTTGGGAACACAACCGAACCAAAAGCAGTTACCAAGTACGAATCTACCTTTAAAATGGATGTAAGCTATTTCGAAAAATCGGTAATATTCCAGCAAAAGGTCAAGTTAAAAGGCAAAACCGCGACGGTTAAAGGTAGCGTCGAGTTCATGGTATGCGATGACAAACAATGTTTGCCACCAGAACAGGTAGATTTTAGTATTCCTGTAAAATAAGTTTGGCAGCGCATATGATATCCTTAAAAAAAATCTGTCTCGGCTTGCTGTTAGGTTGTGCAATATCCTTAAGTGGATATGCACAAGACAGCACCAGCACCGATGACTTAACTTTTACAGAGATTAAACCTGAAACAGCTGACAGCACAGTTAAAACGGTCGATTCTAATCTGAAAACAACCATTAGTACACCTGCAACTGTTCAAAAAACTATTGCTCCACAAAAAGAAGAACACAAAACCCTGTGGGGAATTTTTATTGCAGGTTTTGTTGGCGGTTTAGCCGCCCTGTTAATGCCCTGTATTTTCCCCATGCTGCCCTTAACCGTAAGTTTCTTTACCAAAGGATCAGAAAAAGGAAGGGCTTTTCGGCGTGCAGCACTTTATGGCTTTTTCATCATCCTCATTTATGTGGTGCTTGGCCTTTTGGTAACGGTAATCTTTGGTGCCGATGCCCTGAACAGCTTGTCTACGAATGGTATATTCAATTTCTTTTTCTTCTTACTGCTGGTTGTTTTTGCGGCCTCATTTTTAGGCGCATTCGAAATTACCCTTCCCTCTTCCTGGGTGAATAAAATGGACGCCAATTCGGATAAAGGAGGCCTTGCAGGATTATTTTTCATGGCAGGAACATTGGCCCTGGTATCTTTCTCCTGTACTGGCCCCATCATTGGCACCTTACTGGTACAGGCAGCAACTACCGGAGCTTTGTTGGGCCCGGCCATAGGCATGTTTGGCTTCTCTTTGGCACTCGCTATTCCTTTTGCTTTATTTGCGTTATTTCCATCGGCCATGAACAAATTACCCAAATCAGGCGGCTGGTTAAATAGTGTAAAAGTGGTATTGGGTTTTCTGGAGCTCGCCTTTGCGCTAAAATTTTTAAGCAATGTAGATCTTGCCTACCATTGGGAATGGTTTGACCGCGAAATATTCTTAAGCCTCTGGATCGTCATTTTTGGGATGATGGGTATCTATCTTTTGGGCAAACTGAAGTTTTCGCATGATAGTCCGCTGGCATTTATCTCCGTACCGAGGCTTTTTCTGGCCACCATAGTCTTGGCTTTTACCATATACCTTATCCCAGGCATGTGGGGTGCACCTTTACGTAGCGTATCGGCATTCCTGCCACCACAGGAAACACAGGATTTCGATCTGTATACGGCCAGCTTATTAACCGGAAAACAAACCACAAACGACGGTCCACATAAATACGCAGATAAATTTCATGCGCCGTTAAAGCTCAACGCCTATTTCGATTATAATGAAGGTTTGGCCGCAGCAAAAAAATTAAATAAACCTGTTTTAATCGATTTTACCGGGCGTGCCTGTGTAAACTGCAGAAAAATGGAAGCCAATGTTTGGCCCGACAAAGAGGTATATAAAATGATCAACGATGATTATGTACTGATCCAGTTATATGTGGATGATAAATCGGAACTGGCCCCGGATGATGTAGTGATTAGCCCGGAGGGAAGAAAGCTCAATACGATTGGCAAAAAATGGAGCGATCTGCAGGCCAGAAAATTCCAGTCCAATTCACAGCCTTTTTATGTACTGCTCGATCCTAAAACGGAAACCCTACTGGCCCAGCCACAGGGTGCAGATTTCGAAGTAGCCAATTATAAAAAATTCTTATCAAGCGGATTAAACGCTTTTCAATAAACAGGTCGGGTAGCGTTAAACCGCCAGCGTTGATTTAATTTTAGTTAATGACTCAGAGGCAGTGCCGGATGGCCTGTCTTTGTTTTTTAACGATTTTCTCCGGTTCAACAGACCGAACACACTGCTCTTTACATCCTTCTTTATCTTTTATTTCGCAGATCAGATCGATCCTACAGGATAGAGCAGGACGGATTACCCAAATAAAAGTTCTAATCTCGTATAACCAAGTATAATCAATACCTATATGAGCAAGAAAAATTACACCACTAAAATGCAATCGTTTGCATCAAATCACCTCTATATGGCTTTCTTAAAGCCGTAAGACAAATCAAAAGAAAAGCAATCATAGCCAAAACATTAAAAACTAGCTC
Organism: Pedobacter folensis; assembly: GCF_056490665.1. Taxonomy (NCBI): domain Bacteria; kingdom Pseudomonadati; phylum Bacteroidota; class Sphingobacteriia; order Sphingobacteriales; family Sphingobacteriaceae; genus Pedobacter; species Pedobacter folensis. Next base: position 1,950,388 of record NZ_JBWJIF010000001.1, read on the forward strand.
ATTTTTCATCGTACAACCAGGTCATGCATCCAGAAAACAATGGATTAATTGCCTAACCATATGCCCTCAAAACAGATAGCACATACATCTAATATGCTATTTGGCCAACTAACCAAATATTTACAAAACCAATAAAATTATGGATCTTAATTTTTATCCAGAAAAACTTAAGCAACGAAAAGGCTTTTCACACCAGAAAATCCTGCTTACGGGTATGTCTGTGTGCTGCCTGCTGTGTGTGGTGAGCACTGCAAATGCAGCTGCCAGTTATCGAAAAGCAGCACTTTCAACGGTAACCACAAACAGCTCAATAAGCAAACGAGACGTGGCCTTGAAAGGAAAGATTGTTGACGAAAAAGGTGAAACCTTAGTTGGTGTGAGCATCCGACTGAAGGGCACTACGCTGGTGGCCTCTACCGATGCCAACGGTGCTTTTTCCATTACTATTCCATCAACGGTGAGCAACCCGGTTTTGGTGGTTTCGTATATCGGTTACACCACACAGGAAATACCCGTTGAAGGAAAAACAACGATTAGCATTCAATTAAAGAGTTCGACAAATGACCTCGAAGAAGTTGTAGTCGTGGGATATAATACGGTAAAGAAAAGTGATTTAACCGGAGCCGTTGTAAGTGTTGGCGCTAAAGAAATCAGATCGAGGCCTGTAACCAATGCCTTACAAGCCATGCAGGGCAAAGCGGCAGGTGTAGATATTACCTCTAATGAACGCCCTGGCCAGGTTGGAGATATTAAAATCCGTGGCCTTAGGTCATTAAAAGCCAGTAACTCGCCTTTGTTCGTGGTAGATGGTATTCCGCTGCAAGCTGGTGGGATCGATGCCATTAACCCTAACGACATCGAAAATATCGACATTTTAAAGGATGCCTCCGCAACGGCCATTTATGGATCGAGAGGTGCCAATGGCGTTGTACTGGTAACCACCAAAAAAGGTAAAACCGGAAGGTTAACCATGGACTATGTGGGTACGGCAACCATCGAAACGTTAAACGACAGGATGGAAATGATGAATTCGGCACAATATATCGAGTTTCGCCGCGATGCATTTAGGGCATTACCAGCCAGTGATACCAGGAAATATCCAACTGTAGCGACTTTGGCGAAAGACAGAGAAATTTTCGCCGGAGACCCTTACGTACTCGAGAACATCGAAAAGGGTTGGGCAAATGGTGCTTATGATGGCAGTTTGGTACCGACTACCGATTGGGGCGATCTGGTTACCCGAACCGGAATTACCCAGGATCATGTATTAAGTGTAAGTGGTGGTACCGAAAAAATGAAAGCATATGGATCATTCGGCTACCTGAACCAAACCGGCACACAGCTGGGTCAGGATTTTGAAAGATATAGTGGTAAATTAAGTGTAGAAATTAATTCGGTAAAATGGTTTAAAATGGGACTTAACGTCACCACAACCTATAGCCTGCAAAACTATGGTTTCGTTGCAGCCAGTGCTTCGGGTGCTGGAAATATTTATGCGGCTGCAAGGGGTATGCTTCCTATGGCTATCCCTTACGATCCGAGCGGCAATAGAATTAACCTGCCGGGAGGTGATATCAATATTCAGAATCCAATTCTCGAGGCCGATTACAACATTAATCTTCGTAAAACCCTAAGGGCATTAGGTTCGGCTTTTGCTGAAGTAAACATTTTAAAAGGATTAAAATACCGGATCAATTTTGGCCCTGATTTTTCTAATTTCTATAACGGAAAATACCAGGATGCAAAATCGGTAAACCGCGATGCAGGCATACCGGGTTCGGTGAACAATTATGCACAGTTAAACCAGAGCAATAAGTTTGCCTATACCCTCGATCATTTATTGTATTACGACAAAACCATTAACAAACACAGTTTTGGAGTAACCTTATTGCAGAGTTCTTCGCTGTTTCAAGATGAATCTTCATCCCTAACCGGAAGTAAAATAAATTTGATTGCCCCACTCTGGTATGGATTAAGGGCAGGAAGTATTACCGCACTGGATGGATTTGATACTGATTTTAGAAAATCAACGCTTGAATCGTACATGGCCAGGGTAAACTATAGTTTTGATAGTAAATACCTCTTAACCGCATCGTTACGTTCGGATGGGGCATCGCAGTTAGCGGAAGGCAATAAGTGGGATTTTTTCCCATCAGCAGCCCTGGCTTGGCGCATGGATCAGGAAGATTTTATGAAAAACATTAAATGGGTAAGCCAATTGAAACTAAGGCTTGGCATGGGTAGCACCGGTAACTCATCCGTAGATATTGGTAGTACACTGGGTCTTTTGCAACCGTTAACCTATACGTTTGGCAGTGCTGCACAGATTGGTTATGTGGCATCAGATGCTTCTTTGGCAAACCCAATTTCATTTCCAAACAAATTGTTAAGCTGGGAAAAAACCCAACAATATAATTTAGGTCTCGATTTCGACCTGCTGCAAGGAAGAATAAGCGGTTCATTAGATCTTTATAAATCTAAAACCACCGATTTAATTTTACTCAAAAAAATCAATATCATAAACGGCTATCCTACCTCTTATGATAACATTGGCTCAACTAAAAATAAAGGCCTCGATTTAACTTTAAATACGGTTAACGTTCGAACAAAAGATTTTAGCTGGGAATCTACGCTGAATTTTTCGACCAGCAGAGACGAGATTGTTAAACTAAATGGTGGCGACATGGTTGCCGATCTTTTCTTTATCGGAAACGGGATCAGTGTAGCATACGATTATGTTAAAGATGGCATTTGGCAAGATACACCTGATGATTTAAAAGAAATAGCCCTATTTAATGCCAATGGAACCAGTTTTAAACCAGGAAGCATTAAAATAAGGGATTTAAATAACGACCATAAAATTGATGCCAACAGCGACCGTCAGGTATTAGGCCGTTATACACCAAGCTGGAGCGGTGGTATTACCAACACGTTTAACTACAAAGGTTTCGATTTATCTGTTTTTATTATTGCCAGATATAATTTCCTGATCGCAACGGGCGCCGAATCATTACAGGGCCGTTTTGCACAACGTGTATTAGATTACTGGACACCTACCAACCCAACCAACGATTATCCTGCACCTAATTATGGTAGTGCAGCGGGCGATCAGTTTAAAAGTTCGATGAACTACCAGGACGGTTCTTTTATCAAGGTTAGAAATATATCATTGGGCTATAATTTTGCCGACAACATCACCAAAAAATTAACACTATCCAGATTACGGGTTTATGCCCAGATGGTTAATCCGGGTTTAATTTATTCCAAAATTAAATGGATCGATCCGGATTTGGGTGGTTCTACTTTTAACAGAGGTGTGGTATTTGGCATTAACGCAAGTTTCTAACAAAGTGTAAAAATATTGATTATGAAAAAGATTATAAATATAATATCAGGAGTGGCTTTGTTAGGAAGCTTAATGGTGTTTCCCACTTCCTGTAAAAAAAGTTTCCTGGATGAAGAAGTGATTAACTCGCGCAATACATCCGATTTTCAAAAAACAGAAGGATTAGATGGCCTGGTTATAGGTATGTACCAAAGTTTAAAATTCCATTTTAATTATACCTGGGCTTACACCAGCACCAATTATGGGGTTGATGAGTTTACCGTAGGTGGCGACAGAACCGAGCAAATGTGGAACTCCTATGATGGAACCTTAAATTCGCTAAATGTAGATGTGCAGGCTGTTTTTGACAACATGTACACCAATATTAATTCGGCCAATATTGTGATTAAAAATGTACCTATTTATTATACCGGGGCCAATAAAAATATCCGCCTGGGAGAAGGTTATTTTATGCGTGCCTTCGATTATTTTAAACTGGTTAAACAATATGGAGGTGTGCCTCTACAGCTCGAATCATTAGAAACGATCAAAGAAGATTTTACACGTAATTCGGCTAAAGAAGTGTATGAGCAGGTCATTCAGGATTTTACACAAGCCTATAACCTGCTCCCAACTGTTCCTGCAGAAAGAGGAAGAATTACCAAATGGGCAGCAGCTCACTTTCTGGCGAAGGCTTATCTGTTCCGGGCAAGTGAAATGAACAACGACTGGAATGGCGATACCAAAACAGCCGATCTGCAAAATGCGATTAAATATGCTGATTTAGTAATTGGCAGCGGCCAGCATAGCCTGGCCACCAACTATAGCGATCTTTGGAACTTCACCACAGTTGATGGTGCAAACGAAACCAACCGGGAAGTTATCCTGGCTGCCCAGTTTTCGAACAACACCGCAACCCAGGGAAGATATGGTAACCAAATACATTTGTATTATCCATCCATTTATCAAACCCTTCCCGGAATGATACGCGATATAGCAGGCGGACGCGAATTTCAACGCATGAGATCGACAGATTATGCTTTGGATGTTTTTGACCGTGTGAATGACTCGAGATTCTGGAAAAGCTTCAAAACACGTTATGTATCCAATAATGCAGCCAGTATCCCAAAATGGGTTAAAGGCAGTGCACCTACTCCAGCCCAGGAAGGGCAACCAAAATTTGCATTGGGCGAAGAGGCTGTTTTATATATTGTAAACAATGCCGGCGATACCCGATATACACCAATAGTTGATAAGGCCGATCCTGCTTTACCAACCGACCTGGCCCGCCGCAAACCATCTATGTTTGTAAGGTATTTTGCCGGCCAACCACAAAGTTACTTAAATGCCCATGGCAATTACGGTGTGAACCAGTATGTGGCCTTATCTAAATTTATGGATGGTTCCAGAAACCTTGTTGCCTCACAGTTCGGACAGCGTGACGGAATTCTGGCACGCCTTGCCGAAACCTATTTAATTGCCGCAGAAGCTTACGGACGATTAGGTCAATATGCTCAGGCCATTCCTTACCTAAATACGGTTCGCGATCGCGCTGCCTATAAAGACGGAGAAGACCGTTCTTCTTACGTTGATGGTGGAATTGCTTATAAAACCAATCCTGCGGTTACTTCTGCAATTGTTTCCTATTCAGACAAAAACACTTATTTCGAATCGAACAATATTCCGGTAACCACCACCAATACATTATCTTCGATGCATTTAAATAGTGAGGCTGATATTTTTAACTCCAGCAAAGATTTTTATGATAAAGTTGGTGCAAGCTCGAATGCAGATAAATTCAAAGCCTTTATCTTGGATGAACGCTCCAGAGAATTGATGGGCGAGTTGATGAGATGGGAAGACCTGGCCCGCACCAAAACATTAGTGGCACGTACCGCTGCATTTAACCTGGAAGCTAAACCGCTTGAAGGCAAACATTACCTGCGCCCTATCCCTCAAAGTTTCTTGGATGTACTTAAAATTGGTGGCGAGCCTTTAACTGCGGATCAAAAACAGGCGATGCAAAACCCTGGCTGGTAGTCAGTTTAGGCTATAAAAAAGGTTGCATTATAAATATAGTTTTGTCATCCTGAACTTGTCGAAAGGACTTGTTTTAAACACTTTTGATTGTTTCGACAGGGCCCAACATGACAGCATCTGATGAGAAATTAACTTATAATGCAACCTTTACCCCCTCCCTCTACTTCGTATTGTATTTGTTACTGCTCAATATCAATCACGAAATCATAATTTCAAACGTTTGAAAAGCATTTAAAGCCACTTACCTATGTTCTGGCCATTTTCTACAGGATAGAGCAGGATGGCCCTCTCAATTTTAAACGCTAAACTCGTTTAAACTATTTAACCAAATATTTCCTTTTTATTAATGGTGTTTCATTTCGCTATGGAATAGAAGAAGTCCATTTAATTACGAATTCAGAGATGAAGAAAATCTTGCTTGCCTGTTTGATGTTATTTTCGATATACGCCTTTGGCCAAAAAAGCAATAAAGGACAAGCCGTTCCCAAACCGTTGTACAGTGATCCTGTTTATGATGGCGCTGCCGATCCGGTGGTGATCTGGAATAAAGGAGAAAAAAAATGGTTTATGTTTTATACCAACCGCAGGGCGAACGAAAAAAATTTAGATGGGGTAAGCTGGGTGCATGGTACAAGGATTGGCATTGCCGAATCGAAAGATGGTGTAATATGGAAATACCGCGACACCTGCGATATTCAATACCGGTTAACCGATTATACCCATTGGGCGCCTGAAGTAATCGAAAATAAAGGGATATACCACATGTATTTAACCTATGTACCCGGCGTTTTTAAAGATTGGCGTCATCCAAGGTACATGGTTCACCTGACCAGCAAAAACCTCATCAACTGGAAATTCGAATCTAAATTAAAGCTTGCTTCCGACCACTGTATTGATGCCTGTGTGTTTAAACTGCCTGATAATAAAGGCTGGCGCATGTATTATAATAATGAAATGGCAGGCAAATCGATCTATTATGCCGATAGTAAAGATTTGTACCATTGGGAGGATAGCGGCAAAAAACTGATTGGCGATAAAGGTTGTGAAGGTCCAAAAGTATTTTATTGGAAAAACACTTATTGGATGGTGGTCGACAACTGGAACGGCCTTGGCCTGTATTCTTCAACCGATCTCATCAGCTGGAAACACCAGCCTAAAAATATTTTACAGGAACCCGGAAAAGGAACCGATGATGGTGTAATGGGTGGTCATGCTGATGTGGTGGTGAACGGAGATAAAGCTTATATTTACTATTTTACCCATCCAGGCCGAACACCTGAAAATAAAGGCGTTGACAACGCAACAACGAGAAGAAGTGTAATTCAACTGGCCGAATTGGAATACCTGAATAGCGAAATCAGCTGCAACCGTGACAAACCCTTATCTATTCAATTAAAACCCTAACCAAATATAATGAAGCGCATTTACCTTTTCTTAATGGTTGCCCTACTGCCTGTTGTTGCTTTGGCACAGCAACCCGCGACGCAAAGAAAAACCTACAATTTTAACCCTGGATGGAAACTGTATGTCGGCGATTTACCTGGTGCAGAAAGTAGCGATTTTGACGACAAAACATGGAAAGCCATTACCCTACCCTATGCCTGGAACGAAGATGAGGCCTTTAAAAAATCGATAGAAGATTTATCAACGGGTATTGCCTGGTACCGCAAGCATTTTACCATTTCAGAAAGCAATGCAAAAAACAAAGTATTCCTCGAATTCGAAGGCATCAGGCAGGCCGGTGAATTTTATCTGAACGGAAAGTTTATTGGTCGGCATGAAAATGGCGTAATGGCTTTCGGGTTTGACATTAGCGCTTTAATCAATCAAAACAAAGAAAATGTAATTGCAGTTAGGATCGATAATGCCTGGAACTACAGAGAAAAGGCGACCAATTCTGGCTATCAATGGAACGATAAAAATTTTAATGCCAATTATGGCGGGATATCGAAAAACGTACGCCTGCATGTAACAGGACAGGTATACCAAACACTCCCGCTTTATTCGACCTTAAAAACCACTGGCAACTATTGCTACGCGAAGGATTTTAATATTAAAGGTAAATCGGCGGTGATTGTTTCCGAATCGCAGGTCAAAAATGAAAGTGCAACAGATCAAAAACTGGTTTACGAGGTAGAATTAAAAGACCTTGATGGGAAAATTGTTAAAACTTTTAAATCTGCAGAAACCCTTATCAAAGCGGGCGATACGTTAACCTTAAAAGCACAGGCATTGGTAAACGACTTAAATTTCTGGAGTTGGGGTTATGGTTATCTGTACACCGTTACCTCCAGGTTAAAATCGGCAGATCGTGTTATCGACGAGGTTAAAACCAAAACCGGCTTTAGAAAAACAGCATTTAAAAACGGGATGGTTTACCTAAACGACCGGGTATTGATGATGAAGGGTTATGCCCAGCGCAGCAGTAATGAGTGGCCGGCAATTGGCTTATCGGTACCACCATGGCTAAGCGATTATAGCAATCAATTAATGGTAGAAAGCAATGCCAATTTGGTGCGCTGGATGCACATAACGCCCTGGAAACAGGATATCGAATCATGCGATCGTGTTGGTTTGATCCAGGCGATGCCTGCCGGAGATTCGGAAAAAGATGTAACCGGGACCCGTTGGGATCAGCGGAAAACAGTAATGACAGATGCCATTATTTACAACCGCAACAACCCGAGTATCGTTTTTTATGAATGTGGAAACGAATCGATCAGTGCAGCGCACATGCAGGAAATGAAAGACATCAGAAATCTGTATGATCCAAACGGCGGCAGGGCCATCGGGTCGAGAGAAATGCTCGATATCCCTGAAGCGGAATATGGAGGCGAAATGTTGTACATCAATAAAAGTGCAACTAAACCCGTATGGTCTATGGAATATTCAAGAGATGAAGCCCTGCGAAAATATTGGGATGAATTCTCCCCTCCTTTTCACGTAAACGGCGCTGGTCCTAAATATAAAGATGCCGATGCCAGTGATTATAACCGCAACCAGGATTCGTTTGCGATTGAAGATGTAATCCGCTGGAACGAATATTATGAAGAGCGCCCGGGAACAGGAACCCGGGTAAGTTCGGGTGGCGTAAACATCATATTCTCCGATTCGAATACCCACCACCGTGGAGAAGAAAATTACCGCAGAAGCGGCGAAGTGGATGCCATGCGCATTCCTAAAGATGCTTTTTTCGCACACCAGGTCATGTGGGATGGCTGGGTCGATGCTAAAAAAACAGGCATCCACTTAATAGGGCACTGGAACTACAAAACTGGTGTCAAAAAGAATGTATATGTGGTGGCAAGTGGCGACAAGGTCGAATTAATTTTAAACAATAAATCGCTTGGTTTTGGTGAAAAAAGTAATGGTTTTCTGTTCACTTTTAAAAACATTAATTATCAGGCAGGAACAATCAAAGCCATCTCTTATTCTTTGGCCGGGAAAAAACTGGCAGAAACCCAGTTAAAAACAGCAGGTCAAGCTGTTGCTTTAAAACTCACCACAATAAAAAATCCAAGCGGTTTTAAAGCTGATGGAGCCGATGTGGTATTGGTACAGGTTGAAGTAGTCGATCAGAATGGAAACCGTTGTCCTACCGCTTCAAACATGGTCAACTTCAGCTTAAATGGCCCTGCCGAATGGCGTGGTGGTTTGGCACAGGGACCTGATAACTATATTTTGGCTAAAGACCTGCCAGTTGAAAATGGCATAAACAGAGTGCTCATCAGATCGACAACTACAGCCGGAAAAATTAATCTGACGGCAAAGGCCGAAGGCTTACAAACGGCAAACCTTTCTTTTGAAACTTTACCTGTTAAATCGGCTAACGGATTATCCGCTCAACTGCCAGGTGATGGTTTGAAGCCAAACTTAAGCAAAGGTGCAACACCTCTTGATCCATCATACACTGTTTCGCGGAAATCGATCAAAATTATTGCTACCGAAGCTGGTGCGAATAACGATAAAGCCAGTTTAAGCTTCGATGATAATGAATTGAGCGACTGGGTAAACGATGGAAAAATTGCCACCGCATGGATCAAATATACTTTAGCAAAAGAAGGTACCGTATCAGCCGTCTCCTTAAAGCTGAATGGTTTCAGAACCAAAATTTATCCATTAAAGATCTTAGTTGACGGAAAAGTGGTTTTCGAAGGCAATAGCAAACCAAGTTTGGGTTATTTTACAGCTAATTGTAAAGCAACGAAAGGAAAAACAGTGACCATACAATTAGTGGGCTCCGGAAAAGAGAAAGAAAATTCGAATGTTGGCGTAGAGGTAAACGGCAAGAAGCTGGATGATGGTGTTGAACGTGCAGAAACCAAATTAAAAGGTGGATTAAGCATTATTGAAGCTGAGGTTTATGAGCAGCCTTAGGCTGTGCCAGGCTTCCGAAGTTTACCATGTCCTTGACTTGGCAAAACTTCGGAAGTCTGTTATTAACTATTTTTAAACAGTCGTCACCCTGACCTGTAGTGAACGGAAAGCTACGAAGTAAACCGGGCTTTAACCGAGCTCACCGAACGTAATTTAATTCAGGGTCTTCAAGGCATGACAGATACCGAAGCAAGTTCAGTATGACGAAATATCTAAAATAAAAAGTGATGAAAACATTAAAAAGTGCTTACCTCCTATTCTTTAGCTTATCCGTTTTTATCTGTACGGCCAATGCTCAATCAAAAGCGAACATTCAGGTTAATTTCGACAAGAATATAGCGAAAATGAAGCCCATTTGGGCCTGGTTTGGTTATGATGAACCGAATTATACCTATATGAAAGATGGTCAGAAGTTATTAACGGAGATTTCTAAATTGAGTCCGGTTCCGGTATATGTACGGGCGCATAATTTACTGACCTCTGGTGATGGCACTCCTGCCTTAAAATGGGGGTCGACGAATGCTTATACTGAAGATGCAAACGGCAAGCCCATTTACAACTGGAAAATTGTTGATCAGATTTTTGATAGCTACGTCAAAAGAGGCATGAAACCTTTGGCGCAAATTGGCTTTATGCCCGAAGCGCTGTCAACCAAACCTTTTCCGTACCAACACAAATGGAAACCAGGTGTCCGTTATGAGGAAATTTTAACCGGCTGGGCCTATCCACCTAAAGATTATAAAAAATGGGGAGACCTGGTTTACGAATGGGTGAAACACAGTGTGGCACGTTATGGCCAGGCAGAGGTAGAAAGCTGGTACTGGGAAGTGTGGAATGAGCCTGATGGTGCTTATTGGAAAGGTACACAGGCCGAATTCTTTAAACTTTACGATTATGCTGCCGATGGACTTAAAAGGGCTTTGCCCACTGCAAAAATTGGTGGTGCCAATGTAACCGGCGGTGGTACCAGGTATTTAGATGCCTTTATCAAACATTGTTTAAACGATACCAATTATGTAACCGGTAAAATCGGATCGCCTTTAGATGCTGTACTTTTCCATGCAAAAGGATCGCCAAAAGTTTCAAACGGAACTGTGGTGATGAATGTTAAAACCCAGCTCCGCAATATTGATGGCAATTATAAAATTATTAGTAAATACCCTCAGCTTAAAAACATCCCTGTTATTATTGGCGAATCCGATCCCGAAGGTTGCGCCGCCTGCGGCATGAGTACCAATCCGGAGAATGCTTATCGTAACGGCACGATGTATTCGAGTTATACCGCAGCCTCCTTTGCCCGGCTTTATGAACTTACAGATCAATATAACATCAATCTGTTAGGTGCCGTTACTTGGTCGTTCGAATTTGAAAACCAGCCATGGTTTGCGGGTTTTCGCGATTTAGCCACCAACGGCGTCGACAAACCTGTTTTAAATGTATTCAGGATGTTTGGCCAGATGAAAGGGAACCGTGTGGAAGCCATAAGCAACCGCATGTACAGTTTAACTTCTATTTTAGATTCGAGCATCAGGAAAGCCCAGACAGACATAGGTGTTTTAGCCACTAAAGCCGAAAAAACGGCAGCTGTTATGCTGTGGAATTATCACGATGAAGATAAAACGGATTCGAAAGATCTTATTTCCATTTTGTTAAATAAATTACCCGCAAAAACAGTAACCATAACCGAATACCGCATTGATGCTGAAAACAGTAATTCTTATGCGATATGGAAAAAAATAGGATCGCCACAAAACCCGGATGCGAAACAAATTGCAGCATTAGAAAAAGCAGGGCAACTTAAAATGACTGCTAAACCCAGAAAATTTGACACCACAAGTGGCGCTTTTGAAATGGAACTGGCCAGGCAAGGGGTAGCTTTGTTGAAGCTGGATTGGTAGTGTTTTGCTCTTTTGCCACGGAAACACTGAAAGCACGGAAATAGAGATGTATTAATTTGCCGTGGTCTGTGTCTCCACAGACCACATAAATACTCTTTTTTTGTGCTTTCTGGACAAACCCGATGATAAGGTGAGTTAAAAACATTTATCTGGAGATGGCAGGTATAGGTAAATCGTCATTACCAACTTGATTGGGAATCTTAATGTTTAGCCATGTTTATATGTTGAATTAAGATTAGCTTCGCTGAACACTTCGTGGTTTCCGCCTGCGCGGGAATGACGACCGTTCTTTGCAACTTGTAATTGGTAAATTCAGCTAATCTCATTTGGAAACGAGTACAAGCAATAAATGTGAATTTTACCGCTCTGGTCGTCACCCTGAATTCATTTCAGGGTCTTAACAGCATGATGGATACTGACCTGTAGCAAAGCGGAAAGCTACGCAGTAAAACATGTTCAGTATGACGAAATCCAGCTAACGCTCATTTAGAAACGAGTACAAGCCATAAATGTGAATTTTACCGCTCTGGTCGTCACCCTGAATTCATTTCAGGGTCTTAACAGCATGATGGATACTGACCTGTAGCAAAGCGGAAAGCTACGCAGTAAAACAAGTTCAGTATGACGAAATCCGGCTAATCTCGTTTGGAAACGAGCACAAGCAATAGATGTGAATTTTACCGCTCTGGTCGTCACCCTGAATTCATTTCAGGGTCTTAATAGCATGATGGATACTGAAACAAGTTCAGTATGACGAAATCCGGCTAATCTCGTTTGAAAACAAGCACAAGCAATAGATGTGAATTTTACCACTCTGGTCGTCACCCTGAATTCATTTCAGGGTCTTAATAGCATGATGGATACTGACCTGTAGCAAAGCGGAAAGCTACGCAGTAAAACAAGTTCAGTATGACGAAATTCAGCTAATCTCATCTGGAAACGAGCGCAAGCCATAAATGTGAATTTTACCACTCTGGTCGTCACCCTGAATTCATTTCAGGGTCTTAACAGCATGATGGATACTGACCTGTAGCAAAGCGGAAAGCTACGCAGTAAAACAAGTTCAGTATGACGGATTATTCTTTTCCCATGCAATGCCTGGTAAATACCGGAAACTGGATTAACTAAGGTTTAACCACCAATGGCGCTCCATTTACCATTACGTTTTCAATTTTAACATCCTGATACCTGTTTTTCAAAAATGGCGTTTTGGTGATAACTTCCAGATCTTTAAAAAGAAAGCCTGATACTTTATCTTCAGGGTTGCCATCCATTTCGCCAAATTTTGTTGCCTCCACTTTAATATTGGCGATTTTAATGTTCCTGATGGTACCAAATGGTTTTGCTGTGCTGCCTGCCAGATCGAAAAATTGTTTCCAGGGGTTTAGATCAATAATGGCGCCGCATTTCCCGGTAATATTTTCTACGGTAATATTTTCATAAAGCTGATAAGTATCGCCACGCATTTTCATTTTTAAAATCGGACAGTTATTCTCTACCTTACAATTTCGCATGGTAATATTGCGTGCATGAATACACTCGCTTCCCATGGTTAAAGTAGCATGTGCTTCGCCAATGGTACAATTTTCAATTAAAATATCCTCAACAACTCCGTTTTCCGGTAGTTTCTGTGCATCGGGTCCTTTACCACCTTTAATACAAATGGCATCATCATTCACCGAGATATAACAATTCCTGATGGTTACTTTTCTACAAAAATCAATGTCTATACCATCTGTACTGGGTGCTTTTACCGGACGAAATGGCGAGCGGATATCACAATTCTCAATTAATACATTATTCGATTGGTATAAATGAGTTGTCCAAAATCCAGCATTACGCAATTTTACGCCCTTAATATTCACGTTATTACATCCCCAGATAAAAAGTAAACGTGGACGGCTCACCTCTAAGTTTGTAGATTCCCTTCCTAATTTTTTAAGCGAATCGCGGTGTGCCCAAAATGTTTTCCAGAATTTAAGTCCGTTTCCATCAATAGTGCCTGGGCCCGAAATACTAAAACCATCAACTTTTGTCGCATTAATTAATGCGGCGAAGTATTTAAGGCTCCTCCCTTCCATACGTGATGGGATAAATGGATAATCTTTGATCTGATCAGATCCTTTAAGTACAGCACCTTCCTGCAACAGCAGTTTTGTTTTAGGCTTAAAAAAAAGTGCCCCGCTGAGGTAAACACCCCTTGGGATAACGATCGTTCCCCCTCCTTTTTGATAAGCTTTATCTATCACACTTTGAATCGCTTTGGTATTCAGTTTGGTGCTATCGGCACTTACACCAAATTTGGTGATGATATAATCCTGAGCCATGGCATTTATAGCAATGACCGTAAACAAAGCGAGTATAATGAGTTTTTTCATGATAAAATGTTGCATAGCCTGTAAATAATCTTAATTCCAAAATATGCTTAGTGTTATTTGACTACCTAAGCCGCCTGAGATCAACTAAGTTTGTTCACCAATATTTCATTAATTAAAAGCTGTAATACTTACCGGACCGATTAATCCTGAAGGCATTACATTCCAGTTTGAAGCATCAAAATCCTTATAATTAATATTGACGAAATTGATTTCGTGATAATTCCGCCATTGTATTTTTTTGATATCCATATCACGGATGCGGTTCGCCATCAAATTAACCACTTCAATTTTAATGGTATTATGACCTGCTTTTAAATATTTACCCACACGGGCCCGAAAAGGAATGCTCCATAAAATACCTACTTCCTGTCCATTGATCCACACCCTGGCACTTTCATCAACCTGGTTCAGGTTCAAAACATATTCTTTAGCGGTTTTTGAGCTTAAGTTAAAACCTGAAGTATAAACACCAGTACCCGAAAAGGCCTGTAGTTTAGGGTCGCTCAAAGTGGTCCAGCTGACCAACTTATCTAATTTCTGACCTTCAGGAAGCTCTGGTCCACCTTGGGTAAAATGTAAATTCCAGGACTGGTTAAGATTGATGGTGTTCGCAACTTTATTTAAATAAACCCAGGGCGTGTTGATTATTACATTACGCTCCACTTTTAAAAATAAACTCTCCCCCGATTTAAGCTGTACGCGAACCTTTTTATCGCGTATTGCCGCCACACCCACATTCGAGCTTTGCGGGTCCATAATTAAAACTTTGCCTTCTTCATTTAAGGAAAGTTCGGTATCAATATCTTTAGCGGTATGGTTTACCAGATAATAATATTTGCCGGTATTTGTTTTTCTTCTGATAAACTGAAGGCCGGTATCGGTTAAAGTTTCTCGGTTAATCGCTATCGAACTTAATGCTCTTTGTATATCGTTCGCTAATAGGATTAGGCCTGAGCCAATCTTAAATTGTTTAATTCCATTAGGACCATCGGTAAAAGTCAATTTAGCCAGGCTGGCTTTGAGCTGTGCTCTCCTTGCATCCAGGTTATTTAAACCCGGAACATCTTTAGGCAATGCCTGAAAAATAACTTTTGCGCCGTTGCTGGCCAGTTTGATCATCTGATCTAAAGTTTCCGGACTGATCATTTGGCACTGCGGAACGATGAGTACCTGATATGGCGCAGCTGCCGTGTTGGTACTGATTAATGCCTGGTTCACCGTTGATTGCTTCAATAACCGATCAGATGCAAAATCAAAAGAATAACCTGACTTAGAGAGTTCTTTCGATAATTTATAAAAAGCCGTTGGATGTAACCACTCATCAACATCATGTACTTTCAAAGCCATATCTAAACCCTTTGCCTTGTTCCATACATCATATATGGGCCAGTAGATTAGAAGTTCGTTATAAGGGGTTCCCGATTGAAGAATAGACTGGCAACGGGTGATATAATTGTTTAAACCCTGCGCCTGCGGCCATAAACTGTTGTTCGGGTTCATTTCTACCGAGGCATAAAACAACCACCCCGGCCAGGGCGCATTTGTGGGCGAATTGGTGGTACCATGATAAAAAATATGGTTGATACCTGCCAGGAACAATTGTTCCGCTTCTGGTTTACATTGCGAAAAAGAGGTTTTAAAGTGTTCAGTTAACCAGGTAAAGGTTTCTGAAGAAGCCAGTTTTTTACCACCGGTATGTGCCGCAGAAGAGGCAAATTTGCACATCATCGGATCGGGATCTACATTACGGATATCTGCTGCATCGCGTCTAAGCCCTGGGAGAGGAAAATAACTCGAACCAAAGGTTTCAGTTTCGGGGATATCTACCGCACCGTAAAGATCGAGCAGATTACCCGGCGATCCATGCGATTGGTTTTTAGTAGCCGATTTAAGCTGATGAGCCCAACCGGTCCAGTTTTGCGTAAAATTATGCAGCAAAAGTTCATCCATGGTTTCGCGATAGTCTGATTTTAAACGGGCTATGTTTTCGTTTGTAGAATCTTTACCGCTTAATTCTTTAATATAACTGGCCAGGTCGTAACCTCTGTTTTTCTTAAATTCCTGAAAGAAGGTTGGCGTCCATGTTGCGCCATACACTTCGTAACTGTCGTTAAAAAATGAGCGAACACCTTGTGGTTTGCTTCCAAAAGCATCCGAAAATCTTTTCAGGTAAACATCGACTGCATTTTTATCGAGGTGATCTAAAGTAAAACCTTCTCCTCCCGGGGCAGCACGTTTAACCATTTGCCGTGTTTTACCTGCAAAAGCAGCATAAATATCCCAACTGCCACTAGTGGGCGACCAATTTAAAGATCCATCAGCCTGAACTTTAGAAAGCAAATTGAGTACCTCGCCATTATTACCGTAAGCGGTTAAAGCCTGTAACTGCGCGAAATCCTGTTTGGCTTCTTTAACCTTAATGGCTTCCATTAACTTTTCGCCCGCTTTGAGCGTGTATTGCTGGGTAATCAGTTTGGTTGCAGCGTTTTCGGGTTTAATCTGCGGACCACCAAACGGCCAGCCTGTACCCGTATTCATATCAACCCCCAGGCCTAAAGTATTGGCTTTATTTACCGTATGGTGTAATATATTCATCCACTCAGGAGACAAAAACTGGAGATATTGTTTTTCAAAGCCTTTGGCTCCATAAATTGGGGTGATTTCTACTCCACCGAGGCCAGCATCGGCATATTTCTTTAAAACAAGGTCTAAATTCTGTTCATCTACAGCATTCCCCATCCACCACCAGCGGGTCCAGGGTTTCATCTGCTTTTCGATAACCGGCCAGCTACCGGTATTTTTTACAGGCTTTTGTGCTTTGGCCAGACCAAAAGTTAGCGTACTAAACAGCAGAACAGAACAGAATCGATGTAATTGCATATCGTTAATCTAAATGGAATACCATTTCTAAAGGGAATGTTTTTGGAGAATTATCGGCATTGGTTTCCATAATATCGGCCATGTATGCCCACCATTTCTGTACAATCTGTGTGCTGCCCAAATCTTGCGAGGAGCTGCCGTTTTGTTGTTGCACAGCAAAAAGGGTATTGGTTTCTTCATCTAAAAAAATAGAATAATCGCTGATCCCATTTTCTTTTAATAAAGTTGATAGCTCTGGCCAGATCTCATCGTGGCGCTTTTTGTATTCTTTTTCAAAACCGGGTTTAAGTTTCATCTTAAATGCAATTTTCATGTGATCAATTTTATTATTTAAGGATTTTATTTCTTCCGTGGTTCGTGTCCCCACGAACCACTAGTTATTATTCTCTGCCAAAAAATCGTTCAGTTTCGGTCTGTGAGGACACAGACCGAGGAACTCCCCATTAATTCACGACAAAGTTCAAATCTGCACTGTTATCTCCGGCTGATTTAATCCAGAGTATTTTATTCCTGGTATCATAAAACCAGCCCTCAGTTTTATCTAAACGATCTGGTGTTTTTAAAGCTTTTATTTTTTGCCCATTCTCCGAGACCGTTGTTGGATCAGCTTTTCCTGTCCAATGTATTTTGGCCAGATATTTATGCTTACCTGGCTTAAAACTTCCTGTTGGTTTGGCCACTTTCAGTGTAAAATTTGATGCGGTTAATGAAGAGGTGATCTTCGTTAAAGCAAAACTTCCTGTTTTGTAGGCCGCGCTTAAATTATCATCTTCATACAGGTCATATTTAGATTCGTCGTAAGGGAAAACATCCAGGGTAATCACATCAACGGGTTTTTCGCCACTGTAGGTCATTTCCGGCTGCATCGGAATAATGCTGCCCGCTTTAACAAAAAGCGGAATCGTATCTAAAGGCGCCACCACATGGTGATAACTTTTGCCTTCGTATTTTTGGTTTGTCCAGTAATTAAACCAGGTGCCTTCTGGCAGATAAACAGAACGGGTAATGGCCCCTTTAGTGGTTACCGGGGCGACCATTAAATGATCGCCAAACATATACTGATCGCCAATTTCATATACATTTTCGTCATCCTGATGGTTTAAAACCAAAGCCCTCATCATCGGCAAACCTGTTTCATATTGCTGGTGCATGCTCGTGTACAGGTAAGGGAATAAACGGTAACGCAACAGATCATATTTTTTGAAATTACGCAAAGCATCTTCGCCATATTTCCAGGGCTCTTTATAACCAGGGTGATCCATCCCGAAAACCAAGGCAATCGGACTAAACATCCCAAACTGCACCCAACGGATATACAATTCCGGATCAGCCTGATGCTCGAAACCGCCCATACAATGCGCCCATGAACCTACGCCTGAAAGACCAACATTTAAACCCGCTTTAATTACCGGAGCAAAATATTGCCATTCGCTAGGCCAATCGCCGGCGAAAATATAAGGATAACGTTGGATACCTGAATAACCTTCACGGGTTTGGTTCAATCCCCTAAAACCATTAAATCGTTCAAACTCCAAAAACGGCGCTTTGGCATAAGCGATAGGGAAAAGATTATGTAAACGTTCGGCATCTTTTCCGGTTGGACCAACCTTCTCACTTTCGTTGGCCAGCGATCCAAAAGCACTGCCTTCGTCTGTTTTGAGGAATTTTGCACCTAATTTTGCTACCCGCATTACGCCGTTATCCCACCACCACTGTGTAGCCTTTTCATCGAAAAAGTTTACAAATTCGCCGGGTTTACCATTTTCAGGATAGGTATAACCTTTTTCCCTCGCCTGATCTAACAGGTTTAATTTTTTGGCATTATCAAACCGCGGACGAAGATGCAAGCCCACCATTTTATAGTTCATAGCGTAAATGCTATCAAACATCGATTTTGGATCTTTAAAGGTTTCTCTCCATTCAAAAGAAGTGGCACCTTTACCGCCATTTTCGCCAAACAAGCGCCAGGTAGAATCTAACCAAAGCAGATCAACCGGTATTCCCAATGACCTGTATTTTTTTGCCAGCTCAACCACATAATGATCAGAAGATTGAGCCTCATGCCCCCATGTACCCCCGCTATACGTACCTGCGTGTAAACCTAAGGCAAACTGCGGTAACATCGGCGATTTGCCGGTAATACTGGTATAGTGATCTAAAATGGACGGAAAAGTTGGCCCATACATGAAATAATAATCCAATTCTCCATCAGCAGCTTTAAAACTGTACTGATCTTTTTTCGTGGCGCCCATATCCCATTCGGTGGCAAAGGAATTATGGAAGAAAATACCGTAGCCTTTTGTACTCATAAAAAACGGAACCGGACAATAATTGGCCTCTAATATATTGTAAGCACCAATAGCATGTGGCAAACCTTTGCCACGGCCCACATTTAAGGTTAGTTTTTTAAAACGGCGATCCATAAAATCCATGCGTTCGCCAAAACCAAAAAAATGTTCATCGGCCTGCAGTTTTTTGCTCACCCCAACCTGCGTATTTTCTTTACTTACCGCTCCCTTTACTTCGCTACTCAGCAATTTACCTTTGGCATCAAAAACATCAATTCTAAAAGGGGCCTTGTATAATTTAACAACCAATTTTGCTGTAGCAAGCAAAAAATGATCTTTTTTATCCGATACTTTAACCGTAACATTGGGCCAGTTGTAATTGATTACCATCAGGTTTTCGTTGGCTTCGAATTTACCGTCCCAGCTGCTTCTGATCCTGAATATTTCCGGTGTACAGAATTCAAATTTCACTTCTCCCCTTGTGGTTGAAAATGAAATGGTATTTCCTGTTTTCTTAAAACCAGATTTGTAATCGCCAATGCTTTGTGCCCTGGCAATAGAAAATATAAAAATTAAGGTTAGTGCAAAAGCTAAAAGTTTCTTCATCATATTTATTGTATTTCAAACTGGTTAATTACCAAGCCCGGATCGAGCATATAAATTTTTACCGTCGATTTACCTGTTTTATTAATCTCGTGTTTGGTCAAACCTGAAGCGTAACCTTGTAATACATTCTGTTTCCAGATGTTATTTTCTGAAGCCGGAGAAATGTTAATCACTTGCGGCGTGTCGTTATTTACCGAAATGGCATAACGCACTTTAATGCCGTTATTAACCCCTTGCGTAGGCAGGCATTTCACTTCGATCTGGTGCTCACCCTGTGTTTTAAAATCAACATTGTAAATGGCATAAGCAGCATTTTTAATCTCTTTTTCATCAATTGGTTTAAAAGTAAAGGGATAAACCGAAATACCATCGCCGCCTAAGCCCAATCCTTTTAAAGTTTGTAATGTTACTCCTTTTGGAACAGATTTCTCGGCATATTTAGCGGCCTGAAGAATAATTTTATTTTCAGTTTTCGCTACTGCGCCTGATGGTTTCGCAGCAATAGAATCGGCTACTTTTGGCATTTTAAAAACCGCTAAATCGCGAGGTTTCCAGCTCATCATGCCGTTCCACTTGCCACCTGAAATTTCTTCATTGTATTTTTTGGTGATCAACTGGATCTGTTCAAAAGCAGCTTTTGATTTTTTCGAATAAGTCAAAGCGGACTGATCTCCCTTTGCCGCTAAGGCCAAACTTTTTTTAGCGTATAAAATCTTTTGGTTCATCAGCATGGCACCTTCAACAGGATACAAAATCAATTCGAAATAAGCATCTTTTAATCGTGCAGGGATCTGATCATTTAAACTTTTAGCCTGATTGTAAATCTTTTCATAAGCGGCCAATCTTTCTTCGGCCTGCTCATCAGTGAAAGTAACACTGGCCATATGCTCTGGTTTAGCAGCATGTGCCAAACGGTAATAAACGGCTTTAATATCGGCAATGGGTTTTGCAAACTCAGCGCCAAAGGTTTCAGCAGCCCAGCTTTCGGCATATCGATCTGCATTTTCCGGCTTCCATTGATTTACATTCCAGGCCAGGTCCATCGCAAATTGTGTTTCCATTTCAGCAGGTTTAATATCACCCACATTTATGACCCAAAGTCGATCGGCTTTGTACTGATAGGCTTTGGTTAACTCACAAGAAATCAAGGATGGAGAAATAGAAGAAAGCCACAGGTAGTCTTGCGGTGCACCCCAGTACGAAATATGGTAATACACCCCACTTCCGCCCGATCGTTTTTGTTCCTCAGGGTTAGAAAGCTGACGGATATAACCATGATTATCATCCGCCCAGACAATGGTTACATCATCAGGAAGTTTCAATCCTGCCTGATATAAAGATAAAACCTCCTTGTAAGGGCAAAAAATCTGTGGGATAGTGCTTACGGGTTTAGTAATATTCTTGCTTAAAATTGTTCTTTGATCAGTTATGATTTCGCCCAGCAACTTTACTTTTGCATTTTTATCTTTCGGTCCGGGCATACTGCCGTCGTGAATACCACGCATCCCCACGGTATAAACCGATTCGTAATTTTTAGCTTGTTTTACACGGTCGGTCCAGTAATTGGCCATTTCATTTTTATTCAGATCGTAACGCCATTCGCCAGGTTTTTTACCGTATTCGTGCTCAAAATTCTCTGCCCATTCGAAAACATTATTCCGCAGCATCGGTTCGCAGTGACTGGAACCTAAAACAATGGCATATTTATCGGCCATGACCGGATTGTTGGCATAATAATAAAACGCTTTGGTTGAAGGATGCATACCCGGCCAGATGTAATTGGCTTTTAACCTGAGCAACAGTTCGAATATTTTGGTGTAGGTTTTCGGACCGATATCTTTCACATCAGTATCCATCATTTTAGCGGCCCAGGGCTGAATGCCCCAATCTTCATCATTGATAAAAATACCACGGTATTTAACTGATGGCGACTCCACTAAGGGCTGACCAGCTTTAATGTATAACGATTTTTTGGGCGCAGGCTTCACATCCGCCCACCAACAAAGGGGTGATACGCCAAGCATCCTTGACAATTGAAATACACCATAGGCTGTTCCCCTCCTGTCACTTCCAGCTATTACCAATGCTCTTTTTACGCCTTTGACAGGATTTTCGATTACCGAAACCGAAAAAGTTTCCCATTTGCCGACTAAAGTGGTACGATCGATTTTACCAGTCTTAGCCAGTTGATCGATATAAAAAGACTGCCCAAGCGTACCGATAATGATCGGATAGGCACTCAAAGTTGTATTATTTTTAAAAACCGGCGAAGTAAGGCCAGTTAATAATTGAATGTCATCTTTAAAAGCAGTAGCCGCAATACCTACGACTTCAGCATCCTTTGCATCGATATAAATGGATGATACTTTTCCTCCATCAACAATCGGGAACGATGAAACACTGTTAATTTCAGAAACAGCAATACCTGCCCTTTGTGCCATATTTTGTTTTGGCAGCAAGAACAACCACATTAATACCGATAAAGCAGCCAGGTTTCTGACATTCATTTTCATTATTTTTTAAGTTTATAAACTTCAGTTCCGACCAATAAAAAACAGCCCAAACCATAATCTTCAAAATCAGGTACACTGGTATAGGTTACCGGTTGCCCATCTTTTGGCTCTTTACCTGTTCCCTGCATAAAACCGATGGATCCGTTTTTCTGAACAGCATCTTTGGTCATGGCATTCCAGGCTTTGGTAATGATAGGCAAATAAGTCGCCTTATCTAAAATCCCCTGGTTTACCCCCCAGGCCATACCATATACAAACAAGGCAGTACCTGAAGTTTCTTTACCACCAAAATGCGTGGCATCATGTAAACTTACATTCCAAAAACCATCAGTACGCTGGATCGGCACCAAAGCTTTGATCATTTCATGATAGGTTTTTAAATATTCATTGCGGTGAGGTTCATTTTCAGGGATAATTTCCAATACACGTACCAGTGCAGCCACAACCCATCCGTTTCCTCGAGCCCAATAACAATCTTCTCCGTTAGGTTCTTTGTAAGGCGGCACAAAATCTTTATCGCGCCACCAAAGGCCATCTTTGGCATTGTACAAACCACCACCTTCAGTATTTTTGGAGTGTAGGTACATTTTGTACATGTAATTGTAATAGGTGGTATCGTTATATAATTTGCCCAATTTGGCGAAAACAGGCATCCCCATTTGTATCGCATCGATCCAGGTCCAATCGTTTACCTTGCCCGATTTAATCACCAGATCGATCGAGGCTTTAATATCCTTGATGCGCTCGGGCTGTTGATCAATCAGATAAAGATCGATATAGGTTTGTCCACAGGCCTGATCGTCGGCATTTTTGGTGCTAATACCATTTCTTAAACCCCAGTTATGTTTTTGCCCCCATTGAACGGCATAATCGTAATATGCTTTTTCAGGATGGATTTGATAAAGATTCATTAATCCTTCGTAATAAACGGCCCTTGTCCAGATGTTGCTTGGCCTTTCCCGGTTGGTTATGATCGATTTCCCGGCATCAGGCCACTTATTCATGAAATAAGCATTTGTTGATTTTAATACTTTTAGAACCTCCTTTTTATTTGGGATTTTCTGTGCCAAAAGTAACTGGACAGATATGCTGAATAGTATAGCGGAGCTGAATATAAATTTCTTCATGGTGGTTTCGCTTATCTTAATTGGTTTTCGGTTTTGGTTTTAATTCGTCCGGACTATCTTTTGTAAAGGTATCGAACTGGATTTTCGACGGACTTTCGAAGATATCTTTTACGGTATTAAAAGCCACTTCATATTTTGGATTAAACTGATCAGACATCATGTATTGCTGCAAACTGAAATAAAGCTGCTGAGCCGCGGGGCTATCTTTTAAATCAGGCGAAAGATTGGCGCTCGAAACAATCAACTTTCCTTTGCCCACTTTCGCTTCAAAAACCAGCGCCAAACGGCGGTTCAGAAACCAGGTATCGATCGGCTGAATAATTGGTTTAAAGCCCGATGGAAAATCTTCGAGGTTCATCACCTGCGATTTATTGACAATCTCCCACCATTGCATATCGCTGTGGAAATCGGTCGGAAAATTATTAAAAGCAGCGTGTTTTGGGTCGCATAAAATACCCAGTGTATGTGGCGGACGCATTTTAAACCAAGAGGTATTCCAAAATACCGGTAAAAAAGTCTGCACCACTTCTTTTCCTTTTACCACTTTGCCTGATGCATTGAGGAAAACATTGCCCCCTTCGGCCAAAACCGACTGGGCTTTGTCATCTAAACTGGTACAGTAATATACATTGCTTTTAACCTGTGGTAATTCTGCAGGATAAACCCAGAAACTCCAGTCGTTCGCGAATTCAGTTCCATCAATGGTAACTTCTAATTTTAGTTTTGTGGCTTTGGTAATGCTATTTAGGGGAAATTTAATCTCTCCTATCGTTATACAATTGGTTATGGCTAAGGTTTTAGGATCGAAACTACCTTTCGCCACATTTGTGCCGCCTTCATCTTTGAGCGTCCAGGAGAGTTTCGCATTTTCTATCGGTGCTTTCCCAAAATGGGCCACTTCTACCGCAGCTGCTAAGGTTTCGTTATTGGTAAAAACAAACTTCGAAACTTTTAATAAGGGTACCGTGCTGTTAGAAAAACGTTTGAATGCTTTGGCGGTGATATAACCTTTCTCATCCCAGAAGGCATCCAATACACCAACAAGTGCCGTTCCCTGTCCGGGATAATCATTTAAGGATAAAAGCTGGTAACCATTGTAGTTTGGCGTCCGCAATGCTTTTTCGATTTCGTTTTTATAACAAAGTGCCTGTAATTTGCCCGAAGCCATTAAAAAGTCATGCGCCTGATCAGCCATATCGTGGTCTTTAAGATCTTCCTGAAACATTTCGAAGTTCTTTGCTCGATAAACACCGGTGTATTTTTTAATTTCATCGAAATTGGGGAAGGCACAATACTGACCCATTTCGTGTGCCACAAAGGGCACCGTAAACTGTTCGATCTGTTTGGCATAAGTTGAAATGCTTTCTGGTTTTCTGCCCCAGTCTAAACCCCTGGCACCTGCACGTACCATAAATTCGTTGTTTGGAATAACCGGCCAGCTTCCACCAACCGATGCGCCGGTATATAATCGTCTCGAATCTTTGGCTTTCCAGTAATTATTAAACTTGGTCAGGTATTCAACCTGCCTGCCACGTGGCTCATTTCCATAGGCCATCATACAAAAAGATGCATAATTGCCATAGCTTTTAGCCATGCGGTTGGTTTCATCATAAATAAACTGATCGATCGGTTTTCCATCTCCGATTGACGAACCATGATTGGCCCAGCTCGGTCCTTCTGGCTGCAGGTAAAAACCTATCTGATCTGCGGCAATAAAGGCAGCTTCAGGAGGGCAAAATGAATGAAAACGCATATGGTTTAAGCCATGGGCTTTCGAAATTTTAAAAATACGTACCCATGCCGCAACATCCATTGATGGGTAACCGGTTAGCGGAAATTCGCAATTATTAACCGTACCGCGTAAAAAAACCGGACGGCCATTGATTTCAAAAGTTCTGCCTACCGCTTTAAATTCGCGCATGCCGAACTGTATTTTTTTCTCGTCTTTTTTACCGTCTTTCGAATTCAGTGTGGCGGTTAAACGGTACAATGCCGGATCGAACTCATCCCAGGTGGCTATTTTATTGCCCATTGGCAAATTGATTTCCAGTCTGCCTTCACCATTGGTGATCTGATAAACAGCTGTTACTGGTTTGACCTGCAGGATATTTTTGGTATTGAAAGTTGTAGCAGCCAACGTAATTTTCCCTGTAGAGGATGTGCCAGCATTGGCTTTCAACTGGATTTTAACTCTGGCAGACTTATTTTTCAGATCAGGGTAAACCTGGATATCATCAAAATAAACAGGCGAGCCGGCCAGCAGTTCCATTTTGCCAACTACCCCATTCCAGTTGCCCTGGGTATGATCGGTTAAACTATGCGAATCCTGCCCTACATTGATTGCCTTGATGCGGTTATCAATCAGTAAAGTGATGGTATGTTTTCCTACTTTTAAATTTGGCGGGAGTTCAAAATTCTGAGCGACTACAAAGGTAAATTGCGTACCGATTTCGATATCGTCTATCCAAACCCTTGTTTCGGAATGTGGGTATTCTAAAGATAATACCAGCCGCTTATCTTTCCAGCTGGCGGGGATTTCAATAGCTTTCTGATACCAGGCAGCACCGGTATAATGTTTGGCAGGGGTTAACCAGAAAGGTATTTTTAAGTTATTGGGTTTACGGTATTTTTCTAAACGTGGATGAAAAAAGTAAGAACTATCGTAAATGCTTCCGGTCCACTTTGTTTTTAAAGTAATATCGTCGCCTTTTAAATTTTCGGCCATCGAACCTGGTAGATTAACGGATTCAGGAAGAACGGATGAATACCATTTTCCTTTTATGCCTTCATCTTTAGCATCTATTTTGAAACGCCATTTGCCTGCCAGTGAAATACTTTGGGCATGTGTTTTCGGAATGCTTAAAAATATTAAAGCCATGCTTATCAGCACTATGAACACCCGGTTTATCTGTATCTGCATAAAATTGAACGGCTTATCACCGCTGGTATTTGGTTAGGCTGTTAAAATAAAACAATATCGGCAGGAAAGCATCCTGTAGTATCCTGCCCGGTGACTTATTTCAGGTAGCTATTCAGTTTATTGGTTTTTAATTTCTTTAGACCTTCTACCACAGCCGTTGCATTTAACTTTGCACCGGCTTCGTTGGTATGGGTGTGGTCTTTCTCGGTAAAAAAGGTCTTTACCTCAGTCGCATTTAAAGCGGCATATTGATCTTTAATGAGCTGATTTAATGGAATAAAATCGACTTTTTCAGCTTTTGCCACCGCTTCAGCCCAACCCGCATAACTGTCGTTGGCTAAAACCACCGCGTTATCTTTAACCGGATTGCGCGGAATTGGTGAGCAAACAATCGGTGTTGCGCCTTTAGCTTTTATATCGCTAATGAATTTGCGCAGGTACCAGCCATACGTGTATACCACTTCCTGCTTTTTCTTAATCGGGTTGTAAATTTCTTTACTTTCCGTTCCGATGCCTTTTATGGTACCACGGGCACGGGCGGTATCATCCAGCGGACTGCTATCGTTATGGCCAAACTGCATCATCACAAAATCGCCTTTTTTTACTTTTGCCAAAACCGCATCCCACAAACCATTGGTTTGAAAAGTACGACTGCTGGTGCCGCCAAGTGCATCATTTTCGACATTGATTTTTTCGGTATTAAATAGATTATCGATAAAACTTCCCCAGCCCCATAAAGAACCATCGCCTTTGCCTTTCCCGTTTTTAACGGTCGAATCGCCAATGAGGAATAAAGTGGGTTTGTCCTGCTGTTTCAAGATGATGCAGGAAGAAAAGATAATGAAGATAGTTAAGAGAATTAGATATAGGTATTTAGTTGATTTCATATGATAATGATTACTCCCCTCGGGATTGATTACACCCTTTCAGGGCTGATTACACAGATTATTAGATTACTAAGATTGATTTTCGGGTGATTTGCTATGCTTCTTAATTTTCGGACATCGGACTTTCGGACCTCCGTCTTCTAGTCTTTCAAATACTTTTTCAAATTACAATCTTTCAATTCTTTAATCCCTTCTACAACAGATTCGGCGTTAACTTTTGCACCGTCTAAATTGGTATGGGTATGGTCGCCGGGGAAATATTGTTTTACTTTATCCGGACCGAGCGCATCATATTTATCGGCTGTAATTTTATTGAGGTCGACGAAATAAGCATTTTCTTCTTTCGCAACTTCAGCGGCCCATTTTCCGAAATCGTTATTCGCCCGAAGCACTTTGCCATCTTTAAAAATGTTCCTGGGGATCATCGATAATACAATCGGCGTAGCGCCTTTGGCTTTGGTTTCGCGTACAAATTTGCGGATATACCAGCCATAGGTATGTACCGTTTCTACCTTTCCATCAGGCCAGGTTAGTACTTTGGTTTCTTCACCGGTGCCTCTTAACACACCTCTTCTACCGGCTTTGGTGGTATCAGGTGCACTTCCGTCATTGTGTCCGAACTGCATCGTAACGAAATCGCCCGGTTTTAATGTTTCCAGGACCTTATCCCACCGGCCTTCTGATAAAAAAGTGCGTGTACTTCTCCCGGCCATGGCATTATTTTCTACATGGATTTTTGTGGTATCGAACAGGGATGCAATTGGTGTTCCCCAGCCCCAGGTTTCTTTGTTCGAATTGCGAACGGTAGAATCGCCAATGGTATGAAGAGCCGGTTTGTGCTGCGCAATAAAGGCAAAAGATGAAATGATGATGATCATTCCTGCCAGGATAAAGCTATATTTTCTCATTCTTGTTTAATGTTATTGATGGTACCCGATTAATTTAATATTTGGTTTTGGTGGTTTATTCATATCGTCGCCCATGTAAAAACTGGTATGCGGGGGCTGATTATAGCCCACATTTTGCCAGGCAATGCTCAAACGGTACTGCGGATCGTGCATGAAGGTATAAAAACGGTGCGTGGTTGGAATGGTGGTGGTAAAAATCCTCAATTCACGGGCATCAGCCGTGCGATAAATTACTTCTTCGCGCCAGTCGCCTAAAATATCAGCCGATAAAGCCGGGGTTGATTTAGTGCCATTGTTTGATAAACAGTTATACATCCTTGCATTGAGCAACCTAACCGTTTTGGCGTTTTCGTAATCCCATTTATCGATTGTCGTCGAATTTAGAATTTCGCTCTGGCAATCTCCATCCCAAAAAATACCGAAATTAACACTCGGGGTAACTGACGAAATTTTGTTCCCCTTCGCATCGAACATTCCGGTTATGCCTGCACCTGCAACCCAGCATTCTGAACCTCTATACCTTGGATCGATATTTAAAGCCAGTCCCCTACCAGGGCCTTCGCCATCTTCGCCGGCCTTTACAGATGCTTTTTTCCATAATATTTCTCCGGTTCTGGCATCTCTGAAGCTTGCTCCCGCATCAGAAAATTTTTCCTGAATATCAAAAACCTCCAATCCTGGCCGGTCCGGATCCAGATCGCCAACATGTAACGCATCTCCGTGCCCTAAACCAGTGGTGTACAAACCCTTTCCATTATCATCAATGGTCATGGCCCCATAAATAATTTCATCCTTGCCATCATTATCTACATCTGTAATGCTTAAATTATGGTTTCCCTGCCCGCTATAGCCTTTATTTCCGGGGTCGCCACTATCAAAAGCCCATCTTTTGTGCAGTTTTTTACCTTTAAAATCCCAGGCGGTAATAAAAGTTCGGGTATAGTAGCCCCTGCTCATAATTAAACTGGGATGTTTTCCATCGAGATAAGCTATTGCAGCCAAAAAGCGGTCCATTCTGTTTCCATAACCATCACCCCAGCTTTTCTTTAATTCATCGGTTGAGGGCTCCAGATTCGGTGCACGCGGGGGAATAAATTGCGTAGTGGTAATTTCTGCTCCGGTTAAGCCATCAAAAACAGTTAAAAACTCGGGGCCTGCTAAAATATATCCATTTTTGTTTCGCCAATCTTTAGTGGTATCGCCTATAAACTTCCCTTTTCCGTCCATTGTGCCATCAGCTGTTTTACAGGCCACTTCTGCTCTGCCATCTCCATCTAAATCGTACACCATAAATTGGGTATAATGCGCACCCTCACGGATATTCTTTCCTAAATTAATGCGCCATAAAAACGTACCATCTAATTTATACGCCTCCAGTAAGGGATCTGTTGTGATACCCGCCTGCGAGTTATCTTTTCCTATGCCCACCTGGTGTAAAACAATTTCATATTCCCCGTCGCCATCTAAATCCCCAACTGAAATATCGTTAGGCGTATAACCTGCCAGTGTTTTTAAGGGAACAGATAAATAAGGTTTTGCCTCCGTATTTTGAGGCAATGTGAAAGCAGCACTTTCGGCCTTTTCTTTTCCATTGATCACCGGTTTTACAAACCATTGATTTTCAACTGTAAAATCTATCTTTTTATCCGTAAAAATTGTTGCTCCGGTTATTGGATTTTGGTTCAGTTTTACAGGATCTGAATGGTTTGTTCTCCTGTAGAGGTTAAAAGAAATCTGATCGGGATCGGTACCTAGAACCCGCCAGCTGACAAAAACACTGTCGCCGGGCATGTGTACGGCCACAATACCTCTGCCAAGTGCTTCCATTTCGCGTTGAGCGAAAAGTGTGGTCGCGCAGAATAGGCTAAAAATGAAGCAGGAGGTTATAATGATTTTAATCATAAAGGCTTATAAATGCTAATTAAAAAATAGGTTTGATTCATGGTTTAACTGAAGGTTATTGAACTTTATAGCTTGTTTTACCCGATATTGCTACTCCTTTATCCGTAATTCCATCGGCTTTGATCAAAATATCTGTTTTGTTATCGCCATTGAAATAGCTAATCGTGGCTTCGCCATTTTGGTTGGTTTTTACCGATGGCGCCCAGAATACAGTGGTACGTAAATCTTTATTTGGTGTTGCCGGACTGCTGTAATTTGGCGAATAAAAAGTTCTTGCGGCATAATAACCGTTTAAATTGAGGTTCAGCAAATCTAAATTTGGTCCGCGTAAAGCCTCATCTTTCAAATTAAGGCTAATCAGGAATACATCTTTCCCACTGCTGTTTAACAAATGCTGAATTCTAACCTGATTAATCTGATCCATGGTTAAACTATAGTAATCCAATCGCTCGGTAAAGAGCTCTTCCCTGTTGTTTACTTTGATCACCGGTCTAACTTTTTTTCCATTGGCAAGAAAAGTAATGCCTTCATTTCCCAGTGTATCGTTTTCTTCTGCCGGATAACTTCCTTTGGCCTTTGTTAACAGAAAATGCTCCAATCCTTTATAAGAATAATCGGCTGCTGAAATATTGAAAACTTCCTCAGGATAGCCAAATGAGGTAAGTATATCCTGAAACAGGACCACCTTATTATTTTGAGCGGCTTTAATTTCAATATCTTTCAAGCTGATCGAATCGCCAAACTTATAAGTCCGGTTATAATCCATGCGCTTTCCAATTTCTACGTTCAGGGTGTTCGAAATTCCAGATGAGATCGGTTTAAAGGGCGCTAAATTTAAGGGTTTGATCAGTGTATCGATCTGTAACCAGCCCCCTTTTTTCCCCTTATCATCTTTTGATGAAATTTTTACCGTTTGATTGCCATACCAACTGAGTCCATCCAGAAAATAACGTCCATTCTGATCGGTTTTTGTTGTAAAGATTTTATCACCGGTAAAATTAGTCCCGAACAGGGTAATATTCATATTCGGAAGGGGTTTATCAGCCAGTTTCTCTCGCACGAGTCCTTTTATCGTAATGCCGGGTTCAGGCAAATAGCTTATTTTAATTGCCGAATCGGCCAGTTTTCTCCAGGTATAATCTCTCCAGCCCTGGGTAAGCAACAATAGGTCGAGTTGTTTTAAGCGCGATGCGTTTTTAACATCGAAATATTGCGAAGCATTTTTAATATCTCCTTTTATTTCCGATTGCAGCATCAAATACGAAACAATATCATTTCCATCATCCGGAATAAGTCCGTCAACCGCAGCAAAAGAAAATGCCGTTTGAGCTGGCTGCCCCAGAAAATTGGTTGCTTTAACCTTAATCAGCACTTTTTCTCTGGGTTTATAAACCGTTTTGTTGGGAATGATGGAGAAATTGACCTTATTTTCGTCCTGTATAAAAATAAGTCGTTCACAATTCGGCCTGTTCTGGTCATCCAAAAGGGTTATACTTGCAATACCATTTGGGAAACCTTTTGTTGGGATAGATACCGATACCGTAGCTTTACTTAATTTAACCGATCCGGAGTAAATATGATCACCTGCATGTTTAATGACGAGCGAAATATTCTTATCCTTCAGCTCGCTAAACATCAATTCATTGGCACTAATGTTTGCTTTTATATTTAAAGAATCATGCGTAATACGTAATGAAAGTCCTTTTTTAAGGCTGACGGGCATTTCGGAAGAAAACTTTTCTTTACCATAAAATCCTTCAACCTTATATTTCTCATCGGCTTTGGGCGTAAAAGCAAAAATGCCCATTCCAGCATCAGTGCTTTGGAAAGTGGTTACGGTATCTCCTTTTGAGGAGACTACACTTCCTGTTGCTTTGATCCCATTCCCAAGGTCATCATTCGTTTTAAAGGCTACAATACTGCTTAATTCTTCAACTAATGAACCACCCTCAGGGAAAAAAGCTATCGATTTCTTCAAATTGGAAACATCGTTTTTTTTAACCGGATTACGTGTAAAATAAGAAGCGTTCTCGATAATGTTATTGCTAATGTGGATCCGTTTCTGGAAAACAAAATCGTCACCAAAGTTCCGCATCCAATTGGTGTAAGCCCGAATGCCATACCAACCTGACGGAATAGAATCTTTCAGTTTAAAATCACCTTTCCCTAATCCACCATCCAACCTGATCATTTTCCGGTCTAAAACTTCTGATTTTGGAGAAAGCAGTTCCACATATAAATTATTGCTGGTAGCGGTTAAACTACTGCTTTTTCCATTTACCAGGTAGGCGCTAAACCAAACATCTTCGCCAGTACTGTAATAACTACGGTCTAACTGTAGGTATGATTTCTCAAAAAAGAGTTTAACCGATTGTTTATCTGCAGCTTTTTGTTGCGCCGAACCGCAAAGTGTTGCTGCACTTAAAAGGCATAGCAAAATGTATTTTTTGAGCTTCATAATTCTTTTGTCAAGCATTTGCACCAACTATTTTGCACACAAAAGCCCTACAAAAAAACATAGTCAATACCAAAATATTGAAGAAATGAAGGCTCATCATGTGTTATTGGTTAGTGAATTTTAACCGCCGCGGGGTAGCGGCCATTAAATGATTCATGTCGAATGTAAATAGTATATTTTGAAGGCGCATCCTGTAGTATCCTGCTTTTTCACGATGACAATATGTTACAAGAAAGATTTTAAAGGTTTCAATAAAATAAATTTTAAACATCAAGTAAAAAGTTACTTTACTAAACCCTTTTACTACCTCTATCCACATTTGAGTGATCTGCATTGTTTTTAGCCATGCTAAGATTGTAGAATTTACAAACAAAATTATCAATGAAGAAAAAAATAAATGTTCTTATGACGTTTATTATTTTAAATATTTTACTTTTACCATTAGATCTTCCAAATATTAAACCGTATGAAATTAAATTACCCCGTAAAAAGTGTGTTTTCGGCGTGCATAGTGTATGCTGTAATTGGAATTGGACATCTCCCGGAAGTGCAGGCGCAAACGGCAAAAGTGATCAAAGTGAAAACAGACCATGCTATTGCCAGGGTGCAGCCGAATATGTGGGGTGTTTTTTTTGAGGATATTAACTTTGGTGCTGATGGTGGTATTTATGCCGAACTGATCAAAAACCGTTCATTTGAGTTTGCAAAACCATTAATGGGCTGGACCATCCAGCGAAAAAGACCACAGGAAGGTGAAATACTGGTGGTAAACCGTAAGGAAGTAAACACCGCCAATCCAAGATATTTACAGGTAAAAAAACAAACTGACGATTTTGAACTCCTTAACGAGGGTTTTAAAGGCATCGGCGTAAAAAAAGGGCTGCGCTACGATTTTTCACTGATGTACCGTCAATCAAAACCAGGCGTTAAACTCGTACTCTTACTAAAAGATGCGAACAATAAAATCATCGGACAAGGGAGTTTAACGCCAGACCAAACGGGTAACGACTGGCATAAACAATCGGCAAGTTTTACCGCTACCGAAACCGATCCGAAAGCCAAATTTTCTATTCTGTTTCAGGGAAATGGCAATATCGACCTCGATATGATTTCGCTGTTCCCTGGCGATACCTGGAAAAACCGTCCGCAAGGATTAAGGGCCGATATGGTGCAGTTACTGGCCGATATGAAACCCGGTTTTATCCGTTTTCCGGGAGGATGCATTGTAGAAGGAACTGATCTGGCCAACCGTTACCAATGGAAGAAAACCATCGGTCCGATTGAAAACAGACAACTGATTATGAACCGCTGGAATACGGAATTTGCACACCGCCCTGCACCCGATTATTACCAGAGTTTTGGTTTAGGCTTTTTCGAATATTTCCAACTGGCAGAAGATATAGGCGCTGATGCACTTCCGATATTAAATTGCGGTATGGCCTGTCAGTTTAATTCAGCTGAAGTGGCGAGCCTTGATGAACTCGATCCGTATGTACAGGATGCTTTGGACCTCATCGAATTTGCCAATGGTGAGGTGACAACGAAATGGGGAAAAATGCGTGCGGAGATGGGGCATCCCAAACCTTTCAATTTAAAAATGATGGGTGTTGGAAACGAAAACTGGGGGCCACAATATCTGGAAAGAGTTGCCATTTTCACCAAAGCCATAAAAGCCAAATATCCCGATTTTAAGCTGATCAACAGCTCGGGAACAGATCCTGAAGGCGAGCGCTTTAACCTACTCAATACGACATTAAGAAGCAACAACGCCGATTTTATTGATGAGCATTATTACCGCCCTGCCGATTGGTTTTTGAAAAATGCGGGTCGTTATGATAACTATCCCAGAAACAGCTCGAAGATTTTTGTTGGTGAGTATGCCGTTCATGCGGATAAAAACCTGACAGGCAGCAGCAAAAATAACTGGCAAAGCGCCCTGGCTTCGGCTTCGTTAATGACGGGTTTAGAGCGCAATGCTGATGTAGTGCAAATGGCCTCATATGCTCCACTCTTTGCACATATTGATGCCTGGCAGTGGGCACCCGATATGATCTGGGTAGATAATTTAAAATCTTACGGCACCCCGGATTATTATGTGCAGAAACAGTTTTCAACCAACAAAGGAACAGACGTGGTTTCCATTACACTTGATGAGAAAAACATTATTGGTCAGGATGGGCTTTATGCTTCTGCGGTAACCGATCAGGTCAAAAAAGAACTGATCATTAAAATTGCCAACAACTCAGGTCAGGCACAAAACATCGATTTCAACCTGGAAGGAAAAATGAAATTAAAAAGTAAAGCCACCAATGAGGAAATAGCGAACAGCAACCTGAATCAGCTCAACTCTTTCGAAAATCCTGAAGCGGTAAGTCCGCAAAAAAGCACCATTAATTTAAAAGGCAAAAAACTGAACATCGCTTTAAAACCTTATTCTTTTAATGTGATCAAAATCCCATTCAACCCATAGATTTAACGAGATCATGATGAAAAAACTACTCTTCTCTGCCACGATGCTCTGCTGCTCCATTTTTGCGCAGGCACAAAACGAAACGCAGTTAACCATTAAACCTGCCGGCGATCAGATCGTGAGCAAACATATTTACGGTCATTTTTCTGAACATTTGGGCCGCTGTATCTACGATGGTTTTTGGGTGGATGAAAATTCTACCATTCCAAATAAAGGAAGGATCCGTTTGGATATTGTAGAGGCTTTAAAGAAGATAAAAGTTCCGAACCTGCGCTGGCCGGGTGGCTGTTTTGCCGATGAATACCACTGGAGAGATGGTATCGGCCCACGAAACCAACGTCCGAAAATGGTAAATACCAATTGGGGCGGCGTAACCGAAGACAATAGTTTTGGTACACATGAGTTTTTAGACCTCTGCCAGATGCTCGATTGCGAACCTTACATCGCAGGCAATGTAGGCAGCGGAACGGTTGAAGAAATGGCCAAATGGGTAGAATATTTGAATTTTGATGGCGTAAGTCCGATGACAGCTATCCGTAGCCAAAATGGAAGAGAAAAACCCTGGAAAGTTTCTTTCTGGGGCGTGGGTAACGAGAGCTGGGGCTGTGGTGGCAACATGACGCCCGCCTATTACTCTGATTTATACCGCAGGTATGCTACTTATGCACGCAACTATCCGGGTGCTCCCTTAAAAAGGATTGCCAGTGGCGCAAATTCAGGCGATTACAACTGGACTGAAACCTGTATGAAAAACATCGGTAATCAGATGTGGGGATTAACCTTACACTATTACACCATCCCAACTGGAAACTGGGGTGTTAAAGGATCGGCAACCAAATTTGATGAAGCACAATACTTTTCAACCATGAAAAACTGTTTGAAAATGGAGGAACTCGTAACCAAACACTCCGCTATCATGGATAAATACGATCCTAAAAAGAAAGTAGCCTTAGTGGTTGATGAATGGGGAATCTGGACAGATGTAGAACCTGGAACAAACCCTGGTTTTTTATATCAGCAGAATAGTTTACGCGACGCCTTAATTGCAGGAACTACGCTTAACATTTTCAATAACCATTCCGATCGTGTTAAAATGGCTAATCTGGCACAAACAGTTAATGTGCTACAGGCCTTAATTTTAACCGAAAAGGATAAAATGATCCTGACTCCTACTTACCATGTTTTTGATCTGTACAAAGTACACCAGGATGCGAAATACTTACCAATTGCCTTTACCAGTCCTGACTACACTGTAGGCGATCAGAAAATTCCGGCTTTAAATGTTTCTGCTTCGCAGGATGCAAGCGGTGCGATCCATATTTCTATGGTGAATTTAGATCCGAACAAGAAAATTGTATTAAGTACGGTTTTAGATGGCTTGAAATGGAGTTCGGTTACCGGACAGATTTTAACCTCAGCCAAACTAACCGATGTAAATACCTTTAACGATTCGGACAAAGTACATAATGCAAAATTTACCGGTGCAAAAAAATCCGGTAACGCATTAAAAGTAGAATTGCCTGCACAATCTGTTGTGGTATTGGAATTAAAATAAACGAAGATGAAATATAAAATCACAAGCATCGTACTTTTATTGTTATCAGCTACTCAGGTACTAAAAGGACAAAGCAAATATGAAATTGTAAGTCCGGATAAGGCACTTCGTGTTTCTGTTTTCCTGAAAGATAAATCTCTTTTTTACACCATTAACAGAAACTCAATTCCGGTATTGTCCAATTCAGCATTGGGTTTAATCCGTGAAGATGCCGATTTCGCTAAAAATCTTTCCGTTTTATCGGTTTCGAAAAACGAACTGATTAAAGACAGCTATACTTTAAAAAACGGCAAGAGGTTAAACAATCAATACCTGGCCAACAAAAGAATTCTGCACCTGCAAAATGCATCTTCAAAAAAAATGGACGTTATTTTTCAGGTTTCCAATGATGGGGTAGCATTCCGTTATTATTTCCCTGATGCCGATACGCAACTCAAAAAAATTACGGAAGAAAAAACAGCTTTTCATTTCTTCGAAAGTACAAAAGCATGGATGCAGCCCATGTCGGTTGCAAAAACTGGCTGGGAAAGCACCAATCCATCATATGAAGAATATTACAAAAAAGAGATCAGCGTGGGTACGCCTGCGCCAACCGAAGCCGGCTGGGTTTACCCGGCGCTTTTCAACTACAAAGATACCTGGCTGTTGCTTACCGAAGTGGGTTTAGATGGCAGTTATTGTGCTACACGCTTGAAGCAAAATTCGCCTGATGGAAATTACCAGGTTGGTTTTCCAGATGCACGCGAAGCTTTTACCAACCAAAACGTAAATCCGGAGTCTACCTTGCCCTGGTACACACCATGGAGGGTAATTGCCGTTGGCAGCCTTAAAAAAGTAACCGAATCTACCTTAGGTACAGATTTAGCTGCTCCTGCAAAAGCAGAAATCAATCCCGATTTATTTCCTTTGGGAAAAGCTTCATGGAGCTGGATCATGTTAAAAGACAATTCAATCGTGTACGACATCCAGAAAAAATATATCGATTTCGCAGCTGATATGAAATGGGAATACTGCCTGATTGATGTGGACTGGGACACCAAAATCGGATATGAAAAAATGCAGCAACTAGCCGATTATGCCAAATCGAAAAACGTGGGTTTATTACTTTGGTATAACTCTGCCGGCGATTGGAATACCGTAAAATACACGCCAAAAAATAAACTGACTAACCGCGAAAACCGTTTAAAGGAATTTGCCTTATTGAAAAAAATGGGCATTAAGGGCATCAAAATCGATTTTTTTGGTGGCGATGGCCAATCGATGATCCGCTATTACCTCGAACTTTTCGAAGATGCAGCAAAATTTGGCTTAAGCGTAAATTGTCATGGTGCAACTTTACCCAGGGGATGGCAGCGTACTTATCCGAACTTAGTCACCATGGAGTCGATCAAAGGGATGGAATTCATCACTTTCGATCAGAACAATGCCAACGAAGAGCCTTTACATGCCACTACCATTCCGTTCACCAGGAATATCTTCGATCCGATGGATTTTACGCCAATGAACCTGTCTAAAATTCCAAATATTAAACGTAAAACCACCGGAGCATTCGAACTGGCCTTACCTGTAATTTTTCAATCTGGCGTACAGCACCTGGCCGAATCACCTGATGGCATGGCAACAGTACCCGCTTATATTAAATCTTTTCTCCAAGGCTTTCCTGCTGCCTGGGATGACACCAAACTGATTGATGGTTACCCGGGAAAATTTGTAGTGATGGCGCGTAAATCAGGTTCAAAATGGTATATCGCCGGAATAAATGGAGAAAATGCAGATAAGCTGATCAACATCGATTTTTCAAAATTCAATGCAAAATCTGCTGAGGTAATTACAGATGAAGATCAGGGATCGAATTTTATAACCGGAGCCATCGATCTTAAATCCCCACCTCCTGTTAAAATGAAACCTTATGGTGGATTTGTAATCGTTGTAGAACAAAAATAAAGCAATGAAAAAACTAATATACCTTTCCATCTTTTTGCTATCAGCATGTTATCATGTACAGGCACAGTCTAAAAAAGCAGTTTATCTCTTTGCTTATTTTAAAGGTAATGGCGAAGATGGTTTGCACCTGGCTTATAGTAACGATGCCTACAAATGGACAGCACTTAAAAATGATCAATCCTTCCTCACGCCAACGGTAAGCAAAGATAAATTGATGAGAGACCCCTGCATTGTCCGCGGGGCAGATGGCTTATTTCATATGGTTTGGACGGTGAGCTGGAAAGATAAAGGCATTGGTTATGCCAGTTCGAAAGACCTGATCAACTGGAGCGAACAGCAGTTTTTACCTGTTATGGTTAAAGAAGATGGCGCAAGAAACACCTGGGCACCAGAAATTACCTACGATAGCAAAACCAAAACCTATATGATTTATTGGGCCACAACCATTACAGGTAAGTTTAACGAAACGGCTTCGACTGAAGAAAGCGGTTACAATCACCGTATGTATTACGTTACGACAAAAGATTTCAAAACCTATTCGGAAACCAAACTGCTTTACGATCCGGGCTTTAATGTGATTGATGCTACTATTGTAAAAAATGGAAAGCAGTTCGTTATGTTTTTGAAAGATGAAACCCGTGAACCTGCTCAAAAGAATATCAAAATGGCTTTTGCCGATCAGCTAACTGGCCCTTACAGCAAAGCCGGAAACCCAATTACCGGAAATTACTGGGCAGAAGGACCAACCACCTTAAAAACCGATAATAAGTGGATGGTGTATTTCGATAAATACCGCGATCATAAATATGGCGCAATTGAGTCTGCAGATCTAAAAAACTGGACCGATGTTTCAGACAAAATCGCTTTACCAAAAGGCTTGCGACACGGCACCATCCTTACCATCAAAGAAAAAGAGCTCACCGAATTGTTAAAACAATAAATATGTTGAAGAATTTTAAAATATACGGATCGGTTTTTATGCTTTCGATCGTTCATTTCACCATCAACGCGCAAGAGAAAGTCATCGTTGCCAAAGGCAATCCGATTATTACCGATAAATACACGGCTGATCCGGCCGCTTATGTTTATGGCGATTCTGTTTATTTGTATACTGGGCATGATGTAGCACCAAAACAAAAAAACACCTACGAGATGCACGAATGGCTGTGTTATTCATCAGCCGATATGGTGACCTGGAAAGAACATAAATCGCCGCTTAACGTAAAAGACTTTGCCTGGGCAAAAGATGATGCCTGGGCTTCGCAGGTGATTGAAAGGGATGGTAAATTTTATTGGTACGTAGCGATTAGCCATGGCACCATCCATGGAAAATCAATCGGTGTGGCGGTGGCGGATAATCCGAGAGGCCCATTTAAAGATGCGATTGGAAAGGCATTAATTACCAACGATATGACGACAGATGTTAAAATCAGCTGGGATGATATCGATCCTACGGTAATTATTGATGATAATGGTCAGGCTTATTTATTTTGGGGCAATCAGCAATGTTATTATGCCAGGTTGAAAAAAAACATGATCGAATTGGATGGAACAATCCAGAAGGTAAATCTGCCTGAATTTACGGAAGCGCCATGGGTGCACAAGCGCAAAGGATGGTATTATTTATCTTATGCCTCGCAATTCCCGGAGAAGATTGTGTATGCGATGAGTAAAAACATCAATGGTCCATGGGAATACAAAGGCATTTTAAATGAAATTGCCGGAAACTCTAACACAAACCATCAATCTATTATCGATTTTAAAGGCAAATCATATTTCATTTACCACAATGGCGCGATTAATAACGATGGAGGAAGCTTCAGGCGATCGGTTTGCATTGATTACCTGAATTATAACAGTGATGGCACCATGAAACGTGTGGTAATGACTTCTGAAGGGGTTAAAAAAGCGAAGTAATTGGTCATTTCGATTATAAAAATACCGTGGTCTGTGTCCTCACAGACCACTTAGATAATTTCTTCTACGCGTCATGCTGAACTTGATTCAGCATCTATCCAGTCTAATAAAATTCACATGAAAACCTTTACCATAGATCCTGAAACAAGTTCAGGAGGACGATCGTGTTGAATAAACACTGATGGTCTGTGGGGACACAGACCATGGCATGGAGGTCAATTCCTTCTGCGCGTCATGCTGAACTCGTTTCAGCATCTATCCAGCCTAATAAAATTCACAAGAAAACCTTTACATAGATCCTGAAACAAGTTCAGGAGGACGATCCTCGTTGAGTAACGCTGATGGTCTGTGGGGACACAGACCATGGCATGGAGGTCAATTCCTTATGCGCGTCATGCTGAACTTGTTTCAGCATCTATCCAGTCCAATAAATCCACAAAAAAACCTTTACCATAGATCCTGAAACAAGTTCAGGAGGACGATCCTCGTTGAATAACGCTGATGGTCTGTGGGGACACAGACCATGGCATGGAGGTCAATTCCTTCTGCGCGTCATGCTGAACTCGTTTCAGCATCTTTCCAGTCTAATAAAAATTCACACGAAAACCTTCAACATAGATCCTGAAACAAGTTCAGGAGGACGATCGTGTTGAATAAACACTGATGGTCTGTGGGGACACAGACCATGGCATGGAGGTCAATTCCTTCTGCGCGTCATGCTGAACTCGTTTCAGCATCTTTCCAGTCTAATAAAAATTCACACGAAAACCTTTGCCATAGATCCTGAAACAAGTTCAGGAGGACGATCCTCGTTGAATAACGCTGATGGTCTGTGGGGACACAGACCATGGCATGGAGGTCAATTCCTTCTGCGCGTCATGCTGAACTCGTTTCAGCATCTTTCCAGTCTAATAAAAATTCAC
Organism: Pedobacter folensis; assembly: GCF_056490665.1. NCBI lineage: Bacteria > Pseudomonadati > Bacteroidota > Sphingobacteriia > Sphingobacteriales > Sphingobacteriaceae > Pedobacter > Pedobacter folensis. The sequence goes on from NZ_JBWJIF010000001.1 coordinate 1,991,704, forward strand.
ACGAAAACCTTCAACATAGATCCTGAAACAAGTTCAGGAGGACGATCGTGTTGAATAAACACTGATGGTCTGTGGGGACACAGACCATGGCATGGAGGTCAATTCCTTATGCGCGTCATGCTGAACTTGTTTCAGCATCTTTCCAGTCTAATAAAAATTCACACGAAAACCTTCAACATAGATCCTGAAACAAGTTCAGGAGGACGATCTCATTGAGTAACGCTGATGGTCTGTGAGGGCACAGATCACATAAAAACAAAGCTATCTTATCAACCTCACTTCATATATATTCGCAATAGCCGATCCCTGATCGGCAACAAATTTCACTTCTACATCTGCTTTTAACAACTCTTTAGGAATTTGATATTCCTGCGTATAAAAATTATCTCCTTTGCTTCCATCCAACTTTACATTTCCAATTGTAACGCCGTTGATCAGAATAGAGAAGTTCCTGTTCTTTTCCTTTCCGAAATAAGTTAAACTCAGCTTATTTGCTGATAGATCTTTATTTTTAAGCAAATAACTAAACCATGCCTTTCCATTTCTAAAATGTCTTTCCTGAAAGCTTCCGTTATCGGTTTGCTCACCTTTAAAGCTATGGTCAGATTCTGGTTGCTGTTCGCCGGTATTGACTAAGTCGACGGTTTCACGCTCTACTTTTAGCTGTGCTTCTTCAGCCAGCTTAATCGCTTTTGCACGTTCAGGCAAATCTTCAGCACTGCTGTAAGGAAAATAAACTACATAGCGCTTTTCGGCCAGGGTGTAAAAAGGAACCAATTTTAACGATTTGTATTTGGGTTGATAAACCGCATTTTGAGCACTAAAAGTTAAACTACGTTTATCAGTCAATGTGATTTCACTGGCTAACACATTTTTAGCTCCGGTAACGAGCGGAGCATCGCTGATCGGGAATAGTGGTCCGGAAGCAATATGCCCCATCCTGCTTCCATCAGCCGTTAAATTAGGCTGACTTAAGGTATCCAATGCTGCTGCAAGCACGATCGGGCCGCGCAGAAAAGCTACCCAGTCAGAACCATCTGGCATAAACTCCGTAGTGGTATGCATGGGCAAGGTAATATTTAGCACATCGCCACTTGACCAAAGGCGGTCGATACTGGAATAACCATTTGTATCTCCTTTAGCGGTTACTTTTTTTCCATTCACCAAAACGGTCATTTTTCCAGACTCAACCCAGGATGGCTGACGGAAATGCAAGGCAAAACGTTGCTTATCCTTTAATTGAAGTTTAATAGTCGTATTTTCTGCAGCTGGAAAAAGCGTTTGCTGGGTGAGCTGAATGCCTTTTTCCTTCCAGTTTAAGGTAGAGGGAATAAAAAGATTGACATAAAGGTCATCTCCACTGTGCGCATAAATCAACTCACCATACTTGCCATGGTTTTCCAATCCAGAGCCTACACAACACCAAAAACTTTTCTGCGGACTCGAATAGGTACGGTAATGGCCCGGGCGCATGGGCGTGAAATATACAAAACCACCTTCCGGCCTTTGCGAAGCCAGGATATGATTATAAAGTGTACGTTCGTAATAATCGAGGTAAGTATTCGAAGGCGCAGCCAAAAACAACTGTTTAGTGAGTTTCAGCATGTTGTAAGAATTGCAGGTTTCGGGTCCTTCACGCGATTCAGTCATCGATGAAAAGTTATTGGCGGGATGAAAATGCTCTCTAACGCTATTTCCACCTATCGCTACCGTCCGATGACCGACAACAGTTTTCCAAAAGAAAGCAGCTGCATTTGCCCAGGAAGCATCTTTATCCAGCAAGGCGATCTGCTCAAAACCAATTACCTTAGGAATCTGCGTATTTGCATGTAAACCGTTTAGCGCATCAGTATTTTTTAGCAGTGGATTTAGGATAGATTGATCTGAAAACCGTTTTGCCAGTTGAAGATATTTCGGATTACCTGTTATCGCGTAAACATGCGCGAAAGTTTCATTTAATCCCCCATGTTCGCTTTTTAATAGCTCCTGTATTTGCTGATCAGATAAACTGGAGACCAGATCTACACACCAATCGGTCAGCTTTATGAGCATTTGTTTTGCTTTTGCATTGCCCGCAACCGCATAAGCATCGTAAAGTCCGGCGTAAATTTTATGGATATTGTACAAGGGAACCCATTTCCCATTCAAAGAAAAACTGGATGATTTGATGTTACCTGCTTTAATTTCTTTCCAGATTTCTTTTCCACCAGGGATACCCGCCAAATAACCATCACCATTTTTCGCCTGACATTTATCCAGTTCGGCGATCATGTAATCCATTCGATCTTTAACCTTTGCATCACCAGTGGAAGCATACATTAAAGCCAGGGCAGACAAGTAATGCCCACCGATATGCCCGTCTAAACCTGTGTTTTCCCAGTTTCCGTAAGATGCCGCTTTAGGTTTCAATCCTGCTTCTCTTAAATACGGAGCCAAAAGCCTGTCCGCATCTAACGAAAGTATGTATTTTTTATCGGTCTCCTGCGCTTGCTTAAAAGGTCCTTCGAGCAAACGGACTGCCGATAAATTAAATGGCTGCAAACTCGCCTGTCCGAAAATATTTCCACACAAGGTCGTAAACAATATGGCGGTAATTAATTTTTTCATCCGTGCTCTGGTTAATTTCCATCAGGCTTAACCATACTACTTTTAGGACTCTCTGGCCAGTGCCAATCTGCAGGATTATCTGGTTTTGCAGGATCGAATTTTGGCAGATCATCCACCAGGTATTTGGCAATGCCCAATTTCTGTTCTTTAATGCCTAAGATGATGCATTGTGCAATTTCATAAGCGCCATAAGGATTAAAGTGCGTATTATCAGCCAGGGCCTTGTCCTGACCGGGATAACTGTTGGCCGGATAATGAACAAAGGCTTTTTTCGATGGCTCTTCTCCCAAAGCATTAAACAGCGTCGAGGTCATGGCATTCAGGTCAATTAAAGCCACTTTTTCTTCCTCAGCCACTTTACGTGCTGCAGCAGGGAAATCGCCAAGAGAATTTACAATTTTTCCATCTGCACCAAAAGATCTTCTGCTGGTTGAGGTAACCACCACCGGGATTCCTCCCCTTTTCTTTACTTCCGAAATAAATGTTTTTAACCTTTCGGTATACGATTTATAGGCGCCATCATTTGGTCCTTTATCTTTTTGATCGTTATGCCCAAATTCGATGAACAAATAATCGCCGGGTTTCATCACACTTAAAACCTTAGCTAAACGTTTGCTCCCTAAAAATGAACCCAGTGTTAAACCCGATTCCGCATGATTGGCAATTGCAACCCCCGGTTTAAAAAAACGGGGAATCATCTGTCCCCAAGACGCCCAGGGCTCATCATCCTGATTTACCACCGTCGAATTTCCGGCCAGGAAAACAGTCACCTGATCTTCTACCTTCGTAATTTCGAGCGCCTGTAATGCGGTTTGATGGTCAAATTCCAATGTCAGTTTATCATCCCAATCAAGTTTGGTCAGTTCGCGTGGCTTTAACGAAACCAATTGCCCGCCGGTGATGTGTTTATCTTTAACATTTACAATAAATGTTTTGGTTAACGATTGTCCTTTGGTGGTTTTTACATCTTCGAGCATCAACCTTCTCGATTCTGCTTTTACGGTACTTAAAGCTGCCTCTTTCGGATCGCCAAGTGTCACTGTAATTTTGTAATTACCCTCCGGAACGGCTACCGAGAAATAAAATGGCTTATTGCTTTTCACCAGGTCTGAAGTTAAAAAATTCTTCCCGCCATAATCTATCCCTTCAACTTTCGAATCAAAATCAAAACCATAACCTTTTTCTTTACTGTAAGCATCCTGAGGTAAAATTTGTGTATAACCTTTAGCAACCTTTCCAGGTCCGAAGTCGAATTTGTAATCGGTTTTTTCCTGTGCCTGTGCCAGGTTGGCTATTAAACCAAGAAAAACTAATGGTTTAATAAACTTTTGAATGCTCATATCGTTTGGATTTGCTGTACGATCTGGTTTAACGGTTTTATCCATTCAGACCGTTTTCTCATAAAATTTGAAATCTGGCTAATTAAACGTCACATAGACGATTATATCACGAATATATAAAAACAATTCCCATTTAAAACGATAATGAACAGTTGATTTAAAAATTAAGCATTTACTAACTTAAGTCTGGTTATAAAAAACAACAAACACACGATAATCAATACTAATTAAACCTACACAATAAGATGATTTAGAATGCCCATAAAATTTCAGCAATTTCAAATCCAAAACCGATAACGCAAATAAATACAATTAAATAACATTAAAAACTCAATTTCTTAAACTAAATCGTATAAAAATTCGATATTTTCTCATCAAAAAACTTAAAAAAACTAACACAAAACATAACAAACCAGATATTTACAAAATTTAATTCATAAATTAACCCATTATTAATATTAACCCAACCTGGGGCAGCTTCTTTTGTATTTGAAATTTAAACAAACGATAAAAAGAAGCATAATTGAAATTTTTAATAAGAATTTTGTTCATAAAATTCATTTCTGAATGAAAAAATTGATTGTATCCGTGACACCTGTTCACTTCATTCATTTATAAATTTTTAAAACAATTTGACTTAACCAATTCGTATCTTAGTCTAATTAATCATACACACTATTTTCAGCGCTAAAAAGCTGTGTTATTGTGTATTACGGCCGGCATAAAGAACCATTATGTTGCGCTTAAATCATCCACCAAACAGAAGATTAGAATCAAAATCTAAAGCCATGAACAAACACGCCATTATTGGAGTAACTCCCTTCGAAATCCCTGATAGCAGATTGGTTTCCAATTTACAAAAAGCAGATTGCTTTCCGGTTCTCAGTCTTGGACATTGTAAAAATGAAGCAGAAAAAGCCCTTCAGGCACTCCTGGAAGCAGGCATATCAGATTTTGGTGTAAGTATTAATTCAGCAGCATTAGCAGGCATTGATCTACCCACACAGGTAAGTTTAATCATTGCACCTTATGATTTTGCGCTAAACCCTAAAACATCAGCAAAAATTATCCATCAGGTTTACGACCTTGAATCTGCATTAGCAGCACAAGAAAACGGAGCCGACGGGATAGTGGTAAAAGGAAATGAAGGTGCCGGCCGTGTGGCATACGAATCTTCTTTTGTACTTTTTCAACGGGTTATTAAAGAAATTACTTCCATTCCGGTTTGGGTTCAGGGTGGCGTGGGCATCCATACAGCGGCCTCGTTAATGGCGCAGGGCGCAACGGGAATCATTTTAGATAGTCAACTGGCCTTATTTCCTGAATGTGCGGTACCTGAAGAATTAAAAGTTATTTGTAGCAAATTAAGTGGAACAGAAACCAAACTGATTGATAAAACCCGCGTATTGGTCCGTCCTAATTCGCCGGCAGTAGCAGAAGATATAGATTATAATGACCTTCAAAAATATTTTAAAGGCTATGATCTGGAAACAAATTACCTTCCAATGGGTCAGGATATTGCCTTATCAATTGACCTGGTTAGCAAATATAAAAAGCTCGATAAATTGGTTTTTGGAATAAAAGAAGCCATTTATGGCCATTTAAAACAAGCTAAAGCCATCAATATTATTAAGGCAGACAATTCGTTAGCCAAAGATCTGAACATCACCTATCCTATTGCGCAGGGACCTATGACCAGGGTAAGTGATGTCGCTCCATTTGCTAATGCCGTTTCCGAAGCTGGCGCCTTATCATTTATAGCCTTATCCTTATTAAAAGGAGCATCAGCAAAAAACCTGATCGAAGAAACCAAAAAACTGGCGGGAGAAAAAACCTGGGGTGTAGGTATTTTGGGTTTTGCCCCACAGGAACTTAGAGATGAGCAACAAGAATATATATTAAATGCAAAACCTCCGGTTTTGTTAATTGCCGGTGGAAGACCTTCGCAAGCTAAACCTTTCGAAAAAGCAGGGATTAAAACCTTCCTTCACGTGCCATCTGCTTCTCTTTTAGATATGTTTTTAAAAGAAGGCGCTAAACGTTTTGTATTTGAAGGTCGCGAATGTGGTGGTCACGTCGGGCCACTATCGAGCATGGTATTGTGGGAAAAACAGATCGAACGTTTGTTAAAGGAAGAAAATCCCGAAAGCATCAGCGTTTTCTTCGCAGGTGGTATTCATGATGCTTTTTCTACCGCTTTTATTTCAGTAATGGCTGCTCCTTTGGCTGCCAGGGGAATGAAAATCGGGGTATTAATGGGCACCGCATATTTATATACTAAAGAAGCGGTCAGTACAGGTGCTATTTTAGATAAATTCCAGCAGGAAGCCATGCAGGCAAACGAAACTGTTTTGCTCGAAACTGCCCCGGGACACGAAACTAGGTGCTTGAATTCTTCATTTGCCACTTTCTTTAATGAAGAAAAAAAGAAACTTCAGGCCGAAGGAATGGATAAAAAAGAAATCTGGGCCAAACTGGAAACGTTAAATGTTGGCCGTTTACGCATTGCTGCAAAAGGAATCGAAAGACGTGGCGATGAGCTGGTAAAAATAAACGAAGCTGAACAAACTGATCTGGGTATGTACATGATCGGTCAGGTTGCACCCATGCATAAACGCGTCATGTCATTGCTCGATCTTCACCAGGATGTAGCCGACAATAACTATTCACATATTTTAAACGCTTCACTTTCATCGCCTCCCAAAAATAAAGCGAAAGCATTGGATGTGGCCATTGTAGGTATGGCCTGTATTTTCCCAGGCGCTAAAAACCTCGAAGAATACTGGCGTAATATCATTTTAGGTAAGGATTCGGTAACCGAAGTACCGGATGAAAGATGGAATAAAGAACTCTATTATAACCCTGATTCTACTGCAGGTGATATGTCGCACTCTAAATGGGGCGGTTTTATCCCAAGGATAGATTTTGATCCCTTAGAATTTGGCATTCCGCCGCAATCGCTCGCGGCCATAGAGCCTACCCAACTGCTTACCTTAATGGTGGCCAAACAGGCGATGCAACACGCTGGTTATGCCGATGGTGGTGTAGACAATGAAAATGTTTCGGTAATTATTGGTGCCGAAGGCGGAAACGACCTCGCCAACAGCTATAGTTTCAGAGGTTTTTACAAACAGGTTTTTGGCAAAATGCCAGCCGAATTGGATGCCGCCTTACCTAAAACCACAGAAGATTCATTCCCGGGTATTTTGGCGAATGTAATTTCGGGCAGGATCACCAACAGGTTAAACCTGGGTGGCAGAAATTATACCGTTGATGCGGCTTGCGCTTCTTCGCTTGCAGCAATCGATCTGGCTTGTCAGGAGTTATTTTTAGAGAAATCAGATATGGTTTTAGCCGGAGGAGCAGATCTGCACAATGGCATTAACGATTACCTGATGTTCTCGAGCACACATGCCCTTTCTAAAAAAGGAAGGTGTGCTACTTTTGATGCTGAAGCAGATGGAATTGCCCTTGGCGAAGGGATTGCCATGATTGTATTAAAAAGATATGACGATGCTTTACGCGATGGCGACACGATTTATTCTATTATTAAAGGTGTCGGCGGCTCAAGTGATGGAAAAAGCCTGGGTTTAACAGCGCCACGCAAAAATGGACAGGTAAATGCGCTGGAAAGGGCTTATAGCCAGGCTGGGATTACGCCTTCTTTGATTGGTTTGGTAGAAGCACATGGTACAGGTACCGTAGTTGGTGATAAAACAGAAATCAGCGCATTAACCGATATGCTTAATCAGTCGGGCGCAACTGCCGGACAAACACATTTAGGCTCAGTAAAAACGCAGATTGGCCACACCAAATGTGCCGCAGGAATCGCAGGTTTAATCAAAGCATCGCTATCGGTTTACCATGGCATTAAACCACCAACCATTAACTTAAAAACTCCAAATAGCTTTTACAATGCAAAAACCAGTCCTTTCGCTTTCCATACCGAAGCTGGTTTATGGATGGAAGAAAAACGATATGCCGGTGTAAGTGCATTCGGTTTTGGCGGAACAAACTTCCACGCCGTATTGGAAAGTGCGCAAAACACAGAAAATAAAAATTCGATCTTAAAATCATGGCCGTCTGAACTTTTTGTTTTCAGGGGAGATACTTACGAGGAGGCCAAAAGCCGCGTAATTTCCGTAAAAAACCTCTTAGAACTGAACGATCAGATCGAATTGAAAGATATTGCCTATAGTTTAGCCACAACAGATAACAAACCTGTTCAATTGAGCATCGTAGCCAATCACCCAGAAGACTTAGTGATGAAAATCGACCTGGTGTTATCTGGCGTAGAAAGCAAGGATACCTACCTCACCAAAAAGCAGGATGGTAAAGTTGCCTTTATGTTCCCGGGACAGGGCAGCCAAAGGGTAAACATGGCGAGAGATCTTTTTGTGGTTTTCCCTGAAATGAGAAAACTGCTGAAGGCTTATCCTGAATACGAAAAGGTCCTCTTCCCAAATACGGTATTTAATGATGCTGATGCAAAAGCTCAAAAAGAGCAAATTAAAGATACCCGCATGGCACAACCGCTGTTGGGTATTGTTGATCTGGCCATTGCCAATTTCTTAAAATCATTGGGCATTGTACCTGATATGGTTGCCGGCCACAGCTACGGTGAATTACCTGCACTTTGTTTTGCAGGTGCTTTTGAAGAGGAAGCTTTGGTTCACCTGAGTGCAGAAAGAGCAAAAGCGATCTTAAATGCTGTAGAAAACGGCGATCCGGGCACCATGCTTGCCGTGAGTGCAAAACAGGAAGATCTTGCACAATACCTGGGTGATATTGCAGATGTTTATCCGGTAAACTTTAATGCACCAGCGCAATGTGTCATTGCAGGCAATACTGCAGCCATCGCTCAACTGGCCGCAGTGTTAAAAGAGGCTAAAATATCTTTCCGTCCGCTTGAAGTGGCATGTGCTTTCCACAGCCCATTGGTGGCCAAATCGAAACAGCTTTACCAGGAAGTATTATCGGGTGTAAATTTTAATGACCTTAAAATCCCCGTATGGTCTAACACCACGGCAAAAGAATATCCAACTGAAGCTACCGCAATTAAAGAACGTTTAACTGATCATTTGATAAAACCTGTCCTTTTTGTTGATGAATTAAGGGATATGTATGCCGCCGGCGCCAGGGTTTTCGTAGAAGTTGGCCCTGGCAAGGTGCTAAGCGGTTTAACCAAATCCTGCATTGGCAAAGACGAAGTGATTTTACACACCGAGGATCAAGGCCAGAATAAACTCAGCCATTTATTGGGCACACTGGCCGGTTATATGGCTACCGGTCGCGAAATCAAACTCGAAAAATTATTCGAAGGCCGTTCAGTTAAAACCATCAAACTGGATGAACTTGCTATCTATAAAAAAAGTCCGGCTATCTGGTACGTAAATGGTCAACACGCAGTTCCATCAACAGGTAAACTTCCGGCAAATGGTGCCTCCCCTATTACTAAACCGATCATCCTTATGAATACTACCGCTACACCAACTGAAAATCAACAGGTTAATGGCTCTGCCAAAGACCTGATGATGCAGGAATACCTGCACAGCATGAAAATGCTGATTCAGGCACAACGCGATGTGATGCTTTCCTTTTTAGGCCAAGCTCCCGCAATGCCTTCACAAATCATTAACCAACCCTTAACCTCATATCAGGCCCCTCAGCCGGTTCGCATTGAAACCCAGATCACGGCAAAACAGGAAGTACCTCAGGCACAAACCATTGAGGTAATTACACCTACAATTGAACAAAAAGACTTAAAACTGGTGCTTTTACAAATTGTGAGCGATAAAACAGGCTATCCACAGGAAATGCTGGGCATGGAAATGGATCTTGAGGCTGATTTAAGTATCGATTCCATTAAACGAGTAGAAATTATCGGTGCTTTACGTACCGAACTGGGCGGTTTCTCTCAATTGAACCTACCGGAAGATAAAATTATGGAACAGCTTGCCGGTCTTAAAACCTTAAGCAGCCTCATAAACTGGATTACAGAAAATACAGAACAGCCAAAAGCGGTTAGCGCAGCTGCTGTAACATCAGCACCCATCAATCAAGCCGAACAGGCAAAATTTTCAATCGATCAGTTAAAGTCAGTCATTCTCGAGGTGGTAAGTGAAAAAACCGGCTATCCAAAAGAAATGCTGGGCATGGATTTAGATCTTGAAGCCGATTTAAGTATCGATTCTATCAAAAGGATGGAAATTATTGCATCGCTTAAAGAAAAAATCGGTTTCGGTTCGCAAAGCGAACAGGCTGATGATTTAATGGAGAAACTGACTGCAATTAAAACTTTAAATGCCCTGGTTAACTGGATTGCCGATGTTGAAGCAGAAAGCTCGGAGGTGCTTACCGAGGCAAAAAAGCTTATTGAGGAGAGCATCGATGATCAAACGGTTAAAGAAAAATTATCGCGTTTAAGATTTGAGCTAACTCCTGCCGCCCTGACCATTACTGAAGCAGCCATATTAAAAGGGCAGCATTTTGCCTTAACCGACGATGGTGGAGGTCAGGCGATCAAAATCAAAAAAGTGCTCGAGAAACATGGTGCCATTGCCGATTTGGTAAGCTTTGAAGACTCATTGGATGGCTATCAGGGCCTCATTATTTTGAACATGTTCGAAGCACAGCAAAAAGTGGGTATTCTCGATCATTTCGCAACGATTAAAAAACTAAATTTTGATACCGTAAAATGGGTGTACCTGATTGCGGATACCAAACAATATTTTAACGATCAATCTGATATTTCTTTCTTAAGAAATTATCAAGGGTATTCGGGTTTCTTTAAAAGTTTAGACCGCGAATACGAGCATACCAAATGCCGTTTCATCAGTCTCGAAACCAAAATGTCGCCGGATGAAATCACCAATATTACCTTAAACGAAATCCTGAATCCGGATAAACCTTCGGAAATTATTTACAACGACCATAAAAGACACATTATGGAACTTGTACCGCATCAATTGAGTACCGAAACCGATGCGCACATCCATTTGGATAAAGATGCCGTGGTAATGGTTTTAGGTGGCGCACAAGGTATAACTGCAGAACTGATGATCCATTTCGCAAAAGATTACCCTTGCAGGTACATTTTGGTGGGCCGTTCTGCAAATCCAATAGCTTCAGCAAATGAAGCCAGTTCTTCGTTAAAAACCAAAGATGAGATCAGGCAGTACGTAATTAAGCAGGGTGAGATTAAAAAACCTGCCGAGATAGAACATGAAACGAATCGGATTTACAAAAACAACCAGATTTTACGTTGCATTGCCACTTTAGAAGAAGGTGGTTCTACGGTCGTTTACGAATCGTTAGACCTTAAAGATGAAGAAGCGCTGACCCGTTTGATCAATCAGGTTTATGAAGATTACGGACGTATAGATGGCGTAGTACATGGCGCAGGTTTATTGGAAGATAAATTATTCCATAGCAAAACCTCTGAATCATTCGGACGCGTTTTCGATACCAAAGTAACCCCATTAAGGGTATTAGCTGAGCAATTAAGACCAGAAACACAATTTGTGATCCTGTTCTCGAGCATCGCTTCTGTTTACGGAAACCGTGGGCAAACCGATTATGCGGCAGCAAACAGTGTGATGGATAAATATGCCTGGGCCTTAAAACAGAAAATCCAGGGCAAGGTAATGGCCATTAACTGGGGTCCATGGAAAGGTGCAGGTATGGTTTCGCCAACCTTAGAGAAAGAGTACCAGCGCAGGGGAATTGCATTGATCCCGTTACAGGATGGAATGGAAACTTTCTTAAACGAACTTAAATATGGTAAAGAAAGCCAGGTATTAATCATGGCTGGAAACACCTGGACATAGAAAATATCCCATAATTAAACAGTAGATGAAGAAAAGCGACGTAGCAATTATTGGAATGTCATGCATTTTTCCGGGTGCGAAAGATATGCAGACCTTTTGGGAGAACATTATCAACCGGGTAGATTCTACACAAGAGGTTCCGGCCAACCGGATCGACCCTGTACATTTCGATAAAACAGTTAGCGGGGTAGATCGTTTTTACTGTAACCGCGGCGGTTTTATCCCCGATCATCAATTCGATCCGCAGCGCTTTGGCATTTTACCCTTAGCTGTTGAAGGTACTGAACCCGATCACCTGCTAACTTTAGATCTGGTTCATCAGGCGCTTGAAGATGCTTCGGTATTTGAAAAAAAATATGCCCTTGATAAAACAGGGATCATCATTGGCAAAGGCAATTATGTGGGGCCTGGCGCAACACGTGCCATTGAAATTGTAAGAACAGGTGAACAGATTTCGAGTGTATTGAAGGATCTGATGCCACAACTTACCGATGCTGAAATAGAAAAAGTAAAACACGAATTTCAATTGCGTAAAGGCCGTTTCAGTGCCGACACGGCAATGGGATTGATCCCTAATTTAGTGGCTTCATTAGTAGCTAACCGCCTTAATTTAGGTGGACTGGCTTTTACTTTAGATGCCGCCTGTGCCAGTTCGCTCATCGCAGTTGATCATGGCGTGCAGGAATTGAATAGCGGCCGTTGCGATATGATTATTGCTGGTGGTGTACATTTAGGTCAGAATGCGGCTTTCTGGAGTATTTTTTCACAATTGGGCGCTTTATCCAAACAGGAAAAAATTAAACCTTTCGATCAAAACGCAGATGGCTTGATCATTGGCGAAGGTTGTGGTTTTGTTGTGCTTAAACGCCTCGAAGATGCCATTAGGGATCAGGATAAAATTTATTCAGTAATTAAAGGTGTAGGCATTAGCAGCGATGGAAGCGGAACCAGCGTAATGAGTCCATCGGTTAAAGGCCAGTTAAAAGCCATTACCGAAGCCTGGAAAAATGCGGAACTGGAAAGCAAAAATATCGGTTATTTAGAAGCCCACGGAACAGGTACGCCATTTGGTGATAAAACTGAAGTGGAAACGTTAAAACAGTTTTTCGGTCAGGATGCAGAGCTGCCCAAAGCAGGTATCGGTTCAGTTAAATCGAATATCGGCCATGCCATGCCCGCAGCAGGTATTGCAGGCTTAATCAAATCGAGTCTGGCTTTATATCATGGTATCATCCCCCCTACTTTACATTGCGATGAACCTGTAACGCAATTAGCTGAAACCCGTTTTTCTGCCGTGCAAAAAGCGATAGACTGGAACCAATCGGGTTTGCCAAAACTGGCTGCCGTAAATGCATTTGGTTTTGGTGGAATTAACGCTCACGTAGTATTAACTGCTTACGATACACCTAAAAAAGATGAAGTATTGGTCATCGCAAGACCAAGCCATGAGGCTTTGATCGAATCGCTTGAAAATGGAGATTATAACATTGGAAATGGAAACTTCCGTTTAGTCTTATTTAACCCTAATCCGGAGCGGATTAAAAAAGCCTTAAAAATTGTGGCTAAAAATGCTCCCTGGAGAAATAAACAGGATATCTGGTATACCAACTCGCCACTATTGGCAAACGATGGAAAAATTGCCTTTGTTTTCCCTGGTTTAGACGGACTTGCAGGAGGCGAAATTAAATCGGTAGCTGATTATTTCAATATTCATATTGGTGAAAACGACAAACAGGATGGCCTTTTAAGCGAGGCACTCCACATACTGAACAAAAGCAGTGTTTTAGATCAGGCGTTAAAACAATTGGGCATTAAACCTGATATGAACGCAGGGCACAGCCTCGGCGAATGGCTGGCAGCTAGGTCTTCGGAACTGGCAGAAGAAAGCTCGGTTATGAATTTACTGAATGTGCTTAATCCCGAAACTTTTGAACTGAAAGATTCACGTTTTATTGCTGTTGGTTGTGGTTTAGATACACTTCAACCCATAATTGAAAGCATACCTGATTTATACCTATCGAACGATAATTGCCCGCAACAGGTGATTCTTTGTGGCAGCAAAGTTGCCCTGGATGAACTGGTTCCGACTTTAAAGGTTAAACAGATTTTTCATCAGATTTTGCCGTTTCAATCGGGATTCCACTCGCCATTTGTGGCCGATAAACTGGGATTGATCCTCGAAGGCATGCAGGATATGCAATTCCGGAAAACCACCATACCGCTTTGGTCGGCCACTACTTTAGAAACTTATCCTGAAGGTTTTGAAGCCATCCGTCAGTTAAGTGCCGAACATTTAATCAAACCGGTGCGTTTCCGCGAGCTTACCGAAAAACTATACGCAGAGGGCGCTCGTGTTTTCATTCAGGTGGGTTCAGGTGGTTTGGTCGGTTTTATCGACGATACTTTAAGGGGAAAAGAAATCAGCACCATCAGTGCCAATGTGCCGATCCGTTCGGGCATCACACAGTTGCAAAGGGTTTTGGCCGCGCTTTTTGTTGAAGGAAAAGAAATTGGCCTCAATTATTTAGGCAACATCAAATCAACACCTCCGCAAAAAAACAAAGGCATTAAACTCGAACTCGGTTCTCCGATGATCCATAACCTGCAAACGCTTAAAGGTTTAACCATTAAACAGCCTCAGCCATCACAACCAAAAACATTTGTTGAAGCTAAACATCCGGTTTTACAGGCCTTTAATGAGAATGTAATGGAGATGATCAACATGCAGAGCGAAATGATCGAATTGTTTGAAAATGCGGCTATACAGATCGATCAGCCAAGCAATTGGGCACCAGCGAAACCAATAAAACCAGTAAGGCAACCCTTTAGCAAAACACTGGATGTAAGTTTAGACAACTGTCCTTACCTCATCGATCACTCGCTATTGAGACAACCGAAGGGCTGGCCAACGGTTGAAGATATGGATCCGGTAATCCCAATGACCATGATTTTTGAAGTGTTTGCTGAAATCGCCAATGCGCAATCGCCAGAAGAAAAGGTGCAGAAAATCATGAACATGCGGGTATTTCAGTGGATGAATGTGGTTAAACCTTTTCAGGAAACGGTAACCGGCGAATGGAAAGACCAACAAAGGGTTTATCTTAATTTAGAGCGCTTTGCTAATGCAGAAGTACAATTGGCGACGCAGTTAAACCCTGCTCCAGCCAGAACTTTCGATATTGGAAAATTACTCGATATTGATCGTACTTCCGCACAGATTTATGATGCGCACATGTTCCACGGACCAGATTACCAGGGTATTAAAAAACTAACTGCAGTTGGCGAAAAAGGAATTACAGGCATCATTGAAGCATCTGGCGGAAAAGGCTCATTGCTTGATAATGCCGGTCAGCTATTTGGTTTATGGCTACAATTAACATTGGAAAAAGATAGGATTGCATTCCCGGTTAAAATTCAGGAAATCGAATTCTTTGGCGATATGGCCGATCAGAAAGGTACTTTCGAGTGTACTTGTGTACTCACCGAAATAAACGACGAATTTGCCACTGCCGATATCGTCATGAAAAGAGACGGTATTACCTGGCTCATCATTTCAGGCTGGCAAAACCGCCGGTTGGAAATAGACGAACCCCTTTGGAACGTATCGATGTCGCCACTTCATAACCGTTTATCAGAAGAGGTTGCACCAGGCGTTTTCCTTTTCGGCAATGCTTATTCGCGTGTGGTATCATGGGATTTTATCCTGAAAAGATATTTTAACCAGACCGAGAAGAAACACCACCAAAACCTCTTACCCAACAAAAGAAGAACCTGGATGATCAGCCGCGTGGCCGCAAAAGATGCCGTACGGAATTTATTAAATACACAGAAAAACCAGGCTTGTTACCCCATCACCTTCGAAATTTATTCCGACGAACACCGAAAACCTTACGTTAAGGGCGGTTTAACAGAAAACATTAATATCTCGATTGCACATAAAGGTACCGATGCAGTAGGCATAGCGCGTTTTAACGAACCCGTTGGGATCGATATCGAACATATCGAAGAACGGAGTGCTGGTTTCTTCGATCTTGTTTTTAACGATCATGAAATGGCCTTGCTCGAAAGCAGAGATAAAATCGAATGGGCAACCCGCTTTTGGGTAGCGAAAGAAGCCTATGGAAAATACCTGGGCAAAGGTTTACAAGGCAATCCTAAGGCTTATACCGTTGAAGAAATCAACGGCGAAGAATTACGCATCAATAACATCACAATCAAAACAATCAAACATAAAAACTATATCATCGGATGGACACTATAACTACAAAATTAAGCAGCGAAGAAATTTTCGACCTCATGAAAAAATTCATCACCGAAGTAATCGGCGAAGAGTTTGTTGAAGAAATGGATATCACCCCTGAGAGTTCTTTCACCAAAGATCTTGAAATGGATAGCATCGAAATTGTATCATTTTCTGAAAAAATCAAAGCGCATTTTGGCGAACAGATTGATTTTACCGGCTGGTTATCTTCAATGGATTTGGATCAGCTGATCAACTTAAACTTAGGCATGATCATCTCTTACATCGAAGAATGCCAGTCATAACGGTAAACGGCAAATCGGTTCATATTCAGGAGCTCAATAAAGAAGCTGCTGAAACCATCGTCCTCGTTCACGGGATGTTCAGTAACCTGTCTGTCTATTATTTTAATATCGCCCCGCTGCTGGCCACAAAATACCATGTGGTACTGTATGACTTAAAAAGTCATGGCATGAGTGAAAAGGCTTTGGAGGGATACGATCTGGAAAGCATGACCAACGATCTGTTTGCCCTAATGGAGGCATTAAACCTGCAGAAAGTGCATTTGGGCGGTTATAGTTTCGGTGGATTAATTGCTTTAAAAATGGCCATCCGTTTTCCCGAGTGCATAAACAAACTGGCCATAATTGAAGCTCCAGACCCAAATGATGATAAAACAAGAGGCATTATTGATGAATATAGCCGCGAGTTTTTAGAGCATTACGTCGAAAATTTTACCGATACCACCAAAGTGAAAATGGGTAAAAGGCAAATGGAGCGCAATCACCGCATGTACGAATACCTCTTTTATCAAACTTCGATTAAAACCGACATGGAACTGGAAAAAGACTTTTTTTGCAGCACAGCGATAGCAAGCATAAAACAATCGACTTTACTGTTGTACGGTACTGATTCGAATTGTTTGAATGCAGGAAAACACCTGGATGAAATGATTGAAAATGCAGAATTAATTGCCATTCCAGGTGATCATAATATCCCTATCCAACAACCATTAGTTATTGCTGAAGCATTGTTAAACTTCTTCGAGAAAACATAAAATTAAACACACATGGCAAAATTCGTATTTGTTGTTCCTCCCCTAACCGGTCATATTAACCCCACATTGAGCATGGGTACCGCTTTGCTGGAAAGAGGCCACCGTGTAGGATGGATTACCTTAGATGAATCATTGGGCGAGAAGCTTCCCCTTGGAGGCGAATTGCTGTTGATCAGCTACGATCAAAACGACCAGCAAAAAAAAGATTCCGAAAAATACCTCGATATCATCACCAAAAAAATCGTTTACGGCATCGATAGCATCAAATTTCTGTATGAAGAAGTATTAATTCCGCTCAACAGACACAGCTACGAAGGCATTGCCGATTTACTCGATCAGTTTAAGCCCGATGTGGTGATTACTGACCATCAAATGTTTGCAGGTGCCATTGCTGCAAGCAATAAAAACTATCCATACGTCACCTCGGTTACCGCCCCTGCAGCCATAAAAGTAATGGATGAGCTGCCCAAAGTGCACGAATGGGAAGTCAATCAGATTGTGGCTTTACAAAAAGAATTTGGTATCAACACCGCAGATTCGATTGCCTGCTCCGATCTGTTAACGATGGTATTTACCTCGAGAGAATTTTTCGGAGAAATGGATTTACCGGAAAACTTCCAGTTTATTGGTCCCGTTTTTAACCGTAGAAAAAATGTAATTCCGTTTAACTGGGACGAATTTAACGCGATAAACAAGCCTAAAATACTGGTTAGCATCGGTACCACTTTCGATCATGAGCACAAAAAAGCTTTTTTTGCTAAGGTAATCGAAGCTTTTGCTGATGAAGACTTGCATGTGGTGGTCGTTTCAGATCCGACTTTATTTGAGCAATGGCCTGCTAATTTTACCGTGCAGCGCCAGGTACCACAACTGGAACTTTTACCTCATCTCGATGCCGTGGTTTGCCATGGCGGACACAATACCGTTTGCGAAACCCTGATGAATGGCCTGCCTATGGTGGTTATTCCAATTGCATACGATCAAAGCCATGTAGCCGGACGTGTTTTCAGGGTAGGTGCCGGAGAACGTTTAAACTTTAACCGTTTTAAAGCCAATCACCTGAAAGATGCCGTAAACAAAGTCCTGCAAAACGACAGTTATAAAATCGCCGCAGAACAAATTAAACAATCCTTTATCGAAGCCGGCGGAACAGAAAGCGCCGCAGATTTACTGGAAGCATTAAGCAACAAAACCTCAAACGTATTCATCAGTTAAATTATACATTATGTCAAAATTCCTTTTCGTTGTCCCGCCCTTTTTCGGTCACATTAGCCCAACATTAAGCATTGGCGCAAGTTTACTGAACCGTGGCCATGAGGTAAAATGGCTGGGTATCACGCCGCTTGCTCAGGTGCACCTACCAGAGGGTGGCGAATTTATTTATCCTGAAGATGATCTGGCGGAGTACGCTGATGAAATACAACGCATTTTAAAACGTCAGGATGATGGTCCGGCTTGTTCCGGGCCGGAGGTGATGAAACTGGCGCTCGAAGAAACTTATGTACCTTTTGCCAAGATGATGATGAAAGGATTGAACAACTTTGTTGATGCCTGGAAACCTGATGTCATCATCAACGACTGTATAACCTTCGCCGGTGCATTGAGTGCACACTTAAAAGGTATACCATCGGTTACCACCACACCGGTACCACCCGATGTGATGGGCGATACCGCCAGCAGTGCACCTAAAATATTTGAGTGGCAACAAAACCTGATTAAAGGTTTACAAAGAGAAGTGGGTATTTATAGCGATGATATTCACATCCATTCGCACCAGCTGAACATGGTTTTTACCTCACAGGCTTTTGCAGGTTTTGAAGAAAAACCACCGCACATGCATTTTGTTGGTCCGGTAAAAGGGCGACCAAATTTAGCCCCTTTTGATTGGGAACGTTTAAGTCAGGCCACCACGCCTAAAGTTTTTGTTTCGCTGGGTACTTTATTGGTTGATATCCGTAAGGAATTCTTTCAGAAACTGATTACAGCTTTCGAAAACCAGCCCGTAACCATTGTAGCCGCAACCAATCCCGATATTTTTGAAAAATGGCCTGATAACTTCATTGTAAACGGTTTTGTTCCACAGTCAGAATTAATGCCACACATGGATGCGGTAATTTGCCATGGAGGTTTCAATACCGTAAACGATACTTTCACCAACGGTTTACCAATGCTGATCACGCCTATTGCTTACGATCATTTTCATACGGCAAAATTAATCGAGCAGGCAGGCTGTGGCGTCAGCATCCGTTACAAACGATTACGCATCAGCGATTTAAGGGATACCGTTTTCGAACTTTTGGAAAATCCAAAATATCGCCATACGGCACAAAAAATAAAAGAAACATTCATCGCAGCTGGTGGTAACGATAAAGCCGTGCAATTGTTGGAGGATTTTGCTGAGGTTCATGGAGTTGTCAACTTTGATAGCCCACTCGCATAGAAGTTGACAACTCTGGACTTTGATAATAAAAGAGTGGTCGTCATGCTGAACTCGTTTCAGCATCCTTCCTGCTATTAAGATCCTGAAATAAATTCAGGAGGACCGAACGCGTAAATTCGGGATGACGAAATGTTTAAAATACTAACCTAAATGAAAAGAAAACTGCTATTTGGCGAAAGAATGTTGTACGGAGATGGAAAAAGTCCGTTTAACATTGTAATACCTTTCAAAATCAGGGGAGAAATCAAGGAAGATGATTTAAGGTTTGCCTTATTTAAAATCCAGAAAAAACATCCCTGGTTAACCGCTGCAATACGTTTTGACGAAGATAAAAGACCATGGTTTGTCACCAATCTTACCGAAAATTTTAGAATTCCTGTCCGGATTGTGGACAGATTAAATGATGAGCATTGGGAGCAGGAATCTACTTATGAATGGAAAACCCTATTTGACGCTACCATTGCACCACTTTGCCGCATCACCTGGGTTAGAGGTAAAGCCGTATCCGAATTTCTGATGGTCTATCACCATTGCCTCTGCGATGGCACTTCGGCGATTTCTATTTTAACAGAATTGCTTCAGCTTTTGGATGATCCTGATACCGATATTGGAAAAGAAATTCCGATTATGGGCGTAAAAGATGTGATTCCGAAGAAGATCTTAAACAGCTACCGCAACAGAGCTAAAAACGGACTGATTGGCAAAATGGCCACTTTAGCCCTTTGGATTATCCCGATTAAAAAAGTAGCTGTAGAACGAAAAAAAGATTTTATGCTCCGCTGGAAATTTGATCAGGATTTCACTAAACAGATCATCCAGTTTTGCAAAACCAATCAGTTCACCGTAAATACTTTGTTGAGTGCCGCAGTTTTAATGGCATTTAAAGCGGTAAGAAAAGAAAAGGCATTTAACAAAATATCGTTACCAGTGGATATCAGGAATTTTAACCCGATTATTAAAAAAGACCACATTTTTGCCTTCGGATTAATGATTGTACTTTCCCTGCTCCCAGAAAAAGACTTTATTGATAATGTGAAGGCCTTACAAAAAGATGTGAACGATAAATCAGCTAAACTGAATCCTTACAGCTTAATGATGATGATGGAAGCCTGCCATCCGGCACTTAAGAATTTCACTAATTTCTTAAAATACGGAAAATCGAGCAACGATTGTATGTTTTCAAACCTGGGCAAAATCGATATCCCATACCAATACCACAACTTCGAAGTAGAAACCATATTCAGTCCTTCGGTAATGGGACCATTGGGCAATACCACCACGATGATCGCCTCCACCTACCGCAATCAAATGGATTTTACTTTTGTGGCCAGTGAAGGCTATGTGCCATTTGTAGAAGCAGAAGCCATTAAAGAAAAGGTAATATCCATCCTTAAAGAACACATTGAAAAACCAATTGAAATTTTAACCGCTACGGCATGAAAAGAAGATTAATTTTAGGAGAAAGAATCATGCATGTGGATGCCAAAACACCCTTAAATTGTGTTTTTGGCGCAAAAATTTCTGGTAAAATCAGGGAAGATAACCTGCACAAAGCATTGGATAAAATCCAGCAGAAACACCCGCTGCTGCAAATGAATATTGATGCTACAGGCAAAACACCCTATTTCGTCAGGAACGAAAACATCAGTAAAATACCGGTCAGAACTGCTCAACGTGTAACAGACCAGGATTGGTTAACACAATCCAAAGTAGAGTGGTATAAACTTTTTGATGCCCCAAATGAGCCATTAGCAAGGTTAGTCTGGTTAAAAGGTGAAACCGAATCAGATCTTTTGCTGGTGCTCCCACACTGTATTTGCGATGGAACTACCATTTTAAATCTAATGCGGGAGCTGATGGCCCTGATTGATCATCCTGAACAAAATCTGGCGCCTTACCCCTCATTTCTTTCTGTCCGCGATCTGCTGCCGGAAGAATTTTCAATTACTAAAACAGCCCATTTTAAAGGGAAATTTTTTGCCGCGCTTGGCCGTTTATTTTTCTTTTTTAAAGCAACTTCTAACCATAATGTCGACCGGAGCAATTACGCTGTTCATTGGAAAATCAGCGAACAGGATACCCAAAAACTTTTGGTAAAGTGTAAGGAAGAAAACACGACTGTTCATGCGGCCATCTGCGTGGCCTTTATGGAAGCTTTTAAGCAGGTACAAGGCACCAAAGCTCATGGTAAGGTAATCTGTCCGGTTGATATCAGGCGTTTTGTAGAAACCATCAAACAGGATACCATGTTTGCCTTTGCCCCCATTATAGAGTTAAAACTTGACCAGACGGAAAGCGATTTCTGGACAAAAACGCAAAAATTAAAAACCGATCTGGAAGCCAAAGTAGCAGAAATGAAAGTTCACGACCTGTTAAACATGAGTGAAAATTTCCATTCATCGGTAAATAAAATGATTGGTTTTTTAAAAACAACAAAGGGCACACATGATGTGACGCTCAGTAACATGGGGCTTTTGAATATCCCGAAAGATTATCAGCATTTTGCTATTGAAACCATTTATAGTCCTACGGTTGCTTTCCCATGGAAAAATGCCAATACCTTAGTATGCAGCACTTTTAACGGCCAATTGGATTTCTCTTTTATGTCGAACGAATCTTTTCTGCGAGAATTTGAAGCCTGGCAGATCAAAGACCGGGCAATGGAACTGATTAAGGAAAATTTAAACGAGTTGGCCAATGTCTGATGAAGTGGAATACGATGAGCAGGCAAAAGTGTCGAACTGGCGGAAATTTGTGCGCAAAAACCTGCTTTTACACCTTATTCCGAATACGATATTGAATACCGTGGTACCCTATTTTGCTTTTAAAGCGCAAAACTCAGTTCACTTATTTAGCGGGGAGCAAAATCTGGCCAGGTTTTTATTGCCCATGTCGTTATTGCTGCCGTTTATGATTACGCTTGATATTTTGAAGAAAATAAAAGAGCTGCAACATTCAGGTGCCATAAATTACAAGATAGATGAAAAAATCACTGGCTATCCTTTTATCTTAAAGAAAGCAGGCTTAAATGGCTTGTATAGCATTTTGGCTGTATTCGCGCTGATGCTTTTACTCCATTTCTCTTTCCCTAAAAATCACGATTTCGGGATTACCCCATCTGCAGTATGTGCAGGATTGCTGGCGGGTTTATATTCCATTACCTTTTTCTACCTCGCCATTAGAAGGTTTAGGATTGATGCGGTATAGTGTTGATATCGTCCTCGTTTGTAACGAGGACGATGATAGTGATGGTTTCTGAACACAAGCCTTTATTAATAGCCCTGATGGCAGCGGATCCCGATTTAAGCACTAGTTTTTACTTTTTTATTGTGTGCCTGCTTGTTTCACAGGTTTCTTCGGGAGCAGCGTACAGCAGGACCGAACCGCTCCTATACATTACAGGCATTGCGCTCCAAAAAAACAAAATTCACTTGGGATGACAAATTGTATATTTTTTGGTGTTTCATCGCTTAGAGATTCTTCGCTACGCTCAGAATGACATTAAAACTACTCCAGCCAAACCATTTGCGTAAAAGCACCATTGGTTGCAATATCCCAGGCCTCTACCCTTACCCATTTACGGCCTTTTAAATTGATTGGCCAACTGAAATCCTTTTTGCCAAAAGCCTGGGTAGCATTCAAATTAATGCGGTTGCGGTAAACCTTCGCTCCATCACCCGATACAATTTCGACAAAACTTAAGGGAAATGTCCAGTTGAGCTGCATGTTTACCATCGTTTTACCAGTTTGGTCAATTTTTAACGTCTCTCCTGCACCTTTACCATTAATGTTGAATGTTGGAATTAATACCTCTCCAGTAGAAACAAAAAACTTTCCTTGCTTCATTACATCTAAAATAGGCTGCCAGCCATCAGCATAATTTGGCACCTTGTCCAGCTGTAAATAATTCACATTTAAGTGTGCATACATTTCATTTTGTTCGGTTATGGTAAAGATGTCGGCTTCAGAAATGACATGTTTTTTTAATCCCCAATTGGCCATATCGTCCATTAGGTTTAGTACTCTTTTACTCAATGTTGGCAACGAAAGATCGCCGGGAATGGCTTTCCAGGCTGCCCCCATAAAAGTCTCCGATTTAAAAAAGTCCTCTTCTTTATATTTGTCCGGATAACCTGTTGATGCTTTTGTTCTGGCATGGGCAGTCCAGGCTAAACCATGTTCTTGTTCCAATAGTTTAAGCATTTCTGCTTTATCGTTAATGCGGTAAACTTTACCATATTTCGGATCGTTCGTTTCGAAAGGCATATCGCTTTTTCTCGACATCACCCAATAAACTGGTTTAGGAAAAAATGCCAGCCAATGTCCGCCGTAAAAATTATTGGCTTCTTCTCCCGGTAACAATAAAAAATTAGGGTCAGATAACCTTTTGGTTTGTTTAAACAAGGCATCTAATTCCTTTAAACGAACCGAATCTGGCCCTTTGGGATGGCCTGGTCCGTGAAATTCGGCAAGCTTAACAATATTTAAACCTGCTTTTTTCAATACCTCAACAAATTCGGGCTTTTCGGGAACAGCTTTTCCGCTCAGTACAACATCCGAAATAAACTCATTGTGGAAATGGCTCGCCATGGTTTTGTAACCTGCCAAGGGCACATAAGTATCGTTATGCGTAAACTTTTTAACTTCTGCTAAAGCTGTATTTGCTGTTCCACCGCTCAATAAACAGAAAAAGTTAAGGCGCTGCTGGGTATTGGGTGGTGCATTAAACCAAGGCACATAACGTTTATCTCCCAAAGGATCCTGGCGGATACCGATTCCAAAATCGGGAATCAAATTTAAGTAATTGCTTCCTTTCCAGGTAAATTTAAGGTTAAAAGCTTCATCCAAAGGATAGAAATATTGATGTGGAGCAGGAAAAACAGCCAGACTTCCTCCGGTATTTTCGCCGATAACCGTACGGTATTTTACTTCCAGATTTTTAGTTGGATCTGTTTTAACAGCTTTCTCCCGCTGCAGAGCACCTTGCACATCGCTCCATGCAATATTGGCCCAGGCGTCTTTTTTGCTCGTTAATCCGGCATCGTACAAAATAGCTGTCGAGTCTTTTGGGGTAGATACCACAGCAGCTACATTAAACAAAGGGCTTCCCTTGTAAAGTGTTATTTCTAAAGCACCGCTAAATGTTTCGCACTGAACGCCATTGATTCGCACCACAGTTTGTGACCCCTTCGTAGAAACACTGGCTGCTCCTTTTTCGAACTTTACAACATTTGTGGTATATGGCCTTGTTGGAACCCGGTCGAAAAACACATCCCAGCCCCCACTGGCCGGACTTAAGGTACGTTTGCCTATTCTCAGCACAAAGGCAGGGTCGAGATTTGCTGCAACTTCTTTAAAGCTGCCTTGTTTACCTAACAACAAACGTTTGAATAAGGGTTTGGAACGATCAAGATCTAAAATCATTTTACCCAAGGATCCTTTACCGGCCGGCCAGGTAAGCACAATTTCTTTTTGACTGGAAGAAACGGTAGCGCCGTTAGTTTTAAATGCTTTTAGGTTTACCTGGCTTTGTGCGTAAAATGCTGAAAAGCATAACATCAATAATATAGAAATACTGTTTCTCATACAACTTAATCGTTTTAGTTAGATATATCGCAAGATAACAATTAAGTGCAAAACATAAAATATTCGGTAATCAGTGCATTTCGTTCATTATTTATTTTTTAAAAAAAACAAATAATATTACTTAACTTAATATAGAATTAAAACCAAACATTTTGCATCCAATACTCATCAGAAATAACGTAAAAATCCTGGGCGAAGGTAGCCAGGTAATTGTGTTTGCCCACGGTTTCGGCTGTGCGCAAAGTTCCTGGAAATTTATTACAGATGCTTTTCTTCAAGACTACAAAGTAATACTGTTTGATTATGTTGGATCGGGTGATTCGGACCTAAGCCAATACGACCAACAAAAATACGCTACACTCGAAGGATATGCCTGTGATGTAATCGACATTATAGAAGCGCTTGATTTGACCAACATTATATTTGTCGGGCACTCCGTCAGCAGTATGATTGGCATGATTGCCGCATTACAAATGCCAGAAGTATTTAAAAAATTAATTTTTATTGGTCCTTCGCCAAGATATTTAAATGATCATGATTATATCGGTGGATTTAATGCAGGAGATATTGAAACCATATTTGAGCACATCGCCGATGATTATATTGCCTGGAGCAAGCAATTGGCGCCAGTGGTAATGGACAGCCCTTTAAAACCCGAACTGGCTGATTTTTTACAGGAATGTTTTGAAGCTACCGACCCAAGTGTGGCCCTGGCCTTTGCAATGGCTACCTTTAAGGCCGATTATAGAGATAAATTAAAAAACCTCGAAGTGCCGAGTCTTACCCTGCAAAGTTCGAACGATATTATGGCGCCGTTATCGGTAGGCGAATTTATCCATAAAAATACCCCAGATAATTTTTTGGTAGTGATGAAAGCCACAGGGCACTTTCCGCACATTAGCGAACCAGAAGAAACCATCAGGGAGATAAAAGATTTTATCGAAGATATCAGTTTAAAAGCAGCATCAGATCACCTGTATGCCTCCTGAAAATTTTCATATATCAATAACTAAAACCTCATAGCTGAGAAAAAGTACAGGTTATTGTTCTAAAAACACCTGTGCTTCTTCTTTAGCCTTTTCGCAGATCATGGCAATCAATTCTACCCGATACCGATATTGATCGCTAGTTAAATCATCATCCTCAATGGCTTGCAGGTGTGCACTTAATTTAGGCCCTAAACCCATCACATAAATGGTTGAAAGCATTTTATGTGCAACACGTTTTAGTTTTTCATAGTCCCCGGCGACCAAACAATTATTTAAATCATTAATTTCTTCTGAAACAATTTCAATGAATTTTTCTGTTATTTCCTTTTCGTAAGCAATATCTCCCATGCTTATTTCTTTCAGATAACCTAAATCAATAGCCTTATAATCCTCTACCTCATGTTTAACCTGAATATTTTTGCTCGACAATACCTCATCCGGTAAAAAATGGGTTAAAACACCCACCAGCTCAATTCGCGAGATTGGTTTAGTAAAACAGCCATCTAACCCTGCATTAAAGCATTTTGCTTTTAGCTCCTCTAAATCTCTTTCTATTATGGCTACAATTGAAATATCAGACGGAGAACTGGCCCTTATTGTCTGTACAATTTTAAACGAATCATCTTCCAACAGGTTGGCAGCAATCAAAATTAGCCTGCAGGTATAATCTGCTAAAATTTTGATCGCCTCGTTAGTATTCGCGGCTATAGCAAAACGAACATCGTATTCTTTAAGATAATCTGATAAGCTTTTTTGATCCATTGCCTGATCATCCACAACTAAAACGTCAACTATGCTGTTCAACTCCTGATCGTTTGTTTTATTCTCTTTCATCAATTGCTTTGGTTATAATATCTGTATTCTCTTATTCAGGATCATTTTATAAGCGTCGGATACGGGGACGAAATTTTTATGCATAATCAAAGTATTCCCTTCAACCGTATCTATTTTGCCCACATTGATAATGAACGAACGATGTACACGCAAAAAAGTCTGTCCGGGCAGCTTGTCTTCAATAGATTTTAAAGAAGAGTGTACAGAATATACCTTTTCATTTAAGTAAATCTTTACATAGTCGCCTTTGGCCTCCAGATAATTAATATCGTTTAGTTTAATACGCCTGATTACGCCAGAATCCCTGATAAAAACAAAATCGTCTTGCTGGTTATTCAAAAATAAGTTTTGGATATTATGAATTTCCTTTGCCTTATTTATGGCGATTAAAAACCGGTCTGGGGTGATCGGTTTGGTAATAAAGTCAACAACATTCAAATCAAACGCAGTGGCCGCATAATCTTTTTTAGAAGTAATAAATATAATCAGCGGACGTGTATCACCCAGGCCTTTAACCAGCTCTATCCCAGATATGCCCGGCATCTCGATATCAAGCAAGAGTAAGTCTATTTTATGAACGGCTAAATTTCGATAAGCCTCGGCGGCATTTTCGCATTCAGCAATCAATTTTAAAGCTGGATCAACCTGCAAAAGGTGGCTCACTACCCGCCTGGCGATTACATGATCATCAACTATTAAACAATTCATTACTATGGGATTATCGTTGCAATTAAAACTAAGCATAACCTGCAGGAATATTTTGATAAATAAATAATGAACAAAATGAATAAAATATATATTTGTAGAAAATTTTCCCCATTTTCAACGCGCGCATTGCCCCATTCGTCTAGGTTTTTTGCCTTTCTAAAGACTAGATATAGTCAAAACAAACATCCAGGAGTAGATTTGTATAGTATTTAACAGCAATCGTCAATCATAAAAAATAAAAAAACAAAATGAACAAAATTAGAACAATCGCATTCGCTACATTAAGTATCCTATCCGTTTATAGTGCGAAAGCGCAAAACTTTAAGGAGCCTGTTAGCTATAAACTTAAGAATGGCATGAATATCATTATTTCGGAAAATGAACGTTCACCAAAGGCATATTCGAGCTTTACTTTAGATACTAAAGCCTTTGAAGGCAAAAAAGATGGTATAGTGGAGTTGTTAAATGCCGTGTTAAACGAAAACGTAAGCAAAAACGCAAATATTAGCTTTAAGGAAAACAGCGGTAAACTGGCTACATCAAATGCTGATCTGGATAAAGACCTGGCAACAATGGCTTCGGTTATTCAACATGCCAATTTCGATCAAAAAACTTTTAATACCGCAAAAGCAAAATTAATTGCCAGTATAAAATTGCAGGATTACGATTACGACCAAACGGTAAATGAAAATTCGATTAATGCATTAACCCTGGCCGATGTAAAAAACTTTTACAGTCAGATTTCTCCT
Source organism: Pedobacter folensis (assembly GCF_056490665.1). Taxonomy (NCBI): domain Bacteria; kingdom Pseudomonadati; phylum Bacteroidota; class Sphingobacteriia; order Sphingobacteriales; family Sphingobacteriaceae; genus Pedobacter; species Pedobacter folensis. The sequence continues at coordinate 2,020,083 of NZ_JBWJIF010000001.1, forward strand.
GAAAAAACCTTTTTAACCATTGCAGGTGATGTTGAATTAAATACAGCCAAAGCATCAGCTAAAAAAGCTTTTGGCAACTGGAACCGGACACAAGAACTTGCATTAACTGTGGCAAGGTAATATTAAAATTAAATTCAGGCCCTTTGATTAATTTCAAAGGGCTTTTTTTATGCCCAAAATGTTACAAGTGATTGGGCTTTAACTATCCGTATTCAAAGAATCATTCAATATATTCGCTTGAAATAAAATCATCATTTCTGAAAAAAAAGATATATGAAAAAATTCTATATACCCCTACTTTTTGTTGCTTTAAGTTTATCTCTGCAGGCTCAAATTGTAGTTAACCGAAATCAGGATATTGATAAAATGGTTAAGGCCGTCAACCAGGATTCACTAAAATCGTATATCAGTAAAATGGTTTCATTCGGAACAAGAAATACGCTCAGTGATATTAAAAGTAAAACAAAAGGAATTGGAGCCGCCAGAAACTGGGTGGTGAATAAATTTAATCAGTTTGCAAAGCAAAGCGATGGCAGGCTTACCGCATACCTCGATACCATTACTTTTAAACCTGATGGCAAAAGAGTAGACCAGCCTACCCTTTTGGGCAATGCTGTAGCCATACTGAAAGGCACTGATGTAAACGATAAACGCGTTTATGTGGTGAGCGGGCACCTCGATAGCCGTGTTACCGATGTAATGAACAGAACCAGTGATGCGCCAGGCGCCAATGATGATGGCAGTGGTGTTGCAGGGGTAATCGAGGCTGCAAGGATTATGAGTCAGTATAAATTTTCAGCAACCATAATTTTTGTAGCAGTAAGCGGTGAAGAACAATCTTTATTAGGCTCTGGTTTTATGGCTGCAAAAGCAAAAAAAGAAAACTGGAATGTAGATGCCATGTTAAACAATGATATGATTGGCAGCAATAACAGTAGCGAAACACAAATCATCGATAATACCAGGTTACGCGTATTTAGCGAGGGTTTACCCAGCTTCGACCTGGATAAAAATGCAAAAAGTATCCGTCAGTTTGGTTTAGAGAATGATGGCAAAAGCCGTCAGTTGGCACGATATGTTAAAGAAATCGGCGAGCGTTATGTAGATCAGTTGGAAGTTAAATTAATTTACAGAAACGACAGGTTTCTCCGCGGCGGAGACCATACCCCATTTGTAGAAAATGGATTTACTGCAGTGCGCATCACTGAAATGAACGAAAACTTCGATCACCAGCACCAGGACCTTAGAACGGAGAAAGGTATTAGATATGGCGACCTTCAGGAATTTATGGATTTCGAATATTTATGTAAAAATACAGGTGTAAATATTGCTGTTTTGGCCAACCTGGCTAAAGCCCCATCAAGTCCTATCGAAGTAAAAGTTGATGTCAAAAACCTGAGTAACGCTACCTTTTTATACTGGAAAGCACCTGCTAATGGTAGTGTAAAGGGTTATTATGTTTTAATGCGCGAAACCAGCAGCGCCGTTTGGGAAAAGAAATTTTTCACCTCATCCACCGAATTAAGATTGCCTTACAGTAAAGACAATTATTTATTTGCCGTTCAAAGTATCGGAAATGACGATATTGAGAGCCTACCGGTAGTGCCGGGTATTGGCAGATGATAAAACATTTAGGGTTTGCCGTTGTTTAAATCCAAATTTAGCGTATGAAATTTAAACCTTTAGCTTTTATTGTTAATATTGCCATCACACTGGGGGTTGGTGCTTTAGGAGGCTGGGCAACCGCGCAATCGGTTAAAACCTGGTACCCCACATTAAACAAACCATCCTTTAATCCACCAAACTGGCTTTTCGCACCCGTTTGGACGACACTTTATGTCCTTATTGGCATCGCTGCTTATCTGGTATGGATCAGGCGCGATAAAATTGTTCATTTCCCACGGACAGTTGCGATTTACCTTATCCAGTTAATTTTAAATCTAGGCTGGTCATTTATTTTCTTTTACCTGCATGAGATAGGCTTTGCCCTGGCCGAAATTATTTTACTGTTAATAATCATTGTGGTTAATGCTTTTATGTTCTATAGAATAAACAAATGGGCGGGTTTAATATTTATCCCCTACATCCTTTGGGTAACTTTTGCATCATTTTTAACATACAACATTTTCATATTGAATTAATTTTAAAAGAAAACCCTATTTTTAGGAAGTGGTAACTTTTAAAAGATCTTTGCTGATACTCTTCGTTCTGTGCTGTAACCAATTGCAGGCGCAAAAGGTAGGTCTTGTGTTTAGCGGTGGTGGTGCAAAAGGATTGGCGCACATTGGCACCTTAAAGGCGCTGGAAGAAAACCACATCCCTATCGATTACATTACGGGCACATCGATGGGTGGCATTGTTGGTGCCATGTATGCCGCAGGTTATAGCCCTGCAGAAATAGAAAAAATTGCACTGAGCAACGACTTCCAAAATTGGGTAAATGGTCGATACACCAGCGATTACACCTATTACTTCCAGAAAAATGCGCCCAATGCTTCTATGCTTACGGCAAAAGTGGCTATTGATACGGGTTTTCATTTTAGTTTCCGTTCTAACCTGATTAACGATATTCCGTTAAATTTTGCCTTTCTTGAGCTTTTTTCGCAGGCTTCAGCTGTTTCTAAAGATAATTTCGATAATCTTTTTGTTCCCTATCGCTGTATGGTAGCAGATGTGCTTTCGCAAAAAAGTATCACCGTAAGCAAGGGGAGTTTAGCCGAAGCAGTAAGGGCAACCATGACGGTTCCGATCATCTATCGCCCGATTAAACTAGACGGAAAATATGTTTTTGACGGGGGCCTGTACAACAATTTCCCTGCCGATGTAATGGAAAGAGATTTTAAACCTGATTTTGTAATCGGCGCCAATGTTTCGTCCAAAACCTACAACGAATACCCTAAAAACATCGACGATCGTTTAATGAACCGCTTTTTGGTATACATGTTTCTCTCCAAATCGGATTCGACCATGATCGGGAAAAACGGTGTATACATCCAACCCAATTTAGCTACTTATAGTGTAACTAATTTTGCTCCGGTAGAAGAACTGATCAAAAAAGGCTATGATGCAACAATAGCCGATATGCCAAGAATTAAAGCGTTAATCAGCAAAAGGGTGAGCGATGAAGAACTGGCAAAAAGAAGGGAAAAATTTAATGCAAAAAAACCAGACCTGAAATTCAGCAACATCATCGTAACAGGCGTAAACAGCCAACAAAAAAAATATGTGGAAAGGCTTTTTAAGAGCGATAAAGTTAGTTTTAACCTGCAAGACATTAAACGTGGATATTATAAACTGGTTGCCGATCAAACTTTCGAAACAGTATATCCTAAAATCACTTATCAGGCGGCAACAGACAGTTATACTTTTGAGGTAGTGGCACAGCCCAAAAAGAGTTTCAAACTCGAATTAGGCGGCAATATCTCTACAAGACCCATCAGCAATGTTTTTTTGGGCGCCCAGTATAATTACCTTAACCGAAAATCTTACACTTTTGGAACCAGCTTTTACTCCGGCCGTTTTTACGAATCGGTACAGGTAAATGGCCGGGTAGATTATCCAACCAGGCTACCCTTGTTTCTGGCGGCCGAGTTAACCTATAATCACTGGAATTTTTATAATACCAGCCAGATCTTTATCGAAAACCCACGCCCTATTTACATCGAACAATCCGACCGGAAGATTGATCTCATGATGGGAATGCCTTTAAATTACAACACCAAAATTGTGCTCCATGCTACATTTATCAACAACAATGACCGTTACAGCCCAAACAATACCTTTGCCGTAGGCGATTTATTAGATCAAACCATATTTAATGGTTTCAGAGGCTCACTAAACTTCGAAAAAAACTCGTTGAACAGAAAACAATATGCCACCAATGGGCAAAGCTTTTCGCTAAGTTTTAACTATACTACGGGTCGCGAAAATTATAATCCTGGTAACATTTTCCGCAATACCCCTGGTTTTGTTAAAATTCCCGGCAGTAGCCGGCTCCACCAATGGGGCAGCATTAAGCTCACTCAGGAAAACTACTTTTTACACCTTAAAAAATATACTTTGGGTTATATTATTGAAGGTGTTATTTCCAACCAACCCTTATTTAGCAATTATTACGCAACCCTCTTAACCGCTCCGGCCTTCTACCCCCTGCAAGATAGCCGCTCGTTATTTCTGGATAAGTTTAGGGCAACTACCTATGCCGCCGGCGGCATAAAAAACATTTATAATGTTAAAAAAAATCTAGACTTTAGATTAGAAGGTTATTTATTTTTACCGCATAAAGAGTTTGAGCTGAATAATTTCCAGGATATAAATTATGCAAAGCCCATTACAAAAATACGCTATGCAGGTACTGCTGGACTGGTTTATCACTCACCGCTGGGGCCGGTTAGCCTAAGTTATAATTTATATAATGATGCTGTTAAAAGAAATGGTGTATTATTGCATATCGGTTATTTAATTTACAATAAACGTTCTATCGAATGAAACGAATCTTACTCATGCTTTCACTGTGTTTAATCGGGCTTTTCAGCTTTGCACAAACCGCAGCAATCAATAATTTTCTGGTAAAAGAGAATTTGCTTAAAAACAATAAGCTGGCCATTATAGCTGCCGATTCGTTAAACAACCCTAACGAAAATATAAACGGAACCTATACTTTTAGCGTAAGTGGTTTTACACAGGTACTGAAATTTAACGATGGTATAGCCGTGTTACCTTTACCAATTGATAAATCTACCTTCGTATATATTAAACATCAAAACGACTCCGGCACGCACAGCAAACTGGTGTACGTGTATAAAAAAGATACCGATTTAAGTCCGTATGCCATAAATAGTTTATGGCTTTTCATCATTCCCATTATACTCGTTATTATTGCTTTTGCTTTCCGCAAACTCATCATATTTGTGGTCATTATATTTTTGGTATTCGTGTATTTTAACCATAGTAATGGCTTAAACCTTTCTACCTTTTTCGAAAGTATATTTGATGGGTTAAAGAATTTGATTTGATGTAAGGAGAAAAGAGTTGTCAACTTTTATAGCTTGGTTCCCTCGCCAAAATCGTCATTTCAAGGCTGGGCTAGCGCGAGCCGAAGCAACCTTTCCCTATAAATTTAATGCGTTCTATTTTTTAGAAAAGCAATACCTGTGGTACTTCGGTTATACCCGTCCCGCGCTTTGCCTAATCCCGATATAATTATACAATGATAAAGAAATCACCTAAATCGGGATAACGCTGTCGGTCGGGTTTATTTTACTACAGATAGCAGCACTGTTATAGCCCCTTAAGCCCGATCGAAGCGAGATGCCGGTTATTTCAATCGGCAGAAGCGGGAGCGGGACTACAGAGAACCAATAGCTTCTGCAACTGCCTTCCAATAAAAGAAGCTGAAGTTAAGATCTGTTTAGCTTTTAAATAAAAAAATCATCATTGCGAGGCTGGGCTAGTGCGAGCCGAAGCAACCTTTCCCCATAAATTGAAATGCGAATTCTATTTTTTTAGAAAAGCAATACCTGTGGTACTTCGGTTATACCCGTCCCGCCCTTTGCTTAATCCGATATAATTAAGCAATAATAAAAGAAAATCACCTAAATCGGGATAACACTGTCGGTCGGGTTTATTTTACTACAGGTAGCAATACCATTGTAGTGCCTTAAGCCTTTCGTGTGGACACATCTTTTGGTTTGGGTTTTTTATACGTTTTGCTAGCTTGCTTTAATAAATTACAGGTTTAACCGAAGAACACCGTCAATCCCAAGGGCCGGGAGAATCAAAAAAACAGGAGTAGTTCATTACAATTGGCACGAACAAACCTGAAACGCAGTGGTTTTGTGTTCGTAATCACTGAATTAAATCTTAAAAGAGCATTGAACACAAAACAAAGTGCCGTTGTTTTTTTGATGTACGTGAGATTGTGTAAAGGGCCCATTGCTGGATTGACAAAGCGCTTTGGGTACTTTGGCGCTCCAAAGTACCATGCCACCGCGGCATAGAGCGGAAAAATAAATATTTTGCGTTCACGCTCGTTTCTGACGAGTATGAAAATAACAAATCGTTTTTTAAGGATTAATCATTATTTTTTTTACTAAATTTTTTAGTAAATTTGATTCATGGAAAATCTATTTTTAGTGTGTTTGGTCCCTCCTGTTTCTATCGTGGAAGACATCGACGAGATCAGGACATACATTTCAGACAAATTTAATGTGTACGAATCATTAAAACGCCCTGCGCACATCACCCTGTACCCTCCGGTAAAGCTGTCGGCATTTGATGCGGAAAAAAGATTTTTTAGTGCTTTATCGGATGCTTCTTTCAGTCAACCCTTTACACAGGTGCTTAGAAACTTCAATTCATTTTTAGAGCATACCTTTTATCTCGACGTTGAGCAAAATGAAGGACTGATGGCGCTGGAAAAACAGATCACTAAAGCATTACAACCTTTAAAATTGCTGGAGAAAAAAGAAAAGTTTAATCCGCATTTAACTTTAGCTTTCAGGGATGTAAAACCACCTATTTTCAAACAGATTTCTGCCGAATTTAAAGACCGGAAATTTAAACGCGAATTCCCCGTTTCATCCTTTTCAGTTTATAAACACATGGATAAAAGATGGCAACCCTTTAAAGAATTCTCTTTTAAAGATCCCGATACTAAGCCCACAGCATTAAACCTTTTCGGTTAATTAGAATGGCATGCCAATGCCAAAGTTGTATTGTATAAAACGATAGGTATCAGGTCCGTGTGTGGCGTTATAGCTATCTTTAAAATCTCTTGCCCCAGATAAAAATTTGCTGATTACCCACTGATCTGATCCCACAAACTGAGGATCTTTCAGTTTCAGTCCTACATCAAACCTGAAAACAAAATACTGTACATCATACCTTAATCCAATACCAGTACCAATAGCAATTTGCTTGGCCAATTTACTAAGTTTAAATACGGTTAACTCATCCAGCTCTGGCGATTGATAAGCAATCGACTGGCCTTTACGGATATTCCAGATATTACCCGCATCCACAAAAGCGGCGCCTTTCAAAGTTGCACCGAAAAATTTCCGGGCAAGCGTAAACCTATATTCGAAATTAGTCTCGATCCGCATTTCTCCAATCTGGTCAATTCCAAAAACTGCCTTTCGCACTTCATCACTGGCAAGCACCTCTCTGTTATAATTACCAGGGCCAATGGTTCTGGCTTGCCAGGCCCTCAGGCCATTTGATCCCCCCGCAAAAAATAGTTTTTCAAAAGGAATCCCCGTTAAAACGGAATTACCATAGGCATAGGCCAATCCGGTGTTTAAACGGGCAATAAATAGCCTTTCGCCGCCCAAGTGTTTATACCACCTGATATCTACCTCTGGTCTGGAGTACTGATTAAAAGGCAAACCTAATATCTTTGCCGGGTCGTCGTTTGCAGGGTTATGTTTAGATCCCGTTAACTTGGAGATACCTTGCAGCATATTACCTGCTATATCCATCCCTGCCCTTAAATAAACAAAAGTCCTGAATTGGTTTAACTTATCAGCATTCAGCGTATACGTATATTTCATGCCCAATGTTAAATCTTTACGATCGAGCAGCGCAGAATAATAAAGGTTGTTAAACCGGGTAACGGCATCGATCTTGGTCGTATCCAGGTTACCAAAACGGTACTCAAAATTTAATGGCGTAAAAGAGTGCAGCTTAGATTTGGTTTCAAACCAATCGTAAGTAATGGAGTTGATAAAAATCCTCCTTACCGAAACATCTTTTTGTAAGGCATAAATGTAACTCGTTGAAAAGGTGGTGTGCGGCATTCCGTTTCCACCTAAAACCGGGTTGTAAAAAGGAATCATCAATCTCGGTACCGAAATACTGGCACTGATTGAAAAGTCGCGCTGATAAATATCACTAAAAACCTTGGCTCCGTTACCAATCCGCGATTGCAAACCACCTTTTACCTGAAGTTCAAATCGTTCTGCTCCCCTGAAAATATTGTTATTGGTATAGGTATTTCCGATGGTAAAGCCAACTGTTCCCCCATTAAACGGCACCTCACCCTCCACGCGGTTGCTCATTACCTTTTGAGGAGTGAGCAAAATGATCGCATTGATTTTATTAGAAGTACTATCTCTTCTGAAATAATCGATCTTTACATTTTTGAAAACATTGAGCTCATACAAGCGATCGTAAGTGAGGTTTTCATTCCGGATATCATAAAGATCACCTTGCTTCAGAAAATCGTACCGAACGATTGGATTACGCCTGTAGCGCTTGGAAAAATCAGTATATATAATCCCATTCAAAGTATCTTTGCTTAATTTATATCTTGCCGAATCGGGCAAACCATCAGGATTTGGTGCAATTAACAAATGGGTGTAGCCGATATTAAACTGCTTATGCGGACCATTCGCAGGATCGGTTACATTAAGATTCAAATCTATTTTATTAGTCTTGGAGCTTGCTTCGGCACCATACACATCAAAATTCACATAAGGCCTTAAGAAATAGAAATACCCATTTTCTTTCATAATGCGATAAATCTGCTCCCTTTCATAAGTTAAAGAGTCTTCATCGTACTGCATGCCCTTATGTAAATGCGTCATTTTAGCCTTATTCGATTCGTAAAGGTTCTTAATATTTGCATTTGGGATCGAATCGGAAAGTTTCTCAATAAAATAAGCAGGTCCGGGTTTTGCACTGAATACAATTTCGGCCTTTTTATCTGCAATCTTTATGGCAGAAGTTACTTCAGCCTGGCGATAACCCTTACTTTTTAAAAATTTTTGTATCTGTGTTCTCGAAATCTCCACCAGTGTGCTATCCAGAATGGCTGGTGGCGTCCCAAATGGTTTAATGTCGCTGGTTTTATAGCGACCATCTTTTGTATTGAACAAATTGTACAAAGGTACATTGATGCTCAACTTCGATGCTGGTCTGATATCTTTCTGAACATAATTGTAAGCCTGTTCTTCAAATTTAGCATCAACGCTATCGATCGTTACCTTTTTCACTATCGATTGATAGTCGGCAATGTACTTAGTTGATGAGCAGGCCTGAATTAAAACAATAATAAATAGTAATATTGCAGTGCTTTTCAGTTTAATATTTATTGAGTTTTGGTATGCTTTCAAAATCACAGATTAGTTTTATAAAGTCGTTACATCAAAAAAAATACCGTAAAGAACATGGTTTATTTATTGTTGAAGGTATAAAATCCATAAAAGAATTTTTCCAATCAAACTACCAGATCCATACTGTATTTTACAACAGCGAACAATACAATTTGTTACCCAAATTGCCTGCAAATATAAACTTATTTGAAGTAAAGAACGCTGAATTAGACAAGATTAGTACGCTGCAAACGCCACAAGGCTTTTTAGCACTCGTCTACATCCCTAAAAACAAAGAATTAGATCTAAAAGCGCTAAAAAATCAGTTCACTTTGGTTTTAGATGGTGTTCAGGATCCGGGCAATATGGGTACCATCATCAGAACGGCCGATTGGTTTGGCTTTAAAAACATCATCTGCTCTGCAGACTGTGTAGAAGTATTCAATCCAAAAACGGTACAGGCCACAATGGGCTCTTTGGCAAGGGTAAGTATTTATGAAGCAGATTTACCAGCACTACTGGAGAAAAATACCATCCCCGTATTTGGGGCATTGTTAGATGGCGAATCGATTTACAAAACGCAATGGGGAACTGAAGGACTGGTGATTTTAGGCAATGAAGGAAAGGGAATATCGGCAGAAGTGATCAAAAAAATAAATAAACCGGTAACCATTCCGAGAATTGGAGAAGCCGAATCGTTAAACGTGGCCGTAAGTGCAGCAATCTTTTGTGCTGAGTTAGTGCGAGTTCGAAATTAAATTGAGATATTATTTGCGGGCTAACTAATAATTGCTATTTTTGCAGCCTTGAATTTAAGGGTCGAGTGGCCGAGTGGCTAGGCAGAGGTCTGCAAAACCTTCTACAGCGGTTCGAATCCGCTCTCGACCTCCATTTGTACAAATAAAATAATTAAAAGGTTATTACCATGGCAGTTACCAGATTAAAAAGAAAAGACAGAAGAAATAAAAATACAGCTCACCAAGAGGTAGCATTTTTAAAGAGAGCAACTAACATCGAGTTAGGAAGCCGCTCTGCACAACCTAAAAACGATCAATTAGCTAAAAACAATGCTGTTTTAGCTACTTTGGCAAAATAGTTTTTAGAAATCTCTTCTTAAAGATTTAAAGCATCCTTCTGATCAAAGGATGCTTTTTTTTATGCACGGATATTTTTAATACACCAGGTGATAAAAGAATAAATCAAACAGATTCCAATAACCTGCCAATCATCATTCATCCACATTCATCTGGAAGGGCGGAAATATTGTCCAGGTTATACCAAAACTTAGTGTCCTACCCGAATCAACAAAACGATAATTGTAATTATCGTGTCCAAAAGTATAATTGGCAAAAAAACCAAACGCTTTCGTTTTTGGAAATGGATAAACGGTAAGTATGGTTTCACTTCTAAAAGGATCTACAAAAGGATGCGCGCCTTGAATAAGCTCCATCCGCTCCGCAACAGAAGCACGAACATTTTTCAATTGCTTAATAAATTCATATCGAAGCTGCCACCGGTATCGCCCGTAGATCCGAATATCGTTTTCGGTAAAACCACCGAAATTACCTACACCCAAAAACCGGTTATGGTACAACAAAAGCCCGCCTGTAACAGAATGCGTTCTTGAAGGTAGATTTTCACTATTTTTATTATTCCGGTAATTAATCAGCAGTTCGGTTAGATTAGTGGAAAAATTCGCACTTCTACGGTTCAGGATTGCCGAAAGATTGGTTTCTGGTGTAATTTTATCATAAAGCGCCTCACTTTCCGGTGATCCATCAACGAGGGCCTCAGAAAAGGCACTTCCAGACTGCCCATTCGAATAATGGCCACTTTCTAAGGAAATGGCAATAAAATTATTATCATTCAACCTACGCATCATTTGGCCACCAAGCTGTACCCTATACGAGGGCATAATCACAGGCAAAGACTCACTGTCGTACATTCTAAGCTGCGATCTAAAAGCAACGTATGCAGCAAATACATTCTTTTTCAAAGGTTTTTCCATTAAACCTTTCTCCATATTATTAAAAAAGCTGTAACGTACATTTGGGTTTGCTTCGAAAACAAGTTTTTCGGAAGAAAGCACACTGGTTTTATAACCTAGATTTGCATCTTCACCAATCGGATAATACTCGTGGAAATCATTAAAGCTCTTTTGAGCTTTTACTGAAAATACAACACAAGCGAACAACAGCGTTAAAATATTTTTTTTCATATTTTGGGTATTAAAGCATAATATTTTCAATTTTATCAAACAGCGCCGGGTCTATCTTTCCTGTATAGATACGGGAGCCTGATGCTATTTTATTAAAATACCATAAATAGGTAAACCCTTGTTGATTCAACTCAGCAATCAATGATTTCCTGAGATCAATGGAAGTTATTTCCAGAAAAAAAGTCGCATCAATCCGTTCTACTATCGCACCAGACTGAGCGATAAACGTCTTGATGTTATTGAGCTGGGCTTCAGAAGCTCCCGTTACCACAAGAACATTGGCATACAACATAACTAGCTTATTTTAAGAGATTTAATTAATAACTGTATTAAATCTATGCTTAAAGCAGGGCCTGCACAATACCTAGTATTAAGTATTTTTGGAAGATATTTAATGGAGGGGCAATTTTAGTTATTGTTAATTACGGGAACCAGACGAATGGAATAATGCTCCTACAAGAATTCATCTGGATATTTTCAAGTACAGACATCTTTTTTAAGATCAAAAACTTAATTTTATATTATTGTTCATTTATTTTTAAAGTATATGAATCTTAAAAATGTATTAGATCAGCTTAAATCACTGGCAGATGAGAAAGTCCGTGCCATGCATATTAAAAACGGCGCCAGAGAAAACATTTTTGGTGTTAAAATGGGCGACATCAGGGCAGTAGCGAAAAAGATCAAAACCGATCATGAGCTTGCACTTCAACTTTGGGAAACCGAAAATATTGATGCCAGGTTGCTTGCCATTTTAATCCTGAAACCAAAAGCACTATCGGCAGCACAAATTGAGCAGATGGTCGCTTCAGAAAATTTTACCTGGGCTGCAGATTGGTTTTACAACTACATTGTTAAAGAATACCCGGATAAAGAGCAGTTTCGTGAAAAGTGGATGAATTCGGGTAATATTATGCTGGCCCGGGCAGGCTGGAGCCTAACCAGCGGACGTATAAGCCGGGCTCCTGAAGGACTGGACATTCCTGCCATTCTCGATCGGATTGAAAAAGAAATGCCTAAAGTAGCCCCAGAAATCCAATGGACAATGAACACCGCATTGGCGCAGATTGGCATTAACCATCCAGATTATCGAGAAAGCGCTTTAGCTATAGGCGAAAAACTTGGCATATATCGCGATTACCCTGTCTCTAAAGGCTGTACCTCCCCCTTTGCGCCCATCTGGATTAATGAGATGGTAAGCCGGCAGAAGTAGTCTTTTACCTATTATCAGCATATTTCATGTATGCTATCCCTCTATTTGAAGCAGGCCCGACAAATAGTATTTAATCATAAATTCAGGCCTTGTTAAATAAACAATCGTAAGCATCCCGATTATTTTCAATCGGGATAAGGCGAATGGCGGAAAACAAGTACCTATGAAATGCTGTCCTTCATTTTCTAAACATAAAAGACTTTTATAATCATTAGGAAATGAGGCTTCTGTTCTTTTGGCTATTTCAGACCCGCTTTTGGTGCGAGTTCCGATGCTGATTTAGTGCCGATTTATCGGTCAAGGATCGGAAGCTCTCCCCGACAATCGGGTTTATTTAACCTGGGTCGGCGCACTGAAAGCAAGCCGTTGTTTATAAACCCGACAGAAGCGAACACGAATCCGGTTTTTTTCATCGGGTGAAGTAAAGCGGATGGCGGGGCTACAGTACCCATGAAACGTTAAACTTTCATTTCCTAAAAAAGAAAAAATTAATAATGATTAAGAAACGGCTGGTTCTGCTCTTTTGGCAATTTCAGCCCCGATTTTATAGGCAAACCTTGCTAACTAAACCTGATAATAGCGTAAAACCCGCAGGAGAGAAACGAGTGATGGCTCGGTGCAGGGTGACGACTATATTTAAACCAGTTCTTTACAGATGCTTTTGATCAAGCCTGGTCCTTCATATATAAAACCCGTATACAATTGAACTAAAGATGCACCAGCATCTAATTTCTCTTTTGCATCTTTTGCGGAATGTATTCCACCTACTCCAATAATTGGAAATGCTTTGTTTGATTTCGCTGAAAGATAACGAATGACTTCCGTAGAGCGTTCTTTAACAGGTTTACCACTCAAACCACCGGTTTCACCAGTTAAATCTTTCTCAGTAGCCAGATTTTCCCGGCTAATGGTTGTATTGGTGGCAATAATGCCTGCAATTTTGGTTTCCGCAACAATTTCGATAATATCGTCTAATTGCGCATCAGTTAAATCAGGCGCGATTTTTAATAAAATCGGACGTGAGATATCGTTTTTACGATTACGTTGCTGTAAAGTATTCAGGATTTTCTTCAGGGGTTCTTTTTCCTGAAGTTCGCGTAGGCCTGGTGTATTGGGCGAACTTACATTGACCACAAAATAATCGACCACATCAAAAAGGCGATCGAAACATTTAATATAGTCGCTTACGGCATCTTCATTTGGGGTAGCTTTGTTTTTACCAATATTTCCACCTACAACAATATCAGGATGTTTATCTTTTAGCAGACGCAAACGCTCGGCCATTACATCTACCCCCTTATTGTTAAAACCCATCCGGTTAATTAAAGCTTCATCATTAGGTAAGCGGAACATCCGGGGTTTATCGTTTCCGGGCTGAGGCATTGGCGTTACGGTACCCACTTCGATAAATCCGAAGCCTAAATTGCTAAGCGGCTCTACATATTCACCGTTTTTATCAAATCCGGCAGCCAAACCCACAGGATTTCTGAATTTGATGCCAAAAACCTCGCGTTCTAAACCTTTAATATGCACATCAAAGCTGCTACGGATAATGGTTTTACCAAGCGGAAATTTATCATTAAACCATTTTAACCGCTTAACTACAAAATAATGTACGTTTTCAGGGTCAAATTTGAAGAATATTGGTTTAATAAGGCGATACATGGCACGAAGATAAGAACTTAATGCTAATTATGGAAGATGGAAAATGTAAAAGGAAAGATGGAAACCTTTATGACGTACAAAATTTTGGTTGATGACTCATCGTCAATAGTAAAATTGCCATGAGCAGATAGTACACTAGCCTATCAACCATTTACCAAAAGCAATCAACTACAAACCAGCTCACAACTTCCATTCTACATCTTCCATCCTACATCTTCCATCCTACATCTTCCCTTTTACATCCCTAATATGCTGCCGTAAACTGCTCCTGGTGGTGTGCATTATTTTCCAGCTCATCGGCAATAACAATTGCTAAATCTTCCACCGATAAAATAGAACGGCCTTCTTCATTAAAAACCGGACTTGTTTTACCCAAACGGTATTTTCCGGTGCGGCCAGTTGTGATGCCTTGATGCATCTCAATAGCCGGACTAAAAAACAACCAATCCAATTCTTTCTCTTGCTTTAAGGTATTAAAATAATCCCTTACTGCTGTTGCACCTGGCTTGTATTCGGCTGGGAAGTTTGGTCCATCTACAATTTGGTGACCATCGATCTGCAAAGTACCCGCTCCACCAATAAAAATATAACGTTTAACACCCGATGCTTTTACAGCAGCCTGAATGGCCTCTGCGCCCTGTACCGTATCGTTGTATAAATTTGGATTGGCCCAACCCGCGTTAAAAGCACTTACTACTGCATCGGCACCAGTTAAAGCTGTTGCTAGTTTTTCAGTGTCCAAAACATCAACAGCGATCTTACGCACATGATCATCGTTATGCTCAATTTTAGTGGTATCGCGCGCAATGGCGATCACTTCATTCCCACGACTTACTAATTCGTTCAAAATGGCTTTGCCTACAAATCCAGAGGCTCCTATTAATGCTACTTTCATATTATTTAATTTTTAAAATTGATTAATCTGTCTTAAATTGTAATATTTTTTATTACAGTTATGTTTAAAATTTTTTATTTAAAACCTGCACTAAAATCTTTTAAAGTTTTAGCCGAAAGATTCTTTACTAAAGCAGTTTCTGCTTCATCATATAAATCGGTTAAATGTTTAGTGATCTGTCTACCTACCGGACAATCGGGATTAGGTTCATTTTTGCTTTCGCCTAACAGGCTTTTTTGTTTAACGGCCCGGTAAACATCTCCAAGGTTAATATCAGCAGGGTTTTTAGCTAGGGTTGAGCCACCACCCTTCCCTTCTTTACTTTGAACAAAACCGTATTTATGCAAATTGGCCAGTTCCTTTCTCACCAGAACAGGATTACAGTTGATACTACCTGCAATGTATTCAGAATTCAATAGCTGCCCCTTCACCTGATCGAGGAGCGTAAGAATGTGAAGCGATATAGAAAAATGACTGCTATTCATACTGTAACTATTTTTATTACAGAACAAAGGTATGATAATTTTTATACATCATAAAAATTTAACATCATTTAACCCTGCACTGACAATTGTAATGCCTTACCGTTTTATTGATCAATTAAAATTTGAGGATATTGAGCAGATAGGCGTTATATCGAGTATCAATTTAAAACAGTAATAATGATTAAACAGGCACTTAAAAGCTTTTGTTTTTACAAAAATTGTTTTCTAATGTTGATGTCACACGAATTAGCCCCGTATTACCTCACTATAAATATTAATGTTGCTGGCTTATCCTATTTGACTTTCCAGCTGAAAAAAGCCTTTAAATTTCGTACTTTTGCAGCCGAAATGATTTCAATAAATAATTTAACCTTCCTGATTGGCTCAAGGGCCTTGTACGATGACGCGAACTGGCACATTAAACCTGGCGACAGAGCTGGTTTAATCGGCGCCAATGGAACAGGAAAATCAACACTTTTAAAAATAATTGTAGGCGAATACGCACCAAGTTCGGGTACCGTTTCCATGTCGAAAGACTTGAAAATTGGTTACTTAAACCAGGATTTACTCTCTTACGATTCGCACCATAGCATTTTGCATGTGGCCATGGAGGCTTTTGAGCGCCAAAACCAATTGCATGATGAGATTGAAGAACTGCTTAAAAAAATCGAAACCGATTATAGCGAAGAGGTTTTATTTAAATTAAGCGATAAACAGCAAGAGTTTGAAGCTTTAGATGGCTATAACATCGAATATAGGGCCAACGAAATTTTAGCTGGTTTGGGTTTCAGTACGGCAGATCAGTTACGCCCTTTAAATACCTTCTCAGGAGGTTGGCGTATGCGTGTAATGCTGGCAAAAATTTTATTGCAAACACCTGATATCTTATTACTGGATGAGCCTACCAACCACATGGATTTACCTTCCATTAAATGGTTGGAAAACTATTTAATGGGTTTTGAAGGTGCCATTGTAATTGTATCTCACGATAGGTATTTCTTAGATAAAATTGTAAACCGTACGGTAGAATCGCGTAAGGGGAAATTAACCGTTTATGCGGGTAATTATAGCTTCTATGTGGAAGAAAAAGCCTTGCGTGGCGAAATCCAGAAAGGCGAGTTTAAAAACCAACAGGCCAAAATCAAACAGGAAGAACGTTTAATTGAGCGTTTTAAAGCGAAGGCGAGTAAGGCTAAAATGGCACAATCGCGCATGAAAGCTTTAGATAAGATGGAGCGTATTGATGATGTGGATGATGATAACCCAACCGTAAACTTTGCTTTCAAATTCTCTAAACCTTCGGGCAGGCACGTAGTGCGTATAGAACATGCCAATAAGAGTTATCCAAATGTGCATATTTTGGATGATGCTGAAGGCGTGATTGAAAAAGGGGATAAAATTGCCTTGATCGGTGCAAACGGTAAGGGTAAATCTACTCTATTGAGAATGATTGCCGGAGCCGAAAAATTTGAAGGTTTCTGCGAAACTGGTCATAACGTAACCACCACTTTCTTTGCGCAGCACCAATTGGAATCGCTGCATTTAGAAAATTCAATTTTAGAAGAATTACAAGCCTTTGCTCCAAAACATAGCGATACGGAATTACGTAGTATTTTAGGTTGTTTCCTTTTTACCGGTGATGATGTTTTCAAAAAAATCAAAGTACTTTCGGGGGGAGAAAAATCACGCGTGGCCCTGGCTAAATCGTTAACCACAGATTCTAATTTCCTGATTCTGGATGAGCCCACCAACCACCTGGATATCCAGTCGGTTAATATCCTGATTCAGGCATTGCAACAGTTTGAAGGTACTTTTATTGCCGTATCTCACGACAGGTATTTCCTGGATAATGTAGCCAACAAAATCTGGTTTATCGAAAGCGGAAAAATTAAACAATACCCTGGTACTTATGCCGAATATGAAGAATGGAATAGCAAAAGGATAATTCCGGCGGCTAAACCTATTCCGGTTAAAATGCCAGAAAAGCAAAAGGAACAGCCAAAACCTGTTACGCCAAATGCAGCCAATCAATTAAAAAAACTGAACGACGAGCTGCAAAAAACAGAGAAGTTAATTACCGAACTGGAGCAGCAGGTTAAAAATATAGAAGCAGAATTGGCAGATGAGCATGTTTATGCCAACGCCGATAAATTAGCAGAAGCCAACAAACGTTATTTGGCCACTAAACAGGAGTTAGATCTTAGCCAAAATAAATGGGAAAGTTTAGCTGCTGAAATTATGGAGCTGGAGGCTTAGTTTAAGTTAATATAGATATACGGCCGTCTCGATTTATATCGGAACGGCTTTTTTGTTTTGTAATGATTCTTTTTGCCACGGAAACACGGATTAGCACGGAAGGAGTTAAATTCTTCGTCCCGTCATCTCGACTGGAAAGCAGTGGAATGGAGAGGTCTATCTCGAGTTAGATTTCTCGACTTCGTTGCACTCCGCTCGAAATGACAGCACTGGGATCTTCCTTGCCAATCCCTGCCTCGGTGGCTAAACTTAAAGATGGGTTTTGCCACTTCCCAATAAAACTTTACTTTTAACCATGCAGAAAATATTAATTCCGGTTTTATTTTTCATCTCCAGCCTGGCCTTTGCGCAAAACGACAAAACGTTTACCAACGAGAATAAAATTTATCTTCCAAATATTAAAACTGTACTTTGTTATAACAGTAATAAAGAGCAGAGTTTACCTGTAATTATGCTCAACTCGTCAGAAACGATAACTTTTTCGTTCGATGACTTACTGGCGGGGACCCAAAACTACTGGTATACCATTGAACATTGCACCGCAGAATGGGAAACATCGAAAATTTCGAGCATCGATTATTTAGGGAGTTTTAATGATGACCGCATCATCAATTACCGCTACTCTTCTAATACCGCACGAAAATATACACATTACGAAATCAGCTTACCCAATACCCAAATCCAGCCAAAAATTGGGGGAAATTATGTGTTGAAAGTGTATTTAGATGGCGACAAAAACAAACCTGTTATTTCGCAACGCTTTTACATGCTCGACAATCAGGTTGCTGTGGCCGCTGATGTAAATAACTCCATGCAGGTGGAAAACAGGAATTATAAACAAAAAATCAATTTCACCATTAATCACGCCTTCCCTATCCCAAACCCCTATCAGGATGTAAAGGCTGTGGTGATGCAAAACTTTAATGCCAATACCATTCAGGTCAATACCAAACCATCATTTGTAAGGCCGAACCAATTGGTTTATAACGACCTTAATACCAACGATTTTTGGGGAGATAACGAATTCAGGAAGTTTGATACCAGGAGTTTAAGGTATAAGGCTGATAATGTGAAGGATATTTATCGCGATAATCAATCTGTAAACGTAATGCTTTTTCAGGATGCACCCAGAACGGTCGGTGCTTTTGCCAATCAGTACGATGAAAATGGAAACTTTTTTATCCGCAATACCGACGGACGGGACGATAAAACGGAGGCAGAATACATGAGTGTTTTATTTACCTTAAATGCCCCTGCACCCAGCCCGAATGGCGATGCTTATGTTGTTGGCCGGTTTAACAATTACACCATGAGTAATGAAAACAAACTACTTTACGATGCCGGCAGGAAACAGTTTTATGGCAATGTGATACTTAAACAAGGCCTCTACGATTATGAGTTTGCCTGGTATAATAAAGACACCAGGATAATGGAAACTAAACCTTTTGAGGGCGCATTTTTCCAGACTGAAAACAGCTATCAGATTTTTGTTTATTATCGTCGCCCCGGCGCACGCTGGGATACCCTCGTTGGTTACACCAACCTGAGCAATAAAGTTACCGATAGAAGGTAAGTCAGCTTGCAATGTTAATACATCAAAAATGCAAAACAAACGATGTAAGATATATAAGCTTAAATGACCTTGTATTCTTAAGTGGTAAATGAGCTTTTACCTATAATACTCTTAGACAATTAATTATAACTAAGATCGATTTAAAAGATCTTCGCCAATTAGATCCTGAAACAAGTTTAGGATGACGATAGCTTTAATTGTCAACTTGACTTTTAATGTGACAATACTTACCTTTATTGTTACATAAATTTTCTTTGTTTTAAATGTGGTTATTTACTTTAGCATTTCAGAAAGTAACCAGATAAACACCTAGAGAATAAGTGTATCTAACCAAAAATTATGTTTAAAAAGTTAATTGCCGCAGCATTAATAGCCTATCCTTGTGCACACATTTCAGCACAAACTTCCAGTGATTCGTACACACAATCCATTAACGGAACAAAACTAAAATTCGACATGCAGGCTATACCAGCAGGCAAATTTAAGATGGGAAGTAAAACAGGGAAAGCAGATGAGCAACCTGTTCATGAGGTTAAACTCGATGCCTTCTGGATAGGGAAACATGAAGTAACCTGGGATATTTTTGAGCCTTTCCTGTATCGTGATTACGAAAAACAAGCCAGCATAAGTGCTATTCCGGCTGAAGTAGATGCCGTTACCAGACCTACAAAACCTTATCTCGACATGACTTTTGGTATGGGTAAAGAACACCAGCCAGCCGTAGCCATGACCCAATATAACGCCATCCAATTTTGCAAATGGCTATATGTACGTACAGGTATTTTTTACCGTTTGCCAACCGAAGCAGAATGGGAATATGCCTGTAAAGCCGGTACTGAAACCAATTATTCTTTTGGAAATGATGCATCAAAACTAGGTGATTATGCCTGGTACAAGGATAATAGCGATAACAAAACACATCAGGTAGGACAAAAAAAACCGAATGCATGGGGATTATTTGATATGTATGGCAATGTGAGCGAATGGACCTATGATCAATATATCGCTGATTTTTACAGCCAAAGCAAAGATAAAACTGCAGAAAACCCTGTAGCCGTACCTGAAAAACTCTACCCAAATGCAGTTCGTGGCGGCTCCTATGATGAAACGCCCAACAACTTAACTTCAACAGCCAGATTAGCGTCTGATCCATCCTGGAAACAATTAGATCCACAGATTCCTAAAAGCAATTGGTGGTTCCCCGAAGCTCCGTTTGTAGGTATGCGCCTGGTACGTCCGGTAAAAACACCATCGAAAGCAGAAATAGATGCTTATTACAATAAACAACCTATAAAAGACTTTTAAAAAACACAAGCAACCACAATAAAAAAACTAAACACATGAAAAAACCAATTAACCAACAAGATCGTCGCGATTTTTTAAAGGCAACCGCCATGCTGGCAGGTGGAGCCATGATAAGCAGTATTCCATTGGCCGGGGCTTATGCTTCGGGCTCTGACACCATAAAAATTGCCTTGATTGGCTGTGGCGACCGCGGAACAGGCGCTGCTTTCCAGGCATTAAGTACCAAATTCAATATTAAGCTGGTGGCTATGGCCGATGCCTTTCAGGATCGCTTAGACAGCAGTTATCAATCATTAAACGGAAAATTCGCAGCGAAGATGGATGTTCCTAAAGAACGCCAGTTTGTGGGTTTCGATGCTTATTTAAAAGCTATTCCATTAGCTGATGTAGTGTTGTTAACCACTCCTCCGGGCTTCCGTCCTATCCATTTCGAAGAAGCGGTTAAACAGAACAAACAAGTTTTCATGGAAAAACCGGTTGCTGTAGATGCTCCAGGTATTAGAAAGGTTTTGGCCGCAGCGGAAGAAGCTAAAAAGAAAAAATTAAATGTGGTGGTAGGCTTGCAACGCCGTTACCAGACCAACTATCGCGAATCGATGAAACGCATTAACGATGGTGCTATTGGCGATATCATGTCGGGCCAGGTTTACTGGAACAGTGGTGGCGTTTGGGTACGTCCGCGTAAAGCGAACCAAACCGAAATGGAATACCAAATGAGAAACTGGTATTATTTCAACTGGTTATGCGGCGATCATATCGTTGAGCAACATGTACACAATATCGATATTGCCAACTGGATAAAAAACGGACATCCCACCTCCGTACAGGGAACAGGTAGCCGCGCCTGGAGAACAGGGAAAGACTATGGCGAGATTTACGACAATCACTCTATCGAATTAACTTATGCAGATGGCGCGGTAATCCATAGCCAGTGCCGACATTTCGAAGGCATCAGTAACCGGGTGGATGAATCTTTCCAGGGTACCAAAGGTAAGATTTACCTTTCCGGCAGCAACCAGGCCATCATGAAAGATTACAGCGGTAAAGAACTCTATAACCACAATACCAAAGGAAACGCAAATCCTTACCAAACAGAACACGACGAACTGTTCGATGCGGTTTCTAAGGGAGAATACAGATTTAGTAATGTAGATTATGCTGCAACCAGTACGTTCTCTGCAATTATCGGTCGTTATGCCACTTATTCTGGTCAAACCATTAAATGGGATGAGGCTTTAGCGTCGAACATCAGTTTAATGCCTGAGCGTTTTGCATGGGATGCGAACCCAAGATTAATGCCTGATGAAAAAGGACTATACCCTATTGCCATGCCTGGACAAGCAAAGGTGATCTAACACGAAATTGATGCGTTATAGATTTTTGCTTTTCCTGTTACCACTGATTTTTGCTTTCTCTTTGAAAAAGGAGTTAAGGCAATACAAAATCAATGGTCTTGCACAGGGAACTGATTATGCTATAATGTACTATGCTACTGATAGTTTAGCCACTCAGGCAGGCATAGATAGTTTATTAAACCAAATTGATTTATCGATGTCGCTTTACAAAAAGGGATCATTGATAAATCAGTTTAATTCGGCAGAAAAAGAAATCAAAACCGATCGTTTAATAAATGATGTGTTGAAAAGGAGTTTCGAGATCAATCAGGATACAAAAGGAGTTTTCGATATTACTGTTGCCCCACTGGTTCAGGTCTGGGGCTTTGGTCCGAAAGAGTCTAAAACCGAACCAGATCCCTCCGCCATTAAATCGATACTGGCCTGCGTAGGCATGAAAAACCTGAAGCTAAAGAATGGCTTATTAACCAAACTGAAACCCTGCGTGCAAATTGATTTAAACGGAATTGCCCAGGGATACAGCGTCGATTTAATTGCTGCTTATCTCGAAAAAAAAGGCATTAAACAGTATGTGGCCGAATTAGGAGGTGAAATTCGGATTTCAGGACCTAAACCCAATGGCGAAACGATGAAAATTGGTATTGAAGGACCCGATAAAGATGGCACTCCCGTAATCAGGCACATTGCCGCCATCAATTCTGGCGCCATTACCACCTCTGGCAATTACCGGAAATTCCACCAGAGCGGGAAGAAAAAGATTTCTCACCTGATCGATTCTAAAACCGGTTATCCTTTAGATAATGAGATGATTAGCGTAACCGTATACGCCAATGATGCCATTACAGCAGATGGCTATGACAATGCCTTAATGGCCATGCACCTTAAAGATGCCATTGCCTTTGTAGAAAGCAGAAAAAACCTCGAAGCTTATTTTGTGTACCACCAAAAAGATGGCAAAGTAGCCGACACCTTAACCACAGGATTTAAAAAATTAATTACACACTAGTATCTATCCGTTTAATAACAAACCGATGAAAAGAAGTGAATTTATAAGAAACAGCTTATTCACTGCCGGTGCAATTGCTACCGGGGCAGGAATTAACAATACTTTTGCGGCTGAAAAGTCTAATATCCTAAGCGATAAGGTTTTTAACATGGATTATGCCCCACATCAGGGCATGTTCGAAAACCATGCAGGCAAGAATTTTTTAGATCAGATCCAGTTTATGTACGATAAGGGTTTCCGTGCTATCGAAGATAACGGTTACCTCAACCGCTCGATAGAAGAACAGGAAAAAATTGGAAACCTGCTGGCCAAACTGGGTATGCGCATGGGTGTTTTCGTTGTAGATGGCGGCGATAACTGGAAAACCTCTTTAACCACCGGAAAAAAGGAGTTTAAAGATAAATTTGTCGAAACCTGTAAAAAATCAGTAGAAGCAGCTAAACGCTGTAATGCTAAATGGCTTACCGTAGTACCTGGTTTTTACGAACGTAATTTACCTTATGGCAATCAATTTGCCAATGTAATTGATGCCATGCGTGCCGGTGCAGAGATTTTTGAACCCCACGGTTTAATTATGGTTTTGGAAACCTTGAGCGATACCCCGGAGCTTTTCCTTCAAAAAACAAATGAAACTTATGCAGTTTGTAAAGCGGTAAAAAGTCCTTCGTGTAAAATCCTTTATGATATTTACCACATGCAACGTACAGAAGGTGATTTAATCAAAACCATCGATCGCTGCTGGGACGAAATTGCATACATCCAGATTGGTGATAATCCAGGGCGGAAAGAACCTACCACCGGAGAGATCAATTATAAAAACCTCTTTAAACACCTGCACAAAAAAGGTTATAAGGGTGTGATGGGGATGGAACATGGCAACTCCAAAGGTGGAAAAGAAGGCGAACTGGCTGTTATTTCGGCTTACCGGGCTGAGGATAACTTTTTGTAAATAAAAAAATTCGTTGTTGCGAGAAGGAACGACAGCCTGCCCCAAATTTCGGGAAAGCAATCTTAAAACAATCACCACTAGCGGGCGCATTAAGATTCCCGTCTGCACGGGAATGACGCGTGGAGGGTTAGATGTCAGCGTCATTCCCAACTTGATTGGGAATCGTAATGCGTTGAAACGGCATTAAGCTGCTAGGATTCTATTCTGCACAGGAATGGCGCGTATGGTTAAATGTCACCGTCATTGTGAGAAGGAACGATAGCCTGTCCCGAATTTCGGGAAAGCAATCTTAAAACAATCACCACTAGCGGGCGCATTAAGATTCCCATCTGCACGGGAATGACGCGTGGAGGATTAGATGTCAGCGTCATTCCCAACTTGATTGGGAATCGTAATGCGTCGAAAAGGCATTAAAGCTACTTGGATTCTAGTCTGCACAGGAATGGTGTGTATGGTAAATGTCAGCGTCATTCCCAACTTGATTGGGAATCTTAATGCGTTGAAACGGCATTAAGCCAACGCCGTGGTCTGTGTCCCCACAGACCACAATATCACCCTCTTCTCCTACCCCACCTTCAACACCCAAACCGATACACTTCCGGCATTACAGTGAAACTCGGCCCAGCCATTTTCATCAATGATTACCTCCTGCTCCCTATAACCTAAGGCATCAACAAAGGTTTTTCCGGCAAAGTGTTTACCGATTTCCATTTCTTTAAAGCCTTCTTCTCCTGTGCTCATCAATACCGCCAGGCCGCTATTTTCATGTTCCTCATCACCTGTACGGGTCCAGCCGACACAAATACTATGGTCAAAATAATCGCGCTGCTCGCCATAGGCTAAAGCTGTACGGATTTTACTCATGGTTTCTACCACCGGAATTGGAACCAACTCTACATGTACCTCATCCCCTTCTTTGTCTTTATCATCATAAATTCCCCCATACAGATCGGGAAAGAACAAACATGGAATACCCTGTATACGCAACAGGATAATCGCATAAGCCAAAGGCCTGAACCAAAAATCGACATAAGATTCGAGTGCCTGCAAAGGTTGCGAATCATGATTATCAACAAATGTTACGGCCAAATCCGGCTTCACCTGAACCAGGGTTCCATCAAAAATCGTTTGCATATCAAATGCTTCATCCTTACTCGCCAGGAAAAAATTATGGTGCAAAAGTGAATCGAATATTTGCGTTCTGCCACCGGTGATTTCGATATAGTTTAATTGCCCCTCTCTATCCACCACATTCCAATCTTCGGCCACAATAAAAAACTCCCGGTTAAATTTTTGATTCAGGTGATCGATCCACTCTACAATAAAATCCGGATTGATGTGTTTAACCGCATCCAATCGAAAACCATCTACTTTGGTGGTTTCGACAACCCATTCACCCCAGTATTTTAACTCTTCCACAACCGCCCTGTTGCGGTAATCGATATCATTAAACATCAGGTAATCGTAATTGCCAAATTCAGTAGAAGGAACTTCTTCAAAACCTTCACCTAAATAATTCTGGATCGAATAAATGGCTGTTTCTTGGAGGTCTTCTGCCCAGTCTACGCCGCTAAAGCATTCATGATTCCAAATGAATTCAGAATATTTCCCTTGCCGCGCAGGAAAAGTAAACTTCGTCCAGGCTTCTATTTCGAAAACATCGCTGGTAAATTCGTTTCTATTTTCAGGGTTTACAGTTCTAACGGCTACTTTTTCAAGTTCATCACCCCCAGCTTTGTGGTTAAAAACCACATCGGCTAAAACACCAATCCCATTATCGTGAAGTGCTTCAATCGCTTTGATATATTCGTCTTTCGAGCCATGTTTGGTATTTACACTTCCTTTCTGGTCGAACTCACCTAAATCGAATAAATCATAAACGGCATAACCAACATCATAGGCCGCATTATTCGATTTATAAGCCGGAGGCAGCCAAACGGATGTTATACCAATTTCTTTTAAATGACTGGCTTCGGCAGCTACTTTAGTCCACAAATTTTGTTCTTCATTATAATACCAATGGAAAAATTGGATCAGGGTCTGGTTTTGCATTAATTCGATTTTTTTAAGGATAACATGATTGCTGATGAATTGTTTTCGGATTTACATCAGGAACCCTGCAAATTCTTGTCCCGCTGATGGCGCTGATCACCGCAGAAAAAACAAATAAATCTGCGAAAATCGATTAAATCTGCGGGAATATACTTACATATCTTGTCCCACTGATGGCGCAGATCAACGCAGAAAAACAAACAGATCTGCGAAAATCTATTGAATCTGCGGGAACATAACTTACACATTCTTGTCCCGCTGATGGCGCAGATCACCGCAGAAAAACAAACAGATCTGCGAAAATCTATTGAATCTGCGGGAACATAACTTACACATCTTGTCCCGCTGATGGCGCAGATCACCGCAGAAAAACAAACAGATCTGCGAAAATCTATTGAATCTGCGGGAACATAACTTACACATCTTCTCCTGCTGATTGCGCAGGTCACCGCAGAAAAAACAAATAAATCTGCGAAAATCTATTAAATCTGCGGCAACATAACTTATACATCTTGTCCCGCTGACTGCGCACATCACCGCAGAAAACGGATGGCATATTGCGAACCCATAACATTATGCTGATCATGAAATAGATCCTGAAATAAATTCAGGATGACGACCGCCTATCTTATTTTAACCACATTTTACTTACTTTTGCGCTTAAATGAGTTTAAAAAAGAAATTTGCCAGAGAAAGTTTTACCATCATGAATGAATTGGTATTACCAAACGATACCAATACCTTAAATAACCTGATGGGTGGGCGTTTGCTTCACTGGATGGATATTGCAGCGGCAATTTCGGCTCAAAAACACTGTAACCGCATTGTAGTAACCGCTTCGGTTGATAACGTTTCTTTTAAGCACCCCATTAAATTAGGCGATGTAATTACCATTGAGGCCAAAGTAACCAGGGCTTTTAATACTTCGGTGGAGGTTCGTTTAGATGTTTGGGCAGAGAATATTCCAAGTGGTGCACGCCAAAAAAGTAACGAGGCTTACTATACCTTTGTTGCAGTTGACCAGAGTGCCCGTACCATACCTGTACCAGAACTTATCCCGGAAACGCCCGAAGAAAAGGATTTGTTTGATGGCGCTTTACGCCGCAGGCAATTACGTTTGGTTTTAGGCGGAAAAATGAATCCTGATGATGCCAGCGAACTAAAAGCACTTTTCTTTAAAGCATAATTTTTACATTAAATTCCTTTCTGCTTAGCATGATTGTTTTATTTTAGCGCTTTACCCTACGCTGAAAAATATGACAACTTATACCATTCTTATTATTTTAAGCGGATTAGTTATTTTCTCTTATCTGTTTGATTTAGTGGCGAGTAAAACCAAAATACCCTCGGTTTTATTACTACTGCTTTTGGGTATTGGTTTACGTTTACTGGTTGATAACCTGAAGATACAAACCTTCAATTTTCTCTCTATCCTACCCACATTGGGTACTGTAGGTTTGATTTTGATTGTTTTTGAGGGCTCGCTGGAACTTAAATACGACCGGCATAAAAACAAGATTATCCGCAGTGCCTTTTTCTCTGCTTTAAGCATTTTATTGGGTACGATCGCTGTAATTACCACTATTATTTACCAGATCAGCCACCACGATTTATATACCTGTATTGCAAATGCCATTCCCTTCAGCGTAATCAGTTCGGCTATTGCCATCCCTTCGGCAGCGGCATTAAACAACCACGACAAAGAATTTGTAATTTATGAATCTTCTTTCTCCGATATTTTAGGGATTATCATCTTCAATTTTGCCATTACCAACCATTCGATCACTACATCGGCTTTTATTGGCTTAGGTTTAAGTACCTTCCTAATCCTTTTACTATCGGCCATTGCCTGTGTGGTGTTGCTGTACGTGATGGGACGATTGGTGCATCACATTAAATTCTTTTTAATTATAGCCATCCTAATACTGGTTTATGCCATTGGTCAATCCTACCACCTCTCCTCCCTGGTGTTAATTTTAAGCACGGGCCTGTTCCTGAACAATGCTGATGCCATTGAGAATGCCTGGTTCAGAAGTGTCTTTTTATACAAAAATTTAACGGCCGATTTATCCCAGCTCTATCAGTTATCGGCAGAAAGCGCCTTTATCCTCCGTACTTTTTTCTTCGTAATTTTTGGCTTTACCATGAATATAAGCAGCCTGAACGATAAAATTGTACTGGCCAATGGTTTCTTCATGCTTATATCGATTTACATCATCAGAGTGGTGTTTCTCAAAATATTCAAAAAAGAAAACCTGAGTCCGATTTTATACATTGCACCCCGCGGACTCATTAGTATTTTGCTTTATTTTAACCTGCCAGATTCTTTAAAAATACCGGAGGTTGGTACACCGTTTCTGTTCCTGGTGGTCTTGGGATCGAGTATTGTCATGACGCTGGGGATAACCTTGAGTAAAAGAAATAGTGTGGTTCATTAGTCATTGGTTCATTGGTCATTAGTTGATTTGGTTAATTGTATAAACTGGTTAACCGATTAATTGAGGCCAGTCATTAGTTCATTGGTCATTAGTTCATTTGGTTAATTGTATAAACTGGTAACTCTCCAAACGCCATACGCCCATCGCAATACGCCCTACGCCTAAGGCTTAAACTTAGCCGAAATGGTTTTTAGCTGGTGCAACTCGGCCAGTACATTTGGATTGGCCTGATAATAAATAGAATAATAACTGAGTTCGTTTAACTTATTTCCATCTGGTTTACGAAAGTTAAAACGTGCAAGATTCGGATTAATGGCATGAATAGGTAGTGCAACAGCATTTGCAAGTACCGTAAAAATGACAGAAAAAAAAGTAGCTGATACATCTTCCTTAAAGGTCGGCTCTTCCTTACCCCATTGATCAACCATTCTACCACTAGCGTCCATTTTATATTCTTCAGACCGGGTTTCACCAATTTTAATAAAACTCATCCCTTCATAGCCTTTTTTAATCGTTCTGATCTGTACGGTTTTAATTTCGCTTACCGGAACCTTGATAAATTCGCCGTCATGATTCAGAATGGCATTCACTGAATCAACTTTATATAAAATGCCTTTGTATTTCCCATTTTGGGTTTTAAGAACGGCGATATAGGGTTTTATACTTTGCGCCTGTGCCAGAGTAAGCAAGAAGAAAAAGAGAAGTGTAAAATAGATGGTTTTCATATGAGGTATTAAGAACTTATTTAAGTTAATACATTTTTTACTTAATTTAAAGATTTCTGTAAAGGTGAGGATTAATTTATTGTATAAAATTCAATATTAATGATGTATACATTTATTTTTTTGGCTCCGGGCAAAGCCTTGCCTCGGCTCGCCGCCGCCGAAGGGCTTTTTCTTTTTGATGTCAAAAAGACCAGCGGAGCTAGCTAGAACGCAGTTAAAAAAATGAAAACAGGTGAAAAAACAAAAAACACCGGCTGAAAATTTTTCTTTCGAAGCTAGTGAGACGGCTTTTTCAGTGGAGCCCGAAAAATTTGTTAGGCCGGATTTAAGTAGAACGGAGACTTAATGCTACGGCCTAGCTATGCGGAAATGCCTAGGCACTACAAGTACTCATCAACAGACAACTGCAAGATAACATCATTGATAGCGGAGTCGAAATGTTACAAAAAACAGCTCATTAAGGTTTATCAGTATAATAAGCTTTTGAATACTTTTCAAGTTTCTGATACTCGTTTGCAAAAAGACTCATGTCTTTATTAATTCTGAGCATCATTTTATTGGCTAAAATCTCACAGGCCAATCCATAACCTACACCAGCTACAACCCCGGCAGATGTTATAGTCGCTAAAATAGTCAACTGCGAATCATCAGGAAGATCGCTCAAAAATGCTGTAGAACCAATAGCGGCACCGCAAATGGTACCGTACAACAAGCCTTGTGCAGTTGTAAAGCTATTTTTCTTCAAACGAATACTCATGATGTTTTGAGCCTTGATCACCACAGATTTTCCATGATCCATAACCGTAAGTCCTTCACTATTTATTTTCTCCAAAATTCCTTTATGGGTGCCTAAAGAATCCGTTCTTACCTTAACCTGGTAATTGATATATTCCTGCGACCTGCTTTCGCTTACAAACAGGCAGGTAACCAGAATAATAATGGTAGCGATTATGTTAAACTTCATGTTGAGTGCGTTAATATTAAACTGAAAACTGTTAATTGCTAACTGTTAATTGCTAACTGAAAACTGCAAACTGATCAGCTTCCCATTTCCAGAATCTTATCAAATTCTGCTGCTTTTAAGGGCATAACTGATAACCGTCCTTGTCTAACCAACGAAATATCGGTTAAACTAGGTTCAGCCTTAATTTGTTCGAGTGAAACCGGGTTTTTCAGCGTTTCTACAGGAGATAAATCAACCACTACCCAGTTGGCATCATCAGTAGTGGGATCCTGATAAAACTCTTTTACTACTTTTGCAATACCCACCACATTTTTACCTTCATTACTGTGATAAAAAAGCACCAAATCACCCTCTTTCATCGCTTTTAGGTTATTCCGTGCCTGATAATTACGAACGCCATCCCAAAAGGTACGACCATCTTTGTTAAACTTTTCCCAACTGTATTTAAAAGGCTCTGATTTTACTAACCAATGATTCATGCTACGCTTTGTTTATTTCTATGATTGAAGCTCAAAACTAACAAAACGGAATGGAATAGGAAATAGGTGATGAAGAATGGTGGAAGTATAAGAAGATTAAGAGCTGCGCTTCATCCCAGATAAATCTAGTCCGGCTCCCTACGCTGGCGCACGCGTGCCGCGTGTGCATTTCCATATCACCTTTACAGTTCATCTAAATCTATTAATCCTTTGCCTCCGCTATAATCTATTGCACTGCTATATTTCCAATGCCAGGCCTCGTTAACAAAATCACCAACAACAGGATTGTCATGCAAATAATCTGCCTTTTGCTCAATAACTGAGGTACTCCACAATTCTATTGGTTTATTATTATGCTGCCAAAATTGATATCCTTTAACCTTACTGCTTTTTGAGCCTGCCCGCTTAAACATCCATAGCAGCCATTCTTTTCTACTTTCCTGGCTGTTCTCTATAATTGCTTTTACAATTTCTTTGGAAGTAAATTCTTTAATCCGTCCTAGCAGAATATCTGGATTATGATTTTTTGCACTAAAAATTAAATGTATGTGACTTGACATAATGCACCAGCAATAAATTTCTAAACCTAGGTTTTTCTTGCAG
Source organism: Pedobacter folensis (assembly GCF_056490665.1). NCBI lineage: Bacteria > Pseudomonadati > Bacteroidota > Sphingobacteriia > Sphingobacteriales > Sphingobacteriaceae > Pedobacter > Pedobacter folensis. Next base: position 2,051,356 of record NZ_JBWJIF010000001.1, read on the forward strand.
TAAATTAAGCTATCAACGACAATATCGCAATATAAATGCCTCACAAATATATCTATCCAATATACTGTTGCAAAACTTACAAAATATAATCCTTCCTTATTGTAAAATTTATATTTACGGCTCATTCCTTTATGTTTTATCCACACCTGCGCTAGCAGAAACATGTACATCTTCTTATATACCGGGATGAATTAACCATTTTGACCATGGGATAGCTGGTGGTAAAATGGCTTTAATTAGGAGACTTTATTCTGATTTAAATATATGGAAAGAAAATTGTACTTTATTAAATACTATTGGATACTTGCTAAGGATTTACTTTAGCAATTATTTGTATATTCCTTCAGCAATGTTGCACACGCGGCACGCGTGCGCCAGCGAGGTAGATTAAATGAAGTAAACAATTTTACCTTAATTTATTATATTGTATATATCAACCTTCTAATAATCATAAATCCTATAACACTCTCGCATGAAACGTTTCAAAGAAGACATAAAGACCATCATTGAGCTTATTACATTTGGCTTGGTATACCTAAGTGTTTTGACGATAGACAACCCAGTGCTATGTTACATCTTCTTAGGGATATGGGTAGTTTATTGGTGTGCTAACATTTATTCTAAAATTCAATACAGAAAAGGTAATGCAGAATACCTTTTGATTCCTACAATTAATGACGAATATTCTAAAATGACCTCAATAATATTAGGAGTAATACTTATTTCATTAGGTGGCATATTTGCGTTCTGGATGCCGAATATTTTCCAGCTTAACCTAATCATGTTTATTGTAGGAATATTGCTATTTATAAATGGTATACTAGATTTACCGAAAGGTAGAATCGAAAGTGATGGAAAAATTCTATCAATAACGGGACTTAAGGAGAAGATCGAAATCAAGAACATCGAGACACTAGAAATAATCACTAATAAAATTATTATCACTGACAATATAAATAAGGTTACAAGAATTGATAATTTCAACCTTGATCTAAATTACGCCGAGAGAATCAGGGTCTACCTTCAACAAAAAAGTAATGGTCTTGGATTTGTTATTAAAAACAAGGTTGAATAAGATAGATAATTAATCGTTAAACTGCTCCCTCTAATCCGATCGGATTGTAATTAGATAAATTGTGCTGGTGCGAGTCTTCAACTCGTACCAATATAAAAATTCTAAAATTTAGAAAGTCGAAATCCTAAACTTCCATAATTTTCGAGATATAATAATCACATAATTAGGGCACGCGCGTGAGAAAAACATAGTTAAGCCTATTATCTATTTTCGTGGTGAACTGCACACGCGGCACGCGTGCGCCAGCGAGCGACAAAAATAATGCTCCACTGACAAACGCGAGGGCGGCATTTCCCTGAAAAATACTTCATCTAAAAATCAAATGCCGGCTATAATTTCAGACCGGCATTTGTTCAGTTTTATTAATTTATCTGGCGGTTAGTACAGAAAATGTTCCCTTTATCGGGTTAGCATTAGGCTTAATCTGAATAAAATAAACATAGGCCCCTTCGGCCAATGGGGCGCCGTTATACTGACCATCCCAATCGTTGCTATAATTGGTTTTACTATAAACCAGTTTGCCGTTAGTAGAAAATACCCTCACCCAGTTTTTCGGATACTGTTCGATATTCTTAATCAGCCATATATCATTTACACCATCGCCATTGGGTGTTAAAATATTTTGCACTTTAATTTCTTGATCGGTCTGCTCAAGCGTTAAATTTTCATCCAGCTTCATTTTTTTCGGTGGTGCCTTGGCCATGAGCAGCGGTGCCTGCATATTTAAGCCTTCTATATTTTGTGTCGTATCTACGGTATACTCAATATAGGGTTTATAGGCTGCAGCACCCTCTTTTGTAGAGAATGAAGTAAAAACAGCATCGGTGAGTGCTGTGATTTTTAAACTCAGCAAACTATCAGACGGCATATGCTGCAATTGATTGGTCACATCAAAAGCCACAGAAGCTGCCGCAGGGGTGCCATCCTGAACATTAATTAAGGTATCGGCCGCAGGCGCATTAGCCCATTTAAGGGTACTTTCGGTCCAGTTATTGTTGTTAACCTTTTCTAGTCGCCATTTAGTGGTGGAGGCGCCTAAACTATATAATTTTACCTTGGCGCTGATTACTTTCCCTTTAACATTGTGAAGGTCGAATTTAAGGTAACCTTCTCTCCGGTAACTTACACCATCGCTTTTAACCTCCATGTAGGTATAACTACCAAAATTATTATTGGCAAAAGTACCGTCTTTAACAAATGCATCAGCAATTACAGGTGCAGTTTTAACAGCTAATGCCGAAACCGCCGTATCTACAGTGAAGAGTATTTTGGGCGGAAAACTACCTTGTCTGGAAGATACTGCCGACCAAATATATCCCACATTTGATGGTACATCTATTTTGACAGATAAAATGCTATCCGTACCCAGGCTATTTAACAATGGCGTAACATCAAAATAGACATAACCAACAGCACTCGCCCCTGCTACGCCCGAAATTACCGCGGCATCTGCAGCAGGTTTATTATTCCAGATAATTCCTGTTTCGGTCCAGCTATTATTACTCACTTTGTGTAAGTTCCATTGGGTGCTTACGGCGCCTGTAACATATAACCTGAGTTTTGCGTTGATGGCATTGCCCTTTACACCATGCATATCAAACTTCAAATAAGCTTCTCTGGTATAACCATTACTGCCATAACTCATGGCCAGATAAGAATTTAAACCATAGTTGGTTGTAGCGTAAGTACCATCCTGCACAAACGAATCGGCAAGGGTAACTGTACTATCGCTTTTTATGGTTGATGTTCCTTTTAAAGCCTTGATTTGTATGGGTTCACCTTCGTAGAGATCGCTAACTTTGGCGGTGTTTACGGTAACCATAGAAGAATCTGCTGCTGGCGTAATTTGCACCGGGCCATTAGCCCTTACAGGCGTAAAAGAGTTGTTTTGGAAAATCCTGTTAAAACCCAGTTTGATTTCGTTATTGGTGTTAAAAGCATTTTTCACATCACTTACATGAATATCTAAACCTGTCGGTTTACGTTTTAATAAGAGCGCAACAGGTTTATCGGCCGATACGCTGAGGTTATCAGCGCCTAAATTAATGGCCTTCGCGTTACTTGTACCCGTAAAAAACACCCCTGTATAACCATTGTAACTGGCAGAAATCAGGTTGGCAGCATTGTAGTTAATATACAGGGATGTAGAATCGGCAGCTAATATTTTAGCATTGAAAAAATTAATCAGATCCGTTTTACTAACCGACGGGACAATTACATAACGATAAGAATCATCTTTTCCTGAACCTGTTGTACCATGGTTAATACTCAGCTGAAAAATATTGACCGATACAGTAGCATTGGTATTTCTTTTATCCAGGTTATACCAGTTGCCTGAGCGCGTTTCGGCTCTTAAAACAGCAGTGGTAGCTATGGTGCTTTTAGGTAAAATAACGTAGCCCACACTATCTTGCCAAAACCACGATGCCGAGGTAATATCTAAAGAAGTTGCCACACTGCTGCCCAAAGCAACAGTTTGTTCTGCTCCACCATTAATTTTGTAATAAGTATCGGTTCTGCGTTGGGTTTGGTTAAGTGTAGTATAAATATCGCCTGCTGCTGCGTCTGCATCACTTACCGCGTTGCCTACACAAATTAAGGCGTCTTTAAAAGCAAAATAAGCCTTGTTTGCTTTTGTTTTGGTATAGGTATGGGTGCGGCTTAAATTGAACATGCCGATACTTACATTCCCATCTGATACGCCCCCTGCAATATCGTTATTACTTTCAGTTCCTGCGCTCCAGGGTACCAGCGGTAGTGTACCTGTTTTTTGTTTAACGGTAGTACCTGGTATGCACCGCCAGTTCCAGCCTACTCTGGCGGTATCATATTCATTTCCCCTGCGGTATAACATCATAGAACCATCTGCAACAAAAAAGTTCATGAGGCCTGCACCACCCGAAGCATCAGAAGATTCTGCCCCTACGGTTCTTTTAGAGAGCATACGGATGACGGTAAAATATTTTGCTGAATGATTTAATATGATATGGGAGTTCCAAAAATATTTAGTCGAATCTATCTGATAGGTTTTATACCCGCTATTGGCAAGTTTAGTTTGTAATGCTTTAACACGTTTATATGGTGCTATTGTCGAATCTGCAACGCTGGTAAATTCGCTGGGCATGGCTGTTAACTGTGTACCAAGTGCCCCTTTAACTGCATTATGCCGGCCAGCAATATTATGCCCGGTAATATTGCCTTTGTAAGCCATCCATTGCATGCCATTTAAGATGATATTCCCCCAGGCCTCTTGTTGTGATTTTGTTAATGCCCACTTACTATTTTTCACCCAAATGGCATATCTCGAAAGATCACGAAGATAATCGGAACCATAACTTGTATTTTGATATTGAGAACCCAATGTAGATGATGCACTGTGCTGGAATAATGTACCATCATAGGCAGCTCCCACAATACCCGAGGAGAGGGTTGTTTTATTGATTTGCAGCGGAATTTGATTGGATATAATAATAGAAATCGTATCCATTGAGGTGCTATCGTCGCATCCTGCTGCAATGCCGGTGTAGCCTAATATCCTGTAACCCACATTCCCCATCCGTTGCCAATCGTAAGTCGCGCCAGGGTTGTTTCCTAAATTAGGGTTATTAAAGGTGCTTTTGCTGGCACCGTTGCTCCAGGTATACCTTAAAAACTGTTTAGCTTTGGTTTTGATGTTTGAGATAATACCACTATAGGAAGGGTTAGCTGCATCGGCCTGAAAATTATCATTTAGTTTCGCCAATATCATCCCTAATGAAGAAGGTTGCGCCATGGCACTTCCCGTCCATGCAAAACCGGGATAATGGTTCAGCCAATAGTTGACAGCATTATACAGTTTAACTTTGGTTGCCTCATTCTGGTAATAAGCAGTAGAATCTGGTCGCTCAAACACATAGAGCAACTTAAAAATCGTATCGGTTAAATCAGCCTGAACACTGTTTCTATTGGTTCTTTTAAAACTTCCGTCTGTATCAATACGGGATAGAATATGGCTTGCAGGTATGGCTTTTACAGCATTGGAATAAGCGTAATTGAAATAATAACTGGATAAGTAGGCATTACGAACCTTTGAAATATCGGTTTGTGCAGCAGCGGTTATGCTACAAAAAATGAAGATGCCGCATAACAGTAATAATTTATAAAACTTTAACATAGGGCGTACTTTTAAGTGAAATTTAGGATGAGTTAAGTTTGTCCAAAGTTGGTTAGCCATTATTCCACACTGTTCATGAGTAGGTAATTTAGCTTCCAGTAAACAAAACCTGTTATGAATGCCGGGGTAACAGCATGATGGATTTAACCCGGCAGGGGCATTTGTTTAATAATATGGTTTGGGCACAGGTTGCATTATCCCGACAGCAGGCCAGGAAACCGCAGCCTAAGGGCATTGCCAGCCCGGAGAGGATTTGAAGTAAATTCATATTGTTTTCTTTAGTATTTGGTTAGCAGGAAGTTGACAGAAAAATAAAAATTGCCTGGTGATCAATAATCTTTTCACTATCGCGATCCTTCAATAAATTTAGATTGAAAAGAAAAAACAATAGGGGTAATATCATAAGTAAATAGGGGTGAAATCTTGAATTTCAATCGGTTATAAACAAATTAGATTCTATAAACACCAAAAAAGGCAATGTTTGAAATTTCATTCACAACATAACATCCATGACGCTTATTGCAAAGAATTTTCAAGACATTGCCCTTAAACAAACGGAACAATAGAGAAATAAACTATCCTTGTTTCTCCATCTCTATAATCAATACCATTGTTATCGACATAAAAACATATTGCCTGTTAGCAAGCAGTTCTTTTATTTATAAACCCTGACGTAATCTATTTCATATTTAAGGGGGAGAATATTTTCATCCAGCCGCCCGCCCAGCGTACCTTCCCTGCCTAAAGCTAAATTAAGAAGGAGGTAAAATTTACTTCTAAAAATTTTTTGGATATTTTGATCTGCTTTTGATATATCAAATTCGAAATATTTAACCGAATCGTAATACATCGCCATTTTATCCTTATCCCATTCAAATGTGTAAAGATGAAAGCCATCATAAGGGCTGCCTACATTAGGATGTTCACCCTTCATACCATATTTCCCGTCAATATCCGAATAGTGCACTGTACCATAAACAGCAGCAGAATCTTTTCCTATATATTCTAAAATATCAATTTCGCCGCAATTTGGCCACTTTACTTCTGTTCGGTTTATGCCCAGCATCCAAATGGCCGGCCATCCTCCAATTCCTTTGGGTACTTTTGCCCGTACTTCTATTTTACCATATTTAAAGTGCTTCTTATTGAGGGTAATGATACTGGCTGATGTAAATTTTGCATCTTTATAATTCTCCTTTTTAGCTTCGATGATGAGGTTTCCATTTGCTACCCTGGCATTTTCTAACCTCGCCTTTGTATAATACTGCGGTTCTTTATTGCGCACAAAACCAACTTCATAATCCCATTTTGTAGAATCGGGCAAGCCTTTGTAGTTAAATTCATCCGCCCATACTAATTTTTTGAAACGGGAAGCATCTTGTGCATTTGCAGTGGTGATGCAAAACCATAGGAAAACGGCAATAAAAAGTTTTGAATACATAAATAAAAAAATAGGAGAAAAAGCTGGGGCATAGCCCCAGCAAAACAAAGAACTAAACAATTAAAAGGATACTAAGGGACAATTTCAATTGGGATTTCCTTTATCACTTTGCTGGTTTCATCAATAGAGTTATTAAAAATGATAAATGTTGCTTTATACTTGCCAACCGTTAGGTATTTGTAATTGTAGGTGGTCAGATTGGCATTTCCGATATTCTTAAGTCCTACGGCCCAGTCTGGTGCCACCCTGCTTACAAACAGGGGCTTCGATATTATCCAGGAAACATTATCAGGTGCAGTAGCCGTGCCGCCAACTACCTGTAATTGTGCAGTTGTTGTTGTCCAGTTAGCAGCCGACGTTCCTTCACTGAATTTTGTCCAGTACGGATTATCATTTGCTAAATTTGAAATAACCTGTGGTCCTTCAGGCAAAATGGTATTTACAGCAAAGTTGGTAATCGTCCAGGTTCTTTGTGTAGAACCCGTTTTCCCGGAATACTTAAATGCAATAAATAAAGAATCGGACGTGCTTTTTACCAGGTCTGATAAATCTATGGTTCCAGATGCGATTGCTGTTCCGGTTGATAACGTTGCCCTGCCCGTAATATCTACCCAGTTAGCGGCCAAAGCACTCTGGGCATCTAACTTAGGCAGGCCATTAATGGCTAAAACCTGTAAAGTATTGCTTTGTGTACCAAACTGCGCCAACGAAGTAAATGATAATTGCGGCTTACCACTTACCGCTGTACGTTCGCGATAATCGTAATTACGACCCGCATCGCCCGTATAAACCGATACATTGGCTGCATATCCGCTGAAAGCGAACTGTACTGTCTCACCAAGCTTAAAAGTGGATACACCATTAATCAACTGACCATTTGTTACCGTAACATTTAATGTTGGAGCCTCTACTCCTAATTTTTTACTACATGACAGGCCTAAACATAACGCCGGCAAGACCATATAAAAAAGATATTTTGATTTCATAATTTTTAGGATTAATAGCCGGGATTTTGTGTTAATGAGGTATTTAATGAAATATCGTATTGAGGGATTGGCAGCAAAAGATTTCTTGGGCTGACATTGTTGGCCGGAGTAGCAGGTCCGGTGGCGCCAGGTTGTCCATTGGTTAAATTAGGTACACCATTCGCCAATGCGTAGGCAAGAAAATCTTTCATGTCGTTGTAAAAATTCCCCCATCTGATCAAATCCTGGCGCCTTACCCCCTCATAACATAACTCGCGGGCTCTTTCATCCCGAATGGCTTTTTGAAAATCATCTTTTGATAGGTTTGCAGGTAAGTCTGCATCGGTTGCCGATGTTATGGTTGCAGTAGCAGCTGCACCTGTGCCACCACCGCCGCTAAAAGCAATGGTTGGTGCAACCGTATAATATGGTGCGGCTATATTACCTTTATTTGTGAGTATAACACCCGTAACTTTACCGCCAGAAATGGTAGCCGTACCAGTTGCACCCGAGCCACCACCGCCCGTGATGGTAACCGTTGGCACCGTAGTATACCCACTGCCACCATTTGTTATGGTAACCGCTTTTACCAAATTCCCCTGTAATATCCCAAAACCCCTTCTTCTTATCTGATTGATATCACTATAGGCCTGTGGAGTTGGTCCATTAATATAATTTTCGGCTTCCGCACGCATTAATAAAACATCAGCATATCGGATAATCGGGTAATTTTGTGGTGTTGTATTTTTATCTTTCGGCGTAGCAACTTCGTACTCCCGTCTAAACTTACCGGCATACATTAACCAGGGGTTGGTAATTGGCGCCGATTTTACACCAGGTATGCCTGTTCCCCAGTTATAATTGGCGCAGTTCCAGTCTCTTCTTAAATCAAATGATACTTTTGGATTTGCTGTACTAGCAGGATCTACATCATAAGAATCGAATAGTTTTTTACTTACGGTCAACCAGCCTGCAGAGCCACCTATATTCAGATCGGATGAGGGTGTACCCATATAGTTTCCTAATGCACCACCACCTGCACCATATATGGTAACGTTCGAGCCGTAAAACTCTACTTCCCACATACTTTCTTTGATATCATACTTATCCTGGGCAATGTTGATGAATATCTGCTGGTAGTTTGGGTTTAATGCATGTTCTCCCGAATTAATAACTTTATTTGTCCAGGTTAACACATCATTATATTTAGAAATATCATTTATCGGAAAACCTGCCATCCTCAGACAAACCTTCGCTAAAATGGCTTGTACAGCAGTTTGCGTAACCACCCCGCTGCTGACTACCTTTGTTGTTTTTTGCGAAGCCAGAAGGCCTTCGGCAGTGGTCATATCCGCCAGCACCTGGTTAAAAACGTCTTTTTGTGGTGTGCGCGCAACATTTACATCCTGGATAGATCCTGTTGGCTTTAAAATAAGCGGAACATCGCCAAAATTGCTGGCCAGGATAAAATAAAAGTACGCCCTTAAAAAAAGAGTTTCTCCTTTAATTAAGCTCCTTTTACTTTCATCCATGACAGGTTTGTTAATATTTTCAATCAATAAATTAGCCCTTTCAATCCCAAAATACAGATCCCGCCACATGGTGGTTACCGAAGCATTATTGGAATCGTAATTATACATGGTTTCCTGTGGTACTCCAGTAGCTCTTGTACAAACCTCATCAGTACTTATATTCAGGTGAAAGGAATAAATGGCCTGATATAACCCGCTTGTAGCAAGGGTTCGGTAAACGCCGTTTAATGCCGTTTGCAGTTCGGCGGCTGTGTTATAATAGTTTGTTGGCGTAACAAATTCTGTTGGTGTAGTATCCAACACTTTTTTACAAGAGCACATTGCTGCCACAAAAAAGATAAGTGTTATATATATACGTTTCATAACGAAATCTGATTTAAAATGAAGTGTTTAATCCAAATACAATTGTTCTGGGACGAGGATATGCTGAAAAATCAAATCCAGGGGTCAGCACTGAATTCCGGGTCGAAACTTCAGGATCAGGACCTGAATAATTGGTCATGGTAAACAAGTTTTGAGCACTGGCATACACCCTTAAACTCGATAGCTTTATTTTATCCAATAGTTTCTTCGAAAAATTGTAGCCGAGAGATACTGTTTTCAACCTGAGGTAAGAACCATCTTCAACTACATTGGATGAATAGGTGTTTATACCGCCACCTGCTCTATAATAGGTATTGCTCGGATTGGTAGGCGACCATCTATCGATATAAGTTGCAAATTGATTAAGGAATGGATTATTGGATGTAGATCCTTCAAACATTAATCTATTGGCATTAATTAAATTATTACCGTACGACCATTGGAAGAATACATTTAAATCGAAATTTTTATAGGTAAAATTGTTAGAAAAACCACCTACATGTAATGGAAGGCCACGACCGATAATTGTTCTGTCCTGCTCGTTCACGACGCCATCCCCGTTGATGTCTTTAAATTTGATATCACCAGGTTTAATGTTTGCACGGGCATTGCTGTTTGTTGGGATATTTGATTTTAAAGCATATGCGCCGTTAGGCATTCTATCAAAATCGCTGTACTGGTAAATACCATCAAATATGTGTCCGTATAGCTGGCCTACAGACTGTCCAAGTACCGATATGTAAGGAGGAATGTTTGAATATCTGGTATCAAAACCAACTGTAGTAGCCAGATATTGTTGATTTTCGGCTAAAGCAACCACTTTATTCTTGTTAAAGCTAATATTGAAGTTGGTCGTCCACCGGAAATTTTTGCTCTGAATATTTACCGTATTCAGGGTAAGCTCTAAACCGTCATTTTGCATGGCACCAACATTCTTGAAAGCATTACTGGCACCTGTTGTATAAGGTAATTGGGCATTCAATAATAAATCACTGGTTTTTTTACGGTAAATATCTGCCGTAAGGAGTATGCGTTGTTTTAAAAAGCCTAGATCTATTCCGATATTGGTTTGCCTGGAAGTTTCCCATTTCAAACCTTCGTTTCCAAAGGTTCCGATCATTGCACTTAACTCTGGCGGGTTATTGTTAAAAGAATAACTTTGGTTTAAAGGAAATGCAAGTTGAGATAAGTATGCAAAGTCTGATACACGGTTATTACCAGTTTCTCCATAACTTGTTCTGATCTTAGCGTCAGAAAGAATTTTAGCATCCTTAAGGAAACTTTCATTTTTTATTTTCCAGGCTGCCGATAACGCGGGGAAATATCCCCATTTCTCGCCAGGAGCAAATCTGGATGAACCATCTGCACGATAAGAAGCGGTAAACAGGTAAGTTGATTTGTAATCATAACTAACGCGGGTAAAAAATGACTGCATGCCCCAGGTAGAATTTACCGATCTTGCTACAATTGAGGTTGATAGGTCTAATGCATCAAGTCCAAGCGATTCATTCGGCACATTGGTGGCACTAAAACCAGCCGATCCGGTTTTGGCAAATTGATTACTGAAACCAATTACTGCATTTAAGTTATGCGCATTATTAATTTTCTTTGCATAAGTAAGCGTATTTTCATTTAACCAGGTAGAACCTGTGTTATTGTAAATAGAACCGTTAACTTTCTGTGCAGTATAAGGACCCCCTAAAGCAGTATTCGAACCATAAAAGACATTCACCCTTGCATTGGCAATTGAAATGCCACCGGTAGATTTTAATTTTAATCCTTTTATTATCTCATATTCTACATAAGCGTTTGCATCAAGGTTATTTGATTTGTTGTTATTGATGCGGTTTTTTAAATCAAGAATCGGATTAGCCCTGTAATCGGAATATACATTTACTGCGGGAAGTCCGGGATCATACAGCTGATCATCAATCGGCAATAAACTTCCTGTTATCGGACGGTAACCCCATATCGAATAGAGTGTATTAATTGATGCCGAGAAATTAGATGATCCGATAGGCCCACCATACGATTGGGTATAACTGTAATTAACATTTATGCCCGCTTTAACTTTTTTACTAACGTTATGATCAAGCGTAAACCTACTTTGTATGCGACTAAACCCTGAATTAATGATAATGCCTTCCTGATCCTGATAGTTGGTTGATAACGAATATTTAGTCTGATCTGCACCACCTCTTAAAGATAAAGAGTGGTTTTGATAAGGTGCAATTTTAAACAGTTGGTCCTGGTAATCTGTTCCCTGTAAACCCTGGTACGATTCCAGTGTTCTTCCCTCAATAAAATACCCCTGAGCAGTACCTACAGGATCCAGTTCATTGGCCAGTTTAACAAAATTATAAGGATCCATTACAGCAATTCTCTTTGTATTTTCCTGTAAACCATAATAGCCGTTATAGGCTACAACAGGCTTGCCTGTTTTTCCTCTTTTGGTTACAATCTGAATTACGCCATTCGCTCCTCTTGACCCATAAATAGCGGTTGCCGCAGCATCTTTCAATACATCGATACTTTCAATATCATCGGGATTTATAGAATTGTTATTTGCATTGTCCATCGGAAAACCATCGATAACATAAAGTGGCGAGTTATCCTGCGTAATCGAACCCGCACCACGGATTACAATGTTTGATACCGCCCCCGGCTGTCCATCGCTACCTGCTACCTGAACGCCTGCAACACGTCCTGCCAGGGCTTCTTCGAATGATTTAACCGGGGCTTTTTCAAAATCACTCATTTTCACTGAAGCAATTGAAGTTGACAGGTCGTTTCTGTTTGCCGATCCATAACCGATTACAACAACATCACTTAGGCCTATTGATGATGGTTTTAAGGTTATATTGATAGTTGTTTTGGCACCTACACTCACCGTTTCAGCCTGGTAGCCAACATAATTGAACACCAACTGATCGGCAGGCAATGCCTGGATTCTGTACCTTCCCTCTTCATCTGTCTGCGTAATGATTTTAGAACCTTTTACCTGGATAGTTACCCCAGGTATCGTTTGCTTCTGCCCATCAGTAACTACCCCTATAATGGTTTTGCTCTGCGCAAAAACCTGGGTACCGACTATTGACATTAAGAGTACTAATAAAAGTTCAGTGAAATTCCGCGCCCGGATTATAGCGCCTATGGCCCTACGCCCTCTGTAAAGTTTATTCATAATTTAAGAATTAGTTTGGTTAGTATATCGGCCCGCTTCTTTTGAATAAGATATCGGTCAACAGCAAACCTATCATTATTGAATGGTTAGATAGGGGTTATTTTCTAACGAATTAGGGGTTGTTTTCTATAAATAGCATTACAAATCGAAGGAAATAATACCTTCATCGTTCAAACCAGACAGCAGTTAATTCTAAGCAAAAACGACAGCGTTATTTAACCGCATTATTTTTTAAATACCATAAAATCCGGGGCTGGGCAGCGGGCGAAGGCAAATCCTTCTATAGAAAAAAATAATCTTTTATAAAAACACCCCTATATATTTAGAATTGCAACACCTCTTTATTATCCACTGTGATTATTTTAGCATAAAAAATCGAAGTGTAGTGAAAGAAACAATTCCTTTATCACTTAGATTTAGTTGCCCTTGAGTTTTATCCTTTGAGCAGCTGTATCTGCTTATCATTTCTGGACTAAGGGTAGCGGAATGGGTACTTTCCTGGAAGATAATTTTATAGATAAATTGGGTATTTCTTATAAAAATTTAGTTTATTATTGTACTAACTCCCTAACCAATATGTTATTCTCGTGCTAAAGTTTACTTACAGCTTTATAAGTGCAGTAGTAATGACGTTCATTGCTGTACTCCTATCTCCCTTGCGGATCAGTGCGCAGCAGCAAATTTATTTCGACCATTTTAATGTTGAAAAAGGACTTTCTCAAAACTCGGTTTTAACTATTATTCAGGATAAAGAGGGCTTTATGTGGTTCGGCACACAATATGGCTTAAATAGATACGATGGCTATCGCTTTAAAATATACCGCAACACCGGTTTAAAAAATGCCATAAGCGCAAATGAAATAAATTATTTGTTTAACGACCATGAACAAAACCTTTGGGTGGCTACATCTAATGGATTAAACAAGTATAATCCTGAAAAAGATGCATTTGAAAAAATCGTTATCAATAGCTCAAAAAAATGGTCTGGCAGCCATGTTATTACCTGCATTTATGAGGATCGTAAGTCTAACTTATGGATAGGCTCGATAAACGGTCTGACTAAGATGGTTAAAAACCCGCCCTATAAATCGGAGCTTTTTCTCAAATCAGGATTAAATGGTTTAGCCTCAAACGAGATAAAAGCGATATCCGAAGATGATTCGGGCAAAATCTGGGTGGGCACAACCAAAGGACTAACCGTTATTGATCAGATAAACGGCCATTATGCATTTAAAACCTACCAAGCAGATGGCAAACCAGGCAGCCTGGCCGATAATTATATCACCACAATTGTTACCGACAAACAGCACCGCATGTGGGTAGGAACGCAAAGCGGTGGATTTAGTACTTTCAATAAAAAAACAAATGCATTTGTAAATTATAATAACGGAAAAAATGGCGCTGTAAATGATAATATCAGAAAAATGATATTTGACAATAAAGGGAACTTATGGATAGGCTCTTTAGAAGGATTAATGATTATGAATCCTTCAACTGGCAAAATCTCATCTATTAAACATGATACAGAGAACCGAAAAAGCTTAAGTCAAAATTCCGTCTATAGTTTATTTATGGATAAAGCCAATGCTATTTGGGTGGGCACCTATTTTGGCGGGGTAAATGTAACCTACCCTACTACTACCGTCTTCAACAATTTTCAAAACGGACATATAAATCCAGCTTTCAGCGACAATGTGGTGAGTTCTGTTTTAGAAGAAAATGGAGGCAAAAATTTATGGATAGGAACTGAAGGCGGCGGATTGAACTTTTATGAAAAATCATCTAACAAAAACACTTTATACAAAAACATTCAGAACAACAGCAGTAGTCTAGGTTCAAATCTTATTAAGGTATTATTAAAGGATAAAGATGAAAATCTGTGGATCGGAACCCATGGTGGTGGTTTAAATTATCTAGCCAGGGGCAGCAACGTTTTTAAACGGTTTTTATACAATGCTGAAGACCAGATTGCAACCAGCAGAGAAATACCTGCCCTGGCAGAAGATGAAGAGGGAATCATTTGGGTGGGCACACAAAACGGACTATACAAAAGCAATGAATTAAAAAATATATTTACACGTTATAACGTAAATACAGCTTCAGGCATCGTTGAAAAACCATCCATAAAATGTTTGTTAAATGATGCAGAAGACAATCTCTGGATGGGCACCACCTCAGAGCTGTATATCAAACCCAACGGACAAGACACGTTTGCCCCGGTTTTGCAGCGCATCAAAAACATCAGGCCCAAAATAAAATACATCAACACCATTGCACAAGATTCGAAAAAGCAAATTTGGATCGGTAGTTATTATGGTGGCCTATATTGTTACCGGCCTCAAAATAATACCATAGAAATTTTTACGGAAGAAAACGGTCTGCCGAGCAACAATATCCAGGCAATTTTGGAAGATGATGGCCATAATTTATGGATTAGTACGAGTAACGGCCTTTCTGTATATAACCCCGGAACCAGGCACTTTAAAAATTATAATACGAGTGATGGCCTGCTCAACAATGTTTTCAATAAAAATGCAAGGCTAAAAAGCGTAAATGGAGCGCTTTACTTTGGTGGTTATAATGGTTTAACCAGTTTTTATCCTAACAATATCCAGAGCAATAATGTGGCCTCACCAGTTGTTTTTACAGATTTAAAACTGTTTAACACTTCGATAAGCGTGGATGATGAAAGCGGTTTGCTAAAAGCCGATATAAATTTTACAAATAAACTGGTATTAGCTTATGATCAGAATACATTAACCATCGAATTTGCCTTATTAAATTTTATTAAATCAGGCAAAAATCATTTTGCCTATAAGCTGGATGGCTACGATAAAAACTGGAATACGGTTAGTGTGCCTGCAGCCACCTATACAAACCTGCCTTCTGGTTCTTATACCTTTTTGGTTAAAGGTATAAACAATGATGGGGTGTATAGTGCAAACATCCGTCGGATTGAAATTGTAGTGAACCCACCTTTTTACGGAACCTGGTGGGCTTATCTATTTTATTTCTGTGTAGCAGCAGCCATTTTAGTTATCATTATCCGCTATTTATTAATTAGGGCCATATTTAAAAAGGAAAAAGAAATTAACGAACATAAACTCGAATTTTTCACCAATATTTCTCACGAGATACGCACACCACTTACGCTAATTGTTGGACCATTAGAAGACCTGATTGAAACCGAAAAAGATAATCCTCAACTTTATAGATCGCTTCAGCCCATTAAAAACAATGCCGACCGTTTGATGAACCTGGTTACCGAATTACTGGATTTCAGGAAAGCTGAAAGCGGGAAAATGCCATTACATGTCGGTTCAGGAAACATTGTTAAATTCTGCCGCGAAATTTTCATGGCATTTCAGAATATGGCCATTTCCAAGCAAATCGAATATAATTTCGAAGCCGATAAAGAAGAAATACAACTATACTTCGACAAGGTTCAACTGGAGAAAGTGTTTTTCAATTTACTGTCTAACGCTTTTAAATTTACACCTAAAGAAGGTAAGATTAATTTTAAAATTGAGGAAAGCGATCATTTAGTCACGATTAAAATTTGTGATAATGGACCGGGTATTCCCCTGGCTGAACAGGAAAATTTATTTGAGCGCTTTTATCAGGCAAAATCAGCCAGTACAATTGGTACGGGTTTAGGTTTGTCTTTTTCGAAAAGCATTTTAGACCTCCACCATGGAAATATCACTTTTGAAAATATTCCGCAAAATGCAGATGCATCCGGGCTCACCTGTTTTAAAGTAAGCCTGAAAACCGGCAAAAGCCATTTTAAGGAAAGTGATTTTGTCACAGATGATGTTTACGACCATGATGAAGCCAGGTATGGCAACTTCTTAACAAATGCTGTAGAAAACGAAAGCGCAGGTGAAAATCTGGTATTAGCCGAAGAACAAAGTTATCATGTTTTGCTGGTGGAGGATAATGATGATGTACGTTCATTTCTTAAGAAATCGCTGGAAACAAAATATCATGTACATGAGAGCGAAAATGGCTTAAAAGGATTGGAAAAGGCATTTGAAATCATCCCTGATATTATTATTAGCGATGTAATGATGCCCGTATTGGATGGTTTGGAACTTTGCCGCCGGTTAAAAACAGATGAAAGGACCAGTCACATTCCAATTGTTTTATTAACAGCGAGGTCGGCCTATGTTCATCAGGTAAATGGCCTCGAAAATGGGGCAGACAGCTATATCATGAAACCTTTTAACTTAAAGATTTTGCAGCTCCATATCCAGAATCTTTTAAATGCCCGCGAAAAGATTAAACAAAAATTTGCAGGCATCATTCAACTCGAGCCTAAAAACCTGCTTGTCAATACCACCGAGCAAAATTTCCTGCATAAAATTATTCAAATCATTGAAACAAAAATGACAGACCCTGATTTTGATGTACCCATGCTCTCCTCAGAAATTGGTATGAGCCAACCAACCCTTTATAAAAAAATCAGGGCCCTGACCGACTTATCTGTAAATGAATTTATCAAGTCTATCCGGTTAAAAAGGGCAGCTCAATTACTAAAACAAAAAATTGGTAACATATCAGATGTGGCCTATGCTGTTGGCTATACGGACAGGAAATATTTTAGTATAGAATTTAAAAAATATTTTGGCAAATCACCAACCGAGTTCATACAGGATGAACTTTAGCGGGTTCTTCATATATGGAAATTGTGATCCAGATCGCCCATGATCCCCCATTTCCTATTTTTTAAAAATCGTTTAAAATCCCTCCTTTCTGGTTAAAGATTTAAACCTAAGCTCAACCTATCTATTTCGTTACACAACAGCAAACGTTTGCGTATACAGACTAGCCTGAAAATGGCATTATTTTAATCAGCAAATTACTAATTTGGAGGATGAAATATCTATTCTTACTCTGTTTCTTAGGTTTTTATCTAACCACTGAGGCTCAAAACAGGCCTAATGCTAATATCGATTGGAGCAAAGTTAACCCTGGATTGCAGGTTAGTTTTGCCTCTTCAAATATACGTTTTGCAAAAGAAGCGCCGCCTGAAATAGCGATGCAGAAAACATGGTCGACAAAAGCATGGAAAGGTGAAAAAATAAACACCCAAGTGTTGTTGTGGAGCGGAGCACAAACAAAATCGATCAAACTACAGGTTTCTGACCTGAAAGATGCACAAGGAAATGTATTAAAAAAAGAAAACATCAGCAGCGGATTTTTAAAATATGTAATTACCGACGAATTTAAAGGTGGTTGTGGTTACCGAAAAGCAAAAGATTTCGATTCTTCTTACGTAGCCGACATTATAGATACTAAAACCGCAGCACTTAGCCTGTCAAAAAACAATACCCAACCCGTTTGGTTAAGTATAAAAGTACCGGCAAATGCTAAAGCAGGCAATTATACTGGCCAGATTAAAGTAATTGGCGATAAAGAACAGGTGTTACAAATTGCTGTTCATGTATTAGACAGAACGCTCCCTCCTGCCAGCAAATGGAAGTACGATTTAGATCTTTGGCAACACCCACAAGCCATTGCGCGTGTACACAATGTTGAAACCTGGAGTGCCGAACATTTCTCCTTAATGAAAGAATATTATCAAATGTTGGCCAATGCAGGGCAAAAAACAATCACAGCCAGTATCGTAAACGAGCCCTGGGGCCATCAAACTTTTGACGATTATCCGAGTTTGATTAAATGGACCAAAAAGAAGGATGGCAGCTGGAAATATGATTATAGTTTATTTGATAAATACATCGCTTTTGTAATGGAATGTGGCATTACAGACCGTATAAACTGCTATAGTATGGTGCCTTGGAAAATTGCCTTCACCTATTATGATGAAAATCTTGGGAAAGAAGCTGTACTTAAGGATGCCATTGGATCGGAACCTTATAATCTTTTCTGGAAAACCATGTTGATTGATTTCACTGCGCATTTAAAACAAAAAGGATGGTTTGCCAAAACTTATATTGCGATGGACGAGAGGCCTATGGAAGCCATGAAAGCAGTCATCAAATTACTGAAAGAAACAGATAAAGATTGGAAAATAGCGCTTGCCGGAGATTACCATGGCGAGATAGAAGGTGATATTGATAACTATTGCATCGCTTCGAAATGGGATTTCCCGGCCGAGGTACTACAAAAGCGTAAACAACAAGGCAAAATTAGCACCTGGTATACTTGCTGCACCGAACCCTATCCAAATGCTTTTACCTTCTCTTCACCAGCAGAACAGGTTTGGATGGGCTGGTATTCGGCAAATAAAGCCTTGGATGGATATGTAAGATGGGCTTATAACAGCTGGACAAAAAATCCGCTGGTTGATAGTCGTTTTACGGCCTGGCCAGCTGGCGATACCTATCAGATTTATCCAGGTCCATTGAGTTCGGTTAGGTTTGAAAAGCTTATTGAAGGCGCCCAGGATTTTGAAAAGATTTTGTTATTGAAAGCGCAGTATACCGCCAATAAAAATACCAAACAACTTCATGCGCTGAATAGTGCATTGGCCACCTTCGACATTAAATTATTGGCAAACACCTCAGCAGATGAAATGCTGCAAAAAGTAAAAAACCTGTTAAATGACTAAGAGCATAAGTTTAAAGATTCAATTTTTGGTATGTACGTTGTGCTTTTTTAGCGCATCTTACGCACAAAAAAACACCGATTTTAAGTGGTTTAACCCACGATCTAATGATTACACCACCTTAAAAGGTAAGGCCTGGCAAAATACCGATAGTGCAAATTATTTTACCAGAATACCTGCAAAAGCCGAAAAAAATGTACGAGATGCGGTGTGGAACCTGGCTAAAAACACTGCCGGTGAGTACCTTGATTTTGTAACCAACGCCAGCCAAATCCGGGTTAACTATCAGGTAACCGGAGGAAAAAGCATGGAAAATATGGTGACCATTGGGGTCAGCGGCGTAGACCTCTATGCACAGGACACCAAAAATAACTGGCATTGGGTTAAAGGGGCATACAGTTTTGGTGATACCATCAGTTTTAAATATCAAAACTTCGACAGTACGGTAAATATTAAAAAATATCGTCTATATCTGCCACTATACAATACACCGAAATGGCTTAAAATAGGTGTAGAAAAGAAGTTCGACTTTAAGGTAGAAATGGCTGACGAAAAATTGCCACTGGTTTTTTATGGCACCTCTATTATGCAAGGTGCATCGGCCAGCAGGCCAGGTTTAGCCTGGTCAAATATTCTGGGCAGGAAATTAGATAAACCTGTAATTAACCTGGGCTTTTCGGGCAATGGCCGCCTGGAAAAACCATTGATTGATTTAATGAATGAAATTGATGCACAGCTTTTCGTTTTAGACTGTCAGCCTAATTTACACGACAAAAAAACTTATAGTGAAACCGAGATTGAAACCAGGATTGTTAATGCGGTAAATGATCTTAAACAAAAACACCCTAAAGTTCCGATTTTGCTGGTAGAACATAGCGGTGGTTTGGCTCACCTCAATTTAGACTCGGAATTAACCGGCAGGTATATCTGGACATCGAAGATTCTGGCCAATACTTATCAAAAATTAAAAAAAGAGGGTAACAAAAATATTTTCATCCTTACTGCCCAACAGATTGGTTTTACCGATGAGAGTACAATTGACGGCACCCATCCTAACGATTTAGGCATGATGCAATATGCAGATGCTTATCAAAAAATAATCAATAAAATTCTGGGACAAAAGAACCAGTAAATACAAAAAGCAGTTGGTGTAGAAATACCAACTGCTTTTTATTTATTCAATACACAGACTGATTTTTGTTGCTTGTATTACTTTTTAATTTTGCTGGTATCAACGTCCCAATTATCGGTTCTGAAAGGGGCTACAGGTAAACCAGCTTTACTAAAGAGATTGCCTATACCTGCATTGCTAAATTGATAGCGCACCGCGGCAGGGGTTTTTACCTGTCCGTTTGAAACAAAAAGCTTATTACCTTTTACTTTAACCTTTGCCGGATAAAATAACTTATCTGCACCAGCGATAAAAATTTCCTTTGGCGTATCTCCTTTAATTGTCAATCCACTTTCTGCATTATTGAATTCGATTACGATATCGCTTTTTTCTACTGTAAAGGATTTAAAAAGTGGATTTTTATAACCTGCTTTTTTCTGTCCATAGGTTTCGGCCAATGCTAAATTTGCCAGACGTAAGCCTACATCTTTTTTATTATTAGGGTGAATATTTAAAGTATCAGTAACCAGATCAGAAATAACAACCATTCCCGTTTTTGATGTTGACAGGTTCCTGGTTTGCGCCTCCCGTACCAATGCGCCGACATTGTATTTATCGTATTTAAAAGGGGCGATCTGCACGTAATAAAAAGGGAAATCATTGTTCCAGGCCTTGCGCCAGGCACCTAACATTGTATTAATTAATTCGGTATAACTTGCAGGTGTATCTCTGTTACTTTCCCCCTGGTACCAAATGGTTCCTGCAATACTGTAATTAACCATAGGGGCAATCATGGCGTTGTAAGTATAACCAGGCGCTACCGGCCACCAGGCAGTAGGTGCATTTTTCGTTGCTGCGTCTTTCAATACCGCATTATTTTCTACCAGTTGCTCAGGCGTCCAGGTTTCGGCAGGAGTACCACCCCAATTGCTGTTAATCAGACCTATAGGGATATTCAGGTCCTGGTTGAGGTGTTTACCAAAGTAATAGCCTACTGCACTAAAAGTTTTTAAGGTATTGCTGTCGCAAACGGTCCACGTGCTATTGATATCATCTTGCGGTGTTTTCGAAGTGGTTTTTGGCACATTGAATAGTTTGATATTCAGTTTGCTCAGGTGTTCGAACTCTTCTTTGATGCTTTTAATTCCGGTACTGTAATTCCATTCCATGTTCGATTGCCCGCTACATACCCATACCTCTCCTATCCACACATTTTCGAGTACAATTTTGTTTCCAGCCTGAAAAGTGATGTTGTACGGACCGCCAGCTTGTGGGGTTTTCAGTTCAACCTGCCAGGCCGCATTTCCATCGGCGCTAACTTCGGTTACCTGATTATCCCAGGAGGTGGTAATTTTTATTTTCTCCGCAGGCGAAGCCCAACCCCATAGTTTGGTCGTCGATTTTTGCTGCAATACCATATTGCTGCTTAATATACCCGGCAGGCGGATATTGGCATGAAGTGATAACGCTAAAAAGCTGAGAATAATGGAAAATATTGTTTTTTTCATCTTGAGTAAAATTTTAAAGTTTTGCCATAATGCTTTTGGCATCCTGGTCTTCATATTGATCGATAAGCTTGTTTAATTTGCCTTTTAGCTGGGCAACAATACCTTCGTATCCTTTTTTGCCATATAAATTATTTTCTTCTGAAGGGTCATTTTTCAGATCGTATAACTCCCAGGCATTAACACGTTTGTAAAAGCGGATTAACTTATATCGCTCAGTTCTCACACCAAAATGCGGTGATACCGAATGTTCTCCATTTTCATAATAATGATAAAACATGGCATCCCTAAAGGCCACTTTTTTTGATTGAAACAAAGGCAGCATCGATTTTCCCTGCATGGCCTGTGGTATGTTAAGTTTTGCGGCATCGAGCAATGTTGGTGCAATATCCAGATTCATGACTAATGTTTCACTTTTGCTACCTGGTTTAATTACGCCGGGGTAACTCATTACCATGGGTGTTCTGAAAGATTCTTCATACATAAAACGTTTATCAAACCAACCATGCTCACCTAAATAAAAACCCTGATCTGAAAGGTAGATAACAATGGTATTTTTCGTCAGATTGTGTTTGTCAAGGTAATCTAGTGTACGGCCAATGTTTCGGTCGAGCGATGCAGCTGTGCTTAAATAATCGCGCATGTAACGCTCATACTTCCATTCTACCAAAGCCTTACCGGTTAAATTCCGGCTTTTTAAATCTGCTTCAATGGGCTTATAGTAAGCATCAAACCTCGCTCGTTGTGCTACATTCATTCGGTTAACGCTACCCTCTCCATTTTTACTGTAAGAAAGCATTTTCAGATCGTAGCCCATTAACATGGTTTTATCAATCGTCATATCCTGTACTTTTGCAGCTTCCCGGTTTACATAATTGTCGTAAAAGTTTTTAGGCATAGGGAATTTCACCTGATCAAATTTTCCCATATCAGTCGTATCAGGAAGCCAGGTACGGTGTGTGGCTTTGTGTCCTATAACCAGGCAAAACGGCTTTGACTGGTCTCTGTTATCTAACCATTGTTCAGATGCATCTTCAATTAAATTGGTTACATAACCTTCTTTGTGTACCGCTTTACCGTTCATATCGATAAAATCGGGGTTGTAGTATTGTCCCTGATCTGGCAGGATGCTGTAATAATCAAATCCCTGAGGTTTATCGCCCAGGTGCAACTTGCCTATCCACGCGGTTTGATATCCGCCAGCCTGAAGATGTTTGGCGAAATTATCCTGACCATGATCAAAATGAGAGGTCTCGTTATCTTTAAAGCCATTTTTATGACTGTATAATCCTGTTAATATAACTGCCCGGCTTGGCCCGCAAATAGAATTGGTTACATAAGCTTTGTTAAAGGTTACCCCCGATTGGGCAATACGATCAATATTGGGTGTTTTAGTTAATTTACTGCCGTAACTGCTTATGGCCTGAAAAGCATGATCATCGGAAATAATGATTACAATATTGGGCTTTTGCTGGGCATAGCTTAATTTACAAAGTAATAGTGCACTGATTAATATTATTTTTTTCATTTGTGGTTTGATATAGATCGTATTAAAAGGTTTGTTATTACATTTTCAGGTCTCCCTTAGGCAGGATGACAATTCTACCTTGATGATACCTACCCGTAAATTTACAATCTAATTTTAATACCCTTTCATTTCGCCTGATGAAAGTATCTTAAAGGCATCTATTGTATCCTATTTATCATAAACACTCATTTCTCAGCTAATAACTTTGTAATGATTGGTTTTAAAGCCATTGCCCAGGCCTTGTAGCCGTCTGCCTGTAAATGAATACCATCGCTTCCATATTTTGTGGGATCTAAATCGCCATTTGCCAATAAAAACGGAGAGGCAATTGATTGGTAAGTATAATT
Source organism: Pedobacter folensis (assembly GCF_056490665.1). Classification (NCBI taxonomy): domain Bacteria; kingdom Pseudomonadati; phylum Bacteroidota; class Sphingobacteriia; order Sphingobacteriales; family Sphingobacteriaceae; genus Pedobacter; species Pedobacter folensis. The sequence continues at coordinate 2,075,131 of NZ_JBWJIF010000001.1, forward strand.
TTTACGCGGCAATTTGGCCAGTAATAAATGAACCTTTTCATACTTCGCTCTCCTTTCATCATCTCTTTTTATCCCAACAGGCAAAGGCCCCAATAGGAGTATCTTGGTTGAAGGCATATTTTTGCTGGTCCAATCGGTTACTTTACTAATGGCTGCTACAATTTCTTCAGGACTATCGCCTGCACTAATGTTGTTCACACCAATCATCACCACCATTACCTTTGGTTTAGCTTTTGCATAATTGCCATTTTGCAAACGCCATAATATATTTTGGCTTCTATCGCCAGAAATACCTGCGCTTTCCCATTTTAAGTTTACAAAAACACTGTCAAAAGCTTTAAAGCCAGGTTTATAGGTTACCGAGGTTCTATGTCCGCCTGTGCCCTGGGTAATCGAATTGCCTAAAAAAAGAATATCGAGGTTTTTCTCGGCCAGCAACAAACTATCTATATTTTCATGCTGTGCCCACCAGTCTTTACCTGGAGTCCAGCCTGCACCCGATCTGTATTCTGAACTTGGAGCCGCAATCGCTGCGAAATTTACCTTCTGTCCGGTTGCCCTTAAAATAAAATCGGTAATAGGTGTAGGATTTGGCAAACTATGTGGATGATGGTTAACATTTGCTTTATGGATTACGGTAATATTGCCCCCGTTTTCGCGTACTATTTTTTCAAAAGGTGTGGTATTTTCGGCAATAGGTACCACATCATCCACATCTCCTACCACATGCAGCATCGGGAAACCCAGTTTGGCAATTTTTGCGGCGTGATCTAAGGGGCTGTTTTTAAAATTATCGGCCTGTGTTTCTGTAAGGTTATAATCTTTTTTAAAATCTTCCCAGGGCTCTCTTGCTCCGGCATTTCTTTTTTTGCCCGGCCAGCTTTTTAAATCGAGTACAGGCGCATCTGCATAAATACAAGCTACTTTTTCGGGATTGGCCAGGGCCCAATTATACACATATACGCCACCACGACTCATACCTTCTAAAGCTACTTTTTTCGAAAGTCCGCATGTTTGCATCAGGTTATAAAACTTATTCCACAAGCCAACGGCTTCGGCATTGCCAAAAAGCTCTGCTACATCGCAGTAAACAATATGGAAACCACGTTCCAGTAAAGAAACATCTGTTTGTGGCTCATGCCCCCAGAAACGGGCACGCCATACCCATGGATGGCCTTTCGCCACCACTTTTGGTTTAACTACTTTACAATCACGGCCGTTAAGTTTAAAGCTGGCACATTCAAAGCCATTAAATTCAGTGATATTTTTGTCTTCATTTATTTTAGAAAAAATGTCGGAATTTTCAGTTCTGTTTTGAGTGATGGCCTCATACAACCTCGTTGCAATAATGGAAGCACCAATTGATGCAGGGTGGATTTTATCCGGAAACATACTTTCCTTATCAACAAACAGCGGATGAAGATTAATGATTTCCAGTTTTTCACGATATGCTACATGCTGTATCATTGGAATAATCCGGTTCACCAGAACAGGATCGGAAATGTAAGTGGTATCGGTAGAAAATGCAGCTACAGGGGCAACTAAGATAATGCGGGGTTTAGTTGATAAATGCCTAAAGCTGTTAATCAGTTCCTTGTATGTATTTTCAAATTCATCATATCTGTTTCTATTTTGTCCTTTACTATCGTTGGTACCTAATTTGATCAGTACGATATTGGGTTCGCTCTTTAAGGCATCGGCGTATGCTTTAGTTTTCCAATAAGGATTGACGGTATTTTTTAACACGGTAGCGCCGCTATGACCGAAGTTCATGACCTCGTATCCACTGCCTAACATATTTTGCAACTGTGCCGGGTAACTGTTTTTTTCGCGGTTGGCAATGCCCATGCCATAGGTAATGCTGTTGCCTACGCAGGCTATTTTTATTTTTTGGGCAAAGCCTGAAGTGCTGGCTACAACAAATAAAATAGTGGTAAAAATTATGGTTTTCATCCGTGAGTAACTTGTTTTTAGTGGTGATGAGGCTATTATGATTTTATAGTTGTTCTGTTTAGGTGGTATTTTTCAAAAATAAATGTTTACAAAAAACAATAAAAAGTTTAGCATAACTACACAAATATACATAGTTTAAAAAAACTTTTACAGCTGCTTATCTCTTTTTTAATAAAGATGATATCACATTGTGCAGCAATAAGATTGCAATTTAAAAAGCATACAAAGATTAGCTAAGATTTTAATTTCATGATGTATGTTATAACTTTTATAATTAAGACAATCTAATCAAAAAACCTAAACCTGTTTTCTTTTAAAAGCTTCAAAATCCACTCATTTTCTGATTGAACACGATACATTTTAACGAAATCAATTATGGGTTCATCAGCACTTGCTCAATCAACAGACCTATCAGCTTTGTACTTACAGTTTTAAAAACCTGTGCCCTTTGATTAAAAAACTGCTTAAATTTCATCAATTATCATTCAGCAGGATAGATGCAAATGCTTAAAAATTTTGCTTTTAGATATCATAATTACAGTTAATTGGGATACAGGCTAAAGCATTCATGGAATCTATCGATCCATTCATAGAGTGTTTATGCCTATTCATCTATTATCTATTTTAAGAAATACTAATATGTGCTACGTTTGTCATGATCATATTAATGCAATACACAGGTAACTAAGCTAATAAAGGGACACTAGGGATGGAATCCACTTTTTAGTTACATTCTTACTGTGATGTTAATAATGACTATAGAGGGGGCATTCCGGGATGATTTCGCCCCCTCTGCTTTTTTGAAGATTATTTACTTATCGCTCTCAATCCTTTCGATTTCCGGTCTGCAACAGAAAAATGGCTAATCGAAGGTATTCCTTTTGAAGAAATAATATTCAACCTGATTTTTGAAGCATTTACATATTCGGGTAAATTAATAATCTTACAGGCTTCTACCCTTTCATCGGTATAAATGGTTTGCCATTCGCCATTAAAAACAGTTATACTATACTGCTGAATGTGGAACTTACGGATGGATGAAAAGCCATCTTTAAGATCAATCATTTCCGGTTGCTCCATTAAGGTAATCCTGTTGATTTTTTTCGGACCTTTTAAATCCATGGTTAAGGTCGCCGTGGTATCGCCAGCCGTCCACCAGGTTTCTAAACTGTAATCGTTGGCTTTTTCAGGTGCATTCTTTTTATCCGCACTCGAATTGGATGCTTCAATAGGTACATTGAAAGCCAGATTGGTATAACCACCCGGCAATTGATTTTTACCATCCCTAATGCCTATCCTATCTGCCAGTGCTAAAATCCGTAAACGTTCATGCGCCCTGATTTGTCCGTGCTGATCTGGCGGAACATTTAAAATCATGATATTGTTGTTGGCCGTTGTCCAATAGAATAACTCTTCCAACTCATCTACTCCCCGTGCAGGTAACATTTCCTTTTTCTGGAACCAGTTCCACCGATCGGATAAACACAAGGTATGCTCTAATATTAAATAATGCGAAGCACCGTCGCGCGTAAACATTTTGGGGTCGTCCCATCGTGCCAGATTCGGATCCTTAGTCCTAAAATCAACTGGCCACCAGCGGATAGGGTCGCCTTTCTGCATGTCGGTCGGGTTTTGTATGGCCGTAATTTTCTCAGGCTTACCAATGGTATGGTTTACGGTAATTAAACAATTGGGCTGTAATTTGCGGATATGACTGTAAAGCTCAGGAATATGCCAGTCGGCATCTTTTTTTGCCCAGCCTCCATCGAACCAGATTTCACATATCTTACCATAATTGGTTAATAGTTCAGTTAACTGGTTTTTCATAAAGTTAACATAAACCTGCGGGTCAGGATTGTTATGCGCAGGTTCATGCCGATCCCATAACGAATAATAGAAACCCAGTTCGATTCCATATTTTTTACAGGCTTTAGCTACTGCAGCAACAACATCTGTTTTTACAGGTGATGATGCAACATCGTAATCGGTATACTGACTATCCCATAAAGCAAAACCGTCATGATGTTTGGTTACCAAAATAACATACCTAAACCCAGCTTCTTTTGCCGTTTTCACCCATTGATCACAATCTAATTGATCAGGCCGGTAAGAGGAAACAGGAAGTTTACCATCAGACCATTCCACTTCATTAAAAGTATTTAAGCCAAAGTGCATAAACATGCCGTATCCCCGTTTAATTTGGCTAAGCTGTAAGGCTGATGGGCTTTGTGCTTTTAGCGAACAGCTTATTAATATCAAAAACCAGCTTAAACCTATTGATGTATAACTTGCTGCTTTTTTAAATCTGATTTTATACATGAGAATGGTTGATATTTATAGTTTTGTTAATTTAACCGCAAAGGACGCGGCGTGAAAGCTCAGCGTCCTTTGCAGTTTGATCTTTTTTACTAAAGTATTATTCGTAACCGTTTTCAAAAACAATGGTCTGTTGCTTTTTCAGGTTCACTTCGGCAATTCCATCATCGCCCATTTTCACCGTTCCGGCAGGCAGATTTTTCGCCACATAGGTTTTAAAAGGTAGTTTTATCCTAAGTACACCTGCTTTTTCTGCATACACTTTTACTTTTGTTGGCACACCGTTTTCTTTATTACCGCTTACTAAAAAGGCACCTTCGGCACGCAGGTTATTAAAAGTAACATCCTTCCAGCTTTGTGGTACAGCCGGAAATGCCTGTATATAACCATTTCTGCTCTGTAATAAAAGCTCCTGTACGCCCTGTGCAAAAGCAAAATTGCCCTCTAAGGTAAACGGACGATAGGTAAAACCAGAGTACTGCCCCCCTTTCTGATCGCCGTTTAAGTGGAAACTATTTGGTGAACAGAAATTTGAAGCAAAAATTTCCAGTTGTTTCGCGGCTTTATCAGCCTGGTAAGCTCTTGCATATAAAGATGCCATCCAGCTAAAAGAGTAACCACACCATGCCCTTGTACCAATTTCTTCTAACTGTTTTAAGGAGTTCTCAATAATAGTTTTATCTTTTTCGTGGTTAACATCTAATAAGTCGAGCGGATAAATGGCCATATATTGCGAAAAGTGTCTGTGCGAACTCGTTAAGTTAGATCCGGGTGCTATCGTAAAACCGGTTTCATTTATTTCATAATCGGGCAATTGATTTAAAATTTCTGCCCAATGTTTACTTTCGTCTATTTTACCGTTTGCTTTGCTTACTTCGGCTGCAGCTTTAAACAAAAATTTTGCTAAGCCTAAATCAAAATTCGTCCAGTTTAAGAACCAGGCTTTAATACTGTTATCGTTATACTCCGGACTAGAGCTCAGTGGTAATTTTCTTTTACCATCTTTTAAGCGCGTTATATTTTCGAGATAGGTTGCCGCTTCATGGATGTACGGATAGGCCCTGGTTTTAAGAAAAGTATCGTCCATGCTGTACTTCCACTGCCAATAAAAATGCTGCGAGGTCCATGCACTTACCGTTGGTGAAAGCGCATATTGGATCCATCCACCCATTGGGTCGCCATTTAGTGTAATTACGCCTGGAACATTTAAACCTTCAACGCCAAAATATTGCTTCGTATAAGTCAGATTACGTTCTCTGATTTTCCATAACCAATCGGTAAAGGTGGCACCTTCAGCCAGGTGGTTAGCGGTATAAGTTGGCCAATAACTCAACTGGGTATTTAAGTCGTTATGAAAATCGCCCTTCCAGGGTGGTAAGCTCCCGTTATCAGCCGTCCAAACGGCTTGTAAAGTGATGGCTGGCGCACCTTTTCTCGCTACGCAACCCAATTTGTATAGCTCTAAATAATATTGTTTTTGTATGAGTTGATCCGGCACGGAAATACTCGATTTATTCCAGAAATCCTTCCACCATTTGGTATGTGTATCCCAGCCGGTAGGCTCTTTAGCGGTTGATGAGATAACAGCTAAAGTTGCCGTTTTATCATTGCTGATGGTCCAGGAGCCGATTACATTGCCATTGGCCATTTTTTTCCATTGCACCAACACTTCATAATAATGACCTTCGTAGGTAGGCTGACGATATCGGATACTGTTTGCAGTATGGGTAACAGTTCCTTTGCTATAACCCAGTTTTTGTAAACCTTCGCCTGCATGACTGTTATCGCCTTTTTCTGTTACATTATTGGCGTAATTATGCACAATTAAGTTCGGTAAGATGGCCGTTGATTTAAGGTTTTCAAAACTAAAATATCCTTGTTGCTGGGCGGCATGGATATAACAGTTAAAAACGGTACCATTTTCGAATTTAACGGTGTTTAAAGCCGTTTCGATATCCAATCCGTTCGATACAACTTTACCTAGTTTAGCAATATCAAATTCCATTGCCGCGGCAGGCAACTTAGTTGGATAGGGACTTCTGTCATAAGGTTCATCGCCTATTTTTTGAACGGCAGCGTAGTTGTTTTTGAGAACCTGCTCTTCTACCCATTTAAAGTTAAGCTTCGAAATATCCAGCGCTTTTCGTTCATCCCACAAATCTGCACGATCTAATGAAAGGCGAAGTTTATTGTTTTTTTCCCAGATTAAAACACCTAACATTCCGTTTCCCAAAGGCATGGCTTCATCCCACTTGTTGGCGAGTTTAGGAAAGGAAAGATTATAAGGTTTTAATGATTGTGCAAAGCCTGCGCCAGAAAAGCACAGGAGTAATAAAACGATGGCAATTTTAGTTTTCATTTGTGTTTAGAAATGGTTAGCACTTGTATGTGTATCAATTTCTAAAATAATGATATTAAATTACAATAAAACGCCTAAAATTTACGCAAACGTTTGACAGTGAATATAGAACAGGCTTTTGCGAAAAAAAGATTAGTGCACGATTTTGAAAACGAGTTCTTTTAAAAGTTCTCCGTCGTCAACATTGCCGGTACTATCTAAACCTTTGCTTTTTAAATCGTACTCGCGGAGGAGGCCAATTACCTGGAAAACTTTTCCAGTGTTGTAATTTCTTGCCGCTACCTCATAATCTTTGATAAAAAATGGAGGCACCCCCAAAGCTGAAGCGGCATCGGCCTTATTGGGGATATAGTGGTATTTTAGCAGTTTAGTAAAATACCCCCCTAAATTGGCCAAAACCATTACTGTTGGGTTAGCTTTAGGGTTACTGGCGAAATAATTGATAATTTTATTGCATTTTAATACATCGCGGATGGCCAAAGCTTTCTGCAATTCGAAAACGTTATATTCTTTACTAATGCCAATGTTTTTCTGAACCAGATCGGTATTAATGGTTACCTCTTTTGAAACATTGAGCATTAACTTTTCGATCTCATTGGCAATTTTAGAAAGATCGGTTCCTAAATATTCGGCCATTAAAGCCGATGCCTGCTGATCGATTTTGTAACCTTTATCTTTAATAAATTCTTCAATCCAGGGCACCAGTTTATAATCGCGGACCGGATCTGACTGAAAAATCAGTCCGCTTTTATTAATGGCCTTATATATTTTTTTGCGTTTATCGAAGTTTGCATACTTAAAAGCTAAAACTAAAATGGTACTTGGCAAAGGTTTTTCGAAATAGTTGAGTACAAACTCGCCCTCTTTGCTACTCGAATCTTCTTTACCCCATTTTAAATCCTGTGCTTCCTTAACAATAACCACCTGATAATCAGACATCATTGGGTAGCGCTTCGCTGCACCCAGAACGGTAGCCATATCGGTATCTTTTCCGTACAAAACAGTCTGATTGAAGCCTTTTTCGGCATCGTTCAATAGTTTATCCTCAATATAATCTGTTACTTGATCGATATAGTAAGATTCTTCGCCATGTAATAAGTACACGGGTTTGAATTTGCGGGCTTTGATATCTTTAATAATTTCGGCAGCAGTCATTGTTGGTAAAATTACGATTTAGGTTTAAGGATTTGGGTAAATGTTTATAATTTAAGATATGAGATTTGAGATGTGAGATACCAGATTTGAGATACCAGATTTGAGGCATGAGATAGTAGGTGGGTGTTTTCCTTGCATATCTTAGAATTAATTAACTTTGGCGCTGTAAAAATTGACAGATTGCTTTATTTACAGAAAACTGAATTGTTAACTACCAACCGAAACTGCCAAAGAAATGTTTACGCCTACCCCGCTTAACCTTCCGCCCTATCCCTTTAAAATTACACAGAAAGATGACGTGGTTTTTATTTTCGATGAGCTCAGGAAGAAACATCTGGTACTTACGCCCGAAGAATGGGTCCGGCAGCATTTTATACAGAACCTGATTTTGGAAAAGAAATTTCCGCGTACGTTAATCCAGATTGAAGGTGGTTTGGTTTTAAACCAATTACAAAAGCGGAGCGACATTTTAGTATACAATACCGCAGGCGAAAAGCTGATGTTAATTGAATGTAAAGCACCAAAAGTAAAGATTACCCAATCGGTTTTCGATCAGGCATCGCGCTACAACTCCATACACCAGGCAAAATGGATAGTGCTAACCAATGGTTTGCAGCATGTTTATGCGAGGATGGATACGGAAAAGGGTAGCTTTAATTTCGTACAGGAAATGCCTGAATATTTGGGATTATAGTTTTTTTTTTGCCACGGAAGCACGGAAAAACACGGAGTTAAATTTTTACGAAAGATCTGTAGTCGAAGAACATCTGCTCATTGGAGAAAATCATTCATAGCATGTACGGTGATTTGATGGAAATCAGATACAGTAGCCTTTAGGTTTATCCAGCCCCGCTCCCGCTTCTCCCCACTTTATGCCGGGCTCCTGCTTTGATCGGGTTTAGGGCACAGCCAGCAAAACCATTAGGGGTTGCATAGCGCAAGAATAACGGCTTTTTTCTAAATCATGCGATTCATCTATCGGAGTGTTTCACCGACCGAAACTAAATTGCCACGGAAGCACGGAATAGCATTACCTATTTTCATCATACTATTCAGCCCTCCATAGCAGCAAAAACCCTCCGACTTTAAACTTGATTGAAATAAAAAGCTCACAGCGTAGCGAGGACTTGTAATGAAAACCAGGACGAACTTTAAAAAAAATTTACAACAACTGCTTTCCAAAAAACATGAAAAGACTTGATTTACAATTATCGTAGTTTGAACCTTATCAAGCCCTTAATCTATCGGTTGGTGTTTCACCGACCGAAACTAAATTTGCCACGGAAACACGGAAGCACGGAATAGCATTACCTATTTTCATCATACTATTCAGCCCTCCATAGCAGCAAAAACCCTCCGGCTTTAAACCTGATTGAAATGAAAAGCCCACAGCGTAGCGAGGACTTGTAATGAAAAGCAGGACGAACTTTAAAAAGATTTACAACAACTGCTTTCCAAAAAACATGAAAAGACTTGATTCACAGCCACGATAAAATTGAACCTTATCAAAGCCCATAATCTATCGGTTGGTGTCTCACCGACCGAAACTAAATTTGCCACGGAAGCACGGAATAGCATTATCTATTTTCATCATACTATTCAACCCTCCATAGCAGCAAAAACCCTCCGGCTTTAAACCTGATTGAAATGAAAAGCCCACAGCGTAGTGAGGACTTGTAATGAAAAGCAGGACGAACTTTAAAAGAAGAACAACAACTGCTTTCCAAAAAACATGAAAAGATTTGATTCACAATTACGATACTTTGAACCTTATCAAAGCACGCCAAAAACAATCCTTCGACAAGCTCAGGATGCTACATGAGCTACACACTATATTCTTTCTTCCAAACCTGCTTATTACCGGTGTAAATGGCTTCGTTACACATGGCTACACATATAGCCGCCTGGGTGCCGGTATTGATGTTCGATGCAGGTTCCTTTTTGGTAGTAATCGATTTATAAAATTCATCTAAGGCATAATTCGTACCATCGATAGTGGCTTTATCCAAAATCGGGATTCCGCCATCTTTATTCACTACAATTTTTGTGGCTCCGGTTACCCCATCGACAATACCCAATTCTTTTTTAGTGCTTTCTTCGGGATAAAATAAGCCCGTATTGGTAAGCAAAGAAACCGAACCTTTGGTGCCTTTTATTTTAAACAGATAACCATCGTGTGCATTGCCGCAAGTGGCTCCAAAGTTGCCGATCATGCCTTTTTCGTTATAACGGAGAATGGCCTGAATATTATCGTAGGTTTCGCGACCGTCTTTAAACACATCTATCCCACCCGAGCCCATAATTTCATCGGGTTGTGTTTCGAAAGCCCAGTTGATAAAATCGATCTGGTGCGATAAAAGTTCGGCAGCCAAACCGCCGGAATATTCCTTGTACATCCGCCAGTTAATTTTACGTTCTAAAGCCGGTTCCGGAACGGCTCTGCGCCAGTTACCATTGCGGTCCCAACGGCAATCGATCTGACTAACCTTGCCCAAATAACCGCTTTGGATCATATCCTTCACCTTAAAATACAAAGGCGAATAACGGTATTGATACCCTACCTGAAAAACCTGGTTGGGATATTGTTTTACCAGTTTTTTAAGTTCGAGTGCCTGAGCAATATTGTAGGTCATGGTTTTTTCTACATACACATGTTTGCCGGCCAGCACAGCATCTTTAGCAATGCTGAAATGCTCGCTTAAAGGGGTAGCAATAAAAACCGCGTTAATGGTTTTATCGTCTAAAACTTTATGGTAATCTTTTATGGCTTTTGCATCAGCGGGAACGTACTTTTCGGTTTCCTTAAGCCTAAAATCGAGTAAATCGCAATAGGCTTTAATTTTATATTTTGCAGGCATTGATTTAATTACCGACAAAACACCTTTACCGCGATCGCCACAACCAATCATGGCCACATTAATGATTTCATCGGCTACTAAACTGGCAAAACCCTGGTTGCCCAAAAATAAACCAGAACCTATTATAGCAGATGTTTTAACAAAAGATCGACGATGCATGGTATGTTAATATTTTTTTTCTTTATTCGTAAATATATTTAATCACAGATTAATTCAGATAACCTAAATCCGATTATTAATATTGGCTTAGAGTTTTCTCCGATATTTTTAACTCACAATCGTCACCCTGAATTTATTTCAGGGTCTATCTAACAAGAAAGATGCTGATCCCGAACATTCGTGACAGCATGACGATCGCGTTAAGAAAAGTAGGTTAAAACTAATCAAAACGCATAAATATTAATCGAACTCAGGTTACAATGTTTTAATTTTAATGGTCCTAAAATCGACCTTATTACCATGGTCCTGCAGAAGGATATGCCCTTTTGGTGCCTCACCAAAGTTTTTCCAATCTTTATATTTACTGATGGCAACCAGTTTTTTAAATTCTTCTGAGCCACGGGTATATTCTAAAACTTTTACGCCATTTAAATAATGTTCTACCTTGTTATTCGGGTATACCACCAAACGGCCATTGTTCCAGCTTCCGATTGGGCGCAGGTAACGGGCTTCTTTTTTCGAAGTCATTAAATCGTATAACGATGCCAAAGTGCGGTTTCCATCTCTGCCCAATTTTGCATCAGGATGCAGTACATCATCTAAAACCTGATACTCGAGACCAATAGCAGAGCCAGTATTTTTTTCGCTCAGGGTAACAAAATATTTTACGCCACTGTTGGCACCCGGAGTCAGCTTAAATTCGAAGGACAGATCAAAAGCGGCATATTCTGCTTTGGTTACAATATCACCTCCATTGGTTGATTCGGCACCTCCTGATGGTTCTACGCTGATTACACCATCGGCAATTTTCCATCCTTTGGCAGGGAAAGTAGTTTTATAAGCACCAACCCAGCCCGCATTGCTTTTACCATCGAACAATAATTTATAACCTTCTGATTTTTCGTAGGCAGATAAGGTATTGGGGGTTAAATTAACGGTATAAATTCCTTTTGGAAAAGCTTTGGCTTTTAAACCTTCGGTTTGAATATTGATGTTCTTGAAATAAACTTTCTTGCCATCGTTATCTAAATTAGCGCCAATTCCGTGAACCTGTAAACCAATAAACCCTGATTTATCCAAGGTATCGATCACATAGGCAACTGGTGTTCCATTTACCCAGGTTTTAGTTTCGTTGCCAATACATTCTATTTTGTAATGGTTAAACTCATTCTTTTTATACAATGGTTTTGCTGATGGATTAAGTTCTAAAGGATATAGCCATAATCTTCTGGCTTCGTCGTAAATTCCACCTGTCCATGCGCGGGGTGTGGGATCTATTTCCATCTGTCTGCCAAAAACCAATCCTTTACCGTTATTCCCTTCTGGTTTAATATGACTGCGTGTTTGCACGCCCGAGTTGGTGGTTTCGCCTTCTAATTTTACATCAAGTTCTAAAATGAAATCGCCATATTCTTTTTCGGTGATCAAAAATGAATTTGGTGTGCCTTTGGTCATCGTTCCGATAATCATTCCATCTTCAACTTTATACGGAGCAACACCTGCTACGGCTTTCCAACCGGTAAGTGTTTTACCGTCAAATAAGGGTTTTGCTTTTTGAGCAGCAGCTGATAAACTGATTAGCGAAAGGGCTAGAATACTATATTTTTTGAAATTTAACATGGTTGGTTTTTTCTTGCCGTCATTGCGAGGAAGAATGACGAAGCAATCTTTCTGGAAGGTCGATTGCTTTGCACTCCCAATGACGATATTTCTATTTTTTTAATATTTAAATACTTTTCCGTTTGCAATTACTTCTTGTCTGCTTTCATCGAAAGTAGCTTTCGCGCCTGTTCTCACAGCCGCATTCGTCATGATATTGGCAATAGAGTGCGAATAACCTGCTTCTACAGGTGCATTTGGTGTTTTACGGCTACGCACACATTCCATCCAGTTACGCATATGGCCAGAGGTTAAGGCATCACCGCCCATATTGGCTCCGGTTGCTGCTTTAATTTCGCTTTTACTTAAATCAAACTCAGGCAAAAGATTGGCTTTCAACCCCATGGCTGCAGCTTCTTTTTCTTTTAAGCCACCTTTCGGCGATACTTTATTGGTCATCAGATTCAACTCACCACCGTTCGAATAGTAAACCTCGCCTACATCACCCACACTATTCTGCATCCTAGAGGTAAAAGTAACCTGAAAACCGTCGGTGGTATCGGGCTGGCCATAATCGAATACAGCAACCATCGAATCCCAGTTTCTGCGGCCATCTTTCCAGGTGTAAATACCGCCGTTGGCCACTACACTCCGTGGATGTTTTAAATTGGTAAACCAATGTACCGTATCAATCTGGTGCGACATCCATTGCCCGGGCATTCCCGACGAATAAGGCCAGAATAATCTATATTCCAGGTATTTTCTCGGATCGAAGGCTTCAACGGGACGATTCAATAAGAAACGTTTCCAATCAATATCCTCTTCTTTTAGTTTGGCTACCAAATCGGGTCTGCGCCACCTGCCTGGCTGGTTTACATTCCAGACTAAATCGACAGCAGTGATCGGCCCAAATTTTCCATCCTGAATAAATTTTGCCGCATTGGTATAATTCTCCCCACTTCTTCGCTGTGAGCCAATCTGTACAATCTGTTTACTCGCCTTAACGGCTTTAAATGCAGCTTTGGCGTCGTCCATGGTTTCGGCAAAGGGTTTTTCTACATAGGCATCGCAACTGGCTTTTACGGCCTCGATGGTGTGAAGCGCATGCTGAAAATCGGCTGTACTGATAATTACCGCATCAAGATCTTTAGTTGCATAAAGCTCATCATTGTTCCGGCAGGCTTTAATATCGTGACCAAATTTTGCTTTTAAATGGGCAATTCCTAAATCCCTCCGGTAGTTCCACAAATCAGAAAGACCAACGATATCGAAATTCAGCTCCTTGTGGTGGTTCATAAAACAAGGCAACAGCGTTTCTTTAAAACGATCAGAAAATCCAACAACACCAACACGTACCCTATCGTTTGCACCAATAATACGACCATAACTTTTAGCACTCATACCCATGGTACCTGCATAGGTGGCCGCAGCAAATATTGCCGATTGCTTAATAAATTTTCTTCTGGAATTTTCCATTTACGGATATTAGGTTAGATTATCGCTTAACTGGTTTGCCATTTGACAAACTATTTTAATAAAACCTAAAATATGGTTAATAAAAACAAACCTTAAATTTTAGTAAGTAATATTTTTGAAACTTTATATTAAAATAATGGCTTACAATCGTATTAACCTTAAATAAATAGCCAGGAGGCCAGTTTTTAAAGCAATATGTTATTTTTATCGCTGGCTAGGAAAACGTTTGAAATAATTTATTCAGGTAATTTTATTGGAGTATTAAAAAATTACCTGAAAGGCTTTTATTGCCTCCAGTTATTCGTTGTTGTTTGAATAACCAAAGTATCGCGATCTTGTAGCTCATTTAAGAAACGATCATTGAAATCACCAAACAGGTGACCGCTAAAAAGAGCAGTTCTATTATACAAGCGCAATTTATAAAGATAACCAGGGATAGTAAGGGCTTTTTTGTTCCCAGTAGCTTTAAATCCTAAATCTGCCCTGTAAATAACGGAAGGCGTTGATGTTGGCTGATTAATTACCCTTACAGGCTGGGTATAAATACTGGTCCTATATATTAAAAAAGACCGGTCAAGTGAAGCCTGGTTTCCGAACACCGTTCCAGAAAATAGATGAATATCTCCCTTAAAATCAATATTGGCAGAATCTTTCACTTTATAAGTCCAAAATCCTTCTAATGCACCTGGATATTTAATTTCAGCAGAATCGGGTTTGGTGAATTTTATCTGATAAAAATTTGCATCAAAAGAATTGGCAAAGGCATTTCCCGCAAAATTGGTAATTTTTTGTTGATCCAAAACTTCACCATCTCTGGTCCACATCCTCATTTTCCCTCTACTATAAGATTTATAATTTAAGGAAATTGGATATTTCAGTTCTTCTTCCTTATCGCTCTCTTTTTTACAGGAAACAATAAATAATAATAAGCAGGAAAAGATGTATAATAAATTTCGAGAGCGCATCATATTTTTTAATTAAAGATCTACAAGGTTTTTAGAACCTTATAGATCTATAAGGGTATTATCCTAAAACCGCTAAACTTTCTTCAATAATTTTGATTTTAGCTTCAGCATCAGCCTTTTTATTACGCTCGTTGGCAATAATTTCGGGCTTTGCGTTTTGCACAAAACGTTCGTTGCTCAATTTAGCATCTACCGACTTTAAAAAGCCCTGTAAATATACTAAATCCGCATTTAAACGCTCGCGTTCTGCTTCTATATCAACGTTTTCGGTTAACGGAATAAAGAATTCGTCTTTACCAGCCATAAAAGCAGTTGCACCAACAATTTTATCGTTCACTATTTCAGCTTCTGATACATTGGCCAATTTGAAAACAATGTTTAACCATTTCTCGTAATCGAGATCAGAATTTATTTTGATGCTTAACGGCAACGCTTCCTTAGGCGAAATCTGTTTCTGATTTCTTACATTCCTAATTTCAGCTACCACGGTTTTAATTACCTCTGCATCTTTCAGCAGTTTCTCATCAAATGTTCCGCCTTTCGGGAATTCGGCCACAATACAGCAATCCATTTCTCCACGGTCGGCAAACAAATCATCATGCCATAACTCTTCGGTAATGAAAGGCATGTTCGGGTGCAATAATTTGATGATATTTTCAAAGAATGCAATCGTCGCTTTATAACTCTCTGCGTCTATCGGCTGCTGGTAAGCAGGTTTAACCATTTCTAAATACCATGCACAGAAATCATCCCAAACCAGCTTGTAGGTAATCATTAATGCTTCCGACAGGCGGTATTGCTTAAAGTTAGCTTCAATTTCAACCAGGGCTTCGTTAAAGCGGTTTTCGAACCATGAAATGGCCTGGGTATTCGGGTTAGCGAGATTCTCGTCTACTTCCCATCCCTTTACTAAACGGAAGGCATTCCAGATTTTGCTGGCAAAGTTACGCCCCTGTTCACAGTAGCTTTCATCGAACATTAAATCATTGCCTGCAGGCGATGACATTAACATCCCTACACGAACCGCATCGGCACCATATTTTTCGATCAATCCAATCGGATCAGGCGAATTACCCAACGATTTAGACATTTTACGGCCTAATTTATCCCGTACAATACCCGTTAAATACACATTGGTAAATGGCTTTTTCCCCATAAACTCATGCCCAGCCATAATCATACGGGCCACCCAGAAGAATAAAATCTCAGGAGCCGTTACCAGATCGTTGGTTGGATAATAATAATTGATGTCTTTATTTTCAGGATTTTTAAACCCATCGAAAACCGAAATCGGCCATAACCATGATGAAAACCAGGTATCCATCACATCATCATCTTGCCTTAAAAATGGCTCTAACTGATGTTTGAATCCTGCTTTTTCCGTTTCGGAACAACTTTCGTCCAGGTGTTTTTTCTTCCAGAATTCTTCTAATGCTTCGTCTTTGGTTTTGGCAACCACCCAATTTCCTTTATCATCATACCAGGCCGGAATTCTCTGTCCCCACCATAACTGGCGACTAATGTTCCAATCGCGGACATTTTCCATCCAGTGGCGGTATGTATTTTCAAATTTATTTGGGATCAGGTTTACTTCACCATTCAATACATCATCCAAAGCTGGTTGTGCCATTTCTTTCATCTTCACAAACCATTGCATCGAAAGCTTAGGTTCGATAGCGGCATCAGTACGTTCAGAAAAACCAACCTGCGATTTATAATCTTCCACTTTCTCTAAATGACCGGCCTCTTCCAGCATTTTGGCGATTTTTTTACGGGCAACAAACCTGTCCTCACCCACTAAAATAACGGCTAATTCATTTAAAGTTCCATCATCGTTTAAGATATCGGTAACCGGCAAATTATGTTTAACACCCAGTTCATAATCGTTCAGATCGTGCGCTGGTGTAACTTTTAGGCAGCCTGTACCGAATTCGATATCAACATACTCATCTTCAATAACTGGGATTTCGTGATTAACCAAAGGCACAAAAACTTTTTTGCCTTTTAAGTGCATAAAACGTTCGTCATTCGGGTTGATACAGATTGCGGCATCGGCCATAATCGTTTCAGGACGCGTAGTCGCGATCGTTAAAAACTGATCTTCGGTTCCCGAAATCAGGTATTTAATATAGTATAGTTTTTGGTTTACTTCCTTACGGATAACCTCTTCATCAGATACAGCCGTTTTACCAGCCGGATCCCAGTTTACCATGCGGATACCGCGATAAATCCATCCTTTTTTGTACAAGTGAATAAATGAATCGATAACCG
Source organism: Pedobacter folensis (assembly GCF_056490665.1). NCBI lineage: Bacteria > Pseudomonadati > Bacteroidota > Sphingobacteriia > Sphingobacteriales > Sphingobacteriaceae > Pedobacter > Pedobacter folensis. Next base: position 2,092,242 of record NZ_JBWJIF010000001.1, read on the forward strand.
CTTCAGAAAGATCTTCTTCCATCGTAAAGCGGGTACGGTCCCAATCGCAACTTGCACCTAATTTCTTTAACTGCTCTAAAATAATGCCACCGTATTTTTCCTTCCACTCCCAGGCATATTTTAAAAATTCTTCGCGGGAAAGGTCTTTTTTGTTAATCCCCTGCTCTTTTAACATGGCCACAACCTTTGCTTCGGTAGCAATAGAGGCATGATCAGTTCCGGGAACCCAACAAGCATTTTTACCTTGCATACGAGCCTTACGGATTAAAACGTCCTGAATGGTATTGTTAAGCATATGCCCCATGTGCAGCACACCCGTTACGTTTGGCGGCGGAATGACGATGGTGTAAGGTTCGCGCTCATCGGGTTCTGAGTGAAAAAATTTCTTCGATAGCCAATAGCTATACCATTTATCTTCTGTTTCTGCAGGATTGTACTTGGTGGATATGCTCATGAATGATATTAAAAGTCCAAAAATAGCTAATTAAGCTGAAAGCTGAAAGACTAAAACAGCTAACGCCATTTCATTCTGTACAGAAGAGAAATATGTTTTATTTTTTTGAAAAGCAGGTGCAGCATTCCATTTTAAAGTTAGTCCTGCTTTCCGTTTCAAGTCCTCCCCCGATGCTAATTAAGTGCCGATTCACCGGTAAAGAACCGGGATGCGGGCTTTACACTTCAATCAGGTTTATAAATATGGGTTTGTGTCACCTAAATTATACGCTAATACATATGCTTGGATAGATAATTGTATTTTAGTATAGAAATAATATTCAAACTACTATGAATACAAAAAACTTCAAAATTGGTTATGCTATCTTACGCGTATCAATGGCCATCATTTTATTATCTCACAGTGTGTTTGGGATGTTTGATGGCGGCATTAATGATTTCGGAAATTTTTATTTAAATAAAATTGGTTTTGCGCCGTTTGGAGTAGCGATTGCCTGGATAATTAAACTTTCACATATAGTTTGTGCGCTATTGCTAGTGATGAACAAATATATCCGGCTGGCATGTTTTGCAACAATATTCGTATTGACTATGGGAATAATCATGGTTCACTTTAAAGAAGGTTGGTTTGTGGTGGGCGGTGGAAGAAATGGTATAGAGTATAATTTTGTACTGATAAGTGTACTTATTGCAATTGTGTTTTTTAATACTCCTGATCAAAATAAAGCAGCAGGCTAATCTAGATCATCAAAAACATCATCTAAAATCAACTCAAAACCTGGCAGTACCGATGAAGTGATTTTTTCGCTATGGGTAAATATTTTAGAAGGCTGGAATTTACCTTCCTCGTTTAAGGTATAAATTAAAATATTCTGATCGCTTTGGCTCACCACCCAATATTCTTTAACGCCGAATTCTTCGTAAACACGATATTTATTAAGCAGTTCCATTTTGGCATTTCCTGGAGATAAAATTTCAATCACCACATCAGGCGCACCGATACAGCCGCGGGCATCCAACTTACTTTTATCACAAACAACACAAATATCGGGTTGTAGGACAGTAAAAACATCTTTATCAGCTTTACTTGCTTTTGGAAAGCGAACATCGAACGGAGCGGAATAAACTTTGCATGGTTTATCGCTCAAAAAATTGATTAATGGCTTTAATAAATTGATAGATACCTCTTGATGCACCCTTGATGGCGCAGGACTCATCTTAAAGATTTTCCCTTTAATCAGTTCTACCCTTTCAGGGAAAAGCCAGTTTAAATAATTGGCATAGCTATATGTTAATGATGCATCAAGTTCATTGAACTGCTTAACGGGCTCATCATCGTTTAAAATCGGATATGGAACAGGTTTAGACATCATCGAAATCATTAACAAAATTGACACACAAAAATGATGATTTTACAAATCCTCAAAAACATCATCCAAGGCCAATTCGAAACCTGGTAATACCGATGATGTAATTTTTTCGCTAAGGGTAAATATTTTAGAAGGCTGGAATTTACCTTCCTCGTTTAAGGTATAAATTAAAATATTCTGGTCGCTTTGGCTCACCACCCAATATTCTTTAACGCCAAATTCTTCGTAAACACGGTATTTATTAAGCAGTTCCATTTTGGTATTTCCTGGAGATAAAACCTCGACAACAAGATCAGGCGCGCCGATACAACCGCGGGCATCCAACTTACTTTTATCACAAACAACACAAATATCAGGTTGCAGGACAGTAAAAACATCTTTATCAGCTTTGCTTTTTTTAGGGAAACGAACATCAAACGGAGCAGAATAAACTTTGCAAGGTTTATCTTTTAGAAAAACACCTAAATTCAAAAAAATGCTGCCGGCCACTTCCTGATGAACTCTTGAGGGCGCAGGACTCATTTTAAAGATTTTACCTTTAATCAGTTCTACCCTTTCAGGAAAAAGCCAGTTTAAATAATTTGCATAGCTATATGTTAATGATGCATCAAGCTCATTAAATTGCATAACGGGCTCATCATCTAATATTGGATATGGAACAGGTTTAGACATAAACGAATATACTAATTTTTATAGTAATACATTTTATCTATTTTTCAACATATCTTACTTATCCTTAATGAATTAAGAACATTAAATTCTAAATAACTCCTTAACTATCTCAATTTACTTAATGGTAAAAGTATAAGTGTACTAGAATTTCATCTTCTGAATTCTTACGGCATTTAAGATAGCCAAAAGTGCCACACCAACATCTGCAAAAACGGCTTCCCACATGGTAGCAATACCGCCTGCACCTAAAATCAAAACCAGCGCTTTTACCGCAAATGCCAATGCGATATTCTGGATTACCACATTTTTAGTTGCCTTACCTATTTTCACTGCAGTTGCAATTTTAGAAGGTTGATCAGTTTGAATAACCACATCTGCGGTTTCAATAGCTGCGTCGCTACCCATCGCGCCCATGGCAATACCAATATCGCTGATGGCCAGTACAGGTGTATCATTAATTCCATCACCAACAAAGGCCACCACTTTGCTTTTGTCGCTTTTAATTTCCTCAAGCTTGGCTACTTTATCTTCAGGCATTAAATCGCCAAAGTAAGTATCAATACCTAAACTTGTTGCCACTTTTTTAACAATGGAGGTTTTGTCACCACTCAACATCACAACCTGTTTTATTCCGTTTTCATGAAGTTGTTTAATGGCTGCTGCAGCATCTTCTTTTATTTCATCAGCAATCAGCACATAGCCGATATATTTCTGGTCAGCAGCAACTACTACAATGCTTTCTTCGATATCGTTTATTGCAGCATCAAATTCAATATTAAATTTCGCTAACAATTTAGCGTTGCCAGCCAAAACCGATTTACCATTGACCAATCCGCTTAAACCCATTCCGGCAATTTCCTCAATGTTTTCTGCAGGATGAATTTCTTTCTGGCCTGCATATGCTACAATAGCCTTAGCAATTGGGTGGGTTGATTTGGCTTCAACAGCGGTTAATAGGTTTAAAAATTCTGTTTCATCAATACTACTTTCTACTTTCTGAACATTAAAAACGCCCTTTGTTAAGGTCCCTGTTTTGTCCATTACAACAGTGTTGAGTTTAGTAATTAAATCGAGAAAGTTAGAGCCTTTAAAAAGAATTCCATTTGCCGATGCCGCACCAATCCCTCCAAAATAACCTAAAGGGATAGAAATAACCAGCGCACAAGGGCAGGATATCACCAGGAAAACCAGCGAACGATACAACCAGGTTTGGAAATGATATTCGCTTCCTAAAACCAAAATTGGAATAGTAACCAGCGCGAGGGCTAAAAAGAAAACAATTGGTGTATATATTTTCGCAAACTTGCGGATAAAGAGTTCGGTTTTAGCTTTACGCGTAGTAGCATTTTGAACCATTTCCAAAATCCGCGACAAGGCACTATCGGCAAAAGCTTTGGTTACTTTTACTTCGATTACTTTATCCAGATTAAGCATCCCCGCTAAAATCGATTCACCTTTATTAATGGTACGCGGTTTACTTTCGCCTGTTAAAGCAGCGGTATTAAAACTGCTTTTATCACTGATGAGTTCCCCGTCTAAAGGGATTTTTTCCCCAGCCTTTACTTGTATGGTTTCGCCAATTTCTACCTTTTCGGGATTAATATCCTCGTATTTTCCGTTGCGGAATACATGTGCTATATCTGCGCGAACATCAAGCAAAGCTTTAATATTTCTTTTGGCGCGATTTACCGCTGCCATTTGAAACAACTCACCAATGGTATAAAAAAGCATCACCGTTACCCCTTCGGGATATTCACCAATGGCAAAAGCACCAATAGTAGCGATAGACATTAAAGAGAATTCGGTAAAGAAATCTTTTGCTTTAAAAGTTTCCCAAACCTCTCGTAAAACCGGAATTCCAACAGGTAAATAAGCCAAGATATACCAATATGGCCGGATGATCTGAAATGCAGGCACCGTAAAAAGGTTATCAAATGCAATTCCGATCAGCAACATAAGCAATGTTACAATGGCCGGCAAATAAGTTTGAAAGGCTGAAGGATCTCCGCCATGGTCGTGATCGTGGTCATCACCTTCTTCATGTGCATGATCGTGGTTATGTTTTGGTTCAGCATGTACTTTAGTGCTGCAACAGCTATCTTCTTTATCGTGGGAATGGCTCATTATTATAAATTATAACATCATTTATCAATTGATTTAAACCTCAACGATTTAAAAAAGGATGAGGTTGAGTTAAGCATTTTCAAATTTATGGAAAATAAAATGCTTTATCCCGAATCATTCTTAATAGCAATAATTTTTACAAGCACACAATAAATTTTGTTAAAAAATGTTAATAGTGTATAAAAGATTTAAAATCATGAAATCTATTAAAATTTCCTTTTCAGCGTCCGAACTGATCAGACGACTTGGTTTAGCAAAAATTTACTATTGGTTTAACAAGTAATATTCTTAATATATAACACCAGTATTAATTAGTATTTCATAAATTTCGCATAATTACTAACTTATTAAGCGAATGAAATACCAAAATTTGAAAAGATATTTTGCGGCACTGGGTATAGTCGCTGCTGGCTTTTCTGCAAATGCACAAACCAAAAAATTTATCGACCCTGCTAACATGGATCTTTCCGTTAAGCCAGGCAACGATTTCTACACCTACGCAAGTGGCAACTGGATAAAAAACAATCCTGTTCCTGCCAAAGAAACACGCTGGGGTTCATTTAACGAATTGCGCGATTTCAACATCAATGCCGTAAAGTCTTTAGTTGAAGATGCAGCTGCTGATCAATCTGCTCCTGCAGGCTCCGTTAAACGTAGAGTTGGCGATTTTTATACGGCTGCCATGGATAGTGCAACCATCGAAAAACTGGGCTATACACCAATAAAAGCCGATCTACAAAAAATTAAACAGATTAAAAACATTCAGGGCGTGCTTGATCAGGTGGCTTACATGCGAACCAATGGTTTAGGCGGTGGAATGTTCGGACTGGGCGTTGGGCAAGACCGCAAGAATGTAAACAAATACATGGTGAATATCGGTCAGGGCGGCACAACGCTTCCCGATCGCGATTATTATCTGAAAGATGATACACGCAGTGTTAAAATCCGCGAGGCTTACAACACGTACATGGTTACTTTGTTTACTTTAACAGGAAGTACGCCTGAAGAAGCAAAACAAAAAGCAGCAACCGTTTATGCCATTGAAAAGCAATTTGCTGAAGCACAAATGAGCCGTTTAGAAATGCGTGATCCTTACGCTATCTATAACAAGCTTACTGTTGCGGAATTAAATAAAAAAACACCAGACATTAACTGGACAACTTATTTGCCTAAATTCAAAATCAAAAACCAAGATACCGTTCTGGTTTCTTCGCCTAAATTTATGGTGAGTCTGGATGGAATGTTGAAATCGGTTCCGGTTGCAGATTGGCAAACTTATTTAGAATGGAACATTTTAAAAGGTTCTGCTTCCAGTTTAAGTTCTCCGTTTGTTAAGGCGAGTTTCGCTTTTACGCAGGCACAAACTGGTCAGAAAGTACAAACACCACGTTGGCAACGGATGTCATCTTTAACCGATGGCACTATTGGCGAATTATTAGGTCAGCTTTACGTAGCCAAGTATTTTAAACCCGAAGCTAAAGAACGCATGAACCAGATGATTGTGAACTTGCGTAAAGCATTCGAAATCAGAATTAATGGTTTAGAGTGGATGAGCCCTGAAACCAAGCAAAAAGCATTAGCTAAACTACATGCATTTACGCCAAAAGTAGGTTATCCGGAAAAATGGAAAAACTACGATGGTTTAGCGATTAATAAAGATACTTATTTCCAAAACTTACGTAATGCAAGTGTTTGGGGCTATAACGAAATGGTTGATCAGTTAGGTAAACCCGTTGACCGCAAACGTTTTGGCATGACACCTCCAACCGTTAATGCTTACTACAGCCCTACTTTGAACGAAATTGTTTTCCCTGCCGGTATTTTGCAATTCCCTTTCTTCGATCCAAATGCTGATGATGCTGTTAATTACGGTGGTATTGGTGCAGTAATTGGTCACGAAATGAGCCATGGTTTTGATGATAGCGGAAGCCAGTACGATGCTGCCGGTAACTTAAAAAACTGGTGGACAGCTGAAGACAAAGCAAAATTTGATGCTAAAACCAAAGCTTTGGGTGAGCAGTTTGATGCTTATACCGTTTTAGATACGGTCCATGTAATCGGCAAATTAACCATGGGCGAAAACATTGGCGATTTAGGTGGCTTAAATGCAGCTTACACTGCTTTTAAAATGACTAAACAAGGTCAAAGTAATGAGAAAATTGATGGTTTTACGCCAGATCAGCGTTTCTTCCTGGCTTGGGCACAGGTATGGAGAGGTAATATTTTGCCAGAAAGTGCTGCTCAGTTAATTAAAACCGATCCACACTCTCCTGGCCCATACCGTACCATTGGTGCTCCTGTAAATATGGATGCATGGTACAATGCTTTTGATGTTAAACCTGGCGATAAATTATATAAAAAACCAGAAGACAGAATTAGAATGTGGTAGATTGAGGTGAAAGGCGGAAGGTTAAAAGGTGGAGGGTTTAAGGTTCTCCATTCGATAGCTTAGAATCAAGTATTTTATATCATCCCTATATTACAAGCGCCCCGATTTAATTGGGGCGTTTTGTTTTATTACCGTGCAGCCAGATGCTAACATCCTGCTGCACGATTAGTTCGTGTCTCCACGAATCAAAAATTAAACTAAGCTTAATATTTCTTCCCAGACAAAAATTAATCTATCTCCTTTCAAAAATTCTTAATTATCATTCTATCTTTGGAAAAACATAAACCCTTTTCATGAAAAGCATATTCAAAGCCCTCTTTGTCCTAGGTTTAACTTTATTTTCTTCAACAAGCTTTGCTCAGGATAATAAGTTAATCAGTCTTGAAGCACTGGTAAATAAAACCGATCCGGCCTGGCCTTTGGTAAAAAAGTGGATCGACTCTGCAAAAAATAAGGTGGAGATTCTGCCTGTTGATTCTGCAAAAGCAAAAGAAGTTTTATATCATTCACAAATGACTACCTATGCTACCTTGGGCTCGGTAATTTACAATACCGGGGGCATAATGGTGGATAACGGCTGGATTAGAATTTTAGGTTCAGGCAGTGAAAGACTGAGCCGGAATATTGCCGAATGGAATAAAGGAAAAACCATAAAAGAGTACGGCGATAACATTCCTTATCTTTTAATTGCCGATGATGCGGTAGGCGGTTTCTTTGCCATTAATTACGGCGGTTTAGGCAAAGACATTAAAAACGTGTATTACCTTGAACCAAACAGTTTAACCTGGCAACCACTTGGCGCCGGCTATGGTGAGTTTCTTGTTTTTTGTTTCGATAGCGATCTTTCTAAATTTTATAAAGGCCTACGTTGGAGCAGCTGGAACCAGTTTATTGCAAATTTAGATGGCACCAAAACCTATAGCTTTCGCCCTTATTTATGGGAGGAAGGAACCGACATCGATAAGTGTACACGGAAACTGGTCGGGATTGAAGAAATGTATCGTTTTAATATCATGAAGTCGAAAGAACTGAATGCTGATAAAGGCATAAAAAAAGACGATACAAAAAAGGAGGAAACCAAAAACGAACAATAAGTTCCCAGAGAAAGAAACTTGTATCAGAATTGTATTGAAGTTATTCAGTGACTCTATGCCAGAATTTAAGCATATTTAGCCTGTGTTTTCTTAGGTAGTTTAGCCAAGACCATCGCTCTTGAATCGGCTACTCTTTTTTTCAGTTCTGTTTCATTAAACACCTCCAGGTTTTCAACACGAATCCATTGTCGTTTAGCCATGTGATGGGCCTGCTGTATGCCATCTCTGGCCGTTAAGGTATCAAACTCTTCGGGATCACACTTTATAGAAAAACTGTTGTCTTCATCGATAGCGATTATGAAATACATTTTTTCTTCAATCATAAAGCATAAATGCCCCCATTTCATTCCCTCGGTTGTACCAGGTAAATTCAGGCAATATTCTCTGAAAGATTCGATATCCATATTTTGTTTAGGGTTTAGGGTTTAGGGTTTAGGGTTTAGGGTTTAGGGTAAGATCAAAACTAATAACAAAAGATTAAAGCTGAAAGGGCAAAGAGAAAATTCAGGGCTCGGGAGTCCGATGTGCGAAGATTAAAGCGTATTAGCATTCCACCTTAGTCAGGCTAATTATCTTGAAATCCAAAAATCCTATTCATCCTGTTCCTATATTTGTATCATTATCTTGAAAAACCCAGGAATCCTTAAAATCTAAGCTCATGAATATTATAACGCCTACTGCTGATGGCTCGAATACACTCTACAATGAAACTATAGGCGAACACTACCACAGTAAACATGGCGCATTACAGGAAAGCAAACATGTATTTATTGATGCTGGGTTGAAATTTGCTTCTGCCGATCAGACTGAAATCTCCATTTTGGAAATTGGCTTTGGCACCGGACTCAATTTTATTTTAAGTTTCGAATATTGTGTTGCCAACGGTCTTCATCTTAATTATACCAGCATTGAGGCCTTTCCACTTACCACAGCAGTAATTGAGCAAACTGGTTATGCAGCATATGTGCCCGAGACAATATGGACCGATTTTATTTCAAATTATCCTGAGGCGTTAAAATCCCCTCAAAAATTAACTTCGCTTTGCACATTGGAAATTCCGCACACTACCCTGGCCGAATACCAGAGCAACCAACAATTTGACCTGATTTATTATGATGCCTTTTCGGTACAACACCAGCCCGAAATGTGGAGTGATGAAATTATTGCGCATGCCTGCAGTTTCTTAAAACCCGGCGGAACTTTTGTTACCTATGCAATTACCGGAAAATTGAAAAGAGCCGTTAAGGCCTGCGGATTTACCATCGAAAAATTACCCGGTGCTCCAGGAAAAAGGGAAATGCTGAGAGCAATTAAAGAGATGTAATAATGGAAAATGTAAGATGGATGATGGGCGATTTGCAGAAACACGTTAATAGAAGAGCTGCCAGAAGTAGCTAAACCTGGGTGAAGCGGCAGCCTCCGTTTTTTCTACGGAGCTACAGCGCAACACAGGAATAACAATAAAAGCGGCTGTTGATTGCTTTCCGAAAAAAAAACTCCCTCATCTCATTTTGACATAATTTCGACCTCCCATAAAAACTGCTGGCTCCAGGATTTGTTAGTTAAACATTAACATTCGTATCATGGAAAAAAGAATTTTAGGAAAAACCGATTTAAATATTGCACCCATTGTATTTGGAGGAAATGTATTTGGCTGGACGGTTGATGAGCAAAAGTCGTTCGAGATATTAAACCAATTTGTAGAAAGCGGCTTCAATTTTATCGATACGGCCGATGTGTATTCGCGTTGGGTACCTGGCAATAAAGGTGGCGAATCGGAAACGATTATTGGCAAATGGCTTAAGAAACATAACAAACGCCACGACATTATTATCGCCACCAAGGTAGGCGCTGACATGGGCCAGGGCAAATCGTTAAAGAAAGATTACATCATAAACGAAGTAGAACATTCTTTATCACGCCTGCAAACAGATTATGTCGATCTCTATTTTTCTCATTACGATGACGAAAATACGCCAGTTGAAGAAACCTTAAGTGCTTACGAAACTTTAATCAAAGCCGGTAAAGTCCGTTGGATTGGTGCATCAAACTTTTCTGCTGATCGATTGAAAGAATCTCTGATTTATGCTACCCAACACAGCCTGCCGCGTTACGAAGTTTACCAACCCGGATACAACCTTTACGAAAGAGAAAACTTTGAGCAGGAACACAAAAAAATCTGTCTGGATTATGGCTTAGGAGTGGTGAGCTATTATTCGTTGGCCAGTGGTTTCTTAACCGGAAAATACCGTAGCGAAAATGATCTGAATAAAAGCCAGCGTGGTGGTGGCATTAAAAAATTCCTGAACGAACGGGGTTTTAAAATTTTAACAGCGTTGGATAAGCTTGCTGAAAAGCACCATGTTGAGCCAGCTTCGGTAGCGCTGGCCTGGTTAATTCATCACCCGTCAATCACCGCACCAATCGCAAGTGTTACCGATTTAAGTCAGTTAAAATCGTTTATTGAAGCAGCAAATTTAAAATTATCAACTGAAGATATTTCCCTTTTAGATAAAGCGAGCAGCTATTAAGAAATAATCTCTTATATTTAAATGCCCGATTAATGAAACAATTAATCGGGCATTTTGTATTAAACAGGATTTAAATTATATGAAAGACAAACTATCGTTTCTACCTAAGCTTGCACTGGTTCTTTTCTGTTTAATTAGCTTAACCTACATTGCCATTTTAGGGCAATCGCTGTTAGCTCCTTTACTTTTCTCCTTTTTGATGGCGATTTTATTGCTGCCGGTGGGCAACTTTTTAGAACGGCGATTAAAGTTTAAACGAAGTTTATCTACCATCGTTTCGGTCATCCTGATGATAGCTGTTATTGGGGGAATTATCTATTTCTTCGGTAATCAATTAAGCGATTTATGGGCCGATTGGCCTTTGCTTAAAGAAAAAGCGAATGTTTCTTACCATGAACTCCAAAAATGGATTTCGCACACTTTCGGGGTAAATTCTCAGAAACAACTCGATTATTTAAATGACAGCACAGAGAAAGCTTTGGCCACCAGCGCCGCAATTGTCGCGACCACCCTGGCTACCCTATCCTCTACCCTGTTGTTTTTAGGTTTCACGCTACTTTTTACCTTCTTTATTTTAAACTACCGCAGGGTTTTATTTACGTTTTTAACTTCGGTGTTTAGAGAAGAACATAAAGAAAAGGTTTCCGAAATTGTTAGTCAGATTCAGTACATCATTAAAAAATATATCATCGGTTTATTTCTCCAGATGCTTATTGTTACGGTATTAATGATTACCGTACTGAGTTTATTAGGTGTTAAATATGCGGTCCTGTTAGGTCTGGTGGCCGGTATTTTTAATGTGGTGCCTTATTTGGGGATATTCTTTGCCCTGTTAATAAGCTGCCTGATTACTTTTGCAACAGCAGGTGCAGGTAAAGTACTCCTGGTTTTGATTGCTTTTGTTGGCGTTCATGCTATAGATGGAAATGTACTAATGCCACTGGTGGTGGGTTCGAAAGTAAAAATAAATGCTTTATTTGCCTTTATTGGTATTGTAGTGGGCGAAATGATTTGGGGCATATCGGGTATGTTCTTATGCATCCCTTATCTGGCCATGCTAAAAATAATTTTCGATAGAGTGGATAACTTAAAACCATGGGGCATTTTAATGGGCGAAGAACATAAACCCGACAAAAAGAAACGTGTTTACCGGATTACCAAAAAGATTAAATTAGAAGAAAAAGATTAATATGGCCGAAAACAGATCGCCTCATATTTTAAGCACTTCGGCCAATCTCTTGGGCATTTGCTTTATTGTACTTACTTCTTTAAAAAAACTTGCACTTACCGATGGTTCCTTAATTGACGAATTTGCCGTAGCTGCCGTTATGTTTTTTATGACCAGTTGCATCTTATCTTTTATCTCGATGAGAAGACAAAAAACGACAAGCCAGCGGCTAGAAAAAGTTGCCGACTTCGTATTTTTGTCTGGCTTATTGGTATTGTTTATTGCTACAATTTTAATAGCCTTTAATTTAATAAAATAGATTTCTGTTCATGAAACCCTTATTCGTACTCATCATCGTTTATGTGGCACTACTGGCTTTTGGTGGCCACACTACCTTTGATAAAGGAAATATTTTTGCAGGTAATATCGCCATGGGCGTGATGTTACTTTTTACCGCTATCGGGCATTTCAAGTTTAAAACCAGTATGGCTGCGATGATCCCCTTATTTATCCCTAAAAAAGTAGAAATCGTACTTTTAACAGGGGTTCTGGAAATCTTATTCGCAGTTGGATTGGCAATAGTAAGCACCAGACAATTGACCGGAATAGCATTGATTATTTTCTACATAGCCATTTTACCCGCAAATATTTATGCAGCCAAACACCGCATCAATTATGAAGATCTGCATAAACCAGGACCGGGGCCAAAATATTTATGGTTCAGAATACCTTTTCAGCTTTTCTTAATCGCCTGGGTTTGGTACTTTAGCGTTCGATAAATATAGTTCAACCATAAAACATGCCTAACAATCCAATTCCTGCAAGTGCCGGTAATCCGGCTGATGCCTTTACCCGCTTACTCACTGTTTTAGATACGTTGCGTACGCAATGCCCCTGGGATAAAAAACAGACCATGGAAACACTGCGCCATTTAACTATAGAAGAAACTTATGAGTTGAGTGATGCCATTTTAGAGGGTGATTTAGACGAAATAAAAAAGGAACTTGGCGATGTGATGATGCATTTGGTTTTCTATTCGAGAATTGCTTCAGAAACCAACGATTTTAATATTACCGATGTGTTAAACGGAGTTTGCGATAAACTGGTAAACCGGCACCCACATATTTATGGCGATGTTGAGGTGCAGAACGAAGAAGATGTAAAACGCAATTGGGAACAGATAAAACTAAAAGAAGGCAATAAATCAGTGTTGGCTGGTGTTCCATCATCACTACCTGCGCTGGTTAAGGCTTCCCGCATTCAGGAAAAAGCCCGCGGCGTAGGTTTCGATTGGGAAGATAAAAATCAGGTATGGGAAAAAGTAGAAGAAGAACTGCAGGAATTTAAAACGGAATTTAATGTTAGCGATAATACGGCCATTGATATCGAAAAGGCAGAATCAGAATTTGGCGATGTACTTTTCTCCCTCATCAATTATGCACGTTTCATTAACATCAATCCCGAAAATGCATTAGAAAAAACGAATAAAAAATTCATCAAACGTTTTCAATACCTCGAAACCAAAGCTAAAGAAAACGGAAAAGCCTTAGCCGACATGACCCTTGCGGAGATGGACATCTATTGGAATGAAGCGAAGAAAATATAGCTAAAAGGAGTAAAATCGCAAAATTCATATTAAATTTGCGATTACATTCGCAAAATTTATATTAAATTTGCGATTATGATTTCCAGAGCAATATCAAATTCGATTGAAAAACACCTAAAGGATGAAAAAGCAATCATCCTTTTAGGCCCAAGGCAAGTTGGAAAAAGTACGCTCTTACAGCAACTATCTTCAAAATTTGCCAAACCAATTATGTGGTGGAATGGTGATGATGCAGATGTTAGAACAATATTAACCGATACCACCTCTACATCCTTACGTGCCCTTCTCGGAAAATCAAAAACATTGGTAATTGATGAAGCACAACGAATTGATAACATTGGCCTGTCTATAAAATTAATAATCGACCAGCTTAAAGATGTAAAAGTAATTGCTACTGGTTCTTCGGCTTTTGAGTTGGCTAATCATATTAACGAACCGCTTACCGGTAGAAAATGGGAATATAATCTGTTTCCTTTTTCATTTGGAGAAATGGTAGCGGAACATGGCCTGCTTACCGAAAAAAGGTTATTACATCACCGTTTGGTTTACGGCTACTATCCCGAAATAGTGAATAATCCGGGAGGAGAAGAAATACGGTTAAAACAATTATCAGATAGTTATCTCTATAAGGACGTCTTAACCTGGGAAAAAATACAAAAGCCAGATAAGATGGAAAAATTAATCCAGGCTTTAGCTTTTCAGGTTGGCAATGAGGTATCGTACAACGAACTGGGCCAATTATCGGGTTTAGACAATCAAACAACAGAGAAATATATCGATTTGCTCGAAAAAGCATTCATCGTATTCAGATTGGGTTCTTTAAGCAGAAACTTAAGAAATGAACTAAAGAAAAGCCGGAAAATCTACTTTTACGACAATGGGATCAGAAATGCAGTCATTAATCAATTCAGTCCGGCAGTGTTAAGACAGGATATTGGTGCCATTTGGGAAAATTTCGTCATTAGTGAACGGGTTAAGTTTCTCGCTTACAAACAGATTAACTGTAACCAATACTTTTGGCGCACACATGCACAACAGGAAGTTGATTATATTGAAGAAAGAAACGGGTTAATGAATGCCTACGAATTTAAATGGAATCCAAAATCAAATGTGAAATTTCCAAAAACATTTTTAGCTGCTTACGAAAATGTGGAAACCAAAGTCATTACGCCAGACAATGTAAGCGAATTTCTGCTATAGATAAAATTCCCCATCTACGTAATACCATTTCCCGTCTTCTAACCTGAAATTAGATTTTTCATGCAATATTTCAGTTTGGAACTTCTTGTTCAGGTAATAGGCTTTAAACTCCACGACATCAAAATCTGAAAAAACAATTTCGAGTTTTAGCCATTTTGTGTTTTTCGCACTGCTTAAATATGCGCTTTTCGAATGCCCTTTTCTTTTACTGGGGTGTGTGGTGTCGTAAAGGTATCCAGCATCAGCTACCACAAAAGCTGCATACCTTGAACGCATTAAAGCCTCTGCAGTGGGTGCCACTTTCGCTTTTAAATGATAAGGCTGGCAACAATTTTTAAAGCTGGTCCCACTTCCGCAAGGACAGTTTATTAAATCCATGATTAAATTTTACGACACAAAAATATGATTTAATATTCCTGCTGCTAAAATTTCCGTAAAATTGCAGCTGAAAAATGAGGTATTTCTTTCACATTGCATATCAAGGCCAGTACTATAGTGGATGGCAAAAACAACCTGGGGTTAAAAGCGTTCAGGAAGTTATTGAGCAAACCCTATCGAAGATTTTAAAATCGCCTATTGCTATTAATGGCTGTGGACGGACAGATGCGCATGTACATGCCAGTCAGTTTTTTTTCCATGCTGATATTGAAAAAGATATTGATTTCGATCTGCTTTACATTTTGAATAAAGCCTTACCTTATAATATTGCGGTATTCGACATTATTAAGATGGAAGGAAAGCCTCATGCCCGTTTTGATGCTGTACAACGGAAATATGATTACTTTATCCATACCTATAAAGATCCTTTTTTAAGCACCCAGAGTTCCTTTTATCAATTGAACAATCTCGATTTTGATAAAATGAAAGCCGTTGTAAAATTATTATCCCAATACAAAGATTACCGGGCTTTTTGTACCCATCCTGATAAATACGAACATACCATCTGCAATGTAATGGAGGCCGATTTATTTGTAAATCCAAAGGGCGACAGGCTGAGGTTTCATATTGCCAGTAACCGCTTTTTGGGTAAAATGATCCGCATTATTATGGGTAAAATGCTAATGGTAGGCAAAGGAGAACTCAGCTTTGATGAATTTGAAAGCGAACTGATTACCTTACAGCCTTCAAAACTATCGTTACCTGCTCATCCCACAGGCCTATACCTATCGAAAGTCACCTATCCTTATTTAAACCTCGAACCCAGGACTGAATTTATCCATAGTACACAGGGTATAGACTGGATTTCAATTGAAGTGTAGCGTTTTGATTTTGAACTCCGTTTAAGGGGTATGAAAGTTCAAATCTGTATCTTCCTGTTTGCCCTGGTCCTATCTTTAGGCTGTAAAAAATCTACAACTGTAGATGTTTTATTGGATGGAAACTATACAGGTGTATTGGTAATTACCAATAGTACCAGATCTGTGCCCGTAACCCGCCCCATTTCAATCTCGTTACAGGGTGGAAAATTCAACATTACACCAGGAGCTGATGCCAACCTAAAACCATCGGGAGGCAAGGGAACCTATACTTTTAAAAACGGGATCGGATATTTCACTGATGAGGGTGTTTGGACTGCAGATTTTGATTGGAATATGATTTTAAACGGCGAATACGATATCAGAAGTAGTGGAGTGGATTTAACCCTTAGAAAAAGGTTCAGTGCAAAAACAGATTCTTCGCCTACGACCTCTTATGCGACTATAGATTATGAATATATTTTAAAAAGAAGTAATTAATCCATATATAAATGAAAAAATTAATACCCTCCTTTTTAATCTTAGTTATGTTCGCTTTTGGATGCGAGAAGAAATCCGAAACAAAAACGACGAATTACGAATTTGAAATCAATACTTCAAAATCAATTGGTGCATCTACATTAGTACTAAAAACGATTAGTGATAGCCGTTGCCCAATAAATGCTGATTGTATTAGCGCCGGGGGAGCAAAAGCATATTTCAAATTAACAGGCAATAATACTGATCAGGAAATTATTTTATGCAAAGGAGATTGTGGCACCTTAGCAAGTGTAGCCATCATTAAAATTAACGGCGTAGATTATTCACTCAAATTAATTGACATCACACCATATCCTCAACTCCAGAAAAGTAGTGTTACACAAACTGTAAAAGTTGAGTTGACAAGAGCTTAAGTTTAGGTTTGCTTGGGCATCGGAAATGATCTGTTCGGTGACCCAAGTTTTTTCCTTATTTAAACCGGATTGCTTTTAGCGGAGAAACCTTACTGATCAATAGCGAAGGGATAATCAAAACCGTTAAACACACCACTACCGTAACGATATTAAGCAGCAGCACATCGATAAAATGAAATTCTATTGGTGCATATGCTAAAAAATAAGAAGCCTGGTTAAGTTTGAAAATGTGGGTGGCCTGTTGTAAAAAACCGAGGCCTAAGCCTAAAATATTTCCAAGTAATAAGCCAATACCAATTAAATAAGCTGCATTATAAAGAAAAATCTTCATAATGCTCCAGTTACTGGCGCCAAAAGATTTTAGCATCCCGATCATATTTGTTTTTTCTAAAATCATGATCAGCAATGCCGTAACCATGTTAATTACCCCTACAATGAGCATCAGGATTAAAAGCACTTTGGTGTTTACATCAAGAAGGCCTAACCAGGTAAAAATATTAGGAAAATTTTCTTCAATGGAATAGGAGCGCAAATTGCGTGGAAGCTTTTCATAAATATCATCGGCAATAGGCTTAAGTCTGTTAAAATCTTTGATCCTGATTTCTAAACCACCAATTTCATCGGCTTTCCAATTATTAAGGCGTTTAATGATGTTCAGGTTGCCCAGCACAAAGCCCTTATCAATATCTTCTACACCAATATCGTAAATGCCGACAATTTTAAATTTACGCGGCCGCAACTGGTTTTGAACAAAATACATGATAAAATCATCACCGGTTTTAAGCTTTAAACGATTTGCGGTATAATTCGAAATGAGCAGTTCTTGCATGGCAGCCGTACTATCAGAAAAATCGATAATGGTTCCGCTGATAATGTGCTGTTTAATGTAATCCCATTTATAGTTTTTGTCTACCCCTTTAAAATTAATGCCTTCAATTTCATTATTGGCCGAAAGGATGCCCGGTTTTGTAGCAAAGGGATAATAATATTCAATATCGGGATTGTTTTTGAGCATCTTTTTCGTTTCTCCATCAAGGACAAAGGGAGAATGCTCAAATGAATTATTCAGGTCGTAACGGGTAATCTGTACATCGCCTAAATATCCCCGTACTTTATCCTGAATTTCAGTTTTAAAGCCTTTGATAATGGCTATAGAAAGAATCATAACAGCCAAACTCAACATCACGCCTGCTATTGCAATGCGGACAATAAGTTTTGAAAAAGTACGCTCAGATTTAATGGCTATCCGCCCTGCTATGAAATATTCGAAATTCAATTTAATCAATTTGTGGTAACAAAAATGCTCAATTCCTTTTTAAAAATGGCATTTTCGAAAATAAATAACCAACTTTAAACATCAGTCATTAAGTTATAACCAGAAAACACCAATAGCATAATTAAAATATGTTGTAAATTGTTTTGTTATAATACCGGAAGATTAGAATAATAATAAAAATGAAAAATTATATCAGCTTTGCGCTAACCAGTTTAATTGCATTATCGGCCTGCGGACAACCAAAACCGCTTGAACAGGAAGTTCTTGGAAAGAAAAGTCCTGAAAACAGAAAACTGATGATTAAGACTGTTAAACTGCCTTCGACAATTAAAACCGGTGCAGAGCAGACCGAAAAATACCTCCCGCTTTTAAAAGGAAAACGTGTGGGTATGGTGGTTAACCCTACCTCGATTATTGGTGCGCAGACTTCGGTTGATAGCCTGTTGAAACGAGGAGTTAAAATCCAGAAGATATTTGGTCCTGAGCATGGCTTTAGAGGCAACGCCAGTGCTGGTGTTACTGTTAATGATGATGTTGACACCAAAACAGGCATAAAAGCCATTTCACTTTATGGCAAACACAGTACACCTACAGCTGAAGATTTAGCCGATATCGACATTATGGTGTTCGATATTCAGGATGTTGGTGTTCGTTTTTACACTTATATCAACACGCTGCAACACGTTATGGAAGCTTGTGCAGCAAACAATAAAACGTTGTTGATTTTAGATCGACCGAATCCAAATGGCTATTTAATCGACGGACCAATTTTAGATCCTAAATTTAAATCGGGTATTGGCGTACAACCTATTCCAATTGCCCATGGCTTAACAGTTGGCGAATATGCGCAGATGCTAAACGGTGAAGGCTGGTTAAAGGATAAGGTGAAATGTAAGATTACCATTATCAAAAACGCCGGTTATAATCATGATATGGAGTACACCTTACCTGTTAAACCTTCTCCTAACCTGAATACACAGCAATCTATTTTGCTTTACCCTTCGACCTGTTTATTCGAGGGTACGTATTTAAATCACGGACGTGGCACAATGTTTCCTTTTACCGTTGTTGGAGCACCTTACCTTAAGGGGAAATTTGATTTCAGTTTTACGCCAAAAAGCATAAAAGGTATGTCTGAAACGCCATTATTTCAAGATCAGGTTTGTTATGGTTTAGATTTAAGAACTTACGATACTTCAAAACTGGTAAAATCGAAACAGGTAAACATTAGCTGGTTAATTGAGTTGTATAAGGCATCGCCAAGAAAGGAGGATTTCTTTAACACCAAACTGAGTAAGGAAATGGGTACTATTGAAAGATTAGTTGGTGTGGCAGATTTCAGGCAACAGGTAATTGATGGAAAGAGTGAAGCCGAAATTAGAGCAAGCTGGGAACCAGGCTTAAGTGCTTATAAAACCATGCGCAAGAAATATTTGCTTTATAATTAAGGAGTGAATGACAGAAGGATTGAATGATTGAATTGTCCTTGCAATTATTTTCAAACTTAACAGAAGGAGGTTTGTTATTATAGATAATTGATAGGCACTGTGCTATTCAATCATTCAAACTCAATCATTTAATCATTACAACCATGAGCGGTCCAAAAATCAAAAGTGATAAACCAGGAAGCAATTATCAGGAAGAAGTACCTAAAGGCCGGGAACCTGTTGACCATAAAACGGTACGGCACGAGAATGACAGTACACCTAATAAAGCACCAAAAACAAGTAACCCGGCTAAGCAGCGTGAGCTTGAGGAGCAACCTGTTCATCCGATAAAAAAGGCGCCTAAAGAATAAAAAGTTACACCAGTTAATCGTGAATTAGTGTAATTAAATTTTTAGTGCAAAACAAAATGTGGCGCCTTGCCCCTCTTCGCTCTCTACCCAAATTCTTCCTCCTTCATTTTTGATAATTTCTGCCGAAATGTAAAGCCCCAGGCCTAAACCCGGATAGGTATGTTGCAGATTTCCACCCACCCGATAAAACTGATCGAAAACCATATGCTGTAGTGCTTTCGAAATCCCGATTCCATAATCGCGTACAAACAAAATAACTTCATCGTTCAATGCATAAGTATGCACATCAATCTGATTGGCATCGCTAGAATATTTAATGGCATTTGATAAAAAATTGGTGATTACCTGGCCAATACGTTCGCGATCGACATAAACCCAGCTGTTGCTTTTAAAATCGGTTTTGATCTGATGTTTAGACGTGATATGCTGCATTTCATCGACTATTTCACCTACAGCCTGATCAAAATCAAATTTTATGGGATTAAAAGTCATTTTGCCCGATTGTATTTTGGTTACATCAAGCAAATCGCCAATTAAACCGGTTAAGCGGTTCAATTGTAAATCCATTTTGCGTACCATGCCAGCCTTTTTCTCATCACCTTCATTCCTGATCATCTTCTCCAATACCTGGGCATAAGCTTTTATACTGGTTACCGGCGTTTTAAGCTCATGACTCGCAATGCCCAAAAATTCGTCTTTCTGTTGCTGAAGCTGAACCTGTTTCGTCACATCCATTGCTGCATGTAAAATGGCGTAAACCTTTCCCTGGGCATTTCTCAAAGGTTTATAGGTAAAATTAAACCAAAGCTTTTCCATCTTACCGTTAACAGGTAATACCGCCTCCTGCTGATCGGCATGATAAGGAATCCCTGTACGATAAACCTCTTTTAAAATATCGATAAAAGGTTGTCCTTTTAACTCAGGAATGGCTTCTTCCATCGGCTTTCCGATTACGCGCTTATCTTTCCCCCAAAACCGCAGCATTTCATCGTTAGCCAGCGAGATGATAATATCTTCCGTTTCGTAATAACCTGTGGCCATTGGGGTATCCAATAATAAATTCCTGAAACGTTCTTCGCTTTTAGCCATTTCCATCCGCGAATGTACCAGCGAGGTAATTTCGTTCGCAACGACCATAATGCCAGTTACGATATTATGCTGATCGCGGATAGGATCATAAACAAAATTGAAATAAAAATCCTGAAGCACACCATCACGCTCCAACCTCGCCATTGTCTCATAGCCATAGTGGGCCACCCCTGTTTGGTAAACCTGAGTTAGCAAATCGGGAAAGGGTTGTCCTTTCAGTTCAGGCAAACCATCAATTAAATT
This sequence comes from Pedobacter folensis, assembly GCF_056490665.1. NCBI lineage: Bacteria > Pseudomonadati > Bacteroidota > Sphingobacteriia > Sphingobacteriales > Sphingobacteriaceae > Pedobacter > Pedobacter folensis. The sequence goes on from NZ_JBWJIF010000001.1 coordinate 2,113,404, forward strand.
CAGCCCGATTACTGCTTCTGTTTTACCCCATAGTTTTAAAAGATCTGCATTTGCCTGTTCGATTATAAAATTTTCGCCCCTCAAAATGCCAATGGCTACAGGTGCATCCTGAATCATCTTGCGAAAAAGTTCTTCACTGGCTTTAACCTTTAACCGGGCATTTACCAGTTCGGTAACATCTGTTGCATTATTCAGAATTCCCCAAACCTTGCCATCATTATCTTTTAGGGGTTTATAAATAAAATCGAAATAAAAGGTCTGTAAAACACCATTGTTAATCAGCATTACCCGGTCTTCTTTGGTTTCGTAAGCAATACCGGTTTCGCGTACGTTCTGAAGGATCTCTAAAAAAGGCTGCTCTTTAAGCTCGGGCAAAGCAATGGCAAGTTCTTGTCCAATTACCGAATGATCTCTTCCCCATGCTTTAAGCATTGCTTTATTAGCTACTTTAATGTTCATTTTCTCCCCAATATACAGTCCGATCGGCATTGGAGATTCTTCGATTAACGTATAAAAAACAGCAGCGTTATCGTCAAGGTTAATTTGCATAAAGGGATAAAAAAAACAAATATAATGGGTTTTCTATTTACTACCTGATTTTAAGAATGATAATAAAACTTTCTCGTCATGTGCCAAACCTAATTTACCTGATACTTTATTATTATTCATTTTTTTCATGTATTTACTTAGCTCATTGTTTTCGTAAGCGGTAAGCAATAAAGGATATACGTAAGAACTCTTGCAAACAGCTCTCGTATTGCCTAATTTTTTTGCTACACAATCTAAAACCGTTACAATTGTTTTTTTCGAATTCAGGTTCAAATTTTCGTCAGCACTGCACTTCGAAAACTGGCGTAATGCCTCTAACGTTCCGCCCCAGGTTCTAAAATCTTTTGCGGTAAAGTCGTCGCCTGTAATTTCTTTAATGTAAGTATTGATTTTGCCCGAATCGATACTTTTATGCTCTTTTCCATTCGAATAAAACTGAAATAATTCCTGTCCGGGGATGTCCCTGCATTTCTTAACCAGTTTTGCCAGCGACCGATCATTTAACTCAACTTTTTGCTGAACGCCCTTTTTACCAACAAAATCCATCGTGATTGTACTACCGTTTATTTTAACATGTTTATCCCTAAGTGTAGTTAAACCAAACGAGCCATACAGTTGCTTATAACTTTCGTTCCCCACACGGATGAGTGTTTTTTGGAGTACATCTACCGAAATGGCCAGTACTTTTCGTTCGTCGAAATCTTTTCTTCGCAAGTCTTTTTCCAGATTTTTCCGCGCATTGGGTAATGCTTTTCCAAATTCCAATAAACGAAAATATTTATCCTCCGATCGGCGACTTGTCCACTTGGCGTGGTATTTATATTGTTTCCTGCCGGCAGCATCAATACCTGTAACCTGAAGGTATGCATTTGGTTTATTGGCAATCCATACATTTTGCCATGCTGGTGGAATAACCAAAGCTTTTATCCGATCGAGGTATTTCTCATCGGTGATTTTGTTTCCATCTTTATCTTCGTAATGAAATTTACCTGGTTTTCCTTTACGGTAAATCCCAGGTAGCGCATCAGTTACATATACTAATCCACTTGCCCGAACAACATCTTTGCCTTGTACCATTTTTTGCCTATAAGTATGGGTTTATTTTTAGTTATTTTGCAAAACTTTAACGCGGGCAGCCGCGTTATTTTAAAACACAACACTTTCTTTATGAAAATAGTTTTTATGGGCACGCCCGATTTCGCGGTAGCCTCTTTAGATGCCTTGGTACAAGCCAATTTCGATGTAGTTGCAGTAGTTACTGCGCCAGATAAACCTGCCGGCCGCGGCCAAAAACTGAATGAAAGTGCCGTAAAAAAATATGCCGTAGAAAAAGGAATCCCTGTTCTACAGCCTGAAAAATTAAAGAATCCCGAATTTATTGAGGAACTGAGATCTTATCAAGCCGATTTACAAGTGGTTGTGGCTTTTAGGATGTTACCGGAAATAGTTTGGAATATGCCAGCTAAAGGAACCATCAATTTACATGGTTCGCTGTTGCCGCAATACCGCGGCGCTGCCCCGATTAACCATGCCATTATAAACGGCGAAAAAGAAAGTGGTGTCACTACATTTTTCCTTAAACAGGAAATTGATACAGGTGATATTATCCTTAGTGACAGCGTTCCCATTGCCGACGATGAAACTGCGGGCGACTTGCACGATAAACTAATGGTTGTAGGCGCAAATCTTTTAGTAAAAACACTTCATGCCGTTGAAGCCAATAATATAACCGAACAGCCCCAGCCACAAAATGAGGATTTAAAACATGCGCCAAAGATTTTTAAAGAAGATTGCAAAATCGACTGGAACAATCCGGCGCAAACCATTCATAATTTAATCCGCGGTTTAAGCCCTTATCCAACCGCTTTTACCATACTTAATGACAAAAACTTAAAGGTATTTAAGGCCGAAATAGAAGATAAAGAACCAGGTATTGTAGCCGGAGGCTTTTTAACTGATGGTAAAACTTATTTAAAATTTGCCGCAAAAGATGGCTTTATCAAACTTTTAGATATCCAGTACGAAGGCAAAAAGCGGATGCTTATTGAAGATTTTTTAAGGGGGATGCGGTTGTAATTAAAAATTTGAGTTGTCAACTTTAATAGCCATGTTGCTAAAAAGTTGAGAACTCTTCTAATAGATTTTACAACAGCATGAAAGATTGAGCAGTCCAATTATTTGGGTTTAAATTGCATAGTAGAACTGTTCATTGTTAAATAAACCCGACCGACAGCGTTATCCCGATTTCTCCATCGGGATTAAGCAAAGGGCGGGACTAGCGGAATCGAAGCACCACAGGTATTGCTTTCCAAAAAAATAATGAATTTAGGCTAAAGATCTCAGCATTCTGTTGTCAATTTGAAAGGATCTATACAGCATGAAAGATGCTGAAATAAATTCAGCATGACGGCAGTGATACTAGCGAAACCGAAGCACCACAGGTATTGCTTTCCAAAAAAAAATGAAATTAGTTTATCTGTTGGCAATTTGAAAGGATCTCTACGTAGCATGAAAGATGCTGAAATAAATTCAGCATGACGACAAGAGGTAGTCTGTACGCCAAGATCATGGAATAGCATTATAAATGATTCAATTTCTCAATCAAAAATTTTGATACCTCGTTAAAATAACGTTTCCTGCCGTAGCCCATCACCCATTGAATACCCTGGGTGGCGTTGGTGATAAAAACTTCTTCGGCTTCTTTTAATATTTCTGGGTTGATCTGTGCTTCGATTAATGGCATGTCGTGCATTTTACACAATTGCATAATGGCGGTACGCATTACACCACTTATACAACCTTCAGCAAGTGAGGGGGTATAAATCTGTTTGTTGTACACTACAAAAACATTGGCACTGATGCTTTCGCAAAGAAAACCATATTGGTTCAGAATCATGGCCTCATCTAAGCGGTTCTGGCTTTTAAAAAGTCCGGCCATTACATAAAGCAGCGCATTGGCTGTTTTAAAATTCGAGAGTTTATTAACGGGTTTGGTCATTTCATCAAAAACATCAATGATTAAACCTTTGCTGTTCAACTCATATGTAGATGCTTTTAAGGGAATACCTTCCAAAATGTAACCTGCTTTATTTATTTCGGGGGTATAAACGCCTGCTCCTCCCCTGTAAACCGAAAGGCGGAAACGAACATTACCATTCCATTTATTACGTTTGGCCAAATCGGCGGTTTTCTGACGCAGAAAATAATCATCCATTAAAGCGTGACCGTCAATTTTAAGCGCTTTCATGCCAGCCGTTAGTCTATCGGCATGTAAGTCGGCAAATTGCAGCTTATTATTGATCATCCGCATACTTTCGAATAATCCATCGCCAAATTTGAAACTTCTGTTCGAAGCTGTTAAAATCGGGGCATCTACCGTCTGGAATTCATCATTAAATAAAAGGTACTCCTGAAGCATATTTTATGATGTAGCGATATAATTTTCCCACTTGGTTAAGCCAGCTTTAAAATCGGGCGGCAACGGCGATTCAAAATACATATACTCTTTAGTGGTTGGGTGAATAAAACCCAAACTTTGTGCATGTAAAGCCTGACGTGGCAACAATTCAAAACAATTATCTACGAACTGTTTGTACTTGTTAAACGTAGTTCCTTTTAAAATCTTATCACCACCATACATGGCATCATTAAAAAGAGGATGCCCGATGTGCTGCATGTGTGCCCTGATCTGGTGTGTACGGCCGGTTTCAAGCTCGCAGCTGATCAAGGTAACATAACCCAAACGCTTCAATACCTTATAGTGCGTTACAGACCATTTCCCTTTTTCTTCATCATCATAAATATCCATCACACGGCGGTCTTTCGCACTTCTGCCAATGTAACCGGTTACGGTTCCATCGTTTTCGATATCGCCCCAAACCAGTGCAATATATTTACGGGTAATGCTGTGATCGAAAAACTGGCGGGCCAAATGCGTAATCGATTTTTCATTTTTACTGATCAGCAATAAACCCGAGGTATCCTTATCAATGCGGTGAACCAATCCTGGCCTGCCATCATTACCCGGCAGCTGAGGGAGTTGCTCAAAATGGAAGGCCAAAGCATTAACCAGGGTTCCGGTATAGTTATTAAAACCAGGGTGTACTACCATCCCGGCAGCTTTATTTACCACCAAAAGATCGCTATCCTCGTAAATGATATCAAGTGGTAAATCTTCAGGATAAACTTCGGTGTCGCGCGGTGGGTGCGGTAAAACAATCGATATTTCATCATAAGGTTTAACCTTATAACTCGCTTTTATCTGTTTTTGATTAACCAGCACATTCCCCGCATCAATTGCATTTTGAATACGGTTTCGGGAGGCATTTTCTACGCGCACCATCAAAAATTTATCAATGCGCAGCAAAGACTGCCCTTTATCGACAATTATTTTTAAATGTTCATATAATTCCTGCTCTTCTGATTCCTGCAATTCGACCACATTTTCCATGGCGCAAAAATAAACTTTTAACTTCAAGAATTTTTCAATGATTGCAGTTTTCGGAAAAACAGCCCTATCTTTACTGTCAATCAAAACATTCTAAATTTTTTATATGAAAAAATGCTACTCTTTAAAGGCGTTATGCGCCTTATTTTTATTGGTAACGGCTCAAAAAGCAAGTGCTCAACAAGATGTTGGAGACCTGTTTGTGGGCGGACCGGCTGATGCAACTAAATTGGTAAATGCCTATTTTGACCCTTTGTACAAAGGTTTGGGTTTGGGATTGACTGATGGATGGTCGAACACAGCCAAATCGAAAGGTTTTTTAAAATTTGACGTGCGGGTATCTGCCTCTGCAGCATTTGTGCCGCAATCGGCCAGAAGTTATGATGTAAATACCTTGGGTTTAAGTAATATCAAACCTGCACCTGGAGCATCATCTATAGGTCCTACTGCATTTGGCGATGACCATGAAGGTGGTAAAATGGAAGTTTACACGAACAATGGTATTCCAACGGGTAAATTTTTCAATTTGCCACAAGGTGTAGGTTTCCATGTGGTGCCTTCGGCACAAATTCAGGCAACATTAGGCTTACCTAAAAACATTGATGTTACTTTAAGAGCGATGCCAAAAATTAAATTAGGCAGCGACTTAGGCAGCTTATCAATGATCGGCTTCGGTGCTAAAGTTGAACTTTTACCGCTTTTTATGGGTTCAACTACAGAGAAATTAGTTCCTGTTGATATTGCAATAGCAGGAGGTTTTACCCAGTACAAATATAATTTGCCTTTGAATATCAATAATACGACAAATTCAGATCAGCATATTGATGCCAAATTCAATGGTGTAAATTTTGACGCCATCGTTTCTAAAAAGATCCTGTTCTTCACCCCTTTTGCCAGCATCGGTTACCAAACCTCGAACACCAATTTAAAGGCACTTGGTACTTATAAATTTGAAGATGGTGGTAGCAATGCCACTTATGTTGATCCCATTTCGGTGAAACAAACGGATATTGACGGCGTAAGGGGAAGTTTAGGCTTCCAGTTGAAATTCGGTTTCTTTAAATTTTATGGTTCATATACTGCTGCAAAATACAGTATGGTTAATGCTGGTTTCGGTTTCGGTATTGGCAAGTAATTAATATAACGTGGTATTATTAAGGTAGTATGGTCATCCTGAGCTTGTCGAAGGAGGTTTTATATATTTAAACCGTTTCGACAGGCTCAACCTGACATATTCTAATTCAGATTAATGATACCGCTTTTATTTATTTTAACACGTGTTCGAAGAAATATATAGTCCTGTACAAAAAATAACATTTGCACCTTTCAACAACCTGTTTGTTAAACGGGATGATCTTATTGACCCTTATATTTCTGGCAATAAATGGCGGAAGCTAAAATATATCTTAGCCAGGGCCAAAGCAGCACACAAATCGCATCTGGTTACTTTCGGGGGTGCCTATTCTAATCACCTTGTAGCCACCGCAGCCGCAGCATCGAGATCAGGCTTAACCGCTACCGCTTTTGTACGTGGCGAAGAGGTAAAGAATGAGCTGTTATTGCTGTGCCGTTTATTTGGAATGAAACTCATTTTCACCGACCGCGAAAGTTATCGGAATAAGCAAAAACTGTTTCAACAGCATTTTGAAAATGACCACCAGGCTTATTTTATTGATGAAGGCGGCGCTTCGGCTGAAGCCACTATAGGCTGCGCAGAGGTAATCAGCGAATTGACAGAAACATACGATCACATTTTTTGTGCTGCCGGAACAGGAACAACTGCTGCAGGCTTATTGAGCGGTATTCAGCAACAGGGTTTAAGCACAAAACTCCATATCATACCCGTACTAAAAGGGGGCTTGTTTATCAAAGATGAAATAGCTAAATATACTCCCCTATCCAATCATCTTGAGCTTCACCTCGATTATCATTTTGGGGGCTATGCAAAAACCACTCCTGAATTGATCAGTTTTATCAAAACCTTTACTTCAAAAACCGGACTGCTTTTAGATCCGGTTTATACGGCAAAAATGTTTTATGCCATCCAGGACCTGGTAAACCAAGGCATTATTGGTAAAGATGAAAAAGTGCTGGCCATTCATACGGGCGGGCTTATGGGGCTATTTGGCATGAAGGATAAGTTTTAACAAACAGCCTTCATTATTTATAGACTCCAAAAACAAATTGAATAAAAAAAGGGTCCTCATTGCTGAGGAACCCCAATAAGATCTCTAAAATCGTCCCGTGATTTGATTCTTGTTATAAAAGTATCGCTCCTTTCTTTGGAATGAAATAAAAATAGAGCAAGGCTACAATATAATAGATGAAGATGCACTATCTATATACATTGAATAATAAATCAGCTCACATCATCGGCATTTAGTTCTTTTTATGATCTTCTTTCATTAAAAACCTGAAATTCGGCAATGGATGGTGTCTCTTTGGCATGTGTAATACGGATGCGAACTTTACTGGTCCAAATGCGATCGAAGCGGTGAATTTTAATGCGATCTTCATTTTTTCCCTCAAAAGCTTTTTTCCATTCCGCACCGTTCCAATATTCAAGTACATAAGTATCTATATTTTCTTTTTGCTCTGCTACAACAATCATATTTATAGCTTTCTCATTTTTAAAATCAACTTCGTACCAAGGATTTGTGACCGCACTATTCGATTCCCATGACGACCTGTAGCTATCGTCATTTGCAAAGTCCATAATATTCATATCATTGCTCCAGCTCGAGTTGCTTGCCTGGTTTTTGGCGAGATTACTGGAAATGATCGGCAAAGCCAATGGTGGGAGTGTTTTGGTTGGTCCTTCATTCTTCCATAATTGGCCAACTTCTTTTAAGGCAGCCAGTGCATTATCATCAATTAAGCCATCTTTGTTTGGTGCTACGTTGAGAATAAAATTACAGCTTGCGGTATTTAAAGGTTTAATTAACCCATCTACAATTTCCTGTGGTTTTCTTACCGGAACCGTTGGAAAATCGGTTTTCCAAAACCATGAAGTATTAATGGGTAAACAAGCTAAAGTTGGCATCACTTTACTTTCTTTAGGCATCCGCTGGCCTGCGCCCATTTCGTAAGTTTTAATGTCAGTATAATAAAGCCCTTCGGATGGATATTTTGCACCGTTTAAATCCATCACTAAGCAATCAGGTTGCAGCGTTTTAATCAAAGTATAAATATCTTCGAAAGGTACATCATCATAAGAGATTCTCGACCATGGCGCATCCCAACCATCAATAATTAAAGCTTCAATTTTGCCGTATTTGGTTAACAGCTCGGTTAATTGCTGTTTAATCATATCGATATGTTTTGGCGTAATCTGATTGGGCCTCAATTTATGGTGTGTATCCAAAATGGAATAATACAGCATCACTTTTAATCCATTTGCCCGGAAAGCGTCGGTAAACTGCTTTACCACATCTTTTCCATAAGGACTGTTCATTACATTATAATCGGTGCTTTTGGTATCCCAGATACAAAATCCGCTGTGGTGTTTGGTGGTTAAACAGCCATAACTCATGTTAGCCGATTTAGCCGCTTTTGCCCACTGGCTTGCGTCGAGCTTTTTGGGATTGAACAATTTCGGAGAAGCTTCAGGATCAGGCCAATCTGCATTTGCATAAGTTGGAATGTTATAATGGATAAACATGCCAAAACGCAGGTCAACAAATTGCTGCTGAAGTGTATTTAATTTCTTCGAGGCATCAGTAGGAGTCCCTTGCGCTAAGGCGCCGAAGGAAAGCAGCATGAAAACAATTACTAAAACGTTTTTCTGAATGGTTACGAGTTTCATTTTTGTGCGTAGTATAGTTTAAGAATGTGGAATGGTTTTTCGGTAAAGTTAATTTTCTTAAACGATATTGCACAATATATCTGGTGTTATGTTTAACATAAAAAGGGGCATATCACCCCCTGCAAATCGCGCAGAAAAGCGCTGATTTGTAATTTTATGCTGCGTAATCTGTGTGGTTATTGTTTACCGATTAATCGTTTTCACGCACTTTGTTCCAGATATCAGCGTAAAGTTCTTCGTGGCGTTTAAATTGCAGGTGTACATAAGGGCAGAGTGGAATGACCTTCAGCTTATTTGTACGCACATAATTGACCATTGCATCAAGCAATAGCTTTGCGTAACCTTTGCCTTCTTTTTCGGGATCAATTTCGGTATGATAAACGGTTAGATCTCCTCCCTGAATATCAAAAACCATTTCTCCATATTTTTCACCTTCATCATAAAGTTCGAAGGCGCTTGGCTCTTCCTTTTGAATATTTAATTTAACTTCTGCCATAATTTACCTAATATAATTTTTAAAATTTGATGCTCCACTGATGCAGCATTAAATAGCTGCCCAATCAATTAAAGGTAACCAATATCTGTTGATTTATGTATATCTGCCATCATACCTTAACCATTTTATGACCTGGCATTCTTTAGCGCCTTATTCTTCTTACCCCAGGCGCTTAATTGACAAAAAATCGGGAGAAAATCCAAGGCTATCGGTGTTAGCTCATATTCTACCCTAGGCGGAACCTCTGCATAAACAGTTCTTTTAACCAGCTCATCCTGCTCTAATGCACGCAACTGCAAAGTCAACATCCGTTCTGTTATATATGGGAATTCTTTTTTCAATTCGCTAAACCTCAATTTTCGGTTTCCAAGTTTATCCAATATTACAATTTTCCATCTCCCGCCTATTTTGTTGGCGGCGTAAGTCAGATCGCAATCTGTTATAAATTTTTCGTTGAGGGTATAGGTCGAATTTTCTTTTCGTGCCGTCATTACTTACAAATTTGTTTGTACCATACAAATGGTGGTGTATCCTATAAAAATACGTGGTATGGGTTATTATTGCAAGGTCATTTTAATCACAAGAAAATATGGACTTATATTTAACCGGAAAAACGGCATTGGTAACCGGGGCCTCTAAAGGAATTGGCCGAGCAATAGCAAAAGAGCTGGCAAAAGAAGGGGTAAAAGTTTTTGCCACAGGCCGCAACCAACAATCATTAGATAACCTTTTCACTGAGATTGTCGCCGAAGGCAGCCCCGCTCCCATTGTTTTTGCACAAGACCTATTGGCGTCCGACGCACCTTACAAAATTGCCACTGCAGCCTTAGCTTCACTTGGCCATATCGACATCCTCATCAATAATGCAGGGCAAAGTCAGCCTGTAGATGTTGCAGGTCAGGAAGAACCCTGGACCAGATCGATGGCTTTAGATTTTGAGCGGCCCAGACTACTCACGCAAGCGTTATTACCACATTTCATAGACCGGAAACAAGGCACAATACTTAATCTGACCAGTACTTACGAATTACGCTCCCTAAATGTTTCTGCGGTGGCCAAGGCGGCAGTGGCCATGTGGTCGAAACAACTTGCCGGTGAGTTGGGCAAATATGGAATCAGGGTAAACTGTTTGCAACCGGGACTTATCGACACTGAAAACATCAGGCCTTATTTCCCTGGCGATGAGCGCCGGAAATATGCAGAAAGTGAAATTCCTTTGCAAGATTTTGGTGAAGTGCAGGATATGGCAAATATGGCTGTTTTCCTGGTTTCGCCACGGGCCAAATATGTAACAGGAACGGTTTCGGTGGTAGATGGCGGAGCAAGGCGTTCGGCATTCTGATACTTACTATTAAACAGGAAATAAGAGAATCAATCAGTTTATCGAATTTACGATGAAGCAGTTTATAAACGATCAAAGCCCACAGAAAAAATGAGTCTATATAACTTTCACTGTTTCAAAACATAATTACAGTAGAACTGTAAGACTACCACTAAATTGCTTACAGTCTGGAGCTAAATTGATTACATAAAAATAAACACCTGCAGGTAGTGCTGTGCCATTCATCTTTCCATCAAAAGATTTTTGATAACCTTCAGAGGTAAAAACCACATTGCCATTTCTGTTAAAAACTTTCACACTTGCCTTAGGATATTGATTAATATTTTTGATTTGCCATATATCATTAATCCCGTCATCGTTAGGACTAATTGAACTGGGAATCTCTATTGTCTTTTCAGAAAATATAACAGGTACAGCAGCCCTTTCACTTTCACATGTTCCATTTGCCAAACTAATGAAGAAAGTAGAAGACCTTGATATTTTCAATTTAAAAATACCCGTTTCATTACTGGCCAATAAATTTCCATTTGTAGCTTTATCATACAGATTAAAGACTCCTGAAGTGGCGGCACTAGCCCTGATCATACCATCACCTTCTGCGCAAAGCAAAGATGGGCTTACAATAGGCGGACTGATGACTTCTCCTAAATTGGAAATTGTAAAACTGAGGCTTTGTTCAGAACAAACGGAGTTACTATTATCTGTTATGGTTAAAGTGTAAATACCTTTCTTAACATTGTTTAATTCAGCTTTTGTAGATATAATTTCATGATCAGCATTTCTCCAAACATATTGATAGGGAACAATACCACCCTGAATAGAAATATTTGTAATAGACCCTACCCCCATTCCACAACGATCATCCATAATATTTGCACTTTCAGCATCAATTAAAAGCGGAATAATCTTTTTAATTACATAGGAATTATAAAAACTCTCGCATCCATTTTCATCTTGTAGATAAAGCTGATAATTTCCTTCACTTAAATTTAAAATTTCATTATTATCACCAATTTGTGCTCCTGCCTCATTTAACCACTTAAATCTGACCGCCCCCTGGTAACCTGAGACATTTACTTTAATTGCACCATTGTTCAAATTACAGGTTGCAGGCGTAACCGCAAATGGAAAATCGGGATAAGCTACGGGACTTTGTCGGATGATGTTAAAAGTACGATTAGCTGTACAGTACCCATTACTAACTATTAAGGTATATTTTCCCGCAGCCAAATTTTCGAGTTCAGGCTTATCCCCTACCAATGCACCAGATCCGTTAATCCATTTAAAGTTAAAATTGGCATCTGAAGATGTAATAACAAGTTTTTTAATATAACCGTCATCTGCCATACAGCTCGCATTTTGTATGTCTGCTGTTTGATCGCTTATGGTTATTGCATTTAATATCGGAATATCAAAATCGTAGAACGCCGCTCCACAAGTACCTTCATCACTTACCTCAAGATAATACTTTCCCCCAGGTACATTAGTTAGTTCACTATCTCGGCTGATTATTTTTCCTTCTCCATCCTTCCAAACCAGTTTAATTTTACCCACACCTGAAACAATAATATTTGTAATGCTCCCATTTGCGCTACCACAACCAGCTTTAGTAACATTAACCTTATCATTGTCTATTGAAGGCACACCCTTAGCCAGAATTTCGAAAGGACCAAAAATTGCGGAGCAGTCATCAGAAGTTAGTACCTGTAATGTGTATTTCCCACTTTTCACGTTGCTCAGGGTTAAACTGTTTCCTTTTACTTCTCCCTTTTCATTTATCCATTTCAGTGATTTTGTGGTAAAATCACTTTGGTTAGATATAAAAAGATTTTTAATTCCGCCGTCTGATTGATTACAATTTTCAGGACTAATAGACATAATGCCCGTAAAAAGCTGAGGCTGCCCGTCTTTTACTTGATAGGATAAAGTTTGTGTTTTACAGGTGGTACCTAAAAATGCCTGAAAGGTGTATATATCAGGTTTAACATTTATTAGTTCTTCTGTATTTCCTACAAAATTACCCTTACTATCTTGCCACTGTATGCGTGTTGCCCCCTGAACTTTTAAACCTTTAATGGATCCATTGGCCAGGCCGCAACTGGTATTTTTAACAATAACATTTCCAGCCAGAAAGCTGAGGCCAAGGAATTTAGATGTCCGGTTATTTATGCTAGCTGACGCGGTAAAACCGATATCAGAAGGAATAGTGATACTCCAGTTACCTGATGCATCGGCCGTAGTAGTTGCGGCATAAGCTTTAGCTTCACATTGCATACATTCGCCATCGGTATATACTTCAATTTCAGCATTAGGAGTAGCCGTACCAATCAGCGTTCCATTACTATAACTTGTGATGCTTATCACCGGAAGCTCTACCTTGCTATTTTCAGGTTTATAAACAATGCTCTGTGCAGTACAATAAATCGAATTTCTCTGCAAAAGGATATCACCACAATTATTTGCATAAACACCTGGTCCAAATCCTCCATATTTGTTGTTGGCCAATGTATTTGCCTGTGCTCCATCCTTTCCACCGATCAATACGTTATTGCAAGCATCGAAATTAAGCAAAGAATGCGCATAAGAACCTTGGGCATTTAGCGCACCTACACCGAAGCTATTCCCCTGTATAAGCATTGTAACCGATATATCCTTAAAACTGAAACCGGCACTCATCGAAGTAAAATTATTAAGTAGTTCTACTCTTTTGAAATTTTGAATGTTATGCGGTTCTGATAAACCACCTTTAAGCAGCTCATCGCCAAAAACATTATTTTTAATCACGCAGATTTCACCTCTTTGCTGCGCACTTTGTGTAGATGGATCAATACCGGTAATCAGCATGCCATTGTAAATATATCCACACTGATTGCCTTCTGCCTTGGTATCACCCCCTATTACAATATTATCACATTGATAAAACCTTAACATAGAACCAAATGCAGTTCCCAATAATTCGGTACGTTCCGGATTGAAGGCAAACCAATTGTTTGAAACTTTGATTTTATTGCACTTGAACATATTAATATTCACATCGATGTTACCATATACATTTCCTTTATTTGGCGCCCCTATAATAATATTTTCGCAATTATTGAGAGAGATTGGAGTAGACGATCTTGAGGCTCCATTGGCAAAAAAAGAAAAGTAAAAGCCGTAGATTTCCAGATTCTTTAAATTCGTGCCTAAAAAACCAATCGGAGTTATATTAGAAATGTAGGATATACTGGTTTTCATCGTTACTTTTGCGCTAGATAAGCCTAGTCCAGGTCCAGATAAAGTTGTGGCATCGATTACTAAGTTTGACGAAAGTATTAATGGGCTCTCTATACTAATCAGAGCCGGCAGATTGGTGATATTGAAATAAATATAGTCTGTTTCGGCAATACCGTTAGCTGCCGCCATTTGCAGCGCTTCCCTTAATGAACCTGTCCCGCTGTCTCCATTACTGCTAACAGTGAAAACAGCAGCTCTTAAAACATACGAATACAAAACAAAAAGTAACAGAAGAGCGATAATCTTTCGCATGTTTAATAAGAAAATTTAGATGTGCAAATATATAAAACCTGTAGAGTTTAACATAACTGTCTATGCAATGAGTTTGCAAAGCATTCACTAAGGTAATTATTTGAACAACGAGTTCTTAAATGGAGCTTTCCTGTAAAAAAGTTTTCCACATCTGTGAAGTCCAAAATCCGATTTTGTCTATAATCATACTTTAAACTGTTTAAACCTATTTTTTATGCTACGGGTACAAAAAGTGCTTAAATTTTGATTTTAGGCACATTTAACTAAATTTGAAATATACCAAATCCAAGTTTATGTATCAATTAACAGTACCTGCAGATCGCGTTAACGAATCGTTAAGTAAGCACATTTTGGCCGATGGTTTCGACCTGACTTATGATATGGAAAAGAGTCATGGTGCTTACATTTACGATGCTAAACACAACAGAACTTTACTCGATTTTTTTACCTGTTTCGCATCAGTTCCTTTAGGTTATAACCACCCTAAAATGATCAATGATGAAGCGTTTAAAAAGAATCTTTTCCTCGCGGCTTTGGCCAACCCATCTAACTCTGATGTGTACACGCAGCAATATGCACAGTTTGTTGAAACATTCTCTAAAGTTGGTATTCCTGATTATCTGCCCCATGCTTTTTTTATTGCAGGGGGCGGTTTGGCCGTAGAAAACGCAATTAAGGTAGCCATGGACTGGAAAGTTCAAAAAAACTTTGCAAAAGGATACACTGAAGAAAAAGGTTTTAAAGTTTTACACTTCGAAAGGGCTTTTCATGGCAGAACGGGTTATACTTTAAGCTTAACGAATACGCTACCCGATAAAACCAAATGGTTTGCGAAATTCGATTGGCCAAGGGTTGCTGTTCCGGAAGTTAAATTTCCACTTTCAGGAAATAATTTAAGTCATGCCATTCAAACCGAAGAAACATCTTTAGCTCAGATCAAAAAAGCATTCGCTGATAATAAAGATGATATCTGCGCCATCATTGTAGAACCCATACAATCTGAAGGTGGCGATAACCACCTGCGGGAAGAGTTTTTAATTCAAATCAAGGCCCTGGCGGATGAAAATGATGCTTTCCTGATTTATGATGAAGTGCAAACCGGCGTTGGTTTAACCGGTAAATTCTGGTGCCACCAACATTTTAGCGAAAAAGCGAGGCCCGATATTTTGGCTTTTGGTAAAAAAATGCAGGTTTGCGGCATCCTCGTTGGCCATAAAGTAGATGAAGTTGAAACCAATGTATTTAAAGTGCCGAGCCGGATTAACTCTACCTGGGGCGGTAATCTGGTGGATATGGTCCGTTCGACACAGATTTTACAGATAGTAGAGGAAGATCAGCTATGTGAGAATGCTACAAAAATAGGTTTGTATTTAAAAGATCAACTCGAAAATCTATCGCACAGGTTCGATCAAATGACCAATGTGCGTGGAAGAGGTTTGTTATGTTCTTTTGATTTCCCTACCAAAGAAATGCGCAATACATTTATTGCTAAAGGATTGGAAAACAATGTGATGTTTTTGGGCTGTGGAGAGAAAACCATTCGCTTTCGCCCGGCACTTTGCATTGAGCAAAAACATATTGACGAAGGCTTGACGGTTATGGATAAAATATTGCCTTTATTGTAGGCATGAATAGAAAATTGTTAGTTTATTTTGTAGTTGCAGGGGTTTTAATACTGATCTTTTTCATGGTTAAAGATGTTTTTGATCAGCCTGGAATTGAGGATATGAAAGCTGGTTTTAAAGAAATTGCAAAGTATAGAAACGCAAATAACACTGGCCCTGTACAACGGATTTACATCTTAACAGTTAAAGATTCGGTATGGAAAGAAATGGAAGATTATGGCAATTTAATGCCCCATACCAAATACGGCAATACAAAAGTTTACTTCTTCATGCAAAGCGAAAATGTTCCAAAAACATTGCAGCCTGGAGCAGTAAATTTTGACCCACAGTTTAACAAAGCCTGCATTGCCTTATATGAAAAAAGTGCAATGAGTCAGGTAGCATTTAATAAACATCCTTTTTAACAGAAGGTAAAATCTGGGAAGTTAATTGCCTAAAGGTTAATGCTTATTGATTTGGAAATGAAGGATCCGGTGCATTTGGCATCTTCAGTCCCGCTTTTGTTTCTGCCGATGCTAAGCTAGTGCCGATTTATCGGTATAGAATCGGCATTCACGACAATCGGATTTATAAACAAAGTTAGTTCCCGGAGAACCAGCCCTTCTTCAATAAACCTGACAGCAGCGAAATCCTTTTTGCTTGCAGCAACCCTTAGTATGTTAGCACTACAAAACCGCAAAAAGATTGTAGCGAATGGCAGGACTACAGTACCTATGAAATACTGACAATCATTTCCAAATCCTAAAATTTCATTATTTATTGTCCGCATGAGCCTTCGACTATGCTTAGACGGACAAACTATTTTAAAATTAAACAAAAGCAGAAAAACCTGTTATGGCCCGCCCTACAATCAGCGTATTAATTTCTTTTGTGCCCTCATACGAATAAATTGCTTCTGCATCCGCCACGAAACGTGCTACATTATACTCGAGCAAAATACCATTCCCACCCATCACTTCTCTTGCCCTGCTCACCACATCGCGTGTTCTTAACGAACAGAATACTTTAGCTAAAGAGGCATGTTCATCTTTCAACAAACCCTGATCCTGTAATTGCGACAAGCGAAAACAGAGCGTTTGCATCGCCGTTAAGTTCGACAGCATTTCGACCAGGTGGTTTTGGATTAATTGAAAAGAAGCTATAGGTTTCCCAAACTGTTTTCGTGTACGGGTATAATCCAAAGCATTTTCATAGGCTCCGCGGGCACAGCCAACCGCCTGCCAGGCGACACCTGCCCTTGTCATTTGTAATACCTTGGCCGTATCTTTAAATGAATTTGCATTTTGCAGGCGATCAGCTTCTTCAACTTCGCAATTGGTTAATGTAATAATGCCATTCTGCACAATCCGCAAGGCCATTTTATCCTGCATTTTTTCTACGGCAAAACCAGGATTATCTTTTTTTACAATAAAGCCTTTCACTTCGCCACTTTCTTCGTCTCGTGCCCAAATAATTAAAATATCGGCGAAAGTAGCGTTACCAATCCATTTTTTCTGTCCATTCAATATCCATTTGCCATCAACTTTTTTACAGGTGGTGGTTAAGCCTCCAGCTGCTGCCGAACCCACTTCAGGTTCCGTTAACCCAAATGCACCAATAATTTTAAATTGCTGCATTATCGGCAGCCATTGCTGTTTTTGTTCCTCTGAGCCACATAAATAGATTGATCCCATGGCGAGGCCACTCTGTACACCAAAAAATGTAGAAATGGAGGTATCAATCCGCGCCATTTCCATTGCTAAAATCCCTTCCATTAAATTCGATTTCCCCGGACAGCCATAACCTTTGTAGGTTAAACCACAAATATTGAGTTCGGCAAGTTTTGGAATGATTTCGAAAGGGAATTCTGCCTTGTTCCAGTAATGGTTAACAATGGGTTTTACTTCCTTCTCTAGAAAGGCACGTACCTTTAACTGAAGCTCACGATCTTCATCTTTTAACGCCTCATCGCCCAAATGGTAGAAATCGCCTTCAATTGGCGGTAATTCTTTCTTTTCACCCGATCCACCCATCATTTTCATCATCCCCTGAATTTGTTTATCATCCAGGTTGGATATGGTCTCGACCATTTTGGGTAAATCGACTTTTTTCGATAAAGCCTCTAATTTATCGAAATCAACATGTTTGAAAAGATTGTACGCGTTTTTGAGAGAAGAGAATATATTCGCCATTATTATTCGTTTTGAGAATAACAAACGAAGCGCAGTTTTGTTGGGCTGTTTTTTTCCCACCACCTAAGGCACCTGAGATCATCTGAGCAATTTAAAATAGTGCACCGCCTAAGGTGTTCTCAGGTGGTTAATCCTTTACCTCAAATCAAATAAACTATCAACACCCAGCAATTTCCGGGAAGTAAAGCCTTCGCCAAAAGTGGAACCAATGCTTTTACCGAATTCCCTGGCACGGCCAATCACACTTTCGAAAAACTCCGGCGACGAAATATAAGTTTGCAATCCATCCACCTCAGGGTTATAAAACTGTGTTTTAAAAGCCTTAATAGATTCAATTTTCTTATCTATATGATCAGATATATCCACAATAATATCAGGTTTTAAGTATCTATCCTGAATGTATTGCAATAATAATCGTGGGCGATGTGCTTCCTGCTGAACACCATCAATTGAAGTTTCTATTTTTGGTAAGCCTGATAAAAAAACAGAATCGTAAACCAGATCGCCTGCTCTTCCATGATCAGGGTGACGGTCTTCTAAAGCATTGCTTAAAATAATTTCGGGTTGATATTTCCTGATGGCTTTAATCACTTCCAAACGGTGAAACTCATCATTCTGAAAAAAGCCATCCCTCAATCTTAAATTTTCACGGGCATGTAAACCTAAAATTTCCGCCGAGGCTGCTGCTTCTTCATCTCTTGTTTCTGCTGTACCTCGTGTACCCAGTTCGCCTCTGGTTAAATCTACAATTCCAACTTTTTTACCAAGGGCAATATGTTTTAAAATAGTACCTGAACAGCAAAGCTCTGCGTCATCAGGATGCACGGCTATAACTAAAATATCTAACTTCATGATGTAATTATTGGGCATTTTGGTTCAGCAGTTGCTGAATTTTCTTTTTAATTTTCGAACTTAATGGCTTGGTGAAGGGTAAAAAATAATCTTCCAGCTCGCCATTTCTGTTCACGATATATTTATGAAAGTTCCAACGGGGTTTCGAACTTAATTTTGTGTTTTGCTTTTTCTCACTCAGGAATTGATAAAGCGGATGGGCATGTGCGCCCCGAACCATAATCTTATCAAAAACAGGAAATTTTACACCATGGTTAACCTCGCAAAAAGAGGAGATATCAGCACCGTTTAGTGGTTCCTGTTTTCCAAAATCGTTCGTAGGGAAACCCAGGATTTCAAAATCAGGACTATTAATTTCGTCTTTAAGCTGCTGTAATTCCTTTAATTGCGGCGTAAAACCACATTCTGATGCGGTATTTACAATTAAAATAACCTTGTTCCGGTAGGCTGATAACGGCTGTTCTTCGCCATTAATTTTCTTAACCTTAAATGAATAAATATTCGGAATGCGTTCCTGCATTATATGTTATTGATAAAATCCTGAAGTGCGGATAATGGATTCGATATCCCTATCCTCATTCGGATCGTAAGTGCTTTTTAAATTATGTCCTACCACGCGGGCCACAATCTGATACGAAAATGCAGCAAAACCACCTTTGGTTTGCTTCACAATATCGTATGTTGTTCTACCCACTTCTCTGTCGATCAGTTTCGTTAAAATCTGACCTTGTGTAATCGTTAATTCTTTGATTTCGCGGTTAAACATGTCTTTAATTTCTTTATCACATTGCTTAACCAGTTGTTTTTGTTCCTTTTTCTCTGGGGTCCGGGCTAAATCCTGCTCCAGTTGCTCGTACCTGCGTTTAGCAAACAATGCATATGGCATTACTTTTAATACGTTATACCTTAGGCGATTATATGCAGCTTGTTCTGCCGGCGATTTCCAGATTCTGGCGGCATAAATAGATACATCGTTAAGCTGCATCCACGGAATCATTACACCATTATCGTTTGTTGAGGCTACTCTTATTGTATCGCTTTTACCCAATTTAGGAAATATTGGTGCCGCAGGATCCTGAGCTCGTAGCGAAATGCTACAAATCATTACAATACAAAGAAAAAAGAGCCCTTTAATTTTCATAAATTTATACTTTTACAAAGTTAGGTGTTATTTCATATATTAGTTGTTTCACAAAACTAATATAAGTTTTATTCATAAATAAGACGCAATTTTTACGCAAAAAATACAAATGAAAACAGAGTTAGTGATTGATTTAGAGGCGGAAAAGCAAGAAATTCTAAAAAGATATAGGGCATTATTACGGGCAAGCAAATCTACTTTACAGAAGGGCGATAAAAAAGAAATCAGGAAAGCTTTTGATATGGCATTGGAAAGCCATAAAGATATGCGCCGAAAATCTGGCGAACCCTATATTTACCATCCTATTGCGGTGGCGCAGATTGCTGCTGAAGAAATCGGACTTGGAACAACTTCTATTGTATGTGCCTTATTGCACGATGTGGTAGAAGACACCGATATCACTTTAGAAGATATTGAACGTGAATTTGGCAAAAAAACCGCCAAAATTATCGACGGGTTGACCAAGATTTCTGGCGTTTTCGATACCAATAGCTCTTTGCAGGCCGAGAATTTCCGTAAAATGCTGCTTACCCTGGCTGATGATGTAAGGGTGATCCTCATCAAACTTGCCGATCGTTTGCATAACATGCGTACCATGGATTTTATGCCCCGCCACAAGCAGCTTAAAATCGCTTCAGAAACCATTTACCTGTATGCACCACTGGCCCATCGCCTGGGCTTATATGCCATAAAATCAGAGCTGGAAGATCTTTCGATGAAATATCTCGACCCTGATACTTACAAATTCATCGCAAAAAAATTAAACGAGAAAAAGGCAGAACGTGCGCTTTTCATCAAAAAATTCGTAGAACCAATTGACGAGATTGTTCACGAACAGGGTTTAGTGGCTGATGTTTATGGCAGACCAAAATCAATCCACTCCATCTGGAATAAGATGAAAAAGAAAAATATTCCTTTCGAAGAGGTTTATGATCTTTTTGCCATCCGGATTATTTTGGATTCGGCACCAGAAAATGAAAAAGCTGATTGCTGGAAAGCATATTCTATTGTAACCGATTTATACCGCCCAAATCCAGATCGTTTACGCGATTGGGTTTCTTCACCAAAAGGAAATGGCTACGAAAGTTTGCATACCACGGTAATGGGACCCCGCGGGCAATGGGTTGAGGTACAGATCCGTACACAACGTATGAACGAAATTGCCGAGAAAGGTTTTGCGGCACACTGGAAATATAAAGAATCGAGTAACGATAATGGATTAGATCAGTGGATCCAGAAAGTTCGTGAAATGCTGAGCAATCCTGAAGCCAATGCTTTAGATTTCCTGGATGATTTCAAAATGAACCTTTTCTCGGATGAGATTTTTATTTTCACGCCAAAAGGTGCTTTGATCCAATTGCCTTTAGGTGCTACCGCATTAGATTTTGCTTTCGAAATCCATACCGATGTAGGCGCTACCTGTATCGGCGCAAAAGTGAACCACAAACTCGTTCCTATTTCGTACAAGCTGCAAAATGGCGATCAGGTCGAAATTATCACCTCAAGCAAACAAACTCCTAAAGAAGACTGGCTGAATGTAGTGGTTACTGCTAAAGCTAAATCAAAAATTAAGTCATCTTTAAAGGAAGAAAAGCGGAAAATTGCCGAAAATGGCAAGGAAATCTTAGAAAGGAAGCTGAAATCATTAAAAATCACCTACAATACCGATAATTTACAAAAGCTGAGTTATTTCTTTAAACTGCCTTCTACCCAAGAACTTTTTGTAAATGTTGCATTAGGAAAAATCGAACTGAAAGATATAAAAGAATATCTATCCAGCGAGAAAGAAGTAGAAAATCGCGGACCAGAACGTCCTGAAAACCTTTCAGTTGACGGAATTAAGAGTAAAATTAAAGGTGGAGAATCTGATATTTTACTGATCGGCGAAGACATGCAGCGCATTGATTATACCTTGGCCGCCTGTTGCAACCCTATACCAGGCGATGATGTTTTTGGATTTATCACTGTGAGTGAAGGCATAAAGATACACCGCACCAACTGCCCTAATGCGGCACAATTAATGGCCAATTATGGTTATCGGGTAGTCAAAGCCAAATGGAACAAACAACAGGAATTAACTTTCTTAACTGGTTTACGCATTGTAGGTATTGATGACGTTGGCTTAATCAACAACATTACCAGGGTTATTTCTACCGACTTTAAAGTAAATATGAGATCGATTACGGTTGATACCAATGAAGGAATTTTTGATGGTTCGATTATGATTTTTGTAAACGATACCGAACACCTGGAAAACCTGATTAAAAATTTATTAAAAGTGAGAGGTGTTACAGGCGTAACGCGGTTTGATGCATAGTTAGTCCGAAAGTCGGAAGTCCGGAGTCAGAAGTCTAGATGCTAAGTTACACGCTATTTGCAAATTGAACTTCGGACAGCCGTCTTCCGACCTCCGACTTATTACAACATTTCAACAATCAAACGCTATAACAATCAAACAATTTACCTACCTTTGAATGGAGTTTAAAAACTATGTCAGAACAAAAAACAAATGAGCTCGTTCGCAAGATTTTTGAGGCTTATTTAGAAAACAAAAATCTACGTAAAACACCAGAGCGTTTCGCGATACTGGAAGAGATCTATTCAAGAAACGATCACTTTGATGTAGAAACCCTTTATATCCACATGAAAAACCAAAAGTACCGCGTAAGTCGTGCTACGGTTTACAACACATTGGAGTTATTGGTTTCATGCGATTTAGTTACCAAGCACCAGTTTGGTAAAAACATGGCACAATTCGAAAAATCTTATGGTTACCGCCAGCACGATCACGTAATTTGTATCGAATGTGGTAAAGTAGTAGAATTCTGCGATCCCCGAATCCACCAGATCCAAACCATGGTTGGTGATCTTTTAAAATTTGATGTTAAACACCATTCGTTAAACCTTTATGGCTTCTGCTCTGATTGCAGTATGGCCAGAAAAGTAAGCGAAAGTGCAGTAACAGCCGAAAAAATTGAACAAAATTAAATCATAATACAAATAAAACCAGCTTAATTTATTAAATAATGACGCAAGTAGATGTACTTCTCGGCCTGCAATGGGGTGATGAAGGAAAGGGAAAAATCGTTGATGTACTAAGTCCAAAATATGATCTTATTGCCCGTTTTCAGGGTGGCCCAAATGCCGGACATACTTTAGAGTTCGATGGCAAAAAATTCGTTTTAAACACTATCCCTTCAGGAATTTTTAACGAAAAAACCATGAACCTGATTGGTAATGGTGTAGTAATCGACCCTATTATCCTAAAAAGAGAGTTAGATAATTTAAAAAAAGCTGGTCATGATCCTGTTGCCGATGGCAAACTGGTAATTGCCCGTAAAGCACACTTAATTTTACCAACCCACCAATTATTGGATGCTGCTAACGAAGCACGCATGGGTAAAAATAAAATTGGATCAACTTTAAAAGGTATCGGTCCAACTTATATGGATAAAACCGGCCGTAACGGTTTACGTGTTGGCGATACTACCCTACCTGATTTCAAAGAGCGTTATGCTAAATTGGTAGAAAAACACACTGAAATTCTTTCGCATTACGAAGGTTTCGAATATGAACTGGCTGAGAAAGAAGCATCATTCTTCGAAGCAATCGAATTCTTAAAAACCATTCCTCACGTTGATAGCGAACATTATGTAAATGGTTTCTTAAAAGAAGGAAAAGCGGTTTTAGCAGAAGGTGCACAGGGAACATTACTGGATGTAGATTTCGGTTCATATCCTTTCGTAACCTCAAGTAACACGACCACTGCTGGTGCCTGTACTGGTTTGGGTATTGCACCTAATAAAGTCGGTGCTGTTTATGGTATCTTCAAAGCCTATTGCACACGCGTTGGTGGCGGTCCTTTCCCTACCGAATTAGATAATGAAGTTGGCGAAAATTTACGCGCTTTAGGTCACGAGTTTGGTGCAACTACAGGTCGCGCACGTCGTTGTGGCTGGATTGATCTTCCTGCTTTAAAATATGCCATCATGTTAAACGGTGTAACCGAGTTAATTATGATGAAAGCTGACGTGCTGGATACTTTCGATACCATTTATGCTTGTACCCACTATGAATATAATGGAGAAACGATTGATTACATGCCGTATGACATCATTTCTATCGAACCAAAACCAGTATTAAAAGCCATTGATGGTTGGGCTACCGATGTAACTAAAATTACTTCTGTGGATGAAATTCCAGCTAAATTAACTGATTATATTGCCTTCTTAGAAAAAGAATTAGAAGTGCCAATCAAATTCCTTTCTGTAGGACCAGATAGGGCACAAACTTTAGAGTTACGTTAATAATACTCAGTTCGTAATGCTGAATTTATTTCAGCATCTATATTGTTCGTTAACTAATAGTCCCTGAAATAAATTCAGGGTGAAGACCAGAAAAAAAGCAACCTGCAAGGGTTGCTTTTTTTTGTTTAGTTAATTATCATAAAAAAATCGTCATCTCGACCGTAGCAAAGCGAAGCGGAGAGATCTGCCTAACAGATTTCTCCACTCCGCTCGAAATGACGATCGCCCGATAAAAAAATTAATTTCTTACAATTATCAATGCTATTTTTACCTTTGCCGCAGCTTGAAAACCACACAAAACATATCCCATTTTAAACAAAAAGCTTTGCATTGGGCCAACCAGTTCGAGGTTTGCTGCTTTTTAGATTCAAATAACTACAAAGATGCTTACTCAGCTTACGATTTCATTATTGCTGTCGACGCAGATCATGAACTAAAATGCGCCACCGGGAATGCATTTGATCAACTAAAAAGTTTTTATGCACTACATAAACAGTGGATTTTTGGCTTTTTCGGCTACGATTTAAAAAACGAAATAGAAGATCTTCATTCTAATAATTCAGATCATTTAAATTTTCCAGATTTATACTTTTTTGTCCCAAAATACCTGATTGCCTTTAAAAACGGCAATGCCGAGGTGCTGATTGGCCCTGAATCGATTTTAACAGAGATTGATTCCTTTCAGCTTAAAACAGAAATCCAATCTAAAAAAGCAAAAGTAACACATCGGTTGTCGAAAGGCCAATATGTTCAAAAAGTAGAAGCCTTAAGAGACCATATTATTCGTGGTGATATTTATGAAGTTAATTTCTGCCAGGAGTTTTTTGCTGAAAATGCAGAAATAGATCCTGTTCAAACTTTCGAAGCATTAAACAGCGTCTCACCCACTCCATTTGCCGGTTATTTTAAAGTTCAGCGCAACTATATTTTATCTGCAACACCAGAAAGATTTTTGTGCAAACGCGGATCGAAACTCACCTCGCAACCCATTAAAGGAACCGCGAAAAGAAGTTTAGACCCAATGGAAGATGAGGCTATAAAACTGCAGCTCAGGAACGACATTAAAGAACAGGCCGAAAATGTAATGATAGTTGATCTGGTACGCCACGACCTCACCAAATCGGCTGTTAAAGGTTCTGTTACCGTCGACGAGTTATTCGGCATCTACAGCTTCCCTCAGGTGCATCAAATGATTTCTACCATTAGTTGCGAATTAAATCCAGCAATCCATTTTATCGACGCCATCAAAAATGCATTTCCAATGGGCTCTATGACGGGCGCTCCAAAGGTTAAAGCCATGAAATTGATCGAAGCATACGAAGTGACTAAAAGGGGCATTTATTCGGGCTCCTTTGGCTGCATCAGTGCAGCTGGTGATTTCGATTTTAATGTAGTGATCAGAAGCATCTTATATAATGCCGCATCCAAATATTTATCTTTTCAGGTTGGAGGAGCCATCACCTACCAAAGCAATGCTGTTTTAGAATACGAAGAGTGTTTACTGAAAGCCAGTGCTATTTTGAAGGTACTTGAAGGTTAATTGGTTCACTAGTCATTGGCCATTGGTTAAAGGGGGCACTCTCCAAGCGATTCGACTATATAAATCGTCGTCATCTCGACTGGAACGCAGTGGAATGGAGAGATCTATCAGTTATATCCTCTCCTCTCGTCGTAGCGTCTCGCTACGACGTAAATAAAACTTAAAAGGTCTTAGCGAGACACTAAGACCAGATAATGTTAAAAAGACCCTGAAATAAATCTTTCTCGTCGTAGCGTCTCGCTACGACATAAATAAAACTTAAAAGGTGGGGGTGGAATGGAGAGATCTATCTATCCAGATTTCTCGACTGCGTTACACTCCGCTCGAAATGACGGTAATTTAAAACGGGACGAAAACAAAAAAAGGTGGAATTTTCTGCATCATGCAAAACCTTCCACCTTAAACCTTAAGCCCTAAACCTTATTTCTTATAATACTGCTGTGCTTCTGGTAAATATTTTTGGATCTGAGCAATACGGGTAGCATCACTTGGGTGAGTACTTAAAAACTCAGCTGGTTTTTGAGCTCCTGCAGATGCAGCAGACATCCTGTTCCAGAAACTGGTTGCATTTTGAGGATTGTAGCCGGCCATTGCCATAAAAATCAAGCCTAAACGGTCGGCCTCTAATTCCTGATTGCGACTGAATTTTAACATCGCTACCGGCGTACCCACACCATAAAGGGTATTAAAAATAGATTGTGTTTTTGGGTTTTTAGATAATGCAACACCTGCTGCTGCACCAATACCTTGTGCAACCATTTCCTGCGACATCCGTTCTGCAGAGTGACCTGCAATGGCATGGGCAATCTCGTGTCCCATTACCGTTGCTAAACCCGCATCATCCTGGGTAACAGGCAAAATACCGGTATAAACCACAATCTTACCTCCTGGCATACACCAGGCATTTTTCTCATTATTTTGTACAACGTTCACTTCCCACTGGTAATCTGCAATGAGGTTACCATAGTTATTGCTGTTCATATACGATTTCACAGCTGTGATTAATCTACTGCCAATGGTTTTAACTTTCAAAGCCTGCGCATTCGAAGCGGGTAAAACCGTCGTTTTATTTTCTGTTAAAAAGGTGCTGTACGCCTGGAATGCCATTGGCAAAACCTGGTCGTTACTCACTAAATCAAATCGGCTACGACCTGTTAAAGGAACAGTGGAACAGGAGTTAAATAATAAAATCCCAGCAACACTTGCTGTTAAAAATAACTTTTTCATAAATTCGATTTTAAATGATTTGTAAATAAGGTGATAAGCAAAACCGATGATTAAACAGTAAGCCTATCAATAAGTTTTAATGAAATGTGTTTTGTTTAATTAATTAGTTTTCTTCCTAAACAAATACACTTTAGATTCTTTGCCTTTCAGCAATCTTTCGAGATTTTTTTGGTGGGTAACCAGGATTAGAATACAAACCACCATGCCGTAAAGCACTTCAGATTTGATCGAAACCTGAAACAAAAAGACCACACTCAGTGGAAAAGTAAATCCCGCGCAAATGGAGCTTAATGAAACATATTTGGTTAACAACAATACCACCACAAAAACCAGAACACAAAGCATAGATGCTTCGAAGTTAACTGCCAAAATCATTCCAAAAAGTGTGGCTACACCTTTTCCACCCCTAAAGCCGGCAAAAACAGGAAATAAATGTCCCATTACTGCGGTTACACCGAGTGCAAGTTGATAATTAACAAAAACAACTGAATTTTGTGGCCCGGTAACCGACATGCCAATCAGATAGGCCAGATTGGTTGCGGTATAACCTTTTGCAATATCGATGATCATTACTGCAATTCCGGCTTTTTTACCCAGCACCCTGAAGGTATTGGTTGCGCCAGCGTTACCACTGCCATACTCTCTTACATCAACGCCATAAAAGGCCTGACCAAGCCATACAGCTGTTGGTATAGATCCAAAAAGGTAGGCAATTAATAACGCGCTGAGAGAATAAACCGTAACCATAGCCTACAATGATACAAAAAATAAGCTTTTAATTTTATAGCAAATCACTTTAGTATGCTTTTAAACTCATATCCAGGCTTTTCACAGAGTGTGTAAGTGCGCCCATCGAAATAAAATCTACTCCACAAGCGGCATATGCTGCCACATTCTCTTCTGTAATGCCACCGGAAGCCTCTGTGATAAATTTACCATCGATTAATTTAACCGCTGCCCTTAAGTTTTCGAAACTGAAATTATCAAGCATAATACGGTCTACACCACCAATAGCCAAAACCTGAGATAATTCATCTAAATTCCTCACTTCAATTTCGATCTGAAGGGTTTTATTTTGATCAATCAGATATTTTTTAGCAGCTGTAATGGCATTTGAAATCCCTCCTGCATAATCTACATGATTGTCTTTAATCAAGATCATATCATACAAGCCAATACGGTGATTTACACCTCCACCAATCCGAACAGCCCACTTTTCTAAATAGCGAAGCCCTGGGGTAGTTTTACGGGTATCTAAAATTTTGGTTTTGGTTGTTTTTAACAAAGAAACAATCCGATGGGTTTTAGTAGCAATGCCACTCATGCGCTGCATACAGTTTAAAACCAACCGTTCGGCAATTAAAATGGCATGTGTACTTCCGGAAACGGTTAAGGCAATATCGCCCACTTTTACTTCGGCACCATCCTGTAACAATACATCAACTTTCAGTTCGGCATCAACCTCCTTAAAAATCTCAAGAGCCAGTTCAATTCCAGCCAAAACACCATTTTCTTTGATAATCAGTTTTGCTTTTCCCTGCGTTCCGGCTGGAATTGTTGAAAGTGAAGTATGATCACCATCGCCAACATCTTCGGTAAGGGCATTTTTTATGAATTGATGTATAAGTTGAGTATCCAAAATGTAGATTTTATGCCGCAAAAATAAGAATTATTTGTTAGCAGACAATTTACTGACGGGTTAAAGTGAATTGTAACTTATAAAACGCAGTTGGATATGCAGATGGAAACTTCGAAAGTCGAGCTGATTCTATTTACCTTAATCTTTAGCAGGCTCTATCCTTAATTCGGTAATCGAAAAGCTGGTGTTGAATTTTTTCATCGTGATGGAAACCCTGAAAGTCTCTTTTGCAGTACCTAAAATAATTACGCCAAAACGATAATTTGGATTGGTATTAATTTTATGAAAAATACTTGTTTTTACCGGCGGATGTTTGACAAAAAAATCTCTTAAAATCTGTTCACCCTGTGCTTTTGAGTATACATCTTCCTCGTCAACAATAATCAGTTCGATGGTTGAGGCGAAACTTTTGGCAATTTCTTTCGAGTTGCCAGCCTTAAAATACGAGGATAAATCATCAATAATATCTGCCTGAAGAGCTGTAGGGTGATATAATGATGACAAACTAATAATGAGTAAAAATAAGCTCCGGATCATTTCTGTATTTTATACAGAACCCTATAGCTAAAATTATGCCATTAGCGTATCAAAAAAAGGATTTCTTCATTTGTATAAGCTTCAATAAAGTTATATTTGCCATATAAACAAAACACTAAAACATGTTATACATGAAAATGTTTTAATGTGGATCAATAAATTTTACAATAAAAATGGTAAACGATAAAAAACTCGCGCTTATAATTCTAGATGGTTGGGGCTACGGAAAACAAGATAATTCTGATGCTGCATATGCCGCCAACACTCCTTTTTTCGATTCTTTACTACAGCATTACCCAAATTCTAAACTTGAAGCGTCTGGTGAAGCAGTAGGCCTGCCAGCCGGACAGATGGGAAACTCGGAAGTTGGGCACATGAACTTAGGTGCAGGCCGGGTAGTTTACCAGGAGCTTGGCCGGATCAACAAATCAATTACCGATAGAGAATTGCATAGCAATCCGGTTTTGGTAAGTGCGTTCGATTATGCGAAACAGCATAACAAAGCAGTTCACTTTATCGGTCTGGTTTCAAACGGTGGTGTGCATGCCCATATCGAACATTTAAAAGCTTTATGCGATGCTGCTAATGAAGCTAATGTGCCAAATACTTTTGTTCATGCTTTTTTAGATGGCCGCGATACCGATCCAAACTCTGGCCTGGGCTTTATTGCTGATCTGGAAAACCATATCCAAAACAGCAATGCTAAATTGGCGACCATGGTTGGCCGTTATTACGCAATGGACCGCGATAACCGTTGGGAGCGCGTTAAACAAGCTTACGATGTAATGGTAAATGGCATTGGTGAAAAAACACAAGATGCTTTGGCGGCGATCAAAAAATCCTATGCTGATGGCGTAACTGATGAGTTTTTAAAACCAATTGTATTAACACAGGGTAATGGTGCACCAGTAGCTACCATTCAAAATGATGATGTGGTAATCTGTTTTAATTTCCGTACCGATAGAGGTCGTGAAATTACCACTGCATTAACGCAAAAAGATTTCCCGGAACAGCAGATGCATAAACTGCCGTTGTATTATGTTACCATGACTACTTACGATGAGAGTTTCGAAAAGGTAAACGTAATTTTCACCAAAGATGATTTAACCCAAACCATTGGTGAAGTATTGGCTGATAACAATAAAAATCAGATCCGTATTGCTGAAACCGAAAAATATCCTCACGTAACTTTCTTCTTTTCCGGAGGACGGGAAGCCGAATTTAAAAACGAAAAACGCCTTTTAATTCCTTCCCCAAAAGTAGCTACCTACGATCTTCAGCCTGAAATGAGTGCCGCAGGAATTACCGATGCCATTACCAAAGAAATGGAAACAGGATGGGCCGATTTTATTTGCTTAAACTTTGCCAATCCAGATATGGTTGGTCACACAGGCGTTTTTGAGGCTGTGGTAAAAGCAGTAGAAACTGCAGATAAATGTGCAGAAACGGTGGTAAAAAAAGGTTTGGAAAATGGTTATTCGTTTATTCTTTTGGCCGATCACGGAAACTCTGAATTTATGGTGAATGGTGATGGATCTGCCAATACAGCGCATACCACCAACCTGGTTCCTTGTATTTTAATCGATAAGGATTATAAAAGCATTGCAGATGGCAAGTTAGGCGACATTGCCCCTACTATTTTAAAAATATTAGGCGTGGCTATTCCAGCAGAAATGACAGGAAATGTTTTAGTATAATGATTAAAAAACTTGTTATCCTGGTATTTACTTTGGCAATGTTTTCCTGCAATCAGCGAAAAGAAGCTGAAGCAAATACCGATTTATTGTATTTTGATCTAAAGGGATATTTTGGAAAGGAAATTTCGCGCTTACAAAAGCTAAACCCAGTCGTTAATAAAACCGTTAGTGTAAATGGAACAGCCGAAAACAAAACCGCTAAAATTGCTGACTGGGCAAAAGAATTAGCCATTTTCGTTAATGCTGATATCAATAAAACCTCGTGGAAAGGAAGTTTTAAAGCAACAGCACAAAATGGCGTAGATATTTATACTTCTGATAATAGAAAAATCCCTGTTAAGAAGGTTTCTATCACCTGGAATGGTCAGAAAGCAGGTAAAATAGAGATTATTATCGATAACAAAAATATCTTATACCAATCTCAGGATACCTTAACCTACTGTCCGGATAGCCTGTACGCGATCAGAAAACAGCAGAAAATTAGATTGCTAAAGCAAAAGAAGTATTCAGTGATTGGAAAGCTGAAATAAAAAAAATGGGACCCGAAAATATTCGAGTCCCATTTTTCTTTAAAGGCTATATTTTATTTTAGGCTTGCAATTTGCGCCTTATCGTAGGTTACCCAATCGACAATATCTTTTCTTAATGGCTGCAAGGTTAATACTTTCTGAAAATCAGCGATAGAGTTATTGAACAACGCTACACAAGCTGCTTTTTCTTCCTTTTTCTTTGCTTTAAAAGATCTGAAAATTGCATAATCTTTATAAGCTAAACCACGGTTCTGAAACATCTGGGCATCTTCATCTCCATTAATTTCAATGGCTTTTGTAAAATCTTTGAGAGATGCCAAATAAAAGTTTTCGCGCATGCTATTTAACGATTCTTTAGGATCGTTAGCGATTTTTAACCTGGCTATACCACGATAATAATAAGCAGAAACCTCAGTAGGTTTAATGGTTAATAACCGGCTGTAAGTGGCAATACATTTCTCGTATTCGCGATTTTGGAAATAAGAATATCCAAGCATCTGGAGCACATTTGCATTATCAGGCGTTTTAGTATCAGCTTTTTCTAATTGTATAGCGGCAGTTTTATAATCACCTTTCATCATCGCCTGCATGCTTCTTTCGTAATTGCCTTGCGCGAAACTACTGGTTGATGTAAAAATAATTAATCCTAAAATCGCCTTTTTAAAATAGTTCATGTATGAGTAATAAGTTTAACAAATCTAACGCCTAACCAAATTTATAGGAGAAATTTTTTGCAATATAATCCTATTCTGATAATTTAAAAGTTTTTAATTTTCTTTCATTCAAAACCAATTGTCCTAAACATTAGCTTAAACGCTAAAATATGCTTTATATGATATTGGCGGAAATATTTATATTACTCTGCCTTTTTAACATAAGATTAATATTATTTTCACTTTGGCACAAGAGTTGAATTTATTAACTTAATACCAAAATTAAACAAAGTGAATACGATTAAACTGCCAGTTTGTCGTTAGCGGAAAATGTGATAATGAGTAAACAAGATATATTTGATTTCCATACAGCAATGCCAATCATAAACGAGGATACCGAATTTTTTCCCTTAATGTCTCAGCAAGACGAGGAGGAAATGAACAATGAGGAAACGCCCGAAACGTTGGCCATATTGCCTTTGCGAAACACAGTTTTATTTCCAGGAGTAGTTATCCCTATTACGGTTGGAAGAGATAAATCAATTAAGTTAATTAAAGAAGCTTACAAAGGAAATAAGATTATTGGGGTTGTTTCTCAAAAAGACGTTTCCATTGAAGACCCTACTTTTGAGCAGCTTAACACGGTTGGTACTGTTGCAAACATCATTAAGCTATTGCAGATGCCTGATGGAAATACCACCGTAATTATTCAGGGTAAACAACGTTTCAGCTTAATTGAAGAGGTGCAGAACGAGCCTTACATTAAAGCGGTTGTTAAAAAATTCGAAGAGCAAAAGCACAAGGCAGATAAAGAGTTTAAAACGTTAATCGCTTCTATACGCGAGATGTCTGCTCAGATTATCCAGCTTTCGCCAAATATTCCAAGTGAAGCCAGTATTGCACTTAAAAACATCGAGAGCAATTCATTTTTGATCAATTTCATTTCATCAAACATGAATGCCGAAATGGCTGATAAGCAAAAAATCCTTGAAATGGATAAACTGCAGGAAAGGGCACAAAAGGTAATGGAACTGCTAATGGTCGAATTGCAGATGCTGGAACTGAGAAATCAGATCCAATCGAAAGTACGTACCGATTTAGACAAACAACAACGCGATTATTTCTTAAATCAACAATTAAAAACCATTCAGGAAGAATTGGGCGGTAACTCTGCCGATTTAGAATTTGATGCTTTACAGGAAAAGGCCAAAAAGAAAAAATGGGCCAAAGCTGTTGCCGAACATTTTGATAAGGAGTTAGATAAGTTGGGAAGAATGAATCCTGCTGCTCCCGATTATTCTGTTCAGTTAAACTATTTAGAACTCCTTTTAGATTTACCCTGGAGCGAGTTTACAAAAGATAATTTCGACCTAAAAAGAGCACAACGTATCTTAGATAAAGATCACTTTGGTTTAGAAAAAGTGAAGCAGCGTATTATCGAATACTTAGCCGTTCTAAAACTAAAGCGCAATATGAAAGCGCCAATTTTATGTTTGGTTGGCCCTCCGGGAGTTGGTAAAACATCTTTAGGAAAGTCGATTGCCAAAGCATTAGGGCGTAAGTATGTACGTATGGCTTTAGGCGGTATCCGCGATGAAGCAGAAATCAGAGGTCACCGTAAAACTTATATCGGTGCAATGCCAGGCCGTATTATTTCATCGATTAAAAAAGCGGGTGCAGATAATCCTGTTTTTGTTTTGGATGAGATTGATAAAGTAGGCACCGACCACCGTGGCGATCCATCATCAGCTTTGCTTGAGGTATTAGATCCCGAGCAAAACAGCGCCTTCTACGATCATTATGTAGAAATGGACTACGATTTATCGAACATCCTGTTTATTGCAACAGCAAACTCATTAAGCACCATACAACCTGCATTATTAGATCGTATGGAGATTATTGAAGTAAACGGATATACGATTGAAGAAAAAATAGAAATCGCTAAAAAATACCTGTTGCCAAAACAGAAAGAAAACCATGGTTTACAAACCAAGGATATTAACCTGAAAACGCCGCTGATTGAAAAGGTGATTGAAGATTATACCAGAGAATCGGGTGTGCGTGGTTTGGAGAAAAAAATAGGTTCTCTAGTGCGTGGTGTGGCTACAAAAATTGCGATGGAAGAAACCTACGATTCAAATTTAAACAATGAAGATGTAGAGCGTATTTTAGGTGCACCGATATACGATAAAGACTTGTACGAAGGAAATGAAGTGGCTGGAGTAGTAACAGGTTTGGCCTGGACAAGTGTTGGAGGAGATATTTTATTTATCGAATCGAGCTTAAGTCCCGGAAAAGGTAAACTTACTTTAACGGGTAACCTGGGTGATGTAATGAAAGAATCGGCAGTTATTGCACTAGCCTATTTACGTGCACACGCAGCCGAATTTGATATAGATTACACTTTATTTGATAACTGGGATGTTCACGTACACGTGCCGGCTGGTGCTACACCAAAAGACGGACCTTCGGCCGGGGTAACCATGCTTACTGCCTTAACGTCGGCATTTACACAACGTAAAGTAAAACAGCATTTAGCCATGACTGGTGAGATTACCCTACGTGGAAAAGTACTTCCGGTTGGTGGGATTAAAGAAAAAATTCTTGCAGCAAAAAGGGCAAACATTAAAGAAATTATCCTTTGCAAAAGCAACCGCAAAGATATTTTAGAAATTAAAGAAAGTTACATTAAGGATTTAAAATTCCATTATGTAACCGAAATGAGCGAAGTAATTGAATTGGCCTTAACCAAGAATAAGGTAAAAAAACCTTTAGATTTAAGTGTTAAAATTGCGCCGATTGTAAACTAATTACAATTCTTTTGGATTAATAATCAAAAATCCAATTACAATAAATACTTTTATAGCCCAGGTAAATTGCCTGGGCTTTTTTATGAGATCATTTTTATTCACCATAGTTTTTTGTTTGGTTGTTTCAACCAGTTTTGCTCAATCCTTTAAAAACGAATTCGGTTTTAAAACCGAAAACGATGCCTATTTGGCTACATTAAATGACCGGTATTATACCAACGGATTATTTATCTACTTCCGCCATGCCCTAAACACCGAAAAATTATCGGATAAAATAGAGAAAAAGACCTACGAAATTTCTGCCGGACAGAAAATGTATACGCCTTATTGGGGTCAGGTTCCAAACAAAGAAGATCAGGACAGGCCTTTTGCAGGTTATCTTTATGCTGGTGGGGCTTACTCTGTTTTTTATAAAAATGAAAGTATTTTAAAAACCAGTGTAGAACTGGGAACCGTAGGTCCTAACTCGCTTGCCCAAACAGCACAACGTTTCCTGCACAAAACCGTAGGATTTTATACGCCTGCAGGCTGGGATTACCAGATTAAAAATGAACTGGCTGCAAACCTTACTGCAAATTACAGCAAATTGCTTCTCCGACCTGAAGACCCGATTGTGGATATCAGTGCGCAAGGTTATGCCAATTTAGGCACAACTTTTTCGGGTTTGGGTGCATCGGTACTTTTTAGGGCCGGTAAATTAAATCAATTGTTCAACAGTGCTTATCATAATGCAGTCATCGGAAATTCGAAAACAAAAAGCTTAAACAATTCGGAATTTTTCTTTTATGTAAAACCGCAGCTAAACTTTGTTGCTTACGATGCCACCATACAGGGAAGTCTTTTTAATGATAACAGCCCGTTAACCTTTGGGGTAAAACCCATTGTTTTTGAACAACAGTTTGGTGTAAATTATAGTTCAAAAAGATTTACAGCCGATTTTAACATCATCTTTAAAACCAAAGAAGTTAAAAGTGTGGCGAAGCCACAGAATTATGGCGGTTTAAGTTTGTATTATCGGTTTGGGAAAAGTTAGGTAATTGTTAGATTGTTAATTTGTTTCATTGTTGAACAGTCCATCGCCCAAGCAATCGTTAGAAGATTATTAATAATCAGTTACTTTCCGATTTCTTTTCTTTTCGGCATTCACAGCCTTATTCTTCAATCTTTTTTGAATAACTGCTTTAGGGATTTTGGTTGCTTTTCTTTTCTTCTGAACCTGAAGCGATCGTTTTAACAATTCAATCAACTTGGCTACAGTTTTTTCTTTATTCAGTAACTGGCTCCGGTCTTCCTGAGAAACAATATGTAATAATCCTTCAGTATCCAGGCGGTGCGCTAACCTGGATTTTAAGAGCGTTTTTTCATCTTCGTCGAAATAAGCCGCAGTTTCGAGGTCGAAAATCAATTCTACCTTACTCGAAACTTTATTTACATTTTGCCCACCTTTGCCCCCACTTCTGGAAGTTTTAAAACTAACTGATCGTAAAATTTCTTCTCTTGTAGGCAACATGCCGCAAAAGTAAGAATTTGTAAACAGGAAAAAAACAGGTTATTCTCCTTCTTTTGTTTCGCTTACCTTACTGCGTAAACCCACAATATCCTTATCCAACTGATAAATTCCTCCCCGATCACTACCCACTAACTGAAGTTTCTCTAACATCGTTTTCGCCATTTTTTCTTCTTCAAGCTGTTCATCTAAATACCATTGTAAAAATTTAAAGGTGAGATAATCTTTCTCATTCAATGAAAGTTCTACCAAATCGTTGATACTTTTTGACACCAGCAACTCATTATCCAGAAAATCCTGAAACACTTCTATCACCTGCCCGAAAGAATTTCTGGGCATTTCAAGAGCAGTAATAATCGCATGTCCATCGCGATCATTGATATAATGGATCAATTTGAGCATATGATGACGTTCTTCGTCACTCTGGCGGTAAAAAAACTCAGTATACCCCTCTAAACCCGGCTGCGTTTCTAGCCAAGAGGCAATGCCCAGATAAACTTGTGATGATTCGGCTTCCAATTTAACCTGGTTATTCAGCGCCGTCAACATTTTTTCAGATAGTAACATAAACTTGTATTTATTTTATAGGTAAACACATTACAATAAATCAATGTTTTAGCATGAGCTTGTTTAGAATCTATCTTTATATTCTCAAAAAAATTCAGCATTCTGTTTGTATTTTTTACCTTTGTGCTACGATGAAGAAAAACCTGGTAATAGCAATAGATGGCTATTCATCTTGCGGAAAAAGCACATTAGCGAAAGCATTGGCTAAAAAATTAGGTTTCATTTATGTAGATAGCGGAGCGATGTATCGTGCCGTTACGCTCTATTTCTTAAGAAATAACATCGATATTACTGATGATACTAAAGTTGTTGATGCACTACAACATATCGAATTAAATTTCCATTCCCGCGATTACGAATCCCATATCACACTTAATGGTGAAGAAGTTTCAGATGAAATCCGTTTGATGCCGGTTTCTGAAAATGTAAGTGAGGTTTCTGCCCATAAAATCGTTCGTCATGAAATGGTGAAACAACAGCAACGCATGGGTAAATCGAAAAACATTGTAATGGATGGCCGTGATATCGGCACTACCGTTTTCCCTGATGCCCCCGTGAAATTCTTTATGACAGCCGATCCGAAAATCAGGGCCGAACGCAGATTTAAGGAACTGGAGAGCAAAGGCAATAACGAAACCACTTTGGAAGAGGTTTTTGAAAACCTGGCACACCGCGACTACGCCGATACGACTAGAAAGGAAAGTCCATTGGTTCGGGCTGATGATGCCATTATTTTAGATAATACCGATCTTACCCAGGAAGAACAACTGGCTTTTGCAATGGAAAAAGTAGAACCGTTTTTGGTTCATTAGACCATTTGTTCACTGGTCATTTGTTCATTAGTTCATTGGTTCATTGGTTCATTGGTTAATGGTTAATGGTTTAAATCGGTTAACTGATGTCTATTGCTGCATCCTAAATGCATAGCTTAGTTAATCGCCTTAAGACTAGGGATTTTAGACTAAATAGATTTCTCCATTTCCGCGGTGCTCCAATCGAAATGACGTATCTCTAAGGTTAATTGCTGTCGGTTAACTGGTTCCAAGCTATGAGCTACAAGACTATCAACCATGAACTATCCGACTATTATCCATAGACTTCGGACTCCCGACTTCCCTCCGTTTCCTGAGATAGAAAAAATTTCATATTTTTAGCACTTAACCCAAATGTTACTATGAAATTAAAATCAATTTATCTGGCGGTATTATTTTTATCGCTTAGTATTCTGAATGCAAATGCTCAAAAAGGCTGGATCAATCTCTTTAATGGAAAAGATTTAAAAGATTGGAACATCAAAATTGCCAAACACGAATACAAAGAAAATTTTGCCAATACTTTCCGCGTAGAAAATGGTGTGATGAAAGTAAGTTATGATGGATACAATGAATTTGACAGACAATACGGGCATATCTTCTATAAAAAACCGTTTTCGGCCTATCTTTTAAAAGTTACTTATCGTTTTGTTGGCGATCAGGCTAAAGGCGGTGAAGGTTGGGCAACCAGAAATAGCGGCGCCATGTTACATTGCCAGGACCCGGCAACGATGTTAAAAGACCAGGATTTTCCGATTTCAATTGAGGCCCAAATTCTGGGTGGAGACGGTGAACATGAACGCCACACCAGTAACGTTTGCACACCGGGAACATTAATAAATTATAATGGGAAACTATTTACCGGACACTGTTTAGATTCTAAATCGAAAACTTATGCTGGCGACCAATGGGTAACTGCTGAATTTTTAGTGTTAGGTGATTCGGTTGTAAAACACATTATAGCAGGCGAAGTGGTTTTAGAATACACTAAACCTCAAATTGGGGGCGGTAGCGTTTCTAATTTCGACCCGAAAGTTAAAATAGACGGCAAAGCATTAACTTCAGGTTACATTTCTTTACAAAGTGAAAGCCATCCGATAGAATTTAAAACGGTGCAACTTTACGATTTGGAAGCGTACATGAAAGATAAAGCAAAACTGGACAAGGTATTGGCTAAAATATTAAAAGAGTAAACCATATTAATACTCAGTTGTTAAATGATGATGTAAAAACCTTACACCTAAATTTACACGATGCTCAACCGTCACTTATTTAAACCCGCTACCCTACTATTCTTTCTTTTACTTGCCAATATTACTTTTGGGCAAACTGCTTACAAAGTAAAAGACATTCCAGATCCCAAAAAAAATGGTGAAGGTTATGTAAGTGATCCTGATGATATTTTGGGAAGTAGTGCGGTTTCGGGTTTAAATAATACCATTGCCCGGTTTGAACGTGAAACCAATGTTCAGGTGGCAGTGGTAATTGTTAACGATTTCGATCACGATAAAGAAGATTTCGATTTTGCCTACGAGCTTTTTAATACCTGGGGAATCGGGCAAAAGACGAGCAATAACGGATTGTTGTTATTTATTGCGAAAGATCGCCGCAAATACCGCTTTATTACAGGCACCGGAACGGAAGGTGTATTACCGGATGTAAAGCTTAAACATATTGCCGAGCAAAACCTCTTGCCTGCTTTCAGACAAAATGATTTCAATACAGGGATTACCAATACCCTAAATGCCATTGGGGTAATTATTTTAAACCCTGAACATCAATCAGAACTCAACCAGTT
Source organism: Pedobacter folensis (assembly GCF_056490665.1). Taxonomy (NCBI): domain Bacteria; kingdom Pseudomonadati; phylum Bacteroidota; class Sphingobacteriia; order Sphingobacteriales; family Sphingobacteriaceae; genus Pedobacter; species Pedobacter folensis. Next base: position 2,152,984 of record NZ_JBWJIF010000001.1, read on the forward strand.
TTTCACTCAACGCGAAAGCAACAGTTCGCTCGAAAATTTTTGGCTCCCTACGGGAATTATCCTGCTGGCCTTTTTCGGGGTGTTCAAAATCGTAAACAGGCAGGCTAAAAATGGTCTAAATTTAAAAGGTTTTGACAAGAATAAAAATAGTTATGATACAACCATAGCGAAAGGCTGTGGCGTGATTTTCTTTATAGTATTTGTTTCTATTTTCATCTTTGTTTTTACCGGTGCTTTTGACCTATTTAAAAAAATAAAATTAACGCACATTCCCTACATCCTTTTTGCTATACTGGCCATCGCGCTTTTCTTTCGGTACCTCTTCTATTTGTCGGCACTGAGAAAAGCACACCAGGACGATAAAAATTTCTTTGATGCTGTAGTGGCTTTCCATAAAAAGAACTGGTGGTTAATACTATTCTCTCCTATCATTTTAATTGCAATGATACTCCACCTCATCAGGCGTGTTAAAACAATTGATCGTTTCAAACCAGTTTTGGATAGTAAAAACAAGCCGATGATCCGGGTTGATCGCGATATCAATACCGAAGGAAAACCATTTTTAACGGCAGGGCAGCGAAAAGAAGAAGTTGTTTTAGCATACGACTACGATATCTGGGAAAGTGCTGATCATCAACAACACATCATTAAGGCATGGCCTGCAGAAGAATACAATAGTTATACCGAATGCCCTGAGTGCGCTTTTAGAACTTACAAACTGAATAAACGGGTAACCGTTAAAAAGGCTACATACAGTCATGAGGGCCAGGCGAAGCTAATAAACGAATGTAGTTTTTGTAAAAAAACAGAATTTATAAAATGGATAACATTGGCCATGCTGGTCGAATCGAGTTCATCATCAAGTTCCTCTTCTTCCGGCAGCTCATCGTCTTCATCATCAGGCAGTAGCTGGGGTGGTGGTAGCAGCAGCGGTGGTGGTACCGGCGGAAGCTGGTAATTGACTCAAAAAATAAACTATGAAAAAGATCATCTTCATTACTGCAGTTTTTTTTGTCATTCTTGTATGCTTTTGGATTAGCATCAGGTTTTTCGGAATTTTTAACACCTACAAGAATGTTTCCGCTGCAAACGAACCCAATGTGGCCGTTGATCAAATTGTGACGGCATCTAACTTAAAAGAAGCTAAAAGAGGTGATTTCGTAGTAGTAAAAACGAATGGTGAGCGTTGCATATACCGACTTTGTGCCCTGGCCGGAGATAAAATTGAACTAAAAATGGGCGAAGTTTATCTAAACGGCAAGTTGATGGTCCAAAATTACGACACTAAGCATAGCTATAATTTCAGCAATAAAATATACAATGACTTAGTTAGTTCAGGTAAAATAAAGGCTGAAGAAACCATGTATGCCATTGGAGACGACATTCATATGGAGCTTATTGATGCTCAGGCTAAAAAAGCTGGTATTTATCAGTACAAAGAAGTAAAAACGCCTGCATACCGTGATGAGCAAATCGAGCAACAATGGTCAAGGAAGTGGAATGTAGATAATTTTGGTCCTGCCCTGGTTCCAAAAGACAGCTTTTTTGTGCTCGGAGATAACAGAAACAACGCCCGAGACTCCAGATATATTGGTTTTGTCAAAAAAAGTGATCTGCAAGGTGTAGTTTTATAACCATATCGTTTTTACTTTTTTCAATCTTATCCCCTCCTATTAAATTATTTTCTAATTTTGAAACACTTAGCACGGTGTTTGCTTATAGCGTGTTTGCAATTACCTATTAAAACTGTTTCGCAGAATCCAATACTTATGACCAGAATTTTTTTCCTCCTCATCGCTCTTTCTATTTTTGCTAACCGATTAAATGCGCAGGAATTGTATCGCGTTAAGGCCGACAAATTGCGTGTAAGGGAAAGCAGCGATCCGAAAAGTAAGGTTATTGGAAATATTGCCCAAAATGAAAACATTACGGTTTTAGATGCCAGCAATGCCAAGTTCTACAAAGTAAAGTTTAAAAACCGCGAAGGCTGGGTAAGCAAAGATTTTATCGAAAAAATTGTTCCGGCAGCCAAACCAGCAACTCCTCAGGCAAATACCGCACCGCCTGCAGCTACTACTCAAACGGCAACCAGCACTGACATGTACCGCTCAACTGCAGATGATTTGAGGGTTAGGGAAAAAGCTGATCCGAAAAGTAAGATTATCGGATACCTGCCCAAAGATGAAAATGTTGCCGTTATTGATTCCTCAAACACAAGTTTCTACAAAATCAAGGTTACCAACGGCGAAGGATGGGTGAGTAAAGAATTTTTGGTGAGAATCTCTCCGGTGAAAACTACAGCCGAAAAAACAAGCATTGCCGCATCGGTACCTCAAGAAAACAAAGATTATACGAATATTATCTTTTTTGCGGTTGTGGCCTTAATCCTGATCACCATATTGTACTTTTCGATTAAATATGCCAGCGGCAATAAATTTTTAATCGGCTTTTCAGTAATTGTAATCCTGGTAACCGGTTATTTCTGCTACATTACTTTTATACAGGCAAAAGTGGTAACAGGTACTTTTGCAAGCAATGAAGATATACAGTACAAAACTTTCAACTTTAAATCGAAAGATTCGGTAACCGTTACCGATGCCTATACTGATTCTATTTTCACTTCTAAATATGTGATCGAAGGTGACATGATCAAACTTTACGATCAGCAGAACACGATTATGTTATTAATCAGGGATGATGAAACGTTAATTGGCGAAGGTTTTACCAGAGGGACGTTTACCAAGAAATAAATCCAGGATCATCAAACGTTATACCGATGATTCGTTCTGTTGGGACGAGTCATAAACCAAGGCAACCAATTTTAAATACGGTTCGTCCCATCGGGACGGTTTATGGGTAGCAAATAACATTTTTGTTATTTGTGTAACGTTCTGTAGGAACGTTTGGTGGGAAATTGTGCACAATCCTTTGTTTTTAAACCTGATAGAGCGGAATAGCCCGGAGCGTAGCGAGGACTATAAGCGATAGCAGGGCTGCAGTTTCCGATGAAATGCGGGGCGCTCATTTTCAAATCATTAACAAACAAAACCTACAATATTTCTGAATTTAGCCTGATAGATGCTGAAATAAATTCAGCATGACGCAAAAGCTGATTCTTAATCCGCTAAAAATCAGCAACATTTATTAAAAAAATCTTTTCTATTAATTAAAAATTTTTTACCTTTGCAGTCCCTAAATAGGGAAAAAAGGAGATAATTAATTAATGGCTAAAAAACAAGTAGCAGAAAAAGAATTAGCAGCTAAAACAGCTGAACTTCAGGGAGAAGGCGGACGCCTGACTGAAAAAGAAACGATTGAATCAGAAGCTGATTCAGTTTCGATCGAATCGATCAAATCATCATTGGCTACACCATCGGAAGATTTCGATTGGGATGCAGATGAAAAAGTTTTCGGTAATTACAATGATGCAGACCGTAAAAAGTTTGAAGATATGTATGCCGGAACATTCAATCAGATCACTAAAGGTGAAATCATTAGCGGTATCGTTGTTTCAATTAACAACAAAGACGTAGTATTAAACGTTGGTTTTAAATCAGACGGTTTAGTTTCTACTTCAGAATTCCGTGATACACCAGATCTTAAAATCGGCGATTCAGTTGACGTTTTCGTTGAAGCACCAGAAGATGCTAACGGTCAATTGATCCTTTCTCGCAAAAGAGCTAAAACCCAAAGATCATGGGAAGCAATTAACGAGGCACTTGAAAATGATAGAATCATCAATGGTTTCGTTAAGAGCCGTACTAAAGGTGGTTTAATCGTTGATATCATGGGCGTTGAAGCTTTCTTACCAGGATCTCAAATTGATATTAAACCTATCCGCGATTACGATGTATACGTGGGTAAAACAATGGAATTTAAAGTTGTTAAAATTAACCATGAGTTTAAAAACGTAGTTGTTTCTCATAAAGTGTTAATTGAAGACGATTTAGAAAGCCAAAAAGTAGAGATCGTTTCTAAATTAGAAAAAGGTCAGGTATTAGAAGGTACTGTTAAAAACATTACTGATTTCGGTGTGTTCATCGATTTAGGTGGTGTTGATGGTTTACTTCACATTACTGATATTTCTTGGGGCCGCATAGAGCATCCAAAAGAAGTATTATCATTAGATGAAAAAATCAACGTGGTTGTTTTAGATTTCGATGATGAGAAAAAACGTATCGCTTTAGGCTTAAAACAATTAACTCCACACCCTTGGGAGAACTTAAGCACCGACATTCAGGTTGGTTCTAAAGTAAAAGGAAAAATCGTAACTGTTGCAGATTACGGTGCTTTCTTAGAAATCATACCAGGTGTTGAAGGTTTAATCCACGTTTCTGAAATGAGCTGGTCACAAAACTTAAGAAATCCACAAGAATTCTTAAAAGTTGGTGATGAGATCGAAGCTGAAGTTTTAACTTTAGACAGAGACGAGCGCAAAATGAGCTTAGGTATTAAACAATTATCTAACGATCCATGGCAAGAAGTTGCGGCTAAATTCCCAGTTGGAAGCAAGCACAAAGCAACTGTTAAAAACATGACTAACTTCGGTGTTTTTGTTGAAATCGAAGAAGGTATTGATGGTTTAATCCACATCTCTGATTTATCTTGGTCTAAAAAAGTAAACCACCCTAACGAATTCACTAAAGTTGGTGATGTATTAGACGTAGTTGTTTTAGAACTTGATGTTGATAACCGTAAATTAAGCTTAGGTCACAAACAATTAGAAGAAAACCCTTGGGATACTTTCGAAACGATCTTCACTTTAGATTCGGTTCACCAGGGTACTGTTGTTAAAGTAACTGATAAAGGTGCTGTTATTGCTTTACCATATGGTGTAGAAGGTTTCGTACCAACTAAACACATGGTTAAAGAAGATGGTACTTCAGTTAAAGCTGAAGAAACCAATGACTTCAAAATCATTGAATTCAACAAAGAAGCAAAACGCATTGTAGTATCTCACGCCCGTATCTGGGAAGAGGTTAAAGCTGAAGCTGTTGCTGAAGAAAGAGCAACTAAGAAAAAAGAAGCTAAAGCTGCTGTAACTGCGGTTAAAAAAGTTAAAGATTCTGTAGAGAAATCTACTTTAGGAGACTTAGACGTATTGGCTCAATTGAAATCGCAATTAGAAGGCGAAGAAAGCAAAGCTAAAAAAGGCTAGTTCTTTTTAACTGATCATATTAATCCCGATAGCGAAAGTTATCGGGATTTTTTTTTGAGTTTTTTTACTACAGAGAACATGGCTTTATTCATTACCTTGATTGATCGTCATTTCGAGCGTAGTGCAACGAAGTCGAGAAATCTAATTAGCAGATCTCTCCATTTCGCTGCGCTTCAGTCGAGATGACGATTTCTATATGAGTTTATCATGCTGAGGCACGAAGCATCTTTCTCACTGATTGCTATAGAGTTTATGTAACAAAACAATCCATTCTTATATACTTATTCCGTGCATCCCTCTTATTATTACTATTTTTGAAAATCATAACCAAGCCTTTTCAGCATGAGAAAAATTATTCTTTTATTTTTTACGATTATTTCCTTCAATCTTTCTGCTCAAGAAGTAAATATTATCCCACAACCAGCAAAACTGGAAGTAAAATCAAAAGAATTGCCGTTTAAAATAGATAGCGCTACCGTAATATATACAAATGATTCATTGGCTAATCCATCGGTAGCTTTTCTTCAAAATTACCTTAGTAAAAATTATAATTTCCAACTCAAAATCAATAGAATCCCAGACATAAGTCGAACTAACGTTATAAATTTGATAATTGACGAAAAGTTTTCTAATCGGAAAGAATACATCCTAACGGTTACGAATAAATCAATAATTATAGGCGCTACTTCTGACACCTCTATCTTTCAAGGCATTCAAACCTTGATTCAACTATTACCAACTTCAAAATCAATTCCATTCCAAATCCCATCGGTTTCCATTACCGATTACCCCCGTTTCGATTACCGTGGTATGCACCTCGATGTAAGTCGCCATTTTTTTGATGTGGCTTTTGTAAAACAGTATATCGATTATTTAGCGCTTCATAAAATGAATTATTTCCACTGGCATTTAACTGATGACCATGGCTGGCGGATTGAAATCAAAAAATATCCTAAGCTTACGGAAATTGGCGCCTGGAGGAATGGCAGCATCATTGGTTTGTGGCCAGGACAAGGGAACGAAAATATAAAATATCAGGTATTGCCGGCAGAAGTAAAAATTACACCAAAAGATGCTGTTATTAAAACAGATGGTATCCGTCATGGTGGTTATTACACCCAGGAACAAATTAAAGATGTGGTTGATTATGCTGCTAAACGTTACATCACCATCATTCCGGAAATAGAAATGCCTGCACACAGCATGGCCTTATTAGCGGCTTACCCCGAGTTAGGAACAACACCGGACAAAAAATACCAGGTTGCCGAAACCTGGGGAATGATGAATAAATACAACAATGTACTCCAGGCTTCTGACACCACTTTTAAATTTTTGGAGAATGTACTAAGTGAGGTAATGGCCTTGTTTCCGTCGCAATACATTCACATTGGTGGCGATGAAGCTTCTAAAGTGTGGTGGAAACAATCTGCTGTTTCGCAACAGGTGATGAAAGCCAATGGTTTGAAAAATGAAAGCGAACTGCAAAGTTATTTCATCCGCAGGATGGAAAAATTTGTCAACAGTAAAGGTAAAACCATCATCGGCTGGAATGAGATTTTACAAGGTGGATTAGCACCCAATGCAGTGGTGATGAGCTGGCAAAGCGAAAAAGGAGGAATTGAAGCCGCTAAGCAAAATCATAAAGCCATTATGACACCGGAAGATAAGCTGTACTTTAACCATGGCCAGTTCGTAAAAGAAGATAGCCTCGCTGCAAATAAATTTTCGCCTTTAATTGATGTGTACAATTATGAACCCATACCGGCAGAATTAAATGCCGAACAGGCAAAATACATTTGGGGCGCACAGGGCTGCTTGTGGAGTGAATACATTACCAATCCGGCGAAAGTGCAATACTTGCTTTTTCCAAGGTTAGATGCCTTAAGTGAAATTTTATGGAGTCCGAAAGAAAAGCGGAATTATCCGGATTTTCAAAAAAGGCTAAAAACGCAGTTTAAACGCTACGATTTAATGGGAATTACCTATTCTAAAAGGTATTTAGAAAATTAATTTCCGATTGCTGTAATTTTCCCATGCTGTTGCTTACTAACTGTTCAAATCAATTAAAATAGCAATGGAAAACAACAATTCAAAATTAGGTATCGCTGCATTTTTAAGTATCGTAGCCAATACAACAGGCGTTCAAGGTTATACCAAATATTTCTTATTCACGGTGGCCCTGATCTCGTTAGTCATCGGAATTTATCAATACCAGAAGATATTTAAAGCGAATCAATTATCGAAAGGCAGATAAGCTATAACATATGATTGAAAAATCTTATCTCAACAAACTGGAAGCACATAAAGGCATTATCTATAAAATGGTAAACCTTTATGCCGATGATGAAGAGGACCGCAAAGATTTGTATCAGGAAATTGTTTTTCAAAGCTGGAGTGCTTATGGCAGGTTTAAGGGTGATGCTAAATTTTCTACCTGGCTTTACAAGCTTAGTTTAAATGTATCGCTTTCATTTCTGAGCAAACAGAAAAAGCATAGCCAGGTTAAAGAACGGGGGCAATTTGATCATTACTTCGAGCCGCCCGAATTATCAGAACGGGCCGATTGGCTGTATCGCTGTATCAAACAATTAACCGAAATCGACCGAAGTATCATCATGCTTCATCTTGATGGTTTCGATAACACCGAAATAAGCGAAATGACAGGAATATCACGAAACAACACCAATGTGAAGTTACATCGGATTAAACAACAATTAAGTACACTGCTAACCCGTAAATAAAATGAATTTAGAACAAGAATGGCAAAATTTGAGTGGAGAATTTAACTCAGGGGTAGACAAAATAGACATCTCGAATATCACCATTGATGAAAAATCGCACAGTCTTCTGCAAGATTTACTATTTAAGCTAAAATGGAAATTAAGATGGATCAGAATTATCGATTTACCCATCTTGGCTATGGCCTTTTTTATAAAAGGAGATTTAAAGTTCCTCCTGCTTTTTGTGTTTATCACTTATGAAATTTCGAGGGCTTTAGGAGTTAACAGCTTCAGGAAAATAAAAACCGGTATAGATTATAATGCCAACACTAAACAAGTACTTACTGACAATTTGAAGGCTATTAAAAGAATTTTAAGAGGTGAAACCATTTATGGATATATTTTCTTGCCGCTTGCGGGACCAACTGGCTGGCTAGCATATCAGCTATATGTACATCAAACTTTTGAAAAGGTATTCAGTTTACCCCATTTTTTTATTCAAATGGTATTACTTATCCTCATTGGCATACCGTTTATTTACATCGCAAAAAAAATGAACGATAGCATATTTGCTAAACCTTTAAAAGAACTTAACGAAAAAATAAATGATTTAATGGATTAACTGATTTGCCACCTGCATTTGATATGCGCCCGGCGTAATCCCAACTATCTTTTTAAATGCCCTGATAAAGTAATTGGCATCACTAAAACCAAGCTCGTAACTGATTGAGGCTACCTTAGCACCAGGTTGAGCCAGTAAAAGTTTGGCTTTATTAATCTTTTCGGTTAAAATAAAATCATTTGGGCTGATGCCAAGCTCGCGTTTAAACAACCGGTAAAATGTGGCTTTGCTCATGCAGGCCTTATCGCTCAGGCTATTGATACTGATTTTTTCGTTCAGGTTGGTTTTAATATAGTTCAATACAAAAGCCAGTGGGTTTTGGTTTAGGTTATAACCATCATCGCTAATGGTTTTAAGATTTTGGGTCTGCATAATGCGGACCAACAGTTCTTTTAAGGTTAAATCAGCTAAAACATCTTTTTCTTTTGTCCGCTCCGAGCAAATCCTGATCACCTTATTAATCAGGTAGGCAATTTCTTCATTGTTATAAAAATGGTATTCATCGTAATTTAGCAGCCATTTCTCATTACTCCCCTCTTTCGGAAAAAACTCGTTTAAATAAGCAATTGTTTTTTGAATCTGCTCCTGATCGATAGCCAGGGCAATACATTGGGTTGGATTAAGGTTAGTCGCCTCCGGAAAATCAATTTCCATGGTAACGGCAGGCGGAACAATAACAGTTTGGCCAGGGAAATAATCAAAGCCTTTCTTATCAAATAAATGCATCACTTTTTTCCCCCTCAACATACTCGTAATTACGAAGTCGTTAAAAGTAAGCGGAACTCTATACGATTCGGTATAGGTTTCGAAAACATTTAATTCGCATCGCTCTAAGGTATAGGAAGTCCTGTTCTCTACCAGAGTTTGCAACGTTTCCGAAGCACTGAGCTTTACCTGATCTAATGTATGCTGCATAAACCGAAATAATTTGATTAGAAATATTTGCTATAAATCAAATATAATTATTTCATCTTATTATACCTCCACGTCCAAAACACCTATTACAGCTATACAAGCCTCAATCTTCGCTGGCTGGGTCTAAGATCGTTTAGCGTTTCAATATGGTTACATAAGCTGAAACAATAGTGCTATCAATTGATCCGATTATACTATCTGCTCCATCTGCTTTGCCATTAGGTTTGTATTAACCAAATCTTATAACCGCAAAAATCATGATGAGCAATCCCTTTAAAATCCTTTACCTAAACCGCTCATGATGGTTTTTAAGCATTTAAAAATCAATAATAATTATGGAAAATTTAATTGAGAAACCATCATTTAAACCCCAGTACGATAACTATATCGGAGGGAAATTTGTAGCACCTGTTAAAGGAGCTTACTTCGATAATATTTCACCGATTGATGGCAAAGTTTTTACCAAAGCAGCACACTCCACCAAAGAAGATTTAGAGTTAGCCGTTGATGCTGCTCACGAAGCATTTAAAACCTGGAGCAAAACCTCTTCTACGGAAAGAAGCATCATTTTAAACAAGATTGCACAACGGATGGAAGATAACCTCGAATATCTGGCAGCAGTTGAAACCATAGATAACGGAAAAGCGGTTAGAGAAACCTTAGCAGCAGATTTACCGCTGGGTGTAGACCACTTCAGATACTTTGCAGGGGTTATCCGTGCAGAAGAAGGTTCATTATCAGAACTCGATCAGAATACCGTTTCGTTAATTGTACATGAACCAATTGGTGTTGTGGCCCAGATAATTCCCTGGAATTTTCCATTGTTAATGGGCATCTGGAAACTGGCTCCTGCCCTGGCTGCCAGCAACTGCGTGGTTTTAAAACCAGCAGAAAGTACCCCGGTTTCGATTATGGTTTTAATGGAATTAATCGGCGATTTATTGCCTCCGGGTGTGGTAAATGTGGTAAACGGATTTGGTTCAGAGCTTGGCCGTGCATTGGTTACGAATCCTAAAGTTTCGAAAGCTGCCTTTACGGGCTCTACCCCTACGGGCAGATTAGTCATGCAATATGCAACCGAAAATATTATCCCCGTTACACTGGAACTTGGTGGAAAATCGCCTAACATTTTCTTCAGCTCGGTAATGGCCGAAGATGATGCCTTTTTAGATAAAGCGGTAGAAGGAGCGGTAATGTTTGCTTTAAACCAGGGCGAAATCTGTACCTGCCCATCTCGTTTATTGATCCAGGAAGATATTTACGAAAAATTTATTGCAAAGGTAATTGAGCGAACCAAAGCAATAAAAATAGGCAGTCCGCTGGATAGAACCGTGATGATGGGTGCCCAGGCCTCTAAAATCCAGTTCGAAAAAATTGCCGCTTACATTAAGTTAGGTAAAGAAGAAGGTGCTGAAGTTTTAACCGGGGGAGAAATTAATGAACTACCTGGCGAATTGGGTGGTGGTTATTACATCAAACCAACCATTTTTAAAGGTCACAACAAAATGAGGATTTTCCAGGAGGAAATTTTCGGTCCGGTATTGGCCGTTACAACCTTTAAAACAGTTGAAGAAGCCATTGAAATTGCAAACGACACTTTGTATGGTTTAGGTGCTGGTGTATGGACCCGCGATGCACATGAGCTTTACCAGGTGCCAAGAGCCATTCAGGCAGGCCGTGTTTGGGTTAACCAATACCACGCCTACCCTGCTGGTGCACCTTTTGGCGGCTACAAACAATCGGGTGTGGGTAGAGAAAACCATAAAATGATGTTGGGACACTACCGCCAGACTAAAAACATGCTCATTTCTTACGATAAAAATAAATTAGGTTTCTTTTAACAGGAAATAAAGATTTACAAATCTAGTTCCGCTGATTTTGTCGATTACCGCAGGTCTTAAAGATCTGCGGTTTTCAAAAAAAAAATCCATTTCAACCTAAAAAACAGATCATGATCAAGCGTATAGACAGTACAGAAAAAGCAAAAGAGCTGATTGCCGTACTTAAAGAAAAACACGGCGAACTGATGTTTTATCAGGCTGGTGGATGTTGCGAAGGTACACAGCCACAATGTTTCGAAAAAGGAGGCTACTACCTGCGGATGCGCGACGTTTGTTTGGGTGAAATAGAAGGCTGTGAGTTTTGGGTAGACCGGGATCTTTTCGAATACTGGAAATTCTCGCACTTTACTTTAGATGTGCTGGATGGATTTGGCGTGGGTGGTTTTTCTTTAGAAACCCCGCTTCAAAAAACATTTAAAATTCACTACAGACTGTTCTCTGAAGAAGAACTAAAAGACCTTGAGCCCGTTAAAACGGCAGAATAAAATATTGTTAGTTGGTAAACACAGGTCAGTTTGGAGAAATCCGGCTGACCTTTTTTGATTACTGTTTCGTCATGCTGAATTTATTTCAGCATCTACCATGCTAAAAAGCCCCTGACCATGAACCAGACATTAGGCTTTAAACGATCTGTCTTGTAGTTTATTCATTAATCAAATCTGGCTAAAAATAACTTCCATTGAAGACTTACGTAATTTTGAAAATTAATGCAATCTTTGCATTAAAAATTAAACCATGCGTAAACTATTTGCCGTCCTTTCTACCATTATTACCTTATTTGCCATCAAAGAAACGGTATACGTATTTACTTCCACTGAGGCAGACATGGTTAAGCAAAAAGCGATCATGATTGTAATTGCCTTAAGTATCACTATTCCGTTAATTATTTTAACACTTTGGCTTTGGTCGCCGGGCAGAAAGAAAAATGATCAGCAAAACTAAGCGATAAACTTACTTTTCAATTCGGGTGTTGGTACCCAGCAACTTTCCTGCCTACCCCACCATTGGTAACGGTTTTTGGCAATAATGTCGTAAAACCAATCACGGATAAATTTCGGAACCAGGAGAAATACATAAAGAAGCGGAATCAATCCATTAAGTTTTCCGGCTACCCGTAATGCGGCTGATGATTTGGTGTAAAGCCTTCCCGCTTGCAGTAACAAAATGGTATTTAATTTCTGAGGATCAGCATTAAATTTCGACAAAACTTCTTTGGCATAATCACCCTGCAGTGCAGTAAATTTGAATTGATCTTTTTTATCGTGTGCAATAACAAACTGGACCGATGCATTGCACAGATTACAAACGCCATCAAAGAAGATTACAGGTTGCCCGATCATATGCTATAAAAATAAAGCTTTTTAATAAGATAAATATCTGAGGAATGTCTAATAAAGATGAATTGATCAGCAGAACAATCCACGTGCAGAAAATTGGATCTTTGATCAATACAGCGCTTTGGTTTTTACCCCCAATAACTGCAAAAAAAGGCCATCTAAACCGGATGGAAACGGCAGCTCGCGGTTGAAAACCGGGACTATAGTGTACAGCCGGACTCACATTAAAATGAAAAACAGTCTTTGCTTTTCAAATTTAAGCTGAAAATAGAAAGTCTGAATGAGCTAGAAGCGTAAAGACTAAAGCTTAAAGGCATAAATGATAACGCCAAAACTATGATCAAACAAATTGACCTTTGGTCTTTTTGCTTTGGTCTTTAATCTCTCTACCTATAAAAATTTATTTTATGCATTTACATTTTGATAAAGAACTATTTAACTATAAAACGTTAAAACAATCTCCATTCAACTTTCTTACCTTAAAACATTTTTATATATTTGCCCAATCCTTCTTCAATGCAAAAGAAAACACTTCTTGACGGACAAAAAATTCAGATTACAATTAAGAGGCTCTGCCATCAATTAATTGAAAACCACGACGATTTCGCGAATACCGTTTTAATTGGCATCCAGCCGCGGGGTATTTTTCTGGCAGATCGCATACATCAGGATCTTCAGCTTATCCTAAAAAACAAGAAAATTTTAAAGGGAAACCTTGATATTACTTTCTTTAGGGATGATTTCCGCCGTAAAGACGGACTGGTTACTGCGAGCAGCAACTCGATTGATTTTATCATCGAAGGCAAAAAAGTAATCTTAATTGATGATGTACTTTGGACCGGCAGAACCATTAGGGCTGCACTTGATGCCCTGCTTGCTTATGGCCGCCCGGAGAAAGTGGAACTTTTGGTTTTAATAGACCGCAGGTTTAGCAGACATCTACCTATCGAACCCGATTACATTGGGCATCAGGTAGATAGCTTAAACTCACAACAGGTAAAAGTAACCTGGGCGAGTGAAGGAAGTGAAGACAAAGTGATTTTAATATCGGAACCGCCCTTGCCAAAATGAGCATAGACACCTTCCAGAATAATTATTTTGGCATGGAAGCTCTATCTGACAATTAAAACGATATAATAAACAGATAAAAATAATAAATAAAAATGGCAGCAGAAAAACTATCAACCCGACATCTTTTAGGCATTAAAGATATTAACCGGAATGATATCGAATTGATTTTCGAAACTGCAGATAATTTCAAGGAAGTGATTAACAGACCGATAAAAAAGGTTCCTTCACTTCGTGATATTACGATTGCCAATATCTTTTTCGAAAACTCTACCCGTACCAAACTTTCATTCGAACTTGCCGAAAAAAGGCTTTCGGCCGATGTGGTTAATTTTGCGGCCTCATCTTCATCAGTAAGCAAGGGCGAAACCCTGATCGATACCGTGAACAACATCTTATCGATGAAAGTGGATATGGTGGTAATGCGTCATCCTTATGCTGGTGCTGGTCAGTTTTTAAGTAAACATGTAAAGGCCCAGATTGTAAATGCCGGAGATGGTGCCCACGAGCACCCAACACAGGCCTTGCTTGATGCCTTCTCTATCCGCCAGAAACTGGGCGACGTAGCGGGCAAAAAAGTAGTCATTGTAGGCGACATCCTGCACTCGCGTGTAGCCATTTCAAACATCCTGTGCCTGCAGCGTTTAGGCGCAGAGGTAATGGTTTGCGGGCCTACCACCTTAATCCCGAAACACATTCATCAACTTGGAGTAAAGGTTGAGCATAACCTAATCAAAGCCCTGAACTGGTGCGATGTAGCCAACATGCTCCGTATCCAGCTGGAGCGTCAGGACATTAAATATTTCCCATCTTTAAGGGAATATGCCATGATGTACGGCTTAAACAAACAGATCTTAGATAACCTCGATAAAGAAATCATTGTCATGCACCCAGGCCCTATAAACAGAGGCGTGGAGATTACCAGTGATGTAGCCGACAGCAAACAATCAATCATTCTTGAACAGGTAGAAAACGGAGTGGCCGTGAGGATGGCGGTGCTGTATCTATTGGCAAGTCAGGGGTAGGTTAGTTTGGAGTTCTTAGTCTTGAGTCTATAGTCGGGAGTCGGAAGTCCTAAGTTCAGAGTAATCAGCTGCATTGGTTGATGGTTTGATATAGTTCAAGATTTCATGGTGGCATATGGCAACTTAACAATCCCCAACAATTTAACAATTACTACAATACAGTTAAACAATTAACCGGTTAACCAAGAAGAGCAATCTCACACTAGGCGGTCAATCTACCAATTAATAATGACCAATAAACCTAACTTTTCCACATTCGTTCAGCCCTTAATACCAAACCAAAAATCCTGTCGTTAATTTGTGTTATTAACAGATGTTAATTACTTCTGTTGATAAGCTTTGATACTATTTCTAATTTAGTACCAACCATATTTGAAACCAATGCAGAAAAAATACCTACTAATTCCGCTAATTTTAGCAGGAAGTTTTAGCACCTACGCTCAGGTTAGCGCTGTGCAAAACCTCAACAAAAACTATCAAACGGGCTTAGAATTATTAGACAAAGAAAAATACACTGCAGCTGCGCAACAGTTTAAACTTGTTGAGCTGCAACGTTATAAACCTTCTACCCAAACGGAGAGCAATGCTGAATTATCTTTACTGAAAGAGAATGCCAAATTTTATGCCGCCGTTTGCGCACTGGAGTTAACCAATAGCGATGCCGAAAGTTTGTTTCAGGCGTTTATACGCGATTATCCGTTAAACCCGAACACCAAACTGGCTTATTTCTACGTTGGAAAAACTTATTTCAACCAGAAAAACTATAAAAAAGCTTTAGAATGGTTCGAAAAAACAGATCCTTCTACCCTTTTGGGCAAACAAAGAAACGAATACCAGTTTAAACAAGGTTATGCTTATTTCGAACTTAAAGATTACGACAAGGCAGAACCTTTATTCGAAAAAGTTAAAAAAGAAGAAGGCGATTTTCAGGAAAGTGCCACCTACTACTTTGCTTATATCAATTACTTAAATAAAGAGTATAAAACGGCATTGGCCAACTTCGAAAAGTTAAAAGGCTCTCCTACTTACGAGGCCAGTTATCCATACTACATCACTTCGATGTACTATCTTGACGAGCGTTACGATGATGTAATCAGCTATGCTTTGGCAGCTATTCAAAAAACCAAACAACAGTTCGAACCAGAAATGCTGAGTTTAGTTGCCGCATCTTATTTTGCAAAATCGGAATTTAAAAATGCTGAAAAGTATTTCGCCGAATATTATGCAAAAGATAAAAGCGAAACCAAGAATAACCTCTTCATTTACCAGTACGGATACTCTTTATTCCAGAATAAAAAGTACAAAGAATCGGTTGCCGTTTTAGAAAAACTAAATACCGATGATGTTTACCTTCAAAATGGTATGCATACTTTGGGTAAAGCCTTTATTCAATTGGGCGATAAACCAAAAGCGCAGAGTGCTTTTTTCAGGGCATCGCGTTTAAGTTTTGATAAAGGGATACAGGAAGAAGCCTGGTTAAATTATGCCAAATTAAGTTACGAATTAGAATTCCACCAACAGGCTTTAGAGGCCACGCAGGGTTTCTTAAAAACTTTCCCTAAATCGCGTAAAATAAACGAAGCGAAAACTTTATTGGGTGAGGTTTTATTAACCACCAAAAACTATCAGGCAGCTGTAGATATTTTAGAACCTATTCCGGATAAAAACCTTGAAGCGAAAGAAGCTTACCAGAAGGTGACCTATTTCCGCGGATTAGAGTTTTATAACGAAAGGGCTTTCCCTAATGCATTATCAATGTTTTTACGTTCTGAAAAGTTCCCTGAAGACAATGAAATTAATGCTTTAAACACGTACTGGAAAGCAGAATCGATGTACGAGCTGCGTAAGTTCGGCGAAGCGGTTACCACCTTCGAGAAATTCCTGAAGATGCCCGATGCCGATAAAACCGGTGTTTATAATTTCGCGAATTATGCCCTGGCATATGCGGCTTTCGAAGATGAGAAATACAGCAAGGCAGCCAATTATTTCGAAAAATTCCTGGCTGGTAATGATAAAGACCAAAAAACCATTGATGATGCCACCATCCGTTTAGCCGATTCGTATTTCGTAAACAAAAACTACGGTGATGCAATGGCTAATTATAACAAAATCATCAGCCGCAACACCACATCAGAAGATTATGCCACTTTCCAGAAAGGAATGATCCAGGGACTGGAAAACCAGTACGATGCAAAAATTGCAACCATGCAGAGTTTATTAAAGGCTTTTCCAAACTCAAACTATGCAGATGATGCCGGCTTCGAAACAGCTTATACCTATTTCAACAAAGGCGATTTTGATAAATCTAAATCAGATCTGGTAGAACTGGTTGCTAAATATCCGCGCAGTAGTTATGTAGCAAAAGCTTTGGTTACCATTGGTTTGGTACAATATAACCAGGATCAGGATGATGCTGCTTTAGAATCGTTCAAAAAGGTAATCCGTGATTATCCAACTGCCGACGAAGCTAAACAGGCCATGGAATCGATCAAGAACATCTATGTAGACCGTGGCGATGCGAATGGTTTTATTGCTTATGCCGCTACCACCCCCCTTGGAAATTACTCCGGTTCAGAACAGGATAACATCGTTTTTGCCGCAGCCAATAATACTTATTTAAAGGGCGATGCCAACGGTGCATTCCAGGCTGTAAATGCTTATTTTGATAAATTCCCTAAAGCCAACCACGAAAAAGAAGCTAAATTTATCAGGGCAGAATCGCTGGTTAAATTAGGTCGTCCGGATGAAGCCATTCCAGATTACGAGTTTATCTTAAACGACTGGACAAGCGATTATACCGAACGTTCTTTGGTGAGCATCTCTCAGCTTTTCTTAAACCAAAAGAAATATAACGAGGCGATTGTTTACCTGAAAAGATTAGAAACGACAACCGATTACAAATCGCACTATAGTTTTGCCATCAACAATTTGTTAAAGGCTTACACGGCCTTAAACATGCCTGATGACATGCTTAAATATGCACAATTGACCAAAGAATCGGAAAAAGCTTCAGAAGAAGAAAAAAACAGTTCGAGTTTATACTCTGGTAAAGCTTACTTGTTAAAAGGTGATACCACCACAGCCATTAAAGAATTTAAAAATGTAGTGGCCAAAACAAAAACCATTGCAGCCGCAGAAGCCAAATACAATCTGGCTTTATTGGAATACAACAAAGGTGATTTCAAAACCTCATCTAAAACCTGTTTTGATCTGGTTAACAACATGGCTGCTTACGATTACTGGGTAGCGAAGGCATTTATCCTTTTATCTGATAATTATGTAGCCCTGAAAGACAATTTACAGGCAAAAAGTACACTTCTCAGTATAATTGATAATTACGAAGGCAAGGATGATATCATCCCGACAGCCAAAGAAAAACTAGAAAAACTAAACCAGAAGAAGTAGCATTATGAAATCGATTAAATATATATATAGTTCACTGTTTTTGTTAGCTGCTGGATTAATGACTGCTCAGGCGCAGGATAAAAAAACTGAGGAAAAAGGGGTGGTAAACGAAGAGATTGAAGTAGTGCGCCCGTACAAACCAATTTTGGCCGAGGCTGTAAAGCTGAGAAGAAGCCCGAATCTGGATGATGTTAAAACTTACAAAGCAAAACTGAACTACAGCATTTTGGATAGAAAGCTGGAGTTGAACAGTGATATCCAGAAGTTACAGGCACAGGCTTTAGCCGAAGAAAAAGAAAGCATTTTAGTTAATAATTATGTAAAAGGTGCGTTCGGATCGCTGGCTACACTTTTAGGCGAAGCTTATTTTAATACCGGTAAAGATGAAGGTTTACAGGTTGGTGGATACTTTAAACATTTTAGTCAGGAAGGAAAGCTGAATAAACAAAACAGCAGCAACCAACAGTTAAGCATTTTTGGTCGTAGCATTTTAGAGCAGAATACCGTGAGTGGCCGCATCAATTTTGAGCGTAATGGTACTTACTTTTATGGCATAGATGATACCAGACCTACGCTAAATCCTAACCCTGATAAACAAGCTTTAACCACCATTGAACTGGAAGGCGAACTGGTAAAAAACTTTACCGAAGATGAAGATGCTTTTAGTTATGCATTAAAAGCCAATGCTTATATCTGGAATGATAAATTCAGTGCAAAGGAAAATTACCTGAGCTTAAACGGTTATGTAAACAAACGCATTAATTCGTTAAACTTAGGCTTAGCCGCCTCAACCGAATTTGGTAACAGCAAAGATGCTTTAACCAGTGTTGGTAATAACCTCCTGCGTTTAAATCCATACATCCGTTTACAGGTTAAAGGTGCTAAAATTACTGCCGGGATTAATTTCGTACAGGAGTTTGGTGCATTCAGCAGCTCTAAAATCTTCCCTGCCGTTACGGCCGATTTCACTTTAATTCCTGATTATCTACAGGTTTTTGGAGAAGTTAAAGGTGATGTCAACAGAAACTCCCTAAAAGGGTTTACGGATGAAAACCCCTGGTTAAACAGCAATATCGTAGTGAGAAACACGGTTGAAAAGTTAAGTTTCAGTGCTGGTATTAAAGGTACCGGTGGACCGGGTTTTGGTTACAAAGCACGGGTATATGTAAAACAGTTTGATGACATGCCATTGTTCATCAACAACTTTACTGATTTTAACAAATTTGATGTAATATATGATTTCGGTAAAACGAAATTAACAGGTTTAGAAGGTGAAATTTCTGTTCAGGTAAGCGATGCCTTAAAATGGACAGGTAAATTAAACATCGACGATTGGAAGCCTGCTGCCGAGACTTATTCGTGGTTTAAACCAGGTTTAAAAGTAAGTTCGAACTTTGTTTATACCTACAATAAAAAACTAAGCTTTAACGCAGGTGTGGTTATTCAGGACGATATTAAAGCAAAAGTAAACATTTCTAATCCGGTTAATCCTGCACAATATGTGGTGCCGAATCCATTAATAGAGGAAATTAAAACAGTGAAGGGTTATGTTGATTTAGGCCTTGGTGCTGATTACCGCATCAACAAAAAATTCTCTGTTTTTGCCAAAGCAAACAATATCTTAAATACCAACTACAGCAGATATTTGTATTATCAGGCAAACGGATTTAATATTTTTGGTGGTTTGACTTACTCCTTTTAAAAAATAAAATTTATTTTTAATGTGTTATACGCCTTTAAGTTAAACTTAAAGGCGTATTTTGTTTATCATTAAATAGAAACATAGCGAACCTCAAAAACAACCTGGCATGAAACAAATATTCACAACCATCTTAACTATTTTGGCCTTGACTTCTTACGGTCAGGATAAAAACAACTATACTCATTTTAATAAATTAACAGAAGTTGAAGGGACAGATTATGTGATTGCAAGCGTTGAAAATTGGAGAAAAGTAGCTGATGCCAAAAACAAATACCTGTTGTTCATTAATACTAAAAACGGACAAAGCAAACAGGTAGATTTCCCGGCTGATGGTTATTTCGAAAAAATTGAACAGGTGAAGATTGATAACCTAGGGATTAACCACATTATTATTTCTGCGCAAACGATCGACCTTGACGAAAAAAAGGGAATTGACTGGAACGACCCGAAACAGATTATCATCTTATCTCCCGACGGACAAAAAAGAACACAGTTAACAGATAATAAACTCTTCGTAAGAACCTGGGTTGTGAATAAACAAACAGGAACGATGGTTGTAACAGGGCACACTGACACCAACAACAATAACAAGTACGACAAAACGGATAGAAGCGAAATTTTAATTTACGACTTAAAAACGCTGAAACTGGTTAATAAAATTTGAGAAAAATTGACGTATAATTAAAGCTTCTCTATTAACCATATTTGTAATATCTATACCCCTGTCAAATATTTTTGTCTGATAGGGGCTTCCTCAAAATTTTTGTTGAAACGCTGAAAGGGATCATATTTCTATTCAGAATATTTCGTATTATTACATATGGCTTTAAATCAAAAGCCTAATCATCCCCTGAATTATTTCATGTTTAACTAAATTAAAAAAGCTTATGTTGAGCTCAGAAACCGGCTATGCAAAAAATTCGGCCAATTTGAAAGATTTAATTATTAGGTTAAAAACTTTGGGAACTGATTACCAACCACCAAAAGCCATGTATGAAGTAAAGGCATTAGAACTGTTATCAAAAAATGCCGACGATGCCATGCTGGTGGTGAACCAACTGCTGCCAGTTTACAGCAAAGCCGTTGATGAGCAGGAACTCATTTTTAAACCCTTAAATAAGCTGATTACGAGAAGCTATAATTATTTAAAGGCGGCGATAGCTAATCCTGCAGCACTACAAACCGCCAAAACGATTGCTGATCATTTAAGGGGTCAGGTAAGAAAAAAAGTTTTGAGTACAGGTGATTCTTCTACTCCCACCCGAACACGCCTCTCTTACGACAGTAAAGTGGAAAATTTAAAACAGTATATTGAAGTTTTAATTACCAGCCACGTTTATGAGCCAAAAGAAACAGTTATCAGTATTAAATCTTTACAGACATTGCTTATCGCAATGGAAAGTAGTATTACATCGGTAGCTGTAGCTAAAACTCCTTTAGACGATGCCCGAAAAAAACGACACACCATTTTTATGCAGCCCAGATTGGTTTGGTAGAAACAGTATTTGGGGTTAAAAATTATATTAAGGCATCATTAAGTACTGATCATCCGGAACGTAAACATATTTTAGCATTAACATTTAGAAAAATGCCTTAGTCAATATAGATGTCCAAAATGATTATCTCTTTTAATTTTTTTAATAGGTTATCTGAATAAAGATGGCCTATTTTTTTTTGAACTGGTAATTAATTATACAGGGACAAGCATAAAAGTTATATCTTTCAATTTTCAACTGATCAAATATGTTAAACCGATTATTAGTATTTGCATTTATCTCAATTGTTTTTTCAGCTTGCGTGCAGAAAGACATAAAACAGTTTGTAACAGAAAACCGGGTGGATATCAAAACCATATCGCCAGATTCGACTAATTTTTCTGAATTGGAAGCTATTGGCCAGGCAATTGGTGATTCGAGAGTAGTCATGATGGGCGAACAAGATCATGGCGACTCACCAGCTTTTTTAGCGAAAACAAGATTGATTAAATATCTTCACGAAAAGAAAGGATTCAATGTTTTGGCATTTGAGAGTGACTTTTTTGCATTGAATGAGGGCTGGGATCGGCTGGAAAAACAAAAGTCTAAAATTGATCCTTTCCTCTTAAATAATATTTTTAGTGTATGGACTAAGTGTAATTCCTGCGATGACCTTTTGTATCAATATGTACCAAAAACATTCAGAGATAAAAATCCACTTATCATATCTGGTTTCGATAATCAGGTACATGGGCTTTATAGCAAAGAAAAGCTGAAAACATTTCTTGATAATTATCTGAAAAGTAAAAAGATAAATTACACGAACACTGAAAAATATAAAGTAGATTTTCTTTCCTTTATCGACTCAATAACGTATAATAAAAATCTTCAAAAACAGCGAAATTTTAAGGGAGCATTACAACAAATTAACCGTGAACTTTCGGTAACTGATACTACGACTTTTGAAAGCATGTTACTTAAAAGCTTAAATGCTTTAACCAAAAGTGAGATTTCTTTTTTGAACAAGGGTGGTGATTATAACCAAATTAGAGATAAACAAATGGCTGAGAATTTAAAATGGCTCTTAAAATACAAGTTTCCAAAAGAAAAAATAATTGTCTGGGCGCATAATGCGCATATCCTCAAACATCCCGAACTCATAAAAAAATCGAAACGGCATACTGGAGATGAGATGAAAACGATGGGCAATTTTTTCACAGCAGATCCACAGCTTAATGAACAAACTTATATCTTAGGTTTTAACTCCAGAGTTGGAACCTCAGGTTTAGTTACCATCGAAAAAAAATATGCTGCAGAGCCACCAGCGAAGAACAGTTTCGAAACCTGGATTCCTGAAACTGTACCCTATTCTTTTGTAAACTTTAAGCAGTTTCGTGAAGAAAATCCAGGCAATAAAAAACATTTTCTGATGAAAGGTGTGTATCATTTTACTGATTCTGCATCGTGGACGGATATTTACGATGGCATTTTTTATATTCGGGAGATGTATCCTTGTGCCTTGGTGGTTAAATAAATTCTAAAAAACCGCTTTTTACGCCAATAGTTTCACAAAACAACATCATCAATTCCTTTAGAATACACCCCTATGAAAATATTTAATGTACAGCCCATCACAATAAATGAATACATCTACAATGATCAATATATAAAGGAAAGCAAAACATCTTACGATTATCAATCTGGCTTCGAAATTACCGGAGAAAAAATTGGAGAAACAAATACAATGTTCATCTCCTTTGAGATCCTTTACTGTGTAGAAGCGGTTACAGATGATAAAGAAATTGTTAGCCCCACTGGCCCAAACTCCTGGGATGTTAACGTTTCATTTTCAATTGGAGACGAGGTATTTATCTCTTATAAAAGTTCGTGTCAGTTTAACTTTGAAAGTGAAGGTTTTGATGCAGATGTAACCTCATTAACTCATTTTTTAACCGATTATCAGGCGCATACCAGCTTATTTTTTAGTCAGTATGGATATAAGCCTTTGTTAGCAATTGAAGAAGAAACGCGTTTGCGCCACACCTTAACGGCCGACGCTAAACTTGCAATTGAAAACTTGCGCGAAAACAATATGTATGAGTTTTAAATCTGCTCGCTCCAATGCTAGAAATCGCTGGTAATTTACAATAACGCTTCTTTAATTTGCAACAAAGCACCTGAAGTTCACAACAACACTCCTGCAATTAGCAACAAAGCATATGCAGTTTACAATAAGGCTCCAGCATCGTAAAACAAGACTACTGCAATTGGCAACAAGGCAACTGTAGTCTACATCAAGCCACATGCAGTATGCAACAAGGCTATGAATTCAGGCCATTCCAACAATTAATTACTTATCCCACCATACCCTAGCCGTAAGTACATCGCCCCCCGCTATCCTGGCTACTGCATCTTTATAGTTTTGAGGATTGTTCAGTACCTCCGTCGATAGGTAAATCATCCGGCGTGGTATGGTACCATTGGTAACGTTGCCTTTGTAGCTAATCGGGGTAAGTTTAGGATAATCGCTCCTTTTCCAGTTTAACCAGGCTTCTATAAAATTAAAATTGGTGCCCGTAGCTACCCAGTATTGGGTGTTTATGGCGTTTAATGCACTTTGTGTAGTGCTTTCATCAAGCGGATTCTGGTTAACAAATGTGGTAATTTTATTGGCATCAACCGCAGCGAGAGGATCTAACTGCGCAAGCGACTGTATAGCTCCAGTTAATCCGTTGGTATAATGTAGTTTAGCCGTGCCATTAATATTCCAACCCCTCACCTTAGCCTCGGCCAGTAAAAATTCAGTTTCTGCATAGCTCAAAATAAAAATCGGTCCTCCCAGTTTAAGGTAGATGTTAGTCCGTGGTCTGGAGTATTTTCCGAGCGGGGCAAAATCGCTTCCGGTACCTGTACCACCCGGATAGTTTGGTGAATGACTGATATCAGTTGCCCCACCCTGCAGATCATATCCATTAGGCATACCCACCTGAACTGCTGCGTCGGTATTTCCACTCAAGTTCTGATCGGCATTTCTGGTCAGTCCGTCTTTTGGTACCTCACCAATGACTGCCAGCCTGGGGTCGTTGGTATTTTTTAACTGATCGATTAAGGTTTTACTCCAACGTACTTCCAGGTAATCAGAAAAGGTCCTCAAAGCCAGCGATGTTCCGTTCTGGCTGTTAAATGAAGAAGCGTCGGTTAAGAGGATCGCATTATCATTTATACTGGTAAAGGTTTTATCAGCAGCTTTCTCTGCCCAAAGTTTTGCTTTCTCCGGATCGGCCTTGGTTAAACGCATCGCAATCCTGAGCATTAGTGAGTAGCCAAACTTTTTCCACTTGCTTATATCGCCTTTGTAAAAAAGATCGGCAGTTGGTCCGGGTTTTTCAGTATCCAGTTGTGCGGTAGCGGCCTCAAGATCATTCAGCATTTGGTTGTAAATATCTTCCTGGCGGTCGTAAACAGGATATTTAATCCCCTGCATGGCCTTAACGGCCTGCGTATAGGGTACATCGCCATAGGTATCGGTAATCCGTTGCAAAATCAACACAAACATAATATCACCTATCGCAATCAGGTTTTGATAAGCTACGGGATCTTTCAATCTGGCCAGTCGCTGCATCTCCCTGATGTAGGAAGCATCAGTATAACCCTCGTCGAAAATGCGGCCCTGATAATCGGTGAAACTGCCTACATTAATATATTTATCGCCATTGTTGTAATAGTAATAAGTAGAAGACAATAATTGCATCATGGTGCTCTGGTAGAGCAGCTGATAATAACCCAGATTGGCATATTTTAGCTGCGCCTGTGCCAGCAGACTGTTCGGATCGTAATTGTTTTCGGTAAGTTTAGTGGGATCGGTATTAATCTCATCCAGCTTTGCTTTAGAACAGCTGCCCATTAAAACCAGGAAGAACACACCAATGATATATAACTTGTTCTGGCTCATCCTTTATTTAAATTTAAAGTTAAAATTGATTCCAAAGCTACGTGTAGCCGGTAGCGAGGCGCCTTCTATCCCCGCGTAACCTAATGTAGGCGAAAACTGCGATTCAGGATCGATGTTTTTGGTGTATTTAAGCAGCGTAAACAGAT
Source organism: Pedobacter folensis (assembly GCF_056490665.1). Taxonomy (NCBI): domain Bacteria; kingdom Pseudomonadati; phylum Bacteroidota; class Sphingobacteriia; order Sphingobacteriales; family Sphingobacteriaceae; genus Pedobacter; species Pedobacter folensis. The sequence continues at coordinate 2,178,350 of NZ_JBWJIF010000001.1, forward strand.
TCCGGGCCACCAGATCGATCCCCACACTGCTAAATGGTGTTCTTTTCAAAAAACGCGGATCAAAAGCATAACCTAAAGTCGCTTGCCTCAGTTTGATAAAACTCCCGTTAAGCACCGATAAGGTAGAAATGTTGGTGGCCAGCTCGGGGTAATAAGCATAAGCCGGAACATTAATCGTGTTCTTTTGACCGTTTTCTAACACGCCTTCGGCAACAATACCGGTCGCCCTGCCCACTAAGGTCGCCTTGTTTAAACCCAGCACATAGCTATAATATTCAGTTGCCGAAAGAATTTTATTGCCGAAACGGTAATCAATCAGGAAGGAAAAGCTAAACCGTTTATAGTTAAAACTATTGGTTATGCCACCATATAAAGTAGGCATGGTACCGCCCATGGGGATAAAATTGCCTCGTTTAGGTATGCCATCCGATCCGATAATGATGTTTCCGCTGGCATCGCGCAGGTAATCGTAAGCCATAATCTGGGTAATTGGTTTCCCTACCACTAAGGCTGTATTGGCGTTTAAAGGCCTGTAGGTGCCTGTAAGGGTATAATTGCTATTGCCATCGATAGAGAGTAGTGTATTTTTCACCTTGGTGAGATTAAAATTAACCTGCCATTTGCTTGTTGTGGTCAGAATTGGTGTATAGCCAAGTGCAAGTTCTATTCCCGCATTGCGGGTTTCGCCCAGATTAACGTAGGCCGAGGTAAAACCGGTAGTTACAGACTGTTTTGCATTGATGATTTCGTTGTGGGTAATGCGATTGAAATAGGTAAAATCGATATCCAGCCGGCTGTTGAAAAACTTCAGATCGAGGCCTGCTTCTATTTCATTCAGGGTAAAGGGTTTTAAATTGTAGTTGGGCAGATCGCCTGAAAAGCCACCTACAGGCGTACCATTCACCTGATTATCTACAGTATAATAAATCTGTGTGGTATAGGGAACAATGGGTTCGCCGCTGGTTTTGGCAAAATCCAGGCGTAGTTTACCGAAATCCAGGCCTTTCCACTTCAAGAGGTCTGAAAAAATAAAACTGCCTGATATCCCCGGCACAAAAATACCGCGATTGTTGGCAGGCAAAGTAGAATAGATATCGTACCGCCCGGTAACCGAGAAATTAAGAAAACGCTGATAGCTTAGATCGGCCGTGTAATAAGCAGATTCTGTTACGATCTTTGAAATGGCCAGTGTTTTGGTGCTGGTAATCAGATTTTCGGGAACATATAAATAAGGGACTTTAAACTGTGAGCCTATTATCTTTTCGCTGTTGCCTTTTCTTTCGCGGTAATTGGCGCCCATAGAAAGTTCAAGATTCAGTTTATCGCTCAGGTTACTGCTGGCACTCAGCAGGATATCGCTATTCAGTTCCGAAGTACGATTCTGGTTATAAGCATTTATGCCCCCCTGCCGGTTGATAGAAAAAGCAGTTCCAGTGGGTAAAATACTCACCACCTCATCTTTACTCGAATCGTAACCTATTCTTCCCTGAATGGATGCCCAACTGGCCAATTGATATTTCAGTACTGCTGAAGAGATATAACGGTTCCGATTGGCATAATCGGCTTGTTTATTCATCAGGAAATAAGGATTGGTTTTGTATTCATCGGCGTTCCAACGGCTTTCGAAACCTGTTGCGGCATCAAAACCGGGTGCCAGAATAGACTGATCTAAACTGGTGGCCAGAGCAGAAATGCCGTAATTAGGGTTTAAAGGACCATCGCTCAGGTAACTCTTGTTTTTATTCCATTCGTAAATATAATTACCCGTTAAGCTGAGCGATATTTTGGGACTTAAAGCTACTGTACCATAAAAATTTAACGTTTTACGGTTTAAAGACCCGTTGGTTAAAACAGAATTATAATCCATATTGGAAACCGACACACGATAATTGTTCTTTATATTCCCTCCAACCAGCGAAACTGTATTGATAAATGCCGGAGCCGTGCGGTAAAAAGTCTGAATGTTATTTTTCACAGGAGAATAAGGCCGCATAGAACCATCTACCTGAGGGGTTAATTTGCCATCCATGATTTCTCCCCAGCTTAATAAACCAGTAGAAATGGCATTGTACAAATCCGCAGGACGCTTGTTTTGAGCCCCTTGTCCATATAAATATTGAAAATCAGTTGAATTAACCGGAACATCGAAAGACAGGTTCGTATTGTATTCGAACTTCGCTTTGGTATCCTCTCCTCCGCTTTTCAGATTAATGAGGATTACGCCATTTGCAGCCCTTGCACCATATAAAGCCGAAGCGGCCGATCCTTTTAATATGGTTATCGTTTCGATATCGTCTGGGTTGATATTGCTGATACCATCGCCATAGTCGGCACCACCATATTCATTAGCACTGCCCCTAATGCTGTTATCGATGGGTACACCATTTACGATAAATAATGGCGAAGCGGCAGTCATGCTCGAAACACCCCTGATGAGCACCCGTGCCGCTGAGCCAGGACCACCATTTACGCCAGTAATGTTTAGTCCGGCAACCCTGCCCTGCAGTGCCATAATCAGGTTGCTTTCTCTTGCTTTGGTAATAGATGAGCCTTTAATGGTGGTAAGGGCATAACCCACCTTATGATTATCTTTTTCGATACCCAATGCGGTAATCACGACCTCTTTTAAAAAACGAACACTATCCCTATCCATTTTTCCTTCGGCGTTTTTTCTGATCACAATTAAATTATTGGGAAGCACCGAATAAGTGTACCCACTGCCAAGCAGGAGTTGATCGATTACTTTTATGGCCTCTTCTTCTTCAACTTTGATTGATACCCGATGTTTAGGGATTTTAGATTCGCCGTATGCGAAGTGGTAAAGGGTTTGCGTTTGTATGGCTGCTATTACCTGTTCAAAACTGGCTTCGGTAAAATTTAGGCTAACCTTGGTTTGTGCGTATACACCTAGCGGAAAAATCAATCCAATTAATAATATGATTCTCTGCGCACAATTCATGGCTACAAATATACATGGCTTAACGGTATGTGCTAACGATAGATATATACATTTTCGCCCTTTATCGAATAATTGAAGTTTTCGATCAGTTTTAGCACCTCTAAAGCTTCGGGGAGCGTTTCTTTATCTACATGGCCCGTAAATCTTACTGACTTAAGTTCAGGTTCTTTAAAGGTTATTTTGATGCCATACCAACGCTCAAACAGTTTGGCTACTTCATCAAAACTGTTGTTTTTATAGATGAGCTCGTGGTTTGTCCATGCGGTTTCTAATATACGATCAGGTCCTGTACCATTAAAGTGAGTGAGCTGGCTCATACTTGCTTTACCACCTGCCAAAGTAAATTTATCGCTTGGCTTTAGGGTAAATGTTTGTGCAGTATTGTTTTTAAGGGAGATGGATACCTTCCCTCTGATTAAGGTGGTTTCGGTAAAAGCATCGTTCTGGTAAGCTTTAACATCAAATGCGGTACCCAGTACTTTTACAGCCAGCTGTTCCGTATGCACAATAAAAGGATGTTTGGGATCTTTTTTAACATCAAAAAACGCCTCACCAGATAAGTAAACATCCCTTGTATCTGTCGTAAAATGTTCGGGATATTTTAAGCTGCTCCCTGAATTGATTTTTACAGTAGAGCCATCAGCGAGTACAAGGGTTTTCACCTCTGCGGCTTTAGTTAATACCTGTGTTAGGGGTAACTGATCTGTTTTATTGAAGAAAATGGTTTCTCTATTGTAAACCAATAGCCCTGCAATAATAATAGTCAGCACCGCAGCAATTTTAAACCAGATGCTGTAAGGTTTATTTTTGGTAAACGTTAAACCCGATTCAGCAGGAACTTTAATACGGGTTTTGATCCGGTCAAAAACCAGGTTGATATTTTCATCTTCAACAGCTTCAGCATCAAAATAAGTTTGTAACCGTTCATACTCCGCCCTAAGCGAACTATTTCCAGCTAAAATAGATTTCAGTTCAACAGATTCATCCGGTGAAATTTCACCGGCCAATTGTTTTCCAAGCAATTCTGTAAATCTTTGATCTGTCATTTTTTTTCCGTCCTTTATTATATGTTCCTTTTTCCGTTAAAATTGCCTACAAAAAATATAAAAAAGATAACGTACCTGCTAAGATAATCAGGGAGATCAGTTTTCCCAGTTTTTTTTCATCAGCTCCCCTATCTTTTAATGGTTGCAAAACCAAACGAAGTTTAGCAATGGCCCTGAACAATTGAGTCTGTACCGTTCGGGGTGAGATATTCAATAGCTCAGCCACTTCTTTGTACTTCATTCCGCTTTCTTTTATCAGCCTGAAAACAGTAGCCGCCTGTGGTGCTAAACCTGCAATGGCCTGGTCGAGCTGCTGATGCAGTTCCTTAGTTTCGAGAATATATTCTGGTGTATGGGTTGATACTGAAATATTGTCCTTTTCATTAACTAAATCGATAAACGTAACCGCCGAATTTTTTTTAAGGTATTTAAGCGATTGATTTTTAACCGCGATAAAAAAATAACTTTCGGGATTTAATACATGGGTACTGTTGCTGCGGTTTTCCCAGCATTTTACAAATACCTCGGCTACAAGATCTTCTGCAACATGTTTATCAACCACATAATAAACGGAAAACTTAATTAACCGGCTATACAGAAAGCGATACAGCTGCTCAAAAGATTTGATATCACTTTCGAGGCAAATCTTATTCCATAAAACGACTAGATCTGGCTTAGCTGCTTTCAACTTGGTTAGTTTAGTAAATCGAATGTAAAGTAATTAAAAAAAAATCATAAAAAAATTTTAAGCCTGTAGGCAGTTTGTCAAAAAAAAGGATTCTTGTTAATGGTGTTCTACCTTATACACTAACTATTTTATAGAACTTTTGATGCAGAAAACAATAAATAACGAGCAATATGTGCTTGGAATCGATATCGGGGGCTCACATATTACTGCTGCTTTGCTCGATATGCAACAGCGCAATATCCTTAAAAACACTTATACCCGCGAGCGGGTCGACTCGCACGCATCGGCAGAGCAGATCATCCATACCTGGTGTAATGCCATTAGCATAGCTTACAAAAAAGCGGGAGTAGAAATTGGCCGCTTAGGCATAGCCATGCCCGGGCCTTTCGATTATGAAAACGGCATCTCCTATATCGCTGGCAACGATAAGTACGCCGCCTTTTATGGATTAAATGTAAAAGACCTGCTGGCTGGTGAACTGCAGATCAACCACGATCAGATTTTGATGAGTAACGATGCCTCTTGTTTTTTAGCCGGAGAAGTATTTGCAGGCGAAGCCCGTGCCTACCAAAACCTGATTGGCATTACATTGGGTACCGGACTGGGGAGTGCCATATGTGTGGAAGGAAAAATTACAGATGCCAATCTGTGGTGTTCGCCTTTTTTGAATGGTGTAGCAGAAGATTACCTTTCTACCCGCTGGTTTTTGAAACGCTATTACGAACTTACAGGATTAAATATCCTGAATGTTCGCGAACTGACCTTGCTTTATGATGAGAACCCGACGGTACGGAAAATATTTACGGAATTTGGCCATCACCTTGGTTTTTTCCTCAAAAAATTTCAACAGGATTATGCAGCCGAAGCGATTGTAATTGGCGGTAACATTGCCAATGCTTCCGGCCGTTTTGTACCAAATGTGATTAAATACCTCGAATCGCAGGGCATCACCACACCTATCCACATCTCCAGGCTAAATGAAGATGCCGCGCTGGTTGGTGCCGCAGGTTGTTGGGCAGTTGGCCTTGCTAACTTGAACGAAAGAATCTGATTTTGGACGATTGAGCTTGAAGCATCGCCATTGCTAAACCAATTTTTCATCGGATGAAGCCTGCCCTATGTTTTCAGTGTTTCCGTGGCTGCAAAAAAAAATAAAATAAATCAATTTCCTTGTAGGCAATTTGTGTAAGCAAAATACTCTTATCTATAAAACCCTCAGGATGGAATCCTTAAGGTGAAAAACAATTAACCAAATACTTATTCAAAATTATTCGTAATGAATATGAAAAAATCTTTACAGCTCACGTGCTTATTGCTTTATGCATCCACAGGCCTGTATGCAGCTACACCAAACGATCATTTTAACCGTGCCGTTTCTTTCCATTCTGTTTATCAGGATGTGATTAAAGGAACAGTAAAAGACGAAACGGGTGCGACCCTTCCGGGAGTAACCATTACGATAAAGGGTGCCCAAGGCGGAACCCAAAGCAATACTTCAGGGCAATACAGTATTCCGGCTAAAGCGGGTGATGTTTTGGTATTTTCGTTTATCGGTTACCAGAGCAAAGAGGTTACCGTAGGCACACAAAGCACCATTGATGTTACTTTAGGCAGTGATTCTAAAAACCTCGAAACGGTTGTGGTAACTGCTTTAGGGGTAAAAAGATCAGAGAAATCTTTAACCTACAATACACAACAGGTATCGGGCGATGAACTGTCAAAAGTAAAAAGTCCAAATTTAATGAACTCCTTAAATGGAAAGGTTGCAGGTTTAACCATTAGTCCAAGTGCATCGGGTGTTGGTGGTTCGGCAAAGGTAATTTTGAGGGGAAGCCGTTCGGTAAGTGGCAATAACCAACCCTTATATGTGATTGATGGGGTTCCAATCAGCAATAATGGAAACGCAAATGGCCAGCAGAACAGCGTGTTCGGTGGTGGTCAGGATGGTGGTGATGGTATCTCTAACCTTAATCCTGATGATATTGCCAGCATCACTGTTTTAGAAGGTGCATCAGCCGCAGCCCTTTACGGTAGCCAGGCACAGAATGGTGTAATTTTAATTACCACCAAACAAGGTAAGGCAGGAAAAGCCGAAATTGGTTTTTCATCAGGTGTGACCATTGATAATATTGCTTACGAGCCAAAGTTCCAGAACAGTTACGGACCTGCATCTACCACAACGAGAGATAGCTGGGGTGGTGGAATCAGCAATACGACCGATAATTTAAAAGATTTTTTCAAAACGGGAATTAACACCTCGAATGCGATAAATCTTTCTGGCGGATCGGAAATGGCGCAAACGTATTTTTCTTATTCCAACACCTACGCCAGTGGCATTCAGCCAGGCAATAAGTTAAACCGGAACAACTTAAACCTTCGCGAAACAGCTAAGTTTTTCGATAACAAATTAACGGTAGATGGAAGTGTGAACTACATCAATCAACGCATCAACAACAGTCCTTCTTTAGGTTTGTATTTAAATCCGTTATTAGGTTTATATCTTTTCCCCAGAGGCGTTGATATTACCCCTTATAAAGATCAGTATTTATTGGCTGGCAATACAGGTGGAGCACGCCAAAACTGGCTGGGTGGCGCTGCTGATATTAACCAAAACCCATGGTGGTTAACCAATTTAAATCCGAATACATCAGTGCGTAACCGTTTCTTATTGAGCGGAAGCGTTAAATATGATGTTGCACCATGGTTAAATGTACAGGTAAGGGGAAATATGGATCGTACTACGGATGATTATGAAAACCGCAGATACTCGGGTATTGCAACCAATTTCAACTCTACCGGAACAGGTTATTTTGCACAGAGCAACCAAACCTATGTACAAAAATATGTAGATGCGATTGCCAACATTACCATTCCAATGGGTGGTTCTGATTTTAAAGTGAATGGATTGATCGGTGGAAGCATTAACGACCAGAAAACGTCAGGTTTATCTTTAGGTGGCAACCTTTCGGCGGTTGATTTCTTCTCGCCTGCTAACACCATCGTTGCCCTTCCAGGTACCTTTACCGGAAATACCTTAAGCAATGTAGTGCCAATTGTTCCAAATCACAGCCAGCTACAGGCCGTATTTGGTAACGCCAATATCTCGTATAAAGACTGGGCATTCTTAACGGTAACAGGCAGAAACGATTGGTCTTCTAACTTATCGTATACACCAAACGATTCTTATTTCTATCCATCAGTTGGTTTATCATTCATTGTTTCGCAGATGTTCAAACTTCCTGAGGCCATTACTTACGCCAAATTAAGGGGAACTTATGCAGAAGTTGGAAATACCGTTCCGCCATACCTTACGTTTATTCAAAATACCTTAAAATCAGATGGTGCATTAAATTTCAACACCAATGCTGCTTTCAGGGAGTTAAAACCTGAAAGAACAAAATCATTTGAGGTGGGTACCGATTTACGTTTCCTGTCAAACAGAATCAATTTCAGCTTTACCTATTATAAAACCAATACCAAAAACCAGTATATCCCTGTAGTGGCACCTCCTTCCTCGTTGGTATCAACAGGCTATCTGAATGCAGGTAATGTAGAGAACAAAGGTTTCCAGTTTATTTTAGGTGCTGATGTTGTTAAAGGCGATGGACTGAACTGGAATACCTCAATAAACGGTTCGTTAAACAGGAATAAAATCATCGATATCGCTTCTGCTGATAAAATTAACAGTGTAGATTTAACAGGCGCAGGCAATACCTCTTATATTTCGAGGCTAAAAGTGGGTGGTTCTTACGGTGATATTTATAGCTATACTTTACAAAGAGATGCACAAAACCGCATCATATTAGGTGGAGATGGAACAACTGCTTCGCCCTATACACCGCTAAAAAGTAAAGAATTTAACTACGTAGGCAATCCAAACCCAAAATTCCAACTGGGATGGAATAACAGTTTCAATTATAAAGATTTCAGCTTAAGTTTCTTAGTTGATGGTAAATTCGGCGGTCAGGTATTATCACTTACCGAAGCCTTAATGGACGAAGCAGGTGTATCTGAAGCAACTGGTAATGCCAGGGCTCAAGGCGGCGTTAAAATTGATGGTGTAGATACAAAAGGTAACGCAGTATCTACAACGGTTAATCCACAAGCTTACTATTCTTTTGTGGGTGGCAGATCGGGTGTATCTGGCGAATATATTTATAGCGCTACAGTGGTCCGTTTAAGAGAAGCTGCTTTAGGTTATACTCTCCCGTTAACCGGCAAAACGTTTAAAAGTGTTAAATTTTCGGTTACTGGCAGAAACCTGTTTTATTTCTATAAAAAGGCGCCTTTCGATCCTGAAATCACCATGTCTACCGGCAATGGTTTATCTGGTGTAGATGTTTTTAACCAGCCTGCAACACGCAGTTTAGGCTTCAATCTAAATTTATCATTTTAACTCTATTCAAAAACAACATGAAAACTATATATCATAAATCCTCCAATAACGGGATTAAAGGATTGTCTGCTGTTTTGCTGGCATCTTTGATGTCCTTAAATTTTGGATGTACAAAAAACTTTGAAGATTTTAACACCAACCCAACGGCACTTTCACCTGAGCAGACTACTGCGCTTTTAAAATCGGCAATTGGTCCAATAGAGCAAGAAATTTTTCACAACTATCAGATTGCACAAAACCTCAGTGCCGATGCTTTTAGTGGTTACATGATGGCACCTACACCTTTCGGTGGCGGGATCAACAACATGAATTATTCGCTAAATGATGGCTGGAACAGTGCCGGTTTTAACGATCAGTATAATTATGTAATGGCTCCGATTTCTAAAATCGGCCAGAGCGAGGTAAAAACCAAATCGCCTGAAGCCTGGGGAATTGCCCTTTTGGTTCAGGTAATGGCCATGAGCAGGGTAACAGATAAATTTGGCCCGATTCCATATACTACGGCAGGTTCTTCTTTGGTATCTACACCTTATGAAGATCAGAAAACGGTTTATAATGCCTTTTTTAAACAGATCGATACAGCAGCCAATAACTTACAGGCCTATATTGCTGCCAATCCTGGTAAAACGTCTTTTTTTGATAAGGGCGATTTAATCTATGCTGGCGATCCGGTTAAATGGTTAAAATTAGCCAACTCTTTACGTTTACGCTTGGCTACACGTATTGTAAAGGCTGACGCGGCGACGGCTAAACTTCAGGCCGAAAAAGCTTTAAGTGCACCTGGCGGTTTATTAACTACTGCAGCAGATAATGCAGCGGTAGCACAATCGGGTACAAGAGACAACGACTTATGGGTGGTTACCGTTGCTTACGATGGTGATAATGCCTTAGGTGCAGCTTTGCAAACGTATCTGGTGGGTTATAACGATCCGCGCTTACCGGTTTATGCCAGACCTGCTACCGATCCTTTATTTACGGGTCAATATATAGGAATCAGATCGGGTGCAAACACCTCATTTAATGGTCTGGGTAAAGCAGGTTATAAAACTTATTCTACTTTAAACTCAACAGATAATGCCAAATCGCCTATCGGACAAAAAGCACCACAAATTTTAATGACTGCTGCTGAAGTTTGGTTTTTAAAGGCGGAGGCTGCTTTACGTGGCTGGACAGGTGCAGGAGATGCACAAACCAATTATGAAACCGGAATTACCACCTCTTTACAGCAATGGAGCGTAGCTGCAGGAAGTTATTTAGCAGATGCAACCAGTAAACCTACAGCCTATGTAGATCCAAAAAATGCCGGAAACAATGCTGCAGCCGTAAGTACAATAACCGTAAAATGGGACCCTACATCTACCAATGAACTAAAATTAGAGCGCATTATTACACAAAAATGGCTGGCTATTTTCCCTGACGGACAGGAAGCCTGGAGTGAATACAGACGTACAGGTTACCCTAAATTATTTGCAGTAGCCAATAATAACAGTGCAGGAAGTATCAATACCCAAACCCAGATCAGAAGATTACCATTTCCATCAACTGAATACGGAAATGGTAACAGCGCCGAGGTTGTTAAAGCGGTTGGCCTTTTAGGCGGACCAGACAATGGCGGTACCAGATTATGGTGGGATATCGATAAACCGAATTTCTAATCGCCCCAAGCATTACCCGGTAGGATGACGTAAGTTGTCCTACCGTTTTTATAAAAACCTATTTCTAACCAAAATTTTTAAACCTATGAGAAAACTAACCGTTTTCGGCGTATTGCTGTTAACAGCTTTCGCCTTGTTGTACGCTTGTAAAAAAGCCAATTCTGAAAGAGAAGACAACCAATTAAATTCCAAAAGTACAGCCCGGGCTGCAACCAATGCTTCTGCCCTGGCATTAACCGCTCCATTCATGACCGCCTACGTGGAGGTTAACAGTAACAATTTTGTAAATCCGGGTTGTTATACCTACGGAACTTCAGCAAGTCAGTTATTTGGTGTTTCTGTTATTTTTGCGGCGAATATCAATTCAGTAAATGGCACACCTACCCTATACTTCAATCCGCAGGTACAGGAAACTTTAAATTCGGGTAAGGTAGCTTATCTTAAATCACTAGGCATAAAAGTAGTGCTCGATGTACTTGGGAATCACCAAAATGCAGGCTGGGGCTGTTTTACCACCTATGCCCAGGCTGATGCCTTTGCCATTCAATGTGCCAATGCCGTACAGCAATATGGCTTAGATGGAATTGATATTGATGATGAGTATTCTGCCTGTACTGCAAATGATGGTTCGCTCGTGCTGGCAGCTGCAGCGTTGAGGGCACGTATGGGTGCCGACAAACTGATTACCATGGCTGCATTCAATCAGGCCAATTATTTTACGTCTACTTATAACAACCAAAAACTGGGCGATATTTTAGATTATGTATTTGAGCAAACTTACTTTTCTACCAATTATGCGGGTCGTTTACAGCCTTACATTAATGCTGGTGTACCCAAAAGTAAATTGGGCTTAGGTACTGATTTGGGTAATAGCGATCAGGCAGCAGTAGCCACTTATGTAAAAAATAATGGTTTGGCCAGTGCAATGGTTTATAATGTCGCCAACAACTCTCAAACCAAATTATCGGCCATGTCTAACGTTTTGTATGGTTCTGCAACTGCCGTAAAAGCAAACTGTATCGATGGAAATGGAGGTACACCACCAGCAGCTGGAAACCGTTCATTGGTTTTCGACGGCACAAATGAATATTTAAATTCGAATACTTTCAATCTTGCCGGTACCAGCTTAACTTACGAAGCCTGGGTTAAACCAAGCGCTTTTAAAGCTACTGCGCCAAATATCTCAACCATTATGGGTATTGAAGTGAGCGACGCCAATGTGGCTTTGCTCCGTTTAGGTGATGCTTCCTTAGCCAATAATAAAGTACAGTTTGTATTGAATACAGGTGGTGCAACACCTAAAAAACTAAATTCAGCGACAGCCCTAAGTGCCAATACCTGGTATCATATTGCGGCTACATACGATGGCTCGACCATGAAAATCTACATCAATGGAACTTTAGATGCCAGCATGAGCGCAACTGGTACTATTGCTGCCAATGGTACGTTCCAGATTTCGAGAAGCTGGGATGCCAACAGAGGTTTCAATGGTCAGTTTGATGAAATGCGGGTTTGGAAATCGGCACTGGCACAGTCGGCAATTTCTGCCAACAAATGTAGTGTAAGTGCAAGCAGTACCAACTTGGAGGCCTATTGGAAATTTGACGAAGACACCGGAACCACCATTGCTGATGCAACCGGGCACGGGCACACTGCAAGCTTACTTAATATGGAGAGTACCGATTGGTCTACTACCGTTCCTTGTTTATAGGCGCTTTTCATAATTGTTAATTACCAAAAAACCTAAGAAGAGGTCGTCATTGCGAAGCCAATTTTTCATTTGATGAAGCAATCCTTATAGCAGGGGCTCGCAAGCATAAAAGATTGCTCTGTTGTTCCTCCCCGCAATGACGACCTTTCTATTTAATCTATCAATAGTAGCCTACACGAGGCAAGCCTACATACTTTATCAGCTCAACGAGACAGATCTGAATTGTTTTTGTTTCATGATACAGCCGCTTTTAAATTCCCCTTTTTCGTTTTCAACATACGCTTTTCTATCGTAAAGCGTTTCTATGGCTTAGGTTTTAGCTTCAAATTAGATATTATATCGATTTAGCCATTTGCTTACTAGCATACCATTTCTATCTTTGTAACCGTTATCTTTGCACGGATACAGCTATAGGTTTAAAAAACTATGATTTTTTTCATAACTAAAATAACAAAACTGTACTCGTTTTTGTCTCTTTATTGGAATAGGATGTGTAATAGCACCCATAGACACTATTTGAAGGTAGAATATAATTTTTAATTTTAAACGCTTAATTTTACCCGAATGGATATCTTATCATACCTGTTAGAACTCTTGCAGCAACGCAAAGAAGTTGGTATTACCGGCTTGGGCACCTTTTATAAAAAGAAATACCCGGGAAGATACGATAAGGAAAAACAAACGTTTTTGCCTCCCGGATATACGCTGCAGTTTTCGGCCGAAGTAACCGAAGAAGATGCTTTAGCCAATTTTATTTCGGCTAAAACGAATACTGCAATTGAAGATGCCCGTAATCAAATCGCTGGGTTTGTTGAAGAAGTCAATCAAAAATTAGAGCTAAACCATGAGGCCGAACTGCAAAATACCGGCCGCTTATTTTTTACCGAACAAGGATTAGGTTTCGAACCGGTTAAAAACATGAACTATGGTTCTGAGTTTTACGGACTTCCGTCATTGGCAGAAACCGCAGTTGAAGAAACAAAAACCGATTCACCCCAACCAGAGGAAGAAGTTTATGATGAAATTGCGGAAGCACCGGCGGTAACTTCTCCATTTGAAAATAAGTCGTACCAGGCCCCGGTAATCGAAAATATTGAATTGGATGAAGTTAAAGATGATCTTAAAAACACTTTAAAGCATACGGAAAACGCTGCAGCAGAAATTACTGAGGCGCCTGATTTTATCAAAGAACAGCACGAAGAACATCCAAACCGTTTTGGTCATACGCCAGAATCGGAGGTAGAAAATATTGCTGCCGAACAACATGCGATTGAAACACCTGAATCGGCTGAAACACCAACTGAGGAAGAAGAAATAGCAAATACTGTTGATGAAGTAGAAATACCTGCACCGGAAGTTGAAAATATCGCGACTGAACATCCTGCTATTGAAACACCAGAATCAGACGATGCACAAGATGAAACAAATGTTGCAGAAAATACTGCTGCATCTGAAGAAGCCAATACAGTAGAAGTCCCAGAAACGGTTATCCCGCAAAGTGAACACCCAGGCCGTTTCTCGCTGAGGTCGGAATCAGAGGAACCAAAAACATACATCAATTTAGAAGACGAAGCTAAAAAAGAAGAGCCAGTAATTGAGGCGCCAGCGTTTATAAAAGAGCAGCATGCTGAGCACCCAAACCGTTTTGGCCATGATCCAATTGAACATGGGGATGAAACGCGGCAAGGAATGTCTACCTGGCTGATGATTACCATTGCCGTTTTGGCCTTGGTGGTTATTGCAGCGATAACCTATCTGGTTAAGCCCGAATTATTCACCGGTGAAACAACAGCGCCTGTAAAACAGGAACAAGCAATTGTCGATTCGCCAAAGGTTGTTATCGATACCTTACAAGCTAAACAGGATTCAATAGCCAAAACAGATAGCATTTTAAAAGCCAATCAGGTTCAGAAAAAAGCAGATACCCTTAAAAAAGTAGCGGCAAAACCTGCGGTTAAACCTATTGTAGAAACACCAAAAGAAAATAAAATTGTACCAAACCCTGGTCCTTCTACGTTTTACGTTATTGCAGCGTCTTTTCAATCAGAGAAAAAAGCAATGATATTTATTAAACAAATGGAAAAAATCGGTTTAAATGCTGAAATCGCAAAAGTACCCGGCCGTTTAAAAAAGGTAAGTATAGCGAGTTTTACAACTGAAAAAGAAGCTAAAGAACAGAAAGATATTTTACAGAAAAAACTAAAAGGAAAAGGATATTTCGTACAACAAAAATCTAACAACACACAACCATAATGATAACTTTATTAATTCAGGACACCACACAAGCATTACAAGACACCGCAAATGCGGTTAACCAGGCAGTAACACAACCACAACCAGAATTACATTTTATCGATCTGCTTTTTAAAGGCGGCTGGGTAATGATTCCATTGGCCTTCCTCGCTTTTTTAGCTTTGATTATTTTTGTTGAACGTTACTTAACCATTAAAAAAGCAACTAAAGACGAATCGAACCTAATGGGGCAGATCAGGTCTTATATCCAATCCGGAAATTTAGAGGGCGCAATGTCGCTTTTAAGAAACAATAACTCTCCGCTTTCGCGCATGTTGCAAAAAGGTTTAAAACGCATTGGTCGCCCAATTAAAGACATTGAAGGTGCGATTGAAAATGTGGGTAAATTAGAGGTTTCTAAATTAGAGAAGAACATCAGTATATTGGGTATTGTTGCAGGTATTGCGCCAATGCTTGGTTTCGTAGGTACCATTGTGGGGGTTATTACGATTTTCCACCAGGTATCCATAAAAGGTGCAATTGAAATCGGTACGATTTCTGGTGGTTTATATACCAAAATGATTACTTCTGCAACCGGATTAATTATCGGTATTATCGCTTACGTACTGTATCACATTTTAAACATTATGGTTGAAAAAATCATTCTTAAAATGGAAACCGATGCAATTGATTTTATTGATTTACTAGAAGAACCAGGCAAATAATGAATTTACGCAAAAGAACAAAAGGATCGGTAGAAGTACATACTTCAGCGTTGAACGATATTATGTTCTTCCTGATGTTGTTTTTCTTATTGGCCTCTGCCGTGGTAAATCCTACGGTGGTTAAATTATTATTGCCGCAATCATCAAGCGGGCAGCAATCTACCGCCAAGAAAGCAGTTACGGTTACGATAGACGAAAACCTTAAATATTTCGTTGAAAAAAAACCAGTGAGCATTGAAGAATTAGAGCCAACTTTGGCATCATACCAAAAACTGGCACCAGATATGACCATTCTTTTATATGTATCGCGCAATGTGACATATCAGGATGGATTTGTGGTAAACGATATTGCCAATAAATTAAAATTAAAACTTGTTGTAGCCGTTGAGCCTAAAAAATAATGAACTACAAAGCACAAAACGTACCTAACGAGGAAAATAATTACCCTAAGGCCATTGCCATAGCAAGCGGAATTATGGGCTTTTTATTGTTGATCAGCTTTTTTATTGTGATTGGTTCTTTCCAGCCACCTGAAGAAGTAGGTATGGGTGGTATGGTTGTAAATTATGGAACTTCTGCTGAAGGTATGGGCGATGATTATACGAGTATTGAAGAACCATCGGCAGATCCAAATGCGAATGGCAAACCACCTGAAAAGGTAACGCCAGAAGAAAAAGTTACCCCAACCACATCTACCCAAAGCAGCGACAAAGAAGTACAAACACAAAATACGGAAGATGCCATTGCGGTAAACACCAAACCTACAAAACCAACCACAGCGGCACCAACCCCGGTTACGGAAGATAAACCGGCCAAACCGGTAATTAACCAAAACGCACTTTACAAAGGCAAAAAGAATACTGGCCAGGGTCAGGGAGATGGAACCGGAAAAACACCAGGCAACCAGGGCGATAAAGATGGCGATCCGTTAGCATCAAATTATGGCGAAGGTGGTTCCGGAAATGGCAATGTACAGTTATCATTGGCGAGCAGAAAATTTATCGATATCCCTAGAATTCAGGATGACGGACAAAGCGCAGGTAAAATTGCTGTTCAAATTCGTGTAGATAAAAACGGTAAAGTGGTCCAGGCCCGTGCAGGAGCAAAAGGCACTACCCTATCTGATTTAACCCTCTGGAGAAAATGTGAGCAGGCGGTATTAGGCGCAAGTTTAAACAAATTAGAATCAGCTCCTGATGTACAAACCGGAATTGTGATATTCAACTTCAAAGTGAAATAAAAAAATAAAAAAGGTCTGTGTCCCAACAGACCATTTTTATTATTATCGTCACCCTTTAAAACAAACAGCTAATAACATAAATCTGTTAGTTATAGGATTAGCCTGACGATAAACTCACTACAATCCATGGTCTGTGTCCTCACAGACCATCAAAATCATTTAAAGATCTCAGAAGTTTCCCCCAAAACAACCAGCCAAAACTTCGGAAGAAATCTCCTCATTTCGTTTCATAATAACTCCAGTCAACTTATATTTGATGCTTATTATGAACTACCAACAAACGCTTGATTTTTTATACAGTAAACTCCCGATGTTTACCCGCGTTGGCGCATCTGCTTTCAAAAAAGATTTAACCAATACCATTATTCTTTGTGAGGCTTTGGATAATCCACAGGATAAATTTAAAAGCATCCATGTGGCGGGTACCAATGGAAAAGGATCCACATCACACATGCTGGCTTCGGTATTGCAGGCGCAGGGATACAAAACAGGACTATACACTTCTCCCCACTTAAAAGATTTCCGCGAACGCATCCGCATCAACGGAAAAATGATGAGCAAAACTGAAGTCGTGTCGTTCGTAAAAGATCAGCAAAAACTGATCGAAAAAACGGAGCCTTCTTTTTTCGAAGTTACTGTGGCCATGGCATTCGATCATTTTGCTAAACACGAGGTAGATGTGGCGGTAATCGAAGTGGGTTTAGGCGGAAGATTAGATTCGACCAACATCATTACCCCGCAAATTTCGGTGATTACCAATATCAGTCTCGACCACATGAACATGCTGGGCAATACTCTGGCAGAAATTGCCGGCGAAAAGGCAGGTATTATTAAAAAGAATATCCCAGTCGTTATTGGCGAAACACAGGAAGAATCTGCTCCTGTATTTATAAACAAAGCTAAATCGCAAGCTGCACCCATTGTTTTTGCCGATGCTGTATTAACCGCGAAAGATTTTAAAATCAGGAACAATAAACTTTCCTTATCCGTATATCAGAAAGATGAAATCAAATACAAAAATCTTCAGAGCGATCTTACCGGGGTTTATCAGCATAAAAATATTTTAACGGTTTTAGAAACGCTGGCTGTGCTGAACGAAAAAACAGGTATTAAAATCGACCAAAATGCAATATACAAAGGGATAAGTCAGGTTAAAAAGCAAACCGGTTTACAGGGACGCTGGCAAACTTTGGCTAAAAATCCTTTAGTTATCTGCGATACCGGCCATAATGAAGCGGGCATTACCGAGGTAATTAAAAACATCGCGCAAACCACTTATCAAAACCTGCACATTGTTTTTGGAATGGTAAAGGACAAAGATATTTCGAAAGTTTTATCCTTAATGCCAAAAAATGCGACTTACTATTTTTGCAAACCAGATTTAGAACGCGGTTTAGCAGCTGATGAACTTAAAGAACAGGCGGCAACATTTAATTTAATTGGAAGCAGTTATGCTTCGGTAGCCGAGGCCAAAGAAAAGGCCATTCAATCAGCCGATCCAAAAGATTTGGTTTTTATTGGTGGAAGTACGTTTGTGGTAGCCGAAGCGATATAAGCAAAGGAGATCAATACCATCATCTCCTTTGCTTATAATTAAACTACTGTGCTTCCAGTAGCCATTGCTGATTTGATGATCCCGAAGTACCATTCATACTATACTGAACAATCTTAGTACCACTGCTTGTACCACTACCCGGATTGTCAAGAACATAATGATTCGAAAGATTACTTTGAATTACATATTTATTGGCGCCAACAGGAATTAAATTCCATTTTTGATTTGCTCCATTTGTAACGGTATACTGAATGATGTTCCCATTTAATGCCTGTACCCCTCCTGAAATATCCAATGCTTTAGTGCTGTTGGCATTAACAATAACATAACTTGTTCCCTGCGTATTAAATTGCCACTTCTGGCCATTGCCGGTAGCACTGGTACTTTGAACTAAAAAGGCACTATTAGCTGTGCTGTTATTTTCTATGGCGAGGTAAAGTCCGCTTGATGCATTTTTTATTTTATACCATGTACTGGCTGAAATGCCATTGGTAACCGGCACTGTTAGTGGTGTTGAATTCTGGTTAAAAATATCTGTAAGGGTAATTCTAACCGAATAACTACCTGTTCCTAGGGTACTGGAAATGGTTACGGATCTTTTTTGAGGCAATACCTCATTTACCGTACTAACTACTCCACCTGATGAATTTAGTAATTCTATTTTTGAAGAAAGTTGCGGACTTTTGAGCTGATTGTTTACCCAGTTTACGGTAACCGTATTACCACTGGCAACAGCCGTTGCAGATTGTACTTCTCCAATGGTTAATGTAGGTGCAGTGCCTTGGTTGCTTTGTGCCGGAAGGCTTAATGTGCGTCCTGTACCAAAAGCGGCACTAGGTTGTGTATTTCCTCCATGTTCCATAAAATAAGCATCTTCAGTAGTATCATAACCTGAATTAAAAGCCCTGTCGTAAATCCCGTTTCTACCTTCATCTCCAGCATTGGCACTAAAACTTCTGCTGGTATGTTTCACCCAGGTATTGCTTGTGCTTAAGTTCCAGCAATCTTTAAAAAATGCCTTTCTAACATATCTTCCATCATAATCAGGATTAGTTCCAACCCAGTTTTCTAAAAACGCATCGTTACCCGAACCCAGAAAGGTGGTGCGCTCAGGAATAGCCAATGTACTGGTATGAAACCAGACACCACTCGATTGATTTTGGATAAAAGTGCCTATATATAATTTCCCATCACGTTTCCATGCCCTTAAGGCTATATTGTACCAGGTGTTAAGCGCCCATTGGTATGGATTAATTGTTTTATATCCATCACCTTCTCCTCCAAACCGACTGCTAATGGTTTGTGGGCCTGTATAAGCCACTTCAGAATAGATCCCGCCAGCAGTATTCGGATCCCATAATGAGGAAATAAGGATGTTTGGTGTTCCAAAGGAATTATCAGGTGTTTGCTGTAAGCCTGCATAGCCACCCGAATAATTATGTACAGAAAAATATTCGGCATTGGCAGATTGTGTAATTTTTATTTTATGTATTTTGGCAATAGCATCAGACGGAAAAGAAAAATAAAGATGTTCTGATGGAGCAGCGTTTTCTCCGCTGACAAGAGCTGCATTCACCGAACTCATTTTGGGTATTGATAATTGGGGATTTTCAGCAATAATGTTCTTTTGACAAGACATCATGGAAAATAATAGCATCATCCAAGCCGTTAACGACCAGGAAAAAAAAGTAAATGGTTTCATAATTTTTTTAGATTAGGTTAGGAATGTATTTGGTTATTAAAACTACTCATAAAACTATGCTGATATTATTTTTTGTCTACACAAACGATTGACTGCCCTTTTAGACCTGAAATAATTATTTTAACAACCTAAAAATGAGGCACCTAATCCGAATTATATGATTTTTACCCTTCAAATTCAAAGTATTGAACCAATTAACCGCTTTCTGACTTGTATCAATAAGGCAAACGTTTGCGCGTAATTAATACTACATATCCGATTAGCCTATCAATATTGCAATAGTTTCTAAATCTTTACATAAACTTCAAAATATCTTCACTTAAAAGTTATTACTTTAGCCCTTTAACTAAAACACAATGAAGAAAATATCCTGTCTAATCTTTACCATTTCTATTTTTTCGATTTCGCTTTCCTCAGCCCAAACTAAAAAACCTGCCACAGCAACTGCTAAAGCATTCCCTGCCGAAGTTGCCCGTCCTAAACTGGTGGTTGGCTTAGTGGTTGACCAAATGCGCTGGGATTATCTATACCGCTATTATAACCGCTATAGCAACGGTGGTTTTAAAAGATTAATAAATGAGGGTTTTTCTGTAGAAAATACATTTATTCCCTATACCCCAACTTATACTGCATGTGGCCATACCTGTATCTATACGGGTTCGGTTCCGGCGGTTCATGGTATTATCGGCAACGACTGGTATGATCCTGAAACTAAAAAGAATGTATATTGTACTGAAGATTCTTCTGCATCTACTGTTGGCAGTACACCTTCATCAGAAGGGAATATGTCGCCTAAAAATATGTTAACCACCACCATTACTGATGAATTGAGGTTAGCTACAAATTTTAGAGGTAAAGTAATCGGCATTTCATTAAAAGACAGGGGTTCGATCCTTCCGGCTGGCCACGCGGCAAATGCGGCATATTGGTATCAAGGCAGCACCGGAAACTGGATTACCAGTACTTATTATATGAAAGAAGTACCCACCTGGATTGCTGATTACAATAAGCTGAAATTAGCCAATAAGTTTTATGCAAAAAACTGGGAAACATTGTATCCAATGAATACTTATGTAAACAGCACTGCAGATGAGAAAGCTTACGAAGGAAAAGCGAGTACCTTCCCTCACCAGCTTACCCAAAACATTGATAAAAACTTCGATGCCATCAGAAGTACACCTTACGGTAACACCATCACTTTAGACCTGGCCAAATTGGCCATTCTTTCTGAAGATTTAGGACAGGATAACATTACCGATTTTCTGGCAGTAAGCTGTTCATCTACCGATTATGTTGGTCATGCTTACGGTCCGAATTCAGTCGAAGCAGAAGATACCTATTTACGTTTAGATAAAGACTTCGAGGAGTTTTTCAATTACCTGGATAAAAAAGTAGGTAAAGGAAACTATACCGTATTTTTAACTGCCGACCACGGTGCTGCCCATGTTCCTGGATTTATGCAGGAGAATAAATTACCTTCAGGCGTAGTGAGCGATAGAGATATTGCAAACAAATTAAATGCTTATTTAAATGATAAATTTAAGGTTAACAATATTGTTTTAAAATCGATGAATAACCAGATCATTTTCGATCATGACAAAACTGACAAAGGGAATGTGAGTTTCGATGTAATTAAATCGGCATCGGTAGAATTCTTAAAAAGATTAGACGGTTTCCAGAATGCAGTTGATATTGCTAAAATATCACAATCTACCATTCAGGAAATCCAGAAAAAAATGATTACAAACGGATACAATGCCCGTAGAAGTGGTGATATTTATTATGTACTAGCCCCAAACTGGTTTAATGGTGGTAGCACAGGTACTACGCACGGAAACTGGAACCCCTACGATTCGCATATCCCATTGGTTTTTATGGGCTGGGGGATCAAAGCCGGAGCATCTAATAAAACACATTACATGACCGATATTGCGCCTACCCTGGCGGCACTACTCCATATTCAAATGCCAAATGGTACTGTTGGAGAACCGATCACAGAGATTACCAATAAATAATTCGAAAAACTATGCCCACCGGCATAGTTTTTTTGTTTTAAAGCAAAAGTGATAGGTCCTTAAAAAGTATTCTCATCGCGTGGAGGAATCCCGACTGCGTCCCTATGGTGTGGACGCATCTTTTGATTGTTTTTTATGCATTTTGCTAACCAACGTTAATAAAGTTCAGACTTTACCAAAGAACGTCGTCAATCCCAAGTGGCAGAAAAATCAAAAAAACAGTTACAGAATAGAACAAATTGCACCACCAAACCTTAAACACAGTGGTTTTGTGTTCAATAATGATGATTCTCTGCTTTTAAAATGTATTGAACACAAAGCCCGAAGGGCTCAATCAGACCAAAGAAAATAAAAACAATTCCTGATTAAACGAAGTGCTGCTGTTTTTTTGATGAGCCTGGGACAGTGAGAAGCCACATTGCCGGATTGACAAAGCGCTTTGGGTACTTTGGCGCTCCAACCCCGATGAAAATCGGGTCTTGAGCACAAATAAAACATCATGATCTGCGAAAAACTACCATGCCCCCGCGGCAGAGAGCGGAAAAATTAATACTTTTCGTAAACGTTAGTTCTTTTTGGACTAGATATTTTTAATACCAAAAAAGATGCTGAAATAAATTCAGCATGACGATCGACCTGGACTAGAAGCTAAAAATTAATTCATTATTAATAAATGTTAATCTAATTATTTCTTACATATCCTCAAATGTATACATGCTAAAAATATTAAACCATTTTCCCTATTTTAGATCATGGCAACATACACCGCAACCAAACTTACCCCCATGCTCGAGTCGCATGATATGCCGGCAACATTAAAATTCTATACTGAAATTTTAAATTTCAGCTGTGCTGCAAAATTCGATGACCTGAGCTGGTTAAGTCTCCAGAAAGATGGTATAGAAATAATGTTCTGTATCCCTAATGTGCACCACAATATCCCCAAACCGATTATGAGCGGCTCACTTTATATCAAAACAAACGAAGTAGAAAGCCTCTGGGAAAGTTTAAAAGATACCTGCGAAGTTTGTTACCCGCTTGAAGATTTCGAATTTGGCATGAGAGAGTTTGCCATTTACGACAATAACGGTTATTTACTGCAATTCGGGCGAGATTTATAGCTGAACCAAAAGCCATAACGGTATAGGGTATTCGCTGTTTAAGCTGCTTATTTTAGTACATTTGCGTACCAAATATATTTGGAAACAAGGATCGGTAATGAGCGCATACCGACCCCTAAAATCCCATAGTATGCAACAAGTAGAAATCTATAAGCCTAAAAATAAAATCCGTTTTGTAACCGCTGCTTCTCTTTTCGATGGGCACGATGCAACCATTAATATCATGCGTCGTATCCTCCAGTCTTCAGGGGCTGAAGTTATCCACCTCGGCCATAACCGGTCAGTTGATGAAGTGGTAAATTGTGCCATTCAGGAAGATGTTCAGGGTATTGCAATGACTTCTTATCAGGGCGGACACATTGAGTATTTCAAATACATGTACGATCTCCTGCAGGAAAGAGGATCAGGCCACATCAAAATATTTGCAGGTGGCGGTGGTGTAATTTTACCTTCAGAAATTGAAGAACTCCAGGCCTACGGAATTTCTAAAATATACTCTCCAGATGACGGGCGCAAGATGGGTTTACAGGGCATGATCAATGATATGCTCGCACAAACCGATTTCATGACCAAAGCCAGCATCACCAACGAGCTCGAAACCATTCCTGCAAAAGATATCAAAGCCATTGCCGGAGCCATTACGGTTGCAGAAAATGATCCTGAAGGTGCCCAGAAATTTGTTGATGAATTAAAGAAACTTTCCAAAAATAACACTGCTCCTATTTTAGGTATCACCGGAACCGGTGGGGCAGGAAAATCATCATTGGTAGATGAATTGGTACGTCGTTTTCTGGTAGAAGTGAAAGATAAAACCTTAGCCATTATCTCCGTTGATCCTTCAAAAAGGAAAACCGGGGGTGCATTATTGGGCGATCGGATCCGGATGAATGCCATCAATAACCCGAGGGTTTACATGCGCTCCTTAGCTACCCGGCAGGCAAACCTTGCACTATCTAAAAACGTACAGGAAAGTATCGATATCTGCAAAGCGGCAGGTTACGATTTAATTATTGTAGAAACCTCAGGCATTGGCCAATCCGATACCGAAATTACCGAGCATTGTGATGTATCCTTATACGTAATGACGCCTGAATTTGGTGCAGCAACACAACTTGAAAAAATCGACATGCTTGATTTTGCCGATCTGGTGGCCATTAACAAATTTGATAAAAGAGGTGCTTTGGATGCTTTACGTGATGTACGCAAACAATACAAGCGCAACCATAATATTTTCGACGCCAAGGATGATGAAATTCCGGTTTATGGCACCATGGCTTCGCAGTTTAACGATCCGGGCATGAATAACCTGTTTGTGGCCTTAATGGAGCAGATCAAGGTAAAAACCGGAACTGATTTTAAGGCCAAAATGGAACTCACTTCAGATCAGTCAGAGAAGATTTACATCATCCCTCCCGATCGCATCCGCTATTTGGCAGAAATTGCCGAAGCAAGCCAGATGTATAACGAATGGGTAGATAAACAGGCAACAATTGCCCGCAAAATGTACCAACTGAAAGGTGTAATTGATCTGTTAAGTGAGGCAAATTTACCTGACAAATCAAAAGTCTCCTCAGCAGGGGGAGATTTAGAGGGGGTTTATGCTTTTTTCGAAGAACAGTTAGATGGCGAATGCAAACGTTTATTGCGTCAATGGCCGGATACCAAAAGGGCATACAAGGAAGAATTTTTCATTTATAAAGTCCGCGATAAAGAGATTAAACAACCCTTATTTTACGAATCACTTTCAAAGCTGAATATACCAAAAGTCTCTTTGCCGAGGTATGAAGATTGGGGAGATATATTAAGGTGGCTGTTAACCGAAAATCTTCCGGGCGAATTCCCCTATGCAGCAGGTGTATTCCCGCTAAAAAGAGAAGGAGAAGATCCGACACGGATGTTCGCAGGAGAAGGTGGCCCTGAAAGAACGAATAAACGTTTTCACTATGTTTCTTTAGGTCAGCCCGCACATCGCTTATCAACCGCTTTTGATTCTGTTACGCTTTATGGAGAAGATCCGCATATCCGCCCCGATATTTATGGAAAAATCGGAAACTCGGGTGTAAGTATTGCCACTTTGGATGATGCTAAAAAACTCTATTCGGGTTTTGATTTATGTGCGCCATCAACCTCTGTATCCATGACCATTAACGGTCCGGCCCCAATGTTATTAGGCTTTTTCATGAATGCCGCCATCGATCAGCAATGTGAGAGATACATTATCGAAAATGATTTAACCAAAGAAGTTGAGGCTAAAATTGATGCCATCTATCAGGCGAAAAATATACCAAGACCGTCATACAACGGTACTTTACCCGAAGGAAACGATGGTTTAGGTCTGATGCTTTTAGGTGTTACCGGCGATCAGGTTTTACCAGCCGATATTTATGCGAAGATCAGGACCAAAGCCATCAGTTCGGTTAGAGGCACTGTTCAGGCCGATATTTTAAAAGAAGACCAGGCACAGAATACCTGTATCTTCTCTACCGAGTTTGCGCTGAGGATGATGGGCGATATCCAGAAATACTTTATTGATGAAAAAGTAAGGAATTTTTATTCGGTGTCCATTTCCGGCTATCATATTGCCGAAGCAGGTGCTAACCCCATTTCGCAGCTGGCCTTTACCCTCAGCAATGGATTTACCTTTGTTGAATATTATTTAAGCAGGGGCATGCATATCGATGATTTCGCCCCTAATTTATCTTTTTTCTTCTCTAACGGTATCGACCCGGAATATGCCGTTATTGGTCGCGTAGCCAGAAGAATATGGGCTAAAGCCATTAAGAATAAATACAAAGGAAACGATCGATCACAGAAGCTTAAATACCATATCCAAACTTCTGGCCGTTCCTTACATGCACAGGAAATCGATTTTAATGATATCCGTACCACTTTACAGGCACTCTATGCGATATACGATAACTGTAATTCATTACACACCAATGCCTACGATGAGGCCATTACTACTCCTACAGAAGAATCTGTTAGGAGAGCGATGGCTATTCAATTGATCATTAACAGAGAACTGGGACTGGCCAAAAACGAGAACCCATTACAGGGCGCCTTTATTATTGAAGAATTAACCGATCTGGTAGAAGATGCTGTGCTTGCCGAATTCAAACGCATCAACGATCGTGGCGGCGTTTTAGGTGCTATGGAAACGATGTATCAACGTGGAAAAATTCAGGAAGAAAGCTTGTATTACGAAACACTTAAACACACAGGCGAATATCCGATTGTTGGTGTGAATACTTTTTTAAACAAGAATGGCTCACCGACTATTGTTCCGGGAGAAGTAATACGCGCTACAGAAGATGAAAAACAATACCAGATTTCGGCATTGCAAAAATTTCAGGATCGTAACGCAGACCGTGCAGCAGATCTTTTAAAACAACTTCAAAAATCGGCCATAGCAGGCGATAATATTTTCGAGCAGCTCATGGAAGTATGTAAAATATGTTCGTTAGGACAAATTAGCAAAGCGCTTTACGAAGTTGGCGGTCAGTATAGAAGAAATATGTAAATGAGGGCAATATTATTAATCTTTATACTTGGCTTTGCGATCCAAGCCTCGGCTCAGAAAATGCCCGAGTCATCATTTATTATGGTATTAGGTGTGGCCCAGGATGGTGGCTACCCACACATGGGTTGTCAGAAAAACTGCTGTAAAATGGCCTGGAAAGATGAAAAGTTAAGAAGAAATGTGGTTTCACTTGCTTTGGTAGATCCTAAAACCAAAAAATGGTGGCTTTTTGAAGCAACACCTGATATTAAGGCACAGCTTCAGGATTTTAGAAAAAAAACGAATGAAACTTATCCTTATTTACCAGAAGGCGTATTTCTTACACATGCTCACATTGGTCATTACACAGGCCTCATGGAATTCGGCAGGGAGGTAATGGCCACACGCAATCTAAATGTGTATGTACTCTCCAAATTCAAATCTTTTTTAACAGAAAACGGCCCATGGAGCCAATTGGTTTCCTTAAAAAACATCAACCTTATCGAACTGAAGGCAAATAATCCCCTTGCCATAGCAGAAAATAAGATCACCGCATTTACTGTTCCTCATCGCGACGAATTTTCGGAAACAGCTGGTTTTAAGATAGAAACACCTGCAAAGAAGTATCTTTTCATCCCTGATATTGATAAATGGAGCAAATGGGACAAAAGTATTATTGAAGAAGTAAAAAAAGTGGATGTAGCTATGCTCGATGCTACATTTTATACCAATGCCGAACTCGGTAATCGACCTATTTCAGAAGTACCACATCCACTGGTAACCGAAACAGAAGGCTTATTTGATAAAGAAGATGGTGCCATTAAACATAAAATTTTCTTAATCCACTTCAATCATACCAACCCTTTACTTTGGGATTTACCTACACAAAAACAGGTTTTTAAAAATGGATTTAATATTGCGAAACAGGGGGATGTTTATTGATAATTCAATATTTCAATTCTAAAGATTTTAGTTCTCCTATTTAATGCGATCGTCATGCTGAATTTATTTCAGCATCTTTCTTGCAAGATAGACCCTGATCCCGAAGGTTCGGTACAGGGGTGACGAATCTTACTTATAGGGATATTTAATCAACAAAAAAAGCCCTGATTTTACATCGGGGCTTCCATATATCTATCAATTGCTCTTATCCGGCAATCCAGCTAAATTTATAATCTATAGTTGGGTTTTTCATGCGCTCAGCAACACGTAATAAACGCGAAGGTAAAGCCATAATATAATCGCGGGCTTTTTCACCAGCTTCATTTAAATCACGCATCCCCTCAATTTTCCAATCTTCAATCAACTGTTGCATAATCTCAACATAATCAATCGCGGTATAAACACCTAAACGTTGCGCAGCATCAGTAAAGTGACCAAATGTTTGACCTATTTTCAAACCTACCTCGCGTAAGAAATGCGCTGGCATTACAATTTTCTGGCGCATCATATCTTCAAAAGCCAACATCGCTTCATTAGGGTCAACCTCAAAAATACGGTTCATGAAATCTTTATAAGCTTTTGCATGTCTGGCTTCATCCGATGCAATTACACCACACATTCTGGACAATAAAGTATCGCCGTCTTTTTTTGCTAAAGAGGCTACCCTTCTGTGTGAAATGTTAGTGGCCATCTCCTGGAAAGAAGTGTAAATAAAGTTGCGGTAAGGATCATGACCGGTACCAATATCGAAACCATCAGCAATCAGGTATTGAGTAGAAATTTCCATCTGGCGCATATCTACACGGCCCGACAGGTATAAATATTTATTCAATAAATCACCATGACGGTTTTCTTCTGCAGTCCAGTGTCTGTTCCATTTCATCCAGCCGCCGTCTTCCTTCATGCTTGGTCCCTGCACCATGGCCAACCACGATTCGTATGTAGGTAATGCTTCTTCAGTGATCGTATCACCTATTAATACAGCTACAAGATCGTAAGAAAGATCCTTTGCATTATCCCTTAAAATTCTAATATCTTGATAAAATGTTTCGCTAGTAGAATCAGGAAGAAAATCAGACGGTTGCCAGTTAGTATCAATTGGTTTTAGATAGGTATCCATCATCTCCAGCATATACTTTTCTATATGCACCATTACTTCCCTTCTTTTATCTGCAAAAAAACTCATTACTTTTGTTTATATATTGTTAACAACAAAGATAACCAAATATTACAGCAAACCTTGTGATATTAACATATTTAGCATTAAATGAGTTTTAAAAGAGCTCTAAATTATCAACATCCCGCTTTAATAGGTTAAAAGCATAGTTTAACTCACATGGTAGCATCATCCAGATGATTAAATATCTGACGATTTGGAACGTAACATTAAGGACATCCAATCACTTAATTACCCTAACAGCTTAATGGTTGAAATAAGCCCTGTTATAATTCCTTTTATCATTAAGTAATTTAGGACATTAAGAAACATGTTATCCAAATCCTTAACAGCTTAATATGGTAGAAATAACGATTTAGGCTTACAGGTTTGCAAACGAGATTTAAAACCATAGCCATGCATTTCGAAGTTTTTGGAGCGCAATTCCTGCACCATGTAGGCTGGGTCCTGTCCTGCTGTCCGCTGCAATCCTTTTGGATAGCTGTGTGATCAACAATATAGCTGTAACCAAAAGGGATTTT